>NZ_FZPA01000002.1 GCF_900188185.1 Sphingopyxis indica | reverse complement strand
CAAAACAGCCTCAAGGCCGATCCCGTCGCCGACGCCATCGTCCAGTTGCTCCAGCCAATGCCCGCGTCGCTGCGACGGTCGATCACCTTCGACAACGTCCTATGTTGGGAAGCAGCGGCGGGAACAGGCCAGCAGATCTCGTTGCGCCGAATGTGATCGGCGCTGATGATTTTATGATCCAGATGGCTTCCATCGTCAAGGAAGGCGCTCTCGGCCATAGCAAACATAGGATCCATCGATCATCGGGATCGTGGTCCTCACCGTCCTTAAGATGAGATACGCATGCCAGATGGAAGGCCCGAACATTATCTACAGGGTCGCCGTAGCGCCCTCACGGCACAGCAGAGAGGGGTCCTTCCATCTGGTGTCCGCCCGTTCGACGAACGGGCGGTACTCGGTTCCCGTCTTGATGACGGCGTGCACGACGCGCGCCATCTTGGCGGTGAGAGCGGTCATCGCCTTGCGGCGGCGATCGGGGTCGTTGGCATGGCCATCGACATAGCGGGAGAGCTTGTCACGGAAGCTGTTGTTGGGTTGTCGGATCGCGACCTGCGTTGCCATCCAGAAGGTGCGTCGCAGCCGGGCATTGCCGTACTTTGATAGCTTCGTCCGCCCCCGAAATATCCCTGACTGGTAGGTAGCGAGGTCGAGGCCGCAGAACTTGAGGAACTGGCGATGGTGGCTGAACCGGCGCAGATCGCCGGCCTCGGCCAGGATCGTCAGGGCGTTGATCGGACCGATACCGGGGATCATGCGCAGGAGCTGATAATCGCTGTTCGTCGCCAGCGCGTCATGGGCGATCCGCTCGATCTCGTTACGCTGCTGAATCAGGGTGCGTGCCTGGGCGATGACCATGCGGAACATGGCGACCGCCGTGGAATCTTCGTCGATCGGCAGCGCGATCGATGCACAGGCGGTCTCGTAAATATCGTTGACCACCCGGGCCTTGGAGACCTTGCGACCGATCAGCGGCCAGGCCTGTTCGGTGAACGCCTCGCGTCCGATCGAGGTGATGCTGCCCGGCGTCGGGAAGCGTTCGATCAACGCCAGGAACCAGTCGGACCGGCTGTTGCCGGCGAAACGCTCGATCTCCGGAAAATACAGTGGCAGATAATGCGTGAGGATCCGATGCCAGGTCTGGGTCTTCGCCTTCGATATGGCTTCATGCGTCTTCGACATCTCCTGCAGATCGTTGATCCCTGCCGCCAGCGGATCGACATAGCGCTGGGTCGCGCCGATCTTCAGCATGTGCAGGATGACTTGCGCGTCCTTGGAATCATTCTTGTCCCAGCCATTGTGCAGCGCTTCGCGTGTCCGAGCCAAGGCGACCGACGAAATCAGGCGCAGTTCGCACCCGGCGGACAGCAATCGATGCGCCAACGTGCGGTGATAGTTGCCGGTTGCTTCAAAGCCGACGATCACGGGCCTACCGATGGTCGTCAGATCGTCCGCCAGCCGGTCATAGTCCGCCTTCGTTGCCATGACGGTCATACGGCGTCGGCGGCCGCCCTCCGGTCGTTCGAGGAGAACCTCCTGGCGGTGCTTCGACATATCGATGGCTACCAGGACGGCGTCGGGTGGCGTAGAATACAGCTTGGTCATGATCGGTCAGCCTCCAAAGGGTTGTGTCGACAACTTCTCTTTAGAGACCTGCTGGCAGGTCATGACTGCCTTGATGAAGCCGGCGGGCGCTACGCGCCCTTGTCTCCATCAAGGCATCGCGGCCCTTCGAAAGGCTGCTTCCCAATGTGCTATGGCACCGAATTTACCCGCCATCACCGCATCGAAAGGCAACTCGCTATCCAGGCCTTCTTCTGCGATCCGCACGCCCCATGGCAGAAAGGCGGCATCGAAAACGCCATCGGTCGCCTCCGTCGATACCTCCCCCGAAAAACCAGCCTCGACGACTTGCCCCCCAACGCCTTCGACGCCATCATCGCAATCTACAACAATACTCCCAGAAAATGCCTCGGCTTCCAAACCCCAGCCGAAGTCTTCATACCGTTGCACTTCAAATGTGAATCCACACCCGGATCAAGTCCGGGGTGACGGTCAAGGAAGTTAATGATGCGCATCGGAATCGTCGCTCCCTCGACCCCCATATTGCCCGACGATGCCGAGGCGGTGCGCGCGATCGCGGCGCTCGGCTATCCCGGCGTCGAGCTGATATTCGACGAGCAATGTTTCGCGGTGCACGGCCATTTCGCCGGCGAGGACGGGCATCGCTTCGCGGCGCTGGTCGAGATGGCGAACCGGCCCGACATCGACGCGATCTGGTTCGCACGCGGCGGCTATGGCGCGTGCCGCATCGCGCAGGAAGCGGTCGCGGCGATGACCGGCGCCGCGCGCGGCAAGGCCTTCCTCGGCTATTCCGACCAGGGCAATCTGCTCGCCTGCCTCTATCGCGAAGGCTTCGATCATGTCGCGCACGGGCCGATGGTCGCCGATATCCGGCGCGAGGGCGGCGACGCGGCGATCGCGCGCGCGCTCGACTGGCTCGTCGCGCGCGATCCCGTCGCGTGCGAGAGCGGGCTCGAGCATGGCGCGCGCCACACGGCCTTCAATCTGATGACGCTGTCGATGCTGCTCGGCACCCCGCTCGAGCCCGACCTCGCGGGTCATGTCCTGCTGGTCGAAGAAGTGAGCGAGCATCTCTATGCCTTCGACCGCGCCTTTTTCCACATGGCGACCTGCCTCGCGCCGCGCGGGCTGTCGGGCATTCGCCTCGGCCGCGTGAGCGCGGTGCCCGAGAATGACCGCCCGTTCGGCATGGATGCCGAAGAGATCGCGCGCGACTGGTGCGCGCGCACCGGCATCGCCTGGCTCGGCCGCGCCGACATCGGGCACGATGCCGACAACAAGGTCGTGCCCTTCGGCTTGCATCGCGCGGGGTGAAGGAATAGGCGCGGCCATCCTAATCCGTCATCCCAGCGAAAGCTGGGATCGCTGGATCAGAACGCCAACGGTCCCAGCTTTCGCTGGGACGACGAAATGAAACGAGGACAGGGTCATGCGCGCATTCATCTTTCCGGGACAGGGCAGCCAGTCGGTTGGCATGGGCAAGGCGCTTGCCGACGCATCGAGCCACGCGCGCGAGGTATTTCAGGAAGTCGACGACGCGCTCGGGCAGAAGCTGTTCCAGCTGATGAGCGAAGGCCCCGAGGATCAGCTCACCCTCACCGAAAACGCCCAGCCTGCGATCATGGCGAACGCGATCGCGACGCTGCGCGTGCTCGAAAAGGAAGGCGGCGTGACGCTCGCCGCCAAGGCCGACTATGTCGCCGGCCACAGCCTCGGCGAATATAGCGCGCTATGCGCCGCGGGGGCCTTCGACCTCGCGACCACGGCGCGGCTTTTGAAGACGCGCGGGCAGGCGATGCAGGCGGCGGTGCCCGTCGGCGCCGGCGCGATGGCGGCGCTGCTCGGCGCCGATGTCGAGACGGCGCAGAAACTCGCCGACGCGGCGGCCGAGGGCGAGGTCTGCGCGGTCGCGAACGACAATGACCCGTCGCAGGTCGTGATCTCGGGCCACAGGGGCGCGGTCGAGCGCGCGGTCGCCATGGTCAAGAATTATGGGATCAAGCGCGGCGTGCTGCTCCCCGTGTCGGCGCCCTTCCACTGCCCGCTGATGCAGCCTGCGGCCGACGCGATGGCCGAGGCGCTCGCCGCGAGCCCCCCCGCCGCGCCGCTCGTCCCCGTCGTCGCCAATGTGACCGCGGCGCCGGTAAGCGACGCCGGCGAAATCCGCGAACTGCTCGTCAGCCAGGTCACCGGCCGCGTCCGCTGGCGCGAGAGCGTCGGCGCGATGGAAGCGATCGGCGTGACGCAGTTCGTCGAATTCGGCGGCAAGGTCCTCTCGCCGATGGTCAAACGCAGCGCGAGCGGCGAGGTCGAAACGGTCAGCCTGATGTCGATGGACGACATCGAAGCCTTGCTGAAAACGCTTTAGTAGATTCGCGCAGACGCGCAGAGAGAGAGAGGTTCACGCGGAGACGCGGAGACGCGGAGGGATCGTGCGGGACATAGACGTTGTGAGCGGCGATGTGCTCGATTTGTCTCTTCGTCTGCACCGGGATTTGGGGCCGGGACTTCTCGAAAGCGTCTATGAGACGGTTCTTGCCGGCAAGCTGGTTGATCTCGGGTATAGGGTCGAGCGACAAAAGCCGATCGACATACATTTCGAAGGGACTCGCTTCGATGCGGCCTTTCGTATTGATCTGCTCGTCGATAACCGCCTCTTGGTCGAGATCAAATCGATCGAGAAACTGAACCCCGCCCACGGCAAACAGCTGTTGACCTACCTTCGCCTGACGGGGCAATCGGTGGGGCTGCTCATCAATTTCGGAGGTGCGACACTCAAGGAAGGTGTGCGCCGCATCGTCAACGACCATAAACCCTCCGCGTCTCCGCGTCTCCGCGTGAACCGGTAAAAATCAGGAGACTCATAATGTTCGACCTCACCGGCATGACTGCCCTCGTTACCGGCGCTTCGGGCGGGATCGGCTCGGCCATTGCGCAGGCGCTCGCGGCGCAGGGCGCGCGGCTTGCGGTTTCGGGCTCCAATGCCGAGAAGCTGGACGCCTTTCGCGACACACTCGGCGGCGACCATGTCGCGCTGCCGTGCAACCTCGGCGATGCAGCAGCGGTCGATGCGCTCGTGCCCGCGGCGGTCGAGGCGCTCGGCGGCAAACTCGACATCCTCGTCAACAATGCCGGCGTGACACGCGACAATCTGATCCTGCGGATGAAGGACGAGGAATGGGATGAGGTGATCCGCATCAACCTCGAGGCCAATTTCCGCCTCGCGCGCGCCGCGGCCAAACCGATGATGAAGGCGCGCTTCGGCCGCATTGTCTCGATCACCAGCGTCGTTGGCGCGACGGGCAATCCGGGGCAGGCGAACTATGCCGCGTCGAAGGCAGGGGTTACCGGCATGACCAAGGCGCTCGCGCAGGAACTGGCGAGCCGCAATGTCACGGTGAACTGCGTCGCGCCGGGCTTTATCGCCACCGCGATGACCGACGTTCTGCCCGATGCGCAGAAGGAAGCGCTCAACCAGCGCATTCCCGCGGGCCGGATGGGCGAAGGGAGCGACATCGCCGCGGCGGTCGTTTACCTCGCGTCAAGGGAGGCGGGCTATGTCACCGGGCAGACGATCCATGTGAACGGCGGGATGGCGATGCTGTCCTGACGGCGGGGGTTTTCGGGGGGAATTGGATTATGAAAGCATGGATCGCCGGCGCCGCGCTGGCTTTGGCCGCGGCGCCCGGCGCGGCATCCGCGCAGGACGGGGCCAAGCTCGACTGCATTTCGGGGGCCGCGAGCCCCGAGCTGAAAGCCGCGCTCGGCACCGCGATGGCGGGAAGCGCCGACAAGGCGGGCTATGACTCGCTGTTCGGACGATTTTCGGAAGTCGTCGACAGCTGTGCCGCCGAACATGGCATCGGCGACGAGTTCAAGGCCGAATATTTCAACTATGGCCTCGCGCGGATCGCCCGCGACTGGCTGACGGGCGAGATCGCGAAGGCCAGCCTGTCGACGGGCCCGGTCGACAAAGCGCTCGATTTCGGCATCGACGGCACCAACCCCGATCTCGCGAACGACATGAACGAGGATCAGATCATGGCGATCGTCGCCGCCTATCAGGAGGCCGGGGTCGATGTCGAAGCGGTCGACCAGGCGGTGTGGGAAAAGGTCGGCGCCTATGCCGCGGCGACCTCGCTCTATTGGTCCAATCGCCGGAAGCTGACGCCCTGACGCAAAGCCCGGCCTTGTATGCTGCAAGCGAAGCTCTCTTGCAGCGCTTCGGGGCGCGTCCTAGATCGGTCGCATGATCATTGCGGAAAACAGCCTGAAGCTGATCGGCAACACGCCGCTGGTGCTGCTCAAGGGGCCGAGCGAAGCGACGGGATGCGAAATCTGGGGCAAGTGCGAATATGCCAACCCCGGCGGCTCGGTAAAGGATCGCGCGGCGCTCTACATCGTCCGCGACGCCGAAGCGAACGGCAGCCTGCGTCCCGGCGGCACGATCGTCGAGGGGACCGCGGGCAACACCGGCATCGGGCTGGCGCTCGTCGGCAATGCGCTTGGCTACAAGACGATCATCGTCATGCCCGACAACCAGAGCGCCGAGAAAATGGCGACGATCCGCGCGCTCGGCGCCGAGCTGGTGCTGGTGCCGCCGGCGCCCTTCGCCAATCCGGGGCATTTCGTCCACACCTCGCGCCGTATCGCCGAGGAAACCGACAATGCGATCTGGGCGAACCAGTTCGACAATATCGCCAACCGCAAGGCGCATGTGCATGGCACCGCCGAGGAGATCTGGACGCAGATGGAGGGGCGCATCGACGGCTTCACCTGCGCCGCGGGCACCGGCGGCACGATCGCCGGCACCGGGCTGGGGCTGAAGGCGAAGGATGCGAGCATCACCATTGCGCTCACCGATCCGCACGGGGCGGGGCTCTATAATTATTACAAATGCGGCGAATTGAAGCCCGAGGGATCGAGCGTCGCCGAGGGGATCGGACAGAATCGCATCACCGCCAATCTCGAAGGCGCGCCGATCGACACGCAGTTCCGCATCTCCGACGCCGAGGGGCTGGCGGTCGTGCGCCGCCTGCTGGACGAGGAAGGATTGTGCCTCGGCCTGTCGTCGGGGATCAACGTCGCGGGCGCGATGGCGCTCGCGCGCCAGCTCGGCCCCGGCAAGCGCATTGCAACCATCCTGTGCGACAGCGGGTTTCGCTATCTCTCGACGCTCTTCAACCCTGAGTGGCTGGCGAGCAAGGGGCTGGCGGAGGAGGCCGCATGAATCAGGTCCAGACTTGGCGCGAAACCGCCGCGGCGCCCGTCGCCGCACCGGCACCGCCGAGCGACACGATGCGGCGGCTTCAGATCGGTATCGCGGGGCTGCTCGCGGTGTTGCTTCTCGTCGGCCTCGCGGGCTTGATCGGCGACCGGGCGCGCGAAAATGCCGCGAAGGATGCCGCGACCGCGATCGAGGTCAAGATGCCCGGACCGCAGCCGAAGCCGGCGAGCGCGCCGCTCGAAGAGCTGGGCGTGCAGCCGGTCTCGAAGGACGAGAATGAGGATATGTCGGTGAAGGTGCCGCAGCCTACCCCGACCGTCCCCGACCTCGAACCGGATCCCGAATTGCAGCGCGCCCGCCAGTCGAAGGGACAGTGACCGCCGCCTGGCGTTCCGCGGTTGCGGCGGCGCTGGGGCTGGCACTGGCCTGGGCGCCGGGCGGGCAGGCGCTGCTCGGCCGGATCGACCCCGCGCTCGCTTTCCCGATGCTCATCCTGCCGATGCTGCTGCTCGCCTGGTGGCAGCGTGCCGATCCGCGCCAGCTGAAGTTGCGATCGGTGGCTGCGACGCTGGCCCTGCTGCTTGCGGCGCAGGCGATGCTGGCCTGGTGGCTGTCGGACGCTTTCGCGTGGAAGCAGCTTCTTCCGATCCTTATGGGCGGCGCGTTGGCCGCCTGGCTCGCCGACCTCGTCTTGCAGCGACGTGGTGGATGGCGGCGGATATTGTTGGCCGCCGCGCTGGCGATTGGCTGGTTCGGTGCGGGCCATGCGCTGCTTGCCGCGCTTTACGCGCCGCGCTTCGCCGCCGATCCGCGCCCCGTCGTCATGCTCACGGGCCTGCCGCTGCGCTGGGCGGGGGAGGGCGATCTCGCGGCGATGGTGGCGCGGGGGGCTGACGAGGACCCGGCGCTCATGCGTATCGAGGCGACCGGCCCGCTCGACCTCGTCGACAGCCTCGCCGATCATCCGCCGCCAGCGGGGTCCGCGCTGCTGCTCGCGCATCCGCGGGCGCTGGCGGCGCAGGATCTCGTCGCGATCGACGCTTTCGTGCGCGGCGGCGGCGACGCGGTGATCCTGGCCGATGCGCTCTCGGGCTGGCCGATCCGTCACCCGCTCGGCGATCCGCGCAACCCGCCGGTGACGAGCCTGCTCACGGCGCTGCTCGCGCATTGGGGCATCACGCTCGCCGCGGCGCCGGTTGGCGAGCGCGCGGCTCGCTCCTTCGATCTCGACGGCGAGCGCGTGCGGCTGTTCAGCGCGGGGCGCTTCGAGGTGCTGCCGCGCGGATGCCGCGCCTTTGCGGGCCGGCGCATCGCGCGCTGTCCGATCGGCAAGGGGACGGCGTGGCTCGTCGGCGACGCCGACCTTCTCTTCGCGCCTTTGTGGCAGCCGCTCGTGCCGGGCGCCGCGCATCTGCGCCGCGCCGATACGATGGAGTGGCTCGATGCGCGGCTGCGCGGCGCGGCGATGCGCGGCGCGGTGCTGCGGCCGCTCTGGATTCGCGCAGACTGATCCGCCGCGTTTCGGCGCGCTCCCCCCTTCCAATCCGGCCCCTGAAAGGCGCGGCCCGCCCGGCCGGTCGTCGCCATTTTCCCGTTCGGCGCTGGCGTTTGCCCTGTTTTTGGGGCAAATTTGGGTTGATTTCCCTAATTCACCCTAATTTTCCCCTTTTCACCCCAATTGATTGTTGATACTCACGGAATCGGAGAGGGGCAATCTCCGCCCGAGTCACTTCGCCCGGAATCGCGCGATTCCCGGATCGGGAAAGTTTTGCCCGCAGGCGCGAGGAACGGGGGCAAGAGCGATGGCGGTTGTGACGCCCGGCCGATACTCGGGCACCAACTTCGCCGTGATTGATGGCAAGGGGCGCATCGCCGTCCCTTCGCAGTTCCGCAACAATGTGCCCCTCAATGCGGACGGTCAGCGCGTGCTCTGGGTCGGCTTTCACGAAAAGCTGCCCTGCCTCGTCGCTTATGGTCAGGATCAGTACGACCGCCTTTCGGACGAGATCGAGCGCGACCGCGCGGCCGCGCTCGCGCGCAACCTCGACTTCGACGAGGATGAGGCGTTCAAGCAGCGCTTCAGCTATACCGAGGCCTATACGCTCGACGACAGCGGGCGCTTCCTTCCCAATTTCACCGCGCGCGACCGCGTCGGCGAGACGGGCGCGACCGCCTTCGTCGGATCGGGCCGCCGCTTCGAAATCTGGTGGCTGCCGACGCTCGCCGAATGCGCCGCCGCCGACCCGGTGCTCCAGCGGCTCGCCGCCAATTGGGCCGAGACCAAGGGAAGGGCGCGCAAATGAGCGAGCTGCCCCGCGATCCGCGCCACGATCCGGTCCTGCGCGACGAAGTCGTCGCCGCGCTCGCCATCATGCCCGGCGAGCGTCATGTCGATGCGACCTTCGGCGCCGGCGGCTACACGCGCGCGATGCTCGCGGCGGGCGCCGAGGTGATCGCGTGCGACCGCGACCCCGACGCGATCGCCGAAGGACAGGCACTGGTCGAAGAGTCGGACGGCCGGCTGACGCTGATCGAAGGGCGCTTCGGCGAGATCGACCGGCTGCTCGCGGAGCGCGGGATCGAGGCGGTCGACGGCATCGTCTTCGACATCGGCGTGTCGTCGATGCAGCTCGACCGCGCCGACCGCGGCTTTTCCTTTCAGGCCGACGGGCCGCTCGACATGCGCATGGCGCAGTCGGGCGAGAGCGCGGCCGACTGGCTCAACCGCGCCGACGAAGGCGAAATCGCCGATGTGCTCTATCATTATGGCGACGAGCGCCAGTCGCGCCGCGTCGCGCGCGCGATCGTCGCCGCGCGGCCGCTGTCGCGCACCGGCGAGCTTGCCGCGGTGATCCGCAAGGCGCTGCGGCATCCGCCCGGCGCGCCCAAGGACCCGGCCACGAAGAGCTTTCAGGCGATCCGCATCCATATCAATGGCGAACTCGAAGAGCTGGTCGCGGGGCTGTGTGCCGCCGAGCGCGTCCTGCGCCCCGGCGGCCGCCTCGCGGTGGTCAGCTTTCACAGCACCGAGGACCGGATCGTGAAGAATTTCCTGCGCGAACGCAGCGGAGGCGATGCCCGCGGTTCGCGCCACCGGCCCGCGCCCGTCCCTCTGGCGCGGGCCGCAACTTTCCACCCCCCGGCGCGCAAGGTGCGCCCCGGAAAGGCCGAGGAAGCGCGCAACCCGCGCGCGCGCTCGGCAACGCTGCGCAGTGCGGTGCGCACCTCCGCGCCCGCCTGGCCAGCCGACGACAGGATGAAGGAGGCGATGTCATGTTGATGGCGGCTCGCAAGCTCCAGGGGATCGGCCTGGTGCTGCTCGTACTGATCTTTGCGATGATGCTCTATCCAGTGTCGCTCAAGGTTGCGGCGACGCGCAGCGAACTGGCGCAGATCAATGCGCAGATCGGCCAGACGCGCGACAATATCCGCTATCTCGAATCCGAGCTGGCGGTGCGCGCCTCGATGCGCCAGCTCGAACAGTGGAACGCCGAAAGCTTCGGCTATTCGGCGCCGACCGCCGACCAGTATCTCGCGAACGAGCGCCAGCTCGCCTCGCTCGACCGGCTGCCGCGCGTGCGCGGTGCGAACGATGTCGCGCCGGTGCTGATGGCGATGGTCAGCCCGGTCGGACAGCCCGAAGCAGCATCCGCCAAGCCCGCGTCGGTGATCCCCGTCGCTTCGGCTGCCGAACCAGCGCCGAAGCCGAAGGCGGCCGCGCCGGCGGCGAAGCCGATCCTCCTTGCCCAGGCCGATACGCGCGCCGGCGTTCGCTCGGATAGTGCGCCGCGGATGGTGCCGACGCGCCGCCGCGAACAGCTGGCGATGATCGAAAACCAGCTCCTGTCCGAATCGACGCTCGCCGAACTGAAGCGCGGCGCGGCGGCCGAAGCTGCGGGAGGGCGATAGGGTTCAATGAACACGCTGGTCGTCCGTCCAGCCAGGATACGCACGGCGGGGGTGCGGCAGCAGATATTGCTGACCGCGCAGCAGCGGCTGATGATCCTGATGCTGCTGTTCACGGCCGCTTTTTTCCTCGTTTCGCTGCGCCTTCTCTATTTCGCGATGTTCGATACCTCGGCGGGGCGCGGTTCGGGATCGGCGGTGTTCGTGCCCGCGCGCGCCGACATCGTCGATCGCAATGGCGTGCCGCTCGCGCGGACGATCGACGGCTATTCGATCCGCGTCGTGCCGTCGAAGCTGATCAACAAGCCCGCCTATCTGGCCGACGAGCTGCACCGCATCTTCCCCGACATGCCGCGCGAGGAATTGCTCGCAAAGCTCACCGGGCCGCACGCGACCTATATCCGCCGCCGCGCGCTGCCCGATCAGGTCGCGGCGGTGAACGCGATCGGCGACGTCGGCTTTGATTTCCCGCGCGAAAAGGAACGCCTCTATCCGCAGCTGACGCTCGCGGCGCATGTGCTCGGCTTCACCGATGCCGAAGGCCATGGCGTCACCGGAGTCGAGGGCGCGTTCGACGACCGGTTGACCAACGACGCGACGCGCGGAGAGCCCTTGAAGCTGTCGATCGACGCGCGGGTGCAGGGCGTGCTCGAAAGCGAGCTTGGCTATGCCGTGACCCAGCTCGAGGCGATCGGCGGCGCGGGGATCATCCTCGACGTCCACACCGGCGAAGTGCTGGCGATGACGTCGCTTCCGACCTATAATCCGAACAAGCTGGTCGCGGGCAATACGGAGGCACGGCGCAACGCCGTGACCTATAATCTCTACGAGCTCGGATCGACCTTCAAACCACTGTCGATCGGGGCCGCGATCGACAATGGCGTCGTCACCAGCATGGCGAAGCGCTACGATGCGACCAAGCCGCTCGCGATCGCCGGTTTCCATATCCGCGATTCGCACATGATGAACCGCTGGCTCAACGTCCCCGAAACGCTGATTCACAGCTCGAACATCGTCACCGCGCAGATCGCCGACCAGCTCGGCCGCGAAAAGATGGAGGAATTGTTCCGCAATCTCGAATTCGACGGCCGCCCGCATATCGAGCTCAAGGAGCGCGCCTTTCCGCTGTGGCCGCGCGACTGGGGCCGTGTGACGACGATGACGACGAGCTATGGCCACGGCATCGCGGTGACGCCGCTGCATCTTGCGAGCGCCTATGCCGCGCTCGTCAATGGCGGCCTGTGGCGCCCCGCCACGCTGCTCGAACTCGGCGACAAGGCTCCGCCGAAGGGGCGGCGCGTGTTCAAGGCGTCGACGAGCGCGCGGATGCGCCAGCTCTTGCGCCTGATCGTCGCCGACGGCACCGGCCGCAACGCCGATGCGCCGGGCTTTCGCGTCGGCGGCAAGACGGGCAGCGCCGAAAAGCCGGGCGCCGGCGGCTATCGCCGTCATTCGCTCGTTTCGACCTTTGTCGCCGCCTTTCCGATGGACAATCCGCGCTATGTCGTCCTCGCGATGATCGACGAGCCCAAGGGCAATGCCTTCAGTTCGGGCCAGCGCACCGCGGGCTATACCGCCGCGCCGGTGGTCAAGAAAGTGATCATGCGCGCCGGCCCGATGCTCGGCGTCTTCCCCGACGAAAGCCGCGACGTCGACGTGTCCGAGCTGACCCCGCTCTTGTGGAAGGACGAGAAGGGGGATTGATGCGTCTCTCGGCGCTCCTCGATGCCCCGGCCCAGTCCGACGCCGACCCCGTGGTCACCGGCCTCGCCATCGACCATCGCAAGGTCGCGCCCGGAACGGTCTTCGGCGCCTTCCCCGGCGCGCGCGTCAACGGCGAGGATTTCATTCCCGCCGCGGTCGAGGCGGGCGCGATCGCGATCGTCGCGCGCCCCGAGGCGAAGGTCGAGGGCGCGGTGCATGTCGCCGACGCCAATCCGCGCCGCGCCTTTGCCCGGATCGCCGCGCGCTTCTTTCATCGTTTCCCGGCGACCTGCGTTGCGGTGACCGGGACCAACGGCAAGACCTCGACCGTTGAGATGACGCGCCAGCTGTGGCGCATGGCGGGCTTTCACGCCGCCTCGATCGGGACGCTCGGCATCACGACGTCGATCGACAGCGCGGCAACCGGGCTGACCACGCCCGACATCGTGACCTTTCTCGGCACCATGTCGGGGCTCGCCGCCGAGGGGGTGACGCACGCCGCCTTCGAGGCGTCGAGCCACGGGCTCGACCAGTATCGCACCGAGGGGCTGCCCGTGCGCGCGGCGGCTTTCACCAATCTCAGCCACGACCATCTCGACTATCATGGCACGATGGACGCCTATCTTGCGGCCAAGCTGCGCCTGTTCGCAGAAGTCGTCGAACCCGGCGGCGCCGCGGTGATCTGGGCCGACGATCCCTCGTCCGCACGGGTTCTCGATACGGCGTCCGCGCGCGGATTGCGCACGCTGACGGTGGGGACGGACGGCGAGGCGCTCCGGCTCGTCTCGCGCACGCCGACCCAGCTCGGCCAGACGCTCGCGGTCGCCGCCGGCGATCTTGAGGTGAGCGTCGACCTGCCGCTGATCGGCGCCTATCAGGCCGCCAATGCGCTCGTCGCCGCGGGGCTCGTCATCGCGACCGGCGGCGATGTGCAGCAGACGCTCGCCAACCTTTCGCGGCTCCAACCGGTGCGCGGCCGGCTCGAACGCGCCGCGATCACGCGCGCGGGCGCCCCCGTCTATGTCGATTATGCGCACACCCCCGACGGACTCGAAGCGGCGCTCGACGCGCTGCGTCCGCACGCGAGCGGCCGCCTGATCCTCGTGTTCGGCGCGGGGGGCGACCGCGACAGGGACAAGCGCGCGGCGATGGGCCGCGTCGCCGCCGCCAAGGCCGACCTTGCGATCATCACCGACGACAATCCGCGCGGCGAAGACCCGGCGGCGATCCGCGCCGCGATCGCCGAGGGCGCGCCCGCCGCACAGGTGATCGGCGACCGCCGCGCCGCGATCGCCGCCGCGATCGCCGAGGCCGGGGCGGAGGACATCGTCTGCATCGCGGGCAAGGGGCATGAGCAGGGCCAGATCGTCGGCGCGGGTGAGGCGATGCGGATCATCCCCTTCGACGACGTCGGCGTCGCGCGCGAGGTGGCGGCATGAGCGCGCTGTGGACCGCACGCGCCATCGCGGGGGCGACCGGCGGGACGGCGAGCGCCGATTTCGCGGTCCAGGGTGTCGCCTTCGATTCGCGCGAGGTGACGAAAGGCGACCTGTTCGTCGCGATGAAGGGCGAGGCGACCGACGGGCATAAATTTATCGACAAGGCGATCGCTGCGGGGGCGGCGGGGATCGTCTGCGAAACCCCGATCGACTTCCCGCACGTCCGCGTCGCCGACAGCGCCGCTGCGCTCACCGCGCTCGGCGCCGCCTCGCGCGCGCGCAGCCGGGCGCGGATCATCGGCGTCACCGGTTCGGCGGGCAAGACGGGAACCAAGGAAGCGCTCTACGCCGCGCTCGACCGCTTCCGTCCCGGCAAGGCGCATCGTTCGGTCAAGAGCTACAACAATCATGTCGGCGTGCCCTTGAGCCTCGCGCGTATGCCCGCGAACGCCGACTATGGTGTGTTCGAAATGGGGATGAACCACGCCGGCGAACTCGCCGAACTGACCCGCCTCGTCCGCCCGCACGTCGCGATCGTCACGACCATCGCGCCCGCGCATATGGAATTCTTCGGCAGCGAAGAAGCGATTGCCGACGCCAAGGGCGAGATTTTCGAAGGGCTGGAGCCCGGCGGCACCGCGATCATCCCCTTCGACAGCCCGCATTATGCGCGGCTGCGCGCCAAAGCGGAGCGCCATGCCGCGCGCGTCGTCAGCTTCGGGTTCGGCGAAGGCGCGGATGTGCGTGCGGTCGACTGGCTGTCCGACGGCAGGGGCGGCTCGCTCGTCACGGCCGAGGTCGAAGAGGCGCTGCTTTGCTTCACCATCGCGCAGGGCGGCGCGCACTGGGTCGCGAACGCGCTCGCGGTGCTCGCCGCGGTGAAAGCGGTCGGCGGCGACCTGCCTGCCGCGGGGCTCGCCTTTGCCGAAATGGGCGGTCTTGCGGGGCGCGGCGCGCGGCACCGGGTTCCGGTCGACGGCGGCGAGATACTGGTGATCGACGAAAGCTATAACGCCAATCCCGCGTCGATGGCGGCGACCATCGGCCAGCTCGGCGACGAATCCGGAAAGCGCAAGGTAGTGATTCTCGGCAGCATGAAGGAACTCGGCGCCGGCGGCGAGGCCTATCATGCGGGGCTCGCCGCTCCGCTCGTCGCAGCTGGCGTGCAATTTGCCTTGCTTGTCGGCGAAGAAATGGCGCCGCTCGCCAAAGCGCTTGAGGGCCGCATCGATTTCGAGCATGTGGCCGCCCACCCGGCCGCCACCGCGCGGCTGAGGGACCTGATCCGCCCCGGCGACGTGGTGCTGATCAAGGGATCGAATAGCGTCGGCCTGTCGCACTTGGTGACGGCGCTGACTCATGGGGATTATTGATGCTGTACTGGCTGGCGGAATGGCTTGGCTTTCCGGGGGCGCTCAATCTCATCCGCTACCTGAGCTTTCGCTCGGGGGCCGCGGTGGCGACCGCGCTGATCATCGGGCTGTGGATCGGCCCGCGCTTCATCCTGATGCTGCGTATGCGGCAGGGGAAGGGACAGCCGATCCGCGACGACGGCCCGCAAAGCCATCTCGCGAAAAAGGGCACGCCGACGATGGGCGGGCTGATGATCCTGATTTCGTTGATGATTTCGGCGCTGCTCTGGATGGACCTGTCCAATCGTTTTGTCTGGGCCTGCCTGTTCGTCACCGGTGGTTTCGCTGCGGTCGGCTTCCTGGACGACTTCGACAAGGTGACGAAGGCGAGCCATCGCGGCATTCCGGGCCGCGTCCGGCTGCTGATCGAGTTCGTCATCGCCGGGATCGCGGTGCTGCTGATCGTCTCGCGCACCGGCACCGACCTTTATCTTCCCTTCCTCAGCGACGTCTATATCCCGCTCGGCCCGCTCTATTATGTCTTTGCGATGGTGCTGATCGTCGGCTTCGGCAATGCGGTGAACCTGACCGACGGGCTCGACGGGCTCGCGACTTTTCCGGTAATGATCGCCAGCCTGACCTTTCTGGTCATCGTCTATCTGTCGGGCAATGTGAAATTCGCCGGCTATCTGGGCATTCCGCACGTTCCCGGCGCGGGCGAGCTCGCGATCTTCGCCGCCGCGATCATCGGCGCCTGCCTCGCCTTCCTGTGGTTCAATGCCCCGCCCGCGGCGGTGTTCATGGGCGATACGGGCAGCCTTGCGCTCGGCGGCGCGCTCGCGACGATGGCGGTCACCGCGCAGCACGAGCTGGTGCTCGTCCTTGTCGGAGGCCTGTTCGTGGTCGAAGCCTTGTCGGTAATCATCCAGGTCTTCTGGTATAAGAGAACGGGCAAGCGCGTCTTTCGCATGGCGCCGATCCACCATCATTTCGAACAGCTCGGCTGGCCCGAATCGACCGTCGTCATCCGTTTCTGGATCGTGTCGATCGTCCTCGCGCTCGCGGGGCTTGCGACCCTGAAGCTGCGGTGATCACCAGCCGCGCCTTTGCCGGCCGCCGCTATGCGGTGCTGGGACTGGCGCGCTCGGGGCTCGCGACCTCAGAGGCGCTGATCGCCAGCGGCGCCGGCGTGACCGCGTGGGACGACCGCGAGGAAGCGCGCGACGAGGCGATGGCGCTGGGTGCCGACATCGGCGACCCGCTGACGATCGACCTCACCGGCTTTGCCGGGGTGGTCGTTTCGCCCGGCGTGCCATTGAACCGCCACCCGATCGCGGCGCACGCGCGCGAGGCGCATGTGTCGGTGATCGGCGACGTCGAACTTTTCGCCGAAGCGCGCGGTGAGCTGCCGCCGCACAAGCTCGTCGGCATCACCGGCACCAACGGCAAGTCGACGGTCACCGCGCTCGTCACCCATATGCTCGAAAGCGCGGGCATCCCCGCGCTGATGGGCGGCAACATCGGCCTGCCGATCCTCGCGCGCGATCCCCTGCCCGAAGGTGGCGTCTATGTGCTCGAACTGTCGAGCTATCAGATCGACCTTTCGCACAGCCTTGCGTGCGACATTGCGGTGCTCACCAACATCAGCCCCGACCATCTCGACCGCTATGACGGATTCGAAGGCTATGCCGCGTCGAAGGCCCGCCTGTTCAGCCTTCAGCACCGCGATCAGGTGGCGATCGTCGCGACCGACGACGGCCCGTCGAAAGCGATCGCGAGCCACATCAACCATCGCCTCTATCGCGTCTCGGCGAAAGACATCGACCCTGCCGATCAGGCGCGCTGGCCCGCGCTGCAGGGGCCGCATAATGCGCAGAACGCCGTCTGCGCGATCGCGGTCTGCCGGGTGCTCGGCCTGAACGACGACGAAATCGAGCGCGGCCTTGCGACCTATAAGTCGCTGCCGCATCGCATGGAATGGATCGGCGAAGCCCGTGGCGCCAGCTGGTATAACGACAGCAAGGCGACCAATGCGGCTTCCGCTGCACCGGCGCTGGCGGCTTTTCCGCCGGCGCCGGACCAGCGTTTGCACTGGATCGCGGGCGGGCAGGCAAAGGGCGACGGGCTCGCCGCCTGCCGTCCATGGTTCGGCCATGTCAAGCGCGCCTATCTGATCGGAGAGGCGATGGAGGGCTTTGCCGAGGAGATTGGCGACGCGCTGCCCGTCGATCGCGCGGGCACGCTCGAACAGGCCGTCGCCCGTGCCGCGGCTGCGGTGCAGCCGGGCGATGTGGTGCTGCTCTCGCCCGCCTGCGCCTCGTTCGACCAGTATAAGGATTATGAAGAACGCGGCGACCGGTTCCGGGCGCTGGTCAAGGCGCTCGGGGCGTGAGCGGGGGGATGGACATGGAGCGCGCGAGCGAGCGGCCGATTATCGCGGCGACGCGCGGCACGAAACGACGCGGCCCGCGCCTCAGCCGCGCCGACCGCACCCCGCTCGGCCTGTGGTTCTGGGAAATCGACCGCGTGCTCTTGCTTCTCGTGTCGATGCTGATCGCGATCGGCCTCGTCGCGGTCGCCGCCGCGTCGCCGGTCGCCGCGCAGAAGCTGTCAACGACGACCGCGAGCCTCGATCCGCTCTATTATTTCTATCGCCAGCTGATGTGGGTGATCGTCGGCGTGCCGGTGATGCTCGCGATCTCGATGCTGCCCAAGCCGCAGGCGCGGCGGTTCGCCATCTATGGCACGCTCACCTGCCTCGCGCTGCTTTTCCTCGTGCCGCTGATCGGCACGTCGGTGAACGGCGCGCAGCGCTGGATCGGCAGCGGCGCTTTCCGCTTTCAGCCGTCCGAATTTCTGAAGCCCTTCTTTGCGGTATCGCTCGCGTGGGTCCTGTCGCTGCGGCTCCACGATCAGAGCCTGCCGGTCGTGCCGCTGTCCTTCGTGCTGACGGGCGTGATCGCGGTGCTGCTCATGGGACAGCCCGACCTCGGCCAGACGGTCATCTTCGGCGCGACCTGGTTCGTGCTCGTGCTCGTCGCCGGGCTGTCGATGCGGATCATGGCGGGGCTCGGCGTCGCGGGGCTGGTGGGGATCGTCCTCGCCTATTTCTTCTATCCGGTGGCGCAGCAGCGCATCAATATCTGGCTGTTCGAAAGCGGCGACAGCTATCAGGTCGACAAGGCGCATGCGACGCTGACGGCGGGCGGCCTGATTGGCACCGGCCCCGGCGCGGGCCTCGCGAAGTTCCAGCTTCCCGAAGCGCACACCGACTATATCTTCTCGGTAATCGGCGAAGAGTTCGGGATCATCGCCTGCGTCGCGATCGCCATCCTCTACCTCGCGATCATCGTCCGCGTCCTCGTCCGCCTGCTCGACGAGGAGGACAGCTTCCTGATCCTTGCCGTCACCGCATTGATCGCGCAATTCGGCGGACAGGCGATCATCAACATGGCGGTGAACACCCAGCTCTTTCCGTCGAAGGGCATGACCTTGCCCTTCATCAGCTATGGCGGCTCGTCGTTCATCGCTTTGTCGATCGGCATGGGTTTGCTCTTGTCGCTGACCCGGCGGAACCCCTATGCGGCGCGCGTGTCGATGACCCGCAACTGGAACAAGAAATGAGCGCCACCCGCCACTATCTTCTCGCCGCCGGCGGTACCGGCGGCCACATGCTGCCCGCCTATGCGCTCGCTGGCGAGCTGATCGCGCGCGGGCATCGCGTCGCGCTGGTCAGCGACGACCGCGGCCTGAAGATTCCCGGCGCTCCCGCCGAGCTCGAAACGCATGTGCTGCCCGCCGGGCGCGTCCATGGCGGACCGGTCGGCTGGTTCAAGGCCGCGCTCGCGATCCGCAAGGGGCGCGCACAGGCGATCGACCTGATCCGCGACTTCGACCCCGCGGTGGTCGTCGGCTTCGGCGGCTATCCCTCGCTCCCCAGCCTGCTCGCGGCGCGCGCGACGAAGACGCCGAGCGTGATCCACGAGCAGAATGCCGTGCTCGGCCGCACCAACCGGCTGATGGCGGCCCGGGTCGATGCGATCGCCGTCGCCTATCGCAACATCGACCGCTTCCCTGAAAAATGCGCGATGAAACGCCACCTCACCGGCAATCCGGTGCGCGAGGAAGTGATCGCGATCCGCGAAGAAGGCTATCCGCCGCTGCCCGAGGACGGCATATTGCGCCTGCTCGTCGTCGGCGGCAGCCTTGGCGCGACGATCCTCTCCGACGTCGTTCCGGCGGCGGTCGCGATGCTGCCGAAGGCGCTGCTCGAACGCCTGCAGATCGTCCAGCAGGCGCGCGAGGAGGATCTGGAATCGGTGCGCGGCAAATATGCCGAGCTCGGCGTCGCGGCCGAATGCGCCCCCTATATCGCCGACCTGCCCGAGCGGCTGCGCTGGGCGCATCTGTTCATCGGCCGCGCGGGCGCCTCGACCGTCGCCGAACTCGCCTGCGCCGGCCGCCCCGCGATCTTCGTTCCCTATCCGCACGCGATGGACGATCACCAGACGTGGAACGTCGTCGATCTGGTCGAGGCGCATGGCGCGCTGTCGATTCCGCAGGCCGACTTCACCCCCGCCGCGCTCGCCAAGCAGATTCAGCGCATGGCGCTCGAACCCGGCGCACTCGAAACCGCGGCGGAAAATGCCGCGCGCTGCGGCTTGCCCGATGCGACGCGCGACCTCGCCGACCTCGTCGAAAGTTTTGCGCCGCCGCCGCTGATGGACGTGATCCGCGTCGGCGCGAGCGCGCCGCGTGCGGCCGCGAGCGGCGTCAGCGCGGCGCGGCGGGAGGCGAATTGATGCGCGGCGTCGCGACCGATATCGGCATCATCCACTTCATCGGCATCGGCGGCATCGGCATGTCGGGGATCGCCGAGGTGATGCACAATCTGGGCTATCAGGTGCAGGGCAGCGACATCGCCGACTCCTATGTCGTCGAGGGGCTGAGGAAGCGCGGCATCAAGGTCGCGATCGGCCACGCACCCGAAAATGTCGAGGGCGTCGCCGTTGTCGTCACCTCGACCGCGGTCAAGCGCGGCAATCCCGAGGTCGAGGCCGCACTCGCGCACCGCATTCCGATCGTACGCCGCGCCGAAATGCTCGCCGAGCTGATGCGCCTCAAATCGACCGTCGCGATCGCGGGCACGCATGGCAAGACGACGACGACCAGCCTCGTCGCGGCGCTGCTCGATGCGGGCGGGATCGACCCGACGGTCATCAACGGCGGCATCATCAACAATTACGGCTCGAACGCGCGGCTCGGCGCGTCGGACTGGATGGTGGTCGAGGCCGACGAAAGCGACGGCAGCTTCCTGCGCCTCGACGGGACGATCGCGGTCGTCACCAACATCGACCCCGAACATCTCGACCATTATGGCAGCTTCGACGCGATCAAGGACGCCTTCGTCGAGTTTATCGAGAATGTGCCCTTCTATGGCGCCGCGATGCTCTGCCTCGACCATCCCGAGGTGCAGGCGATCATCCCGCGCATCCGCGACCGGCGCATCATCACTTATGGCTTCTCGGCGCAGGCCGACGTGCGCGGAACCAATGTGACGCCGGGCCCCGACGGCAATCGCTTCGATGTCGTCGTGCGCGACCGCGACGGAAACAGCCGGACGATCGAAGGCATCCACCTGCCGATGTCGGGGCGCCACAATGTCCAGAATGCCCTCGCGGCGATTGCGGTCGCGCTGCATATGGGGGTTTCGGACGACAGGATCGTATCGGGCTTCGACGGCTTCGCGGGGGTCAAGCGCCGCTTCACCAAGGTCGGCGAGATCGCGGCGGGGGAGGGCAGTGTCGCGGTGATCGACGATTATGCGCACCACCCGGTCGAAATCCGCGCGGTCCTTTCGGCGGCGCGCGAGGGCGTCGGGGCGGGGCGCGTCGTAGCGGTGGTCCAGCCGCACCGCTTCACGCGGCTGCGCGATCATATGGACGAGTTCCAGCAGGCGTTCAACGACGCCGACATGGTGCTCGCGCTGCCCGTCTATGCCGCCGGCGAAGCGGCGATCGAGGGTGTGTCGTCGGACGCGCTGGTTCAGGGGCTGCGCGACCGCGGCCACCGCCACGCCGCGACGGTGGCCGACGCGACCGCACTCGCGGAGGCGCTTGCCGAGGCGATCCGCGCGGGCCAGATCGGCGCGGGCGACAAGATCATCTGCCTCGGCGCGGGCGACGTGACCAGGACGGCGGCGGGGCTGGCGGACGCGGTGGAGGCGGCGGCGTGAGCGGCCTTTCCCAAATCCTCCCCGCTGGCGGGGAGGGGGACCGCGAAGCGGTGGAGGGGGCTCGCGTCCTCACGCAGCGTCGGCGGGCCACGATAGCCCCCTCCGTCAGCCGCTTCGCGGCTGCCACCTCCCCACAAGTGGGGAGGATCGGATCATGACCACCACCATTCTTCCCGCCGTCCGCGGCAAGCTCACCCCTCACGCGCCGCTGGCCCCGCTCGTCTGGTTCAAATCGGGCGGCGCGGCCGACTGGCTGTTCGAGCCGAAGGACGCCGACGATCTGGCCGCTTTCCTGCGTGACCTCGATCCTGCCGTCCCCGTGATGGCGCTCGGGCTCGGGTCGAACCTCATCGTCCGCGACGGCGGCTTCCCCGGCGTCGTCGTCCGGCTCGGCAAGGCGTTCGCGAAAGTCGAAGTGCTGGACGCAACCGCACTGCGTTGCGGCGGCGGTGCGTCGGGCATTCTCGTCTCGTCGACCGCGCGCGACGCGGGGGTCGCGGGGATGGAGTTCCTGCGTTCGATCCCCGGCACTGTCGGCGGCTTCGTGCGCATGAACGGCGGCGCCTATGGCAGCGAGGTCAAGGACATATTGGTCGAGGCCGACATCGTTCTGCGCTCGGGCGAGCGCCGGACGCTCGCGCCCGCCGACCTCGGCTACACCTATCGCCACAGCGAATTGCCCGAGGGCGCGGTCGTCGTTTCGGCGACCTTCCGGGGCCGCCCAGGCGATCCGGCGGCGATCCAGGCCGAAATGGACCGCATCTCGGCGAGCCGCGAGGCGTCGCAGCCGCTGCGTTCGAAGACCGGCGGCTCGACCTTCAAGAACCCCGACGGGCGCAAGGCTTGGCAGCTCGTCGACGAGGCCGGGTGCCGCGGGCTGGTGCTCGGCGGCGCGCAGGTGAGCGAGAAGCACACCAATTTCCTCATCAACACCGGCGAAGCGACAAGCGCCGACCTCGAAGCCCTCGGCGAAGAAGTCCGCCGCCGCGTGAAGGAAAAGAGTGGCGTCGATCTGCAATGGGAAATTCAGCGCGTGGGAGTGGCGAAGTGAGCGTGGCAAACAAAATCCTCCCCGCTCGCGGGGAGGGGGACCGCGAAGCGGTGGAGGGGGCTCGCGTCCTCAAACAGCGTTGGCGGGCCATTACAGCCCCCTCCGTCAGCCGCTCCGCGTCTGCCACCTCCCCACAAGTGGGGAGGATTGGCGGATGACCCGCGGTCCCTGGCATGTCGCCGTCCTGATGGGCGGCTGGTCCGCCGAGCGCGAGGTGTCGCTGTCGAGCGGGAAGGGGATCGCCGACGCGCTCGAAAGCCGCGGGCACCGCGTCACGCGCATCGACATGCGCCGCGACGTCGCGCAGCGGCTCGCCGAGGCGAAGCCCGACGTCGTCTTCAACGCGCTGCACGGCGTTCCGGGCGAGGACGGGACGGTGCAGGGCATGCTCGACCTGATGGGCCTCAAATACACCCACAGCGGCCTCGTCACCTCGGTGATCGCGATCGACAAGGAGTTGACGAAGCAGGCGCTCGTGCCGCATGGAATCCCCATGCCGACGGGGGTGATGGTCGACAGCGAAAGCCTCTTTTCCAAGGACCCTTTGCCGCGCCCCTATGTGCTGAAGCCCGTCAACGAAGGCTCGTCGGTCGGGGTCGCGATCGTCAGGGACGACAGCAATTACGGCAACCCCATCGCGCGCGGCTCGGTCGGCCCGTGGCAGGAGTTCGACCGGCTGCTCGCCGAGCCCTTCATCAAGGGGCGCGAGTTGACCGTCGCGGTGCTCGGCGAGCAGGCGCTCGGCGTCACCGAGCTACGCGTGAAGTCGGGCTTTTACGACTATGACGCCAAATATACCGCAGGGCTGACCGAGCATATCTGCCCCGCCGACGTGCCCGCGGAGGTGGCGGAGCGGATGAAAGAGCTCGCGCTCGAGGCGCACCGGCTGCTCGGCTGCAAGGGCGCCTCGCGCTCCGATTTCCGCTGGGACGACGAGCATGGCCTCGCGGGCATCTTCCTGCTCGAGGTCAACACCCAGCCTGGGATGACGCCGCTCAGCCTCGTGCCCGAACAGGCGCGCGCGATCGGCATCGACTATGCCGAACTCGTCGAACGCATCGTGGAGGAGGCGTTGTGAGCGGCACCCGGATCAAGCGCGCCAAGGCGCCGCCGCGCCGCCCCGCGCGGGCGCCGAAAAAGCGCAAGACGGTCAAGACGTCGCGCGTCAACGCGCTGCTCAACGCGCTGCCGGTCAGCCCCGCGACGCTTCAGCGCGCGGCGAACTGGACGATCGGCCTCAGCCTCGCGGCGCTCGTCGCCGTGGGCGCGCACGCGACTGGCGTGACGGCCAAGATCAATGAGGAATGGGCGCAGGCGGTCGGCCGCGCCGGCTTTCAGGTCAGGAAGGTCGAGGTGGTCGGGGCCGATCGCATCGACCGGCTCAAGGTCTACGACATCGCGCTCGCGCAAAAGGATCGCTCGATGGCGGCGGTCGACCTCGAAGGGGTGCGCGACGATCTGATGCATTATGGCTGGATCAAGGATGCGCGCGTGTCGCGGCGGCTGCCCGATACGCTCGTCGTCGACATCGTCGAGCGCCAGCCCGCAGCGATCTGGCAGCATGGCGGCAAGCTGTCGCTGATCGACAAGACGGGTATCGTCCTCGAACCCGTTACCGTCGCGACGATGCCCGACCTGCCGCTTCTCATCGGCCCCAACGCCAACCAGCGCGCGCAGGATCTCGACCGGCTGCTCGCGTCGGCGAGCAGCCTCAGGGAATTGCTCGCGGGCGCCACCTGGGTGGGCAACCGCCGCTGGGATCTGCGCTTCCGCAGCGGCGAGACGCTGTCGCTTCCCGAAGGCGAGATGCCGGCGAAAGAGGCGCTCGCCAAATTCGCCCATATGGACGGCGCGAACCGGCTGCTCGGCCGCGGCATCCTGCGCTTCGACATGCGCGACCCCAGCCGTTTCGTGCTGCGCCTGCCGCACGAGGGACAGGTCGCGCCGGCGCAGCTCGAGGACGCGCGCGCCGCCGCCGATGCCGTCGCCGCGGGCACGGCGAGCGAGGGATAGGCCCATGGCGCCGCCGCGTATCGAAAGGATCATCACCGCGCTCGATGTCGGGTCGTGGAAGGTGTGCGCGCTGATCGCGGGGCAGACCGCCGAGGGCCAGCTGCATGTGCTCGGCACCGGCCAGCGCGAGAGCCGCGGCGTCCAGCGTGGCTATGTCGCCGACATGGAGCAAACCGAGCATGTCGTGCGCGAGGCGATCGAGCAGGCCGAACGCATCGCCGGGCTCAACATCGACGACGTCTGGGTGAGCTTTTCGGCCGGCGGGCTGCTCAGCGACGTCGCGCCGATCGAAAGCGAGCTCGGCGGCCACCGGATCGAGCAGGAGGATATCGACGACCTGCTCGCGGCGGGACGCGCCGGGATCGACCCCGAAGGCCGGATGATCCTGCACGCCCAGCCCGCGCTCTACACGCTCGACGGGCTCACCGGCGTCAGGAACCCGATCGGCCTCCACGCCGACCGGCTCGGCGTCGACATCCATATCATCATGGCCGACGGCGCGCCGGTGCGGAACCTCGAGGCCGCGGTGCGCCAGGCGCATCTCGACGTCAACGCCGTGGTCGCGTCGCCGATCGCGGCGGGCCTCGCCTGCCTGTCGGACGAAGAACGCGACCTCGGCGTCGCGCTCGTCGAACTGGGTGCGGCCGTGACGACGGTGTCGCTTTATGCCGGCGGGATGCTCGTCGAGATGGCGTCGCTGCCCTTCGGCGCGAGCGACATCACCGACGACATCGCTTCGGCCTTCGGCATCCGCCGCAGTCAGGCGCAGCGGCTTCAGAGCTTCTATGGCTCGGCGTCGGCAAGCCCGCGCGACAATAATGACGTGATCGAACTCGATCCCGGCGCCGCCGCCGCGGGCAGCGAATCGCCGCGCATCACCCGCGCCCAGCTCGTCACGGTGATCCGCCAGCGCCTCGACGCGATGATGGGCGAGATCGGCCGGACGCTGAAGGACCTGCACTTCGTCGGGCCGGTCGGGCGGCAGGTCGTGCTCGTCGGCGGCGGCGCCGACCTCAAGGGAATCGCCGATTACACGCAGGTCGCGCTCGGCCGCGCCGCGCGCATCGGGCGGCCCCGCGGGCTGCACGGCCTGCCCGATGCGCACGCCGGACCGGCTTTCGCGACCCTCGCCGGTCTGGTTCTCTATGCCGCATCGGACCCGGTCGACCTTCGCGACCTGCCGATGATGGCGCAGGATATCTATCGCCCGAAGGGGGCGTCGATCCTCCAGCGGCTGATGACCGCGCTGAAAAGCAGTTTTTGATGGCGGGGCATGGGAAAAGGTTAATTTTTTGGGTGATTCCGAGGTCACAATAGTGCAATGCGTTGTCAGAAAGCCGGGCGAAGGGGACCACCGTCCGGAGGGTCGCAAGGTGAGGCAAGCGGCAAGGGTTCGCCGCTGCAGGGAGATTTTTGGATGAGCATCAATATTGGCCCGCCGCAGGTCGATGAGCTGAAGCCGCGCATCGCGGTGATCGGCGTGGGCGGTGCAGGGGGCAATGCCATCGCCAACATGATCGCGGCGCGGGTCGAGGGGGTCGACTTCATCGTCGCGAACACCGACGCGCAGGCGCTCAACGCGTCGCCTGCCGAGCGGCGCATCCAGTTGGGGACACAGATCACTCAGGGGCTCGGTGCAGGCTCGCGGCCCGAGGTCGGACGCGCGGCGGCCGAGGAAAGCATCGCGCAGGTCGAGGAAGCGCTCGACGGCGCGCATATGTGCTTCGTCGCGGCCGGCATGGGCGGCGGCACCGGCACCGGCGCGGCGCCGGTGATCGCAAAGGCGGCGCGCGACCGTGGCATACTGACCGTCGGCGTCGTCACCAAGCCCTTCACCTTCGAGGGTCAGCGCCGTATGCGCTCGGCGGACGCGGGGATCAGCGAGCTGCAGGAACATGTCGACACGCTGATCGTCATCCCGAACCAGAATCTCTTTCTGGTCGCCAATCCGAACACGACCTTCAAGGAAGCCTTCTCCATGGCGGACGAAGTGCTCCAGCAGGGCGTGCGCGGCATCACCGACCTGATGGTCATGCCGGGCCTCATCAACCTCGACTTCGCCGACGTGCGCAGCGTCATGCGCGAAATGGGCAAGGCGATGATGGGCACGGGCGAGGCCGAGGGTGACGGCCGCGCGCTCGAAGCGGCGCAAAAGGCGATCGCCAACCCGCTGCTCGATGGCGTGTCGATGGCGGGCGCCAAGGGCGTCATCGTCTCGATCGTCGGCGGTGAGGACATGCGCCTGATGGAAGTCGACGAAGCCGCGAACCACATCCGCGAACTCGTCGATCCCGACGCCAATATCATCTGGGGCAGCGCGTTCAACGAATCGCTCGAGGGCAAGATCCGCGTCTCGGTCGTCGCGACCGGGATCGACGGCAGCGGCGAACAGGGCGCGGCGCCGGCGCCCGCGGCGCGCAGCTTTTCCTTCGCGCCGGCGCGCGCGGCGGCGCCCGCACCGGTCGCCGAAGAGACGCTCGAGCCGCCGGCCGAGGAAGCGCCGGTCGCCGAACCCGCGGCCGAGACGGGCGAGGGCGACGCGGCTCCGGGCTTCTCGCTCGGCGACAATCAGCACGCGGCCGAGCCCGAACCGGCGGCAGCGCCCGAGGAAGAGCCGATGGAGCTTTCGAACGTCGCCGCAAGCTATGACGATACCGCCGACGAGCTGGTGCTCGGCGAGCCGGCGGCGCCCGTCGCCAGCCAACCCGCCCCGGCGCCGGCTCCGGCCGAAGAGGCGCCCGCGCGCCCGATCGGCGGCGGCACCTTGTTCGAACGCATGTCGCGCCTGTCGCGCGGCGGCGCGCCGGCCGAGACCGACGATGACAGGAAGGAGGACGGGGTCGACATCCCGCGCTTCCTGGGTCGGCAGAACAACCAGTAACGGGGTTTTTGACGGCCGCTGCATCAGGGCAGGGCGGCCCGGAATACGGGATGAGCTTGCCCATGCGGCGATTAGAGCGGATTGCGAGAGATCCCAAACGATCCGCATTCCCGAGCGAAGACGAGGGGCATATTCGAGCGAAGCGAGAAGCCGCGCCGTCGCTGCCTCGACTTCGCTCGGCAATACCCCTCGTCTTCGCTTGGGGACACGGATCGTCCTTGTGGCTTGGTGCGCTCGGCCTGCTGTTGCTGACGACGACCCTGACACCGGCAGTACAGGCGCAGGTGACGCCGCCCGACCCCGCGACCCAGGCGGCGATGGACAAGCGCACTGCGGCGCGGACGCTGCTGTCGTCGGCGCTCGGGCGGATCGCCGCCAACGCCAATGACGCATCGGCGCTGCTCGATGCGGGACGCGCCTCGATCGAACTCGAAGATTATCGCGCTGCGCTGAGCTTTCTGGTCCGCGCCGAACAGGCGGCGCCGCGGAGCGGCGAGGTCAAGGCCGCGCTCGGGTCGGCGGCGGTGCATATGGAAAATCCGACGCGGGCACTCGATTATTTCGGCGAGGCGCAGCTGCTCGGCGCGCCCGAACGGCTTTTCGTCGCCGACCGCGGGCTCGCGCGCGACCTGCTCGGCCAGCAGGACCAGGCGCAGCGCGACTATCAGCTCGCGCTGTCGGTGGCGCCGAACGACGAGGTGACGCGCCGCTATGCGCTGTCGCTCGGTATCGGCGGCGATCCCGATCGCGCGATCCAGCTGCTCGCGCCGCAACTGCGCCAGTCGAACCGCGCGGCGTGGCGCTCGCGCGCGATGATCCTCGCGATGAATGGCCGCAACGACGAGGCGAAACAGATCGTCGATGCGACGATGCCACCCGAACTCGCGCGGAACATCCTGCCCTATCTGCTCAAGATGGACCGGCTCAATCCCGCGCAGATGGCCGCGGCTGCGCATTTCGGCCGCTTCCCCTCGGGCGAGCTGGGGCCGGCACGGAAGCCCGTGCAAATGGCGGCGGCGACCCCGGCGCCGACGCCTGCCGCCAAGCCTTCGCCGAAGCCGCGCCGCGGGCGTGACGCCAAGGCCGCGCCCACGGCGACTCCTGCGCCGCCCCCCGCACCAGCGCAGGCTCCAGCTGCCGTGGCCGTGCGGCGCCAACCTGCACCTGCGCCGACGCCAAAACCGAAGCCGACGCCGGCACCTGCCCCGACCCCCACTCCGGTCCCGGCGCGAGCTGCCCCGACGCCCTTGCCCGCACCGCAGGCGCCCGCCGCCGCGCCGCCCGAGCCCGTTGGCGTTGCCGTGCGGCCGAACAGCGGTCCGGTCGGCCCCGGCTTTTCGCTCGCCGATACGCCCGGCAACAGCACCGCGCCTGGGGCGCCATCGGCGGCCGCGCCGCTCGCCTCGCTCGCCTCGCTCGCCGAGATCGCGAGTTCGATCGACATTCCGCCCGAGGAAATGGCGAAACCCGACGGCGCGGTCGGCGCCGAAACGCTCGCGCGGATGCTCGACGACAAGCGCAAGGCGGAAGCGGCCGAGGCGGCGAAGCGCGCGAAGGAAGAGGCGGCGGCAAAGGCGAAGGCCGAAGCCGAAGCGAAAGCGAAGGAAGAGGCCGAGCGCAAGAAAGCGAACCCCGCGCGCATCTGGGTGCAGATCGCGACGGGCTCGGACCTCAAGGCGCTCGCCTTCGACTATAACCGTTTCTCGAAACGCAACGCCGCGCTGTTCAAGGGCAAGTCGGGGTCGACCGCCGAATGGGGCCAGACGCGCCGGCTGCTCGTCGGCCCGTTCAAGGACAGGAAGAGCGCGCAGGACTGGCTCGTCGATTACAAGAAGGCCGAAGGCGACGGCTTCCTGTTCAACAGCGACGCCGGCGAAGTCGTCGAGCCGATCAAGTGAGCCTGGCGGGGGTCGCCAGCGATCCGGGCAAGACGCGCGGCCGCCGTCACGAAGAGGTCGGGCGCGTCGTGCGCGGACCGCGCGACATGTTCCAGCGCGACCGCGACCGCATCATCCATTCGATCGCTTTCCGCCGCCTCAGGCACAAGACGCAGGTGTTCGTCGCGCCCGACGGCGACCATTATCGCGTGCGCCTGACCCACAGTATCGAAGTCGCGCAGATCGGCCGCGGTATCGCGCGCGCGCTCGGGCTCAACGAGGATCTGACCGAGGCGCTGTGCCTCGCGCACGACATCGGCCATCCGCCCTTCGGCCATGCGGGGGAAGATGCGCTGAAAGCCGCGATGCAGGCGCATGGCGGCTTCGACCACAATGGCCACACGCTGCGCACGCTCGCGCGGCTCGAATGTCCCTATCCGCGCTTCGACGGCCTCAATCTGACGTGGGAGACGCTCGAGGGGCTCGCCAAGCATAATGGCCCGGTGCGCCGCCCCGGCTGGGCGCTCGCCGACATCGACGCCGAATTTCCGCTCGATCTGACCAGTCATGCAAGCCTCGAAGCGCAGGTGGCGGCGGTCGCCGACGACATCGCCTATGACAATCACGACATCGACGACGGGCTGCGCGCCGGGCTGCTCTGCCTCGACCAGTTGATGGAACAGCCATTCGTCGCGGCGAACTTCGCAGGAGTCGAACGCCGCTTTCCCGGCGCGGCGCGCGAGCGGCAATTGCGCGAACTGGTGCGCGACCAGATCGGGGTGATGGTCAACGACGTGATCGCCGCGACGCAGGCGAATGTCGCCGGTGCGGGAGTCGCGACCGTCGCCGAAGTGCGCGCGGCGGGGCGCACGCTCGGCACCTTCTCACCCGAACTCGCGCGGCAGGAGCGCGACCTCAAGCGCTTCATGTATGCGAATCTCTATCACCACCCGTCGCAGCTCGCCGCGGCGGAGGGCGCGCGGCAGGTCGTCGCCAGCCTGTTCGCCGCCTATGTCGACGATCCGCGCCGCATGGGCAAGGATTGGGCGGCGCGCCTGCCCGACGGCGAGACCGCGATGGTCCGCCATATCGGCGACTATATCGCGGGCATGACCGACCGCTTCGCGATCGACCGCTTCGCCGAGATCCACGGGCGCGATGCGGTGCCCGAGGCTCTGAAACACGCCTGAGAGCGGACCGCTCGATAATTCCCGTTTCCCCGAGCGAAGACGAGGGGCTATGCCGAGCGAAGTCGAGGCCGATGGCGGGCGCTTCTCGTTTCGCTCGAACATGCCCCTCGTCTGCGCTCGGGGAGGCGGACAAGATGGACGCGGAAACTCTTATCATCGGCGCAACCGGCATGATCGGTCGCAGCGTGATCGCGCAGGCGGACGAGTGTCCGCTGACGATCCTTGGACGCCATGCGCTCGCCGACCTGCCCCCACACCACAGCCAGCATGTCGCGCCGCCCGACGACTGGCCCGCGATCATCGCCGCCGTGCGTCCCGCGACGCTGATCTGCTGCCTCGGCACGACGATCAGGCAGGCAGGGTCGCAGGCCGCCTTTCGCGCGGTCGACCTCGATCTCGTGCTCGCGGCTGCCGGCGCGGCGCGAAGGGCGGATGCTGCGCATATGATCGTCGTCAGTTCGGTGGGCGCGTCGGCGAAAAGCCGCAATTTCTATCTGCGCACCAAGGGCGCGATGGAGGCGGGCCTCGCGGCGCTCGGCTTCGACCGGCTCGATATCCTGCGGCCGGGTCTGCTCACGGGCAAGCGGCATGGGCCGCCGCGGCTGGGCGAAGGGATTGCGATGGCTGCGGCGCCTTTCACCGACATGCTGCTCCACGGCTCGCTGCGGCGCTATCGCTCGATTCCCGCCGATGTCGTCGCAAGGGCGATCGTCGCGCTCGTCGATGCCGGCGCGCCGGGGATTTACGTCCATGAAAATGACGCGATGCGGCGGCTCGCCGATTGACTCTGTCCACCGCCGCCGCCAAGGCTCGGGCGTCTGCCGGAGCCTCGCAAGGGATTCGGCCGGCCGCGCGGGAGAGCGCGGGGACCGGAGCGATCCGCGCCTCGCCACCGAAGGAGCAACCGCCCCGGAAACTCTCAGGTCAGCAGGACCGCGCGCCGGATCTGGACACTCTGGAAAGCGTCGTGGCTCCATGCTGCGACCACCGAAGGGGTAACTCCATGCTTTCATGGAGGAAAACTCTCAGGTTCCCGTGACAGAGGGGGCATGGCAAAGCGGCGGCATCGGGCCGCCGCGCGCCATGTCAACGACGGGAGGCCGATATGAGCGAAATTGGAGAAATTGACGAAGAGGCGGCGATCGAAACGCTGCCGCTCGACGCCTGGCACCGCGCGCGCGGCGCGCGCATGGTCGAATTCGCCGGCTATCACATGCCGATCCAATATGACGGCATCATGGCCGAACATCTGTGGACGCGCGACAGCGCCGGGCTGTTCGACGTCAGCCACATGGGCCAGCTCGTGCTCAGCGGCGAGGGCGCCGCCGAGGCGCTCGAAGCGCTCGTTCCCGGCGATATTTCGGCGCTGAAGCCCGGCCGGATGCGCTATTCGCTGCTGCTCGCCGACGATGGCGGAATCCTCGACGATCTGATGATCACCAACACCGGGCGCGGCCTCTATCTGGTCGTCAACGGCGCGGTCAAATGGGACGACATCGCGCATCTGCGCGAGCATCTGCCCGACGAAATCGAGATGAACCTGCTCGACGATCATGCGCTGCTCGCGCTGCAAGGGCCAAAGGCGGTCGAAGCGCTCGTCGCGCTCGGCGTCGCGCCCGAGTTCGCCGACATTCTCCCCGTCGACCGCCTCGTTTTCATGCAGGCAGGCGCCTATCTGTGGGGCGACGTCCGATTGGGGATCAGCCGCTCGGGCTATACCGGCGAGGACGGGTTCGAAATTTCGGTGCCCGCCGAACAGGCCGAAGCGCTTGCCGATGCGCTGTGCGCGCTCGAGACGGTGAAGCCGATCGGGCTCGGCGCGCGCGATTCGCTGCGGCTCGAGGCGGGGCTGCCGCTCTATGGCCACGATCTCGACGAAGCCATCGACCCGGTCGAAGGCGACCTCTCCTTCGCGATTTCGAAGCGCCGCCGCGAGGAAGGCGGCTTCCCCGGTGCAGCGCGCATCCTCGGCCATCTCGCCGACGGCTCCCCCCGCAAGCGCGTCGGCCTGAGCGTCGAAGGCAAGCTGCCGGTGCGCGAAGGCGCAAAGCTGTTCGACGGCAATCGCGAAGTCGGCATCGTCACCTCGGGCGGCTTCGCCCCCAGCGTCGGCGCGCCGATCGCGATGGGCTATGTGCCGCGCGGGTCGGCCGCGCCCGGCACCGCGCTCGCCGCCGAGGTGCGCGGGAAACGCATCCCGGTGACGGTCGCCGCCTTGCCGTTCGTTCCGCACCGCTATGTTCGTAAAACAGGAGCCTGACGATGCCGCGTTACTATACCGAAGAGCATGAATGGATCGACGTCGACGGCGACGTCGCGACGGTCGGGATCACCGACTATGCGCAGGGGCAGCTCGGCGACATCGTGTTCGTCGAAGTCCCCGACACCGGCGCCGAACTGTCGCAGGGCGGCGACGCCGCGGTGGTCGAGTCGGTGAAGGCGGCGAGCGACGTCTATGCCCCGGTCGACGGCACCGTGACCGAAGGCAATGCCCAGCTCGAGGAAGACCCCGCGCTCGTCAACAGCGACCCCGAGGGCGAAGGCTGGTTCTTCCGCATGACGTTGTCCGACAAGAGCCAGCTCGACGGGTTGATGAACGCCGCGGCTTACAAGGCCTATTGCGACGATCTGTGACAAAAACCTCCCCTCCCGCTTGCGGGAGGGGTCGGGGGTGGGCCTGAACCATCAAGCTCACCTCTGCGGCCATGCCCACCCCCAGCCCCTCCCGCAAGCGGGAGGGGGGAGATAGTGAAATGCGTTACCTCCCGCTCACCCCCGACGACCGCACGGCGATGCTTGCTGCCGTCGGGGCGTCGTCGATCGACGATCTGTTCGCCGATGTTCCGCCCGAAGCACGGCTCGATGGCCCGATCTCCGGCCTGCCGCTGCACGCGAGCGAGCTGGCGGTCGAGCGCCACATGGCGGCGCTGTCGCGGCGGAACCGCGCCGCGGGCGACGGTCCCTTCTTCCTCGGCGCGGGTGCCTATCGCCACCATGTCCCGGCGAGCGTCGATCATCTGATCCAGCGCGGCGAGTTTCTGACCGCCTATACGCCCTATCAGCCCGAAATCGCGCAGGGCACCTTGCAGATGCTGTTCGAGTTTCAGACGCAGGTCGCGCGATTGTTCGGCGCCGACGTCGCCAATGCGTCGATGTACGATGGTTCGACCGCCTGCTGGGAAGCGATCGTGATGGCGCGGCGGATCACCAAGCGCGGCAAGGCGCTGCTATCGACCGGCCTGCACCCGCATTATCGCAGCGTCGCGCGGACGATGGCGAAATATACCCGCGACAGCCTGGTCGATGGCGATCCGAGCCTCGATCCGGGCACCGACTGGCGCGCGCTGGCCGACGCGGTCGACAAGGATACGAGCTGCGTCGTCGTCCAATATCCCGACATACTTGGCCGGATCGACGATATGAGCGCGCTTGCGAGCGCCTGCCAGGCCGCGGGCGCGCTGCTGATCGCGGTGGTCACCGAACCCGTCGCGCTCGGCCTGATCAAGTCGCCGGGAGAGATGGGCGCCGACATCGTGGTGGGCGAGGGGCAGGCGCTCGGCGTCGGGCTCCAGTTCGGCGGGCCCTATGTCGGCCTCTTTGCCTGCAAGAGCAAATATGTCCGCCAGATGCCGGGGCGCCTGTGCGGCGAGACCGTCGACGCGCAGGGCAAGCGCGGCTTCGTGCTCACCCTCTCGACGCGCGAGCAACATATCCGGCGCGAGAAGGCGACGAGCAATATCTGCACCAATTCGGGGCTTTGCGCGCTCGCCTTCAGCATCCACATGAGCCTGCTCGGCGAAAAGGGGCTGCGCCAGCTCGCCGCGATCAACCACGCGCGCGCGAAGGCGGCCGCCGCCGAACTGGCGAAGGTGCCCGGCGTGTCGGTGATGAACGGCAGCTTTTTCAACGAATTCACGTTGCTCCTGCCGTCCGACGCGCGCGCCGCGGTGCATAGCCTCGCCGAAAAGGGCGTGCTCGGCGGCGTATCGCTGGGCCGGCTCTACCCCGACAATGACGGCCTCGCGAACGGGCTGGTCGTCGCCGTCACCGAAACGGTGACCGACGAGGATATCGCCGCCTTTGCCGCGGCGCTGAAGGAGGTGCTGGCATGACCGCGCTCAACCCCGCCGGCTGGCGCCCCGAAATGAACGTCGCGGGCGGCGCCGACGACAGCGCCACCTTCACCGGCAACCGCGCGCTGATGCTCGAAGAGCCGCTCATTTTCGAGATCGGCTCGGCCGGGACCACCGGGGTCGATTTCGACGACGAATCCCCCCTCCCCTTCAGGGGAGGGGTCGGGGGTGGGGCCTCTCGGCCTCCGTCGACGCCCGACACGCCCCACCCCTACCCCTCCCCTGAAGGGGAGGGGCTTAGCGTCCCTTCGACCTTGCTCCGCAGCGATCCGATCGGCCTGCCGGGGCTCAGCGAGTCCGAAACGGTGCGCCACTACACGCGCCTGTCGCGCCAGAATTATGCGATCGACCTTGGCCTCTTCCCGCTCGGCAGCTGCACGATGAAGCATAACCCGCGCCTCAACGAAAAGGTCGCGCGGATGCCGGGCTTTGCCGACGTCCACCCGCTCCAGCCGCAGGAAACGGTGCAGGGCGCGCTCGCCGTCATCAACGAACTCGCGGTGTGGCTGATCGAACTCACCGGCATGTATGGCGTCGCCATGTCGCCCAAGGCCGGCGCGCACGGCGAGCTGTGCGGCATCCTCTGCATCAAGGCGGCGCTCGAAGCGCGCGGCGAGGACCGGCGCGTGCTGCTCGTCCCCGAAAGCGCACACGGCACCAACCCCGCGACCGCCGCCTTTGCTGGGTTCACGGTCGAGGATATTCCGGCGACCAAGGAGGGCCGCGTCGACCTCGAAGCGCTGAAGGCGCGGCTCGGCCCCGACGTCGCCGGCGTGATGATCACCAACCCCAACACCTGCGGTCTGTTCGAGCGCGACATGAAGGCGATTTCGGACGCGGTCCACGCCGCGGGCGGCTATGTCTATTGCGACGGCGCGAACTTCAACGCGATCGTCGGCAAGGTGCGCCCCGGCGACCTCGGCGTCGATGCGATGCACATCAACCTCCACAAGACCTTCTCGACCCCGCACGGCGGCGGCGGCCCCGGTTCGGGTCCGGTCGTACTGTCCGAAGCGCTCGCGCCCTATGGCCCGATCCCCTACGCCGCGCGTTACGCCGATGGCTCGTTCAAGCTGGTCGAAGAGGAAAGTGCGGGCGACGAGCATCCCGATACTTTCGGGCGCATGACCGCCTTCCACGGCCAGATGGGCATGTTCACGCGCGCGCTGACCTATATCCTCAGCCACGGCGCCGACGGGCTGAAGCAGGTCGCCGAAGACGCCGTGCTCAACGCCAATTACGTGCTGCGCAGCTTGTCGGATGTGCTCGACGCCCCCTTCGCGGCGTCGGGCCCGTGCATGCACGAGGCGCTGTTCAGCGATCGTGGTTTCGCCGAGGGCTTCTCGACGCTCGACATCGCCAAGGGGCTGATCGACGAGGGCTTCCACCCGATGACGGTCTATTTTCCGCTCGTCGTCCACGGCGCGATGCTCGTCGAGCCGACCGAGACCGAGTCGAAAGCGGTGCTCGACCAGTTCATCGGTGCCTTGCGCAGCCTCGCAATGCGCGCGAAAAATGGCGACCCCGCGCTCAAGTCGGCGCCGCATTTCGCCCCGCGCGCGCGGCTCGACGAGACGCTGGCGGCAAGGAAGCCGATCCTGACGTGGAGCGAAGCCAACTGATCGTCATTGCGAGCGTAGCGAAGCAATCCAGAGCGGCGTAAACCTCCCTGGATTGCTTCGCTTCGCTCGCAATGACGGGAACGGGACCATGATTATGAGCTGGGAAAGCCTCTATTCGCTCACCAACGGCTGGGCGCTGATCGGCTGGCTCGCGCTCGCCTTCCTGCCGCGCGGCCCGCGCATCCTGTCGGCGATCCTCTATGCCGGCGTCGCGCTGCTTTGCCTGACCTATGCGATCCTGCTCGGCGGCCTGATGTTCGGCGGCTGGGATGCCGGCGGACCGAAGGCGGCGCTCGATTTCGCGAGCCTCTCGGGGGTGATGGCGCTGTTCGCGACCAAGGGCGGCACGGTCGTCGGCTGGACGCATTATCTGGCCTTCGACCTGTTCGTCGGCATGTGGATCGCGCGCGACGCCGATCAAAAGGATTTCAGCCGTATCGTTCAGCTGCCCTTCCTCTTCCTGACGCTGATGGTCGGGCCGGTCGGGCTGTTCGCATGGCTCGTGATGCGCGAGCGCCGCGCCAGGGCGCTGGCAAAGGCGAAATGAGCCCGCGTCCCTGGACCCCCGGCGACGGCGGCGCCGGCGACAAGCGCCACGCCCCCGCGACGCTGCGCAACCGCGACGCGATCGCGGCGGTGCTCGCCGAGTGGCTCCCTCGCACGGGCACCGTCCTCGAAGTCGCGAGCGGGTCGGGCGAGCATGTGGTCCATTTCGCCGCTGCCTTTCCGCAGCTGCAATGGCAGCCGAGCGATCCCGACCCCGGCGCGCTCGTCTCGATCGTCGCGTGGAGCGCCGAGGCGGGGCTCGCCAATGTCGCGCCGCCGCTCATGCTCGATGCCGCCGCGCCCGATTGGCCGGCGGGTGATGCCGATGCGCTGCTCTGCATCAACATGGTGCATATCAGCCCGTGGGCCGCGACGCTCGGCCTGTTCGCGGGCGCGGCGCGCCTCCTGCCCGTTGCGGCGCCGCTGATCCTCTATGGCCCCTATGTCGAGCCCGACGTGCCGACCGCGCCGAGCAATGCGGATTTCGACGCCAGCTTGCGCGCGCGCAATCCCGAATGGGGTCTGCGCGATCTTGCCGCGGTGAAAACCGCCTCCGCCGATGCGGGCTTCGTTTTTGCCGAGCGGCGCGCGATGCCCGCCAATAATCTGATGCTTCTTTTCCGCCGCAGCTGATCCGCGCTTTCCCGTTGCGCCCAGCCGCGCTTGGCATAAGTTCGCATACGAAGCGTCGCGCTTGTCAAACCGCCGGGTCTGTTGTTATCAGATCTGAGAATGGCGCGAAGCCGCTTGGGAGAGTCCAGATGAGCGATACCGCCGACCTGATTACCTTCGACCAATTCCTCACCCACTGGGCAAAGGAGCGTCCCGATCGCGTTGCGATGCGCGAGGAAGACCGGGTGATGAGCTATGCCGAACTCGAAGAGCGCACCGCGCGCGTCGCGAGCGCGCTGCTCGCCGCGGGGCTCGAAAGGGGCGACCGCATCGCGTGGATCGGCAAGAACAGCGATCTTTATTTCACCCTCTTCTTCGGCGCCGCGCGCGCCGGCATCGTGATGGCGCCGATCGGCTGGCGCCTCTCGCCCGTCGAATGGGCGTTCATCGTCAACGACACGCGGGCGAAGATCGTCTTCACCGGCCCCGGCTTCGACGCCGCGGAGGACCAGCTCGCCGGCAAGCTCGACCATGATCCGCAAATCATCGGCGCCGATGCCGCGCGCGCGATGATCGACGGGGCAAGGCGTGTGGCGTTCGATCCGTCGGGACCGGCGGATGCGGTGCTGCAACTCTATACCTCGGGGACGACCGGCAATCCGAAGGGCGCGGTGCTCACCAACACCAACCTCTTTGCGCTGCGTAGGAATTCGGCCGACCTCGACCTGCCCTATACCCGGTGGGAGGATGACGAGGCGGTGCTCGTCGCGATGCCCTGCGCGCATATCGGCGGCACCGGGCTCGGCATCATGGCGCTCGCGGCGGGGCTGCCTGGCATCATCCTCGCCGAATTCAACCCCGACGGCGTCTTCGATGCGGTCGAGCATCACGGCGTGACGCGCTTCTTCATCGTCCCCGCGGCGCTGCAGATGCTGCTCCTCCACCCGCGCTGCGCGAGCGTCGACTACAGCCGGCTCAAATATATCCTCTATGGCGCCGCCCCGATCCCGCTCGACCTCTTGCGCCAGTGCATCAAGATGTTCGGCGCGCAGTTCATCCAGGCCTATGGCATGACCGAGACGACGGGCACGATCTGCATGCTTCCGCCCGAGGATCACGATCCGGAGGGCAACAGGCGGATGCGCTCGGCGGGCAAGCCGCTCCCCGGCGTCGAAATCCGCATCCTCGGACCCGACGGCGAAGAGGTGCCGACCGGCGAGGTGGGCGAGGTCGTCACCCGATCTTCGAACAATATGCAGGGCTATTGGAACCTTCCCGACGCGACCGCGCGGACGATGACCGCGGGCGGCTGGATCCACACCGGCGACGCCGGTTACATGGACGAGGATGGCTATCTCTATATCCACGACCGGATGAAGGACATGATCATCTCGGGCGGCGAGAATGTCTATCCCGCCGAGGTCGAAAGCGCGATCTATGGCCATCCCGCGGTGCAGGAGGTCGCGGTGATCGGCATCCCCGATCCGAAATGGGGCGAGACGGTGAAGGCGGTGGTGGTCCCCAAAGCCGGCATGACGGTCGAGCCCGACGACATCATCGCCTGGGCCCGCGAGCGCATCGCCGCCTTCAAGGCGCCGCGCAGCGTCGACGTCATCGAAGCGCTGCCGCGCAACGCGAGCGGCAAGATCCTGCGCAAGGATCTGCGCGCACCCTATTGGGAGGGCTATGAGCGCATGGTGAATTGAGGCGATCCGCACCAGGCCGGTTTTGCCGCTGAAATATTATTGCGTCCGGCGAACCATTCGGCGACAAGCTCCTCAACCGACAGGAGAATATGATGCGCTTTGCCGTTGCCCTGATGCTGCTTCCCGTCCTGCCGCTCGCTCCCGTGAGCGCCCCCGCGTTCGCGCAGGCCGCTCCCGAGACCAGGGCGCAGGATCAGGCGCTGCTCGAATTTCTCGACAAGGCGTTCGACGAGCGCCTCGCGCTCAGCCCCGAATCGCAGACCCAGCTGGGGCTCAAGACCAACTACGACCGGCTCGACGACTATACCGACGCAGCCGCGGTGCGCGACCAGGAGCTGGCCGAGCGGCAGCTGAAAGCGATGCACGCCCGCTTCAAGCCCGACCAGCTCGGCGAGCGCGCGCGGGTCAGCTATCGCCTGTTCGAATATGAAGTCGAACGCGGCCGCGAATCGCTGCGCTTTCGCAAGCTGCGCTTTCCCGTCTCGACCAATGGCAGCCCTGCCGGCGCCATCCCGGTATTGCTCATCAACAACCACAAGGTCGACAGCGTGGCGGATGCCGAGGCCTATATCGCCCGGCTGCGCGACACCGACCGCGTGATGCGCGAAGTCGCGGCGACGATGCGCGAGCAGGCGGCCGCGGGAATCGTTCCGAACAAGGTCAACTTCGCCCCGGCGCGCCGACGCGCTGAAAGTGGTGACCGGCGCGCCGTTCGACGATGGCGCCGATTCGACGCTGATGGCCGATTTTCGCAAAAAGGTCGCCGCGCTCGATGCGCCCGAGGCGACCAAGGCCAGGCTTCTGGCGGACGCGCGCACCGCGCTGACCGGCCCTTTCAAGCATGGCTATGACACGCTGGTCGCCGCGATCGACGAGATCGAGCCGCAATCGACGGGCAACTTCGGCGCGTGGCATCTGCCCGACGGCGCGGCCTATTATGCCGACCGGCTCAAAAGCTCGACCACCACCGACCTTACCGCCGACCAGATCCACGAGCTCGGACTGAAGCAGGTCGCGGCGATTCATGAAGAGATGGAGGCGATCAAGCGCGAGGTCGGCTTCAAGGGCACGCTCACGCAATTCTTCGACCATATCCGCACCGATCCGCGGTTCAAATATCCCGACACCGAGGCCGGCCGCGAGGCCTATCTCGCCGACGCGCGCGGCGTGATCGCTTCGGTCATGGCCGCCGCCCCCCGCTATTTTCGCGTGCTGCCCAAGGCGGCGCTCGAAGTGCGCGCGGTCGAGAAGTGGCGCGAGGCGACGGCGCCGACCGCCTTTTACAACCCGCCGTCGGCCGACGGGACGCGGCCCGGCATCTATTATGTGAATCTCGTCGACATGAACCAGACGCAAAAGGTTCAGGTCGCCGGCATCGCTGCGCATGAAGGCGCGCCCGGGCACCATTTCCAGATCGCGCGCCAGCAGGAACTCGCCGGTATTCCGAAATTCCGCAAATATGGCGGCTACGGCGCCTATATGGAGGGCTGGGGGCTCTATTCGGAGCGCCTCGCGAACGAGATGGGGGTGTATAAAACTCCCTATGACCGTTTCGGCATGTTGTCGCTGCAGGTCTGGCGCGCGATCCGGCTGGTGCTCGACACCGGCATCCATTCGAAGCGCTGGACGCGCGAACAGGCGATCGCCTATTTCAAGGCGAACAGCTCGGTGTCCGATACCGACATCGCGCGCGAGGTCGATCGCTATTTCAACTGGCCGGGGCAGGCGACGAGCTACATGGTCGGCCAGCTCAAGATCGCCGAACTGCGGGGGCGCGCCGAAAGCGAACTCGGACCCCGCTTCGACATCCGCGACTTCCACGAAGCGGTGCTGAGCGAAGGCGCGCTGCCGCTCGATATCCTCGAAGAGCAGGTCGAGCGTTATATCGCGGCGAAGAAGCAGTAGGAGCGACGGCAGGCGCCCGGGCGGCTTATCCCTTCTGCCGCTCGCGCGCGCGCACGAACCCGTCGCGCGCCGTGCAGCGCGCCAGCCAGTCCTTCGTCGCCTCGCCGAGCACGTCGCCGGCGCCGAGCGTCGTCGCCAGAAACGCCGCATAGCCGATCGCGACGTCGGCAATGGTGAAGCGCCCCGCGACGAGCCATTCGCGTCCGTCGGCCAGCGCGGCCTCGATGCTCTTGGCGCGGCCGCCGAAGAAGGCCTTGTAATCCTCGACCGCCTGCGCGAGCCGGCGGGGCTCGGGCTCGACGCGCGTGTAGCGGATCATGATCGCGAGCGGAAAGGTCAGCGTCGCGTCGCTGCGGTGCAGCCAGTTGCGCCACGTCCAGTAATCGGGCTCGTCGCGTCCGACTTCGAGCGGCGTGTCCTCGGCGATGCGCTCGCAGATCGCCGCCGATTCGGTCAGCAGCCGCCCGTTCTCGACCCACCCCGGCACCGTCATCAGCGGATTGATCGCGCGATAATCGGGCGCAAAGACGCGCGGCGGAAAGGGCAGGAGCTTGAGGTCGATGTCCAGCCCAGCCTCTTCCGCCGCCCACAGGCAGCGCAGCGACCGCGCATCGGGGCAGTGATAGAGGATGGGCAGCGTCATGCGGTGATGTCCTTTCGCCGCTCGATATGCAGGCGATGCTCGCGCCAGGCAATGAACAGGCCGCTCGCGACGATCAGCGGCGCGCCGACCCACGTCGTATCGGCGGGGAGGGTGCCGAAGACATACCAGCCGCAGGCGATCGACCAGAGCAGGCTCGAATAATCCATCGGCGTCACCACCGCGACGGGGGCGAGCCGCAGCGCGCCGGTCAGCGACATCTGCACCACCGCGCCGAGCAGACCGAGGCCGATCAGCACCGCCCAGATCGCCGGGCCGTGCGGCGTATTTACGAAGGGCAGGGCGATGGTCAGCGGAACGAGCGAGATCAGGCTGAACCAGAAGACGATCGCCATCGGGCTTTCGGTGCGCGCAAGGTCGCGGACCTGGATCGTGATCAGCGCGGTCATGATCGCGCCGCCGAGCGCGATCAGCGTGCCGATACCATGGTCGCCGGTAAAGCCGCCGGCGATCACGGTCGTCGGGTTGAGCACGACGAGCACGCCCAGAAAGCCGACGATCACCGCACCCCAGCGCTGCCACCCGGTCGGCTCGCCGAGGAAGGCCGCGGCAAAGATCACCGCAAAGATCGGCACCGACAGATTGATCGTCGTCGCCTCGGCCATCGGCAGATAGATCATGCCGCCGAAATTGAGCGCCATGCCGGTGAGGCCCATCATCGCGCGCCGCGCGTGGGTGCCGGGGCGCTGCGTGCGGAACGTCGCGATCCCGCCGTGGCGTATCGCCCATAGGAGAAGCAAGGGGAGCACGACCACCTGCCGCCAGAACAGGCTCTCGACCAGGTGGACGCCGTCGGCGGCGGCGATCTTCACCAGCACGAACATCAGCGAGAGGCTCGCCATCGCGAGCAGCCGCAGCGCGATGCCGCCCAGATAATGTTGCGGAACGTCGGAGGATCGGGCGGCGGTCATGCGGGGTCAGCGCATATCAGCCCGGCGATGCTTTGCAAGCTATGCATTCGGCCGCTCTATTCCGCTTGCGCACCCCGCCCGGTTGCGGCTAAGGGCGCACTCCGGCCTTAGGGGTATAGCTCAGCTGGTAGAGCATCGGTCTCCAAAACCGAGGGTCGCGGGTTCGAATCCTGCTGCCCCTGCCATTTCCTTGCGGGGAAATGACGTCGCCGGTCGCCGCTTGTCGAGGACCGTCTTCAAAATTTGTCGATGGGATTGCGCTGCGCCTGGCCCCTGGGGTCCGGCCAGGCTTTGTGCAGCGTGCGTCAGCTTTGAAAGCGGCGGATGCTTTCGAGGTCGCCCGGCGCGAGCGGCGGGGCGAACCAGATGCCGGCGCGCCAAATTCCCTGGGGGTCGCCGCGCGACCAGCGGACGATGCCGCGGCGGCGGATGTCTTCGCCGAGGACGAGCAGCAACTCGGTGCCCGTTTCAAGCCCGCCGCCGTGGATAACGCCGGCGCCGTTCTGCGACAGATTTTCGATCTCGACGTCGTGATTGCCATCCTCGGTGACCGCGAGCGCGCGGCCGTGGACGGGCAGGCGCGGGGGGCGGTAATCGCCCGACTGGCGTTCGGCGGCGAGTTGGCGAAGGATGTCGAGCGCGTCGACCGGCGTGTCGAACTCGACGCCGCAGCGCCCGTCGCGCGCCCACACGACCTTGCCGACGAGCGTGATCGCGTCCGAAAGCGCGATCTGCAACGGCTCGCCGGGACTCACTGCGACAGTGGTCGCGAGCATCATGCCATGGTCCGAAATATTGCGGACGCGCCACAGTCCGGCGTCGCTTTCGCGCGCGATCCTGGCGATCCGAAAGACCGTACAATGCCGATTGTCTTCGCGGCGCTCATCCTCGAGCCCGCTGGTATCGGGCGGTACCGGGCTGGCCGCATTGGGAATGTTCACAGGTTTCTCCTTATCGCTGCGTACCCGGATGAGTGCGTAGAGACCTATGTAATTTACGGATAAATTCTAGGTTATTAAGCCCGATGATGTCGATATTTTATTGTTGGTGAAGGTTTTGATCTAACCATTTCGTAACCAGTAAGAAATCCTGGAGCGATTCCGCCGGGTTAAGGGCCTTTCTCGCTCCTGTTCCGGCCGTTTTCGGGCCGGGGGGATATTTGCGCCCTTTCGAACGCCGTTTTCGCCGGCCGCCCGGCGGCCCGTCCCGCGTGATCGCGCCGCCGCGCATCATGCGCGGCTTGCCAAGCCACCGGCGGGCGGCTAAAGGCCGCTTTCACTCGGACAGATGCGCCGTTTTCTTCCGCCTTTCACCGGCCCCGCCGGGGAGGGTGGGCGGACTATTGCCTGAAACCGCGCTTGACGCGGTGCGGCCGGCATCCCATCTGCCCTTCGAATTGGACACAAGGACAGGACGATCGACATGGCGAGGCCCAAGATTGGCGAATTCGTCAACCAGGTGAAGACCGAAGCCGGCAAGATCGTGTGGCCGACCGGCCGCGAAACGGTGCAGACGACGATCATGGTGCTGATCATGACGACGATCCTCGCCTTCTTCTTCCTTGGCGTCGACACGGTTTTCAACGCGATCGTCAACTGGTTGACGTCGCTCGCGCGCTGACAGGGCGCGGTTACAGGCATTTTTCCAGGGACAGGACGACAATGGCGCGCTGGTACATCATTCACGCCTATTCGGGCTTCGAGAACAAGGTTCGCGATTCGGTGATCGCCGAAGCCGAGCGCATGGGCCTCAGTGACTTCGTCGAAGCGGTCGAAGTGCCGGTCGAGACGGTCACCGAGGTCAAGCGCGGCAAGAAGGTGCAGGCCGAGCGGAAATTCTTCCCCGGCTATGTCCTCGCCAAGCTGACGATGAGCGACGACGTCTATCACCTCGTCAAGAACACGCCCAAGGTCACGGGCTTTCTCGGCTCGTCGGGCAAGCCGCAGCCGATCAGCGAGGCCGAGGCGGCGCGCATCCTGAACAGCAAGGAAGAGGCCGCGGCGCGTCCGAAGACCGAGATTCGCGTCGATTACGAAATCGGCGACCAGGTCAAGGTGCTCGAAGGTCCGTTCGCGAGCTTCAACGGCGTCGTCGAGGAACTCGATTTCGACAAGGCGCGCGTCAAGGTATCGGTGTCGATCTTTGGCCGCGCGACCCCCGTCGAGCTCGATTTTGAGCAGGTCGAACGCATGAAATAAGCGTCGCCCCCGCGCAGGCGGGGGCCGTCGGCGGCCTTGCGCTGCGCCGACAGCGGCCCCCGCCTGCGCGGGAGCGACGGGCAAGGGGTAGGCCGTCATCATGAATTCGCTCTCTCCCGCAGAGATTCAGGCACGCATCGACCGCGCGCGCGAAATCAACGCGGGCGTCGATGCCGCAAAGGTCGTCGGCGCCGTGGCGCGGCTCTTCGATCTCGATCCCGTCCCCGGCCTTCCGGACGAGTTCACCTTTCCCGCGCTGCCGACCACGGCGCGCGACCGCATCTTCGGCGGACAGGTGATCGCGCAGGCGATGATGGCCGCGGCGCGCACGATCGAAGAAGGCAAAGAGGTCCACTCGCTCCACGCCTATTTCCTGCGCGGCGGCGACGAGACCAAGCCGCTGCATTTCCGCATCCACCGCGATTTCGACGGGCGCAGCTTCTCGAACCGCCGCGTCGTCGTGCGGCAGGACGGCAAGGTCATCTTCAACCTGACCGCCTCGTTCCAGATTCCGGCGAAAGGGCTGTCGCACCAGGTTCCGATGCCCGACCTCCGCCCGCCGGAGGAATGCTGGGATTTCACCGACTTCATCGCCGCCGATCCGCATATCTCGGATCGCCACCTCGCGCATATGGCGCGGCGCCGGCCGTTCGAGGTGCGCAGCTATCGCCCGGCGCCGTCCGAAAAGGCGACGCAGCATTATCAGTGGTTCCGCGTCGCCGCGCCGATCGGCGACGATCCGCTGATCCATCGCGGTTTCCTGGCCTTTGCCTCGGACATGGGGCTCCTGTCCTCGGCGATGCTGCCGCACGGGGTCAATTTCTGGACCCCCGGCATGGTGTCGACCAGCCTCGACCACGCGATGTGGTTCCACGGCGACATTCGCGTCGACGACTGGTTCGTCTTCGTGATGGACAGTCCGTGGACCGGCGGCGACCGCGGGCTGTGCCGCGGCTCGATCTACCGCCAGGACGGCACGCTGATCGCCACCGTCGTCCAGGAAGGGCTCGTGCGCTACCGCCCGCAGGGGTGAACGACTTTCCTCTCCCCTCGGGAGAGGGCAAATCCCTTGCATCTCCGCCGATTTGGGTCTAACCGCGCCGCTTCGCATCAGACACGGGTGCGATTCCGCGCGGGAGGAGGGGTGATGCCCTCTGCTGGACCGCTTATTTTGAGCCCCGGATTCCGTCCGGGGCGACAGAAAGAAAGGAGGCCATCATGGCCAAGAAGATCAGCGGCTATATCAAGCTGCAGGTGCCCGCCGGCACCGCCAACCCGTCGCCGCCGCTCGGGCCGGCGCTCGGTCAGCGCGGCGTCAACATCATGGAATTCTGCAAGGCGTTCAACGCCGCGACCGACGGCATGGACAAGGGCACCCCGACCCCGACCATCATCACCGTCTATGCGGACAAGAGCTTCTCGTTCGTCACCAAGACGCCCCCGGCGACCTATCTGATCAAGAAGGCCGCGAATCTGAAGTCGGGTTCGAAGGAGCCCGGCAAGATCAGCGGCGGCAAGATCGCGCGCTCGAAGCTCAGCGAGATCGCCGAGATCAAGATGAAGGATCTCAACGCCAACGACATCGAACAGGCGACGAAGATCATCGAAGGCAGCGCCCGCTCGATGGGCCTCGAAGTGACGGAGGGCTGATCCCATGGCAAAGCTGACCAAGAAGCAGAAGGCCCTCGAGGGCAAGGTCGACGCGCTGAAGCTCCACGCGGTCGATGAGGCGATCAAAACGGTGCGCGAACTCGCCAGCTCGAAGTTCGACGAAACGATGGAAATCGCGATGAACCTGGGCGTCGACCCGCGCCACGCCGACCAGATGGTCCGCGGCGTCGTCACGCTGCCCGCGGGCACCGGCAAGGACGTCAAGGTCGCGGTCTTCGCGCGCGGCGACAAGGCCGAGGAAGCGCTGAAGGCTGGCGCCGACAAGGTCGGGGCCGAGGACCTGATGGAAGACATGCAGGCCGGCAACCTCGACTATGGCCGCGTCATCGCGACGCCCGACATGATGGGCATCGTCGGCCGCCTCGGCAAGGTGCTGGGCCCGAAGGGCCTGATGCCGAACCCGAAGCTCGGCACCGTCACCCCGAACGTTGCCGAAGCCGTCAAGGCGGCCAAGGGCGGCCAGATCGAATTCCGCGTCGAAAAGGCCGGGATCATCCACGCAGGCCTCGGCAAGCTGTCGTTCGGCGAGGAAAAGCTCCGCCAGAACTTCGACGCCTTCGTCGATGCGATCGTCAAGGCGAAGCCCTCGGGCGCCAAGGGCAAGTACGTCCGCAAGATCGCCCTGTCGTCGTCGATGGGCCCGGGCGTGAAGGTCGACACCGCCGAAATCGGCGCCTGATCGACCTGCAACCGATTCAGGAAAGGGCCGGGGGAAACTCCGGCCCTTTTCTTTTGGGCGGCATTTGGGGTGGCCTGTTGCCGTTGCGGTCTTCGGCTATCGCGGGTCGGGTCCGCGCTCTCGTTTCAAAGTTCAGCAAAGTTCAGCCTCGTGCGGCCGCCGGGTCGCGTCCGGCGAACCTGCCGCGCCGGCTCCCGCCCGCATCGTGACCGCGCTTTTATCCACCTATCGAAAGAGCCGAGACAAAGGCTGGCACAGCCGAATGATGTAGGACAGCGGTTTTTTGCGGCGGACGTCCGGGTTGGGGTGGGGAACTGACGTTCGCCTGCTCTCTTTCGTCATCCCGGACTTGATCCGGGATCCACAGCAGCGCCGAAGTCATGGACCCCGGATCAAGTCCGGGGTGACGATGATCAACAGGGCAGCAATCGGTCGGATGCCGCCTTCCAAACATTTCGCGCAGAGACGCAGAGAACGCAGAGATTTTCACGCTTGCCCTCTACGTTCTCTGCGTCTCTGCGCGAATCTGGTGATGGCCTGACGGTAGCAACCGGCCGAAGGCGGTCATTCGCGCAGCCCCCGCAGCGCCGCGCCCGCCGCGAACGGCCCGATTACGGTCAACAGCAGGCTCACCGCCGCGAGCAGCTTTGCCGCGCCGCGCCCCGACGGGTCGAGCATCCCCGCACCGAAGATGAGCAGCGGCACTGCGAGCGGCAGGATCAGCAGGCCGCCGATCGCGCTGCCGCCTTTGAGGTTCGCGGTCAGCGCGGCGCTCAGCACCGCGAGCGCGGCGAGCGCCGGAATCGCGAGCGCGAGCCCTGCCGCAATCGTGGCCACCCGCGCGCCATCCTGCGCGAGCAGCGCCGCCGCGGGCAGCAGCGCGATCAGCAGCGGCAGGCCAAAGCCGATCGCGTGCGCGGCAATCTTCACTGCGGCGATCAGTTCGTCGGCGAAACCGCGCACCGCGAGCTGGTCGAGCACCCCCGCGTCGCGGTCTGGGCGCACGAGCCGGTCGATCGGCAGCAGCGCTGCGAGCAGCGCCGCGACCCACAGCATCCCGCCGCCGGTCTTTGCCAGCAGCGGCGCATCGGGGCCGACCGCGAAGGGAAAGGCGGTCGCGACGAGCAGGAAGAAGACGACCGGAATCCACAGCGCGCCGCTGCCCCACGCGCGGCGCAGGTCGCGCCAGAAGAGGGCGATGAGCGCGGTCACGCCAGCGCCCCCATGTCGAGCTGTGCCACATCCTTCAGCCCCAGGCTGAAATGCGACGCGAGCAGCACTGCGCCGCCGTTCGCGCGGTGCGCGGCGATCGCGGCGACGAGCAGGCCTCGCGCGCGCTCGTCCATCCCGTTCGCGGGCTCGTCGAGCAGCCAGATCGGCGCGCCGCTCGCGATCACGCGCGCCATCGCGCCGCGCTTGCGCTGGCCGGTCGACAGCATGGCGACGGGCACGTCGGACAGCGGCGCGAGCGCCATCGCCGCTATCGCGCGGTCGACCGCATGGCCATCGACGGTGTCGACCCGCGCCCAGAAATCGAGCGCCCGGCGCAGCGGCAGCTCGGGATCGAGCGCCGCCGCCTCGTCGATCAGCGCGCAGCGTTCGCGGCGCGTCACCGTGCCCGCAGCGGGGCGCAGCAGTCCGGCGGCGAGCCGGATCAGGCTCGACTTGCCCGCGCCATTGGGGCCGCGCAGCCACAGCGCTTCGCCGCGCGCCAGCACCAGCGACAGCCCTTCGAAGAGCAGCCGGTCGCCGCGGATGCACGCCACCCGGTCGAACCGCAGCAGCTCCGCCATCAGGCCATGTCCTCGAGCGCGTGCATATCCTCGTCGGAAAAGCCGAAATGGTGACCGATTTCGTGGATCAGCACATGGCGTATCAGCCAGTCGAGCCGTTCGCCGCCCTCGATCCATTCGATCAGGATCGGCAGGCGAAAAAGGGTCACGCGGTCGGGCATCGCGCCGCTCGTGTCGATGCTGCGTTCGGTCAGCGGGCGGCCTTCGTAAAGGCCGGTCAGATCATAGGGATGCTCGATGTCGAGTGCGGCGAGCGTCGCGTCGTCGGCGACCTCCTCGATCGCGACCACCACGCCTTCGATATGCGGCTTGAACATATCGGGCAGCGCTGCGAGCGCCGCCTCGGCCATCGCATGGAAGGCATCGGCGTCGGGCGCGGTGCCGGCCCAGCCGGCGGGCGGATCGCGAAGGGCGGTCTTGTCGCTCATCGCGCCCTTCCTTATGGCGGGCGCTCGGCCTTTACCAGCGGGAGAAAGCAGATGGTCCGGAAACTCGACGATGCCGCGCGCGCCGCGCTGCTCGCACGCTTCCCCGAATGGACGCACGAGCCGGCGCGCGACGCGATCACGCGCCGCTTCACCTTCGCCGATTTCGCGCAGGCGTTCGGCTTCATGGCGAGCGTCGCGATCATCGCCGAAAAAATGGACCATCATCCCGAATGGTCGAACGTCTATAATCGCGTGGACATCCTGCTGACGACGCATGACGCGAACGGCCTGTCGGAGCGCGACGCAAAGCTCGCCGAGGCGATCGAGGCGCTGCTCTGAAACCGGCCGGTTTTGAGTGAAACCATTGTGAAAGCTTGTGTGTCCCCGCGAAGGCGGGAGCCCATCTCCTGCCGGTGCCATCCTGAACCGTCGGGAGATGGGTCCCCGCCTTCGCGGGGACCCACGGCCTTTTCGGGCAAAGGCGATCGCGCCATTGGGCAAATTGGAAAGCCTTCGGATTCGCGTAATGCTCTAATGCGGAGACCAGCATAATTCATATATGCAGCATCCATTATTGGTGTTAATAATCATAAATGATGTATGAAACATCAATGAGGCGGATATGATCACGTCGCAACAGATGCGCGCCGCGCGGGCGTTGCTGGGGATCGACCAGCGCGAGCTGGCCGAACGCGCCGGCCTGTCGCTGCCGACGATCCAGCGCATGGAGGCGTCGAACGGGCAGGTGCGCGGGGTCGTCGACACGCTGGTGAAGGTCGTCACCGCGTTCGAAAATGCGGGGATCGAACTGCTCGGCGAAAATGCGCCGAGCATCGGGATTGGACGCGGCGTCCGGCTGCGCGAAGCCGCGGCGACGCCGGATCGACGACGCCTCTCGCCCCGATTTGCGGAGGGAGACCGCGCGAAGTGATCGCGCAGGGCTTTACCCCCAAGCTGCTGACCGTCTGGCGCGAAGGCTATTCCCTTGCCACTTTCCGCGCCGACACGCTCGCCGGCCTGACCGTCGCCATCGTCGCGCTGCCGCTGGCGATGGCGCTCGGCATCGCCAGCGGCGCTTCGCCCGACAAGGGGCTCGTGACCGCGGTTGTCGCGGGCTTCCTGATCTCGATGCTCGGCGGCTCGCGCGTCCAGGTCGGCGGGCCGACCGGCGCGTTCGTCGTGGTGATCTTCAACGTCATTGCGAGCCATGGCTATGACGGCCTGCTGATCGCGACATTGCTCGCCGGGCTGATCCTGATCGCTGCGGGGCTGCTCCGCCTTGGGCAGATGATCAAATATATCCCGCATCCGGTGGTGACGGGGTTCACCGCGGGAATCGCGGTCATCATCGCTTCGAGCCAGGTCAAGGATTTCCTCGGCCTGACGATCGAGAACGTGCCCGCCGACTTTCTTGCCAAATGGCAGGCCTATCTGGGCGCGCTCGGCAGCATAGACGGGGCGACGGTCGGTATCGGTGTCGCTGCGCTCGCGATCATCGTCGGGCTGCGCCGCGCGGCGCCGCGCCTGCCCGGATTTCTGATCGCCGTCGTCGCGACCTCGGCGGCGGTCGCGCTGTTTCACCTGCCCGTGGACACGGTGGGCTCGCGCTTCCCCGATATGCCGGTTGGCCTGCCGATGCCATCCTTTCCCGAGCTTTCGCTGGCGAAGGTCAATGCGGTGTTGCCCTCGGCCTTCACCATCGCCTTTCTGGCCGGGATCGAGGCGTTGCTTTCGGCCGTCGTGGCCGACGGCATGGCGGGGACGCGGCATCGTTCGAACCAGGAATTGATCGGGCAGGGCGTGGCGAACCTCGGCTCGGCCTTTTTCGGCGGCCTTCCGGCGACCGGAGCGATCGCGCGCACCGCGACCAATATCCGGTCGGGGGCGAAGACGCCGGTCGCGGGCATGATGCATGCGGTCTTCCTGCTTCTCTTCATCCTCTTCGCGGGGCGCCTCATGGCCTATGTCCCGATGGCGGCGCTCGCGGCGATCCTGTTCATGGTCGCGTGGGGCATGAGCGAATATCAGCGCTTCCTCGCATTGCTCAAAATGCCCAACAGCGACCGCGCGGTGCTGCTCCTCACCTTCGGGCTGACGGTGCTCGTCGACCTGACCGTCGCCATCGCCGTCGGGGTGACGCTCGCCTCGCTGCTCTTCATGGCGCGCATGGCCGAGGCGGTCGAGGTCAGGCGCGGCGGCGACCGCGATGCCGAACTCGATAAAGAGGATCTCGACCAGCGCGACGATCTGCCCAAGGGGGTCGAGGTGTTTCGTATCGCGGGGCCGCTCTTCTTCGGCGTCGCGGGCGAACTGCTCGACACGCTGCGCCGGCTCGGCGCGCCGCCGCGCGTCATCATCCTGCGGATGCGGCTCGTCCCGCTGCTCGATGCGAGCGGCGCGCAGGCGATCGAGGAATTCGCCCGTCAGGCACGGATCGCCGGCGCGCATGTCATCCTCTCGGGCGTGCAGCCGCAGCCGAGGGCGATGCTCGAACGCATCGGCCTCGGCGAAGCCGCGGGAAAGATTTCCTATGCCGCCGATTATGCGAGCGCGCAGGCGCTCGGCATCGAGCTCGCGGGCCTCGACGATGCCGCGCGCCACTGACGCGCCGGCCCCAATCCATGGAGAATGAAATGAGCAACGACGAAGATTATGTCTATGACGAGGAAAGCGGCGAGTGGCTGCCGGCCTCCGAACTCGCCGCGCGCCGTGCGGCGGCGGCCGAGGTCGAGGTGCGCGACGCCGTCGGCAACCGGCTCGCCGACGGCGACAGCGTCGTTCTGGTCAAGGATCTCGAGGTCAAGGGCGCGGGCAAGACGCTCAAGGTCGGCACGGTCATCAAGTCGATCCGGCTGACCGCCGATCCGCAGGAAATCGACTGCCGCCACGAAAGCATCAAGGGCCTCGTCCTGCGCGCCGAATTCGTGCGGAAACGTTGAGGGGGACGGCCGTTCGGTTTCGGGGTGTCCCCGCCAACCCTGAAAACAGGAATGGCGCGGGCGACAGGTTCCGACCCTGAAGCATGATCATCTTGGTCTGAATAAAGCCCGTGTGCTCCCGCGAAGGCGGGAGCCCATCTCATGCCGGTGCCATCTTGAACCGTCGGAAGATGGGTCCCCGCCTTCGCGGGGACACACGAACCTGTGCTAACGCTTCACACAAGGGCGATCGGCCGCTAGACCGCCTGCCAGTCGAAGGTCAGCGGCGCCTCGCGAAAGGCGAAGCGGTCGAGGTGACGGGCGAGGACGCCCTTCAATCCCTCGAGCTGCGCTTCGCTGCTCGCGTCGATCCGCACCGCGAGCGCATCGGCGCCCGCGTCGAGCGTCGCGAGCCCGTCGCCGGGCCAGTCGGCGCCGCGCGCATCCCGTGGGAAGGTCACGGTGCCGTGCTCGGGGGTGAATTCGACGGCCAGATTATGCTGCCAATGCTTGCAGAGCTGCTGAAGATATTTGCTCGCGTGCGCGGTCGGCACGCGGGCCGTGGCGGAAATCGTCATGCCTTGCTCCTTCACAGCCGCTCGATCTTCTGCGCCGCCTCGTCGATCAGCGCGACGATCCGGTGCAGAACCTCTTCGTCGGCTTCGCGGCGGCCGAGGCGGTTGACCAGGACATTGCGCAGATTGCCCATCGCGCGCCGCACCGAGACGGCATCGGTGCGCTGCTGTTCCTCGCCGATCGCGGCGAGCCGCGCGACGAGCGCTTCGGCCTCTTCGGCGTTCGCGGCGAGTTCGGCCTCGCCATCGGGGGTGATCGCGAACAGTTTCTTCGCGCCCTCGCTCTGCTGCGCTTCGATCTGGCCCATGTCGTCGAGCATGGTCAGCGTGGGATAGATGACGCCGGGGCTCGGCGCATAGGCGCCGCCGGTCAGCTCCTCGATCTGGCGGATCAGGTCGTAACCGTGGCGCGGTTCGTCGGCGATCAGCCTCAACAGGACGAGCCGCAACTCGCCGCTGTCGAACATCCGGCGTCGCCGGCCGCGCCCGTCGCCGTCGTGGCCGTGCCGGCCGCCGAAACCGCGTCCGCCGCCGGGCCCGAAGCCGAAACCGCGTCCGCCGCGGTGCATCGCATGGCGCCGGCCGCAGCCGCGACCGCCATGCTCGTGGTGATGATAATGCATAAAAGCTCCTTCGAGTGAATCAAGATAGCTTTAAGATATATCTTAGATGCAATTTGGCAAGGGGCAATTTCGCGGGCGATCATCAGTCGCCTCGCGTGGGTCAGAGCGGCGTCTGCTGGTGCTGGACGAGCTGCCAGCCGCCGCCGGTGTCGCGATAGGTCGACGAGCACCAGCAGCCATAGACCTGGTCCCCCTCTCGGCGCGCCGCGGCCTTATAGGCAAGGACGTACAGCCCGGCCTGCGGCCGCGACAGGCGGCGCTCGCTCAGTTCGACATCGGCCCAGCGCGGCGCCTGCCGGACCTCTTCGACGATCGCGTCATATTCCATCGCACCGATCCCCGGAAAGACCATCACGCAGTCGCGGTCGACCGATTGCTCGTATCGCTCGGGCCCGCCGAGCCAGAGAGCCTTCTCGATTGCCCATGCGCCATCGTCGTTCATCGCGCGTCCTCCTGTCCCGCCAACTCGCCGCAATGGGCAAGGTTGCCTCGGGCGCTCGCGGCACGCGCGCTTGACTTTGCGCGCTGCGCCGCTATGAGCGCCCGCGTGTCGTCCGGGTTTCGGCCCGGCGATTCCGTCCGAGACAGTTGGTGAAGGGGATTGCCCTTCTTAATTTCCAGCCGAGACGGGGAACAGTCTTTCTCGGTCGCCCGCCTGGCGTTTCAGGCGTTCGCGGCTTGACCGACCCCATCGGACATCGTTGCGCGTGGATCAGGCGGGATTCGTCCCATGTCTGTTCGCGCGTGTGTTAGCCGCCCGGCGGCGCGCGTGCCTCGTGCGCGCTCGCATCCGGGCAAGAGTGGAGAAACAGGCATGGATCGTGCTGAAAAGGCCGAAGCCGTATCCGCGCTGAACGCTACGCTGTCGAATGCAGCCTCGGTTGTGATTGTTCGCAACCTTGGCCTTACCGTCGCCCAGTCGACGGTGCTTCGCCAGCAGATGCGCGACGCCGGCGCGAGCTTCAAGGTCGCGAAGAACCGCCTGGCCAAGATCGCGCTCGATGGCACCGCCTACACCGGTATCGGCGATCTGCTGACCGGCCCGACGGCAATCGCAGCTTCCACCGACGCGGTGGCAGCGGCGAAGGTCGCCGTGGAATTTGCCAAGACCAACGACAAGCTCGAGATCGTTGGCGGCGGCATGGGCGATGTCGTGCTCGACGTCGAAGGCGTGAAGGCGCTTGCCTCGCTGCCGTCGCTCGACGAGCTGCGCGCGAAGATCGTCGGTCTCGTCCAGGCTCCGGCCACCAAGGTCGCCCAGATTGCGGCGGCTCCGGCGGGCCAGCTGGCGCGGGTCTTCGGTGCCTATGGCGCCAAGGACGCAGCGTAAACTTACCTACCTGACTGCAATGATTCACCGGCTCTGTCCGGCTTGAAATGGAGAATGAAAATGGCTGATCTTGCCAAGATTGTTGAAGACCTGTCGGCGCTGACCGTTCTGGAAGCCGCCGAGCTTTCGAAGATGCTCGAAGAAAAGTGGGGCGTTTCGGCTGCCGCTGCCGTTGCTGCTGCTCCGGCCGCTGCCGGCGCCGCTGCTCCGGCCGCTGAAGAAAAGGACGAGTTCGACGTCATCCTGACGGGCGACGGTGGTCAGAAGATCAACGTCATCAAGGAAGTCCGTGCGATCACCGGCCTGGGCCTCGGCGAAGCCAAGGCGCTGGTCGAAGGCGCGCCGAAGCCGATCAAGGAAGGCGCCAACAAGGCCGAAGCCGAAGAGATCAAGAAGAAGCTCGAAGCGGCCGGCGCGACCGTCGAACTCAAGTAATCGGGTTCGCGGACGAGCCGGGCGGGTTCTACCCGGTCGGCTTTGCGACGCAAAAGAAAGGGGCGGTGCCGCGAGGCGCCGCCCTTTTTCGTTGTGATCGGCGGGATCAGCCCTTGGCGAAGCCGGGGCGCAGGCCGCGATGGCCGCGCGCCGGTTCGGGGCGCAGCACCTTCTGCTCGGCCGGCGCCGGTGCCGGGCGCTGCGCGACGTCCCAGGCGCTCGCGGGCTTGCGCGTCCCGTCCTTCTGACCGGCGAGCAGCGCCTCATATTCCATCCGCTCGCGGCGGTCCTGGAAGCGCGCGCGCTTGAGCCGCTTCTTCAGCGTCAGGAAGGGATTGTCATCGCTGGGGCCGGCCATGGCCATCGCTTCGTGACGCCCCATGCTGCCGTGCGGTGCGGCGGTGAAGGCCGGGGTCGAGCGCGGCAGCGACGCCTTGACCGGCGTTTCGCGATGCACCGCGGGCTGGGGCGTGACAGGGGCTTCATAGGCGGTCGCAGGTTCGGCTTCGGCGACGACCCGGCGGCGGCGCGTCAGGGCAAAGGCCGCGCCGCCCGCGAGCAGCAGCGCCGCGGCGCCGCCGGCAAGTTCCCAGGGGAAGCTGTCGTTCGCCACGTCTGCTCTGGGAGGCGCCGCAAACCCGGTCGCGGGCACCGTCGGAACGGCAGCCGGCGGCGGCGCTGCTTCAGCTATTGCGGCAGCGGCAGGACCATTTACGGGCGCGGGTTCATCGACGGAGCGCGTCGTCGTTGTAGCGGAGGCGGGCTCCGGCCCCTTTTCGCGCGGCGCCGGGGCGCTGCGCTTGGCCTGTGCGGGTTTCGGCGCGGGCGCTTCGGCGGCCTTCGGCGCCGGAGCCGTTTCGGGGGCGGGCTCGATGTCGAGCGGCACGCGGAGCACGGGCGTCGCGGGCGGCGGCGTTTCCGGTGCGGGAGCCGTTACGGTCGGCGCGGGCACCGTCGGCGTGGTTGTCGGCGCGACCGGCGGCACGATCACCGGTGGCGACATCTCGATCGTTGGGCTCGCCGGCGCGGGAGCGGGCTGCGCAGGGGCCGCCTGCGCGAAGGCAGCGGGGGCGGAAAGGGCCAGAAACGCGGCAATCGCGCTCGTGGCGGGGCGGGAGAGAGGCAGTTTCTTCGTCATAGTGGGGGGCAAACGGCCATGGTACGAAAAGCGCTGCCGAACGGCTCGATTTTTCACGGCGAGCCGTTGCCGCCGAACGGTTGACTGAAGAATCCGCTCGATCCGGCGGTCGGATTCAGGCCACTTCGCGCTGCGTCAGCGTCGTCGCAGCCGAGGCCGATATGGCGGCGCCGATCAGCGACAGGTCGCGTTCGAGCCGCGCCTCGAGCGCCGCGTCGGGCATCGCGGCGAGTTCGGACATCAGCGGCATCGACAGCGACAGCCGCAGCGTGCCGGCCGCCCGTCCGCACGGCAGCATATGGGTGCGCACCGGTTGCCCGAGCCGGATTTCCTGCCCCAGCCAATGCTTCGATTGGCGCGCTATGGTCGCGTGGATCGCGCGCGCGGCTTCGAAATCGCACGCGGGCCAGCGCGGCGACAGGTCGATCGTGCGCAGCGTTTCGCTGGCGAGGCAGGCGCTGCCGGCGCCGGGCACTTCGCCGATTTCCAACCGGTCGACGAGCCGGCGCACTTCGCGATCGAAGGCGCCGGCGATGGTCGTCCGCCGCTCGCAGTCGATGGCGGCAAAGCGCTCCATTTCGATCAGCGCGGCCTCGAGCCGCAGCAGCAGCCCGAAATTGCCCGAGGCGGGCAGCGTCCCCGCGCCCGGCCAGCCCGCCGGCCATTCGGCGCGGCTGGCGAGCCGGCGAAAACCTGCGGGCAGCGGGTGGGCGCGCGCGTGGAGCGCATCGGGCACCAGCGCAAAGCCGCTGAAGGGCGGCCCGCCCGCAAATTTGGACCCGGTGAGCAGAACGACGCAGCCAAGCGCGAGATAGCGCCGCACCGCTTTTGGCGCGATGCGGAGCTGGCAGGCGTCGACGACGATCGTGGCATGATCGGCATAGGCGCTCGCCAGCCGCTCGACATCGCCGAATGCGGGGAGGGTCAGGCCGGACTTCGATCCATGCACGACATGAACGATGGCGCGGCGATCGCGCGCGGCGGCATGGTCGATGTGCAGCGCGAGCTCGGCGGCGACCGCGGTGGAGGCGCGCGGACGGCCGTTGGCGTCGCGGATCGCCACATCGACGAGTTCGGTATCGGAAAAGGCCGGGTCGATCGCGCTTTCGGCGGTCACCTGTGCGCCCGCTGCCGTCTCATCGGCGAAGAAGCGTCCCGCCGCGCTGTGGACGCAGCCGCTGCCGACCTCGTCGCGCCCGAGGAGGACCGCGGTCAGCGGGCGTCCATCGTACGCGGCGGCGAGGCCGATATATTCGAGGTCGGTTCCCGATGCCGCAAAGACGACCGCCGTGCCGGCGAGGTCGAAATAGTCGGTGATGCGCTCGCGCAGCCCGGCGAGCGCCTCGGCATAGGCGCCGGCGTCCATCGGGCGGTCGAGCCGGTCGCGCCAGCGGCGCGCGAGCAGGTCGAAACTGTGCTGCGAAATGCTGTTGATCGTGGACGAGCCATAGGCGAGTGCGTCGGACGGCAACACGCTCGCGTAATATTTGTTACGCCCCTCTGCGTCGGGGCGGATGCGCGCGTCGCCGCCGCTCGCAAGGATTGCGGCGAGGCGCAGCCTGTCACGTCCGGCGCGTCCCAAGCCATTGTCGGTGAAATCGGATGGGCTCAGCAGCATCGGGATGCATCCTGTGGGGGAGGTGACGCGTTCCCCGTTAGCGCCGCGCGATGACAGTAGATTGGCGTTTTCGTTTCACGCATGTCATCGAAGCGTCATGCTGTCGCAACCTTCGCGTGGTCAGAGGAAGCTCATGCGAACCGACGATCTGAAGCCGACGAAGCTGCCCGATGCGCTGCGCGAGACGCAGCGGCTGCTGTTCATCGCGAAACATGCGAAATGGACCGGAGGGCTGCACCCCGAAGACGGCAATCATGCGCTGTATCACCGCGAGACGCGCGAGATACTCGAAGCGCTCGGTATGCCGCTCGTCGTCGCCGACAGCTACACCGATCTGTTCGCCGCGCCCGAGGCCGATTTCGTCTTTCCGCTGCTCAACCGCGGCGGCTTCTTCAATTCGGAAATGCTGCTGCCCCTGCTCTGCAACCGGCTCGGCCTGCCCTATGTCGGGGCGTCGCCGATCGTGCGCGGCCTGTCCGACGACAAGCATCTGACCAAGCTCGAAGCGGCGGCGCGCGGCGTTCCGACCGCGCCCTGGGCGCTGTTCCGCCGCGGCGCGCCGGTCGATGTGTCGCGCTGTCCGCCCGCGCGGCGCTGGGTGGTGAAACCGAACAACAGCTCGGCGTCGTGGGGCATTCGCGACGCGCACGACCGCGCCGAACTCGCGCAGGCGATTGCCGAGGTGCAGGCGCTCGACCATGACGCGCTCGTCGAGCCGTTCATCGACGGCAGCGACGTCGAGGTGCCGGTGATCACGCTGGGCGGCGAGCCCGCGATGCTGCCGATGATGATCTTCGAACAGGCCGACCCGACGCATTTGCGCACCTATCAGGAAAAGCGCGACCTTGTCGATCGCAGCGCCAAATACAGCCTGCGGCTGCTCGAAGCCTCGCCGGTCGCGGCGCGGATCGAGGAGCTGACACGGCGGATGGTCGAGATTTTCCGGCCGTTCGATTATGGGCGTTTCGAGTTTCGCGTCGATTTCGCGAGCGGCGACATCCGGCTGCTCGAGGTCAATCTCAACTGCAACCTCTGGTCCGAAAAAGTGTTCGGCCGCGCGGCTCTGGCGGCGGGGTTCAGCCAGGCCGACCTCATCGAAACGATCGTCGCCGAAAGCATGATCCGGCAGGTCGGCGCAGCCGGCCGGCGAAAGGACGCGGCATGACGGGCTCGATCCTGATCCTCGCGGGGCGGCGTCCGGGCGCGGTCGATGCGCTCGCGGCGGCGCACGGTGTCGCCGACAAATGCCTGGTGCGCGTGGCGGGACGGCCGATGATCGCGCATGTGCTGGAAAGCGCGGCGGTGAGCGGGGCGGGCAAGATCTTCGTCTCGACGCACCACCGCGCGCTCGCGGACGATCTGGACGATCCGATCGTCGCAGCGCTCGGCGAGCGGCTCGTCGTCGTTCCGGCGGCGGACAATCTGACCGACTCGGTGCTCGCGGTCGCCGATCGCGCCGACTTCCCGCTGCTGATCACCACCGCCGACAATTGCCTGCTCACCCCCGAAACGATCGCCGAGATCGGTTCGGAAGCGGCGCGGCTCGGTGCCGAAGCCGGCGTGGCGCTCGCGCGGCGCGAGGATGTGCTTGCGGTGCATCCCGAGGGCCAGCGGCGCTTCTACGAATTTTCCGACGTCGCGGTGTCGAACTGCAACGCCTATTGGATCGGCCATCGCGGCGCGCTGAAGGCCGCCGAGGCGTTTCGCGGCGGCGGCCAGTTCGTCAAGAAGCCGATGCGCGTGATGCAGGCGTTCGGGCTGATCAACCTGCTCCGCTTCCGCTTCGGCCTCGGCCCGATCCACCATATTTTCCGCCGCATTTCCGGGCAATTAAAGGTCGAAGTCGCCCCGCTTCTGGTGAGCAATGGAGCAACCGCGATTGATGTCGACAATGAACGGTCATTGCGCGTGACCGAAATGTTGATGCGGCGGATCGGGGGTGTCAGTCCGCCACCCAATTGCCGTGAAATCCCGGTGGAACGCGGTGCGGCAGATGCACGACCGCTTGCGGCGGCCCGCTGAAATCGTCGGCGTTCAGGATCATCAGGTCGGTGGTTTCGTCGTTCATGTCGACGACGAGGCCGATCAGCCAGCCGTCGTCCTCGGCGCCCTCGGCGCTGCGCGGCACGAAGACGAATTCGCCCGGATGGCGTCCGGGGCCGAAGTCGCGCGTTTCGGTGACGCCTTTCTCGAGGTCGTGGCGAAAGAGCCGCGTGTCGGCGATCGCCATCTCGACGTGGTCCTCGCCGGGTAGCGAAACGCTGTAAACATAGCGATAGGGCTTCGTCGTCCGCCGCTCGTCGTAGCGCGGAAATTCCTGGTTGTGGTCGTGGATCACCGTGCGCGTGGTCGTGCCCGCGGCAGGATCGACCGTCCAGCGCTCCATGCGCGAACGCTCGCTGTCGGGGCCGCGCTTCGAGCGCGCGAACATCGTCGCGTGCGCAACGACGTCGACGATCACCTTGCCGTCCGCCGTTTCGAACGCATTGGCGGGATGGAAGACATAGCAGGGATCGACCGGCACCCAGACCACTTCGTCGCCGCGGCCTTTCCTGGGGAGGAGGCCGACCCGCGCCGGATGCGCGTCGTTCCACGCATAGGGGAAGCGATAGCCCGCGAGCAGCGATTTCATCGAGAAGGTGACCGGAAGGTCGAAGACGAGGACGTAATTTTCGGTGATCGCGCAGTCGTGGATCGAGGGGCCGTCGCTGACCGCGACCGATTCCTCGCGGATCACATGCGCCTCGGCGTCGAGCACCGTATGCCAGACCGTGCCGAGCTGGTCGCCCTTATAGGTGATCGCGTGCATCTCGTTCGTGAACGGGTCGTGATGCGGGTGCGCGGTGTAAGGACCGGCGAGCGTGCCGTCGAAGGGATTGTGCGCGATCGTCTCCAGCATTTCGGTCATTTCGGCGGGGGTTCCGCCCGCCTCGACGATCGCGAAAGTGCGGCCTGCGATGCCGACGACATTGGTGTTGGGGGCATCGAAGCCCTCTTGGCGCGGTCCCGGCGGGATCGGCTCGCCGAGTTTCGCGCAGGCTTCGGTGCCGCGCACCCAGCGGTTGCGATACCAGTCGGCCCTGCCGCCTGCGATGCGGATGCCGTGAACCATGCCGGCGCCGGTGAACCAGTGATAGCTCGCGGGATCGGGGGGGAGCGCCGGGTTGGGGCCGTTGCGCAGGTAGCGGCCCGACAGCGCCGCGGGGATTTCGCCCTCGACACGCAGCTCTTCGAGCGTCAGTTCTTCGGTCATCGGCGTGTGGATGCCGGTCAGATAGGGATGGGCATCGGCGGGGCGGGGCAGGCGCTTGCGGTTGAAATCGGCGACCTTGCCGATGCCTTTGGCGACCGCGCCGCGGATCAGGGTTTCGACATTGCTGGCCATGTTGCTTCTCCACTATGCCGGGGGGAGGGGAGGCCCGGGCTTGCTTCGGCGACTCGGTATGTTTACAGTGGAAACATGATGGCGAACAAAGGTAACAGTGTCAACATGGAAAATTCCGAAGCGAGGGACGCGCGCGCCTATCATCATGGCGACCTGCGCGCCGCGGTGATCGCGGCGGGGCTGGCGCGGCTTGCCGAGGGCGACAGCGGCGAGCTGGGGCTGCGCGCGCTGGCGCGCGACGTCGGGGTCAGCGCGACCGCGCTCTATCGCCATTTTCCCGACAAGGAGGCGCTGCTCGACGCGCTCGCCGACGAGGGGTTGCGGCGATTGGGGGCGTTGCAGGCGCAGGCGTGGCTGAAGGCCGGTGGCGGCCGCGCGGGGTTCAAGGCGACCGGCGTCGCCTATGTTCGCTTCGCGCACGACGAACCGGCGCTCTTCCGCCTCAGCTTCACGCGCCAGATGCCCGAGCGCAAGGGCGGGGGCGACGCGAGCGACGGCGGCGAGGTCGCTTATAATCTGCTACGCGCGGGCGTCGGCGAGGTTTTTCCCGCCGGCCCGGTCGATACCGCGGCGCTTCATGCCTGGGCGCTGGTGCATGGCCTGGCGATGCTGATCCTCGACCGCCGCGTCGACTGGGACGAAGCGATGGTCGAGCGCGTCGTCGGCCTGACCTTCGGCGGGGTGGATTAGCGTCCTGACCCTAAGGGCGTCGGGTGGCGCACGACGAGCCCGCCGGGCACCTTCGGCGCGTTGTCCTTGCGTGATCGCGAGCGGGACGGTCACCCACGAAAAAGGGCGCGGAAACTCTCGTTTCCGCGCCCGGATTTCGGGTCGAAAATCCAGCCTTAGTTTGCCGGGGCTTCCGCCGCCGACGTATCGCCTGCTGCCGTTTCGGCAGCCGGAGCCGGGGCGCCGGTCGCCTGCGCGACGGCGGCCGCGAACTGTTCGGGCGTATAGGCGGCGACGATGCCGCTCGCGCCCATGTTGAAGGCGCTGCGCGGCAGCGCGACGTCGCCGCTCGCCGTCGCGATCACGACATTGGCGTTGTCGAACGACTTCACGGTGCCGAGCACCGCGGCGCCGTTGATGCTGCGCACCTCGACGCCGGGCTTCAGCGCCGCCGCGACCGCCGCGTCATCGGCGGCCGAAGCCTGGTTCGCCTGCGCGACCGCCGAGGCGAACTGTTCGGCGGTGAAGCTGGTGGCGAGGCCCTGCTGCGAGACGAAAAAGGCGTTCTTCGGCACCTTCACCTCGCCGGTCGGCGTGGTGACGACGACGCCGGTCGCGTCGACGAGCTTCACCTTGCCGAGGATGGCGGTGCCGCCCGCGCTGCGGATGTCCGCGCCCGGCTGGAGCGCCGAGGTCAGCGCCGCGGCATTGTCGGCGGCCGCCTTGTCGATCGCGGCGGTGAGCTGCGCCAGCGTGATCGTGATCGCCGGACCCTTGTCGCCCTGGGTGAAAGCGTTGGCGGGAAGCGTGACGGGCTTGCCGTTCATGGTGACGACGATATTGCTGCCGCTCACGCTCGAAATGAGACCGATTTCGGTGCCTTCGCTGTCATAGACGGTGGTGCCGGCGGTCAGATTGGGACCGGCTGCGTCCTGCGCCGCTGCCATCGTGGGCGCGGCCGCGACGGCGGCGAGGCCGAGGGAAACCGAGGTAAGCAAAACTGCGATCTTTCGCATCGCGAAAAGTCTCCTTGAGGAATGAAACGGGAATTGCGTTCACGGTCTGAACGCACAGACCCCTTGGATGGCTAATCAAATGCTGCCGAGCCGTGCCATATGCGCGACGAACCGTTGGGCCCGGAGCCAATTGGTTGGCGATTGGCACGCGCGTTGCTTGCAGGGAGGGCGGCCGGGCGTTTCGTCCGATGAAGGGATTCGCGCGCGGGCGGGGAGGGTGCAATTGACAGGCGGCGACGGCAATCCTATATGGCGGTCACACCCTTCCGTCCGGGACGGACCCGACTTTGCGCAGCGGGTTCCATGAATGGGGCGTCGGGGATTTCGGGATGCGTGATGAAGCTGCGGTAAACCGGCAACGGTTGCTTGCGGCCTTTTTGCGTCTCTAGCGCTCGCGCGATTTTGGATTTTTGCAGGCGAGACAATCACATATGGCGACCAAGGCGACGTCGGTGGGCAAGGCCCTCGAAGCAACCGCGAAGAAGCGTATCCGCAAGCTGTTCGGCGACATCCACGAAGCCGTGGAAATGCCCAACCTCATCGAGGTGCAGCGCGAATCCTACGAACAATTCCTGCGGTCCGACCCCTCGGTCGGCTATGTCTCCGGCCTCGAAAAGACGCTGCGCAGCGTTTTCCCGATCCGCGACTTCGCCGGCACCGCCGAGCTCGACTTCGTCCATTACGAACTCGAAGACCCGAAATATGACGTCGAGGAATGCCGTCAGCGCGGCATTACCTATGCGGCGCCGATGAAGGTCACGCTGCGCCTGATCGTCTTCGAGGTCGACAGCGAAACCGACACCCGCAGCGTCCTCGATATCAAGGAGCAGGACGTCTACATGGGCGACATGCCGCTCATGACCGAGAACGGCACCTTCTTCATCAACGGCACCGAGCGTGTCATCGTCAGCCAGATGCACCGTTCGCCGGGTGTGCTGTTCGACCATGACCGCGGCAAGACGCACTCGTCGGGCAAATATCTCTTTGCCGCGCGCGTGATCCCCTATCGCGGCTCGTGGCTCGATTTCGAATTCGACGCCAAGGACATCGTCAACGTCCGCATCGACCGCAAGCGCAAGCTGCCGGTGACGAGCCTGCTCTATGCGCTTGGCATGTCGAGCGAGGAGATCCTCAATTTCTTCTACGACCGCCTCGTCTTCGAGCGCGCCGAAAACGGCTGGAAGGTTCCCTTCGTCGCCGAGAATTGGCGCGGCGCAAAGCCGACCTTCGACGTCGTCGATGCCAAGACCGGCGAAGTCGTCTTCGCCGCGGGCCACAAGATCAGCCCGCGCCTCGCCAACAAGGCGGCGAAGGACGGGCTCGACACGCTGCTGATCCCGACCGAGGAAATCTTCGGCCGCTATTCGGCCTATGACCTGATCAACGAGGCGACCGGCGAGATTTACATCGAAGCCGGCGACGAGGTGACCGCCGAAAATCTGGAAAAGATGGACGCCGCCGGCATCGACAAGCTGGTGCTGCTCGACATCGATCACAACAACACCGGTCCGTGGATCCGCAACACGTTGAAGGCCGACAAGGCCGAGGACCGTGACCAGGCGCTTTCGGACATCTACCGCGTGATGCGCCCCGGCGAACCGCCGACGCGCGAGACCGCCGAAGCGCTGTTTGATGGCCTCTTCTTCGACGCCGAACGCTACGATCTGTCGGCGGTGGGCCGCGTCAAGCTCAACATGCGCCTCGGCCTCGACGCCGAGGATACGGTGACGACGCTGCGCAGCGAGGACATCCTCGCCGTGGTCAAGGAACTGGTGAACCTGAAGGACGGCAAGGGCGAGATCGACGACATCGACAATCTCGGCAACCGCCGCGTCCGCTCGGTCGGCGAGCTGCTCGAGAATCAGTATCGCGTCGGCCTCTTGCGCATGGAGCGCGCGGTCAAGGAGCGCATGAGCTCGGTCGATGTGTCGACCGTGATGCCGAACGACCTGATCAACGCGAAGCCCGCGGTCGCCGCGGTGCGCGAATTCTTCGGCTCGTCGCAGCTCTCGCAGTTCATGGACCAGACCAACCCCTTGTCCGAAGTGACGCACAAGCGCCGCGTGTCGGCGCTCGGGCCGGGCGGCCTGACGCGCGAGCGCGCGGGCTTCGAAGTCCGCGACGTTCACCCGACCCACTATGGCCGCATCTGTCCGATCGAAACGCCCGAAGGCCCGAACATCGGCCTGATCAACAGCCTCGCGACCTTTGCCCGCGTCAACAAATATGGCTTCATCGAAACGCCGTACCGCCGCGTCGTCGACGGCAAGGTGACGAGCGAAGTCGTCTATCTGTCGGCGATGGAAGAGCAGAAGCACACCGTCGCGCAGGCGAACGCCGATTTGAACGCAGACGGCAGCTTCGCCGAGGAGCTGATCTCGGCGCGCGAAGGCGGCGAGTTCCTGATGGCGCCGCGCGAGCAGATCACGCTGATGGACGTGTCGCCGAAGCAGCTCGTTTCGGTCGCGGCCTCGCTGATTCCCTTCCTCGAGAACGACGACGCCAACCGCGCGCTGATGGGCTCGAACATGCAGCGCCAGGCGGTGCCGCTGCTGCGCGCCGAGGCGCCGGTCGTCGGCACGGGCATGGAAGGCACGGTCGCACGCGACTCGGGCGCGGCCATCGCGGCGCGCCGCGGCGGCATCGTCGATCAGGTCGATGCGACGCGTATCGTCATCCGCGCGACCGATCTGGTCGAACCGGGCAAGTCGGGCGTCGACATCTATCGCCTGCAGAAGTTCCAGCGCTCGAACCAGAACACCTGCGTCAACCAGCGTCCGCTGGTGAAGGTGGGCGACGTGATCCGGGCGGGCGACATCATCGCCGACGGTCCCTCGACCGAACTCGGCGAACTGGCGCTCGGCAAGAATGTGCTCGTCGCGTTCATGCCGTGGAACGGCTACAACTATGAGGACTCGATCCTCATTTCCGAACGCATCGTGAAGGACGACGTCTTCACCTCGATCCACATCGAGGAGTTCGAGGTCACCGCGCGCGACACGCGCCTTGGGCCGGAGGACATCACCCGCGACATTCCGAACGTCGGCGAAGAGGCCCTTCGCAACCTCGACGAAGCGGGCATCGTCTATATCGGCGCCGAGGTCGGCCCCGGCGACATCCTCTGCGGCAAGATCACGCCGAAGGGCGAAAGCCCGATGACGCCCGAAGAAAAGCTGCTCCGCGCGATCTTCGGTGAAAAGGCGAGCGACGTGCGCGACACCTCGCTGCGCCTGCCGCCGGGCGTGTCGGGCACCGTCGTCGAGGTCCGCGTCTTCAACCGTCACGGCATCGACAAGGACGAGCGCGCGATCGCGATCGAACGCGAGGAAATCGAACGTCTGAAGCAGGACGCCGACGACGAACGCTCGATCCTCAACCGCGCGACCTTCTCCAGCCTCAAGGAACTGCTGGTCGGCCAGACCACCAGCGCGGTGCCGAAGGGCATGAAGAAGGGCGAGACGCTGACCGAAGAGCAGCTCGCCGATCTCGACCGCGCCGACTGGTGGAAGCTCGCCGTCGTCGACGACAAGGCGCAGGCCGCGTTGGAAGCGATCAAGGCGCAGTATGACGAGGCGATCAAGCGCATCAACGCGAAATATGAAGATCGCGTCGAAAAGCTGCAGCGCGGCGACGAACTCGCGCCGGGCGTGCTCAAGATGGTCAAGGTCTTCGTCGCCATCAAGCGCAAGCTCCAGTCGGGCGACAAGATGGCGGGCCGTCACGGCAACAAGGGCATCATCAGCCGCATCCTGCCGCAGGAAGACATGCCCTTCCTCGAAGACGGCACTCCCGTCGACGTCGTGCTCAACCCGCTGGGCGTGCCGAGCCGCATGAACGTCGGTCAGATCCTCGAAACGCACCTCGGCTGGGCATCGCGCGGCTTCGGCCAGCGGATCACGGCCGCGCTCGAGGATTGGCGCGCGGCGAACCCCGAGCCCGAAGCGGGCGCGCCGCCCGAGGCGGTGCGCGCGGCGCTGCTCGACGCCTATGGCGACGATTATGCCGACGACATCAAGGCGCGGACGAGCGAGCAGATCGTCGATATGGCCGAGCATCTGAAGCTCGGCGTGCCGTTCGCGACGCCGGTGTTCGACGGTGCGCGCGAAGGCGATGTGTCGGCGATGCTCGAGCGCGCCGGGCTCGACCGCTCGGGTCAGGTCGATCTCTATGACGGCCGCACAGGCGACCGCTTCGACCGCAAGGTGACGGTGGGATATATGTATATCCTGAAGCTGCATCACCTCGTCGACGACAAGATCCACGCGCGCTCGATCGGCCCGTACAGCCTCGTCACCCAGCAGCCGCTGGGCGGTAAGGCGCAGTTCGGCGGCCAGCGCTTCGGTGAGATGGAGGTCTGGGCGCTCCAGGCCTATGGCGCGGCCTACACGCTCCAGGAAATGCTGACGGTGAAGTCGGACGACGTGATCGGCCGCACCAAGGTTTACGAAGCGATCGTCAAGGGCGACGACACCTTCGAGGCCGGCATTCCCGAAAGCTTCAACGTGCTCGTCAAGGAAATGCGCTCGCTGGGCCTCAACGTCGAGCTATCGTCCTATTCGGACGAAGACGACGAAGGTCCGGACGCCCTTCCCGAAGCCGCCGAATGATTTTTCCTCACCCCTCCCGCCCGCGGCGGGAGGGGAAGAGTGGAGCAGATAAATGAACCAGCTTACCAACTTCATGAACCCGGTCGCGAAGCCCGAGACCTTCGACATGATCAAGATCGGCATCGCGAGCCCCGAGCGTATCCGGTCCTGGTCGTTCGGCGAGATCAAGAAGCCCGAGACGATCAACTATCGCACGTTCAAGCCCGAGCGCGACGGCTTGTTCTGCGCGCGCATCTTTGGCCCGATCAAGGATTATGAGTGCCTGTGCGGCAAGTATAAGCGCATGAAATACAAGGGCATCGTCTGCGAGAAGTGCGGTGTCGAAGTCACGGTGACCAAGGTTCGCCGCGAGCGCATGGGCCATATCGAACTGGCCGCGCCGGTCGCGCACATCTGGTTCCTGAAGTCGCTGCCGAGCCGCATCGGCCTGCTCCTCGACATGCAATTGAAGCAGCTCGAGCGCGTCCTTTATTTCGAGGCCTATATCGTCCTCGAACCCGGCCTGACCCCGCTCGAGAAGTTCCAGCTCCTCACCGAGGACGAGCTGCTCGACGCGCAGGATGAATATGGCGAAGACGCGTTCAGCGCCGGCATCGGTGCCGAGGCGATCCGCGTGCTGCTCGAAAATCTCGATCTCGAACAGGAGCGCACCGACCTGATGGAAGAGCTGGCGACGACCAAGTCGGAGCTCAAGCCCAAGAAGATCATCAAGCGCCTCAAGGTCGTGGAATCGTTCATCGAATCGGGCAACCGCCCCGAATGGATGATCCTCGAAGTCATCCCGGTGATCCCGCCCGAACTGCGCCCGCTGGTGCCGCTCGACGGCGGCCGCTTTGCGACGTCGGACCTCAACGACCTCTACCGTCGCGTGATCAACCGCAATAACCGCCTGAAGCGCCTGATGGAGCTGCGCGCGCCGGACATCATCGTCCGCAACGAGAAGCGCATGCTGCAGGAAGCGGTCGACGCCTTGTTCGACAACGGCCGCCGCGGCCGCACGATCACGGGTGCCAACAAGCGCCCGCTGAAGTCGCTCTCGGACATGCTCAAGGGCAAGCAGGGCCGCTTCCGCCAGAACCTGCTCGGCAAGCGCGTCGACTATTCGGGCCGCTCGGTCATCGTGACCGGTCCGGAACTCAAGCTGCACCAGTGCGGTCTGCCCAAGAAGATGGCGCTCGAACTGTTCAAGCCGTTCATCTACGCCCGCCTCGACGCCAAGGGTCTGTCGATGACCCTGAAGCAGGCGAAGAAGTGGGTCGAGAAGGAACGCAAGGAAGTCTGGGACATCCTCGACGAAGTCATTCGCGAGCACCCGGTCCTGCTGAACCGCGCGCCGACGCTCCACCGCCTGGGCATCCAGGCGTTCGAGCCGGTGCTGATCGAGGGCAAGGCGATCCAGCTGCATCCGCTGGTCTGCGCCGCGTTCAACGCCGACTTCGACGGCGACCAGATGGCCGTGCACGTCCCGCTTTCGCTGGAAGCCCAGCTTGAAGCGCGCGTGCTGATGATGTCGACCAACAACATCCTGTCGCCCGCGAACGGCAAGCCGATCATCGTTCCGTCGCAGGACATGGTGCTCGGCCTCTATTATCTGTCGCTCGAACGCGAAGGCGAACCCGGCGAGGGCATGCTGCTCGCCGACATGGCCGAGGTGCATCAGGCGCTCTATACGGGCGCGGTCACGCTGCATACCAAGGTCATCAGCCGCGTTCCGCAGACCGACGAAGAGGGCAACGAGTATCTGAAGCGGTTCGAGACCACCCCGGGCCGTATGCTGATCGGCGAATGCCTGCCGAAGTCGCACACCGTGCCGTTCGATGTCGTCAACCGCCTTCTGACCAAGAAGGAAATCGGCGACGTCATCGACCAGGTCTATCGCCACACCGGCCAGAAAGAGACCGTTCTCTTTGCCGACGCGATCATGGGTCTGGGCTTCCGTCACGCATTCAAGGCGGGCATTTCCTTCGGCAAGGACGACATGATCATCCCCGCGGCGAAGGAAAAGCTCGTCGACGATACGCGCGCGCTCGTGAAGGATTTCGAGCAGCAGTATCAGGACGGCCTGATCACGCAGCAGGAGAAGTACAATAAGGCGATCGACGCCTGGTCGCAGTGCGGCGACAAGGTCGCGAACGCGATGATGGACGAAATCCGTGCGACGCCGAAGCTCGACGACGGCCGTCTCGCCCCGATCAACTCCATCTATATGATGGCGCATTCGGGTGCGCGTGGTTCGCAGGCGCAGATGAAGCAGCTCGCGGGTATGCGCGGCCTGATGGCCAAGCCGTCGGGCGAGATCATCGAAACGCCGATCATCTCGAACTTCAAGGAAGGCCTGACGGTTCTCGAATATTTCAACTCGACCCACGGCGCGCGTAAGGGTCTGGCCGACACGGCGCTCAAGACGGCGAACTCGGGCTATCTGACCCGCCGCCTCGTCGACGTGTCGCAGGACTGCGTCGTGATCGAAGAAGATTGCGGCACGACCCGTGGCATGGAAATGCGCGCGATCGTGCAGGGCGGCAGCGTGATCGCTTCGCTCGGCGAGCGCATCCTCGGCCGCACGACGCTCGAGGACGTCACCGATGCCGAGGGCAATGTCCTCGCGCCGGTCGGCACGCTGCTCGACGAAGCGACGGTCGCGAAGATCGAGGAGGCCGAAGTGCAGGCGGTCAAGATCCGCTCGCCGCTGGTCTGCGAAGCGACGATGGGCGTTTGCGGCAAATGCTATGGCCGCGACCTCGCACGCGGCACGCCGGTGAACATCGGCGAAGCCGTCGGCGTCATCGCGGCGCAGTCGATCGGTGAGCCCGGCACGCAGCTGACGATGCGGACCTTCCACATCGGCGGCGCGGCGCAGGTCAACGAGCAGTCGAACCTCGAAGCGATTTCGGACGGCACGATCGAATATCGCGACATGGAAACGATCGTCGACCAGCGTGGTCGTCGCCTGGCGCTGTCGCGCTCGGGCGAGATTGCGATCATCGACGCCGAGGGCCGCGAGCGCGCGACCCACAAGCTGCCCTATGGTGCGCAGATCATGCACAAGGACGGCGAGAAGGTGAAGAAGGGCGACCGGATTGCCGAATGGGATCCGTTCACCATGCCGCTGATCACCGAAAAGCCGGGTGTCGTGAAATATCAGGATCTGGTCGATGCGAAGACGCTGACCGAGCAGGTCGACGAAGCGACCGGCATCGCGCAGCGCGTCGTGACCGAATATCGCGCCACCGGCCGCGGCAAGAAGGAAGATCTTCAGCCGCGCCTGACCCTGCTCGACGATGCGTCGGGCGAAGCCGCGCGCTATCTGCTCGCGGTCGGCACGATGATCTCGGTCGAGGACGGTCAGGAAGTGCAGGCGGGCGACGTGCTGGCGCGCGTCAGCCGCGAGGCATCGAAGACGCGCGACATCACCGGCGGTCTGCCGCGCGTCGCCGAGCTGTTCGAGGCGCGCGTGCCGAAGGATAATTCGGTCATCGCAAAGATCAGCGGCCGCATCGAGTTCGTCAAGGATTACAAGGCGAAGCGCAAGATCGCGATCGTTCCCGAAGAGGGCGATCCGGTCGAATATCTGATCCCCAAGTCGAAAGTTCTGGAAGTGCAGGAAGGCGACTATGTGAAGCGCGGCGACGCGCTGATCTCGGGCTCGCCGAACCCGCACGACATTCTCGACGTCATGGGGGTCGAGGCGCTCGCCGAGTTCCTCGTGGCCGAGATCCAGGAAGTCTACCGGTTGCAGGGCGTGAAGATCAACGACAAGCACATCGAGGTGATCGTTCGCCAGATGCTGCAGAAGGTCGAGATCACCGACGGCGGCGACACCACGCTGCTGCCGGGCGAACAGCTCGATTATCTGGAGATGATGGAATATAACGCCAAGCTGCCGAAGAATGGCAAGCCCGCGGAAGGCCGCCCGGTCCTCCTCGGCATCACCAAGGCGTCGCTGCAGACCCGCAGCTTCGTCTCGGCGGCGTCCTTCCAGGAAACGACCCGCGTGCTCACCGAGGCGTCGGTGCAGGGCAAGGTCGACTCGCTGATGGGCCTCAAGGAAAATGTCATCGTCGGCCGCCTGATCCCGGCGGGCACCGGCGCTGCCATGAACCGTGTCCGCGTCACCGCGTCGAGCAAGGATGCCGCGCTGCGCGCCGCCATGCGCGCCGCGACCGAAGCGCATCTGATCGCGCCCGAAACCGCGGCCGAGGAGCATGAAGCCGAGTTGCAGCAGGGTCCCGATGCCGCGATCGGCGACGATCCGCTCGGCGCCGTGCAGGGCGAGGACTTCACGACCGACGATGTGATGGTCGAGGAGCGCCCCGAAGGCGGCGACGAGGAATAATCCTCGCCGGGCCTCAGGCCTGACCGAATAAAGCCCCGCCGGAGCGATCCGGCGGGGCTTTTTCTATGGGCTATGGGGGAGGCGGCGGGCCGGTTGGAGACAGAGAACCGCCGTTCCCCATCTTCGTCATTCCCGCTTTCGCGGGAATGACAAAGAGTGAGGGACGACAACTTCCCGCCCCAAAGCCGCCCTCGCAAAAAACCGCTGTCCTACATTATCCGGCTGTGCCAACCTTCATCCGGCTCTTTCATTTGGTGGATAACAGCGGTCGCAGCCCCGCTTGGGATACGGCTCCGGCAAGGCGACGGGAGGCCCCCGGCCCCGCCATCAGGTCCGGATCGGCGGGCGCACAAGGCTGAACTTTCCTGAACTTTGGAAAGAATGTGCTTCTCGTGACTCGACCGGACCCGATCCGACCCGCCTAGATCACGTCCATATTATAGCAATGCCAGCTGAAGATCGCCGCGGCGCCGCGGTGCGGGCGCCAGCCTTCGGCGAGTTCGCGGACCCGCTTTTCGCTCGGGCGCGCTTCGAGTCCGAGGATGCGGCCGACCGCTTCCTGCACCGCGAGATCGCCGGCGGGCCAGATGTCGGGGCGTCCCTCGGCGAAGAGCAGATAGATTTCAGCCGACCAGCGCCCGATGCCCTTGACCTTGGTGAGCAGCGCGATCGCCTCCTCATCGTCGGCGGGCAGCGCGGCGAAGTCGAGTTCGCCGTCGAGCACGAGCTGCGCGAGGCTCTTTGCATAGCCCTGCTTCTGCGCCGACAGGCCGCACGCGCGCAGCGCGTCGAATTCGGCGGCGGCCATCACCCCGGCAGGACACCCTGCGCCGAACGCGGCTTCCAGCTTGTTCCAGATCGAATTGGCCGCCGCGACGCTGACCTGCTGACCGACGATCGTGCGCAGCAGCGTCGTATAGCCGGGCTCGCGAATCCGCGGTTCGGGATAGCCGGCATGGCCGAGCGCGCGCGCGAAATGGGGCTCGAGCCCCGCGAGCGCGTCGATTCCCGCGTTCAGCTGTTCCTGGCTCAAGCCCATCGCATATTCCCCTTTTGTTCCGTCGCGCCATCCTTAGCAATGCTTGATTTGCGGCGCAACGCGCGACATAGCCCCTCGCGAATCAAACGATATTGGGGACAAGCATGGCCAAGCTGATTGTGGTGACGCGCGACGGGACCGAGCATGAGATCGAGGGCGACACCAGCCTGACCGTGATGGAAAATATCCGCGACGCCGGGTTCGACGAACTGCTCGCGCTGTGCGGCGGCTGCTGTTCCTGCGCGACCTGCCACGTCCATGTCGAGGCCGGCAACACGGACGCGCTTCCCGCGATGAGCGAGGACGAGAACGACCTGCTCGATTCGACCAGCGACCGCGACGAAAATTCGCGCCTGTCGTGCCAGATCCCGTTCAGCGATGCGCTCGATGGGCTGAAGGTGCGGATCGCCGAAGAGGATTGAGTCCGAAAGCGTCATTGCGAGCGAAGCGAAGCAATCCAGAGCGGTTTGCGCCACGCTGGATTGCCGCGTCGCTACGCTCCTCGCAATGACGAGGTTTTGAAGATCATCCTGCCGTCGCCACTGCGTAGAGCGCGATCGCCGCGGCATTCGAGATATTCAGGCTCTCCATGCGCGGCGAAATCGGCAACCGTGCGAGCACGTCGCAATGCTCCATGACGTTGTGGCGCATCCCTTCGCCTTCCGACCCGAGCACCAGCGCGACCTTGCTGCCGTCGAGTGTCGCCCCCAGCGTCGTTTCGGTGTCGCCGGTCAGGCCGATGCGCCAATATTGCGCTTCGGCGATTTCCTCGAGCGCGCGCGACAGGTTGACCACGCGCACCCATGGCACGCTTTCGAGCGCGCCCGATGCCGAGCGCGCGATCACGCCGCTTTCGGGCGGGCTGTGCCGGTCCTGCGTGACGATCGCGGCGGCGTCGAAGGCCGCCGCCGAGCGCAGCACCGCGCCGATATTATGCGGATCGGTGACCTGGTCGAGGACGATCAGCGGGCGCTTGCTGCCCGCATCGACCTCTTCCTGCAAAATATCGCCGAGGAAGGGGCTGTCGAGCGGATCGACCTCGATCACCAGTCCCTGATGCGGCGCGTCGCGCGCGACGAGTCGCGCGAGGTCGGCGACGTCGGCATAGGAAATGGGAACGACGGGCGGCAGATCGAGCTGCCCCAGCGCCTCGCGCGTCCCCCAGATACGCTTGACGCGGCGGTCGGGGTTGGCAAGCGCGGCGATCACGGCGTGGCGGCCCCAGAAACGTATGCCCTGGCCGCGATTCTGCCCGCCCTGCGGACGGCGATGTCGGGAAAATTGCCTCATGCCGGCGCCTTTCCCACGACTGCCATTGACAGGCAAGCCTCGTTTCGCCATGGCACCGCTTCCCGACGCGGACCCCATGGACAGGTGGCCGAGTGGTTAAAGGCAGCAGACTGTAAATCTGCCCGGGTTTCCCGTACGCTGGTTCGAATCCAGCCCTGTCCACCATTTCTCCCTCCGAGGCATCCGCTGAAGTCCCTGGAAATCGAAGAAAACCTAGAGTATATGGGCGTAACTGTCCGTCTGCTTCCGAGGCTATTTGCCTGCAGCCAGAGCGCAGTGTGGGGGAAGATCGGCTTTCCCCCACACGAAGATTAAAAATACGGTCCTGTACCTCGGCGTCGATATTGAGGATGCGTTGACGTCGGCCGAGGGAATTGAAGTCTGATCGACAGCGAACACACCAGATAAACTGGAGAGCGAACGTTTGGGCGGTCCGAACGTCCGCTCTCGCTGTTCGGGGCCTAAATGCTGACTGGCTGCAAGCGGCCAATTGTGTTGGATGCGGCGCGCAACTCTCATGTCGCGAACTGTGTGGATACCGCCAGCAGGACTTCATGCCGCCCCGCATCAGTGCGCTGCTCGGCATCATTCCGGACATCGGTCAACACCCGCGCAACATTGTGTTTGATCGCCCAGCGTGCGATCGGACCCCAGTAATATACAGGATCGATGCGCAGCACGTGATCTGCGGTGGCGACCAGCCGTGTCCGATCGTTCGCCAAGGGCACGAGGTCGAACCGTGTCTCACCAGTGTCGAAGTATCCGATGAGATGAGGCGTGTGGAGGTGCCGGTACGGGCTCATTTCCTCCATCGCGGGCGGTTGGCGGATAACGCGAAACGCCAGCGTCTGACCCGGCTTCCAGATGGTGACACGCTCATCAGCGATGCCGGTCGAAAAGACGCCAATACGGCGCGCGCCTTCGCCTTCACCGACAATGCGGCTTGCAACCGGATAGGCGAGTCCCGCCAGGCCGACGAGCCCCGGTGCTTCCCTGACTGGGCGGTCGGCTGTCAGGCTACGCCATACCGCATCGGGCGACGCGGCGATGACGATGCTGTTGCGCGTTTCGATCGGCAGTTCGGGCGGCATCGCTGCGTCGAGCAGAAAGATCAGCGGTAGAAGCGCGACACTGTAGAAAGGCTGGCGCGGATCGACGAGCCGCTTTGCCGCCGCACGGCCGATGAAGCCGCCGATCAAGGCGAGCCCAACCGCTAGCGGCAGGACTAGTATAACACACATCAGCCCTTCGAGCGCCAGCATCAGCAGCGCAACCGTGCCCAGCGCTCCCGCCGCCGCGACGGCGCCGAAGGTCTCGGCGGCGCTGCGCACATGATTGCGGTTTACGAGGAAGCCGGTGATCAGGCCGACGAAGAAGGGGGTCGCGACGAACAGGCCCCAGCCATAGGCGCCCATCGTCAGCGCGGAGACCGCGACCGCGGCGACGATCAGCGCGGTTCCGGCAAAAATGCCGATCGCGAGCTGGTAGGGCGGCGCGCGGTCGCCGACCTGCTCGGGCGCGGCCTCCGCGCGGCGCGGCCACAGCAAAGCAAGCGCGAGGACAGCGAGAATCTGCAGGGTCGGGATCATGGTTACCAGCGCCAGCCAGCCACCACGTCCGAGCCGGTCGGCACGGCGCAGCGAGAGGCGGGCGAGGATCCCCGATATCGCCAGGCAAAAGGCGAAGCCGCCGATCGCAACGAGCGGTGGGATGTCGGGTCGCATCGCGAGCTGGCGGATCGGGAACAGCCAGAACATATCGTCAATGGCGAGCGGAGCGCCGAGTACGCGACACGCAAGCGCGACCATGGTGTGCTGCGACAGGATCAGCGCCGCCGCGGCCATCGCATAGAGGCCAGCGGCAGGCGCTTCGCTCCGGAGGCGTTGAAGCAGGTCGTTCATCGCACTGTCCCGGCGAGGACGGCCGGCGGCTTCGCGTCATTCCGTACGAGGCTCAGCCCGTTCCGCACGCCAAGCGTCGCGGGAGTCTGGACGTTCGAAATCAGTCCGATCCCCTCGCACAGGCGGATGAAGGCATAACCCCAGTCGCTCTGGCCGGGATGAAGGCCGATAAGCGCCGAGCCGGGATAGGCATGGTGATTATTGTGCCACGCTTCGCCCATCGTCGGAATCGCGGCCCAGGGGACATCGAACGCCTGTACCCCGTGCGCATCGACGGTCCAGTGCTGCGGCCCTCGATTATGTGCGAGATGGCCGACCAGCCAATGCCCGTGGTTAGTGACTGCGACGCGCGCGGCGACGCCCCACACGACCCAGCTCCAGCCGCCAATCGCGAAGAAGACCAGCGCAACGGGCAGTTGCTGCCAGCGCCACGTGGCCTCGAGCCAGCGGTAGAAGGGATCGTGGCCCAGCCCGCCAAAATCGAAGTGCGGCGGGCGATCGAGGTCGAGCCGGCAATAGATCTGCCACCACGCGTCGCGCAGGATGTGCGTCTTGTGCGCAAGGAAAGGATGGCAGTCGGACTGCCGCTGCGCCCAGTCGCGCGTGTCGTGCGCGCGGATGATGCCATAAGGCCCCGCCATGCCGCCGAAAGCGCCGAACCAGACAAGCGTGCGCTCCAACCAGCGGGATGCCTTGAAGCTGCCGTGGATCATCATGCGGTGATAGCCGACGCTGTGGCCGAGCAGCAGCGCCGCGCCGGTAGTAACGAAGAAGAGGAGGATCGCTGATGGCGTGACGAAGAAAGGGCCGGCGATCAGCGCGACAGCCGCCATGCCGCCGTTCCAGACGATGCTCGGCAAATCGGCGCGGACGCGGCCGCTGCGCGGATCGGGTCCCTCCTCGTCGATCAGGAAATTGATCGCATGGGGATCATCTTTGCTGCGCATCGCCCGACTCCTTATTCAAAAGTATATAAGTAATTACTTAAATAAATTATTGCTTGTCAAGAGCCTGTGCGATGCCCATTTTGAAACCATGGAACGGGTTTTTCAGGCATTGGCATCGACGCCGCGGCGCAAGATATTGGCGTATCTGGCGCATGCGGAGCTGAGCGCGGGCGACATCGCTGCGCGGTTCGAAATGAGCAAACCGGCGGTGTCGCAGCATCTATCCGTGCTTGAAAATGCCGGGCTGATCAAAAGCGAGAAGCGCGGTCAATTCGTCTTCTATCGCCTTTTGCCTGATGCGCTCACCAACGTGCTCAATGGCTATGTGCAGGAAGTCTGTCCGGTGTCGCGGCCGCTAAAAGCGGAATCGCGAGCGATAGCCGACAAGCAAAGGCAATCGGGAGACTGAGGCCCCGTATATAAACCCCATCTTCCTCTAGCGAACGTCGCCGCCCTCACCGACGCGCTCGATTTATGTCACCCCAAACCAGTAACGCATATGTCAGCTTTAGCGATCTCCGCGCCAGAAGCCGCCTGACTGCAAGCGGCTGCTTCCAGCTGGTGTCGCCAGCGAAATCTGCCGGTCACTGGAAATGGGGGGCGATCAGTTTTCCGGCACGCGGGGACCGTCCTCGAACGCGTTCCATGCGTCGAACCGAAAGGTCGGCTGGGGCCGCGTCGCGCGGGTTTCGAAGATCATCGTCTCGCTTGTGGAGGATCCCTGTGGACGTTCGACATGCACTTGTGCCGAGTGGGTGCCGTCTCGCAAGCCGCCGGGAATGCGGAACCGCCAGAGGTGCGAACTATGGTCGGCCGCCGAGCCTTGCGGGCGCGGTGGCGCGGGCGCGAAGCGGTCCTGCCGGCCCTGAATATAACCTTGGGCGAGCGGGTCGCCCGACCGGCTGGCGATTGCGGTGCGCGTCACGGCGAGTTGGTGCTGCAGCGCGAAGGGGTCGGCGAAATCGGCGCCGACATGACTCGGTTCGCCGCGTGCCTGTTGCGTGCGCTCCATGCGCTGCGCCGCGCCGCCGTCGATCGACACGGTCACCACGGTGTCGCTGTCGCCCATCCAGACGTTCGCGGTGAGCCAGCTGCCTCCGGCGATGTCCTGCGGCGTGAGCAGGCGGACGTCGGGCAGGTCCTGAATGCTGAGCGGAGGCACCTCGCCGCGCTTCTGCGCCGGTGAATTGCGCCATGCCAGCAACACCCGTGCCCAGTCGCGAAATTCGGGCGTGCTCATCGACAGCCACATCGCCTTGTCGACGGGCTGGCCCGCGGCGCGATAGTCGAGATCATAGTCGGTGCCGCGCACCGCCATGTCGATATAGCCGCGCGGCGATCCGTCGCCCTGCAGGCTCATGGGGATGCCTGCGATGTCGAAGTCGCCGCCCCACCAGTCGCCTGCGACCGCGCCCGCCACGACATGCCGGAACGGGATGGTGTCGACCCCGACCGATTGCTTCCAGCCTGCGAAGCTGTCGCCGGATGCCAGATTTTCGAGCGTGTGGCTGTGGCCCGACAGGTCCAGTGCCTTGCGGCCTTTCAATATCCGGTAGAGCTCGGCCGCATTGTCGGTCTGGTGCTGCCATTGCTCGCGATTATCGAAACCGACGAGCGGAATATGATGGCCGAGGACGATCAGCTTGCCCGGGTCGGTCGCCTTCACCAGATTTTCGACGAAGCGCATCTGATCGTCCGTGAAGCGGCCATTATAGGTCTTGCGCGGGTCCTCGCCGCAGAAGTCGCGGCTGAACGCTTCATAATCGACCCTGCCGCACGGATAGACGATATTGTCGAGGCCGATGAACAGCACGCGGCCGATCTCGAACGCATAGGTGACCGGTCCATATTCGCGGCGCCAGCTGTCCGAACTGTCGGCGTCGCGATCGGCATCCGAATCATAGTCGTGATTACCCTGCACCCACCATTGCGGGATGCGCGCCGCGCCGAGCACATCGGCAAGCCGCGGGATGAGGCCGAGGTCGTCGCCGACTAGATCGCCCAGCGCGAAGATACACGCCGGTCGGTCGTTCAGATTCTCGAGCTCGCGTACGATGGTGTCGCGCGCATAGCCGACCTCCATGTTCGAAGTGGCCTGGACGTCGCCGAGGATCGCGCAGCGGAAATCGTCGCCGGTCTCGCTGGGGGCGAGGGGGAAGTTGATCGCCGCGGGCAGCGGTCCGGTCGGCGGCAGGCCGCCGAAGCGCAGGCGCTTGGGCGAGCCCGCGGGCTTGTGCTGATAGGCGAATTGCGGGATGAAATCCCGGTTCGTGGGAACCTGCCAGCCGCTGGGCTGGATGACGAAGACGCTCATGTCGTCGCGCGCCGCGAGGCTATAGCTGCCGTCGGCGGCCGTTTGCACCACATCGCGTCCATTCGACACCTTGACCCCCGGGACGCCCGCTTCGCCATCGTCGAGCCGCCCGTTGCGATTTGCGTCGTCGAAGACCTTGCCTGCCGCCGTGCCGGCTGGGGGCGCAGACCCCCGCACGACGTCGATGGTCGCGAAATAGGGTTCGCGGGCGAACGCCGGTCCCGCAATCGCGCCGCCCGCAATCGCCGCCAGTAAAGCGCCCCATTTTTTCACCGCGAATCCCATCCTTGTTCCGCTCCTCATTCGGTGACACCGGCCGATCGCCCGCGCAGGCTCAATCCTTGAAAATGAAATCAACAAAAATCTAACATAATCAGCGTCGTTCTCAGGCGGCCTGTCTGCGATCGAAATTGATCGCCGGGAGGCAAGGCGGACGTGTGCTCTCAAGTAAATCTTGCCATTTTATGACGAAGCAGGATTTTCGAGGGGGCGCATGGGGTTTCGCGGTCGACGTGAAATATGTGAATATAATGTTGGGATAATGCCCGTCTGTAACAAATAATCCACAACGCGCGCCTAGCCGGCCCCGGCAGGCCAAGGCGCCAACGGATTCGCCCTCGCGGGTGGCCCGAAGCCGGTCTGCAGCGAAAGTCATTTAACCAGGGGTCCAACAGTGAACTGCTTCCGACACACCGTTCGTCACGCCTCCGCGCTGCGCGCCGCGCTCATGCTCGGCGCCGCTCTTCCGATCCTCGCGAGCGCGCCCCAGGTCGTCCACGCACAGGATTATACCAATGTCGCCGCATCGGGCCGCGTGACCGACGAGGATGGCAAAGCGATCGCGGGGGCGACCGTGTCGATCACCTCGAGCGACCGCGGCGTGGTCCGGTCGGCGGTGACGAGCGACACCGGCGCCTATTCGATCCCGCAGCTTGCGCCGGGGTCCTACGACTTCACGGTCACCGCCGAAGGCTATGCGCCCTATAAGGAAGCGGGTGTGTCGCTCGTGCGCAGCACGGGTGCGGCGAACAGCTTCACCCTGCTGCCCGCGAACGCCGGCGACGCGATCATCGTGCGCGGATCGCGCATCCGCGTCGCCGACTTCGAGGACGCGACCACCGGCGCGACGATCGACCTTGGAGAAATCGACCAGCGCGTGCCGATCGCGCGCTCGCTGCAGGATGTGGTGCTGATGTCGCCGGGCACGGTGCGCGGCTCGTCGGGCGCCAACGGCGGTTTCGCCGATCAGGTCGCGATCAGCGGCGCCTCGTTCATCGAGAATGCCTATTATGTGAACGGCCTCAATATCACCAATTTCCGCATGGGGCTTCAGCCCGTCGAGGTGCCCTATGACTTCTATCAGACGGTGGAAGTGAAGACCGGTGGCATGCCCGCCGAATTCGGGCGTGCGACGGGCGGCGTGGTCAATGCGGTCACCAAGTCGGGCTCGAACGACTTCCACGCGAGCATTCTCGGAACGTGGGAACCCGACGGGCTGCGATCGACGTCGCCGGCGACCTACAACACCAATTATGAGGGGGTCGAACAGAAAAGGCACGAGATCGCGATGCAGGGCAGCGGCCCGATCATCCGCGATCATCTGTTCGTCTATGGCCTCTACACGATCCGCAAGTTCGAGACCTTCACGCCCGACGAGGATCAGGATCATGCGACCCGGGTCGAGAATGACAGCCCTTTCTGGGGGGTGAAGGTCGACGGCTATATCACCGACGATCATCATCTCGAATTCACCTATTTCGACACGACCAACGAAACGCGCACCCGCGACCTCAACTATGATCGCGCGACGGGGGAGGTGGGCGCCGAGACCGGCGGCACCAACGCGCGCGGCGGCGGGCAGAATTATGTCGCGCGCTATACGGGCACCTTCACGCCGTGGCTCACCGTATCGGCCGCCTATGGCGTCAACAAGCTGCGCGACGGCACCCTGCCGCTCGACATCAATAACGAACGCGTGCTCGATTATCGCGACAGCGATTCGGGCATCGACATCGGGCTCAACAAGGTCACCGACGCCTATGGCTATACGACCGACGAGCGCGAATTCTATCGCGGCGACGTCGACATCAACTTCGAGCTCGCGGGCTCGCACCATGTCCGGCTCGGCTATGACCATGAAACCGACACGTCGGAGCAGATCCACCAGACGATGGGCGCCGGCTTCTACAAGATCTGGCGCGCGGGCGAGGGCGATGCCGCGCGGCTCGGGATCGCCGAGGGCACCGAATATTATACGACGCGCGTCTATCGCAACAACGGCATCAGCACGGTCAAGAACGAGGCCTTCTACCTCGAGGACGACTGGTCGCTGCTCGATGACCGGCTGCGGCTGCAACTGGGGGTTCGCAACGACCGCTTTTCGAACCAGGGCGTCAACGGCGAATCCTATTACAAGTCGGGCAACCAGTGGGCGCCGCGCGTCGGCGCGTCCTATGACCTCTTCGGCGACGGCCGCACCAAGCTCTATGGTTTCTATGGCAAATATTATCTGCCGCTCGCAGGCGACATCAATCTGAACGTCATGGGCGGGCGCGTCACCTATACGCGCTACAATCTGTTGAACGGGCTCGATCCGGCGAAGAATACGCCGCTGCCGGGCGAGGCGATCCTCGGTGCCGATGGCTTCTCGGCCTGCCCCGATACCGGCATCGCCAATTGCGAGGTGCAGGCCGACGGGTCGGCCGCCGATCCCTCGGGCGCGATCGCGCATAATCTGAGCCCGCAGTCGTCGAGCGAGTTCATCCTCGGCGCCGAGCATCGTTTCTCGAACCGCATTCGCATCGGCGCCTATTTCACCCACCGCAAGCTCGACAATGTGATCGAGGATCTGACCGTCGACTTCGGCGCGCGCGCCTATTGTGTCGCGCAGGGCTTTTCCGAAGCCGACTGCACCGCCGCCTATCCGGGCGGCAGTAATTGGGTGATCGCCAATCCGGGACGCGACATTACCGTGCGGATCAACCCGCTCCCCGACGGCTCGACGCCGACCGTGACGCTCGCCGCGGACGACCTGCTCTACGACAAGCCGAAGCGGAATTACAACGCCGTCACGCTGACCTTCGACCGCGAGTTCGACGGGAAATGGGGCATCGCGGCCTCCTATACCTGGGCGATGGACAAGGGGAATTACGAAGGCGGCGTGCGATCGGAGAACGGCCAGCTCGCGGTCAACCGGGTGTCCGACTTCGACTCGCCGGGGTTCCAGAACGGCTCCTACGGCTATCTGCCCAACGACCGGCGCCACACCTTCAAGGCCTATGGCAGCTATCGCCCGTTCGATTTCCTCGATCTGGGTGTCAACGCGCTCGTACAGTCGCCGCGCAGCTATAGCTGCATCGGCACCGTGCCGGCCGAGGTCGATCCCTATGCACACGGCTATCACGGCTACAGCTATTATTGTAACGGCGAGCTCGTCCCGCGCGGTACCGCGTTCAAGGGCGACTGGCTCTATCAGTTCGACGTCAGCGCGGTCGCACGCCTGCCGTTCGATGGGCTCGACGCTTCGGTCCGGCTCGACGTGTTCAACCTGTTCAACAGCAAGTCGGTGACCGCCTATAACGAGTTCGGCCAGCTCGGTAACGACGCGCCCAACTCGAACTATCGGCAGCCCGAGGCCTATCAGACGCCGCGCTATGTGCGGCTGCAATTCCGCCTCGGTTTCTGACCGGCACGCGAGCGGGGCGAGCAGCGTCGCCCCGCTCCTTTCCTGTGGGAAAAGGGTTGCTTTTGCGGTTGCCGTTCACAAATCGAGGCGAAGCGCAGCCTTGTTGACCGGATTGGCGAAGAATTGCACAAGCTTTTGGGGGGAGGCCGCCTCCCCGAAATCGAGGGGGAGGGAGCGATGTTGAAGCGATCGGCTCGCCAGCGCGAGATCGTCGCGATGCTGCGCGGCGGGATGACGCTGTCGGTGGCCGGCCTGGCACGGGAACTGGGCGTCTCCGACGAGACGATCCGCCGCGAACTGCGTGTGCTGGAGGATCAGGGCATCGTCGAGCGCGAACATGGCGGCGCGCATCTTGCGGCGCCCACGCTCGAAGGGCCGCTCAGCCAGCGGATGGAGGAAAATGCCGACGCAAAGCTGCGCATCGCGCGCGCTGCGGCCGAATTCGTCGCCGACGGCGACATCCTGTTCATCGATTCGGGAACGACTTCCTGCTACATCGCCCGACAGCTGGTGGAGCGCCATTCGCTTACCGTCATCACCAATTCCTTGCAGGTCGCGACCGATCTCGGCGGGATCAACGACAATCGCCTGTTCCTCGCTGCGGGCGAGATGGACTATGAGTATCGGGCTTTTTCGGACACCAGCGCGCAGCATTATGTGGCGGGTTTCACGCCGCACCTGGCGATCCTGTCGGTGGGTGCGATCAGCACCGATCGCGGCTTGATGGACTTTCATCCCGGCGAGGCGACGATGAGCCGGATCGCCTATGCCACGTCGCAGAAGATATTGCTCGGCGCCGATTCGTCGAAATTCGGCCGCTATGCCCTGATGCACACGGCGGAGCTGCGCGACGTCGACATTCTGGTGACCGAGCGCGAGCTGGACGATGCCTTTGCCCGTGCCTTTGCTCATGCCGAGGTTGTGATCGCTTGACCCGCCGCATTGGCTCGCGGAACCGGAAGCGCCGCGAGCAACGCCAGGGCGGCTCCGACCAGCGCGATCGCGGCATGCAGCAGCCAGAAGGACTGCACCGGCCATGTTTCGAAAAGCCTTCCGGCGAAACCCACCCACAGATTGGCGAAAAAGCCGTGCAGATAGAATATCCCTCCCCACAGGCCGGCCTTTCCCCCGGGGGCGAGCCCGGTGGCGAGACTGAGACCCGACGGCCACACCAGAACGATTGCGAGGTCGACCAGTAGCAGATAGGCGACCACCCATGCCGGGGAAAGCGTTGTTCCGCCGGTCCGTTCGGCCAGGACGAGCACGAAATAGCCTGCCGCGCAGGCCAGGCATCCAAGGCTTGTCTGGAGGAAGGGGCCGATGCCGAAGCCGCGCCGTAGCGCGAACCGGAGGGCGGCCTGTACGGCGAAGACCAGCAGGATGGTGAACAGGCCGTCGAGTGCGAGGACCCAGCCGACGGGCAGCGTCCAGCCGCCGAATTCGAGATCGACCCGGCGCTCGGCCCAGACCAGGAGGATGTTGCCGATCTGCCCATAGGCGGCGAAGCAGAGATAGACCGCCAACAGCGCGAGAAGGAGGCGAAGGAAGGCCAATGGTTCGGCCGCGCGCGAGGCCCGGGTGACTCCACCCTCGGCGCGCGGCCCCTGCCGAGGTGCGAGCCACCCCGCGCTTCCGCCCATCAGGACCATGTATATCGCCAAGCCGACGGCAATTCCGACGGCGGCAAGCGCGAGCGCATATTGCCAGCTCGCAGCCATCGCTACGACGCCCATCGCCAGGGGGCCGAAAACGACGCCCGCATTGAGGAAGATCAGATAATAGGAATAGGCGCGCCTGCGCTGCGCCTCCTCGGCGAAAAGCGCGCCGAACTGGGCGGACAGATTGCCTTTCAGCAGGCCGGCGCCGCTCGCGAACAGCAACAGGCCGGGCAGGAAGCCCCGCAGCGAAATCATCATGAGCAAGCCCGCGATCATGCTCGCCCCGCCGGTCAGCACCGCAGCGCGCCGTCCGATCAGCAGATCGCCGATCAGCCCGCCAACCGGGATCGACAGATAGACGAGCGCATTGGCGGCCCCGTAGATATAGGAGGCAAGCGCAACCGGTTCCTTGCCCGGTCCGCTGCTCCCGTCGAATCGGTCTTGCAGCCAAGCCGTCCCGGCTACGCCGGCCTCCGGCAGCAGTACATGGCCGATCAACAAAAGGGTCAGCATGGACTTCAGTCCCGCTAGGGCGAAACGCTCCCAGAATTCCGTCAGCGACAGGCCCGCAAATTGCACAGGGGTCGCCTGGCCCGGCGGCGATGGCGCTCGCTCCAGATGGTCGACCGATCGCATAATGCGCCCTCCGAGCTTTCGAGGAGGGGGCTATGCCGCGATCATCATAACAGCATGATGACGCTCGACGGCCTGAACGTAGGGCCGTGGCAAGGGTGAGCGGTTCAGGGAGCTGGAAAAAGCTGCGGACCGCGAACGCCTGTCAGCATTCCCCAGCAAATCTTCGGACGGCGGACGGTCAGCTTCCAGCCAAGCCTTCTCAACACGCTTGTCCTGCCACATCGGTAATATCTATTGCGTCTCAATCTCAATTAGACTAGGCGCCCGACATCGTCAAATTGCCTTGGGGGGCATCATGTTTCGTTCGTTTCGTTCTGTTTTCAAATTCGCATTGCTTGCGGCAAGCGCTCTTTCGCTTCCGGCATTCGCGCAGGACGCTGTCGGGGAGAAGAAAGACGATGACGGAAACGGGCGAAAGGACGAGGCCATCGTCGTCTATGGCAGCGGCATCGACCGCAATACCGCCGCCACCGGGCTCGACCTGACTCCGCGCGAGACGCCGCAGTCGATCACGATCATCACCCGCGAGCAGATCGACGATCAGGCGGCATCGACCGTCGCCGACGTGCTCGAATATACGACTGGGCTTTCGGTCAAGCGGGTCGATCGCGGTCGCAACCTCCTGTCGGCGCGCGGCTTCGACATCACCAATTTCCAGCTCGACGGCCTGCCCTTCGCGACGGGCAATGTCGGCCTCGAAGAAACCAGCACGGCGATCTACGACCGGATCGAGGTCATTCGCGGCGCGACGGGGTTGCTCCAGGGCGCGGGCGAGCCGTCGGCGTCGATCAACATGGTGCGCAAGCGCGCCGACGCGCGGGTGCTCACCGGCGAGGCGCGGCTCGAAGCGGGATCGTGGGACCATATCGCGGGCATGATCGACATCGGCGCGCCATTGACCGCCGATGGCTCGGTGCGCGCGCGCTTCGTTGCCGAGGCTTATTCGCAGGACGCCTTCGTCGATCTCGAAAGCAGCAACGGCTTCACCCTCTATGGTGTGATCGGCGCCGATCTGGGACCGGGCACCCGGCTCAGCGCGGGGGCGAGCTATCAGCGCGACGAGCGCGACGGCGTGATGTGGGCGCAGCTGCCCTATTGGTATGCCGACGGCTCGCGTCCCGGCTGGTCGCGATCGCGGACCACGGGCGCCGAGTGGAACGAGTGGGACACCACCGAAATGTCGGCCTTCGTCTCGCTCGAGCAGGATCTGGGGGGCAGCTGGCAATTGCGCGGCGACGTCTCCTATTTCGAACAGACCGAGGATTCGAAGCTGATCTGGCTGTGGGGCAATCCCGACCGCGAGACCGGACTCGGCATGGACGTCTGGCCCTATTGGTACCTGTCCAAGCCGAAGCAATGGAGCGCCAATCTTCAGGTCAAGGGCGATTACCAGCTCTTCGGCCGCAGCCACCAGCTGGTCTTCGGCGCGATGTACAGCCATCAGAAGGGCGGCTGGACCAATCGCGATCCCGATCCCGCGACGGTCGCCCCGGTCGGCGATTTCAACACCTGGGACGGCAGCTATCCCGAACCCGTCTGGGGCGAGCGCTATCGGATGAGCGGGTTCGGCACAACCGAGCAGACCGCGATCTATGGCGTGACGCGTTTCCAGATACTCGATCCGTTGAAGCTGATCGCCGGCGGGCGGCTGAGCCGTTGGACCCGCGACGAGGAGGAGGCGCTCTATACGCCCGAGGCCTATCGGATCGAGCACAAGAATATATTCACGCCCTATGCGGGCCTGATCCTCGACTTCACCGACTATCTCTCGGCCTATGCGAGCTACACGAGCATCTTCAACCCGCAGACCGCGCGCGATCGCGATGGACATTATCTCGACCCGCTCGAAGGCGACAATTACGAAGCGGGGTTGAAGGCCGACCTGATGAACGGACGGCTCCGCGCCTCGGCGGCGGTCTTCCGTATCGAGCAGAGCAATTTCGCCGTCCCCGACATCGATCCCGAAACGGGCGATCCCTATTATGTCCCCGGCACCACCGACATCGCGTCGCGCCCCGCGCAGGGCGTGGTGTCGAAGGGCTATGAACTCGAAATGCAGGGCGAGCCGCTTCGGGGCTGGGATATCAGCGTCGGGTGGAGCCATTTCAAGGCGAAGGATCCGGACGGCATCGACGTGCAGGCGCATCAGCCGCGGCGCGTGTTCCGCATGGCGACGAAATATGAATTCGGCGGCGCGCTGGGCGGCTTCAGCCTCGGCGGCTCGCTTCGCTGGGAAAGCCGCCCGCCGCAGACCGCCGAAAACCCCGCCACGGGCGAGATCGAACCCGTGGGGCAGAAGGCCTATGCGCTCGTGAACCTGATGGGCGCCTATGATCTGACCGACGCGCTGTCGCTTCAAGTCAACGTCAACAATATCTTCGACAAGAGCTACTACAACACCAACAGCTGGTTCGGCGGCTTCATCTATGGCGAACCGCGCAATGTGCGCATCACTCTGCGGTATGGATTTTGACGGCGCGGCAGCAAAGAGGCGGCGCAATAGCGATGGCGTCATGGGCAGGATACCCTGGCGGAGGGGCGGGGCGACCTGATGTTGCTGCGACAAGCCCTATCCGTCAGTGACGGGAATCACGCGTTGCTTTGACCCATTCTTCTGCCTCGCTGATGCCGAGTCCAGGTCAGTCGGGGGAATTCGGGCGGGCCGCGAGACGATCCTGCGTTCGATCGAAAAGCGAGCGCGCCTCAAGCGCGTCGTCGAGCCGGTCGAGCAGCGGGACCAGGTTTCCTGCCTCGGCATTCAACGCTCGCGCGCATTCATCCAGTGCTTCCCACACCGGTGCTAGCTTCGCGACCAGGCTTCGGCCGCGCGAGGTGAGTGCGATCGGACGTCGGCGCGCATCCTGCGCATAGCTGAGGCTCTCCACCAGAGCTTCGGTTTCGAGCGAACGGCGCGCCTGGCTGACCGACACGTGCGTTACCTGGAGCGTCGCTGCGATCTCGCCGACCGTCATGGGGCCGTTCAGCGCGATCTGGTTCAAGATGCCGAACCGCCGTTGTTCGAATTTGATGCCGCAGGCCGCGTAGACACGGGCGCTGTCGCGATCGAGGCGTTCGGACAGGCGGCGCAAGCGCGCGCCGAGTGCAGCGGCGCCGGCGAGGCGGCTGAAGTCGGGATGCGCGATCATGCCGACGAGGCGTCCGGATCGAGGAGCCGGCGCGTGATTGCCTTGATCGCGCCCTTGCTGGCCGCGGTGGCCGAGATATTGGTGAAGATAGCAATCCCGGTTGTCGAAGCCGGGTCGAGATAGGCGGCGGTAAACACGCCCGGATCGCCGCCCCAATGGTTGACGTGCCGTGCCCCGCCCTCGGCGGATTCCATCCAGTCAACACCTTGTCCCGAAAGCCAGGTGGGAAGCCCCGGCGGCGCGTGCATCGCGAGCATCTCGGCCATGGAACTCGCGTTCAGCATCCTCGCGGGTCCGACGGCACCGCCATTGGCCGCGGCGGCGACGAATGGCATGAACCCTGCGATCGATCCACGGAGCATTCCCGCCGGCCAGTCGGGGAATCCCATCGGCGCCGTCGGCCGGGCTCTGCCATCGCCCGGCTCGTAGGGGATGACCCGGCGTGCGAGGGGCACGTCGCCGAGGCGCCACGCAAGCCCCGTCATCGGCAGTCGCCTGAAGAGCCGCTCCTGCAAATATGCGCGGAAATCCAGGCCGGCGACGCGGCTGCCGAGATAGCCGAGCAGCGCATAGCCGACATTGGAATAGTCATAGCTGCAGCCGGGGGCGTGAGCCGAAAAACTGCCCTTCGCGCTATAGTACGCCCCGCCCGGAACGAGACAATCCCGCAGAAAATCCCCAAGAGCGAGTGGCGAGCCGCGTCCCGGCGTGCGAAAATCGACCTCATAATAGGTCGCGTCGGAGATGCTCGAGATGTGCATCTGCAGCTGTCGCACGGTGATCGGCACGTCGGGAGCGAAGGGGTTCGCCACTGCAAAGTCGAGATGGCGATTCACCGGCTCGTCGAGCGCGAGGCGGCCGTCCTCGACCAGCATCGTGATGCCGGTCGCGGTCACGGTCTTGGTCACCGACGCAAGATGAAATATCGAATCGACGGTGACGCGCTTCCGCCGGGCTACGTCGGCCAGCCCATAGCCTCTTGCGAAGCGGACATGTCCGTTCCGGGCCAAGCCGACGGCAAGGCACGGGATCGCAGCGGTGCGCATCTGGTCCTCAATAAAGCGATCGAGCCCTGCGAAATCCGATGTGCCCGCGCTCGCGCGCACCGGAAGGGTGAGGCCCGCTGCGGCAACCCCGCCGATGAACGATCTGCGGCTCGGTCGCCGGGGAGAGGTTGGTGGCGCGCGGGGCGGGATCGGTGCGCCGCCGACCGCCTATGAGTTTCGGAACGTGCGCGGGATAATCCCGTGCCGCGCCATCTTGTCGTACAGCGTCTTGCGCGGCAGCCCGAGTATCTGCATCGTGCGGGCGATATCGCCGCGGCATTGTGCGAGCGCGTCGCGAATGACCATTGCCTCGAACCGCTGCAATCGTTCGGAGAGCGTCATCTCGGTGATGGCCCCCGATGACCCGGCGTCGGCGGGTAGATCGAGTATGATGCTGTAAGCGAAATTCTTGAGCTCGCGGACATTGCCGGGCCAGTCGTGCTCGATGAGCCGGTGCCGCACGCGGTCGTCGATGCGGAAACCATCGACCCCCAGCTTTGCCGCTGCCTCGTCGAGGAAGTAGGCGAACGTCTGGGGAATGTCGGCGCGGCGTTCGCGTAGCGGCGGGATGCGCAGCTTGACGACGTGGAGCCGGTAGTAGAGGTCTTCGCGAAAACTTCCCCCGCGCACGGCAGCCATCAGATCGGTCTTGGTCGCCGCAATAATGCGTAGGTCGACGGGCTCGGGGGCTGATGCTCCGAGCGGCTGCACCTCGCGTTCTTCGACGACGCGCAGCAGTTTCGCCTGCACCGCGGGATGCATCGTGTCGATCTCGTCGAGGAAGAGGGTGCCGCGATGCGCAGCGCGGATGCGGCCCGGGCGACCCAGCTTGCCGCTCGCGGGATCGACCATGTCGGTCCCGAAAAGTTCGGCCTCGGCAAGCTGTTGCGGGAGCGCTGCGCAGTTCACTGCGACCAGCGCGCCGCCGCGGCGGCGGCTCTGGCGGTGGAGCATGTGGGCAACGAGTTCCTTGCCGGTTCCCGTCTCGCCTTCGACCAGAACGTCGATGTCGGCCTGCGCAAGCTGTGCGATCGTCTCGCGGAGGCGGACCATCGGCTGGCTGTCGCCGACAAGCGGGCTGTCGATCTCTTCGACGGCTGCCCGTAGCCGCCGGTTGTCGAGAACCAGCGCGCGGTGCGCGAGCCCGCGGCGCGCGCTGCCGACGAGGTGGTCCGCAGCGAAGGGTTTGGGCAGGAAATCGAAGGCGCCGTCCTTCAAGGCGCGAACCGCCATGTCGACATCGGCGTGACCCGTGATCAGGATGACGGGAATTTCAGGGTCGATTTCATGGATTGCGGCGCGCAGCTGCAATCCGTCCATCCCCGGCATGCGGATATCGGTGATCAGGATGCCGGTGAAATCGGGCGTGATGTGCGGCAAGACGGCGCTTGCTTCGGCGAACGTGTCGACGGCGAGCCCGGCGAGGTCGAAGGTCTGCCGGTTCGCCTCGCGCAGCTGCGCGTCGTCGTCGACGAACAGGACCGTCTGATTGCCGGTGAAGAAGGTCATGCAGTCCGAAGCTCCAGCCGGAAGCCCGCGCCACCAAACGGCGATGCGACGAGCGAAAGCTTGCCGCCGAAATCGGCCATGATCTGACTGGCGATCGCGAGCCCGAGTCCCAGCCCGTCGGCGCGTCCGGTGACGAAAGGGATGAAGAGCTGCGGCTTCAGCTCGTCGGGTACGCCGGGGCCGTTGTCGACGACGTCGATATGGAGCTGCGCCGTGCCGTGAGCGCGGATCGCGATGCGTGCATCGGCTTGTCCCTGCAACGCGTCGGCGGCGTTCTGCAACAGGTTGATCAGCACCTGTTCGAGCCGCACCCGGTCGGCACGGACCATCGCGTCGGGGCGTTCGATCGCGATATCGACCGCGATTCCCTGCGCGCGCAGCCGGTCGCCGACGAGCAGCATCGTGCCGTCGATCGCCGCCGCCACCGCGACGGGACCGAGCGGTGTCGGCTTGCGCCGCGCGAAGTTCCTGAGCTCGCCCGTGATCGCACCGACGCGCCCGGTCAGCTCGACGATCGTGTTCAGATTGGCGCGCGCCTTGCCCGCATCGCCGCGATCGAGATAGGCGAGGCTATTTTCCGCAAAGCCGCGGATCGCCGCCACGGGCTGATTGATTTCGTGCGCGACGCCGGCCGTGATCTGGCCGATCGAGCCGAGCCGGCTCGCCTGCGCGAGCTCCTCGCGCGCGGCGCGATAGCGGCGGTCGGTCTCGGCCTGCAACTCGGATGCCTGCTTGAGCTCGTCGTTGGCGGCGCGCAGATCCCGCGTTCGCGCGGCGACCTCGCTCTCGAGCGCCTGGTGCGCGGCGTGGCGCATCGCCTGCCGCTCGACGAGGCGCAGCAATGCCACGATCGCCGCACCGACAAGGATCAGCAGGATCAGGAAGATCACGCGCGCGGTCGCGTTGGCGGCATCGCGGTGCGACGCCATCGGCTGGAACTGGTGCAGCGTCGTGTCCGGCAGCGAGACGCGCTCGGTCGCCTCGCGGAACAGGCGCTCGCCGGCGGCCGTGCCGAGACGCAGGTCGCCATCGTCGCGGACCAGCGCGAGCGGGGCGAGCGAACGGTCGCCATAGCGCCGCGAGGCGCGCAGCCGTTCGCGCGCGGCGACCGAGATCGGCGCGAGCGAGCGGAACTGCCAAGCGGGATCGCTCGCCATGATCACGATGCCGCTGGCATCGGTGACGAGCGTAGTGCCGCTCGAATCGGCCCATTTCGCCTCGAGCCGGTCGAACTCGACCTTGACGACGATCACCCCGAGCGCCGCACCGTCGGGCGCGACCTTGCGAGCGAGATAGAGGCCGGGGCGGCCACTGACCGTGCCGAGCGCGAACAGTTCGGCTTCGCCGCGCGCCATCGCGCCGCGATAATAGGGACGGAAGCGGTAGTTCTGGCCGACGAAACTCGTCGGCTCGCGCCAGTTGCTCGCCGCGATCGTCGTGCCGTCCTTGTCGAGAACGTAAATGACCGCGGCGTCGGTGCGCTGCGCAAGCTGTTCGAGTTCTGCGTCGAGGCGGCGCGACGCGGCGGCGCTGCGTTCGGCGAGCGCGAGGCGGACGTCGGGGAATTCGGTGAGCACGCGCGGCAGCAGGCGGAATTTCTGCAACTCGCTTTCGAGCAGGCTGACATGCGCCCGCGCATTCTGGCGCGCATCGGCATCGGTTTCGGCACGCGCATTGCCCGCCGCCCAGCGATCGAGCGCGATCGCCGCAACAACAAGCAGCAACAATCCGGTCAGGCTCGCGAGCAGCAGGCGGCGCCGGTCGAGCCAGGGACGGGGCGGCGAATCGGCGTCGATCATATGTGCGGGTTATCGCACAAATTCTGGAATGACTATGCGAAATATCGCACACTTCTGGCTGTATTACAGCAGTCATGTTTAATAAATAAACATATTATCAATAGCTTGTTGAAAATGTCCGCTGCTTTTGACCTCAACGCGGCGCACGCCCTAATTTCCTCGAAAGGCCGGGCGAACGGTCCGGGCTGCGCCCGTGAGCGCGAACGACGACAGGGAGAGACGGGTGGCAGTCCCGATCGATTCGACAGCATTGCGGCAACCCGCGACGCCGCGCCCGTGGTGGACGCACCTTTATGTGCAGGTGCTGACCGCGATCGCCGCCGGCGTCCTGCTCGGTCATTTCTGGCCCGAAACCGGCGTGGCGTTGAAGCCGATCGGCGACGGCTTCATCAAGCTCGTCAAGATGATCATCGCGCCGGTGATCTTCCTCACCGTCTCGACCGGTATCGCCTCGGTCGGCGAGAGCAAGGCGCTCGGGCGGCTGACGCTCAAGACCTTCGCCTATTTCCTCTTCTTTTCGACCCTCGCGCTGATCGTCGGGCTGATCATCGCCAATGTTTTCCAGCCGGGCGCGGGGATGAACATCGATCCCGCGACGCTCAACGCCGGCGCGGTTGCCGACTATCAGGCGAAGGCGCACGAGGCGACGCTGACGGGATTCCTCATGGAAATCATCCCGACGACTTTCGTCTCGGCGCTGACCTCGGGTTCGATTCTTCAGGCGCTGTTCGTCGCTGTGCTCTTCGGCATCGCGCTCTCGCACACCGGCGCCGCCGGCGCGGCCGTGCTCGCGATGCTCGAGAAAGTGTCGGTGGTGTTCTTCCGCATCGTCGCGATGCTGATGCGCTTCGCTCCGATCGGCGCGTTCGGTGCGATGGCATTCACCATCGGCGAATATGGCGTCGAATCGCTCGCCAATCTCGGCAAGCTGATCGCGACCTTCTATCTGACCTCGCTCTTCTTCGTGCTCGTCGTGCTCGGCGCGATGGCGCGGGTCGCGGGCTTTTCGATCCTGCGGCTGATCGCTTATCTGAAGGCCGAACTGCTGCTCGTGCTCGGGACGTCCTCGTCGGAGGCGGCGCTGCCCAGCCTGATGGAAAAGCTCGAGCGCGCGGGCTGCGCCAAGCCCGTCGTCGGCCTGGTCGTGCCGACCGGCTACAGCTTCAACCTCGACGGCACCAACATCTATATGACACTCGCGGCGCTGTTCGTCGCACAGGCGACCGGCGTGCACCTCGGCCTCGGCGAGCAGGTCGCGCTGCTGCTCGTCGCGATGGTCAGCTCGAAGGGCGCGGCGGGCGTGACCGGCGCCGGTTTCATCACGCTCGCGGCGACGCTCACCGTCGTGCCGTCGGTGCCGGTCGCGGGGCTCGCGCTGATCCTCGGCATCGACCGCTTTATGAGCGAATGCCGCGCGCTCACCAATTTCATCGGCAATGCGCTCGCGGCGATTGTCGTCGCGAAATGGGAAAGGGCGCTCGACGAGGACGCGCTCGACCGCGCGCTCGGCGGGAAGCTTGCGCCGATCGCCGCGCTGCCGATCGAAGCCGATGCCGACTGAGACCGCCGGACCGGACGATGAAAAAGATATGGGGAGAGAGACGATGATTTCGACCAAAGCCCGTTGGGCACGCCGCACCAGTCATGCCGCGCTGATCCTGTCCGCCACGCTCGCGATGCCCGCGCAGGCGCAGGACGCGCCCGCCGATCCCGCCACGGCCGATCCCGCCGGCGACGGCGCGATCATCGTCACCGGCAGCCGCATCGCGCGCGAAACCTATGACACCGCCGCGCCGACCGTCAGCGTCACCGGCGAGGACCTGCTCGAATCGGGAGGAAGCGAACTCAGCGAGACGCTCGCCGACCTGCCGCAGCTTTCCTCGACCCTCAACGATTCGACGGTGACCGGCAACACCCAGAATTCGGGCCTGTCGTCGATCCAGCTTCGCAATCTCGGCGACAATCGCACCCTCGTTCTGATCGATGGACGGCGCACCGTATCCAACTCGGCGATCGGCAATCGCGTCAGCCTGTCGACCATCCCCAGCGATTTCATCGACCGGGTCGAAATCATCACCGGCGGCACTTCGTCGGTCTATGGCTCGGATGCGATCGCCGGGGTGGTGAACATCATCACCAAGAAGAACGAGCGGGGCCTGACCCTGCGCGCGCGCGCCGGCTTGACCGCCGAAGGCGACGGGCAGGAACTGACGCTCGGCGCGACTTACGGGACGCGCTTTGCGGGTGGCCGCGGTTATCTGCTCGTCAGCGGCACCTATGACCGCGACTGGGGCATTCGCGCGACCGACCGCGAATGGGCGACGCGCCCGATCGGCTATGAATATGATTTCGATACGGGGCAGAATCTGTTCGACACCTATTATGTCAACAACAGCGGCGGGCTGACCAGCGGGCGTCAGCCGGCCGACACCTTTCCGCCCAACATCTACAGCGATCTGAGCAGCTTCATCCCCGGCGGCGTCTTTTCGGGCAAAAGCTCGTCACGCGACCGTTTCTATCGCAATGGCGTGCTCGTGCCGCTCGGCCCCGACGTCCAGACCGGCGAGCCGATCGAGATCGGCGACACCGACAATGGCAACTCCGGCTATTTCCTCCCCAATCGTGACGGCTACAACCAGCGCACCGGGCGCTCGCTGATCCTCGCGCGCAAACGCTATCTTGGCGCGGCGAAGCTCGACTATGAATTTTCGGACACGCTCGAAGGCTTTGCGCAGGTTCAATATTCGCGGATCATCTCGGGCGAAACGCGCGAATCGATCGGCATCGGCTGGGATTCGACCTTCCCGATCACCGACCCGGTCACCGGGATCACGACCGAGCAGGAATATGGCAAGATTCCCTGTCTCCAGAACGGCCCGTGCAACCCCTTCGTCCCGCCCGAACTGAACCCCGACGAAGTGCCCTCGACCGGCGTCGGGATCGCGTGGGACCGCCGCTTCGACGAGGTCGGCGGGCAGATCACCGAGAACAAGCGCGAGACGATCCGCAGCTGGGTCGGGCTGCGCGGCAAGGTTTCGGACGGCTGGAACTGGGAAGCGAGTTTCGGCTACGGCCAGTACAAGCAGGACCAGTGGCGCCGCAACGAAATCTGGGGCGACCATCTGATCGAGGCACTCGATGCCGAGACCGGTCCCGACGGCGCGCCGCGCTGCGTCGACGCCGACGCACGCGCCGCCGGCTGCGTGCCGATCAACCTGTTCGGCGAGGGGGCGATCACCCCCGAGACGGCGGCGTGGATTCGCGCCGACCTGCACCAGGACCTGACGATCCGCCAATATACCGGGCAGGCCTTCGTCACCGGCGACCTGCTCGAACTGCCCGCCGGTCCGGTCGGCGCGGCGTTCGGGGTCGATTTCCGCAAGGACAGCCAGCAGCTTAACGGCGACCTCCTGTCGCAGATGGGCGGGACCACCGGCAATGCGGTGCCCAATTTCGGCGGCTCGATCACCGCCTATGAAGGCTATGGCGAAGTCAGCGTGCCGCTGCTCAAGGACGCGCCGGGCGCCTATCTGCTCAGCCTCGACGCGTCGGCGCGCGTCGCGCATTACGACATCGACAATGTCGGCACGGTGTTCAGCTGGCGCGGCGGCATCCAATATGCGCCGATCCCCGACATCCGGTTCCGCGCCCAATATGCTCGCGCCCAGCGCGCGCCCGATATCGCCGAACTCTATTCTCCGCCGCGTGGCAATTTCGAGGTGGCGGACGACGAATGCGACGGGGTGACGCCGACCAGCGAGGGCCGCATCCATGCCAATTGCCGGCTCGACCCGGGCATCCAGGCGCTCTTCGCGCGGCAGGCGGCCGAAGGGCTCGATCAGGAATATGAACAGGCGGGCTCGAACATCTTCAGCCCCAACGGCGGCAATCTCGACCTCAAGGAAGAAACGGCCGACACGCTGACCCTCGGCGCGGTGTTCGCGCCGCGCTTCGCGCGCGGCCTCAGCCTCGCGGTCGACTATTACAGCATCAAGATCCGCGATGCGATCGATGCCTATACGAACCGCGACATCCAGCTGCAATGCTATGACACCGACATTCCGCAGGCCGACAATCCCTTCTGCGCCGACATCACGCGCAACCCGATCAACGGGCAGATCGTCGAGCTGGTGCAGCGGCAGGCCAATCTCGCGCGCTTCGACACCTCGGGTATCGACGTGGCGCTCAACTATCGTTTCCGCCTCGATGACGCGCTCGGCATCCCCGGCCGCTTCGACCTGCGTTACGACGGTACCCACATCCTGAAGCAGGAGGTGAGCTTCGAAGGGGTCGACGGCACCGTCACCAACGATCTTCGCGGCGACCTGCGCGACGGCAGCTTCAAATATCGCGCGCAGGGCTCGCTGAGCTGGAAGCTCGACAATTTCCGCATCCGCTGGACCACGACCTATTATGGGAAGATCAACGACAGCAATGTCCTGCGCGACGAATATCGCGCGCTGCTCGCGACCAATCCCGATGCCGAGGTGCCCTATTATCTGAACATCGGCGACGTGTGGGAGCACGACCTGTTCCTGTCGTTCGATGTCGACGACGGCGGCAAGGAATTCCGTATCTACGGCGGGGTGAACAATCTGTTCAACTCGATCAGCCCCTTCCTGCCGACCGGCACCGACAGCGGGCGGCTGACCAATCAGAACGGCGTGTACGACATCGCCGGGCGCCGCTTCTACCTTGGCGCGACGGTGAAATTCTGATGGCGAGCGCTTCTTTTCGAGCTTTGCGGGCGGCCACTGTGCCCGCAAAGGCCATCGCGGGTGCGGCGTTGCTGGTCCTGGCGGGTTGCGCGCCCGGCCAGGAGGTCGCCGGCGCCGCCCCGCATGGCAATTCCGCGCTACAGGAAAAGCTCTTCGCGAAAGGGGTGAAGCGCTTCATCTTCTCCGATTGGGCCGGCCCCGCGCTGCCGGTATGGACCTATCGCGCGGCCGGCACTCCCGCAGATGCCCCGGTGCTTTTCATTTTCCACGGTGCCTTGCGCGATGCCGACAATTATGTCGATCAATGGCTCGATCTTGCGCGAAGATACAAGATCGTGCTCATCGTTCCCGAGTTTTCCAAGGCATCCTTCCCCGGCGCCCGAAGCTACAGCCATGGCTGGTTCACCGAAAAGGACGGCATGCCGCGGCCGCCCGAAAAATGGTCCTTCGCGGTCGTCGAGCCGATCTTCGCAGAGGTGAGGGCGCGCGAAGCCCTGAATGCGCAGCGCTATTCGCTCTACGGCCATTCGGGCGGCGCGCAGTTCGTGCATCGCTTCATCCTTGCGGGCGGCGGTCCCCACATGGCGCGCGCGGTGTCGGCCAATGCCGGCTCCTATGCGATGACCGATCCCGCGGTGAAGTGGCCGTTCGGGCTCGCTGGTCTTCCCGAAGGGCTGTGGCATCCGAAGTCGGTATTTGCGCTCCCGGTAACGGTATTGCTCGGCACCGAGGATATCGACCCCCATCACCACAGCCTGCCGCGCCAGCCCGAAGCGATGGCGCAGGGGCCATATCGTCTCGCGCGCGGCCAGACCTTTTACGCCCGCGCACGTGCGGTTGCGAAATCTGAAGGCGTGCCGTTCGCTTGGACCTGCGGGCTCGTGCGAGGCGTGGGCCATGACAATGGAGGCATGGCGCCTGTCGCGGTGCGCGTTCTGTTCGGCAAGACGGCGCTCGCTCCCGGGGCCGATTGCGCTCCCGTGGAGGAGGCAAGGTGACAGGGGCCTATCGAGCGCGGCCGAAACGAGGGCTCCTCGTCAGCCAACAGCTTGAATCGGAAAATCTTGAGCAAGACAACACCCCCGCTCACATAGCGTGCGCGGGGCGAAGGGAGCGGGGATGGACAGGGGCCGCCAGCCTTGCGCCGGGATCAGTAACTCAAAAGCGCTTGCGGAGGGAAAGCTGCACCGACCGACCCAGCGGGTCGACATCATAGCGACGATAGCCGGCCGGAACCGTCCCGTCGGCAAGAGCGACCTTGCGATAAGTGCCCAAGAGGTTGCGGATGTCGAACGAGATTTGCAGGTTCGACAGCCAGGCCGGCGAATTTCCCTTGGGCAAGAGCTTTTCCGGTTCGGCATGGAGGCGAAGGTTCGCTGTCAGCACGCCGCGGTAGTGATAATCGCCCCGTCCCCCGGGAAGGTCGGGATTGCGGAGGCGGAAGGGGCTTTGCCACGAGCCGTCGAGCGTAATCCCCAGCCCCGGCTTGCTGGCGACGAACTGAAAGCCGAGCGTGTGCCGCGATTGCGCCACGTCGCCGTCGATGCGGTCGAGCGGCGGAAGGCCGGGCCGTGTCACCAGCTCGCTCCGAAGCAACAGGCCATGGGTGACGGCAAGCGTCGCCTGCCAGCGGGACCCGTTAGCCTTGGCGGTCGCGTGCTCGGATCGATTGTGCGCGGCAATGGCGAGGATCAGGCTGCTGTCCAGGCGCTCGTCGATGTCGTGCGCGATGGCAATCGGACGCGCGTCGACCGACAGCAGGCGCCCCGCAGCATCGCGCCGGACACGCTCGGGAAAGGCGTCCTCGACCGCGGGCGTCAGCGTCGGGAAGGCTGCCACGCCGCCGCTCGCCTCCTGCCGGCGATATTCGGAGGTAAGCGTCAAAGGCGCGGGGCCGAAAGGGCGGAGGGCGGCGCGAAGGCTGTAGCTTCGCTGCGTCCCGCGGCCGAGGTCCGGATTGCCCCCGGTGATCCATAAAGCGTCGACCGTTTCCTGTCGCCGGATGTCGTAGATGTGCCGGATTTCCTCGACATAGGCGCCCCCGATCTGATCGGGCGTAGGAACGAGATCGGCGAACCCGGTCGCCGCGCGCAGCTCGAGCGCTGCGACAGGGCTCCAGTTGACGCTCGCCTCATATCGTTTTTGGAGCGAACCCGAAGCCGATCCGAGGCCCGCCGCCAGGTCGAGCGACAAATCGCCGACAGTCCCGCCGCTCGCCGGCGATAGAGGTAGCGTCAGCGACAGTTGCGCATCGGTCTGCCGCCGCCGGAACTCGGCCGCCGGTAAGGGGCGGCCGGTGCGTTGGCTGGCCGACCAGTTGCGCGTCGTCCCGATCGTCAGGTTCGCGGTCGCGGCGCCCGCGGGTAGCGTCAGGATCGTGCGATTCAGGTTGAACTGTGCCGACAGGTTTTCGCTTCGCGACCGGGTCGTCTCGATCGCAATGGTCGACGCCGGCGCGATCCGCTCGATCGATGCGTCGGACCATGAACGGTCATAGCGAAGGATGAGGCTGCCGTTCCAGCCATCCAGATTTCCCGCGACCATCGTCGAGAGGCCGATATTGCTCGTATCGCGATCGCCGCGGAGTGCCCGAGCCGCCGTGTCCTCCGCGGGGCCGAGACCCAGCAATTGCCGTTGCCCGCGTTTTGCTGCGTCGATGGCGACGGTTCCGACGAATTGCCCCAGCGGCCTCGCGACGGTCAGGTTCAGCGAAGCGGCGTCGGCCGAGGGCATCAGGGTGCGCGCACGTGACGCCGGGTCCCTCCTTCCGTCGCGCTCGCTCTGAAGCAACGGCTCGTCGCGTGAGGCCTGGAGCTGGGCGTTCCAGCGCGTGTCTCCGTCGATGACAAAGCGGCCGATCGACGCCCTTGTGCTCGCCCGGCCCCCTGCCGTTGCCATGCCGGCCCCCGCTTCGGATTGCCATGCGGAGAAATGGCGTTTGAGCACGACGTTGACGACGCGTCGGTCGGACGCGTAGCCGTAGCGCGCGGCAGCTTCGAGGCGCAGGATTGCGAGCCGGGCCAGCGCTTCGGGCGGGAAGCCGTTGACGCTGCCGACACCGTCGATGCGCTTGCCGTTGACGAGCACGATCGGCTGTTCGCCGGGGCGCCCGGTCAACGGCGTGATGCGCGCGATCAGGTCGCCGATCGTGCTCGCGCCATAAGCGGCGATATCCGCTTCGGTGAGCTCGGCTTCGGGTTCGACCAGCGCCTCGCCGACCGGCGCGGTAACGACGATATCATCGGATTTGGGTTCGGCGGCGGACTGCAACGGCGTCGCCGCGTGGAGCGGCGGCGCGGTCAACGACAGGAGCGCCGCCAGAGCGGCGTGTGTCGCTCCGCTCGCATACCGTTTCCGGCAACCGCAATATTTCGTTCGACCGGCTGTCATCCGTTCCTTTCGGACTGACGCTGGCAGCCTTGCCCGCTGGCAAATGAAGACCGGAAGGCCGATGCCTTCCGGTCTTCATCGTTCCGGCCGCCGGGACGGGCGAGGGGGAGGGAGGGGCCTTCCCGCGATTGCCCGGCCCTTCGACGCGACCGGCCGGTGCCTGACGGCTTCCGGCGGTCAGGGGTAGGTGTAGGAGGCCGTGGGGCTGGTCGACACATTGCCCTGGATGCTGCACGGCGAACCGCCCGCGGGGCTCGACGGGATCGTGTTGGCATGGGTGAACTGCAGCACGCCGCCGACGAGTTTCGCTTTCAGATTGCCCGCGCAATTGCCCGTGACGCCGGTCACCTGGACATTGTGGATGACGATGTCGGTCGAACTCGTGGTGCTGACGTCATAGGGAAGGCCGGTAAAGGAAACCGCGCCGCAGAGCCCGCCACTGAGCGCGATGCTGGTGATTTCGGTGCCGCTCGGCGTGCCCGAACTCGAGATCGTGCCGTCCGAATTGGTGGTGGCAGTCAGAGTGCAGTTGAGGGTGATGCCCTTCTTCACCTGCACCGGGCTCGGTCCGCCCGAACCGCTTCCCGACGGCGAATAGGTGCCCGCCAGCGCAGCGGCCGGCAGAAGGGCCAGCGAAGCCAGGACGCTGATCGAAACTTTCGCAAAATGTTTCATAACTATCCTCTCCTCATATGCTTTGGTCGGGAAGTTTTTGGTCTTCCCGAAAGCTTAGACGCGGCGGGCGCGCGGCCGGGGGGATTGACGCCGCCCTTCCCGAACAAAAAATGGGGCGCGCCCGAAGACGCGCCCAGGACGGAGTGGCCTCCGGGAGGTCAGAAACTTTTGGTGACGTTGAAACCGACGATGCGCGGGTCGAGCGTGAAGATATTGGCGCTCAGGCCCGTGTCGTCGCTGTTGGTGAAGCTGTTGGTGATCGGCGTGTCGTCGAAGAGATTCTTGACGTAAAGCTGCACCGCGAACTGCGATGCGGGCCGTTCGAGCGTTACCGACAGATTGGCATTGTCCCATGCCCGCAGCCGATCATATTCGGTGTTGTACACGCGCGCCCAGCTCTTGCCCTGGCGATAATAATCGCCGCGGAAGGTCAGATTCCATTCGTCGATGAAGAAAGTGTATTGCGCCCCGAGATTGAAGGTGAAGCGCGGCGCGTTGGGAAGCTCGTTGCCGCCCAGATCGGCGTAGAAGCCGCGCCCGCCATTGGGCGCGTCGGTCAGCGGATCGTAGGTGAAGCCGAGGAACTGGTCCCAGCGAAGGTTGGTTTCCACATTGGGGTTGAAGCTGCCGTAGCGGGTCGATCCTGCGCACAGCGCCGATAGCATGAAGTCGCCGAGCCCATAGAATCCGCCTGCGGCAAAGGGCGAGGTCAGGATCGCCTCGACCTTGTCCTTGGGCGCGATGCAATTGGAGGGCACGCCGAGCTGCGGACGCAGCACCACCCAATCCTCATTCCCCTGGGTACGGTTCATCACGTCGATCGACTGTTCGCCCTTGCCGATCCGCGTGCGCAGATAGCCGAGATTCGTGTCGATGCGGAAATTGCGCGACGGCCGCCACGCCGCCTCGAACTCGAGCCCCCAGGTTGTGGCGTCGAAATTCTCGTTGAGCGAAATGCGATCGACGATCTGCGAGACCTGATAATCCTTGTAGAGATTGAGGAAGGCCGTCGCGTTGAGCATGAGCTTGCCGCCCGCGAGGCTGTTCTTCATCCCGATCTCGAACGCGTTCACATATTCGGGCTCGAAGGTCTCGGCGAGCGGCTGATACTGGATCACCTTGGGGTCGATATCGACGCGTGGCGGATTGGAACCACCGCCCTTATAGCCGCGCGAATAGGAGGCATAGACAAGCGTGTCGTCGCTGAAGCTGGTCTGCGGCCTCCAGTCGATGACCAGGCGGCCGGTGAAGGCGTTCCATTCCTGCTTGATGGGCGGCAGCGCGGGATAGCCGCGGCTGACGCGGCCGCCGCTCGACGGCCCGCTTTCGGTGCCGAAGTTGGCAGCGCCGAGCAAGAGCTGGCTCGGCACCGGAACCGACGTCTTCTTGTCGTTGGTGAAGCGCGCGCCGGCGGTGATCTTTACGTCGTCGGTCACGTTCCAATAGGCTTCGCCGAACAGCGCCCACGAGCGCGTCTGCACGACATTCTTGCTGCGGAAATAATTATGTCCCTCGCCGTTGATCGCATCGATCGGGTTGGGATCGACATAGACGCATTCGCGAAACTCGTTGCCCGCATCGCAATTGCGCGTGCTCGCGCCGACCTCGCCCGGGATATCCTCGCGGTTGTAGAAATATTCGGCGAGGAGGCTGAACATGTTGCTGAACACATAATAATCGTCCTGCGACTTGAAGTTCAGCGCATTGCCGCCAATGCTGAAGTTGAACGGTCCGGCGAAATCCGATTGCAGGCGAAGTTCCTGCGTCCATTGGCTGTTGCGTGACTGACTGATATCGACCGCGATCATCCGGTCCGACGGCCCGAGCTGGGGATCGGTATAGATGCCGCCCGGCGTGGGGCCGGGCACCGTCGCGCCGAGGACCAAAGTCGAATCGTTGAAGATGGGGGCCGAGAGAAAACGGTTATAGTCCTGCGACGAATAATAATGGTCGCTCGAATAGGCGGTCTGCGAAATCAGCCGCAAATCGCCCACCCCGGCCTCGAGATTGAGCTGGAAGACGTCGTTGTTCGCCCGGAATTTGGGATCGTAGCTCGTCGAAATCTCGCGCAGGTTTCGCGACTGGACGACGTCGGCATAAGCGTCGCGGCCGGGGTCGATCGCGCCGAGCGAAGCAAAGCTGCCGTCGGGAAGCTGGACGAAGCCGAGCCCGATATTGGCCGCGACATTGACGAAGGCGAAGCTCGCTGCATTTGGCGCGCCGAACGCGGCGTCGTCGTAAAGCGACCCCGGCAGGCAGCCTTGGCTGAGCTTGGCGCGCAGATAGGGATCGACCGCGGCGCTTCCGACCATGTCGGGTCCGGGGTCGCGCGTGCAGAGCTGCTTTCCGGTACGCGACCGCCGGTCGTTTTCCTCGAAATGCTGCCAGACGAAATTGGCTTTCAGGTCGTCGTTCGGTTCCCACTGCGCGGACAGCCGCGTCGACCACAAATCGCGGTCGTTGACGTGCCGATTGGTGAAACTGTTATAGTCGAAGCCCTCGCGCTTCGTCATTGCGCCCGCGCCGCGGATCGCGAAATTGTCCGCAAGCGGAACGTTCACCATCCCGTTGAGGCGCTGGGTGCCATAGCTGCCGACCTCGGCCTTGAGCGTTGCCTCGGCCTCATATTTCGGCATCGCGGTGATGATATTGACGACGCCGCCGGTCGCGTTGCGGCCATAGAGCGTACCCTGCGGCCCGCGCAGCACCTCGACGCGTTCGAGGTCGAAGAATTCCTGTTCGAACAACCGATTGCGGATCAGCGGCGTGTTGTTGAAGCTGACCGCGACGGCCGGGTCGCTCGACGCCGAAATCGCTTTCGTTCCGATACCGCGGATCGTGAAATCATAGCCGCTGAAATTGCTCTTCGAAAAATTGACGTTGGGGACCACGCGAACGAGCTCGGCGCCGCCTTCGACCTTCCGGTCGTCGAGCGCGTGCTGCGAATAGGCGCTGATCGCGATCGGGACGTCGATGATCTTTTCTTCGCGCTTCTGCGCCGTGACGATGATCTCGCTGTCGGCGGCGGCGTCAGCGGGAGCGGCGGGCGGATTTGCGTTTCCCACCGGCTGCACGACGAAGATGTTGCCCTCGCGCCGATAGCCAAGGCCGGTACCCTTGAGCAGGACGCGAAGCGCGGTTTCGGGATCGGCGCGTTCGCTGAGCCCGCCGCTTCGCTTGCCGTTCACGACCATCGTATCGGCAAGAATCGTCATGCCGCTCTGCAGGCCGAAGTCGCGAAGCGCGCGGCTCAGCGGCTGCGGCGGAATTTGATAGTTGATGCTGCTGTCTTTCGCCTGCGCCACGCCGGCCGACAGCGACAGGCATCCGATCGCGACGCCGCTCAGAAAAAATTTGCGCAAACCACATGCCCGAACCCGCATGCTCGCTCTCCCCTCTTCTGTCCCGCAGGTCTTCCTGCTTCTCGACGGCGGCCCGTCCCCCGTCATGCAATAGGACGCGCATCGCGTTGTTTCGGGGGGATGAGTGACGAATATTTTCAACGATGTTAATGTAAATATGGCAAAGCGGCAGGAAAAATTCTTCTCCGGGCGGGAATCTCTCCCCCCTTTTTGTCTGCAAGCGCGTCTCTTCTGATGAGCCGGCGCTTGAGACGTGGGGCAATGGGCAGGGTGTTGGGCGAGATGGAGCTTTACGGGACGCGTGACAGGCGATGCTTGGCCTCGAGGGACCATATCTGACCATGCCGGCATCGCGGCCCGATAGCGACATCGAAGCGTGGGTCAGCGCCTATGGCCCGGGCCTGCGCCGCTATTTCCGTCGCCGCGCGAGCGAGGCCGATGTCGATGACCTGGTCCAGGATGTGTTCTTGCGGCTGCAGGCGGCCAAGTTCTCCGCGCCGATCGACAATGTCGAAGGCTATCTGTTCGCGACCGCGCGCAATGTCCTGATCGACGCTTACCGCCAACGCGCGCGAAGCAACGCCGCCGCGCGGGAAAAATGGGCCGCGGAAGCGCCGACGTCGGACCCGCTCTCGCCCGAGCGCATCGCGATCGGACAGGACGAATATCGCCGCGTCGTCGAGGCGATCGTCAACCTGCCGCCGCGCGCGCGTGAGGCGTTCGAGCTCCACCGCTTCGAGCATCTGACCTATCAGGCAATCGCGCAGCGCATGGGCATAACGAAGGAGTCGGTGAAGGAGCTGATGCACCGCGCGCTCGTCCGCATCGCCGAGGATATGGAGGTGGGGCAATGAGCGGCGCCGATCACGTCGGCCGCGCGGCCTTGCGATCCGAAGCCGCGCACTGGTTCAACCTCCACTTGGCGGGCGACATGACGCTCGACGATGAAAGCCGTTTCCACGAATGGCTCGGCCGATCCGATCTGCATCGCGAACTCTATCGCGGCGTCGAAAGAGCCTGGTCGATCGCCGGCGCCGCGGCGGACGATCCCGCGCTCCGCGTGCCGCGCAAGGATCTGTCGGTCGCCGCTGGCGTCGCACGGCGAGGGTGGCGTGCGCTGGCCCTTGCGGCATCGATCATTCTGTTGGTCGCGGCGGGATTGGCGCTGGCACCCTATTTTCGGGCCGAGCCGGCGCAGCTTGCGCAGTCGTTCCGGACCGAACTCGGTCAGCGGAGCACCATCACCTTGCCGGACGGCACGGTCGTGACGCTCGATTCCGAAACCGATCTCCGGTTCCGGCAGGCACCGCACGAGCGCCTCGCCGAGCTGATCGGCGGGCGGGCCTTTTTCCGCGTCGCGCACGACAAGTCGCGGCCCTTTTTTGTTCATGCGGGCGGCAAGAGCGTGCGCGCGGTCGGTACCGCGTTCGAGGTGAGCATCGAGGGCGGCGATGTCGTCGTCGTGCTGGCCGAAGGCAAGGTGCGCGTCGAGGAAACCACTTCGGGTTCGGGGAATAGTACCGACATGGTGCCTGGGCGCCAGCTCACGATCGGCGCGGACCGCAACTGGACGCTGCGCCGCGTCGATGTCAGCAAGGAAACGAGCTGGACCGAGGGGCGCCTTGTCTTCATGAACGATGCGCTTGCCGAAGCGGTCGCCGAAGTGAACCGCTATTCTAGCCGCAAGCTGACCTTCGCCGGTGGACGGGTCCCCGACCGCAAGATCGTCGGGGTCTTCAAGGCGGGTGATGTCGAGGGCTTTGTGAAGGCGATCGAACTCAACGGCATCGCCCACCGTGTTTCGGCCTCGGGCGACGCGATCATCCTTTCCGAAGGCCCCGCCTCGTCATGAGCTTGCGGGCGACAGGAAGTCGCTCGTCAGGAACAAGGGCAGGAAGCGCGCGACGAGATCGCGCATCGCGTCGTCATCCTGGCCCAGCATCGGGCGAAGATGTGGCCCGATCACCGCATCGCCGAAGGCGCTCACCGCCATCATCAGCACCGCCGCGCTGATCCGCTCGGGGGCGCCGGCGTCTTTCGATTGACCAACGATCGCCGCGACCAGCGCCTGTACCGACTCGCGGATCGGCTCGAGCCGCGCGACGTCGCCCGAGAGCACGATCCACGCGGCCAGCGGACCCGCACCGCCTTGGTCGAAAGCGTCAAAGACATGGTCGGCGATCGTCCGCGGCGCCGCCTGATCGGTTTCGAGCAGATCGACGACATTCCCGAGCGCCGCGGTCAGATCGTCGATCATCGACCCCATAAGCGCCGATTGGAGTCCCGCGGCAGATCCAAAATGATGGAGCACATTGGCATGCGACATACCGATCGCGTCGCCGACATTGGCGAGCGTCACCGCACCCGGGCCGCCTTCGAGCAGGAGCTGGCGCGCTGCCGCCAGTCCTTCCTCGCGCACTTCGTCGCCGGTCCGTTTGCGCCGCTTCGGTCCCGCGCGCGCCGGCTTGTACATCCGCGGCATGGTCTTGCTCCCACTATGGCCTCCCTTTCGGCCTTAGCTCAACCCGTTCAAATGCAACAGGGGCGGAGGAGGATCGAGGAAAATCTTTCTAGATCAGTGTTTTGGAAGCTGTTGCAGTGAGCGGCAGAGATATATATAAACATTGATGTAAATGTAAGTTGATTCGCAGGAGACCGTCTATGGCGTTGCAGACCCCAACCCCCCGCGATCTAAGGATCGAAAAGCGCGACCTGAAGTTCGGTCGTGACGAAGCCCCACCGCGCTGGTGGCACAGCAATGACCCGGGACGCACGGCTTTCTTCAATGCCCTGTCGTCGACCTTTCCGGTCGGCGAGAAGTTTTTCATGACTTCGGTTCGTCATTACCGCGCCGATGCGCCGCAGCCGCTTCGCGGCCAGATCGACGATTTCCTCTATCAGGAATCTATGCATTCGCGCGAACATGTCGTCTTCAATCGTCAGGCCGAGGATGCCGGCTTTGATATCCGGCCGCTCGAGGAGCGGGCGCGCCGAACCATCGCCTGGGCGCGGCGGCGCTCACCGATCCAGCAACTCGCCGCGACCTGCGCACTAGAACATTTCACGGCAACGCTCGCCCATGATGCGCTCGCAAGCCCTGCACATCTCGACGGGGCCACCGAGGAAGCGCGGCGCCTGTGGCGCTGGCACGCGATCGAGGAGATCGAGCACAAGGCAGTTGCTTTCGATACCTATCTTCATGCTGCGCGCTACATGACGCCGCTGCGCCGCTGGCTGAAGCGATCGACCGTGATGGGCGTCACGGCGCTGCGCTTCCACTACGTCATCTTCCGCAACACCGCCGATCTCCTCCGGCAGGACGGTCGCAACGACTGGCGAACCTGGTACGGGCTGCTCTCCTATCTCTACGGCCGCGAGGGACTGATGCGCCGGCTGCTCAAGGGCGTCATGGGTTACTGGCGACCTGGTTTCCACCCGTGGCAGCATGACGACCGTCCGCTCCTTGCCGAAGCGCTTGCGCTGCTCGATGCACCCCCGGTGCGGGAGGCCGCCGCATGAAGTCCCGCTACCTTCTTTGCGCGTTCGGCTTGTCCATGCTGTCTTCCCCGGCTTGGGCGGCGGATATTACCGGTGTCTGGGCGACAGGAAGCGAAGGTGGCCGCGTCGAAATCTACCGCTGTGGAAAGGCGCTGTGTGGCAAGCTCGTCGATGCGCGTCGGCTTCGCGCGAACCCCGACCTGCGCGACGTTCGCAACGCCGACCCCAAGCTGCGCCAGCGCCGCCTGAAAGGTCTTGTCGTCCTCCGGAATTTTCGCGGGGGGCCATCCGAATGGGAGGGCGGGCCGGTCTACGATCCGGAAAGCGGCGACGGTGCGGATAGTGGCCGCCTCAGGCTGCTCGCTGACGGCAAGCTCAAGGTGACGGGTTGCATCGCCATTTTCTGTCGCACCAAGACATGGACGCGCGCGCAATAGCATTTGGCGGCCAATCCGGCCGTGTCGGCAGGCTATGCTTCACGAGGCATTGGTCGATGTCCGGTCGAGATCGGCTGAGGCGGGGCGCCTCGATGTGCAGAAAGATTTTCCCATCGCGCTCAGGACAACAGCGGAACTGGCGCGACGCGGCGATGTTCGCCTGCCACCATCCACCTTTCGGGGACATCCAATCCCAAGAAGTGGCAGAAAACCTGGCGTATCATCGCAAGGTTCGGTCCTTTTTCATCCATTTCGGTTCACTGCAGCGCAGCAAAAAACTATGAAGGGACGTCGATCAATCATACGAAAAAGCTAACAGCTTTGGCAATCAAGGCTGCCTTGGCCAATCCTGGCACCTACCGGACTGGGTTGGGCTATTCCTGAAGGTCGACAAGCAAGCGGGGCATATTGGCTTCTGCGGCTGCAACTATGCGCGTCAATGGCTCGCCGGTTTCGAAAACCACGCCTTTCCGGAACCGGGCGGTGGCACGGCTTGGCGGCGACGGGCATCTTGTGTTGGACGGGAGGCATCTACTCTTGTGAAACCCTCGTTCCGTTACTATGAATGACATTTCTATCATTTGTTCAGGAGAATGATATGGCCACACAATATGCTTCCGCCGTCGATCAGGGGCGGGTGCTTTCGGAAGCTGTCGCCCGCGTGGCCGCCTGCTGGAAGTTCACAAACGAGCAGTTGGGTCTGGTGCTCGGCATTTCGGCCGCCACGGCCTCGCGGCTTCGTTCGGGCAGCTATCGGCTCGAAAGGCCTGACAAGGCCTTCGAACTCGGCCAGTTTCTCGTGCGGTTGTTCCGTAGCCTCGACGCGCTGATGGGCAGCGACGATGCAGCCTCAATGTCCTGGCTAAAGGCCGAAAATCTCGATCTTGGCGGTCGGCCGATCGATCTCATTCGAACGATCCGCGGCCTCGGCGACGTCGCCGACTATGTCGATGACTATCGCGCCCGAGTCTGATCGCACGCCCAAGGCCGAGACGTTTCGCGACTATCGCGGCAAGCTCTGGCGGATCGTCGAGGCGCAGCACCGGATCTCGACGAACCGGCTCGCGTCGGGGGGCGACGATCAGGCGTTGCTCGAACAACTCGTCGAAGAGGTGAAGCCGGTACAGCCCGTCGCCGCACGGCATCTCCATTACCTGCTCGCGACGCCGTTTCGCTACGGACACAAGAGCAGTTCGCGCTTTCGCAAGGCCGGGGAAAAGCCCGGCATCTTCTATGCGGCCGAAACGGTCGCGACCGCGCTCGCCGAGACCGCATACTGGCGGCTGCGCTTCTATTCGCGCTCGCCGGGCTTCCAGCCGCCGGCCTCTATCGTCGAGCATACGGCGATCAGCGTGACGGTCGCGATCGAACGGCTGCTCGATCTTTGCGCGCCGCCCTATGATGCAGCGAAGGCGCTGTGGATGGACCCCGGCGATTATTCGGCCTGCCAGGCTTTCGCGGCCGAAGCCCGGACCATCGGCACCCAGGCGATCCGCTACGCATCGGTGCGCGATCCAGAGCACCGCGCCAATGTCGCGCTTTTCGATCCGGCGGTCTTTCAAGGCCCTGTACCCAAAAATGCGCAGACGTGGCATTTCCGGTTCGAGCGCGGCGAAATGACCGCCTATGCGGCCTTTCCTTCGCGCGAGCGCTTTGCGTTCCGGAACGAGGATTTCGGCCTGTAGCGGAAAGCCGCAGCCATCCCGGCGCCGGAACCGACGCCAATCGCTTCGAGCACAAGGCGAACAGCAGGTCCACGAGGCGCCTTTGCGGCGTTTCGAACCATCGGCGGGCTTCCTTCGAAGCCCGCCGATGGTCCGGCTATTTCTCTTGCTCGTCGCCTGCCATCGCCATCAGGACCGACAGTGCCAGCGTTTCGGCCCCGCGTTTGATCGTCGGCTCGGGCACCGGGGCGAAAAAGGGCGAGTGGTTGACCGGCAGCGGCTTTCCGTCCGCCTTGTAGCGGGCAATCATCGCGGGGTCATAGCCGCCGATCGCGTAAAAGACCGAGGGCACGCCGGCGTCGATGAACTCGGAGAAATCCTCGCTGGCGTTGCCGCCGGCCTCGCTCGCGGGCACGAACAGAACGTCCTTGCCAAAGGCGGTCTTCAGGACCGCCGCCGACCGCGCCGAAAGCGCTGCGTCATTGTGGACCGCATTGGTGCCGTTGGGATGTTCGATCGTCGGCGCGGGGGCATGCGCCATCTCGGCAACCGCGCGCGCGGTGCGCTCCACGCCCTCGACGAGCAATTTGCGCGTCGCATCGTCGTGCGAGCGCAGCGTCAGCTTCAGATCGGCGTGATCGGGGATGATGTTGTTCGCCGTTCCGGCGACGAAGCTGCCGACGGTGATGACGCCGAACGCCTTGGGGTCCTTTTCGCGGCTGATGATCGACTGGACGTCGGTGACGAAGCGGCTGCCCATCATCACGGGGTCGATGCTCTTGTCGGGCATTGATCCGTGCGCGCCGACGCCGTGGAAGGTGATGTGGATCGCGTCGGAGGCCGAGCTGACGACGCCGTCCTTCACCAGCACCGTTCCGACCGGCATCGGCGCGACATGCGCGGCAAAGCCGAAATCGGGCTTGGGCCAGCGGGTGAACAGGCCGTCGGCGATCATCGCTTCGGCGCCGCTGACCGTCTCTTCGGACGGCTGGCCGATGAACATCAGCGTGCCGTGCCATTGATCCTTCATCGCGACGAGCGCGGCGGCGGTGCCGACCCACCAGGCCATATGGCTGTCGTGGCCGCAGCTGTGCGCGACATAGCTGAGTTCGCCGTTGACCTCCTGCTGCGCGCGGCTGGCATAGGGCAGGCCAGTCTTTTCCTCCATCGGCAGCGCATCGAGTTCGGTACGCACGAGCACGGTCGGGCCATCGCCATTCCTGTAGATCGCGACGATGCCGGTCTTGCCGACCTTTTCGGTGACCGTGAAGCCGAGCTTGCGCATCTCGCCGGCCAGCAGCGCCGCGGTCCGCGTCTCCTGAAAGCCGACCTCGGGATGCGCGTGAAGATCCTTGTAGAGCGCGTCGAGATGCGGATATTGCCGGTCGAGCGTCGCGTTGATCCGCGCTTTCGCTGCGGCGACGTCGAAGGCGGCGGGCGGCGCGCCGTCCGGCGCCTGGGCGAGCGCCGGCAGGGCGATCAGCGCGGTGGTCAGCGTCAGCAGCTTCCTGTGCATCATTCTCATGTCCTTCTTGCTGGGAACGGGGCGCCGGCTCGGAAAACCATCGGCGCGGGTCGGCCGCCGGATTATCGCAGCGCTACGGTGACAAGGCGGTCGAGGAAATCGTCGGCGAGCGGCCGGCCGGCGAGATAGCCCTGGTCGATCGCGGCGGTCAGCGTGAAGAGAATCTCGAACGGGCCGAGAACGGGTTCGATCCGCTGTTCCTTCAGCGCGCGCTCGAGCGTCGCGACGTTGGACCGGCGGCGCGCCCGCTGCGCCTCCATGATCGGTGCGATAAGCGCCGGTTCGCGGCGCCGCGCTTCGTAGATCGCGGGCAGGCAGACGCTGACGACGGGATCGTCATAGCGGTTGCGCACGCTGGTCGCGAACGCCAGCAAATCGGCTTTCGCATCGCCGGTGTCGACAAGCAGCGCATCATGGAAGCGGTCGTTGAAGGCGTCGACCAGCGCCGCGACCGCGGACGGCCAGCGGCGATAGAAGGTCGGGCGCGGAACCCCGGCGCGCTGGCATATGCGGTTGACCGACAGCCCGGCAAAGCCTTCCTCGCCCAGCAGCGCGACGGCGCTGAGCTTGATGCGCTCGTCGAGATCGGCCTGCCGCGGCCGCCCGACCGCCGTTTCCTTTTCATCGCCCAAGATAATGACGTCCATCTTGCCCCGTTCCTCATGCCCCAACGGGTCGCCGCATGCGACAGCAAATAAATACGATACAAATATGTATCGAAATATGATGCAGGGTCAAGCGTTTCGACCTCGACGCGATCGCCGCGCGGTTCGCGGGGGCCGCCAGGCGGCGATTGACAGGCGAACCCATTTTGCGCCAAGGGCCAATTTCGATGCATGATTGTATCGTAATTTTAAGGGGCGACGACAGATAATGAGGCGGCGCTTCGGGCCGATCGTCCGCGTCGCCGCCGCGCCAGGGCAAAAGGGGAAGATTTCTTGAAAATGTTGGACAATCGCAAGCTGACGCTCGCCATTTCGGCCTCGGTCATTTCGCTTTTGAGTGCGCCGGCATCGGCGCAGGACGAATCGGACGGCGAAGCCGCCGCAGCAGCGCCGGCGCAGGAGATCGTCGTCACCGGATCGCGCATTTCGCGGCGTGATTTCGAGGCGTCGAGTCCGATCGTCACGCTGGGCAGCGACGCGGTGTCCGCGACCGGCAGCGTCACGCTCGAAGGCGCGCTCAACCAGCTTCCCCAGTTCACAGCCGATTCGACCGCCTTTTCGAACGATCTCAATTCGACGGGACAGGCGACGCTCAACCTGCGCGGCCTCGGCGCTCAGCGCAATCTCGTGCTGCTCGACGGGCGGCGCCTGCAGCCCTCCAATTCGAGCCAGGTCATCGACATCAACACCTTGCCGACGATCCTGATCGGCGGGACCGAGATCATCAGCGGCGGCGCCTCCGCCGTTTATGGATCGGATGCGATTTCGGGCGTGGTCAATTTCAAGCTGCGCCAGATCGACGGCGTTGAAATTTCGGGGCAGAACACGATCACGAGCCGGGGCGACGGCGGCATTCGCGAAATATCGCTCGGCGCGGGCACGCGCTTCGCCGACGGGCGCGGGCGGGTGACGGCGGGGGTCTCCTACACCGACCGTGACGCAATCAACATCAATTCGCGTGCCTTTTTCCGCGAGAACCGCGGTGTATCGAGCACCATCCCCCTAGGTCTCTTCACCCCCGGCGCCAACGCCCCCGACCAGGCGGCGGTCGATGCCGCCTTCGCCGCCTATGGCGTCGCGCCGGGTTCGGTCCCGGCGAGTTCGTCGATCGGCATCAATCCCGACGGCACGCTCTTTTCGACCGGTCGCGGCGTTTACAACTACCGCGACGATATTCCCTATGTGCTGAACACCGGGACCGCGCTGCTCGCGACGCCGCAGCTCACCTATTCGCAAATCCCGCTCGAGCGTATTTCAACCTTCGGCCGCGCGACCTTTGAAGCGTCGGACAGTCTGACGCTGTTCGTGCAGGGCCTTTATACCGACTATACGTCGACGACGATCGCCGACGCCGCGCCCAACGCCGGGCTGTGGACGATGCGCGTTCCGGTCACGAGCCCCTTCATCCCCGATGCGCTGCGCCCGCTGATCGACGCGCGCGCCAATCCGGCGGCGCCGGTCGTGGTGACCAAGCGCTACAGTGAAGTGGGGCCGCGCCGCACCGATCACGAAGCGACGACCTGGCAGCTGCTCGGCGGCGCGTCGGGCAAGTTCGGCGACAGCGGCATCAGCTGGGAGCTTTACGGTTCGACCGGCAAGAGCGTCGTCGACGATATTGCGAACGGGTCGGTCTTTACCGACCGCGTGCAGACGCTCGTGTCGGCGGCCGACGGCGGCGCGTCGATCTGCGCAGGCGGCTATGATCCGTTCAGCGCGACCAATTCACCCGAATGCGTCGCCTATATCAGCGGGGTGACGCGCAACCGCACCGAAACGAAGCAGGACGTGGTCGAACTCAATATCCAGGGCGGGCTGGCGCAGCTTCCCGCAGGCGAAATGCGCTTCGCGGTCGGCGCGGGCTATCGCCGCAACGAGTTCAGCTTCGATCCCGACCCGCAACAGGTGACGGGCAATGTCGTCGCGATCGCGCGCACGTCGCCGACCGCGGGTTCGACCCGCGCAATCGAGGGCTATGCCGAACTGCTCGTCCCGGTGCTGCACGACATGTTCGCGGTGCAGGACCTGACCCTCGACTTCGCCTATCGCTATTCGGACTATAAGCAGAGCGGCGGGGTCTCGACTTACAAGGTCGACGTCGACTGGACCGTGACCGACGGGGTGCGGCTGCGCGGCGGCTATCAGCGCGCGATCCGCGCGCCCAATGTCGGCGAGCTTTATACCGCGACCACCGGCCTCTATCCGACGATCGGTCTGATCGCGAACGGCGGCGGCGACCCGTGTGATATCCGCAGCAGTTTCCGTACCGGCAGCAACGGCGCCGACGTGCGCGACATCTGCGTCGCGCAGGGGATGCCCGACGCGATCGCCGACGTCTACGTCAACAATGTCGCGCAGGTCGCCGCCTATCTGTCGGGCAACGAAAATCTGAAACCCGAAAAGGCCGACACCTATACGATCGGCGCGGTGCTTTCGCCGCGCGCGGCTTCGCCCTGGCTCTCGGGTTTTCGGGCGTCGGTCGACTATTATAATATCGCGATCGACGATGCGATCGCGGTGATCCCGGTGTCGGTCTCGCTCAACAAATGCTTCAATGGCGACGGCAGCAATCCGGGCTATGACGCCGCGAATTTCTATTGCGCGCTGATCGGTCGCGATGCGGGGACCGGGGGTATCACCAATGCGCTCCAGCCCTATCTGAACCTCGGCGGCTATCGCACCGCGGGGGTCGACGTCCAGCTCGACTGGTCGGTGCGCCTCGCCGACGTCGGGCTCGGCGACGGATCGGGACGCTTCGGCATTTCGTCGGTGATCAACTATCTCGACAAGTTCGAGATCCAGAACCTGCCGGATTCGCCCTTCCAGGATTTCGCCGACACGATCGGATCGGGCACCACCCTGCCGCGCTGGCGTTCGACGACGTCGTTCACCTACGGCACCGACAGCTTCAATGCGTTGCTGCGCTGGCGTCATATCGGCGCGATGGACGATGCGTCGATGGTCACCAACGCCGCGAGCACGACGCCGGGCGTGAAAGCCTATGACTATTTCGACCTGTCGCTGCGCGTCGATCCCGCCGAGCGCTTCAGCGTGCGGTTCGGGGTCAACAATCTGTTCGACAAGACGCCCCCCGTCGTCAGCGGGGTTCCCGGAACCACCGATGCGGGCACCTATGATGTGCTCGGCCGGACCTACTATCTGTCGGCGACGGCGCGCTTCTGAGGCACGGGATGAAGGAGAGGATGATGGCGAACCGGTTGCGATCTGCTGCGATGCTCGCGGCATTCGGGCTGTTGGCGGTGCCGTTCGCGGTATCCGCGCAGACGGTGCTGGCGGCGGAGACGAGCGCCGCCGCACCGGGCCGGCTGCTCGATGCGCGGCCGCTCGCGCCCGAACTCGGCCTCGAAGAGGCCGGGCGGGCGCTGGCGATCCGCTATGGTTCGACCGACGGCGTGGCGGGGCAGGGCGCGATCGAGGTGACCGGTGCGCTCTTCCTGCCGCAGGGCGCCCCGCCGAAAGGCGGCTGGCCGCTCGTCGCGTGGGCGCATGGCACCGTCGGCATCGGCGACGATTGCGCGCCGTCGCGCAACGTCCGTTCGCTGCGCGACCGCACCTATCTCAATCATTGGCTCGCTGAAGGCTATGCGGTCGTCGCGACCGACTATCAGGGACTCGGCTCGCCGGGACCGCATCCCTATCTCGACAGCCGCGCCGCCGCCTATTCGACGCTCGATGCGATCCGTGCGGTGCAGGGGGGCGGCTTCGGCCTGTCGGGCAAGGTGTTGATCGTCGGCCAGTCGCAGGGCGCGGGTGCGGCCTTCGCCACGGCGGGCTATGCCCCCGACTATGCGCCCGATGTCGATGTTCGCGGGACGATCGCGACCGGCATCCCGAACCTCGCGGCGGCGGCCTCGGCCGGAACCGACCCCGACGCGGCCGACAAGGTCGACCGGATCATCGCCTATCTGCTTTATATCGCCTCGGCAGCGCAGCAGATCGACCCGAAATACGACCCGGCGGCCGTCCTGACCGACCGCGCGATGCCCGCTTTCGCCGAGGCGGCCGACACCTGCGTGGTCGATATGTTCAAGGCGGTGGTCGATGCCGGGCTGACGCGTGCGAACAGCTTCAAGGGCGATTTCTGGCGCTATTATGCACCGGTGCTGAAACATGCCGGCTATCCGACGCTCAAGATCACTACCCCGGTGTTCATCGGCACGGGAAGCGAGGATGTCGATACCCCCGCGCCGATGCAGCGAGCCCTCGTCGAAAGCGCCTGCGCCGCCGGTTCGACGATCGAGGCGCATGTCTATCCCGGGCTCGACCATTCGGCGACGCTCAATCGCTCCTCTGCGGACTCGCGAATATTCGCGCGCCAGGCGATCGCGGGCAAGCCTGTCGCCGCTACCTGTTCGCCGGCCGGGGCGGTTCGCGGCGATCACTGAACTTCGGGGCGGCCATCGCATTCGGCAGGAAGCTGTGCCGGCCGCCCTTTGCCTTCGCCGCAGGTTGCCCTGACGGCCGCGGACGTATTATGCCGCTGACCTGGTCTGCCGAAGGTCCGTCGATGCACAGTCCCTATCTGATGATGAATCTGCTAAGCGCGCTCTATTGGTTCGACGAGGCGCTCCAGGCCGCGCTCAGGGAGGCGGGCATTCCCAATGTGACGCGCGCGCAGTCGATGCTGATCGCGAATATCTCGGCCGGCGAGCACCGCGCGACGCGGATTGCGCGCAATCTGGGGGTGACGCGCCAGGCGATCAGCCTGATGCTCGGCGAACTCGAAGCGCGCGGCATCGTCGAAATCGTGCCCGACCCCGACGACCGCCGGGCGCGTATCGTGCGCTTCGCCGAGGAGGCGAACGAGACGCGGCGCGCGGCGTCGAAAATCCTTCACTACCTCGAGCTCAAGCTCGTCGAGCGCATCGGCCTGCCGGCCTATCACGGCCTTCGCGACGCGATGCGGATGGACTGGGGCGATCCGCCCGCCGTGCCGCCCGAGGTGATCGTGGACGCCGAAGCCGACCAACCGACCGGGCACGCCGCCGATCAGTTTTAGTCAAGTTTCTTGACATAATTAGACCTCTTACTATTCTTGTCTCGACAGGCCGATTCGGGCCGGCTGGGAGAGACGAGGCATGAATATAGCGGTTCAGACGCGTCGGGCGGACGAAGAGGCGTTCGCCGACCGGCGCATTCCCAAGGAGAAGGACTGGCTGTCGCGCGAGGAGCTCGCGGCGCTGACTCCCGAGGAGCTGGTGCGGCGGACCACTGCGCTCAAGCCGCTCGTCGCGACGCATGCCGCCGAGTGCGAGGCGCTGCGGCGCCCGGTCGACGCGGTGTGGAACGCGATCCGCAAGACCGGGGTCTTCTATCACTTCGTGCCCAGGCGCTATGGCGGGCTCGAATTCGACATCGACAGCTTCATCGACGCGATGCTGCCGATCGCCGAGGGCTGCGCCTCGACCGGCTGGGTTACCGCCTTTTGCGTCGAGCATAACTGGATGCTCGCGCAATTCCCCGAAACGCTGCAGGACGAAACCTTCGGCGGCGATTTTCCCTACATCATCGCGCCGGGTGCGACCAATCCCCCCGGCGTCGCGCAGCCGGTCGACGGCGGCTACCGGCTGACCGGGCGCTGGAAATGGGGCACGGGCATCATGCACGCCGACTGGGTGATGATCACCGGCATGATCCCGGGGGAAAATCCGCCGCGCCAGCTGTTCCTGGCGGTGCCGGCGGGCGAGGTCGAGGTTCTCGATACCTGGCACGTCGACGGGATGATCGGGACGGGCAGCAACGACATTCGCTGCGAGGATATCTTCGTCCCAGAGCATCGCGTGATGGACATGGGCGAGATGCGCATGGGCTGCGCACCTGGCGCGACGATCCACGCGCACAATCCGATTTACCGGATGCCGATGACGCCGTTCCTCGCCATCACCGCCGCGATCGCGGCGGTCGGCGTTGCACGGTCGGCGGTCGAGAATTTCCGCGAGCGCATCGGTGTGCGCACGATGCTGGGCACCACGGTCAAGCAGGTCGAAAAGGCGTCGGCGCACATGCGGCTAGGCGAGGCGGCGGCGAAGACGCAGACTGCCGAGATGATCCTGCGCGACGTCGGGCGCCGCAACGTCGCGCTCACCGAAGCGGCGGGTACGGGGCTGGTGAGCAATGAGGACCGTATCGCGCTGCGCGCGCAGGTCGCGCTCGCGATGGATCTCTGCCGCGACGCGGTGCGCCTGCTCGTCGAAGGCGCGGGGTCGAGCGCGCACATGCTGTCGAGCCCGCTGCAGCGCGCGATGCGCGACATCAACGTGATGGCGAGCCACGTCGTTTACGATTTCGATGCCGCGACCGAATTGCTCGGCCGCTCGCTGATCGGGCTGCCGCCAAACACGCCCGTGTTCTGATCGCGGCGAAATAATACGCAAGATGCTTGACAAAAAATAGATGCGAGCATTATCTTAGTATACTAAGAAGATGCATCGGTCCGGCTTTTGGGAGGCGCGAAGATGCGGGAGAGAATGGAAATGGACCGGCGGACCTTGCTCGCCGGGGGTTCGGCCGCCATCGTCGCGGCGCCGGCCGCGTCTGCCGAGGCCGCCGTACCGGCGCCGGCAAAGCCGCGGAGGCGGCGAGGGCGGCCGAATATCCTGCTGATCGTCAACGACCAGGAGCGCGCACTCGCCGACATTCCCGCGTCGCTGCCGCTTCCAGCGCACGACTGGCTGCGCGAACGGGGCCTGTCGTTCGATCGTTTCCATGTGAACACGACGCCTTGCGGGCCGTCGCGATCGAGCATCTACACGGGGTTGCACACCCAGCATACCGGCGTCTATGCCAACCCCAATTCGCCGCCCTATCCCGAACTCAGTCCCGCCATCCCGACGATCGGCACGATGCTGCGGCAGGCGGGCTATCGCACGACCTACAAGGGCAAATGGCATCTTTCGAACATCAACAAGGGGCTGAACTTCCGCGGGGTCGCCGGGGGCATCTTTCCCAATACGGTCGACGTTCTCGAACCCTTCGGTTTCGGCCAGTATAATTTCGACGGCGAGCGCGTCGGGCTGACGTGGGAGGGCTTCATCAACGACGGCGTGACCGCTGCCGAAGCGGTCGGCCAGCTTCGCGCCTATGCCAACGACGGCGAGGATGCGCCGTGGTTCATGGCGGTCAATTTCGTCAATCCGCACGACATCATGTTCTATGATGCGACGGGCGAGGGCGAAGCGACGCGGATGCGCCCCAACCTCGTCGCGCCGCTGCTGCCTGCGCCCGGCGACCCGGTTTACGACCGCGACTGGGGTTTCGATCTGCCGCGCAGCTTCTACGCCGACGATCTGTCGCGCAAGCCGCGCGCGCACGCCGCGATCAACGCGAGCGAATATGCCTTTTACGGCAAGATGCCGCACGGCGACGAGGCGGTGTGGCGCCGCAACCTCAACTATTATCTGAACTGCGTCCGCGACGCCGACCGCCATATGAAGACGGTGCTCGACGCGCTCGCGGCGTCGGGCGAGCTCGACAATACGATCATCCTCTTCACGTCCGATCACGGCGAGCGCGCGGGCGCGCACGGGATGCGGCAAAAGGGCGGGACGATCTACAAGGAGGATGTCGGCGTGCCGCTGATCGTCGTCCATCCCGACCTGCCGGGCGGACGGACGACGCAGGCGCTGGGCAGTTCGGTCGACCTCGTGCCGACGATCCTGGCGCTGGCGGGGGTTTCGGACGCCGAGCGGCGCGAGCGGCATCCGGCGCTCGTCGGGCACGATCTGTCGGCGGCGATCGCAACGCCGACGGTGCGCACCGGGCGCGACGCGGCGGGGATATTGTTCAACTATGCCGTGCGCTATGGCTGGAACGCGCCCGACGTCGCGCCGGGCGTGACCGAGGCGAAGCCGCTCGCCGAAAACGACCTGATGTTGCGCCGCCTGCATCGCGGCGTTCACGACGGGCGCTACAAGTTCGCGCGCTATTTCGCGCCGGCGCAGCACCATGTGCCGCGGCGCTGGGAAGACTTGGTCGCCTATAACGACCTCGAACTCTACGACACTGCGACCGACCCCGACGAGATCGACAATCTCGCGTGGCGGCCGGACGCGCACAAGATGCTGATCGAGCGACTGAATGCCCAGACCAATGCGCTCGTTGCAGACGAAATCGGTGAAGATAATGGCGCCGAATATCCGGGTCCGGCTTCGCAATACAGGACATTGAAGCTGACCTGATCCATCCAGTAGGGGAGAGGGAAATGACCATTGCGAGACTGTTGTGGGGGAGCGCGCTCGCGCTCGCCCTGGGGACGCCTGCGCTCGCGCAGGAGGCGGAGAAGGCCGGCGCGCGGACGCTCGATGATCCCGAAGCGATCATCGTCACCGCGACGCGCCGCGAACAGACGCTTCAGGAAGTGCCGATTTCGGTCGCGGTGGTCGGCGGCGACCAGATCGAAAAGCAGGGCATATTGCTGTTCGACGACGTGCAGGACAGCGTCCCCAACCTCCAGATCGACCGCACCAACGGCAATTTCGCGATCACCATGCGCGGACTCGGCGCCGGAACGGGCAATCTGTCGTTCGAACAATCGGTCGGCCTGTTCATCGACGGCGTCTATCTCAGCCGTTCGCGCGCCTTCCAGAACCCGCTGCTCGATATCGAGCGCGTCGAGGTGGTGCGCGGGCCGCAGGGTGCGCTGTTCGGCAAGAATACGAACGCCGGCGCGATCAGCGTCGTCACCCGCCGCCCGACGCGCGACTTCGAAGGCTTTGCGCGGGCGAGCGGTGAGGTCGAGCACGGCGGCTGGAATCTCGAAGGCGCGGTATCGGGTCCCGTATCGGACACGCTCAGCGTCCGCCTGACCGGCCGCGTCGGCGCGATCGGCGACACGATGAGCAACACGATCACGCGACGCGACGAAAACGGATCGCGTTATGAAGCGGTGCGCGGCCAGATATTGTGGGAGCCGACCGACAATTTCGAGGCGCTGGTCAAGGTCGAGCATGGCTCGAACCGGATCGACGGCGGCACGACGGTGTTCAACTATATCGGCGATGCCGGCTGCCTGCTGTGCGACGCGGTGCGCAATTCGGGGGAGGAAGTCCCCGAATATCCGAGCTATCGCCGCGCCGCGCGGACCGTGAATCCCGAATATGACGACACCGACACGACGATGGCCGAGCTGACGATGAACCTCGACGTCGGCGACTGGACCTTCACCTCGGTGACCGCGTGGCAGGACCTCGATGGCGGGGTGAATTCGGATTATGACGGGCCGCTGACCTTCCTCGAATCGGACATCACCGAAGAATCGAGTTCGCTGTTCCAGGAAGTGCGCGCGCAGCGCCCGATAGGCGACGGCGGCGCGTTCATCGCGGGCCTGACCTATATCGACACCGACCTGCACGTCCAGCAGGCGTCGCTGTTCAATGCGGCGAGCGCGGGCAGCCCTGCGCCGCTCAATGGCCTGTCGACGCGCCAGTTCGACCAGACGGGGCAATCGCTGTCGCCCTTCGTCTCGCTCGAGGTGCCGGTCAGCGAGCAGATCATGCTCAGCGGCAGCCTGCGCTATTCGCACGAAAAGCGGACCGGGCGCGCCCGCTCGTTCAACGACGGGGTCTTTCCGCCGACCTATCTGCCCTATGACCTCACCGAAACGCGCAAGGAAAGCCTGTGGGACTATTCGCTGCGCGCGCGTTACGAATTCAGCCCCGACGCCTATGTCTATCTGAGCTATGCGACGGGGACCAAGGGCGGCGGCTTCGTCTCCAACGACGCCCTGCTGCTCTATAATATCCAGAACGGCATCGCGACCTTCCAATATGATTCCGAGCGCGCGCGGTCGTGGGAGGTCGGCGGAAAATTCCGCTTCCTCGATGGAAAGGGGAATCTGAACGTCGCGCTGTTCCGCACCAATTTCAGCAATCTTCAGGTGTCCGAATATAATGGCACCGCCTTCGTCACCGGCAATGCTGCCTCGGCGATCGCGCAGGGGGTGGAGGTCGACACCGACATCGGGCTCGGCGATTATTGGCGGATCGGCGGCAGCCTCGGCTATCTCGACGCGCATTATAAGGATTATCCGGGCGGCGCCTGCCTCTATGACGCTCCGCCGACCTGTACGCCGCAGACGAACAATCTGGCCGGCGAGAGACTCGTGCGCGCGCCCGAGTGGACCGCGAGCGGTTTCATCGAGGCCAGATATCCGGTGTCCGATCGCCTCTATGCGCTTGCGCATGTTTCGGCGAACCACCAGTCACGCTCCTTCTTTCAGCCCGACATGAACCCGCTCAACTCGCAGGGTGCGTTCACCAAATTCGACGCGCGGCTGGCGGTCGGACGCGAAGACGGGCGGTGGGAACTAGCACTCGTCGGCCGTAACCTGACCGACAAGGTCACGACGACGCAGGGCTTCAATACCCCGGTGTTCGGCGGCAACAGCCATATGGCGATGGTCGGCGCGCCGCGGATGGTGACGGTGCAGCTCTCGCTGGATTTTTGAACATGGCGGCGGCGCGGGGCGATCTGCTGTTGATGGCGGGGGGCATTCGATCCGGATCGCTCAACGAACGGCTGATCGGCTGCGCCGCCGACATTGCGAACGATCTGGGGCTGCGGACGACCAGATTATCGCTATCCGATTATCCGCTACCGCTGTTCGGCGCCGAGGCGCTGACGATCGACGAGGTGCCCGAAGCGCTCGCGCTCAAGGCGATGTTTCGCAGCCACGGGGGAGTCATCCTCGCCAGTCCCGAACATAATGGCTCGGTCACGGCGATGCTCAAAAATGCGATCGACTGGATGTCGTGCCCCAGCCGTGGAGAGGCGCCACAGACCTATGGCGCATTCCGGCGCAAGGCTTTCGGGCTGGTGTCGGCTTCGTCGAGCCCGTTCGGCGGTCTCCGGGGGCTTTCGCAGCTCCGCCATATCCTGACGACCGTGCAGGCGCTCGTCGTGCCCGAGCAGCTCAGCGTGCCGCACGCGCACCGCGCCTTCGACGCGCGCGGGCGCCTCGCCGATCCCATGCTCGCCGGATTGCTGGCCGATCTGGTGCGGTCGGTCATGGAGGTCGCGCGGGCGTAGGAAGCGGACAATGCCGACGAGCAGCAAAGCGGATCGCACTGCCGCCTATTGGGCTTTCGAAGACAGCCTCGGCTATCTCGCTCGCCTGGTCTTTCGGTCCTTTTCAATGTTGCGCGAGGCGAAAACGCGCGAGCATGGCGTGTCGGCCGGGCACTGGCCTTTCCTGCGGCAATTGTGGCGCGAGGACGGCGTCAGCCAGCACGAGCTCAGCCGCCGGCTGGTGATGCAGGACGCGACGACGGCGGTTGCGCTTCGCGGGCTGGAAAAGGAAGGGCTGATCCATCGCCGCGTCAATCGCCGCGACCGCCGCGAAACGCTCGTTTATCTGACCCCGCACGCGCGCGCTCTTGCCGGCACGCTCCTGCCGGTCACGCGGGAGGTGCAGGCAGCGGCGACCCGCGGTTTGTCGCCCGAAGAGGTGGAGCGGCTGCGCGGCCTTCTGTTCCGCATCGTCGCCAATCTGGCGGAGGAAGAGTTTTCCAGTCGTTGCTGAGGGGGATGGTCGCCACCGCCGGATATCGGCGTCGGGGCGAACTGGTATAAGCGGGCGATGCGCCGGTCTAAACGAGGCTCCTACAGCAGTTCGAACACGTCGTAACGCACCGCGCCGCCGATGCTGGCACCGAGACCGACTGCGACGATGTCATTGAGCCAGAGATAGCGCTCATCTCCGGTTTCGAACATCGGCGTGGTACGGAAATAGACCTCGGCGCATTCTTCAGGGGTCTGCGGCCCGCCGTTGCGCGCATGTTTGTGCGCGACCGATAGCGGGCGCAGGACACCGCGATAGGACACATAGATCAGCGCGCCGTCATGCGTTTCGAGCGTGATGCGGGCGTCGAGCCGCAGCGTATCCCTGTCGTCGATCGTCGCCCAGTCGCCGCCGCTCGGCATCACGCGGCCGTGCAACCGCTCGCCCTCAACTTCCCCGCCGGTCAGCGCGGCGATCATGCGGCGCCCGAAATGCGCGCGCCCGACCATTTGTTGTGGCTCGGTGAAAGCGGCGCGGTAGGAACAGAGATAGCGAAAAGCCGGTTCCTGCATCGTCATCCTTTCGATATGGCCGCGGCGACGCGAAGCCGCCGTGCGCTGGTCAGAGCTTGAACGCCAGGGTCACGCCATAGGTGCGCGGCGGCGCATAGGGCGTCAGTATCTGGCGATAGGGCGCGAAATAGGTGACATAGGTCGGCACCAGTTCGTCGGTCAGATTCTTGCCCCAAACCGACAGCTCCCACTGGTCGTCGGGACCCGCGAGCGACAGCCGGGCATCGAGATTCTGATGCGCCGGCCAGAGCTGCTGCGGGATGTTCGACGCCTCGAAATAGGCGTCGTCCACCCAGCTGTAGTCGACGCGCAGCTTTGCCGCCAGCGCGCCGACCGGCGCCTCGATCTGGCCGCCGACATTGACCTTGTTCTTTGGCGAGCGCGGAAGCCGGTTGCCCGTATAATCCTGGCCGGGGATCGCATATTCGGTGAATTTGGCGTCGAGATAGGCATAGCTGCCGTCGAGCTGGAGCCAAGCTGCCGGACGCACGACCGTTTCGATCTCGAACCCCTTGATCCGTGCCTTGGCCGCATTGGTCACGACGACGCAGCATAGCGGGACCAGCTGCGAGATTTGCAGGTCCGAATAATCGGTGCGGAATGCCGCGAGATTGACGCGCAGCGCGCGGTCGAACCAGTCGGTCTTGGCCCCGACCTCATAGCTCCAGGCGAATTCGGGATCATAGGGTGTCGAAGCCCCGGCGGCGGTGCCCGAAATCCCCTGATAGCCGCCACTCTTGTAGCCGCGCGCGACCGAGGCATAGAGCAGCACGTCGTCGTTCGCCTTCCAGTTGAGCGCGAAGCGCGGGGTGAAGGCGTTCCACTTCTTGCTGCTCGTCACGTCATAGCCGTCGGCGGAACCGAGCGGCGGCGGAACGCCCGGGCCATCGTCGACCTTGAAACCGGCGAAGCGGCCGCTCTTGCGCTCCCACGTCATGCGCGCACCAAGCGTGGCGGTGAGCGACGGCACGATCTCCGCATCGACCTGGCCGAACACCGCGAAGCTGCGGGCATTGACCGATTGCGGATAGATGCCGGTGCCCGAGATGGCGGGGGACGGGAAATCCTGAATCTGGCCCTCGACGCGGTCGTTGTTCTCCTTGAGGAAATAGAGGCCGGTCTGGCCCTTCAGCCGCCCGTTCCATGCGTCGAACGACAGGCGCAGTTCCTGGCTGAACTGGCTGTCGTCCTCGTCGCCGAAGCTCGTCGACTCGATCTGCGCGGGCGGATTGACCGGATTGCTGAAAAAGGGCGTGACGAAATCGAACGTCACCTTGCGCAGCGCGGTGAGCGAGGTCAGCGTGCCGAACGGCAGGTCCAGATTGACCTCGGCCGAATAGGTCTGGATCGTCCGCTTGATCTGCCCGTCGATATAGGCATCGACGACGCGCGGGTCGGGGTTGATGCCGACGCAGTGGATGCCGCCGTCGAAGGTCGCGTCGCAATTATTGTGGCGCGGATTGCCTTTCTGGTCCTGATGCGAAACATCGGCGCGCAGGATGATGTCGAGCGTGTCGGTCGGCACGAAGCGCAGCGCGAGGCGGCCGGTCGTCAGGTTGAGGTCGTTGACGTCATTGCCGGTGGTTTCATTATATTCGAACCCGTCGCGCTGCTTGTGCGCGACGCCCGCCGACAGAAAGATTTTGTCGCTGAGCGGCAGATTGCCCCGCGCGGTTATGCCGACGCGGCTATAGTTGCCATAGGTCCCGTCGAAATAGAAGCTGGTCTCGTCGTCAGGTTTGCGGCTGACGAACTGGACGAGACCGCCGATCGCATTCTTGCCGAACAGCGTGCCTTGCGGCCCCCGCAGCACCTCGACCCGCTCGAGGTCGAGCGTATCGAGATCGGGGGTGCCGCCGCGCCCGGCATAGACGCCATCGACGAAGACGACGACCGACGGATCGCCGCCGGCATTCTGGCTGATTCCCGGTGCGCTGCCGATACCGCGCATCGCGAAATTGGTGTTGATCGGATCGACCGCGGTGATCGCGAGGCCCGGCGTCCGCGTCGCAATGTCCTGCACGGTTTCGATGCTGCTTTCGCGCAGCTGATCGGCGCCGAATGCTGTGACCGACACCGGGACATCCTGAAGTCGCTGTTCCTGCCGCTGCGCGGTGACGATGATGTCGCCGCTCATGTCTTCGGCAGCGTCCTGCGCGATCGCCGCGACGGGCGTAGCCGCGATCGCCGCTCCGGTCAGAAACAGGGCGGACCGGGTCCTTCCGATTTGTGCCATCTCGCTTCTCCCACCTGTTATGTTTTTCGCGCGTCCCGTTCATACTTGACAGGATCGTCTATATACTTAGTTTGCTAAGTAAGTATTTCTATATAGCAGGCCGACCCGCGACGCAAGACCGGGCGCAACCGGGCGATGGAGGGGATGTCGATGGGAACCGCGAACGGCGGATCGCAGGCGGGACCGGTTTCCGGCACGGATGGCGAAGCGCCGGGTTGGCCCCGTCCGCTCTATGGATGGTATGTCGTTGGCGTCCTGCTGCTCGCCTATACGCTGTCGTTCGTCGACCGGATGATCCTGAGTCTTCTTGTCGCGCCGATTCGCGCCGCGCTCGACATTTCGGATACGGCGGTCAGCCTGCTGATCGGGCTCGCCTTCGCGCTCTTCTACACGCTGCTCGGGCTCCCGATCGCGTGGATCGCCGACCGCTGGAACCGGCGCAACCTGATCGTCGTGGGGGTCGCGCTGTGGAGTGCGATGACCGCGAGCTGCGGCTTCGCGGGCAGCTATGCGGCCCTGTTCGCCGCGCGTATGGGCGTGGGGGTGGGCGAGGCAGCGCTGTCGCCCGCCGCCTATTCGATGCTCAGCGACATCTTCCCGCGCGACCGGCTGGCGCGGGCGATGGCGGTCTATTCGATCGGCGTGCCGCTCGGCTCGGGCGTCGCGATGGTCCTCGGCGCCTTTGTCGTCCAGTCGGTGCTTGCTGCACCGATGGTCGATCTGCCGCTGATCGGGCCGGTCGCGGCGTGGCGGACGATCTTCCTGTGGGTCGCCGCGCCGGGCCTCCTCGTCTGCCTGCTGCTGCTGACGGTGCGCGAGCCGTTGCGGCGCGGGCTGCGTCAGGCGGATACCGGCAACCGGGCCGCCCCGGGTTTTATCGCCCATCTGAAACAGCAGCGCGCGGCGCTCGGCGCGTTGTTCGCCGGCATGTCGCTGATCGGGCTCGTCATGTACGGGGTCATCGCATGGGTGCCGACCTTCTTCGCGCGCACCTATGGCATGGATGTGTCGCAAGCCGGGCTGTGGTTCGGCATCATCATGGCAATCGGCGGTGCGGCCGGGCTGGTGATGGGCGGAACGCTCGCCGACCGGACCTTTGCCCGCGGCGTCGCCGATGCGCATCTGCGCGTGATGCGCCTGTCGATCCTGCTCGGCGGCCCGCCGCTGCTCGCGGCGACACTGATGCCCGATGCGCTGCTGGCCTTTGCGATGCTCGCCTGCGCCTTTCCGATGCTGACGATGCATGGTGTCGGAACCGTAGCGCTGCAGCTGATTACGCCGAATGCGTATCGCGCACGCGTGACCGCGCTCTATTTCTTTGTCGTCAATCTGACCGGTCTCGGATTTGGCCCGATGCTGATCGCGCTGCTCACCGACCACCTGTTCGGCGATGATGCCGCGCTGCGCTATTCGATCGCGCTGGTGACGGGCGTGGCGCTGCCTCTGGCCGCAATCCTGTTGACCGCGGGCTTTGCCGCCTTCGCCCGCGATCTCGGAAAAAACGGCTGACGCTGCCTGGTTCGTGCGCAGCCCCCGGAGAGCTTTCGGTCCCACACGACCCCTTGCTTCGCTCTCCAATGCCGCCATTGCCAACAGCATCGGCGATAATCGGCGTGCCAGGTCGGCATTCCAACGCGCGCCGCGACGCGGCGATGCCAAGCTATGGCCACCCCGAACCAAACGGCCGGCGCGTCCATCATCCAACCTTTCCGCCTACTTCGCCGCCGCCGCATCCCACGCGGCGACCTTGGAGCGCGTGTCGGCGAGCATCTTGTCGAGCGCCGCGCGGTCGTAGACGGCGCCGCGCAGCACCACGGCACGGATCGCGCGTGTCGCGCCGATGTCTTCGAGCGGGTTGCGGTCGAGCAGCACGAGATCGGCGGCCTTGCCCGCCTCGACCGCGCCATAACGGTCGAGCTTGCCGAACCACGCGGGACCGGCGCGCGTTGCGGAAGCAAGCGCCTCTGCCGGCGTCAGCCCCTTGTCGACGAAGATCGCAAGTTCCTGATGCAGCGCGATGCCGGGATAGTTGTACGAATTGAGGAAGCCCGCATCGGTTCCCGCCATGATCGTCACGCCCGCCTTTTGCAGCATCGGCAGCACCGATGCCTCATGTTCATATTCGGCGTGGCGCGCGGCGATTCCGGCGGCGTCGGCGTTGGCGGCGCGGTCGACGCGCCACTGGTAGGTCGCGCGCAGGCCGGGGCCGATCAGGCCGAGGTAATCGTCGGTCTTGTGATCGTCCTGGTCGAGATAGGCGATGACGCGGCTGCCGTTCAGCGTCGGGGTCACGAACACGCCCTTCGCCGCGAGCTTGCGATAGGCGGCCATGGCGGTTCCGGGGTCGAAGCCCGCGTCGATGCGGCGATAGGCCTCGGCGCGGTCGATGCGCCCCGCCGCGAAGTCGGCGGCGATCGTCGCTTCGTCCTTGACCCCCGCCTTATAGGCATAGCCGATATGTTCGATCGAGCTGATCCCGGCATCGACCGCCTGATCGACCGTCAGCGCGAGCGGGATATGGCCCGAGACGCACAGCCCCGCGGCGCGCGCCTTGCGGATCGCGTAGAGGAAGAGGTCGAGCTTCATCGTGCTGTCGGTGATCTTGACGAAATCGACGCCGAGCCCCTTCAGCCTCGCCACCGCTGCATCGACGTCGGCTTTCGAACCGGTTTCGATCGTGCCCTTCCAGACCGGCTTGATGCCCTCGATTTTGGGACCCGAGCTCAGCAGCGTCGGGCCGAAAAGCCTGCCGCTCGCAATGTCGCCGCGCCACGCCAGCACCTCGTTCGGCAGGTCGCCGGAGGCGTCGCGCACCGTCGTGATGCCGTGCGCGATATAGAGCGGCAGCAGCGCCTTATTCTCCTCAACCAGCGCGGGGCCGCCGCCGAAATGGACGTGCATGTCCCAAAGGCCCGGGATCAGGAAGCGATTGCCGCCATCGATCGTGCGCCTGGCGGTCCATGCCTTCGCGACCTCGGCATCGCCGCCCACTGCGACGATCACGTCTCCCCGCGTCGCGACCGTCTGGTCGGCGATCAACCGGGCGCCCGCGACGTCGACAATCGTCGCGTGGCGTATCAGCAGGTCCGCGCGCTCCTTTGCGACGGCGGATAGCGGCAATTGGAAAAGCCAGGCAAGGAGAATGGATATCAGCATCTTCATGGCGGAAACGTCCCGATTGTCCGATGATCGACCCCGGATAGGGTTATCGCGCATCATTCCATGTAGTAGTATATTGGTTCGACACACAGCCTCCCATCTTTCGACATCGCGAAGACAGGCCCGACCGGTTCGGGCGGTGGCGCTGCTGCCCGTGGCTATTGGTCGATCGTGATCGTGCCGGGATGATGCTTGTCGAGGTGGCGCTTGATGATCTTGAGGTTGCGGCTGTTCGAGCGGAAAACCAGGTCGAAGGCATCGCCGACGAGCGGGATTGCGCCGAGCGCGGTGTCGAGGCCAAGATTGCCCATCATCCGCCACAGCTTCCATTTCGGCATGCCGAGGTTGCGCGCCTCCCAGATCAGATAGGCGCCCATCGCCGCGGTCACGACGTCGCCGACGACGGGGACGAGGCCGACGATCGCATCGAGCCCCACCGGGCGGTTGATGCCGGGGATGGTGAAGCTGCGTTCGAGCAGAAATTCCAGCGTCTCGACGCGCTTGCGCAGCGCGGCGGGGTCGTTGCGATTCGGGATCAGTGCATCGAAGATCGCGTCGGTATCGGGAGTCGAAGGGGCCATTGGCGTCCTTTTTCTGAGCGCACAGAATGCGTACGCTTCCCCCTAGTTGGGAGTGTCGCGCAGGTGATTCAATGGGTGCTGCGCACGCGCGTTGGCGGTGAGGCCCGACAGGCGCTGCGATGCGACCGACCAGCGCAGCGGCGTCGCGAGCGGGATGAAGGGCGCGTAGCGCCCGAGGATCGCTTCCGCCTCGCCGATCAGGCGCGCGCGATCGGTCGGGCTGGTCGCCGCCGTCGCCTCGTCGATCCTGCGCTGCGCCTCGCCGTTGCACAATGTGTCGGTGCGGCACGACAGGCGGCGCAGGCCCCAAAGGGGGTCGTCGTTGGGCGTGACCTCGTCGATCAGCGTCAGGTCGGCCTCGGCGTCGATGGCGACGCGCCTGCTCGGCACCCCGATGCGTTCGAAATCGGCGGCGACATAGGCATAGAGAATGCGCCCGCCGGGCGAATCGGGCACTGCGATGCGCAGCGGTTCGATTTCGCGCCCCGTGGCCTTCCACGCATCGACGACGCGCTTCGCCTGCGCGACCCGCGAGGCGTCGTCATAGTCGGCCCAGGCGGGAAGCAGCGGCACCGGGCCGCCGTCGCGGGCGTAAAGCGCGGGGCGCAGCGTCACCTGCGGTTGCCATTCGGCGAGCCCGAAAGCGTCGACCAGGCGCTGCCGCCGCACCGCGCGCGACAGCGCCTCGCGATTGGCATCGGTGGCGAGAAAGCCTTCGGCACGCACGAAGGAAAGCCCGAACAATCCCGGCACAGGATCGACGACGAGCCGCGAGCGTCCGATATTCGACGCCACGAAATAGGGCAGGGTCGAAAAACGCCCGCCGAGCACGCCGTCGGCATAGCCGTTCTTGAACCGCGCCAGCGCACGGGGGGCGTCGGTGCCGACGAGTTCGATCGAGGCCGCCGGATCGGCCGCGGCCGCCTCGGCTTCTTCGGGGTCGTCGGCCAGCGGGTCGGGAACGGGCGTCAGCAGCATCGCCGCGCCGATCCTCTTCGGCCGCATCGGCCCCCAGCCCATGCCGCGCTTGACGATCGCCATCGACGGTTGGGCGAGCAGCTCGAGCAAATGGGGCTGCGGTACCGACAGGCGGATTTCGATCACCGTGTCGGTCATCGCCTTGATCGTTTCGACCTCGGGGAAATCGTCCTTCAGGACATGCTTGCTCCGCCGGCCGAGATAGCCGCGCAGGATGGCGGCAACCTCAGCCGCCGCGACCTTGTCGCCGTTCGACCATTTGGCTTCGCGGACGCGGAAGATATAGCTGCGCCCGTCGGCAGTGACCGTCCAGCGTTCGGCGAGTCCGACGTCGATCTGACCGAGTGAATCATAGCTGACGAGCCCCTGCGCGGTGGCTTCGAGCAGCGCCGCATTGGTCGCCGAAAGCTCGCCGCGGATGGGGTTGGCGGCGGGATAGAGTGGGCCGATCGCCGCGATCCGCACCGGCCCCCGCTCGCCGAACAGACCGCAGCTCGTCGCCGACAGCGCCAGCAATCCGGCAGCGAGAATCCGCGCGCCGATGCGTCCTGCCGTCATATCGCTGCTGCTCCCGTCGCTGGTGCGGACGGCGGGACTCGAACCCGCACACCCATATGGATAGCAGATTTTAAGTCTGCTGCGTCTACCGGTTCCGCCACGTCCGCGCACCGGGGGACGGTCAAGCGGATGACCCCGAGGAGGTCAAGGATTGTTTGCGGCTTCACCCCGGCGCGTCGCTCGGCTAGGGAGGGCGCCATGCAACCAGTGCTCTCCATCGCTGGCCTGGCGAAAACCTATAAAAGCGGCCACCAGGCGCTCAGCGGCATCGACCTGACGATCGACAAGGGCGAGATATTCGCGCTGCTCGGGCCCAATGGCGCGGGCAAGACGACGCTCATCAGCATCGTCTGCGGCATCGTCACACCGAGCGGCGGCACCGTGACCGTCGCAGGACACGACCATAGCCGCGACTTCCGCGCCGCGCGCTCGATGATCGGGCTGGTGCCGCAGGAACTGCACACCGACGCCTTCGAGAAGGTGATCACGACGGTCAGCTTTTCGCGCGGCCTGTTCGGCAAGCCGCGCGACCCCGCCTATATCGAGCAGTTGCTGCGCGACCTGTCGCTGTGGGACAAGCGCAACGCGAAGATCATGGAGCTGTCGGGCGGAATGAAGCGCCGCGTGATGATCGCCAAGGCGCTGAGCCACGAGCCGGAGATTTTGTTCCTCGACGAGCCGACCGCGGGGGTCGATGTCGAACTGCGCCGCGACATGTGGAACATGGTGCGCGGTCTGCGCGAACGCGGCGTGACGATCATCCTGACCACCCACTATATCGAGGAGGCCGAGGAAATGGCCGATCGCGTCGGGGTGATCAGCAAGGGGCGGCTGATCGTCGTCGAGGAAAAAAATGCGCTGATCAAGAAGCTGGGGCGCAAGACGCTGACGCTCAACCTCGCCGAGCCGCTCGCGACCGTTCCCGACGAGCTGGCGCAATGGAATCTCGCGCTGGCGGGCGAGGGGCACGAGCTGGTCTATGAATTCGACAGCCAGGCCGAGGCGACGGGGGTGCCGTCGCTGCTGCGGCGGATGAGCGACCTCGGCATCGGCTTCAAGGACCTCAACACGACGCAGAGCTCGCTAGAGGACATCTTCGTCGGGCTGGTGCATGAGAAGCGGGAAGAGGAGCGCGCGGCATGATTTCGAACCTGCGCGGGATCCGTTCGATCTACGGCTTCGAAATGGCGCGCTTCGGGCGCACCTTCTGGACCAGCCTGATGCTGCCGGTCATCACGACGACGCTCTATTTCGTCGTCTTCGGCTCGGCGATCGGCAGCCGGATGAGTTCGGTCAGCGACGTGCCCTATGGCGCCTTCATCGTGCCGGGGCTGATGATGCTGACGATGTTCACCGAAAGCATCAGCAATGCGAGCTTCGGCATCTATATGCCGAAATGGACCGGCACGATCTACGAGATGCTGTCGGCGCCGCTGTCGCCGCTCGAGATGGTGATCGCCTATGTCGGCGCCGCGGCGACCAAATCGGTGATCATCGGCACGATCATCTTTGCGACCGCGCATCTGTTCGTCGACGTAGAGGTCGCGCATCCGCTCTTCATGGTCGGCTTCATGCTGTTGATGGCCGTGACATTCTGCCTGTTCGGCTTCATCATCGGCATCTGGGCGCAGAGTTTCGAGCAATTGCAGGTGATCCCGCTGCTCGTCGTCTATCCGCTGACCTTCCTCGGCGGCGCCTTTTATTCGCTTTCGATGCTGCCGCCCGCGTGGCAGGCGGTGACGCTGTTCAACCCCGTCGTCTATCTGATCAGCGGTTTCCGCTGGACCTTCTTCGGGCAGGGCGACGTCGGTATCGGCGTCAGCATGGGCGCAGTCGCTTTTTTCCTGACGCTGTGCCTCTGCGTCATCTTCTGGATGTTCCGCACGGGCTACCGGCTCAAAAATTGAGGCGGAACATAATCGTCCGTGATTGGGACCCATCTCCCGCCGGCTCGAAATCGTTCCGACCGGAGATAGGCTCCCGCCTTCGCGGGAGCACCCAGCATTTTCAATAGCGGAGGAGAAGATACCCGAACCCGTTCCACTCCGAACCGATCAGGCGTTCAATCGTTCAGCCGCTCGCGCATTTCCTTGCCGGGCTTGAAATAGGGAACGTTTTTCGCCTTCACCGCAACCGGCGCTCCGGTGCGCGGATTGCGACCGGTGCGCGACTCGCGCGCGCGGGTCGAGAAGGCGCCGAAGCCGCGCAGTTCGACGCGGCCGCCGGCGGCGAGCTGGTCAACGATGGAATCGAAAAAAGCGTCGACGATCCGTTCGACCTCTTCGACGCGTAGATCGCTGTTTTCACTCGCGATTTTTTGAACCAGTTCCGACCGGATCATGTGCTTCCCCTCTGTGTCACGCGCATCGCGACGATGCGGCCTCCGGTCGTTGCCGGCACCCGTGCGTGAGACCCCTCCCAACGCGCGGGCGAGACTAACATGAATCAGGAAGCGATCAAAAACATATCGCGGATGCAAAAAGGCCCGCCGAGGGACATTCGGCGGGCCTTTCCGTCACTTCGTCGTGGCGCGAAGGGTCAGTCCTTCTTGCCCGCCTTCAGCGCTTCGCCGAGGATGTCGCCGAGCGACGCACCCGAGTCGGACGAGCCATATTGCGCAACCGCCTGCTTCTCTTCGGCGATCTGCAGCGCCTTGACCGAGAAGTTCGGCTTTTTCGAACGGTCGAAGCCGATGACCATCGCGTCGAACTTCTGGCCGACCTGATAGCGGTCGGGGCGCTGTTCGTCGCGGTCGCGGCCAAGGTCGGCGCGCTTGATGAAGCCGGTCGCGCCGTCGTCGCCGGCCTGCACTTCGAGGCCGTTGTCGCGGACTTCGAGAACGGTGACCGTGACGGTCTCGTTCTTCTTGAGCGAACCGGCGGCAGCGCCGGCGCCAACCGCGGGCGCACCCTTTTCAAGCTGCTTGATGCCGAGGCTGATGCGTTCCTTGTCGACATCGACGTCGAGCACGACGACCTGCACCGTCTCGCCCTTGCGGTGGAGATGCAGCGCTTCCTCGCCCGAAATGCCCCAGGCGATGTCCGACATGTGGACCATGCCGTCGACGTCGCCGGGCAGGCCGACGAACAGGCCGAATTCGGTGGCGTTCTTGACTTCGCCCTCGACGACCGAACCGACCGGATGCGCTTCGGCGAAGGCGCCCCAGGGGTTCGACTGCGCCTGCTTGAGACCCAGCGAGATACGACGCTTTTCGCTGTCGACCTCGAGCACGATGACTTCGACTTCCTGGCTGGTCGAGACGATCTTGCCCGGATGGACATTCTTCTTGACCCACGACATTTCGCTGACGTGGACCAGGCCTTCGATGCCCGGTTCGAGTTCGACGAACGCGCCATAGTCGGTGATGTTCGTGACCGTGCCGGTAAGTTTCGCGCCGACCGGATATTTGGCAGCGACGCCTTCCCACGGATCGGCTTCGAGCTGCTTCATGCCCAGGCTGATACGCTGCGTGTCGCGGTTGATGCGGATGATCTGCACCTTGACCGTGTCGCCGATGTTGATGATCTCGCTCGGGTGGTTGACGCGCTTGTAGCTCATGTCGGTGACATGGAGCAGGCCGTCGATGCCGCCGAGGTCGACGAAGGCGCCGTAATCGGTGATGTTCTTCACCGCGCCTTCGATGATCTGGCCCTCTTCGAGGTTCTGGATCAGGCCCGAACGCTGTTCGGCGCGCGTTTCCTCGAGGATCGCGCGGCGCGAGACGACGATGTTGCCGCGGCGGCGGTCCATCTTCAGGATCTGGAACGGTTGCGGCAGGTCCATCAGCGGGCCGACGTCGCGCACGGGGCGGATGTCGACCTGCGAACCGGGCAGGAAGGCCACGGCGCCGCCGAGATCGACGGTGAAGCCGCCCTTGACGCGGCCGAAGATGACGCCTTCGACGCGGGCTTCCTTGTTGAATTCTTCTTCGAGGCGGTCCCACGCGGCTTCGCGGCGGGCGCGGTCGCGCGAGAGCATGGTTTCGCCATTGGCGTTTTCGACGCGGTCGACATAGACTTCGACTTCGTCGCCGACCTTGAGGTCGGCCTTCTGGCCCGGTGCGGCGAATTCGCGAAGCGGCACGCGGCCTTCGCTCTTCAGGCCGATGTCGATCACTGCCAGGTCGTTTTCGATGCCGGTTACGGTGCCCTTGACGACGCGGCCTTCAAAGCCGCCCTCGGCACCACCCAGCGATTCATCGAGCATCGCGGCGAAATCGTCGCGCGTCGGAAAAGCCGTAGAGGCCATAGAGAGTTCTTCCTTACTTCATTTGTTCCGGCCAAGCGGTTGGTTCCGCTGGTCTTGTGGCCGATCCGTCCCGTTCGCCGAATGCGAAACGGAACATCCGCAAAGACGCGGCGAGGAAGGAGGAGCGGGCAAAGCAAAAAAGGCGCGACGAGTGCGCCCCGTCACGCCCGACGCTCAGGTGGAGCGGCGGCCTGTCCGTGCCTCAACCAGCGCAATCGCCCGTTGGACGGCCGCGTCTATAGTCATTTCGCCCGTATCGAGCAAGTCCGCATCGTGCGCTTGCGTCAGCGGCGCGTCGGCGCGCCCGCTGTCGCGCGCGTCGCGCGCATGGATATCGGCGAGCACGGTCGCATAATCGACCTCGACCCCGCGCGAATGCATCTCGGCATGGCGCCGCCGTGCGCGCTCTTCGGGGCTGGCGGTGACGAACAGCTTGGCGTCGGCGTGCGGCGCGATGACGGTGCCGATGTCGCGCCCGTCGAGCACGGCGCCGCCGGGCTGGTTCGCGAAATCGACCTGCCGCTGGAACAGCGCTTTGCGCACCGCGGGATGTACCGAGACGCGGCTCGCGAGCCCGCCGGTCGTTTCATAGCGCAGCGCCGGATCGTCGAGCAGGCTGTCGGGAAAATCGCAGGCGGCGAGGGCATCCTCGGCCTTGTCGGCGTCGCCATGGTTGAGCTGCGTCTGATAGCCGACCGCGCGGTAGAGCAGCCCGGTGTCGAGCACCGGCAAGCCAAAATGCGCGGCGAGCGCCCGGGCGATCGTGCCCTTTCCCGACGCGGTAGGACCGTCGACGGCGATGATCATGCCGCGCCTCCATTATCCTTTTTGTAGAGGGCCCGCGCGAGACCCCAGAGCGCAATGCTCGCCCACGCGATCTCGAGCAGGAAGGAGGCAAGGTTGAAGTGGACGAGCAGCGAGATCATCAGCAGCAACGCACCGATCAGGTTCGCGGCGTTGAACAGCACTCCGTTGGGCTTTGCGGTCAGGTTGATATAGGCGAAGGCTGCGAGCACGCAGGCCGTGCCGACCAGCCCGATGACATTCGCGGCGGTGCCCGACAGCCCCTCGATCATGCCTGCAACTCTGCGAGCAGCGCTTCGAAATTGGGGAAGCTCGTCGCGACCGGGGCGATATCGTCGACCGTCACCGGCGCTTTGCTGGCGAGCCCCGCGACGGCGAAGCTCATGCAGATGCGATGATCGAGATGCCCCGCGATCGTCGCGCCGCCGGGCAGAGTATCGCCGCCGCTGCCGTCGATGATCAGCCCGTCCTCGCGTTCCTCGACGCGCGCGCCGATCGCCCGCAGTCCCGCCGCCATCACCGCCAGCCGGTCGCTCTCCTTGACGCGCAGCTCGTCGAGCCCGGTCGTCGTGGTCTGCCCATCAGCCAGCGCGGCGGCGACGAAGAGGATCGGAAATTCGTCGATCATGCTCGGCGCGACCGCCGGATCGACGTCGATGCCCTTCAGCGCGCTGTGGCGGACGCGCAGGTCGGCGACGGGTTCGCCGCCTACGTCGCGGCGGTCGAGTTCCTCGATGTCGCCGCCCATGGCGCGGAGCACCGCAACCAGCCCGGCGCGCGTCGGATTGAGGCCGACGTTGGCGATCGTCACCTCCGATCCCGGGACGATCAGCGCCGCGACAATGAAAAAGGCCGCCGAAGAAGGGTCGCCCGGCACGACGATCACTTGGGGTTTCAATTCGGCCTCGCCGCGGATGTGGATGTGGCGCGTCCCGTCGCTGTCGGTATCGACGGTCAGGTCGGCGCCGAAGCCGCGCAGCATCCGCTCGCTGTGGTCGCGCGTCGGCACCGGCTCGATGACCTCGGTGATGCCCGGCGTGTTGAGCCCCGCGAGCAATACCGCGCTCTTCACTTGCGCCGACGCCATCGGCAGGCGATAGGAGAGCGGGATGGCGGGCGCGAGGCCGCGCACCATCAGCGGCAGACGGCCGCCCGGCGAGGCCGAAATATCGGCGCCCATGGCGCTCAGCGGATCAACCACCCGGCCCATCGGACGGCCCGACAGGCTGGCGTCGCCGACGAAGGTCGCGGTGATCGGGTGGCTCGCGACGAGGCCCATCAGCAGCCGGGTCGAGGTGCCGCTGTTGCCCATGTCGAGCGCTTCGCGGGGCTGGAGCAGGCCGCCGACACCGACGCCGTCGATCACCCATTCGCCACCTTCGCGGCGCTCGATCTGCGCACCCATCGCGCGCATCGCGGCCGCGGTGGCGAGCACGTCATGGCCCTCGAGCAGCCCGGTAACCCGGCTCCTTCCCACCGCGAGCGCTGACAGCATCAGCGACCGGTGCGAAATGCTCTTGTCGCCGGGAATGGCGATCCTACCTTTGAGTGGAGCGGAAGCGGAAAAGGCGCGCGGCGTGGCGATCGGGTCATTCATGGCGTGCGGCTTTTGACAGCGGCCCGACAATCTGGCAAGGCGCACGCCGATTTGACGGATCGGCCGCGAGGCGCCGTTTGTTTTCCGAAATTCTACACCCGTTTCCAAAGGTTTACGAGGCTTATATGGTAAAGGCTGAATGGGGCACGAAACGCAGCTGCCCGAAATGCGCCACGCGATTCTATGATCTGACCAACGACGATCCGGTAACCTGCATCAATTGCGGCTACGCCTGGATCCCCGAATCGGTGCTCAAGTCGAAGCAGCCGATGCCGTTCGAAGAGGCGGCCAAGCCCGCCAAGACGAAGGAAGAGTCGAGCGACGACGATCTGGATCTGGACGTCGATGTCGACGAGGACAGCGATTCGCCCGACAACGACGTCGATCTGGGCGGCGACGACGACCTTGGTGTCGCGACCGGCGACGACGAAGACGACGAGAGCTGATCGTATCGGCGAGGGGCCAAAAAAGCATCGCGCGATGCATTTGGCCCCTTGCATCATGGGCGTTCGCTGGTAAAGGCGGCGTCCCGATCGCATCACCCAGAGCGATCGCACGAAATGGCACGGGGCCTTAGCTCAGCTGGGAGAGCGCTACAATGGCATTGTAGAGGTCACCGGTTCGATCCCGGTAGGCTCCACCATTTTCTTTTGCGGTGCGGCAGAGCGCTGCTCATGGCATATTAGAGGTCACCGGTTCGATCCCGGTAGGCTCCACCATTTTCCTTTGCGGCACGGCAGAGCGCTGCTCATGGCATATTAGAGGTCACCGGTTCGATCGGACGAACAGAGGGAACCTTGGGAGTCTCGCGCGGTTTTCCATAGGGTGTGGGCGGCGAGGAGAGTCATCATGTCCGGAGGCGGCAGGTCGCGCCATGCCGGCGAACAACAGGGCGAGGTCGGCGCCGCTGCCTCAGCGTCTGACGCGGGGGCGATGTCGGACTTTGCGAGCCGCCGCGATGCCATGGTCGATTATCAGATCGTCGCTCGAGGCATCGGCGGTGACCGGCTGCTCGCCGCGCTGCGCGCGGTGCCGCGCGAGCGGTTCGTGCCCGAAAACATGGTCGAATTCGCCTATGAAGATACGGCGCTGCCGATCGAGGCGGGGCAGACGATCTCGCAGCCTTATATCGTCGCGCTGATGATCGAAGCCGCGGCGATCGGCCCCGACGATCGGGTTCTGGAGGTCGGCGTGGGCTCCGGCTATGCCGCTGCGGTGATGAGCCGCATGGGCCGCGCCGTTCACGCGATTGATCGGCACCCGGAACTCACCGATCGGGCCGCCGAGCGGCTCGCCGCGCTCGGTTGCCACAATGTGACGCTGCGCACGGGCGACGGAACGCGGGGCTGGGCGGATGCGGCGCCGTTCGACGTCATACTCGTGGCCGCCGGCAGCCCCCGCGTTCCGCGTCCGCTGCTCGACCAACTGGCGCCCGGCGGCCGCCTCGTCATTCCGGTCGGCGAAGGGGGATCGCAGCGGCTGCTGCGCGTCACGCGCACCGGCGCGTCCGATTTCCGCGAAGACGATCTGGGCGCGGTCGTCTTCGTCCCCCTGATCGGCGAGCATGGTTGGCCGGGCGACCCGGTCGGCGCCGGCAAAGCGCTGCGCTGAGCGAAGGGCCGAAGCAGCGGCCGCGCCTATGTCGCCGACTGTTCTTCGTCGCGCTGCCGTGATGGGCCGCCGTCCTTTTTGATGAAGCTGATCTTGCCCTGCGGTTCGAGGATGGCCCATTCGACCGACGTGAGGCTGGCGATTCCGGCGAGCCGCATTTCGGACTCGATTTCGGATCGCGTCAGCCGGTCGCGGCGAAGATTGGCTTCGACGAGACGGCCATCGCGCACCACGACGCGGGGCTCGCCGTCGAGCAGTCCCTTGGCGCGCGGGAAGAGATAGGTGATCCAGCTGAGCACGAGCGCCCAGAAGGCGAAAGTCGAAATCGCGAGCATCGCGCCGGTCAGGCTGAAGTCGTTGTGGGTCACGCCTTGCTGGATCAGGTCGCCCATGACGACCAGCATGACGAATTCGAACGGCGTCATCTGCCCCAGCTCGCGCTTTCCGAGCAAGCGCAGGAGCAGGTAGAGGAGGCCGAACATGACCGTGGCGCGCAGCACGATATCCATCAGGGGAGGACCTCTATGGCCAGCGGCATCGCACCCAGCCGGCGCTCGCCATCATAGACCGCGATATCGCCGCGCGTGCCGGCGAAGAGCGGCGGGTTGATCTGCCCGTCGATCTTGATCAGCAAGCGCTTCCCGCGGGGCATTCGGTCATAGGCGAAGCGATAGCCGCCCTTTTCGAAGAGCTCCTCGGCCGGGGCCGGCATCATCGTGTTGATCGTCATGTCACGCCACAGGCTGGGGCTGACCTCGATCGCCGGAGCGTCGAGATCGGTTTTCGCCTCGACCGCGATCTCCATTTCGAAAAATTCGCCGTTACGGATGACCGAGGGCGATTTGACGAGCAGCTTTGCTTCGCCGAAGTCGGCCAGCCGGCGCTCGCCCGGTTGTCCTCCGGCTACCCCCGAAAGCGCGGCCAGCATCAGCGCGCCGAGCAACAATATCGAGATCGGGCTGGCATGACGGTCCCATAAGCCGCCCTTTTCGGCAGGCTCTTCGATTCCGTCGGGTGTCGCCATGGCCTTCGTCCCTTCGGCGCGCGAGCGAGACATTTATGCTCGAACCCCATCGAAACGCGGGACGGCGAATTCCGTTGCGCTATCGGTTGTTCGGCCCGCCCCCGGCGACGGATCAATCGGCCCCGGCTTTCGTTCGCGGTGCCAGCCTCAGAGTGCCAGCTCGTCCTTTTCGAACACCGGTTCCATGCGAATCGGGTCGGCGAGCGATATCTTGTCGAGGATAGCGGCGGTGTCGTCGCGCACCTTCAACATCAGGCTGCGCATCCGGCATTCGGCTTCGGGAAGGCAGTTCTTGCAGGTCTCGTGCGCGTTGCGGCTCGCACAGGGGACGAGTGCGAGCGAACCCCGCGTCAGCCGGACGAGATCGCCATAGCTGATGTCGATCGGAGGCAGCGCGAGCTGATAGCCCCCGTCGCGTCCGCGCTGCGAGATGAGCAGCCCTTCGCGCGCCATTTCGGAGAGGATCACGGTCAGGAATTTCGGCGGAATATTCTGTGCCTCCGCAATGTCCGCAAGCTGCACCTGCCCCTTGCCCCAATGATCGGCAAGGTGCTGGAAGGCACGGATCGTATAGCGGGTCTTTTGCGACAGCATGGCCGCTGTCTGAGCCCTTTCGAAAACAATTTCAACCTGTCAGCATGACAATCTTTGCGCCATTGATCGAAATCACTGCGGGGGGTAGCTTCGTGGCTAAACAAGGGTCGCCAACAGATTGACTTTTTTGGAGCAGGCGATGCGACGATGGTTATGGCTTCCCGCGTGGGCGGCGGTTGCGGGGCTTACGGCGACTCCGGCGACTGCGCAGTTCGGAAGCATCTTGCGCCAGGCGACTACTCCTGCGCCAAGCTCGAATGACGGCGAGGACAATGGCGGCTGCCCCAAGGGCAAGTCGGGCAGCAGCGTCGGGCGCGGGATACTGGGCGGCGTGCTGCGCGATGTCGTCGGCGATGCGGCGAGCAAGGCCGGAGTATATAGCTATGTCCCGATCAGCGAGGTCAGCGACACGCTGACCGACGCGATCGCCTGCCGCCTCGATCCCGAAGAGCAGAAGCAGGCGGCGGCGGCGACCGAGGAGGTGGTGCGCGGCGAAGAGGTCGGTGCATCGTCGAGCTGGACCAGCGAAACGCGCGAGAATGTCAGCGGATCGTCGACCGTCGTCGCGAGAAACGATGAATCGGATGGGCGCCGGTGCATGACGGTCAATGATTTCATCATCGTCGAGGGCGAAGAGACGCGTGTGTCCAAACGCATGTGCAAGGGACCGGGCGATGCGCGCTATGTCCTTGCGACCTAAGCCTGCGCGCCTGTTCGTCGCCGCGCTCGCGCTGGCCGGCCTGACGGGTGCGACGGTGATGGACCCGGCGAACCCGACCTGTCCGCTCGAGCCCAACTGGTCGGCCTATCCCGAAATGAAGCTGACCGTTGAAAAGCGCGGCAATATGAAGGTCATGCTGGCCGAAGGGCGGGTCGATGCCGGCCTTCCCGATCGCCTGACCGCCGCGCTCAAGGCCAATCCCGACGTGTCCGAAATCTGGCTGCGCTCGCCTGGCGGCGATGCGCGCGCCGGCAATGCGGCGGGGCGGATCATCCGCTCGAACTTCGGGCTCGGCACCCGCATCCCCAGCGGCTGGGCGTGTTTCAGCGCGTGCAATTTCGTCTTCATGGGCGGGCAGCCGCGGATGATCGAGCCCGGCGGGCTGTTCATCGTCCATATGTTCACGCGCACCGGCGACCGCGGCGCGATCGACATGAGCGTCGCGATGGGGACCGACGCGACGCGCGAACTGATCGGTGACATCGAGCAGGATTCGGCGCTGCTCGCGAGCGAGGACAATGATTTCCTGATCCGGATGGGCATTTCGCGCAAGCTCTTGACCGACATCATGTATCGCCAGAGCGCGGTGGCGACCGAGGAGAACAAGTCGACGCGCCGCTGTCTGACGCTCGACGAAGCGCTCAAATATGGCGTAACCTACGCGCCCGAATGACGATCACGCCGGTTGCAAAGTGCAACGGAAGGCCTAGACTGATCTGGAAAATCGGGAGAGCCGCAAATGAACGACATGACGCACCCACGCGCCAAATTCCGCGCGATGACCGAAGGCACGCAGGAAGACTGGGACATCATCGCCGCCGAGCAGAAGGCGTTTGCTCCGGACAATGGCGCGCGCATCCTCGATCATCTGAAGCTGCTCGCGGGCGATTACGGCGGCTTTCCGGTCGACCGGCTGACGCATTGCCTGCAGACCGCGACGCGCGCGCATCGCGACGGGCGCGACGAGGAATATGTCGTGATGGCGCTGCTCCACGACATCGGCGACACGCTCGGCGCCTTCAACCACCCCGACATCGCCGCGGCGATCCTCAAGCCCTTCCTGTCGGAAGAGAATCATTGGATCGTCCAGCATCACGGCATCTTCCAGGGCCATTATTTCTTCCACTATATCGGCCTCGACCGCGACATGCGCGACCAGTTCGCCGGCCATCCCTATGCCGCCGCCTGCGCCGAATTCTGCGAGAAATACGATCAGCCCGCCTTCGATCCCGACTATGACACGCTGCCGCTCGATTTTTTCGAGCCGATGGTGATGCGGCTGTGCGCGCGGCCGAAGCAGAGCATCTATAAAAAGGTGATGACCGAAGAGCCGGCCGAATAAAAAACAGGCCCCGGCCGATACGGCCGGGGCCCAGTTCCTTAGGAACTCGTCGAGACTCCGGTTTGCGCCGGGGTCTTGTTTGTTTCGGGCTTATTGACCCTTGAACGCGGGCTTGCGCTTCTGCTGGAAGGCCATGATGCCTTCCATCGCGTCGGCGCTGTTGCCCGCGACATATTGCCCCATCGCTTCGGCGTCGAGCGTGTCGGAAAGGCTTTGTGTGAGGGCGCCGCGCAGCACCTTGCGCATCGTGCCGAGGGCCACCGTCGGGCCGTTCGCGAGCCGTTTCGCCAGCGCGCGCGCCTCGTCCATCAGCGCCTCGTCATCGACCGCCTTGTAGATCAGGCCCCAATCGGCGGCCTGTTCGGCGCCGATCTTTTCGCCGAGCATCATCATCTGCGCGGCGCGCGGCAGGCCGACGAGGCGCGGCAGCAGCCACGACGAGCCGCCGTCGGGGATCAGCCCGATGTTGACGAAGGCCTGCAGGAAATAGGCGCTCTTGCCCGCGATGGTGAAATCGCCCGACAATGCGAAGCTGCATCCGACACCCGCCGCCGGGCCGTTGATCGCGGTGACCACCGGAATGTCGAGGTTGGCGAGCGCGAGCAGCATCGGGTTGTAATGGTTGCGCAACGCCTTGCGGCTGTTCGCGCCGCCGCCGACGGCCGACGCGGTGCGGTCGCCCGCGAGGTCGGCACCCGAACAGAAGCCGCGGCCTTCGCCGGTGATGAGCAGCGCGCGCGCGCCGAGCACGCCCATCCAGTCGAGCGCCGCGCGGATGTCGTCGGCCATCGCGGGCGGCATCGAATTGAGCCGCTCGGGCCGATTGAGCGTGATCGTCGCGACGTTGTCGGCGACGTCGAGCCTGATCGTGTCGAAGGTCGGGATGTCGGTCATGGGGAAGAATCCTCTCGCGAGCTGCTTTACCTTTACGTTCACGTAAAGTTGTGGCCGATTCGCCGGACGAGTGCAAGCGCTTTGGCCGGGCGGACTGTGTGCGGCAGGCCGGTCCATTGACGCCCGGTTAACCAATGTCGGGCATAGCATCGCGATCAAATCACGTGGGTGGCGCAATGAAACATGATCCGATCAATCCGGCGCAGCCAGTGCTCGACCAGTCGGTCGCGAGCGACTGCGGCGAGCTCGCCGTTGGCTGCAGCGAAGCCGCGGGCCGGATCAAGCGCGCGACCGACCAGATGGACCGCCAGATTTCCGAACTCGGACGGCTCGAGGATTATGTCGTCAGCCTGGAGGCCGACCAGCGCCAGATCGCCGATTCGACCGACGAGGCGAAGCTGCTTTCGGCGCGGGCGTGCGAGCAGCTCGACGCGGGGGCCGAACGCGTCAACGCTGCGGTCACCGAATTCCGTTCGGTTATCGACCTCGTCGCACGGCTCGGCACCCATGTCACCAACTTCGCCGCGGTCATGGAGCAGGTGCAGCAGGTCAGCCAGTCGATCGAGCAGATTGCGAAGACCACCAACATGCTCGCGCTCAACGCCGCGATCGAGGCCGAGCGCGCGGGCGACGCCGGGCGCACCTTCGCGGTTGTCGCCGCCGAGGTGAAGAAGCTCGCGCAGAATACGCGCGGCGCGACCGACGAAATTCGCCGCTCGATCGGCAGTCTCGCGACCGAAGCGAGCGGGCTCGTCACCGAGATCCAGTCGGGGGTCGAGCAATCGAGCCGCGCCGAGGCGCAGTTCGAAACGATCACTGATGCCTTGCACGACGCGACGCACCTCGTCGCGCTGCTCGACGATCAGAGCGACCGCATCGCGCAATCGAGCGCGATGGTCCATGCCAATGGCGCCAAGGTGCGCGAGGCGATGGACCGCGTCGTGACGTCGGTGCGCGAAAATGGCGCGACCCTCAACGCCACGCGCGATTCGATCCTGTCGATGGAGCATGTGTCGAACCGCATGTTCAACGCGGTGATCTCCGCAGGGGTCAGTCCGCGCGATTCGGCGATCGTTGACCTTGCTTCGACAGTTCGCGACGAGTTCGTCGCCCTAGCCGAAGCCGCACTCGCCAAGGGGGAGCTGACGATGGAGCAGCTCTTCGACACCAATTATGTGCGCGTTCCGAACTCGAACCCCGAGCGCTTCCGTACGACGCTTTGCGACTGGGCCGACGCCAACTGGCGACCACTGTTCGACCGCGTCGTTGCCAACCATCCTGAAATCAAGATGTCGTCGGCGGGCGACATGAACGGCTTTCTGCCGACGCATATCACCGACTGCTCGCGCACGCCGACCGGCGAGATCGAGCATGACACCGCGCATTGCCGCAACGGCCGCATCCTGTTCGACGAGACCGACGCTGCGGCGAAGCGTAGCACTGCGCCCTTCTTCATGACCGTCTATCGGCAGGAGGGCGACGGTATCAACTATATCACGGTGCGCAACGTCTATATGCCCGCGGTCATTGGCGGACGCCGCTGGGGCGATGTCGAGGTCGCCTATCAGCTCTGAGGCAAAGCCGGCGGCGGAGGGGGCGCTGCTGGATATTGTTCCAGAGCGGGGTCGATCGCAGCCCAAGCCGGCGCTTCCTGCGTCCAGATTGCCATCTCTGGCTTCAGGTCGTGCGGACGGTCGAATATCCCGATGCGCACGGCGCGCATATGCGGACGGATATCGGCGCCCGCGAACACATGCGTCGCGCAGGCCGGGCAGAAATACCACCGTATCTCGGTCCCGCTATCGGCGATGTAGCTGTTCGACGCCAGCTCGCCGGTGAGAATGATGTCATCGGTGCGAAAGAAGGCGTTATGCATCGGGCCGCCACCGGCGAGTTTCTGGCAATGACTGCACCAGCACTGGCGTGCCGCAAGTGCGGGGCTGGCGATTTCAACGCGCACCGCGCCGCACGCGCAGCTTCCCGTATAGGCCATCCCCTAGCTCCCCTGACGCCGCGCCATGAAGGCGAGCTTTTCGAACAGCATCACATCCTGCTCATTCTTGAGCAGCGCGCCGTGGAGCGGCGGGATCGCCTTGCCGACATCGCGGTTCTGGAGCACTTCGAGCGGCATGTCCTCGGCGAGCAGCAGCTTGAGCCAGTCGATCAGCTCGCTCGTCGAGGGCTTTTTCTTGAGCCCCGGGACGTCGCGCACGTCGTAGAAAATATCCATCGCACGGCTCACCAGCGTCTTCTGGATGCCCGGGAAATGGACTTCGACGATCTCGGCCATCGTGTCGCGGTCGGGGAATTTGATGTAATGGAAGAAGCAGCGGCGCAGGAAGGCGTCGGGCAGTTCCTTTTCATTGTTCGAGGTGATGACGACGATCGGGCGCTCCTTCGCGGTGATCGTCTCGTCGGTCTCGTACACATGGAACGCCATGCGATCGAGTTCCTGAAGCAGGTCGTTCGGAAATTCGATGTCGGCCTTGTCGATCTCGTCGATCAGCAGCACCGGGAGCTGCGGCGAGGTGAAAGCCTCCCACAGCTTGCCCTTCTTGATATAGTTGCGGATGTCGTGGACGCGCTCTTCGCCGAGCTGGCCGTCGCGCAGCCGCGCGACCGCGTCATATTCATAAAGGCCCTGCTGGGCCTTGGTCGTCGATTTGATGTTCCAGCTGATCAGCGGCGCGTCGAACGCCTTCGCGACCTCTTCGGCGAGCACGGTCTTGCCGGTGCCTGGTTCGCCCTTCACCAGCAGCGGGCGGCGCAGCATCGTCGCGGCGTTGACCGCGACCTTCAGATCCTCGGTCGCGATATAGGCGCTGGTGCCTTCGAAGCGCATGGGCGGAGAACCTTTCCCTTAACGTGAACGTCAACTCGGGATCGGCATAGCGGCGGGAGGGGGAGGGCGCAAGCATGGGCTGGCACCCCACCCGCAAGCGGGAGGGGCAGCGAGACTTGGTTCGGCGGAGCCGGACCTAGCCGCAGCGGGGTGGGCATGATCGCGGCGTGGCTGGCCCACCCCGCTGCGGCTAGCGAGCAAGCTCGCAAGCCTCTCTACCCCTCCCGCAAGCGGGAGGGGAAATCTTGTCAGCTATGCGCCCGCGCGGCGGCGCGTGCGGCGAGGAGGTCCCACAGGCCGCTGTGCTGCGCGATCAGCTGCTGCGCGCCGAAGCCCATCGCGCGCTCGGTCGCGGGGCCGTCGGCGACGGCGGCGGCGAGGCGCGCGGTGTCGCGCAGGTCGGGAAGGGCGCAGCGCTGCGGCGACAGGTCGAGCCGCTGGGCGCTGATGTCGAGCAGCACGCGGATCGTGCGCCAGTCGAGCGTCAGGGCGATTGCAGCGCCGATCGCGCAGCCGTGGCGATCGGATTCGGCGAGCATGTCGAGCGCCTTGCACTGGGCGGCGACCGCGGCTTCGCACTGGTCCTGCCCGGGCGTGCTCGGGACGGGGCCGACCGCCGCGGCGATCTTCGACAGGAAGGCGCGTTCCTGCGCAAAGGCCTGCGCGGCCTCGTCGAGCCAGCGGCGCGCCGGGCTGTCGATCGCCTTGCGCGCGGCGCCGTCGATCACGCCTGGATACCGGCCGTGGAGCAGGCAGATAAAGTGAACGGCGTCCGCCAGATTCCGCATCGCGTCGGCGCCGCTCGACAGCGCGCCCGACTTGACGTGCGGATGCGCGCCGGTGCCCTCGCTGGCGACGAGTGCATCGAGCAGGTCGGCGACGCCGCGCGTCGGGGTCTGGAGCGGGATCGGTTGGCTCAACGCTTCTTCCTCACTGGTCGCAGCATGGTCGGACCGCGCGCGATAATGGCAAGGGATGGCTTTAGGCCAACGTCGTAAACGTCGCGTTTATGCGCCGGACGGAATTGCGTCGTCGCTGTGCCAGTCGGGGACGGGCCGGGGGAAAAATGCGACAAAGGACCGGCGGGCCTTATCTGGCCAGCCGGTCCTTTCGATGCGGCCCGCGGATGGAAGGCCGCAAAAAGGCCGGGGCGGCGTAGCGGGGAGAGGGATGCCCGCCGGCCCCGGCAATCCGGCAATAATGTCAGGCGGCGAGCGCCATTTCGTCGCGCTTTTCGGCGGGTGCGTCGCCTTCGATCGCGGTCATCGCCGAGGGCGCGGCTTCGGCCTTGCGCGCCGGAAAGAGCAGGCGCGCGGCGAGCACGACGCCGCCGAGCAGGAAATAGGCCATGAAGGTCTGCACGGGGAAGAAGAAGAGCGGCGCGATGAACGCGAGGCGGAGCCACAGCGGGTTGAAGCCGAAGTCCTGGCCCACGGCCTCGCAGATCCCGAAGAAGGTGTCGCGGCGGCGGAAGAGATTGGTGGTTTCGTTCTGCATCTTTTCGTCTTTCCCTTTGGCTGCGAGCAGTGTCCCGCACCGATGCCGGAAGCATCGCAAAGGCCGTGCCAATTTTTGCAACCCCTCGAATTTCCGGGTTTTTCCCGTCTCGCCTCGACAGGCTGCCCCTCATTTCTCGTGAATCAATTCCCAATGGGTGGGAATGATCGCCATTTGATGGGTAGCGCCTGAACGGGCGATGAAGCCCGCGCATCGCCCCGATGCGCGCTATGTGACGAAGAAATATGAAGATTCAAAGAGAGGCGCGAAAAATTGCGCGACGCAGTATCGCGGCAAGCTTTTGCCCGGTTCAGAGCGCCCCGCGACGCATTGCGCCGATCGTTGCCGGGCGCGCGAAAAACATCGCTCCGACGACGCAGGCCCCGAAGAGCAGGCATTCGATGCCCGAGGTGGCGGTCTTGCTGACCAGCCCGAAACCCTCCTCGCCGAAAAGCGCGCCGATCGCGTCGAGCCGGACGCGCGATTCGGGAAAGCGCCGGAGAAGGAAATCGAGGCTGCCGCCAAGAAAAGTCCCGCCCGAAAGCGAAATGGCGATGCCCGCCGCGGCGGCGACCAGCCCGCCGAGGGCGGCGCTCCCCGACAGCGTCAGCATGCGGCGTCGTGCCGCCCAAGCAGCGAAGCCGACGGCCGCACCCAATATCAGGCCCTCCGATGCGCCGGTCATATCGCCCGGCGACCGGCCGAGCAGCAGCGCGAAGGCATCGAGACCGACAAGTCTTGCGGCGCCGCCGGTCATCAGGCCGCCGACCGCGCTGCCCAGCACCGTCCATTGCCAGCGCCGGTCGGGCGCGAATTCCGCCGCCGCAATTCCCGCGCCGACGCCGGCTCCGGCGGTCAGCCCGACAGTCATGTTGATCGCGAGCAGGACGAACAGGACCGACGTGCCGCCCATCGGGGCCCCGATTCCGATGCCGAAGCCATAGAACAGGCCGCCGAGCACACCGGCGACACCCCCGCCCATCGTGGCCGCTGCGGCGGCTTTCAGCGCATCCGCCCATCGGTTTGGGGAGATTTGGAAGGCCGCTCGGGCGCGAGTGTTACCCTCTACGACTTCGACCGCGCCGATGAAGCGATAGCCATGCTTGGGCACTGTCTCGATGAAACGCGGGTTTCCCGCATCGTCGCCGAGCAGGCGGCGCAGTGCGCGAATGCACTGCGTCAGGGCTTCGTCAGTGACGGGCACGCCGTGCCACACCTCGGCCATGAAGCGGTCCTTGGTTACGAGCCGCCCGTGCTCGCGCAGCAGCAGCCAAAGCGCGTCGAAATAGCGGTTGCCGAGCTCGACGGCAGCGCCCGACCGGCACAGGCTGCGGCCGGCGGGATCGACCGTGAAATCGTCGAACTGATAGCGGCCCGGATCCATTTTTCAGCAAAATCTCACGAACTGCTCATGCCGTTCATCGGCCGGCAGCGTAGGATAAAGCCGCAAATATCGAAGGAGGCAAGTCCATGGACGGCAAAGTGCGAATTGGGTGGAACGGCTGGCGCGCTGCGCGCTGGGGGATGGCGACAGCGCTGTTACTGACGCCGGCGGTGATGATGCAGGTCAGAGACGACTGGCATTGGGGGCCGGCCGCCTTTCTGCTGGCCGGGGTTATGATCTTTGGTCCCATTCTCGCTTATGAACGCACAGCGCGCCTGTGGCCGAGCCTCGCCTATCGAGGCGGCGTCGCCACCGCACTTGTGGTCTCCTTCCTGCTGGTCTGGATCAATCTGGCGGTGGGCATATTGGGAGAGGACAATCCGATCAATTTCAGCTTTTTCCTGCTCGTTATGGCGTCGGCGGTCGGCGCGTTCGCGGCACGGCTCCGTCCCGACGGCATGGCGCGCGCGATGTTCGGCACGGCCGTGATGCAGGGACTGCTCGCCCTTGCGATCGCGACCGCACCCTCGGCCGCAAACGAGCCCCGCGGCACCGCCGGCGCGCTTGTGCTTTGCGGCTTTTTCGCGGCGATGTGGCTGGTCGCGGCAGCGCTGTTCCACCGGGCAAGCAGGGAAGGGCGCTGAAAATCAGCCGTCGCCCCCGCGAAGGCGGGGGCCGCTGGAGATGTGGCGCAAGGCCGACTGCGGCCCCCGCCTTCGCGGGGGCGACGGAGGTTTACTGGTCGAGGAACGATCGCATCTTGCGCGACCGCGACGGGTGCTTCAGCTTGCGCAGCGCCTTCGCCTCGATCTGGCGGATGCGCTCGCGCGTCACGCTGAACTGCTGCCCGACCTCTTCGAGCGTATGGTCGGTGTTCATCCCGATGCCGAAGCGCATGCGCAAGACGCGCTCCTCGCGCGGGGTGAGCGAGGCGAGGACGCGGGTGACCGTTTCCTTGAGGTTCGACTGCACCGCGGCGTCGACCGGGATGATCGCATTTTTGTCCTCGATGAAATCGCCGAGGTGGCTGTCTTCCTCGTCGCCGATCGGCGTTTCGAGGGAGATCGGCTCCTTGGCGATCTTCATCACCTTGCGCACCTTTTCGAGCGGCATCGACAGGCGCTCGGCCATTTCCTCCGGCGTCGGCTCGCGGCCGCTCTCGTGCAGGAACTGGCGGCTGCAACGGACCAGCTTGTTGATCGTCTCGATCATGTGGACCGGGATACGGATCGTGCGCGCCTGGTCGGCGATCGAGCGGGTGATCGCCTGGCGAATCCACCAGGTCGCATAGGTGCTGAACTTGTAGCCGCGGCGATATTCGAACTTGTCGACCGCCTTCATCAGGCCGATATTGCCTTCCTGGATCAGGTCGAGGAACTGCAGCCCGCGGTTCGTATATTTCTTGGCGATCGAGATGACGAGGCGCAGATTCGCCTCGACCATTTCCTTCTTGGCGATGCGCGCCTCGCGCTCGCCCTTCTGGACCATGTTCACGACGCGGCGGAACTCGGCCAGGCTCATGCCCGCGGCCTGCGCGATCTCGCTGATCTCGGTGCGGATGCGGTCGACCGCGGCGGCCTCATTTTCGGCGAAGGCGGCCCATTTCTTGTCGATCCCGCCGACTTCGTCGAGCCAATTCTCTTCGAGTTCGCGGCCGATATAATGGTCGAGGAACGACTTGCGCGGCACCTTGTGGCGCTCGGCGAGGCGCAGCATCTGGCCGCCGAGCGCGGTCAGGCGGCGGTTGTAGCTGTAGAGCTGGTCGACCAGATATTCGATCTTGGTGCCGTGGAACTGCACGCTTTCGACCTGCGCGGTCAGTTCTTCGCGCAGCTTGTGATATTTCTTTTCCGACGCCGCGGGAAATTCCTCGCCCGCCGACAGCGCCTCGAGCCGCGCGTCCTGCAGCTTCTGGAACGCCTTGAAGCTCTTGGTAATCGCCGCGAATTTCTCGAGCGCGTCGGGCTTGAGCAATTCCTCCATCGCGGCGAGGCTCAGCGTATTGTCCTCATCGTCGTCGTCGAAGCCCTCGCGCTTCTTGGCCGACCCTTCGCCGTCCTCGTCGTCGCCATCGGCTTCGGGCTCGTCCTCGACCTCGTCGTCGTCCTTGAACGAGACGCCCGCGGTCTTTTCGCTGATCTCGCCGTCGCCCTCTTCCTCTTCATCGAGGTTTTCGGGCGCCGGATCCTTGGTCAGCATCGCTTCCAAATCGACGATTTCGCGCAGCTGCATGTCGCCATTGTTGAGCGCGTTCGACCATTCGATGATCGCGTTGAAGGTCAGCGGGCTTTCGCACAGGCCGAGGATCATCGTGTCGCGGCCCGCCTCGATGCGCTTTGCGATCGCGATTTCGCCTTCGCGGCTGAGCAGTTCGACCGCGCCCATCTCGCGCAGATACATGCGCACCGGGTCGTCGGTGCGGTCGACCGTTTCCTTCTTCTTCTCGACCGCGGGGTTCGACACCGACCCCGTGCCGGCGGAGACGTCGACCTCGTCGTCGGTTTCCTGCTCGGCCTCTTCCTGGACGTCCTCGTCGCTTTCGACGATGTTCACGCCCATGTCGGAGATCGCCGACATGATGTCCTCGATCTGCTCGGACGACATCTGGTCCTGCGGCAGCGCCTCGTTCAATTCGTCATAGGTGAGGTAGCCGCGCTTCTTGCCGCGCGCGATCAGCTTCTTGACGTCGGCTTCGTTGAGGTCGATCAGCGGAGCATCGGTTTCGGCGTTGGTCTTGGTGGCCATCTATTCTTCCTGCCTAAAGGGCAAATCGCAAATTCATCAGCGCTGGCTGTTTTCGGTCAGCGCAGCCAGCCGGCGGGTCAAATCCTCGTCCATCGCGCGCAGTTTCTGCTGTCGCGCATGGCCTTCGTCGTCCATCGTGCGCATATAATCCGCGGTTGCTTCTGCGAGCCGCGCACGGATTTCCGGCTGGGTCACCAGCACGCCGATATATTCGTCGAGGTCGCGAAGCGCGGTTTCCCGCGCCGCATCGGCCCCTTCGCCGTCTTCCAGCCGTCGAGTGAACGAGAAGTGCATTCCATCGGCTCTGAGCAGCGTCGTCGCCCTATTATACACTTTCATCGGCTCCAATATGGCAAGCAACCCCTCGCAATCAAGCCCTTCCTGAGCGATTGCGTTGTCAAGCATCGCCGCGAGCAATTCGGCGTCGGCCGGATTGCCGATCGTCAGCCGCGACAACTCCTCCTCGTGCCGCGCCAGCGCTTCGGGATAGCGCAGCAATCCGCCGATCAGCGCCGCGATATAAGGCGCGGCGATGCCGGCTTCGCCGATCGAACGCGTTTCTGCCCCCGGAGGTTGCAATCGCGGGTCGGGAAGGAAGCGCCGTCCGCCGCCGCGCTGGTGTCCCGAAGGCGCCCACGGCACGCGCGGGCCGCGCTCGGGCCGGGCGCGCGCGAACAGCGCATCGAGCCGTTCGCGAAACGCCTCGCGATAATGGTGCCGAACGTCGGGGTCCTGAATCGCATCGGCGTGGGCGAGCAGCCGCGTCTTGAGCGCCGCGCGTTCCTCGGGCGTCGTCAGCGGCGCCGCCGCGACCTCGTGCGCCCACAGGCGCTCGACGAGCGGCTGCGCCTCCTCGAGGATCGCGGCAAAGCCCTCGGCACCCTTCGCGCGGACGAGGTCGTCGGGGTCCTGCCCTGCCGGCAGCGTCGCGAAGGCAAGGCTGAAGCCGGGGCGGAGGAGGGGGAGTGCGCGTGTCGCGGCGCGCATCGCCGCCTTTTGCCCCGCGGCGTCGCCGTCGAAGCACAGGACCGGGACGGGCACCATCCGCCAGAGCATTCCTAGCTGATTCTCGGTCAGCGCGGTGCCGAGCGGCGCGACCGCGTCGGCGATCCCCGCCTCGGCGAGCGCGATCACGTCCATATAGCCTTCGACGACGATGATGCGGTTCGTCTGCCGCGACGCGGGGCTCGCCTTGTCGATGTTGAAGAGCGTGCGCCCCTTGTCGAACAAGGGCGTGTCGGGCGAGTTCAGATATTTAGGCTCGCCATCGCCGAGAATGCGCCCGCCAAAGGCGATCACCCGCCCGCGCGCGTCGCGGATCGGGATCATCAGGCGCCCGCGAAAGCGGTCATAGGGCTCCTTGTCGTCGACCGAAATCAGCATGCCCGCCTCGACGAGCATCGCGGTCGGGAATTTCTTGAGCGCCTCTTTGAGTGCGGTGCGGCTGCCTGGCGCAAGGCCGAAGCCGAAGGCGCGCCGCGTCGCCTCCGATATGCCGCGCTTCGCCAAATAGTCGCGCGCGGGCGCGCCGTTCGCGCTGTCGAGCTGCTGCACGAACCATTCCGCCGCCGCCTGCGTCACGTCGCGCAGGCTCGCCTGCGCCTCGGCCTTTTTCGCCGCGCGCGGGTCGGGCGCGGGAACATCCATCCCCGCCTCGCCCGCGAGCTCCTTCACCGCATCCATGAACGACAGCCCGCGCTGGTCGGTCATCCAGCGGATCGCATCGCCATGCGCGCCGCAGCCGAAGCAGTGATAGAATCCCTTCTCGTCGTTGATCGTGAAGCTGGGCGTCTTCTCGTTATGGAAGGGGCAGCACGCCTTATACTCGCGGCCCGCGCGGGTGATCTTCACCGTGCGGCCGATGAGGGTCGACAGGGTGATGCGCGAACGCAGTTCGTCGAGCCATTGGGGGGTGAGGGTCATCAGCGTGGCATGCCCACCCCCAACCCCTCCCGCAAGCGGGAGGGGAGAAGAGTCACGTTCGCGGTCATATGTCCCCCTCCCGCTTGCGGGAGGGGTTAGGGGTGGGCAGATGGGCAAGCTGCCGCTCGATCTCGCGCACCACGCCGTCTATATTTCCCATCACATCGCTGTTCGTAAAGCAAAGGACTCGGTAGCCGCTTTCCGTCAGCCAATTGTCGCGATGTACGTCATGGGTTTGGCGCATGTCGTGCGAATGTCCGTCCAGTTCGATGACCAAATGGGCTTCGCGGCAAAGGAAATCGGCAAAATAGGGGCCGACGGGCATTTGGCGGCTGAATTTCCAACCAGCGACTTTTCGTCGCGATAGGCAGCGCCACAGCGTTCGCTCGGCTGGCGTGGCGGCGTTGCGCAACTCCCTGGCGCGCGGCGTGTCGCGGGGCTGAAACTGTCCGTCCATCCTAGGGCGTATGCCCACCCCCGACCCCTCCCGCAAGCGGGAGGGGAGAAGTAAGATCGCTGCCGTTGCTCCCTTCCCGCTTGCGAGCAGGGCCAAGGGAGGACAGCGCTTGCCGGAAGCTCAGCCCAAAGCCCCCTTCACCCACGCGCTCGCCTTGCTCATGTCGAGCTGGCTGCCGTGGCGTTCCTTCACCGCCGCCATCACGCGGCCCATGTCCTTGACGCTCGCTGCGCCGAGTTCGGCGACGATCGCCGCGATCGCGGCCTTGGCTTCGTCCTCGCCCATCTGCGCGGGCAGGAAATCCTCGATCACCGCGACCTCGGCGGCTTCGGCGTCGGCGAGTTCCTGGCGGCCGCCCTGTTCGTACATCGCGATCGATTCGCGGCGCTGCTTGACCATCTTTTGCAGGACATCGGTGACCAGCACATCGTCGTCGGCGGGCGCGGTGCCGGTCCTCAGTTCGATGTCGCGGTCCTTGATCTTCGCCAGCATCAGCCGGATCGTGCCCAGCCGCGCCTTGTCGCCGGCCTTCATCGCGGCGACCTGCGCAGCCTTGATGTCATCGCGAATCATGCGTGTCCCCATGCGCTGCCATTTCGGAAAGAAGTCTCTTTAGCGACAAGATTCATAATCCGATAGCTTGTGAATCACTTTTTTGCTTACTAGTTGGTCGGCCGTTTAGCCTTCCGACCGGAGCATCAAAAATGGCCCCCGCCACGCCCAAAGCCACGCCCGAAACCCAGCCCGCCGGCGCAACGGGCGTCCTTGTCCTTGCCGACGGCACGATCGTCTGGGGGCAGGGCTATGGCGCGACCGGCGCCGGGGTCGGCGAAATCTGCTTCAACACCTCGATGACCGGCTATCAGGAGATACTGACCGATCCGAGCTATGCGGGGCAGATCGTCACCTTCACCTTTCCGCATATCGGCAATGTCGGCGCGAACCCCGAGGATGTCGAGCGCGACCGGCGTGCGGCGATCGGCGCGATCACGCGCGAGCTGCCGACCGCGCCCAGCAATTTCCGCAGCCATATGCCGCTGCCCGAATGGATGGAATCGCAAGGGCTGATCGGCCTCGCCGGCATCGACACGCGCGCGCTCACGCGGCGCATCCGCGATGCGGGGGCGCCGAACGGGGTGATCGCGCACAGCGCGGACGGCAAGTTCGATATCGACGAGCTGCTCGCCATGGCGCGCGGCTGGCCGGGGCTCGAGGGGATGGATCTGGCGAAGGAGGTCAGCCGCGGCGACATCGGCGACTGGGACGCGGGGACATGGGAATTGGGCAAGGGCTACCAGTCCCCCTCCCGCTTGCGGGAGGGGCTAGGGGAGGGCATGTCGACCTCCGCCTCCACCGAAACAGGCCCTCCCCCGACCCCTCCCGCAAGCGGGAGGGGAGATGATCGCCCCCATGTCGTCGCGGTCGACTATGGCGCGAAGGACAATATCTTCCGCAATCTGGTGAAGGCCGGCGCACGCGTCACCGTGGTGCCCGCGACCGCGAGCCTCGACGAAGTGCTCGCGCTCGAACCCGCGGGGGTGTTCCTGTCGAACGGCCCCGGCGACCCCGCGGCGACGGGCGCCTATGCGGTGCCGGTGATCCGGGGGCTGCTGGAGCGCGACGTGCCGATCTTCGGCATCTGCCTCGGCCACCAGATGCTCGCGATCGCGGCGGGGGCAAAAACGGTGAAGATGCACCAGGGCCACCGCGGCGCGAACCATCCGGTGCAGCGCGCGGAAGACGGCGTGGTCGAGATCACCAGCATGAACCACGGCTTCGCTGTCGACGCCTCGACGCTGCCCGCGGGCGTGGTCGAGACGCACAAGAGCCTGTTCGACGGATCGAACTGCGGCATCGCGATCACGGGGAAGAAGGCGTTCAGCGTGCAATATCACCCCGAAGCGAGCCCGGGGCCGCAGGATAGCTTCTATCTGTTCGAGAAGTTTGTGGGTGGGTTGGAGTGATTGCTGGTATTTTTCTCTTACGGGGGCTGCTGAGTTGAACGCGTTAGAGCAATATTTGGCTGCTGCCATGATCCAAATTGAAGCGGAGGATAGCGGGCGTCGAACAATTCGAGCGAAGAAGCTCGGTCGATGCGCGGGATCTGCGAAAAAAATTGCGGACCTCATTTGGGAGAGATTCGCCTTTCGGGCTGATTCGTCTGAGGTTGAATCGGTCCTGGAGGCGCTGGAGTATTTTGCAATATCTGATTTGGAGCATAGCCCAGCCACCGGCGGATACTGGACAGTAAATGACGACAATTTCACCTATTACTTCAAGGACGAGGTCAGTGATGAGGATAAGAGCGAGGGTTTTGACGAATTAAAGAGTTATGGATCCTCTCTCCGCATTCTCTGCGCTTATGCCCGTAACGGTGAGGACTACATTTTTGACGCAATGGAGGCTTTGCGTCAGATGGACGAAGATGCGTTAGAGGCACTTCGGTTGGAACACAGCGACCGAGCGTTCGCTAGTGATCGAGTAGTCCAATTTTCCCACAATCAGGTTGAGAGCCTTAGCAAAAAATCGACGGAGATTATCGATCTAGTATCGAAGGAAAATTCGATTGATCAGACGCCTGGATTGCGAGAACAGATTCTGGGCCAACTGAAGGCGGGGCGAGAACTAATCCGAGCAGGTTGTGCTCGCGTTTATCTTCTGCAGTTAGCGCTCGTCGAAACGCTGACATTCTTGGCGAAGCGATATGAGAAAGAAGCGATCGGCGCTTTAGCGTCTCAGCTGGTGGCCGAGTTAATCAAAATCTTTGGAACTAAATAGATAATGCCCAAAAGAACCGACATCCAATCCATCCTCGTCATCGGCGCCGGCCCGATCGTTATCGGTCAGGCATGCGAGTTCGACTATTCGGGGACGCAGGCGATCAAGGCGCTGAAGGAGGAGGGCTATCGCATCGTCCTCGTCAACTCCAACCCGGCGACGATCATGACCGATCCCGACCTTGCCGACGCGACCTATGTCGAGCCGATCACGCCCGAGATCGTCGCGAAGATCATCGAAAAGGAGACCGCCGCGTTTCCGGGTGGCTGGGCGGTGCTGCCGACGATGGGCGGGCAGACCGCGCTCAACACCGCGCTCGCGCTCGCGCAGGACGGCACGCTTGCGAAATATGGCGTCGAGATGATCGGCGCGGATGCCGAGGCGATCGACAAGGCCGAGGACCGGCAGAAGTTCCGCGACGCGATGGACAAGATCGGGCTCGAAAGCGCGCGCTCGGGCGTCGCGCACACGCTCGACGAGGCGTTTGCGGTGCTCGAACGCACCGGCCTGCCCGCGATCATCCGCCCGAGCTTCACGCTCGGCGGCACCGGCGGCGGCATCGCGTATAACCGCGAGGAGTTCGAGCATATCGTCCGCGGCGGCCTGATCGCCTCGCCCACCACCGAGGTCCTGATCGAGGAATCGCTCCTCGGCTGGAAAGAATATGAGATGGAGGTGGTGCGCGACCGCAAGGACAATTGCATCATCATCTGTTCGATCGAGAATGTCGATCCGATGGGCGTCCATACCGGCGACAGCATCACCGTCGCCCCGGCGCTGACGCTGACCGACAAGGAATATCAGATCATGCGGGGCGCCAGCATCGCGGTGCTGCGCGAGATCGGGGTCGAAACCGGCGGGTCGAACGTCCAGTTCGCGGTCAATCCGAAGGACGGCCGCCTGATCGTGATCGAGATGAACCCGCGCGTGTCGCGGTCGTCGGCGCTTGCGTCGAAGGCGACGGGCTTCCCGATCGCCAAGGTCGCGGCGAAGCTCGCGGTCGGCTACACGCTCGACGAGATCATGAACGACATCACCGGCGTCACCCCGGCGTCGTTCGAGCCGACGATCGATTATGTCGTCACCAAGATCCCGCGCTTCGCCTTTGAAAAGTTCAAGGGGTCCGAACCCCTGCTGTCGACCGCGATGAAGTCGGTGGGCGAGGTGATGGCGATCGGGCGCACGATCCATGAATCGTTGCAAAAGGCGCTGCGCGGGCTGGAAACGGGGCTGTCGGGCTTCAACTTCGTCGACCGGCTGGTCGGCGCGAGCCACGAGCAGCTCAAGAGCGAGCTCGCGCGGCGCACCCCCGACCGGCTGCTCAACGCCGCGCAGGCGATCCGCGAAGGGCTGGCGCTCGAAGAGATCAACCGCATCGCGGGCTATGACATGTGGTTCCTCGAGCGCATCGCGGAGATCGTCGCCGCCGAAAATGCGGTGATGAAGGACGGCCTGCCGCGCGACGCGGCGGGGCTGCGCAAACTGAAGGCGATGGGCTTTTCGGACAAGCGCCTCGCCTATCTGGCGCTCCAGTCGGCGCATCTGCGCAATGGCGCGCGCGGCGTCGCGCACGGCACCGGGCTGATCCACGAAACGGTCAAGGCGATGACCGGCGGCGTTACCGAGGCCGAGGTGCGCGCGCTGCGCCACAAGCTCGGCGTGCGGCCGGTCTACAAGACGATCGACACCTGCGCCGCCGAATTCCAGGCGCAGACCCCCTATCTCTATTCGACCTATGAAGCGCCGAGCTTTGGCGAGGCGGAGAATGAGGCCAATCCGTCCGACCGCAAGAAGGTCGTGATCCTCGGCGGCGGGCCGAACCGGATCGGGCAGGGGATCGAGTTCGATTATTGCTGTTGTCACGCCTGCTTCGCGCTCGAGGATGCGGGCTATGAAACGATCATGGTCAACTGCAACCCCGAGACGGTGTCGACCGACTATGACACGTCGGACCGCCTCTATTTCGAGCCGCTGACCGTCGAGGATGTGCTCGAAATATTGCACGTCGAAATGTCGAAGGGCACGCTCGCCGGGGTGATCGTTCAGTTCGGCGGCCAGACGCCGCTCAAGCTCGCGGGCGCGCTCGAGGAAGCGGGCATCCCGATCCTCGGCACCTCGCCCGACGCGATCGACCTCGCCGAAGACCGCGAACGCTTTGCGGCGCTCGTCAACAGGCTGGGCCTGAAGCAGCCCGAGAATGGCATCGCGCGCAGCCGCGAGGAAGCGATCGCGGTCGCGTCGCGCATCGGCTATCCGGTGCTCACCCGGCCGAGCTATGTCCTCGGCGGCCGCGCCATGGAGATTGTCGACGACCAGGCGCAGCTCGAAAACTACATCGAGACCGCGGTGCAGGTGTCGGGGGATTCGCCGGTGCTGATCGACCGCTATCTGCGCGACGCGATCGAGGTCGACGTCGATGCGCTGTGCGACGGAACCGATGTCGTCGTCGCGGGCGTGCTCCAGCATATCGAGGAAGCCGGCGTCCATTCGGGCGACAGCGCCTGCTCGATCCCGCCCTACAGCCTGCCCGCCGGCATCATCGCCGAGATCGAGCGCCAGACCGACGCGCTCGCGCGCGCGCTTGGCGTGCGCGGGCTGATGAACGTGCAATATGCGGTGAAGGACGGGGAAGTCTATCTGATCGAGGTCAACCCGCGCGCGAGCCGCACGGTGCCCTTCGTCGCCAAGGCGGTCGGATCGCCGATCGCCAAGATCGCGGCGCGGGTGATGGCGGGCGAGAAGCTCGCCGACCTGCCGAAGATCAACCGCGACATCAAGCATGTTGCGGTGAAAGAGGCGGTCTTTCCCTTCGCGCGCTTTCCCGGCACCGACCCGGTGCTCAGCCCCGAGATGAAGTCCACCGGCGAAGTCATGGGAATCGACAGCGATTTCAACCTTGCCTTTGCGAAGGCGCAGCTCGGCGCGGGCGACCGCCTGCCGACCGACGGACGGCTGTTCGTGTCGGTCAAGGACAGCGACAAGCCGCGCATCGTGCCCGCAGTGAGGAAGCTCGCCGACTGGGGGTGGCAGGTGATCGCGACCGGCGGCACCGCCGACTATCTGGCGGGGCAGGGAATCGCGGTCGAGCGCGTGAACAAGGTCGCCGAAGGGCGCCCGCACATCGTCGACCGGATCAAGGACGGCGACGTCCAGCTGATCTTCAACACCACCGAGGGATGGCAGAGCTTGCAGGATTCGCAGTCGATCCGCGCTTCGGCGCTCGCCGCCGACATCGCCTATTATACGACCGCCGCAGCGAGCGAGGCGGCGGCCGAGGCGATCGGGGCGCTGCGCGCACGGTCCCTTGAAGTGAAGCCGCTTCAGGACTATTATTGAGGCACCGCTCCACTCCCCGACATTGACGGAAACAGCGGCCTGGCCGCCCGGCGAAGCTTCGCTGGTGCTGGATTATTGACGAAGGACAACAGGATAATGGCAAGCGTTGAAAAGGTGCCGATGCTGGCAGAAGGCTATGAGAAGCTGAGCGCGCAGCTCGCCGCTCTCAAGGCCGAGCGACCGCAGATCGTCGATGCGATCGAGGAAGCCCGCGCGCACGGCGACCTTAGCGAAAATGCCGAATATCACGCCGCGAAAGAGCGTCAGGGCCAGGTCGAAGCCTCGATCGGCGACCTCGAGGACAAGCTGTCGCGCGCGCAGATCATCGACCCCTCGACGCTGTCGGGCGACCGCATCGTGTTCGGTGCGACCGTGACGCTCGCCGACGAGGACGACAAGCCGGTCAAATATCAGATCGTCGGCCAGGCCGAAGCCGATGCCAAGGCGGGCAAGATCAGCTACAACTCGCCGCTCGGCCGCGCGCTGATCGGGCGCAAGGTCGACGACGAGATCGAGGTCACCGTGCCCGCGGGCGACAAATATTATCTGGTGACGAAGATCGAGTTCCTCTGAGGGACGGCAGGCGATGAAAGCGCAGGCCGCGCCGCTGGTCACGGGCTATGCGCTCGCCTGCGTCGTCCTTTTCATACTGCTGTCGATCACGGGATTTCAGGTCGACGCGATCGTGCGCGCGGGGTTCATTCCGGCGCGCGCGGGGAGCGAACTGGTCCTGCCGCCGGGGACGTTCGTGCCCTTCGCGCTGACGCCGCTCACCGCCGCCTTCCTGCATGGCGGCGTGCTGCACATCGCCTTCAACCTCGTCGTCCTGCTCTATATAGGGCGTCAGCTCGAAGCGCCGCTGGGGTCGAAGGCGACCGCGGTGCTGCTCGTCGCGGGCGCCTATGCCGGCGCGCTTGCGCACTGGCTGTCGGGGCCGCAGTCGGCGGTGCCGATGATCGGCGCGAGCGGCGCGATTTCGGCGCTGATCGCGGTCTTCGCGCTGATCTTCAGCCGGTCCGAAACGCGCGCGATCGGCCCGATTCCCAGCCATTGGGTGCGCGCGCTGTGGCTCGCCGCGGCGTGGATCGGGGTGCAATTGCTGCTCGGCTTCGCAGGGAGCGGCGGTTTCGGTTCGATCGCGATATGGGCGCATGTCGGCGGTTTTGTCGCCGGCCTTGTCCTCGCCCGCCCGCTGCTGCGCTGGCGCTTCGGCGCGCGCTAGCGGCTCCCCCCTCCTCTTCAGAGGAGGGGCAGCGAGACTTACGCGCTTTGCGCGTTAGTCGCAGCGGGGTGGTGCGGGGCCTCCCGCGCGCTGGCGCGCCACCACCCCAACCCCTCCTCTGAAGAGGAGGGGCTCAAAGGTTTAGCAACCCGCCCGCGAGCAGCATCGCGACGCGCACGTCGATCCCGCAGCCTTCCTTGCGTTTCGCCGCGACGAAATCGGCGATGCCGTCGAGCGGGACGCGGTGGACGATGATGTCCTCGCCGCTGACTCCGCCGCCGGGGCCGATCCGGGTGAGCCCGGTCGCGACGAGCAATGTAAAGCTCTCGCTCACCATCCCCGGCGAGCTGTAGAATTCGCCCACCGTGCGCCAGTGCGCGGCGGCATAGCCCGTCTCTTCCTCCAGCTCGCGTTCGGCCGCGATCTCCGCCGCCTCGCCGCTCGTTTCGTCACCGACGAGGCCCGCGGGAAGCTCGAGGCAGTTGACCTTCAACGGCACGCGATATTGCTCGACCAGAATGACGTGCCGGCCGTCGGGCGCGTCGTCGATCGGCAGGATGACCGCGGCGTGGATGCCGCGCGAGCGCGCGACATATTCCCATGTGCCCTGTTGCCTGACGGTGATGAAGCGGCCTTCCCACGGCGTTTCGATGGGGGTGTCGGGGGAGGGGCGGGTCATGGTATCTCCTATCCGTCATTGCGAGCGAAGCGACGCAATCCAGAGCGGTGCGCGCCAACGCTGGATTGCCGCGCGGCTTCGCCGCTCGCAATGACGAAGGGCTTATACCAAGATGCAATGATCGCAACCTATGAGGATTTCCAGTCCCGTTTGCTGGCGAGGAGCAGCGGAAGCGGCGATGTGGTTCATCGCCGCGACGTTGCGACGAAGTCCAGCGGACGGGACTGGCAACCCTGCGGGCGGCCTTCTGGCGGCTCCCGGACAGCGTCACGCCCTCGGACCGATGAACCCATCGCCCCCTTCGGCCGTTCCTTGCCGGAAACCGCCAGAAGGCCGTCCTCATAGGTTGCGATCATTGCATCTTGGTATTACAGTTCGATCAGCCGGTCGGGCAATTCGTTCGGATTGCCGTCGCTCTTGGGGAAATGTTCGGCGAGCACGGCGCCCATGCGCGTGACCGCCTCCGCCATGCCCGCGCCGGGCTCGCCCGCGCGGATGCGGTCGATCAGCGCTTCCATCGCCTCGCCCCAAACCGTCGGCGCGACCTTGGACGCGATCGCCTCGTCGGCGACGATATCGGCGCGATGCTCCTTCAGGCTGACATAGAGCAGCACGCCGGTGCGCCCGAGCGTCTTTGCCTCGGTGCCGACCTTGAACAGGTCGATCGCGCGGGCGCGCACCCGGCCGGCCTTGACGGCGCGCGGGGTCAGGGCGAGGCGCAGCGGGCGCCACAGCAGGACCAGCCAGACGCCGATCCATTTGAGCGCGCCGAGCCCGATCACGATCCCGAGCCATTCGTTCGCGGTGAGTTCGTGCCCCCAGCCGCCGGTCAGCCAGTCATATTTGGCGCGGAAGAATTCGGGGCAGAGCGCAACGAGCGACATGGCGAGAAAGGCGATGGCGCTCGCCCAGACGAGCGCGACATCGTCATAATCGTTCGACTGCCGCGCGATCACCGTGACGATCTCGCCATCGGTGTGCGCCTCGGCCGCCGCCACTGCGTCGGTGACGCGCTGATGATCGGCTTCGCTGACGTGGCTGACTTTCCTCAATGCCATCGCTTCGATCTCCTACCAGCCGCCCGAGGCGCCGCCGCCGCCGAAGCTGCCGCCGCCCCCCGAAAAGCCGCCGAAGCCGCCACCGCCGCCGCCCCAGCTGCCGCCCCCCCACGAGGAGCCGCCGCCTCCACCGCCGCCCCAATGGTCGTCGCCCCAGATGATGATCGGCGCGCCGCCCCACGGCCGGTGACGGCGATGGCGCTTGCCGCGCCGCCCGAAGGCGGTGAGCATCGGCAGGATGAAAAAGAAAAAGACGATGAAGCCCAGAAAGAACAGCCCGCCGATATTGCCGTCGTCGGCGCGGTCGCGTTCTTCGGCGGCGGCGGCCTGCGCGCGCGCGGCGGCCTCTTCGGGCGGAAGCTGGATCTGCTCGGCGATCGCATCGACCCCGGCCTGGATGCCGCCCGGATAGTCGCCGTCCTTGAATTTGGGGGTGATGTCGTCGCGGATGATCCGGCCCGACAGCGCGTCGGTCAGCACCGGTTCGAGCCCGTAGCCGACCGAGATGTTCATCCGCCGCTCGTTCGGGGCGATCAGGAAGACGACTCCGTCATTCTCCGCCTTGCCGCCGATCCCCCACGCGCGGCCGAGCTTGTAGCCATAGTCGGCGACGTCATTGCCATCGAGGCTGTTCACCGTCGCGACGACGAGCTGGTGCCCGCTGGTCTTTTCGAGCTCGGCGAGCTGCGCGGTGAGGCTCGCTTCCTTGTCGGAGGGGATGATGTCCGCCTGATCGACGACGCGGCCGGTCAGCTTGGGAAAATCCTGCGCCGCCGCGGGTGCGCCCGGCAGCAGCAGCGCCACGGAGAGCGCCACTGCTGCGAAGGGGCGGGTGAGGGCGTTCAGGCCCACCTTATTGCCCGAAGTCGACCTTGGGCGCCTCGTTGGCGTTGGGGCTGGTCGCCTTGTACGGGGTCATCGGCTTCGCGCCATGGACGATCTTGGCGCCGATGATGTCGGGGAAGGTGCGGATCGTCGTGTTATAATCCTGCACCGCGGCGTTATAGTCGCGGATCGAGATGTTGATGCGGTTTTCGGTGCCTTCGAGCTGGGTCATCAGGTCGGCAAAGCGCCCCTGGCTCTTGAGGTCGGGATATTTTTCGACCGTCACGAGCAGGCGGCCGAGCGCGCTCGACACATTGCCCTGCGCCTGCTGGAATGCCTGCACCTTGGCCGGGTCTTCGAGGTCGTCGGGCGACAGCTTGACCTGCGTCGCCGAGGCGCGGGCCTGAATCACGCCTTCGAGCGTCGATTGCTCGATCTGCGCGGCGCCCTTTGCGGTTTCGACGAGGTTGGGGATCAGGTCGGCGCGCCGCTGGTACGCGGCCTCGACATTCGCCCATTGCGCCTTGGCGGCCTCTTCCTTGGTCGGAACGCTGTTGATGCCGCAGGCGGACAGCGACACTGCCGCGACGGGCACGATCATCCAGCGGGCGGAACGAAAGCTCATGGATTTATCTCCCTCCGGCGGCGTTTTGCCGCAACAATACAGGACATAGGATGCCGCTTGCCTTTGCGCAATCATCGCGGCACCCTTGGGCCTCGGCAGCCAAGCGCAGGAGAGCTTTAACATGCTGGCAGAATTCAGGGAATTCATCGCAAAGGGCAATGTCATGGACCTTGCCGTCGGGGTGATCATCGGCGGCGCCTTTGCGACGATCACCAAATCGCTGACCGAAGATGTCATCATGCCGATCGTCGGCGCGATCTTCGGTGGTGCCGATTTTACGAACCAGTTCATCCGCCTCGGCCCGCTTCCCGAGGGTGTCGCGCCAGGCGACTATGCCGCACTCAAAGAGGCGGGGGTCGCGATGATCGGCTATGGCGCCTTTCTGACCGCGGTGATCAATTTCCTGATTCTCGCCTTCATCATCTTCCTGCTCGTGCGCGCGGTGAACCGGATGACGCGCAAGCAGGAGGAAGCCGCACCGGCACCCGCGGGGCCGAGCGAGGTCGACCTGCTCGTCGAGATTCGCGACGAACTGCGCAGGAAATAGCCGCTTTGCCCGCGCGGCTCGCCCCGCGCCGGTGGCGTATCCGCGACAAAAAGCCCGCTTGCGCTCTTTCCATGCGCGGTCGGGCTTCCTATATGGGTCGTGCCGGTTTCGGCCGGCTATGAGGATAAATGGTGTCGTGGAATAGACACAGCGGACCCGGGGGCAGTACCCGGCGGCTCCACCACAAACCCGCGTTTGCCAGAAGGGGCGCGCGGGCTTCTGACGGGGCCGAACCAGGATCGACGTGTGTTCAAAGACGATGTTTTCTTCCGGGCTGAGTAACCCGTAAAAGGCTCAAACCTATAAGTGCTAACGATAACGAAGCACTCGCTCTTGCTGCCTAACCGATAAGCCTCACGGCCTAAGGTTAGACAAATAGAACGCGGTTCGGACCGAACCGGGCAACAGAATCGGATACCAGCGGCTGGGGACGAGCCGGGCAACAGAATCGTCCCACCTTTCCTTCTTTTGTGGCGGTGTTTCGATGCGGCAGGACGCGATCGCGCGTCGGCGGCCGACGGCTGCTTCGGGGTGTCCAGTTGCCATCGCCGTCTTTGGTTATCGCGGGCAGGGTCCGCCTCGCCGTTTCAAAGTTCAGCAAAGTTCAGCCTTGTGCAGCCGCCGATGGGTCGCGTTCGGCGAACATGCCACGCCGGCTCGCGCCCGTATCCGTAAAGCCGGGCCGTGACCGCTTTTATCCACCTATCGAAAGAGCCGAGACGAAGGCTGGCACAGCCGGACAATGTAGGACAGCGGTTTTTTTGCGGCGGATGTCCGGCTTGGGGTGGGGAGCGGACGGTCGCCTGCTCTCTTTCGTCATCCCGGACTTGATCCGGGATCCACCGCAGCGCCGAAGTCATGGACCCCGGATCAAGTCCGGGGTGACGATGATCAACAGGGCAGCAACCGGCCGAAGCGCGACACCGGCGCCCATCTCCAGCGAAATAGGCCTGTCTTTTCTCGGCCTCCCCGACCCTCCGCTGCAAATCGACCGGCCGAAATGCTGCGCTGCGGCATGGGCTTGGCCGCCTTGTCACCGAAATGACCTTCAAGCGTCATCAACCTGTCAACCGTGCGACGCCACCCTGTCACCGAGCGTCCCTAGCGAGCCCGCCATTGATACTCAAAAAGGGGGCTTTCATGGTCAAGGGATTCGGCGTCGCGCGCGGGCTGGCATTGTTGCTGGCGGGGACTTCCATCGCGACGATCGCGCACGCGGGCGAGCTTGCGGGCAATGTCGCCGATGCGTCGGGCACGCGCTCGCTGCAGGCGGCCAATGTGCGCATCGTCGAACTCGGGCGCGCGACGACGACCGCGCGCGACGGCAGCTACAGTTTCGCCGACGTTCCCGCGGGCACCTATACGCTCGAGACGACCTATGTCGGCGCCGAACCGGTGCGCCAGACGGTCGAGGTTCCCGAAACGGGCCGGATCACGGTCAATATTGCGCTGTCGGGCGCCGGCGGCGGCGATATTCTCGTCATCGGCCAGGCGGCAAATCAGGCGAGCGCCCTGTCGCGCCAGCGCGCCGCCGACGGCGTCGAAAATGTGCTGACCCGCGACGCGATCGGGCAATTCCCCGACCAGAATGTCGCCGAATCGCTGCGCCGCCTGCCGGGCGTCAACGTGCTCGACGACCAGGGCGAGGGCCGTTTCGTCTCGATCCGCGGCCTCGATCCCGAGCTCAACGCCTCGTCGGTAAACGGCGTCCGCCTGCCGGCGCCCGAGAGCGACGTTCGCTCGGTCGCGCTCGACGTGATCAGCAGCGACATCATCGAATCGATCGAGGTCAAGAAGTCGCTGACCCCCGACATGGACGCCGACGCGGTGGGCGGGTCGATCGAGATCAAGACGACCAGCGCCTTCGACCGCAAGAAGGACCTGTTCGCGGTCAAGGCCGAGGGCAGCTACAACGACCTGACCGAGAGCGTGTCGCCGAAGGGGAGCGTCGATTTCTCGAAGAAGCTCGGCGACAATTTCGGCATCGCCGGCGGTCTCAGCTTCTATCGCCGCAAGTTCGCGACCAACAATCAGGAGGTCGACGGCTGGGATACGACCGACGACGGGCTCGTTTATGCCGACACGGTCGAATATCGCGATTATGACGTCGAGCGGAAACGGATCAGCGGGTCGCTTTCCCTCGATTTCCGTCCGGCCGACACGACGACGCTTTATGCGCGCGGCCTCTACAGCCAGTTCGACGATCAGGAATATCGCCGCCGGCTGACTTTCGAAATGGAGGAAGGCCCGCGCGGCGGCAACGCCGATGCAGTCGGTTTCTCGTCGGAGGACGAGGATCAGGAAATCTCGGTCCAGCGCGACCTCAAGGATCGCTTCGAGCGGCAGCGCATCCGCTCGCTCGTTCTCGGCGGCAAGACCGAAACCGGCCCGTGGAAGCTCGAATATTCGGGCAGCTGGGCGAAATCGAGCGAGACCGAACATGGCTCGATCGACCCCGTCGGTTTTGAGCGCGTGTTCGAGAATGGCGACGATTTCGGCGTATCGTTCAACTATGCGCGCGACATGCACATCCCCTACACGATCACCGCGGGGCAGGCGGCCTTCCTCGATCCGACCGAATATGAATTCGACAAGGTCGAGCGCACCACGCTGTCGGACTCGGAGGACGAGGAATTCGCGCTGAAAGCGGACATCGCGCGCAGCTTCGCGATGGACAATGGCGACTTCACCATCCAGGCGGGCGCGAAGCAGCGCTGGCGCACCAAGTCCTACAACGGCACTTTCGACATCTATAAGGGGTTCGACGGCGACATCACGCTCGCCGATTTCCTGGGCGAGCAGGATTATGATCTCGCGATCATCGAGCCGACGCTGTCGAAGACGGGCTTCCGCGACTTCTTCGACGATAATATCGGCAGTTTCGAACTCGACCCGCTCGACACCAAATCGGCGTCGGCCGAAGAGGATTACAGCGTCGACGAAGATGTGACCGCCGCCTATCTGCTCGGCCGCTGGGACAGCGACACGCTGCGCGTCATCGGCGGGGTGCGCATGGAGCGCACCAGGAACCGCATCACCGGCAACATCCTGACCTTCATTCCCGAAATCGAGGACGATGCAGGCGAAGTGATCCAGGACGAGGATGTGCTGATCACCCCGCAGACCTTCCGCCGCAGCTATACCGACTGGTTGCCCAGCCTGACGGTGCGCTACGAACCGGTCCAGAACCTCGTGCTGCGCGCGAGCGGTTCGAAGAGCCTGATGCGGCCCAAGCTTTCGAAGCTGGCGCCGCGCGCGGTGATCGAGGATAATGAAGGCGAGTTCGGCAACCCCGACCTCAAGCCCTATGAATCCTGGAACCTCGATTTCGCCGCCGAATATTATTTCAGCAGCAACGCTGCCGTCTCGGCCGGGGTCTTCTACAAGGACGTCAAGAACTACATCGTCGACCAGACGCTCGAGGACGTCGTCTACAATGGCGTGACGCTCGACGAGGCGACGACCGCGATCAACGGCGACAAGGCGACGGTCAAGGGCTTCGAATTCAGCTATAATCAGGTTTTCGATTTCCTGCCCGCACCGTTCGACGGTTTGCAAGCGCAGTTCAACTATACCTACACCGACGCGAAGGGCACGGTGTTCGCCGACGGCGACATCGAGGACCCGCGCGAGATCATGCTGCCCTCTTCGTCGAAGAACACGTTCAACGCGGTGCTCGGCTATGAAAAGGGACCGCTGTCGCTGCGCGCCGCCGGCACCTATCGCGACAAATATCTCGACGAGATCGGCGGGGTGGCCGAGGAAGACCGGATCGTCGCCGACCAGTTCCGGCTCGACCTGTCGGCCAAATATCGCGTCACGCCCGGCGTGCGCGTCTTCGTCGAATGGGTGAATGTCACCGACGCCCCCTATTTCGCCTATCAGCAGTTCGGGGGCCGCCGCCGTCTGCTGCAATATGAGGATTATAGCTGGACCGCGAAGTTCGGCGTTTCGGCCAATTTCTGATCGCTTCCCTCCCGACGATCAGTATGGTGACGGTCGCCGCAGTCCCTTGCGGCGACCGTCTTTTTGTGGATTGCGCCGGGTTCCGCTCGAAAAATGACAAGCCTTCGTTAACCATGAAGCAAGGCTGTCATCGTAATTTCACACCGCCGACCGCTTTTCCCTTGCGGCGGGGCGGTGGCATCGCCACCTTATGTTCCTAGAGGGGGCCGCCTCTCCCCGGATCGGTCCCCGCAAGGAGAAAGACCCATGCCGTCCTTTTCGGAGTCCCTCGAAAAGACCCTGCACAATGCGCTGAAGGCCGCGTCGGAGCGGCATCACGAATATGCGACGCTCGAGCATCTGCTCAATGCGCTGATCGACGACGAGCACGCCGCCGAGGTGATGCGCGCGTGCGGCGTCGCGCTCGACGACCTGCAATCGGCGGTCGTCCACTATCTCGACACCGAACTCGACAGCCTGAAGGTCGAGGGGCACAGCGACCCCTCCCCCACCAGCGGTTTCCAGCGCGTCGTCCAGCGCGCGATCCTGCACGTTCAGTCGTCGGGCAAGGATGAGGTGACGGGCGCCAACGTCCTCGTCGCGCTGTTTTCCGAACGCGAATCCTATGCCGTCTATTTCCTGCAGCAGCAGGATCTGACGCGGCTCGATGCCGTGTCCTACCTCAGCCACGGCGTCGGCAAGGGCGGCAAGCCCTCGCCGCAGGCCGAGCCCGAGGAGAAGGAGGAAGCGAAGGAAAAGTCGGACGCCAAGAACAAGAAAGAGACCGCGCTCGACCAGTTCACCGTCAACCTCAACGAAAAGGCGAAAGGCGGCAAGGTCGATCCGCTGATCGGCCGCGGCGCCGAGGTCGATCGCACGATCCAGATCCTCTGCCGCCGCAGCAAGAACAATCCGCTCTATGTCGGCGATCCCGGCGTCGGCAAGACCGCGATCGCGGAAGGGCTCGCGCGCAAGATCGTCGAGGGCGACGTGCCCGAGGTCTTGAGGGAAGCGGTGATCTATTCGCTCGACATGGGCGCGCTGCTCGCGGGCACGCGCTATCGCGGCGATTTCGAGGAACGGCTGAAGCAGGTCGTCTCCGAGCTCGAAGGCCTGCCGCACGCGATCCTGTTCATCGACGAAATCCACACGGTGATCGGCGCGGGCGCGACGTCGGGCGGCGCGATGGATGCGTCGAACCTGTTGAAGCCCGCCCTCTCGGGCGGGGTGATCCGCTGCATCGGATCGACGACCTACAAGGAGTTTCGCAATCATTTCGAAAAGGACCGCGCGCTGCTCCGCCGGTTCCAGAAGATCGACGTGATCGAGCCGAGCATCGAGGATACGAAGAAGATCCTCGCCGGGCTGCGCGAAGCGTTCGAGAACCACCACAATGTCAAATATACGAGCGACGCGATCAACGCGGCGGTCGAGCTGTCGTCGCGCTACATCAACGACCGCAAGCTGCCCGACAAGGCGATCGACGTGATCGACGAGGTCGGCGCGATGCAGATGCTGGTGCCGCCGTCGAAGCGCCGCAAGACGATCACCGCGAAGGAGATCGAGGCGGTGATCGCGACGATGGCGCGCATCCCGCCCAAATCGGTGTCGAGCGACGACAAGAAGGTGCTCGAAACGCTCGAGACCGACCTGAAGCGCGTCGTGTTCGGCCAGAATACCGCGATCGAGGTGCTCGCATCGGCGATCAAGCTGTCGCGTGCGGGGCTGCGCGATCCCGAAAAGCCGATCGGCAATTATCTGTTCAGCGGCCCGACCGGTGTCGGCAAGACCGAAGTGGCGAAGCAGCTCGCGAGCCTGCTCGGCATTCCGCTCCAGCGCTTCGACATGAGCGAATATATGGAGCGCCATTCGGTGAGCCGCCTGATCGGCGCGCCGCCGGGCTATGTCGGCTATGACCAGGGCGGGCTGCTCACCGATGCGATCGACCAGAATCCGCATTGCGTGCTGCTGCTCGACGAGATCGAAAAGGCGCACCCCGACCTGTTCAACATATTGCTGCAGGTGATGGACCATGGCCGGCTGACCGACCATCACGGCAAGACGGTCGATTTCCGCAACGTCATCCTGATCATGACGACCAATGCGGGCGCGAGCGACATGGCGCGCGAATCGATCGGCTTTGGCCAGTCGACGCGCGAGGATGTGCAGGAGGAAGCGGTGAAGTCACTCTTCACCCCCGAATTCCGCAACCGCCTCGATGCGATCGTCCCCTTCGGCTATCTGCCGCCCGAGGTCGTCGCGCGCGTCGTCGACAAGTTCATCCTCGAACTCGAACTGCAGCTCGCCGACCGCAACGTCCATATCCAGCTCGACGATCCGGCGCGTCAGTGGCTGACGGCGAAGGGCTATGACAAGCTCTATGGCGCGCGCCCGATGGGCCGGCTGATCCAGGAAAAGATCAAGCAACCGCTCGCCGAGGAACTGCTCTTCGGCAAGCTCGTCCACGGCGGCGAGGTCAAGGTGAAGATGAAGGCGGGCGAGGATGCCAAGGTCGGCAACCCGCTGACCTTCGAAATCACCCCCGCACCGCCCAAGGGGGGCAAGGGCAAGGCGAAGGGCAAGGCCGAGAAGGCGGCGGAGTGATTAAGAAAGACGCTCAAGGCGCCATGATGCGTATGGCCGAGGACCGCGACATCTTGCGCGCCTTGGCGTCAACGGAATTGGATCAGCAGTTGACGGTTGCACGGGCCGTTATGAAGAAGCGGCAATCTGCGCTGAAAAAGCTGGCCGAATAGGGTCATCGCCACGCCCCTCCCCTTCAGGGGAGGGGCAGCGAGACTTGGTACGGCGAAGCCGGACCTGGTCGCAGCGGGGTGGGCTTACAGGCCTTGCGCAAGGCCGATGGCCCCACCCCAAACCCCTCCCCTGAAGGGGAGGGGCTTACCACCCTCGCTTTTTGCCGCCCCCGCACCTATATTGGCCCCATGTATAACTATATCTCCGTAACCGCCGACGAAGCCGGCGCCCCTGCCGCGGTGCGCGACGGCACGATCAAGCTGCACGATGCGGCGGGCTTTGCCGGGATGCGCAAGGCGGGGCGGCTGTCGGCCGAGATCCTCGACGCGCTCGTTCCCTTCATCCAGCCCGGCGTGACGACCGGCGCGATCGACGACAAGGTGCGCGAGATGATGCTCGCGGGCGGCGGCATCCCCGCGACCCTGGGCTATCGCGGTTTCACCCACAGCTGCTGCACCAGCATCAACCATGTCGTCTGCCACGGCATCCCCGACGACAAGCCGCTGCGCGAAGGCGACATCGTCAATGTCGACGTGACGTCGATCGTCGACGGCTGGCACGGCGACACGAGCCGTATGTATCTCGTCGGCGAGGTGCCGATCAAGGCGCGGCGGCTGGTCGATGTGACCTATGAGTGCCTGATGCTCGGTATCGAGCAGGCTAAGCCGGGCAACACGATGGGCGACGTCGCCCACGCGATCCAGAGTCACGCCGAACGCCACCGCTATTCGGTGGTGCGCGATTTCTGCGGCCATGGCGTCGGACAGATGTTCCACGACGCGCCTGAGGTCGTCCACGCAGGACGCCCCGGCACCGGCCCCGAGTTGCGCCCCGGCATGTTCTTCACCATCGAGCCGATGATCAACACGGGCAAATATGCCGTGAAGATGCTGTCCGACGGCTGGACCGCGGTGACGCGCGACCGCTCGCTCTCGGCGCAGTTCGAGCATAGCATCGGCATTACCGAGGACGGCTGCGAGATTTTCACCGCGAGTCCGAAGGGGCTGAACGCGCCGCCCTGGCAAAGTTGATCAGCCCGACTGTTTTTCGTCATCCCGGACTTGATCCGGGATCCATGAACTTCCAGCGCAGGGCTGACCTTCGTGCACCCCGGATCAAGTCCGGGGTGACGATAGGGGATTGCCTCCCTCCCCCATTTCCCGCTTGCACCGGCTCTCCTTTGCGCGCAGACTTGACGTAAACGTCAAGTAAGGCGCCGAGGGAGAGAGACATGGCGAAACGGGTGTGGAGTGCCGCGCTGCTGGGCGGTGCGGCTCTGATTCTGGCTGGTTGCAACGCATCGACCACCGACGACGGCGACGCGACGAGCAGCGTTTCGACCCTCGACCCCGCCGAGCAGGCGAGCGAAGCCTTGCTCAAGACCGGCGGCAATGGCGACGACTGGGCCGGTATCGGCTATGGCTATGACGAGCAGCGATTCAGCCCGCTCACCGACATCAACGACAGGAATGTGGGCGAGCTTGGCATCGCCTGGTACGCCGACCTCGACGATGCGCGCGGGCAGGAGGCAACGCCCGTCGTCGTCGACGGGGTGCTCTATGTCAGCCACGCCTGGTCGAAGGTCGATGCCTGGGACGCGGCGACCGGCAAGAAATTATGGGCGTTCGACCCGCAGGTCCCCGGCGACCGCGCGGTCAACGCCTGCTGCGACGTCGTCAACCGCGGCGTCGCGCTGTGGGGCGACAAGCTGTTCGTCGGCACGATCGACGGCCGCCTGATCGCGCTCGACAAAAAGACGGGCAAAGAGCTGTGGTCGACGCAGACCTTCGACGTGCGCCAGCCCTATACGATCACCGGCGCGCCGCGGGTGGTGAAGGATATGGTGCTGATCGGCAACGGCGGCGCCGAATTCGGCGTGCGCGGATACGTCACCGCCTATGACGCCGACACCGGCAAGCAGAAATGGCGTTTCTACACCGTGCCCAACCCGAACGGGCGCCCCGACAATGCGGCGAGCGACGACATACTGGCATCGAAGGCGGCCCCGACCTGGTCCGACGAGGGTGAGTGGAAGACGTCGGGCGGCGGCGGCACCGTTTGGGACGCGATCGTCTATGACAAGGATCTCGACCAGATCTATCTGGGGGTCGGCAACGGCAATCCGTGGAACCATGGCACGCGTTCGAAAGGGGTCGGGGACAATCTGTTCCTCTCCTCGATCGTCGCGCTCGACGCCAACACCGGCGCCTATAAATGGCACTATCAGGAAACCCCGGCCGAGACGTGGGACTATACCGCGACCCAGCCGATCATCCTCGCCGAGCAGCAGGTCGATGGGCGGCCGACCAAAGTGCTCTACCATGCGCCGAAGAACGGCTTTTTCTTCACCATCGACCGCACGACCGGCAAGCTGGTCGGTGCCGAACCCTTCGTCGACGGGATCAACTGGGCGACGGGCTATGACCTCAAGACCGGCCGCCCGATCGAGAACCCCGAGGCGCGCTATTACAAGACCGGCAAGCCGTTCATCGCGATTCCGGGCGCGCTCGGCGCACACAACTGGCATCCGATGAGCTTCAACCCGGCGACCGGCCTCGTCTATATCCCCGCGCAGCAGGTGCCGCAGGGCTATCTTCAGGACATGACCGAGCTCGACAAGAGGAAGGTGCTCGGTTTCAATGTCGGCACCTCGCTTTCGGGGACGATGCTCCCCGACGACGCCGCGGCGTTCAAGGCGGCGATCGCCGCGACCACCGGCCGTCTCGTCGCCTTCGATCCGCGCGCGGGCAAGGTGGCGTGGAGCGTCGACTATCCCGCGGCGTGGAACGGCGGCACGATGACGACCGCGGGCAATCTGGTGTTCCAGGGCACCAGCCTCGGCCGCTTCCGCGCCTATGCCGCCGATACGGGCAAGCAGTTGCTCGACCTCGACATGCAGTCGGGAATCGTCGGCGCACCATCAACCTTCCGCGTCGGCGGCGTTCAATATGTCGCCTTCATGACCAGCAAGGGCGGGGCCTTCCCGCTCGCCGGAGGAATTGCCGGCGGCGCGGCGCGCAAGGTGCCCAATATTCCGCGCCTCGTCGTGCTCAAGCTCGGCGGGTCGGTCGAACTGCCGCCGGCACCGACGACCAAGCTCGCGTGGAATCCGCCGGCTCCGATCGGTACGGGTGAACAGATCGCCGCGGGCAAGGCGCATTTCGGCCGCTATTGCCAAGTCTGCCACGGCGACAGCGCGATCGGCAACGGCTTCACCCCCGACCTGCGCGTCTCGGGCACGCTCGGCAATGCCGATGCGTGGAAGAGCGTGCTGCTCGACGGCGCGCTGAAGGACCGCGGCATGGTGAGCTTTGCGAAGGTGCTGACGCCCGCCGATGCCGAAGCGATCCGCGCCTATGTGATCGAGCGGTCGAACTGGACCAAGAAGAATCTGCCAGAGGTTTCGGCGCCGGTCGGACGCTGATCCGCGCGGCCGGGGGCGGGCGGACGCTCGCCCCCCGCCGCTTCGACGGGTCAATAGGCCGGCGGATCGCTTGCCGGGAAGGATTCGTCGCTCGCTTCGTCGACATTGTCCCAGCGCCGCTGCGCCCCGTCGCGCATCGCGCCGGGGCCGGCCGAGCGCGTCTGGGTGGCGTTTTCGGGATCGGTTTCGTGGTCCGCGAAGGCGGCGCCGTGGCGTGGCGCGGGCGCGGGTGTCCGTGTATTGCGGTGTTTCCGCCACAGCGCGACGAGACCGGCGCCGGCCGCAAGCGACGCGGCGAGCGCAGGGAGCAGGGGAAAGCGTTGGAAGCGGTTCGGCATGATCATTCCCTTTCGCTGTCCTAACGGAGACACATCCCCGTGAGTTCCTTTTCGGCGGGATCGATCAGCGTGGCCCCGGTCCGCCTGGCGGCGGCCCGCCCCGATGTCCCCCCATCGGCGCACCGGGGCGCGCGCCGGCCGATCCGGCGATGCCGAGCCCGGTCGGCGCAGGCGGGCCATAAACCGATCCGGTGACATTGTCGTTCTCGGCGGGCAGTTGCGGCCCGGTCTGGGCAAGCTCGGGCTCCTGCGGACTTTCGCCGGGCGGCGCAGGCGGGGCGGATTCGGGCGCCTTGGTCGCCAGCTCGACCGCCGCGGGTCCGGCTGCGGGCGGTGCGGGCACCGGTTCGGGCGCCGGCGCCGTCTTTTTCGCGGGTTTCTGCCGCTCGGCGAGCTTCGGTGCCGGTGCGGCGGGAGCCGGTGCCTCTATCTGAACGGGAGTTTTCGGCGCTTCGGCTGGAGAGGATGGGGTGCTGTCGACGACTTGCGGCGCAATCGGCGTCGCGTCGTGCGGGCGGGACGGCAGCATGGCCCAGGCGAGGATGGCGACGGCGACCGACGCCGCCGCGGCATAGGCCGGCCAGCGGCGTGGACGGGGCGAGGCGAGGGCGGAGGCAGCCTCTGGTGCGGCCACAACGGGTTCGGCAGCCTGACCAGCCGCCTGCGGCAGCGCGGTCGCCTGCGCCTTGATGCGCGCGGCGAGCCCCTCGGGCACCGCGGGTTCGGCCAGGCGCGACAGCGCGCGCGCCGCGGCCGCGTCCTTCGCTTCTTCGATCCGGCCGCTCATGCCAGCAACTCCAGATCCTCGACCGCCACGCCCATTTGCTCCAATCGCTCGCGCAGGCTTCGCCGCGCCCGAAAGAGCAGCGATTCCATCGCCTTCAGGTTCAGGCCCAACATCTCCGCGGCCAGCGCGTTCGAAAAGCCTTCGAGATAGCATAGCACAAGTGCGGCGCGATGGCGGTGCGGAAGCGCATGAAGCGCGGCTTCGATCGCATTTTGCAGCCGGTGCATCGCAAGCCGGCGCTCGGGACCGGGCGATATGTCTTCGACTGCGGCGACGGCTTCCTCGTCGGCGACGGTCCGGTATCGACGCAGCCGATCGAGGCAGCGGTTGACGGTCACGCGGTGCAGCCAGGTGGCGAGCCCGCCGCCGCGCGCCTGCCAGCCGGGCGCGCCCTGCCACAGCCGCGCGAAGCAATCCTGCACCGCATCCTCGGCTTCCTGTGCATCGCCCAGCAGGCGCCACGCGAGGCGATAGAGGCGCGCGCTATAGCGATCGACGAGCGCGCCGAACGCGTCGGCGTCGCCCCTGGCAACGCGCGCCATCAGCGCGTCGAGATCGTCGGAATCGCAAAGGGGGGCGGGGGCGGCGGGGGCGTCGCAGGCCGGCGCGTCCTCGCGCGCGAAGAGAGATATCTGAAGCGACACCGGCGACCCGCAGACTGACAGCAACGCCCAAGCGCTAGGTCGCCCGCGATGAACGGCCGATTTACGCGCGGGCACAAAAAAATCGCCTCGCCCGCGAAGGGTTTTGCCGCGCTCCCCGTTTGTCGCTCGATGAGCAGGCCGCCTTCAATGACCGTCCCTGGTTCGAACCCGCCGCGCGTCGCGGCGATCCGCGGCCTGTTCATCGCCCCAGCAATTTTCAAGGATTACGCAATGAAATCGGGTCGGCTGTTCGGCACAATCTGTCTTTCTTCCCTCATCGTGGCGCTCGCCCAGGCGCCCGCCGCCGCCGACACGACGGTCAGCGCCGACAGCAGCACGCCGCTCAAAACCTCGTCCGCCGGGGACATTACGATCGCGAAAGATGCCGAGCTCGCGGTTGCCTCGGGCGCCGCGATCACCGTCGACAGCGACAATGAGGTGACGATCGAGGACGACGACAGCGACGATAGCGATGACGAACCCGGACAGGTCACGGCGGGCGAAGGCGACGGCGCGGCCGGCATATTGGTCGAACCCGGCGTGACCACGACCATTTCCAATAGCGGCACCATCTCGGTCCTCGAGGATTTCGAGCCGGAGGACGAGGATGCGAACGGTATCGCCGACGGCGCGCTCGCATCGGCGAGCGACCGCTATGGCATCCACGTCGCGGCGGGTGGCGCGATAACGGGGACGATCGAGAACATGGGCACGATCACCGTGGAGGGCCTGAACTCGGGCGGCATCGTGATCGACTCGACGCTCGACGGCTCGCTGGTGCAGGACGGGACGATCCGGGTCGTCGGCGACGATTCGGTCGGCGTGCGCGTCGCCGACGTCACCGGCGACGTCGTGATGGAGGGAACGACGACGGTGACCGGGGCCGGCGCGAGTGCGCTCGACATTACCGGCGATGTCGGCGGCACGGTGCGGCTGCAGGGAATCGTCGGCCAGACGACCTCCTTCACCTATGACGACGACAGCACCGTCTATGTCTCGCGCTTCGACCTGCGGCTCGGCGCGCCCGCGGTGTCGATCGCGGGCAATGTCGACGGCGGCATCGTCGTCGCGGCGCCGCCCGCCGACGACGACGAGGATAATGACGACGAAGACGGCGACGGCATCGACGACAGCGAGGAAGGGACGGGCTCGGTCTATTCCTTCGGCAACGGCCCTGCGATGCAGATCGGCGGCGACGAGGACATCACGATCGGTGCGCTCCCGGCGAGCGACGGCAGCTATTCGCTGCTCATCGAGGGATCGGTGACGGGCACCGCCAATTACAGCTCGACCGATGCTTTCGGCATCGTGATCGGCGGGCAGGGCGGCACGGTCGAGCTGCCGGGCGGGATCGGTGTGACCGGCACGGTCGCCGCGGTCACGCAGGATTCGGCGGCAACGGCGCTGCTGATCAACGAGGGCGTGACAGTCGGCACGCTCTATAACAGCGGCACGATCAAGGCGACGATCAACTCGCAGGGCGAGGGCGCGGCCTACGGCATCCTCGACCTGTCGGGGACGCTGACGACGATCGAGAATACCGGCTTCATCACCGCGACCGGGTCGAGCACCGACGTTGTCAACGCGATCAATCTGTCGGCGGCGACCGACGACGTCACCATCACCCAATATATGAACGATGCGGACATCGCGACGCGTGAGGAGATCGAGGCCGACCTCGACGAGGGCGAAACCGACACCACGGTCTATACCGCGATCACGGGCAACATCGTCACTGGCTCGGGCGACGATACGCTGGCCGCCAACGCCGGATGGATCGTCGGCAACACGATTTTCAACGACGGCGACGACAGCCTGCTGCTGTCGGGTGAGGCCTATTACAAGGGCAAGGTCTATTTCGGCGATGGCGCGGCGCTCGCGGCGCTGTCGGGCGAGGCCGCTTTCGTCGGCACGCTCGATTTCGCGGGGCTCGCGGGATCGCTGACGCTCGCCGATGACGCGACCTTTCTCGGCACGATCGCCAATGGCGACGCCTCGTCGATCGTCGTCAACGGCGGGACGTTCGGCGCCGACGGCGTCAAGACCTTCACCGTCGGATCGCTGACGATCGGTTCGGGCGGCACGCTCAACGCCTATATCGACGGCGATACCGGCACGAGTTCGCAGATCGTCGCCGACACCGCGATTTTCGAGAGCGGCGCTACCGTTTCGGCGACGATCAATTCGCTCGTCGGCGCGGAGGGGAGCTATGTGATCCTCAGCGCCGGGACCATCGAAGGCGACCCGACATTCGACGATACGACGACACAGCTTCCCTATATTTATGCCGGATCGGTCAGCGTCGAGGATAATCAGCTGACGCTCGACATCCGGCGCAAGAGTGCCGACGAGGTCGGGTTGAACAGTGCCGGCAGCAGCGCCTATGACGCGATCCTGACCGCGGCGGTCGAGGACGATGTGATCGCGCAGAGCTTCCTCGACATCATGGACGGCGACACGTTGCAGACGCAGGTGTCGCAGATGCTGCCCGACCATGCCGGCGGCCTGTTCGACAGCGCGACGCGCGCGTCGCGGCTCGTCGCGCAGCATGTGATGGACCGCGACTCGATCTTCGACGTGACCGAGGATGGCGAGATGGCGGCGTGGTTCGAGCCGGTGATGTGGCGCAGCAATCGCGACGCGACCGGCACGAGCGCGTACAAGACGAGCGGCTGGGGCCTGTCGGGCGGCGCCGAGTGGCGCACCGGCATCGGCTTCGTCGGCGGCTCCTACGCCTGGCTCAGCGGGACGGTCGATAACAATGGCGGCACGCAGTCGATCGACACGACCCAGCACGATTTCGCCGCCTTCTGGCGCACCGATGGCGAAGGGCCTCTCTATGCCTTCGCGCGGCTCGGCGCCGCGAAGATGAGCTTTGCGAGCGAGCGGACGGTCGCGGTGACCGCGAACGACACCGACTATAGCTATGCGAGCTACGGTGACTGGAAGGGCTGGCTCTTTTCGGGAATGGGCGGCGTCACCTATGACATTGAAGCGTCGCGCCAGCTGCTGATCCAGCCCAAGGCGCGGCTCGAATGGTATCGGTTGCAGGAGGACGGCTATAGCGAAAGCGGCGGCGGCGATGCGATCGACCTGACGGTCGACAAGCGGACGAGCACATCGCTGTCGGGCATCACCTCGCTGGCCGTCTCTTACGCCTTCGCGCCGCGACACCGCGACTATCGCCCATTGACGATCGAGGTCGAGGCGGGGCGCCGGACGCTGCTCTCGGGCGATCTCGGCGTGACGCAGGCGAGCTTCGCCGACGGCGATCCCTTCACGATCACGCCCGACGCGCTCGACGACGCCTGGACGGGCGAGCTGCGGCTGCTCGCGGGGGGCTGGGACTATACGTGGAAGCTCGCCGCGGGCGCCGAGAAGAGCGCGAACAGCGACCTCAACTATTCGGCGCGCGTGTCGCTGAGCGTCGCCTTCTGACGCGCGCGATCAGCGCGGACGGTGATGCGCATGCGCGATGGCGACCGCCAGCGCGTCGGCGGCGTCGGCGCCCGCGATCTTCGCGCCGGGAAGCAGGATGCGGAGCATCGCCTGCACCTGCTCCTTCGCCGCGCCTCCGGTGCCGACGATCGCTTTCTTGACGAGCCGCGGCGCATATTCGGCGACGGGCAGGCCGGCGCGCGCGCAGGCGAGCAGCGCGACCCCGCGCGCGTGCGCGAGCTTCAGCGTCGATTGCGGATTGTCGTTGACGAACACCTCCTCGACCGCAGCGCACGCCGGGGCATGATCGGCGATCACCGCGGCGAGCACAGTATCGAGATGCGCGAGCCGGCCCGGCAGCGGCGCCTTTGCGTCGGTCTTGACCTGGCCGTTGGCGATATGGCTGATCCGGCTGCCCTCGACGCGGATCACGCCCCAGCCGGTGCAGCTCAAGGAGGGGTCGAGGCCGAGGACGATCATGTCAGAAGCCCCTCCCGCTTGCGGGAGGGGTTTGGGGTGGGCAAGCGGCGCGCCGTGCATCGGCCCACCCCCGGCCCCTCCCGCAAGCGGGAGGGGAGGGCTTTGTCACCCCAATTTCTCCATCACCGCGTCGGGGATCTCATAATTGCCCCACACGGCCTGGACGTCGTCGTCGTCGTCGAGGGTGTCGATCAGTTTGAACAAGGTCTGCGCGGTCGCTTCGTCGCCGACTTCGCTCTTCAGCGTCGGGCGCCACGCGAGCTTCACGCCCTCGGCCTCGCCGAGCTTCGCTTCGAGCGCTTTCGCGACTTCGTGCAGGCTGTCGATGCTGGTCCAGATGTCGTGCCCGTCCTCGGACGATTCGACATCGTCCGCGCCCGCGTCGAGCGCCGCTTCGAAGATGGTGTCGGCGTCGCCGGCCGCGGCGGGATAGCTGATCAGCCCGAGGCGGTCGAAGCCGTGGCTGACGCTGCCCGACGTGCCGAGATTGCCGCCATTCTTGCTGAAGGCGGTGCGCACGTTGGTCGCGGTACGGTTACGATTGTCGGTCAGCGCCTCGACGATCAGCGACACGCCGCCGGGGCCATAGCCTTCGTAGCGGATTTCCTCGTAATTGTCGCCGTCGCCGCCCGCGGCCTTGTCGATCGCGCGCTGGATATTGTCCTTGGGCATCGACTGCGCCTTGGCGGCATTGACCGCGGCGCGCAGACGCGCATTGGCGTCGGGATCGGGCAGGCCCATTTTCGCCGCGACGGTGATTTCGCGGCTGAGCTTGGAGAAAAGGGCGCTGCGTTTCTTGTCCTGCGCGCCCTTGCGATGCATGATGTTCTTGAATTTGCTATGGCCGGCCACGGCCTACCTCCATCGGATGCGGAAAATCGTGCGCCGCCCCTAGCGCGCCTGCGTGCGGCGCACAACCGCGGCGTCAGAGCACGACCGCGGTGCCGCTCGCCGAGACCATCAGCATCGACCCGTTCTGGCCGAGCACTTCATAGTCGATGTCGACGCCGACCACGGCATTGCCGCCGAGTTTCGCCGCCTCCGCCTCCATCTCGCCGAGCGCTTCCTTGCGCGCGCGGGCGAGCACGTCCTCATATTTGCCCGATCGCCCGCCGACGATGTCGGTGATGCTCGCGAACAGATCGCGGAAGATGTTCGCACCGACGATCACCTCGCCGGTGACGATCCCCAGATATTCGCGGACCGGACGGCCCTCGACGACATTGGTGGTGGTGCTGAACATCCTTCCGTCTCCTTGCCGGTGCGCCCCCGCGTCAGTCGATACCGAGCGCCGATTTATACACGTCGAGGATCGCTTCCATTTCCTTGCGGTCGTGGACCGGCATCTTCCGCAGGCGCACGATCTGCCGCATGATCTTTGGGTCGTAACCCTGCGACTTGGACTCGTTGTAAACGTCGCGGATATCGTCGGCGATACCCTTTTTCTCTTCCTCCAGCCGCTCGATGCGCTCGATGAAAAGGCGCAGTTGTTCGTCGGCAGTGGTGGCTTCGCTCATTTTATGCTCCGCTGGATTGGATGTGGTCTGGCGAGAATCGCCCCGGCGCGTCCGTAGCCGGGTCAGGGATTCTTGGCCATGCTTTCTTCCATCCGCCGAAGCTGTTCGGGGGTCGCGGTGACGTGATAGCGCGCCTTCCATTCGGCGGCCGGCATACCGTGGATGATCGCGCGGCCGGTTTCCTTGTCGATGCCGCCCGCTTCGGCGATCCAGTCGCCGAGGCAGTTGCGGCAGAATCCGGCAAGCCCCATCAGGTCGATGTTCGCGGCGTCGTGACGATGCCGGAGCAGGCGGACGAGGCGGCGAAAGGCGGCGGCGGCGACGGCATCGTCGAGCGTGTCGAGCGCATCCGTTCCGTCGCCCCGATCCTCGCTGCACGACATGGCTTCATCTCCTTTACCGAATTGAATAGCTATACGGCGGTTGCCTTGGCGGGCGCGACGCGCCATGCCACGCTCACCGTAACGGCAAACAGGCAAGCGGAGCAATCGTGGTCCAGAGTTTTTCCCCCCGCCAGCGCAAGGTGCGCATTTTGGCGACGCTCGGCCCTGCGAGTGCCAATCCGGAGATGATCGCGGCGCTGCACCGCGCCGGCGCCGACGCCTTCCGCGTCAATATGAGCCATGGCGACCATGCGGGCCATGCGAAGGTGATCGCGGCGATCCGCGCGCTCGAAAAGGAAACCGGCCGCCCGTCGACGATCCTCGTCGACCTGCAAGGGCCGAAACTGCGCGTCGGCACCTTCAAGGACGGGCCCGCCGAGCTTGCGAAGGGCGCGAGCTTCGTCCTCGACACCGACAAGACGCCGGGCGATGCGACGCGCGTCCACCTGCCGCATCCCGAACTGTTCGCTGCGCTCGAGCCCGAGACGCGGCTGCTCGTCGACGACGGCAAGCTGGTGCTGCGCGTCAAGCAGGTCACGGCGGATCGCATCGAGACCCTCGTCGAGGTCGGCGGCCGCATTTCGGACCGCAAGGGCGTCAACGTCCCCGATGTCGTCGTGCCGCTCGCGGCGCTCACCGAAAAGGACCGCCGCGACCTCTCTTTCGCGCTCGAACAGCATGTCGACTGGATCGCGCTCTCCTTCGTCCAGCGCCCCGAGGACGTCGCCGAGGCGCGGCGGCTGATCGGCGGCAAGGCGGCGCTGCTCGTCAAATTCGAAAAGCCCGCGGGCGTCGCGCGCTTGGAGGAAATTCTCGAGATAGCCGACGCCGCGATGGTCGCGCGCGGCGACCTGGGCGTCGAACTGCCGCCCGAGGCGGTGCCGCCGCTGCAAAAGCGCATCGTCGCCACCGCGAGGGCCATGGGCAAGCCGGTCGTCGTCGCGACGCAGATGCTCGAATCGATGATCGTCTCGCCCTCGCCGACGCGCGCCGAGGTGAGCGACGTGGCGACCGCGGTTTACGACGGCGCCGACGCGATCATGCTGTCGGCCGAGACCGCGGCGGGCGCCTGGCCGGTCGAAGCGGTGACGATGATGGATTCGATCGCGCGCTCGGTCGAAAGCGACCCCGATTATTTCCGCCGCCTCCATTTCACCGAAACCTTTCCCGATCCGACGACCGCCGACGCGCTCGCCGAGGCGGCGGGGAGCATCATCGGGACGATCGGCGCCGATGCGATCATCTGCTTCACCGCGTCGGGCTCGACCGCGCGCCGGGTCGCGCGCGAGCGTCCCGGCGCGCCGCTCCTCGTCCTGACGCCGAAGCGCGAGGCGGCGCGGCGGATGGGGCTGCTCTGGGGCGCCCATGCCGTGCCGACGAAGGACATCGGCAGTTTTGAGGAGATGATCGCCAAGGGCAAGCGCATGGCGTTGCGCCATGGCATCGGCCAGGCGGGGTCGAAGCTGGTGATGATGGCGGGCGTTCCCTTCGGCACGCCGGGATCGACCAATGTGCTCCACGTCGCGACGCTGACCGGCGACGAGCTGAAAGGCTATAGCTGAGCCGCCGATTCCGCGCGCCGATCGCGAGCGCCGGCGCGAATCGATTCAAATCGGCACAAAAGTTACCGGGCGATTCAGAAAATTTCGGGCCTGATTCAGATCGGGACGGGGAAAAATGGTAAATGGGCTTTGAACCATTGACGGCGCGCGGCATAGTCGCTGTCAGTGAAGCGTCGGCGCCCGCGTGGGAGGGCGCGTTGCCAATCCGGAGGTCCAGCTCGCGTGTCCGCACCATTTCGTTTCCCGCGCTTCTTTGTGACCAGCCCGGCGCCATGCCCCTATCTGGAAGGCAAGACCGAGCGCAAGGTGTTCACCGAACTCGGCGGCAATAATGCGAACGACCTCAACGACGCGCTCGGGCGCATCGGTTTCCGCCGCAGCCAGTCGGTCGCCTATCGCCCGAGTTGCGCCGATTGCTCGGCGTGCGTGTCGGTGCGCGTGTGCGCGAATGACTTCGCCCCCAGCCAGTCGCAGAAGCGCAACGTCCGCCGCAACCGCGACCTCGTCGTCACCGCGTGCAGGCCGTGGGCGACCGAGGAACAATATGCGCTGCTGCGCTCCTATCTGACGACGCGCCACCCGAACGGCGGCATGGCCGACATGGACGAGCAGGATTTCGCCGACATGGTCGAGCAGACCCCGGTCGACAGCTATATGATCGAATATCGCGAGCCGACGAGCGACGGCAGCCGCGGCCGGCTCGTCGGCTGCTGCCTGACCGACCGGCAGGGCGACGGGCTGTCGATGATCTACAGCTTTTTCGACACGCAGCATCCGCTGCGCGAGGGGCTGGGCACCTATATCATCCTCGACCATGTGCAGCGCGCCGCGCGGGCGGGGTTGCCCTATGTCTATCTCGGCTACTGGATCGAGGGATCGGCGCGCATGGCGTACAAGGCGCGCTTCCGCCCGCTCGAAAAACTGGGCCCCGACGGCTGGTCGCGCTTCGAACCGATCGCGTCGGATCGCATCGCGGCGATCTTCGAACTCGCCTGACGCCGCGCCAAAACCGCCGGTTGACCTCGCCTTGCGTTCAAGGGCATAGCTGTATTTTCAGGACGTAAGTCCGGGTCGCATCCGTTATTGGTCGCCGAGGGGGAAGGGCGATGGGGGTTGGGATGCCCGCGCGCAGATACAGGCCGCCGCCGGCGATCGGAGCGGCGGTGCGATGAGCGAAACCGTCAAGGTCGCGATCATCGGGTCGGGCCCGGCGGGCCTTAGTGCGGCCGCGCGCGCCGCGCAGCTCGGGCTGAGCCACGTCCTGCTCGAAAAGACCGACCATCTGTCGGATACCATCTTCAAATATCAGAAGGGCAAGCGCGTGCTTGCGACCCCCGACCGGCTCGACCTGCGGTCGGACTGCCGCTTCGGCGAGGGCGCGCGCGAGACGATCCTCGCCAATTGGGACGAGGATGCCGCCGCGAACAAGCTGAACATCCTCTATAATGCCGAGGTCGTCGAGGTGTCGGGCGCCAAGGGTGCCTTTCTCATCAAGACTGCGAAGGGCGAGACGATCGCGGCCGAAACGATCGTCCTCGCGATCGGCACGCAGGGCAATCCGAACCGGCTGCGCTGCCCCGGAAACGAGCTGCCGCACATCATCTATCAGGTCGACGACCCCGAGGATTTCCGTGACCGCCACATCACCGTCGTCGGGTCGGGCGATGCGGGGATCGAAAATGCGCTGGGCGTCGCCGAGGAAGCGCTCGGCAACCGCGTGACCATCCTCAACCGGTCAAAGGATTTCGCGCGCGCCAAGGCGAAGAATGTCGCCGACCTGATGGACGCGGGCGAAAACGGGCTGATCGACATCCGCACCGAAACGCAGCCCAAGCTGGTCGAGGACGGCTGGCTGACGCTCGACACGCCGAATGGCGAGGAGCGCATCGCCTGCGACACCATCGTCGCGCGGCTGGGGTCGGTTGCGCCGCGCGCCTTCGTCGAGGCGATGGGGATCGCGTTCACCGGCCCCGACCGCGAAGCCTTTCCGAAGCTGTCGCCAACCTTCGAAACGACGGTGCCCGGCATCTATGTCATCGGCGCGCTCGCGGGCTATCCGCTGATCAAGCATTGCATGAACCAGGGCTATGACGTCGCCGAGTTCATCAATGGCAACGACGCGCTGACCCCCGCCGACGAAAAGGATCTGGCGGCGATCTTCGCCGGCCTGCCCTATGACATGCCGGTCAGCGAGTGGCTGGAATTCCTGCGCAGTCACGTCCGCATCTTCGCCGACGTCTCGCCGCTCCAGATGCGCGAATTCATGCTCGATTCGAAGGTCGCCTTCTACCGCGCGGGCGAAGTGGTGTTCGAGAAGGGCGAGCCGGGGTCGTCGCTGTTCGCCATCGCCGAGGGGGAGGCGCTGGTCGAGGTCGGGCCGGGCGTCACCGTGCCGATCGAGCAGGGATCGATATTTGGCGAGGTCGGCCTGATTTCGGGGCGCAAGCGCGGCGCGACGATCCGCGCGGGCGCGGACAGCATTTTCGTCGAACTATCGCGCACCGCGGCGCTCAAGCTGATGGCGGCGGTGCCGGGGGCGAAGCGCGCGATCAACCGCATCTCGCTCGAACGCCAGCTGTTGCAGATCTTCAAGGGCGGACTGACCGTGGAGGACCTCGCACCCGTGGTCGACGAGGCCGAGGTGATCCGCGTTCCGGCGGGCAAGGCGGTGGTCGAGGAGGGCGACGACGGCGACGACGTCTATGTCATCCGATCGGGCTCGATGGTCGTCGAAAAGGACATCGGCGGCAAACCTATCTTCCTGCGCTACCTGCCCGCGGGCAGCTATTTCGGCGAAATGGCGGTATTGAGCGGCGAAAAGCGCAATGCGACAGTGAAAGCCGCGGTCGGCAGCGAGGTGATCAAGCTGACCGGCGCGGGTTTCAAGGCGATGCTCGCGGCGCGGCCGCAGGTGCGCGAAGCCACCGAGGCCGCGGTCGCCGAGCGCGCCGCGATGAACGACTTCATCGAATCGCGCAAGGCGAGCTATTCGAGCGCGGTCGACCTCTATTCGGACACCGCCGGCTTCATCATGAAGGAAGGGCTGGGCGAGGCGACCGACGCGCTGCTGATCGACGAAAATCTGTGCGTCGGTTGCGACAATTGCGAAAAGGCGTGCGCCGACAGTCACGAGGGGCTGTCGCGGCTCGACCGCGAGGCGGGCAAGACCTTCGCGCATCTGCACGTGCCCACGAGCTGCCGCCACTGCGAGCATCCGCACTGCATGGCCGATTGCCCGCCCAACGTCATCCACCGCGGCCCCGACGGCGAAGTGTTCATGGAACCGGGGTGCATCGGCTGCGGTAATTGCATGCGCAACTGCCCCTATGGCGTGATCCGTATGGAGGCCGCACCGCCGCCCAAGCCGGGACTGCTGAGCTGGCTGCTCCTCGGCCGCGGCCCGGGGCCGGGCGAGCCGTCGCCCAAATGGACGAAGCAGCAATTGGGCGATGAAAAGCCCAAGAAGATCGCGGTCAAATGCGACATGTGCAAGGGGATCGCCGGCGGTCCGGCCTGCGTCCGCGCCTGCCCGACCGGCGCCGCGATCCGCGTCTCGCCCGAGGAGTTCCTGTCGATCGCCCGGCTCGAGGAGGATGCCGGCTGATGGCGACCCTTTTCAAGCGCCGCCGCAGCAAGGCCACGCAGACCGAGCGCGTGCGCGAGAGCCGGCACGAGGGCTTCCTGCGCTACGCCGATTTCCGCTGGGCGAAGATTTCGGGCGGCCTCTGCCTGCTCGTCATCGTCAGCTATTCGCTGATCGACGTTCAGCCGCGCCCCAATGGCGGCAGCTGGTACGGCTATACGCTCGGCACGATCGGCGCGCTGCTGATCCTGTGGCTCACCGCGCTCGGCTATCGCAAGCGGCGGATGACGCGCGATTATTGGTCGCTGAAGGCGTGGACATCGGCGCATGTCTATCTGGGGCTGAGCCTGATCGTCATCGGCACCTGGCACACGGGCTTTCAGCTCGGCTGGAACGTCCACACCCTCGCCTGGGCGCTGATGATGCTCGTCATCCTGTCGGGGATGTTCGGGGTGATCGTTTATGCGACGCTGCCCGCCGCGCTTTCGAACAATCGCGAACAGATGACGCAGATGCAGATGCTCGAGGCGATCCGCGCCTTCGACCGCCAGCTTCATGCCGCCGCGCAGCCGCTCGGTCCCGCGGATACGGCACCGGTGCTTGCGGCGCTCGACGAGGACCCGTTCGCGGGCGGCATCCGCGCGCGGCTGACGGGCCGCTATCCGCACTGCGCGACGGCCGCGGCGCACCGCGCGCTCGCCGCGTCGCAGGGCAGCGAGCCCGAGGCGCGCGCGAAGGTGATCGCGCTGCTGACCCAGAAGGAAGCGGCGCTGGCGCGGCTGCGCCGCCACCTCAGGCTCCGCGCGCTGCTCGAGATCTGGCTCTATGTGCATGTGCCGCTGACCTTTGCGCTGATCGCGGCGCTGTCGGCGCACATCATCAGCGTCTTTTTCTATTGGTAAGGCGGGGAAGGGGACGATGAGCTTCATCCTGCGCCGGATCGCGACGACCAAGACGGGCAAAGAGATCGTCCGCGACCAGCCGCTCGACGGCGACAGCATCACGCTCGGGCGCGACGCAGGCAACGCGATCCATGTCGCCGACCTCGCGGTCAATCCGCACCATGCGACGATCAGCAGCGCCGACGGGCGCCACGTCCGCATTGTGGCGCAGGAAGGGCTCGGCTTCGACCTCAACGGGCGCACGCTCGACGTGGCCGACATCGACAGCGCGGCAGGCGCCGAGCTGCGCTTCGGCGGGCACCGGCTGACGATCGCGCGCGAGGGCGAGGACGTCATCCTGCGCGTCGAACGGATCGACGAGCTGTCGCAGGCGTCGAAGGACGTCGACGAGGCGCGCGCCTTTTCGCTCGCCGGGGTGATGCCCGGCAAGCGCATCGGGGCGTGGAGCTTCGCGGCGCTGGTGCTGGTCGCCTTCCTGATCGGGCCGATCTGGGCGTGGCACAGCTACCGGAGCGTCGACGAGCGGCCGCAGGGCTATCATGCCGACCAGGCGTGGTTGTCGGGGCCGCTGTCGAGCGCGCACGCCAGCCTGAAGAACGACTGTCAGGCCTGCCACGTCGAGCCTTTCGTCGCGGTCACCGACAAGGCGTGCGTCGGCTGCCACACCGGCGAGCACAAGGCGATGAGCCAGGCCCATGCGGGCGCATCGACCGCGATGCTGCTCGCCGCGCGGGCGCCGCCGGGGGCGGGGGGCAAGCTGCTGGCGGGCTTTGCCAAGGCGTTCAACAAGCCTGAGGGACGCTGCGTCGGCTGTCACACCGAACATGAGGGCGCGGGGCCGATGCCCGCGACGCCGCAGGCCTTTTGCACCGATTGCCACGACGGCATGGCGGCGCGGCTGACGTCGGCGGGGTTCGAGACGCGGCTTGCCGACGCCGGCGACTTCGGGACGAGCCACCCCGACTTTCGCCCGCTCGTCCGCGCCGCGCCGGGCGCGAAGCCGCTGCGCGCGAAGCTCGGGGAAGCGCCGTTTGCCGATTTCGACGGGCTCAAATTTCCGCACGACCTGCATCTCGCGGCGAACGGCGGTGTCGCGCGCATGGCGGCGAGCTTCCGCGGCCGCTTTGACTTTGGCAAAAAGCTCGAATGCGAAAATTGCCACCGGCCCGAAGCCGATGGCGTTCGCATCGCGCCGGTGAAGATGGAGCGCGACTGCGCGATGTGCCACAGCCTCGCGTTTGAAACCGTCGGCGGCGTCACGCGCACCTTGCGCCATGGCGAACCCGATCAGGTCGTCGCCGACCTCTATGCCTATTACCGCTCGACCGGACCGGCGCGCCCGCTTCAGCTCGGCGGCATGGCGCGGCGGCGGCCCGGCCAATATGCCGAGGGGCAGGTCTACAACATCTATTTCCGCGAAACTGCGGTGCGGCCGCGCCGCGCCGCCGACGCGGTGCGTGCGGTCTTTTCAAAGGGTGGCGCCTGCTATGACTGCCACACGATCCGCGCGCCGGAATCGGGGAGCGGCTGGCGCGTTATGCCGGTGCATCAGACGCCGCGCTTTCTGCAAAAAGGCTGGTTCGACCATGACGCGCACAAGGAAACGGCGTGCGCCGGCTGCCACACCGCGGCGCGCGGGTCGAAGCAGGCGAGCGATCTGCTCGTGCCGGGGCTGACGCAGTGCCGCACCTGCCACGTCGGCGAGGGCGGGGCGACGCTGGTCAAGGTCGAGACCGCGACCGCCTCGCCCTGCGCGATGTGCCACGAATATCACAGCGACGGCGGCAAGCCGTGGGTGCCGGCGCGGCAGCGCAAGAAGCCTGTGACCGCGATCACAGAGCCGCCGCCGGCCCATGCCTATGCTGTGAGCAAGATCACAGGGCCGACTCGGCGCGGCCTTTACGCTGTTGCGTGGCGCCGACCGGCGCTGCGGCACGCGGATTGGGGTGGATAATCATCGCGCGGCCGCGACAGCGGCGCGGAGCAGGGGACGGAGATGCTGATCGCCCAGATCACCGATTTGCACATCGGTTTCGATCCGGACAATCCGGCCGAATATAATCGCAAGCGCCTCGACGAGGTGCTCGACCGGCTGATCGAGGGACCGAACCGCCCCGACCTGCTGCTCGCGACCGGAGACATCACCGATCGCGGCGACGCCGACAGCTATCGCCGCCTCGTCACCGCTTTTTCGCGCTGCCCCTTTCCCGTCTGGCCGAGCGTCGGCAATCACGATCTGCGCGACAATTTCCACGCGCACTTCCCAGGGTTCGACGACGGCAATGGCTTCGTCCAATATGTGCTCGATCTGCCCGAACTGCGCCTCGTCACCGTCGATACGCTCGAAGAAGGGCGCCACGGCGGCGCCTTTTGCACCGCGCGCGCCGCATGGCTCGATACCGAACTGGCAAAGGACAGCGCAAAGCCGACCTATATCGTGATGCACCATCCGCCGGTCGAAAGCGGGATCGACTGGATGAACACCCATCCCGACGAACCGTGGGTGCATCGCTTCGCCGAGGTCGTGCGCCGCCACCCGCAGGTGCGCGGATTGATCTGCGGCCATTTGCACCGCAGTGTCACCGTCGCGTGGGAAGGGCGCACCGTCGCGATCTGCTCGTCGACCGCGCCGCAGGTATCGCTCGACCTGCGCCCGATCGACGAGAACCATCCCGACGATCGGCCGATGATCGTCGCCGAAGACCCCGCCTATGCGCTCCACCATTGGAACGGGCGCGAACTCGTCAGCTTCTACGACCATGCCGGCGCACACACGATGCTCGCCAAATATGACGAGCGGTTGCAGCCGCTGGTGAAGGAGTTGAAAGGCGAGCGGCCAAGCTAATATCCCAGCGCCAGATCGACCCGCGGCTCGACCGCCTCGCCCCGGTGCCAGCGGTCCAGATTTTCGAGGAAGCGCGCCGCCGAACGCATAAACATCTTGTCCTGCGCGCGCCCCGACAGGTGCATGGTGACATGCGCATTGTCGAGGCCCCACAGCGGGTCGCCGGCGGGCAGCGGCTCGGGCGTGGTGACGTCGAGGAAAGCCGCGGCGATGCGCTTCGCCTTCAGCGCCTCGACCAGCGCGGCCTGATCGACGACGGTGCCGCGGGCGATGTTGATCAGCGTGGCGCTCGGCTTCATCGCCGCAAGCTCGTCGGTGCCGATCATCCCGTCGGTTTCCGCCGTCGCCGGAACCGCGAGGATGACCCAATCGAACTCGCCGAGCCGGGCGCGCCACTGGTCGGGGCTCAGCGTGTTGGGGCCGGGCGAGCGGCGCACGACGGTGACGTCGACCGCGAACGCCTTCAGCCGCTCCTCGACCAGCTTGCCGATCGCGCCATAGCCGAGCAGCAGCGCCTTCGATCCGTAAAGCTCGACCTTGCCCGGCGAGTCCGTCAGCCATTCGTGCCGCTCCTGCGCGCGCACCACCTCGCGATAGCCCTTGGCGACGGTGAGCATCCCCATCACGACATATTCGGCGATCGTGATCGCATTGATGCCCGCGCCGTTGGTGACGACCGTCCCGCGCTCGCGCAGCAGGTCGAGCGGCATGCCGTCGACCCCGGCATAGATCGAGTTGAGCCATTTGAGCCGCGTCGCCGCGCCGATCGCCGCCGCCATATCCCTCTTGTCGTACATGTCGAACCAGCCGATCTCGGCCTCGGGGGCGAGCGCCATCGCTTCATCCTTCGACTGGAAGAAGCGGGGTTCGACCCATTCGGGCAGGCGATTTTCGACGAGCGGGCGGATAAGGCCGGACAGGACGGTGACGGTTTTGGTCATAATTCTCCCCTCCCGCTTGCGGGAGGGGCAGGGGGAGGGCCTGTCCACGCGCAACGGGGTCAGCCTAACATGCCCTCCCCTAAACCTTCCCGCAAGCGGGAGGGGAACTCAATTGTCCAGCCGCCAGTCCCAGCCCAGCGGGTCGCCGTCCATGACCTCGACCCCCGCGGCGTTCAGTTCGTCGCGGAGGGCATCGGAGGTGGCGAAATCCTTGGCGGCGCGCGCTTCCTTGCGGCGCGTCAGGCGGACTTCGATCTCCGCTTCGCCGATCACCGCCGCCTTCGGGCGAATGCGGAGCGCTTCGCGCGAGAGGGTGAGCAGGTCGAGGCCGAGCACCGCGTCCATCGCGGCGAGCGCGGCGCGCTTCTGGCCGGCATCGACCTTCTTCATCGCCGCCGCCTCTTCAATGAGCGTGAGCGCGATCGGGGTGTTGAGGTCGTCCGAGATGGCCGCATCGAACTTGGCGAGCAGGTCGGCGAGGCGCCTGTCCGACACATCGGCCGCTTGCGCCTCGCGCACCGGGGCCGCCGCCATCACCAGCCGCTTGAGCCGGGTGAATGCCGCGCCGAGGCCCTCCCACGAAAATTCGAGTTCCGACCGGTAATGCGCTTGCAGGCACATCAGGCGATAGGCGAGGGGGTGGTAGCCCTTGTCGATCAACAGTTGCAGACGCAGAAATTCGCCCGCGCTCTTGCTCATCTTGCCGCTGCGTTCGACGAGGAAATTATTGTGCATCCAGATCCGCGCACCGCTCGCGTCGGAGCAGCTGTGCGCCTGGTTCTGCGCGATCTCGTTCGGATGGTGGATTTCGCGATGGTCGATACCGCCGGTGTGGATATCGAACGGAAAGCCGAGCAGGGCTTCGGACATCACCGAACATTCGAGGTGCCAGCCCGGCGCCCCGCGGCCCCACGGCGAATCCCACTCCATCTGGCGTTTTTCGCCCGGCGGGGTCTTGCGCCAGATCGCGAAATCGGCGGGATGGCGCTTGCCGTCGACGGGGTCGATGCGGCTCTCGCCTTCATCGGTGCTGTGACGCGCGAGGCGACCGTAGTCGGCGATGGTCGCCGTGTCGAAATAGAGGCCGCTGTCGAGTTCGTAACAATGCTTGTCGGCGATCGCCTTTGCGAATTCGATCATCTGCGGCACATAGTCGGTGGCGATCGACCAATGCGCGGGCTGGCGGATGTTGAGCGCCTTGACGTCCTGCCAATAGGCCTCGGTATAGTGGCGCGCGATATCCCAGATCGACTGCGCCTTCTCGGCGGCCGCCTTCTCCAGCTTGTCTTCGCCCGCGTCGGCATCGTCGGTCAGGTGGCCGACGTCGGTGATGTTGATGACGTGGGTAAGCCGGTAGCCCTTGTAGCTCAGCGTGCGCCCTAGCGTGTCCGCGAAGACATAGGCGCGCATATTGCCGATATGCGGATAATTATAGACCGTTGGCCCGCACGAATAGACGCGCGCTTCGCCCGGATGCACGGGGGCGAAGGGCTGAAGGCTGCGCGTCAGGCTGTCGAACAGCATCAGCGGCGCGCCGGGGGCGGGGAGGTCGTCGGTCATCCCCGCGCCCATGCCGCGACGCGGGGGCGCGCGTCAACTGAAAGCCTATTCGTTTCCGTCGTCCTTCGCCGGCGGCGTCCACAGATCGTCGTTGCCCGCGCCGGTCACCGGGTCGTCGAGCAGCGGCGCGCCGGTCGGCGGGTCGATGTCGCGGATCATAATCAGCGCGGTGGGCAGGGTGATGCCCTCGTCGGGCTTGCCGTCGGTTCCGACCTCCTCTTCGATCACATCCTGCACGGGGAAGATCGGAATGCTGTCGAACCCGCGGCCGCACAGCACGGGAGCCGCGATCAGGCAGCCGTTGAACCGCGACCGTGCCTCGAAGCTCCCGAAGGTCGCTGCGCTGCCGTTGACCGTCAGCAGCGGGATCGCGTCGAGCCCGACGACCTGCCCTTGCGGGCCGAGATAGACGCCGTTGAGGACGAGGCGGGTGGCGGACCCGGCGGTGTCGACGTTGAACCCGCCGTCGCCGAAGGTCAGCCCGCGGCGCTGGTCGAAATCCACGCCGGTTCCGCTGTTCTGGACATAGAAGCCGCTGACGGCGCCGACGTCGATGCCGCGCGCGAACAGCGCGCCTTCGTCGCTGGCGACGCCGTCATTCTGCGCCAGCCGGACCTCGATCGCATCGGTCGAGGTCGCGGCATCGACGTCGGCGATCGCGGTGCGCGTCGCGACGGCGATCCGGTCGGCGGCGAGCGACAGCCGGCCGCCCGGCGCGCTATCGTTTGCTCCCGTCAGCCGGATCGACCCCTCGCCGAGCACGATGTCGAGCGTGCTCGCCGCGATGATCGACAATTGATTCGCGCTCGACAGGCCGGTCAGCGCGACGGCGCCCGCCACTTCGGCGCGGCCGGCGGTTTCGAGGATCAGCGATCCCGCGGGACCGAGGTTCGAGGTGTCGCTGCCGCCCGTCATGGTGAAATCGCCGACGACCAGATCGGGCCCGCCGGCAGCGCCCGCCGCAACCGGCGCGAAGATGCGGATGCCGCTGCCATAGAGGCGCGCCATTTCATCGGCGTCGATGTTATAGCCGTCGCCGCTGCCGTCGCCGCCGACGAAGGTCTGTTGGGTCCCGCTGTTGGCGATCGAAAGGCTGGCGGTCGTCCCGGCGGCGCCGACCTGTCCCGCAGCCCCGATCGCAATGTCGCGCGAGGCAAGGACGATGGTCGCGCCGGTCACGGTGCCGTCGATCGCGATCGCGCCGCCCGCGTCGGCGCTGAGGCCGCTCGCGACGCTGGCGCCCGTCAACAGAATATCGCCGTTCGCCGCGGCGAGCCGCGCCTCGCCTGCGTCGAGCGTCCCCACGGTCAGCCCCTGATCGCCGCCGAAATCGGCGAGGCCGGCGACGGTGGCGCTGGCGACCGACAGCGTGCCGGCGGTGCCGACCGTGGCATCGCCCGCGGTGGCAACGAGGCTGGTAAAGACCAGATCGCCACTGCCGCCGATCGCCACACTGCGGCCGTCCGCATCGACCGCGCCCGCCGAAGCGAGCGAGGCGACCGCAATCGCGCCGTTCGCACTCGTCAGGCCGGTGGCGCCCTGATTGACGATCGTATCGGCGGCGATGCCGCCGGCGCCGTTCAGCGTGACGCTGCCCGCACCCTGTTTCGCGATGCTCGCCACGTCGATGGCGCCCCCGGCCGAAAACGCGATATCGCCGCCCGCAGCGTAGCTGCCCGCGATATCGCCCGACGCATCGACGGCAACCGATCCCGCCAGATCGGCCTGATTGACCGTCACGGAACCAGCCGTTGCGGTCGCCGAGAGCACCGCATCGCCGACGATGCTTCCGACCGCGATGCTGCCGCCGGCAAGCGCGATGCCGCCCCCTGCGGCGATCGAGCCGCCGGCGATCGCATTGGCGGCGGTCAGATCGACCGTCGTTCCGGCGTCGAGCGCCGCGAAGGCGATCGACCGGGCGTCGACTGCGATATAACCGCCCGCGCTCGAATTGCCGAGATCGGCGGCGCCCGCCGACCGGATGTCGATATCGCCGCCGGCGATGATCGTGTTGGTTCCCGTGATGAAGCTTGCGACGTCGGCGGTGAAATCGTCCGCGGCTTCGGCATGGCCCACCGTGGTGGCGCCGCCCGCGATCGCGATATTGCCGCCGTCGCCTTCGTCGTCGAAGCTGCCGGTGCCGCTATAGGCCGCGCCGGCCGCGACCGGCCCCGCGGCGGTCAGCATCGCATCGTCGCCGGCGTCGACCTCGAACAGGTCGATCCCGCCTGCCGCGTCGAGCGTCGCGTCATACCCCGCGGCGAACACGCCGGTCGAGGTTATGCCGCCCGTCGTCGCGGTCAGGTCGAGGTCGGTGCCGGCGCTGATCGCAGCGAAGGAGAGAGCGCTCCCGCTGATACTCGTCGCGAGCCCTGACTGAAGCAAACCCGTTCCCGCTACTGCGCCGCCCGCGGTTGCCGTGAGATTGTCGAACGCCGACAGGTCGGCGGCGGCGATCGTCGCGGTCGGCGCCGAGAGGGTGATGTTCGACAGGCCGGCGGGGCTCGCCTGGATTTGCAGGAAGGGCGTCGGGACCGAGGCGCCGGGTGCATAGACGACGCTGCGCGTGTCGTTGCCGCTGCCCGTGGTCATTGCATCGGCGATCGTCATCGCGCCGCCCGCCGTCGCGTCGATGTCGTCGCCTGCGGTCAGGTTCGCGAGGGTAGCGGTCGTTCCGGCGAGCAGGAAGATGTCTTCGCCCGCCGCCGCCCCGTCGATGCCCGCAGCGCCGCCCGCGCGCACCGCGAGCATCGTCGCGGCGCTGCTGCCGGTCAGAAACGCGTCGCCGTCGGCATCGGCGAAGACATAGCCTTCGGCGGGAATGCCGTTCGGATCGACATAGCCGCCCGCCGCGTCGGCCTCGGCGGCGATATTGCCGCCCGCTGTCAGCACGACATTGCCGCCGGCCCGAAATATGCCGTCTATGTCGCCCGCCGCGACGACGCTGATCGAGCCGCCGACATCGGCGAGGCTGGCTGCGGCGCTGCCGTTTCCGGCATTGATCGCGAGGGTCGCGGGTGTTGTGATCGTGCCGCCGACCGCGACATGATTGCCGGAGAGGACGATATTGCCCGCCGCGGTCAGGTCGCCGCCGTCGATCCCGTCGGCCGCGCCTGCGCCATTCGCGTTCAGCCCGATCGTGGTGCCGGCGTCGATCGCGTTGAAGCTGATCGACTGGCCGACGACGAAAACATAGCCGCCCGCGCTCGAATTGCCGAGGTCGACGGCGCCCGGGACGTTGATGTCGATATTGCCGCCGGTGATGATCGAGTTGGGCCCGGTCGCGAAACTCGCCGCCTGCGTGGTGAAATCCGTGTCGGCTTCGGCATGTTCGACGCGCGTCGCGCCTGCGCTGTTCAATATGATGTCGGCGCCATGGAGCTGGTCGACCCCGATTACGCCGGTGGTCGCCGTGAGCGACAGCGTGCCGTTCGCGGCGAGCAGGCTGCCTGCGGCGCTGCTGATGCCCGTTCCTGCGGTCGCTATCAAATTGCCGCCCGCCTGGATCGTTGGCGCGGTTCCGGCGCGGAAGTCATGGCGAATGTCGATCTGGTCGCCCGCCTGGAGGCTCAGGTCGCCGCCGATCGCGACGATGCCGCCCCCCTGACCATGGACGCCGATCGAGCCGTCGGTGGTCAGTGTCGCGTTGCCGGCCGTCTGCACCGTTCCGCCATAAACACCGAAGAAGATGCCGCTTGCCGCGGTATCGGTGTCATTGTTCGTCGGCGCGGCGCTGCCCAGCGCCTCTGCCGTCAGGCTGGCCATCGTGATGGCGCCGTCGCCGAGGAACTCGATGCGGCCCGCGGCATCGCCATTGGCACCGATGCTGGTGTCGCCGAGGTTGATCGCAGCCGTCGGAACGGTCGTCGTGCGCGCCTCGATCACCGCGCGTCCGCCAGCGGTGGTGCCTGACGCTCCCGCCGCGCCTGCGCCGGCGGTACCCGCGCCGCCCGTTCCGCCCGCGCCTGCGACGCCGCTCACCGCGATATCGACCGGCTCGCCGGTCGTCGCAACGGTCCCGCCATCGGCCAAAAGGTGGACGGTGCCGCCCGCGCCTATCCCGCCGTCGCCGCCGTCGCCGCCGCTAAGGCCGGCGCCGAAATCATTGTCGGCGCCAGCGCCACCGGTCCCGCCGGTCCCGCCGACGCTGAGTGCTATGGTTCCTGTCGTGTCGGGGATCGGTCCGACCGAGAGCGCGCCGCCGTTGGTTGCGACCACTTCGAGCGTGCCGCCGGTTCCGGCCCCGCCATCGCCGCCGCTTGGACCCGTGGCAAAGCCCGAGGTGGCATAGCCGTGCGCCGCGCCGCCGGCGCCGCCGGTGCCGCTCGCGACGAAATTGGCCTGGCTCACCGTCACGCGCGCGTTCGGCCCGTCGGCCTGCACCCGCGCGGTGCCGCCGCCGCCCGCGCCGCCGTCGCCGCCGGCGCCATCGTCGCCATAGCCGCCCGCGCCGCCGGTTGCCGAGGCGTCGACCGTCGCTTGCAGCAGGTCGGCGTCATAGTCGGTCACGACGATCTGCGCGGTGCCGCCGCTGCCGCTGCCGGCATCGCCGCCCGTCCCCGCCGAGCCGCCGCCGCCGCCGGTGCCTTGCGACACCACGGTCACTGCCGCGCCCGGCTCGACGCCGGTGGCCAATGCAAGGGTCGAAATTCCGCCGCCGCCGTTTCCGCCGGTCCCGCCGATGCCGATGCTGGCGATTGCACCCGGACTCGATGAATCGAGGACACTGCCCCCGGTGCCGCCGATGCCGCGCGAATCGACGGTCAGCGAGGTGGTGATGAGTGTGCCCGCGATCATGTTGACCGTCGCCAGGCCGCCGGCACCGTCGCCACCATCGCCCGCGACGGCGGGCGTGCCGTTATAGACATAGAAGCCGGCGCCGTCGCCGCCGTTCCCCGTCGCGACCGCGGCAAGGCTGCTCGTTTCGGCGATCGTCCCGGCAAGGGTGATGGTCGCGACCCCGCCCGCGCCATCGCCGCCCGACGCGGGCGGGATGATGTTCGCCGGATCGAAATCGTCGCCTTCGAAGCCATAGCCGCCATAACCGCGCGCGGACGCGCTGACTTCGGCCGCGTTGAGCGTGCCGGCGAGCAGGTCCATGGTCGCCGTGCCGCCGAAGCCGTCGCCCGCCCCGTTCGGATCATAACCGCCATAGCCGTCGGCGCTGATCCCGATGTCGCCGCCGATCGTGGCGCCGCCGGTCTGGGTGAAGCCGACCGTCCCGCCGGTTCCGGTGCCGCCGTTCGACCCGACGCCGCCGCCATAGCCGGTGGCGCCGAGACTTAGCAGGCCGGTGACGGTGAAGCTGCCGCCCTGGACGTCGACGCTGATGTCGCCGCCGAGGCCGTTGCCCACGGGTATTCCGGAACCCGGCGACCCCTCCGAGCCGAAACCCGCGCTCCCGTCGGCATAGCCCGAGAGAGAGCCGAAGAGGAGCGCGCTGCTGTCCGAGGCTTCGGCGACGGTGCGCAGGACCAGGGTGCCGCCGCGGCCGAGCGGAACCGCGCCGCTGGAAGGGCTGGCGCCGCCCGATATGCCGTTGACCGAAACCGAGGCGGACCCCGGCAGGCTGATCGTGCCGGCATCGGCGATGAACCGGATCGCGCCCCCGGTCGCCGCCGCGCCGTCGATGCTCTGCCCGCTTTGCGCGTTGGCGCTGAAATCGCTGAAGGAAGCGGGGTCGCTCGCCTCGATCAACCCGCCGTTCGAGGCGAGAAGGTCGATCGTGCCACCCTGTGCGACGCCCCCGACATCGGCGTCGGGGGTCCGTCCCTCGGCATAGAGGTTATATGCGATGCTGCTGATCGTGCCGCCGTCGGCGGTGAAGCCGATATGACCGCCGGTGCCGCTGCTCGAGCCGCGTGCTGCGTCGAGCGCATCGCTGCCGCCGCTGGCCGATGCGGACAAGCCCTGGCCGCCGATCGTTCCGCCGCCGGTCGCCGTCACGGCGATGTCGCCGCCGGCGCCGCTGCCGAAACTTTCCCCGCTGCCGACGGCGCCATCGGCCGAGAGGATGATGTCGGTGCTTGTGGAGAAAAGGGCGCCGCCGGTCGCGGTGAAGGCGACCGACCCGCCCTGCGCGTCGCCCGACAGAGCCGTCGTCAGGCTCGGCGACGCGGCCGAGCCGCTGTTCGCGGTCGCGATCAGGTCGAGCTCGGCAGCCTCGATGGTGAGCGCGCCGTCGATGGTCATCGCGACCGATCCGCCTTGCGCGTCGCCCCCGACGGCATTCTCGCCCGCGCTCGCGCCGCCGCCGAAGCCGCTCGCCGAAACGGTCGCCTTCCCCAAATTCGTGTCGGTCGGCGCATCGCCCGTGAAACTCACGGACGCGGTGCCGCCGATGCCGTCGCCGCCATTTAGCGTCAGAAAGTCGGGCGCCGGCGATTGCAGATAATCCTCGCCGCCGAAACCATCGGCGGAAACGCTGGTGAAGGCCGCGGTCAAAGTCGATCCCGAGCCGCTGACGCTGAGCAGCGCAGTGCCGCCCGTGCCGGTGCCCGACTGGATATTGCCCGTCTGGCCATAGCCGGTCGATCCGACCGAAATGACGGTGCTGGCGGCCAGGCTGGCGCCGTTTTCGATGCGCAGCGTCGCGCTGCCGCCCGTTCCGTCGCCCCCTGTGTCGGCGGCACTCACCACGAAGCCGCTGGAAGAGGTCAGGCCGCCGCCGCGCCCGACCGACTGGACGGCGATGTCGTCGGCGGTCAGCGACGCATCCGTCCCCGAAACGAGCAGCGAGGCAGCGCCGCCGGTGCCGTTTCCGGCCTGTCCGGTGCCTCCGACGCCGGCGTTCCCGGTCGAGGTGAGCGTGACGCTTGCCGCCTGGACCGTTCCGTCGATGATCGAAAGGGTGACGTCGCCGCCGACGCTCGACCCGTCGGCCTGCACTTGTCCGGTCGATGCGAGATCGAGCGTGCCGCCGGTTGTCAGCTGCCCGCCGGCGACGTCGATGCTTGCCGCGCCGCCCGACTGGAGCGAGAGGTTGCCTGTCGCACCGGCCTGCTGACCGGCACTGACCGTCAGCGTCGCGCTCGCGTCGCCGATGAACGTCGCATTGCCTTCGGTCATCAGCATGCCCTCGGCGGGCGCGCCGGGGATGGGGGAGGGTGGCACCGGATTGGCCGGCGCGCCGGTGAAGGCGCCGCTCGCGTGCGTGCGCACGCTGCTGCGGAAGATCGTGTCGCTGACCGCGATATTCGCGGCGGTGCCATTTGCGGGGCTGGCGTCGATCTGGCCCGCCGTCACGCCATAGCCCGCCGACAGCACGATCGCGCCATCGGGGTCGGTCTGCGCGACGACGGCATCGTCATAGCCGACCTCGCCCGAGACGAGCATCGTGACCGCGTCATTCTTCGGAATCGCGACCATATAGATGCGGCTCTGGTCGACATCGCCCTGCTCGTGCGTGGGGCCGGTGGTGCTGCCGTCGTGGACGATCGCATTGCCGCCGTCGGCGCCGACGAGCACGTCGATGTCGAACAGGCCGCCGTTGATGCGGATGTCGGCCTGTTCGGCGGCGACATAGGCGGCCGACCCGTCGACGCGGACCGCGCCGCTCTGCACGATGCGCGGCGCGACGAGCGCGACATAGCTGCCGCCCGGATTGCCCGCGACCGCGGCGTTGATCGACGCGCCATTGGCGACCTCGACGCGCGACGTGCCCGCGGCGCCGCGGAAGCGGATCTCGCCGCCCGCGCCGAACAGCCCGCCGGTCGTGTCGATGTCGTTGGCGGTCAGCAGCAGGCTGCCGACGTTGATCGCGGCGCCATTGCCGATCAGCACGCCGCCGGCATTATAGAACCAGATATTGCCGCCCGGGACATTGCCGCTGCTCGCAAAGCGCGAACCGACATAGCTGTTCACCGTGCCGTTGAGCGCAACCTGCCGTCCGATCGAGCCGCCCGCGGCGTCGACGAAGCGGTTGAGGACGGTGTAGTCGCCGGTCCCGTAGAATTCGAGCGTGTTGCCAGCGGGCAGGAAGTCGATCGTGCCGCCGGTCGGCGCATCGTCGGTCGGCGTCCAGTTGATGATCGTCTGCGGTGTCGAAACTTCGACCTGGGTCGAATTGGGCGGCGCCGTGGGGCCGAGCGGGTCGGGCGGTGAGATGCTGCCGCTGCCGCTCACCACCTGCCCGGTGCCCGCCACTTGCGCCAGCGCCGGGCCGCCCTGCATCAGCGCCATCAGCCCCGCGGCGATCGCGCAGCTTTCGAGCAGGCGGCGCTTGCCCTTGTGGACCGGCGGGGTGGCGGTGGAGGCACGCATGGCAGTCATCCTCAATGGCTCAGCGCGCCCGCACGCCGAACTGGGTGGTCAGCGTGACGAGCAGCCGCGGGTCGGGGCGCCGGGCGAGCAGGTCGGGACGGTTGAGCGGCGCCGCGACGGCGGCGTCGAGGCGCGCGAGGTCGCCATAGGCGACGCGCACGCCGCCGCCCGCCGAATAGAGCTTTTGCGGGTTGAACCCGTCGAAGGCGCTGTCCTTGTTCCACACCCAGGCGGCGTCGAAAAAGACGAAGGGCTGCACCGCGAACGCCTTGGTATTGGCGGGAACGAGCGAGCCGTAGCGCGCCTCGAGCGCGACGCCGATACCATTATCGCCGATGATCGTGCCGGGGTCGTAGCCGCGACCGGTCGTGAAATTGCCGCCCGAAAATTCCTCATAGGAGAGGAGGGGATCGCTCGCCCATTGGGCGCGCGGCGCCGCCGAAAGGGTGAAGGTCTTGACCGGCCGCCATTCGGCGATGGCCTCGGTGCGCAGCACGAAGGCGTCGGGCTTCCCCTCGATACGCGACAGCGGCACGCGGCCCGGCGCGAAGCAGGCGGTGCCGGTCGGGCCGCAATCGTCGCTGGCGCCGAGCATGTCGAGACCCTGCCGCGCTTCGAACGACGTCGCAAGCGACCAGCGCGGCTCGGACGGATTATAGCTGGCGCGGCCGGCGATCGAGGCGGGGTCGATCCAGCTCGCGTCGGCGCGCAGGTTGAGCACGCGCAGCCGGTCGCGGTTGAGCGCCAACCCCGCGAGGCGCACATCCTGGTCGATGAAATCGAAGCCGCCGCCCACGGTCAGCCGGTGCGCCTGCGTCAGCGTCACCGGATAGGCGGCAAAGAGGCTGACGACCTGAGTGTTCGTCCTGATCGCGAGCCCGGCCAGGTCGGGCCGCGTCCACGCGTAGGTATAGCTGCCGCCGAGCCGCATCCCTTCGCCGCCGACGCGGAATTCATGCGCGAGCTGGACGACCTGCTGCTCGTCGAAATCGGCGGTCGAATAGAGGCTGGCGGTCGTCAGATCGCCGAGGCCGGTCAGCCCGGCGAAGCGCGCGCGCGCGATGCCGCCCCAGCGGCCGACGTCCTTCGATCCGAAATTCTGGATATTGGCATCGAAGATTACCGGCGTGCGGGTGACGAGCACCTCGCCGACGACTTCGCCGGGTTCGCCGCCGGGCCGCAGCGTCAGCCGCGCGTCCATGCCGGGAATGTCGCGCGCCAGCAGCAGATAGCGCTCGGCATCGCGGATGTTGAAGATCGTCCCGTCATCGAGACGCGCCAGATAGCGCTGGAGGAGATCTTCGTTGGCGCCGGCATCGCCGCGCACTTCGACCCGGCTCATACGCGCGGCCAGAATGTCGAGCCTGACGACGCCGTCCTCGATCCGCTGCGGCGGCACGCGCACCGCGGCGAGATAGCCTTTTTCGCGCAGCAAGGTCGCAGCGCGGTCGCGAATATCACAGACTACCGCGATCGGCAGATCCTGCCCGACGCGGTCGTGCCAGGCGGCGTCGAGCATCGCCGGGTCGATCCCCTCGACGCGCGAAAATTCGACGCTGCGCAGCGTGAAGCGGACGTCGGCGAATTCGCCGCTGGCGAGCGGGCAGGGTGCGCGTTCGACACTGTCGTCCGCGGCGACCACCCGCTCGGCGGGCGGCGCGGCCGGGGGCAGTGTCGGCGGCTGGATTTCTTCGCGCGTCGGGGCCGGGCGGGGGAGCTGCGCCCATGCCGCGCCCGGCAGCGTCGCCAGCATCAGGCCGGCCGACCAGCCCAGCGCGGTGCGGACGCCGCATCGCGGATGGCGGCCCATGACAATAGCCCCGACGTCGCTCATCACCACCCCTTGCCCAATGGCGCCGCCGCGCTTTGCGCCGGAGCCCGTTCGGCGGGCCATGCCGCATGGGCGCGGCGCCGCCAGTTTTTCGATCCAAGGAAAGGAGAGTCCGCTCGACCGGCGGCTTTCCTTCCCTATTATCAGAGAGATCGGGCCGGTTCAATGCCGGCCCGGACTCCTATCCGCCCGTCGCCTCGGCTTCGGACATCGCGTCGACCAGCCGGTCGAGCTGCGGCGTGCAGCCTTTCGCCATCAGGGCTTCGGCCGCGCCCTCGGCCGCTTCGGGCACCACATCCATCGCGGCAAAGCGGACGGTCACCGGTGCGCTCAGCCCGGCGCCCGACAGGCGATAGTCGATGCCATATTCGAGCGGGATCGCCTCGGTCGGCCATTTGCGATAATTGGCGCCCGATACGAAAGCGACGGTCTCGCTTTTGCCCTTCGCCTCGATCTTGAGCAGCTGGTCGCTCTCCATATAGGGGCGCCAGAGCAGCAGCGTCGCAGGGTTGGCGACGCAAAAGGTGCCGCTTTCGCGATAATCGAGCACCCAGATATTGGGCGCCGATGGTTCCTCGGGCGCGTCCCCGCGCGAAAAGCCGCCGCGTGCGCGGCCCTGCGGTCCCGGCGACAGCATCCGCGCCACCGTCGATCCCATCGTCTGGTTCGCCTGCACCGTGCCGCCGGCGCTATAGGTGCCGGGGCCGCTCAGTGTGCGGGTCTTGCCGTCCTGCATCAATATGACTCGGTCGCCGGCGACGAGTGTCACCCGCGCATTTGCCTTCAGCCTGGCGCCCGTCGGATATTGGCTCGCCGAAGGGCCGGTCGAGCGGACGACCAAGGATTGCGCCGCGGCGGTGCCGGCGAGCGCGACCGCCATGATCGCGGCCGCCGCGGTCAGGCCCAGGCGGCGCGTGGGGGCTTCAGGACAGGACATAGCTTTCTCCCTCTTCGGTCTCGTTCAGGCGTTCCACCAGAAACTGGATGGCGGCATCCTGCGCGAATTCGGCCCGCACCGCTGTGGCGCAGGTCACATAAGTCTCTTTTTTGCCCGCGGCGTGCGCGGCGACCATCGCAGCGATGCGTGCGCGCTGGTCGGGCGTCAGGTCGGGGCGGGGGGTGAAGATATCGACCGCGCGCGCGCGACCGCGCAGGGTGACGCGGCCCATCGGCACGAGATCGCGGCGGCCCGATCGCTCGGCGGCCTCGGCCGAAATCAGCACCCCCGTCTTGAGCGCCTTGTTCGCCGATTCGAGACGCGAGGCGGTGTTCATGCTGTCGCCGAGCGCGGTATATTGGATGCGGTCCTCGCCGCCGAAATTGCCGACGATCGCGTCGCCGACGTGCAGCCCGACGCGCGTCATGCCGATCGGCGGCACCCCGTCGGCGAGTTCGACGCGAAAGCGCTCGCCGGCCAGATACATGGCGACCGCCGCCGCCGCCGCGCGCTCGCCGTCGTCGGGCCGCCCGATCGGCGCGCCCCAGAAGGCGACGACCGCGTCGCCGACGAATTTGTCGATCGTTCCGCCATGGTCGAGCACGACGTCGGAGAGGCGGTCGAGATATTCGTTGAGCAGCCGCGCGACCGTTTCGGGGGTGATCGCGTGGCTGAGCTGGGTGAATCCTTCGAGGTCGGTGAAAACGCAGAAAATCTCGCGCTTCTCTCCCGACAGCGACAGGCGGTCGGGGTCGCGCATGATCTGGGCGGCGATGTCGACCGGCAGATATTTGCCGAGCGCCGACTGGGCGAAGGCGCGCTGGCGCGACCCGATCGTGCGCGCGGCGGTGCCGACCGCGGCATAGCCGAACAGCCAGCCGAGCGCCCAGCCGGCGGCGGGCAGGGTCGTGGTGTCGAGCCCCTGACCCTGCAGCCAGAAGGGAAAGGCGACGAAAAAGGCCATCTGCCCCAGGAAAGCCAGCGCGACCCAGCGCGCGCGCAGGTCGATCAGGCTGGTGAGCCCGCCCGCCGCGACGACGAGCAGCGCGAGCACCCACAGGGCGGGGCCGGGAATGCGGTTGGTCCACGCATCGTCAAGCTGCTGCGCGAGCATATGGGCATGAACCTCGAGCCCGATCATCGTTTCGAGGCGCCCCGTCTGCGCATCGGGAAAGCGGCTGAACGGCGTATAGAACTGGTCATTGTCGATGATGTCGCCGCCGATCAGCACATAGCGGTCCCTGACCAGCTCCGAAAAGCCCGCGCGCAGGTCGGCGTCCATCGGCATCGCGAAGCTGTCGATGGGGATATTGGCGAACACCGGCTCTTCCTGCCCTTCGGCGGCGCGCGCGGGGAGCAGGAAGCGGATATTGCCCTGAAAGTCGGCATATGCGGCGTCGACCGGCGCCAGCGCGTTCGCCATCAGCGGCGGCAGTCCCTTCGGCCGCGGCGGCCAGTTGCGGATGACCCCGTCGGGATCGGTGAGGAAAAAGACGCTCGCCGGCCGCGTCCGCGCGGTCGTGACGTCGGCAAGAAAACCCTCGAGGAACCTTTGCTGCGCATATTGGATCGCGTCGGGATTGCTGCCATGCTCGGCATAGGCGAGCCACGTCGGCGTCCGCATCGCGCGCAGCTGGGTTTTCAAGAGATCGTCGTCGGGGCGCGGCGAGTCGAAGACGATGTCGATCCCGATCGCCTTCGCCCCCATCGCGTCGATATTGGCGAGCGCGCGCGCGAGCGTCGTGCGGTCGAGCGGCGAGCGGATGCCGGTGTTGAACAGCGTCTCGTCATTATAGGTGATGAGGACGATGCGCTTGTCCTGTCCGACATATGGGGCCATCGCGGTCGCGCGGGCGTCGTAGAGCGCGCGCTCGGCAGCGTTGGTCAGCGGCAGTTCCCACCCGAAGCGCGCGACGACCACCGCAAGGCAGAGGAAGACGACCGTCGCGATCAGCCGTGCGGGGCCAAGCTGCGTCGCGAGCTGCCGCACCCGCTTGCCGAGCGGCACCGCCTCGACCGTGTCGGTTGCCGGTGTCTCGCGCGTGTCGTCGATGCTATCCCCCCGTGCCATCGGTCAGCCCCCGGCGTGCCCGCCGGCTACTTCTGCCGCCGCCGCGGTGGTCGTCCCGCCATTGTGGAGGAGCGCCTGCGCGCCGTCGCCGACGATCGCGAAGCCCGCCCAATAATAGGGATGCGAGGTCAGCCGGTCGTCCATCAGCCGTTGCTGTGTCGCCCACAGCGCGTCGGCGACGCTTTCGCCCTGCCGCACCGCGAACAGCCCGCCGATCAGCCGCTTGGTCGCGTCGAAATCGTCGGGCGCGGGCCAGTGGCTCGCGATCACCGAGCGCCCCCCGGCGCCGACGAACGCGCGCACCAGCCCGTCGAGCGCATTGCCGCCGCCCTGCGAAATCCCCGCCTCGCGCGTTGCGGCGACGGTCGCCGCGCCCGCGGTGTCGCACGCCGACAGGATCACGAGATCGGCGTCGATCTTGAGATCGTAAATCTCCTGAAAGGTCAGCAGCCCATCCGAATTCGCGTCGCCGAACGAGGTGACGAGCGCCGGACGCGCGGGACAGGACGGCCGCGGCGCGGTGACGAGGCCGTGCGTCGCGAAATGGATGATGCGATATTGATCGAGGTCGGCGCGTGTCCTTACCGCCGTGTCGGTGAAGGCGCTTCCGGTCAGCAGCGCCGCGGCGTCGCCCTTCATCGCGCTGCTCGCGATGCGCAACTCGTCCGCCGAAATCGGCCGGCTCCACTGGGCAAGGCTCCACTGGCAGTCGTCGTCCATCGTGCCCGGCACACCGCCGCGCGACCCGAGCGAAGGCAGTGTGCCCGTGACCGGCTGGTTCTGGCCGAGGCCGAAATATTGGTGCGCCGCGCGCGACGGCGCCGCCTGCCGTGCGTTGCGAAAGGCGAGCGCCGAGACCGAGGTGCTCGGCCGCACGGTCCGGCCGAGCCACGCGATCTCGCGCATGTCGAACGGATCGGCGGCAGGATCGGCGAGCCGCCGCTGATAGTCGGCGAGCCCCTGGTCGGAGGTGATGAGCAGGTTGATCGGCAGGCGCAGCATCGCCCCGTCGGGCTCGAAGATCAGATGCGCGATCGTTGGCAGGCGATCGGCGACCGGGCCGAACAGCTGCGCATAAAGTGCCCGCGCGGTCGCCGCGTCGAACGGATAGGTGACCCGCTGGCCGCCCTCGACGGTCGAGATGGTCGCGCGGATCTTGTCGACTGCGCCTTCGAGGTCCGCAGCCCCGATATCGGCCTGCCAGAGCTGCGCGTCGGCCGGACCGGCCAGCATCGCATAGACCGCGTCGCCGACGACGAGCATCTTCAGATAGGCTTCGTCGGGACGCAGCACCGCCTGCAGGTCGGCGAGCCCCAGCGTGCCGGGCGCGACGACGCGGAACTGCGGAAAGGCCGAAAGCCGTGCCAGCGTCTCCGCCTGCTGGAAGCCGAGATTGTCGAGCCGCGTCTTGAGGTCGGCGCGCAGCGCGGCGATCTCGGGCGTCGCGGGAAGCTGGGCGAGGCGGGCGTCCTCGATGCGCGCGCGCTCGATGTCGCGGTCGAGATTGGTCGCCTGCCGGAACAGGCGTGCGCCGTCGTCGCTGCCGCTCGACAGTTCGCGTGCGAGCACGGCCTGGGTGTCGGCGACGCCGGGCCGGACCTGAATCTGGCTCGCGACGAAGAAATCGGCGATCGCCTGGCGGTCGGTCGCGGCGCGCGCGGCAAGCAGCCGGTAATAGGGAGCCATCCGGTTCGCCATGCCGGTCAGTGCGCGTTGCGATCCGGCGAGCGCGGTCACGACGTCGTGATAGATGGCGAGCGCTTCGTCCTCGCGCCCGTGGCGCGCCAGAAAGGCGGCATAGCGCGCCCGCGCCGAAGCGAGCGCGGTCGTTTCGGGATATTCGGCCGCGAGCAGCGCCACCGAACCGCGGAAACGCGCGTCGGCCCCGGCCTCGTCGCCCAGATCCTCCTCGCTCATCGCGAGTTCGCCGAGCATCTGCGAGCGCAGCCGGATGATCGACGTCACGCGGCCCTCGCGAACCGCGAGCGCGTCGGACAAACCCTTGAGCTGCGCCGCTTTCGCCGCCGCCGCATCGCCGCGCAGCCGCTCGACGACGCCGAGCAGGTGCGTCGCCTGCGCGTCGATGATCGTCGCGCGCTCGGCGGGGGTCAGCCGTTCGCTGTCTGCGGCCTGCTGGACCACGCCCGCGCCGCCGCTGTTGAGTCCCGCCGCGATCTGCGGCGTCAGCGTCACGCTCGCGCCGTCGGTCTCGATCGGGTTGGCGAGCGGCGCGATCGGGGTTTGCAGGATCGTTGCCGCCGCGTCGTAATCCTGCTGGTTGAGCGCGTGGATCGCGCGAAAATTGCGGCGCAGGCGCAGCTGCACCGGATCGCTTGTCGGCACCGCCTCGGCCTCGGTGAACAGGCGCTCGGCCTCGGCGAACTGGCCGAGGTTCGATTTCTGCAGCGCGCGGTTAAGCGTGAATTCGGTTGGGTCGAGACCCGTCACGCCGCTTTCTTCCTCTGCGCGGCGCGACAGGGCTTCGAAAAATTCGGCGGCGTCGGCATAGTCGCCGCTGTGGTTGCGGCGATATCCTTCGGCGAGCGCCTTGTCGAGGTCGACCGTCCCGGCGAGCGTGCGCGCGAAGCTGTCATCCCCGCCGACCGAGGTCGTCGCGACCTCGATCACGCCGGGGACGATCCGGCGCTGGCGGATCGATTCAAGCGCGAGGTCGAGCGCGTCGCCATAGGCGGCAAAGCCTTCGACCGTATAGCTCGTGTCGCCGTCGGATTCGATGCGGGTGCGCCACGCGACGTCGCTGCCCTTCACCGTGCAGGCGTCGGGCGCGGGGCAGTTGATAGTGTCCGCGCGGCCCCGTTCGATTCGCTCGCGTGCCGCATCGGGGCTCGCGCGCAGCATGCGGACGGTGCCGACGGGCTGGCTCGCATCGCGGCACAGGATCAGCCATGCGCGGTCGAACATGCCGGCAACCACGCGGTCGCGCACCGTCGCCTGGACTTCGCACAGCGCGCCGCCCTGACTGCCGATCGCAAAGCGGTCGCGCAGCGTCGGGTCGCCCGCCTGCGCCGCGCCCGCCGGCGCTGCGGCGAGCGCCAGCCCCGCCAGAATCGGCATGCCAAATGAAACTCGAACGATCATCGGCGCAATTCCCCCAAACCCGTGCATCGTGGCGCCATGCAGCGGCGTAGCGGCATGGTGCAGTTTTCCCGTGCTGCAATGCGACCCATCCCGTTGGTGCGAACCCTAACCCCTTATAGACAAAATGGGAAGTGATCTGGCGCACAGGCGGCTTGCGCGGGGGCAAGGCGCGACCTATCTGCAAGGCTCGGGCTTTCACCAGGCGAGGACAAAATGAGCCAATTCGACGACCGGGAACGCGCTTTCGAGGCGAAGTTCGCGCGCGATCAGGAAGTGCAATTCCGCATCACCGCGCGGCGCAACCGCCTGCTCGGCGAATGGGCGGCCGAGCGCATGGGGCTGACGCCCGAGGAAACCGACGCCTATGCGAAGGCGGTGGTTCAGGCCGATTTCGAGGAAGCGGGCGACGAGGATGTGATCCGCAAGCTCGCAGGCGACCTGACCGCGGCGAGCATCGAGATCAGCGACGCCGAGATTCGCGAGGCGCTGAACCAGAAGACCGCCGAGGCGCGGCGCCAGTTCATCGACAAAGAGAATTGAGGAGCGGCTGCGGAATGGCCATGCGCGAGGAGGATTTGCAGGCGATGATCGCGGCGGCGTTTCCCGACGCCGAGGTGACGATCACCGACCTAGCCGGCGACGGCGACCATTATGCCGCGCATGTCGTGAGCGAGGAGTTTCGCGGATTGAGCCGGGTCGCGCAGCACAAGGCGGTCTATGCCGCGCTCGGCGGGCGGATGGGCGGCGAACTTCACGCCTTGCAATTGACCACCGCCGTCCCTTCATAGGGGCATCAGCGAAATTTGCGGCGCCGTGCGCGCCACCGGAGATTGATCATGAGTGACCCCAATGTTCAGGACCGCATCGCCAAGCTGGTTGCGGACCATCCCGTGCTGCTGTTCATGAAGGGCACGCCGCTCTTTCCGCAGTGCGGCTTTTCGTCGCGCGCGGTCGCGATGCTCGACCGGCTCGGCATCGAATATGGCACCGTCGACGTGCTGCAGGACATGGAAATCCGGCAGGGCATCAAGGAATATTCGGACTGGCCGACGATCCCGCAGCTCTATGTGAAGGGCGAGTTCGTCGGCGGCAGCGACATCATGATGGAAATGTGGGAAGCCGGCGAACTGCACCAGCTGATGGACGGCGTCCCGACCCGCGCCGAATAACGGCCGATCAGCCGAGCATCGCGCGCCACGCTTGCGACATATGCTGGCGCTCGCCCGCGCTTGCATGGGCGGCAAGGCCCAGCCGGTCGGCGGTCGCCATCGCGCGTTCGGCGCCCATCACCGTCAGCGCGGTCGCCCAGGCATCGGCCATCATGCAGCTGCGGTGGATCACGGTGACCGACTGGACGCCGTGAACGATCGGCCAGCCGGTCACGGGGTCGAGGCTGTGCGAATAGTGCCGGCCATCGACCGCAAAGCCGCGGCGATAGCTGCCCGATGTGGCGACCGACAGGTCATGGAGCGCAATGCGGAAGGGGTCATGCGGCGCGTCCGGCGGCGCCTCGACATCGACCCACCATGGCTGGCCGTCGGGGCGCACGCCCTCGCCGCGCAGTTCGCCGCCGACCTCGATCAGGAAGTGGCGCACGCCCTGGCCGAGCAGCCATTCGGCGGCATGGTCGACGCCAAAGCCCTTGGCGATCCCCGACAGGTCGAGCATCGCGTCGCCGGTGCGGCGGACGCGGCACGCTTCGCGGTCGAACTCGATTGCGGCGGGCGCGCGGCGCGCCGCATGGATCGACTCCGCCTTCGGAACCGCGCCGACCGGCCCGGCGCTGCCGAAGCCCCATAGCTCGCTGAGCCGGCCGAGGCAGGGATCGAAGGCACCTTCGCTCGCCGCCGCGACTGCGAGCGCGGCGTCGAGCACCGTGGCAAATTCCTCGGGCACCTCCTGCCATTCGCTCCGTGCGCTGCGATTGAAGCGCGACAGATTCGATGCCGGTTCCCACTGGCTCATCTGCGCGACGACGCGGTCGAACGCCGACTGGACGCCCCGTTCGACACCGGCGGGCGGATCAACCGCGTGCAGCGACCAGCTCGTGCCCATGGTTTCGCCCGCAAAGCGCTGCACCGCTGCCGATGCGTTGCGCCCGGCGAAGGCGCTGGGGGTCAGCGCGAGCGGGATGAGGACATGCCCGGTCAGGGCGCCAGCACCTCGAGCGTCGTGACATAGCTCGCGCGGCGCGCCGGCGCGGCATCCTCGCCCGCCGCACCGCGCGGCCCGCGCGGAGTCGTGACGTTGAGCCAATACATCCCCGGTTCGGGCCAGGTCACCGCAACCTTGCCCTCGGCGTTGGTCGTCAGGTCGATCTGGTTCAGCTGATCGCGATAGCGGATGCCGCCGGGGATCACCGTCACGGGCAGGCCGGCGGCGGGCTTGCCGTCGAGCAGGAACTGAAAGGTCGCGCTTTCGCCCGCGTAGAGGTCGTTGGGATGCGTGACGGGCACCAGCTCGATCCCCTTGCCGGTCGGCTCGAAGACGGTGGTGGTCGGGGCGCCGACCGTCACGAAAATCTCGTTGCGGTTGCTCGCTTCGGCGGTCTGGACATCGGTTGCGCCCGCAGGCAGTTTTTCGGCGAGATTGGCGGCAGTGGTGCCGCGCGGCAGCCGCTCGCGCTTGCCGTTCAGCGCATAGCTGCCGGTCAGCATCTCCGCGACCGAAGCGATGCGCCACGTCCCTTTCTGCGTCAGATGGACGTCGAAAGTGCTGCGATAGCGGCCGGTCGCCGCATTCTCGATCTTCGCCTCGCTGCCGTCGGGCGCCCACGCCTTCACATCGTCGAGGCGCAGCGGGAAATGCTCGAAATAGAAAAGATCGTTCGACACCGCGGCGTCGACCGTCACCCAGACATCGTCGCCCGACAGAACCGTCGCCGACGGCAGCAGCCACTGGCGATGCGCCTCGGCGGGCACGGCGGCGAGGATGGCGAACGCGGCGGTCGCGGCGAAACCCAGAATATGTTTTTTCATCGTCTAACCCCTTCGTCGATCAGCGAAATGCTATGGAAATGGAACCGAGTTCGGTCTTCCCCACCGCCTTTCCGCCGACGCCGGGCGCCGCGGGCCAGGTGAAGGGGATGCGCAGCAAATCGCGGCCGCCGACCTCGCGCGCCGCCTCGACCACCAGCGTATAGGTGCCGGGCGCCGCCGCGCCGAGCTGCGCGCGCGAGAAGCTCAGCTTGTGCGTGCCGGGCGCGCGCGTCGCGCCGGTGATGCCGTCGGCGGGAAGGCGCATCGAACGGCCCGCGGCGCGCCACCACTGGCGAATGTCGCGCAGCCACTTGGTGCCCTCGTCGCCCTTCATGTCATGGTCGTACCAAAGCGCCACGGTCTTCGCCCTCGCACCGTCCTTCTCGACCCAGATCGCGACATAGGGGCGGTGATATTCGGCGACCTTCAGCCGCGGGATCGTCACGGTCACGTCCATCGTGCGCGGCGCCGCGGCGACGGCGGGCGCTGCGAGCAGCGCGCCGATGCCGGCGGCGCTGCCGGCGATGGCGATGGTGCGGGGGTTCGGCATAATATCCTCCCTAGTGGATGAAGAAGATCGCGAGCGCTGCGGGCAGGATCAGTCCGGCGCCGACGAGCGGCCAGGTGCTCTTGCGCTTCGCGGCATGGAGCTGGAGCAGCAGCAGCCCGGTGAGCGCGAAGATCAGGCAGGCGGCGGCAAAGACGTCGATGAACAGACTCCACACGCCGCCCGCATTGCGCCCTTTGTGCAGATCGTTGAGGTAGGAGATCCAGCCGCGGTCGGTGACCTCGCCCGTCGCCGCGCCGGTCGCGCGGTCGATCGCGACCCAGGCGTCGCCGCCGGGGCGCGGCGCGGCGAGATAGGCTTCGGCTTCGGACCATTCGGCATCGCCCGACGCGCGCACCGAAAAATTCTCCTCGACCCACGCCGCGACGGGGGAGGGCAGGGGTGCGGTGCCGCTCGCCGGCGCCGACGTCAGCGCCGCGACGAGCGCCGGCGGCATCTGCGCGCTCAGCTCGGACACCGCGGGCGCGCCCTCGATGTCGGCGGCGTGGTTGAGCGTGAAGCCCGTCACCGCGAACAGCAGCAATCCGACGAGGCTCAGCGCCGAACTCATCCAGTGCCACATATGCAATTGCTTCAGCCAAAAGGCTTTGGGGCTCTTGCGTGCTTTGGGCTGGATGATGCGGGGCTGGTGCATGGGTGTCCGGTCGATTTGGGTCGGGCGCCAGTATCGCGAATGATTCGCAAATACAACAATATTGTCGAAGAGGCTGCGATCCTTCTCGAAGGCGATGCGGGCTCGCCACCCGAAATCCGCAATTTTCCGTGCTCCGAGAAAGCCGGAAAGCTCGTTTCGCGACACAATGCGACAAATTCGCTTGCATTTATGAGAACGACTCGCAATAGCGCTCCGGCACTATTCGGGCATCAACCACAACAGGGGAAAATCATGTCATTCTTGCGTTTGCGCGACTCCATCTCGGCGGCGGCTCCGGCCTATCTGGCATTGAGCTGTTTCGGCCTCGCGGCGGCGCCCGCCGCGGCGCAGGATGGTGGAGAGCAAGCGAAACCGCCGATGCTCGGCGGCGTGACGGTCACCGACAGCGCGATCGACGAGGATGACTACAAGGTCGACCGTGCCTCCTCGCCCAAATTCACCCAGCCGCTGCGCGATACGCCGCAGACGATTCAGGTGATCGACAAGCAATTGTTCACCGAACAGGGCGCGACGACCTTGACCGAAGTGCTGCGCAACAGCCCCGGCGTCGGCACCTTCTATGCCGGCGAGAATGGCAATACGACGACCGGCGATTCGATCCGTATGCGCGGCTTCGACACGTCGAGCAGTATCTTCGTCGACGGGATCCGCGACCTGGGCTCGATTTCGCGCGACATCTTCAACACCGAGGCGGTCGAGGTCGAAAAGGGACCGGCGGGCACCGACAACGGCCGCACCGCGCCGACCGGCGCGATCAACATGGTGACCAAGCAGGCCATGCTGGAAACGGCGGTGTCGGGGATCGCCTCCTTCGGCGTCGACGGGCAGAAGCGCGTCACCGCCGACGTCAACCAGACGCTCGGCAGCGCGAGCAGCAACGCGCTTCGCCTCAACCTCCTGTGGCAGGACAGCGACGTTCCGGGCCGCGACCATGTCGAGGATCAGCGCCTCGGCATCGCGGCATCGCTCGGCCTCGGCCTCGACACCTCGACGCGCGCCTATGTGAACCTTCTCTATGTCTATCAGGACAATATCCCCGACGGCTATGTCCCGACGATCGGCCTGCCGGGCTGGGAACCGCAGCCGGGGCTCGAACAGCTCGCCGGCCATCCCGTCGCCTCGACCAATTTCTATGGCACCCGCGACGATCGCGACAATGTCAGCGCGGCAATGGCGACGCTGCGCGTCGAGCATGATTTTTCGGACAATGTGACGCTGTCGAACATCGCGCGCTGGGGGCAGACGAAGCAGGATTATCTGCTCACCGCCTTCATGTCGACGGGCGGCAGCGCCGACGATCCGATGGGCGGCAATATCAAATGGACCGATCCGAACGACCTGTCGACCTATACGATCGCGCGCAGCCTTCCGACGCTGAAGGACGTCACGAACCGCATCCTCACCGACCAGCTCAACCTGCGCGCCGATTTCGCGACCGGCGCGGTCGAGCATAATCTGAGCGCCGGGATCGAGATCACCAGCGAAAAGCAGGTGACCTATGGCCAGACGGCGTCGGGTGCGCGCCCGCCGGCGAACCTCTATAATCCCGACTGGACCGACGCAGGCACGCTCAGCGTCGCGCGCAACGGGGGCATTGCGAGGGGCAAGACCGATACCCAGTCCGTCTATCTCTTCGACACCGCGAAGTTCGCGGACGGCCTGTTCCTCGTTACCGGCGGTGTTCGCGTCGATCACTACAAGACGAGCTTTTTCAGCAGCACGCCGTGCGGTGGCACCGGACGCCGCGCCGTTCCGTGCGACGGCGCGCCCGAGGGGACGGTCGTCACGACCGCCGACCTCGACGACAAGGACACGCTGTTCAACTGGAAGCTCGGCGCGGTATTCAAGCCCGCCGAACCGGTCAGCCTCTATGTCAATTACGCGATCTCCCAGCAGCCGCCGGGCGGCGAGAATTTCACGCTGAGCAGCTCGGCGAGCAGCGCGAGCAACCCGAAGTTCGACCCGCAAAAGGCGAAGACGATCGAGGCGGGGATCAAATGGGACGCGCTCGGCGAGCGCCTCGCGCTCACCGCGGCAATCTTCCAGACCACGGTGACCAACGAGATCAACAGCGAGATTCTCGACGACGACGGCAATCCGACGCAGACGGGCAGGAAGCGCGTCAAGGGCATCGAATTGTCGGCGGTCGGGCGCATCACCGACGCCTGGTCGATCTCGGGCGGCTACAGCCATCTGAAGACGCGGGTCACCGAAGGCGCGCCGATCACCAGCGACGGGACGCCGAACCTGACCTATATCCCCGGCGATTCCTTTACCCTGTGGACCAATTACCGCTTCCCCTTCGGGCTCGAGCTTGCCGGCGGGGTGCGGCATAATGGCGGGCTGCACCGCGGCACCGACGGGGCGCAGGGCACGCCCGCCTTCACCGAGGGCTATACCGTGGTCGACGCGCTGCTCGGCTATGCGGTGACCGACAATCTGACGCTGCGGGTGAACGCCTATAATCTGTTCGACGAAGACTATGTCGCGGCGATCAACAAGAGCGGATATCGCTATGTTCCGGGGCAGCCGCAAACCTTTCTGTTCAGCGCCGATGTCCGTTTCTAGGGCACAGCGGCACCGGGGCCGGGCGGGGGGCGTGCCTCCCGCCTTCGCCATTTGGAGATGATGGGAACACCGGCATGTTGCTGCACATTCCGAACGTCCTGACCGCCGAAGAGGCGGCCGAATTCCGCCGCCGCCTCGACGCCGCCGACTGGACCGACGGGCGCGAGACGGTCGGGGCGCAGGGGGCGAAGGTCAAGCGCAACGAACAATTGCCCGACGCTTCGCCGGTCAAGGCCGAACTTGGCGCCGCGGTCCTCGCGGCGCTGAAGCGCAACCCGATGTTCTTTGCCGCGGCCCTGCCGAGCAGGATCTTGCCGCCGCGCTTCAACCGTTACGCGGGCGGCGGCGAATATGGTTTTCACGTCGATGGCGCGGTAATGCATCTAGCGGACGGGGAGCATCTGCGCTCGGACCTTTCCTGCACGCTCTTCCTCAACGACCCCGACGCATACGAGGGTGGGCGGCTGATCGTCAGCGACACCTATGGCGAACATGCGGTCGCGCTGCCCGCGGGCGACGCGATCCTCTATCCCGCCAGCAGCCTCCACCGCGTCGAGCCGGTGACCCGTGGCGCGCGGCTCGCCTCCTTTTTCTGGATACAGAGCCTCGTGCGCGACGCCGAGCTGCGGCGGATGCTGTTCGAACTCGACACTGCGATCCAGAAACTCACCCAAGACGGGGCCGACGACGATGCTGTCCTCCAACTTACCTGCGTCTATCACAATCTCCTCCGCCGCTGGTCGGAGACCTGACGAAGCGGCGAGGCGCCCGGCGGCGGAGGTGACGGAGCCGCGCAGCTTCGTCCGGCCCGCGGCCGCCATGCCGATCGGCCGCTATGGCGAGGATCGCCGGCCCAGTCTGCCCGCCGCGGCGCTCACTCTGCTCCTGTCGGGGCTGTTTCTCGCGGTGCTGGCGCAGACGGGCTATCGCCACAAGCAGGCCGAAGCCGCAGAACTCGCGGTCGTCAACCTGTCGGTCGCGCCTCCCCCCGCGCCGCCGCCGACCCCGCCCGCCAAAGCGGTGCCGCAGCCCGCCGCGCCCGTCACCGCGCCGCGCCCGCTGGTCGCGCTGCCCAACAGTAAGCCCGCTTTGCTCGCGCCGCCCGATTCCGCGCCGCCGCCGCCTGTCGCGGTGGCGGTCCCGCCCGCTCCCCCGGCGCCGCCCGCGCCGCCCGCCACGGTTCAGGCCGACGATCTCGGCACGCGGATGCTGTCGGGTGCGCCGCCGCGCTATCCGCGCGAAAGCCGGCGCCACCGCGAGCAGGGGACGGTCGTGCTCGCGCTGACGCTCGACCTCGACGGCACGGTGGAGACGATTTCGATCGCGCGGAGCAGCGGCTTCGACCGCCTCGACGACGCGGCGCTGCGCGCGGTGAGCAAGTGGCGCTGGGCGCCGACGATGCGCGGCGGTCAGGCGGTGCGCGTCAGGGGACTGGTCGAAATCCCCTTCGTGCTGCGCGAGGGCTGAGGCTTGTCAGGCGACGAGAAGGACGCCGCGATAGACGCGGTCCTCGAACGCCATGCCCGCGCCCATCGCGACGCAGATCAGCGCGTCCTCGGCGACGCGCACCGACAGGCCCGTCGCCTCGGCGATCGCCTGGTCCATGCGGCGCAGCAGCGCGCCGCCGCCGGTCAGGGTGATGCCCTCGTCGATGATGTCGGCCGCAAGCTCGGGGGGCGTCTGCTCGAGCGCCTGACGCACCGCGCCGATGATCTGCCCGACCGGCTCGGCGAGCGCGTCGGCGATCTCGGCTTCGGTCACCTCGACCTCCGACGGACGGCCGTTGACGAGGTCGCGGCCCTTTACGGTCATCACGATGCCCTTGCCCTGCGGCGCCACGGCGCAGCCGATCGCGAGCTTGACGCGTTCGGCGGTCATTTCGCCGATCATCATATTGTGCTTGCGGCGGATATGCGAGACGATCTGGTCGTCCATCTTGTCGCCGCCGATGCGGATCGACCCCGAATAGGCAACGCCGCCGAGCGACAGCACCGCGACTTCGGTCGTGCCGCCGCCGATGTCGATCACCATCGCGCCGCGCGGCTCGGTGACCGGCAGGCCGGCGCCGATCGCGGCGGCGAGCGGTTCCTCGATCAGTTGCACGCCGAGCGCGCCGGCGTTCGAGGCGGCGTCGCGGATCGCGCGGCGCTCGACCATCGTCGAACTCGACGGGACGCAGACGACGACATTGCTGCGGCGCCTGAGACGGCTCGACCCGCCGAGCGCTTTCTCGATGAAATGCTTGAGCATCTGCTCGGCGATCTCGATGTCGGCGATCACCCCGTCGCGCAAGGGGCGCAGCGCCTGGATGTTCGCGGGCGTCTTGCCCATCATCAGCTTGGCGTCGTTACCGACCACCTTGACGTGCCGCACCCCGTCGCGCGTTTCGAGCGCGATCACCGACGGCTCGTTGAGCACGATCCCCTTGCCGCGGACATAGATGACGGTGTTCACGGTGCCGAGGTCGATGGCGATGTCGTGCGCGCTGGACGCGAAACGGTCGAAAAAACTCATGGAAGGGGTTCGGGCTTTCAACTGGCGTGGGCGGGGGGAGGCCTCGCCCGGGCATGTTGGCTGGCGCCCCCGGCGTCAATTATCGCGCGAGCCAGACCGTTGGTTTCCTGCGTTCTACCGAGTTTCCGCGCGATTTCGGCGGCCGCGACGGTCCGGGGCGTGCCGCCGCATCGGTGGACTGTTGCCAATAGGCCACTTGCCTCAAGAAAATGCTGAGCTTGCTCAGCGTCTTCGTTGACGCCCCCGGCGGCCTCGTTACATCGGCCCGCTACCGGCGGAGTATCCCCTCCTCAGGCCATAGGGCCGGCTCCCCGGGATGGAGAGAGATGATGACCTTGCGCAACATTTTGTTGGGCGCCACGATGCTGTGCGCCGCAACCGCCCCCGCCTACGCCTTTGCCCAGGACAGCGCGCCCGCCGACGATGCGGCGGCACCCGCAGATAATTATGGCGGCGAGATCATCGTCACCGCCTCGAAGCGCTCGCAGACGCTGCAGGATACGCCCGTCGCGGTGTCGGTAGCCACGGCCGCGGACCTTGAAAATTCGGCGATTCGCGATCTGATCGACCTGCAATCGTCGGTGCCCAGCCTGCGCGTCAGCCAGCTCCAGTCGAGCGCCAACACCAATTTCGTCATCCGCGGCTTCGGCAACGGCGCGAACAATGCCGGCATCGAGCCGTCGGTCGGCGTGTTCATCGACGGCGTCTATCGTTCGCGCTCGGCCGCCCAGATCGGCGACCTGCCGAACGTCGAGCGCATCGAAGTGCTGCGCGGGCCGCAGTCGACCCTGTTCGGCAAGAATGCCTCGGCGGGCGTCATCAGCATCATCACGCAAAAGCCGCAGTTCGATTTCGGCGGCTCGATCGAGGCGAGCTACGGCAATTATGACGCGGTCGTCGTCAAGGGCGACATCACCGGCCCGATCAGCGATACCATCGCCTTCTCGCTCGGCGGCAATTTCAACCGCAACGACGGCTATGCGCGCGACCTCTATCTCGACACCGACGTCAACGACCGCAACCGCTGGGGCGTGCGCGGGCAGCTGCTCTTCGAACCGAGCGATGCGCTGTCGATCCGCCTGATCGGCGACTATGACAAGATCGACGAAAATTGCTGCATCGCGGGCAATGTCGTCGCGGGGCCGACGGTCGACATCACCGACTTCCTCGTCGGCGGGCCGAGCGTCGATCGCGAAAATCCCTTCTCCTATGACGTGTACAACAATTTCCTGTCGGAAAACCGGATCGAAAATTACGGCGGTTCGGCGCAGATCGACTATGATCTCGGCAATATGGCGCTGACCTCGATCACCGCCTATCGCGAGGTGCGTTCGTTCGCGAACCAGGATTCGGATTTCACCGCCGCCGACCTGATCGGCCGCAAGTCCGACGACGTCGCGATCGACACCTTCACGCAGGAAGTTCGTCTGGCGTCCGATTTCGACGGCCCGGTCAACTTCCTCGTCGGCGGCTATTATTTCAACGAAAAGATCGACCAGAAGAACCAGCTCTTCTTCGGCGACGATTTCCGCGACTATGGCAATGCGCTGATCCAAAAGGCGAGCGGCGGCGCGCTGGATGTCGCGACGCTCGAAGGGACGCTCGGCGCGCTCGAAGGCGATCCAACCAAATATCTCGGCACCTTCTTCCATGTCGGCGACGGGATGGACGAGGCGTACAAGCTCAAGAATACGAGCTGGTCGCTGTTCGGCACCGTCGATTTCGAAATCACCGACCGGCTGACCTTCACCGCGGGCGCCAACTACACGCAGGACCGCAAGCGTTTCTCGACCGACGTGGTGAGCACCGACACCTTCTCGGCGGTCGATCTCGATTCGCCGGCCTATACGCCGTTCCGTGAGGCGCTGCTGATCGGCGGCGGCGTCGATCCGGCGACCGCCGCCTATCTCGCGGCGAACCCGACGATCGTGCTGCCCGACGGCAGCAGCGCCAACCCGCTCGCAGGCCTCAAGGCGTTCCAGTTCCTGCCGCCGTTCCTCAACGTTCCGAACGCGGTCGAGCCGGGCAAGACGCATGACAACGACCTTTCGTGGAGCGCGCGCCTCGCCTACGAGCTCACCGACACGGTCAACGTCTATGCGACCTATGCGACGGGCTTCAAGGCAAGCTCGATCAACCTGTCGCGCGACAGCCGCCCGCTCGCATCCGACCTGCCGGCGATCGACGCCGCGGGCCTGACGACACCGAACCTCGCCGCGGGTTCGCGCTTTGCGGGGCCGGAGGAATCCGAAGTCTATGAAATCGGCCTGAAGGGTCAGTGGTCGGTCGCCGCCGCGAACGTCGCGGTGTTCAAACAGTCGATCAAGGGCTTCCAGTCGAATGTCTTCAACGGCACCGGCTTCGAGCTCGTCAATGCGGAAAGACAGTCGACCTGGGGCGTCGAGTTCGACGGATCGGTGCGGCCGGTTCGCGGGCTCAACCTGACGCTCGCGGTGACGTGGCTCGACCCGAAATACGACAGCTTCACCAACTCGTCGTTCGGCGATATTTCGGGCACCCAGCCCTCGACGATCCCCGAGCTGTCGGCCGCGATGGGCGCGACCTATACGCACGAGTTCGACGGCGGAAATCGCGCGATCTTCCACGTCGACTATCTCTACGAAAGCCCGACGCGCCTCGTTGACGGGTTGCAGGGCTTCCCCGACGGCTTCTCTGACCAGTTCAAGCGCGAAGTGAACCAGCTCAACGCATCGTTCACCTTTGCCTTGAACAACGGCCTCGAGCTCGGCGTGTGGGGCCGCAACCTCACCAACGCGCACTATCTGACGACGATCTTTCCCGCCGTCGCGCAGTCGGGCAGCGTCTCGGGCTACCCCAGCCAGCCGCGCACCTATGGCGTGACCGGCCGCTTCAAATTCTGATCGGCGCGCGCGGGGCGGCAGTCCGCTCCGCGCCTTCTCCCTTCGGACAAAAGAAAACCCCGGCCTCTCAATCGAGAGGCCGGGGTGTTTGTTTGGCGTTACGCCGGGTTCGTCAGAACTTCACCCCCGCCGCGATGCCATAGCGGCGCGGTTCGAGCGTGAAGATGTTGGTGTAGTTGCCCGACGACTGGTCGGTGACATAAAGGCCCGTGACGCTGTTCGAATCGAACAGATTCTGAACGAACCCCTTCACATACCAGCGGTCTTCGGCGCCGTTCAGCTGAATCTGGGCATTGACCTGGGCATAGCCTTTGATCTTGTTGACGTTGCCGTTGAAGATATTGCCATAGCTGTCGCCGGTATAGGCCAGGTCGAAGCGCGGGACGAGCGTCATGTCGCCGCCCAGATGCGCCGTATATTGCACACCGGCGCTGAACTTGTAGTTCGGCGCCTGCGGCAGCTTGTTGCCCTTGATGTTGACGGGAATGCCGGCCGAGTAAACCTCGATCCCATTAGGATCGAACAGTGCTCCGGCCGCATCGGCATAGCCCTGCAGCACCTGACATATGCTGAACGCGCCGGTCGACGCGATGCCGCCATCGGCCGGGAAGGCCGTCGTCGGTTGGAGCCCGGCGCCGCCTGACAGACCGGTAACATTGCCTGCGTTGATCTCGCTGTTCACGAAATTGACGAAGGCATTGCTGCCCGCTGCATTACCGGCAGTACCAGGCGCCACGGCGCAGTTAGCCGCATTGGTGATGTCCTTGATAATCACCGCATCGGATCGGCCGCCGCCGAAGTCGCGCGGATTGCTGAAGAAGGAGTCGCCCGAAACCTTGGTGTGCAGATAGCTGAAACCGAGGTTGATCAGCCAGTCGGGATCGGGGCGGACCATGCCTTCGACTTCGACGCCATAAATGTCGGCGTCGACATTGTCGTTGACCGAGGTGCGCGCGACGATGCGGCTGAGCTGAAGATCCTTATATTTGTAATAGAAGGCGGTCAGGTTCAGCTGAAGCTTGCCGTTGTCGAACGAATTTTTCGATCCGATTTCGAACGCATCCACCTGTTCGGGCTTGAAGGATTCGGGAACCGAGAAGATCGGCGACAGCGGCGGATTGATGCCCCCCGATTTATAGCCGCGCGAATAGGACGCATAGAGCAGATTGTCGGGCGAGAGCTTGAAGTCGAGCACCGCGCGGCCGGTCAGCTTGTTGAAGCTGACGTCGCGGCTCTGGAACAGCTGGTTGCCCGCGGTGCCCGGATCGGCGTCGTAGGTGACGACGAAGGGCGAATCGAACGCCGAACCGGTCTGCCCGAACGGCACCAGGAAGCTCGCCAGCGCCGTACGCGCCACGACGCTCTTCTCGTCATGGTTGTAGCGCAGGCCCAGGGTGAGTTTCAGCCGGTCGTTGAATTCATAATAGGTCTCGCCGAAGATGCCGTAGGACTTGATCTTCAGATCGTCGGTGTTGTTCCGATAGAAGGGCGAGCCGAGGAACGACGGCGGCAGCCCGTTGGCATAGGAATTGAACGCTCCGAGCACGCCCGACAGATAGTCGATCGGGAAGGCGTTCACATAATAGCTGTTCTCGGTGAGGTGATAATCGGCATAAATGCCGCCGAGCAGGAAGTTGAACGCGCCGTCGAAGTCGCTCGTCAGGATCGCTTCCGCCGACCAGCTGCTGTTATATTGGTCCGACCGGTCGAACTGCAGCGAATTGGGGCCGCAGATGCTGTTGCCGCCAAAGGAGCCGAGGCCGGTTTCCTCGGCCTGCGACGTGCAAAGGTCGCCCGTCGGGCCATCGGGGATCAGCGCCGCCGCGACCGGGGCGAGATAGTTGGAAAAGCCGGGGAGTATGCCGTCGAACGCCCCGTTCGCGCCGGCCTGCAGCGTCGCGAGGCCGGTTGCGTAGAGCGACCGGTCGGCAACATTGCTGTTATAGTCCTGCAGCGAGTTGAGCTTGACCTTCTGATACTGGCCCGAAACCTGTAGCGAGACCGGACCGAAATCATGCTCGATTTCGCCCTGCAGGATCAATTCGCTGGTGAAATATTGCGGCGTGAAGGCCGAATTGACGACGCGCGGGTCCGACGGGATCGTCGTATTGGCATAGACATCCGGCCCGTAAAGGCTGCCGAGCGCAAAGGCGGTGGGAATGCCCTGCGTCGCCAGGAATTCCTGCGACGTCAGCGCCGCGGTGAAGGTCGCATTGCCATTGAAAGGCGCATTGTCGCGGCGCGTGTTCAAGCAGCCGAGGATGCCGGTCGGGTCGCGCTGGCACTGCTGCTTCTGGATGCGCGTGCGGTTGTCCTTCTCGTGGAAATAGGACGCGAGGAAATCAATCGTCGTGTCGGGAGTCGGCTCCCAGCGGAAGGAGCCGCGAACCGAATAGAGGTCGCGGTCGTCGAACCGGTTCCCGAGGAACAGATTCTTCGTATAGCCGTCGCGGTTGAGATAGATGCCCGCGACGCGGATGCCCGCATTTTCGCCAAGGGGGATGTTGACCATCGCCTTGCCCTTGATCGAATTATAATTGCCATATTCACCCTCGGCTGCGGCCTCGAAGGCGCCGAGCTTGGGTTTGGCGGTGATGACGTTGACCACGCCCGAGGTCGCGTTGCGGCCGAACAGCGTGCCCTGCGGGCCGCGCAGCACTTCGACGCGCTCCAGGTCGAAGAATTCGGTCTCGAACAGGCGGGTCGAAAACAGCGGGTCGCCATTGAGGTGGATCGCGGTCGCGCTGTCGCAGGTCGTGCCGACGCACAGGTCGCCGATACCGCGGATCGTGAAGCTCGCGCCGGTGAAGTTGGTCTTGGTGAAGGTGACGTTCGGCAGGGTCAGCTGCAGGTCGGACGGGGTCTTGATCTGCTGCGCCTCGAGCGCTTCGGACGAAAAGGCGCTGACCGCGATCGGCACATCCTGAAGCCGTTCCGACTGGCGCTGCGCGGTGACGACGATCTCGCCGCCGAAGGCATCCCGTTGCGGGGCGCCCTCGTCCTGCGCGAAAGCCGGCGTCGCCACCGCCACCGCCAGAATCGACGAACCGATCAATGCGTTGAACTTCATTTATACCTCCCTTTTTCAGCCCCGCGAATGCGCGGCCGCCCAAATGATCAATTTGTGGTCAGGGGAGGGGCTTCGACCAGACATGGCAAAGGGCACCGGGCCTGGTCGGCCGAGCGCCACGGGTAATCCCTCTCGCCAGCGGTGCTGGTCATCGTCCTCTCCCACCGGCGTCGGGGAATACGCCGGCCTCTCCGGATTACGGCCCGCTTCGGCGAGCTCTGTAAGGGCATAAAGTTGCGCCGAGTTGACGAAAGCGTCAAGTCACTTGTTTCGAAAGCTAAGGCTGCGAAAGTCGCGCAACTCCTAGGGATAAAAAAGGTCCGATTCCGCAACGTCAACTTGGCCCGGGCATTGACTTTCTTGCCGGCCGAGGGTTGCGCATCGCCCTCGCGTGCCCGAAATGTGCGGCATGATGGCAACAGTGAAAGCGGGGATATGACGCAGGCAAAGGGCACGCCGGGGGACGGCGATCTGGTGGACGATCGCTACGACGCGGACGGCAAGCTCGTCGTGCCCGCGCACGTCGCCGACGCGGTCCGGACGCTGATCGAATGGGCCGGCGACGACCCCGCGCGCGAAGGGCTGCGCGACACCCCCAAGCGCGTCGCGCGGGCGTGGAAGGAATATTGCCAGGGCTATTCCGAAGATCCCTCGGTGCATCTGTCGCGCACCTTCGAGGAGGTCGGCGGCTATGACGAGATCGTGCTGCTGCGCGACATCCCGTTCCAGTCGCATTGCGAACATCATATGGCGCCGATCACGGGCAAGGCCTCGATCGCCTATCTGCCCAGGGATCGCGTCGTCGGCATTTCGAAGCTGGCGCGCGTCCTGAACGGCTATGCGCGCAGGTTGCAGGTGCAGGAACGGCTGACCGCCGAGGTTGCACGGTGCATCTGGGACAATCTCCAGCCGCAGGGCGTCGCGGTGGTGATCGACGCGCAGCACGGCTGCATGACCGGCCGCGGCGTCCGCACCCCCGGCGTCGGCATGGTGACCAGCCGCCTGCTCGGCTGCTTCCTCGACGACGAGCGCAGCCGCAAGGAAGTGCTGAGCCTGATGGGCTATTGACCGGCGGGTTTCGGGCGGGGAACTGCCTTCGCGGGGCGACCTGTCCCTCAATAGCCGCTCTCCACCCAAAGCCGCCGATGGCCCGTCCGGTGGCTATCTCAGCCTTTTAACGATCTGCATGGCCAGCCAGTCCGCATCGTCGCCCGCGAAGCTGTGCGAGGGGCTTGCAAGCCGTTCGACCGGGATCGTGCCGCAGTGGCAGGCCTCCGCAAAGGCCTGCGCGGTCCGGTCGCCGGTCGCGAGCAGGATGGTCGCGGGGAGTGACAGCGACGCCATCGCGGCGTTGAGCCGCGCGGCCAGACTCTCGACCGCGAGGGGCGTCCTGCGCTTGCCGAGCGCCGAGAGGCCCTGCGCGAGTTTCCGGATGTCCACGTCGCCCCGCAGCAACCGCAGCAGGCTGGCGGGATCCTTGAGCCGCGACCAATAGCGCGCGCGGATCGCGGCGGCCGGGGGCAGGGCGGGTTCGTCGGCGTCTTGTTCGTCGCCCTCATAGGTCCAGGGGTTGGCGAGGACCAGCGCGTCGAGCGGGAGCGGCTGGTGGAGCAAGAGCGCGCTCGCGGCGTCGCAATTGCCGAAAGCGACGATGCGCGTCAGCTGTGGCGCCGCCGCGCGAAAGGCGGCGATCGCGGCGGCGATGTCGGGGCCGCTTGCCTCGAAGCCGCGATTCTCGCCCTCGCTGTCGCCGATGCCGCGACGGTCGAAGCGGAAGACCGGATGGCCCGCCGCCGCGATCCGCTGCGCGAGCATCGCCATGCTGCGGTGTGCGCCGCTGCGAATCTCGTTGCCGCCCGAGACGATGAGGAGCCCCGTCGTGCCTGGCGCGTCATCGAGCGTCGCCCCGAGCGCGGCGCCTTCGCAGGCAAAGCTCAGATGACGCCGCATGACCGGCTCCACAGGGCGAGATCGGCGGCGATCGCGCGCGCCATCGCGGCGTCCTCGCCGGGCTCGGCGCGCAGCCACAGCGGGGTGCCGGCGATCTGCCCCTCGCCGCCGCCGGGCGTAACGGTGCGCAAAGGCTCGACCGCCTGCACTTCGGCCGCGCCAAGCTGGGCAACCATCGCGGGCGACAGGCGGTTGCCCGCGAGCAGCAGGGCTTCGCTCGCCGCCGCCGTCTGCAAACCCTCGATCGACGAGGCGATCCCCGCCTCGCGGTCGGCCGACACGCGGGCGCGCAGCAGCGTGCGGAGCAGCGAGGCGCCGCTTGCCGGAGCGAGGCGCCACCATGCATCGGCCGCGGCGCCGTGATCGATCAGGCAACCGCCGCGCAGCGAGGCGACGATCAGCGGACCATCGACATCGCGTGCGATCTCGGCGAGGGCGCTTCGCCAGCGCTCGAGATCGGCCTCTATGAGCGGAACGAGGCTCTCATTTTGCCCCGGCAGGTCGGGCAGCAGCGCGGCGAACCCTTGCGCCGCGAGCGCGCGCATCGCGAGCACCAGCGTGCGCCGCGTGCGGTTCGCTTCCTCGAACAGCGGGGGCACGAAAAGGACGGTGGTGCGCGGCGCTCCTGCGGGGGAGAGGCGAAAGAGCTGTTCGTCCATGCGCCCCCGCTTCCCGCCTCAGCCGCGAACTTTCCGCTCGGCGAAGTCGAGAAGATTGCCATAGGTTTCAAATATTTCGCCGTCGACCTCGTCATCGTCGATCAGGATGCCCAGCCGGTCTTCCATTTCGGTCAGCACGGTCGCGACCGCCATCGAATCGAATTCGGGCAGTTCGCCGAACAGGCCGCTGTCGGCGGTCAGCGCGGCAGCGCGGTCCTCGCCCAGCCCCAGAACATCGGCGAGCAGCGCGCGGAGATTGGCATCGACGGTATCGGTCACACTCATGTCCTCACTCGCGCCCGAGTGCCGAGCGCGCAAAAGCCTTCAACGCGGGTCCCCATGCCGCGATGCGCGCCGGATTGAAAGCCTCGATCTGCCACAGCGGTTCGTGCCGGTTCATCCAGTCGCGCTTGTAGCCGTCGTTGCCGGTGCCGAAATCGACGCGCCGGACGCCGTCGACCTCGATCACATGGCGGAACAGTACGGCCGACAGCAAGGTGCCCGGCGAGGCTTTCAGGCTGTCCTCGACATGCGCGAGCTTGTGGATGAAGGCGGTGTCGTCTTCGACCGTCCAGAACTGCGCGGCGACGGGGTCGCCCGCAATCCGCGCCAGCCCCATGCGAAAGGTGCCGCGCGCGCTTTCGGCCTCGGCAAAGGCGCGAAGCAGCGCGGGGTCGCCCTCTTCGGGCTTCCAGCTCGCGGCGTAGATGCGTTCATAGGCGGCCCATGCGCCAGCGTCGAATTCGGTGCGCAGTTCGATGGCGACAACGCCCTTCTTCGCCTTGCGCTTCACCGTATTCCTGAGCGCGCCGGGGCGGCTGTCCCACCACCCTTCATGGTCCATGCCGCCAAGGTCGAGCCAGTGGCGGTCGCCCTTGGGTGCGGCGTTCACCCACCAGCCCGCGGAGCGGAGCGCGGCCGCGACCCCGCCTTGCTCGGCGTCGGGGACCGGATAGAGCGTCAAGCGCGCCGCGCGCCTGCGCAGCCGGCGAAACAGGTCGGCGAGCGCCGCCGGGCGTTCGTCTTCGCCGGTGTAGAGCGGCCGGATCGCGAAGCTGTACCAATTGGCGAGGCCCGAATAATGGCCGGCCCGCTCGCGGCGCAGCGGCAGCCACGCGGCCGTTTCGCCCGCGCTTCCGCTGGCGTCCTCGCGGCCTTCGCCTGCAAAGCCGTGCGCGGTCAGCAGGTCGAACCATTGCGCGCGGTCGAAGGGCGAAGCGAAGCCCGTGCCGCGTGCTGCGGCGGGCAGCACGGCATCATTAGCGCGATCTTCACCGTTCCCTTGCATCGTGCGGCCCTCTATCACCACTCTCCTAACAGCCGATGACCGAACCGCTAAGCCCTCCGTCGTACCCGATCGACCATCTCGCCCGCCGCGGCGCGGCGAACGCGCCTGCGCTGCTCATCGGCGACAGGATCACGAGCTTTGCCGAGCTCGACGCGGGCGTCGGCCGGTTGGCGTCGTGGCTGCTCGAACAGGCGGGCGGGCCGGGTGAGCGCGTCGCGAGCTGGAGCGCGAAAACGCGGACCGCCTGCCTGATGCCGCTCGCGGCGGCGCGCGCGGGGCTGATCCATGTGCCGGTCAACCCGCTGCTCAAGGCGCCGCAGGCCGCGCATATCCTGGCCGACAGCGGCGCCCGATTGATTGTCACCAACGCAGCGCGTGCCGACTCTCTCGGCGAGGGGAGACCCGAAAGCTGCGTGGTGCAGGATCTGAAGATTGCCGAAGAAGTCATTGATTCAGGCGGCGAAGGCCTTCCGCCGTCGCTCGCCCAGCCGGACGATCTGGCGGCGATCCTTTACACCAGCGGCTCGACGGGGCGGCCGAAGGGCGTGATGCTCAGCCATGCGAATCTATGGCTCGGGGCCGAGAGCGTCGCCTCCTATCTGAAACTCATCTCCGACGACCGGGTGCTCGCGGTGCTGCCCTTGAGTTTCGATTATGGCCAGAATCAGCTGCTTTCGACCTGGTATGCCGGGGGTGCGGTCGCGCCGCTCGACTATCTGACGCCGCGCGATGTGGTGAAGGCGGTCGCGCGGCACCGCGCGACGACGCTCGCGGGCGTCCCGCCGCTCTGGGTCCAGCTCGTCGAAAGCGACTGGCCCGCCGAGATCGCGGCGCTGCTCAAGCGGCTGACCAACAGCGGCGGCGCGCTGACGCCGTCGCTGATCGACGCGCTGCGCGCGACCTTTCCCGAAGCGGCCATCTACCCGATGTACGGGCTCACCGAAGCCTTTCGTTCGACATTCCTCGATCCGGCGCTGGTCGCCGATCATCCGGCCTCGATGGGCCGTGCGATCCCGCACGCCGAGATTCTGGTGTGCCGCCCCGACGGAACCATTACCGCGGACGACGAGCCGGGCGAGCTCGTCCATTGCGGCCCGCTCGTCGCGCAAGGCTATTGGCGTGATGCCGAACGCACGGCCGAGCGCTTCCGGCCGGCGCCGCCCGCTTCGGCCTATGGCGGCACTGCGGTGTGGTCGGGCGACACGGTGCGGCGCGACGCCGAGGGGCTGCTGTATTTCGTCGGACGCGACGATGCGATGATCAAGACGGCGGGCAATCGGGTGAGCCCGACCGAGATTGAGGAGGCGGCAACGGCATCGGGGCTGGTCTATGAAGCCGTCGCCTTCGGCGTCCCCGACGCGCGGCTCGGCGCGGCGATCGTGCTGATCGTGCGCGGCAAGGGCGCCGCGGACCGCGAGGCGCTGGCGGCGCATCTGAGGCAGAGCCTGCCCAATTTCATGCAGCCCAAGCTCATCGAATGGCGCGACGCGCTGCCACGCAATCCGAACGGCAAGCTCGACCGCGTCGCGATCGCGGCCGATTGGCAGGCGGAGGTGACCGCGTGAAGCCGCACGGCCCGATCCCGCCCGGCTTTTCGGCCGACCCCGACGGCATGTTGCTGATCGGCGGCGCGCGCGCCGACCAACTCGCCGAGCGGGCAGGGGATACGCCGCTCTTCGTCTACGACCGTGCGATGCTGACCGCGCGTGCCGCCGAATGGCGCGCCGCGATGCCCGAGGGGGTGCTGCTCCATTATGCGATGAAGGCGAACCCCTTTGCCCCGCTGCTCGCGCATATGGCGGGTATCGTCGACGGGTTCGACGTTGCATCGGGGGGCGAACTCGCGGCGGCGCTGGCGAGCGGCATGGCGGCCGGGCACATCAGCTTCGCGGGGCCGGGCAAGCGCGACCGCGAGCTGGAGGCGGCGATTTCCGCGGGCGCGACGCTCAACCTCGAATCGGCGGGCGAGGCCGAACGGGCGCTCGCCATCGGCGCGCGGCTCGGGATCGCGCCGCGGCTCGCGGTGCGCGTCAATCCCGACTTCGACCTCAAGGGGTCGGGGATGAAGATGGGCGGCGGCGCCAAGCCTTTCGGGGTCGATGCCGAGGCGGTGCCGGGGCTCGTCAGGCGCCTGATCGACGCGGGCGCCGACTGGCAGGGCTTTCACATTTTCGCCGGATCGCAGGCGCTCGACGCCGACGCGATCGCCGATACGCAGGCGCAGACCGTCGCGCTCGCGGCGCGCCTCGCAAATGCGGTCGGCGCGCCGCCGCCGCTCGTCAATCTGGGCGGCGGCATGGGGGTTCCCTATTTTCCGGGCGATACGGCGGTCGATGCAGCGCGGGTCGGGGCAAGGCTCGCCGAAACGCTCGCCGCGCGCGATCCGGTGCTGGGGCCGAGCCGCTTTGCGATGGAACTCGGCCGCTGGCTCGTCGCCGAGGCGGGGGTCTATCTGACGCGGATTATCGACCGGAAGACCAGCCATGGCGAGACCTTCCTCGTCACCGACGGCGGGCTCCACCACCAGCTCGCCGCGAGCGGCAATTTTGGCACCGTCATTCGCCGCAACTATCCGATTGCGATCGCCAATGCCTTCGGCGCCGATCCGGTCGAAAGCGTATCGGTGGTCGGCTGTCTCTGCACCCCGCTCGACCGGCTCGGCGATCAGGTCGCGCTGCCGCGCGCCGAAGTGGGCGATCTCGTCGCCATTTTCCAGGCCGGGGCCTATGGCGCATCGGCGAGCCCGTCGGCCTTTCTGGGGCAGGGTCCGGCGCGCGAAATGCTTGTTTGAACCAGCCGCGTTCCGTTTCATAACGGGACAGGTTGCGGCGGGCTGAGGTTTGAACATAACCCAATACTAACGGTATGTTCACCCTTTCCGAGCATGGCTGAGCCCGACGCAATGGCTGTCGCCACGGGCTTCCGCGCCGGGGCGGCCTCACCCCGGCCGGTCGAAAGGTAATTGATTATGACGTCCTCTCCCGCGCTCCGCGCCGCCCGCGCCGCGCTCGTGTCCGGCATTGCGGCGACCCTGCTTGCCGGTTGCAGCAATGTGGCCGATGCGCCGCAGCTGCCGAGCGCCAATTTCGTCGCGAACCAGGAAGGGCCGGGCGAGGAATATATCATCGGCCCGCTCGACGAGCTGCAGATCTTCGTGTGGCGCAACCCCGAACTCGGCGGCAAGGTTCAGGTGCGCCCCGACGGGCGCATCACGACGCCGCTGATCACCGACCTGCCTGCGGTCGGCAAGACGCCGACGATGCTGCAACAGGATCTCAAGCTCGCCCTCAGCCAATATATCAAGGACCCGATCGTCAGCGTCATCGTCACCAGCTTCAATAGCACTTTTTCGCAGCAGGTGCGCGTCGTCGGCGCGACCGAAAAGCCCGCGTCGATCCCCTATCGGGCGAACATGACCGTGCTCGACGCGATGATCGCGGTCGGCGGGCTCGGCGAATATGCCGCGGGCAACAAGGCGCGGCTGGTGCGCTTCGACAAGGGGACGGGCAAGCAGCACGAATATGCGCTGCGCCTCAACGACCTGATCAAGCGCGGCGACATCAAGGCGAATGTCCGCCTGCAGCCGGGCGATGTCATCATCATCCCCGAAAGCATGTTCTGACGAACCGACGCGACCGAGCCATCTTCCAAGGAACGACCCCCGCCGATGAACAGCCTCTACGACGAATTCCGGGTGGCGCTGCACAGCGTCTGGACGCGCCGGTGGCTCGTGCTTGCGGTCGCCTGGGGCATCTGCATCCTCGGCTGGCTGGCGATCGCGTCGATCCCCAACCGCTATGATTCGCGCGCGCGCCTGCTCGTCGACGTCAACCAGATATTGCCGGACGACACCCCCGGCGGGCTCGGCGCGCAGCAGCAGGTCGACCAGATCCGCGCGACGCTGACCAGCGCGCGCAACATGGAAAAGGTCGCGGTGACCACCGGCCTGCTGCCGGCGGCAGCGGGCGAGCGCGAAAAGGCAGGCGCGGTCGCGATGCTGCAACAGAATATCAAGGTGGTGCCGCAGCAGGACAATATCTTCGAAATCACCTCGAGCATCGGGGTCGGCAGCCTGTCCGACGCCGACAATGCGAAGCTCGCCTCGGGCGTGCTCGACAGCCTGATAACCGTGTTTCGCGACGACCAGCTGCGCGGGGGCCGGATCGACGCGCGCGAGGGGCTGAAATTCCTCGACGCGCAGATCGCCGACCGCGAAAAGGCGCTGCGCGAGGTCGAGGCGCGGCGCGCGGCGTTCGAGGCGTCGAACATCGGCCTCGTCGGCGGCGGCGCCGGATCGCCGGCGCAGCGCGTCGATGCGATGCGCGCCGAGATCAACCAGATCGACAGCCAGCTCGTCGCCGCACAGGCGGCGCTCGCCGCAGCGAACGGCCAGCTTGCGCAGACCCCGGCGACGATCAACGTCCCCGGCGCGCCGGCGACTGGCGCGGGGGTCGCGCGGCAACAGCTGGCGGGGGCGCAGAACGAGCTCGCGCAGATGCGCGCCAAGGGGCTGACCGATGCGCACCCCGACGTCATCGCGGTCAAGAGCCAGATCGCGGCGCTGAAGGCGCAGGCCGAGCGCGATGGCAATGGCGGGGGCGGCGGCAATGCGCAGAACCCGGCCTATGCCTCGCTCGCGGCGATGCGGGCCGAGCGGCAGGCGACGGTCAGCGCGCTCGGTGCGCGCAAGGCGCAACTGACCGGCGACATCGCCAGGATCACGTCGCAGCAGATTCAGAACCCCGGCGTGGCGGCCGAATATGACCGGATCAACGGCGAATATACCGCGCTGAAGGCGCAATATGACAAGCTGCTCGCGCAGCGCGAACAGGTGCGGCTGCGCGGGCAGGTGCAGACCGAAACCGACGCGATCAAGGTCGAGCTGCTCGACCCGCCATCGAAGCCGACGACGCCCTCGGCGCCGAACCGGCCGCTGTTCCTGACTGCGGTGCTGCTCGCAGGGATCGCGGGGGGGATCGGCGCGGCCTTCGGCCTCGCGCAGATACGGACCAGCTATCCGACCGCCGCCCGGCTCGAGCGGGCAAGCGGGCTGCCGGTGATCGGCTCGATCACCGAGGTCGTGACGCCCGAGCGTCAGGTCGAACGCAAGAAGCGCCTCGTCTGGCTGGCGAGCGGCGCGGGCGCACTCGTCGCGCTTTATGCGCTGCTGCTCGTCGCCGAATTCGTGCAACGCGGCCTGGTTGCGTGACGGGGGACAAGGACATGAACGAACACCGCCCCTTCAAGCGCAAGCCGTCGCTCCTCGAACGCGCCGCCGACATGTTCGGCATAGATGCGTCGAGCGGGCCGACGATCGACCCCGCCGAGCTGCCGCCCGAGCCCGAGAAGAAGAAGGGCAAGAGCAAGATCGAGGCGGCCGAACAGGCGCCCGTGCCCGGGAAGATCGAACCCGCCGAGCCCGCCGCGTCCGAAGTCGAGCTGGCGCCCGCGCCGTCGCCGCGCAAGGAGGTGGCAAGGGCCGCCCCCGCGATCGTCCCGGCGCGCCAGGGCAAGATCGACCGCGACCGGCTCGCAGCGCACGGCATGGTCGTGCCGGGGGCGCCGGTGACGGGAATCGCCGAAGAATATCGCATCGTGAAACGCGAGCTGATCCGGAACTTTTCGGGCGCCGCCAACCGCCCGGTCGTCCCGCGCGGGCATCGCGTGCTGATCGCGTCGGCGAACCCCGGCGAGGGCAAGACCTTCACCGCGGTCAATCTCGCGCTCAGCCTTGCGGTCGAGGCCGATCACGACGTGTTGCTGATCGACGCCGACATTGCCAAGCCGAGCGTGCTTTCGGTGCTGGGGCTCGACGAAGGGCCGGGGCTGATGGACGCGCTCGCCGACCCGCACCTGCCGCTCGGCGATTGCATGATCCAGACCGACATAGCCGGGCTGAAGGTGATGCCCGCGGGCGCGCAGCACATGCACGATACCGAATTGCTCGCATCGGCGCGCACCGAAACACTGCTCGCCGCGCTCGAGCAGGGCGCGCCGGGCCGAATTCTCATTTTCGATTCGCCGCCGGTGCTCGCGGCGTCGCCGGCAGCGGTGCTCGCGGGGCATGTCGGCCAGCTTGTCATCGTCGTGCGCGCCGACGAAACGCTCGAATCCTCGCTGCGCGATGCGGTCGGACTGATGGGGGCGTGCCCGCATATCCAGCTGCTGCTCAACGGCGTGAAATTCTCCCCCGGCGGCCGCCGCTTCGGCACCTATTACGGACAGGGAAGCCCCGCCGAATGAGTGCGCGCTTCCGCCTTGCACGCCGCAGCGCGATGCTTGCCGCGCTCCTGCTCGCCGGGGCGGCGAGCGGCGCGCAGGCGCAATGGTCGGGCGACGAGGGCGCGGGCGACAGGGATGCGCCGGCGACAGGCCCCGCAACCCCTTATGGCGGCGGCGAGGCGGATGCGGGCCAGGCGCAGCGCCAGCGGACGGTGGACGTCACCCCCTATCTCGAAATCGGACAGGTGTTGAACGCCGACCTCAAGAATGGTGGCGATGTCCTGACCTATACGACGCTCGCCGCGGGGGTCGACGCGGCGGTGGTGACGCGCCGCGCCGAGGTGGCCGCGTCGCTGCGCTACGAGCATCGCATCGGCGAATCGGGCGGTCTCGGCGATTCGGACCTCATCAGCGGCCTGCTTCGCGCGCGGCTCGAGGCGGCGCGCGGCTTCAATCTCGAGGCCGGCGCGCTCGCGACGCGCACGCGCGCCGACGGCTATGGCAGCGCCGACATCTTCCTCGCCGATGCGACGAACATCGCCGACGTCTATTCCTTTTACGCCGGCCCGACCTTCGCGCGCCGCATCGCGGGGCTCGACGTCGGCGCCGGCTATCGCTTCGGCTATACCAAGACCGACATCGACACGCCGGGCGCGGCGACGGCCGGCATCCCCGAGGGCATTTTCGACAGCTCGACCAACCATGCCGCCTGGGCGAGCGTCGGCGCGCGGCCGGGCGACCTGCCGTTCGGCTGGCAGCTTTCGGGCGGCTGGGAGCGCGAGGATGCAAGCCAGCTCGACCAGCGCTACGACGGCAAATATGTCCGCGCCGACGTGACCGTGCCGATCAGCCCGACCGTCGCGCTGCTCGGCGGCGTCGGTTATGAGGATATCGAGATCAGCCAGCGCGACCCCGTGCTCGACGCCGACGGGCGGCCGGTGATCGATTCGGACGGGCGCTATGTCACCGACAAATCGCAGCCGCGCCAGCTCGCCTTCGATACCGAGGGGTTGATCTGGGACGCCGGCGTCATGTGGCGGCCGAGCCGGCGCACGTCGCTGACCGCGCGCGTCGGACGCCGCTATGGCGATACCATCTACACCGGCAGCTTCGCCTATCGCCCCGATCATGCGACAATGCTCCAGATCGGCGTCTACGACGGGCTGTCGAGCTTCGGCCGCGGGCTGTCGAGCGGGCTTTCGGCGCTGCCGACGCAGTTCGACCCGACGCGCAACCCGGTCGACGGCAGCATCAGCCCGTGCGTCTTCGGGCAGCAGGGCGGCGGCTGCCTCTCGCCGCAACTCGCGAGCGCGACCGCGGCGCAGTATCGCAGCAGCGGCGTGCAGGCGCTGCTCTCGTCGCGCTACGGCCGCTGGAACTATGGCGTCGGTATCGGCTACGACCGCCGCCGCCTGCTCGTTCCGGAGACGTCGGTGCTCGCCGATCTGAACGGCGTCGTCGACGAGAGCTATTATCTCTTCCTGACCGCTGGCCGCCAGCTCGATGCCGATTCGAGCGTCAGCGTGACCGGCTTCGTCAACTATTTCGACAATGGTGCGCCCGGCGCGTCCGACGCGCAGTCGGCGGGCCTTTCGAGCTCCTATTCGCGGCGGTTGTGGCGCGGCCTGACTGGCACCGCGGCGGCCTCGATCAACGCTTTCGACCAGGACGGGTTCAACAGCCAGCTCATCGGCTCGGCGCTGCTCGGCCTGCGCTATAATTTCTGATCCAGACAAGAGGATATTCCGATGTACGATCAGTTCTACGGCTTCACCGGACGCCCCTTTCAGCTGACCCCCGACCCCAGCTTCTATTTCGAGAGCGGGACGCACCGCAAGGCGATGTCCTATCTCGGCTACGGGCTGGCGCAGGGCGAGGGGTTCATCGTCATCACCGGCGACATCGGCGCCGGCAAGACGACGCTCGTCGGCCATCTGATGAACACGATCGACCCCAACCGCCTGACCGCGGTGAAGCTGGTTTCGACGCAGGTCGAGGGCGACGACCTGTTGCGGCTCGTCGCCGAACAGTTCGGGATCGAATGGGAAGGGCAGAGCAAGGCCGAGCTTTTGCGGTCGATGGAGCAATATCTGCGCGAACAGGCGCGCGCCGGGCGCCGGACGCTGCTGATCGTCGACGAAGGACAGAATCTTGCCATTTCGGCGCTCGAAGAGCTGCGCATGCTGTCGAATTTCCAGCTCGGCGGCCATTCGCTGCTCCAGATCTTCCTGCTCGGCCAGCCCGAATTCCGCCAGACGCTCTTTCATACGCCGACGCTCGAACAGCTGCGCCAGCGCGTGATCGCGACGCACCACCTCGACCCGATGGAGCCCGAGGAGGTCGAGCCCTATATCCTCCACCGGCTCGGCAAGGTCGGCTGGACGGGCAACCCCAGCTTCAGCCCCGACGCGTTCGAGGAAATCTTCGACTATAGCGAAGGCGTGCCGCGCAAGCTGAACGTGCTGGTGAGCCGGCTGCTGCTCTTTGGCGCGGTCGAGCAGTTGAGCCGCATCACCGCGCAGCATGTCCGCGAGGTGATCGGCGAGATCGAGGCCGACCGCGGGCTCGATCAATCCGCGCTGGCGGCGCCGGTCGAAGAGGTGGCGCGCGCATTTGAAGCCCCCGTTCAGGCCGAAACCGCTCTCGAATGGCCGGTCGCCGAGCCCGAAGTCCGCGCCGGCAGCCGTCCGCCTTTCGCGGCGCCCGAGGCGCCTGAAAAGCCGCTCGACCTGAGCCGGGCGAGGCTGGGCGGGGCGGGCGATGAGCGCCGGGCGGGCGCGCCCGCCGTCGCCGAAGCGCCGGCGGCCGAAGAGGCAGGCCATTCCGAGCCGCCGGTCGCTGCCGAGGAGGTCGCCGAGCTGAAGGCGCAGATCGCCGACCTCGAAGCGCGGCTCGTCGAGCAGGATGCGGCGCTGCGCCGCGTGCTCGACCTGCTCATCGAATGGGTCGAACGCGACCCGGAAAATGCGCCGAACCCCACGAAATCAAAGGTGTGGGCGGCCTGACCCCTTTTCGGCTATGGAAAGGCGCGCGGAGGTGAGCGGCGATGCGGAACGGCCTGTCGGTCGATGTCGAGGACTGGTTCCAGGTCGGCGCCTTTGAGCGGACGATCGACCGCGCCGACTGGCCGGCGCTCGAAAGCCGGGTCGAGGCCAATTGCGATGCCGTACTCCAGATTTTCGCCGATGCCGGCGTCACGGGCACCTTCTTCACGCTCGGCTGGGTCGCAGAGCGCTTCCCGGCACTGATCAAGCGCATTGTCGCGGCGGGGCACGAGCTTGCGAGTCACGGCTACGACCACAAGCGCGTCTTCACGCTCACCGCCGAAGAATTTGCCGCCGACCTCGAAAAATCGCGCGCGATTCTCGAGGATCTGGGCGGCGTGCCGGTGCGCGGCTATCGCGCGCCGAGCTTTTCGATCGACGCGCGCACGCCATGGGCACACCCGATCCTTGCCGAACAGGGCTATGCCTATTCGTCGAGCGTGGCGCCCGTTGTCCACGACCATTATGGCTGGCCGCAAAGCCCGCGCACCGCGTGGCGCCCGCTGTCCGACAGCGACCTCGTCGAATGGCCGGTGGCGACCGCACACGTCGCCGGGCGCACGCTTGCGGCGGGCGGCGGCGGGTTCATGCGGCTGCTGCCCTATCGTTTCACGCGCTGGGCCATCGCGCGCATGAATGAGGAAGGGCATCCGGCGATCCTCTATTTCCATCCGTGGGAGATCGACCCCGGCCAGCCGCGCGTCGCCGATGCGCCGCTCAAATCGAAGATCCGCCACTACAGCGGTCTCGCCGCGATGGCCGGCAAGCTGAAGAAATTGCTCGACGAATTCGACTGGACCCGCGCCGACGCGCTGGTTCCGGCGCAGCAGGAGCGCGCCCGGCCGTGGCGCGCGGCGGCGTGAACGCCCCGGTGCATCCGGCGGCCGCGAAGGTCGCGGTCGCGCCGCTTGGCGACCCCGCTGCGTGGGACGGCTATGTTGCCGTGCATCCCTCCGCAACGCCCTTTCACAGCCGCGCGTGGTGCGAGGCGATCGCGCGCGCGACCGGACACGGCTGCCACCCGCTCGCGGCGCGCGATGCCAGCGGGGCGATCGTCGGGCTGCTGCCGCTCCATCATATCCGCTCGCCGCTGTTCGGCCAGGCGTTGGTCGCGAGTGGCTTTGCGGTCGATGGCGGGTTGCTCGCGAATAGTGACACGGCGGCGGAGACGCTTGCAGGCGCGGCGGTTACGCTTGCCGGAACCTTGCGCGCGCCTTCGGTCGAACTGCGCGGCGGCGTGCTTCCCGGCGGCCCCGGCTGGCAGCGCGAAGACGGCGTCTATGCCGGCTTCGCGCGCGACCTTGCCGACGATGACGAAGCCGAATTGCTCGCCATTCCGCGCAAGCAGCGCGCCGAGGTGCGCAAGGCGCTGGCGAGCAACCTGACCGTGACGGTGGGGACGGACGCGAAGGAGCGGCGCGATCATTACCGCGTCTATGCCGAAAGCGTACGCAACCTTGGCACGCCGGTCTTTCCGAAGACGCTGTTCGATGCCGTGCTCGATGTCTTCGGCGAAGACGCCGACATATTGACCGTGCGCCATGCGGAAACGCCGGTCGCGAGCGTGCTCAGCCTCTATTGGCGCGGCACCGTCATGCCCTATTGGGGCGGCGGCACCTTTGCCGCGCGCGGCCTGCGCGCCAACGAGCTGATGTATTATGCGCTGATGAACCATGCCCGCGCGAAGGGGTGCAGCCGCTTCGACTTCGGCCGGTCGAAGGTCGGGAGCGGCCCCTGGTCCTACAAGAAGAATTGGGGTTTCGAGCCGCAGCCGCTCGTCTATGCGCGGTGGCTCGCGCCGGGCGAACGCCCGCGCGATACCAACCCGAACAGCACCAAATACAGATTGCAGGTCGACCTGTGGAAAAGGCTGCCGCTGTGGGCCGCGAACCGCATCGGGCCGCTGATCGCGCGCGGGCTGGGTTAAGATCCTGTGGTGCACCATCAACTTTCGTCATTGCGAGCGGCGAAGCCGCGCGGCAATCCAGAGCTAGGCAAGGCCGCTCTGGATTGCTTCGCTGCGCTCGCAATGACGGATGCGTTTTGATGGCCGAGATCCTGTTTCTGGTGCATCGCGCGCCATGGCCGCCTGACCGCGGCGACCGCATTCGCAGCTGGCATATGTTCGAGGCGCTGGCGAAGCTCGCGCCCGTGCATGTCGCCGCGCTCGCCGATAATGCCGCCGACGCGAGGGCAGCGCGGGAGAAAATGGCGCCGCTTTGCAAGAGCCTGTGCATCGAAGTTCGCGATGTCTCGCGACCCGTCGCGCTCGCCGGAGCGGTTCTGCATGGCGAGCCCATCTCGAACCGGCTTTTCCGCAGCGCCGCGCTTGCCGAGCAGGTCGGCGCGCTGCTCGCGCTCGGGACAATCACGCATATCGTCGCCTTTTCGGGCCAGATGGCGCAATATCTGCCGTCGCGGTTCGACGGCCCGGTGATCATGGATTTCGTCGATGTCGATTCGGCGAAATTTGCGACCTATGCCGAGCAGGACAAAAGCCAGCCGATGCACTGGGTCCACGCGCGCGAGGCGGTGAAACTGGCGGCCCATGAAGCGAAGGTGGCGCGCGAGGTCGACGCGAGCCTGTTCGTCAGCGAGGCCGAGGCGGCGCTGTTCCGCAAGCGAAGCGGGCTCGGCGGCGACATCATTTTCGCGGTCGAGAACGGCATCGACACCGATCGCTTCGACCCCGATGCGACCTTCGCGCCGGTCGGGGAGGGCGATGGGCCGCTCGCGGTCTTCACCGGCCAGATGGACTATCGCCCGAACATCGACGCGGTGCATTGGTTCGCCGCCGACATCCTGCCGCTGATCCGCAAGCGGCACCCGGCCGCACGCTTTGCGATCGTCGGGCGCGCTCCGGCCGAAGAGGTGCGCGTGCTCGGCGAATTGCCGGGGGTGGTCGTGACCGGCGAGGTGCCCGACGTCCGCCCGTGGCTGGCGGCCGCCGACGCGGTGGTGGCGCCGCTGCTGCTCGCACGCGGGGTGCAGAACAAGCTGCTCGAGGCCATGGCGATGGCGCGGCCGGTGGTCGCGAGTTCGGCCGCGGCGACGGGTATCGACGCAAGCGATGGCGAGCATCTGCTTGTCGCCGAGGGTGCCGAGGCGATGGCGCGGGCCGTCTGCCGCCTGTTCGACGATCCCGCCGCGGCGGCGACAATGGGCGCGGCGGCGCGGGCGCGGATGATCGCGCGCTACGGCTGGGACGCGCGGCTCGCCCCGCTCGGGCAGCTTTTGGGACTGGCGGACTGATGGCGGCGGTCTTCGACCCGGCGCGCCCGCGGCATGGGACGACCTGGCAGCGGCATCTGGCCGCGCTCGCGGTGCTGGCGGCGGCGATCCTCGCGCTGTTCCACCGCGACGCCGCCGATATGGCGGGCATCTGGTGGCACAGTTCGACCTTCACCCATTGCCTGCTCATGGTGCCGATGATCGGCTGGCTCGTGTCGCTGCGCGTGCCGCTCGTCCGCGCGCTGACGCCCGTCTGGTGGTGGCCCGCGCTGTTCTGGCTCGCCGGCGCGGGGGCGGTGTGGCTCGTCGGCGAAGCGGCGGGGGTGGCGCTGTTCCGGCAACTGGCGCTGGTGCTGATGCTGCAGGGCGTCGTCGGCGCGGCGCTCGGCGGACAGCTCGTTCGCGCGCTGCTCTTCCCGCTCGCCTATGCGCTGCTGCTCGTGCCCTTCGGCGAGGAACTGGTGCCGCTGCTCCAGACCTTCACCGCGCGGATCAGCGTCGCGCTGCTCCATTTGTCGGGTCTCGAAGCGGCGATCGAGGGCGTCTTCATCACCACGCGCGCCGGCTTTTTCGAAGTCGCCGAGGAATGTTCGGGGATCAATTTCCTGATCGCGATGCTCGCCTATTCGGTGTTCGCCGCGCATCTATGCTTCAAAAGCTGGCCGCGGCGGATCGTCTTCGTCATCGCGGCGCTCGCGACGACGATCCTCGCCAATGCGCTGCGCGCCTATGGCACGATGGTTGCGGCCGAAATCTGGGGCATCGAGCGCGCCGGCGGGATCGACCATATCTTTTATGGCTGGATTTTCTTCGGGCTCGTCATCCTGCTCGTGATGCTGGTCGCGCGGCGCTGGTTCGACCGGCCGGCGAACGATCCGGCGGTGGACATTGGCGGTCTGAAAGCCTTGCCGCGCCACGCTGGCCGAGGGTCTGCGATCGTGCCGGCGGCGTTGGCGATCCCGCTCCTCTTCGCCGGCTGGGCGGTGCTCGTCGGCGGGCGTTCGGCACCGCTGCCGGCGACCATGCCGCTCGCGGTGCCGCCGGGCTGGAGCGAGGCGCCCAGCGAGGGGACGCCGTGGCACCCGCGCTTCGACGGCGCCGACCAGCGGCTGATCCGCCATTTCGTCGATGCGAAGGGGCGCCGCGTCACGGTCGCGATCGGCGGCTATGAACGCCAGGACGAGGGGCGCGAGGTCGTCGGCTTCGGGCAGGGCGCTGCCGATCCCGACGGTCGATGGATGTGGAGCGCGGCGCTGCCGAGCGTCGACGGCGGCAAGACCGAGCGGCTGCTCCATCGGGGGCCGCTGCTGCGCGATGCGGCGACCTGGTATGTCGTGGGTGGCCGGGCGACGGGCGATCCGCGCGCGGCAAAGCTCGCCGAACTCAGGGCGCGCCTGATCGGCGGCGATCCGCGCGCACTCTCGCTGATCGTGTCGAGCGAAGCGGGGCAGGGCGGCCGCGCCGCCATCGCCGATTTCGTCGCTGCATCGGGCGGTGCGCAGGCGATGGCTGACCGCGCGCTGAAACTGCGCTAGGCCTTCGATCATCTATGATTGGTGCATCAAATTTCCGTTTCCCCGAGCGAAGACGAGGGGTTTCTTCGAGCGAAGCGAGAAGCCGCGCCGTCGCAGCCTCGACTTCGCTCGGCCCGGCCCCTCGTCTTCGCTCGGGGATGCGGATCAAGCCTGGATCGTCGCTCTGATATGTGCGGCATCGCGGGCATCTTTCACCTCGAAACGGCCAAGCCTGTCGATCCGGCGCGGCTGCGCGCGATGCTGCATCCGATGGCGCATCGCGGTCCCGACGGATCGGGCACCTGGACCGCGCCCGGCGTCGGCTTCGGCCATCTCCGCCTGTCGATCATCGACGTGGAGGGCAGCCCGCAGCCGATGGCGAGCGACGACGAGGCCGTCACCATCAGCTTCAACGGCGAAATCTATAATTATCGCGAGCTGCGCGCCGAATTGCAGGATCGCGGCCACCGCTTCCGTACCAGCGGCGATACCGAGGTGATCATCGCGGCGTGGCGGCAATGGGGGCCTGAGTGCCTGCCGCGGCTCAATGGCATGTTCGCCTTTGCGATCCACGACCATAGGCGCGGCTGCCTGTTCCTCGCGCGCGACCGGCTGGGCGTGAAGCCGCTCCACTATGCGCGGCTGTCCGACGGCTCGCTCGCCTTTGCGTCCGAACTCAAGGGGCTGCTCCGCCACCCGTTGTTGCGGCAAGAGGCGAATCTGTCGGCGGTCGAGGATTTTCTGGCGCTCGGCTATGTCCCCGACGACAATTGCATCGTCGCGGGCGTGCAAAAGCTGCCCGCGGGACATTTTCTGCTGCTCGAACGCGGCAAGGGGGTGCCCGCCCCGACCGGCTGGTGGGCGCCCGATTTCTCGAACCGCATCCGCGCGAGCGAGGGCGAGGCGGCCGAGCATCTCGTCCATCTGATGCGCGCCGCGGTGACCGACCGCATGGTCGCCGACGTGCCGCTGGGCGCCTTCCTTTCGGGCGGGGTCGATTCGAGCGCGGTCGTCGCGCTGATGGCCGAGGCGAGCAGCAAGGCGGTCAAGACCTGCACGATCGGCTTCGATCAGGCGGCGCTCGACGAAACCGGTTATGCGCAGGCGATCGCCGAGCGTTTCGCGACCGACCACCGCACGCGCACCGTCGCCGCCGCCGATTTCGCGCTGATCGACCGCATCGCCGATCTGTTCGACGAACCCTTCGCCGACGCGAGCGCGCTCCCGACCTACCGCGTGTGCGAACTCGCGCGCGAGACGGTGACCGTCGCGCTGTCGGGCGACGGTGCCGACGAGGCGTTTGCGGGCTATCGCCGGCTCGTCTTCCAGCATCAGGAAGAGCGGCTGCGCGCGATGATCCCGCCGGTGCTGCGGCGCGGCCTGCTCGGCCCGCTCGCGCGCGTCTGGCCGCAGATGGACTGGGCGCCGCGCCCGCTCCGCGCCCGCGCGACGCTCGCGAGCCTCTCGAAGAGCGGGGCGGAGGGTTATGCCGAAGCGGTCGGCGTCACCGGCCCGGTACAGCGCGCGCGGCTGTTCAACGGCGCGGCGAAGGCGGCGCTCGGCGATCATGTCGCCGAGGAACGCTATTGGCGCGCGATGGCCGAAGCGCCGGCACGCGAACGGCTCGACCGCGCGCAATATGCCGACCTCAAAATCTGGCTGCCGGGCGACATCCTTACCAAGACCGACCGCATGAGCATGGGCGTCAGCCTCGAGGCACGCGAGCCGCTGCTCGACTATCGCCTGGTCGAATTCGCCGCGGCGCTTCCCGCCGCGATGCGGGTCAAGGGCGGCACCGGCAAGGCGATCCTCAAGCGGGCGATGGAGCCCTATCTGCCGCGCGATATTCTCTATCGGCCCAAGATGGGGTTCGTGACGCCCGTGTCGCAGTGGTTCCGTGGGGCCCTGACCGCTCAGGCGCGCGCGCTTTCGACCTCATCGACGCTCGCGCGCGCGGGCTGGTTCGACATGGCCGAGATCGAACGGATCGTCGCCGCGCACCAGTCGGGGCGGCGCGACCATGGCCGGCTGATCTGGCAATTCTTCATGCTCGAAAAATCGCTCGCGAAATTGTTCGGGATTTGAAGCCTTGTCCCACCCCCTCCTCTTCAGAGGAGGGGCAGCGAGACTTACGCGCGTTGCGCGTTAGTCGCAGCGGGGTGGTGCTCCTGCACCGGCGTCCACCACCCCAAACCCCTCCTCTGAAGAGGAGGGGCTTTAAAAATGGCAGCGACCTACCGTCAGCCCCCACAAGGGGAAGGTCCCATCAAAATCGCCACCACCTTTTAACGCTTCGCGGCTAGGCTGCATCCGATGACGGTCCATCCTGCTTTCCCGGCCGCCGGGCCTGCCGCGCCGCTGGCGGTGCGTGTCGTCGATCCCCTGTCGCTCTCGGACGAGCTTGCCGCTGCATGGGACGCGCTGGCCGCGGATGCGAGCGAGCCCAATCCCTTTGCCGAGCGCTGGTGCCTGCAATCGGCGTTGCACCTGCTCGATCCCGAGCGGCAGGCGCGGCTCGTGATGGTGCGCGACGGCGAGGGTGGGGCGGTGATCGGCGTGATGCCGCTCGCCCCCGCGCTCCATTATGGCCGCCTGCCGCTGCGGCATGTCGCCGGCTGGGCGCATCCCAATCATTTCCATGGTGCGCCGCTCGTGCGCGCGGGGTTCGAAAGCCTGTTCTGGTCGATCCTCCTCGGCTGGTGCGACGCCGCGACCTGGGCGAAGACGCTCGTCCATATCCCGCGGCTGACCGAAGACGGTCCGCTCCATCGCGCGCTGATCGAGGTCGCGCATATGCGCGGCGGCGACGCCGAAGTGGTTCATCGCGAAGAACGCGCGCTGCTCGAAAGCGATCTCTCACCCGACGCCTATTGGGACGCGGCGGTGCGCGCCAAGAAGCGCAAGGAACTCCGGCGGCAGGCGAACCGGCTGGCCGAAGAGGGGGCGATCGTCATCCGCCGCCGGCAGGCGGGCGAGGCGCTCGATCCGTGGCTCGACGCGTTCCTGGCGCTCGAAGCACGCGGGTGGAAGGGACGCGCGGGGTCGGCGCTCGCCAGCCATGGCGACACCGAAGCCTGGTTCCGCGCCATATCGGCGGGCGCTGCCGAGGCCGGCAAGCTCGACATGCGCGCGCTCTATCTGGGCGAGCGGCCGCTCGCGATGCTGATCAACTTCCTCTGCCCGCCCGGCGGCTTTTCCTTCAAGACCGCGTTCGACGAGGAGTATGCGCGCTTCTCGCCCGGCGTCCTGCTCCAGCAGGCCAATCTCGACCTGCTGGGCGACGATCGTATCGACTGGGTCGACAGCTGCGCCGCGCCCGGCCATCCGATGATCGACAGCATCTGGCGCGAGCGCCGCCGGCTCGTCTGGGTCAATGTGCCGTTGTCGGCGGCAGGCGATCGCTGGCGCTTTCACGCGCTGGCGCGGGCCGAAAAATTGTGGCGGCGCTGGAAGCGTCCCGCGGCTAAGGTGGGGCAGGAACAGGACCCGTCATGACGATGCATCAGCCGATCACTGCCCCCGTCTTTCCCGCCGAGACGCTCGAGCGGGTGGCGGCGCTCTACCCGTCGCAGGCGGGGGCGTTGCGCCACGGCCTGCCCGACCATCCGCTGCTGTCGCTCGACGCGCTCGCGGCGCTCGGCGAAGGCCTGCCTGCCAGTCAGGTCGAATATAATCCGGGCGATCTGCCGGTCGGCATCCGGCCCGAAGATGTTCCCTCGAACGGCCTGTCGATCGGCGAGACGATCCGCACGATCGACAGCAATCGCAGCTGGGCGGTGCTCAAGAATATCGAGAGCGAGCCCGCCTATCGCGACCTGCTGATGCGGTTGCTGGGCGAACTGAAACCGGTCGTCGAGCCGCGCACCGGCGCGATGCTGACGCCGCAGGGCTTCATCTTCGTCTCCTCGCCCGGCTCGATCACGCCCTATCATTTCGACCCCGAGCACAATATCCTGCTGCAGCTGAGGGGCAGCAAGGTGATGAACGTCTGGCCCGCGGGTGACGAACGTTTCGCGCACCGGATCGAGCATGAGCGCTATCACAGCGGCGGCCACCGCAACCTGCCGTGGCAACAGGCCTTTGAGGGGCACCAGCAGCGCGTGCCGCTCGCCCCCGGCGACGCGGTGCTCGTCCCGGTAATGGCGCCGCATTTCGTTGCCAATGGCGATGCGCCGTCGATTTCGCTGTCGATCACCTGGCGCAGCGAATGGAGCTATCGCGAGTCCGAGGCGCATGCCGCCAATGCGCTGCTGCGCCGGATGGGGATGGACCCGGCCATGCCGCCGCGCTGGCCCGGCCATGCGCGGATCAAGACCGTCGGCTGGCGGATCGCGCGCAGGCTGCGTCTGGTCAACTGAAGCGCGACAGATCGCTTCCAATTGGGCGCATTTGCCGCTATGGGCGCGCATCCAGATTTTTCGAGCCCATAGAGGATTGATGGCGAAAGAAGAACTTCTCGAAATGCGCGGCCAGGTGGTCGAGCTGTTGCCCAACGCGATGTTCCGCGTGCGACTGGAAAACGACCACGAGATTCTGGGCCACACGGCCGGCAAGATGCGCAAGAACCGCATCCGCGTTCTGGTGGGCGACGAGGTGCTCGTCGAACTCACCCCCTATGACCTGACCAAGGGTCGGATCACCTATCGCTTCAAGTGAGCGGCGCGGCGACCATGCCCGCGCTCGTTCTTGCCTCGACGTCACCGCGCCGGCGCGAGTTGCTGGCGCGGATCGGAATCGAGCCCGCCCGCATCGCGGCCCCGGACATCGACGAAACGCCGCACAAGGATGAGCTTCCCCGCGCCTATGTCGCGCGTCTTGCGACAAGCAAGGCGCTCGCGGTCGAGCGTGCCGCGGACGAGGTCGTGCTCGCGGGCGACACGACGGTCGCGGTCGGACGCCGCATCCTCGAAAAACCCGCCGACGAGGCCGATCTGCGCCGGATGCTCGCGCTGCTGTCGGGGCGCCGGCACCATGTCTGGTCGGGGGTCTGCGTTGTGGGCCCTGACGGCAAGCCGCGCGTCCGCGTGGCGGACACTGTCGTCGCCTTCAAGCGGCTGACCGAGACCGAGATCGGCTGGTATGTCCAAAGCGGCGAGGGGATGGGCAAGGCGGGCGGCTATGCCATCCAGGGGCGCGCCGAAATGTTCGTGCGTTTCCTGTCCGGCAGCCATTCGAACGTCGTCGGCCTGCCGCTGTTCGAAACGCGTGCGCTGCTGACCAGCGTCGGGGTGCCGCTTGGCTGAATGGATATATGATGCCGGCATCGGCGAAACGCGCGCGGCGCTGGTCGAGGATGGTCGGATCATCGAGGCGCGGATCGAACGCGCAAGCGACGGCCCGCGCGTCGGTGCGGTGCTGGCTGCGCGGCTGGTCGAGCCGGGCAAGGTCGCGCTCGATGCGCCCGGGGAGCCGATCGCGACGCTGTCCGGGACGCGCGGCCTGTCGCTCGGCAGCCGCCTCATCGTCGAAATCACCCGCATGGCGCTGCGCGAGCGTGGCCGCGCCAAGCCGGCGCGCGCGCGCCTCGCGGGCGAGGGCGCGGCGCTCACCGACGGCCCCGATCTGCGGGCACGGATCGCGGCGACGGATGCGCCGGTCGTCGAGCTGTCGCCGAACGGACCCGATCGGCTGGAAGCGGCAGGCTGGTCCGACCTGATCGAGCGGATTCGTGAAGGGCATTGGCCCTTCGCCGGCGGCGCGCTGTGGATCGACCCGACCCCGGCGATGCTGCTGATCGACATCGACGGCGAGGGCGATCCGCTCGATCTCGCAAAGGCCGGCGCCGCGGCGGCGATCGAGGTCGTGCGCTGCTGCGATGTCGGCGGCGCGATCGGTATCGACTTTCCTTCGCTCGCGGGGCGCGCCGAGCGGCAGGCGGTCGACGCGCTCGTCGATGCATTGCTGCCGCAACCTTTCGAGCGTACCGCGACGAACGGCTTCGGCTTCATGCAGATCGTCCGGCGCCGCAGCCGCCCCTCGCTGATCGAGCAGGTGCGATTCGATGCGGTGGCGACCGACGCGGCCGAGCTGTTGCGGCACGCCGGGCGCGCGGTCGGCACGGGAACGCTGCAACTCGTCGCGCGTCCGGCCGTTGCCGATCATATCGCCGCGCGCCGCGACTGGGTCGATGCCTTGCAGGCGCGCGTCGGCCGCCGCGTCGAGATCGTCGCCGACGCGCAAGTCAAAGGAGCGGGCCATGCCCAGTGAATCGCGCACCAAACCGCGCAAATGCCCACTGTGCGGCAAGCCGCGCGACGAGGCCTATAAACCCTTTTGCAGCCGCGGTTGCCGCGACCGGGACCTCAATCGCTGGTTCGACGAAGACTATCGCGTTCCCGCCGAACAGGCGCCCGACGGCACGATGGAGACCGACCGCTACGACTAGGGTCAGGACCCATTAATTGCGCGTTCGAGGCGTCGAAATGGCGAAGATATCGGGTTCGGGCGGGTGCAGCGGGTAGCATCGCTACCCGCAAGGCCGCGCGGAGGCGAGATCGAGGCCATTTCGGCGTCGCTTCGCGATTTGACCGATTTTGCCCAGGGCTTCGTCGAAAAGTCTGGAAATATCGACATATTCCTGCGCCTTTTCTCCTCGCCCTGAGCAAAATCGCTTCAAACCTCGAACGTGCAATTAATGGGTCCTGACCCCAGGATTGAGGGGCATGAAATTGGTCCGAAAAGACGCTGGACACGGCGCGGCACGCTGCCTATAGCCGCCGCTCGCGAACAGGCCCATGGCCTCGCAAATCCCGTGCCCGGGTAGCTCAGTTGGTAGAGCATGCGACTGAAAATCGCAGTGTCGGTGGTTCGATCCCGCCCCCGGGCACCATTAGCCTTTTCAGGGCATTCCAGAAAATCTCGCAAAGCCCGGTAAGTCATTCCGGATAGCATGTCTTGCGCGAGGGCGTGTCTCCGCCCGGACGGAGTAAGCCCGATGCGCCATGGCGGGAGGGGCTGGGCCTTGCGATGATGGCGCCATGACTGCGGCCTTCGGAGGCGATTCCATGACAGCGCGGCCGACGGCGGGCGAGCAGCGAGGATGAGCGGTGTGGGACCATCGGCTGCGGGCGAGGACCCGACGCGCTTCTATCGCGCCGACATCGACGGGCTGCGCGCGATCGCAGTGCTCGCCGTCGTGCTGTTTCATCTCGATCCGGTCAAGCTGACCGGCGGCTATGCCGGAGTCGACATCTTCTTCGTCATTTCGGGCTTTCTGATCGGCGGCCAGATCGACGCGGGGCTTGCCGCAGGGCGCTTTTCGATGGCGAGCTTTTACGCCAAGCGCATCCGGCGCCTCTATCCGGCGCTGGTCGTCACCGTGCTGATCACCCTCGCGGCGTCGGTGCCGCTCCTGTTCCCGACCGAAGTCATGCGCGTCGGCAAGGCGGCGGTCGCGACGATGACCTATACGTCGAATTTCTATTTCTATCAGGCGGCGGATTATTTTTCCGAAGGCGATATCCGGCCATTGCTCCACACATGGTCGCTGGCGGTCGAGGAGCAATTCTATCTGGTCTTCCCCGTCCTGCTGTTCGCGCTCCATCGCTATGCGCCGCGCTGGAAGCTGCCCGCGGTCGCGGGGATGGTGCTGGTCTCGCTCGTCTATGCCGGGTGGCTGGTCGAGCACGATTCGGACGCGGCCTTCTTTTTCAGCGTCACGCGCTTCTGGGAATTCGGCGCGGGCGCGCTGCTGGCGCTGGCCCGGCCGCGGGTGCTGGCGCCGCGCGTCGCCGATGGCGCGGCATTTGCGGGGCTGACGGCGGTGGGCGGGTCGATCCTGCTGCTGTCGGAGGTATCGCCGGTGCCGGGGCCGGTCGCGCTGCCGCTGGTGCTCGGCTCGGCGCTGGTGATCCACGCCGGCGCGTCCTCGCCGATCGTCGCGGGGCGCTGGCTGAGCCTGCCGCCGCTGGTCTTCGTCGGGCGCATCTCCTATTCGCTCTATCTGGTGCATTGGCCGATCGTTGTGCTGGTGCGGGCGAATTACGGGCCGGAGACGCCGCCGCTCGGGCTCGCGGCGATGTTCGCGGGCTCGCTGGTCGCAGCGTGGCTTCTCTATCGCTTCGTCGAATGTCCCGCTCGGCGGCTGTCGATCGCGCGCTATCGGCAGCAGATCTTCACTTTCGGCGCGGGATCGACTGCGCTGGTTGCGGTGCTTGCGGTGGTGCTGCTTTCGAACGGGGGGCTTGCCGACAAGCGCGAGCGGCAGTCGAGCCGGCTGATCGCCTATCTCGACTATGACGCCCAGACGCGGTTTCGCGCCGGCACCTGCCTGATCAACGCCGAGGCCGACAAGGAGGATGATGCGTTCGATGCGCGCCACTGCGTCCCGCCGCCGGTGGCGGGGCGCGAGCAGGTGCTGCTGATCGGCGACAGCTATGCCGCGCAATATTATCAGGCGCTGCACGCGACCTTCCCCCGGCTGCAGATCGCGCAAGTGACCGCGACGGGGTGCCGCCCGCTTCTCGCCGCCGAAGGCGCCGACCGCTGCGTCGGCCTGATCCGCATGGGGCTGAAGCGACTGGTGCGCCGGCGGGATTTCGCGGCCATCATTCTCGCGGGACGCTGGCGCGAGGAGGAGGTGGGGCGCTCGTGCGCACGGTTCGCTATCTGAAGCGGCGCACCGGGCGCGTCTATGTCGTCGGTCCGCCGGTCGAATACCGGATGCCGCTGCCGCGCCTGCTTGCGCTTGCTCAAACGCGGGGCGAGGGGCGGATGGTCGCCGACGCGCGCGAACTCGAGCGTGTGAAGCGGATCGACCACGCGATGGAGGCCGCGGTCGGTGCAGCGGGAGGCAATGTGCGCTACGTCTCGGTGCTCCAGGCGATGTGCGACGCGGGGCGCTGCGTGACGCAGACGCGATCGGGCGCGCCGGCGCAGTTCGACTATGGGCATCTGACCTATGAAGGCGCGCTGCTGGTGGTCGACCGGCTGCGTGACGCGGGGCGCCTCAAGCTGCTCGCCCAGGCCAATGCCGCGTCGCGCCGGTCCCTATCGGGGGCGCCCGAGCGACGAAAGTGAACATGCGAAGCGGATTGCCCAAGCGCAAAAAGGGCGAAGCCCGCGGAATGATCGAAAGCTGCGTCAGGTTGATCAGTCCAGGATCAGGTGAACGGCTCCGGCGGCAGTTCGAGTCCAGCGGTTCGACCAGTTGGCGTTCAGGGGCGCCGCATACCGATCCTGCCAATCGCGAAGGGTGACGACCCAGCGTCGATCCATGCGCCGCGCCGAGGCGATATTGGCCATTCCGCCCAATATCGCCGCGATATCCGAAGGCAGCGTTTCGGACGGCGCCATCTTCGGTGGCTGTGCGACGGCGCGCGAAGCTCCGTCGCAATGGGCGCGCATCTGGCTCGCGATGAGATCGGCCTCCGGTCCCACCACGACCTGCACGCCCCGGTCGCCGACCGCGATCATGCCCTTTGACCCCAAGGCCGCCAGCCGGTGCGGATCGGCGAGCGCGCGGTCGGCCAGCGTCAGGCGCAGGCGCGTGGTGCATGCCTCGATGCCGAGGAGATTCGCGCGGCCGCCGAGCGCGGCGACAAAGGCCTCGGCGCGGTCGGCCGGCGGCCCTTCGTCGCCTGCATCCGCTGCCGCGACTTCCGCCGGATCGCGGCCGGGGGTCATGATGCCGAAGCGGCGGATGGCGAAGCTGAAGCTCGCATAATAAATGCCGAAATAGACCGCCCCGATGGGCAGCAGCAGCAGCGGCCGTGTGGAAAGGCGGAAGTTCAGCAGATAGTCGAACAGCCCCGCCGAGAAACCAAAGCCGAGCTTCGCGCCGATGAGGTCCATCACCACCATCGACACCCCTGTCAGCACGGCGTGCAGCGCATAGAGGAGCGGCGCGACGAACATGAAGCTGAACTCGATCGGTTCCGTGACGCCGGTGAGGAAGCTGGTGAGCGCCATCGACGACATCATGCCGAGCACCGCCGGGCGCCGTTCGCGCGGCGCGGCGCGATACATGGCGAGGCAGGCTGCGGGCAGGCCGAACATCATCACCGGGAAAAAGCCGCTCATGAACGCGCCCGCGGCCGGGTCGCCGGCGAAGAAGCGATTGAGGTCGCCCGATGCGCCGTGAAAATCGCCGAGCACGAACCAGGCGAGATTGTTGAGGATGTGGTGCAGCCCGGTGACGATCAACAGCCGGTTGAGCACGCCATAGAGGAACAGGCCGACCGAACCGGCGCCGATCACCCACTGGCTGAGATGGTCGATCGCGCTTTCCATCAAGGGAAAGCCGAGCCCGAAGAACGGCGCCGCGAGCAGGCCGAACAGGCCCGCGGCGATCGGCACGAAGCGCCGGCCGCCGAAAAAGGCGAGATATTCGGGCAGACGGATCGCGTGAAAACGATTATAGAGATAACCCGCGCCGAGGCCCGCGATAATTCCCGCCGGGACGCTGAGCTTGGCGAGTTCCTTGCTCTTCCACGCCGCGGTCAGCGTATCGCGGATCGCGGGGTCGGCGATCGCCGCCGGCACCGCGCCGGGCGGCACCGCCATCAACGCGCGCGCGCCTTCGGTCAGTACGAGATAGGCGACCGCGCCGGCGAGCCCTGCCGATCCGTGATTTTCCTTCGACAGCCCGACCCCGACCCCGATCGCGAAGAGCAGGCCGAGATTGGCGAAGATCGCCGACCCCGCGCTGGCGACGAAGGCAAGGCCGAGCAGATCGGGCTGCCCGAAGCGAAGCAGCAGCGCCGCCACGGGCAGGACCGCGATCGGCAGCATCAGCGCGCGGCCGATCGGTTGCAGGCGGTTCTGGACGACGGTTCTGACGCTCATGGCTTTTCCTTTCCGAGCAGCGCCCGCACCGCTTCGGCGCTGCCCAGCGCGCAGGCGCGGCGCGCGAGATGCTCGCACGCCGCGAGATCGAGCGTGCGGACGCGCGCCTTGATCGCAGGGATCGGGTTCGCGACGCTTGACAATTCGCGGCAGCCGAGCCCGATCAGCAGCGGCGCGGCGTCGGGGTCGGACGCGATCCCTCCGCAGATGCCGAACCAGCGGCCGTGCTTGCGTGCGCCCTCCGCTGCGGCGGCGATCAGGCGCAGCACCGCGGGGTGAAGCGCGTCGATGCGCGCGGCCAGCCCTGCGTTGCCGCGGTCCATCGCGAGCGCATATTGCGCAAGGTCGTTGCTGCCGATCGACAGGAAGTCGGCCTCGACGGCGATCGCGTCGGCCAATATCGCCGCGGCGGGGGTTTCGATCATCGCGCCGAGCTCGACCGGCGCGGCGATGCCAAGGTCGCGGCGGGCGTCGTCGAGCAGCGCGCGGGCGGCGCGAAGCTCGCCAGGCTCGACGACCATTGGCAGCATGATCCGCAGTTGCGTCGCCGGAACGCCGCGCAAAATTGCGCGCAATTGCGTTGCGAGGACGTCCGGCCGCTGCATCGAGAACCGGATGCCGCGCATCCCCAGCGCGGGATTCTCTTCGGGCGCAAAGGGCAGGCAGCGCAGCGGCTTGTCGGCGCCCGCGTCGAGCGTGCGGACGATCAGCGGCCTGCCGCCCAGCGCCGTGGCGATGTCGGCATAGACGCCGGCCTGCCAATCCTCGCCGGGCGGCGTGTCGCATTCGGCGAAGAGAAACTCGGTGCGCAGCAGCCCGCATCCCTCGGCGCCCATCGCGACGGCGTGGCGGGCATCGTCGGCCGAAGCGAGGTTGGCGAAGATCTCGATCCGCCGTCCATCGGCCATCACGCAATCCTGCGCGGCCGCGGCGAGCGCATCGGCGGCCCGCGCACGGCGCGCGGCGAGATCGGTGCGAACGCCGGCGATCCGCGCGGCATCGGGCGCGGTCTCGACCCGCGCGCGGTCGGCGTCGAGGACGATGGTCGCGCCTTGTGCCAGCGCCGCAGCGCCGGCCCCCGCCGCGACGAGCATCGGCACGCCCCTTGCCGCCGCCAGAATGGCGAGATGCGAGGTCGCGCCGCCCGCGCCGAGCAGGATTCCGCCGATGTTTGCACGCGCGGGCTCGAGCAGGAAAGACGGAGCGAGGTCCGCTGCGACGATGATCGCGCCCGCGGGCACCTCGACGGCATCGGGGACGGTCCCCGCGAGTTCGGCGAGCAACTGCCGCTCGATATCGCGCAGGTCGATCGCGCGTTCGGCGAGGCGCGCGACCCCGGTGCTGCACAAGGCCTCCTCTTCTTGCCGCGACGCCTGCCGCCAGGCGAAGGCCGCCGAGGCGCCGCCCGCAATCAGCGCGGCGGCGCGCTCACCCAGCGCGACATCCTCGACCAGCGCAATATGTGCCTGTGCAATGGCAGCGGCGGGTCCGGCATCCGGATCGGACGCGCGCGCGGCGAGCCGCAGCACCAACCGTTCCCTCGCGGCCGTCAGGCGCGCCAGCTCTTCGCGCGGTTCACCGGTTTCGACCGCAATCGGCGCATCTGCGCCCTCGATACGAAAGACTGGTCCCACGGCGAGGCCGGGCGACGCGCGCACGGCGCGAAATTCGCCGGGCCGGAGCGGCGTGTCGGCCGCGTCCTCGTCGGGACGGGCAGGGGTGACGGCATCGCCGTCGTCGGCACCGCTATGCGCGATGATCTCGGCGAGCTGCACGGCAAAAGCGCGCGGCTCGGGGCCGACGACGCGAATATCGAGTTCGTCGCCCGCGATTGCGCCGAGCGCCAGCAGCGAGGTGACGCTTTTGGCGTCGGCGCTGCGATCGCGGCAGGCGACCCGGACCTCGCCGCCGAATGCGCGCGCGAGCGCCGAAATCCGCGCCGCGGGCCGTGCATGGATACCGTGGCCGCCCGGCAAGATCGCGCGCACATGCGCGGTCGCCTGCACGCCCCCCGGCGCCGCGGCATCGGCGGCCGCGGGAGCTTCTATTTCGAGCAGCAATTCGCCCGCGGCGATCGGCCCGGGCCCGGCCCTGAACCCTATCGCGGCGCCGGCGGTGGTGACGACGATCGGGGTGGCGAGGCTGGGTGCGGCCAGCGCGATATGGTCGAGATCGAGGCCGATCAGCGCGTCGCCCGCCGCAACCCGGTCGCCCGCCGCAACCATCGGCACGAAGCCCTTGCCGCCCAGTGCCACTGTGTCGATCCCGATGTGGATCAGCAGTTCGATGCCGCCGTCCGACCGCAGCGTGACCGAATGACCCGTGGGCGCCACCGCGACGATCTCGCCGTCGAAAGGGGCGAGCAAACGGTCTGCCAAGGGCTCGATTGCGAGGCCGTCGCCGACGATCTTCTGCGCGAATACGGGGTCGGGGACCTGTTCGAGCGCGCAGACGATTCCGGCGATCGGCGCATGAATTCGGGTCGTCACCTCGGCTCCCGTTGCAGCAAGTCGACCGTCTCGATCGCCCACAGCGGGTCGGGCCCGGTCGCCGTATAGGTCAGGCAAAGGTCGTGGCGCCCCGTCGTCGGCGCGACCGGCGCGGTCAGCCTCGTCACCCCCGGATTGCTCACGGCCGGGGCGAGCGGCAAGGTCGCGATCACCGGGCCGTCGCAGTCGTCCAACCGCACTTCGAACTCGCCCGCGGGGGTTTTCGGCGTGCGAAAGTGGATCGCATCGCGGTCCTTGCCGACCTGAAAGTTGAAGGGGAGCTGTCCGACTCCGAGTTCGATGTCCGTCACCTTGTCGAACATTGCCCCGCGATAGATCCAGCATGGTTCGAGGATGTCGATCAGGAAGGCGGCACGCGGACCCGCCGCGGGAAAATCATCCTCGAGCACCAGATCGACCTTGTGCTGACAGGTTTCGAGCGCGCGGCTGTCGCGCCGTTGCAACCCACCGGCGGTCAGGCGGCGCGTCGTGCCGACGCCGAGCTTGCGGCCGTCGAGCAGTGCCCATGCCGCGACCTCGGCCGGCACATCGACCGTGAAGGGAGCATTGTAGGGGAGGGGAGGGCCGCCATCGACCGAATATTGCACGGGCAGGCCGCCCTGCACCGACAGCGCGACGCGCGCGCGCGCACCGGCAGGCTCGACGGCGATGGCGGGTGTCCATGCGCTGGACGAGGGCTCCAACCCCAAGGGGCGCAAACGATCGAGCTGTGGCATCAGCCGGCGCAGGAACGCCGGATAATCCTTGCTCCCATGTCCCGTCCACGCGACTTCGGCGAGTGCCGACAGGCGCGGGAAGGCCATGAAGGAGGTGCGCTCCTCGGTCCGGATATGCTCGGTCCAGATATTCGCCTGCACGCCCAATATATGCGTGCGCTCGGTGGGCGACAGTTCGGCGGGCCGGGGTTCGAAGGCGAGCACCGACGCAAGCGAGATGATGCCGCCGCGCCCCGGCGGATCGCCGGGGTGCTGTGCCTGAATATGGTCGAGATAGAGGTCGGGCGACGGGCTGAGCACCGCATCATGCCCCTTTCGCGCGGCCTCGATCGCGCCGTCGATGCCGCGCCACGACATGACCGCCACCGATTGCGGGACGTCGCCCTCCAATATTTCGTCCCAGCCGATCGCGGTGCGGCCATGCGCTTCGAGGAAGCGCGCGAGCCGGCTCATCATCCGGCCCTGCAGCGCATTCTCGTCCTTCAGCCCGAGCGCCGCGATGCGCGCCTGCGTCGCGGACGAAGCGCGCCACTGGTCCTTCACCGCCTCGTCGCCGCCGATGTGGATCGTGCGGCCGGGAAAGATGTCGATGACTTCGGCGAGGATCGTCTCGAGCGCCGCGAGCGTCGCCGCGTCGCTGTTGTAGAGCCACGGGAAGACGCCCCAGTCGGCCTCGGTGCCCGGCGGGACCGGCACGCCCATGCCCCATTCGGGGTAGGCGCGGATCGCGCTCAATGCGTGGCCGGGGACGTCGATTTCGGGCACGATCTCGATGCCGCGGTCGGCGGCATAGGAGACGATGTCGCGGAGTTCGGCCTGGGTGTAGAAGCCGCGATATTCGGGGAGCGGCGGCGCGCCCGGTGCGGTCGCGGGGCGGCGCGCCGCGCCGATGCCGGTCAGCTTCGGGAACGCCTTGATCTCGATGCGCCAGCCCTGATCGTCGACCAGATGCCAGTGCAGGCGATTGAGCTTGTGCGCCGCCATCCAGTCGATGAAAGACCGGACATAGCGCGGCGATTGAAAATGGCGCGCGCTGTCGAGCATCGCGCCGCGCCATCCGAGCGCGGGGCCGTCGTCGATGCGCTGCGCGGCGATCGAGCGGCCCTCCGATGCGGTCGCCAGCTGCCAGAAGCTGACGAGACCATAGAATAGCCCGCGGTCGTCGCTCGCGGTCACCCGCGCGCCCGCGGGGCCAATGTCGAGCCGATAGGTTTCGGGCGCCATCCCGTCGGCGCGCTGAAGATGCAGAGCCGCGCCGGCGCCGCCGGCGGGTTCGAAGCGGCCGGCGGTCCATTGGCCGAATATGCCCGCGATCCTGCTCGCGGCCGCGTCGCCGGGCGGCGCGACGATCCGGATGCCCGCGGTCAGGTCGAGGTGCCCTTTGGCGGCTTCGACATGGCGGGGGGTCGGAAAGATCTCCTGGCTTTGGCCGGTCGCAGACACGGTGGCGGCGGCCGGCGTTGCGCTCGCGGGCTGCGCCTCGCCCGCGCCGGGCAAGGCGATCAGACAGGCCAGCGCACAGGATAGAGATCGCCCGAGTGCCATATGTCTCCCCAATAGCCGGGCGCCCCTCCGGGCTCGCCCGCCGTTCGGACGGACGGAGCCCGGACGGGCCGTCCGGGGCCGGGCGGTCAGAACTTGCCCCGCACCCCGAAGTAGAACTGGCGGCCGTTGTCGTAAATGGCCCGCGGCCGCGCCGTCGTTCCCGAATATTGCTCGATCTTCTCGTTGGTCAGGTTCACCGCATCGGCGAAGAGCGACACATTTTCGGTGACATGGACGCTGAGCGAGGCGTCGAGCGATGCGGTCGCCTTTTGGTTGAGCGGCGAGGCGCGGTCGATGTCGATGAAGAATTTCGACCGGTAATTATACGACAGGCGGGCCGAGAAAAGGTCGCTCTCATAATAGCCCGTCAGGTTCAGCGCATGTTTCGAATTGCCCGGGATCGGATCTCCATCTTCCGATTTGGCATCCGAATAGGTGTAGTTGACGAGTGCCCCGAAGCCGCCCCACAGCGGCCGCGACACCTGCAACTCGATGCCCTTGTTGGTGCCGCCGCTGCCGTTCGAGCGCCGGTTCACGTCGAAGACGCAGTCGTACAGATTGGGATTGCTCCCGCCCGACGGCGTGCAGCGCGACAGATTGGGCGTCGCGGTTTCGACCGGGAAGGTCTCCTGGATCGTCCGGTTGACGATATAGGACTGGATATCCTTGTAATAGAGCGCCGCCGCGACGATCGTATCGCGTTCGGGATACCATTCGAGCGACAGGTCATATTGATTGGCGCGGAAGGGATTGACGAAGGGGTCGCCGCCGCTCGCGGTCAGCGCCCCGGGGTTCAGGCTGACCCGCGGCACGATATCGGTATAGTCCGGACGCGCGACCACGCGGCCCGCGGCGAAACGCAGCTTCACCGCGTCGGTGAGGTCGTAACTGAGGTTCACGCTGGGCAGGAAATCGGTGTACGACCGGTCGATCGTGACCGGCAGATAGACGCCGAACGCATTGTCGTCGACCGTGCCCGGTCCGGGCGGCACGCCGAGGATATTGCCCGACGAACGCTGGTCGGTGCGCACGATGCGGAGGCCGAAATTGCCGCTCCAGCGGTCGCCGCCGAGCTTGGCCATGACGTAGCCGCCATAGGTTTTTTCGTTGATCGTGAAATTTTCGGGCGGATTGAGGATGCGGGCGCGCACCGATTCGGGCTGGCTGAAGAAGATCTGTTCGAGCTTTTTGCGGTCGATGTTGAAATAGCTCGTGAGCGTTCCCGGAGAAGCGATGTTCTTGAGGAAGTCGGAGGGCAGCGACCCGCCCGCAAAGTCCGACGACAGGCAGGGGCCGCCGCAGCCTTCGGCAGCGAGCGGCAGGAAAAAGCCGCCATAGGTCGTTGCGAGGAAGCCCGTTTCGCGGTCGTGGTCGGTATATTTCACCCCGACCTTGATCGCCTGGAGCGGGCCGAGGTCGAGCGCATGTTCGTAATCGAGATAGACATATTTCTCTTCGTCGTCGTTCGTGATCTGGTGCAGCGAGGCGAAGTCGAAGATGAGGTCGTCGGGATTGTCGGGGTCGATGCCGGTGAAGCTGACCTGCGGCGCGCGGCCGGTGAGGTCATAGGTGAAGCTGCCCGGCGCGCCGCCCTCGTAAAAAGGTTGCGAGGTCGTGTCGCCGCTCGCCTTGGTCCAGCCCGCCTTGAAGTGGAGCGTCGATCCGTCGGTGGGGTGCCAGTTGAGGTCAAAGTCCGCCGAGGCGGTCTTCGCCTTGGCGAAACGGTCGATCGCGTCATAGACGACCGCGCGCCCGCCCGGGGTCGAGGTGACCGTCCCCTTCACATAGGTGTTGTCCTCGACGGTCGTGTCGGTCAGCGTCCCGCCGCCGCCGAGCGCGTTCGCGGTCCAGGCGAGGTAGTTCTGGTTGAAATTGTCGGCATTGAACACCGCATAGAGGCCGGTGACGTTGATCTCGACCGCATCCGACGGATTGACCTGGATGCCGATATTGCCGCCATAGCGCTCGCGGTCCTGCTGGAACAGCGCCGATCCGATCAGCGACGGCGCCAGCGGCGAATCGGCCGCGGCGCCCGGAACGGTCTGATAACCGAGCACTTCGACGCCGTCGCGGCGGATCTCGCGGCGTTGATAGACGCCGCCGATCAGGATGCCGAAGGTCTCGGCGTCGTTCTTCCAGCTGACGAGGCCCGAAAATTGCGGATTGGTCTTGTCCGACCGGTCCGAATAGACGAGCTGCGCCGATCCGCTGACCGTGAAGCTCGGCAGGTCGAGCGGGTTGCGCGTGTTGACGTTGATCGTGCCGCCGACGCCGCCCTCCTCGATATCGGCCTGCGGGCTCTTGTATACTTCGATCTTGCCGACGATCTCCGACGGCAGCGTCAGATAGTTGAAGCTGCGCGTCGAGGCGAGCTGGTCGAGGATGAACCAGTCGGCGGTCGCGATCGCATGGCCGTTGACGGTGGTGCGGGTGAGGTTCGGCGCCGTGCCGCGCAGCGAGACGCGCTCGCCTTCGCCATATTCGCGGTTGATCACGATGCCGGGGACGCGCTGCAGCGCTTCGGCGACGTTGCGGTCGGGGAATTTGCCGATGTCCTCGGCGGTGATCACGTCGGCAATCACCGACAGGTCGCGCTTGGCGTCGATCGACTGCGCGATCGAGGCGCGATAGCCGGTGACGACGATTTCCTGGCCGTCTCCGGTCGGGGCGCTGTCCTGTGCGGCAGCGGGCGAGATGCAGGCGATATAGGCGATGGCGCTTGCGGTGGCCAAAAGCGGCTTCGATCCAGACATGCGAGTCCCCCTCTATGTAATGGTCCTAATTTGGTAACATAGAGAAAATACCAATATCAACCAAAAAATCGTATCCGTCGCCAATTAGCGAGATTTTCCAAGATTTATGGGGCATTTTGTGAATTTTTCTTGCGTTGCGTCGAGAATTGGTGTTGAATTGGTCTATCAAATCGGAGTGAGGGCACGCGTTCCATGGTCATCGCAGGCGACGAATCCAAACCGGCCGACACCGAGCCGGCCGGGCTGCGCTATCAGCAACTCGGCAACATGCTGCGCGCGAGTATCGCGAACCATGAATTCGCGCCCGGCGGCGCGATTCCGCCCGAGCGTATGCTCGCCGAACGCTATGGTGTGTCGCGCGTCACGGTGCGCCGCGCGGTCGACGAACTGGTGAGCGAAGGCCTGCTCGTGCGGCGGCACGGGGCCGGAACCTTCGTGGTCGACCGCGTCGAAAAGCAGTTCGCGAAGCTCAGCTCCTTTTCCGAAGACATGATTTCGCGCGGCCGCGTGCCGTCGAGCCGCTGGCTCGACAGGATCGAAAGTTTCGTCACCCCCGACGAATCGCTGTCCCTCGGGCTCAGCCCCGGGTCGCGTATCTATCGCTTCGCGCGCCTGCGCTGTGCCGACGGTATCGCGATGGCAATCGAGCGATCGACGATTGCAAGCTATGCGCTCACCGACCCCGATGCGGTCGTCGATTCGCTTTATGCGGCGCTCGACAAGACGGGGCATCGGCCGGTGCGTGCGCTGCAAAAGCTGCGCGCGATTCTGGTCGACGCCGAATCGGCGGCGATCATGGATATCGAGCCGGGGGCGCCGGGCTTGCTGATCGAACGCCGCGGCTTCCTTGCCGACGGCCGGATCGTCGAGATGACCGAGAGCCTCTATCGCGGCGACGCCTATGATTTCATCGCCGAGCTGGTGGAGGGATGAACGTGGCGACATCCGCCGAGCGCACATTGATGTTTCTGGAAGCCGCCAGCGCGGGCGACGCCGTCGAGCGGCAATTTGGCTGCGCGCAAGGCGTCATCATCGACATTTTGCGGTCGCTCGCCGCCGATCCGCCGTCGATGGTCGTCACCTGCGCCCGCGGTAGTTCGGATCATGCCGCGACCTTCGCCAAATATGCCTTCGAGCGACAGCTGGGATGGGTCACGGCGTCCGCAGCCCCGTCGATCAGTTCAATCTATCAAGCACCGTTGAAGCTCGGCGGCAGCCTGTTCCTCGCAATCTCGCAGTCGGGCAAGAGCCCTGACCTGCTCGAAGCCGTCGAGCGCGCGTCGCATCAGGGCGCGCGAACGTTGGCGCTGGTCAATGCACCCGATACGCCGCTGTCGAAAATCGCCGACTGGACGTTGCCGCTCTGCGCAGGACCGGAGAACAGCGTCGCGGCGACGAAGAGTTATATTGCCTCGCTCGCCGCGATCGCCCGTATCGTCGGCTCGCTCGAGCGAAACGACGGCGGGATTGCGCCCGATCTCGCGGCTCTGCCCGGCTTGCTGCGTGCCGCCTGGCGGCTCGACTGGTCGCCGATGGCCGCCGCGTTCAACGAGAGTCAGGGCCTGTTCGTGCTCGGTCGCGGGCCGGGCCTCGCCATCGCGCAGGAGGCGGCGCTGAAATTCAAGGAAACCTGCGGCATTCATGCCGAAGCGTTCAGCACCGCCGAGGTCCGGCACGGCCCGATGGCGCTTGCCGCGACGGGGTTGCCGATGCTGATTTTCCGCCAGGACGATGAATCGGCATCGGGCGTCGATGCGTTGATAAAGGAGTTGCTGGCCATCGGCGCGAAGCTGCTGGTTGCGGGCTCCGGCCCCTGCGGGGGTGCGATCAACCTGCCCGTCGTCGATGCTCCGGCCGCGCTGCAACCGATGCTGCAAATCCAGTCCTTCTACAAGGCGATCAGCAGCCTCGCGATTTCGCGGGGGCATGATCCGGACCGCCCGCCCTTGCTGCGCAAAGTGACGGAAACCGTCTGATGCGCTTTGCCATTTCGAACGGTCCCGTCCTTGCCGATGGCCGGATGCTCGACGGGCGTGCCGTCGTCATTGCAGACGGGCGGATCGAGGCCATCGTCCCGGTGGCCGATCTCGATGCCGCGATCGACACGGTCGATCTGGCGGGCGCGATGCTGGTGCCCGGCTTCATCGACGTGCAGGTCAATGGCGGCGGCGGCGCCTTGTTCAACGACGATCCGTCGGTGGAAACATTGCGAAGGATCGCCGCCGCCCATCACCGTTTCGGGACGACAGCCCTGATGCCCACGCTGATCAGCGACAGCATCCCCAAGATCCGCGAGGCGGTGCAGGCGGTCGATGCCGCGATCGCGGCGGGCGTCCCGGGCATTGCGGGCATCCACATCGAGGGGCCCTTTCTGAATGTGGACCGCAAGGGGACGCACGACCCCAAGGCGATCCGCAAGCTCGACGACGAAGGCTTTGCAGCGATCACCGGGCTGCGCCGGGGCAGGACGCTGGTGACATTGGCGCCCGAGGTGACCGATGAAAAGCGGATCGGCCAGCTCCGGCAATGCGGCGTCGTCGTCTCCGCCGGCCATACAGACGCGACCTTCGCCCAAATGGAGCGGGCCTTTGCCGCCGGGGTTACCGGGGTGACCCATTTGTTCAATGCCATGTCGCAAATCACGCCGCGCGAGCCGGGCGTGGTGGGGGCGGCATTGGCCGATCCGCAATGCTGGTGCGGGATCATCGTCGATGGCTTTCACGTCGATCCGGTCGCGCTGCGCCTGGCGATCAAGGCCAAGGGCGGCCCCGATCGCTTCCTTCTGGTATCGGACGCGATGCCGCCGGTCGGGCACGACCGGAAGGAGTTCGAACTCAACGGCGAAACCATATTCGCGTCCGGCGGCGTTTGCCGGCGGGCCGACGGTACGCTCGCGGGCGCCGATCTGGAGATGGCATCGGCGGTCCGCAACGCCTCCGCGCTCCTGGATCTGACGATCGACGATGCGATCCGCCTGGCGACGCGAAATCCGGCGCGATTTATCGGACTGGAGGCCGAAATGGGGAGCATTGCGCCAGGGCATCGAGCCAATCTGGCAGCGCTCGACGAGGGAGCGAGGGTTCGGCGGACCTGGATCGACGGCAGGATGGTCTTCGGTGACGCCCGCTGAGCGATCTTGATTCACCGGTGCGCGGCTTTCAAGTTCGAAGGCGGTATCCCACGGCCAGTTCGTTGACGATCAGCTTCGGTCGTGACGGGTCCGCTTCGAGCTTCTGGCGCAACCCGCGTATCGCGATCCGCAGATATTCGACGCGATCGGATTGTGCGGGCCCCCATACCGATTTCAACAGCTGCGTGTGGCTCAGCACGCGGTCCGGACGGCGCGCAAGCTCGGCAAGCACCGAATATTCCTTCGGCGTCAGATGGACCTCCTCCCCGTCGCGCAAAACCCGGCGGTGATCGAGGTCGATGCGCAGCGCGCCGACGTCGACCACGCCTGTCTCTTCGTCCCTCGTGGCGCGTTGATGGCGCAGCGCGGTCCGGATCCGCGCGAGCAACTCGTCGGTGTCGAACGGCTTGGTGACATAATCGTCGGCGCCAAGGTCGAGCGCGGCGACCTTCTCGGCGCTGTCCTCGCGCGCCGAGACGACGATCAGCGTCGCGGTCGAGCGGCGGCGCACCGGCTCGATCAGCTCGAGCCCGTCGCGATCGGGCAGGCCGAGATCGAGCAGCACGATGTCGGGATGCTCGATGTCGAGCAGGGCGAGTGCCTGCCGCGCGTCGGCCGCCTCGACCACGTCGTGCCCGGCGCGCTGCATCGTCGCCTTCAGCAGCCGCCGGATGTGTACATCGTCCTCGACGATGAGGATTTTCGAAACCTGCGGCATCGCGGCTTTCTACTGCGCCCTGTAGTGCGCGTCGAGCGCATGATTGAGCCCGAGCACATTGACGCGCGGTTCGCCGAGGAAGCCGAGGAACGGGCGTTCGACCGCTTGCTGCACCAGCGAGCGGACGTCGCTTTCCGGCGCGCCGCGCGCCTTTGCGACGCGCGCGACCTGAAAAAAGGCCGCCTCGGGGCTGATATGGGGGTCGAGCCCCGAGGCGGAGGTCGTCACCAGGTCGGGCGGGACAGGGCGGCCCGGTGCCGTTTCGGAAAGGGCCTCGACGTCGGCGGCGACGCGGGCAGCGAGCGCTTTGCTCGCGGGGCCGAGGTTCGATCCCGACGAAGCCGCGGCGTCATAGCCGTCGGCGCCGGCAGCCGAGGGGCGGCCATGGAAATAGGCGTCGCTCGCGAATTTCTGGCCGATCAGTTCCGAGCCGACGATGCGGCTCCCGTCGCGGATCAGGCTGCCGTTCGCCTGGGCGGGAAACAGCGCCTGGCCGACACCGCTCAGCGCGAACGGATAGGCGAGACCGAGCAGTGTCGCGAAGAGCAGGGTGAACATGAGCGCGGGACGGACGGCGGTTTTGAGATCGGAAAGCATCGGCTTGTCCTCAGGCAAGATGAAGGGTGGAGACGGCGAGGTCGATCAGCTTGATGCCGGCAAACGGCGCGACGAGGCCGCCGAGGCCATAGATCGACAGATTGCGCGCGAGCAGCGGCCCGGCGGGCATCGGCCGATAGCGAACGCCCTGGAGCGCGAGCGGAACGAGGCACGGGATGATCAGCGCATTGAAGATGATCGCCGACAGGATCGCGCTTTGCGGCGTCGCGAGCCCCATGATATTGAGCACCCCAAGCCCCGGATAGAGCGCGACGAAGATGGCGGGGATGATCGCGAAATATTTGGCGACGTCGTTGGCGACCGAAAAAGTGGTCAGCGCGCCGCGCGTCATCAGCAATTGCTTGCCGAGGCCGACGACCTCGATCAGCTTGGTCGGATCGCTGTCGAGGTCGACCATATTGCCCGCCTCGCGCGCCGCCTGCGTTCCGGTGTTCATCGCGACCCCGACGTCGGCCTGCGCGAGTGCGGGCGCGTCGTTGGTTCCGTCGCCGCACATCGCGACGAGCCGGCCTTCACCCTGTTCGCGGCGGATCAGCGCGAGCTTGTCTTCCGGGGTCGCTTCGGCGAGGAAATCGTCGACCCCGGCTTCGGCGGCGATCGCCGCGGCCGTGAGCGGATTGTCGCCGGTGATCATCACCGTGCGGATGCCCATTTTGCGAAGCTCGGCGAAGCGTTCGCGCACCCCCGCCTTGACCACATCCTTCAGGTGGATCGCGCCGAGCAGCCGCCCGTCCTTGATCACCGCGAGCGGGGTGCCGCCCGAGCGGCCGATTTCGTCGGTCATGCGGCGCAATTCCTGCACCGTGGGCGCACTTTCGTCCTGCGGATGCGCCTTCAGCACCGAATCGACCGCGCCCTTGTGGATCGTGACGCCCGCGACGGTGACGCCCGACAGGCGCGTCTGCGCAGAGAAGGGGACGACGTCCGATCCCGCGGGCAGCGCCTCGACCCGGATCGCATAGCGTTCGCGCGCGAGCGCGACGATCGAGCGCCCTTCGGGCGTTTCGTCGGCGAGGCTCGCGAGCAGCGCGGCTTCGGCGAGCGTGTCGACCTCCACGCCGGCCAGCGCTCGGAACTCGCTCGCCTGGCGGTCGCCGATGGTGATCGTGCCGGTCTTGTCGAGCAGCAGCACATCGACGTCGCCCGCTGCCTCGACCGCGCGGCCCGACTTGGCGAGGACGTTGAAGCGCACGAGCCGGTCCATCCCCGCAATGCCGATCGCCGAGAGCAGCGCGGCGATGGTGGTCGGGATCAGCGTGATGAGCAATGCCGCGAGCAAGGCGACGGGGATCGCGCCGCCCGCATAGGAGGCGAAGCTCGGGATCGTCGCGACCGCGATCAGGAAGATGATCGTCAGCCCGACGAGCAGGATCGTCAGCGCGATCTCGTTCGGCGTCTTGCGCCGCTCGGCGCCCTCGACGAGCGCGATCATGCGGTCGAGGAAGCCCTGGCCGGGCTCGGCGGTGACGCGAACCTTGATGCGATCCGAAATGACGCGCGTGCCCGCCGTTACCGCGCTGCGGTCGCCGCCGGCCTCGCGGATCACCGGCGCGCTTTCGCCGGTGATCGCGGCTTCGTTGACCGAGGCGACACCCTCGATCACCTCGCCGTCGGCGGGAATCAGGTCGTCCGTCTCGACAAGCACGATCTCGCCCTTTTCGAGCTGGCTCGCCGGAACGAGTTCATAGGTGTCGCCGACGCCAAGCATCAGTTTGGCGCGTAGCTCGGCCTTGGTCGCGCGCAGCGAGGCCGCCTGCGCGCGCCCGCGGCCTTCGGCCAGCGCTTCGGCAAAGGTGCCGAACAGCACGGTCAACCAGAGCCACAGGACGAGCTGGAGTTGGAAACCCGTCGAAAGGCCGGGCTCGCCGAGCGCGAGGAGGAGGGTGAGAAGCGCGGCGACGGTCGCGGTGACGAACATCACCGGATTGCGCGCAAGGTCGCGCGGATTGAGTTTCGCCACCGCGTCGCGCATCGCGGGGACGACGAGCGCGGCGCTGAACATCGAGGTTGGGGCGGTCATGACATCAGGCTCCTAGAAGAGCTGGCCGCGGACCATCGCGAGATGGTCGGCAATCGGGCCGAGGGCGAGGCTGGGGAGGAAGGTCAGGCCGCCGAGGATCAGGACGATCCCGACGAGCAGGCCGATCCACAGGCCGCCGGTGGTGGGAAAGGAGCCGCTCGACGCCGGGACATGGCGCTTGGCGGCAAGGCTGCCCGCGATCGCGAGCACGGGGACGATCACGAAATAGCGCCCGAGCCACATCGCCGCGCCGAGCAGGCCGTTGTAGAAGGGCGTGCCCGCCGACAGGCCCGCGAAGGCCGAGCCATTGTTGCCCGCGGCCGAGCTGAAGCCATAGAGGATTTCGGCGAAACCGTGCGGCCCCTTGTTGAGCGGCCCGGCGAGCCCCTGCGGCAGCACGCTTGCAAGGGCGGTGAAGCCGAGGATGACGAGCGGCAGCACCGCGATCGCGAGCACCGCGAGCTTGACCTCGCGCGCCTCGATCTTCTTGCCGACATATTCGGGGGTGCGCCCGACCATGAGGCCCGCGACGAACACCGCGAGGATCGCGAAGAGCAGAAAGCCATAGATGCCCGCGCCGACCCCGCCGACGACGACCTCGCCGAGCTGGATGTTGAACAGGGGGACAAGGCCGCCCAAGGCGGTGAAGCTGTCGTGCATCGCATTGACCGCGCCGCACGAGGCCGCGGTGGTGATCGCCGCGAACAGCGCCGAGGCGGCGATGCCGAAGCGCACCTCCTTGCCTTCCATATTGCCGCCCGCGACGCCGAGCTGATGGAGGACGGGATTGCCCGCGGCTTCCTGCCAATAGGCGATGCTGACGCCGGCGGCGAACAGCACGCCCATCGCCGCAAGGATCGCCCAGCCCTGGCGCGTGTCGCCGACCGCCTTGCCGAAGCACCAGCTCAGCCCGACGCCGATCGAGAAGATCGACAGCATCTGGACGAGATTGGTCAGCGCGGTCGGATTTTCGAACGGATGCGCACTGTTGGCGTTGAAGAAGCCGCCGCCGTTGGTGCCGAGCATCTTGATCGCTTCCTGGCTCGCGACGGGACCGAGCGCGATCGTCTGCCGCGCGCCTTCGAGCGTCGTCGCATCAACCGACCCGGTGAAGGTCTGCGGCACGCCGCTGGCGATCAGGAAGATCGCAAAGACCACGCAAATGGGGAGCAGCAGATAGAGGGTGATCCGCGTTATATCGGCCCAGAAATTGCCGATCGTCTTCGCCTCGCGCCGCGCGAAACCGCGGAACAGGGCGAAGGCGACCGCGATGCCGGTCGCCGCCGACAGGAAATTCTGGATGGTGAGGCCCAGCATCTGCGACAGGTTCGACAAGGTCGCCTCGCCGCCATACCATTGCCAGTTGGTGTTGGTGGTGAAGCTGACCGCGGTGTTGAACGCGCCGTCGGCGCCGACTGCGCCGAAGCCCTGCGGATTGCCCGGCAGCACGCCCTGCAGCCGCAGGATGGCATAGGTGAAGAGCAGCAGCGCGAGGTTGAAGAGCAGCAGGTGGAGCGCGTAACGCCGCCAACTCTGCTCTTCGGTGGGGTCGATCCCCGCGAGGCGGTAGAAACCGCGCTCGACGGGGCCGAGCAGGCGATGGAACGGGGTCGCGCGCCCTTCGTAGAGAGCGAACAGCCAAAGTCCCATCGGTTTGGCGAGCGCGGCGGTGAGGGCGATGAACAGCAGGATCAGCGCCCAGCCGGACAAGGTCATGGTCGCGTCTCCTCTCAGAAACGTTCGGGGCGCAAGAGCGCGACGAGCAGATAGACGAGCAGGGCGGCGGCGGTGAGGCCGGCGAGGAGCATCGGGGTCGTCATCGCATCACCCTCGCTCGCACAGGCGCGTATAGCCGAGCGTCAGCGCAAACAGCGCGCCGAGCAGGGCAAGCCACAAAAGATCGGACATGGCGGGTCTCCGGCAAAGGCCCGGATGGTGAACGGGCCGGGATAGGATGTGGCGGCCGCTACGCCCCTTCGCCGTAAAGTTTCGCGGGCGAATTTCGCGGTTTGCGTAAAGTTTCCGTAAAGTCGAACCGGCTTCGCTTGGCGTGCATCATCATGCTGGGCTATGGCTTGTTTGAAGAACAACTCCCCAATCTTCCGCCGCTCCGAGCGAAGACGAGGGGGCCGTTCGAGCGAAGCGAGAACCCGCACCGGACCTCGACTTCGCTCGGCCTAGCCCCTCGTCTTCGCTCGGGGCGGCGGAAGTGGGATAGTTCCTTGTCTCAAACGGACGCCGAACCCTCGCCCATGCCCAGCCCGCCACCCTCTGAGCACAAGCGGCCCTTGCCCGACGCGCTGCTCCGCCAGGCGAAGCGCGAGGCGCGCGGGCGGCTCAAGATTTTCCTCGGCGCCGCACCCGGAGTCGGCAAGACCTATGCGATGCTGACCGAGGGCGCCGCGCTCGCGCGCGAGGGCGCCGACGTCGTCGTCGCGGTCGCCGAAACGCACGGCCGCGCCGAGACCGAGGCGCTGATGCGCGGCCTGGAGGTCGTTCCGCGGCGCGAGATCGACTATCGCGGCCACCGCCTCGCCGAAATGGACCTCGACGCGGTGCTGCGGCGCAGGCCCGCGCTCGCGCTCGTCGACGAATATGCGCACAGCAATGTCGAGGGCAGCCGCCACCCCAAGCGTTGGCAGGACGTCGACGAACTGCTCGACGCGGGGATCGACGTCTATACGACGCTCAACATCCAGCATGTCGAAAGTTTGAACGACGTCGTCGCGAGCTTCACCCGCGTCCGCGTGCGCGAAACCGTGCCCGACAGCGTGTTCGAGGGCGCCGAGATCAAGCTCGTCGACCTGCCCCCCGACGAACTGATCGAGCGGCTCAAGGACGGCAAGGTCTATGTGCCGCACGAGGCGAGCCGCGCGCTCGGCCATTTCTTTTCGAAGCCCAATCTGTCGGCCTTGCGCGAGATGGCGCTGCGCCGCGCGGCGCTCAGCGTCGACCGGCAGATGCTTCACGATCTCGACGCGACCGGGCTGGCCGGCACCTATGCCGCGGGCGAGCGCATCCTCGTCGCGATCAGCGAGCAGCCGGGCACCGACACGCTGGTACGCACCGCCAAGCGCCTCGCCGACGGGCTCAACGCGCCGTGGACGGCAGTGCATATCGAAACCCCGCGCAGCGAGCGTTTCGACGAGGAAGCGCAGCGCCGCATCGCCGCATCGCTCGCGCTCGCCGCTACGCTCGGCGCGACGATCGCCACCGTCCCGTCCGAAAATGTGATCGTCGGGCTGCGGGGACAGATCGAAGCGCTGCGCGCGACGCAGCTCGTCATCGGCCGCTCGCAGCGCAGCTGGTGGTTCGAACTGCGCCACGGGTCGATCGTCGAGGCGCTGATCCGCGAGGGGGAGGGGCTTGCGGTGCATGTCATTCCGTCGCCCGGAACCGCCATGACGACGCACCGCCGCGGTGGCTGGGCGCGCGGCTGGGGGCGGTCGGGCAACTATGCGGTCGCCCTCTTGCTGATCGCCATGACGACGGGCCTCGCCAAGCTCGCCGAGCCGTGGATCGGCACGGGGGCGGTCGACCTGCTCTATCTTGTTCCGGTGATCGTCGCGGCGACGCTCTATGGGCTGCGGCCCGGCCTGTTCGCGAGCGTCGCGGCGGCGCTGGCGTTCAACTTCTTCTTCCTGCATCCGCTCTACACCTTCACGATTGCCGAGCCGCAGAGCGTGCTCACGGTCCTGATCCTCACCGGCGTTGCCGCGGTGACGAGCAACCTTGCGGGGCGCCTCCGGACGCGCGCGCGGATCGGGGTGCGCAGCGCGCAGGAGAATGCGTCGCTCGCGGCCTTCGCGCAGATGCTCGCGCGCGCATCCGATCGCGAAACCACCGCTACCGCTACCTGCGACGAAGTCTCGCGCCTGCTCGGCGTGCGCAGCGTCGTGCTCGGCGAACGCGACGGCCTGCTGCGCCCGATCGTCGCGCGACCCGCCGACGCGCGCATTTCGCCGGTCGATCAGGCCGCCGCCGAATGGGCGTGGACGAGCGGCGAGCCCGCAGGGCGCGGCACCAGCACGCTCGTCGCGTCCGACTGGCAATTCCATCCGCTCAAGACGGGGCTCGGCGTGCTCGCGGTGCTCGGCATCGCGAGCGACGACGGCGGCAATCCGATCGCGCCCGACCGCGCGGCGCTGTTGTCGGCGCTCGTCGGCCAGGCCGCGCTCGCGCACGAAAGACTCCATCTCGAGGACGAGATGCGCAGCCTCTCGGTACTCGAAGAACGCGATCGGCTGCGCGCGGCGCTGCTTTCGTCGATCGGGCACGATCTGCGCACCCCGCTCACCGGCGTGACCGCGGCGATCGAGGCGATCGCCGACGAGCATCCCGACACTGCCGCCTTGCCCGTCGCGCGCGCCGAAGTATCGCGACTGCGCCGTTTTCTCGATAATCTCGTCGAACTGGTGCGTCTCGACGCCGGCGGCGTCCGGCTCGATCTGACGCCGGTCGATCTGACCGACGTCGTCGCCGCCGTCGTCCACGATCTCAAAGAACCCCTGCGCGGTCATCACATCAACTTCCAGGTTCCCGCCGGCCTGCCGCTGGTCCGCGTCGACGAGCGGCTGCTCCATCACATTCTCCTCAATCTCCTCGCCAACGCCATCCAGTACGGCGGCAGCGCCGGTCCGATCGACATCGTCGGCCGCCGGACTCCCGATGCCGTGACATTGACCGTGCGCGATCGCGGCGAGGGGCTGGAGCCGGGAACCGAACGGACGATCTTCGACACGTTCGCGCAGGGAAAGGGGAGCGACCGTCACGGAGGCAGCGGCCTGGGGCTAGCGATCGCAAGGGGTTTTGCGGACGCACTGAACATCGACATCGCCGCCGCCAACCATCCCGATGGCGGCGCCGCATTTACACTGAGTTTTCCCAGCCGGTTAATCGCCGCCGCAACTGACTTGTCCTGATTATTTGGTTCAATTTGTGCGCTGCGCAAATTCTGCTTGATCGCACCAGGATTGAAAATGCGGTCCGATACCTGGCGTCGATGTTGAAGATGCGCCGGCCTGGCGGAAAGCATCGACCGGGCAGCTGGCGCCCTTTGCCGCCGCCCTCGCCATCGCGCTTCGCAACTACCTGATTTCATGGATGCCCTTTGGAGGCCTCGCCGCGGTAGGATGAAATGGAGATTTCATCGGGCTTGCGGGGGTACTGAAATGCGCACATCCACTGTCTGGCTGTCGCGGCCGAGCCGCGGCGCCATCGCGCTGGCGACCATGCTCGCTTTCGGCGCGGCCCACGCTCAGGATGCCGCGGTGGTGGCGGGCAAGGCGAGCATCGTTCGCGACGGCGGCAATACGACGATCACGCAGGCCAGCCAGCGCGCGATCATCGACTGGAGCGATTTCTCGGTCGCGGCGGGCCAATGGATGCAGTTCGTCCAGCCGGGCGTAGACAGCGCGATCCTGAATCGCGTGCTGGGCGGCGACCCGAGCCGCATCATGGGGGAGATCAAGGCCAACGGGCGCGTCTTTGTGATCAACCCCAATGGCGTGCTCGTCGGCCCCGATGGCATGATCCGGACCGCGTCGTTCGTCGCATCGACGCTCGACGTCGACGACGCCGCCTTCATGGCGGGCGATGCCTTGAACTTCCGCGGCGCGTCGGGGGCGTCGGTCGAGAATCTCGGCCTTATCCGCGCGGCTTCGGGCGATGTCGTGCTCGTCGGGCGTCACGTCGTCAATGGCGGAACGATAGAGGCGCCGCGGGGGAGCGCGGTGCTGGCCGCGGGGAACGACATTTTGCTGCAATCGTCGGGCGACCAGCGCGTCCTGGTGCGCACCGCGCTGCCCGGGGGCGGCACCGGGATCGACAATGCCGGAACCATCCGCGCGGCCGAGGCCGAGCTGGTTGCAGCCGGCGGCAACGTCTATGCCCTGGCGGTCAGCGCCGGCGGGGTGATCGAAGCGTCGGGCATCGGCCAGCGAGACGGCCGGGTGGTGCTCACCGCCGATGGCGGAGACGTCGCGGTCGAAGGCGCCATCACGGCCCGCGACGCCGATGGAAGCGGCGGGACGATCCTGATCGGGGGCGGGGTGCGCGGCGACGATCCCGCGGTCGCGCATGCGGCCAATGTCCGCGTAGCGGGCGCGGCCGTCCTTGACGCCGGCGCCGGTTCGGAACGGGGCGACGGCGGCCGGGTCGTGGTGTGGTCCGACGGTCGCACCGATTTTTCGGGCCGCATTTCGGCGCGCGGTGGCGGCCTGGGCGGCGATGGCGGCTTTGCCGAAGTGTCGGGCAAGCAGCTGGCGATGAACGGTCATGCCGACCTGCGCGCACCCCATGGGATCGCCGGCCAATTGTTGCTCGATCCCAACGACATCGTCGTCGACACCGACGCCCTGGCCAATGGCGTCAGCGGTTCGACGAGCACACTCACCGACGAGTGGATCAACAGCCAGCTGGCGTTCGGCGCGATCGCCGTCGAGACCGACGCCGCGGTGAGCGGCGGCAATGGCGACATCATCTTCCAGGGCAGCACGCCCTTCGCGACCAGCCTGCCCAATGCGCTGACGTTCGACGCCGCGCGCAACATCGTCTTCGACACCGGGTTCGACGTGTCGGCCGTTCTGACCGGCGTGGATGGCGCTGCCGGGGGTGGGTCTTCGGCGATGACGCTCGGCGATCTTCTGTTTCGGGCCGGGAACGACATCGTGCTGAACGAGGCCTTTTCCGTCTCGCTTACGGCGACCGGCGGACGCGGCGGCGATGCCTCGGGCGGGGCGACCGGGACGGCAGGCGGGACCGTGCAATTGACCCCGGGGTCGACCCTGTTCGAAGCGGGGCGCGACATCGCGGTCAACACCGACGTCACCATGTCGGTGCGCTCGACCGGTGGCGCGGCGGGACTCGGCAGCGGTGCCGCAAGCACGGCGGGCGCGGGCGGTGCGGCGCAGATTTGGGCAGGGTCCGGCTTTCGCTTTGACGCCGCGAACGACATCACCGTCGCGGCGGGCGCCCAAATGTCCAAGATCGTCGAAGCGCAGGGCGGCGCCGGCGGGGCGTCGAGCGGCGCGGGCATAGCAGCCAGCGGAGGCATCGCCACCGCCGTGGCCCGGCAGTTCGATCTCGTCGCCGGCAATCGCTTCACGCTTGCCGCGGGCGCACAGCTCTCCAACGACGCGACGGGCATCGGCGGACAATCGGGAAGCGACGATGGCGGCGCTCCGGGGGGCTCGGGCGGCGCCGGCAATGCCACCGCCGGCAGCTTTCAGGTCGATGCGGCCGATGTCCTTTTGCTCGGCGATACGATGCTGTCGGCGACCGCGCGCGGCGGCGACGGCGCGATCGCCGGCAGCACCGCGGGGGTCGATGCGGGCTTCGTCGGGGCGGGCGATCTGGTGATCCGCTCCACCGGAGACATCCAGCTCGGCGGGACGGCCACCGGTTTTCGCCAGCAATTCACGGGCGCCGATCATGGCGGCTCCGGCGGTTCGGTGGGCGGCGCAGGCGGCAGCTTGAGCGGCGGGGGATTCGAATATCACGCCGGGCGCGACATCGTCACGGCGCCAGGCGGAACGCAGGTCGATTCCGCCGATCTCGTCGTCCTCGAGGCGGGCCGCCATGTGCTGCTCGAGAACAGCAGTTTCGCTTCGGCGGGTGCATCGGGCATCCCCCTGTTGCTGATCGCCGACAATGATTTCCCGACCCGCCCCGCCGTGGGCGAGGGCGCGATCCGGCTGGTCGACACCAATCTCGCCTCCGCCGCCGGCGTGTCGATCTGGGGCGTGTCCGATGCGCTGGTCGATCTCGGCGGCTGGGTGCCGAGCGGCTATGGCACCGCCGCCGAATGGCGCGGCGAGGGCGGCAATTTCATGGACCTGGGGGTGCATTGCAAGCTGATCTGCAGCGGCACGCCGACGAGCTATGCGCTGACCATCACCGCCGACGACAAGGCGATGACCTATGGCGCGGGCGCCTTGCCGGCGTTTACCGCCAGCTATGCGGGCTTCGTCGGCGACGACGATGCGAGCGACGTTACCGGACTGCAGTTCAGCACCAATGCGCTTTTGGGCAGCAATGCCGGAACCTATTGGATTCGCCCCTATGGCGCGAGCGCGCCTTCCTATTATGACGTCACCTATGTCGATGGCGTGCTGACAATCAATCCGGCGCTGCTCCATGTCGCCGCGAATGATGCGAGCCGCCTCTATGGCAGCAGCAACCCGATTTTCGGCGTCACCGTCACCGGTCTCAGGAACGGCGATGATGCCGCACAGGTGGTCGGCTACAACGCCTCGGCCACCGCGACCATCGGCAGCAATGTCGGCAGCTACAGCATCGCGCCCAATGCGACGCTGCTGTCCGCCAATTACACGCTGAGCCAGACCGACGGCACGCTGACGATCACCCCCGCGCCGCTAACCGTCGCGGCCGCCGATGCGAGCCGTCTCTATGGCGATGCCAATCCGGCCTTCGCCGCCAGCGTGACCGGTTTGAAGAATGGCGACAGCGCGGCGGATGTCGTCAGCTATACGCCGACCACCACTGCGACCATCGGCAGCAACGTCGGAAGCTACCGCATCGCACCCAACGCGGTGCTGCTCTCGGGCAATTATGTGCTCGCGGCACAGACCGACGGCACGCTGACCGTCACCCCGGCGCCGCTGATGGTGACCGCTGCCGATGCGAGCCGCCTCTATGGCGAAGCCAATCCGGCCTTCACCGCCAACGTGACCGGTTTGAAGAATGGCGACAGCGCCGCGGATGTCGTCGGCTATACACCGACGACCACCGCGGCCGTCGGCAGCAACGTCGGCAGCTACGCTATCGCACCCAACGCGACGCTGCTTTCGGGCAATTACAAGCTCGCCGGGGAAGTGGACGGTACGTTGACCATTTCGCCCGCCGAGCTGATCGTGCGGCTGCTGTCGGGCGATGTCGTGCGCGGCGACACGCCGGTTGATCTGGTGTCGATGACCAGCGATTTCGATGCTCAAAATCCCGGCAGTGCGGTGACCTATCGGTCGCGCTTCACGAGCCAATATGGAACCGAGGACAAGTTCGAATGGCAGGTTTCGGGCTTCGCCGGAACCGACTTCGGACTGAGCGGTGCCCCCAGCTTTACCGGCGACGGGGTGAACAGCGCCTATCGGCTCGATCTGGGGACGCTCAGCGCGTCGCCCAATTATCGCATCACGCTTGCGCAGCCCGTGGGGATCGGCTGGCTGACGGTCCACAATCCGACGCTGACGGTGTCGATCGCCGACCTCTATGCGATGGCGCAGGATCTGGTTTTCAGCCCGCGCTACGTCTTCAGGGGCTTTCGCGGCCCAGAGGCCGCCGAACGCGAGGGCAAGGATTTTCACGACGACCAGTTCGGCTGGACGACCACCGCCACCATAGGAACGCCGGGGCTCTATCCGATCACCCCGACCGGCCCCGCGACCTTCGACGGCGTGCGCGACGGCTATGGTCCCTATGACGTCGAATATAGCGGCGGAACGCTGACCGTCCTCAACGAAGACGGCAGCCTCTATCATCTGCCGGGCGAGTGCGAAGGCAAGAAATGCCTGTTCGCGCCCGTGACGCAATTGCTCGTCGAAAATGCCAGCCCGAAACGGGTGCCGCTCTATAATTTTACCGGCGTTCCAAAGATATTCGGCTTGCCCGCCAATTTCACCGGGCAGCTCGACACGATCGTCGGACGCTTTCTGGCCGCCGCGGGCCAGCCCAGCGACGCCGCCAGCGTCAACAACTGGCTGCTCGCGAACGCGCAGAATCCCGATGCCTATGGCCAGATCCTGCCCTTCATCCTGAGCTGGATGCAGGATTATGAACGCAACAGCTTCAACGCCGAGCGGATCGGCATGATCGAGCGCTATCTCGATGGCACGGCTTCGCCTACCGAGCGGGCTCTGGTGCAGTTCAACTATGGCGGATCGGAATGGCAACTCCGCCAGCGGCTGGCCGATCTGAAGAGCTATACGACCGTCCCGAGCGCGAGCGATGCCGCGCTCTATGACTACATCATGACCGATCTGCAGAACAAGCGCATTGCCGCCGCCGATGCCGCCGTCCAGGCCTATAAGGACTGGAAGGTCGCGTCGGAGCAGAAGAAGGCGGACAAGCTGCCCACGCTGCTCGGCCTGTTCGACCTGGGCGAAAGTCCGCCGCAGGAGCTGATGACGGCGGCAGGCGGCGGCGCCAACCCCGGCGATGCGAATCCGGAAATCATGGCGCGCGTCCTCGGTGCCGCCGGCTCGGCTTGGGTCGGGGCCGGCGTCGGCGGGGTTGCGGCCGCCAACATAACCGAGATTTCGGTGGGCCTCGCTACCCAGGTCGCGCGCTATGGCGCCAGCACGACCGGGGCGGCCGGCAGCGCCTTTGCGGGGCCGCTGGTCATCGTCACCACGGCGCTGCAAATTGCCGTGAGCGGCATCGTCAAGGTCGTGAACGACAGCCAGTTCGAAGACAAGCTCTACGAAGCGGCCGAGCAATCGCGGAGCAACATGTCGATCACGCAGATGCTGGGCAGCAGCGACAATCCGGCATTGCAGATGGGCACGGTCGCCAATCTGGCGGCGCTGCTGTCGGGCGGCACGACCGAAGGCGCGGTGTCGACGACCTCGACCGAGATCGGCCCCCTTCCGGGCGGCGGCATGGTGATCGAACAGCCGCCGATCGTGCTCGATCCTTCGAAAATCATGACGCTGGAGACCACGACGGTAACCAATCCCGACGGAACCATCACCATGACCTCGATGCCCGTCCAGGGCACCCCGATGGCGCCGATCGTCGTGGCGCCGCCCGAACCCGTCGCACAGCCTTCGGGCGGGCCGGAGGCGCAGCCGTGACAGCAGATCGCCGGCAATCGCCCGCCGCCCGGACATGGCCGCTCGGCGCGCTCTCCGCCGCGCTGGCCCTGGTCTCGCCGCTCCCCGCGTTCGCGCAGGATCTGCGGACGGTACAGCCGCAGCCGGTCCCGCCGCCGCTCGATGCGCCCGCTCCGCCGGACGCGGCGACCGAAAGCTACGGCGTTCTGCGCGGCGTTCGGGTGCTGACCGATCCGGCGCAGTTGCAAAAGCAAGGGGTCGCCGTCGAAGGCATCGCGATCGACGACACCGCCGCACTTCCCGGTGCGTCAGTTCGGGCAGCGCTCGCGCCCTTCATCGGCAAGCCTCTCGATCTGGCGCTGCTCGACGATATGCGCGCCGCGCTGGCCCAGGCGCTGCTCGACGGCGGCGAGCGTTTTGCGCGCGTCGTCGTGCCGGCGCAGGAGGTGCCCGGCGGCGCGGTGCAGTTGCTCGTGCTGCGCGGCCGCGCCGGCACGATCGAAGTGGCGGGGGCGAAATATTTTTCCGAAGCCAGCTATCGCCGCGAGCTGCGGATCGAGCCGGGCGATCCGATCGACCATGCGGCGCTCGATGCCGACATCGACTGGCTGAACCGCAACCCCTTTCGCCGCGTGCAGCTGGTCACCCGGCCCGGCGCGACGGCAGGCGAGGTCGACCTGACGCTCCAGACGACCGAGCAACGTCCCTTGCGCGTCTATGGCGGCATCAACAACAGCGGCACGAGCAGCACCGGCTATGGCCGCGCCTTCGTCGGTCTCAACTGGGGCAATGTCTTTGGGCTCGGGCACCAGCTCGGCTATCAGCACACCCATTCGATCGACGATTGGGATCTGTTTCGCAGCGACTCGGTGAACTACACGGTGCCGCTGCCCTGGCGGCACCTGCTCACCGCCAGCGTCTCGGTGGGGCACGTCAAGAGCCGGGTGCCCGAACCGCTCGATCAGCGCGGCAAATCGTCGGCCTTCTCGCTGCGATATCTGACCCCGCTCGCGGGCACGGGAAATTTTCACCACGAACTGACGCTCGGGCTCGACTACAAGCGCAGCGACAATAATCTGCTATTCGCCGAGGCCCCGGTTTTCGGTGCCGCCACCGACATCATGCAGGCGAGTGTCGGCTATAGCGCGAGCCTCGACGATGCGGGCGGCGTGACCGCGATGGACGTGACGCTGGTGCTGAGCCCCGGCGACATTTCGGATCGCAACACCGACGCCGCCTTTCAGGCCCAACGCGCGGGGGCACGGGCGCGCTACACCTATTTGAACGCCGGGCTGAATCGCCACACGCGGCTGCCCGGCGATTTCACCTGGGTGTTCGATCTGAGGGGACAGGTGACCAGCACCAATCTGCTCGGCAGCGAGCAGCTTGCGATGGGCGGCGCCGGGTCGCTGCGCGGCTTCGACGAGGGGCAGGTCTATGTCGATGAAGGCTTCGTCCTGCGCAACGAGCTTCGTCACCCGCCCATGGCGGTGCTGAGAAGTCTGGGCGGCAAGCTCGCCGACCAGATGCAGCTGCTGTGGTTCGTCGACTACGGGCTCGGCTTCGTGCATTCGCCGCTGCCCGACGAACGCGCGCGCTACTCGCTCGCCAGTGTCGGCTTCGGCGTGCGGTACCAGCTCGGCAATCATCTCGATTTCAGGCTCGACCATGGGGTGCAGATCGGCGATCCCGGAACCGATCCGCGCGGGCGCCACTATGGCACGCATGTCGGCCTGACCCTCTCGTGGTGACGGCACCCGCGCCGCATCGCTCGCAAGGATTTCGCGGCCCTATTGCTCCGCCGGCCGGGCGATGGTGACGGTCAGAGCGGTTCGGCCGGGGGCCGAGGCGATGTCGAACGTTCCGCCCAGCCGCGCGGCGCGCGAGGCCATGCTCTGAAGTCCGATTCCGCGTTCGCCGGTGGACCGCTCCTCGAACCCGCGTCCATTGTCGACGATCGTGATGCGAAGGGCCGCGTCCCCCTGCCTGACGGCAACCTCCACCTCGCTGGCGCCGCTGTGCTTGATGACATTGGTCAACCCCTCGCGAACGATGCGAATGATATCGAGACTGTTCGCGGCAGGCAGCGTGAAACCGTCGAGGTCGTCGAGGTTCCAGCGGCACCGGATGTCGCGATTCTCGCACAACAGGGTCAGCCGGGCACGCAGCGGTGCGAGCCATCCCGCCAGCGGCTGGTCGGCCGGACGAACCCCTGCCGACATGTCGATGACGAGCCGCAGTTCCTCGCGCAATTCCTTCAGGATCGACAGAAAACGGGGGGTGGAAACCGCGCGTCCGTCATGCTCCAGCATCGCGATATTGTTGACCAGCGTCGCCCCCATGCCGTCGTGCAGATTATGGGCAAGCCGCATCCGCTCTTCCAGCTTGGTCCGTTCGAGTTCCAGCGCATGTGCGCGATTGAGCATGTCGGCGAGTTCGTTTCGGGCGACCGCGATCTCGGCGCTCAGCTGTTCGTTGAAATGCTCGACGCGCCGCATCGCCGAAACGAATTTCCGGGCCAGCACGACCGCCATGCAGACGATCAGAACCTGCGAGACGATCGACGAATAATAGACATTGTCCCGCGATATTCCGATGAAGACCAGCAGGTCGTGCGCGCCCGCGATCAGCATGAGCCCATGCGTCAGGTTCAGCACCCAATAATCGACGCGGGGGCTGCGCCAGGTTTTGGCGAACAACATTGCGGCGGTCGCGAAATAGAGCGCGACGCTCGCGATTGCGAGCATGGTGCGCGTGACGCCGATCAGATGGTGCGGCACGAGCCACATTGCGGCGATGGCGCAAGCGACACTCACCCACAGCAGCCGTTCGATGCGGGGCGAGCGCCGTTCGAGAAACCGGATGACGAACATGCAATAGCTCGCCGCGAAGAGGATCAGCATACTCAGCGTCGCGCGCGCCCAGCCATCGCTCGTGGCGAACGGCCACGGCCGCGTGGCCACCAGGTTGAGCGAATATCCCGCCCAACCGAGCAGCGCGAGGCTGTACCAGCCGTAGGAGGTCTCCGATCGTCGAAGCAGCCAGATGGCGAGGAAGAAGATGGCGAGCGCGGCGGTGATCCCCATATTGAACAGCGGCAGCACGCGCCGCATCTTGCGCACCGCCTCATAATGCGCCTGCACGCGGGTCGGATCGCCGATCGTGACGGGGCCGAGCCCCGGCTGATATCGGGCATAGCCCGAAACCCGGAAAAGAAGCGTGTTGCGGCCTTCGCGCAACGCCGGCGCGGTGAGCAGCCAGTGTCGCGGCCGGTTCCACGAACGCGACAGCGGCTCGGTCAATTGCGCATCGCGCGCGATCGGTTGCCCGTTCAGAAAGGCCGCCCCCGCCAGCGTCCAGTAATCGACCGCCACCCCGACCGGCTGCGCCGCGTTCCCCTGCGTCCAGGTCAGCCGATACCAGACGACACCGTCATGGCCGGGCCAGCGCGTCGACCAGTCGTCGGGCAACGCCACGCGGTGCCAGCCTGCGATCGGCGGCGCTTGCGAATCCCAGTCCGCTTTCGCGGCTTCGACGCTTTCGAACGATAGCGGGGCCGGGCGCGCTTCCGCGGGCCTTGGCACGAACAGGAAGATCGCGAGCCAGGCGAACCACCTAAGGCAGGAAGCCATGCGCCCGCGCTTCGAACACGGCTTCGGTCCGCGAACGCACCGCCAGCTTCTTGTAGATATTCCGGATATGGCATTCGACCGTGAGCGGGGACAATCCGGCGAGTTCCGCAATCTCCTTGTTGGTGAAGCCCTTGTTGACCAGCGTCAATATCTCGATCTCGCGCGGCGTGAGAGGTGGACCGGCGGCGGGCGGCGGCGGGGCCTCGGCGGGTGCTTCGGGCGGGCCGATCATCGCCAGAATATGGCGCGCGACAAAGGGGTCGATCGGGGCGCCGCCGCGCAGGACGCTGCGGATCGAAAGCGTGATCTCGATATCGTCGCGTTCCTTCAACAGATAGCCGCTCGCGCCGGCCTGAAGCGCGCGGAGAATGATCTGTTCGTCGCTCCACGCCGAGATGACGAGGATCGGCAACGCGCGGTCATTTCTGTGCATTTCGCCGATCAGGTCGACGCCGTTGCCGTCGGGCAGCCCGATGTCGACAAAGGCCATGGCGAAAGGCTGGGCGGCAAGCAGCGCTTTGGCCTCGGCAAGATTCGACGCGAAGGAAAGCACCTCTTCGGTGTAGCCCAGCGCGCCCAGAATCGATCGCAGACGAACATGCATGATCTGCTCATCTTCGACGAGCAGAAGCGGCGCTGGCAGATCGGCGCCGAGGTGGCCGGATTCTTCCTTGTTCAACCGCGGGTCCGATCAAGCACATTACCAAAGCGCCACCGCTCGGCGGCACAATCGTCAGCTTGGCATAAATGATTTAATCAAACATCCTCGGAATCAGGTAGGCTTGCCATGTTGGGGCCGCTTGGACGGTCTTTCGCTCCTGCAAATAGGCGCGGACGCGAAAGGACAGTCGCCGAATCCAGCAGCAGCGGTCCATTTTCAGGGGGAGGACTGGTGCCGCTTACAGGACTCGAACCTGTGGCCCCATCATTACGAATGATGTGCTCTACCAACTGAGCTAAAGCGGCAACGAGGGGCGCCCCTAGCAGCGTGATTGGCGCATGACAAGCACTGACGAGCTTTTGTTGTCGCCGCCATGCGAGCGCGCTGGCGGTGGGCTCATAGCGGGTTTGCCGCCGCTCCCCAATTCCGCGAGCGGGGAGGCGCTGCAAGCGGCGCAGGACGCGGACGTATCGGCCTTCCCGGCGATCGGCTCGAAAATGCGTCATCTTCGCTCGTCATCCGGTTTTCTCTCCGCTTGCCGCGACGGCAAAAATATGCGCCGGCGCGAAGGCCGGCGCATTATCCTTTCCGGGTTTCCAATGGTCAGTCGGCGTGCGCGCCGCGGCGTTCGGCGGCGTTGCCGCGCGCCGCGGCGGATTCGGGCGCCGGCTGGCCCTTACGCTGCGGCCGGGGTTCGGCCGATGCCTCTTCCTGCTGTTTGGCGGTCTTCCTGAGCTCGCCCCTGGTCATGCCGGTGACGAGGACATCGCCGGATCCCGTGAAGCTGGTCGCGGGAAGCGTCGCGAAGCGATCGCCGGCCTTGACGGTGACGGATTGCACAAGGCCGCGGCCGGTCTGGCGGACGGCTTGCACATGGCCGATCACCTTGCCGCGCGCGTCGGTGACCGCCATGCCTGGTTCGACCGCGAACATGCCGGCCCCGTTCGCCGCGCCGGTGCCGGCGGCGGCGAGCCCGCCGAGGCTGCCTTCGAAGTTGCCAGCCGCCGATCCGGCGCCGTTCGCAGCGCCCGCCGCGCCTGAAGGCGCGCCGCCCGCCTGGTCGCGAACGCCGCCAAGGGCGCCGCTGGCGGTTCCGGTCGCGGTCGAGGCGGCGCCCTTCGCGGTCCCGGCCGCGCTGCTGCCCGCCTGGCGGACATGGTCGGTACCGATGAGTTGCGCATCGAGACTGCCGCCGCCTTGGGCACGTCCTGAACCTTCAGCGCTGCCGCCGATCGCGTTGCCGATCAGGTCGCTGCCGCCAACGGCCGATCCGCTGCCGCTCGCGTCGCCGCTTCCCTTGCCTTGCACGCGGCCCGCGCGGCGGTCGACATGGGCTTCGCCGCGTCCCGACCCCGCAAGTTCTCCCGCGGAGCCCAGCGTGCCGCCGATGGGACCGGCCGGGTGGCCGAGCGTGCCGCCCAAGGTGCCGCCGAGCCCGCCGGTGAGTCCGCCTCCGCCGCCGAGCAGCTGCGCCGAGGCCGGAGCCGAGAAGGCCAGAGCCGACGCCGCGAGCACCATGGTCGAGGTGAAAATATGATTTGCCATTTGTCCTACTCCTGAATTTGCGGCCGCGAGGGGATGGGCCTGAGGAGAGAACGACGGCGGCCGGGAATTTCTTCCGGACCGATTGTGGGTGATGGTCAGCGGCCGCACGTTCCGCAAATCAGGCCGTGGCCATAAATTTTATCGCGACCCCTTTTGCCGATGTCGCGGGCTTCCAGAACCAGTCCCGCGATGGCCGGGCCGATGCGGTCGACCGAGGGCGCGGGGTAGCGTCGCGCCAACCGCCCCGCGACGAGCGGCGCGGCAAAGGAGGTTCCGCGCATCCTGTCGGTCCCGGCCACCCCGGTCGCGGCGAGCACAGCCTCGCCGGGTGCGGCAAAATCGACATGCAGGGCCCGGCCGGCCTCGGGTAGCGCGCGTCCCTTCGTATCGACGCCGGTGACCGCGAATACGCCCCGATAGGAGGCGGGGTAGGCGGGCGGCGCGGCGGGGCCGTCGTTGCCGACCGCCGCGACGATCAGCATCCCGCGCTGCTGGGCGCGGGTGACGGCGATGGCGAGCAATTTGTTGTCGGGGCCGACGAGACTGATCGTCGTGACCGCAACGCCATTCTGCACAAGCCAGCCGAGTGCGCGGGCGATCGCACTGGCGCTGCCGCCCACAGGATCGACGCCATAGACGTCGGCGGCCAGCAGCCGTGCCCCCGGCGCCGATCCGCGCACACTGCCTTCGCCGATCAGCAGCGATGCGACAGCGGTGCCGTGACGGCTCGGCGCAGGGGCGCCGGTTGCGAAGCCGCGCTGTTCGACCCGCCCGGCGACCGAGGGATGCGCCGCGACACCGCCGTCGATCAGGCCAAGCGCCGCCGTCCCGGTGCCGCTCGTGGCCGCCAGCGCCGCCGATAGCGGCGCATGGCCGGCCGCGGCGTTGCCTCCGCTTGCAAAATAGAGATTGTCGACATCGACCTCGGCGTCCGGAAGCAGCTTCGCGAGCTGCTTGCGCGCGCGGCCAAGGCTGCGTCCGTCGGGCACGCGAAAGCGCGCGAGGTCGAGGCCAAGGCCTTCGATATGCTCGCGGTGGAGAAGCGCGAAACCCTCACCGGCCGCGCGCGACACCATCGCGTCGTCGATGCCGCTTGCGATCAGAACAGCGCGCACCGCCGGCTCGCCGCGCTCGTCGAGTTCGACGCGGTCCGGATTCTGGCGCAGCAAGGTAGCGATCCGGTCGAGCCGCAAGCCGGCCAGCATATCGTCCACCGTCGCCAATGGCTCGGCACCGATCGAGGGGAGCGGCGGCAATGTCTGCGTCGGATCGGGAAGCCGCACCGACGGCAATCCGATCTGGGCGGATGCGCCCGGCCCGGTCAGCAGCAGGCTTGCGGCGAGCAATAGGGCGGTCGGTAATCGCATATCCTGTCCTGTTTGACCTTCGCTCCCCGTCGGCGCAAAAATTTAGCACGATATGGAAGAAACGGTAAAAGGCTGTCGTTTCTTCCCCGAACGGACGAAAAGGCGACGATGCGCTTCGAAGAGGAACTGGTCGAGCTTTTGCCGCGCCTGCGCCGCTTTGCCCGTGGGCTGGCGCGCGACGCCGGCAGTGCGGACGATCTGTGCCAGGCGGCGGTTGAACGTGCGCTGAAGTCGCAGGGCCAATGGCAACGAGGGACGAAACTGGATAGCTGGATGTATCGCATCACTCGCAACCTCTGGATCGACGAACGCCGCGCGGCGGGCCGGCGCGGGGCGCATGTCCCGATCGACGATGCCGTAGTCCAGATCGCGGGCGACGGCGCGGCCGAGGTCGAGGCCGGCGCGATGCGCGGCGATGTCGACAGCGCAATGGCACGTCTGCCCGACGAGCAGCGCGAGGTCGTGATGCTGGTTCTTGTCGAGGGTTATGCCTATCGCGAAGCGGCGGAGATACTGGGCGTGCCGATCGGGACCGTGACGTCGCGCCTCGCACGGGGGCGCGAGACGCTGATGCATCTACTGGGAGAGGCGGCATGACCTTTGACCCTGCAACCGTGGCGGCGTTCGTCGACGGCGAACTCGACGGTCCAACCGCGCGCCGGATCGAACGCGAGGCCGAAGCCGACCCGGCGCTGGCCGCCGAAATAGCCCGGCATCGGGCGCTCAGGGGCAGACTGGCCGCACATTATGCACCGATTGCCGAAGAGCCCGTGCCCGAACGGCTGCGCACGCTCCTGGCGGCCGATGGCAAGATCGACACCAGCCTTGCCGCGCGGCGCGAGGCAAAGCGATCGCAGTTTGCCGCAATCCATTGGGGGGCGATCGCGGCCTCGCTCGCGCTGGGGCTGACGATCGGCCTCAAGCCCTGGGCGCCTGCCGCCGACATTGCATCCGAGCAGGGCCGGCTAATTGCGTCCGGAGCGCTGGCGAAGGCGTTGGACAGCCAGCTTGCCTCGAACCAGCCGCAAAATGCACGGGTGCGCATCGGCCTCAGCTTCCGCGACCGCGAAGGGCGCTATTGCCGCAGCTTCGACAGTGGCGCGCTGGCGGGCATAGGGTGCCGTGACGACGGACGCTGGCAGCTCGAACGGACGGCGCGCAGCGAAGCTGGCGGCGCCTATCGCCAGGCGTCCTCGGGCGAGTTGGCGGCGACGGCGGCCGCCATGATGACGGCGGATGGCCCGCTCGACGCCGACGCGGAACGCGCGGCGCGCGACGCCGGCTGGCGAGCGCCCCGGCCGTAAACCGGGTTTCGCCAAATTTCATTCCGGCACGAGCAATGCCAGCAGCGCGAAGCTCGCAAGCCAGTGCTCGCCCATATAGTCGCCGGCGACATGCGGCAGCGCCGCCTCGAGGTGATGGTCCGCGAGCTGCGCCAGCGGCTTTTGCAACCCCTCGTCGCCGAGCGTCCCGGCGATGGCGCGCAGGCACCACGCGCGGCTGAGGTTGAGGCCGTCGAGATGGGCGATCTTACCGTCGCTGCGGTCCGAAACGAAAACCGGCCGGCATTCGCGCGCAAGCCAGCCATTGGCCACCACCAGCGCTTTGAACCAGGGCGCGAAAGAGGGCCGCGGACGGACCTCGGCCATCAGCAGGGCGGCGGTCAGAACGGGGGACAGGAATTCGTCGCCCCCCGGCTCCCACCCGCGATAGTCGCTGCGATCGCCGAAGGCCTGCTCCGCCCACGCGTCGATCAGCGCCACCAGCGCCGCATCGCGGCCGCAGGCCCAGCGTCGCGCAAGCACGAGCGCGAACGCCGTGTTGAAATGCGTGCCGACGGTGATCGGGTAGGTCAGGATCTTCAGATAGTCGCGCAGGCGCATCGCAAAGGCCCGTGCCAGCGGCGCGAGATGCGCCGCCCATTCGCGGTCCGTGTGCCGTTCGGCTTCGCGATGCAGGTAGAGCAGCCAGGCCCAGCCATAGGGCCGCTCGAACCCCCGCGACGTCGCCCGGTCGAGATAGGCGAGCTCGACCGCGAGCTTGGCGGGCGTGAAACTTTCGTCCGCGAGCGCCGCGATCGACGCCGCTTCGGGCATGTCCGGATAGTGCCGCCGCAAGGTCAGTAGGGTCCACCACCCATGGACGCAGCTGTGCCAGTCGAAGCTGCCGAAAAAAACGGGATGCGCGGCGCGCGGCGGCCGGACGTCCGCGTCGCTTTCGAAGACATGATCGTCCTTATAGGGATAGGGCCGCGTCACATGGCCGAGCGCGACGCTGGCGAAACGGCGAGCGAGATCCCCGGTCAGTTCCACAGCAGAAAGGCTCCCACATAGATGATCGCGACGTTGCAGACCCAGAGCGCCAGCGCGGTCCCGATCTGCTGGCGGATCACGCCGTTCTGATCCTTGAGCTCGAGCAGCGCCGCGGGCACGATATTGAAGTTCGCCGCCATCGGGGTCATCAGCGTCCCGCAAAAGCCCGCGAGCATGCCCACGGCGCCGATCGCCGCCGGCCTGCCCCCATATTGCTGGACGAGCAGCGGAATGCCGATCGCCGCCGCCATGACCGGATAGGCGGCGAAGGCATTGCCCATGATCATCGTGAACAGCGCCATGCCGAGCGCAAAGACGAGGACGGTGAGGAACACGCTGCCCTGGGGAATGACCGCGCTCGCCAGTCCGCCGATAATCTCACCCACGCCCGCCAGCGCAAAGACGGCGCCCAGCGCGGCGAGCATCTGCGGCAGAATCGCGGCCCAGCCGATCGAGTCGAGCAGCCGCCGTCCCTCCTGCGCGGGCGCGAGCAGCGGCGGTCGCAGCCATAGCATCGCGACCCCGAGCGCCACCACCACGCCGACCCCGAAGAGGATCAGCGTCTCGCGCCGCGCCTCGAACAGTCCGGTCTGCCCCAGCGGCGTGTAGTTGTAGAGCAAGGTCCCCGCGACCGCGGTCAGCGGCACGATCAGCGCGGGAAGGAAAAGCCGGTTGCCGAGCCTCGCCGACAGGCGCTGCCGTTCCTCGGCGCCGGTAGTCGGCGGGTCGCTTCGCTTCAGCCCGCCGAGCCCGGCGATCGCAACCATCGCCAGCACCAGCAGCCCGTTGACGAGGTCGGACACATGGCTGCCGATCAGGAAGCTCGCGGCGAGCAGCGCCCAGAAGCCGGCATTGCCCCAGCGCCGATCGTGCAGCGACAGCAGCGACCAGATGGTAAAGGCCGCGCCGGCAAGCCCATAGAGCCATTCATAGGTGATCACCGGGACACGCTCCCCAGCCTGCGATCGAAGGCGAGAATGCGCGCGCCATGGATCAGGAAGGCGCAGATCGCGGTCGGGATCGCCCAGATCGAAAGCTGCAGGGGTGTCAGGCGATAGCCCGCGCTCTCGAATACGCCCTGGATCAGCAGGATCGAGGCAATGGCGAAGAAAATGTCTTCCCCGAAAAACAGGCCGACATTGTCGGTCGCGGCGGCCATGGCCTTGACCTTGTCGCGCTCGTCGCCCGACAATTCGCCGTGGGTCTTCATCGCCGCCGCCTCGGCCATCGGCGCGACCAGCGGGCGCACCGCCTGCGGATGGCCGCCGATGTCCTTCATGCCCAGCGCCGATGTGATTTGCCGGAAGGCCAGATAGGCGACCAGCAGCTTGCCCATGGTCGCCCCGCGCATCCCCTCGATCACCGCGCGGGCACGTTGCTGCAGGCCATAGCGTTCGAGCAGGCCGATCACGGGCAGGATGATCCAGGTGACCGATATATAGCGATTGTCGTTGAAGGCCTTGCCCAGCGCCTCGATCACAGCAAGCGGATCGAGCCCCGCGAGCACGCCCGTCGCCACCGCCGCGCCGACCACCACCAGCAGCGGATTGAACCGCAGTGCAAAGCCGACGACGACGATGGCAATGCCGAGGAGCGGCCAGTAGTTCATTCGGCTTCTTCGCCAAATCCGCCGCCGCCGGGCGTCAGGATCACGAAGGCGTCGCCCGGTCGCATGTCCGCCGACGCCGTCGCCCCCAGTTCCTCGCGCGATCCGTCGCTGCGCTCGACCCAGTTGCGCCCCGGCTGCGCGTCGTCGCCGCCGCAGATGCCGCGCGGCGCGATCCGGCGGCGATTGGCGAGCATGTTGGCGCGCATCGGTTCGAGAAAGGTCACCCGCCGTTCGACCCCGTCGCCGCCGCGGCGCCGCCCCGCTCCGCCCGAGGCGCGGCGGATCGCGAAACGGTCGAGCCGCACGGGCAGGCGGGTTTCGAGGATTTCGGGATCGGTGAGGCGGCTGTTGGTCATGTGCGTCTGCACGGCGCTGGTCCCGTCATGGTCCGGCCCGGCGCCCGATCCGCCGCAGATCGTCTCATAATATTGATAGCGTTCGTTGCCGAAGGTGAAGTTGTTCATCGTCCCCTGGCTCGGCGCGAGCCGCCCGGTGGCGGCGAACAGCGCATCGGTGACCACCTGGCTGGTTTCGACATTGCCCGCGACGACGGCCGCGCCGGGTTTCGGGTTCAGCATCGACCCTTCGGGCACGACCAGTTCGACGGGCCGCAGACAGCCGTCGTTCATCGGGATCGCATCGTCGATCAGCGTCCGCAGCACATAGAGCGCGGCGGCGCGGGTGATCGAGCGCGGGGCGTTGAAATTGTCCGGCAACTGGCCGCTGGTGCCGGTGAAGTCGAACACCGCCGAGCGCGCGGCGCGGTCGATCCGGATGGCGACCTTCACCGCCGCGCCATTGTCCATTTCATAGGCGAAGCTGCCCTCGTCGAGCCGGTCGAGGAGGCGCCGGACGCTTTCCTCGGCATTGGCGAGGACATGGTCCATATAGGCCGCGACCACCTCGGCGCCCTGTTCCTTCGCCGCGCCTTGCAGCAGTCGGCGCCGCGCGTGCAGGCGGCGAGCTGGGCGCGCAGGTCGGACAGGTTGCGGTCGGGGTTGCGCGCCGGAAAGGTCGCCGCGGCGAGCAATTCGCGCATCGCCCGCTCCTGAAAACGTCCCTCGTCGACGAGCAGGGCATTGTCGATCAGCACGCCCTCTTCCTCGATCGTGCGGCTCTCGGGCGGCATCGACCCCGGCGCGATGCCGCCGATGTCGGCGTGGTGGCCGCGCGCGGCGACGAAGGCATCGGGCTCGGCGCTTTCCTCGCCATAAAAGACCGGCACGATCACCGTGATGTCGGGCAAATGGGTGCCGCCGCGATAGGGATCGTTGAGCACATAGGCGTCGCCGCGCCGGAAGCCGCGCCCGTCCCGGCACGCGCCGCGCGCCTCGATCACGCGGGCGATGCTGTCGCCCATGCTGCCGAGATGGACGGGGATGTGCGGCGCGTTCGCGATCAGCGCGCCGGCGCGGTCGAAGAGGGCGCAGGAAAAGTCGAGCCGTTCCTTGATGTTGACCGAGGTGGCGGTCGACTGGAGCACGACCCCCATCTCCTCAGCGATCGCCATGAACAGATTGTTGAATATCTCGAGGCGCACCGGATCGACCTTCGTGCCGACCGCGCGGTCGCGCACGAGCGCGGCGGCGCGCGTCAGGACCAGGCTCCCTTCCTGCTCGCGCCGCGCCTGCCAGCCCTCCTCGACCACGGTGGTCGAGCCGGGGTCGATCACCAGCGCCGGCCCGCTTACCGTCTCGCCGGATTGCATCGCCGCACGCTCGATGGTCGGCCAATCGCCCGAAGCCTTGCCAAGCGCGGCGACGGGTTGCGGCACGACCGCGCCGAGGCCGCCCGAATGCCCGCTCGCCTCGACGCTCAGTGCCTCGACGACGATGGCGGTCTCGGCGTCCGAATAGCCAAAGCGCCGGCGGTGGAGCGTGCGGAAGGTCGCATCCATTTCGGCCCGGTCGCCGCACGCGATGGCGAGCGCGCTGTCGCTGCCCGCAAAGCGCAGGCGCGCGCGGCTTTCGAGGACGATGGCCTCGGGGGCTATGCCCTGATCGAGCAACGCTTGCCGCGCCTGACCTTCGAGCGTCGAGAGATCGTCGGCGAAGTCCTCCCCGAGCGGTCGTACGAGGCTGACCTCGTGGATCGCCTTAACCGGCGCGAGGCCGATGCCATAGGCGGACAATATCCCCGCCAGCGGATGCACGAGCACGGTCTCCATCCCCAGCGCATCGGCGACCCTGCACGCATGTTGCCCGCCCGCGCCGCCGAAACAGGCGAGCGCATAGGTCGTCACGTCATGCCCGCGCGCGACGCTGATCTTGCGGATCGCATTGGCCATATTATCGACCGCGATCGCCAGAAAGCCCTCGGCGATTTCGTGCAGCGACTTCGGTTCGGGCAGCATCGCCGCGACCTCGGCCAGCCGCGCCTTCGCCGCCGCCGGGTCGAGCGGCTCGTCGCCGTTCGGGCCAAAGACGCCGGGAAAGAAGGCCGGGTCGATCCGGCCGAGGAACAGATTGCAGTCGGTCACGGTCAACGGCCCGCCCTTGCGATAGCAAGCCGGGCCGGGATCGGCGCCCGCGCTCTCCGGCCCGACCCGGAAACGCGAGCCGTCGAAGCGGCAGATCGAGCCGCCGCCCGCCGCGACGGTGTGAATCTGCATCATCGGCGCGGCGATCCGGACCCCCGCGACCACGCTGTCGCCGGTCAACTCGTAAGTTCCGGCATAATGCGCGACATCGGTGCTGGTCCCGCCCATGTCGAAGCCGATCAGCTTGCGGTGGCCCAGCGGGGCGCTCGCCGCGACCATGCCGACCACGCCGCCCGCCGGGCCGGAGAGGATCGCATCCTTGCCGCGAAACGCGCCGACTTCGGCCAGGCCGCCGTTCGACTGCATGAAGCGTAGTGTTCCGCTCGGCGGAAGGCTGGCTTGCAGCTGGTCGGTGTAACGCCGCAGCACCGGCGAGAGATAGGCGTCGACTACCGTCGTGTCGCCGCGCGGGACGAGGCGGATCAGCGGCGCGACCTCGTGGCTGACGCTGACCTGCGCGAAGCCGATGTCGCGCGCGATCCGGGCCAGCCGGGCCTCGTGATCGCGATACTGCCATCCGTGCATCAGGACGATGGCCAGCGCATCGAAACCCTCGCCGCGCAAGGCCGCGAGGTCGGCCCGCGCCTGCACCTCGTCGAGCGACCGCAGCACCGCGCCATCGGCCCCGACCCGCTCGTCGACCTCGATCACGCGCGCGGGCAATTGCTCGGGCAGCACGATATGCCGGGCGAAGATTTCGGGCCTTGCCTGCGTCCCGATCCGCAGCGCGTCGCCGAAACCGCGCGTGATCGCCAGCGCCAGCCGTTCGCCCTTGCGTTCGAGCAGCGCGTTGGTCGCCACCGTCGTGCCGATGCGAAGCTCGGCGATCGGCCCCGCGCCGTGGCGCGCCATCAGCCGCCGCACCGCCTCGCTGGCCGCATCGGAATAGAAACCGGGGTTTTGGGATAGCAGCTTCTCGGTCACCAACCGCCCGCCGGGGGTCGTCGCGACGACATCGGTGAACGTGCCCCCGCGATCCACCGCAAAGCGCCAGGCCTTCATTTTCGCTATTCTCTTTCCCGCATGGCGCGCGAATTTGGCTGGCGGCGGCGTCAATGTCCAGCGCCGCGGTGCGCCTGCGCGCTTCCTTCCCGCTCGCACAGCCCGTCCGGCCGGTGCCGATGGCCCGGCGGTCGACAGCCGCTGCCGTTGATCGGCTCGAGCGCACAGGCTTCGGCATCGCGCTCGATCTGGAGCGTGGTGTGGCCGATCCCGAAATGATCGTGCATCTCGCCCGCAACGCGATGCAGAAAAATGTCGCGGTCGCCCTCGATCGGCACCACCAGATGCGCGGTGAGCGCGGTTTCGGTCGTGCTCATCGCCCAGATATGCAGGTCGTGGACCGCATCGACACCCTCGATCGCGGCCAGATGGCGCTCGACCGCCTCGGCGTCGATCCCCGACGGGACCGCCCCCAGCGACATGGCGACGGCTTCGCGAAGCAAGCCCCATGTGCTCCAGACGATCACCGCCACGATCAGCAGGCTGGTAACGGGATCGAGCCAGTTCCAGCCGGTGTAGCGGATCGCGAGTCCCGCGATCACCACGCCTGCGGACACCGCCGCATCCGCCGCCATGTGCAGGAAGGCGCCCTGGATGTTGATGTCGCCCTTGCGGCCGCGCAGGAACATCAAGGCGGTGCCGGTGTTGATCGCGATGCCGATCGCGGCGACGGTCATGACCGTGTTGCCGGCGACGGGTTCGGGGTCGGAAAAGCGCAGGATCGCCTGCCACGCGATCGCGCCCGCCGCCAGCATTAGGAACACGCCGTTGGCCAGCGCGGCGAGAATGGTGCTTCCCTGAAGCCCATAAGTGAAGCGCGGCGTCGGTCTCTTTTTCGCGACGAGGACCGCCGCCCATGCGATGGCGAGCCCGAAAACGTCGCTCAGATTGTGCCCGGCATCGGCGAGCAGCGCCAGCGAATTGCTCAGGACGCCATAAACCGCCTCGATTGCCACGAACGCCACATTGAGGCCGATACCGACCGCGAATGCCATGCCGAAGCTGCGCGGCGCATGGCTGTGCCCTGCATGCGAATGGCCCTGGTTATGGCCGCCCATCGAATATCCTTCCCCGTCAGCCGCGTCGCCGTAGCGAGTATCCCGATGACGATAGGCAGATTTTCGCCGACACCCAAGGCCTCATCGGGCGCTCGCGGACCTTCAGCCCGATAAGGTGGCAGACATGCGCGTAGAGAGCGGACCGGGCAAAATGGCTCCGCAGCGACGCAGCATCGGGGGGCGGGGCCTTTCGGCCGCTCGCCCCCCATTTGCCTCGGGGGGTAAGTGGGGATTTCCCGGTGAGGGCAGGGGATATCAGGGACCAGACCGATATCCCCTGCCGCTCAGTTGAGCGGAACACTCGGGAACGCATCACACCATACAAGGCGCGTGCCAAATGGCGCGTCGCACGCATTCGGGGCCCGTTCGATGGTTATTGATTTCTTACCACCCTCTCTGCCTGTCAAAAATCCCGACACATTGACCCTTGCTGTCGCCATTCAGCCAGCGTTCAGGGAATTGACTACACATGTAGTCGTATTGCAGGATGAAGGCGAAGGAGGGGTTCCATGGCCGAACGCGCAAGCGAATCCGAAATGCAGGTGCTGCGCGCCCTGTGGGACGAGGCGCCGCAGACCGCCGCCGACCTTACCGCGCGCATCGGCGCCGCGAACGGCTGGACCCAGGCAACGGTCAAGACGCTGATCGCGCGGCTGGTGCAAAAGGGCGCGGTCACTGCCGAAGCCGACGGGCGCCGCTATCTCTACCGCCCCGCGATCGACCGCGCCGAGGCTGTGGGCGAGGAATCGCAGCGCTTCGTCGACCGCCTGTTCGGCGGCCGCGTCAGCCCGCTGATCGCGCATCTCGCCGAGCGCGAGGCGCTGTCCGACGCCGATATCGAAGAGATTGAGGCGCTGCTGAAGAGGCTGAAGTCGTGAGCGCCGCGCTGATGCTCGAGGCGTGGGGCGATACCATGCTCGCGACCGCACTGCTCGTCGCGGCAGTGCTCGTCGTCCGCAAGCCCTTTGCGCGGCGCTTCGGCCCGGGGCTGACCTATGCGCTGTGGGCGATTCCCGCGCTTCGCCTCGTGCTGCCGCCGCTGCCTTTCGGCGACCCGGCCGCCGTGCCCGTCGCAGCGCCCGCGGTTCCCGCCGATGTGGTGCTGATCGGAATGGCCGATACGGCGCACGCGATTACAACCCCGGCGACCGCGCCGGACGCGAGCTGGGCGTTTGCCGACGCCTTGCCGCCGCTCTTCGCGCTCTGGCTCGCGGGCACGCTGTTCGTGCTGGTGCGGGCGCTGGCCGCGCATCGCCGGTTCAAGGCGGAGGTGCTGGCGGGGGGTGTCGACCTCGATCCGTTCGGGTCGATCCGGCTGGTGATGACCGATGCGGTCGACGGGCCGGTCGCCTTTGGCCTGTGGCGCCGTTTCATCGCGGTGCCGCGCGATTTTTTCGCCCGCTATGCCGCGGACGAGCGGGCGCTGGCGATCGACCACGAGCTGTCGCACCACCGGCACGGCGACCTGTGGGCGAATGCCGCGGCGCTGCTGCTGCTCGCGGCGCAATGGTTCAATCCCTTCGCCTGGCGTGCGCTGCGCGCCTTTCGCTTCGATCAGGAGGCGGCGTGCGACGCGCGCGTGCTGACGATGGCGGCGGCGACAGGCGAGCGGCGCGCGCGGACGGCCAGCTATGCGACCGCGATCGCCAAGACCGCGGTGGGCCCGCGCCTCGCGCTCGCCGCGCCGATGGCCTCGCACGACAATTTGCAGGAGAGACTGACGATGCTGATGCAGAAGGATATTTCGCGCACGCGCGGCCTCGTCGGGCGCCTGCTCGTCGGCGGTGCCGCGCTCGGCGTGCTCGCCGCGACTGCGACGCTCGTTCCGGCGGGCACCGCGAAAGCGCAAGCGCAGGATGTTCCGGCGCCGCCGGCCCCTCCCGCAGTCAGCGATATTCCGGCCCCTCCCGCGCCGCCCGCTCCCCCCGCGCCGCCCGCACCCACCGAAGGCGTGTATAGGACGATGATCGTCACGCGCGAAGGCGATGAAGCGGCGGGCGACCAGCGCCGCGAGGTGACGCGCGTCGTCGTCCGCGACGATGGCGGCGAGGGCGCGCCGAACGATCGCCACATGGAGTTTCGCATCCCCGGCAGCCTGTCGCGCGCGGATATCCTCGCCACCCTGACCGAACAGGGCATTTCGGGCGCGCAGGCCGAGGCGATCGCCGACAAGCTCGAAGCGAAGCGCCGCCAAAGCCTTCGCGTGGCAATGGCGCCGTTGCCGCCCATGCCGCCGATTCCTCCGATGCCGCCCGAAGCGGCGTGGATCGCCAAGGATGGCAAGGCGATGGCGTTCGCCCATTGTGCCGACGGTGGGAATGCGATGCCGATCGTCGATCGCGACGACCGCGAAGGCGACAAACGGAGCCGCGTCCTGATGGTCCGCTGCGATAGCAAGGCCGATTTCTCGGGCCAGATCGACGCGCTCAAAAAGGCGCGCGACCGTTTTGCGAGCGGCGCGGCGTCGTCGCAGCTGTCGGCCGAAATGCGCGCCAAGGTCATCGCCGACATGGACCGCGCGATCGCCGATATGGAGCGCACGAAACACTAAGAGTCGCGACGGTTTACGACGCCGATCCACGTCCCCGGTTGGGATCGGCGGCAGGGGCGGGGAAAGGGAGCGGACACTTCACCCGCTCCCTTTTCCGTTGCGCACCCCCTTTTTCTTTGGCGGCTGCGATGCCACATGAGGCGCGTGACCGAAGAAAAGCCCTGGCCCGACACGATCCGCGCCGGCGAGTGCGAGCAGCATGAGCCGCTTGTGCGCCGTGTGCTTGCGCCCAATCCATCGCCCTATACTTTCACCGGCACCCAGACGTGGATCGTCGGCGCCGGCGCCGAGGTCGCGGTGATCGACCCCGGCCCGACCGGATCGGGCATGAGCATCGGCGACCCGCCCGACGCCAATGGCACGGGCCATGTCGACGCGATCCTGCGCGCGACCGAGGGGCAGCGCGTGACCGCGATCCTCTGCACGCATACACATCGCGACCACAGCCCCGCTGCGGCGCCGCTGAGGGAAGCGACGGGCGCGCCGATCGTCGGCTGCGCGCCGCTGGTGCTCAAGGACGACGGCCCGCGCGCCGATTCGGCGTTCGACCCCGACTATGCGCCCGACCGCATCCTTTCCGACGGCGATCGCGTCGCGGGCGACGGCTGGACGCTCGAGGCGGTCGCGACGCCGGGGCACACGTCGAACCATCTCTGCTTCGCGCTCCTCGAAAGCGGGGCGTTGTTTACCGGCGATCATGTCATGGCCTGGTCGACAAGCGTCGTCAGCCCGCCCGACGGCGACATGGCGGCCTATATGGCCAGCCTTTCGAAACTCCATGAGCGCGAAGACCGCGTCTATTATCCCGCGCACGGCCCCGCAGTCGCCAAGCCGCGCCAGCTCGTGCGCGGGATGCTCGGCCATCGCAAGCAGCGCGAGCGGCAGATCTTGCGCGAGCTTGAGCGCGGGACGGCGATGATCCCCGATATGGTCAAGCATATGTACAAGGGGCTCGACCCGCGCCTGACCGGCGCTGCGGGCCGCTCGGTGCTGGCGCATCTCCTCGATCTCGAACAGCGCGGCCGCGTCGCGCGCGACGACGAGGCGTGGAGGCTGGTCGCATGACCCGCGGCGCGTTTCGCATCCTTGTCGTCGCGCTCCTTGCGCTCGCGCTGTTCCTCGGCTGGCGCGCATGGGATGGCTGGCAGCGAAGCTATGACCCGCAGACGGTCGTGGCGGCGAGCCTGCAGGGGCTGCAGGAGCAGAATGTGCTCGTCCCCTTCACCGCGCGCTATGTCGCGGTGGTGACCTCGACACAAAGCCGCCTGGGGCTCAGTGCGAAGAAGACGCTGATCATGCCGGGCACGGTGCGTTACGAGGTCGATCTGGCGAAGCTCGAGCCGTCGGACCTCGACTGGGACGCGGCGACCAAATCGCTGACGGTGACCCTGCCGCCGCTACGACTCGCCGGACCCGAGATTGACATCGACGCGATCAGCGAGTTTCGCGACGGCGAAATCCTGCTGACGCTCACCGACGCCGAAGCGGTGCTCGACGCCGCCAACCGCAAGGCCGCACAGGCCGAGCTGATCAAGCAGGCAAGGGGCGCGACGCCGATGCGGCTTGCCGAGGGCGCTGCGCGCAATGCCATCGAACAGAGTTTCGCCATGCCGCTGAGGGCCGCCGGAATCGACGCGACCGTCACGGCGCGTTTTGCGGGCGCGCCCGCCGGCTGAATCCGGCTTCCGGCGGCGCGCGAACTGGGGTAAACAGCACCTCCTCGGATCAGGAGGGTGGGGCATGGCGACGGTGGCGGGCGCGGTGCGCGCGGAACGGTTCTGGCAGCGTATGGCGATCGGCCTTGCCGTTTTCATCGTCTTCGGCTTCCTGCAATTTGCGGCGCGCGGTTTCGTCGATCCGCTGCGCGCACCGCCATGGGTGCATCTGCACGGGCTGGCGATGCTCGCCTGGCTGGGCGTGCTGGTTGTGCAGCCGACCTTCGTCATAAGGGATGACATGGCGCGGCACCGGCGGCTCGGCTGGATCGCCGCCGCGCTCGCGGCCTTCATCGTCGCGCTCGGCATCTTCACTGGCGTCGCGTCGCTGGTGCTGCATCGCTATCCGCCCTTCTTCACGCCGCCCTATTTCCTCGCGCTGACGACGGTCGAAGCGCTGGTCTTCGGCGCGATGGTCGCCGCCGCGATCCGGAACCGGCGCCGCACCGACTGGCACCGCCGGCTGATGATCGGCGCGACGATCGTGATCCTCGAACCCGCGCTCGGGCGCATCCTGCCGTTGCCGCTGATGATCGGCTGGTCGGACATCCCCGTCGCGCTATGCCAATTGGTCGCGGTAGGGATCGTCGCGCTTTACGATCGCCGCACGCTCGGGCGCATCCATCCGGCGACGCGGGCGGTGGCGGGGGTTGTCATCGCGACGCGCATCGCCATCTATGGCCTGTCGCTGACGCCCCCCGTCGCGGCGCTCGCGGCGAGGCTCGCCGGCGGCTGAGGTTCCGAATTGCCCTGTCCGAATCCCCTGTGTAGGAGGGCGCTCAAGGCAAAGGCCAGATAAGGAAAAGCCATGACTGCTCCCGTCCGCGAAACGCTCGCCGGCCTCGACCTGCGCGCCGAGATCGACCGGCTCCGCAAGGAGCGCAATGCGGTGATCCTTGCGCATTATTACCAGAAGCCCGAGATTCAGGATCTTGCCGATTTCGTCGGCGACTCGCTCGAACTGTCGCGCAAGGCGGCCGACACCGACGCCGACGTCATCGCCTTTTGCGGGGTCAAGTTCATGGCCGAGACCGCCAAGATATTGTCGCCGGAGAAGATCGTCGTGCTGCCCGACATGGACGCGGGGTGCAGCCTCGAGGACAGCTGCCCGCCCGAACAGTTCAAACGCTTCCGCGAAGCGCATCCCGACCATATCGCGCTGACCTACATCAACTGCTCGGCGGCGGTGAAGGCGCTCTCCGACGTCATCGTCACCTCGTCGAGCGCCGAGACGATCATCGGCCAGATCCCCGCGGATCAGAAGATCATCTTCGGCCCCGACCGGCACCTCGGCGGCTATCTCAACCGCAAGTTCGGGCGCGATATGCTGCTGTGGCCCGGCGTGTGCATCGTCCATGAGGCGTTCAGCGAGACCGAGCTCTTGAAGCTGAAGGCGCAGCATCCGGGCGCACCCGTCGCGGCGCACCCCGAATGTCCGGCGCATATCGTCGACCACGCCGACTATATCGGCTCGACGAGCGGCATATTGCAGTTCGCGAAGAGCTTCCCCGGCGACACGCTGATCGTCGCGACCGAACCGCACATCATCCACCAGATGGAAAAGGCGCTGCCCGAAAAAACCTTCATCGGCGCGCCGGGCGCCGACGGCAACTGCAACTGCAACATCTGCCCCTATATGGCGCTCAACACGATGGAAAAGCTCTACGTCGCGCTGCGCGATCTTCAGCCGCGGATCGAGATGGACGAGGAATTGCGCCTCGGCGCCAAGAAGAGCCTCGACCGGATGCTCGAGATGGCGTCGGGGACCGTGGGCAAGGGCGATCTGGGGCGGGCGTGAGTCCGAGTCGCGATCGGTGATCCGAGTCGAAGCTCCGCAAGGGCTGGCTCGGGCCGTAATCCGAATCCGAAAATGTTGCGGCGGCGTTACAAAAATGCTGCGCGGCAAAGCCAAATTGCTAATGCCCGACTTATCCACAACCACGCGCGGTTTCGCGCGCTTTTTTGTTGGCGCGCGTCCCGCTTCGTGACAGCTTCAACTCATCGGGACGGCAGAGACGTCGAACCCCCGGGACAGGAAGGCTCGTTGCAAGACCAGCCCGATTGAAACGGAACGGATCGACGAGGAAACGGACCGATAGCCGATCACGGAAGGCCGCAATTCCCACGAGTTGCAACCGACCCGATCGGATGAAAAGCAGTCCATCGCTTTTGAAGATTGTGTGCTTCGGCAGACGCTCGGACAAGATGATGAAGGGCTTTTCAGGTGCGGCCGGCCCCCGCAAGGGGGCCGACCAAACCGTCGCCGGACTGCGTTGCCTGCTACCGCGACGGATCGTTTTGCGGGCCGCCGATCGCAAGAGAAGCGGACCGGGATGACCCGAAGCAGAGAAGCCTAGCGCAAATTCCGGATAGTGGGGGTTGGCAGCGATGCCGGCCCCCATTTCGTATGCGCGCAGCGAATCGGCGCCCTTCCCGAAAATCCCGGCTCTGTGATCGCGGTCATATCGCGGTCGCCGACCCCATCCTATGCCCGCCTTGCGACCCGGAGCAGTTCCCCGACCGGAACTGATCCCACTCTCCCGGCCGGATCGCTCGCGGTGCGGCCGGGAACCTTTTGCTTCATCGTGGCATTGTGCTGATACTCGGCGAAACGATGGTCGGAAGCGACCGGGCGTTTGCGAAAGCACGCGTCGCGCGCCCATCGCTCCGGTGCAACGAAGGGAGCAAAACCATGGGTATCATCATCTGGCTTATCATCGGCGGCATCGTCGGCTGGCTCGCCAGCATCATCATGCGCACCGACGCGCAACAGGGTATCTTCCTCAACATCATCGTCGGTATCGTCGGCGCCTTTATCGGCGGCTTGCTGCTCGGCGGTTCGATCAATGCGGGGATCACGCTGTACAGTTTCCTCGCCTCGCTGGTCGGGGCGCTCATCCTTCTGGCGATCGTGAATCTCGTGCGGCGCGGCCGCGTGCGCTGAGGATTGCGTGTCCGCAAGGCGGACGGAAAGGCGGCAGCGCCCGGCGCGGCCGCCATTCCGTTAGGTAAATCGGGCCATTTGGGTTAGCATCCCGGCGTCCGCGCCCGCGGACATCGGCAAGGATCATAGGGGGTCATCTTATGACTTGGATTATCGCAATCATCATGGGCGGCATCATCGGATGGCTGGCGAGCATCGTCATGCGAACCGACGCGCAGCAAGGTATCTTCCTGAATATCGTGGTCGGCTGTATCGGGTCGATCCTCGGCCGGTTCCTGTTTGGCGGCCTTTTGGGGGGCGGCCACCTGCGCGGCGACGCCTTTGACTGGCGGACGCTGCTGACGGCCTTTCTGGGCGCGATCATCCTGTTGGCGGCGGTCAATCTGTTCCGGCGCGGGCGGCTGCGTTAACCTTCGACATCCTGCGGGCGTCCGGGCCCGCGGGGACAAGGGGCGACCGGCGGAAGGCCGGTCGCCCTTTTCGTGTCCAGCGTACTGGAAAGAGCCGGGGAAAAGGCTTATGAGCGGCACTCCGCGATTTGAGCGAGGGCCGTATCGACGCCTTTCGTTTCCCCTTGTCAGGGGTGATTTAATTCGGTAATACACCTTCGAGGATTTTCCAGAGGTCTCGTCGTGCCGATCGGGGGGCGGGGTCGCAGGGCGATCGGGGTTCCGGCTGCCGAAAGCGGCAGAAAGGGATGCGGGTATGAACTACGAGCGGAAAGTGGATTCGATGGACAGCGTGGCGGGTTCGACCCAGGGCTTTTACGAAGAGGCGGAAAGCTATGAGGCGGCGGACAATCGCCGCAAGCGGATGCGGCTGATCATCGGGCTCGTCCTGGTGGCACTGATACTCGCTGCGGCATGGTATGCCTTCTCGGCGGCCAAGGGCGGCGACGCCGCGACGGCGGGCGGCGCCGCGGGCGAGGAGGACGGCGCCACCGTTCCGACGATTACGGTGATGATCCCCGGCCAGCAGTCGGTGCAGGCGGCGATCGCCGCGAACGGCACGATCGCCGCGCGGCGCGAAATGCCCGTCGGCGTGGCGGGCGAGGGCGGGCAGGTGGTCCGCGTGCTCGTCGAACCCGGCCAATGGGTCGGCGCGGGCCAGCCGCTCGCAGTGATCGACCGGTCGGTGCAATCGCAGCAGGCGGCGAGCCTCGCCGCGTCGATCCGCGTCGCGCAGGCCGATGCCGAACTCGCGCAGTCCGAACTCGACCGCGCGCAGGCACTCGTCGCGCGCGGCTTCGTGTCGAAGGCCGATATCGACCGCAAGCGCGCCACCCGCGACGCCGCGCAGGCGCGCGTCCGCGTCGCGCAGGCGCAATATCAGGAAGCGGTCGCGCGCAACGGGCGGCTCAACATCGTCGCACCCGCGGCGGGCCTGGTCCTGACGCGCCAGGTCGAGCCCGGGCAGGTTGTCGGCGCGGGCAGCGGCGTATTGTTCCGCATGGCGAAAGGCGGCGAGATGGAAATGCTCGCGCAGCTCGCCGATGCGGACCTGCAGCGCATATCGGTCGGCACGCGCGCAATCGTCACGCCGGTGGGCACCAATCTCGAGATCGCGGGGCAGGTGTGGCAGGTTTCGCCGGTCATCAATCCCGACACGCGGCAGGGCACGGTGCGCATCGCGGTGCCCTACAGCAAGGCGCTGCGCCCCGGCGGTTTCGCCGATGCGCGGCTGATCGCCGGTGCCGACGAAGCGCCGCTGCTTCCCGAAAGCGCGGTGCAGAGCGGTCCGCAGGGCAATTATGTCCTGATCGTGGGCAAGGACGACAAGATCGAGCAGAAGCCGGTGAAGGTCGGCACCGTCACCGACGACGGCGTGTCGATCGCGTCCGGCCTGACGGGGCAGGAGAGGGTGGTCGTGCTCGCGGGCGCCTTCCTCAATCCCGGCGACAAGGTGAAGCCCGTCGTCCAGAAGGCATCGAAATAATCGCACCGGCACTGCACAGAGGCGTTTGATCCATGAATTTCCGCAACATCTCCGCCTGGTGCATCCGCAACCCGGTGCCGCCGATCGTATTGTTCATTCTGCTGCTGCTCGCGGGCCTCGTCAGCTTCAACCGGATGGACGTCAACGACAATCCCGACGTCGAATTCCCGGCGGTGCAGGTGATCGTCGTGCAGCCGGGCGCCGCGCCGACCGAGCTCGAAACGCAAGTGACGCAGCGCGTCGAGGCGGCGGTTCGCGGGGTGAGCGGGGTCGATGAAATGTCCTCCTATGTCAGCGAGGGCAGCAGCAGAACCTTCGTGCAATTTGCGATCGGCACGCCGATCGACCGCGCCTACAACGACGTCAATCAGGCGGTGTCGCAGATCCGCAGCGAATTGCCCGACGGCATTCTCGAACCGCAAATCATGCGCGTCGACATCGCCGGCGGCCCGATCACCTATTTCTCGGTCGAAGCCGCCGATATGACGCTCGAGCAGCTCAGCTGGTTCGTCGATAACACGGTGGCGAAGGAATTGCTGTCGATCCCCGGCATGGCGCAGGTCAGCCGCTCGGGCGGTGTCGATCGCGAAATCCGGGTCATCCTCGATCCGGCGCGTATGCAAAGCTATGGCCTGACCGCGAGCCAGGTGAACCAGCAGCTGCGGCAGGTGAACGTCAACGCCGCGGGCGGGCGCACCGAAATCGCGGGCTCCGAACAGGCGGTGCGCGTGCTGGGCAATGCCGGCAGCGCCTATGAACTGGGACAAACGCGGATCTCGATCGGCAATGGCCGCACGATCCGGCTGTCCGACGTCGCGCGCGTGTCCGATGGCTTCGCCGAACAGCGCAACCTCGCCAAGATCGGCGGGCGGCAGGTGCTGTCCTTCTCGATCGAAAAGGCGAAGGGCGCATCCGACGTCACCGTGCATGACGCGGCGATAAAGAAGCTCGACGAGATCCAGAAGAACAACCCCAAGGTGAAGTTCAAGATCCTCTTCACCCGCACCGAATATACCAAGGAACAATATCGCAGCTCGATGGAGGCGATGATCGAGGGCGCGGTGCTTGCAGTTGTCGTCGTCTTCCTGTTCCTGCGCGACTGGCGCGCGACCCTGATAAGCGCGATGGCGATCCCGCTGTCGGCGATCCCGACCTTCTGGTTCATGGAATTGATGGGTTTTTCGCTCAACGGCCTGTCGCTGCTCGCGCTCAGCCTCGTGGCCGGGGTGCTCGTCGACGATGCGATCGTCGAGATCGAGAATATCGTCCGCCACATGCGCATGGGCAAAACCGCCTATCAGGCGGCGATCGACGCCGCCGACGAGATCGGCCTCGCCGTGGTCGCGACGACGATGTCGATCGTCGCGGTGTTCCTGCCCGTCGCGCTGATGCCCGGCGTGTCGGGGCAATTCTTCATCCAGTTCGGCATGACCGTGGTGTTTGCGGTGCTGATGAGCCTGGCCGTCGCGCGCATGATCACGCCGATGATCGCGGCCTATTTCCTCTCGGCGCAGGGCGAGCAGAGCCACGCCGAAGGACCGTGGATCGACCGTTACGAGCGCGTGCTCGGCTGGACGCTCAACAGCGGCAAGCACAAGGCGGTGCGCGCGCGCTATGACGCGGTGCCGACGCGGCTGGCGTTCATGGCGCCGGGCCTCGTGGTCGCGGGCATCGCGGCGCTTGCGTCGATCGCGCAATATTTCCAGCCCGTTCCCGCGGGGCAGGATGCGCCCAACCCGGCGTTGCACTTCATGCTGTTGATGCCGCTGACGGCGGTCATGGCCTTTCTTGTCGGCGAACTTGTCGCGATCGTCCTGGGCGGCGTCGCTTATGCGTTCAACGTGCGGCGCTGGGCCTTCATGGAATGGGCGGCGTTCATGCTGCGCCGCGCTTATGCGCGCCTGTTCGACCATCGCGTGTGGATCGTCGGCATCGGGGTCGGCGCCTTCGTGCTCAGCCTCGTCCTGTTCGCGACCTTGCCGCAGCAGTTCCAGCCGACGACGAACAGCGACTATAGCCAGGTCAAATATGAACTGCCGCCGGGTTCGACACTCGAGCAGAGCGAGACGATCGCGCGCCAGATTTCGGCGATCCTCGACGACAGTCCGGTGGTCGAGACCGCCTTCTATGACGTCAATGTCGGCGGCGGGAACGCTTTCCTGACGCTCAAGAAGGATCGCGAGATTTCGAGCGTCGATTGGGAGCGCGGCCTGCAACCCAAGCTCGCGGCGATCCCCGATGCGCGCGTGTCGTTCCAGAGCCAGTCGGGCGGCTTTTCGGGCCGCGACATTACGTTCATCATCGGCGGCGACGATCCGGTCGCGCTCGAAAGGCACGCGAACAGGATCGTCGAGGAGATGAAGGGACTCAAGGAACTGCGCGCGCCGCGGATCGAGGGCGATATTCCGCGTCCCGAAATCATCCTCAAGCCGCGGCTCGACCTTGCCGCCGACCTCGGCGTGACGACCGCGGCGCTCAGCCAGACGATCCGTATCGCGACGCTGGGCGACATCGACCAGAATGCGGCGAAATTCTCGCTGTCCGACCGCCAGATTCCGATCCGGGTGCTCTTGTCCGAAGACTCGCGCCGCAGCCTTGCGACGCTCGAAAATCTGCCGGTTCCGACTGCCAACGGCGGCACGGTGCCGCTGAAGTCGGTCGCCGAGATCGGCTTCGGTTCGGGCCCGACCGAGCTTCGCCGCTATAACCAGACGCGGCGTATCGTGATCGGCGCCGATCTTGCGCCCGGCCTGGTCACCGGCGACGCGCAAGCCAAGATCGACGCGCTGCCCGCGGTCAAGAATATGCCGCAGGGCATCCGCAAGGTGATCCAGGGCGATGCCAAGTGGCAGGCCGAGATGATCCAGAATTTCATGATCGCGGTCGTGTCGGGCCTGATGCTCGTCTTCGCGACGCTCGTGCTGCTCTACCGCCGCTTCCTGTCGCCGCTGGTCAACATGTCGTCGCTGCTGCTCGCACCGCTCGGCGGCCTGCTCGGCCTGCTCGTGACCGGCATGGAAATTTCGATGCCCGTCTATATCGGCCTTTTGATGCTGCTCGGCATCGTCGCGAAGAACTCGATCCTGCTCGTCGATTTCGCGATCGAGGAAATGGACAAGGGGATCGGCAAGGTCGAGGCGCTGATCGACGCCGGGCGCAAGCGCGCGCAGCCGATCATCATGACGACCGTCGCGATGGTGGCGGGCATGGTGCCGACCGCGATCTCCTTGTCCGGCGACGGGGCGTGGCGCGCGCCGATGGGCGTGGTCGTGATCGGCGGGCTGATCCTGTCGACGATGCTGACCTTGCTGATCGTCCCTGCGGGTTTCAGCCTGGCCGACAGCATCGAGAAACGGCTCGGTCGCTTCTTCTCGAGCAATCTGCTGACTTATCGCCCCGGCGACGATACGAAGCCGCACGCCGACCCGGTGCCGCATCCCGCGGAGTGAGGCGCTTGCAAAGGTTCGTGTGTCCCCGCGAAGGCGGGGACCCATCTCCTGCCGATTCAAGATGGCACCGGCGGGAGATGGGCTCCCGCCTTCGCGGGAGCACACAAACCTCGATCCGTGAGGACTAAGATCGAAGCCGCGGGCCTTTGCGCCCGCGCCGGTTGCAACCTTTGGCGCAGGGCGCCATTTGAAGCATCATGAACGACCGTCTTTCCCCGTCGATCGGAGGGCGCGGCCTTTATTCGCGGGCCGGGGTCTCGCTTCCGACGGGCGGGCTCAACATCCGTATCGTCGCGACGGGGCTTCTCGTCGTCATGGCGGCGATCTTCATCACCGCCAAATATTTCCAGGACGTCCACCCGGCCGTCGGGTTCGTGCGCGCCTTTGCCGAGGCGGCGATGGTCGGCGGGCTGGCCGACTGGTTCGCGGTCACCGCGCTGTTTCGCCATCCGATGGGGCTGCCGATCCCGCACACCGCGATCATCCCGCGCAACAAGGACCGGATCGGCGACACGCTCGCGCGCTTCCTGCTCACCAATTTCCTGCTGCCGCGGCTGATCGCGCGCAAGATGCAGGACGTCGACATCGCGGGCGCGGTCGGCAAGTTCCTGTCGCAGCCGGCCGAAGGCGGCGGGCGTTTGAAGCTCGGCGCGTCGCGGGTCATCGCCGATGCACTCGGCGCGCTCGACCAGAAAAGGCTGGGCGGCATGGTTAAATCGGCGATTGCCGATCGCCTGCGCGAACTCGATCTCGCCCCGCTGCTCGGTCAGGCGCTACAGGCGGCGCTCGCCGAAGGGCGGCATCAGCCGTTGCTCGACGCCGCGGTCCAATGGGGATCGAAGACGCTCGATCTCAACGAGCATCTGATCCACCAGATGGTGCATGACAATTCGAACGCGATCGTCCGCTTCACGGGGCTCGACGAAAGCATTGCCAAGCGCATCGTCAAGGGGCTCGCGAAGCTGCTTGCCGACATGGCGGCCGAGCCCGACCATCCGATCCGCCTGCGCGTCGAGGAGGGGATGGCGAAGCTCGCGCTCGACCTGCAGGAAAATCCCGAGGTGCAGGCAAAGGTCGCGCGGGTGCAGGCCGAGCTGCTCGACAATCCGGCGGTCAAGCGCTGGCTCGACGGCTTGTGGGAACAGGGGCGCAGCGCGCTCTTGCGCGCCGCACGCGATCCCGACACGATGCTCGCGGGGCGGCTCGGCGAACTGATCACCCAGTTCGGGACGATGCTCGGCGAAGACCGCGGCATCAAGCGCACGCTCAACCGCTATGCGCGGCGTGCGGTGGTCGGCGTGGTCGACAGCTATGGCGAGACCGCGCTGCGGCTCGTGTCCGACACGATCCGTGGCTGGGACGCCAAGACGATCACCGACCGGCTCGAAAATGCCGTCGGCGCCGATCTTCAATATATCCGCATCAACGGCACGCTCGTCGGCGGGCTCGTCGGGGTGGCGATCCACTCGGTCGACGTGTTGCTTTAGCGGCAGGCGGCGAGCCCCTCGCGAAACGTCGGATAGCGCGGCGCCCAGCCGAGCAGCCGCTTTGCCTTGCTGTTCGCGACGCGGCGGTTCTCGGCATAGAAGGCGCGCGCGGCGGGGGAGAGGCCGGCTTCGTCCAGCGATTGCAGCGGTGGCAGCGGCGCGCCGAGCAGTGCGCAACCCCATTCGACGAGGCGGTTCTGGTGCGCGGGTTCGTTGTCGGCGAGGTTATAGATGCCCGGCGGTCCGGCGAAAGAGGCGAGGACCCCGCCTGCGATGTCCTCGACGTGGATGCGACTGAACACTTGTTCGGATAGGTCGATCCGGTGTGCGCGGCCCTCTTCGATACGCTGAAGGATCGAGCGGCCGGGTCCATAGATGCCGGGAAGACGGAAGACGCGCACCTCGGCGCGCAGCGCGGCCCAAGCCGCGTCGGCGGCGTTGCGCGCTTCGCGGCGGCCCTTTACGGGCGCGCTTTCGTCGACCCACGCGCCGCGGGTATCGCCGTAAACGCCGGTCGAGGAGAGATAGCCGACCCAGCCCGCCGGCGCGAGCGCGATCGCCTCGCCATAGCGCGCGAGCACCGGGTCCCCCCCTTCCGATGGCGGCACCGAGGACAGGATATGCGTCGCGGAGCGCAGCGCGGCGAGCACCGCGGCTTCGTCGTCGAACGCGATCGTCCCGCCGCGTCCGTCGCGCGAGGTGCCCACCACATCCCAGCCGCGCGCCAGCAGGCGGTCCGCGATATGGCCCGCGCTGTAGCCCATTCCGAAAATCAGCATCTTGCCCATCGGTGGCCTCATACCATATCCCGGTGATCCCGACCGATGAGGACCGTTTCTGGTGGTTCTCGGCAAGGAGGCTTCGAAGCGGCGATGTGGTTCATCGGGGCCAGAAGGCGACGCGGTCCGAGGGCCACCAGAAACGGCCCTTCGGGTTGGTGGTCCCGCCCGCTGGACGCCGTCGCGGCGTCGCGACGATGAACCACATCGCCGCTGCCGCCGCTCCTCGCCAGCAAACGGGACCACCAATCCTCATCGGTCGGGATCACCGGGATATGGTATTATTGCGCAGCGCAGCCGCCAAGCCTAGATCATTCGCATGACCGACGCCTCTTCCGCTCCCGCCGTCCCCGTCACCATCCACCGCGGCGACTATCGCCCGCCCGAATGGCAGATCCCCGACATCGCGCTCGATTTCGCGCTCGGGATCAAGGAAACGCGCGTCACCGCGGCGCTGTCGGCCGTGCGCGCGGCCGATGCACCGGCGCCGCTGCTGCTTCGCGGCGACGGGTTGACCCCGGCCGAGGTGCGCGTCGACGGCGCGGTGTGGAACGACTGGCGCATGGACGGGAGCGACCTGGTCGTCGACCTGGGCGATCGCACCGCTGCGACGGTCGAGGTCGATACGCTGATCCATCCCGCGACCAACACCCAGCTGATGGGCCTCTATGCCTCGAACGGGATGCTCTGCACCCAGTGCGAGGCCGAGGGGTTCCGCCGCATCACCTTCCACCCCGACCGCCCCGACGTGCTCAGCCGCTACAGGGTGCGGCTGGCGGGCGACAGGGCGCGCTTCCCGATCCTGCTCTCGAACGGCAATTGTATCGCGTCGGGGGAGGGTGAGGACGGCACGCACTGGGCGCTGTGGGAGGATCCGTGGCCGAAGCCCTCCTATCTCTTCGCGCTCGTCGCGGGCGACCTGGTGGTCAACCGCGACAGTTTCACGACGATGTCGGGCCGCAAGGTCGATCTCGGCATCTGGGTGCGCGACGGCGACCTCGACCGCACGCATCACGCGATGGCGGCGCTCAAACACAGCATGAAGTGGGACGAGGAGGTCTATGGCCGCGAATATGACCTTGACCGCTTCAACATCGTCGCGGTCAGCGATTTCAACATGGGCGCGATGGAGAATAAGGGGCTGAACATCTTCAACACCCGCTACATCCTCGCCGATCCCGACACCGCGACCGACATGGATTACGACGGGGTCGAAGGCGTCGTTGCGCATGAATATTTCCACAACTGGTCGGGCAATCGCGTCACCTGCCGCGACTGGTTCCAGCTTTCGCTGAAAGAAGGTTTCACCGTCTATCGCGACCAGAGTTTCTCGGCCGCCATGGGCTCGCCCGCGGTCAAGCGGATCGAGGATGTCCGCGTGCTGCGCGCGGCGCAGTTTCCCGAGGATGCGGGTCCGCTCGCGCATCCGATCCGCCCCGACTCCTATCAGGAGATTTCGAACTTCTACACCGCCACCGTCTATAACAAGGGCGCCGAGGTGATCCGCATGATGGCGACCCTGCTGGGCCCCGAACGCTTTCGGCGCGGCACCGACCTCTATTTCGACCGCCACGACGGCGAGGCCGCGACCTGCGAGGATTTCATCCGCGCGATGGAGGAAGGCGGCGGGATCGACCTGACGCAATTCCGCCGCTGGTACGAGCAGGCGGGAACGCCGAAGCTGCATTTGACGCTGGCGCAAGAAGGTGGGGAATGGTTTCTCGACATCGTGCAGACGGTGCCCCCGACCCCCGGCCAGCCCGCCAAGGCGCCGATGATGATGCCGCTCAGGCTCGCCGCCTTTGCGATGGACGGCGGCGGCGCGGCGCTGCCCGATACGCTGGTGACCTTGACCGGGGCGGCGCAGCGCGTGCCGCTCGGCGCCTTTGCCGCGCGGCCCGCGCTGTCGGTCAACCGCGGCTTTTCGGCGCCGGTGATCGTCGATTACGAACGCGCACCGGGCGAACTCGCATGGCTCGCGGCGCACGACGACGACCCGTTCGCACGCTACGAAGCGCTCCAGCAACTGATGCTCGACACATTGGTCGCGGCCGTCTCGGGTGAGGCGGGGAATCGCGACGCGGTGATCGGCGCCGTCGCGCGGACGCTGGCGGGCGCGGCCGACGATCCGGCTTTCGTCGCCGAGGCGGTGCTGTTGCCGAGCGAGGCGTTTATCGGCGACCAGATGGTGACGGTCGACCCCGACGCGATCCGCAGCGCGCGCATGGCTTTGCAGGGGGCGATCGGGGACGCGCTCGAAGGCCAATGGCGCGCTATCCTTGGCAACCCCGCGCCCGCGGCGACCGACCTTTCGCCCGCCGCCAAAGGGCGCCGGCGCCTGCGCGGCGTTGCGCTCGCCTATCTCGCCGCGACCGGCAAGGAGGATGTGGCGGCGCTTGCGTTCGGCATTTTTTCGTCGGCGGACGGGATGACCGAACGGCAGGCGGCGCTCGCGACGCTTGCGCATGGCGACAGCGACGAGCGTGCGCACGCGCTCGACATTTTCTATCAGCGCTATCGCGACGATCCGCTGGTGCTCGACAAATGGTTTCAGGTGCAGGCGTGGTCGCTGCGCAGCGACACCGTTGCCGCGGTCGCGGCCCTCGCGCAGCATCCCGACTTCACGCTGGCCAACCCCAATCGCGTGCGTTCGCTCTATGGCGCCTTCGCTGCGAACCAGGCGGCGTTCCATCAGGCCGACGGCGCGGGCTATCGCCTGCTCGCCGACCTCGTGATCGCGCTCGATCCGAAGAACCCGCAGACCGCCGCGCGGATGATCCCGCCGCTTGGCCGCTGGAAACGCTTCGACGTCGCGCGGCAGGCGTTGATGAAAACCGAACTCGAGCGCATCCTCGCGCAGCCCGGCCTGTCGCGCGACACGACCGAGCAGGCGTCGAAGAGTTTGATGGGGTAGCGAGCGACCGCTTGGCGGTGGCGTTTCAAAGTTCAGCAAAGGTCAGCCTTGTGCAGCCGCCCATGGGTCGCATTCGCCGAACCTGTCGCGCCGGTTCGCGCCCGCATCCGTAAAGCGGGGCCGTGACCGCTTTTATCTACATATCGAAAGAGCCGAGACGAAGGCTGGCACAGCCGAACAATGTAGGACAGCGGTTTTTTGCGGCGGATGTCCGCATTGGGGTGGGGAGCGGACGTGCGGGCAAAATCACGCCCTCCCCTTCAGGGGAGGGCAGCGAGACTGACGAACTTGTTCGTTAGTCGCAGCGGGTGGGGGCCATCGGCCTTGCGCGAGGCCGAGAGGCCCCACCCCACTACGACTAGGCAGCAAGCTGCCAAGTCTTCGTTGCCCCTCCCCTGAAGGGGAGGGGCTTGCTTCGCTCATGTCCGCAACCGGTCGTTAGCGGCCGTGCGGCTCCCCTGGGCGGTCAGCTTGCCGCGAACAGCTTCGTCCCCACCACGCCGATGACGATCAGCGCCATGAAGACGACCTGCGCGGCGCCCACTTTTTCGCCGAACAGGATGACGCCGCCGACGATCACTCCGACCGCGCCGAGGCCGGTCCAGATCGCATAGGCGGTGCCCGCCGAAATTTCGCGCATCGCAAAGGCGAGCAGCGCCATGTTGAGGAAGCTCAGCGACACGGGCACCGCCGACGCCTGCCACGTCCCCTGCGATGCGGCCCATTTGAGGCTGAGCGCCCAGATGATTTCGGTGAAAACGGCGATGGCGAGGATGATCCATCCCATAGGCGAGTCCTTTGCTGTCGGCGGGCTCGTCGGGATGGTGCAGGCCGGAAACCCGGAAAGAGGCGCTGCACAAAAGACCGGATGTCGTGTGGGCGCCGTTAGCTCCACCGCGGCGCCCTGGCAATAGCGCCGCTCAGTCTTCCTGCCGCCAGACGGCCCACAGAGCGCCGAATTGCCGCGCGAGCGGCTTGGGTTGCTGCGCGAGCAGGCGGTCGATCATCGGCCAGGCCGCCTTTTCGAGCCGCGCCTGGCGCTCGCGCGCGAGGCCGATCGCCACTTCAACGTCGCGTTGGTCTCCGAATGCGCGCCGATCGCCCTCCAGCTTGCCGATGAAAAGGCCGAGGTCGTGATGGTCGCCGAGAAGGTCCGAGAGCCGTCTGGCGGGTCGCTGGCGGGTCTCCATCAGGTCGGGCCAGAGATTTTCGAGCAGGCGGCAATGATACCAGTGATATTTGATCCGCTTGCGCAGTTCGTGGAAATTCCGGCTGTGGGGGCACGACCGCGCCTGTGCCGACGCCGCGCAGGCGCGCTGATAGGTCTTGCGAAGCCCGTCGCCGATGGCCTCCCAGCCGTCGGCGCTCAAATTCCACATGGCGACCCGCTCCCGCGCCTCGCGCAGCCCGTCGCGCACGTCGCGCATCCGCGCCTCGCCGTCGGTTTGGGCTTCGGCCCGGCGCTGCAGGGTGAACTGCCGCCGGATCGAGTCCAGCGCGCGGCGGTCGATCCGGTCGGCGAAATCGCGGGTCAGCCGATCACAGGTGTCCTGCATGACCTTGCTGTCGCGCGCCGCCGAAATGCTGTCGGCCAGCCTGCGAAACCCGGCATTTTCCTGCGCATAGCCGTCGAACACCGGGCGGACGAGCCGCACCAGCCCGCGCAGTTTCTTGCATCGCTTGCGGATGTCGTGGATCGCGTCGCTTCGATCGCGGGCCTCGACCGAGGCGAGTGCCTTTTCGATCTGCTCGCCGGCGATCCGCCGCATGCCGTCGGCGACGGACCGGTCCTTCAGCTTGAAACGATATGCCACGGCCGCCTCCGTTCAGCGGCCGATACTATAGCAATCGGCGCTATCCCGCGAGCCACCCAGCGACGTCGCCCGCAACGCGGTTCGCCGCTGCGGTCAGCGCGGTGCCGACCGGCTTTGCCTCGATCTTGCCGCCGATCGGCTCGCGCGCCTCGAAGCGGCGCTGGGTGACGGTCTTGCCGCCGGCTTCGACGAGCATCGCCTGATAGACGACCACCGCCTCGTTCGTCGCCTCGTCGACGCCGAATTCCATCAATTGCCCGGCGAGCTGCTCGCCGGGCGCGGTCAGATATTGGCCTTCGTCGAGGATGACGCGGCTGGTCCGTGCGGCAACGGTTTCGGAGAGCAGGCGCTGGAACAGCCGCTGCGGCGCCTCAACCCATTGCGCGTCCTTGACATAGGCGATGCTCGCATCGTCCTGCTGCACCGGAATGCGCTGGGTGCGCAGCTTTTGCGGTGCGGTCGGGATCAGGATGGTGAGCGCCTGATCCTCGCCCGCGGTGCGCGCCTGTCCCGCCGCGGGGGCCGCGTCGGCGTCGAGCGTGAGCAGGAAAGGCGGCGGCTCGCTGCCGAAGCTGACGCAGGCGGACAGGGTCGCGGCGCCGAGCGCGGCGAGCAGCGGAGCGGGCAGGCGGCGAAGCATGGTCGGATACCTCATGGTTTATAGTCGGGCAGCTTGGCTCCGCCGATCACCGCGCCTGCACCCTGCTGATCGAGCTTGTCGGTCAGGCTGGAAAGCGAGGAGGAGGTGCGGCGCAGGTCGCGGATCAGCGCATTGGCTTCGGGAATCGTCGTCTGGCTGAAGGTCTGTAGCCCCGGCCGCGCATCGGCGATGGCGGCTTCGAGCGTCTTCATCGACTCGTTCGCGGAGGCGAGCGTATCGCGCAGATTGCGCATCGCGGGATCGACGTTGCGGTCGATCGTTCCCTGCGTCGCGGCGGCGAGATTGCCGATCTGTTCGGCGGCCTGGCCCGTCTGCTGAATCGCGACGCGCGTGTCGGCGAGCGCCTTTTCGAGCGCGGGGCCGTTGCGCGCGAGGATCGCGGTCGATTGTTCGACATTCTTCAAAATGCCGCGGATGCTCGCCTGATTTTCATCGTCGGCGAGTTCGGCGAGCCGTTCGGTCAGCGTCGACAGTCGCTGGAGCAATTGCGGCGCAGTGTTGAGGATTTCGCCGAGGCCGCCGACGCGATTGGGGATCACCGGCTTGCCCGCCGGCCCCTTGTCGGTGATCGGCGGCGCGCCCTTGACCGCGCCATCGAGCGCGATCTGCGAGACGCCGGTGAAACCGACGCCTTCGAGCGCGGCGGTGGTGCCCTGCAGGATCGGCACCCGCTCTTCGACCTCGATGCGCACGCGGACGAACTGCGGGTCGTCGCGCCACAGCTCGATCTGGGTCACCTGCCCGACGGGCACGCCCGAGAATTGCACTTGCGCGCCCTTGCTCAGCCCGTCGACCGACTGCTTGAAGAAAATGTCATATTCGCGCTTCGCGCCGCCGCTGTCGTTCGCCATCCAGACGACGAAAAAGGCGAGCGCGGCGGTGAAAAGGAGCACGAAGGCGCCGACCAGCACATTATTCGAACGTGTTTCCATCAGCTTTTCCTATCGCCGCTCGGCAATTTGGTTGCATCCTGCCGCAGCGCGGCCGCGCGGCCCGTTGAAATACTCCTGTATCCACGGGTGCTCGGTGGCAAGCAGTTCGGGGATCGTGCCGACCGCGATCACCTTCTTTTCGGCGAGCACCGCGACGCGGTCGCACGTCGCGTAGAGCGTATCGAGGTCGTGCGTGATCAGGAAGACGGTGAGCCCCATCGTGTCGGCCAGCTCGCGGATCAGCGCGTCGAACTTCGCGGCGCCGATCGGGTCGAGCCCCGCGGTCGGTTCGTCGAGGAAGAGCAGCGCCGGGTCGAGCGCGAGCGCGCGCGCAAGGCCGGCGCGCTTGACCATGCCGCCCGACAGCTCGGCGGGAAATTTGGGTCCGGCATCGGGCGGCAGGCCGACCATCGCGACCTTGTAGGCGGCGATCTCGTCGAGCAACTGCTGGTCGACGCGCGGATAATATTCGCGCAAGGGGACCTGGATATTCTCCGCGACGCTCAAGGTCGAGAAGAGCGCGCCGCCCTGAAACATCACGCCCCAACGCCGGCGCAGGTCGCGCGATTCCTCTTCGTCGGCGATCGTGTCGAGCGACTTGCCATAGACCTCGATCTCGCCCGCCTGCGGGATCTGCAGCCCGACGATCGAGCGCATCAGCACCGATTTGCCGGTCCCCGACCCGCCGACAACGCCCAAAATCTCGCCCGAGCGCACGTCGAGGTCGAGATGGTCGTGGACCACCGCGTCGCCGAACCGGTTGACGAGGCCGCGGACGCGGATCGCGACGTCGAACTCTTCGGGACGCACCGCTTCGGCGGATGCGAGTTCGTGCCGGATTTCGGCCTGTTCCTCGTCTTCGCTCATCAATTCCATCCGATCGAGGAAAAGAAGACCGCGAAGAAGGCGTCGAGGACGATGACGAGGAAGATCGCAGCGACGACTGCGGAGGTCGTGCGGCGGCCGACTTCCTCGGCATTTTGCCGCACCTGCATCCCCGAATAGCAGCCGGTGACGCCGATCAATATGCCGAACACCGGCGCCTTGATCAGCATCGCCCAGAAATCGGTCATCGGGATGATCTCGCGCAGCCGCTGAATATAGGTGAGCGGCGGGATGTCGAGCCCGATCCACGAAAAGACGCCGCCGCCGGCGATCGCGCAGATGCTGGCATAGAAGCCGAGCAACGGCATGACGATCGTCGAGGCCGCGACGCGCGGCAGCACGATCGCCTCCATCGGCGACACGCCGATCGTGCGCATCGCATCGACCTCTTCGGTCAGCTTCATCGTCCCGATCTGTGCCGCAAAGGCCGATCCCGACCGGCCGGCGACCATGATCGCGGTCATCAACAGGCCGAGCTCGCGGATCGACGCGCGCCCGACGAGGTTGATGGTGAAGACATCGAGCCCGAATTGTTCGAGCTGCACCGCCCCCTGCTGCGCGATGACGATCCCGATCAGAAAGCTCATCAGCCCGATGATCGGCAGCGCATCGACGCCAACCGCCTGGAACCGCGTGACGATCGCGTTCCAGCGGATGCGCCGCCGCGCGCGAATCTGGATGAAGAGCGCGATGAGCATCGCACCGAAGAAGTCGACGATGCCGACGAGTTCGTGCCAAACCCCCGCGCTCGCCGTGCCGAGCTGTTCGAGCATCCGCGCCCACATCGGGCGGCGGTCGCGATGAACGCGATACTCGCTCTTGTCGTCGGCGAGCGCCTGCAAAAGCCGCTGCGCTTCCTCGCTGGCGCCCGAAATCCGTGCATCATGGGCATTCGCGGTGCGGGTGACGATCCACGCGCCGACCGTGTCGATCCGCTCGACGCCCGACAGGTCGAGCGCCGCTATCGGACCGAGCGCGTCGAGCCGCGCGGGCAGGTCGCCGAGCCGCGCGAGCGTCAGGCGCCCCGTGAAGCGCACCTCGGCTCCCCCGGCTCCATCGCTCGTTTCGAAATCCGCCTTGGCCGCCATCGAGCCGGACCTTGGATGATTTGCCGAACAAGCTCAAGCGAATCCGTGGCATGGCGGCCAAGCCTTGGCCGCGTCATGTGGCGGGGCTAAGAAGCGTTCGATGAGCGAACCCGGCCCGCCTGACTATGCCCACCGCGTCGCAATGTACGACATGGATCGCACGATCACGCGCGCGGGCACCTACAGCGGCTTTTTGATGCACGTCGCGCGGCGGCGCCAGCAATGGCGCCTGCTGCTGTTGCCGCTCGTCGGGCTGGCCGGACTCGCCTATGCCTTGCGGTTGATCGACCGCTCGCAGCTCAAGGCGATCAACCTGCGGCTGCTCGTCGGCAAGCGTTTCAGCCGCGCCGAGATCGCGCCGCTCGCCGAAAGCTACGCCGACAGGGTCGTCGCGCGCGGCCTGCACGACGCGGCGCTCGAACAGATTGCGGCCGACCGCGCGGCGGGATACCGGCTGCTCCTCGCGACCGCCTCTTTCCACCTCTATGTCGATGCGATCGCGCGGCGGCTGGGGATCGACGATGTGCTCGCGACGCGGCTCGACGAACCCGATGGCGGCGATCATATCCACGCGCGGCTGTCGGGCGACAATTGCTATGGCGAGGCCAAGTTCGCGCGGATCAGCGGCTGGCTCGCCGACAATGCGATCACCCGCGAGGGCGCGCATATCCGGGCCTATTCGGACCATGTTTCCGACCACCCGATGCTCCGCTTCGCCGACGAGGCGGTCGCGACGACGCCGTCGCGCAAGCTGAAACGTCTGGCGCCGCAAATGGGATGGCAGGTCGTGGACTGGCGGCGGCGATAGCATAATTGGCTCAACCCCTCCTCTTCAGAGGAGGGGCAGCGAGACTTGCCAGCTTGCTGGCTTAGTCGCAGCGGGGTGGTGTTTGACCTCTTGCGCGCTATCGCGCGCCACCACCCCAAACCCCTCCTCTCAAGAGGAGGGGCTTAAGAATGATCGCAACCGTCCGAAAACCGTCATTCACCTCGCCAATTGGGCGTATATCACACCGCCGCCAGCGCCTGGTCGAAGTCGGCGATCAGGTCGTCGGCGGCTTCGATCCCGATCGAAATGCGGACCAGATTGTCGGTGATGCCGAGCGCCTTCTTGCGTTCGTCGGGGACCGACAGGTGCGTCATCGCCGCGGGATGACTCGCGAGCGTTTCGGTGCCGCCGAGGCTGACCGCGAGCTTGGCGATCCTGAGCGCGTCGAGGAAGCGGAAGCTCTCTTCCTCGCCGCCCTTCACGAACAGCGAAAAGGTCGACCCGGCGCCGGTGCAATGGCGGTCGAACACATCCTTTTGCGGTCCGTCCTTCAGGAAGCCGAGATAGCCGAGCCCCTCGACCTTCGGATGATCGCGCAGGAAGGCGCAGACCTTTTCGGCATTCTCGCCGGCGCGGGTCATGCGGAGTTCGACGGTCTCGAGGCTGCGCAGCAGCATCCACGCGGTATTGGGGTCGCAGATGGTGCCGATCGTGTTGCGCATCATGCGAATGGGGCCGAGCCACTGCTTCGACCCGAGCACGCCGCCCGCGACGAGATCGCTGTGGCCGCCGGCATATTTGGTCAGGCTGTAAAGCACGACGTCGGCGCCGTGCCGCAGCGGGGCGGACCAGAGCGGGCCGAGGAAGGTGTTGTCGATCGCGATCGGCGGGCGCGCATCGGCGTCGAACGCGGCCTCGACCGCGGCGCGCATCGCCTGCACATCGACGAGCGCGTTGGTCGGATTCGCCGGGCTTTCGAGATAGACCATCGCGACCTTGCCGCCCTGCCGTTCCGCCATCTCCTTCGCGCGGGCCAGAATCGCGTCCATGTCCGCGCGCGACGCTTCGGCGGGGAAATCGACATAGGAAGCGCCGAAGCGCGACAGGATGCGCGCGATCAGCGTCTCGGTCGCGGCATAGAGCGGCCCCGAATGGACGATGACGTCGTTCATGCTGACATGCGCGAGGAGCAGCGTCGCGATCGCCGACATGCCGCTCGAAAAGACGAGCGCGTCCTCCGCCTTTTCCCAGACGCCCAGCCGCGCTTCCAATATCTCCTGGTTCGGGCCGTTGAAGCGCGAATAGACGAGGCCTTCGGCGCCGCCGGGGCGCTTTCCGGTGATCCCTTCGAAGTGGCGCTTGCCCGCGGCGGCGCTTTCGAAGGCGAAGGTCGAGGTGAGGAAGATCGGCGGCTTCAGCGACCCTTCGGAGAGCATCGGGTCATAGCCATAGCCCATCATCAAGGTCGAGGGCGACAGGGGATGGCCGCCGATTTCGGTGACGTCCTGCTTGGGCTTGCGGCGAACGGGTGCGCCGGTGAGTTCGTTATTGTCGATGGTGGGCATGGGTTCCTCGCAAGCTGATTTGGTTTCCGTTGCAACTAGCGCGCTTCGCCCCGTCCGTCACCCCAACGATGCGATGATCCAGATCGTTCCGATGAGCAGCGGCACGCCGATGATATCGAGCGCCAGTCCCGCGGTCAGCATCCGGGGAAGGGCGATATGCTCGGTCGCCCACGCGATCGCATTGGGGCCGGTGCCCGAGGGGAGCATGAAGCCCCAGCTCGCCGCCATCGCGACGGGCAAGGCGAGCAGGATCGGATCGACGCCGGTCGCGGCGATCAGCGCGGCGAGCACGGGGGTGATGCCGCTCGCGGTCGCGACATTGCTCGCAAATTCGGTGATCAATATGGTGAGCGCGACGATGATCGCGGCAAGCGCGATCGTCGGGATCGACCCGAGCGGCGCCAGCACGCTGCCGAGCCACGCCGCGAGCCCGCTCGCGGTGATCGAAGCGGCGAGCGCGAGGCCGCCGCCGAAGAGCATGATGACGCCCCACGGCGCGCGGTCGGCCTCCTTCCACACGAGGAGCGGGCGGCCGGTGCCGTCGGGAATGACGAAGAGCAAGAGGCTGCCCGCGACCGCGATGGTGCCGTCGGTGAGAGCGCCCTGCGGCACCAGCGGCGCGAGCAGCGGCTGAAGCATCCACAACCCGACGACGAGCGCGACGATCGGGACGACGCGACGCTCGGCAGTCGACCAGATTGCCTGATGCCCGAGCGCTTTCGATGCCGCGGCGCCGTCGAAGGGATGATCGGCAAGCCGCTGGACGCGCGCGAGAATGACGAGGGCGGCCGGCACCGACAGCGCGACGACGGGAATGCCGTAAAGCGCCCAGGTCGCGAAACCGATGTGCAGGCCGAGCGCGCGTTCGATCAGCCCCGCCGCGATCGCATTGGTCGGGCTGCCGACCAGCGTGCCGAGCCCGCCGATCGAGGCCGAAAAGGCGATCCCCATCATCACCGCGCCGGCGAAACCGCGCGTCTCGGCCGCCTCGACGCCCCCGGCGCGCAGCACCGCCAGCGCGATCGGCACCATGATGAGCGTCGTCGAGGTGTTCGAGATCAGCATCGACAGGATCGCGGTCGCGCCCATGAAGGCGAAAAGCAGCCCGGTCGGCGTCGGCGGCGCGAGCTTGAGCAGTGCGAGCGCGAGGCGGCGGTGCAGGCCGACCCGCTCGATCGCGAGCGCGAGGAAGGCGCCGCCGAGGATCAGGAACAGGATCGGATCATAATATTCGTTGGCGATGTCCTTCGCCGACATCACCCCGGCAAAGGGCGCGACGAGAAAGGGCAATAGCGCGGTGGCGGTGAGCGGCAGCGCCTCGGTCATCCACCACACCGCCATCAGCAAGGTCAGCGCGGCGATGCGCCACGCGGGCAGGCTCATCCCTTCGGGCGCGGGGAGCATAAGCATGACGAGAAAGACGATCAGGCCGCCGACCAATCCGAAAAACCGTGTGCGCGTCATCGCTCCCCCTATCCCGCAGCGTCATGCCCGACCGAGCCGGTGCCCCCTTACTCAAGGAAGGCGGCCCCCGGATCAAGTCGGCGACTATCCCCTTCGCGCCCCTTGTCCCGTCATTGCGAGCGAAGCGAAGCAATCCAGAGTGTGCGTGAACCGCTCTGGATTGCTTCGCTTCGCTCGCAATGACGGGATCGGAAATACGGATGCAAAGGGATAATTACCATTCAACTCCGGGCTGACGAACCTATGGTGTCTGTGGATTCCCCAGGCCGATCACCGACAATTGCCGGCCATAGCCCGCCTCGCCGCGCAGGCAGGCGCGGCGATAGCTGAAATAATCATCCGCTTCGGCGCAGGTGTCGTGCCCGCCGATCGCGACGGTGCCGACGCCTGCCGCGGCGAGCCGCGCGGCGACATAGGCGGCGATGTCGAACATCGCATGGCCGGGGCGGGCGGCGGCGAAGAAATGCTCGTTCGCGGGGTCGTCGGACAGGAAGCGCTCTACGAAGCCGTCGTCGACTTCGTAGGAGGCGCGGCCGATGCACGGACCGATCGCGGCCGCGACGCGATCGCGGCGGGCGCCGAGGCTTTCCATGGCGGTCAGCGCCGCGTCGGTGACGCCGGCGATCGCGCCCTTCCAGCCGGCATGGGCGGCGCCGACGACGCCGGCCTCGACGTCGGCGAACAGCACCGGGACGCAATCGGCGGTCAGGATCGACAGCAGGATGCCCGGCGTGCGCGTCGCGAGCGCGTCGGCTTCGGGGCGGGCGGCGAGGTTGCTCGCGGCATCGACGATCACGCAGCGATTGCCATGGACTTGATAGAGTCCGGCGAGCGCCGCGCCCGGCAGCACCGCATCGGCGACACGGCCGCGGTTTTCGGCGATCAGCGCCGGATCGTCGCCCGAGCCGAGCCCGCAATTGAGCGAGGCGAGCTCGCCCGTCGACACACCGCCGCGCCGCCCGAAAAAGCCGTGCGGCACGCCCCCGAGCGGCGCCGCGGTGGTAAAGGGCGGGCTCACAGATCGAGCCTCCAGATCCGGTCCTCGTCGATATGGTTGCCGACGCGAAAGGCGTTGCGGCCCACATCGACGAAGCCGTAGCGGCGATAAAAGGCCTGCGCGCGGTGGTTTTCGCTGAACACCGACAGATAGAGGATCGACGCGCGCTCACGCGCCCAGGCGATGCCCCATAGGATCAGCGCCGCCGCGACGCCGGTGCCCTTCGCCGCTTCGCCGACATAAAGCTGGTGGAGTTCGGTCGCGCCGTCGTGCGGCTGGCCCGGCGGCAGGTCGAAGTCGATCGGGCCGAGCTTGACGAAGCCGAGGATCGTGCCCTCCGCATCGCGGACGAGCGCGATCGTCCATTCGGGGTCGGCGATCTGCGCCGCGATGCGGTCGGGCGGATTCCAGTCGGCGAGGAAGGCCGAAAGGTCGGCGGGATCGTAGATATGACCGAAGGTGTCGACGAACGAGGCTTCGGCAAAGGCCGACAGCGCTTCGGCGTCGGCAAGCGTGGCGGTTTCGACGGCGATCATGCGGCACCTCTCAGATCGGGGAAGCCTTCGGGGGTCGGCCAGCCCGATGCGTGTACCGCCATCACCTTGAAGAGTTCGCCCATTTGCTGCGGTTCGACCAGTCGGTCGCGCTGGCCGCGAAGGTCGTCGGCGCGGTCGGGCGCGGCCTTGGCGAGCGCGTCGAGCCGCGCGTCGAGCCCGAGCCGCCGAAGCCATTCGCCCTGCCCGACGGGGCCGAGGACGCGCGTGCCGGCGTGGCGCGCGGCAAAGGCGAGCGCGGCGAAATCGACATGCGCCGTCAGGTCGATCTCGCCCGGATCGGCGAAGGGGTCGGCAAAGCGATGCGCCTTGACGGCTTGCAGCGTGTCGCCCGCCGCGGGGCCGCAATAGCCATAGTCGATGGCGAGCAGCGCACCGCCGCGGCGCGACAGACGAAAGGCGCAGCTCTGCATGACCGCGGCGGCGGCCGGCGCGGTTTCGACGATCGTGCCGACGGGCTGGTGCCGCAGCCCGGGGGGGACGGCTTCGTCGGCGGGGACGTCGCCGGGCCTTGCCGCGAGCCGTCCCGCCTCGCGCGCCACCATCCGCTCGCGCCAGCCGCCGTCCGTCATTTCATATTGATGGATCGGCAGCGCGTCGAAAAATTCATTGGCGACGATGATCGGCGCGACGTCGTCGTCGAGCTCGGAAAGATCGGCGTGATGCCGGGCTTCGGGAAGGCGCGATGCCTGCGCCGCGCGCAGCGCCGGGCTCGTCTCGACCAGATGGACTCCCTGCGGGACGCAGCCGAAGCGCGTCATCGTCCGCAGCGCGTCGGCGGCGAGCGTGCCGCGTCCGGGGCCGAACTCGACATAACGGAAGGCGGGCTGGCCTGCGCGCTGCCACAGGTCGGCGATCCAGATGCCGACCATTTCGCCGAACATCTGGCTGATCTCGGGCGCGGTGGTGAAGTCACCGTCTGCGCCGAGCGGGTCGCGCGTCGCGTAATAATGCGCGTTCGCCGCCGCCATATAGTCGGCAACGCTCATCGCGCGCTGCGCGGCGATCTGGAACATGAGGTCGGCCGGCGTCGGTGGACCGTCAGGCAACGCTGTCGGTCCCCGCGACGGGCTCGACGCGCTGGCGTCGGCCTTTCGCCGTCGCGACGAGCCAGACGCCCGCAACGAGCATCGGGATGGTCAGCGTCTGCCCCATCGTCAGCCCCCACGACAGCGTGCCGAGCTGGGCATCGGGCTCGCGCACATATTCGAGCGCGAAGCGGCTGAGGCCATAGATGATCGCCGCCATGCCAAAGAGGAAGCCGGGCTTGTAGCGCGCATCGGTGCGCCAGAAGAAGAAGGCGAGGATCGCGAACATCACGAGGCCTTCGAGCCCCGCTTCGTAGAGCTGGCTCGGGTGGCGCGGATCGAGCGTGCCGCTGTGCGGAAAGATGATCGCCCATGGCACGCTGGTCGGACGCCCCCACAGCTCGCCGTTCACGAAATTGGCAAGGCGGCCGAAGAAGAGGCCGAAGGGGACGACGCAGGCGATATAGTCGCAGAAGCGCAGAAAGCTGAGCTTTTCCTTCTTCGTCACATACCAGATGGCGATCAGCACTCCGGCGACGCCGCCGTGGAGCGACATGCCGCCGTCCCACAGCCGCAATATCTCGATCGGATTGCGGACATAATTGCCGAGGTTGTAGAAGAGGACATAGCCGAGGCGTCCGCCGACGATGATGCCGAGCATCGCATAGAAGATCATGTCGTCGGCGTGGCGGCGCGCCATCGGCGCGCCGGGCTGGGCGATCAGGCGCAGCAAATACCAATAGCCGACAAAGATTCCCGCGAGATAGGCGAGCGCATACCAGCGGATGGGCCAGCCGAAGACGCTGAAGGCGATGCTGCTGTTTTCGCCCATCAGATCGTTGAAGTTCACATATTGCGTTGCTTCCGCTAGGAGCGCAGAAAATGTCATAAAGTCTCGGACCTTCCCCAGGAGAGGCCTTCCCCATAAGGGGTAAGTGCTGCGAGACCAAGAGGAGAGATATTCCATGCCATCCGCGCTCGATCTGCGCCTGGAAGCCGCGTACCAACTGATCACCGGCCCGGGCGGGCCGATCCAGGTCGGAACCATCGAAAAGAACGGGCGCGAGCTGCCCTTCATCACCAATGCACCGTCGAATCTGGTCGATTATGTTGCCTTTTTTTGTGCGCAGCATGGCGACGCCACCTTCCTGGTCGAAGGGCATGAGCGGCTGAGCTTCAAGCAGGTCTATGCCGCGGCGCGCAAGGTCGCCGCGGGGCTCGTCGAGGGGCATGGCGTCCAGCGCGGCGACCGCGTCGGGATCGCGATGCGCAACGCCAATGCGTGGTGCGTCGCCTATATCGGCATCCTGATGGCGGGCGGCTGCGCCACCCTGCTCAACGGCTGGTGGCAGGGCGGCGAACTCGCCGCGGGGATCGAGGACAGCGAAGCGAAGCTGGTCATCGCCGACCCGCAGCGCGCCGAACGGCTCGCCGGCGTGGCGCATGGCGCGAAGGTCGTCACGCTCGACATCACGCGCCCGATCGACGAGGCGATCGCGCCGATCACGAGCGCCGGCGGCAGCGAGGCGACCGCGCTGCCGCAACTCGGCCCCGACGACCTTGCGACGATCCTCTTCACCTCGGGCTCGACCGGCCAGTCGAAGGGAGCTTATTCGCGGCATCAGGCGGTGGTGCAGGGCATTTTCAACTATGTCACCCAGACCGCGAGCATCGTCCATCTGCTCACCGAGGACGGGCTGATGCCGGACATCCAGCCCGCGACACTGATCTGCACGCCCTTGTTCCACGTCACCGCCGAGATACCGGTGTTCCTCCAGAGCTTTGCGCTCGGGCGCAAGCTGGTGTTGATGCCGAAATGGAATGCCGAAGAGGCGATGCGGCTGATCCAGGACGAGCAGGTCAATTATTTCGTCGGCGTGCCGCTGATGAGCTATGAGATCCTCGTCCATCCGCACCGCTCGAAATATGATCTGTCGACGTGCAAAAGCTATGCCGGCGGCGGTGCTCCGCGCCCGCCCGAGCATGTGAAGCGGCTGTCGACCGAAATGGGCGAGGGCAAGCCGCTGCTCGGCTATGGCCTCACCGAAACCAACGCCGTCGGCTGCGGGATCATCAACGAAAATTATCTCGAAAAGCCGACCTCGACCGGTCCGGCGTCGAAGCCACTGGTCGACCTGGCGATCCTCGACGAACAGGGCAAGCCGCTCGCGCAGGGGCAGGTGGGCGAGGTCTGCATCCGCTCGATCTGCAATTTCGAAGGCTATTGGAACAATCCCGAAGCGACGAAGGCCGCCTTCTTCGACAATGGCTATTTCCGCACCGGCGACCTCGGCTACCTCGACGAGGACGGCTATCTGTTCATCGTCGACAGGAAGAAGGACATCATCATCCGCGGCGGCGAGAATATCAGCTGCCAGGAGGTCGAGGCGGCGATCTACGAGCATCCCGATGCGAAAGAATGCGCGGTGTTCGGCCTGCCCGACGAACGATTCGGCGAGGTCGTCGGCGCGGTGGTGTGGATGGCGCCGGGCAGCAAGGCCGACGCGGCGATGCTGCACGAATTTCTGTGCGAGCGGCTCGCGCCGTTCAAGGTGCCCGCGAAAATCTGGATGGCGAGCGAGGCGCTGCCCAAGCTCGGCAGCGAAAAGATCGACAAGGTGAGCCTGCGCAATCATTATCGCGAGGAATATGCGGCGGAGCTTGCCGCGTAACCAGATCGTGCTGGACGCCGAACCCCTTCAAGCCCCTTCCCTTCAGGGGAGGGGCTGTAGAGGGAGTGCTGGAAACAATGTACGACGCTGCCCCTGCCACCGTGCCGTCAGCGGAGCGCGTCTATCGCCACCGCTTGCCGACGCGCATCTGGCATTGGACGAACGCGCTGACCCTGCTCGTCCTGCTGATGAGCGGGCTGATGATCTTCAACGCGCACCCGCGCCTCTATTGGGGGCAATATGGCGCGAATTACGATCATGCGTGGCTCGCGATCGGGGCGACCGAGACGACGGGTTTTCTGCGTGTCGGCAGCCTGCGGGTCGAGACGACGGGGGTGCTCGGGCGCTGGACCGACAAGGACGGCGTGGAGCAGACCTGGGCCTTTCCGGGCTGGGCGACGATCCCGACGCGCTACAGCCTCGCCGATGCGCGGCGCTGGCATCTGAGCTTTGCGTGGGTGCTCGCGATCGCGCTGACGCTCTATATGCTGTGGAGCGCGTTCGGCGGGCATTTGCGCAAGGATCTGCACGTCCGGCGCGGCGAATGGTCGCCGCGGCACATCTGGCAGGACATCAAGGATCATGCACGGCTGCGCTTTCCGACCGGCGAGGCGGCGGCACGCTATAATATCCTGCAGAAGCTGTCGTATATCGGGGTGATCTTCATCCTGTTGCCGCTGATCGTCGCGACCGGGCTCACCATGTCGCCGGGCTTCAACGCGACCGCGCCGTGGCTGCTCGACCTGTTCGGCGGGCGGCAATCGGCGCGCTCGATCCATTTCATCGTCGCATGGCTGCTCGTCGCCTTCTTCCTCGTCCATATCGCGATGGTGCTGCTCGCAGGGCCGGTGAACGAGGTGCGGTCGATGCTGACCGGCTGGTTCCGCCTGCCGAAAGCGAAGGGCGAGGCCGAATGAGCGACCTGATCCTTCCGCGCCGCGACCTCATCCTGCGCGCCGGCGGCCTTGTCGCCGCGGCGGGCGCGCTGCCGCTGCTTTCGGGCTGCGATGCGATCAACGATGCCGAACCGGTGCGCAAGATCCTCTCGCTCGGCGAGGAGATGCACTTCGCGAGCCAGCGCGCGCTGACCGACCGTGACGCCCTCGCGCGCGAATTCACCCGCGCCGACCTGTCGCCCATATTCCGCTCGAACGGCACGCGGATGCCGGCGGGTGCCGGCTATGCCGCGCATGTCGCGCGCGGCTTCGCCGACTGGCGCCTGAAGGTGACGGGGCTGGTCGCGCGGCCCTTGTCGCTGTCGATGGCCGACATCCGCGCGATGCCGCAGCGCACCCAGATCACGCGCCACGACTGCGTCGAGGGCTGGAGCGCGATCGGCGAGTGGACGGGCGTGCCGCTGCACCGCGTGCTTGCGGCGGCGGGGCTTCGCGACGGCGCGCGCTATATCGTCTTTCGCTGCGCCGACCGGATCGGCGACGCCGATTATTACGAAAGCTGCGACAGGGTCGATGCGCTGCATCCGCAGACGATCCTCGCCTGGGCGCTCAATGGTAAGGTGCTGCCGATCGCCAACGGCGCGCCGCTGCGCCTGCGGATCGAGCGCCAGCTCGGCTACAAGCACGCCAAATATCTGACCGCGATCGAGGCGGTCGCAAGCCTCGACCGGATCGGCGCGGGCAAGGGGGGTTACTGGGAAGATCGCGTGGACTATGAATGGTATGCTGGTATCTGACTCCAACTTTCACGATTGGAAAGATCGCCTATGTCCATTCTCCGCCCCTTCCTTTCGCGCGTCATCCGCCAGGGCCAGTTGACCGTCATCGCCCCCGACGGATCGCGCGAAGTCTTCGGGACGCCCGCCGCCGGTTTCCCCGACGTGACGGTGCGTTTCGCGAGCCGGAAGGGGATGCGCCGGATCGTCCTCGACCCGCGCCTCGGCGCTGCCGAGGCTTTCATGGACGGCGAGATGGCGATCGAACAGGGCGACATCATGGAGCTGATCCAGTTGCTGCGCGCCAATACGCCATGGGATCGCGGCAGCAAGCTCAAGGACCGCGGTCCGGTGGGCGAGGCGATGGACTGGATCAAGACGCGGATCAATTCGATCAACCGCCGCAGCCGCTCGCGCGCGAACGTGGCGCACCATTATGACATCGGCAACGATCTCTACCGCCTCTTCCTCGACGCGGATATGCAATATAGCTGCGCCTATTGGCCGCGCGAGGACATGACGCTCGAGGAGGCGCAGGAGGCGAAGAAGGCGCATATCGCGGCGAAGCTGGCGCTCGCGCCGGGACAGCGCGTGCTCGACATCGGCTGCGGCTGGGGCGGGATGGCGATCACGCTCGCCAAGCTCGCCGACGTCGAGGTGCTCGGCATCACCCTGTCCGAAGAACAGCTCGCGCTCGCCAGGGAACGCGCCGCCGCGGCGGGGGTTGCGGGCCGCGTCACATTCGAGCTGATCGACTATCGCGACCTTGCGGAGCGCGAGGCCGGGCGCTTCGACCGCATCGTCTCGGTCGGCATGTTCGAGCATGTGGGTGCGCATAATTTCGACACCTTCTTTCGCGCCTCTGCCAATCTGATGACCGCCGAAGGGGTGATGCTGCTCCACACGATCGGCCGCTTCGGCCGCCCCGGATCGACCGACGCCTTCACCCGCAAATATATCTTCCCCGGCGGCTATATCCCGGCGCTCAGCGAGACGTTGGCGGCGAGCGAGAAGAGCCGGCTGATCGTCACCGACGTCGAAACGCTCCGCCTGCACTACGCCTTCACGCTGCGCCAATGGTATGCACGCACGCTCGCGCACCGGGACGAGATCGTCGCGATGATGGGCGATCGCTTTTTCCGCATGTGGACCTTCTATCTGGCGGGCGCGACCGCGGCGTTCGAAAGCGGCGGCATGGGCAATTACCAGATCCAGTTCGCGCGCAGCCGCCACGCGCTGCCGCTGACGCGCGATTATATGGCGGCGGCGGAGGCAGCGTATCTCTAGCCGCTTTCTTTCGGCGCGTCAGGCTTGGCACCCAGCCGTGATTGCCATTGCGCGGCGCGTGGCGCCCTGCTAGCCGCGCCCGCGTTCACACCAGCCAAGGGTCCCCGCCATGTCCGAGTCCATCAAGCGCGTCGTCCTCGCCTATTCGGGCGGTCTCGACACCAGCGTGATCCTGAAATGGTTGCAGGTGACCTATGGCTGCGAGGTGGTGACCTTCACCGCCGATCTGGGGCAGGGCGAGGAGCTTGAGCCGGCGCGCGCCAAGGCCGAGCTGATGGGCATTGCGCCGAATCATATCTTCATCGACGATCTGCGCGAGGAATTCGTGCGCGATTTCGTCTTCCCGATGATGCGCGCCAATGCCCGCTACGAGGGCGATTATCTGCTCGGCACCTCGATCGCGCGCCCGCTGATCTCGAAGCGGCTGGTCGAGATCGCCCACGCGACGGGCGCCGACGCGGTCGCCCACGGCGCGACGGGCAAGGGCAATGATCAGGTGCGCTTCGAGCTGTCCTGCTATGCGCTCGATCCCGACATCAAGGTGATCGCGCCGTGGCGCGAATGGGATTTGACGAGCCGCACCGCGCTGATCGACTTTGCCGAGAAGAACCAGATTCCGGTGCCGAAGGACAAGCGCGGCGAAAGCCCCTTTTCGACCGACGCGAACCTGCTCCACACCTCGTCCGAGGGTAAGGTGCTCGAAGATCCGTGGGAAGAAACCCCCGACTATGTCTATTCGCGCACGGTGAATCCCGAGGACGCACCCGACGCGCCCGAATATATCACGATCGACTTCGAAAAAGGCGACGGCGTCGCGCTGAACGGGCAGGCGATGTCGCCCGCGACGCTGCTCGCGGCCTTGAACGACCTCGGCCGCAAGCATGGCATCGGCCGCCTCGACCTCGTCGAGAACCGCTTCGTCGGCATGAAGTCGCGCGGCATGTATGAAACGCCGGGCGGCGAAATCTATGCGCGCGCGCATCGCGGCATCGAAAGCATCACGCTCGACCGCGGCGCGGCGCATCTGAAGGACGAGCTGATGCCCAAATATGCCGAGCTCATCTACAATGGATTCTGGTTCGCGCCCGAGCGCGAGATGCTCCAGGCCGCGATCGACCATAGTCAGGAAAAGGTCAGCGGCACCGTGCGGCTCAAGCTCTACAAGGGCAATGCCGGCGTCGTCGGCCGCAAGTCGCCGTTCAGCCTCTACAGCGAACGCCATGTGACCTTCGAGGACGACGCCGGCGCCTATGACCAGAAGGACGCCGCGGGCTTCATCAAATTGAACGCGCTGCGCCTGAAACTGCTCGCCCGGCGCGACCGGTGATCGTTCGGCCGGGGACACCCGGCCTCGTGACGCCGAGCAAGACAAGATATTGAATATAGAGGTTCCGCTCTGGAATCATCGCGATTTGGCGCGTGACGCGAATCGGAAAATTTGCTACCGGACTGGCCGCAACAGGGTCGAGATGTGCCAACGGAACCCGTCGCTCGCAGGGCGGCGGCCAAGCGGGATAGTACGCATGGACGAGCCTTCGAATGCCGGTCTTGATGAATATGATTGGCAACCCTGTTCGTTGATTTTCCCACGTATCGGCAAGCTGATGAATCGACAGGGGGTGCATACGCGATTGTTGCTGCCGGGCAGCTATTTTGTTCGCCGCTCGCGGTCGCGGGGTGACCGGATCTATCGCGTTGCGCGTTGAGCGCGGCCGTTCCCAAAAATGCAATGAAGGATTAGCGCGGCCCCGCGACCTGCGCTAAGGGCGGCCGATGACTGCCACCCGCTTCTTTTCCGACAACGCCGCTGCCGTTCACCCCGCGGTGATGGACGCACTGGCCGCGGCCAATCACGTCGATACCGCCTATGACGGCGACGGGCTCAGCCGGTCGCTCGACGGCGCTTTTTCGGACCTGTTCGAAACGCCATGCGAGGTCGTGTGGATCCCGACCGGGACCGCGGCGAACAGCATCATCCTCGCGCATTTCGTGCGGCCGTGGCAGGGCATCCTCTGCTATGAGGAAGCGCATATCGAGGTCGACGAATGCGGCGCGCCGAGCTTCTATTCGGGGGGCGCCAAGCTGATGCCGCTGCCGGGGCGCGGTGCAAAGATCGACGCGGCGGCGCTGAAGACGCGGCTCGCGGGCATCCGCAAGGATGTGCATCAGGTGCAACCCGCGGCGATCAGCATCACCAACGCGACCGAATATGGGCTGTCGTGGCACCCCGAGGAGATCGGCGCGATCAGCGAGGTGGCGAAGGCCGAAGGGCTGAAGCTGCACATGGACGGCGCGCGCTTCGCCAATGCCGTCGCCTTTCAGGGGTGCGCGCCCGCTGACGTGACCTGGCGCGCCGGGGTCGATGCGCTGTCGTTCGGCTTTACCAAGAATGGCGCGATGATGGCCGAAGCGATCGTCTTTTTCGGCGGCAGCGGCGGTTCGGGGGTGCGCGAGCTCAAGAAACGCGGCGGGCATCTGCTCAGCAAGGGGCGCTTCGTCGCCGCGCAGATTCGCGCGATGCTGAAGGACGATCTGTGGCTCGCCAATGCGCGCGCGGCGAACGCGGGGGCTGCCGAACTCGCGCGCGCGTGCGAGGGACGGCTGATGTATCCGGTCGAGGCGAACGAGCTGTTCGTGCGCCTGACCGCCGACGAAGCCGCACGGTTGCGCGCGGCCGGCTTCGATTTCTATGACTGGGGCGAGGGCGCGGCTCGCCTGGTGGTCAGCTGGGATCAGGACGCCGCCGCCGTGGGGCCGTTCGCCGCGGCGATCGCGGCGCTATGAGCGAGACGCCGCCGACGCTGCTCAGCCCGCGCGTCTTCCTTCCCTTCGCACTCGTCACCCTGATCTGGGGATCGACGTGGATCGTCATCAAGGGGCAGCTCGGCATCGTGCCGCCGAGCTGGTCGGTCGCCTATCGCTTCGGCGTCGCGGCGGCCGCAATGTTCGTTTTTGCATTGCTGCGCCGCGAACGGCTGTGGCCCGGACCGCGCGCGCTTGCCTTTGCCGCGGTGCTCGGCCTTGCGCAGTTCGCGCTCAACTTCAACTTCGTCTATCGCGCCGAGCAGCATATCACCTCGGGGCTCGTCGCGGTGTTGTTCGCGCTGCTGATCGTGCCCAATACGCTGCTCGGGCGGGCCATGCTCAAGACGCCGCTCGCCGGGCGCTTCCTGCTCGGGGCGGGGATCGCGATCGTTGGCGTCGCGCTGATGATCGTCCACGAATATCGCGCCGCGGCACTCGGTCCGGCGGCGGTCGTCGCGGGCACCGCGCTGACGCTGACCGGCGTCCTCTGCGCGTCGACCGCCAATATCATGCAGGGCACCGCCTTCGCGCGGGCGCAGTCGATGATCGTGATGATCGCGTGGGCGATGCTGTTCGGCACGCTCGGCGATGCGCTCTTCGCGTGGATCACCACCGGGCCGCCGGTGATCGAGACGCGCTTTTCCTACCTCGGCGGCGTGCTCTATCTGGGTGTTGTCGCAAGCGCGGTGACCTTCCCGCTCTATTTCGGGGTGATCCGCGCGGTCGGGCCGGGGCAGGCGGCGTGGTCGAGCGTGCTCATCCCGATCATCGCAATGGGCTTTTCGACCGTCTTCGAGGGCTATCATTGGGCGCCGCTGTCGATCGCGGGCGGCGCGGTGGCGCTCGTCGGACTGGTGATAGCGGTGGCGAAGCGGCCCGAGAAGCCGTCGGTCAGCGGCAATATGGTCTCTTTGCCGGTCGAATCCGACGGTTGATCGAACGGCCTTTGCCTGGTTCAAGGAAGAGGCTCAAGTCACAGATATGATAAGGAAATTACTCGCGCTCGCACTGTTCGCGGCCACCGCGCACCCCGCATTTGCCGAGGAGGCCTGTCAGGCCGGCGCCTATCGCGGTTCCGATGGCGATTTCGTCGCGCTCGCCAAATCGACGCTGAACCCGGGCGGCGGGCTACGCTACCTGTTCCGCGACGGGCGGCGCGGCGCTACGGGCGACGCCGACTCGCCGGTCCATTGCACCGGCGAGGGAATGCGGGTCGGTGAGGGCACGGCGGCAAAACAATGGACGCGGATCGCCTTTCGCGAAACTCCCGCGACCTTCGACAGCGCGGGCACCGAACTGGCCGGCGTGCTCATCGAGCCCGTCGATGCCGGTCCGAAGCGGCCGCTGGTCGTGATGGTGCACGGGTCGGAGCGAAGCTCGCCGATCGGGGGCATCTATGGCTATGCGATGGCGGCGCAGGGGCTGGCGGTCTTCGTTTATGACAAGCGCGGAACCGGATCGTCGGAGGGCGAATATACGCAGAATTTCGAGCTGCTGGCGAGCGATGCCGCGGCGGCGCTCGGGCAGGCGCGGACGATGGCGCAGGGCCGGTTCGGGCGCGCGGGCTTCTTTGGCGGCAGCCAGGGCGGCTGGGTCGCCCCGCTCGCCGCGACCTTGACGCCCGCCGATTTCGTTGCGGTCGGTTTCGGGCTCGTCGCCTCGCCGATCGAGGAAGATCGCGAGCAGCTGGTGTCGGAGGTTCGCGCCGCGGGGCTCGGCGCCGATGCCGAGGCAAAGGTCAACCGGCTGTCGCAGGCGACGGCAAAGCTGCTGCTGTCGAATTTCACCGAAGGCTATGCCGAGCTCGACGCGGCGCGCGCGGCGCTCGCCGGCCAGCCATGGGCGAAGGCGATCGAGGGCGAATATAGCGGCGCGATGATGCGGATGGACGATGCGACGCTGCGGCGCATCGGCCGCGCGCGCTTCGACAATCTGGAGCTGATCTGGGACTATGACGCGGTCGCGGCCTTGAAAAAGCTGGAGAGCCCGCTGCTGTGGGTGCTCGCCGGTGAGGACCGCGAAGCGCCGATCGAGACGACGCGCGGCGCGCTGACCGATCTTGCCGCCGCGGGGCGGCCAGTGGACGTCTATCTCTTCCCCCAGACCGACCATGGCATGGTCGAATTCACCACCGATGCGGGTGGCGAGCGGCATATCACGCGCATCACCGACGGCTATCTGAAGCTGCTCGGCGACTGGATGAAGGGCGATGTCGCGGGCCGCTACGGCCGCGCCGAACATCTGACCGCGAAGGTCAGCCCGCGCTGATCCGCTCGATGTCGGCGCCGACCGCCTGCAGCTTTTCTTCGAGCCGTTCGTAGCCGCGATCGAGGTGATAGACGCGGTTGACCTGCGTCTCGCCCTCGGCCGCGAGCCCGGCGATGATGAGGCTCATCGAGGCGCGCAGGTCGGTCGCCATCACCGGCGCGCCGATCAGATGATCGACGCCGCGAACGATCGCGGTGCGGCCCTTGACCTGAATGTCGCAGCCCATGCGCGCCAGCTCCGGGACGTGCATATAGCGGTTTTCGAAGATGGTTTCGGTGAACAGCGACGCGCCGGTGCCGAGCGTCGCCATCGCCATGAACTGCGCCTGCATGTCGGTCGCGAAGCCCGGATAGGGCGCGGTCGACAGGGTGACGGGTCCGGCGCGGCCCGACATGGCGACGCGGATGCCGCCCTTGACCTCTTCGACCGTCGCGCCGGCCTCGCGCAGCGCGGCGAGCGTCGCTTCCATCTCGCTCGCCTTTGCGCCGACGAGTTCGACGTCGCCCCGGGTGATGACCGCGGCGCAGGCATAGCTGCCCGCCTCGATGCGATCGGCCATGACGCGATAGGTCGCGCCGTGCAGCCGGTCGACGCCCTCGATCGTCAGCGTTTCGGTGCCGATGCCGTCGATCTGCGCGCCCATCGCGACCAGGCAGTTGCACAGGTCGACGATCTCAGGCTCGCGCGCGGCATTTTCGAGCACGCACGTCCCCTTGGCGAGCACCGCCGCCATCACCGCATTTTCGGTCGCGCCGACCGAAACGACGGGGAAGGTGAATTTTCCGCCCGCGAGCCGCCCGCCGGGCGCGCTCGCCTTCACATAGCCCGAGGCAAGCTCGATCTCGGCACCGAAGGCCTCGAGCGCCTTCAGGTGCAGGTCGATCGGGCGGTTCCCGATCGCGCAGCCGCCGGGCAACGACACCGTCGCTTCGCCCGCACGCGCGAGCAGCGGGCCGAGGACGAGGATCGACGCGCGCATCTTGCGCACGATGTCATAGGGGGCAACGGTCGAGGTGAGCGTCGTCGCGCGTGCGGTCATCACCCGCCCGAAATCTTCGGGCCGCGATCCCTCGATCGTCGTCGAGCAGCCGAGCTGGTTGAGCAGATGGCCGAAGCCGTCGACGTCGGCGAGCCGCGGCAGGTTGCGCAAGGTCAGCGGCTCGTCGGTGAGCAGCGCGCACGGCAACAGGGTGAGCGCGGCGTTCTTGGCACCCGAGATGGGGATTCGGCCCTTGAGTCGCTGGCCGCCGCGAATGACGATCTGATCCATCGGGCGTCTTTAGCCGATGCGCGCGGGCGTGCAAGCGGGGGCGGTGATTGCGGTGCTCAAGGCGATGTCCGGTGGCGACCGATTGCTGCCCTATTTATCATCGTCACCCCGGACTTGATCCGGGGTCCATGACTTCGGCGCTGCTGTGGATCCCGGATCAAGTCCGGGATGACGAAAGAGAGCAGGCGAACGTCCGCTCCCCACCCCAAAGCCGACCTCGTCCCGGCATATTCTCAACCGAGCAAGGCCTCTTCGACCTGGCCCAGCCGCTCCTTGCCGAAGAACATCGCCTCGCCGACGAAGAAAGTCGGGATGCCGAACACGCCGCGCGCGACCGCGGCCTCGGTATTGGCGGCGAGCCTGGCCTTGATCGCGGGTTCCTGCGTGCGGGCGAGGAGGGCGGGGCCGTCGAAGCCGCTTTCCGAGAGGAAAGCCGTGGCAACCTCGGGATCGTCCATCTTCAGGCCCTCCTCCCACATCGCCCTGTTGACGGCGTCAACATAGTCGTCGAGCAGGCCTTCGTCTTCGGCGACGATCGCGCCGCGCATGATCAGCAGCGTATTGACCGGAAAATGCGGGTTGAGCCGGAAGCGGGTCAGCCCGTGCCGTTCGATGAAACGCCGCATCTCGAGATTTTCATAGGCGAGCTTCGCCGGCACGTCGGCATATTGCAGCATCGGCGCCTTGTTGCCCGTCGCCTTGAATATGCCGCCGAGCAGGCAGGGGGTGATGACGAGATCGGCGCCGGTGCGCTCGAGCAGGTCGGGCAGCGCCTTCATTGCCAGATAGGCGTTGGGGCTGCCGAAATCGCAGATGAATTCGAGGCTTTTGGTCACCATTTTTCTCCCCAGGGGCGCAGGTCGAGTTCGTGCGTCCAGGCGCTTTTCGGCTGCTTGTGGAGCATCACATAATTGGCGGCGATCGCGTGCGGGCTGAGGATCAGATCCTGCGCTTTCGCATTGTCGAAATCGGGATGGCGGCCCTTGATGAAGTCGGTGTCGATCGCGCCGTCGATCACGACATGCGCGACATGGATGCCCTGCGGGCCCAGTTCGCGTGCCATCGACTGGGCGAGCATCCGCAGCGCCGCCTTGGCGCCCGAGAAGGCCGCGTAGCCCGAACCGCCGCGCAAGCTGGCTGTCGCGCCGGTGAAGAGGATCGTGCCGCGGCCGCGCGAGGCCATGCGCTTCGCGGCTTCGCGCCCCATCAGGAAACCGCCGAGGCAGGCCATTTCCCAGACCTTTGTGTAAACGCGCAGCGTGGTTTCGGCGATCGGAAAGTTCACATTGGCGCCGATGTTGAACACCGCGACCTCGACCGGCCCGACCTCGGCCTCGACGCGCTCGAAGAGGCCGATCATCGCCTCTTCGCTGCGTGCGTCGGCCGGAAAAGCGCGCGCGTCATGTCCCGCCTCGCGGATCGACGCGGCGAGCGCTTCGAGCGCGCCGGCATTGCGCTCGCGGCGGTTGACGCACGCGGTCAGCCCCTCGGCGGCAAAGGCGCGGGCGATCGCGCCGCCGGTGGCATCGCCGGCTCCGATAATGACGGCTGCGGGGTTGGGCATCGCGACTCTCCTCTTGGCCGCCAAGAGTAGATATGATAATCATAGTTGCAAGCGATTTTTCCGCGAGATGAAAATGTCCACGACGTCCCGCCACGGCAAGGAGCACAGATGCCCCGACGCACCGATCTGTCGAAAACCTTTTGCCCCGTCGGGCGTGCCGCCGAACTGCTCGGCGACCGCGCGGTGCTGCTGATCCTGCGCGAGCTGTTCTTCGGCGTCCGGCGGTTCGAGGCGATCGCCGCGAATACCGGGCTGGGGCCGCAACTCGTCTCGGCGCGGCTCAAGCGGCTGGTGGCGGAGGGCATCGTCACGCGCCACGAATATCAGCCGCGCCCGCCGCGTTACGACTATCGGCTGACCGACAAAGGCAAGGATCTGTTCGGCGTCCTTTATGCGCTGCGCGGCTGGGCCGAGCGTTGGGTTTATGCGCCGGGCGAGACCGGAGCCGACTATGCGATCGGCTATATCCACAAGGCGTGCGGGGCCGACGTCGGCACGGCCACCGTTTGCCCGGGGTGCGGGGCCGAACTCGGTTTCGGGGACTTGCGAGGGCAAAGATCGCCGGCGCTCGATGCCGAGCGGCTGGCGAAGGCCGGCTAGATCACGCCTTTTCGAGCGTGCATTGCAGCGGGTGCTGGTTCTGCCGTGCGGCGTCCATCACCTGATTGACCTTGGTTTCGGCGACTTCATAGCTGAACACGCCGCACACGCCGACGCCCTGCTGGTGGACGTGCAGCATCACCTGCGTCGCGCGTTCGATATCCATGTTGAAGAAGCGCTGGAGCACCATCACGACGAATTCCATCGGCGTATAATCGTCGTTGAGCAGCAGCACCTTGTACATCGACGGCTTCTTGGGCTTCGCGCGCGTGCGCGTCGCAATGCCCACGCCGGGCGCGCCGGGCGTATCCTCGTCCTTGTCCGCCATCAGGCGGACCGCATAGGGGATCGAAGCGGGAAGCATCATCGACAGAATATCGCACGCGTAAGGGGATTCGCAAGAGGGTGCCGGTCCATTAACCCCCTTTTGCAGATGCCGGGCAAACAAGAACCGCCCGCTTCGGGGGGAAGCGGGCGGCCTTGGGAGCGTCGGCGCAGGCGGGGAGGAGGGGAGAGAGGCCCGCGCCGACGTTCGGGAAAGAGGAAGGCCCTCAGGCTGCCTTCATCTTCGAAGTGATCACCGAGACGCGGTTCGAGATCGGCGCGAAGCTGTCGTTCGTCATCTTGACAAAAAGCTCGCTGGTCTTCGAGGTCTGCGCAACCGCGGCGTCGAACGCCTTCTTGCTGTTCTCGGCATAGAGCTTGAAGAATTCGGCCGGCGACTTGACGGCGGTGTAGCCCTTCATCGCGGCGGTCGTGTCTTCGAAGCTCTTGCGGGCGAAGGCGACGCCTTCCTGGCCGAGTGTTTCGAGGTTCTTGGCCGCGATCTTGCCCGATTCGACAAGCGCTTCGAGGTTCGCCTTGTTGAACTCGACGGCCTCTTCGGCGAGCTTGCTGCTCTTCGCCATCGCTTCCTTCGCCTTTTCGTTGAATTCGGCGGTCAGCGCTTCGGTGCGGGTCTTGGCTTCGTCAGCGAACTTCTTGACGGTGTCGTTCATGGTCTTGAATCCTTTGGTCGGGGCAGCGGCCGGCTTCGGCGCCGCCTTTGTGGGCTTGGGGGCAATGATCTTTGCGGCCGCCTTCTTGGGAGCAGCCTTTTTCGCGGCCGGCTTTGCGGCCTTCTTTTGGACCGGCTTGGCTTTTGCCTTCACGGTCGGGGTCTTTGGCGCTTCGACCTTCGCGGGGGCCGGAACGGCGGCTTCGGTCGCTGCCGTTGCCGCAGGAGTCGCCGGCTTGGCGGCCGTTTCCAGCGTCGCGGCTTCGAAAGCCTTTTCAGCACTGTCCATCTTGCTAGCCATTGGACAACTCCTTTATGTTGCACTGCACAATATAGGAGCGAATCGCGGATTGCAAGAGATTTTTGTGCGGCGCACAAAAGCCAGAAAGCCGCAATCGCGCGGCCTCCGTATAAGGCAGCGATATTACCGCTGTTTGACGTAGCGGCCGGGGGCGTCCTCGATGGCTTTCTTCGCGCCCTTGCCCGGCACGCGCGCGCCCTTGGCCGGACGTTTTCCGGCATCCTGTCCGGCGATCCAGCCGATCCAGTGCGGCCACCAGCTGCCCTTGGTCTCGCTTGCCGAGGCGATGAACTCCTCCAGGCTCCCGGCGGCATTGTCGCCGGTCCAATATTGATATTTGCCCGCCGCGGGCGGATTGACCACGCCGGCGATATGTCCCGAACCTGCAAGCAGGAAAGTCCGGGGGCCGGACAGATGATCCATCATCCGCCAGACGCTCGCGAGCGGCGCGATATGATCTTCGCGCCCGGCCTGGATATAGGCGGGGGTGCGAATCTTTCTGAGGTCGATCGGCGTGCCCAGCACCGACAGGCTGTTCGGGATCACCAGCCGGTTGTCGCGATAAAGGTCGACCAGATATTGGCGGTGCCATTTCGCCGGCAGATTGGTGACGTCGCCGTTCCAATAGAGCAGGTCGAAGGGCGGATAGTCGTTGCCGAGCAGATAATTGCTGACGACATAGTTCCAGATGAGGTCGCGTCCGCGCAGCGCGTTGAAGGTCGCGGCCATGTAGCGGCCGTCGAGGAAGCCTTGCGACGACAATTGCTGAAGCAGCGCCAGATAGCTTTCGTCGACGAACAGCTTGAGGTCGCCCGCCTGCTCGAAATCGACCTGTGCGGTAAAGAAGGTCGCCGACTTCACCTTGTCGGCTTCGCCCTTTGCGGCGAGCATCGCGAGCGTCGCCGCAAGCGTGGTGCCCGCGACGCAATAGCCGATCGTATGGACGTGCGGCACGTCGAGCAACTCGCGAACCGTGTCGATCGCGTCGACCTCGGCCGCGACATAATCGTCCCACACGATGTCGCCCATCGTCTCGTCGGCCGATTTCCACGAGACCATGAACACCGACAATCCCTGCTCGACCGCCCATTTGACGAAACTTTTCGCCGGATTGAGGTCGAGGATGTAGAAGCGGTTGATCCACGGCGGAAAGATGACGAGCGGGACGGTCAGCACCTCTTTCGTCGTCGGCGCATAATGGATGAGCTGATAGAGGCCGGTTTCGTGGATGACCTTGCCCGGCGTCGTCGCGATGTTCACGCCGAGCTCGAACGCATCCCTGTCGACATGGCTCAACTGCCCGCGCGCGAGGTCGGCGAGCATGTGCTTCAGCCCTTTGAGCAGGCTTTCGCCGCGCGTCTCGATCGCGCGCTTGATCACTTCGGGGTTGGTGACGGCAAGGTTGGTCGGCGACAGCGCCTCGGCCATCGAGCGCGCGGCGAACTCCATCTTCGCGCGCGCTTCGGCGTCGAGCCCGGGCAGCTGGCGCGCGGTTTCGAGCAGTTGATCGGAGAGCAGGCCATAGGTCTGGCGGATCAGCGCAAAGGCGGGGTTCTGCGTCCAGTCGGGGTCGGCGAAGCGCCGATCCTTCGGGGTTTCGGCGGCAGTCTCTGGCGCGAAACCCGGCGTGAGCGTCGCGAGCGACGACCAGAAGCGCGCGCCCTGTTCCCACATCTTCGCCGATTGTTCGGCCCAGATTTGCGCGCCGTCGCTGCCGAGCCACTTCGACGGGTCGAACAGCGGCTGGGCGTCCTTTTCCTCGTCCGCCTGCCCCAGCGCATATTCGAGCATCATCGCCTGTGCGCGCGCCATCACGCTCGTCCAGTGCTGCAAATCCTCGGGTGCGGGCATGAAGGGGTTCGGTGTGTTGCCGGCTTCGTCCGTTCCGTCCTGGCCTCGCTCGCTCATGCTGGTTCCCGCTGGTAAGCCTCTCGTCTGTTGCGTATAACAAGTCACGTCGTGGCTGGCGAGGCGCCGTTCGCGACATTTTATTACCTAACGAAAAGGAGTTGTTCTAGTTTCCCATGTCCGACGATGAATTCTACCGCATCAAGCGCCTGCCGCCCTATGTCATCGCCGAAGTGAATGCGATGCGAGCGGCCGCGCGAGCCGCGGGCGAGGACATCATCGACCTGGGGATGGGCAACCCCGACCTGCCGCCGCCGCAGCATGTGATCGACAAGCTGTGCGAGGTCGCGCAAAAGCCCGATGCGCACGGCTATTCGCAGTCGAAGGGCATTCCGGGCCTCCGCCGCGCGCAGGCGAACTATTACGCGCGCCGCTTCAACGTCGAGCTCGACCCCGAAAGCGAGGTCGTGGTGACGATGGGGTCGAAGGAAGGGCTCGCGAGCCTCGCGACCGCGATCACCGGCCCCGGCGACGTCGTGCTCGCGCCGAACCCCAGCTATCCGATCCACACCTTCGGCTTCATCATCGCCGGGGCGACGATCCGCAGCGTGCCGACGACGCCCGACGAGAATTACTGGCGTGCGCTCGACCGCGCGATGGCGTTCACCGTGCCGCGTCCGTCGATCCTGGTGGTCAACTATCCGTCGAACCCGACCGCCGAGGCGGTCGATCTTGCCTTCTACGAACGGCTCGTCGCCTGGGCGAAGGAGAATAAGGTCTGGGTGCTTTCGGACCTCGCCTATTCGGAGCTTTATTACGACGGCAATCCGACCCCCTCGATCCTGCAGGTGCCGGGCGCGAAGGATGTCGCGATCGAGTTCACCTCGATGTCGAAGACCTATTCGATGGCGGGCTGGCGCATGGGCTTTGCGGTCGGCAACAAAAGGCTGATCGCCGCGATGACGCGCGTCAAATCCTATCTCGATTACGGCGCCTTCACCCCGATCCAGGCGGCGGCGTGCGCGGCGCTCAACGGGCCGCAGGACATCGTCGCGAAGAACCGCGAGCTTTATCAGAAGCGCCGCGACGTGATGGTCGAAAGTTTCGCGCGCGCCGGCTGGGATATCCCGAGTCCGCCTGCGTCGATGTTCGCCTGGGCGCCGCTGCCGCCTGCGCTGAAGGACATGGGCAGCCTCGAATTTTCGAAGCAGCTTCTGACCCATGCCAAGGTCGCGGTTGCGCCCGGCGTCGGCTATGGCGAGGACGGCGAGGGCTTCGTCCGCATCGCGATGGTCGAGAATGAGCAGCGCATCCGCCAGGCGGCGCGCAACATCCGCAAATTCCTGTCGATGCACGGCGTCAACACGCCCTCGGTCGCCGCCGGTAGCGGGAGCTAGGCGCTGACTTCCATCCTCGACGGGGCGCCGACGATCGCCCAGACGATCCAATTGTCCGTCGCGCCGGTGTTCCTGCTGGTCGCGATGGGCAATCTGCTCAACGTCTTCACCGGCCGGCTGGCGCGCGTGATCGACCGCTCGCGCAAGCTGTCCGAACGGCACGGCGCGACGAGCGGCATCGAACATGCGCGTCTCGTCGACGAGCTGCGCCTGCTCGTGAAGCGGATGCGCGTCATCAACAATGCGATCCTCTGTGCGGTGTGCGGCGGGCTCGTCGTGTGCGTCCTCGTTTCGCTGCTCTTTCTGCAATATGCGGCTGGACTGCACATCGGGCTGGCGATTTCGGGCGTGTTCGTCCTCGCGATGCTCTTCCTGCTGCTGTCGCTCGGCCTGTTCCTCTTTGAAGTCCGGCTGGCGACCCACGCGATCAAGGTGCCCACCGAATTTCTCGAGCATGAATAGGCGACCGCCGCGCCGGGCGAAAATTTTTGCGCCGGATTTGCCGCGGCAGCCGTAGCGGCAATCGCACGCGGCGGTTTTCGGGGCGCCGCAACGGCGTTGACAGCCTCTCCCTGGCTCTGCACCTTCGTCGCCCGGGAGAGAAAAATGAACGGAAAACCTGCCCTTGCCGCGGGGGTCGCTCCACCCTCAGCCGACAGTGTCAAAGCCCAGACGCGCGTGATGCTGTGGATCCTGCTGATCGTCTATATCTTCAATTTCCTCGACCGGCAGATCGTCAACATCCTCGCCGAACCGATCAAGGACAGCCTGAAGCTCAGCGACACCGAACTCGGCCTGCTCGCCGGGCCGGCCTTTGCGGTCTTCTATGCGCTGCTCGGCATTCCGATCGCGCGTTATGCCGACAAGGAGGGCACCAACCGCGTCCGCCTGATCGCCGGAGCGCTCGCCATCTGGTCGGCGATGACCGCAGTGTGCGGGCTCGCGCAGAATTTCGTGCAATTGCTCTTTGCGCGCATCGGCGTCGGGGTCGGCGAGGCGGGTTGCACGCCTGCCGCCCACTCGCTGATCACCGACAGCGTGCCCGCCGAAAAGCGCTCGTCGGCGATCGCCTTTTACGGCCTCGGCGTGCCGATCGGTTCGCTCCTCGGGCTGATCCTCGGCGGCGTGGTCAACGACCTTTATGGCTGGCGCATAGCGCTGATGCTCGTCGGGGCGCCGGGGCTGCTGCTGGCGCTCGCGGTGCTGTTCTTCATGCGCGAGCCGCGCCATCGCCACGCCATCGAGGGCGCGGTCGTGGCGCGGCCCCCGCAATTGGGCGCGCGCGCCGCGTTCAAGGAAATCTTCGCCTCGCGCGCGTTCGTCTATATATTGATCGCGGCGTCGGTCACCGCCTTCCTCGGCTATGGCAAGGCGCTTTGGACGATCAGCTTCTTCATCCGCAGCCACGGCCTCTCGACGACCGAGGCGGGGCTGTCGATGGCGATCGTCCTCGGGCTTGCCGGCGTGTTCGGAACCTGGCTCGGCGGCAAGTGCGCGGACATCTTCGGCAAGCGCGACAAGCGCCACATTCTCTCGCTCCCGGCCTTCGGCATGGCGATCGGCGCGCCGATCCTCTTCCTGGGCTATGCGATGGAGGACTGGCGCGTCGCGGTCGCCATGCTGGTCCTGCCGACGATCCTGAACTCGGCCTATTACGGCCCCGCCTATGCCTGCGTGCAGGGGCTGGTGCGGCCGCAGGCGCGCGCGGTCGCCGCGTCGATCATGCTGTTCGGGCAGAATCTGATCGGGCTCGGCTTCGGGCCGTTCCTGTTCGGCGTGCTGTCGGACGCACTCGCGCCGGCCTATGGCGAGGAAAGCGTGCGCTATGTCCTCTATGGCGCGGGATGGCTGGGGCTGATCCCGGCCTTCTTCTTCTGGCGCGCGAGCTTGCGGCTCAGCAGCGAGCTCAAATCGGGGTAGGGCCAATCGCAGGGAATCGGAATCACGGTGCAGATTTATGGAGCGATGGTCTAATAGGGCGGCGCCTGCCTGGCCCGCTGCGCCTTCGCCGCGTCGATCCACCAACCCAGATCATCGGCAAAGCGCGGGAAGGCCTTTTCCAGCCGCGCGCCATCCTCGCCCGCCGGCCGGCCGTCGGCGTCGAAAGCACCGCCGATCCGTCCGACCGGCAGGATCGACGAGGTGACCGCCATCCCCATTTCGCCGAGTATGTCGCGCCAGCCCATCATCGCGCGCACGCCCGACCACGGACCGGCCGAGTAACAGGCGATCGCCGCGGGGCGCCAGAACCATTCCTCGAGGAAATGGTCGGTCAGATTCTTGAGGCCAGGCTGTGGTCCCCAATTATATTCGCCGGTGACGAACAGGAAGCCGTCGGCGGCGCGGATCTTGCCGGCCAGTTCCTCCATCGCCGGCGGCGCCTCGCCCTTCGGATATTCCTTGTACATCCGGTCGAGCATCGGCAGGCCGACCGCCTGCGCGTCGATCAGCTCGGCGCGGTCGCCGCGGTCGTTGATGGCGTCGACCAGCCAGCGCGCGAGCTTGATGCCCTGCCGGTCGCGGCGATAGCTTCCGTAGAGGATGAGGATCGAGCGGGTCATGGCGGCAGTGGTGCCATGGCCGACGGCAATTGGAAAGGGCGGTAGCCGCCCTGTCCGTCATTGCGAGCGCAGCGAAGCAATCCAGGGCGTTCTACGCAGGCTCTGGATTGCTTCGCTGCGCTCGCAATGACGATGTTATTGACGTCAATCGCTGAACGGGTCGCGGATCAGGATCGTGTCCTCGCGCTCGGGGCTCGTCGACACGAGCGCGATCGGCGTCTCGATCAGTTCCTGCACGCGCTGGATATATTTGATCGCCTGCGCGGGCAGGTCGGCATAGCTGCGCGCGCCCGCGGTCGATTCGCTCCAGCCGTCCATTTCCTCATAGATCGGCTCGACCGCGGCCTGATCGGCGGCGTGGCTCGGGAAATAGTCGAGGATCTTGCCACGCAGCCGGTAGCCGGTGCAGATGCGGACCTTTTCGAAGCCGTCGAGCACGTCGAGCTTGGTGAGCGCGATGCCCGTCACCCCCGCGACCGCGCAGCTCTGCCGCACCAGCACCGCGTCGAACCAGCCGCAGCGGCGCTTGCGCCCGGTGACGGTGCCGAACTCGTGCCCGCGCTCGCCGAGACGCTGCCCGGTCTCGTCCTCGAGCTCGGTCGGAAAGGGGCCGCTGCCGACGCGCGTCGTATAGGCCTTGGCGATGCCGAGCACGAAGCCGACCGCCGACGGGCCGAGACCCGATCCCGATGCCGCGGTGCCGCTCACCGTGTTCGAGCTGGTGACGAAGGGATAGGTGCCATGATCGATGTCGAGCAGCACGCCCTGCGCGCCCTCGAACAATATGCGGGCGCCCGCCTTGCGGACCTTCTTCAGCCGCTTCCACACCGGCTGCGCATATTCGAGCACGAAGTCGGCGATTTCGCGCAGCTCGGCGACCAGTTGCTCGCGGTCGATCGGCGGCTCGCCGAAGCCGGCGCGCAGCGCGTCGTGATGCGCGGTCAAGCGGTCGAGCTGCGGCTCGAGATGGTCGAGATGCGCGAGGTCGCAGACGCGGATCGCGCGGCGGCCGACCTTGTCCTCATAGGCGGGACCGATGCCGCGCCCGGTGGTGCCGATCTTGCCCGCGCCCGCCGCGGTCTCGCGCAGCGCGTCGAGATCGCGGTGAAAGGGCAGGATCAGCGCGCAATTGTCGGCGATGGCGAAATTGTCGGGGCTGATCGTCACGCCCTGGCCGCGCAGCTTGGCGATTTCGTCCTTGAGCGCCCAGGGGTCGAGCACCACGCCATTGCCGATGATCGACAGCGTGCCGGTGACGATCCCCGACGGGAGCAGCGACAGCTTGTAGGTCTGGTTGCCGACGACGAGCGTATGGCCGGCGTTGTGCCCGCCCTGAAAGCGGACCACGGCGTCGGCGCGGCTCGCGAGCCAGTCGACGATCTTGCCCTTGCCCTCGTCGCCCCATTGCGACCCGATGACGGTAACATTTGCCATGATGCTGTCCTGCTGAGCGAGGCCATTTGGCCCGGCGCGGCCTTAGCGGATTTGGCCGCGGATACAAGGGCGCGCAGCGCGACTGGGCAAGGCTTTGCGAACGATGCCCTCCCTTTTGCGGAAACTATTTGCTAGCTGCATGGGATGACCGACCCCGACGCCCCCTATCACGCCCACATCTATTACGATCCCGCCGAGCGCCCCGCCGCCGCTGCGCTGCGCGACGCATTGGCGGGCGATCCGGCCATCCTGCTCGTCGGCCCGATGACCGATCGCCCGATCGGACCGCACCCGTGTCCGCAATATGAGGTGCATTTCCGCGCGTGCTCGGTCGAAGCGGTCACGTCGCGAATCGAAGCGGCGGGGTTGCGCGCGCTGGTTCATCCGCTCACCGACGACGACCTCGCCGACCATACGACGCTCGCGCACTGGATCGGCGAACCGCTCGATCTGGACACCACCGTTCTCGACCCGCCGGGCCAGAACAAGGGTGTGCCGCGATTTGGACGGGCGGATTTCCAGAATGACGGAGGGATAGAATGAAGAGATTGCCGACGACTCTCGCCATCGGATTCCTGTTTGCCGCGATCCCCGCCACGGCGGCACTACCGCCCAAATATCAGCGGCTTGCCGAGTTGAAGGCGATATTGGAGAGCAGCGAGGTTCAGGCGCTCCTTCCCGACGATCAGCAGGTCGACCGGATCGAATATGTGCGCCCCGACCTCTACCGCGTCTCGGCCGGCACCTGTTTCCTGCCGGTCGCGATCGTCAAAAGGCCGGCGCCCGCGGGCATGGTCGGACCGCGCCATTTCGATGTGATTCCGGGCGAGCTGGACTGTCCGGCGGAAGCGACGGAATAACGCTTATTCGGGAAGCGCGACGGGGCCGTCGGGGCCGAGGCGGTAGCCGCAGCCCAGCCGCGCTGCATCGTCGGCGCCGGTGAGCGCCGCGATGGTGCGCCAGCCGTCGGCGCGCAGGCTTGCGGCGATCGCGGCGTCGTGGCCGAGCGGCAGGAAAATCCGCCGCTCGCGCTCGTCCTCCTGCGCCAGCCCCTCGTCGATCAGCGGGTCGGGATAGAGCGAAAAGCCGACCGCGGGCTCTTCCTGCCCGCCGCCGACCGGAATCGCATAGCTGCCGCCCAATCCGACGTGGGCGCCCTGTCCGGGGACGAAGATCGAGAAACCGAACCAGCTTTGATAGGCGAAACCGTGGCGCTCGGTCGGGTCGAGCGTCAGCGCGACGCGATCGCGGATCGGCGCGGCGATCGCCTCGATCGCGTCGAGGCGGCTCGTCAGCACGCCCGCGGTGTCGAAAGCGCGCAGGTCGGCGATCGCGCGGTCGAACGGGCCGGTCGCGCGGAGCAAAGGCAGATAGGCCTCGGCGCCGATGCGGATCAGCGCGCCGGCATCCTTGGCGTCGAGTTCGTCGCGCAGTTCGTCGCGGTCGACCGCAACCGGCAGCGGCCCGCCCGCGAGCAGGTCGACGACGTCGGGAAGGGTGAAGTCGAGCGTCACCGGCCCGATCCCCGCCGCCTCGAGCGCGTCGATCGCGACGGTCACGATCTCGCGCGCCGCGGCGACGCTGTCGCTGCCGATCAGCTCGGCGCCGACCTGCAACATTTCGCGCGCCGGGCGAAGCTGGCTCGCGCGCAGCTTGACGACCTGCCCCGCATAGCAGAGCCGCAGCGGTCGCGGCGCCTGCGCGAGCAGCGAGGTGGCGATGCGGCCGACCTGCCGCGTCATGTCGGGGCGCAGCGCGATCGTGCGCTGCGACACCGGATCGGTGAAGCGCAAGAGGTCGCGCGACGCGCGCTCATCGTCGCCGCCCAGCGTCTCGCGAAATTCGGCGAGCGGCGGCGCGACGCGGCCATAGCCGTGCGACCGCATCGCATCGACGAGCGCGCGGGTCACGCGCGACGCCGCCTCCGCCTGCGCGGGCAGGCGGTCGCGGAGGCCTTCGGGCAGCAGGGCGGGGGCCTTGGTCATTGCGGTGGCCTTAGGATGGCGGGGCGGCGAGTTCAACAAATCTCCCCTCCCGCTTGTGTGAGGGGTTGGGGGTGGGCGCGAGCGAAGCGAGCATCTGGCGGTGCGTTTGCCCACCCCGCTGCGACTAGCGAGCAAGCTCGCAAGTCTCGCTGCCCCTCCCCTGAAGGGGAGGAGGCGTTGGCCTAGAACTTCAGCCCCTTCACCGTCTTGACGCCGGGAAGCTGGCAAATCTGCCACAGCAAGGGTTCGGGCATGGGCGAATCGAGGCTGAGCAGCAGCACTGCCTCGCCCCCCGCGGCGCGGCGGCCGAGGTGGAAGGTGCCGATGTTGAGCCCGGCATCGCCGAGCGCGCCGCCGATGCGGCCGATAAAGCCCGGCGCGTCCTCGTTGACGATATAGAGCATGTCGCCCGCAAGGTCGGCCTCGACCTTGATCCCGAACATCTCGACGAGGCGCGGGTCGTTGTTGCTGAACAGCGTGCCTGCGACCGAGCGGTCGCCCTGGCTCGTCGCGACGGTGACGCGGATCAGCGTGTGATAGTCGCCTTCGCGGTCGTGGCGCACTTCGCGCACGTCCATTCCGCGCTCGCGCGCGAGATGCGGCGCGTTGACCATGTTGACGCTGTCCGAATAGCGCCGCATCAGCCCGGTGAGCACCGCCGCGGTGATCGGCTTCATGTTGAGCTCGGCCGCCGCGCCCTCGACCTCGATCGAGATGGTGTTGAGATTGTCGTGCGCGAGCTGGCCGACGAGGCTGCCGAGCTTTTCGGCGAGGCTCATATAGGGGCGCAGCTTCGGCGCTTCCTCGGCCGACAGGCTCGGCACGTTGAGCGCGTTGGTGATCCCGCCGGTGAGCAGATAATCCGAAATCTGCTCGGCGACCTGGATCGCGACATTGACCTGCGCCTCGTCGGTCGACGCGCCGAGGTGCGGGGTGCAGATGAAGTTCGGCGCACCGAACAGCGGATGGTCGGCCGCCGGCGGCTCGGTCGCGAACACGTCGAGCGCCGCGCCCGCGACATGGCCCGAATCGAGCGCCTCCCTGAGCGCTGTCTCGTCGATCAGCCCGCCGCGCGCGCAATTGATGATCCGCACGCCCTTCTTGGTCTTGGCGAGATTTTCCTTCGACAACACATTGCGGGTCTGGTCGGTCAGCGGCGTGTGCAGCGTGATGAAGTCGGCTCTTGCCAGCAAGGTGTCGAGATCGGCCTTTTCGACGCCGAGTTCGATCGCGCGCTCGGGGGTCAGGAAGGGGTCGAAGGCAACGACCTTCATCTTCAGGCCTAGCGCGCGTTCGGCGACGATGCTGCCGATATTGCCGCAGCCGATCAGGCCGAGCGTCTTCTGCGTCAGTTCGACGCCCATGAAGTCGTTCTTCGGCCATTTGCCCGCCTGCGTCAGCGCATTGGCTTCGGGGATCTGGCGCGCGAGCGCGAACATCATCGCGATCGCGTGTTCGGCGGTGGTGATCGAGTTGCCGAACGGCGTGTTCATCACGACGACGCCCTTTTTCGACGCTTCGGCTATGTCGACATTGTCGACCCCGATGCCCGCGCGCCCGACAACTTTCAGCTTCGTTGCCGCAGCGAGGACGTCGGCGGTGACCTTCGTTGCCGAGCGGATCGCGAGCCCGTCATAATCGCCGATCATGGCGATCAGCTCGTCCTTCGTCTTGCCGGTGATGACGTCGACGTCGATGCCGCGTTCCTTGAAGATCTGCGCGGCCTTGGGGTCCATCTTGTCGCTGATGAGGACTTTGGGTGTGGTCATTGGAATAATACCTTCCGTGTGCTCCCGCGAAGGCGGGAGCCCAGCTCCCGATGCTTGCGGAATGAAATGGCAGGAGATGGGTCCCCGCCTTCGCGGGGACACACAGAAATCACTTGAGCGAAGCGTAAGCCCAGTCGAGCCACGGGCCGAGCGCTTCGATATCGGCGGTGTCGACGGTCGCGCCGCACCAGATGCGCAGCCCCGGAGGCGCGTCGCGATAGCCCGCGATGTCGTATGCCGCGCCTTCGGCTTCGAGCAGGCCGGCGAATTTCTTGATGAAATCCGCATCCGCTCCGGCGACCGACAGGCACACCGAGGTTTTCGACCGGCTCGCGGGATCGGCGGCGAGGTGGCTCAGCCAGTCGCGCGCCTCGACGATCGCATCGAGCGCCGCGGCGTTCGCATCGCTGCGCGCCTTCAGGCCGTCGAGCCCGCCGAGCGACTTCGCCCATTCGAGTGCGAAGATCACATCCTCGACCGCGAGCATCGACGGCGTGTTGATCGTCTCGCCCTTGAACACGCCCTCGACCAGCTTGCCGCCCTTGGTCAGGCGGAACACTTTGGGCAGCGGCCAGTCAGGAGTATGGCTTTCGAGGCGTTCGACCGCGCGGGGGCCGAGGATCAGCACGCCGTGGCCGCCTTCGCCGCCGAGCACTTTCTGCCAGCTGAAGGTCGCGACGTCGATCTTGTCCCACGGCAGGTCATAGGCGAACACCGCGCTGGTCGCGTCGGCGAAGCTCAGGCCCTGCCGGTCATCGGCGATCCAGTCGCCATTCGGAACGCGGACGCCCGAAGTCGTGCCGTTCCAGGTGAAGAGCACGTCGTTCGACCAGCCGATCTGGCTGAGGTCGGGAAGCAGGCCGTAATCGGCGCGGATAATCGTCGGATCGAGCTTGAGCTGCTTGGCGGCATCGGTGACCCAGCCCTCACCGAAGCTCTCCCACGCCAGCGTCGTCACCGGGCGCGCGCCGAGCATCGTCCACATCGCCATTTCGAAGGCGCCGGTGTCCGATCCGGGCACGATGCCGATGCGGTGGGTGTCGGGCAATTGCAGCACCTCGCGCATCAGGTCGATGCAATATTGGAGGCGCGCCTTGCCGATCTTCGCGCGATGCGAACGGCCGAGCGATTCGGTGGAAATTTTTTCGGGGGACCAGCCCGGCGGCTTCGCGCAGGGACCGGAAGAGAAAGTGGCGCGCGCAGGGCGCACCTGCGGCTTCGTGGCGTCAGTCATAAAACTCTCCTTACAGAGAGCACGCGCGGCGTTGGGACCGCGTGGCCCGGCGCCGCGTTTAAGGGCGAGCGCGCACGAGTCAAACGAATTGCGCTGCCCGTGCGAAATTTTCGGTGAGCCGAGCAAATGCTTTGCAGCTTGTTAACCAGATTTTCGGTAGGTTGGCGCCATGGCGATGACCCTGGCCCACCGGCCGCGGACCCTTGTGGCGGTTGCTGCCGCATTGGCCGTCGCGGCCTGCTCGGGAACCCCCGATGCGATGAAGCGCAGCGCGTCGCAGCGCCCGGGTGCCAGTCCGTCGTCGCGTCCGCAGGCGACCCTCACCCCCTCCTTCACCAGCGCGGCGGCGCGGCAATGCGCCGCCGACCTCCAGCAAGCGGGGGTGAAATTCACCCCGCTGCCCAATGCGGATCACGGCGGCGGCTGCACGTCGATCGATTCGGTGAAGCTGCTCGACATCGGCACCCCGGTCACCAATCTGGGGCCGATGACCTGTCCGCTCGCGCGCAATTTCGCCGCGTGGGTCGAATATGCCGTGCGCCCCGCGGCGCGCCTCTATTTCAGGACCGAGGTGGTAAGGGTCGAAACCTTCGGCACCTACAGCTGCCGCAATATCTATGGCGGCCGCTCTGGCCGGCTGTCGCAGCATGCGCTGTCGAACGCGGTCGACGTCTCGGGCTTCGTGCTCGCCGATGGCCGGCGGATCATGCTCGACGGCGGGTGGAACGGCGACAAATCGTCGCAGCAGTTCCTGCGCGCGCTCCACATATCGGCGTGCCGCCGCTTCGGCACCGTACTCAGCCCCGACTATAATGCGGCGCACTATAATCACTTCCATCTCGACATGAGCGGCAACGGCTATTGCCGCTGACGCGGGTTCGCCTTGGCAAAGTCATGCGGAGCGGCTAGCCGCTCGCGGATGGCAGAAGACAAACAACCGCACCGCTCGCGCTTTCACAAGGCGAAGGACGACGCCCAGTTCGCGAAGCAGGCGCTTTCGACCCCGCAGACCGCGAGCGCGGCCTATCGGCTCGCCTTCCAGGATACCGACTTCCTGCTGCGCGAGGATCTGCGTCCGGTCCGCTTTCAGCTCGAACTGCTCAAGCCCGAACTGTTGCTCGAGGAAGCGGGGATCGAATCGACGCTCGTCATCTATGGCTCGGCGCGCATTCCCGAACCGGGCGTCGCCGACGGCCTCGAGGCGGCGGCGACCGATGACGAAAGCCGCAACATCGCGCGCCGGCTGAAGGCCAAGGCCAAATATTATGACGAAGCGCGCGCGCTCGCGCGGCTCGCGAGCCAATATCCGTGCGACGACAAGGGGTGCCGTCATTTCGTCGTCTGTTCGGGCGGCGGCCCGTCGATCATGGAAGCCGCGAACCGCGGCGCCGCCGACGAGGGGCGCGAATCGATCGGCCTCAATATCGTCCTGCCGCACGAGCAGGCGCCGAACCGCTACGTCACCCCGGACCTCAGCTTTCAGTTCCACTATTTCGCGCTGCGCAAGATGCACTTCCTGCTGCGCGCGCGCGCGGTGTGCGTCTTTCCGGGCGGCTTCGGCACCTTCGACGAGACGTTCGAATTATTGACGCTGATCCAGACGGGCAAGATCAAGCCGATCCCTGTGCTCCTGTTCGGCAAGGATTTCTGGCACCGCGTCGTCAATTTCGACGCGCTGGTCGAAGAGGGCGTCGTCAGCGCCCGCGACCTCGACCTCTTCGCCTTCGTCGAAACGGCGGAAGAGGCGTGGAGCATCATCCAGCATTTCTACGAGAATGCCGAGGATTGAGGGTCGCTTTCGGGCCGGACGGGACGTTCTCAAGCCCCTCCTCTTCAGAGGAGGGGTTGGGGTGGTGGCGCGCGACAGCGCGCAAGACGCCATGCACCACCCCGCTGCGACTAGGGAGCAAGCTCCCAAGTCTCGCTGCCCCTCCTCTGAAGAGGAGGGGTTTTGTCGAACGGCAGCTCCCCACCCCAAAGCCGACGCGCATTTGCAAATATTATAATCGCCTCCGAAGAGGAGGGGCTATTCGGACTGCGTTTTCAGATACAGGATCAACGCCTCGCGATCCGCTGCGTCGATGACGCCGGCAAAGGCCATGCGCGTGCCGGGGAGCGTCTTCATCGGGTCAGCAAGGAAGGTGTCGAGCGCGGCTTCGTCCCAGACGCCGCCTCTGGCTTTCATCGCGCCCGAATAGGAAAAGCCCGGATGCGCGGCGACCGCGCGGCCGACGACGCCGTGGAGGTTCGGGCCAATGCCGTTCGCGCCGCCCTTGTCGACCGTGTGGCACGCCATGCAGCGACGGAAAATCTGCTCGCCCATCGCCGCGGTCGGTTTGATCGCAGCAGGTGCAGGGGTCTCGGCCGGCGCAGACTGCGCCGCCGGGGCTTCGTCAGGCTTGCTCGCCTTGCCGCAGCCGCCGAGCGACGCGGCGATGAGCGCGCCCGCCAGCAGGACGGGCGCGGCGTGCATTATTTCTTGGCTTCGGCCGGAGCGGGCGCTTCGCCTTCTGCCGGTGCGGCAGCGGCTTCGGCCGGGGCCGCATCACCCTCGGCCGCAGCGGCCGCAGCTTCTTCGCCCCCTTCCGCCGCGGCGGTTTCGACCGGTGCGGGCAGCGGCAGGTTCGATCCCTGCGAATTCAGATAGACCATCAGATTGGCACGGTCCTCGGGGCTCGACAGGCCCGCGAACGACATTTTCGTTCCCGGCGCGAACTTGCGCGGGCTGGTCAGCCATGCGTCCATCTTTTCGAAGTCCCAGCTTCCGCCGACACCCGCGAGCGCTGCCGAAAAGGCAAAGCCCTGCTTGCCGTGGCCGATTTCCTCGCCCATCGTGCCATAGAGGTTGGGGCCGATGCCATTGGCGCCGCCCTGGTTGACGGTGTGGCACGCCGCGCATTTGGCGAATACCGCTTCGCCCTTCGCGGGGTCGGCCGCGGCGAGCAGATTGGGGAGCGGAGTTGCCGCTTCGCCGCCGGCGCCGGCTTCGCTATCCTCGATCGGATAGCCTTCCTTTTCGGGGTGGTGGGTCGCAAACACCATGCCCGAGCCGATCGACAGCCCGAGCGCGCAAATGCCGGCAAACAGAACCCATCCGGCAATAGTGTTGTTGCGATTGTCCATGCGTGCAGCCCCGTTCGCTGGCGCCCCCTTGTCGGCGCGCTTGATAGAATTGGTCGCTCCCTTACTGACGCGCGCGCGGCGGCGCAAGGGGATGAACGCGGTTTCGCGCACGCGGGCAAGGTTGCGCGCGGTGCGGTCGCCCGCTATGCGCCGCGGCGCAGTTCAGGAAGGCAGATATGGGCAGCTATTCGGCTTCGGCGCAGCGGTTGGTCGACGGGATGAAGGCGGCGGCGCTCGCCGATCCCGCACGCGGGCTGGCGTTCCAGGGCGCGCCCGGCGCGAACAGCGACCTTGCCGCGCGCGAATATGATCCGCAGGCGCTGCCGCTTCCCTGCTACGCCTTCGAGGATGCGATCGACGCCGTCCGCGATGGCCGCGTCGCCCGCGCGATCATCCCGATCGAGAACAGCCTGCACGGCCGCGTCGCCGACATCCACTTCCTGCTCCCTGATTCCGGGCTGCACATCGTCGGCGAGCATTTCCTGCCGATCCGCTATGGTCTGATGAGCCGCGACCTCGGCCCCGTCACCCGCGCGATGAGCCATGAACAGGCGCTCGGCCAGTGCCGGAACTGGCTGCGGCGCAATAACATCTCGCCCGTCGCACACAGCGACACCGCGGGCGCCGCGGCATGGGTCGCCGACAGCGACGAGGTCGGCCTCGCCGCGCTCGCCCCGCCGCACGCGGCCGAACTCTATGGGTTGACCCTGCACGGCACCGGCATGGAGGACGCTGACCATAATATGACGCGCTTCGTCGTGCTGGCGCGCGAGCCGCTGGCTGCCGCCGCCGCGACGGGCGCGCCGCTGATGACCACCTTCGTCTTCGAGGTGAAGAATGTCCCCGCCGCGCTCTACAAGGCGCTTGGCGGCTTCGCGACGAACGGGGTCAACATGACCAAGCTCGAAAGCTATCAGGTCGGGGGCAGCTTCGCGGCGACCAAATTCTATGCCGATATCGTCGGCGCGCCCGGCGAGGAAACGGTCGACCGTGCGCTCGAGGAACTCGATTTCCAGACCAAGTCGCTGACCCTGCTCGGCACCTATCCGATGGCGCGCGTGCGCGGCTGACGTCAGCCGCCGCGCGCGGCGAGCAGCTTCGCGGTGGCGAGGCTCTGGACGACGAACAGCGTGACGAGGATGCTCGCGACGACGAGGCCGAACAGGTCGAACGCCGAAAAATCGGTGCCGAGCACCGTCGCGCCGCCGACCAGCGGCATGACCATCGTCATCGCCATCAGCACCAGCCGGAGTTCGGTCGGTCCGCCCGCCATATAGGACAGGCGAAACTCGCCGAGCACCTTTGCCGAGAGGAAGGTGTGGATCGCGAGCAGCAGATAGCCGACCGCCCCGAGCAGCGCGACGTCGAGCCGGAAATAGGGGCTCGCCCCGATCCCGCCGACGATCAGCAGGATCGCGAGTCCGTCGACGCTGTGGTCGACGAAATAGCCATAAGCCGGCCGCTCGATCCGCCGCCAGCGCGCGAGGCTGCCGTCGAGCGAATCGCCGAACCAGTTGATGAGATAGCCCGCGAGCGACAGGCCGAGCCATTCGTCGTCGATCCAGCTCAGCATATAGCCCGCGGCGACGAGCGCCGCGCCGAGGAAGCCGAGCAGAGTGAGCTGGTCGGGCGTCACCCAGGCGGGAAGCCGGGCGCACAGCCAGTTGAGCACTCGCCGCTCGCCGCGCGCGAGAATATTCTGCTGAATGCGCGTCGGCGGTTGGATCTTGGCGGCGGAATGGGGCGAATGGAGGGTCATGCGGGCCTTTCGTCGGTGGCTGTCACATCTGCGTCAGCCAGACGTCACCGCATCGTCATAGACGCGGGGGCGGCCCATTGAAAGGGCGGCGCGCGCGATCCATCGCGCCGATCAGTCCTGCCACGGTCCGATTTCGCCGACCTCGCCGATCGAGCGGATGCGGACCGCGCCGTCGAGCCACGCGACTTCCCACATCGGTGCCGGGCGCTGCCATTCGCCGATCACGAACAGCGGCAGCCTGTTCGCGGCGACGAAAGCGCGGTCGTCGTCGGTCGGGCCGGGGACGATCGTGCTCGGTTTCTGGTGCAGCCGCACCACCGCCAGCGCGCCGCCCGGCGGCGGGGGCAAGCTGTCGCGCACCGGATAGCCGAAGCTCGCGCCGACGATCGGATAGCCCTTGTCGTCGCGCGCAAGAACCAGCACCTTGTCGGCGGTGCCAAAGGGGCCGGTGACGGGCTTGCCCACCGCCTTGCGTCCGACGATCGCCGCATATTCGCGCACGTCCGCCTCGGCAACGGGCGGAGGCGCCGCTGCTTCGGACGCGGCCGGCGCGGCGGGCGGGAGCGGAGCGATCGACTGGGCGGCGAGCAGCAGCAGCGCGAACATCAATGCGCGTCGCCCCAGCTCGCGCCCGTGCCGATTTCGACCTCGAGCGGCACCGACAGCGTCAGCACCGGCTCGGCGGCGCCCATCATCACGCGGCGGATGACTGCGCCCGCGGCCTCGGCCTTGCCGGCGGGCGCCTCGAACACGAGTTCGTCGTGGACCTGGAGCAGCATCTTGACGTCGCTCAGGTCCGCATCGGCCAGCGCGTTCGGCATCCGCGCCATCGCGCGCTTGATCAGGTCGGCGCTGGTGCCCTGGATCGGCGCATTGATCGCGGCGCGCTCGCTGCCCTGCCGCTCGTTCTGGCTCGCCGCCTTGATGCGCGGGAACCAGGTTTTTCGGCCGAACAGCGTCTCGGTATAGCCGCGCTCGCGCGCGCCCTCCAGCGTCGTCTGGATATAGTCCGAAATGCCGGGGAAGCGCTCGAAATAGCGGCTGATCAGCGCCTGCGCCTCGTCGGGCGTGATCTCGAGCCGCCCCGCGAGGCCCCAGCGCGAAATGCCATAGAGGATCGAGAAATTCACCGTCTTGGCGCGCGCGCGCGTGTCGCGATTGACCTCGCCGAACAGCTCGATCGCGGTCGCGGCGTGAATGTCCTGCCCCTCGGCGAACGCCTGTTTGAGTTCGGGCACATCGGCCATATGCGCCGCAAGCCTGAGCTCGATCTGGCTATAGTCGGCGGCGATGAGCACATGGTCCGGCGCGGCGATGAAGGCGTCGCGGATCTGGCGGCCGACCTCGGTGCGGATCGGGATATTCTGAAGGTTCGGATCGGTCGACGACAGCCGCCCGGTCTGCGCGCCGACGAGGCTGTAGCTCGTGTGGACGCGCCCGGTCTTGGCGTTGATCTGTTCCTGCAGGGCATCGGTATAGGTCGACTTCAGCTTGGCGAGCTGGCGCCATTCCAAAATCTTGCGCGCGATCGGCACCCCGTCGCGTTCGAGCCGTTCGAGCTCGTTCTGGTCGGTCGACCAGACGCCCGACTTGCCCTTGCGCCCGCCCTTCAGCCCCATCTTGTCGAACAGGATTTCGCCGAGCTGCTTCGGGCTGCCGATCGTGAAGGGCTGGCCGGCGAGGGCGTGGATTTCGCCCTCCATGCGCAGCATCTCGCTCGCAAATTCGGCCGACAGCTTCGCCAGATAGTCGCGGTCGACCATGATCCCCGCGCGCTCCATCGCCTCGACGGTCGCGACGAGCGGGCGGTCGACCATTTCATAGATGCGCGTCCCGCCCTCGAGCGGCAGGCGGAGTTTCAGCAGTTTCCACAGGCGCAGCGCGACCTCGGCATCTTCGGCGGCATATTGGGTCGCGCGGTCGAGCGGCACTTCGGCGAAGCTGATCTGCGACTTGCCCGTCCCGCACATCTCCTTGAAGGTCAGGCAGGTGTGATCGAGGTGGAGCTTCGCCAGTTCGTCGAGCCCGTGCTGCTGCTTGCCGGCATCGAGCGCGAAGCTCATCACCAGCGTGTCGTCATAGGGTGCGATGACGAGCCCGTGCTGCGCGAGCACGCCGATGTCATATTTGAGGTTATGCCCGACCTTGAGCACCGCATCGTCGGCAAGGAGCGCACCGAGCCGCGGCAGCGCGTCGGCCATCGCGATCTGTTCGGGGCGTTCGGCGAACATGTCGCTGCCGCCATGGCCGAGCGGGATGTAGCAGGCGCGCCCTGGCGCGGTCGACAGGCTCACCCCGACGAGCGCGCCGGTCACGCTGTCGAGGCTCGCGGTCTCGGTATCGACCCCTACGACATGCGCGGCCTTCGCCTCGGCGATCCAGCGGTCGAGCGCGTCGAGGCTGGTCACGCATTCATAGAGCGAGCGGTCGATCGGCGGCATCGGCGGCAAGGTCGGGGTCGATGCCGGCGCCTCGGCGGGCGCAGCGGGTTCGTCGCCCGCGCGCGGCGGGGTCGGCGGACCGCCCGGCGCGGCGCCGACGTCGAGCTTCGCCGAGAGCGAGCGAAAGCCATGTTCGTCGAGAAAGGCCTTGAGCGGCGCGGGCGGAATCGCGCCGAGCTTCAAGGCGTCGAGCGGATCGGGGAGGGGGCAGTCGCGCTTCAGTTCGACGAGGATGCGCGACAGCCGCGCCATTTCGGCATGTTCGATCAGATTGTCGCGCAGCTTCGACGGCTTCATCGTCGCCGCGCCCAGCAGCGCTTTTTCGAGGTCGCCATATTCGAGGATCAGCTTGGTCGCCGTCTTCGGTCCGACGCCGCGCACGCCGGGCACATTGTCGACCGCATCGCCCATCAGCGCGAGAATGTCGCCGACCAGATCGGGGCCGACGCCGAACTTCTCCTCCACCGCTTCGATGCCGAGCCGGACATTCTTCATCGTATCGAGCATATCGACCTGCGGGGCGCCGTCGCCTTCGCGCACCAGCTGCATCAGATCCTTGTCGGACGACACGATGGTGACGTCCCAGCCTTCGCGGACGGCGGCCTCGGTATAGCTCGCGATCAGATCGTCGGCCTCATAGCCCGCCATCTCGATGCACGGCAGCGAAAAGGCGCGCGTCGCGTCGCGGATCAGCGGGAATTGCGGGATCAGATCCTCGGGCGGCTCGGGCCGGTTCGCCTTGTACTGGTCGTAGATTTCGTTGCGGAAGGATTCGCTCGAATGGTCGAGGATCACCGCGAGGTGCGTCGGCCCGTCGGCTTCGTGCAGCTCCTTCGCGAGCTTCCACAGCATCGTCGTATAGCCATAGACCGCGCCGACGGGCACGCCCTTCGGGTTCGTCAGCGGCGGCAGGCGGTGATAGGCGCGAAAGATATAGCTGGAGCCATCGACCAGATAGAGGTGATTCTTCGTGGACATGGCGCGGGGTGTAGCAGGGGGAAGGGGGGCGGCCTAGCTGCGTCGGTGCGTGTGTTGCGGGCCGGGTCCGCGTCGTCGTTGCAAAGTTCAGCAAAGTTCAGCCTTGTGCAGCCGCCGATTGGTCGCGTTTGGCGAACATGCCGCACCGGCTCCCGCCCGCATCCGTAAACCGGGCCGTGACTGCCTTTATCCACATATCGAAAGAGCCGAGACGAAGGCTGGCACAGCCGAATGATGTAGGACAGTGTTTTTTTCGAAGTCGGCTTAGGGGTGGAGAGCGGCCGGTCCTCCCCCTTGGGGGAGGGGGAGCGAGCGGGACAAAGGAACGCGCGGGGCGCGTTGCTTCCCGCGAGGCCGAAGGGTGGTGGAGGGGCACAGGCGGTTTGCCTTTCCCTCTTTGAACGCAGCGTAAACCGAGGGTGCCCCTCCACCATGCTTCGCATGGTCCCCCTCCCCGTGCCGGGGAGGACCCTTATGACCGCAATCGCCAGAAAGTAGTCGACCCAATGTTCCGCAGCTTATCCCGAATATTCGACCGTCAGCTTCCCCGCCGCCGCGACCGCCGCGGCGCGCGCATCGTCTGTGGTGCCGCCATCGACCCGCGCCAGCGCGACGCCCATGCGGCGATACGGACGCGTCACCGGCTTGCCGAAAATGCGCACATCGACCGTGGTGTCGGCGTCCGGCGGGGTTAAGGCTTCGGCCAGCCCGGTGATCGCGAAATCCTCGGCATCGCGGTCGGCAAGCAGCACCGCGCTCGCGCTCGCACCGCGCAGCGCCACGGCGGGGATCGGCAGGCCCAGGATCGCGCGCGCGTGCAGGTCGAATTCGGACAGATCCTGCGAGATCAGCGTGACCATGCCGGTGTCGTGCGGGCGCGGGCTGAGTTCGGAGAAGATCACCGCGTCGCCCTTGACGAAAAATTCGACCCCGAAGATGCCGTGGCCACCGAGCGCATCGACGACCTTCGCCGCCATCTCCTGCGCCGATCGCAGCGCCGCCGCCGACATCGCGGCGGGCTGCCAGCTTTCGCGATAGTCGCCGCGCTCCTGCCGGTGACCGATCGGCGGGCAGAAGGCGACGCCATCCTTGTGCCGCACGGTGAGCAAAGTGATCTCATAATCGAAGTCGACGAACGCCTCGGCGATCACGCGCAGCCGGTCGCCGCGCATCCCGGCGGCGGCATAGTCCCACGCCGCCTCGATGCCCGCGGCGTCCTTCACCGTGCTTTGCCCCTTGCCCGACGAGGACATCACCGGCTTCACGACGAGCGGAAAGCCGATGCGCGTCGCGGCTGCGGCGAGTTCGTCGCGGCTCGTCGCATATTCGAAGGTCGAGGTGGCGAGGCCGAGTTCGCTCGCGGCAAGATCGCGGATCGCGTCGCGGTTCATCGTCAGCTGCGCGGCGCGCGCCGAGGGGACGACATGGACGCCCTTGGCTTCCAGCTCGGCGAGCACTTCGGTGCGGATCGCCTCGATCTCGGGCACGACATGGTCGGGGCGGTGCTTTTCGATCGCGGCGCGCAGCGCGTCGCCGTCGAGCATCGAAAACACCTCGGCTTCGTCGGCGACCTGCATCGCGGGCGCGCCGGCATAGCTGTCGCACGCGACGACATGGCAGCCGAGCCGCTTCGCCGAGATCACGAACTCGCGGCCAAGCTCGCCCGAGCCGAGGAGCAGGATTTTCGCGGTGGGGGTCATTCGGGCCAATTTTCCGTGTCGTGGTCGGGATGCTGATGGTTGGTAGCCGCGATCGCGCCGACCTGCGCGCGCATCGTTTCTTCGGTCGTCCCTTCCTGCGGCAGGCCGGGAAGCGTGTCGAACCACGGCATCCGGCCCTCGACGCCGAACTGCATCTTCGGCGGAAAGCGCGCGGGGTCGTCGAGCGAGCCCGTCGTGACGCTCAGATGCCTGCTCTCCAGATAGTCGTAATAGAGCGGGGTCCCGCAGTCGCGGCAGAAGCCGCGCTCGACCGGGTCGGAGCTTTTGAAGACTGCGGGCGTCCCGCGCGTCCACGTCAACGCATCGCGCGGAATGCCGACGAGCGCCGCGAAATAATTGCCCGCCGCCTTCTGGCACATGCGGCAATGGCAGATGTGCGACGTGTCGAGCATCGCGCTCGCATGATAGCGCACCGCGCCGCACTGGCAGCCGCCGGAGGCGTGAGTTTCGATCCGGTCCATCATCCTCTCCTCAAACGAAGGGCACGGGGTAGCGCCGGATGTTGGCGTCGGCTGTCATCCGGTCAAACCATTGATGCGAAGCTGGCGCGTGATCAGGCTCGGAGCCGGGTCCTCGCCTTCGATATTCCGATAATCATCCAGAAGATATGCGACGCTGCGGATCGCTTCGCTGACACCTGCGCCATCCCCGTTGGCGTTCGCGGCGGCGAACAGGACCGTGCCAAGCGCCGCAACCTCATTGGCGATTTCGTCGATGAGCGCGGAGGTTGTTTCAGTCATACCCTACCTCCCTCGACAAGTTCAGGGCGAACGAAGGTGGAAGTTCGCTCAGCCCAACGGTTTGGTCAAGCGTGCGACAAGCCGAAATGGACGAAGCTCATCTTGTTCCCTTCGGGGTCGCGAGCATAAGCGCCGTAAAAATCCGGCCCGTAGAGAGGGCGCGGACCGGGGTCGCCCTCATTGGTTCCGCCATGTGCCAGCGCCGCCGCATGGGCGGCATCGACCGCCGCCGGGTCGTCGCACAGAAATCCGGGCATGATGCCGTTCCCCGCCGTCGCGGGCTGGCCGTCTTGCGGCTTGCCGATCCAGACGCGCCTTTCGTCGCGCATCACATAACAACAGGCCTGATCGCCATATTCGACCTCCAGCCGGCCACCGAGATGCGGCATCACCGCATCATAATAGATCCGGGAGCGCGCCATGTCGTTGGTGCCGATGGTGATATAGGCGATGGTCATGCCTTACTCCCACTCGATCGTCCCCGGCGGTTTCGACGTATAGTCATAGACCACCCGGTTGATCCCCTGCACCTCGTTGATGATCCGCGTCGCGCAGCGCGAGAGGAAGCTCGCGTCGAAGGGGTAGATGTCGGCGGTCATGCCGTCGGTCGAAGTCACCGCGCGCAGCGCGCAGACATGGTCATAGGTGCGCCCGTCGCCCATCACGCCGACGGTCTTGACCGGGAGCAGCACCGCGAAGGCCTGCCAGATCGCGTCATAGAGGCCCGCGTTCCGGATCTCCTCGAGATAGATGGCGTCGGCCTTGCGCAAGATGTCGCAGCGCTCCTTCGACACCTCGCCGGGGATGCGGATCGCGAGGCCGGGGCCGGGGAAGGGGTGGCGGCCGACGAAAATGTCGGGCAGCCCAAGCTCTTTGCCGAGCAGGCGCACCTCGTCCTTGAACAGCTCGCGCAGCGGTTCGACGAGCTTCATGTTCATCCGCTCCGGCAGGCCGCCGACATTGTGGTGGCTCTTGATCGTGACGCTCGGGCCGCCGGTGAAGCTGACGCTCTCGATCACGTCGGGATAGAGCGTGCCTTGCGCGAGGAAGTCGGCGCCGCCGATTTTCTTCGCTTCCTCTTCGAAGACGTTGATGAATTCGGCGCCGATGAACTTGCGCTTTTTCTCGGGGTCGGTGACGCCTGCGAGCCCCGCCATGAAGCGGGCCTCGGCGTCGACGACGACCAGCGGGATATTGTAATGGCCGCGGAACAGCTCCTCGACCTGCTTGCGCTCGTTCATGCGGAGAAGGCCATGGTCGACGAAGACGCAGGTGAGCTGCTCGCCGATCGCCTCGTGGATCAGCACCGCCGCGACCGCGCTGTCGACGCCGCCCGACAGGCCGCACAGCACGCGCTGGTCGCCGACCTGTTCACGGATCTCGGCGATCTTCGTCGCGCGGAACTCCGCCATCGTCCAGTCGCCCGAACAGCCGCAGACGTGGCGGACGAAATTGGCGATCAGCTTGGCGCCGTCGGGGGTATGGACGACCTCGGGGTGGAATTGGGTGCCATAATAGCGGCGCTCGTCGTCGGCGATCAGCGCGAAGGGGGCGCCGTCGCTGATCGCGACGATGCGAAAGCCGGGTGCGAATTTCGTCACGCGGTCGCCGTGGCTCATCCACACTTGATGGCGCTCGCCGACCTCCCACAGGCCGTCGAACAGCACGCAGGGTTCGGTGACGGTCAGGAAGGCGCGGCCGAACTCGCCGTCGCGTTCGCCGTCGCTGCCGCCCGGCTCGACGCGCCCGCCGAGCTGTTCGCTCATCACCTGCTGGCCGTAACAGATACCGAGGATCGGCACCCCGCTGTCGAACACCGACTGCGGCGCGCGCGGGCTGCCCGCGGCGGGGACCGACGCCGGCGATCCCGACAGGATCACGCCCTTCGGCTGCATCCGTTCGAGCGCGGCTTCGGCGGCGCTGAACGGGACGATCTCGCTATAGACGCCGGCCTCGCGGACGCGGCGGGCGATGAGCTGGGTGACCTGACTGCCGAAGTCGACGATCAGGATGGATTCGGGAACGGGCGGGGCATCTGGAGTCGGCATGGGTGGCCGATAAAGAGCCGCGGCCATGCTGTCCAGCGGTCGCTATCGCCCGTTCGTGGAGCAGCGGTGGCACTGCCATATTGTTGCGACAAATTGCAACCAGATGAACCCGCGGGGCAAAAAGGCATCAGGCTGTATTCAGCCGCGCCGGCTAAGACATGACGCACAGAAATATAATAGAAGGCTCCTCTCCCGATGAAAAAATATCGCCTTTCGACGACCTCCCGCGCGCTGCTGTTGACGACCGCCGCCTCGCTGGCCGTACCGGCCTTCGCGCATGGCGAGGCTATGCTTCCGGCGGCGGCGGCGTCGACCGAGCCCCCTGCGGAAGAGGTGGCTAGTCCCGACCCGGACGATCAGGATTATGACGACGAGGAGGAGATCGTCGTCACCGGACAGCGCCTTGCGGGCCAGCTCGACACCGATTTCACCGCCGAGGTCGAACTCGACGAAGCTGCGGTCGCGAGCTACGGCGTGTCGTCGGTCGAGGAGCTGCTCGCCGCGATCGAGCCGATCACGCGCTCGGGGCGCGGACGCGGCAGCGGCCGGCCGGTGCTCCTCGTCAACGGTCGCCGCATTTCGGGGTTCGGCGCGGTCCGCAATATTCCGCCCGAGGCGATCGCCAAGGTCGAGGTCTTCCCCGAAGAGGTTGCGCTGCAATATGGCTATGCCGCGACCGAGCGCGTGGTCAACATCGTGCTCAAGCCGAGTTTCCGGCAGATTTCGGCCGAAGCCGAAGCCGGGGTGCCGACGCAGGGCGGGCAATTCAAGAGCGAGCTCGAACCCGGCTTCATCGCGATCGGCGAGACGGGCCGGCTCAACCTCAACGCGAGCTGGGAGCATCAGACGATGCTGCTCGAAAGCGAGCGCGACCTTCGGTACGAAGATGCCGGACGCGCTGCCGAAGCTCCGGCGCGCAGCCTACTCCCCGCGAGCGACGAATATAGGATCGAGGGCACGATCGTCCGCAATCTCGACAAGGTCACCGACGTGCAGGGAAGCCTGCGCTTCGACCAGACCGACAGCCTGTCGCTGCTCGGCCCGGGCGACGGCGGCCCCGGCGACCCGCTGCGCCGCGACAGCCGCACCCAGAATTGGGAGGGCTCGGCGAGCGTCAACGGCATGCTCGACGACTGGCGCTGGTCGGTCACGGGCAATTATTCGGACAGCGATCAGCGCATCTTCACCGACCGGACGGGCGGCACGACCGACCGCTTCGACAGCAGCCAGCGCAATATCGGCGCCAACGCCAATATTTCGGGCAGCGTGATCGAGGGCTGGGCGGGGCCGCTTCAGGCGTCGATCACCGGCGGCTTCACCAGCGCGCGCTACGACAGCCGCGCGGCGACCGGGGGCGACATCACGACGAGCGACCTCGGCCGCGATACGCCGAGCGTCTTCGGATCGCTCACCGTGCCGCTGCTCGACCCCGACTATAATGTCGGCAAGGTCGGCCGGCTGTCGCTGACCCTCAACGCCCAGGCCGAGCGTCCGAGCGACTTTTCGGCGCTGACGAGCTGGGGCGCGACCTTCAACTGGGGGCTTACCGGCAATCTGTCGCTGATCGCGAGCTACAAGCGCGACGAGGCGGCGCCGTCGATGACCCAGCTCGGCGCCGCTCCGCTGACCACCGATGGCGTGACCACCTATGATTTCGCCACGGGCCAGACGGTCGAGATCACGACAATCACCGGCGGCAACCCCGACCTGCTCACCGAAAAGCGGCAGGACATCAAGTTCGGTCTCAACTGGGACGTGCCGATGCTCGACGGGCTGAGCTTCTCGATCGACTATAACCATAATCGCAGCGACGATACGGCGAACAGCTTTCCCTTGCTCACCCCCGAGATCGAGGCGGCCTTTCCCGACCGCGTGGTGCGCGATACCGACGGCACCCTGCTCGCGGTCGACCTGCGCCCGGTCAATTTCGACCGCGCGACCAATTCGCAGATCCGCTGGGGCTTCAATTTCGGCAAGAGCTTCGGCGAGCCGAAAACCGGCCCCGGCGAGAGCGGCCGCCGCGAACGATCGACGGAGGCTCCGCCGCCTGGCGGACCGCCGCCCGAAGGGGGCGACGCCCCGCCGCGGCGCGAAGGCAGCGCTGGCGAAGCACAGCAGGCCGGGCCGCCGCCCGGCGCAAGCGGCGGGCCCCCCCGCGGCGGCAGTCGCGGCATGGGACGGCGCGGCGGTGGACGAGGCTTTGGACGACCGCAGGGCGGCCGCTGGCAGGTCTCGCTCTATCATACGTTCAAGCTCACCGACACGGTGCTCATCCGTCCCGGCGTCCCCGAACTCGACCTGCTCGACGGATCGGCGACCGGCAGCGGCGGGGGCTCCAGCCGTAACCTCGTCGAACTCGACGGCGGCGTCTTCTACAAGGGGATCGGCGCGCGCGTCCGCGCCAAATATGACAGCGGCAGCAGCGTCGTCGGCGGCGCGAACGGCGATCTGACCTTCCACCCGCTCGCGACCTTCGACCTGCGCTTCTTCGCCGACTTCGGCCAGATGCCAAAGGTCACCGGCGACCTGCCCTTCCTCAAAAATTCGCGGCTGCGGCTGTCGATCGACAATCTGTTCGACGCGCAGCGCAGGGTAACCGACGCGAGCGGCGCTGTGCCACTGAGCTACCAGCCCGGCTACACCGACCCGCTCGGCCGCTATATCGAGCTGGAGTGGCGGAAATCCTTTTAGGTCGCCGAAATCACGAGCGGGGACGGCGGCTTCGAGATGGTGAACTGCCGTCCCCCATCTTCGTCATTCCCGCGAAAGCGGGAATCCAGTGTAGGGTCAGCTGGCGCACGTTCTGGATTCCCGCTTTCGCGGGAATGACGAAGCTATAAGACGCAGACTGTCCCTCAACCGGTCGCTTCCTGCCGCCTGTAATCTACGCGAGCCGTGGTGTCCTGACCGGGACGCCGGCCGCCGGCTGCGAAGGCACGAAGGTGAGCGCGTTCAGAAACTGGGCGGTGCAGCGCGACCAGTTGTAGCGCGCGCCCAGCGCGGCGGCATCGTCGCGGGCGCAGGCCAGCGCCCGCGCAATCGCGACGTCGAGATCGTCGTCGAGCGCTCCGGCGCCCCCGGTCACGATGTCGCCCGGCCCCGGGACCGGATAGGCGGCGACCGGCGTTCCGCAGCTCAGCGCTTCGATGACGACGAGGCCGAAGGTGTCGGTCTTGCTCGGAAAGACGAAGACGTCGGCGCCGGCATAGGCCGCCGCTAGCGTTTCGCCGCCGAGCTTGCCGAGGAACAGCGCGTCGGGATGGCGCGCCTGCAATTCGGCCAGCGCCGGCCCGTCGCCGACGATCACCTTCGTGCCCGGCTGTTTCGTCTCGAGAAACGCCTCGATATTCTTTTCGATGGCGACGCGGCCGACATAGATCTGGATCGGGCGCGCCACTCCGGCAAAGGCGGGATGCGGCGCCCGGTCGGGGCGGAACAGCGCGTGATCGACGCCGCGTTCCCACATCATCGTCTGGCGAAGGCCCTGCGCTTCGAGTTCGGCTTGCAGCGACCGCGTCGCGACCATGATGTGCCGCGCCGGGCGGTGGAACCAGCGGATGAAGCGCCATATCAGATCGGGCGACACCGGCAGCCGCGCCGCGACATAGTCGGGAAAGCGCGTATGATAGGCGGTGGTGAAGGGAAAGCGGTTCTTGAGGCACCAGCGCCGCGCCGCAAGGCCGAGCGGCCCTTCGGTCGAGATATGAATCGCGTGCGGGGCGAAGGCGCGGATATGCCGCGCGACCGCGCGCCGCCCGGCGAAGGCGAGACGGATTTCGCCGTAGGTCGGGCAGGGGATCGACCGGAACAGGTCGGGCGAGACGATTTCGACCTCGTGCCCGCCGGCACGCAATTCGCTCACGGTCGCCTGGAGCGTGCGGACGACGCCGTTGACCTGGGGCTCCCAGGCGTCGGTGACGATCAATATCCTCATGCAGCGCGCGCCGAGGCCTGCCGGTCGATTGGGGTCGGTGCATCGCGCGAGGCGACTTCCTCGGCCCAGTGGAGGATTTCCATGCGCCCGTCGTGATGTTCGACCAGCGCGGTACAGCCTTCGACCCAGTCGCCGTCGTTATAATAGAGGGCGCCCTCGATCTCGCGCATTTCGGCGCTGTGGATATGGCCGCACACGACGCCGTCGACCCCGCGCGCGCGCGCGGCGTGCGCGACGACCTCTTCATAGCGGCCGATGAACTGGACCGCATTCTTGACCTTGTGCTTGGCGACCTTCGACAGCGACCAATAGGGCAGGCCGAGCCGGTTGCGGATGGCGTTCACCACCACATTCGCCTTCATCAGCGCGGTGTAGGCGGCGTCGCCGACGAAGGCGAGCCAGCGGTGCGCCAGCATCACCGCATCGAACTCGTCGCCGTGGACGATCAGCAGCTTCTTGCCGTCGGCGGTTTCATGCACCGCCTCGCGGAGAATTTCGACGCCGCCGAAATTGAAGCCGTCGAAGGGTTTGACCATCTCGTCATGGTTGCCGGGGACATAGACGACGCGCGTGCCGCGCTTGGCGCGCTTGAGCACGCGCCACACGACGTCATTATGCTCGGGCGGCCAGAAATGCCGCTTCTTGAGCCGCCAGCCGTCGATGATGTCGCCGACGAGATAGAGCGTCTCGCAATCGACATGGTCGAAAAAGTCGATCAGCAGCGGGGCGTTGCAGCCGCGCGTGCCCAGGTGGATGTCGCTGACCCACACGGTGCGATAGCTCCGCCGCTTGCCGATCACGCGCTCGGGCACATGCGGCTTGGCGCTATAGGGATCGGGAAAGTGGGCGGGGATCGGCAGGGTCGAAATCGAGGCCATGTCCTACTCCGTAAACAGCCTTTGGCTGCCCACGGCCTAGACACGAGATTTGTTACAGGGGGCGATTCGAACTCGCGACAGTTTGAAGAAGGTTCGAGGGCGGTTTTGTGACCGCTGGGTTGTTTCCGGTCCCGTCATTGCGAGGAGCCGCAGGCGACGCGGCAATCCAGCGTGGCGTAAACCGCGCTGGATTGCTTCGCTTCGCTCGCAATGACGAAACCTGTGAAGAATCAAGCCCGCCGGATCACCATATTCCGGATCTCGCTCATATCCTCCATCGCGAAGCGGATGCCTTCGCGGCCGAGGCCCGAATCCTTGACCCCGCCATAGGGCATATTGTCGACGCGATAGGAGGAGACGTCGTTGACGACGATGCCGCCGACGTCGAGTTCGTCCCACGCATCGAGTATCTGCTGGAAATCGCGGGTGAAAAGCCCGGCTTGCAGGCCGAATTTGCTGTCGTTGACCTCGGCCATCGCGTCCTTCCAGTCGCTGAATTTCGACAGGATCGCGAGCGGGCCGAAGGCTTCCTCGCGATAGGCTTTCGCGCCGCGGTCGACATTTTCGAGCAAGGTCGCCTCGAGCATCGCGCCGTCGCGCTTGCCGCCGGTCAGCAGCTTTGCGCCGTCCGCGATCGCGTCCTGGATCCAGCCGTCGAGGCGCGCCGCTTCCTTTTCGGAGATCATCGGGCCGATGAAGGTGGCGCGATCCTTGGGGTCGCCGGCTACCAGCGTCTTGGTCTTTTCGATCAGCATGTCGCGGAATTTTTCGTAAATCTCCGCGTGGATGATGATTCGCTGCACCCCGATGCACGATTGGCCCGACTGATAGAAGGCGCCGAAAATGATCCGTTCGAGGGCGTGATCGAGGTCGGCGTCCTTGTCGACGATCACTGCGGCATTGCCGCCGAGTTCGAGGATGACCTTCTTCTTTCCGGCCTTGGCCTTCAGGTCCCAGCCGACGGCCGGTGAGCCGGTGAAGGAGAGCAGCTTCAGCCGCTCGTCGGTGGTGAACAGGTCGGCGCCGTCGCGCGTCGCGGGCAGGATGCTGAACGCGCCTTCGGGCAATATGTCGCACTCGGCGAGCACCTCGCCCATGATGATCGCGCCGAGCGGGGTCATCGACGCGGGCTTCATCACGAAGGGACAGCCCATCGCGATCGCCGGCGCGATCTTGTGCGCGGCGAGATTGAGCGGGAAGTTGAACGGCGAGATGAAGCTGCACGGCCCGATCGGCACGCGCTTCCACATTCCCATATAGCCCCTGGCCCGCGCGGAGATGTCGAGCGGCTGCACCTCACCATAATTGCGCACCGCTTCCTCGGCGGCGATGCGGAAGGTGTCGATCAGCCGCGTGACCTCGCCCTCGCTGTCCCTGATCGGCTTGCCCGCCTCGACGCACAGCGCATAGGCAAGCTCGTCGAACCGTTCCTTGAAGCGGACGACACAGTGGTTGAGCACCTCCTGCTTCTCATAGCTCGCGAGCTTCGCCATCGGCCCCGCCGCGCGCACCGCACCGGCGATCGCCTCGTCGATCACGTCGGGGGTCGCAAGCGCGGTGCGAAAGGCGACCTCGCCGCTATATTTGTCGGTGACGACGAGGTCGCTATTCGGCTGCGCCGCCTTGTTGTTGAGATAGAGCGGGTAGACGTCCTTGAGTTTCATTCAGCTTCTCCCCCCTCCCGCTTGCGGGAGGGGTTGGGGGTGGGTCAGCGGCGGTGAACTAGCCCACCCCGCTGCGACTAGCGAGCAAGCTCGCAAGTCTCGCTGCCCCTCCCGCAAACGGGAGGGGGCAGACATTACAATTCCTTCGACAACCGTTTGATATCGTTATTCAAAATCTGGTCGTTCTCCGAATAGTCGACCGGACAGTCGATCAGATGCACACCCGGAGTATCGCGGCAGTGCGCGAGAAGTTCCTTGAGGTGCGCCGCGCTTTCGACGCGGTGGCCGTGCGCGCCATAGCTTTCGGCATATTTGACGAAGTCGGGGTTGCCATAGGTCAGCCCCCAATCCTCGAACCCCATATTCGCCTGTTTCCAGCGGATCATGCCATAGCTTGAATCGTTCAGGATCAGCACGGTCAGGTCGAGGCCCAGGCGCACCGCGGTCTCCATTTCCTGGCTGTTCATCATGAAGCCGCCGTCGCCGCAGATCGCCATGACCTTGCGCTCGGGATACAGCATCGCCGACATCATCGCGCTCGGCAGCCCAGCGCCCATCGTCGCGAGCGCATTGTCGAGCAGCACGGTATTCGGGCGATAGGCGGTGTAGCCGCGCGCGAACCAGATTTTATAGACGCCATTGTCGAGGCAGATGATGCCGTCGTCGGGCATCGCCGCGCGCACCTGCTGCACCAGATGCGGCGGAAAGATCGGAAAGCGCGCGTCGGCGGCGAGCGGCGCGGTGTGCGCGACCTCGGCCTGCCGGTAGCGAAGCAGATCGTCGAATTTCCAGCCGCCGCTCACGACGATGTCTTCCTTGATCTGCCAGATCGCGTTGGCGATGTCGCCGATGACCTCGATATTCGGAAAATAGACGGGATCGACCTCGGCGGTCTTGGTCGAGACGTGGATCACGGTCGGCCCGCCCGCCTTCATGAAAAAGGGCGGCTTTTCGATCACATCGTGGCCGATGTTGACGATGCAGTCCGACGCCTCGACCGCGCGGTGGACGAAATCGCCGGCGGAGAGTGCCGCGCAGCCGAGGAATTTCGGATGCCGCTCGTCGATCACCCCCTTGCCGAGCTGGGTGGTCAGAAAGGGGATGCCGGTCTTTTCGATGAATTGCAGCAGCATCCGGCTCGTCATCGTCCGGTTCGCGCCCGCGCCGATCACCAGCACCGGCGACTTCGCCGCCTCGAGCGCCTTCACCGCCTCGCGCACCGATTTGACGTCGGCGGTCGGGCGGCGGCTGTGGCTGCGCTTGAGCGGGGTGGAGTCGGTCTGTTCGTCGGCGATGTCCTCGGGCAGCTCGATATGCACCGCGCCGGGCTTTTCCTCCTCGGCGAGCCGGAACGCCTCGCGTACGCGGCTCGGGATATTGTCGGACGAGGCCATCTGGTGGGTGAATTTGGTGATCGGCCCCATCATCCGCACGACGTCGAGAATCTGGAAGCGCCCCTGCTTCGACTTCTTGATCGGTTTCTGCCCGGTGATCATCATCATCGGCATGCCGCCGAGCTGGGCATAGGCGGCGGCGGTGACGAAATTGGTCGCGCCGGGGCCGAGCGTCGCGAGGCACACGCCGGTCTTCCCCGTGTGCCGCCCATAGGTCGCGGCCATGAACCCCGCGCCCTGCTCGTGCCGCGTCAGGATCAGCTTGATCGTTTTCGACCGCGACAGGCTGTCGAGAAAGTCGAGATTCTCCTCGCCCGGCACGCCGAAAATATATTCGACGCCCTCTTCCTCCAGGCATTCGATGAACAGGTCGGATGCTTTTTTCACGCGCCGTCGCCCCCTTAGCCGCGCATCGAATGATGCGCTCCCCCAAGTCGGTGCTGGCGACCGTCAGCACAGATTCGATGCAGCGGTTTTCGTCATAAGGCCGCGAGTCCCTGCTGCGCCGCGAGGATTTGTAACGAGGGGCATGGGGGTTGTCACGCAGGGCGTGGCCCGCGACCCAAACCACCGTCATTGCGAGCGAAGCGAAGCAATCCAGGGCGGCTTACGCCCACTCTGGATTGCTTCGCTCCGCTCGCAATGACGCGAAAATGCCCATCTCACCCCCTCCCCTTTAGGGGAGGGGCAGCGAGACTTACGAGCTTGCTCGTTAGTCGCAGCGGGGTGGGCAAGTTGGCGGCGCATTCAATATGTTTCGCGCAGAGGCCGCAGAGATCGCAGAGAAGAAGGAAAGGGATTCACGCGGAGACGCGGAGGCGCGGAGGCGCGGAGAATCCGGGCCGACAGGCCCCTTCATTTCCTCCAGCTTCGATGACATCGCAACGGCCGCGGAAGAAAGGCCGCTTCGCGGCAATCGCCATCTCTCCGCGCCTCCGCGTGAGCCAGAATCTCTGCGGCCTCTGCGCTCTCTGCGCGAATCCAATTTTCCAATCGGCGCTGGGGCGAATGGGGTGACACTCGGTTCACAGCCGAAATTTAATTGGGGAACTGCACGCGTCTCCATCCACCGTAATTCCGCAAGTCTTGGCGACGTCTACATAGGTATGGGCGACGGTTGCTGTCATCAACTGGCACCTGTTCGCCGGTGTGCCGGCATATCTGATATGATAATCTGTCGGCTTGTATCGTCAAAGGTATAGTAAATACGCAGACATCTCTCCGGTTGGCGGGTGTTTCCGCCGTTTTTGATATGCCAACTGGCGTTGAGCCTTCGCCCCTGAAAGTCGAAATTATATTCGTCACTACCACACGGCGCGTTTGTCACGCCATCGAATAGCGGAATGTTGGCCATTGCACCGCCGCCGTTTATGAATCTGTCACGCGCTTCGGATGCCAACCACCTTATGCATTTCGCGGCGAGTTGAATATCTTTAAGAGTCTGATTCAAAATTATCGTTCATAATTTCATAGCCTTGCGATGCGGCGAGTGAAGAGTTGTATCGAGGCGACGAAGAGCCATGCGGTTGCC
>NZ_FZPA01000013.1 GCF_900188185.1 Sphingopyxis indica | reverse complement strand
GGCAACCGCATGGCTCTTCGTCGCCTCGATACAACTCTTCACTCGCCGCATCGCAAGGCTATGAAATTATGAACGATAATTTTGAATCAGACTCTTAGATGAGTTGGTCCTTAAGCATCGGCGGCGACCGCTTGGCATCGTAAACAGGACCCGGCTCGCGACATGCCTGCGCGTGAGCGCGAATACGACGCTTATAGTGGTAGGTCTCGGGCGCGAGTGCGACGAATCCAAGTACGATACCCACGAGGACATGGGCCGCGACCGTGATACCTGTGACGAGTACGATCGCAGCAGCGATCTCCAGATTTTGGCCAACGAAAAGGGCAGCAACGCCCACGAGCGCGACGTCCTTGTTGGGGACTAGCGGAAGGCGCGACATCATCAGGCGGACGCTCGCCAGCAATATCCACCATCCTGCTGCGACGTCGGGAACAACGAGATGCCACATAAGCGCGGAGAGCGTCACCGTCGCCGCAATGCGCAGGAGATGGACGACGAAGATGCGGATCAGCACAGGACGACGAAGCGTGAACATTCGATGTCCGAATGCGGTGATACCGATCGACACGGCCATCACGAAAAACACAGACCCGACAATCGCGGTTCCGACGCTTCCGGTCCTCAACTCAAGGAACATGGGATAGGCGAGAGCGAGTACGGCGATCGTCGCCACATTGCCAGCAAGCGCGGACAGAATCGCGACATCCTTTACGGCACCAAATGGCGACGCGACCATCTCAGCCCGGCGTTTTGCCCAAAGATAGAGCTGCGTCTCTCCCATGTAGCCCAGGACAAGATTATTGGTCACCTGCTTGTGAAGCAACGGAAGCAGACCAACGACGGGCAAGCGCCATAGCCCCCGGAAGATCGCCCACTCGGACACCGGTGTAGCTAGGTAGGAAGCCGCAAACGCCAACCAGAACAGAGCGCTCGTCGGTACTAAGGTGGTGAGAGTTATGAAATCGATGGAGCGCAGCTGAAATGCAACGGCGGCAAGAATCCCTAGCGAGAACGCAAGGCTACCCCAACGGGTGAAGCCGGGCCGGACAACGCCCTGAAGCGTCCTGAGCGTGGCTGGCAGCGTAAGCGCCGCGTACGGGATCTATCATCTGGCTGTCATAACCGCTCTGATGCTTCTTTTGATCCTTGAGCTGCCTCGCATGCCTGGGTGGACGCGGGTTTCGCACCGAGCCCGCTTGCATGTACACCATTCGGATTCCGACGACGAACCTACTCGATGAACATCACCTTGCACGCCGAAGCAGGCCAATCGGCTCGGAATCTAGCGCCGTGGAAGTTGGAATTGACGTCCCTTTCTCGGGATTTTCGCTTCGATGCAGCTTTTGAACGGCCAAAAGAGCCTGCGGCTCAATCCGTGCTATGATACGCTTGTAATGGGGATGTTCGATGCGCTCGCTAAGCCTCGCTGTTTGCGGCCTTCTTCTCGCGGGGCCTGGCTTTGCTCAATCGCCGAACTGGTTGAACGCCCGGACGATCGAAATCGACATGAAGAATTTCGCTTTCGTTCCAGCCACGATCACGCTTCAACGCGGTGCTCCCTACCGCTTGCGCTTTGTTAACACGGCAGGGGGCGGCCACAATTTTGTCGCCAAGGCCTTTTTCGAGCAAGCCACTATTGACCCTGCCAGCCGGTCGACGATCAACAAGGGTGAGGTCGATCTGGGAGGCGGAGAAAGCGGGGACGTGCGCCTGGTTGTCAACCGGATCGGAACCTACGACGTGCATTGTTCGCACTTCATGCACTCGATTTTCGGCATGAAAGGCAAGATCGTCGTCCGGTGAGCGTCACTGGCTCGGCTCTCTTCCATGTCATGGCTGAGGACGTTCGGCGTAATGCAACGGCAAAGCCAACTCAGGCTCTGATAAGTGATCTCGTCGGGCTTCGTAACATTGCCGTAGTCCGTTTCGCTGGCCTCATATTTTAGAGAGCAAGCCAACGGGCCCGACAGCGACCACCCCGAAGGGCTATTGCGACGCACTCTCAAATCATCTATTGCGTTGGTTGAGAAAGATTCGCAAAAGGGCTGACTGTGAGAAATCTTGGTATCGGAACTGTGCTCGGCTTCGGGCTGCTCACCGTCCCGGCAATGGCCCAGGACCAGCTGCTATCGGGACCCGGCAGCACATCGCAAACGATCATCGTGACCGGCGTCCGGGACGGCTATCAGGTCGATGCGAGCAGCACCGCCACCCGCACACCGACCGATCTCAACGACGTCCCGCAAGCGGTCTCGATTATCACCGAGGCGCAAATCGACGACCAGGCGATGCGTTCGATCGCCGACGTGCTGCGCTATGTCCCCGGCGCGGTGATCTCTCAAGGTGAGGGCCACCGCGATCAGATCATCCTGCGCGGGAACAGCAGCACCGCAGACTTCTTCGTCGATGGCTTGCGGGACGACGTGCAATATTATCGCGGCCTCTACAATGCAGAGAGGATCGAGGTTCTGAAAGGTCCCAACGCGATGATCTTCGGGCGCGGCGGCGGCGGGGGCGTAATCAACCGCGTCACCAAGCGCCCTGTCGCCAACGCCTTCATCAGCGGCAGCGGTTCGGCGGACACATATGGCGCATGGTATGTCGACGCCGACATCAGTCAGCCACTCAGCGAGTCCGTCTCCACCCGGATGAACGCCGTTTACGAGGAGTTCCGAAACAATCGCGACTTCTATGACGGGCGCCGGGTTGCGATCAACCCGACCGTCGCGCTCTCGCTCGGCGGTGCGACTCGGATCGATCTGGGCTTCGAATATAACAGCGACAAGCGAACGATCGACCGAGGCGTCCCCTCGGCCGTTCAGGGCTCGCTGACGAGCCCGTCACGCCCGCTCACCGGCGCCCGCGACACCTTCTTCGGTGTGCCGGGATTCAACGTCAGCGATTTCGAGGCCAAGGTCCTGAATGGGCGCGTCGAGCACCGCTTCAGCGACAATCTGACCCTGACCAGTCGGGTCCTGTATGGTGATTACGACAAGCTCTATCGGAACGCCTTTCCGGTCACCCCGGTCACGTCGCGCGGCGGCGTCCAGAGCGTCGGCCTCGAAGCGTATAGCGATCCCACGACACGCAAGAACCTGCTCAACCAGAACGACCTTGTTTGGAGGGTCACCACTGGACCCGTCCGCCACGTGCTGCTCGCTGGCTTCGAAATTAGCGACCAGCGCACGCGCAACCAGCGGATCAACGGCTTTTTCGGGGGTGGTGATATCGTCAACGGGGGGCGGCGCGTCTTTGTCGGGTTGGCCGACCCGATCACGGTGCCGCCGGTCACGCTGCGCACCACTCCCAATACCGGCTACCGGTCAATCCGCACGAACGCCGACGCCGCCGCCTTCTATGTGCAGGACCAGATCTCGATCGGCGACCATGTCGATCTGATCGGCGGCGTTCGCCGCGACCGCTTCACGCTTAACGTCGACGACCTGGTTGCCGGGCAGAGCTATCGCCGGACCGACACGCTTTGGTCTCCCCGAGTGGGCGTGGTGCTCAAGCCGGTGCAACCTGTCTCGATATACGCCAGCTATAGCCGGTCCTTCCTGCCGCAGTCGGGGGATCAATTCTCATCGCTCGATGTCACCAGCGCCGCGCTGGAGCCGGAGAGGTTCGACAATTACGAGCTTGGCCTCAAATGGGATATCCGCCCGACGCTGAACCTGACCGCCGCCATCTACCAGCTTGACCGCACCAACACCCGCGCGGCCGACCCCAATGACCCCGCACGGACGGTGCTCACGGGCGCGCAGCGCAGCAAAGGGCTCGAACTCGGCCTTAGCGGCGCGATCACACCCCAGTGGCAGATCAGCGCGGGCTATGCGCTGCAGGACGCGACAATTCGCAAAACGACGAGTGCCGCCCCGGCCGGGCGCGAGGTTCCGCTGGTTCCCAAACAGCAGGCTTCGCTGTGGACCCGCTACGACCTCACCCCTCGCCTTGGGGCCGGGGTCGGGGTCTATCACCAGTCGAGGAGCTTCACGTCCATCAGCAACACCGCCATCCTGCCCGCCTTCACCCGCGTCGATGCCGCCGCATTCTTCAAGCTCACCCCCCAGATCGAGGCGCAAATCAACGTCGAGAACCTCCTCAACAGCAACTATTTCTCGTCCGCCTACAACGACAACAACATCATGCCCGGTGCGCCGATGACAGTGCGAGCGACGGTTAGAATGAGCTTTTAGACAAGGCGCCGGAGAGATGGATGTGAACACAGAGCGCGTAATCGAAGGCGCTGTGACGGGCGCGGCGGCGGGGTTGGTGGCCTCGTGGGTAATGTCCGAGTTCCACGAAGCCTGGAAAGCCGCTTCGGGCGATAGGGATGTCGGAGACGAGCCCAACACCGTCAAGGTGGCCGACGCTGTAACGGAAGCTACCGTAGGGAAACCGGTACCGGAGGGATATCGTGAGCCTGCGGGAGCAGCTGTTCATTACGGCTTTGGGGTGTTTCTCGGCGCTCTCTACGGAGCCGCGGTGGAGGTTCGCCCAGAGACCAGCGCTGGGTTCGGAACCGCCTACGGAGCGGCGGTGTCGCTGGTCGCCGACGAGATGGCGATGCCGGCGTTGGGCTTTAGTCCCCCCGCTTCGGAGGTCGCGGCTTCGACGCACCTGCGCGGCTTTGTCTCGCACCTAGTTTTCGGCGTGGCTCTCGAAGTGGCGCGGAGGCTCCTAATTGCGGGTGTCAGAGCAAAGATTGCCTAAAGCCGCACGCCCGCGACCTTCTCCGTACTCTTGCGTGTCAGACGCGTTGTCACTCTTCAGAAGTGACAACGGCGCGGTGGCCCGCGCCGTTGTGCATCCTAGTGGTTGTAACCATGCTCGTTGTACCGGCGCGCGTCGCGACGCGCATGACGTACTTCCCGGCGGTAGTCCCGACGGGCGTGCCGGTTCGAGGCGTAGCCATAGTTGCCGTAATTGGAATAACCGTTACCGTAACTGCTATGCCCTTGGCCTTGGTAAGAGCCGTAACTTCGGCCGTGACCCTGCGGTTCAACATAGCCATAGCCTTGGCTGTAGTAGCTCTGGTTCTGATACCCATGTTCGCCCGCCACGGCAGCTGATCGGCGATTTTTCTGGTAGGTGCCGGCAGGACGCGCCTGCCGCTGCCAGCGTGACTCCTTCGTCCAGTTCGCCTTGAAGCAGACGAAAAGTTTCACGGAAAGAGCTAATCGGCGGGTGAGGGGAGAAGGCCGGGCGTGCGTAAATGGGGATGGATGAACATGGCTTAAGGGGTCAGATGATGGGCGGTAAACGAGGCGGGGCTTTCGCTCTACTCCTTGCGGTTGCAATCTCAGTAAGCACGTCGGCATCGGCGCACGAAGATCACGATGCGCTCGGGGCCGGTCCCGGGCCGGCCGCTAGCAGCGCAGCCGAGACGCAGAAAGCAGATGGGGCGGACGCTGGCGACGGCCACATGGGCATGGGCTCTATGTCGACCGTGGACATGAACATGGGCGGCCGCGACATCGCCGGCGACGACATGGACATGGGCGGCATGCACGAGGAGACCGCCAACAAGAACAAGACTTTCGGCGAACGGCTTGTGAGCTGGCTGGGGCGGGTGCATACCATGGTCATTCATTTTCCCATCGCCCTGTTCATCGGTGCGTTCGGGGTGGAGCTGTTCGGGTTGTGGCGCCGCAACCGGGATTATCAGCATGTCGCACACATAATGCTGGTCGTCGGCGCGCTGGGAGCGATCGTGGCGGCGTTCCTGGGCTGGTTCGCAGGCGGGTTCTACCTGACCGACCGCAACCCTATCCTGATGACGCATCGCTGGCTCGGGACATCGATCGCGGTCTTCGGCGTCGCGCTGGCTTGGATGGCAGCGCGCCACCGCAAGGGTCCCGAGCGGTCGCGGTCGTTGTACTGGGCGGTGCTTGGCCTGATGACACTCGCGATCTCAATCCAGGGGTTCCTCGGCGGAACCTTCATGCACGGCGGAATAAACCACTTGGCGTTCTGAGGGGCCCCGACGCTTAGTAGCCGGTCGCGTGTTGGCGCGCTGCGAAGGAGAATGCGACGAAATGCGGCAGCGCCGACCTTCGTGCCGTAGGCCTTTTCAAGCATAGCGTCGGATGCCGCCGGCGAGCCCGGCCCCGCTAGGGCGTGTCGAGCAACCCCCGACGCTGGTAATAGCACACTGTCTCGATGCACTCCCGCGCAAGCCTCGGGATCGTGGTGCGGGATCATCGAACGGAGGAAGGCCGTGTCGCCGATCGTCGTGTGGATACGAATAAGCGCGAAGCAGCCGAAGAAGATGACAAGCGAGCCGGCGATCAGCGCTTTGTTGGCGGCTTTCGCTCGGTGCACCGCCAGTGGCTCCCACTACGTCGGCGGTACGCTCCGAGCGGGATACAGCCCGGCGATGGCAGATGACAATCCGCTGTCGCGGTCGCGCAACAGATTATGGATTGCAGTCGCAGCGATTGCCGCTTGCCCGGCTGCGACGCTGATCTGATCGAGCCCTTCTACTACGTCGCCGACTGCGTACACGCCATCAACCGAGGTTTGTTGGTGGGCATCGGTCAGCACGCACCCTAATTTGCTGAGCTTCGCGCCCAGCAAAGTGGCAAGCCGCGTCCGAGGCGACGAGCCGAGCGCAGGGTAAAGCGTGTCGAATTGCAGCTCCAGGCCATTGGCCAACCGCACCTCGACACAGTCGCCAAGACGCAGCTGCTCGACAGGCGAGGGGGCGACATCGATGCCCTGCTGGTTCAGCTTGGCAAGTTCGGTCGGCCCGAGATCGAGCGAGCGCTCAGCCAGAAGCGTGACCTTGGCCCCATAAGCCCTCAGGAATTCAGCTTCTTCAGCGCCATGACCACTGCCGCCGAGCACCGCCACGTTCATCCGCCGGGCCTCATAACCATCGCAGATCGGACAATAGCGGAGAAGCCCACGCGCCACGCCGATGTCATGCATCGCATCGGGCATCTCGGGACGCCGGTTGAGGACACCGGTCGCGAGGACAACGGTCCGCGCGCGCAAGATGTTCAGTTCGCAGGTTGCCGAGAAGTGGTCGCCTAAGGCGACAATTGCGTCGATCTCACCGCTCTGGACCGTACCGCCATATTCGCGCAGCTGAGCCTGCAATCGCGCAAGAAACGCGACGCCGGAAATGCCTCCGGGAAATCCTGGCAGGTTGCGCGAGTGCGGGATGGAGGCGACGCGCCCTGCCGCCGCGTCATAGACGACGCAGCTCCTGAGAAACCGCGACAGATAGATCGCGGTCATGAGGCCCGCTGGACCGCCGCCCACAATCAGACAGTCGATGACCTCCTCGGGGTCGCCCGTCCAGCCTTGATCGGTCAATCGCAACCTCATCATTACCCCGCGCATGCGCCCGTCCAGGCCCGCGGCCACAGTTCGTCTCGAGAGGAGACGCGGTGAAAAGCGCCCCATGCTCCCTTCTGAATACGCGCCGCCACCGCCGGCCCCTCATCGAGAGCGGTGCGTCGGCACGAAAAAGATCGTGAGGGGTGACCCGCCCGGCTGCGTAATACAGGTGAACCCAATCGAAATGGAGATTACCCTGATGCGTCGCTTGTTCATCACGACTGCCGCCGCAGCCTTATTCTTCGCAGGCGGCGTGGCGAACGCGCACCCGAAGCTGGTGTCCTCCAGCCCCGCCGCCAACGCGGCCGTCGCGACCCCCGAGAAGATCAGCCTTCAGTTCAGCGAGAAACTCGTGCCGGCTTTCTCCAAGGCCGACCTTACCATGGCAGCGATGCCGGGCATGGCGGCCATGAAAATGCCCAGCAGCGCCGCAGTCGGCGCCGATGGCCGGACGCTCACCATCACCCCGAAGCAGCGCCTCCCGCGTGGGCGCTACAGCGTCGGCTGGCAGGTCGTCTCTAGCGATACACACAAAATCACCGGCAGCTACAACTTCACGGTGAAGTGAGCGAATGCTCGACTGGCCGACCGTCGCCATCCGCTTGGCGTTATACCTGGTCCTGGCGGCGCTGTTCGGCCTGTCGGCCTTCAGCCTCTATGGTCTTCGTCTTGGCGAGCGCGATGATGCCATCGCGCTGCGGCCTTGGCTCACGGCAAGCGCAGCGCTCGGGTTGCTGCTCTCAGCCGTTGGCCTGATCCTTATGGCCTCGGCGATGGCCGGTTCTGCATTCTGGCCGATCGACCAGGCAGCGGTGGCCGCGCTGCTCGGGGGGCCACCGGTTGGCACCGCCTGGAAGGTGCGTATGGTGGCGCTGGTCATCGCCGTCGGTGCAGCCCTGCTGGCGCGAGGCAGAGCATCGTGGCTGGCTATCGCCATGATTGCCGCCGCCGCGGCATTGGCGACACTCGCGTGGAACGGGCACGGCGCCATGGACGAGGGAAGCACCGGATGGCTTCACCTCGGTGCGGACATCCTCCACCTCTTGGGAGGCGGTATATGGGTCGGCGCGCTGTTCGGATTGCTTCTCCTGTTGACGCGTCGCACCGAGGAGATCGATGCCGCGCACCTTCGGCTGACCCATCGCGCCCTGCATGGGTTCGGCGCCGTCGGCACGCTCGTGGTTGTTACCCTGGTGGTCACCGGCTTGATCAACAGCTGGCTGCTCGTCGGCCCAGCCAATTTCGCGGCCTTGGGGACGACGCTCTACGGCCTGCTGCTGCTCGCCAAGCTGGTTTTGTTCGCAGCGATGCTGGGGCTCGCTTCGCTCAATCGGTTCCGCCTCACGCCGGCCTTCGAGCGCTCGATTGCCATGAACGACCATGGCGGGGCGCTTACGGCGCTGCGGGTCAGCCTTGCGGTCGAGACAGCCTGCGTGATCGGCATCCTGGCGCTCGTGGCATGGCTAGGCGCCCTCGCGCCACCCGCGTCGGGCATGTAAGCGCTATGGACCAACCGTCCACGCAAGCGCCGCTCAGGCCTTCCACCTTCTTTTACCCACTTACGCGGCTTAACCCTCGCCTCCCAAGACACCCCCCGCTTGGACTGAGCTTACGTGTCCGACGCCCTAAGTCGCCCACAGGCGCTTGCGGGAAGGCCGCGTCGCGCTGCAAAGCTGGGCGTGCGAGAGGGTTGGTCCGGGTGGGCCTGTCAGTGTTTTCAGAGATGAATGAACAAGGGTGGCAAAGTCATGACCGATGGCAAACGCAGTGAAGCCGGCAGCGGCCAGGGTGGCGAAGTCGTCCTCATCACGGGTGCGAGCGGTTTTATCGCCGCAGCGCTGATTGCCCAGCTCGGCGAGCGCTACACGGTCGTCGGCCTTGATCGCGCCGGCCCTCCCGACCCACCGCCGCCCGCGGCGGCGATCGACATAGACCTCGGGTCAGACGAAGCGGTCCGAGTTGCGCTTGACGAGGTGCGCGCACGGTACGGCAACCGCATCGCCTCGGTGATCCACCTCGCCGCCTATTATGATATCACGGGTGACCCCAATCCGCTCTACGACAAGGTCACCGTGCAGGGCACCCGCCGGCTGATTGACGGGCTGCAATCGTTCGAAGTCGGACAATTCGTCTTCGCCAGCACGATGCTCGTTCATAAGCCGACCCCCACACCCGACGAGCGCATCAACGAGGACTCGCCGATCGGCGCGTCCTGGGCCTATCCGCAGTCCAAGGTCGACGCCGAGACATTGCTGCATGAGCGCCACGGAAACATCTCCGTCGTTTATATGCGCGCCGCCGGAGTTTACGACGACGACGGACGCTCGGCTTTTCTCGCGCAGCAGATATCGCAGATTTACGAGCACCGCCTGATTTCGCATTTTTATCCCGGCATGCTGTGTGCGGCGCAGTCATCGGTGCACCGCGACGACTTGGCTGACGCCGTGCTGCGTCTGGTCGATCGGCGGCACGAACTGCCGTCAGAACTGCCGCTGCTCATCGGCGAGCCCGACGCACCCGGCTATGCCGAGATCCAGGACATCGTCGGCGAGGCGCTCCACGGTGAGGGCTGGAAGACGATCCGGATTCCGCAGCCGCTCGCGAAAGCCGGGATCATCCTGCAGAACGAAGCGCTCGGCAGCGACGACTTCATCCAGCCCTGGATGATCGACAGCAGCAACGACCACTATATCCTCGATGTCTCCCGCGCGCGTTCGCTGCTCGGATGGGAGCCGAAGCACAATCTTCGCGACTCGCTGCCGACGATCGTTGCCGCGTTGAAGCGTCATCCCGGCGCCTGGTATCGGAACAACAAGCTCAACGAGAACCTGGTCGCCTGGAACGACAATCAAGCTTCCAAACCTGCGGAGCCGGACCACCGCCAAGCTGAAGCGGCAGTCGCCGGAATGGCCGGTATGGATCACGGCGGGATGGACCACAGCAAGATGGACCACGCGGCGATGGGGCACGAGACCGGCGGCGCGGGCGCGGCGATGTCGGGCCATGGCGGGCACGGCGATCACATGGCCTTGATGGACCGCGATGAGCGCCGTGCCCGCTGGGCGCTTTACGCCAACATCGGTCTCGGTCTGTGGCTCGCCTCCAGCCCGCTCATATACGATTCCGTGACCACGCAGAGTGTCGGCGAAGCCGCGCGCTTCGTAACTATTGATCGCGGGCTGCCGTCGATCGAGTGGCGGGCGAACGCGCTGGCCATCAGCGACGTCGTCAGCGGGTTCGCCATCGCGCTGTTCGGTGCACTTTCCCTGTCAGCCCGCACGAAGACATGGGCGCAGTGGGCGGTCGCGTTCGTCGGCATCTGGCTGTTCTTCGCCCCGCTGATCTTCTGGAGCCCGAGCGCCGCTCAGTACAACAACAACCTGCTCATCGGCTCGGCCGTGATCGCCCTGTCGGTGCTCGTGCCGATGATGCCGGGCATGAGCATGGCGGGCATGATGGACCCCAAGAACATCCCGCCCGGCTGGACCTATTCGCCATCCACCGACGCACAGCGGCTGCCGATCGTCGCCATGGGTCTGATCGGCCTTCTCACCTCGCGCATCCTCACCGCCTACCAACTGGGGCATATTGACGGCGTTTGGGAGCCGTTTTTCGCCGGCTCCCTGAGCGATCCACGCAACGGCACCGAGGAGATCATCACCTCGGACATGTCCAAGGCCTGGCCGATTCCCGATGGTGGGCTCGGCACGGTCAGCTATGTCCTCGAGATCCTGATGGCGGTAATGGGCACCCGCGACCGCTGGCGGACCATGCCGTGGATGGTGACCTTCTTCGGCATCCTTGTCATCCCGCTCGGCGTCATCAGCATCTATTTCATCATCAGTCAGCCCATCGTCATCGGCACATGGAGCACGCTGGCGCTGATCGCCGCGCTCGCCATGCTGATCATGATCCCCTTCGCGCTCGACGAGGTGATTGCGATGGGTCAGTTCCTTCTCTGGGCGCGCCGGCAAGGCAAACCGCTGATCCGCACCTTCTTCCAGGGTGACGCGATAGAGGCGGGAGCGGTGGACGCGTCGGACGCGATGGCCTCGCCAAGCACCTTCTGGGCGGACGCAAAGAAGGGACTGACCCTGCCATGGACGCTGACTGCGAGCATCGTCATCGGCGTCCTGCTGATGCTGACCCGAATACTGTTCGGCACGGAAGGCGGTATGGCGAACAGCGATCACGTTGTGGGTGCGCTGGTCATCACGGTCGCGATCATCGCCACCGCAGAAGTTGCCCGCGCGCTGCGGCTGATCAACGTCGCGTTCGGAGCCTGGCTTGTGGCCGCGCCTTTCCTCCTCGACGGCGTTGGTCACCTTGGGGCCGTGGCCTCGGTCGTAGCCGGCATTGCGCTCGTCGGCCTCAGCTTTCCAAGGGGAAAGCGCAGCGCCGAGCATTATGCAAGCTGGGACAAGTACGTGATCTGAAAGTATCTTCAATCACTGCTTAGCCTCATCGAAAACCTTGATCGTGCATCGCACACCGTCACGCGCCTTCGCTGCCGCTTTTCTACCCCCCCGATCGTCTCCGGGTTCGCGGTCACGATCTTGTCGCCGGAGACGATCGCCCGCCAGCTCTCCGGCGGCGATGTTCATCATCCTGCCATTGGTGGTCGCGCACGCTGCCCAATACTGCTAATGAGAGTTGTTCGCATAGTCCGCGACGAGTGAAGCTTGGAATCGATCACCCATATGCCGTCACCTCTGGTCGCGCTGGTCGCGTCGCTTATGCTGCTGTTGATCCCCGCTGCGGCGATGGCCGATACCCGCGATGTTCAAACTGCTTGGCGCCTGCTCGACTATATGGCGGTCGATTATGGCGGTGCGGTCGCCAACGGCGCGGTCATAAGCGCGTCCGAATACGCGGAGATGACGGAGTTCGCCGCTGGGGTGTCGACGCGCCTCCGCGCACTTCCCGCGACGCCTGAGCGGCAATCTCTAATCCAAAGCGCTTCGCAGCTCGAAGCCGTGATCGGCCGCAAGGGATCGTCCCGAGAGGTCGCGACACTCGCGCATGGCCTCGCCGCCGATCTGCTCAAGGCCTATCCGGTGCCGCTCGCTCCCGCCAAGGCACCCGACCCCGCCATGGGAACAAGGCTATACGTCCAAAGCTGCTCGTCCTGCCACGGCCTCACCGGCGACGGACATGGGCCTGACGCTGCCAGACTCGACCCGCCGCCGATCGCGTTCACCGACGCCGAACGGGCGCGCCAGCGCAGCGTGTTCGCGCTCTATCAGGTGATAAGCCAAGGCATCGACGGGACCGCGATGCAGAGCTTCGCCGATCTGCCGAACGATCAACGCTGGGCGCTGGCGTTCCGCGCTGGCAGCTTCGCCCTGACCGACGCGCAAGCGGTCGAAGGCGAACGGCTGTGGAAGTCCCAGCCGAGCTTGCGGGCGCGGATCCCCGATTTGAAAACCCTGGTCGCGCTCACCCCCGCCGCGCTTGCGGGCAGCATCGGGCAGGCGAAAGCCGACGCGGTGCTCGCCTATCTGCGGCGCCACCCCGATCAGGTGATGCAACAAGCCCCGGGCTCGCTCGCGGTCGCTCGCTCCAAGCTTGCGCAAAGCCTCGCCGCGTTCCGGCGCGGCGACCGGCGCGGCGCAAAGGAACTGGCGCTGTCCGCCTATCTCGACGGGTTCGAGCCGATCGAACCGACGCTCTCGGCGCGCGACCCGACGCTCATGTCCAGGATCGAAGGCGCGATGGGAGAATATCGCGCCGCTGTGGAGAGCAGCACGTCGGCCGATGATGTGGCCGAACGAGTGGCAGTGCTGGGCGGCCTGTTCGATGATGCCGAGGCGGCGCTCGCGCCCGACGCCGCGACGCAGGCGTCCACCTTCTTGGGGGCCTTTACGATCCTGCTGCGTGAGGGGCTGGAAGCTCTTTTGATCGTGGTCGCCATGATCGCGTTCCTCCGCAAAGCGGAACGGCCAGAAGCCTTGCGCTATGTGCATGGCGGGTGGATCGGGGCGCTCATCGCGGGCGGGCTTACCTGGGCCGTCGCCACCTATGCGATCGGGATCAGCGGCGCGAGCCGGGAGCTGACCGAAGGGTTCGGCTCGCTGTTCGCCGCGATCGTGCTGCTCTCGGTCGGAATCTGGATGCACGGCAAGGCCCAAGCCGATCAGTGGCAACGCTATATCCGGGAGAAAATGTCACGGGCGCTATCGAGCGGGTCGGGATGGTTCCTGTTCGGGCTCGCATTCCTGGTGGTCTATCGGGAGGTCTTTGAAACGATCCTTTTCTACGCCGCGCTCTCGACACAGGGTAACACCGCGATGCTGCTGGCCGGCGCCGGCGCAGCGATCAGCCTTCTCGCCGTCATCGCCTGGGCCATGCTCCGCTACAGCCGGACGCTGCCGATTACGCAGTTCTTCCGCTACAGCTCGTGGCTGATGGCCGCTCTGACGGTCGTGCTGGCCGGTAAGGGAGTCGCTGCCCTCCAAGAGGCGGGGATCATCGACATAGCGCCGCTCGCCAGCGTGCCACGTATCTCGATGTTGGGCCTGTTCCCGACATTTCAGTCGGTGCTGGCACAACTCCTGATGCTTGCCGTGATCGTGATCGGGTTTGCCTGGAACCGCCGCGCCAAGCCGCGGGCGGGCGGGCCGCTAGCCTACTAGCGGCAGGGCAGACAACGCCCCTCTCTAAAGCGTTGCCGCAACCCTGACCGTGCATCGCACCGTCTCACGCGCCTTGGCTCGCAATGTAACGGGAGGGCGGCGGGGAAAGCGCCGCCCTCGGGCCATTTACGCGGCCATCTTGTCGCAAGCCTCGGCGCACTTGCGACACGCGGCGACGCAATCCTCCATGCCGTCCAGCCCTTCGCAGCTGGACGCGCACGCCCGGCAAATCTCGGCGCACTCGCGGCAGATATGCCGGTGATGCTCAGATTTCCGCGCCATGAAGTCGATCGCGACCGCGCAAATCTGCGCACAATCGGCCATGATCTTCATGTGCTGCGGCTCGGCATGTCGGCCTCCCGCCTCAAGGCAATGGTTCATCGCCATGTGGAGGCAGGTGACATGGCATTCGTGGCAGGCGTCCATGCACGCCTTCATCTCGGGATCGATCTGATGCATCATTCATCTCCAGCTGAGCCCCCGCCCATTTGAAAATACGCGGCGCGCGCGCGTACCCCTTACCTCAATCGATCAAGCCAGCTTGCTGGAGATGGCTTTGATCGCTTTCAGCCCCGAGCCGAACCGGGCGATGGCCTCGCGGTTTCTCTCCAGCTCGCCGTAGGGAAGATACGATATGTCGAGATCGGCGACGCGGCTGAACGCGGGACGCTGTAACTGCGCGCGGACATCCGCCTCGCGGGCGTCGGGTGCGACCAGAAACAGCCCTGCGGTCGCGTGGAGGTCGCTGCCGCTCAGCGCCAAGTCGAGCATGCGCACAATGCCCGAGTAGATCGACGTCGAATGCTCGACCTCGAACGCTGCCGCGACGTGATCGCCGCCGCGCTCAAGCCACAGCACGTCGATTAGACGGATGGAATCCGCCCCCTTGGAGGTTGCGATGGAGGCGGGCAGGCGCTCAAGGCACCCATGTCCCAACGGCGATCCATTGAAGGCACGGCTGCGGTCGTTCGATGCGATCCACACGTCATAGCCGAGCGCGAGTCCTAGATCGCGAAGCCATGCTTGGATTTCAGTATGGGTGCGCTCGTTCTCGCCTTCGCGTAGCGCCGCCTTGCTGAGCGTGCGCGCCTCCTCGCGCGCCGTCTCAAGCCGTTGTCCCCAACTTGCCAGCGCCTCGCCGCTAACATCGAGAGGAGGGGCCGGGTAGCGATCGAAGCCGATGTCGAACAGCAAGCCGCCAATCGCACCCAGGTCGTTCGATAGCAGGTCGCGGTGGCGATCGTTCAAGTCGAGTACACCCGACCGCATCGCCAGAAAATGCTCCCAGCTCCCGAGCTTCACCTTCGCGCCGGTCAGCGCGTTGTAGCCTTTGACGATCGCGGTGTTGAAGGGCGGCACCAGCGTCGGGTGAAGAAAATAGAGCAGGTTGGCGACCGCTGGCCCGAGCCCCTTGATCTTCAAGCGATCGATCGTGTGGATATGGCCAATAATTTCCTCGGCCGTGTCGCAACACGAACAGGCGTCGAGCAAGTGACCGAACGCCCGCTGGTTCTCCGGGTTTTCGTAGATATCGGGTATGCGGAGCTTCGGTTTCCAGAGAAAGGCGTGGTCGGCGCCTTTGAAAATTTGACGCTGCTCTGCGACGGAATGAACGACCGTTTCGAGCGACGATCCCCGGTAGGCGACGCCGAACGTGCCGCGCTCGATCTCACCAACGACCTGGCCAATACCACGCCGGATCGAGCGGAAGTTTTTCAACCGTTCGTCCCACAGAAACCAGCTTCGGTAGGTTGCGCCAGGATCGTCACGCCAACGGGCAATAAGACGACGAACGAGGCCACCGTGATCCTCTCCGGTAGTAATTTGGTCGGGTTGCGTGGCCATATTGTCAGTGTGATCCCCATTCGCTGAACCAAGACCTAAGCCCCTGGTCGGTGACCGTCGAGCTTCTTGATTCAGCATATCGGACCGCGAATGACGTGCTCCCCGTTTTCAGGCCGCTGATAAGTTAGCTTCGGTGTCCTCATTCCCCTGACGGGGGCGGTTGGTGAACTCGGCGGGTGCCATGCCGCCGAGGCTGCTGTGGGGACGCACGGTGTTGTACAACGAGACGACGGAACGCCCATAGGACCGACGTTCGCGAAGTTCTTTATCAGTGGCATCCCTGGACCGGGCTTCAGGTTTACATTCATGAAGTAGTCGAGCGCGCGGGGTGCGGCGTTTTCCGTTGCAGCATCGCAGGATCGGCGGCCGATCGCTGGCTCGAGATCCCAGCCTGGATGTTCGACCGCGCGGTTTGCAGCATGATGCGTGTCGACCACGCTCCCCGCGTCAATATTGGCGCGCTGGTTGCCTTGGTGAAGCTGCTGCAGGCGACGCGGCCGGTTTCGGCTTCATTGGTTTCAGGCGCAGCATCGGGCTCTCACGACTTACATCGGGGAGGTCTCCATGCCGCGCAAGTCCATGACGTTTCAGTTCGATCTGTTCTCCAGGCCCCACGGTTCCGGGATCGCGCAGACACCGCGTTGGCAGACTCTGCCCGCGCCGACGCGGCAGACGCTGACGCCATTGATCGTGCGCCTGCTTCTCGCCCATGCCGACGGCGGCCCCGTCGCGGAGCTGCAGGAGATGCGCGATGATCTTTGAGAAGATCGGGGCTCAGCATCTCGAGCGCAAGGCGATCCTGTATGTGCGGCAGTCATCGGCCTGCCGCTAGCGAGGTGCCGCCCATCAGCATCGTTACCGCGATTAGAAATACGGCAAAAGCTCTTTTGGCAACGTTGCTCTCCTGTTGAACGGTAGACGCTGCATAAACTCTTCAGAAGTGGGAGCCTCCGCCTACGCAACACTGAACTGGCCCATCATTCCATTATCCTCATGTTCAAGGATATGGCAGTGATACATGAAAGGAGCGCTCTTGGCCGGCTGATCAAATCGGATGAGAAGCTCCACCGGCTCCTTGACGACGACAGTGTCGCGCGACCCCTGGTCGAGAACGTCAGGCTGACCGCCCCCACGGGTGAGAACATCAAAGTGGACGCCGTGAATATGGATCGGGTGGCGCATCATTTCGCCAGACACCTCCCATATTTCGGTGGAGCCTAGCTTCACCGTCTCATCGATGCGATTAATGTCGAATGGCTTGCCGTTGATCGTCAGGCCGCCACCGCCGTTTCCTGAGCCCATCATGCCGCCCATGCCCATGTTGAGGATCAGTCGGCGACGGCGCACCGCCTTGCTGGCATCGGGCCGAGTTCGTGATGCCAGAAGGGTCGGCACGGCGCCGCTGGCACGAGCCTGTCCCGACGGCCGCGGCTCAAACCGCAGCACGGTCGCTGGCGCCGCGGCATCGGTCCTCCCGGCGCCACGCCCCATCATGCCCATGCCGCCCATCATCGCGCTGTTGGTATCAGCCGCCGTTACCAGCGAGGCGGGCCTGCCGTCCGTGAAGTCCACGAGAAGCTCGCCGCGCTGGCCCGGCGCCAAGGTTATGGATTCCAATGCCACTGCTCGTTCGAGCAGCCCCCCTTCGGTTCCGATCCAGTAAAAGCTTCGTTGATCGGAAAACGACAGCTCATAGATCCGGGCATTCGATGCGTTGACGAGCCGCAGGCGAACCAACCGGTTTGGCACTGCCGCCAGCGGGTTTACCGCTCCGTTCACAAGGGTCGTGTCGCCGCGCCGGCCCTGCATGGCGACCATCATGCCGCCTGGCATGACGAGGCGACCATTTTCGAATTGGCGATCCTGGATGAGCAGGGGCAGGTCGTCCACGCCATATTCTGACGGGAGGCCCAAGCCCTGCTCTTCGTCATCGGTTACCAGCAACGCCCCTGCCAGACCTGAATAGACTTGCTCGGCCGTCAACCCATGGACGTGTGAGTGATAAAGGAGGGTCGCTGCCGGCTGCCGGATCGGAAGCGTCGGTCGCCAGGTCGCGCCCGGCGCGATGATCTGATGGGGGCCGCCATCCAGCTCTCCAGGGATCAGAAGCCCGTGCCAGTGCACAGTCGTGTCCGCCTTGAGCCGGTTGGTCACGGCAACCGCCACATCGTCGCCGCGACGCACTCTGATCGTCGGTCCGAGATAGCTGCCGTTATACCCTAGCGTGTCGCTCGGACGGCCCGGATAGAATGAAGTCGTTCCGGACTGGACCTGTAGCGCGAATGATCGTCCAGGCTGCGCATCCAAGAGCGGTGGTATCGGGAGGGGGTTTGCACCGCCCCCGCCGAGGGAAGACGTGGAGCGCGAGCAAGCGGCGGTGGCGAACAGTGCCGCTCCGCCGGCCAACAGTGAACGTCGATCGAGCATCTAAATCTGGCCCTGCGCGCAGCGCAGCTTGGAAGCGCCACCGGCAGCCTTGTCGATCGGCATTGGTCGCCCACGCTCTAGCGCTTCAATAGCGCGCAGGACCACTTTCCTCGAAGGATGCCGCGATAGTCTGGCGAAATAGTAGCGCACGGGAAATCTCCTAAGCTGGCTTGATCGAACGCTCATCCATCATATATGTTGCATATAAGATGTCTGGAGCAATCGTGCGACCTTCTCTCGTTAAGATGTCCCCAGAACTTCTGGAGGAAAAGGCCGGCGAAGCGGAAGCGTTCCTCCGTTCGCTGGCGAGCCGGCACCGTCTGATGATCCTGTGCAGCTTGCTCGGCGGGGAGCTGTCGGTAACCGAACTGGGCGAACGCCTCGGGCTGACACAATCCAATTTGTCCCGCCACCTTGCCACGCTGCGCGACGAGGGCCTGGTCGGCACGCGGCGGGAGAAAACAACGATCTTCTACCGCATCACGTCCGAACGCGTGCTGCCGATCCTGACGGAACTCTACGCACTCTTTTGTGCTGGCGCCGATCCTGAACAAGGAGAATCCTGACGATGGAGGGGTTCACCCCATTTTCGGCCATCGTGGGCGGCGCGCTCATCGGCCTCTCGGCATCCCTCCTGTGGATCGCCAACGGGCGCATTGCTGGAGTCAGTGGCATCGTCGGGGGCGTGCTTGCGCCCGTCCGCGGCGATGTGGCGTGGCGCGGAATGTTCCTGGTCGGCCTGCTCGCTGCGCCCTTGCTTTACCGGGCGGCGGGCGGCGTGCTGCCGGACCTCACGTCGCCGGCCCCAGTCGCCGGCGTGATCGCAGCCGGCCTTCTGGTGGGATTTGGGACTCGGCTTGGGAGTGGTTGCACCAGCGGGCATGGTGTCTGCGGGATAGCGAGGCTTTCGCCCCGCTCGCTTGCCGCGACCGGCGTCTTCCTCATCACGGCGGCTGCGACTGTGTACGTTGCCCGGCACGTCGTGGAGCTTTGAGACAATGAGGAAGCTGCTCATTGCGCTGGCCTCGGGGCTCATTTTCGGCTTCGGCCTGATCGTTTCCGCCATGATTAGCCCAGGCAAGGTGCTGGCGTTTCTTGATGTCGCCGCGCCGTCGTGGGACCCGAGCCTGGCCCTGGTACTGGCCTCAGCCGTCATCGTTTCCGCCTTGGGATTTGCACTCGGCCGAAGGCGCGAGGCTCCGCTTTTCGCAGCCACGTTTAATGGGCCATCGTCCCGGTCCCTGGACAAGAAGCTTCTCTCCGGCGCGGCTTTGTTCGGCGTTGGATGGGGCCTCGTCGGCTATTGCCCTGGCCCAGCCCTCGTTGCTTTGAGCCTCGGGGCGCCGGCGGCGCTGGTGTTCATCGTGGCGATGCTGGTGGGCATGGGCCTCTTCGCCATTCAGGAACACTATCGTGCGGCTAGGGCCGGAGCTGCACTATGACACTGGTCGACATCCTCACGCTCATATCCGGTGTCCTCGTTGGCTTCACCCTCGGGGTGATCGGCGGCGGCGGCTCGATCCTGGCCCTACCATTGCTGCTGTATGTCGTGGGCATGAAGGACCCGCACGTCGCGATCGGTACGAGCGCGCTGGCGGTCGCTGCCAACGCCTTCGCCAACCTGATCCAACACGCCCGGGCCGGAACCGTGAAGTGGCCCTGTGCCCTCGTCTTCGGGGCATCGGGTGTCGTCGGCGCTCTGGTCGGCTCCACCCTGGGCAAGATGGTGGCGGGTCAGCACCTCCTGGTGCTGTTTGCGGGCGTGATGATCGTGGTCGGGGTTTCGATGCTGCGGGGCAAGTCGGGCGGCGGCGATCCGGACGTGCGGATCACGCGGCCAATCGCTGTCCGGCTCGTGGTGATCGGCCTTCTCGCCGGCCTGCTGTCAGGGTTCTTCGGCATCGGCGGCGGCTTCCTGATTGTGCCCGGCATCATGCTCGGCAGCGGCATGCCCATCCTCAACGCGGTCGGATCGTCGCTGTTTTCGGTGGGAGCGTTCGGCTCGGCGACAGCCTTCAACTATGCCCTGTCAGGCCTCGTGGACTGGCGCGTGGCCGGCTTCTTCATCGCTGGCGGGGTCGCTGGCGGCATGGCCGGCATGCAAACGGCCATCCGGCTCGCCGATCATAAGGGCCTGCTCACCCGCATCTTCGCTTTCGTCCTGCTGGCCGTGGCCGCCTACATGCTGTTCCGCAGCCTGGGCGGGATCGGCAGCTAAGCACCATTGGAGGCCGATCATGATCTTTCGTCAGTTGTTCGAACCCGAGTCCTCGACATACACCTACCTCCTCGGCTGCCCGGAAACGCGCAAAGCCGTCCTCATCGATCCTGTCCTCGAAACGATCGAACGCGACCTTGCCGCACTTCAGGAACTGGATCTCGAACTGGCCTATACGTTGGAGACGCATGTGCATGCGGACCATGTCACCTCGGCCTGCTATCTGCGCAGCCTTACCGGCTCCAAGATCGCGTACCCCGCCATGGACAGCCTTCCGTGCGCTGACGTCGGCGTCGCCGAGGACCAGCCCCTGACCGTCGGCGCGCTCAAGCTTCAGCCGCTGTTTACGCCGGGGCACACCGATGCCCACCATACCTACCTGGTCGATCAGCCCGATGGTCTTCGCGCCTTCACCGGCGACGCCCTGCTGATCGACGGCTGTGGGCGGACCGATTTCCAGAACGGTGACGCCGCCACGCTCTATCACTCGGTCACGCAGAAGATTTTCACGCTGCCGGGCGACGGTCTGATCTTCCCCGCTCACGACTACAATCATCGCCACATCACGACAGTGGCGCAGGAGCGTGAGCGAAACCCGCGCCTTGCCGGCAAGACCGTTCAGGAATTTGTCGCGATCATGGCGGCTCTCGATCTTCCCTACCCGAAGAAGATCGACGTTGCCGTTCCGGCAAACAAGCTTTGCGGTGATTGCCCAACAGATTTGCCGGAGCGGCTACGCCAAATAGGCGGCAAGTCCGAGCAGGGCTGAGCGATCCGCTACAGGTTCATTTACAGGAGAAAGTCGATGCCAACACGCACCTCGAAGCAGCTCGTTTCTGAAGCGAATGCCCTTGTCGAAACTATCGCGCCTGAGGATGCAGCCAAACTTGTCGGCAATCCCGAGGTACGGTTCGTTGACATCCGCGAGCCAGGTGAAGTCGCGAAGTCAGGGCTGGTGTCTGGTGCGGTACATGTCCCGCGCGGCCTTCTGGAATTCCAGGTCGATCCTCAAAGCCCCACCCACAATCCCAAACTCGCCGCCGGATCGCGGTTGGTGCTCTATTGTGGGTCCGGCGCCCGCTCAGCGCTTGCCGCAAAATCACTCAAGGATATGGGCGTGGAGAATGTCGCCCACGTCCCCGGCGGGTTCGCGGCGCTCAAGGATGCCGGCGCTTCAATCGCACCGGAGTAATCCCATGGCGCGCTCGAGCACCCGTCCTCGCTGGCAGGATACAATCCTTGGATAGCCATATCGCATTTGCCAGCCTCGGATTGAGCCCGATTGCCATCTCCATAGGCCCGCTAGACATCCGCTGGTACTCGCTCGCCTATATCGCCGGCATTATTGCCGGATGGTGGTATCTGTTGCGGCTGCTGGCCCAACCCGCGGCCCCGATGAACCGCCAGCAGGCTGATGATCTCGTATTCTATGCGACGCTCGGCGTCATCCTGGGTGGCCGCCTTGGCTATGTAATCTTCTACGGTCCCGAGATGATCCTCCACCCCCTGCAAATCCTCAAGCTGTGGGATGGCGGCATGTCGTTCCACGGGGGTGCCGCCGGCGTCTCGCTCGCGCTGATCCTGTTCGCGCGACGACACGGCCTCGAATGGCTGCGGGTCCATGATTATGTCGCCTGCACCGTGCCGATCGGCCTGTTCTTCGGTCGTCTCGCCAATTTCGTGAATGGCGAGCTTTGGGGAAAGCCCACCGATGTGCCCTGGGCGATTGTGTTCCCCGGAAGCCATGATGGTCTCGCCCGCCATCCCAGCCAGCTTTACGAAGCCGGGCTGGAAGGGTTGGTCCTGTTCGCCGTGCTCGCCTTCCTGTTCTGGTTCACCGACGCGCGGCGCAAGCCGGGGATGCTCGTCGGGGTGTTTCTCATCGGCTATGGTCTGGCCCGATTTACGGTCGAGTTCTTCCGAGAACCCGATGCCCAGCTTGTCGGCTTCGCAGCCAGAACAGGGCTTCACATGGGTCAGTGGCTCACGGTGCCTATGATTGCGGCAGGGATCTACCTCGTTGCCGCAGCATGGCAGCGGTCAGTCGATCACCCGGCTCAAGTTACCCGAAGCCAGTGACGTGCTCGCATCGGGCAGATCTGCGCTCCGCTGGAATGGCAGCGATCAACCTACGCGATTGAACATCGATCGATTCAACCGTAGCTTCGCCCCCCGAACATTAGGTCCCTAGCGGCCAGATATCTCGCCTAAGCAGTAGCGCCAATGGCTGTGGGAGACGGCGCCAGGCTGGCGTCGGCGGCGTCCGCCCGCTCTAAGGTAGTGCAAACGGCGACACATATTCGTTATGTTTATCCTGCACGGGGCGCCATTTTCGATATTATGGCAGAGATTTTCGAAGCTTTTCGAGCTTTCGAGCAACGCCGATTCGGGCATCGATGCTCAACGCCTTCTCATAAGCGTCCACCGCCTCCTGGATCGCGCCTTCCTTTTCGTGCAGTTCGCCGAGGAGCCGCAAAGCATGCGCTTGCAGCGTGCGCTCAGAACCTTGCGCCGCGACATGCAAGCCGGCCAAAAGTGCCTCTCGCATCCCGCGATCCATTGGCTCTTCTGACGCGAGGACCATGCGAATGACATAAAGATCGCCAGCGCCGATGCGCTCGGTCTGCCAGCCCTTGCGGTCGAGCATAGCCCCGTCGAAGTCATAGCCGACACGGCCGCCGTTGTTTCGTAGCAAATAGACGTGGCGGCCGGTGGTATCGAACTCATAACCGTCCGCCCAACCCGTCTCGACCTCCCAGCGGGCGATTTCGTCGCCTAGTTCGAGATCGAAAAGAATGTAGCGGCAACTGTCGTCGCTCCCGGGGGCATTGGCGGTCTGGCAAATAGCGATGCGTCCATCGTCCGACAGGCCATTGCTTATCAGATTGGCGTTCAGTTCCTTTTCGACCAGCTTTGCGCCGTCGGCCCCGAAGGCTACGAACCGACCCTTGAGGCCATCGCCGAACAAGCGGTCGTGGATGATGAAGCTGCCATTGTTCGCGGTCTTTCCATCCGCGGGACGCTCGAGCCGTCCCGTTGCGACAATTTCATCGCCGTGAAGCAGGGACCAGGAACCATGGCCTTCGTGGCGGTATCCGCCGACCGTACCTTCACGATTTCGATCCGCCCAAACCAGGTGAAAATCTCCATTGGGGGACGCGGCATGATGACCGAAAAACCCGATCGACTCGATCCGAACGAGGTCGTGCCCGAACTTTTGCATGCGAAGACCTGTTGTCTTTGGGCGCGTGGGCAGCTCGCTTTGGGTTTCCGTTCTAAACAGCCGCCGCAGAAATCTCTTCATCCCATACTCTCCGTCTCTCGGCGCGTTGCGACTTCCGAGACGTGCAGGGGAGGCCCGCTCGACGCAAGAGGGCTCAAGCTCGCTGCCCGCCTTCTTGCCGATTGACTTGTCGTCAGCGCTACGCCAGATTTCTCGTAGGCCTTCAACAGGGGCCTGCCGCCTGCATTTGCGAAGCCACAATGGCACTGTTTTGATCACTGACCCATCGCATTTCGTGGCTTTGGGGGCGGTAGCAGGCGACGCCGGTCCGAAGCCCACGGAGACCTGCGATGATGTTTCAATATTCCACCCTCGCCGGGCTGAAATCGCTCGCCAAGCAAATCCAAGCGGAGCAATCGGTCCCTCGGCACGATGCGCTCGACCTCGCGGCATGTGCCGGCGGGTTCCAAGGCTATGTCGATGCGAAGCGGAAACTTCCTAGCCGATCCATGCTCCACAATGTCACGGTTCGTCAGAACTGGTGGGGCTATGAAACAAGAGAAATGGGCACGGCGCAAATCGATCTCAAATTGCGTGTGCCACTGACCGAGCTGGTGCGGCGTCACCATCTGACGGGCTATCTGGGCGCCTGCAAGGTCGAAGACTCGGTCTTTCTCGAACGGACGGGCCAGCAGCGCCACGCCAATGAAACCCAATGGTATATCGGCCGGATTGCCCGTGCGCTGCAGTTCATGGCCGCGACCGGTCTCAAACCCTCAAGCGCCCGCAGATGCTATCCGACGCAAGAGTATGACAGTCGTCCGCCCGTCGCGGATCATGATCATTGCTGGTTCGATCCCGACGCGCGAGTCCATATATTGTCAACGGAACCCTATCCCGGGCGGTCCGAACGAGGTGAACCCGGACAGATCGAATGGGAACGGCGGCATGGTTGGAGCACCATGTACGTCGACTGGGGCAGCATTTATGGAAACGGCACGGAGTTCATCCTTTGCTGCCCCGCAGCCTACGCCGCAGTGCTTTCGGCCAAGGTGAAGATTCTCGAATGCTCGCCGCCGGCCGTCGAGGATGAAGCGGTCGTGATCGAGACATTTGATCCCGCCGCGCGCAAGGTCGTCATCTTCGATTAGGCTTACCGGAAAGGAGCGGGGCTGTAGGCGCGCTCTTTCCCGCCGGCTTGGCGGCCGGCTCCTGAGGGCGCGGCACCTGATGTATCGGGCCCCGCCGCACTCTGAACCGGTGGCATTTCGAAATTGCGGGCGTTGAAAGCCGACATGCCCCGGCTTTCCGCCCGCACTCAATCGGACGAAATGGCCGCCTTGTTGCAGGGTGCGTTTCATTGGCCTGGCGCTCGCTGGACGCTCGCGGTTCGTCAGCCACGGTTCGGTGTCGATGTTGCGCGCGGAAAAATGCATCCAGATTTGGGGCCAGTTTCCGTTGCGACAATTCCGGTTTCGCCCAGAATATCTTCGCGCCTTCTCAATGAGGCGCGTGACCGGGTTCCGTCACGCATGTCCAGGCGAAAGCTAAAGGTGACGGTATGCGCTCCCGACGCGCGTTTCCTTTGCGCGGTCACTCCTTTTCGAACTGGGAACCAGGTCGATTATAAACAGATAATAAAATGGAAGCTGACTTCATCGAGCCATAACTTCCCTCTTGCGACTCATTCGGTCGCGATTTTGGGAAGGAAGAAAGTGATGAAGAATCTGCAGAACAGCGACGAGCTGATCGAACTCGGCGCGATCAGCGTCGAAACCCGCGGCATCGAACCCGTGGGTCCGCGGGACGAGGACACGAACCAGCACTATCTGTTCGTCGGCGGCATCACGACCGACGACTGACAGCAAGCGGCGTGCCGCTTCCAGGCGGCACGCCGTATGCGCGTCTATCGATCTGGCAGTTCAAATGGCTCTCGCGCTTCGTTCCGGCCTCCATTATCGTCGATTTGACGCGGAGTATGTCTTCTTCGACCTCGCCGCGGATCGCTATTTCCTGCTCTCGGGCGTCGCCGCCAACCGCTTTGGCCGCTTTGTGTCGGGAAGGGCGAGCGCAGCCGATCATGAGCACCTCCTCGCCAGCGATATTCTTGCCGAAGGTTCCGGGAGGGCGATGCGAGATGGCTGCAATCCTGCAACTGTAACGGCGAGCCTGATCGACGCACCGCTCGCCGATGCGCCGCTCGGCACGGCGGTTGCAAGCGTCTGGGCACAGGCGCGGGCCCGCAGAGATCTGAGGCTCCGCAGCCTTGCGGACATCGTAGGCGCATTTGGCGACAAACGATTCAACCTCTCTTCGAGGGATGATAAGGTCTGCGGTGAGATCGCGGCGGCCTTTCTGCGAGTTCGCCGCTACGCACCGGCAATCGACCAGTGCCTCGCCCGCGGCATCGCCATGAAGCGAATGCTGATGCGGCGCGGCTGTGCGGTTTCACTCGTGTTTGGTGTGACCATGCCGTTCGCAGCGCATTGCTGGGTGCAGGCTGGCGAAACAGTGCTTACCGACCCGCTCGATATCGTTCTTCACTATCAGCCGATATTCGCCGTCTAATGGCCGGCGGCTTCCAAATTGAAATAGAGCGCCAGGTTGGAAGCGAGTTTTCCGCTCGAAGCGGCGCGATGCGACCTCCAACCTTTGCATATGCTGGCGTCCGCCTTTGGTCCGACGAGCCAATGATCCAGATCGATCCGCAAACCATCATCATCGGCCATCTTTTTTCGCGAGGCCCGCCAAGCAGGCGGATTGTCAGCCTGAGTCCCGGCGAAGGCCAGCGGCTAGCGGCCGACAAGGCCCGGTTACTGCTTGATGGCTACTGGGGCGGTTATTTGATGGTTCGCATCGATGAGGCGGGCGCTGTGAGGATCCTGCGAGATCCGTCCGGAGCACTCCCCTGCTATTTTCTGTGCGAGGCGGATCGTATCACTCTTGCGGGTGACATCGCGGACCTTGCGTCGCCCGCGCCTGGTCAGGTCGATTTCGAGGAGATCGCACGCGTCATTGCCAGCGGCGATGCGCGGGGGCGAAGAACCTGCCTCAAGGGCATCGACGAACTCATCGCCGGGGAATGCCTCGTCATTGATCGGAGCCATGTATCGATCAAACCTTGGTGGTCGCCATGGGATCATATTGATCCGCCGCCCGAGATGAATTTTCCCGAAGCGGCGGTTCGGCTTCGCGAGACTATAACGGACTGCGTAGGAACCTGGGCAAGCTGCTTTTCGTCAATCCTGCTCGGATCATCGGGTGGCCTAGACTCGTCGATCGTCGCTGCGACCGCCGCGCCGACGGCGGGCCGCCTTACTTGCCTGACACTATTCGGACCTGATTTCGACGGCGACGAACGTCGCTACGCCGCCGCGCTCGCTGACTTCTTGGGGCTCGATCTTCGCGAAGCGTCGCGCGAGATCGAGGACGTCGATATCACCCGCACCGCCAGACCGCATCATCCTTGGCCGGTCGTCCCGCTGGGCGCGCAAACGAACGACGCGATTCATCGTCGGTTGCAACAGGAGCTTTCGATTGACGCGCATTTTTCCGGAAATGGCGGCGACGGCATCCTGTGCAGCATCCGCAGCGCGGTGCCTTTTCTCGATCGGTTTCTAGCGGAGGGGCCGAGTTCGGCGCTGTCTGATACGCTTCGCGATATCTGCGTCCTGACTGGCGCCGACAAGATTACGGTCCTGCGCCATGCGTGGCGCCGGTATCGCCGCGATGGAGGCCGGCACGGGGTGCAATATAGTGCCTCCGGCCTCTGCGCAGATGTCGTCGCGCGGATCGAGACAAACGGTGCCATGCATCCCTGGCTCGCGGCGCCGGACGACGTCTTGCCGGGAAAAACGGTTCACACTGCTTATCTGATGCGCACGCAGCAAGGCGTGGAACTCTATCCCCGCGCCGTTTCGCCCCCGCATATCGCGCCGCTGCTATCGCAGCCCATCGTCGAGCTTTGCCTTTCCATTCCGACCTGGATGTGGATATCCGGCGGTCTCAACCGAGCGGTCGCGCGCAAAGCGTTTGAGGGACGGCTTCCCGCCATTATAACGCGGCGGACCCACAAGGGTGGTCCCGGGGGCTTCGACCTTGCAATTTATCGCCGGAACCGGGCTGCACTTCTCGAGCATCTTCGCGGCGGTCTCTTGGTAGACGCCGGCATCGTCGATACGACGCTGCTCGACGAACCCGAGGACCGCAGTTGGCGCGGCACCGAACGCATTCAACATATTCTGGCGCTCGGCGCCGCCGAGAGCTGGGCGCGTTGGTGGAGCGCACCTAGAATTTAGGCGGTGGGCCGCAGGTGTGTGGTGCTTCCTTCGCCATTCGGTCCCATTCCGCCAGCCGCTCCGGGAAGGGAGCGTCGCCGTCGCGGATGCCAAGCAGCCAATAATCGAACCAGGCCATATTCTCGCGCATCGCAAGGAGACGGTTCGACGGAATATGAAACAGATGGGTTTCATCCGATGCCGAGCTCGATCCGGGATAGTAGCTGAGCTGCGTCGGCACACGCTCGCTGCGCAACGCTTCGAATAGTTGGGCCTGCGACGGGGATGCCGAGGCTACTTGCTGCAACACGGGCGTACAGACTTTGGCGGCGTTCAATGATGGCGCAAAGCGGCGATATTGAACGATATGGTCGCTGAGCGGCGAGCCGCCATAAACTGGGTTATAGCTATCCCCCGACGACGCGTAACCCGCTGGCTCCAGGAAGCCGCCGTCGCCGCTCGACGCCGCCCGAAACATCGTCGACTGAGTGACGGCGACATTGACCATCTGCGATCCGCGGCTGTAGCCCGCGATGCCGACCCGGTCCGGATCGACAAGCCCTTCGACGGCCAACTCGGTCACCGCATCCTCGAAACTGTGAACGCCGTTGATCCAGATGAGGCGCTGCAATGTTTCGGGCCCGGGCGGCCCACTCCCGCGGATCCAGGCTTTATAGGCCGCCAGCAACGCTTCGGCCTGCTGCGGCTTGGGGTCGTTGATGAGCAGGACGACATAGCCGCGCTCCGCGAACAGCTGAACCGGATAATTCCACTGATTTCCGTGGTTGAAGAAGCGGTCATCGGCGTCGCTGCCATGCGTCACGATGATCGCCGGGTAGCGCTGCCCCTCGCGATACGCGCGCGGGAGGATGACATAGCCCGTCGCCTTGTAGCCATGCCGGTTGACCCAAGTGCGTGGCTGCACGGACAGCGGCGCGATCTCGTCATGCCGTGGCGATATCGACGCGACGGGTGCGATCTTTCCATTGGCGAGATTGACCCGGACGAGCGCAGGCGGTCGCGTCATGCTTTCCTGGACGCAAAGCGCCAGCGTCAAATCATCGTCGAACCCGCATCGCGTCAGGCTCCCTTGACCCGTAATCTCCCGAACACCTTGCTTGTCGAGCATCGCAAGGCCGTACCGCGGATTGCCGAAGCTTCGCGTCCCGAGGACGACATGTTGCTCATCCCGGCTGATCTTGATGCCGGCGGACCGGAGATCGCCGATCGTGAAGCCAACCCGGCCGTAGCTATGGCGTTTTCCGCCGGGGCGCGTTTCGGTCAGTTCGGGCTGGTCTCCGATTCCCGATGTGACAAGTTCGCCGCCACGCGGGCCTTTGAGAAGCCAGAGGGTTTGGAGATCCTGCTCGTTCGCGAGGATGCGCATCTTTCCGGTACGACGATCCCATGCGCGGACTTCGAATTCGCCCCCGCCGGTGCCACCAGGCTTCTCGACCCGAAACTGAATCTCGTCGCCGCGCCAGAGGATATTGGCGCCAGCGTACATTGCCATGCGGTCGCTTGAGGGCCGCGTCATGACCTTGACGCTTTGCCCATCCGGGCCGCGCAAATAGAATTCGACTTCGGCCTCGGTCGTCGATCGCCGCCGATTGCTCATCGCGCTGACTTCTTCATCGAACCGGACGCGCGGCGATGTCGGTCTGGCCTTGAGGAATGAATACCAGAGCCATTGCCCATCAGGCGACCAGGCATAGGCCAATACGCCCACATGATGTGGAACGGCCCCACCGCCCACGGGCAGGGACAGGTCAGCGCGACCGACTGCTACGGTCGCCGGATTGACGATCAGGGGTGCGATCGATCCCGCGTTATCGATCCGGTACAGTTGCAGCCCTTCGCCGATGTCGAGAAGACCGCTCCAATCGTCCGTTCCCGGAATGCGTTGGAATAATTTCGCGATGTTTGCGTGTCGCAGGTCGCGCTGCGCTCCGCCGGCAGTATCGACAAGCCGGATCACGGCCTGCGGTCGTCCAGCCTTCTCATCGGCAATTTCCGCAGCATAAATCGCGAGGCGCCCGTCGCGCGAAAGCGCGATCTCGTTCACTTCCGGAACTAGGAGAATATCCTCGAGTGTCCATGGACGCCCGATGCTCTCCCCTGCCGCTACAGCAGGGGAGAGCGTTGCGGCGGCAAGGGTCGCCGCAACGGACAAACCGGTTTTGAAGGCATGCATCATGCCGCCCTCCTCACCAGTCACGGCTGATCGTCAGCCCGAAAAAGCGGCCGATCGCCGAATAGTTGGTGGAATCAAAGGGCGTGTCGCTGGGCGATGCTACCGCCGTCCTGTCAGGCTTTGCGTTGAAGATATTGAGCGCGTTTACGGATAGCTCGGCGAGGTCGCCGATCTTGATGCGGGCCGCGAGATCGACGGTGGCCACAGGCGAAACCTTTGCCGGCACCGCGCGCCGGCGGTCTGTTACCCCGCCGGTAAAATTCACGAAGGACGCGATCGTGAAGCGTTCGTCGCCGAAGGTCGCGCCTCCGCGTGCGCGAAAGTGCGGCGAATTGAAGATCGTGCCCGCGAGGTCGGTGACCGGAAGGCCGGGCAGCAATTGCTGCCGGCTGTCGAGCCAGGTCGCATTGACCGTGACGGTCAGCGCCCGCCCGCCGCCCACAGGCGCGCGGTAGCGAAGCGAGAGGTCGGCCCCCTCATAGCGTTGCGATGCGATATTGCGGTCGCGGCCATCGATGAGCGCGATGACGTTGGCGGGATTATAGGGCCCGCCGGTTGCGTTCCCGAGCGGGTCCGATGCACCGACGATCGCCGCGTCGAGCTGGGCTGCGGAAGGATTGAAGGTCACCAGGCTCGTGAAGAGGGGATTGGTCAATATCCCCAGCGGTGAACCGAAGGGCGGGGCGACACGGTCGCGATAATCGATCCGGAACAGGCTCGTCACGATCTGCAGCCGCGGCGAAGGCTGGAAGGTCGCGCTCAGCGTCATATTCTCCGAGCGCTCGGGGCCGACGTCGGGGTTCGGCCCGCCGATATAGAGATAGGTCGAGCCGGGCGGGAAAAGCGTGCCATATCCCGTCACTGGCAGCAGCACGGGCGTATAGCCGCTATATTGCTGATTGAGCGTCGGCATCTTGAAGGAGCGCCCCCATGAAACGCCGAGGCTGAGCTCCGGCGCCGGCGCATAAACAAAACCGAGCTTTGGCGTGACGATGCTGCCCGAGTCGGAGTAATCCTCCCAGCGGAGTGCGGCGGTAATCGACGCGCGATGCGCGAAAGCGAGGTCCTGCGCAGGGCCGGCGAGCGGCACGAAAAGTTCGCCGTAAGCGAAGCGGTTTTCGCGCGTTGGTGCGAAGTTGCGCCCCGCGACCAGTGCCACGATGCGGTTGCTTCGCCAGCCGCCGCCTGCCGCGAGCCTCACGTCACCCCCGGGAAGGGTGAACAGCGGACCCTCGATGCCCGCTTCGACACTGACGCTCCGATTGTCGAAGATCCGGATCGATCGAGCTTCGACGTCGTTGGTGAAGTTCTGGGTGACGCCATAGGTCTTGTCGGTGCCGTAAAAGCCGGTGAGCCGAGCAGTCCACGCACCGCCGATTTCGGCTTCCAGCGTCGGCGCCACGCCGAATGTCTCGAATTCATTGTCGACAACGAGACCCCGGGTCGTAATCGGCCGGTCGGCGAGCAGCCCGCGCACCGATTGCATGTCGCCGCGTTTGTAGATGACATCGGCTTTCAGCCGAAGGCTGGGCGTCAATTCCTGGTGCCCGCTCAATAGCAGGCTGTGCCGCTTCAGACTGGGATAAAGGGTCGAGGCGGGGTTGCTGGTCGCGGTGTAGCTGCGGTCGCGCGCGAGAATCGCGCTGTTGTCGAAATAGTCGTAAGTCGCCATGAATCCGCCGCCCGACCATTTGGCGCCGCCGAGCAGATTATATTGCTGCTGGAAATTGCCCCCATCGGTGGAGCCGCCAAGCCGGGCGCTCGTGGTGACGCCCTCATAGTCCTTGCGGAGGAGGATGTTGACGACTCCCGCGACGGCGTCGGCGCCATAGATTGCCGAAGCACCGTCGGCGACGATCTCGATCCGCTCGACCGCCGCAGTAGGTATCGCGCTGATATCGATCACGCTTTGCGTACCGCTGTAAGCAAACCGGTTGCCATTGAGCAGCGTCAATGTGGCGCTGGGCCCGATGCCCCTCAGGTTGAAGGTCGATGCCCCGTTGACGTTGACGTTCTGGTTCTGTGTGCCTTGCCCCGAACCGATACCGGGGTTCTGGCCGCCGCCGAAATTCTGCGGCAGGCTGCGCGCAACCTCGCCGAGATCGGCTTGACCGCCATTGCGGATATCTTCGCTCGTGACGCGGATCACCGGGGCTGCGGACGGGGCGCCGGAGATCCGGCTGCCGGTCACGACGATGTCTTCTTGCGCCGGACTGCTCTCGGACTGCGCTCGCCCCAAAATGATGACCGAACCACGCTCGAAGCGCGGGGTCAGCCCAGTTCCGCGCAGCAGGGTCTCGATTGCTTCGCGCGGGGTGATGTCGCCCTTGAGCGGTCGGGTCGTCCGGCCCGCGAGATCGGCACTTGATGCGTAAAGTTCGATCCCAGCTTGCTCGGCCACTTTTCGCAACGCATCGCCGAGATCCTGCGCTGGCAGATCGAAGCTCTGGCGATCCTGCAGCTGAGCCGCCGCGGCAACGGGATGCAGACAGGCTACACCCACCATCAGCGACAGGCAAAAACGAGATTTTCCGGACATCATTATACTCCCCCTGGGTTGTGACCGGATGCTTGGGCACACGGCCATTGGGGGAGCGATGACGCCGGGTCGGCGACCGCCTTAGGGGAATGATGAAATAATTATCGTTGGCGAAGGTGGATGCCGTCGGTGCGCTTGACGGTCTCCAGATCGAACAATTGGCCGAGCCGCTCGGCCACTCTCTCGGGCTGGCTGATCCTGAACCGGCCCGACGCTTCGAGCCCAGCGGTTCTTGCGTCGTCGACAATGATTGGCTTCACCGCGTAGCGGTTGGCTTCCGCAATGAGCTGATCGAGCCGGACCGAGCGATAGTCCGCCCAGCCAGACGGCCATTCGCGGCTGCCTTGCTGTGTCGGCGATGCGGCCGGTAGCTGCTCCTTGCCGCCGGGACCGTAGGTCACGGACCGTCCCGATGGCAGGACTTGGGCGCGCCGGTTGCCGGTTTCAGGGGCGCCGCCAAAGCGAATATCGGCTTCGCCGCGCAGCACCGTCACGCTGAGCGCGCCATTTTCCTCGAAACCGATATCGAATGCCGCATCCTCGGCCGTGACCACGCCGCCGCCCGCCTCGACGCGCAGTGGCTGTTCATTGTTGGTCACCGAAAGCCGGACGCGCCCTTTGGCAAGCCGGAGATGGCGCGTCGCTTGCGCAAATGAGACTTCGAGCCGGCTATCGGTATCGAGCACTGCGGTTGAACCATCGGCAAAGCGGAAGCTGCGGATTTCCCCGCGGCGGGTTACCAGCGGCTCGGCCGCGCGCGCCGTGAGCGCACCGTCTCCGAGCGGACCGGAGAGCGGAGCCCCGCCAGCGCCGAAAGCCAGAAATACCACCGCAGCGGCGGCGATCACGGCTCCCGCCGACAGCCAGCGTCGCGCGGCCGGGCGTCGGCCGCGGCGCTGTTCGGTTTGCGCAGTGCCGTGACGCGGCGAGGATTTCAGGATCGCCGAGGCGGCGAGCTTCTTCGTGATCCGTTCATAGGCCGCCTTGTGGTCTGGCGAGGCCGAAAGCCAGGCGTCGAACTCGCCGCGGTGCGCCTCGGGGTTCTCGCCGCGCATCTTCACGAGCCAGGCGTGCGCTACCGTGTCGACCGGATAATCGTCAGACGCCTCACTCATTGGCCGCCGTCCACCACCTTCGCGATAAAGCCGAGCGCCCTCATCATATGATATTCCACCGTCGCGATGCTGATGCCGAGGCATTCATGTATCTCACGATAGCTGAGTTCGTCGACCCGGTGCATCAGAAACACCCGGCGTGTCTTTGGCGGCATGGCGTCGACCGCCTCTTCATAGAGCCGGAGAAGGTCGTCGGCTTCCATATTCCATTCCTGCTGCGGCGGGCTGGCGGCGTCGCTTTCCTCCTGAAAGGAAAAGAAAAGCGCGGGGTTGCGCCGTTGTCTCCGGGCACGGTCGATCAGCAGATTCTGCGCTATGCGGCGAAGGAAGCCGCCGGGATTGGCGAGGCTGTGGCGCTGCTCGCTGCCCGCCGCGCGCGCGAAAACTTCCTGCACGAGATCCGGCGCTTCTTCAGGCCCCGCCTTTCGGCGAAGAAAATGAAAGAGCCAAGGACCATGCGCCCGAAAAGCGTCATCGAGGTCGCAAGCCTCCGCCGGTGCCATGACTGGCCGGTCGTCGGGATGCGCGTGACAGGCCGACGACACCGAAAAGGGGTGGCGCTGCTGTGACAATTTCTTGGAGGAAAAGGAAGACAAGGGACACAGCCGACCGGCACGAGACAGCAGTCCGGCGCTTGCCGGGCTATCGATCTCCCAACGCTGTGCCGCCGTTGGGCCGCGCGAGGGCGACCTGGTCCGGATCGGCCGCCTGTCCGGCAAGGACGGGCGTTCATAATGGCTGGCGATATTATCGCACGGGCGTTGCCAGATCGATCCCGCACCCCGAATCATGTCAGCATGGCCGCGCAAAGACAAGGATTATGGGTGGAATCAGGCGCTGAGCGCCGGGTCCGGCTCTATGACGCGCCTCCGAGTAGCCGGGCGTAGCTGGCCGCTTCGCCGGCGCGGCGTTCGTGATAGCGCAGCAGAAGGTTGCGCGTCCCGTGCGGCGTGCCGCTTGTCAGCGCGGCCGCGAGCGCATCGAGTTCCGCGGCTGTTTCGCCGACAAGCTGTTCGTCGAGGTGCCGCGCCAGATGGAGGCGGTCGCCGAGCGCAGTGATACTCGCGACCAGTTCGCCATTGCCCGACCGCGCGGCCATTTCGATGAACAGCCCGGCGGTTCGGTCGGGATAGTCGCCATCCTGCGGATCTGGCGCCGCGCGCCCGCGCGGGGTCGTCGCAAGCGCCGCGAGCAGCAGAATGAGGTGGAGTTCGAGCATGTCGCGATATTCGGTCTCGGAAAGGCTATGCGCGTGAAATCCGTCGCCATGGGTGAAATCGACCATGCGCTCGCCCGCCAGGCGGTAGAGGCAGTCGCGCACCGGCGTCACGCTGACGCCGAGCTGATCGGCGATCTTCGCCGATTCCAAGCGGCTGCCGGGCGTCCAGCCGCCCGCCATCAACCGGCGCTTGATCGCTTCATAAGTCGGCTCGACGACATGCGCGGGACTCATGCGCTGTTCCGCTCGGCCGCCGCAAAGCCTGCGAGCATCTCCATCTGGTCGGGACGCAGCCCATCGACGGCGCCGACATGTTCCGGGACTTCGCCTCCGAGCAGGATCGAAGGACATTGGCCTTCATAATTGCCGAGATTGGGACGGTGCTGGCGATAGCCCGCGAGCGCGGCGAGCTCGGGCGGGAACCCGCGTGCGACCTCGGGCGGATAGGCGAGCCACAAATTCTCATAGGGTTTGAGCCAGCCGAGACTGTAGCCGATCACGACGCCGCGCCGCACCTGGTCGGTGATATTGGCGCCGGCGCCATGTGCGGTCGAGCCCAGAAAACAGATCGCGGCGCCCGGGTCGCACGCCGCGACGATCGGCTCGCCGGGATCCGTCTTTGCCATGCCGTCCGCGCCATGACTGTGCGGATAGATGTGCGTCGCGCCATTGTCGGCGGTGAAGGGGGTGAGCGGCCAGATGATGTTGACCAGATACTCATGCGCGCCTTTTTCTCCCGCCCACATGTCATGGTCGCGGTGCGGAAACTGCCGGATCTCGCCCGGATGGATTTCGATCGCCTGCGCGACATTGAGCTGGATGCTCTCGCAGGCATCGCCGAGAATGGATTCGACCGCCGCGAGAATTGTGGGTTCGAGCGCCAATGCCTGCGCCCAGGCCGAGCGCTTCATCAGCGCGCCGAATCTTTTGGTGCGATGACCGTAGAAATCCCCGCGCCCGAACGGTGTCGCGGCGAAGACCGGATCGAGATCGGCGTCGAGCGCCCCAATCGCATCCGGCGGCATCAGGTCGGGGACGATGCAGTATCCCGTCTCGCGCAGTTCCCGGGCAAGATCATCGGACGCAAGACCGGTCATGCTTCCGCCTCCCCATCGTCGTCGGCGAGGCGGAACGAGAGCGGCGCATAGACGCCGCCGCGCTTGAGGTCGTCGAGCACATGCGCGTCGATATGGATGTGCAATGCCATCAATCTCCCACCCGGATCCGCGGCCTTCGGCCCGAGCGCGTCGCATCTCCAGCCGAACTCCCGGACCTGATCGAACCAGCATAGGTCGGCGACGCCGGTATAATCGGTGATGCCTTCGCGCAGCGCATGCTCTGCAAGGGCGGTCACCAGCTGGTCGCGCGCGGCGCGGCGCGATGCTGCGTCCTGGTCCCGGTCGAGGCAGAAGCGGCTGATCTCGCACACGGTGGGGCCGCGCGGCACGTCGCCGGCGCACAGATGCGCAAAATGATCGCCAAGGAGATGTGCGCCCTCGGTCGGGAGCAGCCGCGCCGAGGCGCGGTGGCGGCCATCGGCGTCGAGCAGGATGAGATAGCGCGCCGCCGGCGTGTCGAAATGGTCGAGCTCATATTGGCCGGCGAGTACTGGCAGGTCCCATTTGAGCAGGTCGATGAAGACGCTCTTGCGCGCGGCGAACATGGCGCGCAGCGCCGCGTTCCCGGGCGCGGCGGGCGCCCGCGGGGTCGTGTCGATCATGATGATTCCTCGGCTGTTGGTGCCGGGAATCAAATCATTTTCGGTGGACTGCGCGTATCCCCAGATATGAGGATGATCCGCGCGATTCCAGAAGCTCTTGATAGTTGAGCCTGTCGCTCGTCGTCACGCGGGTGTCATCCGGACGATCAGCCGTGCGGTGTACCGGCCCGAAGCGTCTGGAGCAGCGGACAGGCGGGATCGTCGCCGGCCTCGCAAGCCCGTACCGAAGCGGCGAGGACACGCTCCATCCGCTTGAGATCGGCGATCTTCGCGCGCACATCCGCAAGGTGCGACGAGGCGACGTCGCGCACCTCGGCGCAGGCAGCCTGGCCTCCAGTCGCGAGTTGGAGCAGCGCCCGCACCTCGTCGAGGGTGAAACCGAGCTCTCGGGCCCGGCGCACGAAGCCGAGGCGCCCTACATCCTCCTCGCCATAGTTGCGGTAGCGACCGCGCCGGAGCGGAACGTCGAGGACGCCGATCCGCTCATAATAGCGGATCGTTTCGATGTTGCAGCCTGTGCGGCGCGAGAGTTCGCCGATCTGCATCGCTCTGGTTGCGGCCATCGCAAAAATACCTCTTGAGTCTGTAGCTGCTACAGATGCTACGGCGTCCCCTCACACCGCACAAGGAACCGATCCCAATGCAGAATCGCCCCAAGGGTATCGACGCCGGCGCGTTCACCTTAGCCGGCATCGCCGCGGCTTTCGGCGTTGCATCCTGTTGCGCGCTGCCCTTCCTGCTGGCCTCTGCGGGGATCGGAGCCGCATGGCTCGGCGGCATCGCGATGGTCGCCATGCCCTATCGCACGCCGCTTCTTCTGATCGGGGCGGCATGCCTCATTCTCGGCGCCTTCCTGCTGTTCCGCCAGCAGCGCGCGGCCGCGCGCTGTGGCCCCGGCGGTGCCTGCACGCCCCGCTGGGTGCGCATCCTGACGCTTGCCGGCCTCCTGCTTGGCGCGGCGCTGCTGTGGGCGGGCTACCATTATGTCTGATGCCGGCCCCGACCTTCGTTCGACGATCACCTGTCCGCAGTGCGGCCATCGCGAGACGGAAACGATGCCGACCGACGCCTGTCAGTTCTTCTATGACTGCAAGGGCTGCGGTGCCGTGCTGAGGCCCGAGCCCGGCGACTGCTGCGTGTTCTGCTCCTATGGAACCACGCCCTGCCCTCCGATCCAGATCGGAGGCAAGGGCGCGTGCTGCGACTGAGCGGCACGCCCTTGCCTCGGCTGTCATTCCGGGCGTGCCTGCCTCCTTGCTGAATTTCCGGACAAGTCGTCGTTGACGCGGTCAGCGCGCGTGCCACCAGTCATAGACGTCCCCGAATCCGATGAGGCCATCGAACAGCGCGCAGAGGGTCAGCATCTGGCCGCAATGCACGTCGTAGCGGTCGCGCGCGGTCTTGAGATGCTGGACGACCGTCACTTCGCCGATCCCGAGAATGACCGCCACTTCGGCCGCGGTCTTGCCGCGTGCGGTCCATAATACGCACTCGCGCTGCCGTTCGCTCAGCGTCGCTTTGCTTTTTAGCGGCACGGCGCCGACGAGCTGGCGTGCCGAGACGATCGCGAGCGCGCCGATGATTTCGGCAATGCGGAGCATATCGTCCTGCAGCTCGCTCTCAGGCCGCAGGACGAAGGAGCAGGCGCCGCTGGCCTCGCCGGGGAGGTGGCGCGGCACCGTATAGCCATCGGCGAGACCATATTCGCGGCCGACATGGAGCATCTGCCGGTCGCCGCGGGTCAGCGGGATATAGCTCTCGATCTCGTCCCAGCGGAAGCCGGTCATCGATCGTTCGCCGGCGCGGCGCACCGGATCGGCACCGCCAAGATCGAAGCCGACATAGACCTTGGCCCAGGCGTCGGGATAATTATGAACCAGCAAGGATGCCGGCTCGGCATTGCCGCGCCGGTCATAGGCGAGCGCGAAATGGTCGAAGCCGAGGCGCATCGATGCGCGCGCCAGGGCTTCGAAGAGCCCGTCCTCATTCGTCGCCGTGGAAATTTCGAGGGCGAGTTCCTCCATCAAACAAAAATGCTTCACTGTGACTGTCCGGTCGCCGGCACGTTCCCAACCCGTCGATCCCGCGAGCCGCTCCCTGGGTCGCCGGTCCCGGTTCCTCTCCGGCACGGACGACAGATGGGACATTGCGCGACTGGTCCCGGCCCTCGGCGGGGCGGGCTTTTGCCCTCGCCCCTGCTGCGCGATGGCGATCGCCTCCCGGTCCTAATCGATTGACCAGAAACGGGAAAGGCGCGGGCCCCGGAAAATTGGCCCCAGATCTGCATCTATATTCCGGTCACCGGCCTGCCGCGCGGCGCCCGGAAAGAGAGCGAGAGGAAGGCACGGGTCCTGGCGAGCGGATCGAAGGAGGCGGGAGTGGCCCTGCCTCCGGTCCGCTGCGGAGACCTTGCATGACATATCATTCCTTCTTTCACGGGGCATTCGCGCGGCCCGGCGTTCGCCCGACCGGCGTGTACGCCCCAACCTTGGCGCGGAGGGCGACGGCATGAAACTCCTGACCCCCGATCTCGCGGCGCGACTACGCGCCAACGACGCGGCCCATCGCGCCGCCGTCGCGCGCGGCGGGCGCGAACCCGACCCGGCACCCGTCGTGCGCTTCTTCAACCCGGTGGGCTCGGCGACCTGGCTCGCGACCGAGATGGACGAGGACGGGATCCTGTTCGGCCTTGCCGATCTCGGCTTCGGATGTCCCGAGCTGGGCAGTTTCGCGCTCGCCGAACTCGAAGCAGTCCGGTTGCCCTACGGCCTCGGCATCGAGCGCGACCTCGGCTTCACACCGCATCATCCGCTCTCCGTATATGCGGCGGCGGCTCGCAGCGCGGGCTCGATCCTGCTCGGCGAGCGGAGTTTGCGCGAAGCGGCGGCGCGGATGAGCGGGCGCGGCTCCCGAATTGCCGGGTGCGGATAGGTCCGCCTGCGGCGGCCCCAAAAAGGGAGAGGAGGGCCGGTTTTTCGTGACGGGCTTGGAAGCCGGGAGAGTGTCTCGCGGCGGCCCGTCATGGAGAATGGCCATGGCCAGAACTGCCGCCAAAATCACCCTCAGCCCGTCGCGCGATATCCCGCTCGACCGGCTGGTCCTGTCGCAGTCCAATGTCCGGCGTGTGAAGGCCGGTGTGTCGATCGATGCGCTCGCCGACGATATCGACCGGCGCGGGCTGCTCCAGAGCCTCAACGTCCGGCCACTGCTCGGCGCCGACGGCCAGGAAACCGGCCGGTACGAGATACCGGCCGGCGGGCGCCGCCACCGCGCGCTGGAATTGCTGGTGAAGCGCAAAAGGCTCGCGAAGGATGCGCCGATCCCCTGCGTCGTGCGCGTCGCCGACAATGACATCCTCGCCGAGGAGGACAGTCTCGCCGAAAACAGCTTTCGCGAGCAGCTTCATCCGCTCGATGAGTTTCGCGCGATGCTGGCGATGGTCGAGAAGGACACCGGGATCGAGGAAATCGCCGCGCACTTCCACACCACTCCGGCCGCGGTGCGCCAGCGGCTCAGGCTCGCGGCTGTCTCGCCGAAGCTGCATACCCTCTATGCCGATGATGCGATGACGCTCGACCAACTGATGGCGTTCACCGTGTCGGACGACCATGCGCGCCAGGAAGAGCTGTGGGATCAGCTCGAACACAGCTTCAACAAATCGGCGGCCTATATTCGCCAGAAACTGACCGAGAACAGCGTGCGCGCCGCCGACAAACGGACATGCTTCGTCGGTCTGGGCGCCTATGTCGAAGCCGGTGGCGGCATCGTGCGCGACCTGTTCGAGGCCGATGGCGGCGGCTGGCTCACCGATCCGGCGCTTCTCGACCGGCTGGTCGACGAGCGGCTGAAGGCGGAAGGCGAGCGTATCCTTGCCGAAGGCTGGAAATGGGTGACGACCTCGATCGACCTGCCGTGGGACGCCACGCGCGGCCTCCGCGAGATCGACCGCGAGGTGACCCCGATGAGCGAGGATGAACTGGCGCGCGTCGCCGCGCTTGAGGCCGAAGGCGAGGAACTTGAGGGTGAATGGGCCGATGCGCCGGAGGTTCCGGCCGAGGTCCACGCGCGGCTCGATGCGATCGAGACCGAGCTTGGCGCGCTCGCGGACCGGCCGGAGCTTTTCGATCCGGCCCAGATGGCGATCGCCGGCGCTTTCGTCTCGATCGACCGGGACGGGTCGGTGCGGGTCGAGCGCGGATTTGTAAAGCCCGAGGACGAGCCGGAGGCGGAAGCGTCCGAAGACGAAGCGCACTCGGCTGCGGGCGGCGATGCCCGGTCCGCCGGTCCGGACGCAGGCGACGAGGCCGCAGTGCCCGCCGACGATGGTGCGGACGAGGAGGCGGAGATACTCCGGCCTCTTCCCGATCGCCTCGTGTCGGATCTGACGGCGTGGCGCACGCTCGCGCTTCAGGACGCCTTCGCACAGGATCCGGCGACCGCCTTCGCATCGGTTCTCCATGCCCTCGTTCTCGGCTGCTTCTATTCGAGCAGCAGGGAAAGCTGCGTTCAGGTGTCGCCGAACCGTGTCTATTTCACGAACGCGCCGACCAATTTGCGCGATTGCGGCCCCGCGCAGGCGATCGACGCGCGCGCGGCCGAATGGAAGGAGCGGCTCCCGCAGTCGGACAAGGATGTGTGGGACCATCTGCTCACGCTCGATGGCGAGGAGCAGACGAAGCTGTTCGCGCATTGTGCGTCGCTCTGCGTCAACGCGCAGGCCGAGATCGTGCCCAAATATGACAATGGCCGGATCTCGGCGCATGGCGTCGAGCGCCGGATTGCGCACAGCCATGTGCTGGCGCAGGCGGTGGGGCTCGATGTGCTCGCCGCGGGCTGGCGTCCGACGGCCGATGGCTATTTCCGCAGCGTGACCAAGCCGCGGATCCTCGCCGACGTCGCCGAAGCGCGGGGCGAGAATTTCGCCCAGATGATCGACCATCTCAAGAAGGCCGACATGGCGCGCGAAGCCGAGCGGTTGCTCGAAGACAGCGACTGGCTCCCGGCGCCGCTGCGCACCCCCGGTCTCGAGCCCGCGGTTCCGGATGCGGCGAATGATGACGCCGCGGACGCACTCCCGCCGGGTCTCGCCGACGTGCTCGATGACGATGTCGCCGGCGGCGATGCGGTCGCGGCCGAATAGTCGCCGCGAGGCCAGGCAGGTCCAACCCGATCCCAAATTTGAGAGCCCGGCCGCGTGCCGGGCTTTCCTTCTTCTGGAGAATTGAAATGTCCAATCTTGTCAATGAACTGGCGCCGGTGACGATGTCGGGCGCAGACCATGGAGGGCGTCATGGCTGACCGCGTCCCTGTTTCGATCACGATCGGCGGCCATGCCGACCAATCGACCTTCGCCGAGCTTGCGGCCCTGATCGCGATGGAGGGCCTGTCGACCGAATGGGATGGTCCATCCTTCGAGCCCGGCCATCGCACTATCGGCGAGGCGGTGTCGCTCCACGCGCATGAGGTCGCCTGGGGCCGGGTCGAAGCCCTCGAAAGCTTCTGTGCCGAGAAGGGGCTGCCGTTTGTCCGCTGGTCGGGGAGCTATCCCGGCGAATGGAGCGCCGAACGGATCGTCTTCCGCGGTGCGGGCACGATCGATTCCTACATGGTCGATGAATCCGACCGCGTCATGATCGACCGCTATCTGGTGAACGAGCGCGGAAGCATCGCGGCGGTCCTCGCCTATTTCGACGCCGCGGCCTTTGTCGTGCCGCCGCTGGTGGTCGAGGGCGATCCCCCACCGGTGGATGCGGCTGCTGTGGAGGAGGCCTGTCATGGCTGACTATTTCTCCCAGACGGTCATCCAGCCCGATGTCCCGGTCGCGGCCATGACCGTGCTCGAGCGAAGGATCCTTGGCGAAATCTTCGAGCATGAGGATATGGGCGACGACGTCTATTTCTTCGCGAGCGCGGGTCCGAACGACTTTCTGTTCCTGTCGGTCGATGAGGCGAAGACGCTGCTTGCGGAAAGCAAGGGCGTTCAAAGCTGCACCGCCGAACTGGTCGAAAGGGAGCTCGGCGAATGCGAGGCGGGGACGACCGAACTCGAGATCGATGTGTCGATGTTCGGCTATGAGGCCATCCTCCAGGACATCGTGCGGCGATCGGAGACACTCGATCATTTGCAGGTGATGATGGCCTGGACCTGCTCGAAGATGCGCCCCGATGGCTTCGGCGGCATGGCCAACTTCATCACCGCCGACGACATCGACACGATGTCGACGACGGGTTTCCTTGAAGAAGCTCTTGGCCGGCTTCAGGGCGAACATCCTCCGCGCTGATCGATCCAGTGCTGACAAACCGACTGAAAGGCCCGGCTCTGTGCCGGGCTTTTCCTTTTTGGGGAGGTAGGTCCTTGTTTGGGAAGGCAGGCATGTCCGCCTCCCTTTTTCCCACCTCTTCGACCCGTTCAAAGGAGGCAAGCCGATGCCCGAGATTGTCGAAACGACCATATATGGTCTCGAAGAGCTTTCCGAGGCGGCAAAGGACCGGGCCCGCGCTTGGTATCGCGAGGACGGCTTCGATCATGATTGGTACGATGCCGTCTTCGCCGACTTCGAGCGCATCTGCGACCTTGTCGGCGTCGAACTGGCGACGCAGCGGGTCCACCTGTTCGGCGGCGGCACGCGCGCGCGAAGTTGTATCTGGTTTTCGGGCTTCGCGAGCCAGGGCGACGGAGCATGCTTCGAGGGTGTCTATCGCTACGCCAAGGCCGCGCTGAAGAATATCCGCGGCTATGCGCCAAAAGACGCCGAGCTTCATCGCATCGCCGCCGCGTTGCAGGCGGTCCAGCGCCGGAACTTCTATCAGCTTTCGTCGGTCGTCGCGCACCGCGGCCGATATCATCACGAATATAGCATGGCGATCGCTGTCGAGCGCGATGACCCGATGTTGCGGGAGATGACCGCGGATGCGGAGGAAGAGGTTGGCGAAGCGCTGCGCGATCTGGCGCGCTGGCTCTACCGGCAGCTCGAGCGCGAGTTCGATTATCTGATCTCCGATGAGGCCGTCGACGAGGCGATCCTGGCCAATGGCTATGGCTTCACCGAAGCCGGGGAGCGCTTTGGCTGAGAGGGAGAGGCGGGCCGGAAGGGGATAGCCCCAGGGTGCAGGAGAGAGCGCCTGGCGGCTACCCTTTAACGCCTCTCCAGGATATTCCGCCATGCGATCCATTTTGCCCGAAGCCGCGGCAGGCGCCGCCCCGCTTTCCTCATCCGCTTCCTCACCCGCAGCCACCCCGGCGGCGCGGCTCTTGGACGCTGCCCAGCGCCTTCTTCCGCTGCTCGAGGACGGAACGCCCTTCGACACCGGGCAGATTCGGATCGCGATGACGTCGGCCTACGGCCAGAAGGATGCGGAGGGCGCGTGGGACTGGAAGATGGCTTATGATGCGTGCGAGGCGGCGCAGGTCCTGCTGCTGCGCCGCTACGGGCGCGCGCTGGCCGCTCGCGGCCGCGCGCCGCAGCGCCAGCTCGCCATGTGGCAGCGCATCGCGGCGCGTGTCCCGACCCAGACGCGGCGCTCCGAGGAGGGGCAGTCCTTCCAGCAATTCTCGACCCCGCTGCCGCTCGCCTTCGTCGCCGCTTTCGCTGCCGCGATCCGGCCCGGCGATTGCGTGCTCGAGCCCTCGGCGGGGACGGGAATGCTCGCCGTGCACGCGGGTCTTGCCGGCGCGACGCTCGCGCTCAACGAATTCGCCGAACTGCGCGCGGGCTTGCTCGAGCTGCTCTTCGCGCCGACGCTGGTCAGCCGTCACGATGCCGCGGCGATCGACGACCGGCTCGATCCTGGGGTCGCGCCCGATGTCGTTCTGATCAACCCGCCATTCTCCTCACTCGTGAATGTCGATCGCAAGATGAAGGGCGCGGCGCTTCGTCACATCGCCTCGGCGCTGGCGCGGCTGAAAGACGGCGGCCGGCTTGTCGCCATCGTGGGTGCCGGCTGCTCGCCTGAGGCGCCGGCATGGCGCGGCGCCTTCATCCGCTTGCAGGAAAGCGCCACGCTTCGTTTCTCGGCGGCGATCGCCGGCAAGGTCTTCGCCAGGCATGGCACGACGATACCCACCCGCCTCATCGTGATCGACAAGGTTCCCGCGGGCGATCCCGCGCAGCTTCCACAAAGCCGCGGCGAAGCCCCCGACCTTGCCACATTGCTCCAATGGGTCGAGGAGGATCTGCCGCCGCGCCCGGCACCGCCCGCTTTGCCCGTTGCACCGGCGACGGCGGTGCAGGCCCGAGCGACGGCGAATGTTGATGACGCATGTGCCCGGGCTTCGGCAAAGGCTGCGCCGCCCGGCGATGCCGGCGTCGAGCTTGGCTATGAAACATTGGACTGGGTGCCGCCCGAGGGCCAGCTCGGCGACACGATCTACGAGCCCTATGCACTTCAATCGCTCTCCATTCCCGGGGCGAGGCCGCATCCCACCGCGCTCGTCCAGTCGGCCTCGATGGCATCGGTCGCGCCCCCCAAGCCTGTCTATCGACCGCATCTGCCGGCGCATCTCGTCAGCGAAGGCGTGCTGTCCGACGCGCAGCTTGAATCGATCATCTATGCGGGCGAAGCCCATGGCGGGCATCTCTCGGGTGCGTGGACGGTCGATGCCACCTGGGACGTCGTCGGCGCCGCATCCGATGACGCGGAAGGCGCGGTGCAGTTCCGGCGCGGCTGGTTCCTCGGCGACGGCACCGGCGCGGGCAAAGGCCGGCAGGTCGCGGGCATCATTCTCGATAATATGCTGAAAGGCCGCCGCCGTGCGCTCTGGATCTCGAAGTCGGACAAGCTGCTCGAAGACGCGCAGCGCGACTGGTCGGCGCTGGGGCAGGAGAAATTGCTCGTCACGCCGCTGTCGCGCTTCCGGCAGGGGGCACCGGTGAAGCTCGGCGAGGCCATTCTCTTCACCACCTATGCGACATTGCGTTCGCAAGGGCGCGAGGGGAAGGCGAGCCGGATCGAGCAGATCGTCGAATGGCTCGGCCGCGACTTCGACGGCGTCATCATCTTCGATGAAGCCCATGCGATGGCCAATGCCGCGGGTGGGAAGGGCGAACGCGGCGATCAGAAGCCTTCGCAGCAAGGCCGTGCCGGGCTTCGCCTCCAACATGCGCTTCCCGAGGCGCGCATCGTCTATGTCTCGGCGACGGGTGCCACGACGGTGCAGAATCTCGCCTATGCGCAGCGCCTCGGTCTCTGGGGCGGGAGCGATTTCCCCTTCGCCTCACGTACCGATTTCGTCGCGGCGATCGAGGACGGCGGGGTTGCGGCAATGGAAGTGCTCGCGCGCGACCTGAAGGCGCTCGGACTTTACGCATCGCGTTCGCTGTCCTTCGACGGCGTCGAATATGAACTGCTCGAACATGCGCTGACGAGCGAACAACGGCGCATCTACGACAGCTATGCCGCCGCCTTCCAGGTCATCCACAACAATCTCGACGCCGCGATGGAGGCGGTGGGAGTGACGAGCGCCGAACATGGCACGCTCAATGCGCAGGCCAAGTCGGCGGCGCGATCGGCGTTCGAAAGCACCAAGCAGCGCTTTTTCAACCATCTGATCACCGCGATGCAGACACCGAGCGCGATCGCGAGCATCGCGCGCGATCTGGAGGCGGGTCATGCGGCGGTCGTTCAGATTGTCTCGACCGGCGAGGCGCTGCAGGAGCGGCGGCTGGCCGAGATCCCGGCGGACGAGTGGAACGATGTGTCGGTCGACATCACGCCGCGCGAATATGTGCTCGACTATCTCGCGTCGAGCTTCCCGGTCCAGCTCTTCGAGCCCTGCACCGACGGCGACGGCAATCTCTCCTCGCGCCCGGCCTATGACGGCGATGGTAATATGATCGTCAGCCGTGAAGCCTGTCGGCGCCGCGACGCGATGATCGAGAAACTGGCGTCGCTGCCGCCGGTGCCGGGCGCGCTCGACCAGATCGTTCAGCATTTCGGGACCGATATGGTGGCCGAGGTGACGGGGCGCTCGCGGCGGATCGTGCCGCGGGTCGGCGAGGATGGCGACGTCCGCTTCGCGGTCGAGAACCGTCCGGGCAGCGCCAATATCGGCGAGACGCATGCCTTCATGGACGATGAGAAGCGAATTCTCGTCTTTTCGGAAGCCGGCGGCACCGGGCGCTCCTATCATGCCGACCTTGGCGCGAAGAACCAGTGTCGCCGCATCCACTATCTGCTCGAGGCGGGCTGGAAGGCCGATGCCGCGATCCAGGGTTTCGGGCGCACGAACCGCACGAACCAGAAGCAGCCGCCGATGTTCCGCCCGGTGTCGACCGACGTGAAGGCGCAGAAGCGCTTCATCTCGACGATCGCGCGGCGGCTCGACACGATGGGCGCGATCACGCGCGGGCAGCGGCAGACGGGCGGCCAGAATATGTTCAGCGCGCACGACAATCTGGAATCCTTCTATGCCCGCGACGCGCTCCGGCAGCTCTACATGCTGATCGTGCGCGGCAAGGTGGAGGGCTGCTCACTGCTCAGCTTCGAGGCCGCGACCGGGCTGTCGCTGCTCGATGCCGAAGGCGGGATTCGCGACGAACTGCCGCCGATCACCACCTTCCTCAACCGCATGCTCGCGCTCACCATCGACCTTCAGAATATCCTGTTCGAAGCGTTCGAGGGGCTGCTCGTCGCGCGGATCGAGGCGGCGGTCGCGGCGGGCAGTTATGAGGTCGGCCTCGAGACGCTGCGCGCCGAGAGCTTCGTCGTCACCGATCGCCGGACGATTTACACCCACCCGGGCACTGGCGCAGAAACCCAGCTTCTGACCATCGACCGGAGGGACCGCGTCGTCCCGCTCTCGCTCGGCAAGGCGCTCGATCTCGCACGGGCTGAAGAAGCGGCGTTGCTGGTGAACGGGCGTTCGGGCCGGGCAGCGGTCAAGCTGCGCGCACGCAGCCTTATCGACGACGAGGGTGCGGTGCATCGCCGCTTCCGCCTGATCCGCCCCATGGAGACAGTGCTGATCCTCGCCGAGCAGTTCGGGGCGAGCCACTGGACTATCGTCGATGCGGAGGCGTTCACGGCGGCGTGGGAAGCCGAACTTGGAGAGCTTCCCGACTATGAGACCGGAACGCTGCACATGGTCGCGGGCCTCTTGCTGCCGATCTGGCGGAGTCTGCCGAACGAGTCGACGCGGGTCTACCGGCTGCAGACCGATGCGGGCGAGCGCGTGATCGGCCGCCGCGTATCGCCCGCATGGGCTGCGCGGATCGTCGACGACGGGCCGCCTAAGCTGTCGGCCGAAACTGCCTGGTCGATGTTGCTTGCGGGCGAAGCCGTCCTGCATCTTACCGAGGGCCAGCGCGTCGCGCGCGTCCGCGCGATGAACGATTGGCGGATCGAGCTCACCGGTTTCAACGATCTGGGTATCGGGCGGCTGAAGGCATTTGGCTTGATTTCTGAGATCGTCTCGTGGAAATTGAAGCTCTACGTGCCGGCAGGGGCTGCTGGCGCCGATGTGTTCGCGCGGCTCGTCGATCGGTTTCCGATCGAGCGGGTCTCGGATCGCAAGGCCGCCTGAAGGAGCCCCGCATGGAAAGCCCAGCCCGTGAACTTGCGCGCCGTCTCGGTGAGAATGCCGAGGCGGTGTGTCGCCACTATCTCTCGAACGGTCGCCGCGAAGGCCATTATTGGCTGGTCGGCGATGTGCATAATGCACCGGGGCGAAGTCTCTACGTCCGCCTCAGCGGCAGCGAGAGCAAGCCGCGCGCCGGAAAATGGACCGATGCGGCGACCGGCGATCATGGCGATCTGCTCGACATCATCGCCGCGAGCTGCGCGCATATGAGCCTCGGCGACACGCTTGCCGAGGCGCGGCGCTTCCTGAGCCTGCCTCCGCCTGATCCGGTGAAGCGCAACCCGCGTCCGCGGCGGGCGAGCCCGGGAAGCAGGGAGGCGGCCGCGCGGCTTTGGGCGGCATCCAATCCCATCGCCGGGACGCTGGTGCGAACCTATCTCGCGGAACGCGCGCTTCGGCGTGGCGGGGATTTGCCGGCGCTGCGATATCATCCGCATTGCTATTATCGCCGGTCCGACGAGGATGTCGCCTCGGTCAAGCCGGCATTCCCGGCGATGATCGCGGCGGTGACCGATTTGGGCGGCTCGCTCACCGGCGTCCACCGCACATGGCTCGATCCGGCACGGCCGGCCAAGGCGCCGGTAGCCTATCCGCGCCGCGCGATGGGACATCTCCTGGGGCATGGCGTGCGCTTCGGGCTGGCGGGAGACGTCATGGCCTTCGGCGAGGGCATCGAGACCATGTTGTCACTGCGCGAGGTCGCTCCAGCATTGCCGCTCGTGGCCGGTCTCTCCGCCGCCCATCTTGCGGCACTTCTGTTTCCGGCAGGCCTGCGGCGCCTCTATGTCGCGCGCGACGATGATCCCGCTGGGCACGCCGCCTGGGCGGCGCTGAACGAACGCGCCTTGCCGCTCGGCATCGCGGTTCACCCGCTCGAGCCGCAGCGTGACGATCTCAACACCGATCTTCGCCGCTTCGGCCCGGCGCGGCTGGCAGAACAGCTGCGGTCGCAGTTGACGCCTGTCGACGCGGCGAGATTTATTGGACGATGATCCCTGACGAAAAGGGTTCGGCTTGGAGCCCGGACGCTATCGCGCTCTTTCAGCTATCGAGGCTCTTTTTTTCATAGATGGTCGTGATGGCCGTGCCGTCCCACATATAGCAGAGATGCCGTTCCTGCCGGCAATTGGACAGGAGGCGCGGCCGGAAGGCGGCGGCGCATTCGCCGCCGGGATGGCGGACGCTCTGGTAGAGGATACCGTCCGCACCCGCATCGCGGAGCTCCGCCCCGAGCCCTTGCGCATGGATATAGCTGTCCGGATCATAGAGATGCGCGTGGCTGTCCGCGAGACCGCGAATGTCGTGGAGACCGGCCTCGAGGTCGATGGCATAGACGCGCATGTCGATCTCCTGGGCGGGCTCGTCGGTCGCGGCGAGGAATCTGGTGCGGTGATGCCGCGTTTCGGCGATCGCGGTGTCGAGCGTGTGGCCGGCGTAGAAGACGCCGAAGCTGCCGTCGGTAAAACGGCTGCCCTCGGGATTGAGATGGGTGAAGGCCGCCATGATCGGTGTCGTGCCGGGGCCCGAAACACGGTCCTCGGGCGGCACCAGCGCGAGTATGCCGACTTCGTCGCGGAGGCGATCGTTGGTCATCGCCTCGATCTGGAAGACCGCCTCGAGATCGTCCGGATCGGCAACCTTCTCGAACAGGCCGATCGGCGGGAAGCGGCTGGGGATGATGCGGTAGCAGGGCGACCAGCTCGTCGCCGTCACCGGAATGTCGAGCGGCATGGGCTTAGCCGCGCTGCCCGTCGATATATTGCCGCACGACATAAAGGTCCGAGACATTGCCCGACACCATCCGGTCGAGGGCGGACTTGCCGGCGAAGCTCTTCGCCTTGTTCGGCTTGCGGACCCATTCGTCCGCAGTGGCGGGCACGAGAATCTGCAAGCCTTTGTAGATGCCCATCACATAGGAAATCCGCTCGAGCGCATCCTTCGAAAGCGCCGCGACCTCGCCGCGTTTCCAATTATGCAGCGTCGAACGGCTGTCGAGCCCGAGGACCGCCATCTGCTCGCTTTCGCTGAGCTTCCACGCCTCGGCGATGTTGAAAAAGGTGCGCAGCGCCGGGCCGGTAAGATCCTTCCGGTCGATCGTCTTTGCCACTGCCGTTGCCATGTCGGGCTCCTTTCATGATCCATATGTTCCTTTATTGAACAAAAGTCAATATTCTGTCCTAAAAGAAACATCTGATTGGTGGCCATGGGGTGGAGTTTGGCCTGCGCAATGGCTTCTACGCGCGGCTATGGACGCACTGCTCCAGCTGTTGCGCGCTGCTTGATCGTTATTTCCTCGCGTTGAGTTGGCGTTCGAGTGCAGCGACACTGTCGACAATGGCATCAAATTCGGGCGGCTCGCTGAAGATCATCGTCGCCATGGCGCGATAATCCTGTCTGAGATCGTTGATCATGCCGTCCTCGGGGCAAAGGACGAATGTCGGCGGTTGTGCCGATGCGAGATCGAAATCCGGGCGATTGAAGAACATGCGCGCATGGGCGACGCAATCCTCGCCGAGTGTCCGGTCCTCGATCGCGCTTTGACCCACGGGCGACTGCATCAACTGGTGAAGGTCATAATAGTGGCGCGACACGCGCTGGCCGTTGCCACGCAATTGTCCCCGGATTTCATACCATCGCCGCAGCCCGTGCAGGATGACGACCTTGTCCCAGAAGGTGCGTTCGGCATCGACGATCGTCACATTGGGGACGCCGAGATCGATCGTGGGCAGATCCTCGTCAACATAGGGCGCGATGCTTCGGCGGCTATTGGGATCGAGCGCCGATTTGGCGCCCGATTCAATCTTCACGCTCTTCGCGATATAGGCATCTTCGCTCGTCACGCTGGGATAGGCCACCAGCAATGTCTGGCGATCCTTTGCGTCGGGGATGACCTTGATCGCGCCGGCCTCGAGCCCGGCCCGCTCACAGCATTGGGCGGCGATGACGGTCAGATGATCGAGGAGTGCGCCGTTGATATGGGCCTCGCACGCATCCCGGATCGCATCGAGCGCGGCCTCGCGCTTCTTGCGGCTCAGCGCTGCGAGCTCGTCGATCGTCGCGGGGACGCCAAGGTCGTCGCGAAAGACCGTGACGTCGATATCTTCCGAGAATCGCCGGATCAGACCGAAGCCTTTCGAAAGCGACGTCCCGCCCTTGAACAACAGCCGGGGGCCATCGGGCAATCCGTTGAACAGCGCGTCCAGCGTCCAGCACACCCAGAAGTCCTTTTCGACATTCTGCGGCGTGGTGCCTAGGCGCTGCGCGGCGGTGATGAAGAGGCCGCTCCGGGTTCGCGTCCCTGCACGCAGAACTTCGTCGAAACCGGGGTTCATGCGCCAGGTTCCTGACGGAAGACGAGCGGGCGCAGCAACTCCTGCATCCAGACGGGCAGACTCGTCATGCCCGCGGCAAGATCAGTGCGGAGCGTTTCGCCATGAACGGGATCGTCGAGCAACTGCACGAGCCGCTCGCGCCATTGGTCATTCTCGTCGCCGAGCATCGTGTCGCGCAGCCAGTGCAGGGCCTGAACGATCCGCATCGCCGGTCTCCCGGCCCAGAACAGCTTGCTTGCCGCCGTCGGCTTGAAAATGATGGCCATATTGCCGAGCTTGATCGTCTTCAGGCCCGTTTCGGCATGAACGATGATCTTCGCCGGCACGGCGTTGGTGAAACCGAGGTCGTTGGCGGCGGTCATGCCATCGACGAGCACGCGGATCTGGTCGCGGCGGGCAACCGCGTCGATCACTGCCTTCGGACTGGGCGGATTGGCCTGGTGGGTCAGCTCATTATGCGCGGGCCTGTCATAGAGGCCGCGGTCGATCCTGCGCAGTTCGTCCGATTTTGCGAGGCGCTGCAGAGCCTTATCGACGGCCTCCCGACTCCCGAGATCGAGAAAATCGCTGGGGGTCCATACGCTGCCGGGCACCTCGGTACGATCGAGGATCGCGGCTTTCAATCCGGATGCGGGCTTCTCCATGTCCGAAATATATAGCAGTATTTCGGACAATTGCCAGTGGAGTTGTCCGAAAAACATAGCGGGATTTCGGACATGCCCCCAGCCGCCTTCACGCGTCGCTCTGATTAGGCAAGACTTTTTTGGGGCGAGTTTCGTGACCGTTGCCGCGCCGGACCATTTCCTGTGGAAGGCTGCGCCGCCTGCAAGCGGCTCGCCCTGTCGGGATGGATAGAGTGATCACTCCCTTCTCCCAGGGCAGCCGCGCCTCCGGCCTTCGCTGGAGGGCGACTGCGGCATCGGGCGCGGGCCTCGCAATGGCTTGGCGTGCGGCCATTTTCCGCCGGGGCTCTGCCCCTTTGCATCGCGAGGCAAAATAGCCTTCGCCCGCCATCCTTCGCTGCGCTTCGGCCGCCCGGGCTCTGCCCGTGCGGTGCGGACCCGCACCCGCCGCCGCAAAGGCGTCGCTGCGAAGGCCGCGAGAGGCGCGGCCGCCAGATGCGAGAGATGACATGACCGACCTGTCCGACTTTCCCGAACGCGGCGAACCGCATGAACCCGGCGCCAGCGCTTATCTTCTTCAGGAAATGCAGCTTTACGGTCACCGTCCCTATGAGGACGAGCCCGATAGCAGGCCGCTTCCCGACGATCGGCTCGCTGGCGGCGCCGTCGCCGACATCTTCGACGCGATGACTGGCTGCCTCGTCGACACCCGCATCGAGCCCGATCTCGAAGACCTGCTCTGGAACATCGTCAATATCTTCCACCGTGCCGGCGAGCGGATCGAACGCGACCTTGATCGCAACGAGCAGGCCCAGCGCGAGCAGCAGCGCGAACAGGACGGCAGCGAAATCCGCTCGGTCGAACTCGAGCGCAAGATCGCCGAAGGCATCACGATGATCGAGCGCCGCGATACGATGGAATTTTTCCGCGAATGCGCCGCCGAGCAATTCCGCCTTCATCTCCGCAAAGCCTGGATGCCGCGCACCGGATCGCGCGCCCAGCACAAGACGCTGACTGCGTCGATGATCGACCGCCGCGATTTCCTCGACAAGCGGCTGCGCGAAAAAGCCGCGGCATTGATCCCCGAAGGCACTCGCGTCGCCTTCAGCGGCGGTCCCGCCTGCAACGATCACCAGCATATCTGGGCCGCGCTCGATCGTATCCATACCCGCCATCCCGACATGGTGCTGATGCACGGTGCGACGCCGACCGGGGCCGAGCGCGCCGCCGCTTGCTGGGCTGATACCCGCCGCGTGCCGCAGGTCGCTTTCCGGCCCGACTGGAATCGCCACAAGAAGGCGGCCCCGTTCAAGCGCAACGACCGGATGATCGATGCGATGCCCGCCGGGCTCGTCGTCTTCTCGGGCACCGGCATCCAGGACAATCTCGTCGACAAGGCCCGCGCGTTCGGCATCCCCGTCTGGGATTTTCGCGTGCCGCCCGAAACTTGACGGCAGATTTGGCTGCAACATAGCTTGCCATCGGGCGAGCGGACTTACAGGGTGAGAATAGTCATGCGAACCGATCTCGATCATCTACCGCCGAACAAGCAGCGCGAGCTCGAGCGCGTGAAGGCGATCATCTTCGAAGAATTCGAGGATGCGATCGCGCTTGCGACGATGGGCTGGAAGAAGAAGGGCCGGATCGAAAAGCTGATCCTCTACGGCAGCTATGCGCGCGGCGGCTGGGTCGATGAGCCGCATACCGCCAAGGGCTATCGGTCGGATTTCGATCTGCTCATCATCGTCAACGACAAGCGCCTGACCGAGCGGGTCGATTTTTGGCTGAAGCTTGAGGATCGGCTCATTCGCGAACTGGCGATCGACAAGACGCTGCACACGCCGGTCAATTTCATCGTGCACACGCTGCAGGAGGTGAACGACGGGCTGGCGCATGGGCGCTATTTCTTCATGGATGTCGCGAAGGACGGGATCGCGCTCTACGAATATGACGAGAAGCCGCTGCATAAGCCGAAGCCGAAGACGCCCGAACAGGCGCTGGCGATGGCGCAGGAATATTTCGACGAGTGGATGCCGGCGGCATCTGGAATGTTGGAGACCGCAAACTTCAGCCGGCAGTCGGGCCGACTAAAGGATGCAGCGTTTCTAACTCATCAAGCGACAGAACGGCTGTATCATTGCGTTCTACTCGTCTGCACCTTCTATACTCCGCACGTTCATAACCTTGGGTTCCTGAGGACCCAAGCCGAGCGCATCGACATGCGGTTGGTCAACGCCTGGCCGCGCGAGACGCGGACAGATCGCGCTCGCTTCGAGAAGCTCAAGGAAGCTTATGTGAAGGCGCGCTACTCGAAGCATTACCGCATCACCGAGGATGAGCTTCTCTGGCTCGGCAATTGTGTCGAGGAACTGGGGCGCGCGGTCCATGCGATCTGCTCCGAGCGCATCGCGGAGCTTGAGGAACGGAGCCGCCCGGCGTGATAGCTGCGAGCTAGTCCGCCGCGCTGTCCGCTTTTCGCAGCACTTCGGCGATCATTGCGGCGAGCGCTTCCTCGGCCTGGATGCGGCCGACAGGATCTTTCGATTCCAGGTCGCGGCGGACCCATTGCGGAACCCGTTCGACGGCGCGCAGGACGATACTCGTCAGTTCGTCGGTCATGCGGGCGCTTTATCGGAACGTGTCGGACTAGCAATCGCCAAAGGTTAGGTGCGGTGATCGTGTCTTGGCTTAATCCTTGCCCAGAAACCGCTTGAAACGCTCGCGGCCTTCGACCGTCTGCACCGCGACGTCGGCGTTCGTACATTCATCGCCGCGCATCGAGCCATCCCGGCAGCCAGCGACGACCTTTCGCGCCTCGTCGAGATTCGTCTCGAAATACTGGGTACTGCGCGGCTCGCTTTGGCCGCAGGCGGACAGGCTGAGCCCGAGTAACAGGATGGCGGATTGTCGCAATTTCATTCTCCACGCCAGGAAATGGAAAGGAGAATATAACCGCCGAGACCTTGGGCGAAAGACGAACTGGAACCAGATCTGGATCTATTTCCCCAGGTTGATCAGGCTCTTGGCGCCCCTTCCTATGCCGCCTGCGCCTCATAGCCGGCTTCGCGGAGCGCCGCGCTGAGCGACGCGATGTCTGCGCTGGTCTCGACGCTGACCAGCCTTTCGGGAATGTCGGTTTCGACCTTGGCCTGCGTATCGATGCCCTGAATCGCCTTGGTGATCGAGCGCGCGCAACCGCCGCAGGTCATCCCGGGAATATTGAAACGGATCGTCATATTGCCTCCAAACTTTGCTTGATGTCCGAAGATGGGGTTTGCCATCGTGGCAAGGTCAATGCCTCCACAGACATTTTTCTCCCCCCTTGACCTTCCCATCGTTGGAAGCCCCAGATTCCGGTCGAACGAGCAGATCCGGAGAAATATGTGATGTCCGATGTTATCGAGTTGAGGCGGAAAAGTGATGCTCCGACCACCGGGCCGGAGCGTCTGAGCGTCGCCGTCGCCGGCATGACCTGCGCGTCCTGCGTCGGCCATGTCGAAAAGGCGATCGGCAAGCTGCCGGGCGTAACCGGGGTCGCCGTCAATCTGGCGACCAACCGCGCCGACGTGACATTCGCTGGAGTGTCCGATCCCGGCGCCGTCGTGCAAGCGGTCGAGAGCGCCGGCTACGAGGTGCCCGAAACCGAAGCCGAAATCGGCGTTGCGGGCATGACCTGCGCGTCGTGCGTCGGGCATGTCGAGAAGGCCCTTTCGAAGGTGGCGGGAGTCACCGCCGCGACCGTCAATCTCGCGACCGAGAGGGCCAGCATCCGCTACCGCAGCGGCGCTGTCACGCTCGAGGATCTGGAAAGCGCGATCCGCGGTGCCGGCTATGAACTGCGCCGGGTCGTAGACGAAGGCAGCTCCATCGACCGGGAAGCCCTGGTGCGCGAGCAGGAACTGGACAGTCTACGCCGCTCGCTGCTTCTCGCGGCGGTGCTGGCGCTGCCGGTGTTCATCCTCGAGATGGGCTCGCACCTCGTCCCCGCCGTCCATGATTTCGTCATGACCCGCATCGGGATGCAGACGAGCTGGCTCATTCAGTTTGCACTGACCACCCTCATTCTTTTCGGCCCCGGGCTGCGCTTTTTCCAGAAGGGCATTCCCGCGATCCTGCGCGGCACCCCCGACATGAACTCGCTCGTCACGCTGGGGACGAGCGCCGCATGGGGCTATTCGCTGGTCGCAACCTTCGCCCCCCACGTCCTGCCGTCCGGCACCGCAAACGTCTATTATGAAGCCGCGGCGGTGATCGTCGCGCTGATCCTGCTCGGTCGCTATCTCGAGGCCAAGGCGAAGGGGCGAACATCGGAGGCGATCAAGCGGCTCGTCGGGCTGCAGGCGAAAACCGCGCGCGTCGTGCGCGATGGTGCGGCGCTGGAAGTTGCGCTCGCCGATGTTCGCGCCGGTGATATCGTTCAGGTGCGCCCGGGCGAACGCGTGCCGGTCGATGGCGAGGTTGTCGACGGGAGCTCCTGGGTCGATGAGTCGATGATCACCGGCGAGCCGGCTCCGGTCGCCAAGGCTGCCGGCGCGGCCGTCGTCGGCGGCACGATCAACAAGGCCGGCGCCTTCACCTTCCGCGCGACCAAAGTCGGCGGGGATACGGTGCTGGCTCAGATTATCCGCATGGTCGAGCAGGCGCAGGGATCGAAGTTGCCGATCCAGGCGATGGTCGACAAGGTCACCGCTTGGTTCGTGCCTGCGGTGATGGGAATTGCGGGGCTGACTTTCCTGATATGGCTGATCGTCGGCCCCGATCCGGCGCTGACCTTTGCGTTGGTGAATGCGGTGGCCGTGCTGATTATCGCCTGCCCATGCGCGATGGGACTCGCGACGCCAACCTCGATCATGGTCGGCACCGGACGCGCCGCCGAACTGGGCGTGCTGTTCCGCAAGGGCGAGGCGCTTCAGACGCTGCGCGACGTGACCGTCATCGCGCTCGACAAGACCGGCACACTGACCAAGGGGCGCCCCGAACTGACCGACCTTGAGCCGGCCGCAGGCTTCGGGCGCGTCGAAGTGCTGGCGCTGGTCGCCAGCGTCGAAAGCCAGTCCGAGCATCCGATCGCCGAAGCCATCGTGGCGGCCGCGAATGCGCGCGGTTTGGACGCTCCATCGCCCGCGGCGTTCGAAGCCATTCCCGGTTATGGCGTATCAGCAAAGGTCGGTGGCCGCGAGGTTCAGGTCGGCGCCGATCGGTTCATGACCAGGCTGGGCCATAATGTGTCGGCCTTTGCCGCCAAGGCGCGCGAACTTGGCACGGCAGGCAAGTCGCCGCTCTATGCTGCGATCGACGGCAAACTCGCGGCGGTGATTGCGGTCGCCGATCCGGTCAAGGACACGACGCCCGAGGCGATCCGGGCGCTCCACGCCCTCGGGCTCAAGGTCGCGATGATCACCGGCGATAATCAGGCGACCGCCGATGCCGTCGCGCGTACGCTGGGGATCGACGAGGTCGTCGGCGAAGTGCTTCCCGACGGAAAGGTCGATGCCATACACCGGCTTCGCGCGGGTGGCCGCAAGGTCGCCTTCGTCGGCGACGGCATCAACGACGCACCCGCGCTCGCCGAGGCCGACGTCGGTCTGGCGATTGGCACCGGCACCGACGTTGCGATCGAGTCCGCCGATGTCGTGCTGATGTCGGGCGACCTGCGCGGCGTGGTCAACGCGATCGCGCTGTCGAAGGCGACGATCCGGAATATCCAGCAGAATCTGTTCTGGGCGTTCGGCTATAATGCGGCGCTGATCCCCGTTGCAGCGGGGGTGCTCTACCCGCTGAACGGGACTTTGTTGTCGCCCGTGTTCGCCGCCGGTGCGATGGCGCTGTCGAGTGTCTTCGTGCTAAGCAATGCACTCAGGCTGAAGGCCTTCCGGCCGGTGATCGCCGCCGACAAGGGAAAAGAAGGAGAGGCGGCATGAACATCGGCCGCGCCGCGAAAATATCGGGCGTCTCTCCAAAGATGATCCGCTATTACGAACAGACGGGTCTCATCCCCAAGGCTGCGCGTCAGGACTCAGGTTACCGCGACTATGACGACGCCGACGTGCACCGCCTGCGCTTCATCCGGCGCGCACGCGATCTCGGCTTCACCGTGGAGCAGATCGGCGAGCTGCTGGGCCTCTGGTCCGACCGAAGCCGCGCCAGCGCCGACGTCAAGGCTTTCGCGCTCGAACATATCGCGCGCCTCAAGGAAAAAATGGCCGAGATCGAAGCCATGGTGCGGACGCTCGAGACACTGGCCAATCATTGCCACGGTGACGACAGGCCCGATTGTCCGATCATTGAGGGGCTGGCGGAAGAGGGGGGCGCGACGCCGCGCCTCCAACCGCGCGAACCCCGGCGTTTCGGTAGGTCCGGCGGACAATCCGCCCGGCGCCATGCTGCGGGTTCATCGAACCGCACGCACTAGCTTGGCCTCGGGATCATTTGGCCTTTCCGCGTGCGGAGGGGCTTTTCCCGACCTTCGCGGGACATAGCCCTGACCAACGCGGTCGCCGCACGCCGGATTACTATTGCCGCAGAGCTCCGCCTACCGATAGGCGCGGTGTCTTCTACGGATTCATGCACATTCGACGCCGACGAAGAAAACCTCTTGACCCTCCAACGATGGAAAACCGCACCCCCGAAATATGAGCTCGCCATCCATCCGGATCGGCGAGCACGGATTCGGAGGTTGAGATGCGAAAATCGAGGGTCGCCGCGGCGCTGGGCGCGATATTGGCGACGGGGCTCGTGGTGCTTTGGGCGCGCGGGCCGGAAGGCGGCGAACAGGCCGCTGCCCCAGCCCCGCCGATGGTGCTTGCCGCATCGGTCGTGGTGCAGGACCATATACCACGTTCGACCTATACCGGCCGCTTGACCGCGGTGGAGACGGTCGAGCTCAAGCCGCGCGTCTCGGGCTATATTGCCGACGTCAGCGTTCCCGAGGGGCAGATCGTCCGGCGCGGGCAGATCCTTTTTCGCCTCGATAACGCGCCCTTCGCGGCGCGGCACGCCGCGGCACGCGCGGCGACGCGCGAAGCCGAAGCGCGGCTGGGCCTCGCGCAGGCCGAGGATGCGCGCGCGCGCAAGTTGGTCGCCGAGGGGGTCGCCGCGCGCGAACGCTCGGACGTGACCACCGCGACCTTGCACGAACGCGAAGCGCAGGTCGCGTCGGCGCGCGCCGCCGAACGGCTGGCCGCGCTCGACCTTCGCTATGCCGGCGTCGAGGCGCCTATCGCCGGCCGGGTCGGCCAGATTCTCGTCACCCGCGGCAATCTGGTTGCCGGCGTCGAGGCGGCGACGCCGCTCACCACCATCGTCTCGGTCGATCCGCTCCATGTCGAATTCGATGTCGACGAGGCGACCTACCTTCGCTCGCTCGCTGATCGTCGCGGCCACGGTGCCGAGGCCAAGGTCGGCGTTCGCCTCGAAGATGGAAGCACCCGAACGGCGCGGCTGGACTTCATCGGCAACCGCCTCGACCGCGCGACGGGGACGATCCGCGCGCGCGCGATCCTGCCCAATCCGGGTGGTCGTCTGGCGCCGGGCCTGTTCGCCGAAGTCGATGTCGCGACCGACAAGGCCCGGTCCGCGATCCTCGTCAGCGACCTCGCGATCGGTGTCGAACAGGGGCGGCGCTTCGTCCTCGTGCTGGGCGCAAAGAATATGACCGAATATCGGCCGGTGACGCTCGGTCCAATCGTCGATGGCCTGCGCGTCGTCGAGACGGGCTTGCGGCCCGGCGACCGCGTCGTCGTCAAGGGGCTGGCTGGCCCCGGCATGGCGGTCAAACCCAGGATCGTCTCGATGCCGCGCGGCAACGGCGTGCAGAAAACCAGCGTCCAGCGGGAGCCGGCACGATGAACTTCCCCCGCTTCTTCATCGACCGGCCGATCTTCGCGATCGTGCTGTCGGTGCTCCTGCTGATTGCCGGGCTGCTCGCGCTGCTCCGGCTACCGCTCAGCGAATATCCGGCGGTCGCGCCGCCGACGGTGACCGTCGCCGCGGCCTATCCGGGCGCCTCGCCCGAGGTTATCGCCGAAACCGTCGCCAGCCCGATCGAACAGGCGGTCAACGGCGTCGAGGGCATGCTCTATATGTCGAGCCAGGCTGCCACCGACGGCCGGATGACGCTCACCGTCACCTTCGCGCAAGGGACCGATCCCGACATCGCGCAGGTTCAGGTCCAGAACCGCGTATCTCGCGCGCTGCCACGACTGCCCGAGACGGTGCAGCGGCTCGGCGTCACCACACAGAAGGTTGCGCCTGACGCGCTGATGGTGGTGCATCTTCTGTCGCCATCGAAGCGTTATGACCCGCTCTTCATCTCCAACTATGCGCTGCTTCAGGTCCGCGACGAAATCGCGCGCATCCCCGGCATCGCCGATGTGGTCGTGTGGGGTGCCGGTGAATATTCGATGCGCGTCTGGCTCGACCCGGCGCGGATCGCTTCGCGCGGATTGACCGCGAGCGATATCGTCGCCGCGATCCGCGCGCAGAATGTCGAAGTCGCCGCGGGCAGCGTCGGGCGCCAGCCGAACCCTGCCGCCGCGCAACAGGTCGCGCTCGAGGTGAAGGGCCGCCTCGCGACCGAGGAAGAATTTGCTGCGATTGTCGTCAAGACCGGTGCCGACGGCCAGCTCACCCGGCTCGGTGAGGTCGCCCGGATCGAAATGGGCGCTAATGATTATGCGCTGCGTTCGCTGCTCGACGGCGAGCCCGCGATCGCGCTCCAGATCTTGCAAAGCCCGGGTGCCAACGCGCTCGATACCGCGGCCGAGGTCCGGGCGACTATGAAGCGGCTCTCGGGCGAGTTTCCTGACGGGCTGGTGCATCGCATCGCTTATGATCCGACGATCTTTGTCGAGGCGTCGATCGAAAGCGTGATCGTCACGCTGATCGAGGCGACCCTGCTCGTGGTCCTCGTCGTGATCCTCTTTCTCCAGACGTGGCGTGCGTCGATCATCCCGCTCGTCGCTGTGCCCGTTTCGCTGGTCGGGACGTTGGCGGTCATGCATTTGTTCGGTTTTTCGCTGAATACCCTGTCGCTGTTCGGGCTGGTGCTCTCGATCGGTATCGTCGTCGATGACGCGATCGTCGTCGTCGAGAATGTCGAACGCCATATCGGTCTCGGAGAAGTTCCGCGCGAGGCCGCGCGCAAGGCGATGGCGGAGGTCACCGGCCCGATCATCGCGATCACCTCGGTCCTCGCCGCCGTCTTCATTCCTACTGCCTTTCTGGGCGGATTGCAGGGCGAATTTTATCGCCAGTTCGCGCTCACTGTCGCGATCTCGACCATCTTGTCGGCGGTCAATTCGCTGACCTTGTCGCCGGCGCTCGCCGCGGTGCTGCTCAAGGGCCACGACCTGCCGCGCGACCGCATCCAGCGTGCCATCGACAAGGGCTTCGGCTGGCTGTTCGGGCCCTTCAATCGGGCCTTCGATCGCGGCTCGCTGGCCTATGTCGGCGGCGTCCAGCGGGTCATCCGGCGCGGCGCAGTGGCGGGGCTGACCTATGCCGGGTTGCTCGGTCTGACCTGGTTCGCCTTTGACAAGCTGCCCGCCGGCTTCGTGCCCGCGCAGGACAAATATTATCTCGTCGGCATCGTCCAGCTGCCCAACGGGGCGTCGCTCGACCGCACGCAGGCGGTCGCCGAGCAGGTCTCGAAGATCGCGCTGGCCGAGCCCGGGGTAGAAAACGTCGTCGCTTTTCCGGGCCTGTCGATCAACGGCTTCGTCAACGTGCCCAACGCCGCTGTCATGTTCGTGATGCTCGACCCCTTTTCGGAGCGCACGTCGCCGGACATGGCGGCGGGGGCGATCGCAGGGCGGCTGCAGGGCAAATATGCGGCGGTCCCCGACGGCTTCGTCGGCGTGTTCCCGCCGCCGCCGGTTCCGGGCCTCGGTGCGACCGGCGGGTTCAAGATGCAGATCGAGGACCGCTCGGGCGCGGGTTATGAGGCACTCGCCGCGGCCAGCGCCAAGGTGATGGCGGCGGCCGCCAAGGAACCCGCGCTCGCCGGGCTGATGACCAGCTACAATGTCGCCTCGCCCGAACTTTCGGTCGATGTCGACCGGACCAAGGCGGCCGCCCAGGGGGTCGCCATGACCGATGTGTTCGAAACGATGCAGGTCTATCTCGGTTCGCTCTACGTCAACGACTTCAACCGGTTCGGGCGTACCTATCAGGTCTATGCCCAGGCCGAAGCCGACGCGCGGGCGCAGCCCGATGCGGTCGGGCGGCTTCAGGTCCGCAATGCCCAAGGCAATATGGTCCCGCTTGCCGCGCTGGTCACGACCGCCCCCGGCGCCGGTCTCGACCGTGTGATCCATTATAATGGCTTTCCGTCGGCCGATATCAGCGGCGGTCCCGCGCCGGGCTTCAGCTCGGGGCAGGCGGTGGCGGCGATGGAACGGATCGCGCGCGCCGAGTTGCCCGAGGGCATGACCTTCGAGTGGACCGACCTGACCTATCAGGAAAAGACCGCGGGCAACGCCGCACTCTACGTCTTCCCGATCGCGGTGCTTCTCGCCTTCCTGATCCTCGCAGCGCAATATAATAGCTGGACGCTGCCGCTCTCGGTCCTGCTCATCGTGCCCATGTGTCTCTTGAGCGCGCTCGTCGGGGTCTGGCTGACTGGCGGCGATATCAATATCTTCACGCAGATCGCCTTTGTGGTGCTCGTCGGGCTGGCCGCGAAAAATGCGATCCTGATCGTCGAGTTCGCCCGCGCGCGGGAACAGGAAGGGCTCGATCCGCCCGCTGCCGCGCTCGAGGCGTGCCGGTTGAGATTGCGCCCCATATTGATGACGTCGATCGCGTTCATCGCGGGAGCGGTTCCGCTGACGATCGCCGCGGGCGCGGGCGCCGAGATGCGGCAGGCGATGGGTGTCGCGGTGTTCGCCGGCATGCTCGGGGTGACGCTTTTCGGCCTCTTTCTGACCCCGCTCTTCTACGTCGTGATCCGCAACGCCGTTTTGCGGCGCGAAGCGCGGCGCCCGTCGGGCGCGGATCCCAAGCCGCAGGAATTGACCCAATGATATTGATCGCCAAGCTTTCACCCGCCATCCTTCTCGTGGGCCTCGCGGGGTGCGCCGCTGTCGGTCCCGACTATGTTCCACCGCGGATCGAGGCGCCCGGCGCTTATGCCGCGCAGCCGGCGGGCATCGGCGGGGCATCCGCCGAGGCCGCGTGGTGGCGCCAGTTCGGTGACCCGGCGCTGGACGCGCTGATCGCAGAGGCGCTTGCAGCCAATCTCGACGCGCGGCTAGCTGTCGCGCGGCTCGACGAAGCACGCGCGCTCGCCGGCGTGTCGCGCGCGGCACGGCTTCCCGGCGGCGGGGTCGCTGCCGGCTATCAGCGCCGCCGGGAAGCCGACGTCGAGCGTGCGGGCGGTCAGCCGCGCGAGGGCGATGCCCTGCGCGCCGGCGCGGAAGCGTCGTGGGAAATCGACCTGTTCGGCCGCGTCCGCCGCGGAGTCGAGGCCGCCGAAGCCGAGGTCGGCGGCGCCGAGGCGGCGCTGCGCTCGGTTCGCGCCGCGGTCACCGCCGATGTCGCCAGCCACTATTTCGAACTGCGCGGAAGCGAGGCCGCGTTTGCGATCGCGCACCGCCAGATCGAAACCCAGCGGCGTTCGCTCGACATCACGCGCAAGCTGGAACGCGCTGGCGCGGGCGCGCACTTTGACGTCGTTCGCGCAGAGGCCGCGCTGTCCGCGGTCGAAGCGACGCTGCCCGGGATCGAGCAGCGCATCGGCACCGCGCGTCACGCCCTTGCCGTGCTGCTCGGCCAGACGCCGCAGAGCTTCGCCGGTCCCGCCACGGCAACAACCAGTCTGCCGCACATCGCACAGATCGATGTCGGCGCTCCCGCCGACCTGTTGCGGCGGCGGCCCGATATCGCCGCCGCCGAACGCGCACTCGCCGCCGCCACCGCGCGGCGCGGTGTCGCCGAAGCCGACTTGTTTCCGACGGTGCGGCTGTCCGGCTTCATTGGGCTCCTCGCCGGCGGGTTTGAATCGTTGTTCACTGGCGGTGCGCTCGGCTTTGCGGGCGGCCCTAGCCTCGATTGGGGGGTGTTCAACATGTCGCGTTTACGCGCACAGGTCCGCGTCGCCGATGCTCGCACAGATGCGGCGCTGATCGATTACCACCGGACCGTTCTGATCGCCCTTCGCGATGTCGAGGACGCGCTGACGGCCTACGGCGCAATCCGGACCGGTCTTGCGATACGCGACCAGCAGGTCGGCGCCAGCCGCGAGGCAGCGCGGATGGCTTCGGTGCGATTTCGCGAGGGCGAGGGACAATATCTAGACATTCTCGATGCCGAACGCAGCCTGTACCAAGCCGAAGCGACGTTGGCCACGGCGCGAACAGACCATCTCCTGTCTGTGGTTGAAATCCACCGCGCTCTCGGCGGCGGCTGGGAGATTTGTGAAGGGGCGGGTGGTCCAAATTGTACCAGATGGCGTAAACCCGGCTTTTAAGTGCTATATGCGAATGCGGCTGGTTTGCGCCTTATCCTAACCCTTCGGACCGCGATTGGTTCGCGCCCGAAAGATGTCATTTGCGCGGTGAAGAGGCAGCAGCCGCTTCTTCCGCGCGCTCTCGTTCTGACTCCGGTTCGCGTAGTTCGACCTCCTCGGGTGCAGCCGGATTAACCGCTTCGATTGCCGTTCGGATTCTGTAGCAGTCGCCCGTTAGCCAAAGGGAAATCGGGACCATCGGCAAGTCTTCTCCGAGGTCGTTGGCTTCATAACGACGCGTCTCGATATGCGCCATTCCGACCCGCATCGAGGCGCGATCACCCTTCGCCCGCTTTTCGACTAGCGCCAATAGGCAACCTATGGATAGGCTTTTGCTAGAAAGCGGTGATATGATGAACCGCGCGCCGCCGAAGAATTTGAGGCTCTCTTCGTAGCGACCCATCGCTTCGAGAAGGCTCCTGTAGAGCTGGAAGGGATTCCACTCGGTCGCGAAGATTATGTCGCGCGGTGTAACGGCCATTCGGTCGAAAACCAGCTCTCCCATCTCGCGTATGATATTATCGCCCCGCCTCGGATCGACAGACTGCAGCGGGAGTACCGGGCAGACATCGTCCGGCGCGATCCGGGAATGTATGCGTTCGAGTTGTTCGCTGACGTCTTCCGCGAGTATTGGGAACCATATCTTGGGCCAGTCGTGTGATGCCTCTTCCTCTAGGCGGATGCCGAGGCTCGCAAGCGGAGCGAGATCGACATCGACTTCGCGCTTGGAAATGCCGCGATCTATAACCGCGCTCTCGCCGTAAACGACATGCAGATTTACCGACGATGCCAACGGCGCCTGGTCGTTCGGTCGAACGAAGGCGCCGAGCAACTGGTTCAGCAGCGTAAGATAGACGAGCCGCGGCAGGGTGCTGATATCGAGAACGATATCGGAGAAACCGGCATCGTTGCGCGCGACGTCGGCAAAGAGGTGGGCGGTAGCCCGGGAAATATCTCTAATTCCGTCGGTATCGGTTGGCGTCAGATCTCGGATTTCGATCCGGTCTTCGGCAAACAGTTGCCGTAGCCCCGCTTCATTCGTGTCGCGCATGCGGACCGCTTCGCCATCGGTGTCGAAGCAGTTGGACATTTCGATTGCGATGCAGTGCCGATCGATGTCAGGACGCTGCGCTATAATCCGGTTGAGGGACACAAGCGCCCTGGGGTCGAAGCCTCGACCGACAATGAACAAAATCTTCCGGTCTTCCTGAAGATGCCCATGCCAGAACTCGTCGAAAGCGGTCTGCCGAAACAGATTATATTCGCCCCACCACATCGATTTCCTCCTGCCTTCACAAGATTGTTGAAGGCGTTCCCTGATGCCATGCCTTGAGTCGCGCGATCGACGTCGGTCTCCACCCTCCTGTGTGGTAGACCAGGTCGAAATGAACGCAGAGCATTCTGTTCAAATAGAGAACTGTCCAGAGCTTATTGTCCTGTTTGAGTTCTCGAACCTCGAACAAGTTATACGCGATACAGGCGCTCAGTATCTTCGCCGTTTCGCAGAACGGATGCTTGTCGTTCTCTGATGCCTTGACGAGTGCGTCCCGGTCGACGATCGCCAATCCGATACCGGTGACGCCGGGCGCATAAGGGGCATTGGGCGCGAATGTCTGCTCGTGAGAAAGTTTGCCGATTGCGGCGATCAGCCTCTGCGCTTTCGCTCCCAACGGAAACGCTCGGGAAATTTCCCTGAATCGCTTCTCGGCCAGCCGGCGTAATGCTCGATCCTGCTCGCCCGGACTGACGGAGACGGGCCCATCGGTGCGTGACACTCGCGCTGCATGCAGATGCTCGTAAAGAACCGCGCATATCTGCAGAAATTCTTCTACATTATAGGAGCTTAATCGGACGACTCTGTCGATGCCGAAGAAATACGGCAATTTGAACTCGGAGCTTACGAACTTTAGCGCCGCCGAGGGCAGCTTGCTGGATTCGCGGTTTTCCCGTTCTTCGATCGGCAAGGGCTCCAGGTCGAGGACAGCTTGTATCCTGTTTCTGTCGCGCTCGATCAGAATGTTCGTCTTCGACCACTCGATGGCCAATGCCAGAAGGTCCGCCTTGGGGAAGCCCTCTGCAGCTTGAATCCAGGAAGAGTAGCGATCCGTGTCAGTTGCGCGGGCTACTGCTCGCGCGCGCAAGGTGTCCACGGCAGTCGCGAGCTGGGATCGAAATTGCAGGGGATCGAGTGATGACCCGAGGTGGTCGCCAAAACTCTCGGGGTCGTCCCGCATCTGTCGCATCCGGCGATCTGCGATGCCTGTAACGAACGTGAGAAATCGCTTGTCAGACAGCTTCTGCCAGCCCCTCTCGATCTCAACGACTTCGAAATCCCGCCGCTGAATCGCGTCACTGAAAATTTCCGACGATTCAAGCACGGCGGTGCGTTCCGCGAGCCATACAGGCGCTGCAGCACGATGATCCAGCAACTCCTTGTACAACGTCGCACGTTGGCCCGGCCGTAGTCGTTGCACGTCGTCGAACATGACAATCGGCCTGACTTCGCTCAGCACATCATCGACGAGGAACCGGGCTTGCGAAAGCCAGGTGACTGCATCGAAGACAAGGTGAACAGGCGTTTCCTCTCGCTCGGCCCCAAGTTGGTCAAGGTATCCTAGCAGCCGACTCTCGACGCTCTCCGCCCAATTGCGTAAGCTCTCCGCGTCGGCGGATCTTGGAACCGGGCCTTCGTCGAGTAGTCCACGTTCATAATCGATCCGCAGACGACCGAGATCGCGCGGATACTCGACGCCGTGCAGCATGCAGATCGCGCGCAGAGCGCGAAGAATGATCCGGGCGTTCACGAGGGCGCGAAACATCCCGCGCGCGGCTGGATCCTGTTCGGGAGCCTGCAGCTCCGAGTACCCGTTGGTGCAGGGGATGAGAATGCCCATCGCGCGGATGTTGTCCCCATCCACGGCATTCACGGCTTGAAGCTGCCGGAATATCTCCACGTAGGGTTCGCGCGTGTGGTTACGGAAAACCTGCAGCATCGGCCCCGGAGTGAAGATACGGAGAAGTGAGGTTTTGCCGCCGCCGGGCGAAGACCTGAGGACCATCGCGCTGGTCGCGAAGATGTCGCGCGGGAGTATCTCGAGGACCTCGGGAGCGAAATCCCGCGCAAACAGTTCGTCGGGCGACGACAGTTCCGACGTGCGGACGGCGAAAGCGTTGCGAACCATCAGTTGTTGCCCTTGTGACGGACAATCCGCGGGAACAGGCCGCGCGCACCGACCGCCTGATCTCCCCACAGGAGATAAAGGCTATTATTCGGGGTGTTGTGGCCCAGTACCAAGGGCAGGCCGCATCCTGCGAATCCCCGCTTCACTGTATCCGTCCTGCCCTTCTGTTCATGTGTGTCCATCGGGGTGTTTCGATAGTATCGATCCTGATCCGCCAGAGCCAGGAACGGTCGATCGCCCTCGTTCGCGTCTTCGAGCTTCGTCGATTGCGGCAATTCGTAGACGATGATGACTTCAGGGACTGGTTTGCCAATGCTTTCGCAATAGGCCGCGAGTTGGGTTCGAATGTGATGCGACGCTTCCGGGGTGGCGACGTAAATCACTACCGTCATCTGATATCCGTCCGGCGAAAATAGTTTGGCCGCGTCTCCCCCAAACTGTGTCAGTGCCTTCTTGATCTTGCCTTTCCAGCTTCCATCGGGCTCCTGCCGGATATAGCTGATCCCGCTCGCGGTGAAGTCGTCGATTAGGAATACACGCTCGAAATAGGACTCGGGGTAGATCTTGCGCAAATCCTCGATAAGGCCGGTCGTTTTCGCCTCGCTTGGCTCATAGGCCTGCCAAACCTGCTCATTGTCGAGATTTGCAGACCGGCGAAAGACGTCCATACGGGCACCGTCGCTCAGGCCGAAGAACAGGCTGGATCTGAGGGAGCGGCGAAATGCTGTACTTTCGGTAACGGCACCTAAGCTGTGTGCTGGCAAGCCGAGCGTTTCCGCAGCCGCGCGGATCAGCATCGGCTTGATATGGTCGGCGAACGCGGCTTCTACGAGATGCCGCATCTCTCCTTCGGATATGTAAACTAGCCGATTTTTGACAAAGTCGAATGCGGCCTCTCGTTCGTCAGGCTGGAATTGCTCCAGCCACAGGCCTAGCGTCTCGACGAATTTCCTGCCAGGCCCGAACTGCTGGTACTCGTCATACTTGAAACCTGCCATGCGATCGAGAAGCGGCAATTCCTCTGCGAGGCGCGCTTGGTCCCAATCCATCACCCGTTTCAGGAGGCTTTCGGCGAGCAACTTCCTCATGCGTCTTCAGTCAATTCTCGCCTGGATAGAATATTTCGGAGCAAGCAGCCGGATGGCAGCCTATTCCCCCCGGATCCTATTTAGACGTCCTGAGGTCGCGGACAAGCGTCAACAGTTTGGTAATTCGTTCCGCATCGGTCGAAGTGCCATCCCAGAGTGCCCTTGCAGCCTTCAAAAGTGGCGCCGGCAGCTGTGCCTCGATCGGTTTCTTCGGGGTCAGCTCGGGGTTTTCTACATAATGCATTAATTGCCGGAGGGTCGGCGTCCATTTCGGCGACGGGTCGTGAAGGGTCCTGTGGACAGCCGATTGAGATGCGCCGGCTTTGCGTGCAAGTCGAGCCTCACTCCATCCATTCGCGGCTATAAGCGACCTGATTGAAGCAACCGCCTCCGTCGCGCCCTCCGTCGGTGACGCTGGACGCCCGCGAGGCGATTTCGAAGTTGACCCGGCCTTCATTTCTGCATAATGTTTTTAATGAAGTTATTACAAAATTGGCAAGAGACAAAATGGGCGCAAGCGAAATCCGATTTTATCGAGCTAATGAGAAGCCTTATGGGGCCTTCAGTAATTTGTTCCGGCGGCCTGTATTCTTCGAAGACACCATCTTCCCGACGTCGGAGCATGCGTACCAAGCCGGAAAGGCTAGAAAGCCCGAAGTCCGCGCGTGGCTCTTGGCTGCGCCTTCGCCGGCTCTCGTGGCGATGGCGGCTCATGGGCTTTACACGTGGGATATCGTGCCTGACTGGGCGGCAACGAAGTTCGATCGTATGCGCCACATCGTTGCCGCGAAATTCTCGCAGCACGCAGACCTCGCTGACCTCCTGCTGTCGACGGGTGAGAGCCGGCTGGTGGAATCCGCCACTGTCGACAACGCCGTAAACCGCACTTGGGGCGAGGTGAACGGCCGCGGGCAAAATATGCTAGGGATCATGCTGATGGAGGTTCGTGACGCTTTGCGAAGTGGCGAGCTTGAGGTCCGATCAGCACCCGAGCTGTCCGACCCTGCAGACATGAAGCTATTTGCTCAGGGGTGAGGGCTTTTCTTCTGCTCCTGTTTCGGCAAGAGCGAGCTGATGAACCATTTCCGCGACCGCGTTGATTCTCTCCCACTGACCATCAAGCTTGCACTTTCTGCCGATGTTAAAGCAATTTCAGAGGCGCTGCAGGCCTCGGGCGATCTGTCCGTATTGACTATTGGGTCCGGTGGCTCATTGGTCACCGCGGGATTGCTGGCTCGGACCATCGAGGGCCTCCACGGTAACGTCGCTCGGTCTTTGACGCCGCTGGAATTTATTGCTGCGCCAACGCTTGGCAACGGAAAGCATGTCTGGCTTATAAGTGCCGAAGGGACGAATCCCGATATCTTGGCGGCTTTAGATGCCGCAGTGAAATCAGAGGCATCCAGCATCACGGTACTCTGCAACCGGGAGGCGTCCATGCTCGTGGAGGCCGCGCGTGATTATGGCTCGACGGTTCTGCTGTATGAGACCGACAGCCAAAAGGACGGCTTTCTGGCAACGCACACCTTGTTGTTGTCTGCTACTTTAATCTGCAGAGCTGCTGGGCAGATCGCTGGATCACCTGTGCCGCCACGTTGGGTTGACCCCGTCTTGCGGCTTGGCCGAAGCGCGGCAACGGACGTGTTGTCCCGATCGACAGTGATAATCGCTTTCGATCCGCTTCTCGTTGACGCTGCAAGGCTGATCGAGACGAATTTTTGGGAAGCGGCGTTGATCAATGTCGAGGCAGTCGACTTTCGAAACTTTGCTCATGGTCGTCATCTTTGGGCAGCAAAACGAGGTGGTGAACTGGGTCTGATTGCGCTGCTAACAGACCAGACGAGGGTTCTCTGGGCTGATATAGCAGGTGAGCTACCGGCTGAGGTAGCAAAGGCAGAACTCGACTTTGGCGCGCCGCGCGAGTTTCTTCCCATCGACGGACTGATGTCTGCAATGGAGTTGACGGGTCAGGCCGGCGAAATTTTGGGCGTCGACCCTGGGCGCCCGGGTGTCCCAGATTTCGGACGCAGAATCTATCACGTCCCATCGCTACTCCTGCAAAGCCAAGGGGTCCGTGGCATGTCGCCGTCGTTGCGGAAGGCTGCAGCTCGTCGCAGGCTAGTTGGAATTTCGGGGTTGGCGGAGGAGTGGGCTGACGCCGAACAGGCCTTTCGCGAGCGAGGGTCTTCCATGCGGTTCCATGGCCTCGTTCTCGACTATGACGGAACCGTTGTCCGGTCGAGCGAGCGCCGACAACCGCCTCGCGATGCCGTTCTTGCAGGGCTGATCCGCTTTCTGGACGAGGGAGGGCGGCTTGCCTTTGCAACAGGTCGAGGGGACTCGGTGGGAGCCATGCTGCGAAAGGTTTTGCCGGAGCGACACTGGCCAGAGATTCTGGTCGGCTATTACAATGGCGGCCTATGCATTCGGCTCGACGAGGCCGTCGACAAATCCAGCATCGACGAGGATGTAGGTCTTTCCCGACTTGCCGAGGTGATCGAGCAGTGCGCGCCATCATGTGGGATATCGGTTCGACGCCAACGCGTACAGCTTTGCTTGACCGCAGTCGACGGTCGGCCGCTTGGGCCGGTCCGCGATTTTGTCCTGAAGATACTTGAAGAGAATGGTTTGCGTCTCCGGACCTACGTGTCGGGCCATTCCATCGACGTCCTTGCTCCTGGGGTCGATAAGGAAAATGTTGCGCGGAGATTGGCCGATGCGGTCAATACAGCCGATGCTAAATTTCTCAGGATCGGCGATTCCGGCGGCTATCCAGGAAATGATTTCGCTTTGCTCAAGGAGGACATCGGCCTCAGCGTCGACCGGGTAAGTGACGATCCAAATGGGTGCTGGAATCTCCTTCCACCGGGGGTCAAGGGCCCCGACGGGCTGGTCGCGTATTTGGACCGGATTAACTCAGAGGACGGTAGCTTTGCGATCGACCTTATGACATTGTGAGAGATATTCACTTGTTCCCTCTTTGTTCTCTTGCTAGTTGTTTGGCACCTACCGCAAAGGAGACTCCGCGGTCGTGACCGATCCAGACATTCTTGCAACAGGGTTCGTTGCGCTCGACGTGATCTGGCGCCCCGGCAGAAAGGGCGCATCGCTCGCCGCTGGGGGTTCATGCGGTAACGTTGCAGCGACCCTCGCAAGCTTTGGGAACGACGTGGCTTTGGTCGCCAAGCTCGGAGCGGATGCTGAAGCCGCTGCGGTAATCGATGACCTCGTTCGCGCCGGAGTTCGGCCCCATCTCCTCAGGCGTGACAGCCGGACGGAGACGCCGGTCGTAATCCACGAGATACTTGAAGGGCCGCGAGATCACCGTTTCTTGTTGAATGACCCTGAAACAGGAGCACGGCTGCCGCGTTACAGCCCGCCTGATCCCTTAGACATTCACGCAGCCAAGCTGCTCGCTCCAAAGGTTTTTTACTTCGACCGTCTGTCTCCGGGGATTATCGACCTTGCCAGACAGTTGAAGGAAAACGGCGCGATCACTTTCTTCGAGCCGTCGGATATTTCGGGCGACATCTCGATGACTGACGTAGAGCCGTTCGTCGATATCCTGAAAATCTCTGCCCAACGAGCGCACGAGTTCGGGGGTCGGCTTCGCTATTCGAGCCCAATTCAGATTTTGACGGATGGCCGTCGAGGATTGGATGTCCGGCTTGGCGGAGCGGAAGATTCAGAGTTCCACCACCTTCCTGCAGTGCTGATTGAAGGGGTGGTCGACTCCGCCGGTGCCGGGGACGCCGTATCGAGCGCTCTGATTGCAGCAATCCTGGATGATTGGACAGGCGAAATTCCAACTCCGGATCTAGCATTGTACGGGTTGCGGCGAGGCCAGGTCCTTGCTGCGTTGAATTGTCGCTTCGCTGGTGCCAGGGGCGCTTTGCAGTCGCTCGGTGTGGAAGTGGTTACGACTGTTCTAGACGAGGCCATGCGGGCGAATGCGCCCTCTTATCAGCATGAGCTTTTTTGTCGCGAACCGTCTGACATTCTTGGACCTAACGCGCATCTGACTAAGCTTTCCGAGCGTTATAGCGCTCAGTAGACTGGAATTTGGCAAGTTCTTTAGACGCGGAGCAAAGCTTTGCAGGTGTCTTCTTTCCAATTTTTCGTCCCAAAGCCGACCGACAGAAATCGGCCAAATGTCGTTAATGCGCGGTCGCGTTCACCCGGTTCGGTTCGCTCTGCTTTGCCCTGTAAAGTCGTCGATCCGTTTCTTCGAAAACACCGTCCGTTACCGCGTGAGCACCCTTGCGCCGGCCGTCCCGGCAAAGATGACGGACACCGGTCGAGCTGGACGAAACGAATGAGATGCTCCAACCTCGTTACCGGTTTACCGCTGCAAGGCTAAAAAATGGGCACGGAATCGGAGCACTGGAACGGCGTCTATCGCAGCAAGGTGCCTGAGGACGTCAGCTGGCACCAATCCGAGCCCGCGATGTCGCTTGTCGCGCTCGATCGCATGGGCCTAGGTGCGGACGCCTCGATCGTCGATGTCGGCGGCGGGGCATCGCGGCTCCCCGCTGCGTTGCTGGCGCGCGGATTTCGCGACATTACCATTCTCGATATTGCGGCGTCCGCGCTGGATGCTGCTCGCGAGCGATTGGGTGAGGCGCGGGACGAAGTCGATTGGCAAGTCGCCGATGTGACGGCATGGAACCCTGCGCGCACGTTCGACATCTGGCATGACCGCGCCGTGTTTCATTTTCTTACCGAGCAGTGGCAGCGCGACGCCTATCGCAAGACATTGCTACAGGCGCTCAAGCCCGGTGGTACGCTCATCATCGCCACATTTGCGCTTGATGGCCCGGAGCGGTGCAGCGGACTTCCCGTCCGGCGCTACGATCCCGAGATGCTTGCCGCTGAATTCGGCCCCCCGTTCGAAATCGCCGGCGACTGGCAGGAAGATCATGTCACTCCTTGGGGAAGTGTGCAGCATTTTTGCTGGTGCGCCTTCCGGCGGACGGAAGCCGCCTGAGCGCACAAGTCGCCGTCGGCCTTACTCGGTCACATCATCGAACCATCGGCATTCAGCCGATCATCGGAGCCTTACGTTCCAGCCTTTATTGGCGACCCGGCCAGTTCGGGTGCAACTCATCGACAACAAAGCCATGCGTCGCGGCACCTTTGGCGTGCCCTTCGACAAGATGCGGGTGCCCGTCCGGGAGGTCGTCGTGGCTGTGCGCGATCACATCGGGATCCTCACGCGGCCAGATGCGGACCGCAACCAGCGTGCCGATAAAGGCGAGCGCAGCACTCGCTCCGAGCGCCATCTCCATGCCGGCGCGAGCGCCGACCTGTCCGGCGAGCGGATAGGCGATGAGCCAGCAGACATGGCTCAGCGCGAACTGGGCCGCGAACAGCGCGGGACGATCGTCGGCGCCCGAGGAGCGGCGCAGCAACCGCCCGCCCGGTGTGATGCTCGCCGCATAGCTCAGGCCGAGCGCGAACCAGCCGCCGAGGATGATGGGCCAATGACTGGTCTCGTCGGTGAACCGCCAAGCGATGGCGAGGGCCGCGAGCACCATGGTCATGGAGAGTGCCGCCGCAATCATGATGCTGCGGTCAGCGATGCGGTCGAGCAGGCGGGGAAGGAGGAGCGCCGCGATCATCGAGCCCCCGCCGAAAGCGGCGAGGGTGATCGCGACCTCGCTTTGCCCGAGGCCGAGCGCGCCGCGCACCAGCACCGGCGTGTTGACGATGACCATTGCGCTTGCGGCGGCGGCCGCGAGGGTGACGGCAAGAAGGCCGCGCAGGCGCGGCGTCTTCAGATATTGGCGGATGCCGCGCGTCGTCTTGTCGTAGATGCCGCGGGTCTCCGCCTTGGCTCCGGTTCGCGGCAAGGTTACCGACAGCACGAGCAGCGCCGAGGCCGCGAAACCGGCCGCGGTGCCCGAGAAGAGCCAGTGGAAGTTCATGATTCCGAGGAGCGCCGCGGCAAGCACCGGGCTCGCGAGGCTCTCCATGTCATAAGCGAGGCGTGAGAGCGACAGCGCCTTGGTATAATCCTTCTCCTCGGGGAGCACGTCGGGGATCGTCGCCTGGAAGGTCGGCGTGAACCCGGCCGACGCCGACTGAAGGATGAAAATCAGCACGTAAATCTGCCAGACCTGGTCGACAAAGGGCAGGGCGAGGGCGATCAGCCCGCGCGCGACGTCCATCGAGATCAGGAAAGCCTTGCGCGGCAGCCGGTTCGCATAGGCGCCGACGACGGGCGCGACGCCGATGTAGGCCACCATCTTGATCGCCATCGCCGTGCCGAGCACCGCGCCGGCCTTCGCACCTGCGATCTCGTAGGCGAGCAGTCCGAGCGCAACGGTCGCGAGTCCGGTCCCGACGAGCGCGATGATCTGCGCGAGGAAGAGGTGGCGATAGGTGCGGTTCGCAAGCACGTCGAGCATAGGATAGACCCTCGTTGGAACCTCCGGCCGCGCGTGCCGACCGGAGGTCCGGTGCCGCGTCAGGCGACGCGACGGATGTCTGTATAGGCGCCTTCGGTGCGCAGCGTAATCGTCACGGGCGCGCCCGAGCGGTTGCGCCAGAACCAGCCGTGCTTGCCGTCGAAGGCGGCGACAAGTTCGCCCTTTTCTCCGGTCGATTGCTTGCCCTTGCCATAGCTATGATAGTCGACGCCCGGCGCGTCGGCGTGGGTGTCGAAATTGACATGACCGCCCTCGACCGACCAGTCGAAGGCGATCTTCGCGTCCTTCGCCATCACGGCCTTGACCTCGGCGCCCTGGCCGGGCGCGAGCGTGAGCTTTGTGACGTCGGATCGCTGGACGGCGCCCGTCGTCGGCGGCGACGCTTTTTTCCCGGACCCTTCGGCGATGGCGATAACGGGGGCGGCGGCTGCGTTCGCGGCGCCGCGCGCGGCCTCTTCGGCGAGCTGCGTCTTGACTTCGCCCATCTGGGTAAGACCGAGCTGGCGGCCGACTCCGGTCGGGTCGATTGCATATTCGCTGGGGAGAACGACGGCGATGAGGATCGCGCCGGCAGCGACGATGGCAAGAGCGGTGGCGCGAAGAAGCTGGCCGGTGGTCGGCAGATCTTCGAGGCGGGGTTTCTGGCTGTTGAACATGATGGATTTCCTTTGAATCAGCTGATGGCGTAGCCGGCAAGCTGGTAGCCCACGAGCACGAAGCCCGCGGTCATCAGCAGCACATTGACGGCGAAGGCGTGGCGCATGAAGCTGGGGGTGCGGCGCCAGAAGCCCATGAGAATAAGGATGGTCCCGAGCGCGAGCAGCTGCCCGATCTCGACTCCGATATTGAAGGCGAGGAGGTTGGGGATCAGTCCTTCATTGGCGATCTCGAACTCGATGATCTTGGTGGCGAGGCCGAAGCCGTGGAAAAAGCCGAAGATCAACGTCGCGGCCTTGGTGTTCGGCTGGAAGCCGAACCAGCGCTGATAGGCGCCGAGATTGTCGAGCGCCTTATAGACGACCGACAGGCCGATGATCGCGTCGATGACATAGGCGTTGGCGCTGGTCCCGGTGAGCACGCCGAACAGCATCGTCGTCGAGTGGCCGATCGCGAACAGCGTCACGTAGAGGCCGATGTCCTTCATCCGGTAGAGGAAGAAGATGACGCCGAACAGGAAGAGCAGATGGTCGTAGCCGGAGACCATATGCTTGGCACCGAGATAGACGAAGGGCCAGAAGAGGATGCCGCTGCTTTCCTGGATATAGCCCTTGTCGCCCTCGGCGACATTGTGGGCCCAAGCGTCGGCGCCGGCGGCGAGGATAAGAAGGATCAGGCTCAGCGCAAGCAGGAGCCTCCGAGTGGTCGTCCCTGGCGGGGCGAACTGTGCTGCGAACATGCGAATATTCTCCGTGAATGGGAAGATCCCGCGCGCGCGAAGCGCGCGGGGTATCAAGGTCAGGCAGGTAGCGGTTCGGACGTGGATGCGGGCGAAGCCGCATCCCCCTTCGGCTTACGCCCATGAACCATGCGGTAGAGCGCCGGCAGCACGAGCAGGGTGAGGATCGTCGAGGAGACGATCCCGCCGATCACCACCGTCGCCAGCGGTCGCTGCACTTCGGCGCCCGCCCCGACATTGAACGCCATCGGCACGAAGCCGAGGCTCGCCACCAGCGCGGTCATCAGCACGGGGCGGAGGCGGGTGAGCGCGCCTTCGCGGATTGCGTCTTCGAGATTCGCCCCGCTTTCGCGAAGCTGGCGGATGAAGCTCAGCATCACGACGCCGTTGAGCACCGCGACGCCCGAGAGCGCGATGAAACCGACGCCCGCCGAGATCGACAACGGCATCCCGCGAATGAGGAGCGCGGCGACGCCTCCGGTGAGTGCCAGCGGCACACCCGAAAAGACGATCGCCGCGTCCTTGCCCGAGCGGAAAAGCGCGTACAGCAGTCCGACGATCAGGAGCAACGCCGCAGGCACCACGATCTGGAGGCGCTTCGCCGCCGAGATCAGCTGCTCGAAGGTGCCGCCATAGCTGATCCAGTAGCCGGGCGGCACTTCGACCTCGCCATCGACCTTGGCGCGCAGTTCCTCGATGAAGGAGCCAAGATCGCGGCCGCGCACATTGGCTGTGACCACGACCCGGCGCTTGCCATCCTCGCGGCTGATCTGGTTGGGACCGATCACGACCTCGACCTTCGCGACATCGGCGAGCGGCACGAAACCGCGCAGCCCCGCCTCGGGCGCCCCGCCCAGCGTCACGTCGGGCGAGAAGCTGTTGGCGGGGAGCGGAATGCGCAGACGGCCGATCTCGTCGACCCGCTCGCGAACGCTCTCGGGCAGCCGGACGATGATCGGGAAACGCCGGTCACCTTCGAATATCTGCCCGGCCTCGACACCGCCGATCGATACCGCAACGGTGTCCTGAATGTCGCCGACATTCAGACCAAACCGGGCGAGCGCCGCTCGATCGGGCGTGATCTGCAGCACCGGCAGCCCGGTTACCTGCTCGACGCTGACATCCGCCGCTCCGTCGATCCCTGCGACGACGCCCTCGACCTGCCGCCCGACTTCGAGCAGTGTATCGAGATCGTCGCCGAATATTTTGATCGCAACGTCGGCGCGAACTCCCGAGAGGAGCTCGTTGAACCGCATCTGGATCGGCTGGGTGAACTCGTAATTGTTGCCGGGTATCTTCGCGACCGCCGCCTGCATTTCGCGGACGAGCTCGGTCTTCGGCTTTCTCGGATCGGGCCAGTCCTTGCGATCCTTCAGGATAATGAAGGTATCGGCGACCGAGGGCGGCATCGGATCGGTCGCGACTTCCGCCGTGCCGATCTTTGCGACCACCCGGTCGACTTCCGGGAACTGCTTGATCCGCGCTTCGAGCGCAGTTTGCATCCCGACGGCCTGCGACAGGCTGGTGCCGGGGATGCGGAGGGCGTGCAGCGCGATATCGCCCTCGTCGAGGTTCGGCACGAACTCGGACCCCATGCGGCTCGCCGCAAAACCCGAGATAAGCACAAGGCCTACTGCTGCTGCGACGAAGGCGAAGCGAAGTTTCATCGCCTTGTCGAGTGCGGGAGCATAGGCGCGTCGCGCCCAGCCCATCAGCCGGCTTTCCTTCTCCTCGACCTTGCCCGTAACGAACAGCGCGATCGCCGCCGGCACGAACGTAAGCGAGAGGATGAGGGCAGCAGTCAGCGCCATCACGACGGTGATCGCCATCGGATGGAACATCTTCCCCTCGACGCCGGTCAGGGCGAAGATCGGAACATAGACGAGCGCGATGATCAGCACGCCGAACAGCGACGGGCGGATCACCTCCGACGTCGCCGAGGCGGCGAGCGTGAATCGCTCGCCCCGGTCGAGCAACCGGCCGAGCCTATGCTGTGCTTCGCCGAAGCGGCGCAGACAATTTTCGACGATGATCACCGCACCATCGACGATCAGGCCGAAATCAAGTGCACCGAGGCTCATCAGATTCCCCGACACGCCGCCGCGCACCATGCCGGTGATCGTCATCAGCATGGTGATCGGAATGACCGCGGCTGTGATCAGCGCCGCGCGAACATTGCCGAGCAGCAGGAACAGCACGACGATAACGAGCAGGGCACCTTCGAGAAGATTTTTCTCGACGGTCCAGATCGCCCGCTCGACGAGGTCGGTGCGGTCGTAGATCGGCACGGCCTTCACGCCCGCGGGGAGCGCCTTTGCCGCTACCTCCAGCCGCTCCGCCGCAGCGCGTGCGACGACACGGCTATTCTCGCCGGCCAGCATCATCACGGTTGCCAGGACGACCTCACGGCCGTTCTCGGTCGCAGCGCCGGTCCGCAGCTCTTCACCGAGACCGATGTCGGCGACATCGGCAACTCGGACCGGAATTCCGTTGCGATTGCTGACGATAATCGACTTCAGATCGTCGATCCCCGCCGCCTGCCCCGGGGTGCGGACCAGATATTGCTCGCCATAGCGCTCGACATAGCCCGCGCCGCGATTGTCGTTGTTGCGCTCCAGAGCACGAACCACATCGTCGAGTGCCAGGCCATAGGCCGAGAGCCGCGCCGGGATCGGGGTCACATGATATTGGCGTTCATAGCCGCCGATACTGTTGACCTCGGTCACCCCCGGCGTGTTGCGCAGCTGCGGCCGGATGACCCAGTCCTGCAAGGTGCGCAGATCTTCGGCCGTATAAGGGCTGCCATCTGGTTTCTTCGCGCCCGGTTCGGCCTCCAATGTGTACATGAAGATCTCGCCGAGCCCGGTCGCGATCGGCCCCATTTCGGGCGAAATGCCCGGTGGAAGCTGCTCGCGCGCGGTCTGGAGTCGTTCGTTGATGAGCTGACGTGCGAAGTAGATGCTCGTACCATCCTCGAACACGACCGTGACCTGACTGAGGCCGTAGCGCGAGATCGAGCGCGTATATTTGAGTCCGGGCAGGCCGGCGATTGCCGTCTCGACCGGGAAGGTCACGCGCTGCTCGGCTTCGAGCGGCGAGAAGCCCGGTGCCGACGTGTTGATCTGGACCTGGACGTTGGTGATGTCCGGCGTGGCGTCGATCGGCAGCCGCTGGAAGCTCCAGACGCCGATCGCGCACAGGAGGAGTACGACCGAGAGGACGGCCCAGCGGAACCGGATCGCACCGGCGATCATCCGCTCGAGCAAGGGAAGCTGGCCCGGCGGGTTGGTACTATCAGTGGTCATGGCTGGCCCCCGATTTCTCGATGTCGGCGCGGATCAGAAAGGCGCCGTCGGTAACATAGACCTCGCCGGGCGCGAGCCCGCCGAGCACTTCGGTCCATTCGGGCGTGCGGCGCCCTATTTCGAGCATCCGCACCTCATAGGTGTTGCCGACCTTGGCGAAGACCACCTCGAAATCGCGGAAGCGCTGGATCGCCTTTGTCCGCACTGCGATCGGCGCATTCGTCTGCGCGACCGCAAAGCTGCCCTCGACCCCCATGCCCGGCCGGAACTCGCGCGACGCTGCCGGAGGCAGATGGACATGCGCCATCATCGTCTGGCTCGCGACATCGGCGGTCGGAAGCACCGCCTCGACTTCGCCGGCGAACTGCCCTTCGCCCGAAAGGCTCTTGAGCGTCACCGGCTGGCCGACGCCGATGCGCTCGGCATCGCGCGGATATACGAAGAATTCGGCATGGAGCCGCGTCGGGTCGGCAATGACGAAAAGCGCGCGATCGCCAGTGGTGTCGCCGACATTGACATTCTTCTCGACGATCGTGCCGCTGATCGGCGCGGTGACCGTATAGACCTGAAGCGAATGGCTCGATTCCACCCGGGCCAGCACTTGGCCGCGTCGGACTTGCTGTCCGAGCTTGCCGCTGAGCGAGACGATCAGTCCGGGCAGACGGGCACGAACATCGGCCTTGCCCTCGGGCGTGATCTCGATCCGCCCGCCCATGTCGATCAGATCGCTCACCGTCGCGGGGCCCGCCGCCTCGGTCTTGATCCCGCCGGCTTTTGCGGCCGCGGCATCGATCACCGTGCGGCCTTCATAGGACTGGTAGGACCATTTATGGTTTCGCCCACCTTCCGCCGCAGCGACGCGGACATCGAAGCTGTGCGGCTCGGTGACAACGCCGCTGCCGCGCAGGAAATCCTCCTGCGGGGTAAAGGCGAACGTGTCGATCTTGCCCCCCAGGCGGACGAGCTGCATCGACAGCTGGACCTCGCCCGGTTTGACCGGCTTGTCGCCCCGATAGGCGTAGACGCGGAACTCGGGATCGACGCCGTCCTCGAAGATTGTAATCTCAAGGGCGAAATCGCCGTCGCGCAGCATGCGTCCACGGTGTGGGCCGCGCTCATACTCTCCGGCGGCGGCCGTCTCTTCGCCGCCCTCCTTGGTTGCTGGGCTGTCGCTGCACGAAGCGAGCAGCGCGATGGCAAGCAAGGGCAAGGCCAGTATCAAATGTTTCTTGTTCATCGCGCAGTCTCCATCGTCGCGAGAAGGGGCGCATGGCGGCCGGTGAGCCGGTCGAGCCGCACGCCCAGAAGGTGAAAGCGGCGCAGCAGCTCGACGCGGCGCGAACGCGCTTCGCTCAAGGCTGTCTGCGCCTGGCTGAATTCGAGGAACGTGAAAGCGGTGCCGCCACGGGCGAGCCCGTCCTGGATGAGGCGAACGGCGCGGCTGGCGCTTGGCAACACCTCGGCATCGATCCGTTTGATTTCCGCCGCGATCAGGCCTCGCTCGGCAACGAGCCGGTCGATCTCTCGGCCGATCTCGACGCGCGTCACCGCAATGTCCGCTTCGATCGCCCGCTGTTCGGCCTCGGCCCGGACGATATTGCCGCGATTGGCAGCCTTGGTTCCGAGCGGGATCGAGCCACCCACCATGACGGCAAAATCATTGCCTTCGCCGAAGTGACGAAACCCGACCCGGCCGCTCGGATCGGCGACATTGCCGGTCTCCGCGAGCTTCACTTTCGCTTCGGCTGCGGCCCGTTCTGCATCGAGAACGGCAACATCCGCCGAGTCTCCACCGGGCGGAACCGTCACTTCGAACGATTGGAACAGGGCTGGATCGAGTTTGAAGTCACCCGTGCCGCCCCACCAGGCTGCGAGATTCGCGCGCGCAATGCGGGCATTCTCGCGCGCCTGTTCGACGGCGATCTCGGCCTGCGCGACATTGGTCCGTGCGCGTTCGGCTGCGAACCATGGGTCGAGCGCGCCGGTGACGCGCTTCACGACATCGAGTTCGACGCGCTTGAGGTCGGCCAGCCGGGTCTCGGCGACCGGGATCGCGGCTTCGGCGGCAAGGGCCTCCACCCACGCCGCTTGGACGCGTGCGAGACGGTCGAGCAGGCGAACCCTGTTCTGGGCGCCGACGACGGCAACATCTGCCCGCGCGGCGCCGATACGCGCTTCGCGTTTTCCGCCGCGCTCCCATGTCCGCTCATACCAGCCGGTCGTCTGCGACCGGTTCAGCGGAGAATAGGGGCCGGTGCCAGCGAAATCCTCGAAATCGGCGCCGACCACGTCGCGTGGCCGAACATCGGCCTGCAAGATGGCGGCGTCCGCGGCTTCGAGGCGAGCGGCATTGGCGACGATAGCGGGATCGCTGGTTGCAACCCGCGATAGTGCGTCGTCCAGACTTAGATTTTGCGCCCAAACGGGCTGCGCGGCGGCAGCCAGCAGGACGCCCCCGCAGAGCAAGGCCCTGCGGATAGCATGCGCGCCGAAGCGCGCTCGAGATATGGAATACATGTGATAGCAGCCTCGCTGAAAGGCGTGGGAACATCCCACGCCGTGTCAGCAGGCGCGGGAACTCAGGCGTTCAGCGAGGTGGTTCTGGGCGGGCGTTCGGGTCCAATAGCTCGCAGCCCCGCGATATGCGGATCCTCGCCGATACCATGGAGACCGGCAACCGGTGCAAAGGCCGATGCGGAAGCGGTGTCGGGAACAAGGAGGTTTGGGCCGGTGTCGCCGTGATGGTGATGCCCGCCGGCGAGATGATCGCCCGGCTGATCCTCATCGTCGGGCACGCTGCCATGATGATCGGTATGATTGGCGTGATCGTCATCGCTGTTGTGCACGGCATCGACGGAAAAATTGCCCAGACCAATATGGTCGTGCGCGACCATCAGCGCCGGAGCGTGCTGGATTTGATCAGCCGCTTTGGCGGGCAGCGTTGCCACATAGAACATCAGCAATGCGACGCAGAGCGCGGCCATGAGACGGTCCAGAGCGGGGGCGATCGACTTGAGCACGGTCCCGCGTGTAATTGCGCGGCGCTCGCTTGACAAGCCGAGCACCGACGTCGCCGCTATCCATGAGGGACCAGCCCGCTTCATCACGAGTATTGCCGGGATTCATGCACCCCGATTCCCGGATTGGGCTTTATCGCCGCTGAAAATAGACACGCTCGGCCGCCATGTCGGCGATCGCATCGAAGCCCGCTTCGCGCCAAGCCCGTCGGTGGGGAGGCTCGGCCTGCTCGTCCATGCACCACCATTGCGGGTCTGCCGCAGCGCGCGGCAACAAGCCGCGGACGATGCTCTCGATCTGGGCAAAGCTCAGTTCGACACCAGGGGCGTCGTTGCGGACTTTCCACCTTCGCAAAAAGCTCCCAAGCGCATCATATTTGCCCATGGCGGCATCCTCAATCCCGGCAACAATGAGTCAGGACAAGCTCTGACCCCTTAAACGCGCCTGCCGCTTTCAAGGCGCTACCGAGCTGCAGCGGATCGTCGTGGCGGAAAGACAGGTAGCGCCCGATGCCACAAGTGCCCTTGTCCAATAGCCGATGAATGACGGCGGCAGCAAGCCTCCCCGGTCGATCGTCCATCCTCCAGGGCGCTTTTCTATGGGCCTCGGATCGCCTCCGGCCGTCAACCCCGTTCGGGGTTCCCCGTCACGATGTTCCGGTGACGGCGGCTCCCGGCCCCTCGTGCAAGCGCCATCGGGATGGTCCCGATCGAACCCAGGAGACTTAATCATGGCCACCATCGCAAATCTCACCGTCAAGGCGGACGGCAGCTTCGAAGGCACGCTCGCCACCCTCAACGTCACCGCGCCAATCGCGATCGTCTCGAATGGTCGCAAAGCCAAGGACAGCGAGCCCGATTACCGCATCGTCAGCCGCAAGAACGGCTTTGAGCTCGGTGCCGGCTGGAAGCGCTTCTCGCAGAACACCGGTGCCGAATATGTGTCGGTGTCGCTTTCGGCACCCGAGTTCGGCACCATCTACGGCAATATCGCCAATGCGCCGGGCGACGATCCGATGAAGAAGGTCATCATCTGGAACCCGCCGTCGTGACGGCCCGTGCCGGCCCCGCTTTCGAGCGGGGCCGACCTGATTTGTGCAATTGCATCGGGGTATGCTGCGACCACGATCAGCCTGGGGCGGCGGCAAAACCCTCGAAGGCGAACGGGTTGAGGAACTGCCGCCGCCACAGGAACGCGCGCTCGGCGCCGCCGAGTGCTGCTTCGTCGCACACCGCATCCCAATGGGCCTCGATCGCAGCCTGCTGACCCGCGATGATGGCGCGTGCGCGCGCATCGTCGAGGTGAAAGACGGGCGCGGCCTCGAGAGACAGCGACAATTGGCTGAACCGCCGGTTGCCGAGGATGAGCATCGCCTGCGTCGCCTCGCCGCCGGTGCGGCCTTGCGGGCAGATGTCATAGGCGGGCGTAAGCTCCAGCGTCCCGCCGTCCCAGAAGGCGGCATGGTTGCGCGCATGATCGTCGGTGTTGCCGCACAGAATGTTGAATATGATGCGCGCGTAAAGTTCGGCGAGCGTCGCTGCGGGATCGACGAACCGGTGACGGATCACGGTCGCGAGATCCTCATAGCTCGCATAACGCGCCTCGGTCTCGTCGAGGGCAAGGAGGGTGAGCGCCGACACCACGCCGCGCCGGGTCCAATCGTCCTCCTTGGGTGCGCGGTCGAAGCGCTCGACGAGCAACACATCCTTGCCGAGCGCGCGCGCAAGCTTGACCGGTGCGACATCGAGGCCCGCGCGCGCGGCGAGGCGCATCGCGACATATTCGGCTTTCACGACATTATAGATGTCGGCTGCCGCAGAAAATTTGGCGATATATTTGCGCGCGCCATCGTCGATCAGCGCCTTGGGACGCGCGCCGCCAAGCGATGTGCCATGTTGCAGCGCTTGGTCGAGCTCGGGCGTGAGCGGCACGCCCCGCTCGACGCGCTCGGCCGACTCCATCAGTTCGGCGAGCGTCGCATTCTGCCGCTGGCGCGGTACATAGTCGGTGGCCGACGCCTGGAAATCGAGCATGCCGATGCGGTCGGAGCCGGATTCGAGGAGATAGGTCAACTCGTCCAGCTCGGCTGGAGCCAGCTCGCCTTCGTCGCGCCCGCCGATCCGGTTGATGATGACGCGCCGGCCCCATGCGTCGGGCGATCCGTCGCGGATCGCGCTTGGCAGCTGCATCTTGCTCGCCGCCTCGATCAGGCCGGCGCGCAGCGGCAATTCGGGCTCGTAGATCGCGATGGCATCCGCGCGGGCCAGATAGCTTTGGCCATAGTTGAAGGTGAGCCGGCTATCGCTCGCGCGCGCGAGCCTGCCCGCGACGACCGGCTCGGTTGCCCCGGGCAGCCATATCCAGACGAAGGCTTCGCCGGCTGGCGCGACGTCAGAAGTCATCCTTCACCTCGGATCGCGGCTTGTGAACGGCCTTGGGAAGCAGGCGCAGCTTCGTTTCCTGCTCGGCGAGATGTCCAGCGAGACGGTCCCGGTCGCTGTCGAACAGCGCGACCCCGACGATCGCTGCCGCTTCGAAGACGAGGCCGATGGCGCAGCGCGGGTCGCCCTGCTCGATACGGCGCATCATGTCGCGCGACACGCCGCTGCGCGTCGCGAGGTCTTCAACGCTCAGCCGCCGTTCGATCCGCCGGGCGCGAATGAGCCCGCCCAGCAGGCGCACAGCCTCGCGGGTGTAGCGCGAATAGCTGCGTGGGATTTTTTTTGTCGTCTCGTCGGCCATCGACCATCCTTTCGTTTTCCTTGGTCGTAATCGTCGCAAAAGTCAAGTTTTGCCTTACACATAAGCCATAATCCACATTATGACGTTCTTGTAAGTCATTTGTCAATTTCCAGCATGGGTTCGGAGGTGCGGGATGGCGCCGCCCGCGGGTGCGGGCCATCCCCGCTCGAATGCCGCTGATCCCTGGGTGCGAGGCCAGACCTCCTTCAATCAACCCGTAAAGGGTCCGCTACGCTCCGCGTGCGGCCGCAGCTTCGCTCGCGGTGATTGCGGCCTGCCCCCGACCGGCGGGGCGACTGTCGAGCGGGAATGGCCCGCTCCCAACGACAGGAGCTTGACCCATGCCGCTTTCCACTGCCCAATCGCTCGGCTGGAACCTTGCCCGCACGATGATGACCATCATCGTCCTCATCGAAACCGTCAAAGGCTATTCGGTGATGCCGCTCGACGAGTTCGACGGCGATCCCGACACGATCGTGTGCGAATATGACCCCTTCGGCCGCTGATCGCGTCCATCCCGGTCCGGGGCAGCGCCGCTCGCGGCACTGTCCTGGCCCGATTGCTGTGGAGACAGGCGGGCATATCACGCCGTCGAGGTCGTGGTCGGCGCGCCCGGCGGGGCGACGCCCATGACGCTGATGATCATCCTCGGCGGTATCGCCGCGCTCTATCTGATCGGGCTGCTGTTCCGGTTGGCGTCCTTGGCCTTGCCCGTCTGCCTCGGCCTTTGCGCCTTCCACCTCCTTCGCGATCAAGGATATGGATGGGGCGCAGCACTTGCGATGGGACTGCTTACCGGCATCGGGCTCCATCTGACAGCGCGGTGGCTGTTTTCTCGAACGACCTCGGCAAATATCCGGCTCCTGATCGGATTGCTTTTCATGGCTCCGGCGGGCGCTGCGGGCCTGGGAGCGGGAACGGCGCTGGCGGGCCTTCTCGGTATCGACGGCGGTTGGCGAACTTGTCTCGCGATTCTTGTCGGGGTCGCGGCGGCCTGCGCGAGTTGGCGGTCGCTGGCGGCAGACCGGTCGTCAATCGGCGCGATGCGAGACGAGCCGACCGTTCGATAGCGCGATATCCGGACCCGCCGGTGTTTCTTCGTCGCGGACGGCCTGGCCATTCTGCGCTTCCCGGTCGCTGGCCACGCCAGCACGGCCTCCCGGAATGCGCCATCTGTCAGCAAGCCGCTGCGCTGGTCCGGAACGCCGCAACGGCCATGACCGACTTTCTTCCCCCGGCGTGCCGCCGTTCCTCGCGAGACAAGAAAGACGGCCCGTGTCCGTCCTCCGCTGCGCTGCGGGCCTGGCGGCTGCGGCACCGGCCCCTTGCTGACCATCGATGCGCATCGAGGCCGCGCTGGTGCGGCCCGAGCCCAAGGAAAGGATAAGCATCATGGCCAGGATCGGCACGTTCAAGAAGGTTTCCGGCGAGTATCGGGGACAGATCGTCACTCTCTCGGTGCAAGCGAAATTGGTTCGCATCGTTCCGGAAGACAATCCGAGCGGCAACGCCCCCAGCCACCGCGTCTTCATCGGCGAGGCCGAAGTCGGCGCCGCCTGGGAAAAGAAGTCGCAGGACAAGCGCCCCTATCTGTCGGTCAAGCTCGACGATCCGACATTTGCCGCCCCCATCTTCGCCCAGCTCTTCGCCGGCGAAGGCGAGGAACATGATCTGGTCTGGAACCGCCAGGCCCGCCGCGGCGATTGAGCCCCCCTATCCCGCCCGGCAGCAGCCGGGCGGGATACCCATTTCTGGGGATCGGCCTTCCGCGATGTTGGAATAGGCCGATATCCTCCGATCGCGATGCTGCCGTCATCCCAATGGAGGTGACGGTGGCAGGCACGGCCGGATTACAGGTGACGCAGCGGGCGCTGCTCGATTTTCCGGGCTTCGCGCAGGAATTTCTGCGCCGCAACCCTGCTTATGTCCGCGACTATGACTGCGTTATGACCGGCGGGCGCCGCGGCGATATTGCCGCGCGGGAGGCGATGGCCCGGCGTTGGGGTCTTTGCTTTCCCATGTCCGCCGTTCCGCTCGGCGCGCGAAAGTCCTGCGCTCTGGTCGGCGGCGATCTGCGGTTACACCAACATCCTCGACGTGGCGCCGCCGGGATGCCCGGCGGCTGACGCCTTTGCGGTTCCGCCGTCCCATCTTGTCGTCGCCGATCGCCGCCTGGAAGATGGCCGGCACTTCGTCTTCGCCGACGACCGGGCCTGGCACCGCCTGTGGCTCCGCACCGACAGGCCCGGCGTCCCGCTTGCGAACCTGATCCTGCGCGATTCGTTGGTCGGCCTGCGCCACGAGGCGGCTGTGCGGTTCGATCGGTGGCTCGGCGATGGGCCCGGCCCGCCGCCTGCCGGCTTCTTGCCGACCGCCTATCAGGCGCGCCGCCTCGGCATGATGCTCGCCATTCTCGATCTCCTCCAGGAACCGGGCGGCGCCGGCGTCACCTCTCATGATGTCGCGCGCCTCATCATCTATCCACGCCTGTCGGTCGGCCGCGGCGCCGAATGGAAGTCCTCGTCCGAACGAAGGCGAACGCAGCGGTTGATCGAGGAAGCACGCGGTCTGATGCAGGGCGGTTATCGGGCGCTGCTCGCCGGCCCTGCGGGGCGACAAAAATTGCCCTGAATTTTAGCCGCTCCGGCTCTCGCTCATCTTCGCGCCACCACGCTCCACGACCCGCCGCACCGGCTTTTTTCGGCCCGGCGGCTGGAAGGAGCACGCGAATGAATCCCCCCTTGCCCGCCCTTGGCCCGCGCTATCTCAGAACGCCCGATGCCGCCCTGCATCTCGGGCTGTCGGCCCGCACCCTCGAGAAGCATCGCTGCTACGGGACCGGGCCCGCCTATCGCAAGCTTGGCGGACGCGTCGTCTATGGGATCGAGGATCTCGACGCCTGGGCTGAGATCGGCCGGCGCTCTTCGACCTCCGATCCGGGCAAGGGAACCGTCCATCCGGCGCGGCCGGTGCGCCGATGATGCCGCGCGATCGCATCGCGGCGGCGAGCACGGCAGCGGCGCAGCCGCCGCTGACCGAGGTCGAACTGACCTGGATCGAAGGCCGCACCGAGCAGTGGATCCGCTTTGGCCGCGTCGCCGCCGAGCGGATCGTCAGCCGCCGCAAGCGCATCGTCATGTTTCGTCCGGGAGCGACCTTCGCCTATCTGCGCTGGTCCTCGAACGACTTCGGCACCATCCACTCGAGTATCCAGATCGTCACCGCGGTCGCTGTCGGCGAGCCTCATACGGCGCTGCCGTTCGTCCGGCCCGGCGGCGAAATTCTGCTGCACATCGAGAGCTGGCCGAAGGTTTCGCGGGTGCTCGAAGCGGTCGATGCAGTCGAGGCCGCCGGGGTCGATCCGTGCGACGCATCGCCCGATCACTGGCGTCATGTCGCCGACCGTCTCGCAGCCGGGATGCCCTTTCGTCCCTATAGCGCCGCGCGCCATGCGGCATGGCTACGCCGCCGGGCGATCGAATCATGAACCGCGGCTACCTCCATGTTGCCGCTACCGCTGTGACATTGCTCAGTCTCTCAGCCTGGTTCGCGCCGGCGCCGCGCCTGCTGTGGAATGCGAGCCAAAGCGCGCCGGTCGGTCTGTATCGCATCGATCCCGGCGCCGCGCCCATGGTCGGCGATTGGGTCGCGATCGAACCGCCAGCTGAGCTCGCCGCCTACATGGCGCGGCGCAAATACCTGCCTCGCGGCGTGCCGCTTATCAAGCGCGTTGCCGCGCTCCCCGGCGCGCGCCTCTGTCGCTCGGGCGTCTTCGTGACCGTCGATGGCCGGGCCGTCGCCCGCGCGCTGGCGCGCGACCGGGCCGGCCGGCCGCTGCCGGTCTGGCTCGGCTGCCGCATCGTCCGGCCCCGCGAAATCTTCCTGATCAATGCGGCGCCGGACAGTCTCGACGGGCGGTACTTCGGGCCGCTTCCGACCACCGGCCTGCTCGGACCGGCGCACCCGATCCTGACCCGCGACGCCTCGGGCGCGCCGCTGCGCTGGCGCCCTTCGGGCCGCGATCTTGCTTTTCCCCGTAGCGAAATGGAGTGATATCGATGCTCATCGGAACTTTCGAAATGTGCGGCGACGGCTATGCCGGCCGTCTGCGCACCCTCACCTGCGATGCCGCGATCACCATCGTTCGGGCGCAGCCGTCGGCGGCTGAACATGCCCCCGAATGGCGGCTGTTCCTCGGCGACGCTGCAAGCGGAATCGAAATCGGTGCGGGCTGGAACCGCACCGGCGAGCGTGCCGGAGCATTCATCGCGGTGCAGATCGACGACCCCGCCTTCGCGGTTCCGCTCCGCGCGAACTTGCTTCGCGCGTCGCACGACGAGGGCGAACATCATCTGCTCTGGTCGCGCCCGTCGGCGCGCGAGCGGAGCTAGACCATGGCATACGGGCCGCGATCGTCCTGCACCGCCATTGCGCTCGCGCTGCGCTGGGCGGCACTCGGCGGCGCACTCGGCGCGCCCTTCGGCGGCGCATCCGCTGCCGTCGCCGCGCCGGCGGTGCGCGCCGATGTCCATCCCTATGCGGCGTCGGTCGCCGAGGCGTCGCAGCGTTTCGGCATCCCCGAACGCTGGATCTGGCGCGTCATGCATGCCGAAAGCCGGGGCAACGCGCGCGCCGTTTCGCACGCCGGCGCGATGGGGCTCATGCAGATCATGCCCGCGACCTGGGCGATGCTGTCGGCGCGCCACGGACTGGGTAGCGACCCGTTCGATGTGCGCTCGAACATCCTTGCGGGTGCCGCTTATCTGCGCGCGATGTGGGATCGCTACCGCGATGTGCCGCTGATGCTCGCGGCCTATAATGCGGGACCGGGCCGCGCCGACGCCTATGCGTCCGGACGGCGCGGACTGCCTGCCGAGACGCGCGCCTATGTCGCGCGGATCGCGCCCGAGCTTGGCGCTTCCGGCATTGCTTCGCGCGCCGCCGCGCCGCCTTCGGCCGCGCCGGGCTGGCAGCGATCGACGCTCTTTGCCGCGCGGGGCGACAATGCCTCTGTCGTCGAAGATCGCGCGCCGGCCGTGTCGGACTCGAACAGTCTGCCCGATAGTCCGACGGCCGCCGCGCCAGCCACTGGCGCCGGGCGGCACCCGCTCTTCGTCCCGCTTTCCGGTCAGGACCGTCGATGATGGCCTCGCTCGCTCCGCCGCGTTCGTCTGCGCCTTGTGGGGTAAAGCCGGCAGCGAATGGCAGGGTTGGATGGGATGGAAGGGAAGTATGGCGAGATAAAAGGGCTGCCAGCCATTTGGTCGAAGGAGGGCACAAATCTGGGGAAAATTCATATGGCTCGCAATTGCTCGGCCATATGATCGCAAACATTACTCAGCAAATACAGCATCTTGTAATATGGCAGGCCCGCCGTGAGCGGTGACGACGGTGAGTTCAAGGTCCGGCCGGGAAGGGTGCGGGACCGCGGGGCCGGGGCGTCGCGGCGGGGGCGTAGCCTCGCCGGGCAGGTGCGTCGCTCGATGGCGCGCAAGGGTTTCGCGCGTCGGCCGCCGGGGTCCGGCGGCGGCACCGGGCGTCATGGCCGCGGCCGCCGCGCGCTCGCGCGGGCGCGCTTCCGTGCCGATGGCCGCCGCGTCGTCATCAAGGCGCGGATCGTCCGCCACAAGGGGCAGCGCTTCCGCTCGGCGCCGCTCGCGCGCCATATCCAGTATCTCGAACGCGACGGCGTCACTCGCGACGGGCGCGACGCATCGATGTTCGACGCGGAGGGGGACAGCGCCGACTGCGCCGAATTCGCATCGCGCTGCGAGGATGATCGTCATCATTTCCGCTTCATCGTCAGTCCGGAAGATGCCGGGGAGATCGGCGACCTCAGGCGTTTCACCCGCGACCTCATGGCCGACATGGCAAGGGATCTCGAGACGCGGCTCGACTGGATCGCGGTCGATCACTGGAACACCGACAATCCGCACATCCATATCCTCGTGCGCGGCGTCGCGGACGACGGGAAGGATCTTGTCGTCGATCGCGGCTATATGAGCGAAGGGCTGCGCTGGCGCGCCGAGGATCTCGCCACGCTCGAGCTCGGGCCGCGCAGCGCGCGCGACATCGCCGATGCGCTCGCGCGCGAGGTCGAGGCCGAGCGTTGGACGAGCCTCGACCGGACGCTCGAGCGGATGGCCGCCGAGGGGGCAGGCGAGATCGATCTTCGACCGGATGGGCGGGCCGATGGGCATCTTCATCGGCAGCTGCTCGGCCGGGCAGCGAAGCTCGAGGCGCTCGGTCTTGCCGAGCAGATCGAGTCCGGCATCTGGGTGATGCGCGGCGATGCCGAAGCCGTGCTACGCGACCTCTCGGTTCGCGGCGACATCATCAAGACTATGCACCGCGCATTGACCCGCGATGGCGGCCGCTTCGACCCGTCGGTGCTTGCTCTCCACGACGACGTGCCCGCCGATCCGGTCATCGGCCGCCTCGTCGATCGCGGGCTTCACGACGAACTCGCCGGCAGCGCCTATGCGATTGTCGACGGCGCCGATGGGCGCACGCATCATCTGCGGTTCGGCGACATCGAGATGATCGGCGACGCGCGGCCCGGTGCCATCGTCGAGCTTCGATCCTGGGCCGACGCGAACGGGCAGATACGGCAGTCGCTCGTGACGCGATCGGATCTGCCGCTCGATGCACAGGTGACGGCGCCCGGCGCGACCTGGCTCGACCGTCAACTCGTCGCCCGCGAGCCGGCTGCGAGCCATCAAGGCTTCGGACGCGAAATCCGCGATGCGATGGATGCGCGGTCGCGCCACCTTGCCGAGCAGGGGCTTGCGAGCCGCCAGGGGCAGCGCGTCATTCTCGCGCAGGGTCTCATCGAGACCCTGAACTCGCGCGATCTCGACGGGGCGTCCCGCTCGATCGCTGAGCGCACCGGCCTCGCGCACAGACCCTCGGGAGCGGGTGACTATGTGAGCGGCATCTACCGCGAACGCGTCACCCTTTCTTCTGGCCGTTTCGCGATGATCGACGACGGGCTCGGTTTCCAGCTCGTTCCCTGGCGCCCGGCGCTCGACAAGCATCTTGGCCAGCATGTGACCGGGACGATGACGCCCGGCGGCACCGTCGACTGGGCGCTCGGGCGCGGCAGGGGCATCGGGCTGTGAGGCCGGGCATCCATCATGGGAGGCGTGTGTGAACGACAGGATTCTCTGGGGCCAGATAACGGCTGTGTTTCTGATCGTCCTCCTGGCGGTCTGGGGCGCGACACAATGGACGGCGGCGGCGCTCGCCTTCCAGCCCGAGCTTGGCGACCCTTGGTTCCGCCTCGGCGATTATCCGGTCTATCCGCCGCCGGCCTTCTTCTGGTGGTGGTTCGCCTTCGACGCCTATGCGCCGCCGATCTTCTACAAGGGCGCGCTGATTGCGGCGTCGGGTGGGTTCGCCGCGATCATCGTCGCGATCGCCATGTCGGTATGGCGCGCCCGCGAACGGCAAAAGGCCGAGACCTATGGTTCGGCGCGATGGGCGGGCCGGCGCGAGATACGCGCTGCCGGGATGCTCGGGGGCGAAGGGGTCGTGCTCGGCCGGTTCGGCAAAGCCTATCTGCGCCACGATGGCGCCGAGCATATTCTCTGTTTCGCACCGACACGGTCGGGCAAGGGCGTGGGGCTCGTCGTACCGACTTTGCTCACCTGGCCGGGAAGCTGCATCGTCCATGACATCAAGGGCGAGAATTGGCAGCTGACCGCGGGCTTTCGCGCGCTGCACGGCCGCGTGCTGCTCTTCGATCCGACCAATGCCAAATCCTCAGCCTATAATCCCCTGCTCGAAGTGCGCCGCGGTGAATGGGAAGTGCGCGATGTCCAGAATGTCGCCGACGTGCTCGTCGACCCCGAAGGCAGCCTCGAGAAACGCAACCATTGGGAGAAGACGAGTCATGCCTTGCTCGTCGGCACGATCCTGCACGTGCTATACGCCGAGGAAGACAAGTCTCTGGCGGGCGTGGCAGCCTTTCTCTCCGATCCGCGGCGACCGATCGTCTCGACGCTGCGCCGCATGCAGACGACCCGGCATCTGGGGGACAAGGGCGTGCATCCCGTCGTCGCCGCGGCCGCGCAGGAACTGCTCAACAAATCGGACAATGAACGCTCGGGCGTGCTCTCGACCGCCATGTCCTTCCTCGGCCTCTATCGCGATCCCGTCATCGCGGCGGTGACGGGCCGGTCCGAATGGCGGATTGCCGATCTGATGGCGGGGGACCGTCCGACCTCGCTCTATCTCGTCGTGCCGCCCGGCGACATCAGCCGGACGAAGCCGCTCATCCGCCTGATCCTCAACCAGATCGGACGGCGGCTCACCGAGGATCTCAATCCCGGCGCGCGGCCGCGGCGCCTGCTCCTGATGCTCGACGAATTTCCGGCGCTGGGCCGCCTCGATTTCTTCGAAAGCGCGCTCGCCTTCATGGCGGGGTACGGCATCAAGGCTTTCCTGATCGCCCAGTCGCTCAACCAGATCGAAAAGGCCTATGGTCAGAACAATGCGATCCTCGACAATTGCCATGTCCGAGTGAGCTTCGCGACCAACGACGAGCGCACCGCCAAGCGCATTTCCGATGCGCTCGGGACTGCGACCGAAATGCGCGCGATGAAAAATTATGCCGGCCACCGTCTCTCGCCCTGGCTCGGCCATCTCATGGTCTCGCGCACCGAAACCGCCCGCGCCTTGCTCACGCCGGGCGAGGTGATGCAGCTGCCGCCCGGCGAACAGATCGTCATGGCCGCCGGCGTGCCGCCGATCCGGGCTTCGAAGGCACGCTATTATGTCGACCCCCGGTTCACGAGCCGCATTCTCGCGCCGCCACCGCCTGCCCGGGCGCCGAAACGGGCGGACGACGACTGGACGCCGCGGTCGCAGGAGCCGGCGCCCGTCCTTCTGCTTCCCGGACCCGGGCCTGCCGGACGCCGCGCATCGGCAGCGGAGGACGGCGACCCGAAAGCGGCTGCGCCAGCCGAGGCGGAAGCAACGGAGGAACAGGGGGCCAATTCGGGGATTCGGCGGGAGCCGGGCCTTGCCGATCATGAGGATGTGGCCCCCGAACCCGTGCCCGAGGTCAACGAGTTCGATTTCGACCGCGACGGCAAAGGGAGCAACGCGGCGCGCGACCGGCGCGCCATGGACCGGGCGATGCAGCGCAATGCACGCAACGCATCGCTCGACCCGGGCGATGGAATCGATCTGTGAAAAAGCCCGCGGTCAAACGGACCTTCCGCCTCGATGCCGCGCTTTGCCGCGAGCTCGACGAGCGGGCACGCAGCCGGCGCATGACGCGAACCGATATCGTCGAAGCGGCGCTCGCATCCTTGCTCACACCCGATCAGGAGGAGCGGCTCGAGGCCGTGCTTGCCCGGCGCCTCGACCGCCTGTCGCGGCAGATCGAGCGGCTCGAATGGCATATCGAGCTGTCGAACGAGACCGCCGCGCTGTTCATCCGGTCCTGGCTGACGAACAATCCGCCGCTCCCCGATGCGGCGCTGCAGGCGGCGCAGGCCACCGGCAAGAAACGGTGGGAGGCTTTCGTCGATACGCTCGCGCGCCGGATGGAACTTGGGCCGAAGTTCCAGGAGGAAGTATCGCTGGGCACACGGCCCGGCACTCATTCCTCGCCGGCCGCGAAATAGGCGGTAAGCCGGTGCGCGACTTCGGGCGCCAGCTGGATGAAGTTTCGCCGTCCGTCGGCGGGATCCGATGTGCGGACCAGGAGCTCGGCGTCGCAGAGCCGCTGGACCAGCCTCAGCGCGCTGCTCATCCCCAGCCCCGAGGCGATGCCGAGGCTGCTCGTCGACACCGGCTTCGCCTCGCCTTCATGAATGAAGAGGTCGATGAGCATGTCCCACGCCGGCTCGCCGAATAGCTCATCATTGCCCAGAAGCTGTTTGCGCAGCAACCGCCGGCGCAAGGTCCGGCGCGCATTGGCGAGTGCGAGGTCGGCAACTCCCTTCTCTGTCTCGATGCGGTCGCGGTGCCCGTCCCCGAGGGTCAACGGCGGTCCCGGTCTTCCCCTCGGCGGAGCTTTGCCGGCGGCCAGCCTATGGTGCTCGCGCTGGGTGACGATAATATGGTCGATGAGTTCGACGTCGAGCGCCCGGCCGATGCCCCGCAGGAGTTCGGTGACGCGAATATCGCTGTCGCTCGGGGTCGGGTCACCGCTTGGATGATTATGGACCAGCAGGATAGCTGCCGCATCCAGCTCGAGCGCGCGCCGGAAAATCGTGCGCGGATAAAGTGCCAGCTGCCGAACCGAGCCATGCTGCATTTGCTCGTCGGCGACGAGCCGGCGCGACGCGTCCAGAAACAGCACGCGAAGAATTTCCTCGGGCAGCGCGCCCATCGAGGTCTTGAAATATTCGATCAGTTTTGGGCTGGAGGGTTCGATCACGCGACCGAGCAATTCGGCGCGCATGGCTTCGAGGCCGGCCTCGCGCGCGGCAAGCAGAAGGCCTATGACCGGACTCTGCTTGCCGAGAATTCGCGCCAGCGCCTCGGGTGACCGCGACCAGATGCGATCGAGACTATGAAACTCGGCAAGTAGCGTTTCGGCTATCGATTGGCTGTTCTCGGGATCGATCGACGCGACGAGATGTACCAGGACGGCTCGCTGTCGCCGCGCGCCAGGCGTCGCTGGTGCCGCCAGGTTGCGAGGATGAGGATCGGCGGAACCAGCCACGAGGTCGCGACCTGCATCGTCAGATAAGCCGCCGGATGAATCTCCACATCGAGGAACCGGCTCGTGTGCGCGAGGAGCGGGAGTATATGGAGCACCGCGACGCACATGGGCCAGAAGCGATGCGCAAAAAGCGCGAGCAGGGTGGTTGCGGTCGCGCCGAACAGGTCGATCGCGAGATGGCCCGTGTCCAGCGATGCGAACTCGACCGGTACGAAAGCGTGGAGCATCTTGTCCGCTCCCACCATGGTCAGCGCGATCGCGGCCATCGCGCGTTCGGGTCCGCCCCCGCGCCAGGCGGCATAGCCAAGAGCAACCAGCAAGAAAGCGAGGAAAAATGCCATGCGCATCGCCCGAACCTTTCATGCTGATTGCTCCGGGTCAATCGGGGTCAGGCGGCCGCCGGAAGAGGCTCGGAAACCGCACCGGCGATCGCCGGGCATTCATGAAGGTCATAGCCCGCCGTCTCGCGTCCGATTTGCACGAGATCGCCATGGACGCGAAGGATGTCACCGCTCACATCGACCAGCGCCATCTGTGCCTTCGCGAGCCGCCGGATCGTTGCATGGCCGCTGGTGGCCGGCACCCCGATGGTATCGCGGCGTGCGGTCACGACACTTGTCATCAGCGAGGACACCGCGATGAGGGCATCGTCGACTCTGCCTTCCGCAGCCGGGACGTCGCGCTCGAGACGAGCTGCTGCAAAACTGGTTTCTTTGGACATGACTTCTCCTTTTCCGGAAAGCGGGGGCGATCCGGCGATTGCTTGGGCACAAGGGAAAGGGATCAGCCGGAGATCAGCGTCGTCAGCGCCTGGGCGATGGCGAGCCCCGATAAGATGAGCAGGACCAGTGCGACCAGCATGGCCGCCATGATCAGCGCTCGCCTTGTCCGGGCATGGTCATGCCTCCAGAAATCCCTGAACGGCGGGCTGGCCTCCATCGGCCCGTCCGCCGCCAGGACACTGTCGTTCAGCGCCATCGCGTCGGCCGGGCCTCCGTCCGGGAAGTGGGATGGCACGAGCGCAGGCGGCGGCGGAAGGTCGATCGGATCGCATGTGATCCGATCATAGGTCTGTTTGAGGCGGGCATAGACGATCGCGGTCTCGTCGCGGTTCGCCGTCCCCAATATGTCGCGCGCCTTGGTCAGCCGGAGATCGACGGTGGGCTTGGCGATTCCGAGCTGCCGCGCAATCTGCTTCGAGGTCTGTCGCTCGATCAGGAGATCGAGGCAGGCCCGCTGCTTGTCAGTGAGGCGCGCCCAGCGTTCGGCGTCCTCAAATGTGTGCGACCTCGAATCACTCATGTTCACACTCTTGTCAAAATCGCCTCCGGCACAAGCCCCGGGAGTGATTCGCGGAGGCGCGGCCGCTCTCCCGCGATGACGGCGCCTACGCCATAGCCTGTCTTTCAACGCCACGGTGCGACGCGCTCAAAAGCTTGTTGAATTGGGGCAATCCCTGCGTCTCTTACTCGGCCCCGTCGCACGGACACTCCGGTCCGGCGCCGCGAAACGGGGTCCTCTCATGGCTGCAGAACCGATCCGGCTCGAAGCGCTAAATCGCAGCGCGCGCATGTTGCAGACCGCATTCGGAGCGGCGATCGCCGGCTGGCTTACCGACCCGCAAGTCGTCGAGATCATGCTCAATCCCGACGGCCGCCTCTGGGTCGACCGGCTCGGCGAGGGCCTCGCGGACAGCGGTACATGGCTGAGCGCGGCCGATGGCGAACGCATCATCCGCCTCGTCGCGCATCATGTCGGCGCCGAAGTTCATGCCGGAAGTCCGCGCGTATCGGCCGAACTGCCCGGCGGCGGCGAGCGGTTCGAGGGGTTGCTGCCACCCGTGGTGACCGCCCCGGCCTTCGCCATCCGCAAGCCGGCGGCAGCCGTTTTCACGCTCGACGATTATGTGGGCGCGCGAATCATGGCGCCGGCCGCCGCCGCGGCGCTGCGGCATGCGGTCGCCGACCGGCTGAACATTCTCGTCGCCGGCGGAACGGGGACAGGCAAGACGACGCTCGCCAACGCGCTGCTCGCCGAGATCGCCGGCACCGATGACCGGATCATCCTCATCGAGGATATTCGCGAGTTGCAGTGCGCCGCGCGCAATGTCGTCGCCATGCGCACCAAGGACGGGGTCGCATCGCTCACCGACCTCGTGCGCTCGTCGCTCCGCCTCCGGCCCGATCGCATTCCGATCGGCGAGGTGCGCGGCCCCGAAGCGCTCGATCTGCTGAAGGCCTGGGGAACGGGCCATCCGGGCGGGATCGGTACGATCCACGCCGGAAGCGCGCTCGGGGCGCTCCGCCGCATGGAGCAGCTCATCCAGGAGGCGGTCGTAACCGTGCCGCGCGCGCTGCTTGCCGAAACGATCGACCTTGTTGCCGTCCTCGTCCGCGATGGGACCGGCCGGCGCCTGTCCGAACTGGCGCGGGTCGAAGGGCTCGATCCCGCCACCGGCGAATATCGCCTTGTCCCGCACACACAAGAAGGAGAAAGCTCATGATCCGTGCCGCCCGGCATGGCGCCCGCCGCGCCATCCTCACCTCGACCGCGATCTTCGTCGCGATGATCGTCGCCGTCCCGGCCCATGCGGGCGGCTCGTCGATGCCCTGGGAAGCGCCGCTCCAGTCGATCCTCGAGAGCATCGAGGGTCCGGTCGCCAAGATCGTCGCGGTGATCATCATCATCGTCACCGGCCTGAGCCTTGCCTTCGGTGATACCTCGGGCGGTTTCCGCCGGCTGGTCCAGATCGTCTTCGGGCTCTCGATCGCCTTCGCCGCCTCGAGCTTCTTCCTCTCCTTCTTCTCCTTCGGCGGCGGGGCACTCGTCTGATGGGACAGGAGGCCGACATTCCGGGCTTCTTCGCGCCGGTCCACCGTGCGCTCGCCGAGCCGATCCTGCTCGGCGGCGCGCCGCGCAGCCTCGCGATCGTCAATGGCACCCTCGCCGGTGCGATCGGGCTCGGCCTTCGGCTCTGGATCGCCGGCCTCGCTCTCTGGGCGATCGGCCATGCCCTTTCGGTCTGGGCGGCGCGGCACGACCCGCAGTTCGTCGACGTCGCCCGCCGTCACCTCAAATTTCCTGTCTGGATGCGCCCATGATGAACCTCGCCGAATATCGCACCAAATCCGCTGCCCTCGCCGACTATCTTCCCTGGGTGGCGCTCGTCGCCGAGGGCGTCGTCCTCAACAAGGATGGCTCCTTCCAACGTACCGCGCGCTTTCGCGGCCCCGACCTCGACAGCGCGACCCCGGCCGAACTCGTCTCGGTGACCGCGCGGCTGAACAATGCGCTGCGGCGGCTGGGCTCGGGCTGGGCGGTCTTCGTCGAGGCGCAGCGTGTTCCCGCGATATCCTATCCGGTCTCCGATTTTCCCGACGCCGTCTCGGCGCTGGTCGATGTCGAGCGCCGCGAACAGTTCCGCGAGGAAGGCGCGCATTTCGAAAGCTTCTATTATCTGACCCTGCTCTGGATGCCGCCCGCGGAAGAGGCCGCGCGTGCGGAAGCCTGGCTTTATGAGGGGCGCTCGGAGGCGGGCGCGGATCCGAAAGAACTGCTGAAGGGCTTTGTCGACCGCAGCGGGCGGCTCCTCCATCTGATCGAAGGCTTCGTTCCCGAGGCCGAATGGCTTGGCGACGGCGAGACACTCACCTATCTCCACAGCTGCGTCTCGACCAATCGGCAACGCGTCCGCGTTCCCGAGACACCCGTCTACCTCGACGCGCTGCTGACCGACCAGCCGCTCGTCGGCGGGCTCGCGCCGCGGCTCGGCGAGCATCATCTCCGCACGCTGACGATCACCGGCTTTCCGACCGCGACCTGGCCGGGCCTGCTCGACGAGCTCAACCGGCTCGCTTTCGCCTATCGCTGGTCGACGCGCGCGATCATGCTCGACAAGACCGACGCGACGAAGCTGCTGACCAAAATCCGGCGGCAGTGGTTCGCCAAGCGCAAATCGGTCGCCGCGATCCTCAAGGAAGTGATGACCAACGAGGCGTCGGTGCTCATGGACTCGGACGCCTCGAACAAGGCGGCCGACGCCGACATGGCATTGCAGGAACTCGGCGCCGACCATGCAGGCATCGCCTATGTGACCGCGACGCTGACCGTGTGGGATCAGGATCCCGCCATCGCGGCCGAAAAACTGCGGCTCGCCGAGAAGGTCATCCAGGGCCGCGACTTCACCTGCACGGTCGAGGGCATGAACGGGGTCGACGCCTGGCTCGGGAGCCTGCCCGGTCATGTCTATGCCAATGTCCGCCAGCCCCCCATTTCGACGCTCAATCTCGCCCACCTCATACCCTTGTCAGCGGTGTGGGCGGGGGCGGAACGGGACGAGCATTTCGGTGATGCCCCCTTGCTCTATGGCAAGACCGAAGGCTCGACGCCGTTCCGCCTAACTCTTCATGTCGGCGACGTCGGCCACAGCCTCGTCGTCGGCCCGACCGGCGCCGGAAAGTCGGTGCTTCTCGCGCTGATGACACTGCAATTCCGGCGCTATGAGCATGGCCAGATCTTCGCCTTCGATTTCGGCGGCTCGATCCGCGCCGCGACGCTCGCCATGGGCGGCGACTGGCAGGATCTGGGCGGCGCCTTGCAGGATGACGGCGGCGGCGTCGCGCTGCAGCCGCTCGCGCGCATCGACGAGGCGGGCGAACGCGCGTGGGCCGCCGAATGGCTGGCCGCGCTCCTCGCGGGCGAAGGCGTCGCGGTGGATCCGGCCGCGAAGGAGCATCTCTGGTCGGCGCTGACGTCGCTGGCCACCGCGCCGGTCGTGGAGCGGACGCTGACGGGGCTCGCGGTCCTGCTGCAATCGCAGGAACTCAAACAGGCGCTGGCGCCCTATCTGGTCGGCGGACCCTGGGGACGCCTCCTCGACGCGGAGGTCGAACGCCTCGGCGACGCGCGCGTGCAAGCGCTCGAGACCGAGGGCCTCGTTGGCGCCGCCTCCGCTCCCGCCGTGCTCGCCTATCTCTTTCACCGGATCGGTCAGCGCCTCGACGGCTCGCCGACCCTGATCATCATCGACGAGGGCTGGCTTATCCTCGATAGCCCAGCCTTCGCCGCGCAACTGCGCGAATGGCTGAAAACGCTGCGCAAGAAGAATGCGAGCGTCATCTTCGCGACGCAGAGCCTCGCCGACATCGAGAGTTCGAGCATTGCGCCCGCGATCATCGAGAGCTGCCCGACGCGCATCTTCCTTCCCAATGAGCGCGCCGCCGAGCCGCAGATCGCGCGGGTCTATGAGCGCTTCGGCCTCAACGACCGGCAGATCGAGATATTGAGCCGTGCGACCCCGAAGCGTGACTATTATTGCCAGTCGCGCCGCGGGAACCGGCTGTTCGAACTGGGCCTCGGCGAGATCGCGCTCGCCTTCGCCGCCGCGTCTTCCAAGACCGATCAGATCCGCATCGGCGAACTCGTCGCCGAACATGGGAGCGATGGCTTTGCCGCCGCCTGGCTGCGTGAGCGCCGCCTCGACTGGGCGGCCGATCTTCTCGCCAATCTCGAATTTTCCACCCTGAAGGAGTGAATGACCATGAAGACCCCGATTTTCCATTGCGCCGCCGCGCTGCTTGTCACCGGGTGCGGCATCGCGGCAGCGGCAGTGTCTGTCCCGGCCGCGGCCCAGGTGGGCGGGATCGTCCACGATCCCCGCAATTACGCCCAGAACATCCTGACCGCCGCGCGCACGCTCGAGCAGATCAACAATCAGATCAAGCAGCTGCAGAATCAGGCGACGTCGCTCGCGAACGAGGCACGCAACCTGTCGGGCCTGCCGGTCTCGACGCTCGAGGAGCTGCAAGGCCAGGTCGACCGCACCCGCGCCCTGCTCGGCGAAGCGCAGCGGGTCGCTTTTGATGTCGGCGACATCCAGAAGGCGTTCGACGCGCGCTACAAGGGCGGCGCGCTGACGGGCACGCAGGCGGAAATGGTCGCCAATGCTGAGGCGCGCTGGAGCGACAGCGTCGGCGCCTTTCAGGATGCGATGAAGGTCCAGGCGGGCGTCGTCGGCAATATGGGCGATGCGCGCCGCTCGATCACGACGCTGGTGACCGCGAGCCAGTCGGCGGCCGGCGCCCTCCAGGCGGCACAGGCGGGCAATCAGCTGCTCGCGCTCCAGTCGCAGCAACTCGGTGATCTTGCCGCCGCGATCGCCGCGCAGGGGCGTGCGCAGATGCTCGATGCCGCCCGCGCGGCGGCTGCCGAGGCCGAAGGACGCGAGCGCTTCCGCCGCTTCCTCAAGGGCAATTGAGATGGGCCGGGCGGCCAGGATCGCCGGCGCGGCAGTGCTGGGCGGAATCGCCATGACGCTCGCGCTCGTCGCCGCGACCCTGCCGCCCGCGCCCCGTGCGTCCGCCCCCCAGGTCTCCGGGGCGGACGCACACCCGGCGCCGGACGATGGGCTTCGCCGCTGCCGGACCGTCACGACGGCCGACCCCGATTGCGAAGCGGCATGGGAAGCGAAGCGTCGCCGGTTTTTCGGTGAGCGGAGGAACGAGCGATGAACGACACGGGCGTGATCGACCAATTTCTGTCGGTCTTTTCGACCTATATCGATAGCGGCTTCGGGCTGCTCGGCGGCGAAGTCGGGTTCCTGTCGACGACTCTCATCGTCATCGACGTGACGATCGCCGCGCTGTTCTGGGCGTGGGGCGCCGACGAGGATGTCCTTCAGCGCCTCGTCAAGAAGACGCTCTATATTGGCGTCTTTGCGTTCATCATCGGCAACTTCCAGAGCCTGGCGACGATCATGCTCGAAAGCTTTGCCGGTCTTGGGCTGAAGGCAAGCGGCGGCGCCATGGCGATCGGCGACTTCATGCGCCCGGGCGTCGTCGCGGCGACGGGCCTTGATGCCGCCGAGCCGCTTCTTGATGCGAGCAAGGACCTCCTGGGGCCTGTCGGGCTCTTCACGAACTTCGTGCAGATCATGGTTTTGCTGATCGCCTGGGTGATCGTCGTCCTCGCCTTCTTCATCCTCGCGGTGCAGGTCTTCGTGACGATCCTCGAGTTCAAGCTCGTCACGCTCGCGGGCTTCGTGCTCATTCCCTTCGCCTTTTTCGGCCGCACCGCCTTCATGGCCGAGCGCGTCCTTGGCCACATCGTCTCCTCGGGCATCAAGGTGCTGGTGCTCGCCGTCATCACCGGGATCGGCACGACCCTCTTCGATCGCTTCATGGGTGCCCAGATTGGCGCCGAGCCCGACATCGAGCAGGTGATGGCGATCGCGCTTGGCGCGCTCACATTGCTGGGTCTCGGTATCTTCGGTCCTTCGATCGCCAATGGCATCGTCGCGGGCGGCCCCCAGCTCGGCGCAGGCGCTGCGGCCGGCACGGCCGTCGCCGCCGGCGCCACGCTCGCCGCGGGCGCGGCGGGTGCGACGCTGGCTACCGGTGCCGCCGCCAGCTTTGCGCGCGGCGCTGCAGCCGGTGCTACCCGCACTGCGGGCAGCGCGTCGGGCTCCTACGCCGCAGGCGCGGCCGGGAAGAGCGGGGCGCAGGCGGTCGGTGCGGGTCTCGCCAATGTCGCGCGCTCGGCGGCGAGCGCTGCGGCGTCCCCGCTTCGGCGTGCCGCCGAGCGGACCCGCGAGCAATTTGCGGCCGGCCGCGCGGGTCAGGCGGCGAAGGCCGGGCCGGCACCTGCTGCCGACACGCCGCCCGCCTGGGCGACCGCGATGCGGCAGCGGCAGGCGGTCGCGCAGGGCGCGATGGTCGGCGCGCAGACCCTGAAGGGCGGCGATAGCCACGGCGCCGGCTCCGCACCCGACATCAGCGAAAGGGATTGATATGATTTTCCGCAGGCCCTCCAATCATTATGGGATCTCGCCCGTCCCGGTCACGCCGCATCAGCGCGCGGCGCAGGTCTGGGACGATCGCATCGGCTCGGCGCGCGTCCAGGCGAAGAATTGGCGGCTCGCCTTTTTCGGCGCCCTGCTTCTGTCGGGCGGCCTCGCCTCGGCGCTCGTCTGGCAGTCGGTGCGCGGCACGATCACGCCCTGGGTGGTCGAGGTCGACAAGCTCGGCGAGGCAAGGGCCGTCGCGCCCGCAGACGCCGACTGGTCGCCGACCGATCCGCAGATCGCCTTCCATCTCGCGCGCTTCATCGAGCATGTCCGGTCGATTCCGGCCGACCCGATCGTGCTGCGCAAGGATTGGCTCAGCGCCTATGATTTCACCACGGCGAGCGGTGCGCAGATACTCAATGAATATGCCCGGCTGAACGATCCTTTCGCGGAGATCGGCAAGCGACAGGTCGCGGTCGATGTGTCGAGCGTGATCCGAGCCTCCAAGGATAGCTTTCGTATCGCCTGGACCGAGCGCCGCTATCAGGACGGCAGCCTTCTCGAAACGTCGCGCTGGTCGGCGATCGTCACCGTGACGGTCCAGCCGCCCCGCACCCCCGATGCCCTGCGGCGCAACCCGCTCGGAATTTTTGTCACCGCCGTAAATTGGTCGAAGGAGCTCAGCCAGTGACGCGTTTTATCTTTCTCGTGACCGCAGCCGCGCTCGCATTTCCTGCGGTCGCCGCCCCCTCCGATGTCAAAACGCAGGTCGGCCGAGCCAATGACGCGGCGCGCGTTCAGCCGGACCGTGCCACGTTCCTCAACGCGATCCAGAAATATGCCTGGGCCGACGGCGCGCTGTTCCAGATCTATACGGCGCCGGGGCAGGTCACCGACATCGCGCTCCAGGAAGGCGAGGAGCTCGTCGGACCCGGACCGGTCGCCGCCGGCGATACGGTCCGCTGGATCATCGGTGACACGCTGAGCGGCGCCGGTACGTCGCGGCGCGTTCATATTCTCGTCAAGCCGACCCGCCCCGACATCATGACGAACCTCGTTATCAACACCAACCGCCGCACCTATCATCTCGAACTGCGCGCAACGCCTGCGACCTATATGGCTGCAGTCAGCTGGTCCTACCCGGCCGATGAGCTGATCGCATTGCGAGCGGCCGAAACCGAGCGGGAGCGCGCTGCTCCCGTTGCGAGCGGCATCGACTTTGCGGCGCTCAATTTTGGTTATCGGATCAGCGGCGACAAGGTGTCCTGGCGCCCGCTGCGCATCTTCGACGACGGCCGCCAATTGTTCGTCGAGTTTGGCGACGGTATTGCCGAGGGCGATATGCCCCCGCTCTTCGTGCTCGGCGACAAGGATGGTGCGGAGCTCGTCAATTACCGCGTGAAAGGTCGGTTCCTCATCGTCGACCGCCTGTTCGAGCGCGCCGAACTGCGGCTCGGCAGCGGGCGTGGCGCGAAAAAGATACGGATCGAGCGCGACGACAAGCGCCGTCGGGGGCGGTCATGAGCGTGCCGGAACGGGAGGAGAAGGCAGAGCTGGCCACCGAACCCGGGGCTGCGGAACGCGCCGTCGCGCCGCCCAGTCCCGACGGGTTCCGGCTCGAGGGCGAAATGCCATCCGTCATGCGCCTCTCACCGCGCACGCTCGCGATCATCGGTGGTACGGCGGGCTTGGCGATCGCGGGCGCGCTGCTCTGGGCGCTGCGGACGCCGGAACCCGGCCCCCGCGAGAATGTCTATGAGACCGATCGCCCCAACCGCTCGGAGGTCATTACTGGCGCGCCTGCGGATTATGGCGCGGTTCCGAAACTCGGGCCGCCGCTTCCCGGTGACCTCGGCCGGCCGATCGTCTCGGCGCAGAAAGAGGGCGTGATGATAACGCCGCCGCCCATGGCGGCTGTTCCACCGCCGGCCGATCCACGACAGCGGGCGGTGGATCAGGCGCGTGAGCGCCGGATCCAGGAAAGCGACGCGGCGCGTTCCAGCAATCTTTTCCTGGCGAGCGGGGGAGGCAGCGCCTCGGCCAGTACCGCGGAACAACCTGCGCCGCCCGCGGTACAGGCGATCAATCCGCCGGGCGCAGAAGCCCCGGCTCGTCCCTTTCTGCGCGGAGATGGTCCGCGCCGGACAGACAGCGGCGAACGCATTGTCCCGCTCGCTTCACCCTATGTCGTGCAAGCCGGGAATATCATTCCGGCGGCGCTGATCACCGGCATTCGGTCCGATCTTCCGGGCCAGATCACAGCGCAGGTGACGCAGAATATCTATGACAGTCCGACGGGACGCATTCTCCTGATTCCCCAAGGCGCGCGCCTGGTCGGAGAATATGACAGCGAGATCGTGTCGGGGCAGAATCGCGTGCTGCTCGCGTGGGATCGGCTGACCTTTCCCGGCGGTCGCTCGATCGCACTTGGCCGGCTCCCCGGAGCGGATGCCGGCGGAATGGCGGGGCTGGCGGATCGCACCGACTATCATTGGGGCCATATGTTCAAGGCTGCGCTCATATCGACGCTGCTCGGTGTCGGCGCCGAGCTCGGAGCGGACGACGACGATCGGCTCGTTCGTGCGATCCGGTCGGGATCGCAGGATTCGATCGGTCAGACCGGCCGGCAGATCGTCGAACGGCAACTCGCTATACCGCCGACCATCACCATCCGCCCCGGTTTCGCGTTTCGGGTCATCGTGACCCGTGACCTGGTGCTGGAGCCGCTTTTCAGTGGCGAATCCCGATGAGCAAGCTGCGGCTCGGACCCATCGCCGAGGATCGGCCGGTCAAGGTCACGGTTGAACTGTCGGGAGGCATTATGCGCGATCTTGCAGACTATGCCCGCATCCATGCCAGGGCCAATGGGCTCCCCGAGCCTTTGCCGGCGGAGCGGCTGATTGCCCCGATGATCGAGCGCTTCATGAGCGGTGACCGCGAATTCGGCAAGCTGCGGCGTCGATCCTGATCGGCACCAGTTCGCGGCCACAAGACATCACGCCCCCGGCAATTTGGCCAGCTGTGCGGGTGTCAGGATAGGGGCGTTGCGATCCCTGCGCTCCGAATAGCGATCGACAAGCTGGTCGGCGTGGCCGCGCGTCAGCACGGTGAACCGCACCAGCTCCTCGGCAACATCGACAATCCGGTCATAATAGCTCGACGCCAGCATGCGGCCTGCCTCGTCGAACTCCGCATAAGCTTTGGCAACGCTCGACTGGTTGGGGATGGTGATCATCCGCATCCAGCGGCCGAGGATGCGCAGCGTGTTGACGCTGTTGAACGACTGCGATCCCGCCGAGACCTGCATCACGGCGAGAGTGCGGCCCTGCGTGGGACGCAGACCTCTATAGGCGAGCGGCAGGTGATCGATCTGCGCTTTCATTATGCCGGTGATCTGGCCGTGGCGCTCGGGGCTGCACCAGACCTGGCCATCTGACCAGAGCGAATGCTGGCGTAGTTCCTCGACCGCGGGATGATCGTCATCGGCGATGAGGTCGGGCAGTGGCAGGTCGGAAGGATCGAAGATGCGGGTCTCGCAGCCGAAAAGCTGGAGCAGACGCGCCGTTTCCTCGACAACGAGGCGCGAGTAGGAGCGCTCGCGCAGCGATCCGTACAGAAGAAGGATGCGCGGCGCGGGATCGAGCGGCCCCAGACCAAACGCCGGCTGTGCGTGGAGATATTCGGGGCTCAATGCGGGAAAATGGTCTGCGTCGGAGAGCGCGCGCAGGCGGCTGTGGGTCTGTTCTGTCATGATACTCAGACTTGTGAAGGAACGCTCGCCGGGAACCAGCGACGTCCGAGGCGGAATGCGACGCTGACGAGGAGGATGAGGACCGGCACTTCGACAAGCGGGCCGATGACCGCCGCGAAGGCGACCGGCGAGGCGAGGCCGAAGGCGGCGATCGCGACCGCGATCGCGAGCTCGAAATTATTGCCCGCGGCGGTGAAGGCGACCGCGGTCGTGCGTGGATAATCAGCCTCGATCAGCTTGCCCATCCAGAAGCTGATGAGGAACTGCACGACGAAATAGATGGTCAGCGGGATCGCGATCCGGATGACGTCGCCGGGGATGGTGACGATCTCGCCGCCCTTGAGGCTGAACATCGCGACGATGGTGAAGAGCAGTGCGACGAGGGTGATCGGCGCGATCCTCGGCAGGAAGTGCGTCTCGTACCAGTCGTTGCCCTTGGCGCTGGCGAGCCATTTGCGGGTGAGATATCCTGCCATAAACGGGATGCCGAGATAGATGAGCACCGCCTCGGCGATCGTCCAGAAGCTGACGTCGATGACGCTGCCTTCGAGGCCGAAGAGCGGCGGCAGGACCGTGAGGAAAAACCAGGCATAGACGCTGAAGAAGAGGATCTGAAAGATCGAATTGAACGCGACGAGCGCAGCGACATATTGATTGTCGCCCTTTGCGAGCTGGTTCCACACGATCACCATTGCGATGCAGCGCGCGAGACCGATCAGGATCAGGCCAGTCATATATTCAGGCTTGTCCGCGAGGAAGACGACCGCGAGCGCGAACATCAGCACCGGCCCGATGATCCAGTTCTGGATCAGCGAGATGGCTAGGACGCGCTTGTCTTCGAACACGCGCGGCAGCTCGTCATAGCGCACGCGTGCAAGCGGCGGATACATCATCAAAATGAGCCCGATGGCGATCGGGATATTCGTCGTTCCGATCGACATCGCGTCGATCGCAGCGGGGAGGTCCTTGAAAAGCGATCCCAAGAGGACGCCGAGCGCCATTGCAAGGAAGATCCAGAGTGTCAGATAGCGATCGAGGAAGGACAGGCGTTCACGCTTTGCGGCAATCATGATGATCCCCTCAGGCATGGACGCGGTTGCCGCCGGCATCGACCACCTGTTCACCGTCTTCCTTGGCGAAGGCGCCAAGCTGGCGGGCAGGGATGATGTCGAGCACCGCTTCGGACGGGCGGCAGAGCTTCACCCCGAGCGATGTGACGACGAGCGGGCGATTGATGAGGACCGGATGCGCCATCATTGCATCAATGAGTGCGCCATCGGTGAGATCGGGGTTGCCTAGGCCGAGTTCCGCATAGGGCGTGCCTTTTTCGCGGAGGAGCTCGCGCGGCGTGATACCGGCGCGCTCGATCAGCCGCTCGAGCAGGGCTCGCGACGGCGGTGTCTTCAGATATTCGACGACATGCGGTTCGATGCCGGCGTTGCGAATGAGCGCGAGCGTGTTGCGCGACGTCCCGCACTCGGGATTGTGATAGATAATGATGTCGGCGGTCATGCGCCTGTCTCCCGCTCGCCAGTCGCGCCCTCGATGCCGCCGATTTCCTTCAACCTGCGCGCCATTGCCATCTCGTCGATGCTTTCGTGCGGGAGCGCGAGGAAGAGCGAAATCCGGTTCGAGAGATAGTGCAGCGCACGTTCGAAAGCTTCGCGCTGGCCCGGGCCTTCGACCGCGGCGGGATCTTCGATCCCCCAGTGCGCGGTCATCGGCTTGCCGGGCCAGACCGGACAGGTCTCGCCGGCGGCATTGTCGCAGACGGTGAAGATGAAATCGAGTTTGGGCGCGTCCGGGCCCGAGAATTCGTCCCAGCTTTTCGAGCGCAGACCCTCGGTCTCGAACCCGAGCTCATCGAGAAGCGCGAGCGCCTGTGCATGGACCTTGCCTTTGGGAAAGCTCCCGGCGCTATAGGCACGGAACCGCCCCTGGCCCATGCGGTTCAGCAGAGCTTCGGCTAGAATCGAGCGGGCGCTGTTGCCGGTACAAAGGAACAGCACATTATAAATCTTGTCGGTCATCGACTTCTCCCTCAAGCGCTGAATGGGCCGATCAGCAGCAGGCAAGTTCGGCGAGCAGCGGCTCACACAGTTCAGCGCGTCCTTGGCAGCAGTCTTTTGCGAGGAAGAGCATCAGGCCGCGAAGTGCGTCGATATCCGCTCGTTGGATGATCTGCCGGCCGCGCTTTTCCGGTATCACCAAGCCCGCCTTCACCAGAACCGCGAGGTGCGTCGAAAAACTACTCTGATTGAGCCCCGACGCTTCGACGAGCTGTCCCGTCGATAGCCCTTCGGGCTCATTCTGGACGATCAAGCGAAAGGCATCGAGGCGGGTGGGATGCGCCAGAGCGGCGAGGGCGGACAAGGCGGCATCAATTTGCATGCATCGGGATTATCCGATATGTTCATGTCTGTCAATTTGTATCGGGAATATGCGATGGGTCGGTTCGGCGAGGCCCACAATCGGCCTATGACGCGGATGTGGGCGGGTTGGCAACCGGTCGGGTGTCGCAATTCTACGCAGACTGATTGCCGGCTTTGGCAGGCCGCCCGGCTTCGATGGCCCGGCGATTATACCAGAAGCCAAGGATTATGATGACCAGCGCGGCGGCTTGCATGAGGATGACCTGCAGCGTCGGATAGATACCCAGGAGCGTTACTCGAGGCCAGCCGCTCACGGGCGTTACCGAGAGCATGCCTGCCTCCTGCAGCGCCGCCGTTCCCTTGCCCGCCAGTACGGCGGCGAGCACCGCCATGAGGGCAGAGCTATACGAAAAGAATTTGCCGATTGGCAGCCGCTGACTGTAGCGGAGCATCGCCCAGGCGATGACGGCCAGCAGGACAAGGCCGGTCACGAAGCCGCCGAAGACAGCCCCGCCACTGCCCTGCGATGCCAGCGCCGCATAAAACAGGATGGTCTCGAACACCTCGCGATAGACGGCCAGGAAGGCGAGCCCGAACAGGAACCAGGACGAGCGTTTCGAGAGCGCCGCGCTCAGCTTTGCGTGAATATAGCGCTGCCATTGGTCGGCCTGAGAGTCTGATTCAAAATTATCGTTCATAATTTCATAGCCTTGCGATGCGGCGAGTGAAGAGTTGTATCGAGGCGACGAAGAGCCATGCGGTTGCC
>NZ_FZPA01000012.1:30000-126769 GCF_900188185.1 Sphingopyxis indica | reverse complement strand
CCTTTGGTTCGTTGCAAAACCGCTGAATCAACGACTTGGGCGCGCGTCAAGCTAACCCGCTGACACCACTCAACTTAATTTCGGATCAGGCTCTATGATCCGGTTTCGCTCGATTTCATCGGCATCCCCGGCATGGTCTCGTTCGACAGCTGGCGCTATTACAACGACGATAATTATACGCTGACCGACGAGGCGGGCTGGACTCCCGGGCGTATCTTCAACGACTATATGATCCACGAAAAGGTGCTGACCGGCTTCGTTCAGGCCGATTTCGACACCGCTGCGGGCAATGCGCCGGTGCGCGGCAATATCGGCATGCAGATCGTCCATTCGGACCAGACGGGATCGAGCTATTATGCGCAGGTCGTCGGCGGCCGGACCCAGTCGACCCCCGTCACCGACGGCGCGACCTATACCGAGATACTGCCCAGCCTGAACCTGACGGTCGAGTTCGCCGACAACACCTTCCTGCGCTTTGGTGCGGCGCGCGTGCTGGCGCGTGCGCGCATGGACCAGCTGAAGCCGGGCGGCGGCGTCAATTTCGACGCCTCGAAGCGCAACAATACCGACATCAATGCGTCGCCCTGGTCGCTCGACCTCGGAAATGCGAAGCTGCGACCGTTGATGGCCGACACGGTCGACATCGCGCTCGAGAAATATTTCGGCCAGGGCGCCTATGTCTCGGTCGCCGGCTTCTACAAATATCTCGAAAATTACATCTATCGCCAGAACAGCGCATTCGACTTCACGGGCTTCGAGGTTCCCGACGGCGGTTCGGTGGCGACCTATGAAGGGATCGCCAAGCAATGGCTGAACGGGAACGGCGGCCATGTCTATGGCGCCGAGGCCTCGCTCTCGCTGCCCTTCGCGACCTTCTCGCAATCGCTCGACGGCTTCGGCATTCTGGCCAGCGGGTCCTTTACCAAGAGCCGCGTTCGCGAAGGCAATGCCGACCCGATTTCGCTCCCCGGCCTGTCGCGCTGGGTCGTGAACGGCACCGCCTATTTCGAGAAGGACGGTTTTCAGGCGCGGGCGTCGGGCCGCTATCGCTCGAAATTCCTCGCCGAAGTGTCGGGGCTCAGCCTCGCGCGCGACATGTTCATGGCCAAGAGCGAACTCGTGGTCGATGCGCAGATCGGCTACACCTTCCAGAGCGGCCCGCTCGAAGGGCTCGGCATCCTGCTCCAGGGGTCGAATCTCACCAACGAGCCTTTCGTCACCTATTATAATGACGATCCGCGCCAGATCCGCGACTATCAGAATTATGGTCGCAACTTCATGGCCGGCATCACCTACAAGTTCTGACGGCAAGGGCGGGCCGGCCGGTACGACCGGCCCGCTTGTTTCCGGCCCGCTTTGGCCGCGCCGGACGGGAGGAAATGGGCAGAACATGATCGGTTCCGACTGGAGCGTTAAATGGTTCGTGTATCCCCGCGAAGGCGGGGATCCATCGCTCGCCGGTTCCCCATTGCGCCGATCGGAGATGGGCTCCCGCCTTCGCGGGAGCACACGGCCCTTTTACTCAGAGTTGCTCTAAGGTGGGCGACAATCGCGTCACGAAGGTGGTGATCGTCGGGGGCGGAACGGCGGGCTGGATGGCCGCCGCCGCACTGTCGCGCATGATGGGCCATCTTTCGATCCGGCTGGTCGAAAGCGATGCGATCGGCACGGTCGGCGTCGGTGAAGCGACCATTCCCGCCATCCGCCTGTTCAACGCGCTGATCGACCTCGACGAGGATGAATTCATCCGCGAAACGCAGGGGACGTTCAAGCTGGGGATCGAATTTCGCGACTGGGGCCGGATCGGCGATGCCTATATGCACGCTTTCGGCCAGATCGGGCGCAGCCTCGGCATCCTGCAATTTCCGCAATATTGGCTGCGCGGCCGGCGCGAGGGCGTCGCGGGGCCGCTCGCCGACTATTCGCTGACCGAAACCGCGGCGCGCCGGAACCGCTTTGCGCGGCTGCCCCGGATTCCGAACACGAGCCTCGACGGCATCACCTATGCCTTTCAGTTCGACGCGGCGCTCTATGCCGCGCATCTGCGCCGGATCGCCGAGCGCGCAGGCGCCCGGCGCACCGAAGGCCGGATAGAGGGCGTCCGGCGAAACGGCGAAACCGGCCATGTCGAGGCGGTCATCCTCGAAAGTGGCGAGGAAATCGGCGGGGAACTCTTCATCGACTGCTCGGGCTTTCGCGGCCTGCTGATCGAGGAGGCGCTCGAAACCGGATTCGAGGACTGGTCGCACTGGCTCCCCTGCGATCGCGCGGTCGCGGTGCCGAGCGAAAATGCCGGCCCGCCGCGCCCCTATACGCAGGCGATCGCGCAGCGCTGCGGCTGGCAATGGCGCATCCCGCTCCAGCACCGCACCGGCAACGGCCATGTCTTTTGCAGCGAATTCATCAGCGAGGACGAGGCGACCGCGACCCTGCTCGCCAATATCGAGGGGCGTCCGCTCGCCGAGCCGCGAACGCTGCGCTTCCGCGCCGGGATGCGCAAGCGGGCGTGGACCGGCAATGTCGTCGCGCTCGGCCTCGCGTCGGGCTTCCTCGAGCCGCTCGAATCGACGAGCATCCACCTGATCCAGAACGGCATCGCCAAGCTGCTCTCGCACTTCCCCGACCGCGATTTCGCCGCCGTCAACATCGACGCCTACAACCGGCGCGTCGCCTTCGACTATGAACGCATCCGCGACTTCATCATCCTCCATTATTGCGCCAATCAGCGCACCGACTCGCCCTTCTGGGTGCGGTGCCGCGAGATGGCGATCCCCGACACGCTGGCACGGAAGGTCGAGCTGTTTCGAAGCCACGGCCGCATCTTCCGCGAGGAAGACGAACTGTTCATCGAAATCGCGTGGTTCCAGGTGCTGACGGGCCAGAATATCGCGCCGCAGAGCTATCATCCGCTGGCCGACGCGCTGACTCATGACGAGCTGGCGGGCTTCTTCTCCGACATCGGAAAAATCGTCGCGAACACCGCATCGCGGCTGCCGTCGCACGCCGATTTCATCGCGCAGCATTGCGCCGCAGGAGGAAGCGCATGAGCCTCTTTGCATCGCTCGCCGCGCTGGCGGCCGCCGCGGCCGCGCTCGCACCGCCCGCGGATTATCGCGAACGCCCCGCGAGCGACGAGATCATCTATTTCGTCCTTCCCGACCGCTTCGAAAATGGCGATCCTTCGAACGATCGCGGCGGCTTGACCGGCGATCGGCTGGCGACCGGCTACGACCCCGCTGCCAAGGGTTTCTTCCACGGCGGCGACCTCGCCGGCCTGACGCGGCGGCTCGACTATATCCAGGGGCTCGGCGCCACCGCGATCTGGCTCGCGCCGATCTTCAAGAACAAGCCGGTGCAGGGGCCGAAGGGGCAAGAGAGCGCAGGCTATCACGGCTATTGGGTGACCGACTTCACGCGCGTCGATCCGCATTTCGGCACCAACGACGAGTTCAAGGCGTTCGTTGACGCGGCGCACGCGCGCGGGATGAAGGTCTATATGGACATCATCGCCAACCACACCGCCGACGTCATCACCTACAAGGAAGGCGCGGAGGGTGGATTTCGCTACCGCAGCCTCGCCGACTATCCCTTTTCGCGCCGCGGCGGGGTCGATGGCGCGCCGATCAACCCCGGCTTCGCGGGCGACGGCATCGCGTCGGCGGACAATTGGGCGAAGATGGCCGATCCGCGCTTCGCCTACACCCCCGTCGTGCCGCAGGGCGAGGAGCGGGTGAAGCGGCCCGCGTGGCTCAACGATCCGATCTATTATCACAACCGCGGCAACAGCGACTGGGTCGGCGAATCCTCGCTCTATGGCGATTTTTCGGGGCTCGACGACCTTGCGACCGAAAATCCGCGCGTCGTGCAGGGCTTCATCGACATCTATGGCAAGTGGATCGACGATTTCGGCATCGACGGCTTCCGCATCGACACCGCGCGGCACGTGAATCCCGAATTCTGGCAGGCGTTCGTCCCCGCGATGCTCGCCCGCGCCAAGGCGCGCGGCATCCCCAATTTCCACATCTTCGGCGAAGTCGCGCTCGGCGGCGTCGATCCCGGCGCGCTCGCCGCCTATACGCGGCGCGACGGGCTGCCGGCGGTGCTCGATTTCAGCTTCGCACATGCGCTGATCGACGCCGTGGGCGGGACGAAGGGCACCGACGTCTTCGCGCGGCTGTTCGACGGCGACGTCCTCTATCGCGGCGGCGCTCCCGCCGCGCTGCAGCTGCCGACCTTCGGCGGCAATCACGACATGGGCCGCTTCGCGATGTTCGTGCGCAAGGCCAATCCGGACGCGAGCGAGGCGGAGCTGCTCAAACGCGTGATGCTCGGCCACGCGATGCTGCTGACGCTGCGCGGGGTGCCGACGATCTATTATGGCGACGAGCAGGGATTCGTCTCCGACGACGGCGATCAGCTCGCGCGCGAGGATATGTTCGCCTCGCGCGTAGCCGACTATAACGACAATGACCTGATCGGCACGGACGCAACGACCGCCGCGGCCAATTTCGACCCCGCGCAGCCGCTCTACCGCGAGATCGCGGCGCTCGCGGCGATCCGGCGCAGGGCCCCCGCGCTGCTCCACGGCAGCACCGCGCTGCGCGCCTTTTCGGACAAGCCGGGGCTACTCGCCGTGTCGCGCTTCGATCCCGCGACCGGGCGCGAGGTCGTGCTCGCCTATAATACGTCTGCAACGCCGCTCACCGCGCGCATCGCCATCGACATGCGCAGCGCCGCCTTTACGCCGCTCTACGGCGATTGCCCGGCGGCGCCCGATGCCCCGGGCAGCCTGACCATCAACCTCCCCGCCTTCGGCACCCTGATCTGCCGAGCCGTCGATAAAATGGAACGATAGTGTGACGACGAAGCCGATCCTCGCCGATGCTGCCCCCCGCGCGTCCGCGGCCGCCGAGCCGTGGTGGAAGGGCGCGGTCATCTATCAGATCTATCCGCGCAGCTTCGCCGATTCGAACGGCGACGGCATCGGCGATCTCGCCGGCATCACCGCGCGGCTCGATCATGTCGCAAGCCTCGGCGCCGATGCGATCTGGCTGTCGCCCTTCTATCCGTCGCCGATGGACGATTTCGGTTACGACATCGCCGACTATCGGGACGTCGATCCGATCTTCGGCTCGCTCGCCGATTTCGACGCGCTCGTCGCGTGCGCCCATGCGCTCGGGCTCAAGGTCACGACCGACCTCGTCTTCGCGCACACCTCCGATCGCCACGCCTGGTTCGCGGAGAGCCGGGCGAGCCGCGACAATGACAAGGCCGACTGGTATGTCTGGGCCGACGCAAAGCCCGACGGGTCGCCGCCGACCAACTGGCAGTCGGTGTTCGGCGGCCCGGCGTGGACGTGGGACGCGCGCCGCGGCCAATATTATATGCACAATTTCCTCGCCTCGCAGCCGCAGCTCAACGTCCATAATCGCGACGTGCAGGATGCGCTGCTCGACGTGGTGCGCTTCTGGCTCGATCGCGGCGTCGACGGCTTTCGCATCGATGCGATCAACTTCTCGATGCACGACCCCGACCTGCGCGATAATCCGCCCGCGCCGCCGTCGAACAAGGTGCGGACGCGGCCGTTCGATTTCCAGCAGAAGATCTACAATCAGTCGCACCCCGACATCGCGCTCTTCCTCGAGCGGATTCGCGCGCTCACCGACCAATATGAGGGCCGCTTCACCGTCGCCGAAGTCGGCGGCGAGAATGCGATGCGCGAGATGAAGCTGTTCACCGAAGGCGAGCGGCGGCTCAACAGCGCCTATGGCTTCGACTTCCTCTATGCCGACCGGCTGACGCCGCAGCTCGTGCGCGAGGCGGCCGAGGGCTGGCCCGATGCGCCCGGCGTCGGCTGGCCGAGCTGGGCGTTCGAAAATCACGACGCGCCGCGCGCGGTGTCGCGCTGGACCCCCGAAGGCGTGGATCGCGCGGACTTTGCGCGGATGAAGATGGCGCTGCTCTGTGCGCTGCGCGGCAATATCATCCTCTATAATGGCGAGGAGCTGGGGCTCGATCAGGTCGATATCCCGCTCGAGCTGGTCAAGGACCCCGAAGCGCTCAAGAACTGGCCGCTTACGCTGTCGCGCGACGGCGCGCGCACGCCGCTGCCGTGGGTGGCCGACGGGGTTCATGCCGGCTTCTCCGACGCCGAACCGTGGCTGCCGCTCGGCGCCGACCACGGCGCGCTCGCGGTCGATCGCCAGCACGCCGACCCCGAATCGATGCTGTCGCTCACCCGCCGCCTCGTCGGCCTTCGCGCCGCGCATCCGGCGCTGCGGCGCGGGCGTAATGCCCATTGGGTCGCCGAGGGCGACCTGCTCGCCTTCGACCGGATCGGCGAAGGCGAAATCGTGCGCTGCCTGTTCAACCTCGGCACCGCACCGATCGCGGTGGAGGCGCTTGCCGCCGGCGGCACGCCGCTCGTCGCGCTCAACGGCGCCGATACCGCCATGCTGCCGCCGTGCGGCGCGCTCTGGCTCCAGATGGAAGGATGATTTCGATGTTCCGCTATGCCCCCCTCGCGCTGCTCGGCGCGATCGCCGCTCCCGTCGCCGCGCAGGAAACGCCGGCGCCGCTGACTGCGACCTCGCCCGACGGCAGCCTCACGCTCTCCATCGGGGTCGACAATGATGCGCGGCCGACCTGGTCGCTGTCGCGCAAGGGCAAGCTGCTCATCGCGCCGTCGAAGCTCGGCTTTCTGCTCACCGACGGCATCGCGCTTCAGCGCGGTTTCGCGATCGAGGGCAGCGAACGGTCGAGCGGCGACGACATATGGGAACAGCCGTGGGGCGAACGCCGCTATGTCCGCGACCATTACAACGAACTCCTCATCCGCTTCCGCCAGAATGAAAGCTGGGGCGGCCATGCGATGAACCTGCGCTTCCGCCTGTTCGATAATGGCATCGGCTTTCGCTATGAACTGCCCGAGCAGGCGGGGCTGAAGACGGCGAAGATCGCCGACGAGATCACCGAATTCGACATCGCGCCGAAGGGCACCGCCTGGTGGATCACCGGTGGCGAGTGGAACCGCTACGAGCAATTTTATCAAAAGACGCCGATCGACGCGGTATCGACCGCGCACACGCCGATCACGATGCGGCTGGAGGACGGCACCCACCTTGCGTTCCACGAGGCGGCGCTCGTCGACTATGCCGGCATGTGGTTCAAGCGCGTCGAGGGGCAGAAGTTCCGCGCAACGCTCGCCCCCTCTTCGCGCGGTGCGCGCGTCGTGCGCGACCTGCCCTTCGCGACGCCGTGGCGCACGATGCGCATCGCCGACGATGCGGCGGGGCTGGTCGAGAACGACCTCGAGCTCAACCTCAACGAGCCGAACAAGCTCGGCGACGTCAGCTGGTTCAAGCCGATGAAATATATCGGCATCTGGTGGGGCATGATCCGCGGACCGTGGAGCTGGGCCGAGGGGCCGAACCATGGCGCGACGACCGAGCGCACCAGGCAATATATCGACTTCGCCGCGAAGCACGGGTTCGGCGGCGTGCTCGTCGAGGGCTGGAACAAGGGCTGGAACGGCAACTGGTTCGGCCATGGCGACGAATTCAGCTTTACCGAGGCGACCCCCGATTTCGACCTGAAGGCGATCACCGACTATGCGCGCAAAAAGGGCGTGACGCTGATCGGCCACCACGAAACCGGCGGCAATATCGCCAATTATGAAGCGCAGTTGGTCGATGCGATGAAGCTTTATGGCCAGCTTGGCGTCAAGGCGGTGAAAACCGGCTATGTGGCCGACGCCGGCGGGATCATCGCGCCGGGCGCGACGCCGGGGACGACCGCGATGGAATGGCACGACGGCCAAAGGCAGGTCGAGCATCATCAGAAGGTCGTCGAGACCGCGGCGAAATATCATATCGCGGTCGACGCGCACGAGCCGGTCAAGGACACCGGGCTGCGCCGCACTTACCCCAACTGGGTCGCGCGCGAGGGCGCCCGCGGAATGGAATATAATGCGTGGGGCGCCTTCGCGAACGGCCCCGATCATGAACCCACGCTCGTCTATACGCGGATGCTGTCGGGGCCGATGGACTATACCCCCGGTGTGCTCAGCCTGAAGGGCGCCGAGGACGTGCCGCTGGCCTCGACGCTGGCCAAGCAGCTCGGCCTCTATCTCGCCATCTATTCGCCGATCCAGATGGCGGCCGATTTCATCGAGAATCTCGAGGCGCACCCGCGCGAGCTCGATTTCATAACCAAGGTGCCGGCCGACTGGTCCGAAAGCCATCTGATCGCGGGCGAGGTCGGCGACTATGCGATCTTCGCGCGCAAGGACCGGAACAGCACGGACTGGTATGTCGGCGGCGTCAACGACGCGACCGACCGGACGCTGACGCTGACCTTCGACTGCCTCGATCCCGGCAAGACCTATACCGCGACGATCTACAAGGATGGTGAGGGCGCGACCTATCTGACCGACGCGCGGCACCGGATCGCCTATGAAACCATCCGCGTCAAAAAGGGCGATACATACAAGCTGTGGCTGGCGCCCGGCGGCGGCGCCGCGATGCGGCTGGTTGAAACCCGATGAGGCCGTAACCGGGCTTGGCCCTTCGTTCACGGAACGCCGAGCCCGCAGCGCCTTTGCTGCGGGCGGCGGGTCGAGGCGCGCGCTGAGCAGCGCTTCGCCGCGGCTCTGCTGTCGAGAAGAATTGGGTAGTGTGCGCCCGCCGCGTCTGGCGGGATGGTGACCCCTACGGGACTCGAACCCGTGTTTCAGCCGTGAGAGGGCCGCGTCCTGGACCGCTAGACGAAGGGGCCGTTCGGCCGATTGCGATGGTGACCCCTACGGGACTCGAACCCGTGTTTCAGCCGTGAAAGGGCCGCGTCCTAGACCGCTAGACGAAGGGGCCGTCAATCGGTGAAGCGGCGCCTTAGACGGCCATTCGCGCGGGGTCAAGCGCATGAAGGCGGCCTCTGCGCAAAAATATTGCGCGGCCGCGGATCAGTCGGCCCAGGCGGCATCCTCGAGGTGGAGTTCGGCCGCGGGGCGGCTGCCCCAATCGTCGCGTTTCGCGCGCCCTGCAAGCCACAGCCGCCGTCCGCCGCGTGCGTGGAGCAGCGTCTGGCCAAGGTCGCTCCCGGCGCTGCGGAAGGCGATCGCCTTGAAGCGTGCGCCGTCGTCGCCCGCGACGATCAGGCGGACATGATCGGTGCCGACGATCCCCGATTCGACGATCCGCACCGGCCCCGTCGCGACGCGCGGCGCGGGCCAGCCGGCGCCGTAAGGGCCAGCGCTCTCGATCGCTTCGCACCACAGCGGATTGATCCCCCTGGGCGCGAGCACCGCGTCGATCAGCAGCGACTTGCCGCCGCTCGCGCGCTCGACGTCGGCGGCGAGGCGATCGTTCAGAAAGGCGCCGAGCGCGTCGATCCGGTCGGCGGCGACGGTCAGCCCTGCCGCCATCGCATGGCCGCCGCCCGCGACGAGCAGCCCCGTCTCCTTCGCGGCGAGGATCGCGGCGCCGAGGTCGACGCCGCCGATCGAGCGCCCCGATCCCTTGCCGACGCCGTCTTCGTCGAGTGCAATGACGATTGCCGGGCGGTGGAGCTTTTCCTTGAGCCGCCCCGCGACGATGCCGATCACCCCGGGATGCCAGCCCGGCGCGGCGACGATCGCGACCGGCGCATTGGCGCACGCGGTGCTCGCCTCGATCGCCGCTTCGAGCACCGCGGCTTCGATCGCGCGGCGTTCCTCGTTCAGCCGGTTGAGCTCGGCGGCGATGTCGGCGGCCTCCTGCGGGTCGCTCGTCGTCAGCAGCCGCACGCCGAGGTCGGACTTGCCGACGCGCCCGCCGGCGTTGATCCGCGGGCCGAGCGCGAAGCCCATGTCGCTCGCGCCCGGCGGCTTGGTCAGCCGCGCGGCGTCCATCAGCGCCGACAGACCGATATTGCCGCGCCGTGCCATCACCTTCAGCCCCTGCGTGACGAGCGCGCGGTTGAAGCCGGTGAGCCGCGCGACGTCGGCGACGGTGCCGAGCGCGACGAGGTCGAGCAGCTCGATCAGCGCCGGTTCGGCGCGCGATGCGAAAAAGCCGCGCGCGCGCAAGGTGCGGAGCAGCGCCGCGCCGAGCAAGAAGGCGACCCCGACCGCGGCGAGATTGCCGTGGATCGCGGCGTCGGGCGCTTCGTCGAGCCGGTTGGGGTTCACCACGGCGAAGGCTTGCGGAAGGGTGGTCGCGCATTGGTGATGATCGACGACGATCACCTCGACCCCCGCCGCCTTTGCCTCGGCGATCGCGTCGAACGCCTGTGCGCCGCAATCGACCGTGACGACGAGCCGCGACCCCGCCTCGCCGATCCTGACCAACGCGGCGCCCGAAGGGCCATAGCCCTCCATCAGACGGTCGGGGATATAGGCGCCGACGGGCACGTCGAGCGCGCGCAGCAGCCGGACGAGCAGCGCCGCCGAGGTCGCGCCGTCGACGTCATAGTCGCCGAAGATGGTGATTGCTTCCTTTGCTTCGACCGCGTTGGCGAGGCGCGCGGCGGCGGCGTCCATGTCCCGGAAAATCGACGGGTCGGGCATGAAACCGCGCAGGGTCGGCACGCGCTGGCGATCGACATCCTCGCGCGCCACTCCGCGAGCGAGCAGCAATTGGGTGACGAGATCGTCGGGGACGAGGCTGTCGCCGCCCATGTCGGCGCTCGCGCGGCGCCAGTGCCACGGCTGGCCGAGGATCGAGCGGTCGATGCCGAGCGCGGTGCTGCTCATGCTACGCCCCTTTCGCCGAGGATGCGCGCGCGCAGCGCCTTCGCGATGTCGAGCGGGATCGCCGGAATCTCGTGGCTGCCGAGCGCGCTGCCGCCCGGCACGCCGAACCGCAGCGTGGCGAGGCCCAGCGGGCGCAGGATGAAATCGGTCGCAAGGTCGACGCTCTGCACCGAGGCGAAGGGGAGCAGCGTCGTCTTGGGCTTGATCCAGCCGCTGCGGATCGCGACCATCTCGCCGACCTCGGCCCAGCCGTGAAAATGCGCGCTGATCCATGCGCCGGCGGCGATCAGCGGTGCGATCGCCAGCGGAATCCATCCGGTGGGCTGTCCGACCGCGAGTGCGATGACGCCGCCGAGCGCCGCGATCCCCGCGCCCACGAAGCCCCCCAGCGCGACGATGCGGTGGCTGTGCGCCCAGGGCCGGTCCGCACCCGGCCTAGCGATACCGATCTCGGCAAGCACGGCGTCGATTTCATCGAGCCGGCCGAAGGGGACGACCTGATGGTCCTTCTCCTTCTCGCCGTCGCTCGCGAGGCTTTGCAGACGCAGCTCGTGCCAGCCGAAGCGGCGCCGCAGCCAGCCGGTGACGATGATCGCAGCCTGCACGCGGCGCACCGGCAAGGCGACGTCGGTGCGCGTCGTCAGGCCGCGCGTGCGGCGCAGCGCGCGCGGCTCGCGCGTCAGGCGGAAATCCCAATTGGCGAGGAAGGTCATCGCGATGCCGCTCGCAAAGCCGATGAAGAGCAGCGAGATCGCCGCGCCGACCCCCGCGACCCAGCGGTGCGCGACGACCCATTGGTCGAGCCCATATTGCTCGGCGATGTCGATCCAGTCGAGCGGATTGAAGATGTTGAAGTCGAACGGCAGCACATTGTCGAACAATTGCATCGCCGCGCCGACCACCGCGAGCGCGGCGAGCGAGAAGTTGAACAGCCCGGCGACCAGCAGCCGCTTCGGCGACATCGCGAAGAGCAGCCGGTCCTCGGTCGCCGGCGCGGCCGCTTCGGCCCCGCCGCCGGCGCCGGTCGCGACCACCGGAACCGCCGTCCCGCGGTGCGCGCGGATCGTCGCGCGCAGCGCCTGCGCCGCGCCGAGCCCGATCGCGTCGAGCCGCGCGTCGTCCTTCTTGCCGCCGCCCGCACCCGTCTCGAACCCGACCGTGGCGATGCCGAGCGCGCGCGCGACCAGCCCCTGTTCGATGCTCACGTCCTGGATGCGGTCGAAGGGGATGGTGCGGTGCTGGCGCGCGAGGACGCCGCTTTCGATCACGATCTCGTCGGCGCCGACGGCAAAGCGGAACCGCAGCCACGCGAGCCAGGCGAAGACCAGCGAGAGGAGCAGGAACAGGCCAAGCGCGGGGATGACATAGATCCATTTGCCTGCGATGCCGATCGCCGCGAGCGCGGGCAGGAAATTGACCGAGCGCGGGCCGAGCTTGACGATCGCGAGCAGCAGCGTCGCGGGGTGCAGCCGCTGCCAGTCGGTCTCGGCGACCGCGTCGTCGGCGGGCAGGGCGGCGGCGGCTTCGTTCATGCGAAGTCGGTCTGGATGTGCCGGCGGATCGTCTCGCGCATCGCCGCGGCAAGGTCCGAATGGAGCCCCGGCAAGGTCACCGTGCTGTTGTGCGTGCCCGAGGTGTGGACGACGAGGTGCGACAGGCCGAACCAGCGCTCGATCGGCCCCTGCCCGACGTCGATATGCTGGACGCGCACGAAGGGGACGATCGTGTCGACGCGGAACAGCCAGCCGCGCGCGACGCGCAGCTGCCCGTCGCCAATCTTGAACCCCCAGCGCTGCGCGCGGCGCGAGGGGAAGGTGACGACGATGATCGTGCCGAGCAGCCACGCCGCGACGGTGAGCAGGCCATAGGGACCGCCCTCCGGCCGGATCGCGAGCATGTCGACAAGGGTGGCGGCGATCGCGACCGGCAGCGCCTTGAGCAAGGTCGCGATGCGCAGCACATGCGAATAGGCGGGGTCGACGGGATCGAGCCCCTCGCCGGCGTTGAGCGCGTCGGCCGCGAAGGGGTCGATCGGGTGAGCGGCGATGGTCTCGGTCATCGCCCTTCGATAGTCCCGCTGCACCCCCGCGGTCCATACTCAATCAGAACGCCGCACATGTCGATAGGCGCGGAAATGGCGCGCGCTGCTTCGATGTTTTCGGGTTTTCGGTTGGAGGCTAGGACTGCCGGCCCGTGATCCGCCCGATTTCCTTCGCGACCATCGTTTCGACCATCGCGGGCAGGTGGGCGTCGAGCCACTCCTTCAGCATCGGACGCAGCGCGTCGACGACGACATCCTCGATCGTGCGGCTACCAGGAACCGCCGGGGCTGGTGCGCTCGCGGCGGGCGGCGGCGCGATCGCGGCGGTCAGCGCCTCGAGCGACTGACGCGCGGCATCGGCGCTTGCGGCCGAGACGAGTTCGTCCGCCTCGGGCTGCGAATCGTCCGGCGATCCGGCGGGCTGCTCGTCCTGCAGGTCGAGGACATCGTCGGCGGCGCGATCGTCGCGCGCGGCGCCGGGTGCGTCATCGCGCGCGATCACGCGCCGGATCGACGACAAAATATCTTCCATCGACGGCTCTCGCGACATGTCGCCCATAACAGCCCCCTTCGAACCCGCCCAAAATCGGGCGATTAACCACGTCTTACCGGGGCAGGGCAGGGCTTGCCAAGCCCTATTGTCCGTTCTCGCGGTCGATCGGGCCGATCAGCGGGTTGTCGCCGGCGGGGACGCTGGCGTCGGCGGCGGGGACATTGCGCGTCGAGGTCGTCTGCTGCTGCGGGGCCGGATCGTCGGCCCAATCCCAGATCTGCCCCTTCACGCGCTCGTAATTGGCTTCGGGGTCATAGAGCGCTCCACCCTCGATCCCGAGGTCGCGCGCCTCGGCCTTGCCCATCGCGGCGAGCACCGAAAAGGCGGCGACATAGCTGTTGCGCTTTGCCGAGACGAGCTGGACCTGCGCGTTCAGATATTCCTGCTCGGCGTTCAATATGTCGAGGATCGAGCGCGTGCCGACGCTGTTTTCGGCGCGCACACCCTCGAGCGACAGCGCGTTGGCGCCGACCGCCTGCTCGGTCGCGGAGATGATCTGCTGGTTCGCCTTCCACGCGGCATAGGCGCCGCGCGTCTGCGCGATCACCTGCCGCTCGGTCGCGACATAGGTTTCGATCGCCTGGCTGGTGCGCGCCTGGGCCTGGCGCACCTGCGCCGAGGGGCGCCCGCCCTGAAAGATCGGCAGGGTCAGCGTCACGCCCGCGGCGGCGCTCGTCGTGGTGTTCTGCGCATCGACGACCTGACTGGAGATCGAGTTCAGGAAATTATTGTAGCTGCCCGAAACAGTGCCCGACAGCTTTGGCATACGCGACGCGCGTGCGACGCCGATGTCGGCGCGCGAGGCATTGAGCAGCTGGTCGGCGGCCTCGATGTCGGGATTGTCGTTGAGCGCGATGGCGACGGCTTCGTCGGCGCTCGCCGGCAGGTTCGGCAACTGCGGCGGCGGCTGCAGGTCGACCGGGGCTTCGCCGACGAGGCGGGCATAGAGTTCGCGGCTGGCGATCAGCTGCGCCTCGGCGGTGCGCAGGTCGCCCTCGGCGAGCGCGAGCCGCGCCTGCGACTGCGCGACGTCGGTGCGGGTCAGGTCGCCGATTTCGAAGCGGTCGCTCGTCGCCTGCAGGTTGGTCGTCAGGACCGAGACATTCTTGCGGTTGAGCTGGACGATCGCCTGGTCGCGCAGCACGTCCATATAGGCGCCGACGACCTGTGCGAAGATGCTCGCCTCGGTCGCGCGCAGGTCGGCCTGTCCCGCCTCGACGCGGAACTTCGCCGCCTTCACCCCGTTGCGCACCGCACCGCCCTGATAGATCGGCACCGCCACCTGCCCGCCGACCGAAGCATAGCGCATCGGCGAGGTGAAGCTGTTGCCCGGAACGACGAGATTTTCCTGATAGTCGGCCTGCGCCCCTACCGAAGGAAGTCCCGACGCCTTCTGGATCGGCACATTCTCGTCGTTCGCGCGCTGGCCCGCGCGCGCCGCTGCCAGCGTCGGGTTGTTCTCATAGGCCTTGGCGAGCGCGCCCTGCAGCGTTTCGGCGGCGGCCGGCGGCGCCAGCGTCAGCGCGCCGAGCGCGAGTCCGGCAAGCCATTGGCCACGGCGAAGCGTCTTGGTCTTGTCACGGGTCTGCATGGTCGCGTTCAGCCTGAAAGTCGGAAAAGGGGAGAGGGGATTTCAGAAGCGAAACCCCGTCGGCGCGGCGAAGCCGGGAAGCGGCGCGACGTCCATGTCGGCAAAGCTGCGCAGCGCGATCGCGCCGCCGGTCTTTACCCCCTGAACGAGCCGCGTCACCGATCCGTCGCGGCGCGCGGCGACCAGGCGGCCGCCCTCGGCAAGCTGGGCGGCGATCGCTTGCGGAAGCACCTCGATCGCGCCGTCGATGACGATGCGGTCGAAGGGGGCATCGGCCGGATCGCCTGCGGCCAGCGGCCCCGCGACCCAGTGGATCGAATCGCTCGCCGTCGCCTGCTGCGCCGCTGCCATCAGATCGGCATTTTCCTCGACCGCATGCACCTCGGCGCCGAGCCGTGCGAGCAGCGCCGCCATATAGCCCGTCGCGCTGCCGATCAGCAGCACGCGCGTGCCGGGCCGGATCGCCGCCGCGACGAGCATGCGCCCCGCGACGAGCGGCGGGTTGAGGAAGCGCCCGCCGCCGAGGTCGATCGCGCGGTCCATATAGGCGACGCTCGCGAGCGCCGCGGGCACGTGCGCTTCGCGCGGCGCGGCGCCCATCGCCGCGACGACCGCGGGGTCGATCACATCATTGGTGCGCAGCTGGCTGTCGACCATCGCCGCGCGCATGTCTGCCGCACTGATTTCGCTGTATCTGGTTGCCATGGGTCGCAATCCGGTTCCTGCAAGTTTCGATCTCGCGAGAGGGCTTCTAGCCGAAGCCATGCTGTATTGCAATAGTAATACAGCCCTGCCCGCGCGCTGGTGCCGCGCATAGCCGCGCAGCCCGGCCCCGCCAACCCCGCATCGCATGGGCGGGGGCGTTGGGCGCGGCGCGGCGAATCCTTGACAAGCACGGCAAAGCCCATCACTAGCGGCGCCTCGCACTTCCCCCGGCCGCGCGCCGGGACGCGGGATAGAGGCCCGATGGCGGAGTGGTGACGCAGCGGACTGCAAATCCGTATACGCCGGTTCGATTCCGGCTCGGGCCTCCAGTATCCTGTCGGCAGACGACTGCTGATGATCCAAAAGACCCCGGTTTTCTGCTGCTTATTAGGCAGTCACTGATTGCCGGCGATCGTCTTTGATTGTCCGCAATGGCAGCCCGTTGGGGGCTTTTTTCGGGGCAGGCGCTGCCCCGAAATGCACGAGGCCGGGTCGTGAACGCAAGACAGGCCGAGCGATTATATCTCGATCATGATGTGAATCTTGTCGGCCGTCGTGCCGACAATCCTGGCAATATGCTGCTTCGCCTCCGCCAGAATGTCCGGTACGTCGGCCCTTGCGTCGCTCCCCACAAGGTCAGCAATCGACACGTCAAGGAGCCGGCTCAAGGTTTCCATCCGGCCCATTCGAGGGCGCGATCTGCCGAGTTCCCAAGCACAGACAGCAGGCTCGCTGACACCGAGAGCCTCCGCCAGATCGGCCTGTGTCAGACCCTTTCGATTCCGCAGGCGCTTCAATCTTGCGCTGAAGCGCTCTGTGGCCAGCGCCGTCGGGAGCAGATTTTCGGGCATGTCACCCGCGTCGCTACGCAGTTCGACCGCGCTCAGCGTCGCTTGCGAGATCGGTGCGGCAAAGATGCAGCCCATCTGGCCTGCGCTCGACCACACAATTTTCGCACGAACGCGTCCCGCTTGCGGGAGGTCGATGTCGATGGTTTCGCCTTTGGCGAACTCGACCTCTCCTGCGATCAGCATCCCCGCCGAGGATATGTTGAGGATGGTCAACGGAATGGCGTCGCCGTCGGGTTTTCCGCCCGTCGAAGACAGGCGCAACGTGCGCCTCGGATGGCGCCGGCGTTTGGCGGGGGCCGCGGATTCGAGATAGGCTGCAAGGGGCATAAGGGTCGTCGATTACCGATCATTCGGGCCAGGAATTAACAGGGGTCACCGGTTGCAACGCGAAGACGGCCCGGCCATCATATCCTTGCATTCTAGCGCCGAGACCAGCGACGGAGCGCACAGCCGGTCTTCCCGGGGGCTCGCACGGTCGCATTTTCCTTTCTGAATGCGCCGGCCTCTTCGCCCGGGTCGCGGATCGAGCGGCGTATGCGATCGCTCGTCGATTTGAACGCAAAAGCTGCGCGAGGCGGTCCCTTGGCAGGTCTGCCGGAAGTCCTATGGACGTCATCAGCTGAACGGCAAAAATGCCAACATGAAAGCGAATGCCGCCAGGAACAGGGAAAACAGGATTGTAATGGCATAGGTCGCGGCCAAGCTGCTCCCCTGCGGTCCTGCTGCGCGAAAATCTTCGGAGAGGCTTGCGGTGTCCCGTTCGGCCTGTTGGCGCTGGTCGATCCCGAACGAAGATTTGAGGAGTGCGGCGCTCAGGGCCCCCTGCGTTACTGGCGACAGAAACTCACAGCCGAACATGCGGCCCTGGCTTCGCCTGGCACGAGCGGGAGTGGGTCCGATCTCCGGAAGCTCGAGCCAGAATATCTCGCCGATTTCAAACGAGGCTTCGGACTCGATCAAAAGCCCGGTGCGCGAAAGATTATAAATCCGCACCGCGGAATAACGATCGAGCGAGCGCCGCGCCGTGCCGTCCAGCGCCACAAGGCGACGCGCATTTCGCCGTCTTTCTTCGCTCTTCTCGGGCGTCAGGATATGAGCGAGCAACGCCAAGCCGGGCTCCTTTGCCCGGAAAATGGCATGGGGGCCTTAATTTTGGGTTATTGAATTCAGGATGGCGACCAGGGGTAGGTCTGGAGGAGCGTCACGATTCCCCCGGCAGCTATGGCGATGCCATAAGGAATTTTGCGTTCGAACAAGCGGCGGCGATGCTCCGGTGGCCCCGAGTCGAAAGCGAGCGCACGAAAGATGTGAAAGAGCATTCGCACCACGACGACAAGCGCGCCCGTGAGCGCCGTAAGCAAGAGCAGCAAAACGGCATCGCCCAGGCCGAACCACAGGGCCACCGCCGCATAAAGTTTGGCGTCGCCGCCGCCGAACCATCTGAAATGGAAAAGAGCCATGCCGGCCGCGAGCGCGAGCGCAAAATGGGCCAGATGTGACCAGATCGGGTCGCGAAACGGAAAACCCCAAACCCAGGCCGCGAGGAAAAGCAATATCATCAGCGCCGGAAGCAGATTCGGAATCCGCAGGCTATGAATGTCACTCGCGGTCGCGAGCAGCAGGATGGCGACAAAGGCGACTTGGAAAGCGAGCAAATCAGTCATGATGCCCCGCCGCTTCGTCATATTGCCGCCAGAGCCGCTCGTCGTGGCGCGGACGTTCGAGAAGCGCCTGCGCATAGAGGGCTTCGGCCAGCTGGACGTGGCCGGCTCGGCGAGCGCCGGCCCCCGCCGACTGCAGACGCCGGCTCCACTGCATATCGTCGTCGCCTTCGGTGCGCCGGGGCAAGCGTCCGAGCATGCCGTTGGCGAAATCCAGATTCAGGGCGATTCCTGCGTCGTCGGGATGTAGCGGCGCGATGGTCGAAAATATCGCCGCCGCTTCCGCCGGAGCGTCATTTGCCAGCAAGGCAACCGCCAGGTCATTGGCGACATCGCTGCTGTGCGGACGCAAAGAATGCGCGCGGCGTAGCGCGGCCACCGCCAGCGCTGGGCGGCCTGCCTCCAGTTCGAGCCTGCCGAACAGGCGCCAATAGGAGGAATCGTCGCGGCAATCGCCTTCCCGGCCGGCCAAATAGTCTCGGCCGGCTTCGATCCTCCCCAACCGAAACTGCGTCGTGGCGAGAGCGATCGTCCCTCGGCAGGACATGCGCTCCTCGATCGGGAGCCGATCGAGGAGCTTGGCAGCATCTTCCGAACGCCCTGTGAAAAGCAGGAGTTCGCCCCGCATGAGCAGCACCCGTCCGTCATTGTTCGCGCCCAGCCCGTCGAGCAGCACTTTGGCTTCGACCAGACGCCCGCCGTGCAACGCGTCGTCCGCAGCCTCGAGGACATCCATATGGCCTTGCACGGCATCGCCGGTCATCGCGGGCTGAGACGCGGCGAAGGCCGGTCCGACCGGCGCCGACAGCAACATGAGCAATGGCGCAAACGCACGCGCCGCCCGACGACGCGTTGCTGCCAGATCCGCGCCGTCCATATCAATCAACCCTGAACGCAGACCGCCAAAGCGCTGCGATCTGGACGGCCCGCGGGTTTCGGTTCAATTCGTCGAGATAGGCAGCCACCAGTCCCAGATATTCGGTATTCGACATCGGCTGCGCCGCTGCCGCGGGGTCGGCGATCCGACAGATGGTATTGAACGGCTGTCGGCTGATATAGACTTCACCGATGCTCAGGCGGAACATCCTGACAGGCTCTCTGGTCGACGGCGCGGCCTTCGCGCCGGAGTCGCTGTCCAGGCAAAGGACCGAGGCCGCCTCCGCGACCGAGGCCGCCGGCATTGGTCCAGAGGACGGCAAGCCGGCCTGTACGAGCAGAGGGCCCAAAGTTCCGCCAAGCGGACTTTCGGTATCGACGATCTCGAAGGACGCAGCCCGAGGCGCGGCAGTCGATGCCGGCCCCCGCCCGTCGTCCGGATCGGCGGCCTGGGGCCGGTTCGCCGGAGCCGCTTCCTCGACCTCGGCCATCAATCTCTGTCGCTTCGACGAACGGCCGATACGCTCATAGAGTCTGGCCAGATTCCGGCGCGTGCGCATATCCCCCGGCCGAGCCGCCAGCGCCTCTTCGAAATAGCGCTCGGCAAGGTCGCGGCGACCGATTCCATCATATGCGATCGCAAGGCCGTTAAGGCTTTCGGGCTTCAAATCCGGGTCGCGACTTGCCGACTTGAACAATTCGATCGCCAAACCGAATTGCCGCGCGGCCAGATATGCCCGCGCCCGTGTCAGCGATGCATCGGGCGACAAATTGGCGAGCACGGGCACGTCGCGCACCTGCGGGAGCGCCGAATGCAGACGCGGGCCAAAGGAACAACCTGCTGCCGTGGCCGCGCAGACAATGAAGAATGCAGATTTTCGCAAGGCCATGTCAGCCGCCTCCTGCCAAAGCGGGCGCCACTTCGCGGATTACGCGAATGACCGCCGGGAGCATCAGAACGCCGATCATTACCGGTAACATGCATGCCACCAACGGTATCGACAGGAGAACGGGCAAGCGGTGCGCTTTCTCTTCGGCGCGCATCTTCCGTTTTTCCCTCATTTCGGCGGCGTAGACGCGCAATGTCGCAGCGATGCTCGAGCCAAGCTTGTCCGACTGGATCAACAGGGTCGCAAATGCCCTGATCTCGTCGGCCGCGGTCCGGTCCGCCATGTTGCGCAGCGCTTCCTCGCGGCTCGCGCCGGCCCGGAGTTCCAGCGTCGTGTGCGAGATCTGCTCGGCAACGAGCGGGTGCGACAGGGCCATCTCGCGCCCGACCCGGTCGAGTGCGGCTTCCAGCCCCATTCCGGCCTCGACGCAGACGAGCATCAGGTCAAGACAATCCGGGAATCCATTCAGAATTTCTTGCTGACGGCGATCGGCCTTTGCCGTCAGGAAAAGGTTGGGGACAACAAGTCCCATCAGCGCAAAGAATGCACCTTGGAGATAGAGGCTCAAAAGCGAAATCTGCTTGCCGGAAACAAACTGCGGCAGAAGGATGATGCTGGGCAGCGCGAAGATCAGGACGATGCGAACGAGGGTGAAAATCTTCGGTGCGTTTGGCGAGCGAAAACCGGCCGCCAACATCCGCCGCCGCAGACCTTTCGCATCGGAGTCGGCGAGAGAGAGGCCGCCTCTTTCGATACGTTCGGCGATCTTCGCCCAGCTTCCCTGGATTGCGTCGGCCGAACGCAAAGCCTCGCGCCCCGCCCTTTCACCGCCCGAAACCGGCGTTGTCTCCAGACGTCCCAGAATTTGGCGCCGGTCCTGAAAGACGCGGATGACCGCGAAGAAGAATGAGGTGACCCCAATGAACAGAAAGGCCAGAAAAGCGGTTTTCAAAAAGGGTGAAGAGGCAAGAATCTCGGTCATATCAAACCTTCAGGTCGATCATATGCCGGATCGAGACGAAGCCGATCACATACAGAAGAATCAAACCGCCAAAGCCGATGAAGAAGATCGGATCGGTCGCCACTTCCAGGTAGAAGCCGGGATTGGTAAGAAAGAGCCCGGCGAATGCCAGGATCGGCAGGGCAGTCAGGATGATCGCGGTCATGCGTCCTTCGGAACTGAGCGCCCGCACCTTCATGAACATGCTCGCACGCTCGCGGATGACTTTGCTGAGGTTTTCGAGGATTTCGGCAAGATTTCCGCCGGTCTCCATCTGCACCGAAACCGAAACGACGAACATGTGAATGTCGGGCAGCCCCCAGCGCTCCGCCATGCGCGCCAAGGCTTCGCGGAGATCCAGACCAAAGGCGATTTCGTCGCTTACGATCCCGAATTCCGATCCGACCGGATCGTCCATTTCTTCGGTGAGCAGTTGAAGCGCGGTCGGAATAGGATGGCCTGAACGCAGACCCCGGACGAAAATGTCCAATGCGATCGGAAACTGGCTTTCCATGCGCCGTCGTCGGGCATCGGCCAGCCTGCCGATGACCATCCACGGGAGAAGAAACGCCAGAACGACGGCTATGGCGAACGCGAGCTGGACCACCCCCAGCGTGATCTGAAAGCCCGAAAGGGCCGCTCCCACGATGATCAGGCAGGCCACGGCGGCGGCACCAACCGCCATATAGGCGGCGACCTGCAGTTCGGATGCCCTGATATTGGCGGCATTGAGCGTGCGGCGGAAAGATTTCATCCACCTTGATAGCCAGGGCGGCGCGCTTGCCAGCCCGCGCGGCACCTCCTTGCGCAGCATCGCGACGACCATGTCGCGGTCAACGCCCGATTCGATCAGTCGAAGTCGTTTGTTGACGGCGCGCCGCTTGCCGCTGCGCTCGACGAACCGGCCGACCAGAAACTGCGTTATCAGCACCACAAAGGCGAACAGTGCGAGCATCGTCGCGAGGCGAAGGACAGCGTCGCCCATGTCAATCGAGCTTCCGGTCGGGGCGGAACAAGTCCGCCGGAAGGTCAATGCCATAGGCCGACAAGGTATCGAGGAACTTCGGCCTGATCCCTGTCGCCTCAAACTGTCCGAGCACATTATTGTCGGCGTCGCGCCCCATCATGCGGAATCGGAAAATATCCTGCATGGTGACGACCTCACCTTCCATGCCCGTGATTTCGGAGAGGCTCATCAATCGCCGCCGACCATCGGACAGGCGCCCGATCTGCACGACGACATTGATCGCCGAGGCGATCTGAGCTCGCGCAGCGCGCGCCGGCATGTCGACGCCGCTCATCCCGATCATCTGCTCGATGCGCGACAGGGCGTCGCGCGCCGAGTTGGCGTGAACCGTCGTCATCGATCCATCGTGCCCCGTGTTCATGGCCTGAAGCATGTCGAAGGCCTCGCCGGCGCGGACCTCACCGACGATGATGCGGTCGGGCCGCATGCGCAGCGCGTTCTTGACGAGGTCGCGCTGCGATATTTCGCCCCGGCCTTCGATGTTCGCCGGCCGCGTTTCCAGGCGAGCCACATGCTCCTGCTGCAGCTGCAATTCCGCCGAATCCTCGATCGTGACGATACGCTCGCGCTCATCAATGAACGAGGAGACCGCGTTGAGCAGCGTGGTCTTTCCTGACCCGGTGCCGCCCGAAATCAGGATATTGCGACGGGCCTGGACGACGCCTTCGAGAACCTCGGCCACGGCTGCCGGAATGCTGCCGAGCGCGATCAGCTTCGCCATGTCGATAGGAATGCGCGCGAATTTTCGGATCGACAGCAGCGATCCGTCGATCGCGAGCGGCGGCACCACGGCGTTGACGCGCGAACCGTCCGCAAGACGCGCATCGACGAAAGGCGAGGCTTCGTCGATGCGTCGCCCGACGGCGCTCGCAATCTTCTGGATGATGCGAAAGAGATGCTTCTCGTCCTTGAAGCGCGTTTCGACTCTTTCCAGCAGCCCCATGCGCTCGATGAACACGATGTCATGGCCGTTGACCAGAATATCGGTGATCGTTTCGTCCTGCAGCAGGGGTTCGAGGGGGCCTAGTCCGAGCAGTTCGTCGAGTACATCGGATACCATCGCCCGCCGTTCATTGGCATTGAGCGCCATCCGGTGACGCTTGATGATGTCCGCGATGAGTTCGCCGGCTTCGGCGTCGATCTGTGCTCGCGAAAGTTTTTCGAGCTGCGCGAGATTGATTTCGTCAAGCAGCTCGCGATGGACCTGGACCTTGAACGACAGCAGATCCGCCTGGCGATCATCCCGCACCTCGCCATGTCTCGCGGCGGCGAATTCGACGGGTTCGGGCGCCGGTTCGGATACGGCGCCCGAACTCTTCTGTTTTTGAAGCTGCCACATTGCCACGGTCAATTCCTGTCCAAACGGTCACCGATCGCGTCGGCCAGCGCGGCGAGGTCGATCGCAACACGATTCTTGCGCGCGACATCCCCGACAAGAACGCCTTGATCGTGCGCGGATTGGACCACCGGGTAATCGCTATGAACGGTGGCGAGGATCGGGTAGCGGAGCGCATCTTCGGCATCCTTGACACTGATGGTCCGGAAAAGCCGCTTTTCGACGCGATTGGCGACGATCGCGATCCGCGAGCGTTCGATTCCCGTTTCCTCGAAAAGCTGAATACGCCGCCGGGCCTGCCGCAGGCTCCCGATCGACAGATCGACGACCAGCAGGATCAGATCGGCCTTGTCGATCGCCGAGAGTGTCCAGTTCGCCCAATTGCCCGGCAAGTCGAGAACGACATGATCATATTCCTCGCGAGCGACCTGCAACACGCGAAGCAACTGGTCCGTATCGATCGATTCCAGCGGCGCGATCCGCTCGGGCGCCGCCACGACGGCGACGCCGCCCGCATTGCTCGCGGCGACGGTTCGCAGCAACTGGCCGTCAACGCGCTGACCGGCAAGCAGGAGATCGTCCATCGTCAGCGTCGCGGTCGCCCCGAGATAGGACGCCGCATTGCCGAACTGCAAATCGAGATCGACGAGGCAGCAGCCGCGTGCTCCGCCCTTCTGCCCCAGATAATGAGCGATATGCGTGGCGACCGTGGTCGCGCCGATGCCGCCAACACTTTGCGCCACGGCAATGATCGGCGCCAACCGCGGCGCCGGCACATGCGATTTCGTCGTGGAAGCGAGCAGGTTGGTAACCGCGTCGCCGAACTCGGCCCGATCGATGGGAAGCGCGATCACATCGTCGACGCCCTGGCGGATCAGCGCGCGCGTCGTGGCCAGATCCGCATCGCGCATGGCGACGATCAGCGGCAGCTTTGGCGCGTGCGCGCGGAGCGCCTGCAACCGCTGCATCGAACGCGGGTCGTGGCCGCGCAATTCGACGATCAGCAGCGCGGCGTCGCCGATCTGGTTCGCGCTGATCGGCTCGCCGGCATCGAGAAGGACGAGTCCGACGGACAGTTCGGGATAATCGCTTTGCGACATGGCCGAACGGGAAAATTCGTCCGCGGAAATGATGAGCTTGATTTTGCCGTCCAAATCCAAGGATCCATTTCCCTCAAGAGAGCCGAAATTTTCATTTTTTCCCATCGATCGTTCCTTTCAGTTCGACCAATCGCCGTCGCCGTCTTCCATCGTCAGCGAATAGCTGAAGTCGGGAAGAGCGATCGAACCGCCGAACAGGATCAGCGTGATCGGGACGAATTGCATGTTCTGAAGGCGCACCGAGATGATCGGGGCGACGTCCGGGCCATTGGGGTCGCCGGCGAAACCGAGCCCCGAATAGCGATAGTCGACGACGACGTTGCCGGCCGCGATGCCCGGCATGATGTCGTTCATCCGGTCGACTAGGTTCGTGAAGGCTCCATTGTCCATCGCGGTCGGGAAATTGCATGCGGCCGCGCAGGTACAGCTCGTCGATGTGCAGCTGATCCCCGGGAATGCCGTCTCCGGCACCGGGGTTCCCGCCGGAATGAGTTCCGCTCCCGTGGCAAAGCTGTAGTCGTAGAGGCCGCTCGCAATCATGTCGGTCGCCGCCGCCCAGCGCGCGCCGGTCTGCGTCGCCTTCTCGGCCCGGTTGATCTCCCACGCATAGCGACCCACGTCGATGATCCCGAGGAGAAAGAGCAGGATCAGCGGCAGGATGAGCGCGAACTCGGCCGCCGGGCCGCCCCGTTCGTCGCAGAGGAGGGGCCGAAGCGCCTTCATGTCCCCATCACCGCGGCGTTGGAACTCGCCCGGACAACCACACCCGTGGTGTCGAAACCGAGTATTCCGAACAGGGACGGATAGTTGACGGTTGCGGCGACCGTGACGTCGAGCGATCCGTCGGCCTGCGTCGCATAGACTCCGCTCGACGTGAACTCGTCATCCACGCGCGGCAGGCATCGAACGGTGACGGTGACCTGATTATTGTCGTCCCATCCCGCAATCTTGGGTGTCCCGCCGCTCAGTTCGCCTGTGCGGGTCAGATTCTGGACCTGCGCAAGTATCGTCGCGTCGGTGAGATTGTCGCAGCTGTAGGCCGAAAACGGTTGCCGCGCGGCAAATCGGGCGCCGTCCCGAACCGCTTTCACCACCTTTTGCTCGGTCCACAGATACGCGCCTGCTTCGAAGCCGCCGAACAGGATTGTGAGCAACAAGGGCAGGATCAGCGCCAATTCGGCCGCTGCGGCGGCTTCGTTGCACGACTTCAGGGTTCGGTTTATCCGCATGGCTTTGTCATTCGATCAGATAGGGAACGTCACGCCTCACCGTGTTCCCGCTGGTGCCGCCGCCGCCGCCGAGTTCGGTCTCCCCGATGATCTCGCCATAGACGTCGCTGGCTTCGGTGCGGGTTCGCGAGAGTGACGGCTCGACCAGAAACATGTCGATCCATTTCGTCACATGCACATCGGCCGTCCTGCCGCCGACGCCTTCCGCCTGGCAGTTCACGACCGCGACGGTCAGAACCCGTCGATCCGGCGTCGTGGTTCCGGGCACGACCCCCGAACTGCTGGAGCAATAGGGCGTGCTCCGCGCCGTCAGGCCATTGGAACTTTGGTTGACGAGGCGCGTCGCCGAATTGGCCATTTCATATTTGTACACGTCATAGCGCGTCGGCGTATCCGTTCCGAACCACGCGATCCTGTCGGCGCTTGTCGGTTCGGTGGGATAGCTGGCGGAGTTGGTCCGGAAATAGGCCATATAATCCCAATTCCCGTCGCCTATCCGTCCATCGGCGCAACTGCCCGTGATGCTGATCGCGTGACACATGTCGCGCGGATAGCCCATGGGCGCCGTCGTAGCGGCCTGCGCGACTGTCATCGGAACCGCGGCGGAGGGCGCCAGATAGGCATTGGCCGGCTCTTTCCAGCCGTTACCGCCATTGCCCGTCGAATAGGAACAATTGTTCTGATTGCCCCGGTGGAGAACATCCTTGCGCGTATTGGCCGAAGGCGTACACAGGGAGCCGTCGGTTCCACAGGGATTATTCGTATTGCCCGCATAGATGTCGAAGCGCGTGTTGAGCGCGTCAAGCACCGACAGTTGCACGCCGGGCTTGGTGGTAACGCCGTCGGCCGCGACGCAATCGCCCGGAATCGCGTCGCGGCCCAGCGTCTCGGCCGTCGCCTGCGCGCCGTTGCCGGCGTTGGTTTCCAGATAGCCGAAATTGCCGGGGGCATAATTGGCGCCGCCGTCGTTGGCGATCAACCGGATACCCTTGCCGACATAGCTTCCGACGTTGAAATCGGGGTCGATCGCTTCGAGCGGGTTGCAGAACATGACCGGCGGAACGCGGCAGATAGCGGACCCGAGACCCGCGAGCGCCATTGCGCCAAGATCGCCGCGCATGGCCCCTGCAAGCGGCGTGAAGGCATAGTTTGCTGTGCGCGCCGCAATTTCGACCTCGATGAAATGGGCGTTGCCGTCGTCGGTCGCGGCCGTCGTCTTTTCCCTGTCCTGCCAAAAGCGGATCTGGCCCGCCGCATCGCAATCGGGTTCGGGTGGCAGCGTCACCGCGGTTCCGTCGCCGTCGTTCGCCAGCAGCGTCAGATTGGCGACCAAAGTCGTCGCTGCCGCCGATGCCCGCAAACAGGCGCCATTTTGCCCGTCGAGCTGCGAGGCGCCCGCCAGCGCCGCCTGGTCGGCGGCATTCTGCAATTCGCTGTCCATGCCCGCGAGGCGCGCATAATCGAAGCCGAGGCCGCCGATGGCGACGAGGGCGAAGAGCGACAGGCCGAATACCGCAGCCGTCGCTCCGCTTTCATCCTTCAGCAATCGCTTCGATCGCACCCTCCGCATGATGCCAACTCCCCACCGGCTCCATCGTCACTTTGGCGAACCCGAGCCCGATTGCCCCGACGTCGTTCGAATGCCGACCGGCTTTTTGACCCTGTCGGTTCGATAGCGCTCGACCGCGGCTCCCGCCTTGGCGCCGTCGGTGGTTGGAATCGGATCGTCATATTGCGGGTCGGGGTCGACGACCTGTGCCGCCATCGTCGTCCGCACGGCATTGCCAAGCGTGACGTCGGTCGGCGTGCAGCCGGCGATCAGCGAAAGGGCGGCACCCGCCGCCAATGGCCGCCTAAAATTCATAATCGTCTCCCGTCGTTTGCGCCGGCGCGGGCGCAGCGGCCGGTTTCGGCGCCGGGTCCATCTGCTGCTGCACCGGCGGAATCGGCGGCACAGCGTTATCGGTGCGCCCCATAAGGAAGAGGTCAAGTTCGGTCGGATCGCCGACCCGGTCGGTCGGCAATGCGACCTGCGCGGGTTTGATCGGCTGCACCAGCCGCGGCGTGACGACGATCAGCAATTCGGTTTCGCCGCGTTTGAACCCCGACGACCGGAACAGCGACCCGATGATCGGGATCGAGCCGAGCAGCGGCACCTGGCGAACCGTCGTCGAAAAATCCTGTCGGATCAGCCCGGCGATCGCAAAGGATTCGCCGTCGCGCAGCTCGAGCGTGGTCGAAGCGCGCCGCGTCTGCAGCCCGGGAATGGTAATGTCGTTGAGCACGATCGAGGCGCTGGGGTCGATCGAACTGACCTCGGGCTCGACCACGAGATTGATGACCCCGTCGGCAAGAATCGTCGGAGTGAAGCCCAGGCTGACGCCGAACGGCTTGAACTCGATCGAGATCCCCTGGCTTCCCCCGTTGCTGCCGCCGGTTCCCGAGCCGCTCTGCACGACCGGAATCGGGAATTCCCCGCCCGCCAGGAACGAAGCCCGCTCGCCCGAGAGCGCGACGAGAGTCGGTTCGGCAAGCGTCTTGGCCAGACCCTTGCTTTCGAGGCTGTCGAGCACGCCGAGAATATCGAGGCCGCCGATGCTGAAGGCGTGCCGGACGATGCCGAAGCTGTCGGTAATGGCCCCCAGACGGAGCACGCCTTCGCCCGTGTCGGGGTCGGGAACAAGCTGTGCGCCATTGCCCAGCACGCCGTCCCAGCTGCCCGATTCGTTGCGGAAGAAGCTCCGGACGCCGATCTCCTTGCCGCTCTGGCGATTGATCTCGGAAAAGCGGACCTCCAGCATGATCTGCTGGCTCGACCCGATACCCATCATGTTGACGACCTTGTCGCCCGCATAGGTGCCCGCAATCTGGACCGCATTCTGTGCCGCCGCGGCATTGCTGACCACACCCGAGAGGACCACGGCATCGTTCGAGATGCGCGCGTCGACATTTTCGCCGGGCATCAGCTCGGCGAGCTGGCGGCGCAGCGTCACGACATCGGGGCCGACCGCGACGTCGACGATGGTGATGACGCGCCCGCCCTTGTCGAAGATTGTCAGGCTGGTCGTCCCCATCTTCTTGCCAAGGACATAGACCGACCGATCCGAGATCGGCATGATGTCGGCGATTTCATCCGACCCGATCATCGCACGGGCAAAGGGACGGTCGAGCGTGACGGTCTGACTCTTGTTCAGCGGCACGTCGAGCTGACCGGCATGGACGCCGTTCGCGGCGCTGTTGAACTGAGCCTGAGCAGGCAGCGCCAGAGTGGCCAGCGCGAGCGCCGGGGGCGCCGCCAGCATACGCATCAGGATGCGGTGGTGATTACGAGCCATGGCGTTTGACCTCATAAACGGTGGGCTTGGTGCCACGGACGATTTCCACGGTCGGACCGGAAGGACGCGGCGGAAGCGAAGGGCGCGATGCGTGGGCACGCGGCGCCGGCGCTTCGGAATAAAATCCGGGCGGCAGATCGGCCAAAGCCGGCGACTGGGCGCGCCGTGACCGCCATCCGCTGCCGAGATCGCCTTGCGTGATCGTCATATTGGCACCGTCCTCGATGCTGGTGACGTTGCGCAGCGCGAGCGACAGCGTGCCGACGGATTGTGCCAGTGCCAGCTTTTGTGCGCTGACGGGGTCGACCTCGAGCGTCGCGGTCTTCGCGACCTTGGGTTCGGTCTTGCTCTCGTCGGCGCGCTGGTCGATCGCGATCACGCGGATCTTTTCGAGCAGTATATCGGTGGTCTTGTCGTCGCGGCCCGCCCCGTCGCCGTCCATCTGCCGCGTCAACAGGACGTCGACGACGTCGCCGGGCGTCACCAGTCCCCCGACGCCGGTCACATCGTTGACGCGCACCGCGATGGCGCGCATGCCCTGGGGGAGCAGGTCCGAAATGCTCGCGCGGCCATCGCTGCCGCTGATTTTCGAAGAAAGAATGGGTTCGCCGACCGCAATCGGCCGCAGCGCGACGCGCGGGCCGCGCGGATTGTCGACGACGCCGATCGACGTCCTGAACACCCCCGCCGGAAGCGAACTGGCGGGCCAGCCGACCAGTTTCGTGTTCTGCGCCGTCAGCACGGTGCCGAAGGCGAGCGGCTGCGTGGCCACCAGCACCTGCACCAGCTTGAGCTGTTCGACCTGGCGTTGTTGCCGTTCTGCGATGCCGCTGAAATAGGCGTTGGTCAGGAATACGACAAAGATGCCCAGAAGGACCGCTATGCCGATAATCACGCTATTTCGCCCACGAAACATGTCTCATCCCCCCGAACAAGAGCTGTTTGGCCGCGGCCGGACGGAATGTCCGGCCGCGGTCGAGAGGCATGTCACTAATTCGGCGTGCTATCGGGCGCAGCCGACGCGGCGTTAGCCACCTCATTCGCAGCGTCGATGATCGCGTTCTCGATGTTGTTGCGCAGATAAACGGCAGCCCCAGCGATACCCACGCCGACGATCGCGAGGATCAGGGCATATTCCGCGGCCGAAGCGCCGCTTTCGTCACGGACGAAATCTTTCAGAAAATTCTTCATGGTCGGACTCCTGTAAACACCGCATCTGGCGGCGATGTCTGCCCTCCCCCCCCATGGAGTCGGCCAGACATTCCAGCTGAAGGAGTGCATAGGAACCGACGCGACCCGGTATTGAACTCTCCGGCTGGCGCCGGTTCAACCTGTCAATGCGGTCCTCAGCAAGGAACGGCCCGATTCAACCCAATTCCGTGTCAACCGTCAACAGAATATTAACTTGTATTCACAAAAACTTAACTTTTATTTTCTGTTAACCATTCCGTTCAAAACGGCCGCAAAATGGTTAATGCCCCCAAGGACTTGAACTTGATTCGAGCCTGAGTCGAAAAGTTCCGGTCCGCCCAAAATCCGATCGACGAACCGGTGACCGCAACTTCCGGATACCGTTCCTTAACCAAGAGAGTTTACAGCAGATCGGAATTGGAGGAAGTAATGGCCATGACGAACGCGGCATTTGCGCGTATTCAGGCGAACCTCTACGCCAGGAGCGTCCGGTTCGTCGCGCCTCTCGAGGACAAGGTCCGATCGCTCCTGCTCGGCTGGATCGTCGTGGTGACCCTCGCCTGCCTGACGCGCACGATGTTTCCCGTCGTGCCCGGCGGCGGGACCGCCTCATGGCTCCTCCTCGTCGTGCCGCACGGTCTGATCATGGCCAGCCCCTTTCTTGCCTATTGGGCCGCCAATGCCGCCTTTCCGCGCGGCGTCGATTTCGCGCAGCCCGAGATACGGCTGGCGCTTGTCGGCAAATGGCGCAAGCTCGATGCGCTGTCGGCGCGCGACCATCGCGCATTCGGCCCGACCGGCCTGATGGCCTCGCTGCTGCTCGGCATGCTGTTGAACGTCCCCGTGCGCACCGCCGAATTCATGGCCGCCGTTCCGGCGATGACGAGCACCGCGCCCTTGTGGGGCCAGATGATCTATCTGGGGATGGCGGCCGACCTGATCGTCATGAACTTCCTCTACACGCTCTGCTTCTTCATGGCGCTGCGCCGCATGCCCTATTTCCCGCGCGTCCTGCTGCTGGCCTGGGGCATCGACGTCGTCTTCCAACTGCTGATCGCTCATTATATCAGCGGCGCACCCCACCTGCCGGCGGCGGTTGGCGAAGCGATCCAGCCGCTCCTCACCAGCAATATCAAGAAAGTCTTCATCAGCGCCGCGATCTGGCTGCCCTATCTGTTGCTGTCGGAACGGGTGAATGTGACCTATCGCTGGCGTCAGCCAGCTTGACCGGTCGGAGAAGGGGAGGGGGAGAGTGTTCGATCAACCTGCCTTCCCGATACCTTCTCGATCGCAGCCAGGCCCGACGAAGAATAAGCTGAGCACAAAGGCAGTTGTAATCTGCCTCGCCCTTGCCGCGACAATCAGCGCCGCAGCACTGATTTACGCCAATATATTGGCGCAGCGATACGGACTTCCGCCAGTCCGGATCAGTGAGTCGATAGGCCTCGGCGGTCTTATCCTTATCTTTTCATTTCCCTTTTGGATTCTTCGACGGCTGCTTCATCACTATCGCTCGGGCCAACCGAATCCCGCTGCGCTTATCCGCGACGACATACTGAAAAATAAGTTCCACTTCTTCATGTCGTTATGCATATATGTCATATTATTTTATGCTTTCGCATCATATACGACCATCAAGGTTTTGATTCCATCTGTTATGGACTTCTATTTCGATATAGATGCAAGATATTTAGAATATAAAATATTCGGAAATGACTTGGTATATTATACACACAAATTTGTGGGAACATATCCTACGCTGGCGGTAGAGTGGTTTTACTCTTTATGGCATGTTGTCAATATTTATACGGCCATGTGGGTTATATTCAGTAAGAATTATGTTCTGAAACTCCGTGCCTTGATAACCATGCTCATGTCCTGGATATTCCTGGGCAGCGTAATGGCTATTGCCCTTTCATCGGTAGGTCCGATCCTGTTTGACCACTTCTACGGCGGAACGGCTTTCGCTCCTCTGCTCGATCGACTTGCGCGGCTTTCGGAATATGGAATCGGCGCGACAATGAAAGCGCGGCAATTCCTGCTGGACAATTATGGAACCCTGCGGCTCGGAAGCGGGATATCCGCGATGCCGTCGCTTCACGTCGGTATGGCATTTCTTTGGTTCCTCATGGTGCCTCGGGAATATCCTGGAATCCGGTATTTGGCGCTGGCCTATTTCGCGGTTATTCTTTTCGGATCGGTCCATTTGGGGTGGCACTGGTTGTCCGACGGTATTGTTTCGGTGGTATTTGTTTTTGGATTCTGGAATCTGGCGGGATGGATCGTGCAAACCGCGAACGGGAACTCCAGCTATGCACGAAAGTCTCGAGCCATCGCCGCGGATAGGCCCGGCTAAGAGCTTTCCGCTCGCCAGTCTTCTGGCACCTGCAATCGGCTTCGCACCGGTCATCCTGTTCCTGACGACGATGGGACAGCATATATCGGCCTTTCAGTTTATATTGAAGACGCTCGCAATACCGGTCCTCATCGTCGAGATCGGCGTTTCGCTATCGCTGCTCGGGCGCGCCGGTCACATCCCCGTCCCCCCGCGATGGATTTCGATATCCATGGCAGCCCTGATGCTGCTCGCCGTCGCCACATCGTTGAACGCGAAGGACCCGAGCATAAGCATCATAAAGATATCAATATTGTTTATTCATCTTGGTTTTGGTATTGCCATATATCTTATATACACAAGATCGAGAATGTTTTATACAGAAATTCTGTATAAAAATATGACTATTGGATTCCTTATATTTACAATTTTGTCGATTTCATATGCTCTATTGCATAGAGAAGATGACTATGTCTGGGCATACTATTTTCCGGCTTACAATCAAATTCGTGGATACGGCTATTATGCTGCCGCCATTGCGGGCCTTTGCCTTTGGAAATGGATCGCTGGCGACAAGATCAGCGGCGTGGTTGCGGCGTTCGCCCTTGCCGCGGCGCTCTGGACCGGATCGCGCGGTACATTGGCCGCGGTAGCGGGAGGTTATGCGGGCGCGTTTTTGCTATTTCCCTTTGCGAGAAGGGGAGTCCTCCGTTTTCTGGCAGTCCTTGGTGCAGGAATATTGCTCTCGGTCGCGTTGACTGTCCTTGTTCCGCTGGGTCGCTTCGGGCCGCAGCGTCTGATCGGCGACGATTCGGACAGTGGCCGGATCGCCATTTGGGGCAGGACTCTAGAGATGGCGCTGCAACGCCCCTGGTTCGGATGGGGCGAGTCGCAGTTTGCCACGCTGTTTCCCGATACGCATGTGGCCCAGCCGCATAACGTCTTTCTGCAAATCCTCTTGTCCTGGGGTTTCGTTGGCGCGGGCCTTGTCGCGATCCTGTCGATCTGGCTGGGATGCAAAGTCTATCGGGCGGTCAACGAGCAAAATGCGGCATTCTTGCTGGCTGCCATGAATATCGCGGTATTTTCACTGTTCGACGGCAGCCTCTATCATGTCCAGTCGGTCTCGATCTTCGCCCTGTGCATTGCTGTCGTTCTCGCCACGAAGTCCGGCGATGCCGCCGGCGGCTGCCGGGCGCCGCAGCCCGGCTGAGCGCGCACCGGCAGCCGGTCGTCCGCTCGCTCCCAAACGCACGGATCTTACTTCGCTTTCCTTTCGATGCCGTGCCGAAAAGGGACGACAATCGGACCCCGAAGCGGCGGTGTATCGGGCCGAATCCATGCATCCAATCATTTGATTTCATGTGAAATTCAGCGATCGAGCGCGGGCGGCGGCTTGCCGCAGATCCGCTCGTCCATGCCTGACTTAACTAAAAGTTAACATGCTTGCAGATTCGAAAGACTCTGTGGTTTGCTCGCCCATAGGGAGATGTCCGAGTCGATTCGGACGGAAGGGTCGCACCGAATCTGATGAATCGAGCCTGCGCCGCGTTGCGGTGCAGGGGGTGGGACTGTGGGGATGCTATGATGGATGCTTTCGACAATGTGGCGAAGAGCGGCAGGCCGGCGGCGCCGGGCGCGGAGCCGGACACCCGGGGCAGCCAGGCGATCGCGGACAACGGGGTTCATCCCGCTTCGGCAGGCGTAACCGCGACCGCGGCGGCCATTCCGCTGGCCATCCAGGCGATGCTCGTTCCGGATGCCGGCGGCCGGATCATTCTCCCCCCGGGGGTCTCGATCGACGATATCGGCGTATCCGGGCCCGATCTGATCATCGCATTGCCCGACGGGCAAATACTGGTCATTCCCAATGGCGCGATCGACATTCCGGCAATCGTCGTGGACGGCGATATCGTGCCGGCCAGCACCGTTGCCCAGCTGCTCGAAAATCTTCAGGATTTCAACCCCGAGGCGGGCGTTCGCAGTTCGGGCGGCAATTTCGCCGAGGACGAGGGGACGATCGGCGATCCCTATGCGATCGGAAACCTGCTCCCCTATACCGAGCTGAACTTTCCGGAACCGGAAGACCGCGAGGTCATTCCGGCCATTCCCGATTCCGACGAAGAGCCGACCATTTCCATCGTCACGCCCGATCAGCCTGCCGGTTCGGTGGACGCGACGGCAAGCGTCGACGAAGCCGGTCTGCCGGCGCGCGACGGGGAACCTGCGGGCAGCAATAGCGCTGCCGACGGCGAAACGACCTCGGGATCGATCCGGTTCGACGCGCCCGACGGCCTGTCGTCGGTCACGATCAACGGCGTCGCGGTCTCCGCGGTCGGCCAGGTCTTCTCGACGCCGTTCGGCCAGCTCGTGATCACCGCCATCAATGCCGGCAGCATCGACTACAGCTATACATTGCTCGACAACAGCGATGCGGCGGCGAACCCGGCGGACCTGTTCACGGTGGTCGTTACCGACAGCGACGGTGACACGGCAACTGCCAATCTCACCATTTCGATCATCGACGACGCGCCGGTCGCGCGCGCCGACACCGATACGGTGGCGGCAGCGACCTTCACCGCCGAAACGGGCAATGTGATCAGTGGCGAGGGCACGGACAGCGGCGCGGCGGGTGCCGACACGCCGGGCGCCGACGGCGTGTCGCTCACCGGCGCCGCCGCGGGAACGGGCACGACATTTTCGGCTCCCGGCACGGCGATCCACGGCCAATATGGCACTTTGACGATCGATGCGCAGGGCAATTACAGCTATGTCCGCGATACCAATACGCCGGGCGGCGTGAGCGACATATTCACCTATCAGCTCACCGACGGCGACGGCGATACGTCGACGGCCACACTGACCATCGCGATCGGGGACAGCCCCAGCGTCATCGATTTCGTGCCTGGCCAAGGGGACGGCACCGTCGTCGACGAAGCCCATCTGCCGCCCCGAGGCGGCGAGACTCAAGGGTCCGCATTCGACGGCACCGACGAAACGACATCCGGCACGATCGGCTTTACCTCGCCCGACGGCGTTGCGAGCGTGACCATCAACGGGGTGGTCGTCACGCCGGGATCGCTGCCGCAGACGATTTCGAGCGACGGCACCGGCACGCTGGTAATCGACGCCTACAGCTATGACCCGGCGACCGGCAAAGGTTCGATAAGCTACACCTATTCGCTCAGCGACAATACGGCCGATCCGGACGGCACCACGGTGAGCTTCGACATCGTCGTTACCGACCTCGACGGGGATATGGCGAGCGACGTGCTCGACATCACGATCGTGGACGATGTTCCGACTGCTTTCGACGATGCGGACAGCGTGACCGAGGACGGACCGCTCGTTGCCGATGGCAATGTGCTGACCGGCACGGGCGGCAGCGACGCCAATGCAACCGATGGCGTCGCCGACACGCAGGGGGCCGACGGCGCGAGCGTCACCGCGGTAGCGGGCGGCAGCGTGGGCACGAGCTTCGCGACCGCTTACGGAACGCTCACGCTCAATGCCGACGGCAGCTACACCTATGTCCTCGACAATGCGGCGCAGCCGGTCCAGGGCCTCTCGGCCGGCGAGACGCTGACCGAGAACTTCGACTATACCATCACCGACGGCGACGGCGATACCGCGACCGCGACGCTCACGATCACCATCAACGGTGCCGACGACGGCGTCACCATCAGCGGCCTCGACGCGGCGGGCGGCGAACTCGCGTTCGACGAGGATGATCTTCCCGGCGGCTCGTCGCCCGATGCAGCGGCGCTGACCCAAAGCGGCAGCTTCGACGTATCGACGCCCGACGGGCTCGGCGACGTCACCATCGGCGGAGTCCAGGTCGTCGCGAACGGAGTCTTCACGGCGGTGACCGTGACGAGCTCGCTCGGTACGGTGAACATCACAGGCTTTACGCCGGTCACCGGTGCCGACGGATCGGTGATCGGCGGCAGCTTCACTTACGAATATGTGCTTTCCGACAATACGCTGATGCACGGTGCGGCCGGCGAAGACGGCGTGACCGACAGCTTTGCGGTGGTGGTCACCGACAGCGACGGGTCCGCCGCCAACGCCAGTCTGGACATCACGATCGTGGACGATGTTCCGATCGCGTTCGACGATGCGGACAGCGTGACCGAGGACGGACCGCTCGTTGCCGATGGCAATGTGCTGACCGGCACGGGCGGCAGCGACGCCAATGCAACCGATGGCGTCGCCGACACGCAGGGGGCCGACGGCGCGAGCGTCACCGCGGTAGCGGGCGGCAGCGTGGGCACGAGCTTCGCGACCGCCTATGGCACGCTCACGCTCAATGCCGACGGCAGCTACACCTATGTCCTCGACAATGCGGCGCAGCCGGTCCAGGGCCTCTCGGCCGGCGAGACGCTGACCGAGAACTTCGACTACACCATCACCGACGGCGACGGCGATACCGCGACCGCGACGCTCACGATCACCATCAACGGTGCCGACGACGGCGTCACCATCAGCGGCCTCGACGCGGTGGGCGGCGAACTCGCGTTCGACGAGGATGACCTTGCGGTGCGGGGCAGCGAACCCGCGGGATCCGACACGACGCCCGATGCCGTAAATGGCGACGGGGCTTTCTCGGTTTCGACACCCGATGGCATGGGAACCGTGGTGCTCGACAGCTTCAACGGATCGCCGATCACGCCGCTGACGCTTGTCGATACCGATGGCAGCTTCATCCCGCAGACCGTATCGACAAGCTATGGCAGCCTTGCCATCACCGGCTTTACGCCGGTGATCGGCGCCGACGGCTCGGTGATCGGCGGCACTTTCACCTATAGCTATATCCTTGGCGACAACCGGCTCGATCATGCGTCAGCGGGACAGGATAGCCTTGCCGACAGCATAGGCGTGACGGTCACCGACAGCGATGGTTCGAACGCCGGTGCGACGATTGACATTGTCGTCACCGACGATGTGCCGACGGCGATCGACGATGCTCTGGTGCAGAGCGTCGAGAACCAGCCGGTTACAATCAACGTCCTGGCAAATGATGTGCAGGGTGCGGACGGTGTCCAGCCGGCGGCGGTTTCCATCGTCGCCGGATCGCTTTCGGGCGGCGGTGTGCTTGTGAACAATGGTGATGGAAGCTTCACCTATACCCAGGCGCCCGGAGAAGTGGGCGACGTCAGCTTTCAGTACCAGATCACCGACGGCGACGGCGATACGTCCACAGCAACGGCCACGATCACCCTCATCGCCGATTCGATGCCGATCATACGCAGCGCCGCGAATGTGACGGTCGACGAGGACGGGCTTGTCGGAGCCAATCTCGACGATGGCCTGCCCGGCGAGGTCACGTCGACGGGCAGCAACAGCGCGACTGGCACGATCGTGGTCGATTTCGGCGGCGACGTCCCGCCGGCATTGACGGGTTCGATCGTCTTGAACGACGCCGCAGCTCTCGACACGCAACTGACCGTCGATGGCAATCCGGTGACTTTCGCCAAGGATGGCGCCGATCTCGTCGGTTCGGTCGGCGGATCGGAGGTCATCCGTATCAGCCTGACCGGCGCGACCGCCGGCCCGGGCGCGACCGAAGTAACCTACAACTATTCGGTTACCCTGGCCCAGGCCGTCGATCAGGCCGCACCCGGCAGCGAAGACAGCGACATTCTGTCGGGCATCGGGTTTACGGTGACGGATAGCGACGGATCGTCGGGTTCTGGATCGTTCGACGTCACCGTCATCGACGATATTCCCACGCTTCTGGTGTCCGACACGCCCACCCATGCGGTCGAGGGCGGCCCCGCCGTCGACGGTAGCTGGTCGCTCGACGCCGGTGCCGACGGCGTATCATCGGTCGTCGTGACCTTCGGCAGCGGCTCGGCAGCGCTGTCGCTCACGCCGGGCAGCTCGGTAACGATCGGGCAGTCCACGGGCGTCCTGACCGTGCGGGCCGATGGAACGTTCAGTTTCGCGGCAGCTGGCGATCAGGACAACAGCCTGAATCCGGCAGCGAGCTTCACCTTGTCGGCGGTTGATGGCGACGGCGACCCGACATCCGACACGCTGACGATCCTGATCGACGACGGCGCCGCCCCCTCGGGCGGCGACACCCTGACCCTGACCGTCGACGAGGCCGCGCTCGACGCTGGAGGAAGCACGCCGCTCAGCAATGCCGAGGTGGCGAGCGGCACGCTCGACTTCACCGCGGGCTCCGATACGCTGTCGGGCTTTGCCTTCACCGGCGTCGATGGCCTCGTCGCCAATCTCGACGGCGCCGGCAGCGATATTTTCTGGTCACTCTCCCCCGACGGCCAGACGATCACCGGATCGTTGACCAGCGGCGGCCCTGCGGCGATCACCATCAGCCTGTCGGCGCCTGCCAGCATTGCTCCGGGCGCGACCGAAGCGGTCACGGTCACCGTAACCCTCGCCGACAATCTGCCCCACGAACTCGCAATGGCAGCGCAGACACAGGCCCTTGGTTCGGTCACCGTGCAGGGCTCGGACACCGACGGCGACATCGCGACCGGCGCCGTCACCGTCCAGGTTGCCGATGATATTCCCACGGCGACGGCGGAAGCGTTGCAGTCGCTGGACGAGGGGGCGACGATAACGGGGACGTTCGACTTTGCGGCGGGCGCCGACGGGGCGAGCCTGACCCATGTCAACGGCGGCGCGGTGTCGTTCAACCCCGACGGCTGGTCGGGCTGGATCGACCTTGGCGACGGCGAGCTGCGCGTGCGGGCCGACGGTTCCTACGAGTTCAGGGCCGATGCCGCGACGCTGAGCCCGGTGGCTCCGATCGCGGGCACCTTCACCGTCACCGACGGCGACGGCGACACGGCGAGCGCCGGCTTCAGCTTCCAGATCGACGATGCCAATGCGCCGACGGGGGGGACGGCGAGCGCGGCGGTCGATGACGACGGGCTGGCCGGCGGCAACCCCGCGAGCGTGGCCGGGGACCTCGACGCCAATGCGGGCGACGATCCCGGCGACACCAGCGAAGCGAGCTTCACCGGCACGCTCGGGGGCTCGGTCGGCGGCGACGGCGCGGGGGCCAATGGGTTCGGCTTCGGCACCAACACGAGCGCGACGATCGGGCTCGAGACGGTCACCTACTCGCTCGTCGGCAATGTGCTGACCGCGACGGTGTCGGCGAGCCCCGATGCGGGCCGCGTCGGCACCGCGCTGTTCACGGTCGAGATCACCGATCCGGCGACCGGCGCCTACAAGGTCACGCTGCTCGACAATGTCCTGCACGCCGGCGGCCCCAACGACGAGGGCACCGACGCCACCGCGACCATCGCCTACAGCATCACCGACGCCGACGGCTCCACCGTCCCCGGCAACAGCCTCACCATCACCTTCGATGACGATGCGCCGAGCGCGACGGCGGAAGCGTTGCAGTCGCTGGACGAGGGGACGACGCTAACGGGGACGTTCGACTTTGCGGCGGGCGCCGACGGGGCGAGCCTGACCCATGTCAACGGCGGCGCGGTGTCGTTCAACCCCGACGGCTGGTCGGGCTGGATCGACCTTGGCGACGGCGAGCTGCGCGTGCGGGCCGACGGTTCCTACGAGTTCAGGGCCGATGCCGCGACGCTGAGCCCGGTGGCTCCGATCGCGGGCACCTTCACCGTCACCGACGGCGACGGCGACACGGCGAGCGCCGGCTTCAGCTTCCAGATCGACGATGCCAATGCGCCGACGGGGGGGACGGCGAGCGCGGCGGTCGATGACGACGGGCTGGCCGGCGGCAACCCCGCGAGCGTGGCCGGGGACCTCGACGCCAATGCGGGCGACGATCCCGGCGACACCAGCGAAGCGAGCTTCACCGGCACGCTCGGGGGCTCGGTCGGCGGCGACGGCGCGGGGGCCAATGGGTTCGGCTTCGGCACCAACACGAGCGCGACGATCGGGCTCGAGACGGTCACCTACTCGCTCGTCGGCAATGTGCTGACCGCGACGGTGTCGGCGAGCCCCGATGCGGGCCGCGTCGGCACCGCGCTGTTCACGGTCGAGATCACCGATCCGGCGACCGGCGCCTACAAGGTCACGCTGCTCGACAATGTCCTGCACGCCGGCGGCCCCAACGACGAGGGCACCGACGCCACCGCGACCATCGCCTACAGCATCACCGACGCCGACGGCTCCACCGTCCCCGGCAACAGCCTCACCATCACCTTCGATGACGATGCGCCGACCCTGGCGGAGACAGCCGGTCCCGAAATGCTGACCCTTACCAACGCGGTCGGCTCGGCAAGCGGGTCCTTCGATGCCGCATTCGGAGCCGACGGAGCCAGCTACTACCACATTACCGGTCCGACGATCGAAGGCATCACTTACACCGAGACCAATATCGTGGACGGTTCGGGCGACTTTTTGCGCACCGAGCTTTTGGCCGAAACTTCGGACGGTACCGATGTCTTCAGGATGACCGTCCACGCCGACGGCAACTACGAATTCGATTTGATCACGCCCAATGCGGCAACGCAGGAAAGCATTTCCTTCGCCAATCTGTCGGCAGGCGGCCCAAGCTTCCGCGAACTCGACGACGATCCGAATACGGCGCTCAATGAAGCCGGTCGGGTCGAGTTCCAGTCCAACGGGTCGGGGGTAAACGCCAGCGACCAGGGTTTCGGGGTCAACAATCAATGGACCGATCATGGCGAGTGGTTCGAACTCGAATTTCATGATCCCGGCAATTTCGGCGTCAACGACGCACCACAGACCAACGCCGACCTTCTCGATTCGATCACGCTCAACGTCCAGCAGGTGAAGTTCGAACCTGTCGATTTCGAGTGGACGGCGACGCGCTATAATCCCGACGGGACGGTCGCGGCCACCGAAACCGGCACCTTTGCGGTGAATTCGGCCGGGCAGGTCACCATCGATCCGTCGATCCAGTTCAGCGTCTTGAGGATCGAAAACATCGACACAAACGAGAAGGCCACGGCTCGATTTGCAACTGACGTCACCGTTGCGCGCACGATATTGCCCCCCGACGTCACCTATGATTTCACGGTCGTGGGCACCGATGGCGACGGCGACACGAGCAACCCGCTCCAGATCAGCGTCTTCATCGACGAACCTTCGGTTCCGCCGCTCGCGCTGGACCTCGATGGAGACGGGGTCGAGTTCGTCTCGCGTTCGGCGGGCATCAGTTTCGACTATTTCGGCGACGGCGAACGTCAGAATACGGCGTGGGTCGGTCCCGACGATGGCTTGCTTGCCATCGACGCGAACGGCAACGGAATGGTCGACGGCGGATCGGAGATCGTGTTCGGCGGTAATGGACTGACCGACCTCGAAGGCCTCGCGGTCCACTATGACTCGAATGAAGACGGCGTTCTGGACCGCCAGGATGATGCCTTCCCGAGCTTCGGCGTGTGGCAGGATGCCAACAGCAACGGCGTCACCGACGAAGGCGAATTCCGCAGTCTCGTCGAGGCCGGAATCGTATCGATCAGCCTCGAATCGGATGGCAGAAGCTATACGACGGCGCAGGGCGATGTCAGGGTCTATGGCGAAACCAGCTACACGCTCGAAGACGGAACCGTTCGTGTCGCAGCCGATAGCGCCTTCGCCTATTCGAAGGCCCCCGTCGTCGAGGGAACCGCGACTCGTAGCCCGGAACGCACGGGTGGCACAGCGCCGGTCGCCGATGCCCTCGTTGCGGCATCGCTCGTTACTATGGTGCAAGCAGCCGGGCAGGCCGAACATGGCGCGCCTGCACCGCTTGTGCATGATCAGCCTGCGCAGATCGCTCCGCTGCCGGCGCTCCCGCCGGTTGCCGAAGCTCAGGAAGGCGTTTTGCAGCCGAGGCTCGCCACGGCCTTCGAGCGCATCGAAACAAGGGGGGAGGCGCCCGCAAACGACCATGCGCTGCGCACCGCTGGCGACGAGGGTCCGATCCATCGGGGTATCGAAGACAATGCGAGCGATGCGAGCCTGCGCGTCGACGCACAGGCTAGCGCCGGCGATCACGCATCCGATGCGCTATTCGACATGGCTGCACCGCGGATCGCCCTGCCATCGACGGCGATGGACGGCCTCATCGCGCTGCGCGCTGCGACTCCTGACATTGCGGCAAAGGTTGCCGGCGCCGACGCCGATCCAGCCGCGGCCGCCAGAGTTCTCGCCGAAGCCATCGATCACGGCAGCGTCGACAAGCTGATCGACGCGATCGTCGATGGGCAGGCGCATGATGCGCATGCAAGCGACGCGAAGGTCGATCTCGCGCAGATGCTCGAAGCGAATGTGACGAGCGAGATGGCAATGTTCGTGCATCAACCGATCGAGCATGACCTGCATCAGCTCGCTTCGGCCTGACCGGCAGGCTGGACCGGACTCATATTGGACAGGGGAGGGGGCATCACCGATGTCGAATCAAAGAATGACTGGAATAGCAGGAGCGATTGCCGCATTGGCGCTCGTTCCTTGCTATGGCGCTTCGGCGCAAGCGCTGACCGATCTTTCGGTCGACCAGCTTCGCGGGGAAGTCCGGACTCGTTATGATGCGGCGTTGGCCACGTCGACCGATCCAACGGTCGTGTCGGCCGACAACAATGTCCACACCTGGGCGAGCGAAGCAAAGGTTCAGTGCGGAATAGCACTCGGCTTCCTGAAATCGGGCAGCAAGGACGATGACAGTCTGCGCCGGTGCGATTTCGCCTACGGGATGATGACGCGCGCGCCGCAACCGGCGGCCGAACCGCTGTCGCCGCCGCCTCCGCCACCGGTCGACAATTGTCCGCCGGAGGTTGCTTCGACCTTTTATTTCGACTGGGATTCGACGGTTGCGCCGGCCGACGCGGCACGGGCCATCACTTTCGTGGCCGACAATCGGGAACGATGCGGATGGATGGCCTTTACGGTCGTCGGGCACACCGATCGCTCGGGTTCGGACGCCTATAACGACGCGCTTTCGGTCCGGCGAGCGCGGACAATCGCCGACATGATGGTCGCGAGCGGCATTCCCGAAGCGATCATTGCCGTTTCAGGCCACGGCGAGCGCGACCTGAAGGTTGAAACGATCGACGGAGAGCGCACGCCTGCAAACCGGCGTGTGGAAGTCCGCGTGGACGAGTTGGGGGAACGCTGATGAAACCGAACTACAGGATCGCCGGCATGGTGTCCGCGCTTGCCCTTGGCGCTCTCGCGGCGCCCGCCGGCGCGCAACCCGTGACCATGCAGAATGCGATGGCCGTCGCCATTGATTCCAATCCGCAAATCAACCAGGCGGAGATGAGCAAGGAAGCGATCGAATTCGAGATGGAGCAGGCGAAAGGCCTGTATCTTCCGCGCGTCACGCTCGAGGCATCGGCGGGTGTGCGCCGCCTGGAAAACGCTACCCGGCGTGCGCTTGGCATTTCAAATCAGGAACTCTATCCGCTCGAAGCCTCGATCCAGGCCGAGCAGACGCTGGTCGATTTCGGTCGGCGCCGGGGCGAAAAGCTCCGACAGGCGGCCCGCGTCGACGGCGCAGCGCTTCGCGTGCTCGAGCGTTCGGAATTCATCGCGCTGCAGACGGCGCGCCAGTATCTCGATGTCCTGTTGCAGCAGCGCGTCGTAGCCGCGGCCGAGGATAATCTGACTTTTCATAATAGTCTGGTTTCCGATCTCTCGAACGGCGTCTCGGCGGGTTCGATCAGCGTTGCCGATCTTCAGCAAGCTCAGGAGCGTGCCGAAGCGGCCAGCGTTCGCGTCTCGGAGGCCAAAGAGGCGCTCGCCAATGCCAAGATCGAACTTCTGGCCCTGACCGGTCTCGAAGTCGACGACGTGCAGATGCCACCGCCGATGACCGACCAGGTTCCGGGCAGCCTCAGCGAAGCCGTGGGCCTTACGCGCGCCAAACACCCCAAGGTACTCGAAGCGATGGCCGACGTCGACGCGGCGAACGCCGACGCAGCCAAGGCCAAAGGCGACTTCTATCCGACGATCGGCCTTGAACTCAGCGGACGCGTGGGCGACGACATCGACGCCTTTCGCGGAGAGACGAACGATCTGCTCGGTCGGGTCGTGATGCGCTGGAACATCTTCGATGGGGGGATCAATCGCGCAAAATATCAGGAGATGGTGCGGCGCGCGAGCGAAGCGCGATTCCAAATGCACCAGACGACGCGCGAAGCCGAAGCCGATGTTCGCCGTGCCTGGAACAGGAAGGAAACGCAAGCAACGGTGCTGCGCGACCTGCTCGACCAGAGCAAGGTGACCGACGAGTTGATTATTTCCTATCGCGAGCAGTTTTCCGTTGGCCGCCGCTCGCTTCTCGACGTTCTCGATGCGCAAAATACGCGTTTCAACGTGCAAGTCCGCGCCGAAACAGCGCGCTTTTCCGAAATGTTCGCCAACTATCAGGTTCTGGCTTCGACCAACAGCCTGCTCGACGCCTTCAACCTGAGCGCGCCGGAATCACGACGCGTCTATGCACGGGAACAGGCGGGATATGGTCCGCCGACACCCGCCGAACTGCAACGCCGCCGCTATCCTCGATAATGCATTGTGAGATTTGATTTCCTCTAGAATGAAAACACGGGCAAATGCGAAATCAAATCCCGCAAGACAAGCTGCGTGCTGCGCCCGCGGAAGATCCGCTGATCGCTTGCATCCAATTTGTCGCGACACATTTTGGGCAAAACTTCCAGCGGACAGCGCTTTCGGCACTCGCCCGGGATGAAAGCGGGCGGCTTCCCTTCCATCAAGCGGAGGCCGCGCTCGATCTTGCCTTCATCAACAATGAAACGCTCTGGAGTCGCCAGATCCGGAAGCTTGCGCGCAAGCTTCCGGCAATCCTGCGTACTCGCGACGGCGGGTGCGCCGTGCTTCTCGAACACCGGGCCGATCAATATCTGTTCTGGCGGCCGGGTGACGGCGATCCGGTCTGGACAGGCGAGAAGACCGTCGAGGAAATATATGCGGGTGAGGCGATTGGTGTCGCCGCCGATCCCACTTCGGTCCGCGCCGACGAGCGCCCGTGGGACGAGATGGCGAAGCGTCACTGGTTCTGGGGTGAAGTCTATCGCATGAGGCGATCCTTCTACCCGGTGCTCGGCGCCGCGCTGATGATCAACCTGCTCGGGTTCGCGCTACCTCTGTTTACGATGAACGTCTATGACCGGGTAATGCCGAACAAGGCCGTGGCGAGCCTCTGGGTCTTGGCGATCGGCGCTCTGCTTGCTTTCGCGGTGGAATTTGCGCTGCGCCTCGCGCGGGCGACCCTGCTCGACGATCTGGGCCGCGAGCTCGATATCAAATTGTCGGAGAAGATATTCTCCAAAATGCTCAATATTCCGCTGGCGGATCGTCGCGGCAGCACCGGGATGCTGGCCCGTCGGGTCTCGGAATTCGAGACAGTACGCGATTTTTTTGCCTCGACGACGATCGTGCTTGTCGTCGATCTTGCCTTCCTGTTTCTCTTCATCGCGATGATCGCCATCTTCGCCGGCTGGCTGGCAATCGTTCCGCTTGCGATCATTTCGGCCATGATTGTCGCGGGTTTCTTTCTGCAACGGCGAATGACCGTAGCGGCGCTCGAAAACCAGGCCGATGCGAGCATTCAGCATTCGATGCTCGTCGAGAGCATCGGCGGCGCAGAGACGGTGAAGAGCTGTGCGGCGGAAGGCCAGATGCTGGGCCGCTGGCACCAAATGGTCGATGCGAGCGCGCGGACGCAGTCCAAACTGCGTCGTTCCAGCGCCGCCGCGATCAACCTCGCGTCGCTGGGCCAGCAATTCTCGAGCCTCTCGCTTATAATCGGCGGTTTCTACCTGTTCGATGCCGGCAAGATATCGATGGGCGCGATCATTGCGATCGTGATGCTGGCCGGTCGATCAATGTCGCCGGTGAGCCAGCTCGCGTTTCTGATCACCCGCGGGCGCCAGGCCTGGACGACTATGGCCAGCATCCAGCAGATGATCGAGTCCGACGACGAGCGGCGGATGGGCAGCAGCTCGCTCGATATCGCCATTGGCCGCGGACAGGTGACGCTGGACGATATGTCCTTCACCTATCCCGGCGCGGCCGTCCCCTCGCTCAGCGACATCAACCTCAAGATCGAGCCGGGCGAACGGATCGCAATCGTCGGACGGGTTGCGTCGGGCAAATCGACGCTCGGCCGACTGATCTGCGGCCTTTATGCGCCGACGCGCGGAAGCCTCTACGTCGATGGATTGGATAGTCGGCAATATTCGCCGATCCATTTGCGGTCGCAGCTGCGGTTCGTCGGCCAGGATTCGGTCCTGTTCAGCGGCTCGATCAAACAGAATCTGAAGATGTGCGGGACCTCGACGTCGGACGCAGAACTGCTCCGGACCCTGCAAGCGATCGGCGCGGACCGGTTTCTCAGCCGCGACGGGGGTGGCCTCGATCGCGTCACAGGCGAGCGCGGCAGCCTGTTGTCGGGCGGCCAACGCAGCTTTCTGGCAATCGCCCGCGCGCTCGCCTCACCCTCACGCCTCCTGTTCCTCGACGAACCTACCGGGGCGATGGACACGCAAAGCGAACGGTTTTTTCTCTCGGCGCTGACGACGCGCCTCGACCGGTCGCAGACCGTGGTGATCGCGACCCATCGGGAGGCCGTGCTGCAGCTTTGTGACCGCATCATCGTGATCGATGGCGGCAAGATCGTTGCGGACGGTCCCCGGGAGAAAATATTGACGCAAGCGAAGCCAGGGGAGGTGACCCCATGACCGCATCCGTCGGTGATTCGCCCCCTCGAATGCCCGCATTCGGGTCCGTCGCCCCCCTGCTGCCGAAAGTCGCTCAAACGCGTGCCGGCATCATTGTCTCCCTGCTTGCCGCGACCGGACTTGCGGTGACGGCTGCGAACGACCCGCGGGCGCAGCGCCTGATCGGCCTGTCGTTCGCCGGCGGCGACAATGTGAAGGCCGAGGAAGAAGAAAGGGCCGAGGCGATCGCCAAGCTGATCGCCGACACCGGGGTCGACGAGCCGGCGCCGGCCGTCGAAGGAAAGGACGCGGTGGCGCGAAATGCATTGCTGCCCGCATCGAAATTGCCCGTTGAGGCGGCACGCCCCTTCTACATGCCCAAGGTCTCCGCGATTCAGGAAACCAACGCAGAGCGTTGTCTCACCCAGGCGATTTATTACGAAGCGGCGACCGAATCGGATTCGGGCAAAGCGGCAGTTGCGCAGGTCATCCTCAATCGACTGCGGCATCCCGCCTTCCCGCGCACCGTCTGCGGGGTGGTGTATCAGGGCAGTTCCCGACCGGGATGCCAATTCAGCTTCACTTGCGACGGGTCGATACGACGGGCACCGGTCCCGGCGCTTTGGCGTCGCGCGGCGGAAATAGCCCGCGCCGCGCTTGCCGGTCATGTCGAAGCGGACGTGGGCATGGCCACCCACTATCATGCGAATTATGTTCTTCCGCGGTGGGCGCCGAAGCTGACGAAAATCGAACAGTTGGGAACCCACATCTTTTATCGCTGGCCGGGAGGCTGGGGCAAGCGGGCGGCTTTCATAACCCCCTATGGCGGAACCGAATGGATACCGTCGCTCGACACGCTGTATCGAGGGTCCGCGGCCGCCTCTGCGGTGGTCTCCGCATCGGCGGACGGGACGACGACGGCGCTGAGGCGCGACCCCACCGATCGCCGCGCCGACAATGACGTCGGCGGGCGCGTTGATCCGACAAAAGGTTGGACACCCAGCCTGCCCGATCTCTCGCAAACCGAATCGCGTTTCGAGGCGATGGCCAGCCAGCAGGCCATGCCGTCTCCCGTCGCGAGCAGCAGCGGCGACTAGGGTCAGGACCCAGGGTTACGAAGAGGCAGAATCCAATGTTGAAATACTGGCTACGCTTGCGGGGGGCCGAACAGATCATCGTAGCCGCGGCGGCGGGGTTCGTCCTGTTCCTGCTTTGGGCGAGCATCGCGCGCGTCGACGAGGTGACGCGCGGTCAGGGGCGCGTGATTCCGTCATCGAAAGTGCAGATCATCCAGTCAGCGGAGCCGTCGACAATCAAGGAAATCCTCGTGCGATCAGGGCAGACCGTCAACAAGGGGCAACTGCTCGTCCGCCTCGACAATACATCGTCGCAGTCCGAGCTGGGCCAGTTGGAGACGGAGAACGAACGCCTTGCCCAGCGCGCAGCGCGGCTTGCCAGCGAAGCCGGTGGCGGAAACTGTTCGGGAGACGCCTGCGGTGACGAGGCAAAATTGCTCGATGTAAGACGATCTTCGCTCGAAAGTCAGCTATCCGCCATGTCTGCGGCGGTCGAACAGCGAAGACGGGACCTCGGAGAAGCGCAGGCCACGGCCAACTCGCTCGAATCCAGCCTCAAGCTCGCGCGCGAAGAGGTGAAGATGCTCGAACCGCTTGCGGCGAAATCGGTCGTGCCGCAGACGGAGCTCCTGTCCGCCCGACGCGAGGTGGTCGACTTGCAGGGGCGACTGGCAGCAGCGCGACAAGCGATCTCGAGGTCCGAAGCGGCGGTGCGCGAGGCTCAGGCCGAGATGGCGCGCGCGCGGTACGATTTCCAGCAGGAAGCGTTGAACGAGCGGAGCCAGGTAACGACCAAGATGGCCGTCAACCAGGAAACGATCAGGGGCGCAGAAGGCCGTCTCGCCCGCTCGGAAATCCGTTCGCCGGCCCGCGGGGTCGTGAACGATCTGCTCGTCAACACATTGGGTGGTTATGTCAATGCCGGCGAGCAGATCATGCAGATCGTGCCTTTGGGCGAAAAGCTTCTGGTCGAAACGCGGGTCACGCCGCGAGACATTGCTTTCATCAAGGTCAGCGACCCGGCCAACGTCAAGGTTACCGCCTATGATTTTTCAATCTACGGCGGGCTCAAGGGCAAAGTCGTCCGCGTATCGCCCGACAGCATCTATGACGAAGTCGAACGTCAGGCCTATTTCACGCTTGTTGTGGAAACGAGCGATGCGTTTCTCGTATCGAACGGCAAGCAGCTTCCGATCACGCCGGGCATGCTCTGTGACGTCGAAATCCTGACCGGTAAAAAATCGGTCCTCAGCTATCTGCTGAAGCCCGTCTTGAAGATCAGCGGCACGGCACTCACGGAACGCTGATCGACTGACGCCAGAGCCACCCGCTGTCCGGTAGCAGGAATCGAGGCGATGACGGGCTGTCGATCTTCGTTTCGATAGCCATGGACCCATTGCCCGGTTGCGCCGAACGACAACACGGGCCTCACGGCCACCGCTTCGCGCCCGCTGTAGACACGGTCCGTGGTGTTATCGAGAACCACATCCCCCTTGTCAGTCCGAACCAGGAGGAAGGCATGATCGGCGTTCGCTGCCAGATCGCGCAGCAATACCAGCTTCATGCGCGTGGGCGCAATTCCGGCGGCGCGTAGCATGTGCATCTTGAGAATTGCGAAATCCTCGCAGTCGCCGCTACCGCGCGCGATCGTCTGTTGCGCCGTTGCCCAAAAGTCCCGCTGACGATAATTCTGATCGTCGGCGCGATACGCGATCCGACGATTGACCCAGCGATTGACGCGCGCGAATATTTCCTCTTCGTTCAGTCCGCTACGCACATCGGCCTTGCCGAGCTCTGCTCGCATGAGCTGCGGCGGAGCCGCCCGTCGGACGCTCGCCCATCGCGCATCGAACCGCGTGTGCTTGATGGCAATCGGCCTCGTTCCGAGTTCCATCGAAGTATCGAACTCCGGCGCCCGAGCGGGAATATATGCGGAAGCGGCGTCGATTTTACCGGAAGGCGCTTCTGCGCCGATTCCGCAGGCGTCCGCCGCGCCGTCATGCCAAGGCTGGTTGAAAGGGCGTCGCGTCCGACTTGCCGGCGCCAAAAGCCCTCTCCCCGCGGCGCCCTCGGGCCCGGCGGATGCGATACGCCCGATCGGCAACGCTTTTTCCGACGGGACAGCACCGGCTGTCTGACTGAGCCTGATCCGGTCGAGCGCACTGGGCGATCCGCCCAATATCCGCCGCGAAAGCGTGTCTTGTGAAACCTCGGAAATCGGGCCGGTAGCCGAGCACGGAAACTCGCCGCTCAAGGCCGGTTTTACATTGTCGATCTTCACAGCGGCCCCGGCAGGTGCGGACCCAAATCCGACAACAGCTGCGCTGGCCACGGTGGCGCCGGCCAAGCAACGCAGACTGTTTGCGGCAAGGGGCGTTCCTATCCTCATATTGCCACCTATGGGACAGCAGTGTGAGGATAGGCTTCATGGTCATGGTTAACGGACGATTCGGGATCTGCCGCCGATCGGAGGCGGGTCGTCGAATTCGAGGATGGCTCACTCCGCGGGCGGCGGCGTGTCCCTTTCTTCGCGGCGCATGCGGCGCGCAGTGCGTTCGTGCCGGATCGCCGCTTCGCGCAGGCGGCGCGCGAGGAAGGGGTCGTCGGTCAGCTCGGCCTTGCGCCGCGCCACCCGCGCCATCTGCTCGTGATAGATTGCGTCGCGAATCTGGTCCATTGCCGCCTTTTATACCGTGACAGGGTAAGCGACGCCCCTGACCATTCCGGGTGTGATTAGCGCCGATAGCGCCTGCATTTTCGCCATTTGTCCGCGTTTCCCCGCCGCATCGTTTACGCGCCCTTTACCACTTCGGGCGCATGGCATGACCCGATATTCGCCAGTGGGGATGAATGATGGACAGCATGCGCGGACTGCTTTCGGGCAGCCACGACCGGGAGGACGGCGGCATCGACGCGCCGGCCGCCATCGGCGTCGACGAACGGCGGATGCAGGTTCGGGCCTATAATCACTGGGCGTCGCTGCTCGGCAACCGCGCCTATCCGTCGGTCGAGGATCTCGATCTTGCGGGCGCGGGCGACTTCGGCCCCTATTCGGTCCTCCTCGACTTTACCGCAGGCATCGAAGATCCGGCGATCGCCTATCTCGGCGAGCGCATCCGCGACGAATCGCGGATCGACGCAGAGGTCCACTATATCAGCCAGATTCCGGGCCGTTCACTGCTGTCGCGGCTGACCGATCATTATCTGCAGATCATCGCCAACCGCGCGCCGATCGGCTTCGAGGCCGAGTTCGAAAGCGATCGCGGCGTGACGATCATGTATCGCGGCATCCTGTTACCCTTCTCGTCCGACGACGACACGATCGACTTCATCCTCGGCGTCATCAACTGGAAGGAGGCCGCGCCCGCCGATCAGGCGGCCGAGCTTCAGCTGTCGGTCGATCAGGCGCTGCGCACCGCCGCGCCGCTGACCGCGCCGGTGCCGGTGTGGGCCGACGGTCCCGACTCGGGGCATATGGACGAGGAGGCGGCAAGCGACGGCCCGGCGCCGGGCTTCGCCGCGCTCGACGACGCGCCCGCGCCGCCGGATGGGCCGCTGGTGCCGCGTGGCGCCGCAGCCGCAGCGCCGGTCGAAGACGATGCACCCGCCGAGCCCGCGGCCGACGCCGAACTCGCCGACTGGCTCGCGCTCGCGCGCGAAACCGCCGCGCGCGCCATCGCCGCCGACAGCCGCAGCCGCAGCGCACTCTATCAGGCGGTCGGCAAGGCTTGGGATTTCGCGCTCGCCGCCGAGGTGCAGCCGGGCGCCTTTGCCGAACTGCTGGACGACGCGGGGCTCCGCGCGCAGGAGCGCGCGCCGATGACCCCGGTGGTCAAGCTGGTGTTCGGCGCGAATTACGACAAGACGCGGCTCGCCGAATATGCATGCGCGCTCGGTCATGCGAAGGAAGCGGGGGTCGGCCGCGGCGAGCTTGCGGCCTATCTCGATCGCTATCCGGGCGGGCTCAAGGGGCTCGTTAAGGATGCGCGCGCGCGGCGCAAGCCCGACAAGCCGGCCGAAACCGCTGCGGACCCGGCGCTCGAGGCCCTGCGCACCGCGCATCCCGCGGTGATCCTCGAACATGATCCGGGCGAGGCCGAGTTCGTCGTGCTGATCGCCCGCGCGATGCCGGGCGGCCACATCGGCCTCGTCGCCAAGGCGGCCGATGACGCGGCGCTGGTTGCCAAGCTCGCTAGGAAGGCGATTCCGATCACGCCGGGCGGCTGACCCTTTCGTGTTGCAGCGCAACAGAAGAACCAATCCTTGAAATATTTTTACGCGAGGGGCGCCGGGGGGACTTGAGCCGCGCGCGCGGCAGGCGCATAGGGGCGCAAGCGACTGGGCCCGCCGCCCGCTGGCGACAGGCCTGCCTTTGGTTCGGATGCTGCACCCTATGCCTGAAAATTCGGAATCGGACGCCCCCACCGTCTCCGCTCCCGCGCTTCCCAAGAAAATCCAGTCCGCCTTCCTGACCGCGCTGCGCGGCAGCGCGCTTCCGGGCGAGGGCGACGATATGGACGAGGCCGCGCTTGCCGAAGCGAGCGCCTTCGTCGCGCGCACCGCGCTCGACCGGCCCGAAGGCACGCCGGTGCTCGCGCTCGAACCGCTCGCGGCCGACGGCACCGACCGGCGGATGCGGCTCGCGATCGTCAACGACGACATGCCCTTCCTCGTCGATTCGACCTCGCAGGTCGCGGCGGCGCAAGGGCTGGTCGTGCACCGCATCCTGCACCCCGTCGTGTCGGCGAAGCGCGACGCCAAGGGGCATCTGACCGAAGCCGGCGCCCCCGAAAAGGGCGCGGCGCGCGAATCGGTCATCTATATGGAGGTCGAGCGCGGCGACGCGCGGGCGCGGCGGCGGCTGCTCGACGCGATCGAGGCGGCGCTCGCCGACGTCCGCGCCGCGGTTGCCGACTGGAAGGCGATGCGCGCCGCGATGCTCGCCGACGCCGCGATGCGCTGCGACGACGAGAGCGCCGAGCTGCTCCGCTGGTTCGAGGGTGGCGCGATGACCCAGCTCGGCCATGAATGGCGGACGCGAAAGGGCGGCGCAGAGGATGCGCTCGGCATTTGTGCCGCGAGCAAGAACCCGCTCCTGTCCCCCGAAGCGCTCGACGCTGCCTTCGCCTGGTTCGACGCGGGCGGCGCGGGGCCGCTGCTGATCAAGTCGAACCGGCTGTCGGCGGTGCATCGCCGCGTGCTGCTCGACCTCGTGATCGTTCCCGAGACGAAGGGCAAGGCGGTCGAACGGCTGTCGATCCACGCCGGGCTGTGGACGAGTCAGGCGCTTTCCACCCCGCCCGCGAAGGTGCCCGTCCTGCGCGCGCAGCTTGCGGCGCTGATGGACAAGTTCGATTTCGATCCCGCGGGTCACGCCGGCAAGGCGCTCGCCCACGCGCTCACCGCGCTGCCGCACGACCTGCTGATCGCCTTTGACGCCGCTTCGCTCGAGCGGCTCGCGCTCACCTCGATGTCGATCACCGACCGGCCGCGGCCGAAACTGGTGACGGTCAGGAGCGCGCTCGGGCGGCATTTGTTCGTCTTCGTCTGGTTGCCGCGCGACGAGGTATCGACCGGCCGCCGCCTTGCGATCGAGGCGATGCTGGTGCGCGAGGCGCGCGCCGGGGTGATCGGCTGGACGATGGTGCTCGAGGATGGCGGCGCGGCGCTCTTGCGCTACACGCTCGACCTCAGAAGCGGCGGGGTGATTCCCGACGAGGAGGCGCTCGGCACGATGCTCGAGCAGATGGTGCGCGGCTGGCAGCCCGAGGTCGAGGCGGCGCTCGCGCGGCGCGGCGACGCGGGGCGCGCGGCGGCGCTGGCATCGCGCTTCGCACCGCTCTTTCCGCCCAATTACCGCAACCTCTATGACCCCGAAGAGGCGGCACGCGACATATTGCGGCTGCGCGACCTCGACGCCGAGCATCCGCGCGGCGTGCGCCTCGCACTCAAGAGCCTCGACGGCGACGACCGGATGCGGCTCAAAGTCTATAGCGCGTCGGGCGCGCTCGCCTTGTCCGACGTCGTCCCGGCGCTCGAACATTTCGGCTTCGAGGTGCTCGAGGAAATTCCGACCGCGCTGAATTACGGTCGCCCGGCGCCCGGCGCCGACGACGAGCCGCCCGCCTTCATCCACGACTTCACGCTCGGCCTTCCCGCCGCGGTCGACGAGACCGCGCTGCTGCCGCACGTCCCGGTGATCGAGGGGGCGATCGCCGCGGTGCTCGAGGGGCGCGCCGAAAACGACGCCTTCAACGAGCTGGTGCTCGTCACCCAGACCGATCCGCAGGCGATCGTGTGGCTGCGCGCCTGGTTCCGCTATCTGCGCCAGGGCGGCTCGGCCTATGGCATGGACACCGTCGTCGCGGCGCTGCGCCACGCGCCCGATCTGACCCATGCGATGATCGAGCGCTTCTGCGCGCTGCACGATCCCGGGCGCACCGATGCGGCGCGCGCAGAGGCGCTGGCGGACGGCATTCAGGCCGATTTCGCCGGCATCAAGTCGATCGACGACGACCGCATCCTGCGGCTGTTCAACGCGGTGATCGGCGCGACGCTGCGCACCAACGCCTTTTCCCCCGCAGCCGCCGAAGCGCTCGCCTTCAAGATCGATTCGAGCCAGATTCCGGGGCTGCCCAAGCCGCTGCCGTGGCGCGAGGTGTTCGTCTATAGCCCGCGCGTCGAGGGCATCCACCTGCGCGCCGGCCCGGTCGCGCGCGGTGGCCTCCGATGGTCCGACCGGCGCGACGACTTCCGCACCGAAATCCTCGGGCTGATGAAGGCGCAGCGCGTCAAAAATGCGGTGATCGTGCCGACCGGCGCGAAGGGCGGCTTTTATCCCAAGGCGCTCCCCGACCCGGCGCTCGACCGCGACGCCTGGTTCGCGGAAGGCACCGAATGCTATCGCATCTTCATCCGCTCGCTGCTGTCGATCACCGACAATATCGTCGGCGGCAAGGTCGTGCATCCGAAAGGGGTGACGATCCGCGACGGCGAGGACCCCTATTTCGTCGTTGCCGCCGACAAGGGCACCGCGACCTTCTCCGACGTCGCGAACGGGCTGGCGATGGAGCGCGACTTCTGGCTCGGCGATGCGTTCGCGAGCGGCGGCTCGCACGGCTATGACCACAAGGCGATGGGGATCACCGCAAAGGGGGCGTGGGTCTCGGTCCAGCGGCATTTCGCCGAGATGGGCGTCGACGTGCAGAGCGAGAGCATCCGCGTCGTCGGCTGCGGTGACATGTCGGGCGACGTGTTCGGCAACGGGATGCTGCTGTCGAAGGCGATAAAGCTCGTCGCGGCGTTCGATCATCGCCACATCTTCCTCGACCCCGATCCCGATCCGGCGAAGAGCTGGCAGGAACGGCAGCGGATGTTCGACCTGCCGCGATCGAGCTGGGACGATTATGACAAGAAGCTGATCTCGAAGGGCGGCGGGGTCTTCCCGCGCAGCCAGAAGAGCATTCCCCTGAGCCCCGAAGCGCAGGCGCTGCTCGGCCTGTCGCAGCCCGAAATCGACCCGTCGGGCCTGATCTCGGCGATCCTCAAGGCGCCCGCCGATCTGCTCTGGTTCGGCGGTATCGGCACCTATGTGAAGGCCGCGGGCCAGAATAATGCCGAGGTTGGCGATCCCGCCAACGATGCGCTGCGCGTCGATGCCGAGGATCTGCGCGTCCGCGCCGTCGGCGAGGGCGCGAATCTGGGCGTCACGCAGGCGGCGCGCATCGCCTTTGCCGCCAAGGGCGGGCGGATCAACACCGACTTCATCGACAATAGCGCCGGCGTCGACTGTTCGGACAATGAGGTCAATATCAAGATCGCCCTCAATCGCGAGATGGCCGAAGGGCGGCTGTCGCAAGAGGCGCGCGACGCGCTGCTCGTGCGGATGACCGACGATGTCGCTGCGCTGGTGCTGGAGGACAACCGCCTTCAGGCGCTCGCGCTGTCGATCGCCGAAAAGGGCGGCGCGGGCGCGGTGCCGTCGCTCGTGCGCACGATGGAGACGTTCGAGGCCGCCGGCCGGCTCGATCGCAAGGTCGAAGGGCTCGCGGTCAACGACGAACTGCTGCGCCGTTCGGCCGAAGGGCGCGGGCTGACGCGGCCAGAGCTTGCGGTGCTGCTCTCGACCGCGAAACTCGCTCTGCAGGATGCGATCGAGGCGAGCGAACTGCCCGACGACCCGGCGCTCGACCGCGACCTGCGCGCTGCCTTCCCCGAAGAGATGCAGCGCGACTATGCGAAGGCGATCGAAGAGCATCAGCTGCGCCGCGAGATCATCGCGACCAAGCTCGCCAACCGCATCGTCAACCGGCTCGGCATCGTCCATCCCTTCGAGCTCGTCGAAGAGGAAGGCTGCGCGCTCGGCGACGTCGCGGCCGCCTTTGTTGCGGCCGAACGGCTGCTTGGTCTCGACGCGATCTGGGCGGCGCTCGACACCGCGGCGATCGACGAAAGCATCCGCCTGTCGCTGTTCAACCAGGCCGCGGCCGCGATGGCGTCGCAGATGGCCGATGTGCTGCGCGTCGCGCCGACGGGCGCGCAGCCGGGGCCGATCGTCGCGCGGCTCGCGCCCGGCGTCGAGCGGCTGAGCGACTGTGTGGACAGCCTGCTCGGCGAATCGGTGCGGCGCCAGTGGGAGACGCTGAGCCAGCAATTGCTCGATGCCGGCGCGCCCGAGGCCCTGACGCATGCGGTGGTCCGCCTGTTCAAGCTCGACGGCGCGATCGGCATCGTCGACCTCGCCGAACGGCGCGGCGACGACGAGGTCGCGGTGACGCACGCCTTCACCCATCTCGGCGAGGCGCTCGGGCTCGACTGGGCGCAGACGCTCGCGGCGCATATGAGCCCGAGCGACCCGTGGGAACGCTTGCTCGTCAACAGCCTGGCGCGCGATTTTCAGCAGATGCGGCTCGTCTTTCTCGCGGGGCTGCCGGGTCAGAATCTCGACAGTGCGGTGACCGCATGGCTGGGCGAACAGGGCGCCCGCGTCGCGCAGTTCCGCGCGACGGTCGACCGCGCGCGGACGATCCCGAACCCCAATGGCGCGATGCTGTCGCACATTGCGGGGCAGGCGCGCGGATTGCTGGCACGCTGATGCCATTCCAGCCGCGCGTCGCGCTTCTGACCCCCGGCGCCGATTATGGCGAGCACTGGCACCCCGCGCTAGCGCGCAAGACCGGTGCGCTGACCGTGGCGGGGCTCGCGGTCGAGACGCGAGCGTGGACCGATCCCGGCGATCTGTCGGGCTTCGACCTCGTACTGCCGCTGATCGCATGGGGCTATCCGCGCGCGGCGGCGCGCTGGTATGCGCTGCTCGACCGCTTCGAGGCCGAGGGGCTGCGCGTCATCAACCCGGTGCCGGTGCTGCGCTGGAACAGCGACAAGGCCTATCTCGCCGAGCTGGGAACCAACGGCGTCGCGGTGGTGCCGACGATCGAGGTCGCAGCGCTCGACGAGGGTGCGCTCGCCGACGCACGCGCGGCGTTCGGCACCGGCGAGCTGGTGATCAAGCCGCCGATCTCGGCCGGATCGGACGGCACGCACCGGCTCGCGGCGGGGGCGGGCGTTCCCGCCGATGCGCTGGGCGAGCGGCGGCTCGTTCAACCCTTCATGCCGGGCATCCTCGCCGCGGGCGAATATTCGCTCTTCTTCTTCGCCGGCCGCTACAGCCACGCGATCGTCAAGCGCCCCGCGGCCGGAGACTTCCGCGTCCAGCCGCAATTCGGCGGGCGCGAGGAGGCGTGGGACGCGAGCCGGCCCGCGCGCGAACTCGCCGCCGCAGCCCTCGCCGCCGCGCCGGCGCCGCCGGTCTATGCGCGTATCGACATGGTCGGGAACGGCGCCGGCGGGCTCGCGATCATGGAACTCGAACTGATCGAGCCGCAGCTGTTCCTGCACCTCGCACCCGACCGGGGTGCGGCCTTCGGGCAGGCGATCTACGCCGCCGTCTAGAATTTGTCCGGTTCAAGCTGAACGGGACAGACTCCAGAACAAGATCATCTTTGGCTGAATAAACCGTGTGCTCCCGCGGAGGCGGGAGCCCATCTCCCGACGGCTCTATGTCCAACCGGCAGGAGATGGGTCCCCGCCTCCGCGGGGACACACGATCTTTGACACGGGCTTACTCAGTCAAGGTCGATCGGGACACTGGCTGCTCTCGCGATTGCGCCACAGCCATTGCCGGATCGCCGAGGTCAGGTTCGGCGGATCGTCGGCGGTCATCCGCTCGACGTCGATCCGCGCGACGAGAGCGTTGACGGGGAGCTTCAGGCGTCCAGCCTCGGCTTCGAGCGCGTCCCAGAAGAGCGGCTCGAGGCTGATCGACGTCGGGTGGCCGGCGATCGTCACCGAGCGTTTGACGGGGGGGTGATAGGCGTTGGCCATCGGCGGCACCTCCAGGAGCGACGGCAAAGCCGCCGCCATGACGTCAGACGGGCTCGGCCGGCCTGACGGGCCCGCCCGCCCCGCTGGCCGTGCCGGTGGCTGCCTGTCGGCACCGGCGCCTAACTTGCCGTCCGCCGCGGCGAACGCCTGCGTTACGCGCCTGCCACCGTCAATACATATGCTGGCCGCCGTTGATGCTCATCGTCGATCCGGTGACGAACCCCGCGTCCTCGCTGCACAGGAAGACGACCCCGCGCGCGATTTCCTCGGCGTGGCCGAGGCGGCCGACCGGGATTTTGGCGACGATTTTTTCGAGCACCTGCGGCGGGACCGCGGCGACCATGTCGGTGTCGATATAGCCCGGCGCGATCGCGTTCACGGTCACGCCCTTCTTCGCACCTTCCTGCGCGAGCGCCTTGGTGAAGCCGTGGATGCCCGATTTGGCGGCGGCATAATTGACCTGCCCGTACTGGCCCGCCTGGCCGTTGATCGAGCCGATGTTGACGATGCGGCCCCAGCCGCGCTCGACCATGCCGGGAAAGCAGGCCTTCGCCATGTTGAAACAGCCGCCGAGATTGATGCGCATCACATCGTTCCAGTCGTCGAAGCTCATCCGCGCGAGGGTGCCGTCGCGGGTGATGCCGGCATTGTTGACGACAATGTCGACCGGCCCGACCTCTTCGGTCACCCGCGCGCAGCCGTCGAGGCACGCCTGATGGTCGCCGACGTCCCATTTATACGCCTTGATCCCGGTGCGGTCGGTGAAGGCCTTCGCCTTTTCGTCGTTGCCGCCATAGTTGGCGACGACGGTGACACCCTGTGCCTTCAGCGCGAGGCTGATCGCCTCTCCGATGCCGCGGCTGCCACCGGTGACGATTGCGATGCGTGCCATGAAAACTCTCCCACAAGATTGTTCGGCCCACACCTAAGCGGGGCGGCAGCGGCTCGCAAGTTTACCGGAACGTCAAGCGCGATGGGAGGCGTCAGGCGCGGGTGCGGCGCGTGGCGACCTTCGAGAAATCGCCCGCCGCAAGGTCGGCCTTGCGGATCGTCAGCACCAGATTTTCACCTTCGCCGACAAGCCGGCTCATCAGCCCGCTCGTCGGCAGCTCGATGAGCACCGCCTCATAGTCGGGATCGAAACCGACGAGCGGCTGCGACGGCGCGCCGCCCATCGTCGCGGCCTCCGCAGCCGCGAGCTGCCGCCACAGCGGCTCGAACCACGCACGCGCGGGTGCCGACAGCCGCGCCGGGTCGGCGAGCCAGGCGTGCTTGGCGGCGTCGAGCAGCAGCGCGCGATAGTCGTGCGCCCACAGCGGCGCGCGCGGGTCGTGGCGGGTGAGCGGCAGGGTTAGCGTTTCGATGCGATCTTCGCCTGTCTCGGGATCGGGGTAGCAGAGGACATGCTTCCAGCGCACCGCGTGCAGCGCCGCCATCACCGCGGTCGCGTCGGACGGCGTGAATTCGTGCTGGCCCGCGCTGTCGCGAATGATCGCCACGATCTCGGTGGCGCCGGCCGCGGTCGCGCGGTTGGTCTCGGCCGCATCGGCGAGTGCCGCAAGATATTCGTCGCTGGCGTCGGCGGGGGCTCCGGTGCCCGTTTGCAACCGCGCGATGCGCCGGTCGAGCACCGCCCCCAGCATCCGCATGCTGTCCCAGTCGAACGGATGGAAGGCGGGGTCCGCGATGTCATATTCGACCGCGTCGCTCGCGAGAGTGTCGTCGAACGCGGGTGGCGCTTCGGCCCCGGCGACGACATCGACCGGCCATTCGGGAAAGGCGCGGATCGCGAGCGTCGCCAGGTCGCCGAAGCGCAGCCCGCCCCAGGGACCGAACAGCGCGTTGCCCGCACCCTGCGGAGGCTCGCGCGGCGGGCCTTCTTCGGCGACGTGGATTGCCGATCCGACGCCCGTTTCGGGATGCGCGAAGATCGCAAGCCAGCCCGTGCGCGGCCCGAGCCCGTCCCACAGATCGGCGGGCAGGTCGGCACAGGCGATCTGCGCGAGGAAGTCGCCCTTTACCCCGTCGATGCGCGGCCAGTCCATATCGGCGGGGAGCCGCGGGCGGCCGCCGAGGCGGCTACGCGTCAAGATCGCGTCGCGCGGCGGAATCTGGGGCATGAGCCGGACCTGTAGCGCAGTGTCGCGGTTGGGCGCAGCGAAGTCGGCCCGTCGTTCGGCGGCCAGCGCCTCGTCGGCGAGTGCGGCCGCGATCGCGGGTTCGGGCTCGGCGAAAGCCGCCGCAACCATCGCCCCGGCCTCGACGGGCGTGTAGGTTTCGCTCGGAGCGGGGTTGTCGAAGCCCTCGATCTCGGGTTCGGCGGCGGGCATTTCGCCGCGAATCCGGGCGAGGCGCGAGGGCGCGATCTCGACTTCGGGGGCGTCGCCGTGCGCGCGGGAGAAGGCCGGCAGGCGCAGGTCGCGAAGGCTCGCCATCGGGGCGGCCGCCGCCGGCTGGCGCCATATGCGCCAGACGAGAAAGACGATCAGCAGGAAGAGCAGAGAAACGCCGGCGAGCGTCAATGCTGCCGACTCCAATTGGCTCATCGGGGCGACCTTTCAGACCGGGCACCGAGTCGAGGGCGGTGCCGTTGCGGCGCCATTTTGCGAAGGAGAAGTTAAGAAGCCGGTAAGGGCGTGCCGGCGCGATTAGAGCGCGATGTCATCGCGCTCTATATCCAGCCGGCCAATTCACGGCGGATGAGCGCGTTCAGCATTTCGAGCCCGGGCGGGCTCGCATTGAGGCAGGGGAGGTAAGCGAAATCACGCCCGCCCGCGGCTTCGAACTGCGCCTTGCCGCGGATCGCCAGCTCTTCGAGCGTTTCGAGGCAGTCGGCGGAAAAACCCGGCGCGAGCACCGCGACGCTTTTGCCTTCGCGCCCCAGCCGTTCGAGCAGCGCATCGGTCGCGGGTTCGAGCCATTTGGCGCGCCCGAAGCGCGACTGGAAGGCGACCTCGACCGGGCGGCCGAGCGCTTCGGACAGCAGGCGCGCGCTCTTGCGGCACTGGCAATGATAGGGATCGCCGAGGTGCAGCGTGCGTTCGGGCATGCCGTGGAAGCTCGCGAGCAGCACGTCGGGCGCGAAATCGAGCGCTGCCAGACCCGCTTCGACCGACGCCGCGAGCGCGCCGATATAGGCTGCGTCGTCGGCATAGGGCGGCAGGAAACGCAGGCTCGGTTGCCAGCGCAGCGCCCTGAGGTGGGCGCCGACCGCATCGACGACGGTCGCGGTCGTCGCGGCGCAATATTGCGGATAGAGCGGCGCGATCAGGATGCGATTGCAACCCTCGGCGACCAGCGCGTCGATCGTGCGTCCGATCGCGGGCTCGCCATAGCGCATCGCATGGGCGACCCGCACCGCATCGCCGAACTCGGCCTGCAGCGCCTCTGCTTGCGCACGCGTGATCGCGGCGAGCGGCGAGCCTTCGTCGGTCCACACCTGCCGATAGGCGTGGGCCGATTGCCTGGGGCGTCGCGTCAGGATCGCACCGCGCAGGATCGGCTGCCAGAGCAGCGGCGGGATTTCGACGACGCGGCGGTCGGAGAGAAATTCGGCGAGATAGCGGCGCACCGGTCCCGGCTCGGGGGCGTCGGGCGTGCCGAGATTGACGAGCAGTACGCCGATGCGTGGCGCGGGAAGCGCGGGATGATCGGCGGGGCGCGTCACAGCGGCTGTCCCGACAAAGGCAGGCGGCGGATGCGGCGGCCGGTCGCGGCGAACATCGCATTGGCGATCGCCGGGGCGACGACGGGCACCCCGATCTCGCCGATCCCGCCGGGGTCGCGGTCGCTGTCGACGAACTCGACCAATATCTCGGGGCTCTGCGAGAGTTTGGGCAGGCCGAGCTGGTGGAGCTTGCGCGCGGTCGCGACGCCGCCTTCATAGTCGGTGGTCGCACCGACCGCCGCCGCGAGGCCGAAGATCAGCCCGCCCTCGATCTGCTGCCGCGCGATCGCCGGATTGACGAGCCGCCCGGCGTCGACGACCGCAACCAGCTGTTCGACCTGCAAGCCCTTGTCGCTCTGGCGCGCGGTCGCCATCAGCGCGATATGGCTGCCGCGCATCGAGTGGCAGGCGAGCCCCTGCGCGCTGCCGGGCAGGCCGCCCTCCCACCCGCCGAGCGTCGTCGCGGTGAGCAGGCAATGCGCGAGCAGCGGCGACCCGCCGAGCATCGCCATGCGATAGGAGAGCGGGTCCGATCCCGCGCGCGCCGCGAGTTCGTCGACGAAGCATTCGGTGAAGAAGGCGGTGTAGCTGTCGGCATTGCCGCGCCAGCGCGCCGTCGGCAGGCCGATATCGGCGGGGCAATGGTCGACCGCATAATGGGGGATCGCATAGGTCGGCGCGGCGCCCTCGACCGCAGCGGCGTCGGGCTTGCCCACCGATGCGCGCTGCGCGACGTCGCCCGGCATATTGTCGAACAATCGCGCGCGCACCTCGTGGTTGGTCGAGGGGACGGCGATGCGGCTGACGAGCGCGTCGATGCCGCCCGCGCTGTTCAGTGTCGCGATCATCTTGGCCCGCGCCGGCGCGCGCGGCGGCCCGCGCATGATCTCTTCGGCGCGCGACCAGGCGAGATGCACCGGGCGCTTGATCTCGCGCGCGATGATCGCAGCCTGCACCGCGACATTGTGGTCGAGGCAGGCGTCGAACGAGCCGCCCGCCATCATCGGGAACAGCGTCACGGCCTGTTCGGCGAGCCCGGTCGCGCGCGCGATCGCGGCGCGGCATTGCGCGGGCGCCTGCGTCGCGACCCAGACGCGCAGCCGGTCGCCTTCTATCGCGGCGGTGGCGGTTCGCGTCTCGACGGGTGCGTGCAGTGCGGGGGCGACCAGATATTCGGCGGCGATCTGCGTCCGGCCCTCCATCGCACCTTCGACGTCGCCCGCCCTGGCGATGCGCCAGCCGTCGGCGGCGAGCGCGCGCGTCAGCGCGGCGTCGATGCGCTCGCTCGAAATCGGCTCGCCGGCGGTTTCGAACACCGGCGCGAAGCGGTCGAGCGCGCGGTTCGCCGCCCACCAGTTGCGCGCGACCGCGGCGATCCAGCGCTCATGCTCCACGACATAGAGCATGCCGGGCGAGGCGAGTCCGGCGCGCTTGTCGATGCTCTTCACCCGCGTCGCGCCGAACGGCCCCTGCCGGATCGAGGCATAGACCATGTCGGGAAGGCGGATGTCGCCAGCGAAATTGGCCGAGCCGTCGACCTTTGCCGGCAGGTCGAGCCGGGTGAGTTCCTTGCCGTAGAGCGGATCGGTGCTCGAAGCGCGATAGACGGGCTGCGCGGGCGGCTCGTGCTTCGCGGCGCCGGCGGCAAGGTCGCCGAAGCGCAGCCGCTTGCCGCCGTGGAGCACGAAGCCGTCCTGCGTGTCGCATTCCGTCCAGTCGGCATCCCAGCGCCGCGCGGCCTCCATCATCAGCAGCGCGCGCGCCTGCGCCGCGGCGTCGCGGCACGGCCCTTCGAACATGCGCACCGACGACGAGTTGGCGGTCAGCATCACTGCATGGCGCACCGCCCATTCGCGCCGTACCCAGCTTCGCACATCGGCGACGAAATCGGGAACGCCGGCACGCGGCATGAAGGCCGCGCTGTCCTCGTCGACGACGAGCGTATTGGCATAGAGCGGGCTGATCGGCGCGCTTTCGACCGCGATCGTGCGCCAGTCGGCGCCGATCTCGTCGGCGATGATCTGCGGGAGCAATGTCGAGACGCCCTGGCCCATCTCGCACTGCGGAACGATGGTGCTGACATGACCGTCGTCGCCGATCTTCAGAAAGGCGTTGAAGATATGCTCGCCCTCGGCGGCGGTCAGGTTGGGCTGATATTCGCGCGGCCAGACGCTCCACGCGACCGCAAGGCCGCCCGCGGCGGTCGCACCGATCAGCAGCGAGCGGCGCGTGACGCGCGGCGTCCCTCGTGCCCTTGTCCCCACCGTGTCGCGAATGCCCGCCATCGCGCTTGCTGATAGTCGGGGGGCAGGGGCGAGGCAAAGCCTATATTGCGCCGTCGCCCCAGCGAAAGCCGGGGCCGCCATCGGCCTTGCGCAACATTGCCAGCGGCCCCGGCTTTCGCTGGGGCGACGATCGTTCTTAGCGCAGCAGCCCCAGCCGCGGAATCTCGACCTTGGGGCAGCGGTCCATGACGACGACCAGTCCGGCCTCGTCGGCGCGCTTCGCCGCGGCTTCGTCGATCACGCCGATCTGCATCCACACCGCCTTGGCGCCGTGGACGATCGCCTCGTCGACCGCGGCGCCGGCGTCGGCACTGTTGCGGAAGATGTCGACGATCTCGGCCGCGGGCTCGACGTCGGCGAGCGTCGCGACGACCGGGGCGCCATGGATTGTCTTGCCGGCATGGCCGGGGTTCACCGCGACCACGTCATGGCCCTGCGCGACCAGAAAGGCGAGGACGCCGTTCGACGGGCGCGCCGGGTTGGGGGACGCGCCGACGACCGCGATACGGCGCGGCTCGCTCAAAAGTTCGCGGATTTCGCCTTCGTCGTTGATCGCCATTCAGCTTGCCTTTCGTGCCTCGATCCAGTCGGCGACCTTCGCCGCCACGGCGTGGAACGGCTCGCCCGCGGGGTCGGTTCCCGCCGCCGGCGGGACGCCGCCGTCGCTTGCGAGGCGGATGCCCATGGCGAGCGGGACGCGGCCGAGGAAGTCGATGCCCATTGCTGCCGCCGCGGCTTCGGCGCCGCCGCTGCCAAAGGGGTCGCTGACCTCGCCGCAATGCGGGCAGGCATAGCCCGCCATATTCTCGACGAGCCCGATGATCGGCACCTCGGCCTGTTCGAACAGCGACACCGCGCGCGCGGCGTCGATCAGCGCGAGATCCTGCGGGGTCGAGACGATCACCGCGCCGGCGGGCTTGTGGCGCTGGATCATGGTGATCTGGACGTCGCCGGTGCCGGGGGGCAGGTCGACGATCAGCGTGTCGATGTCGCCCCAGCGCGCGTCGATCAGCTGTTCGAGCGCCTTGCCCGCCATCGGGCCGCGCCACGCGATCGCCTGTCCGGGCGCCGCGATCTGTCCGGTCGAAAGCATCGGCACGCCATAGGCGTTGGGAACGGGCGCGAGCTTCGATCCCTGCGCCTCGGGCTTCACGCCTTCGCTGCTCATCAGCTTGGGGAGCGAGGGGCCATAGATGTCGGCATCGACGAGCCCGACCTTGACCCCGCGCCGGCGGAGCGCGACCGCGAGATTCGCGGCGAGCGTCGATTTGCCGACCCCGCCCTTGCCGCTGCCGACCGCGATGATCGTCAGCGCCTTTTTTTCGGCGGTCATCGCGACGCGGACCGAGCTGACGCCGGGTCGGGCGAGCAGCGCGTCGCGCAGCTTGTCCTCAAGCGGCTTGCGGTCCGGCTCGGCGAGACCGGTCACGTCGAGCACGACGGCCAATGTGCCCGTGTCGTCGAGAAAGCGAAGTCCGGAGGTGCGGCCGCCGGTCAGGTCGGCGGCTATGTCGGCTAGGGGGGCAATCTCGGTCATGTGCGGGCGAGATAGGCATGTCGCGGTCGATTGCCAGCGATTTTCGCGTGGCCCCCCTGTTAATCGCGCCAGTCGCCCCTATAAATGCAGCATGAGCAACGATAACAACGGCACGGTGGGACGCCGCATCCCGGGGGGACTGCGGCAATTTTTCGGTTCGATCAGTCTGATGGCGAACAGCCCGTGGGGCAATGGGCCGAAGGACGGCGACGACGACGGCAAGCGCGGCCCGCGCAACCCATGGGTGACGCCCGATCCCGCCGACGGCGGGCGCGGCCGCCGGCCGCGCGGCCCCTCGGCGCTCGACGAGCTGCTGCGCAAGGGGCGCGGCAGCTTCGGCGGCGGCGGCTCGGGCGGCGGGGGCGGCATGAACCTGCCCGAATCGGCGAAGCTGTGGAAATGGGGCGCCCTGCTCCTCGTTGCGATCTGGGCGATTTTTTCGATGATCCACATCGTGCCGCCCGAAAAGGAAGGCGTCGTCACCCGGCTCGGCAGCTATGTCCGCACCGTCGGCCCCGGCGTCAAATGGACCTGGCCCGCGCCGGTCGAACAGATGCGCATGGAGGATGTGCGCGCGATCCGCACGATGCAGGTCGGATCGCCGACCGCGACCGACGAGAATTTCGTGCTGACGCGCGACCAGAGCATCGTCGATCTCGCCTATGAGGTGCGCTGGTCGGTGCGCGATCCCGAACTCTTCATCTTCCAGCTCGCCGATCCCGAAGGCACGATCCGCGAGGTCGCCGAAAGCGCGATGCGCGCGACGGTCGCCAATTTCGACCTCGTCCAGGCGATCGGCCCCGGCCGCGTCGACATCGAGGCGCAGGTTCAGAACCGGATGCAGGCGCTGCTCGACCAGTATCGCGCCGGCGTAGCGATCCAGGGCATCGCGATCCGCCAGGCCGACCCGCCGAAGCAGGTCGACGAGGCGTTCAAGGAAGTGACCGCGGCGCGGCAGGAACGCGAATCGTCGATCAACCAGGCGCGCGCCTATGAACAGCGCATCCTCGAACGCGCGCGCGGCGACACCGCGCAGTTCGACCAGATATACGAACAATATCGCCTTGCACCCGAGGTGACACGGCGCCGGCTTTACTATGAAACGATGGAGAGCGTGTTGTCGAACGTCGACAAGACGATTGTCGAAGCGCGCGGGGTGACCCCCTATCTGCCGCTGCCCGAGGTGCGCAAGCGTGCCGATGCGGCGCAGGACAGCGCCGCGAAGGGAGGCCAGTGATGTTCGAATCGCTGTTCCGCCACCCGATGCGTCTGCTCGTCGCGGTCATCGCGCTGCTCGTCATCCTGTCGCAGACGCTGGCGATCGTGCCCGAGGACAGGCAGGCACTCGTCCTGCGCTTCGGCGAGATCGAGGCGACGAAAAATGTCTATCGCCCGGGTGAGCGCTTCGGCCGGTCGGGCGCCGGCCTGCTCGTCCGCATGCCCTTCGTCGATGGCGTCCAGTTCATCGACAAGCGCATCCTGGGCGTCAACATGGAGCGCCAGCAGGTGCTTTCGACCGACCAGCAGCGGCTGCAGGTCGACGCATTCGCGCGCTTCCGCATCACCAATCCGGTGCGCATGTATACGGCGATCCGCACCGAAACCCGCCTCGAGCAGCAGCTCGCGACGATCCTCGGCTCGTCGCTGCGCAACGAACTCGGCAAGCGGACCTTTGCCACCTTGCTCTCGCCCGAGCGCGGCGCGGTGATGGACAATATCCAGGTGTCGCTCAATCGCGAGGCCCAGAAATATGGCGCCGAGATCATCGACGTGCGCATCAAGCGCGCCGACCTGCCCGAAGGCGCGACCCTGCTCGCCGCCTTCAACCGCATGCGCTCGGCGCGCGAGCAGGAGGCGACCGCGATCCGCGCCGAGGGCGACAAGGAAGCGCAGATCATCCGCGGCAACGCCGACGGCGAAGCAGCGCGCATCTATGCCGCCAGCTATGGCAAGGACCCCGGCTTCTATGATTTCTATCGGGCGATGCAGAGCTATCGCCAGACCTTCATGGGCCAGGGGAACCAGGGCGGGACGTCGGTGATCCTGTCGCCGGACAATGAATATCTGAAGCAGTTCAGCGGCGGTTGACGGCGAAAGCCGCGGATGAACGGGGGCTGGCCGGGCCGTTCATGTTCAAACGCGGTTAAGCCGTCGGGGGGCAGAGAGCCCCCGCCGGGGAAACGCTGGGACCATTTGACGAAGAGGAATTGCAATCGTGCGTTATGTATATGGCATCACTTCGGCCCTGCTGGTGGGCGGCACCGCACTGGCGCTGGTCACCCAGTCGCCCGTCGGCGCGCAGGTGGCGCAGAACGAGCGCAGCGAGATCGCCAAGGTCGTCCCGCGCTCGGGCGCGCCCGAAAGCTTCGCCGACCTCGTCGAGCAGCTCCAGCCCGCGGTGGTCAATATCTCGACCAAGCAGGAAGTGACGCTCGGCGTCCGGCTCAACCCCTTCGCGGGGACGCGCGAGCCGATCACGCAGGAGCAGCAGGGCGGCGGCTCGGGCTTCCTGATCTCGGACGACGGCTATATCGTCACCAACAATCATGTCATCACCGGCGGCCCGCGCGGCGAGCAGGTGAACGAGGTCACGGTGACGCTGACCAACCAGAAGGAATATCGCGCCAAGATCGTCGGTCGCGACGCGACCTCCGACCTCGCGCTTTTGAAGATCGACGCGAAGGGGCTGCCCTTCGTCAAGTTCGGCGACAGCAACAAGGCGCGCGTCGGCGACTGGGTGGTCGCGATCGGCAACCCGCTCGGGCTCGGCTCGACGGTGACCGCGGGGATCATCTCGGCGGTGCAGCGCAACATAGGCAACAACGGCCCCTATGACCGCTATATCCAGACCGACACCGCGATCAACCGCGGCAATTCGGGCGGTCCGCTGTTCGACCTCGAGGGCAATGTCGTCGGCATCACCAACATGCTGATCTCGCCGGTCGGCGCGAACATCGGCGTCAATTTCGCGATCCCCGCCGATGCGGCGATCCCGGTGATCGAGGCGCTCAAGGCCGGCGAGCGGCCGCAGCGCGGCTATCTGGGTATCGGCATCGTTCCGGTCACCGAAGATTATGCGGCGGCGCTCGGCCTGCCCAAGGACCGCGGCGAGATGATCCAGCGCGTCGAGGAAGGCGAGGCGGCCGACAAGGCAGGCCTCAAGCGCGGTGACGTCGTGACGAGCGTAAACGGCAAGGAAGTGACGCCGCAGCAGACCTTGTCCTACCTCATCGCCAATGTGAAACCGGGGACGCGCATCCCGATCGAGATCATCCGCGACGGCAAGGCGATGACGCTGAACGCCGTCGTCGGCACGCGCCCGACCGAGGAGGAACTCGCCGGATCGAGCTTCGATCCCGAAGAGGAACAGACGATGCCCGAGGATCCGAAGGGCAGCGCCGACCAGGCGGTGCAGGACGAACTCGGCATGGCGGTGCAGACGCTGACCCCCGAAATCGCGGGCAGCATCGGCGTCCAGCGCGGCACCAAGGGCCTCGTCATCGCCGCGGTCGGCAGCAGCAGCGACGCGGGTTCGAAGGGCCTGCGCCGCGGCGACGTGATCCTGAGCATCAATCGCACGCCGGTGACCACCGCCGAGGGACTCGCGAAGGGCGTCGCCGACGCCAAGAAGGCGGGGCGCACCGCGGTGCTGCTCGAAATCCTGCGCCGCGGCCAGCCGCCGGCGTTCATCCCGATCCGCATCGACGGCGAATAAGGCGGTCGATCAAAGCCTTGACGAAGGGCGCCCGGCTGGCTGGCCGCGGCGCCCTTTTTCTTTGCGCGGCCGGGCAAATGTTCCTATTATGTTCGCATCCTTCGAGTCGGGAGACGAATGATGATCGGCTATGTGACCCTGGGAACGAACGACCTCGCCAAAGCGGCGATTTTCTATGATGCTATCGCGGCCGAACTGGGTGTGCCGCGGATGATGGAATATGACGGTTTCATTGCGTGGGGCAAGGAAGGCGGCGGAGCCGGGATCGGCTTGACGAGGCCGTTCGACGGCAAGGCCGCGAGCGTCGGCAACGGCGTGATGGTCGCGCTCGAGGCGAAGGACCAGGCACAGGTGCAGCGGCTCTACGACATCGCATTGGCCAATGGCGGGACCGACGAAGGCGCACCGGGACCGCGCGGCGAGGGCTTTTACGCCGGCTATTTCCGCGACCCCGATGGCAATAAATTGAACGCCTTCGTGATGGGGTGAAGGCGCGGCGCGTGGAGGCTTTGGGGTGGCCGGTTGCCATCGCCGTCTTTGGTTATCGTGGGGTGGGTTCGCCTCGTCGTTTCAAAGTTCACCAAAGTTCAGCCTTGTGCGGTCGCCGATTGGTCGGCGTTCGGCAAAGCTGCCGCGCCGGCTTCTGCCCGCATCTGTAAATCGGGCCGTCACCGCTTTTGTCCACATATGAAAGAGCCGAGACGAAGGCTGGCACAGCCGAATTATGTAGGACAGCCTTTTTTTCGCGGCTGATGTCCGACTTGGGGTGGATTCGAGACATTCGCCCAACCCCTCCTCTTCAGAGGAGGGGCAGCGAGACTTACGCGCCTTGCGCGTTAGTCGCAGCGGGGTGGTCGCCTCGACCGAACGTCCAGCCAGCGCACCACCCCAAACCCCTCCTCTGAAGAGGAGGGGCTTAAGAAAGTCCGAAACCAGTCGGATGCCGCCTCCCAAACATTTCGCGCAGAGACGCAGAGATTTTCACGTTTGCCCTCTGCGCTCTCTGCGCCTCTGCGCGAATCTGGTGGTGACCTGACGGCAGCAACCGGTCGCTAGCAGCCAAACCCTCGCTCGCTTGATTTCCTCACCCCCCGTTCTAGACCGGTAGGCGGTCTGAACAGCGAAAGGGCAAAGGGTGAGCGACGGCAGCGCAGCAACCGAAATCTATATCGGGCTCGGCGGCGGCGGGGCGGCCGATGGGCCGCGCCAGTCGCTCGTCCTCAAGCGCGCGAACCGCCACGGGCTGATCGCGGGCGCGACCGGCACTGGCAAGACGGTGACCTTGCAGGGCCTCGCCGAAAGTTTTTCGACGGTCGGCGTGCCGGTGTTCGTTGCCGATGTGAAGGGCGATCTGTCGGGCATGGCGATGGCGGGCAGCCCGACCGCGAAGACGCACGAGCCCTTTGCAAAGCGCGCGGCGGAAATCGGCGACACCGGTTGGGCCTATCGCGACAATCCCGTGATCTTCTGGGACCTGTTCGGCGAGCAGGGGCATCCGGTGCGCACCACCATCTCCGAAATGGGGCCGCTGCTGCTCGCGCGGCTGATGGGCTTGAACGAGACGCAGGAGGGGGTGCTCGCGATCGCGTTCCGGGTCGCAGACGAACAGAATATGCTGCTTCTCGACCTGGGCGATCTGCAGGCGATGCTGGCCTGGTGCGCTGAAAATGCCGGCGAGCTGTCGAGCCAATATGGCAATGTCACCAAGGCGAGCGTCGGGGCGATCCAGCGGCAATTGCTGACGCTCGAAAGTCAGGGTGGCGACCATTTCTTCGGCGAGCCCGCGCTCGACATCGCCGACATGATCCGGTGCGACGACAAGGGGCGCGGCTATGTGAACATCCTCGCCGCCGACAAGCTGATGGCGAGCCCCAAGCTCTACGCAACCTTCCTGCTGTGGCTGCTCAGCGAGATGTTCGAAACACTGCCCGAAGTCGGCGACCCCGACAAGCCGAAGCTCGTCTTCTTCTTCGACGAGGCGCATCTGCTGTTCGACGACGCGCCCAAGGCACTGACCGACAAGATCGAACAAGTCGTGCGGCTGATCCGTTCGAAGGGGGTCGGCGTCTATTTCGTCACGCAGAATCCGATCGACGTGCCCGAAGAGGTCGCGGGGCAACTCGGCAACCGCGTCCAGCACGCGCTGCGCGCCTTCACCCCGCGCGACCAGAAGGCGGTAAAGGCGGCCGCCGAAACCTTTCGTCCCAATCCGAAGGTCGATGTCGAGCGCGAGATCACCGAACTTCGCGTCGGCGAGGCGCTGGTCTCACTGCTGATGGCCGACGGCGCCCCGTCGCCGGTCGAGCGCACGCTTGTCAAGCCGCCATGCTCGCGCGCCGGCCCGCTCGATGCCAAGGAGCGTGCAATCATCCAGTCGATCTCGCCCGTTGCGGGCAAATATGACACGGCCGTCGACCGCGAGAGCGCCGAAGAATTGCTCGCCGCCAAGGCCGAACAGGCGCAGGCCGCGGCGATCGCGGCCAAGGCGCAGGAAGAGGCCGACAAGCAGGCGGCGCTCGCCGCGAAGGAAGAGGCGAAGCGCAAGGCGGCTGAGGAACGCGAGCGCATCCGTCAGGAAAAGGCGGCGGCGCGCGAGGCCGCGAAGCCAAGCATGGCCGAGAAGATGTTCCAGTCGGCGGCGCGCTCGGCGGCGACGAGCATCGGCCGTCAGGTCGCGGGCAAGTTCGGCGGCCAGCTGATGCGCGGGATATTGGGCGGCCTGTTCAAATGAGCCTGATCGAATGACGGGGGGCGGCGATGCCGCGCCGATGGAGGCGAACCTCGCCGCCGTCGCCGAGGCCGGCATCGACATCCGCCACGCGCTGTTCGACCGTTTCCTTGCCGCCCATCCCGCGCGCCGCGCGGCATTTCTCAACCTCGACGCCGCCTCGCGCCGGATGACCGACGAGACGTTGCAGATTCTCTATGGGCTTGCGCAGGGCGAGACATGGGTCTGGCCGCTGGTCGCCGAACTCGTCGCGACGCACCGCAATTATGGCGCGCTGCCGATCGCCGAATATGACGCCTTCATCGACATGACGATCGACGCGCTGGGGCAGGCGGCGGGGGCAAGCTGGACCGCCGAAGCCGCGGCGGCGTGGGCGCGGCAGGGCGCTGCGCTGAAAGCCATGGTGCGCCGCGCCGCCGCCGACTGGCTGAGCGCGATGCCCGAGGGCGCCGCGCGCGCCTGAGCGTCTTTCGTGCCCGGCTGGAGCGCGGTCAGCTGTTTCCGAAGCATGTGTGCTCCCCGCGGAGCCGAAGGCGGCGCGTAGCGCCAACGCGGGAGCCCATCTCCCGGCGGCTCAATCTTGCACCGATCGGAGATGGGGCCCCGCCTCCGCGGGGACACATGAACCTTTGCGAGCGTTTTACTCAAAGTTGATTATGCTCTACTGACCCGCGAGCCAGGCCTTGGTTTCGGCCTTGATCCGCGGCCGGCTTTCGGCGCGTTCCTTGAGCACCGCGATCGTGCGCTCATAGGGCTTGCGCACGTCGGCGGGCAGGCCGGCGGCCTTGGTTTCGAGCCGCGCGATCATCGCCGGATCGTCCGACCCCATGGCGAGCCCCGCGAGGAAGCGCACCCGCGCCGAGGCGTCGATCAGCTTGTCGACCTGCGCCTGGTTCGCCTCGACGAAATCGACCGCGGCGTCGGCGTGATTGCGCGCGACGCGGCCGATGATCGCCGCGCTCGTCGTCTCGCCGGGCTCGCCGGTCAGCGACAGGTCGAGCGCGCGCTTGGCGAGCGCGTCGTCCTTCGCCGCGCCGAGCAGCGTGTAGAGCGTGCTGCGTTCGACCGTCGACTTGCTCGCACTGGCGAGCTTGTGGAGCTTGTCCCAGTCGGCGGCGCTCGCATTGGTCGCGACGATGTCGAGCCACAGACCCTTCGACGAGCCGTCGAGTGCCTTCGGATTGCTGTCGAGCAGCGCGAAGCGGCGGCGCGCCTCCGCGAGCACCGCGGCGTCGCCCATCGTGCCGAGCGCGCGGATCACGTCGGCGCGCAGCACCGCGTCGAGCGCGGGCTCGCCGTCCTTCGGATCGAAGCCGAGCCGCGCGAGCGCCGGGCGCAGCGCCGCCGCGCCGCGCACCGCGATCGCCTGCTGGCTCGCCGCGTCGCCGTCGAAGATCGCATGGAGTTGCTCGTAGCGGTCGGCGGCCTCGGTCAGCACATAGGGGTTGGCGTCGGTGGGGACCGCCGTGAGCAGGTCGAGCGCCGCGCCCATCGGCTGATAGCCCGCGACCGAAAGCGAGAAATTGTCGCTCAGGAGGCCGAGCTGGTCGATCGGCGCGATCGCCTTGTAATCGGCGCGCAACGCATCGAGCGCTTGCGCCGTGTAGAGGGTGCGGAAATAGCCGAGCTGGCCGCCGTTGAGGATCGTCGCGCCGCAGGTGCCGGGGACGCGGATCGTCGCCTTGCCGCCTTCGACGACGACGCGCTGGTCCTTGCCGCCGACGCTGCGCACGAGCATCGGCACTTTCCAGCGGCGCCCCTCGCCGTCGACGCCCGCACGCCGGTCGCGCGAGAATTCGCCCTGCGTGACACCGATCACGCCGGTGCCGCCGTCGCATTCATAGCTCGTCATGCGGATGAGCGGGATGCCCGGCTGACCGGTGAAGTCGTGCGCGATTCCGGTGAGTCCCTTGGCGCCCGCGGCCTCGACCGCATTCCACAGATCGTCGGTGCGGCTGTTGCCATATTTATGCGCGGCCATGTAGCGGCGGAGCCCGCCCTGCCAGACATCCTCGCCGGCATAGGCCTCGAGCATCGAGATCACCGCTTCGCCCTTTTGATAGGTGATCGCGTCGAACGCCTGATTGGCGTCCTCGACGGTGCGGATCGTCTGGAGGATCGGGTGCGTCGTTTTATAGGCGTCGAGCGCCATCGCGTGCTCGCGGCCCCCGACGCGGCTCAGCAAAGGTTGCCATTCGGGATGGAAATGGTCGGTGACCTTCGTCGCCATCCAGCTCGCGAAGCCTTCGTTGAGCCACAGATCGTCCCACCACGCCATCGTTACGAGGTCGCCGAACCACTGGTGCGCGGTCTCGTGCGCCTGCACCTCATAGATCGCCTGCCGCGTCGCCTGGCTGGTGATCGCGGGATCGTCGAGCAGGATGCGCTCGAAGGTGAAGATAGCGCCCCAATTTTCCATCGCGCCGAAGAATTGCGACTGGCCGGGGCCGGCGATATTGTCGAGCTTGGGCAGCGGATAGGGCTGGCCGAAATAATCGCCATAATAAGTGAGCAGCGGGCCGAGGCTGTCGAGCGCGAAGCGCGCCTGTTCGCCCGACCCCTTGGGCGACACGATGCCGACCTCGGCACCGCTTTCGCTCTTCTTCGCGAGCCGCTCGAAATCGCCGAGCCCGAAGAAGAGGAGATAGGAGGACATTTTCGGCGAGGTGCCGAAGGTCACGGTCTTCATGCCGTTCGCGGTCGCCGTCTCCTTTTCGACCGGCATGTTGCTCACCGCGAGCTGGCCCGCCGGGACGGTCGCGGTGAGGCGGAAGGTCGCCTTGTAGCTCGGCTCGTCGAAGCTCGGCACGAAGCGGCGCGCGTCGGGCGCCTCGAACTGGGTGAAGAGGCCGCGTCGCTCCTCGCCCGTCACCTTGTCGGGATAGTCGAGCGCGAACAGCCCGTTCGCCTGCGTGCCGATCTTGCCCGTATAATCGGTGGTCAGCCGATATTGGCCCGGCGCGAGCGACGCGGGCGCGGTGAAGGTGACGGTCTGCGCGTCGCGGTCGACCGTCGCGGTCAGCGCAGTGCGACCCGACCCGTCGGGCTTTGCGATGCTCGCGCTCGCGAAATCGAGGTCGAGCGCGTTCATCGTGATGGCGTTCGAGGCGGCGAACAGGTCGAGGTCGATCGCAGCGCGGCCGGTGAAGGTCAGCGCCTTGGCGTCGGGGGTGACCGCGATGTCGTAATGCGACGGGCGCGCGATGCGCGGAAGCTGGCTCGGCACGCTGTCGGGCAGCGGTGCGGCGGCCTGGGCCGCGGGGTCGGGGGCCTGCTGCGCGAGCGCGGGCGTCGCGGCGAGGCTGAGCGACGAAAGGGTGGCGAGCAGCAGGTGGCGCGTGGCGGTTTTCATGGATCTATCCCCGGAATTTCAGACTCAAGCAATAAAGTTACAGCGCTAGGCGCGGCGCACGGCGAGGGCAACGCCGCTATTCGACGGGCGCACGATCCCCCTCGACAGACGACGGGCGTTGCGGCAGTTTCGCCCCAATGACAAAACCTATATTGCCCGGAGAGGTAGCCGCCGCGGTCGTCGAACCCGAAGCCTATGGCGAGTGGAACGACCTGCACGAGAAGCTCGCCTGGGCGCGCGCGAATGCGCCGCTCGCGGTGGCCGAGAATGCGGCGTTCGATCCCTTCTGGCTCGTCACCCGCCACGCCGACGTGATGGCGATCAGCCGCGACCCGCAGCGCTTTGCGAACGGCATCCGTCCGACCGTGCTGACCAATCGCGACGGCGAGGCGCTGGCGCGCGCCGCGACGCCGAACCACGACGGGCATCTGATCCGCTCGCTCGTCCAGATGGATGCGCCCGATCATATGAAATACCGCCTGCTCACCCAGAGCTGGTTCATGCCCAAGAATCTGAAGATCGTCGAAGACCGTGTCCGCCACCACGCGCGCGCCGCGGTCGAGCATTTGCTGAGCTTTGATGGGGAGTGCGACTTTGCCCGCGATGTCGCGGCGCATTATCCGCTGCGCGTCATCATGGATATTTTGGGCGTGCCGCCCGAAGACGAGCCGCTGCTGACGCAGCAGCTGTTCGGATCGACCGACCCCGAACTCAACCGCAGCCGCGAGGCGATCACGGACGCCGAACAGGCGATCGCAATGCTCAATTTCGTGATCGCCGATTTCGAAAATTATTTCCGCACCCTCACCGCCGACCGGCGCGCGGGTCCGCGCGAGGATATTGCGACGGTGATCGCGAACGCGAGCGTAGACGGCGGGCAGATCCCCGACCGCGAGCTGGCGGGCTATTATATGATCGTCGCGACCGCGGGGCACGACACGACGAGTGCGTCGACTGCGGGGGCGATGATGGAGCTCGCGAAGGACCCGGCGCTGTTCGAGCGCTTTCGCGCTGCCGAGGCCGACAAGGCGGGATTGATCGAGGAAGCGATCCGCTGGACGACCCCGGTGCAGCATTTCATGCGCAGCGCAAAGGAAGATGTCGAGATCGGCGGGCAGACGATTCGCGAAGGCGACTGGCTGATGCTGAACTATGTCTCGGCGAACCGCGACGAGGATATTTTCGACGCGCCCAACCGCTTCGATCCCGACCGCCCGAAGAATCAGCAGATCGCCTTCGGCTTTGGCGCGCATGTGTGCCTGGGGCAGCATCTCGCGCGGATGGAGATGCGAATCCTGATGGAAGAGCTGTTGCCGCGGCTGAAGTCGGTCGAACTCGCGGGCGAGCCGGCGCGGGTCGAATCGGTCTTCGTCGGCGGCCTCAAGCGCCTGCCGATCCGCTTCGAGGCGGCCTGACACGGACTGCATCATCGCAAAGGGGAACAATTGCCCGTCGGCGGCGTTTCTGTCCGGCTAGCAAAAGGAGCTCCACGATGAATCTTTGGAAAAAGTCCGCGGTTGCGCTTGCGGCCGTTTCGGTATCGCTGTCTTCGGTCGCGGCCGTGGCGGCGCCCGCTCAGACGGCGACGCGCGCGGTGACCGCCACCGACGGTCAGAACAAGCTGGAAGGCGCGAACTGGCTGCCGATCGTGCTTGCGCTCGCGATCGTCGCCGGGGGCATCTGGATCGCGGTCGACGACGACAATGACGAACCGGTAAGCCCGTAAACACTGACCGGTCGCGGCGCTTCGAAGGGTGGAGCGCCCACCATCTGAGAATCGAGTGTTCCCGCGAAGGGGGAGAGTCCATTTCCTGCTGCCTGCCGGAGATGCTTCTCCACCTTCACGGGGATGCACGTTTTTTTGCCAGCGGCGTTCAGCTTGGTGAGAAACGATGTCTCCTGATCGGGACAGTCTCTAGATTTTCTCGTTCGGGAAGAAGCGCGCCACCACCTCGCTCGCCAGCCGCGCGGGGCGGAGCGTTTCGGCATCGACGCAGCACCAGCTCGACTTGACCTCGGCGAGCACGTCCTCGCCGCGCCTGATGATCGTTTCGTAAAAGGCGCGCGCGCCCTGGACTTTCTCGAGAATCACCGTCGCGATCACGCGGTCGTCAAGGAAGGCAGGGCGGCGATAGGTGATCTCGTGCTTAAGCGCGACCCACAGATGCTGGGCGACCGCCTCGGGCGGCGCGATCTTGCGCCAGTGCGCGAGCACCGCGTCCTGCACCCAGCTCAGATAATGGGCGTTGTTGACATGCCCCATGAAGTCGATCGCGTCGGGACCGACGGTGATGTCATGGTCGTGCGGGTGCGCGGCTGCGGTCATAAGCTGACATTAGTGTCAGCTTTGCATGACGAAAAGGTGAAATTCGACAAAATTTGTAGAAATATCGCTCAGCCCCGTCCGCGATAGGGCGCGACGCCCTGGTCGGGGAGCCACAGCCCGGCGGGGGGCGGCCCCGACTGCCAGAAGACGTCGATCGGGATGCCGCCGCGCGGATACCAATAGCCGCCGATGCGCAGCCATTGGGGCTGCATCTCGTCGAACAGGCGGCGGCCGATGCCGACGGTGCAATCCTCGTGAAAGCCCGCATGGTTGCGGAACGAGCCGAGGAAGAGCTTGAGGCTTTTCGATTCGACGATCGTTTTGCCGGGGGCATAGTCGATCACGAGATGCGCGAAATCGGGCTGCCCCGTCACCGGGCACAGCGAGGTGAATTCGGGCGCGGCGAAGCGCACGAGGTAAAGCTCGCCGGCGCGCGGATTGGGCACATAGTCGAGCGCGGCAAGCTCGGGTGAGGCAGGAAGTTCGCTCGTCTGGCCGAGATGTTTGGGCGCGAGCGGCGGATGGCTGGAATCACTCATGGAAACCGTCTAGTGCGGCGCGCGGCCGCTGTCATCCGTCGATGGCCGGCGGGATTCAGCGAAAGAGAGCGCCGGGCGCTTGGACGAGAGATGACGAAGACACTTCAGGGTCGGACGAGAGGACTCGCGGCGATGCCGCTGCTGGCGTTGGTGCTGGCGGGCGCGCCGCTGGCGGCGCGGGCACAGCAGGACGAGACACCCGCGCCGACCCCGGCCCCCGCGCCGTCGACCGGCCGAACGATCGACTTCCGTTTGCCGCAACAGAATGACGGGCGCGCGTCGGGTGTGCAGGGTCCGGCCGACAACGGCCTGCCGCCGCTCGCGCCCGGCGAACAGCGTGGGATCCCGACCCCCGCGCCGACCCCGGCACCGCCGCCGGTGGCGCCGCGCATCGTGCCGACGCAGCCCACCCCGAGCCCGACGCCTGCGCCGACCCCGGCGCCCGAACGCCGCACGACGCCCACGCCCGCTCCAGTTCGCGGTGCGGCGCAGGCGCCCACCGCCGCTACGCCCGAAACCTCGCCCGCCGCCCCCAAGCCGGTCCAAACGCCGACCGATGTGGACGCTCCGGCGAACGATGCGCAAACCGCTCCGCCGCCTGTCGACGTCGCGCCCGCGGCCGGAGCGCCCGACCGGGGCGGCACCCCGCTCTGGGCGTGGGCTCTCGCGCTGCTCGCCGCCGCAGGTGCGGGTTTCTGGTACTGGCGCCGCCGCCCCGCGCTCGCGGGCGACGCGCCCGACGAGCCCGTCGGGGCGCCGCCGCGCGCGCCGGTCCGCGCGGCCGCCCCGCGCGCCGTCACACCGCCCCCGCCGCCGGCTCGCGCGCCGCAGCCGGCGGCCGCCGCGCCGCGCTCCGCGTCGCCGCTCGTCACCCGCCCGGCGGCTGAACGCCGCGCTCAGATCGCGATGGCGCTCGGCGTGCGGGCGATTCGCGTGACCGCCGAGCATGTCGCGGTCGGTTTCACGATCGAACTCAGGAACGACGGGCCGCTCGCCGCGACGGGGCTGATGGTGCGCATCGCGCTCGGCCAGGGATCGGCGATGCAGGAAGCGGTGATCGCGCGCTTCTTCGACGGCGCGGGGGGCAGCGTGCTGCGCGACGGCATGGACATCGCCCCCGGCGCGACCGAGACGCTGAACAGCGAAGCGAGCTTGCCGCGCGGCAGCATCGAGCCGCTGATGATCGGCGGCAAGCCGGCGCTCGTTCCGGTGCTCGTGCTCGACGTCACCTATCATTGGGACGGCGACGCCGACGCTTTCGGCCAGACCGCCGGCGCCTATGTGCTCGGCCGCGCGCCGGCGGCGGGGGCGGGCGACCGGCTCGCGCCGCTGCCGCTCGACCGCCCCGTCTATTCGCTCGATCGCCCGGCGGCGCGCGCGACCGCGGCGCGGCGCACCCAATAGCGGCCGGCGGCACCATCCCGCCCCTTTTTCGTTGCAGTGCAGCATCGGCTGGGGCAGAGCTTCGCGCGCGCTTGAAAAAGCGCAGGTGGGGGCATAGGCTGATCGTCTTCCCCAGAGAATGAGCCATAGCAGGATGGCCGGCGGAGGAAGAGGATAGAAGCTTCCCCGCGGGTCGTAACAGGAGCATGACATGGACGCCTTGGTCTCGACCGACTGGTTGGAACGCGAACTGGGGGCATCGGACCTGCGGGTCGTCGATGCGACGAAATTTCTGGCCGATGCGGGGCGCGACGCGCGCGCCGAATATGAGGCCGGGCATATTCCGGGCGCCGTTTTCATGGATCTTGCCGAGCTGACCGACGCGTCGAGCGAGGTCGAGAATATGGCGCCGCCGGCGGAGAAATTCGCCAGCCGCATGCAATCGCTCGGGCTCGGCGACGGCAGCCGGATCGTGATCTACGACGACAGCCCGCTGAAAAGCGCGGCGCGCGCCTGGTGGCTCTTGAAGCTGTTCGGCGCGCACGATGTCGCGCTCCTCGATGGCGGGCTCGCCAAGTGGAAGGCCGAAGGACGCCCGCTCGAAATGGGCAAGCAGACGCTCCGCCACCGCCACTTCACCGTGTGGCGCGACGCCAAGGCGGTGCGCACCAAGGAGCAGATGCTCGAAAATCTCGGGCTCGAAGGCGAACAGGTCGTCGATGCGCGCCCGGTGGCGCGCTTCACCGGCGAGGAGCGCGATCTGCGCCCCGGCGTCGCACCCGGGCATATTCCCGGCTCGCGCAGCCTGCCGCACGGCAATCTCTTCAACGCCGACGGCACCTGGAAGCGCGGCGACGAGTTGAAGGCGGCGTTCGACGCCGCGGGCGTCGACTTGGGCCAGCCGCTCGTCGCGACCTGCGGCAGCGGCATGACCGCGACCGTGCTTGCCTTTGGCGCGCATCTGCTCGGCAAGGAGGATGTCGCGGTCTATGACGGCAGCTGGAGCGAATGGGGCGCCGACCCCGCAACGCCGAAAGCGACCGGCGCAGCCTGATTCGCCCGGCGCGCCAATGTCCGCGCCGCCCACCCCGACGCTGATCGAGGCGATTCGCGTCTATGCGCGGATCGGCTTGCTCAGCTTCGGCGGCCCCGCCGGGCAAATCGCGCTGATGCACCGCGAATTCGTCGACGAACGCCGTTGGATCGACGAGCCGGCCTTCCTTCACGCGCTCAATTTCTGCACCCTGCTTCCGGGGCCGGAAGCGCAACAACTCGCGACCTGGATCGGCTGGCGGCAGCACGGGGTGCGCGGCGGGCTGGCCGCCGGGTTATTGTTCATAATTCCCGGTGCGCTCGTCATGCTGGGCCTGTCGCTGCTCTATGTCGCGGCGGCGGGCCTCGGCTGGTTCGCGGCGCTCTTTCTCGGCATCAAGGCGGCGGTGCTTGCGATCGTCGTGCAGGCACTGCTGCGCATCGCGCGCCGGGCGCTCCGGACACCGCTCCAGCGCGCGATCGCCGTAGCCGCTTTCATCGCGATCGCGCTTTTCGCGCTGCCCTTTCCGCTCGTCGTCGTGATCGCGCTCGTCACCGGCTGGGCGGCGGGGCGCTGGCGGCCCGCGTGGTTGGCCCTCGCGCCCGCGGCGGCAACCATGCCGGCGGTCTCGGCACGGCGCGCATGGCGACAGAGCGCGATGGCGCTGATCGTCGGCGGCGCGGCGTGGGCGGCGCCGCTGCTGCTCGTCCTCGCGACGCTGGGGAGCGGGCATGTGCTGTGGGAGATTGGGGCTTTTTTCTCGCGGCTTGCGCTGGTCAGCTTCGGGGGAGCCTATGCGGCGCTGGCCTATATGGCGCAGGAAGCGGTGGCGGGTTTCGGCTGGATGCGTCCTGCCGAGATGGTCGACGGGCTAGGGCTCGCCGAAACCACGCCGGGTCCCCTGATTCTCGTCACCCAATTCGTCGGCTTCATCGCGGCCTGGCGCGACGCGGGGCCGTTCACGCCATTCGTCGCGGGCCTGCTCGGCGCGGGGCTGACGCTGTGGGTGACCTTTGTCCCTTGTTTCCTGTGGATCTTCGCGCTGGCGCCGTGGATCGACCGCCTCGAGCGCGCGGCGGGCCCCAAAGGCGCGCTCGCCGCGGTCACCGCCGCGGTCGTCGGCGTCATCGCCAATCTGTCGCTATGGTTTGCGCTGCACACCTTGTTCGGCGAATTGCGGCGCTTCGACTGGGGTTGGGCCTCGGTGGAGCTTCCCGTCATGGCGAGCGCCGACCTCGGCGCGATGGCGCTCGCGCTGCTCGCGGCCGTGCTGTTGTTCGGGCTGCGCCTCCGCATCATTCCGCTGCTCGCCGTCTGTTCGGCCGCCGGCTTCCTGTTCGGGTTCGCGGGCGGCACTGGATTTTGACCGGCGGTCGGCTAACAATGGCACGATGAACGATCGGAAAGACGAACGCTTCCGCCCCGCGACGGAACTGGTGCGAGCAGGGCGGCGGACCGAGTGGACGAGCGATCCGCGGCTCGGCGGCGGCGTCGTCAATCCGCCGGTGTGGCGCGCCTCGACGATCCTTTACGACTCGATCGCCGAGATGAAGGCGCGCGGGCACGCGACGCACGACAAGCTCTATTACGGGCGGCGCGGCACGCCGACGGTGTGGGCGCTCGCCGACGCGCTGACCGGAATGGAGCCGGGCGCGGAGGGGACATTGCTTTATCCCTCGGGGGTGGCGGCGATCACCTCGGGCCTGCTCGCGCTGCTGTCGCCGGGCGATCACCTGCTGATGGTCGACACGGCCTATGAACCGACGCGGCAGTTCTGCGACGGGATGCTGAAGCGCTTCGGGGTCGAGACGAGCTTTTATGATCCGCTGATCGGCGCGGGCATCGGCGACTTGATCCGCCCCGAAACGAAGCTGATCTTTCTGGAATCGCCGGGCAGCCTTACCTTCGAGGTGCAGGACGTTCCCGCGATCACGCGGGTTGCGCGCGAGCGTGGTGTCGTGACGATGCTCGACAACACCTGGGCAACGCCGCTGCTGTTCCCGGCGCTCGCGCATGGCGTCGACGTGGCGATGATGAGTCTCACCAAATATGTCGGCGGCCATTCGGACGCGATGATGGGGTCGCTCACCGCGACGCCGGCGCTGTGGCCGCGGCTGCGCAAGGCGACCTATCAGCTCGGCCAGGCGGTTTCGCCCGACGACTGCGCGCTGATGCTGCGCGGCCTCCGAACGCTCGACGTGCGGCTTCAGCGCCACGGCGTGAACGCGCTCGCGGTCGCGGAGTGGCTCGCCGCGCGGCCCGAGGTCGGGCGCGTGCTCCACCCCGGTTTGCCAGGCGATGCAGGGCATAGGCTGTGGTCGCGCGATTTTTCGGGGGCGAGCGGATTGTTCGGCTTCACGCTGAAAGGCGCCGGCGATGCGGCGCGCGCGCGTTTCATCGACGCGCTCGCCCATTTCGGGCTGGGCTTCAGCTGGGGCGGCTATGAAAGCCTCGCGGTGCCCGCCGACCCGCAGGCGATTCGCAGCGCGACGGCGTGGACCGATCCCGACGCGCTCGTCCGCCTGTCGATCGGACTCGAGGACCCCGCCGACCTGATCGCCGATCTCGAACGCGGCTTTGCCGCGATGGGCGGCGGCGGATGATCGACGACCTGCTCGTCCGCATGGGCTTTCCGCGCGTCGAGGAGGCGCAAATTGCCGAAATCGGCATAGCGGCGATGATCGCGGGACTCGCGCTGATCGCGGGCTGGGTCGCGCGCCGCAGGCTCGGTCCGCGTGTCGCCGACTGGCTGCATGGCCGCGATATTCAGGCGCAGAGCCCGCTGACCGCGCATGTTCCCGCTCTCCTCGGCTGGGCCACCGCGCTGCTGCTCGCGGCGGTGGGATGGGGCGCGTGGCCGTGGGACCCTTATGCCGGGCTGCTGCTCGGCACGGTTGTCGCCTTCACGGCGGCCGCGGCGGTGCGCAATCTGGTCCTCGGCGTCGGATTGGGCGAGGTGCCGGCGCTGCTGATTGCGGCGGCCGCGCTCGCCGCCCTGCTTTCGCATGCGGTCGGCGGACTGGCGCTCTTGCAGGACCGGCTCGACAGTGTCGGCTTTTCGGCGGGCAAGATGCATGTCTCGCTGCTGACGCTCATCAACGTCGCGCTGACCTTCCTCGTCCTTTTCCTGCTCGTCCGAATCGGCAACCGCGTCGTGCGGCGCGTGGTGCGCGGCGGCCGCGACCTCGATGCGACGCAGCAATTGCTCGTCGAGAAAATCGCGAGCGTCGTCATCGTCATCGCCGCCTTCTTCATCGGCATCGACCTGCTCGGCATCGACCTCACCGCCTTTGCGGTTTTTTCGGGCGCGCTCGGGCTCGCGGTCGGCTTCGGCCTGCAAAAGACCTTCGGCAATCTGATCGCCGGAATCATCCTGCTGATGGACCGTTCGATCAAGCCGGGCGATGTGATCGTCGTCGCCGATTCGGTCGGGCGGGTGAACAAGATCGGGGTGCGCGCGGTGTCGGTGATCACCCGCGACGGCAAGGAGCACCTCGTTCCCAACGAGCTGCTGATGACCGAGCGGGTCGAGAATTGGAGCTATTCGAACCGCGACGTGCGTGTGCGGATGAAGGTCGGGGTCAGCTATGACGCCGACCTGCGTCTCGCACAGCAGCTGATGCTCGACGCCGCGGCCGAATCGCCCCGCGTGCTCAAGTCGCCCGCGCCGGTTTGCTGGATCACCGAATTCGGCGAGAGCAGCGTGAACCATGAGCTGCGGATCTGGATCGCCGATCCCGAAAGCGGGCTCGGCAATGTCCAGGGCGAGGTGTTCCTGCGCATCTGGGACAAGTTCAAGGAGGCGGGGATCGTCATCCCCTATCCGCAGCGCGACGTGCATGTCCGCACGCTGCCCGAGGCGCCGGCAAAGGAAACGCCCGCCGCGGCAAGGTCGAAGCGGGCGCCCAAAGAATCCTAGCACATGATCGTCGTGACTGAGTAAATCCGTGTGCTCCCGCGAAGGCGGGAGCCCATCTCCCGACGGTCCGATCTTGCACCGGCCGGAGATGGGTCCCCGCCTTCGCGGGGACACACAATCTTTGACGCGTCTGGCTCATCCAAAGACGATCAGCCTCTGGCCAGCGAAAGCGATCAGAATCCCTTGGCCTTCGCGCGCTCGATTCCCGCGACGATGATCGCCTTCGCCTCGTCGACATCGCCCCAGCCGCCGAGCTTCACCCATTTGCCGGGCTCCAGATCCTTGTAATGCGCGAAGAAATGCTCGATCTGCTGGAGCACGATCGGCGGCATGTCCTGATAGCTCGCGACTTCGGCATAATAGGGGAAGGTCGTGTTGACGGGGACGCACAGCAGCTTTTCGTCGCCGCCGGCATTATCCTCCATCTTGAGCACGCCGATCGGACGGCACTTGACCACCGCGCCGGCGACGACGGGCGAGCGCGCGACGACAAGGGCGTCGAGCGGATCGCCGTCATCGCCCAGCGTGTGCGGGATGAAGCCGTAATTGGCGGGATAGCGCATCGGCGTGTGGAGGAAGCGGTCGACGAACAGCGCGCCCGACGCCTTGTCGAACTCATATTTCACCGGCTCGCCGCCGATCGGCACCTCGATCAGCACATTCAGGCTGTCGGGCGGGCTGTCGCCGGCGGGGATGAGGTCGATGCGCATGGGAGAAATCCTTCGTTTTTGTAATCGCGGCGCCCCTTAGCGCGCTGCACCGCACAAAGTCGAGAGCCCCGCGGCGCTTTTTGCGCGCGCGAGGCTCCGAAATCGACCAAATGAGGCGGGCGTCAGAGCGCCCGTTTCGGCGCGAACAGCCGGTCGAACTGGTCGGGGCCGCTGCCGGCCTTTTCGAGCCACGGCCAGCGCAGCCCGCCGTGATAGTCGATCTCGACCGTCCGATAGCGCCCGCCGCGCTCGACGAGCAGCGTGATCGGCGCCTTGCCGTCGCCGGCCGCGGCCTTGATCGCCGCCTCGATCCGTTCCTTGCTATAGGCGACGCCGCCCACCGCGACGATCTTCGTCCCATTGACGATGTCGGCGCGAAAGGCGGGGCCGTCCCACAATATGCCCCCCGCCACGCCGTCCTTGTCGATCGTCAGGCCCAGCGAATGGGTAAGGTCATAGCTTTTCGACAGCGCCATGCGCCCCTTGTCATAGGCGTTCGGCGTGTCGCGCCACACCAGCCTGTAACCCGCCTTCTCGATCCCGCCGACCGGCGGCGGCGCGCCCGGTTGTTGCAGCCGGGTGCGCAGGAAGCCCGCCCAGTCATAGAGATAAACCTTGTTCAGCGCCGCTGCGACGTCGTCGAAGTCATAGACGACCTCGCCCCAGTCGCCCTCGCGCCCGCCGAAGAAGAGTTTCGCGAAATCGTCGAGGCTCTTCTTGCCGCCGGTCGCGTCCCTGATCAGCATGTCGGCCTCGAGCCAGACGAGCGAGCCTTCGTTGTAATAATCCTCGGTGCGCGACCAGCTCGGGAAAGGCCTGGGCTTGCGCGCGGCGATCACGGGGTCGAGCGTCGTATCCTCGACCGAGCGCCAACTGCGCCCCGGCTGCGCACTATACCAGGCCGCGCTCGTCGCCCATTGCGCGAGCGCCATGTCCTTCGACTGCATCCCCGACCGCGCGGCGAGGACAATGTCCCAATAGCTCGTCTGGCCTTCATAGACCCACAGCAGATTGTCCTGCATCGGGGTGCGATAGTCGGGGGTCCACAGCTTTGCGGGGCGGCGATATTTGCCGTTCCAGCTGTGCGTCAGCTCGTGCGGCAACAGCCCGCGCAGCACTTCGCCATCGTCCCATTTGGTGAAATAGTCGGTCTTGCTGCTGTTCTCGCTGCTGCGATGATGTTCGAGCCCGATGCCGCCGAGCTCGTCGGTCAGTGCGAGCAGGAAGTCATAATGGTCGAAAGGACGCGACCCGAACAGCGCAACCGCCTCGCCGACGAGCGCCGCATGGGTCGCGATCTGGTCGGGCTTCGCCTCCAGATATTGCGGCTCGTCGGCAACGACGTTGAGCGTGACATTGTGGCCGAGATCCCATTTGCGGAAATAGCGCCCCGCGAACATCGGGCTGTCGACCAGCGTTTCATAGCTCGTCGGTGCATAGCTGTAGCGATTGCCCGCGATCTTCAGCCCGTCGAGCGCCGCGGCGCCGGTCCACCCCTGCGGCAGCGTGACGTCGAGCTGCACCGGAATCTGCCGCGTGAAAGTGCCCGCGGGATAAAGGCTCACCTGTTCCCATTGCAGATTCATCATCGCCGGGGTGACGACGATGCGGCCTTCGCTGCTGCGCGTCGGCGACAGGAAATCGAAGGCGACGTCGATGCTCGTCGCCCCCTCGGGCACGTCGATGTCGAAGGCATAGACGTCGGTGGGCTGGCGCGTCCAGCGCAGCGTCTTGCCGCCGGCGCTGGCCTTGAAGCCCGCGAGTTCGGCGATCGCCCCGCGCGGTGCGTGCTTGCCCGGCAGCCATTCGGGATAGAGCAAGGTCAGCTTGCCTCCTTTTGCGACCGGAATCGTCTGGCGGACGTGGAAAATGCCACGCGCGACATCGGTTGCATCGACCTTCAGCACCATCGTGCCCGGATAGGGCTTGTCGGCGGGCAGCGGGACGATGTGCGGCTGCACCGACAGGCCGGGGGCGCTGTTGCCGGTCTGGGCGTCGGTGGCGGCGGGAAGAAGGGCGAGGGGCGCGGCGAGAAGGGCGGCCGCGACGAACGGTGCGTTTTTCATGGTGCGCGTTACTGCCTTGAAATGGCGGCGAGGTCCAGCGCGGGCTCTGCGAGCACTCTTTGCGTTTCGTCGAAAAGCCTTTAGACGCCGCCGCCATGAGCAAGGACAAGCCCGCCAGAATCCCGACGCCGCAGCCCGTGCGCGGCACGCAGGACATGCTAGGCGATTTCGCCGACCGTTTCGCCCATGTCGTCGAGACGTTCGAGCGCGTGCGCCGCCTCTATGGCTTCAAGCGTATCGAGGTGCCGGTGATCGAGCCGACCGCGGTGTTCGCGCGCTCGCTCGGCGAAACCACCGATGTCGTGTCGAAGGAAATGTATTCGTTCGAGGATCGCGGCGGCGAATCGATCACCTTGCGCCCCGAATTCACCGCAGGGATAGCGCGCGCCTATATCACGAACGGCTGGCAGCAGTTCGCGCCGCTGAAAGTGGCGACGCACGGGCCTTTGTTCCGCTACGAGCGCCCGCAAAAGGGCCGCTATCGCCAGTTCCACCAGCTCGACGCCGAAGTGATCGGCAGCGACAGCCCGCTCGCCGATGCGGAACTGCTGGTGTTCGCCGATCAGCTTTTGAAGGAGCTCGGGATCGCCGAGGGCGTGACGCTGACGCTCAACACGCTCGGCGATGCGGCAAGCCGCGATGCGTGGCGCGGTGCACTCGTCGAGCATTTCGAGGCGCATCGCAGCGATCTGTCCGATGACAGCCTCGCGCGGCTCGACAAGAATCCGCTGCGCATCCTCGACAGCAAAGACCCGCGCGACCGCCCGGTCGCCGACAGCGCGCCCGACATCGACGCCTTTCTGACGGGCGAGGCGCAGGATTTCTTCGGCGCGGTGACGGCCGGTCTGGACGCCGCGGGGGTCGCGTGGCAGCGCAACGCGCGGCTGGTGCGCGGGCTCGACTATTATCGCCACACCGCATTCGAATTCGTCACCGACCGGCTCGGCGCGCAGGGCACGGTGATCGGCGGCGGGCGCTACGACGGGCTGATCGAGATGCTCGGCGGGCCGCCGACCGCGGCGGTCGGCTGGGCGGCGGGGATCGAGCGGCTGGCGATGTTGTTGGGGGACGATGTGATCGACAACCGCATCGACTTCGTGATTGCGGTTGAGGATGATGGCCTGCTGGCACTGGCAATGAGGACGCTTGCAGCGTTGCGCGGTCGCGGCTTTGCGACCGAAATCGTTGCGAGCGGTTCGCCACGCAAACGTTTCGACAAGGCGGGGAAGATACCCGCGCGCGCGTTGATTGCCGTTGGGACGCGCGATGGTGCTTCCTACTTCAATATGCGCGGTGACAGCGAACTGACGGTCGTCGCGGACGCGACCATTCGTGCGCTGGCAGATCACTGATGTCTATTCTTCGTCATCCCCGCGAAGGCGGGGATCCAGTTTCCGGCTTCGCTTGGTCAACGGCCGTTGCAGCTGGATTCCCGCTTTCGCGGGAATGACGAAGTAGAGAAGGCCCTATGGTGACCATCCCCGAAAAGCAGATCGACGCGATCATCGAGCGTCACGCCGCCCTTCAGGCGCGGATGGCGACGGGGGATATGGCGCCCGCCGATTTCGTCGCGGCGTCGAAGGAGTTCGCCGAGCTCGAACCCGTCGCGAAGGCGGCGCGCGAGGTGATCCGGCTGCGCGGCGAGCTGGTGTCGCTGAAGGAGATGCTCGGTGATCCCGAGATGAAGGCGATGGCCGAGGAAGAGATCGAAGCGGTCGAGGAAGCGCTGCCGGCCGCCGAACATGCGCTTGCGGTTGGGCTGCTGCCGAAGGACGTCGCCGACGAGCGCGCCGCGATGCTCGAAATCCGCGCCGGGACCGGCGGTGACGAAGCGGCGCTGTTCGCGGGCGACCTGCTCCGCATGTACAGCCGCTACGCCGACATGCAGGGGTGGAAGGTCGAGATCATCTCGGCGAACGAGGCCGAGGTCGGCGGCTATAAGGAAGTCGTCGCTTCGGTGAAGGGGCAGGGGGTCTTCGCCAAGCTGAAGTTCGAAAGCGGCGTTCACCGCGTCCAGCGCGTTCCCGTCACCGAAAGCGGCGGGCGCATCCACACCAGCGCCGCGACCGTCGCGGTGCTGCCCGAGGCCGAAGAGGTCGACGTCGCGATCAACGACAGCGACCTCAAGATCGACATCTATCGCGCGTCGGGCGCGGGCGGGCAGCATGTCAACACGACCGATAGCGCGATCCGCATCACCCATATCCCGACCGGCCTCGTCGTCATCCAGCAGGACGAGCGCAGCCAGCACAAGAACAGAGCCAAGGCGATGCAGGTGCTGCGGTCGCGGCTGTTCGACCTCGAACGCACCAAGCGCCACGATGCCGAAGCCTCGGCGCGCAAGGCGATGGTCGGATCGGGCGACCGCTCCGAACGCATCCGCACCTATAATTTCCCGCAAGGCCGCGTCACCGACCACCGCATCAACCTGACGCTCCACCGCCTGCCCGAGATTTTGGAAGGCGAGATGGGCGAACTGATCGACGCGCTGATCGCCGAGGACGAGGCGCAGCGGCTGGCGGGGCTGGGTGACAATTGATTCCCCTCCCGCATGGGGGAGGGGCTAGGGGTGGGCATGTCCGCATCCGACGACTCTGACCGCGCCCACCCCCCGGCCCCCTCCCGCAAGCGGGAGGGGGAGGCAAGCGCAGCCCTCCGCAACGCCGCCGCGCGCCTCGCCGCCGTATCCGGCACGCCGCGGCTCGATGCCGAGCTGCTGATGGCGCATGCGCTGGGGGTCGAGCGCGATCGGCTGCTGCTCGATCCCGCGCGCTTCGACGTGCCCGATGGCTTCGAGGCGCTGGTCGCGCGGCGGCTGGCGCACGAACCCGTCGCCTATATCCTCGGCTATCGCGACTTCTGGACGATCCGCCTCGCCGTCGGCCCCGGCGCGCTGATCCCGCGGCCCGACAGCGAGACGCTGATCGAGGCGGCGATCGCGCATTTCGCGGCGGCCGCGCCGCGCACCATCCTCGACCTCGGCACCGGTCCCGGCACCTTGCTCCTCGCCGCGCTTGCCGAGTGGCCGGCCGCGTCGGGGCTCGGGGTCGATGCGAGCGAGGAGGCGCTCGGCTATGCGCGCGCCAATGCTGCGGCGCTGGCGATGCAGGACCGCGCTGATTTCCGGCGCGGCGACTGGGCGCGCGGGGTCGAAGGGCCGTTCGATCTCATCCTCTGCAACCCGCCTTATATCGCCGATACCGAAGCGCTGATGCCCGACGTCGCGGCGCACGAGCCCGCGGGCGCGCTTTTCGCCGGCAGCGACGGGCTCGCCGACTATCGCCGCATCATCCCAGACCTGCCGCGCCTCCTCGCGCCCGGCGGGGCGGCGGTGCTTGAAATCGGGGCAAGTCAGCATATGTTGGTAGCAGCTCTGGCCCGCAACGCCGGCTTTGCGGTGGATTGCCGCCGCGATCTCGGCGGGCGCGATCGTGCCCTGATCCTGACGCTTTGATCCAGCCTGCGACAGAAATCGCTTGGTTTCGACCGCAAAGCGCGTTAGGTGGCAGCCACAGGCCCGATGGGGGTCCCACCGACGGTGCAACGACGCACCGCAGGGGGCTGGCGGACCTGCTTCCCAACCGAAGCGCCCCGGCGGACATGGTTTCGCAGAGGCGGTGAAGGGCAAGAACCCGCGGTGACGCGGGATGCGATCGGCGCAAGCGGCGCGATCGGCCAAAAGGGGTTTGGCATAGCTTTTCGACAGGAAGTTTTCAGTTGAACATGAACAACCGGCAGAGCGGCCGCCGGCGCGGCCGCAACAACAGCAACAACAATCGGTCGCAATCGGGCGGACGCGGGGGCGTCGACCAGGCGAACCGCATCGACAGCCGGGCGCGCGGCAACGCCGTCCAGATGATCGAGAAATACAAGAATATGGCGCGCGACGCGCAGCTTGCCGGGGATCGCGTCCAGACCGAATATTATCTCCAGTTCGCCGACCACTATTTCCGCGTCCACAGCGACTTCCGCGCGCGTCAGGAAGAAAAACAGGGTCACGGCGGACAGGATCGCAGCCATGACCGCAGCCGTGAAGTGCGCGGGGTCGAGGATTTCGACGGCCACGACGAGACGGACAGCGACAGCGAGACCGACCGCGAAGAGAGCGACAACCGTTCGCAAGGCGGCCGCGACCGCGATCGCGACGAGGATGATTCGCGCGGCAATCGCCAGCAGGGCCGCGGGCGCCGCAACAATCGTGAGCGCGATTCCGGACGTTCGGATCGCGACGCGGGCGACGGCGACAAGGAAGGCGCCGAAGCGTCGGGCGACGCCGAAGCCGCTCCGCGCCCTGCGCGCCGTCCGCGCCGCGCGCGCAGCCAGGACGGCGACGAGGGCGCGGCGGGGATCGACAGCGCTGCGCTGCCGCCCGCGATCGGCCGCGTCGAAGGCGGCGAGGGCGACGAGGGCGAAGAAACGCCCGCGCCCAAGCCGCGCCGCACCCGCCGCACCGTCGCACGCCCGGCGGGGGTCGAAGCCGCCGAATAATACCAAGGTGCGGTGATCACGACCTATGAGGATTGTCGGTCCCGTTTGCTGGCGAGGAGCAGCGGAAGCGGCGATGTGGTTCATCGTCGCGACGCTGCGACGACGTCCAGCGGACGGGACCGACAACCCTTTGGGCAGCATTCTGGCGGCCCCCGGACTTCGTCACGCCCTCGGCACGATGCACCGCATCGCACCTTCGCGCGTTCCTCGCCGGGAACCGCCAGAATGCTGTCCTCATAGGTCGTGATCACCGCACCTTGGTATAAACCATTCGATTTCGGCTGGTTTTTCCGCGTCCCATCGCTAGACTTTCCTGAGCACAGCTTCGGGGAGGGCGAATATGCGCGCTTTGGCAGGGATTTGCGCACCGGTCATGCTGATCGGCGCGGTGGCGGCATGTCCCGCCGCCGCGCAGGACGCGGGCAATGCGCAGGGCGAGTTGTCGGTCACCATCTATAATGGCGGCCAGTCGCTCGTTCAGGACGTGCGCCGGCTCGCGATCCCCGCTGGCCGCTCGCGGCAGGAGTTTCCCGACGTCTCGGCGCAGATCCGCCCGCAGACCGTTTCCTTCGCCGCCGACGATACCGCGATCGTCGAACAGAATTTCGACTACGACCTGCTCTCGCCGAACGCGCTGATGGACAAAAGGCAGTGGGCGAAACGATCACGCTGCTGCGGATCAACCCCGCGACCGGTGCGCAGACGAGCGAGCGCGCCAAAGTGCTCGCGGTCAACGGCGGCGTCGTGCTGCAGATCGGATCGCGGATCGAAGTGCTGCGCGACGACGGGCTGCCGGTGCGGGTGATTTTCGACAAGATCCCGCCGAACCTGCGCGCCAAGCCGACCCTGTCGATCACCGTCGACAGCGACCGCGCGGGCACGCGTCCCGCGACGCTCTCCTATCTGACCAGCGGGCTCGGCTGGTCCGCCGACTATGTCTCGCTCTACGACGAAAAGGCGGGGACGATCGACGTGCAGGGCTGGGTCACGCTGACCAACAACACCGGCACGACCTTCGACAACGCGCGCACCCTGCTCGTCGCGGGCACGCCTTCGGGCAGCGGCGCGACGCCGCGCTATCGCCCGCGGCCGCAGGCCAATATCCGCAGCGCCGGGACCGAGAGCGCACCGCGCGAACAACTCGGCGATTATTATCTCTATCCGCTGCCCGAGCGCACGACGATCGCCAATGCGCAGACGAAGCAGGTGAGCTTCCTCGACGTGTCGAAGGTGCCGGCGCGCAAAGTCTATGAATTTACGCTGGGCGGCTTCCAGACGATGACCGAGCCCGCGAGCGCGGCGAGCGTGATCAAATTCACCTCGAGCGCCGACGGCGGGCTCGGCGACGCACTGCCCGCGGGGACGGTGCGCTTCTATCAGCGCGACCTGCGCGGCGACCCGCAATTCATCGGCGAGAACCGGATCGGCCACACGCCGATGGGCAGCGAACTCGGCCTTGCGACCGGCGAGGCATTCGACGTCAAGGTGCAGGCGACGGTCGTGTCGCGCGAACGGCGCTCGTCGACGGTCTGGCGCACGTCGATGTCGTACCGCCTGACCAATGCGCGCGCGGAGCCGGTGACGCTCGACCTCACCCAGCGCGGGCTCGACTGGTATTGGGACGAGACACGAATCATCACCGAAAGCATGAAGAGCAAACGGCTCGACAGCGACGGAGCGCAGTGGAGCGTGACGGTGCCCGCGAACGGCGAGGCGACCGTCACCGCCACCTTCGAAACGCGCTACTGAACGGACCGGCGATGCGCCGCCTGTTGCCCCTGCTCCTGCTCGCGGCGGCGTCGCCCGCTGCCGCGCAGCCGGTGGTGACCTCGGCGGCGCCCGATTCGGTGTCGGTCAGCATCTTCCGCGATCCCGAGCGCGGTGAGGGCGGCGGCATCGGCTTGCGCTGGCTTCAGGGCTTCGCGCTGATTTCCGAAACGCGCACGATCGACCTGCCCGCAGGCGATGTGCGGCTGCGCTTCGAAGGCGTCGCCGAAGGCATGGTCGCGGTGAGCGCGATCGTGACCGGACTTCCCGGCGGGGTGGTGCAAAAGAATCGCGACGCGGCGCTGCTATCGCCCGCGAGCCTGCTCGACGGGTCGCTTGGCAACCGCGTCCACCTCCGCCGCACCGACGGCGCGACGGGCAAGGTCACCGAGGAAGACGCGATCATCCGTTCGGGGCCGGGCGGTGCGGTGGTGCTGCAGACGCCCGCCGGGTTCGAATCGCTGCGTTGCACGGGGCTTCCCGAATCGCTCGTCTACGACGGCGTGCCGGCGGGACTCACCGCGAAGCCGACGCTGTCGGTGACGACGCGCAGCCCGGCGGCGCAGCGGGCGACGGTGACGCTGACCTATCTCGCGACCGGCTTCGACTGGGCGAGCAATTATGTCGCGCGCGTCGCACCCGACGGCCGCACGCTCGACCTCTTCGCCTGGCTGACCGTCGCGAACAGCAATGGCGAAAGCTTTGCCGATGCGTCGCTTTCGGCGATCGCGGGGACGCTCAATGTCGAAAGCGATTTCGATGATCTCGTCGAAGCGCCGCCGCAACCCTATCTGCGCCTGTCCTGCTTCCCGACGGGAAGCGGCCGCTATGGCCGGCCGCCGCCGCCGCCGCCCCCACCGGCCCCGCCCGCGCCCGCACCCGCGCCCGCGCTCGAAATGGCCGATACGCTTGTGGTGACGGGCTCGCGCAACCGGGCGATGGCGTCGCGTGCAGCGGTCGTCGCGGCGCAGGAGAATCTCGGCGATCTCAAGCTCTATCGCGTGCCGATTCCGGTTACCGTCGCTGCGAACGGGCAAAAGCAGGTCGCGCTGCTGGTCAAGGATGCGGTGCCGTTCCGCCGCATCTACCGGCTGCGCGCTTGTCTGAGCTGCGAAGATGGCGCGCGCGAGGCCGAGATCGTGCTGCGGATGGAGAATAGGAAGACGGCGGCGCTCGGCGTGCCGCTGCCGAGCGGCGAGGTGGCGGTGTTCGAAACCGTGCAGGGCGAATCGCTGCTCGCGGGCCAGGGTGAGCTGCGCGATCATGCGGTCGGCGAGACGGTCAATCTGGTGATCGGCGACAGCAGCCAGGTGCGCGTCAGCATCGAAAATTACGTCGCGCCGAAAAACAGCGAGGCGGACTATCGGCTGACCGTGACCAACGCCAATCCCTTCGCGGTCGATTTCGAAATGGGATTCGAGGTCCATGACACCGCGGGGCTCGACAGGCGCATCCGCAAGCTGCCGCGCCGCGACGGGCTGCCGACCTGGGCCGTCGCGGTCCCGGCGAACGGCAGCCGCAGCTTCGACTATCGCGTGAAGGGAGCGGATTAATCCGCCGGCAGCGGCCGCGGGCGGTGATTCTCGTCGAGCGCGACGAAGGTGAACAGGCCCTGCGTCACCGTCACCTCGGTCTCGCCGCGATCGCGCGTCGCGATGACTTCGATGCGGATGCCCATCGAGGTGCGCCCGCGCTTTTCGAGATGCGCATAGACCGAGATGATGTCGCCGAGCAGGATCGGCGCGATGAATTCCATCGCCTCGATCGCTACCGTCGCGGTCGGTCCCTGCGCGATTCGCCCCGCGACGATGCCGCCCGCAATGTCCATCTGGCTCAAGACCCAGCCGCCGAAGATATGGCCGTTGGCGTTGATGTCGGCGGGGCGCGGCACGACGCGCAGGATGGGGTCGGGGCGCGAGGGGAGGTTGTGAACGGCGTCGGTCATGGCTTCAAATCCGGGTCGTCTTCGAACGGATCCTCGATCGATTCGTCGTGGCCGCTGCCGCTCGACAGAAAGACGAGGCCCATCAGCGCCGCGCCGAGCATCACCGACAGGCCGATGCCCGCGGCGGTCGCGATGATCATGTGGATGGTCAGCGCGTCGCCCAGCGACCAGCGCAGCCAGGACAGCGCCCCGACGACCGCGAGGAAGGACACAATGGTCATGCCGCGCATCAGCCGACGATAGCGCGCCCACGCGATTTGCGAGGTGCCCTTGTCGTCGAGGGGGGAGCGCTTGACCATCGGCGCCGTCATGGACGATGCCGGCGGCAAGGCCAAGCGCGAAAGCTGGCGCCCGCGCTTCGGCATCGCCGCGAATCGTGATAATATGGCTTCAAAGCCGGAGAAGCGAAGGGAGCGGGACGATATGACGATTGCAGCGATTTTGCAGGGGCGCACGGGGCCGATCATCTCGGCGCGGCCGACCGATACGGTGCGCGCGGTCGTCGATCTGCTCGCGCAGCACCGGATCGGCGCCGTCCCCGTGGTCGATGGCGATTCGATCCTCGGCATTTTTTCGGAGCGCGACCTCGTCCGGCTGACCTCTTCCTATGGGCCCGAGGCGCTCGATCGGCGAATCGACGATGTGATGACCAAATCGCCCGTCACCTGTGAGGCGTCGATGGCGGTCATAGCGGCGCTGTCGCAGATGACGCAGAAGCGAATCCGCCACCTGCCGGTGGTCGACGGCGACCGGCT
>NZ_FZPA01000012.1:0-25000 GCF_900188185.1 Sphingopyxis indica | reverse complement strand
TGCGGTAACACGCACTGGAGGGCCGAACCGTTCAATGTTGAAAAATTGTCGGATGAGTTGTGTTTAGGGGTGAAAGGCCAATCAAACCGGGAAATAGCTGGTTCTCCGCGAAATCTATTGAGGTAGAGCGTCGGATGAATACCTTGGGGGGTAGAGCACTGGATGGATGCGGGGGTCGCGAGATCTACCAATTCTAACCAAACTCCGAATACCCAAGAGTAATATCCGGCAGACAGACGGCGGGTGCTAAGGTCCGTCGTCAAAAGGGAAACAGCCCTGACCTACAGCTAAGGTCCCCAAGTCACGTCTAAGTGGGAAAGCATGTGGGATTTCCAAAACAACCAGGAGGTTGGCTTAGAAGCAGCCATCCTTTAAAGAAAGCGTAACAGCTCACTGGTCTAAATAAGAGATCCTGCGGCGAAAATGTAACGGGGCTCAAGACGTGCACCGAAGCTTAGGGTGTGTAGCAATACACGCGGTAGCGGAGCGTTCCGTAGGCCGATGAAGCGATCTGGTAATGGGTCGTGGAGGTATCGGAAGTGCGAATGCTGACATGAGTAGCGATAAAGAGGGTGAGATGCCCTCTCGCCGAAATCCCAAGGGTTCCTGCTTAAAGCTAATCTGAGCAGGGTAAGCCGGCCCCTAAGACGAGCCCGAAGGGGGTAGTCGATGGGAACCACGTTAATATTCGTGGGCCTGGTGGTGTGTGACGGTTTGCGTAAGTTGTCTGTCCTTATTGGATTGGTCAGGCTTCGAAGCAGATCCAGGAAATAGCCCCACCGTATAGACCGTACCCTAAACCGACACAGGTGGGATGGTAGAGTATACCAAGGCGCTTGAGAGAAGTCTCCTGAAGGAACTCGGCAAATTGCCTCCGTACCTTCGGAAGAAGGAGGCCCTGCATCTGGGCAACCAGTTGCAGGGGGCACAGGCCAGGGGGTAGCGACTGTTTAGCAAAAACACAGGACTCTGCTAAGTCGGCTTCAAGACGACGTATAGGGTCTGACGCCTGCCCGGTGCCTGAAGGTTAAGTGGAGGGGTGCAAGCTCCGAAACGAAGCCCAGGTAAACGGCGGCCGTAACTATAACGGTCCTAAGGTAGCGAAATTCCTTGTCGGGTAAGTTCCGACCTGCACGAATGGCGTAACGACTTCCCCACTGTCTCCAGGAGATGCTCAGCGAAATTGAATTCTCCGTGAAGATGCGGAGTACCCGCGGTTAGACGGAAAGACCCCGTGCACCTTTACTGCAGCTTCAGAGTGGCATTAGGAAAGAACTGTGTAGCATAGGTGGGAGGCTTTGAAGCATTGGCGCCAGCCGATGTGGAGCCATAGGTGAAATACCACCCTGTTGTTTTCTGATGTCTAACCTCGATCCATGAAACTGGATCAGGGACCCTCTGTGGCGGGTAGTTTGACTGGGGCGGTCGCCTCCTAAAGAGTAACGGAGGCGCGCGATGGTAGGCTCAGGACGGTTGGAAACCGTCTGCGAGAGTGCAATGGCATAAGCCTGCCTGACTGCGAGACTGACGAGTCGAGCAGAGACGAAAGTCGGTCATAGTGATCCGGTGGTCCCGAGTGGAAGGGCCATCGCTCAACGGATAAAAGGTACGCCGGGGATAACAGGCTGATGATTCCCAAGAGCTCATATCGACGGAATCGTTTGGCACCTCGATGTCGGCTCATCACATCCTGGGGCTGGAGCAGGTCCCAAGGGTTTGGCTGTTCGCCAATTAAAGTGGTACGTGAGCTGGGTTCAGAACGTCGTGAGACAGTTTGGTCCCTATCTGCCGTGGGCGTCGAAATTTGAGAGGAGTTGACCCTAGTACGAGAGGACCGGGTTGAACATACCTCTGGTGTACCTGTCGTGGCGCCAGCCGCGCAGCAGGGTAGCTATGTATGGACGGGATAACCGCTGAAAGCATCTAAGCGGGAAGCCTCCCTCAAGATAAGATTTCACAGAGCCGTGGAAGACCACCACGTTGATAGATCGGATGTAGAAGTGCGGTAACGCATGGAGCTAACCGATACTAATTGCTCTATTCGCGCTTGAAGAGTCCCACCATCAACGACAATCCTGAAGGGGTTGTCCGATGATGTGGATGATATGAAACAGCCATATTGCACGGGCATCGATTGAACCCTTTTTGACCTACGCCGGCTTCATTGCTTGGTGACCATGGCGTCAGTGACCCACCCGATCCCATCTCGAACTCGGCCGTGAAACCTGACAGCGCCGATGGTACTGTGGCTTAAGCCCCGGAAGAGTAGGACGTCGCCAGGCATTGCAGCCGGCGTATGGTCGAAGAAACCCATTCACATGTCGGTGGCGCACGCCACCTGCCCAATTGGCGCGGGATGGAGCAGCCCGGTAGCTCGTCAGGCTCATAACCTGAAGGTCGTAGGTTCAAATCCTACTCCCGCAACCAATAATCGCCCGCTTTCTCAATGAGATGGCGGGCTTTTTCGTGTCTGGAACGGAGCCCTTCGGCCCCCCTGAATGGCGGCTTTGGGGTCGAAAGCGGCCGTTCCCCATCTTCGTCATTCCCGCGAACGCGGGAATCCAGTGTGGGTTAGCCGACGCACGCCTTGGATATCCGCTTTCGCTGGAATGACGATATAAGGCGCAGAATGCCCCTACCGGTCGTGAACGGACGATAGCGTCTTTTGAATATGCCCAAACGACAGTCGGCTGCTCCAGTCGGGGCTGCTTGGGTGATCGTCAATCGTGCCCGAACGGCATTTGGCGTTTAGCGGCATCGCTTGCTGTAACGCCATGCTCGCGCGAAACGCCGGCGACGCTCGTGCCTGCCCCGAATATTTCGACGATTTCGGCGACGATCGAGAGCGCGAGCGTTGCGGGGTCGCGGGTTGAGGGGATCAGGCCGACGTGCGGCCTGAGCGCGGCGAGCGCCGTGCGGTCGACACCGTTCGCCGCCAGCATCCCGCGCCGCGCGGCCTGCGCGCGCGGGCTTCCCACTGCGCCGATATAGAAGGCGGGCTGCGCGAGCGCCCAGGGGAGCAGCGTCTCCTCCCAATCGCGATCGTGGAACAGAAAGATGAATGCCGTCGAGGCATCCGACCATAGCGCGGGCAGCCTGTGGCGCGTCGCGAGGTGGCGCGCCGCGATGCCTTGGCATTCGAGCGCGGCGACATCGCGCGGCAGCGGCGAAAAGGCGAGCGTTTCGGCGCCGTAAAATTGCGCGAGCCGCGCGGTCGCGATCAGATCCTCGCCCTGCCCGATCGCGACGATGCGCAGCCGCGGCGGGTAGCGAAGCGCGAAACTGTCCCCATCCCATCCCGTTTCGACATCGGCCTGGGCCGCATGGACGCCGCGCGGCGACAGGATCAGAGCGCCGCCCTGGCGCGCGTCGATCCGGGCCAGCGCCGCGTCGATCGCCGCGCGGTCGGGGCGCGGGGTGAAGAGCAGGTCGATGCCGCCGCCGCACGGCAGGCGCACGTCGATATAGGGCGACCCCGCGCCGAAGCGCACCAGCTTCGCCCGATCGGCGGCCAGGACGCCGCGCGCCTCGGCGACCACTGCCGCTTCGATGCAGCCGCCCGAGAAGGAGCCGATCGAACGGCCGTCTTCGGCGACCGCCATCTGCGCCCCGATCGCGCGCGGCGACGAACCTTCGATTGCCGTCAGGGTGACGAGCGCCGCCGCCACGCCCTCATCGGCGCACGCGCCCACGAAGCGCAGAATATCGTCGGGACGGATTGCCAAGCCGGTCATTGGGCTGGCATTCCTGCGGCCGTGCGCAGCGCGCGGCGCGTGGGAGAGCAGGCGATGATCGAACCCGAGGCAATTGCGGCGGTCCTGCTCGCCGCGGGCCGGTCGCAGCGTTTCGGCGCGCGCGACAAGCTCGCCGAGCCGCTCGGCGGGGTGCCGCTCGCGCTCCACGCCGCGCGGCGTATCGCCGACCTCGACGCTGGGGTGCGGATCGCCGTGTGCGCCGAGGAAAGCCCGCTCGCCGGCGAGTTCGCACGCCTCGGCTTTGCGATAAAGGTCAATGCGGAGCCCGAGCTCGGCCTGTCGCACTCGCTCGCGCTCGGTATCGAAGCGGCAGCTGTAGCCGGGGCAAGGGCGGCCCTCGTGCTGCTCGGCGACATGCCCTTCGTGCGCACGGACCATTTGCGCGCGCTGCTCGCCGGCTTCGACCCCGACGAAGCGCCCGTCGTGGCGTCGGCGCGCGAGGGCATCGCGATGCCCCCGGCGCTCTTCGCGCGGTCCTTGTTCGACACCCTCCGCGACAGCAGCGGCGATCGCGGCGGCCGTGCGCTGCTCGGTGCGGCGCGGCTCGTCGCGGCGCCGGCGGCCGAACTCGCCGACATCGACCGTCCGGCCGACCTCCGCTGACGGCCCCGCCCGGTCATGCGATCGCGGGCAGTCCGCCCAGCAGCTTGTCGAGCGTGACCGGATAGTCGCGCACGCGCACCCCGGTCGCATTATAGACCGCGTTGGCGACCGCCGCCGCAACGCCGCAGATGCCAAGCTCGCCGACGCCCTTCGCCTTCATCGGCGAGGTGGTCGGGTCGGTTTCGTCGAGGAAGATCACCTCCTGATGCGGGATGTCGGCGTGGACGGGCACCTCATAGCCTGCAAGGTCGTGGTTGACGAAGAAACCGAAGCGTTTGTCGACCGCCAGCTCCTCCATCAAGGCGGCGCCCGCGCCCATCGTCATCGCACCGATCACCTGGCTGCGCGCGGCCTTGGGGTTCAGGATGCGCCCCGCGGCGCACACCGCGAGCATACGGCGGATGCGGATCTCGCCGGTCGCGGCATCGACCCCGACCTCGCAGAAATGCGCGCCGAAGGTCGATTGCTGATATTTGTCGGCAAGGTCGCCATATTCCATCCTGTCCTCGGCGACGAGGCCGGCATCGCCCGCCGCTTCGCCGAGCGATACGCGGCGGTCACCCGAGCGTATTTCGCCATCGACGAATTCGGCGTCGGCGGCGTTGAGGCCAAGCTTCGCCGCCACCGCTTCGCGCAGCTTGGCGCAGGCGGCATAGACGCCCGCGGTCGAGCTGTTCGCCCCCCACTGCCCGCCCGATCCTGCCGAAACGGGGAAGGCCGAATCGCCGAGTTTCACGACGACCTTGTCGAGCGGCACGCCCATCATCTCGGCCGCGGTCTGCGCGATGATCGTATAGCTGCCGGTGCCGATGTCGGTCATGTCGGTCTCGACCGTCACCACCCCCGCCTTGTCGAGTCGCACCCGCGCCGCGGAGGTCGCATTGATATTGTTGCGGAAGGCGGCGGCGACGCCCATGCCGGTCAGCCAGCGCCCGTCGCGCGCTGCGCCGGGTTTCGCGCTGCGCTTCGCCCAGCCGAATTTGCCGGCGCCGGTCGTCAGGCATTCGTTGAGCTGGCGCTGCGAGAAAGGCCGCTCGGGCTTTTCGGGATCGACCTGTGTGTCGTTGAGGATGCGGAAGTCGATCGGGTCCATTCCCAGCTTTTCGGCCATTTCGTCCATCGCGATCTCGAGCGCCATCAGCCCCGGCGCTTCGCCCGGCGCGCGCATCGCATTGCCTTCGGGCAGGTCGAGCACCGCGAGCCGCATCCTCGTCATCCGGTTGGGACCGGCATAGAGGAGGCGCGTCTGGCCGACCGCGGTTTCGGGGCCGCCGCCGGGCAGGTCGCCCGACCAGCTTTCGTGCCCGATCGCGGTGATCTTGCCGTCCTTCGTTGCGCCGAGCCGGATGCGCTGGATCGTCGCGGGGCGGTGCGTCGTATTATTGGCGATGAAGGGGCGGGGCAGGGCGATCTTCACCGGCCGCTTAGCCGCCTTTGCGCCGAGCGCCGCCATCAGCGCGTCGGCGCGGATGAACAGCTTGCCGCCGAAACCGCCGCCGATATAGGGCGAGACGAGGCGGATATTCTCCTTGGGGATGCCGAGCGTCTTCGCCATGTCGCCGACCGACCAGGCGACCATCTGGTTCGCGGTCCACAGCGTCAGCCTGTCACCCTCCCACGCCGCGATCGTCGCGTGCGGTTCCATCATCGCATGGCTGTGATCGGGGGTCGTGTAGCGCGCGTCGAGCGTCACCGGCGCGGCGGCGAAGGCGGCGTCGAAATCGCCGACGGCGGTGTCGGCGATCGTCCCGAACATCGGCTTGGGCGGGGCGGCCGAATCCATCGCGGCGGTAAGGTCGAAGGCGCCCCTGGCGCGCGCATAGTCGGCACGGACGAGCGCCGCGGCGGCGCGCGCCTGTTCGAACGTCTCGGCGACGACGAGCGCGATCGCCTGGTGATAATGTTCGATGTCGGGGCCGCCGAGCAGCTTTGCGGTGTTGAAATCGCCCTTGCCGAGCGTGCCGGCATTGGCCGCGGTAACGATCGTCAGCACGCCGGGCGCGGCTTCGGCATCGGCGGTGTCGACCGACACGAGCCGCCCCTTGGCGATCGCCGATCCGACGATGAAGCCATAGGCGGCGTTGGCGGGAATATCCCTTTGCTCATAGGCATAGGGCGCGGCGCCCGTGGTCTTGAGCGGGCCGTCGATGCGGTTTGTCGGCTTGCCGATCACCTTGAGCCGGTCGATCGGGTTGGTCGTCGCGGGCGTGTCGAATTTCATGGCTCAACCCTTCGCTTCGGCCAGCACCCCGGCGAGCGTTCGCTCGACCAGCGGCAGCTTGTAGGCATTATCGTGACTCGGCGTCGCACCGGCGAGCAGCCCGCTCGCGACGGCTTTCGCGCCGCGCGGCATGTCGGCCTCGGCCGCCTCGACGCGCCACGGCTTGTGCGCGACGCCGCCGAGCGCGACGCGCCCGCTGCCGTCCTTCTGCACCACCGCCGCGACCGAGATCAGCGCAAAGGCGTAGGAGGCGCGGTCGCGCACCTTGTGATAGATATGCGTGCCGCCCATGGGCTTCGGCAGCGTCACCGCGGTGATCAGCTCGCCGGGCTCGAGCATGGTTTCGAGATGCGGCGTGGTCCCCGGCGCGCGGTAGAAATCGGCGATCGGGATCGCGCGCGCCTTGCCCGCCGCGTCGACCGTTTCGACGCTGGCGTCGAGCGCGCGCATCGCGACCGCCATGTCGCTCGGATGCGTCGCGATGCACGCCTCGCTCGCGCCGAGGACCGCGAGGGTGCGGCTTACCCCGCCGATCGCGGCGCAGCCGCTGCCCGGCTGGCGCTTGTTGCACGGCTGGTTGGTGTCATAGAAATAGGGGCAGCGCGTGCGCTGGAGCAGATTGCCGGCGGTCGTCGCCTTGTTGCGCAGCTGCCCCGACGCGCCCGCGACGAGCGCGCGGGTGAGCAGGCCATAGTCGCGCCGCACGCGGGCATCGGCGGCAAGGTCGGTATTGCGCACCATCGCGCCGATGCGCAGCCCGCCCTCTTTCGTCGGCTCGATCGTATCGAGCGCGAGGCGGCTGACGTCGATCAGATGCGCCGGCGTTTCGATCTGCAGCTTCATCAGGTCGAGCAGGTTCGTGCCGCCCGCGATGAAGCGTGCGCCCGGCGCCTTGGCAAAGGCCGCGGTCGCCCCGGCGGGCGTCGCCGCGCGTTCATAGGTGAAGGCCTTCATGCCTGCCTCCCCGCGACCTCGGTGATCGCCTCCAATATGTTCGAATAGGCGCCGCAGCGGCAGATATTGCCGCTCATCCGCTCGCGAATTTCCATATTCGTCGCCTCGGCAGGCGCGGTCAGGTCGCCGGTGACGTGGCTGGGGATTCCCGCCTCGATCTCTTCGAGCACCGCGACCGCCGAGCAGATTTGCCCCGGCGTGCAATAGCCGCATTGATAGCCGTCGTGGACGATGAAGGCCGCCTGCATCGGGTGCAGGTCGTCGGGGGTGCCGAGCCCCTCGATCGTCGTCACCGTGTCGCCATCGTGCATCACCGCGAGCGACAGGCAGCTGTTGATCCGCCGGCCATCGACGATCACCGTGCAGGCGCCGCATTGGCCATGGTCGCAGCCCTTCTTGGTCCCGGTCAGCTGAAGATGCTCGCGCAGCGCGTCGAGCAGGGTGGTGCGCGTATCGAGTTCGAGTTCGCGCGCCTCGCCATTCACCGTCAGCGCGATCCTGGCCATCGACGGCGCGGGCTGGGCAGAGGCGGTCTTTGCACGGGCAGCGGGGATGGTGGTCACCGCCGCTGACGCTGCGCTGGCGGCGAGCATGCCGCGCCTGGACATCTCAAAATCTCCTGGGGACTGCATGGCATTCTCCGAGTGTCGCATTTACGAGGAGGCCGTGTGGGTTCGGCGTGCCGCCGTCGGGCGGCTGGAACTTGTCGGGACTGGGCAGGTTCGAATATTCGGGATCGTGGCGCGATGATAGCATGAGCGTCCTCCGGCGGCCAGCGCCGCGTTGGTCGATAAAGCACCGACGCTGCGCGGCGATCCTTCGAACAACCACCGCCCCCTCGCGCGGGTTCCGCGAGCGCGGGCATCCAGCCCCTTGGGCGCGCGCGCGCGCCGTGCTAGGCGGCGCGGCCATGCTGACGATCAACGGCCTTACCGTGCGCCTCGGCGGGCGCACCATCCTTGACCGCGCGAGCGCGAGCCTGCCGGCAAAGAGCCGGACCGGGCTGATCGGGCGCAATGGCGCGGGCAAGTCGACCCTGATGAAGGCGATGATCGGCAGCCTCGAAGGCGACGAGGGCGGCATCGAAATGCCGCGCAAGACGCGCATCGGCTATATCGCACAGGAAGCGCCGAGCGGTAGCGCGACGCCGTTCGAGACCGTGCTCGCCGCCGATGGCGAGCGCGCCGAATTGATCGCGGCGTCGGAAACCGAAACCGACCCGCACAGGCTCGGCGACATCCACGAGCGGCTGATCGCGATCGACGCCTATACCGCACCGGCGCGCGCCGCGCGCATTCTCGGCGGCCTCGGCTTCGACGAGGCGATGCAGGCGCAGCCGCTCGATAGCTTCTCGGGCGGGTGGAAGATGCGCGTCGCGCTCGCGGCTTTGCTTTTCTCGAACCCCGACCTGCTGCTGCTCGACGAGCCGTCGAACCACCTCGATCTCGAAGCGACGATGTGGCTCGAAAGCTTCCTGCGCGCCTATCCGGGGCAGCTCGTTGTGATCAGCCACGAACGCGACCTTTTGAACAATGTCGTCGACCATATCCTCCACCTCGAAGGCGGCAAGGTGACGCTCTATCCGGGCGGCTATGACGCGTTCGAACGCCAGCGCGCCGAGCGCGTCGCACAACTCGCCGCGGCGAAGGCGGCGCAGGATGCGCAGCGCGCCAAGCTGCAGGACTATATCGCACGCAACAGCGCGCGCGCCTCGACCGCGAAGCAGGCGCAGTCGCGCGCGAAACAATTGGCCCGAATGCAGCCGATCGCCGCGCTCACCGAGGACCCCAGTCTGGTGTTCGATTTTCCGAGCCCTGCCGACGAGCTGAAGCCGCCGCTGATCACGCTCGATTATGCGAGCGTCGGCTATACGCCGGGCGAGCCGGTGCTGCGGCGCCTCAACCTGCGCATCGACCCCGATGACCGCATCGCGCTGCTGGGGCGCAACGGCAACGGCAAGACGACGCTCGCGCGCCTGCTCGCGGCGCAGCTCAAGCCCGAGGAAGGCGGGGTGGCGGTCGCGGGCAGGATACGCGTCGGCTATTTCACCCAATATCAGGTCGAGGAACTCGACGGCGCCGATACGCCGCTTGGAGCGATGACACGCGTGATGGCGGGCAAGACGCCGGGCGCGGTGCGCGCGCAACTGGGGCGGTTCGGCTTTTCGGGCGACAAGGCGACGACCGAGGTGCGCAAGCTGTCGGGCGGCGAACGCGCGCGGCTCGCGCTCGCGCTGATCACGCGCGACGCGCCGCACCTGCTCATCCTCGACGAGCCGACCAACCACCTCGACGTCGATGCGCGCGAGGCGCTGGTGCAGGCGCTGAACGGCTATGACGGCGCGGTGCTGATCGTCAGCCACGACCGCCACATGCTCGAAATGGCGGCCGACCGGCTGGTGCTCGTCGACGGCGGCACCGCGCGCGAGTTCGACGGGACGATGGACGATTATGTCGCCTTCATCCTTGGCCAGGGAACGGGCAAGGGCTCGGCGGCGAACGACGATGCGAAGCCCGCGGCCAAGCCCAAGGATGCCAAGGCGGCGCGGCAGGAGGCCGCAAAGGCACGCGAGGCGCAGGCGGCGCTGCGCAAGGCGGCGAAGGAGCTGGAGGCCAAGGCCGGAAAGCTCGCGCAGCAGATCAGCGCGATCGACCGCGCGATGTTCGACCCTGCCAGCGCCGAACCCGCGCTCGCCAGGCTGACGATGGGCGACCTCGCGCAACGCCGCGGCAAGCTCGCCGCCGAGCTGGAAACGGTCGAGGCGGCGTGGATGGACGCGCTGGAAGCGATCGAGGAAGCGGCGGCGTAGGAAAGGGTTTCACGCGAAGACGCGAAGACGCGAAGAGATCGCGCTCGCCGCGAAGCGGCCTTTCGCTTCGACGTCGCATCAAACGCAGCGTGAAATGAAATCGGGACCCATCGGCCCGAGCCATCGTCTTCGCGCCTTCGCGCCTTCGCGTGATTCAAAATTTGCTGCCCCTGCGTTTCTGATCGACGTCGGGAGGGCCGCATTGACTCATCCGCCTCAATCCCTCATAATAGTTTCAATTGAAACCATATGAGGGAATGACCATGGCCGACCTGTTCGAAAATCCGCTGGGCCTCGACGGATTCGAATTCGTCGAATTCTCCGCCCCCGAAAAGGGGATTCTCGAACCGGTGTTCGAACGCATGGGCTTCACCCGCGTTGCGCGCCACCGGTCGAAGGACGTGCAATTGTGGCGCCAGGGCGACATCAACCTGATCGCCAATTACGAGCCCAGGTCGCCCGCCGCCTATTTCGCCGCCGAGCACGGCCCGTCGGCGTGCGGCATGGGCTGGCGCTGCCGCGACGCCGCCAAGGCCTATGCAGAGGCGATCGAACGCGGCGCCGAGCCGGCCCATGTCAAGACCGGCCCGATGGAACTGCGCCTGCCCGCGATCCGCGGCATTGGCGGGTCGATCATCTATCTGATCGACCGCTATGGTGACGACCTCAGCATCTACGACATCGACTTCGTCTACGAAGAGGGCGTTGATCGCCACCCGGTCGGTGCCGGGCTCAAGGTGATCGACCACCTGACGCACAATGTCTATGGCGGGCGCATGGCGCATTGGGCGGCGTTCTACGAACGTATCGCGGGCTTCCGCGAGATCCGCTATTTCGACATCAAGGGCGAATATACCGGCCTGACGTCGAAGGCGATGACCGCCCCCGACGGCAAGATCCGCATTCCGCTGAACGAGGAAGGCGCGGGCGGCGGCGGGCAGATCGAGGAATATCTGCGCGCCTATAATGGCGAGGGCATCCAGCACATCGCCTTCGCCTGCGACGACCTCTACGCCGCGTGGGACAAGCTCGCCGCGCTCGGCAACCCCTTCGCGCCGTCGCCGCCCGAAACCTATTACGAGCTGCTCGCCGAACGCCTGCCCGGCCACGGCGAGCCGGTCGCCGAGCTGAAGTCGCGCGGCATATTGCTCGACGGTTCGACCGCCGAGGGCGATCCGCGCCTTCTGCTCCAGATCTTCGGCCAGACGGTGATCGGCCCCGTTTTCTTCGAATTCATCCAGCGCAAGAAGGATGAGGGCTTCGGCGAGGGCAATTTCACCGCGCTCTTCAAGTCGATGGAACTCGACCAGATCCGCCGCGGCGCGCTGGCGGTCGAAAAGGAACCCGCCGAATGACCAGTCCGATCAAACTCGGCGGCGTTCACCACGCCGCCTACCGCTGCAAGGACGCGAAGGCGACGGTCGAATGGTACGAGGCCATGCTCGGCATGACCTACACGACCGCCTTTGCCGAGGATCATGTGCCCTCGACCGGCGAATATGATCCCTATATGCACGTCTTCCTCGACGCAGGCGGTGGCAATATCCTCGCCTTCTTCGAGCTGCCGAACCAGCCCGACATGGGGCGCGACGAAAATACGCCCGCGTGGGTCCAGCATCTCGCCTTCAAGGTCGGAAGCTATGACGAGCTTGTCGCGGCCAAGGCGCATCTCGAAGCGAACGGCGTCGACGTGCTCGGCCCGACGCACCACGGCATCTTCAAGTCGATCTATTTCTTCGACCCCAACGGCCACCGCGTCGAGCTTGCGTGCGACATCGGCACCGACGAGCAATATGCCGAACTCGCCCGCGTCGCGCCGCTGATGCTCGAGGAGTGGAGCCGGACCAAGAAGGCCCCGCGCCACGCCGACTGGCTGCATGCAGAGGCGAACGAATAGGCGCCGCGATATAATGTCCTGTGCCCCCGCGAAGGCGGGGGCACATCACCCGACTGCGCTATTCCGAACCGGCAGGAGATGGGTCCCCGCCTTCGCGGGGACACACGCGCTGTTGCGACTTGTCCCTATTTCCCTTCCAATCCGATGCTCTCCAGCGTCGCATGGCTGCACTTGTCGGCGGTCTTCTCGCCGCCGCCCGACAGCGCGCCGGCGATCAGGAAGCCGCCGACCACCGCGACCAGAAAACCGCCCGCGACCCACGCGAGATATTTGTCGATGAACGCCTTGATCGGCGCCCCGAACAGCCGGAACAATATGCCGACGAGCAGGAAGGAAAAGGCGCGGCTCGCGAGGCTCGCCCACAGGAAGGTGACGAAATTCATGTGGATGAAGCCGGCGGTGATCGTCAGCAGCTTGAACGGGATCGGCGTCGCGCCCTTCACCAATATGATTTCGGCCCCATAGTCGCGCAAATAGCAGGCCGCGGCGGGGAAGCTGCCGGTCAGCCCGAGCGCGCCGAGCAGCCACAGCCCGACGCTTTCATAGAGGAAATAGCCGATCGCATAGCCAAGGCAGCCGCCCGCGACCGACGCGAGCGTGCAGATGATCGCATAGCGTACCGCCTTCTTCGGCTCGGCGAGGCACATCAGGCCGAGCATCGGATGCGGCGGGATCGGAAAGAAGCTCGCCTCGACGAAGGAGACCAGCGCGAGCCAATATTCGGCGTGCGGATGCGCCGACTTCTCCATGGTCCAGTTGTAGAGATTCTGGATCATCGACTTGTTGCGGGTGGTGGCGGTCATGCGGGTCCTTTGCGTGCGCGGCCGGCGCAGCGCTTCTATGCCGCCCGCGTGGTGCGAAAGGAAGCCCCTGCAAGCTCCACTCGTCGCCCCGGCAAAGCTGGGGCCGCCATCGGCCTTGTCCAACACCGACGAGCAAACCGCTAGCGCATCGTGCCGGAAATCTGCACCGTTTCCCCGAGCGAAGACGAGGGGCTGTGCCGAGCGAAGTCGAGGCTGCGACGCTGCGGTTCTCGCTCCGCTCGAACGAGCCCCTCGTCTTCGGCCAAAGGCCGAAGTTCATCCTGAGCGCCCGCCAGGGCAGTCGAAGGGCTCGGGGATGCGGATGATTCAGATTTCGCGCAATTTGCTCTAGCGGCCCCAGCTTTCGCCGGGGCGACCCGCACTATCGAATCAATGTCGAAAATGACGCATCCCGGTGAACAGCATCGCCAGCCCCGCCTCGTTCGCCGCGGCAATCACCTCGTCGTCGCGGATCGAGCCGCCCGGCTGGATCACGCAGGTCGCGCCGGCCTCGGCGGCGGCGAGCAGGCCGTCGGCGAAGGGGAAGAAGGCGTCGCTCGCAACCGCGCTGCCGACGGTGCGTGGGCTTGCCCAGCCCGCGGCCTCGGCGGCCTCGCGCGCGCGGACCGCAGCGATGCGCGACGAATCGCGGCGGTTCATCTGCCCGGCGCCGATCCCCGCGGTCGCGCCGCCCTTGGCATAGACGATCGCGTTCGACTTCACATGCTTGGCGACGGTCCAGGCGAAGAGCGCGTCGGCGATTTCTGCGTCGCTCGGCGTGCGCGTCGTCACGACCTTCAGGTCGTCGCGGGTGATGCGGCCATTGTCGCGGGTCTGCGCGAGCCAGCCGCCGGTGATCGTCTTCATCACGAACCCGCCGCGCACCGGATCGGGCAGTTCGCCGGTGAGCAGCAGCCGGAGGTTCTTCTTCTTTGCAAAGATCGCGCGCGCATCGGCGTCGGCGTCGGGGGCGACGACGACCTCGGTGAAGATGCCCGCGATCGCCTCCGCCGTCGCACCGTCGAGCGGCCGGTTCAATGCGACGATCCCGCCGAAGGCCGACACGCTGTCGCAGGCGAGCGCTTCGTTCCATGCCTCGGTCAGCGTCACCGCCGTCGCGACACCGCATGGGTTGGCGTGCTTGACGATCACGCAGGTCGGATCGGCCTCGCGGAACTCGGCGACGAGATCGAGCGCGGCGTCGGCGTCGTTGATATTATTGTAGCTCAGCTCCTTGCCCTGAACCTGGTTTGCCTGCGCAATGCCGCGCGCGGCGGGGCCGGCGGGAAGGTAGAGCGCCGCCTTCTGATGCGGATTCTCGCCATAGCGCAGCTCGCCCGCGAGCTTCGCGGTGAGCGGCAACGTGTCGGGGAAGAGCTTGCCCTGGTCGGCGAAGGCGAACCAGCTCGCGATCATCCCGTCATAGGTCGCGGTATGGGCAAAGGCGGTCGCGGCGAGCCGCTTGCGCAGCGCCAGCGTGGTCGCGCCGCCGTTCGCGTCCATCTCCTCGATCAGCGCGGCATAATCCTGCGGTTCGGTGACGATGCCGACAAAGGCGTGGTTCTTGGCCGCCGAACGCACCATCGCGGGGCCGCCGATGTCGATATTCTCGATGATGTCGTCGCGCGGGGCACCCTTGGCGACGGTCGCGGCGAAGGGGTAGAGGTTGACGACGACAAGGTCGATGCCGCCGATGCCATGCGCGTCCATCGCGGCGACATGGCGCTCGTCGTCGCGCACCGCGAGGATGCCGCCGTGGACGGTCGGGTGCAGCGTCTTGACGCGGCCGTCCATCATCTCGGGAAAGCCCGTCAGGTCGGCGACATCGAGCACGTCATGCCCCGCCTCGCGCAGCGCCTTGGCGGTGCCGCCGGTCGATACCAGCTCGACGCCGTGGCGCACGAGCGCGGCGGCAAGCTCGGCGAGGCCCGCCTTGTCGCTGACGGACAGCAGGGCGCGGCGGACGGGAACGAGATCGGTCATGGGGAAGGCGGCCTTTTGCGAGACGGGAAAGACGCGGCTCCCCTAGGCGTGATGGAACGTCAGGGCAAGGCACCAGTGCCCAGAAGCCGCCTCCCCGAGCGAAGACGAGGGGCATTGCCGAGCGAAGTCGAGGCCGCTTGCTTGCCGGTTCTCGCTTCGCTCGAACGAGCCCCTCGTCTTCGCTCGGGGAGACGGGGAATTTTCGGGCGTTCTAAAGCCCAAGCGCCGCCGCGATGCGGTCCCAGCGGACGATCTTGAAATTCTGCGCGTCCGGTGCATTGTCGCCGTCCTGCGCGATGAAGATGCCGTCGGGATAGGCCGCGCCGAAATTCCCCGCGACCGCTTCGATCCCATCGGTCTCGCTCGTCGCGCCAAAATCGCCTGCGGCGACCGCGAAGCGGCCGACATAGTCCATCCCCGGCAGACGGAACACCGCATAGGCATTGTCGCCCTGGCTCGACGCGATCAGATAGCGCTCGCCCTTGTGGTCGATCGTCGCGAGACCCTCGACATCGGCGACGAGGCGCTCGTTGTCGACCGGCGCGACGAGCGTCGCGTCTGCTGTCGTGCCATTCGGCACCAACCGCCAGATGCCCGCATCCTCTTCGCCGACGTAAAGCGTGTCGCCGTCGAAGACGCAGCCTTCGGACTGGGTCGGGATCTTATATTCCCACTGCACGGCGAAGGCCGGCGTGCCCTCGATCGTCAGCGTGCCGACGCGCACGGTGCCGTCCTTCACGATCAGCGCGGCGGTGACCGGTTCGCCCGGCGCCGTCTTCCTGAGGCACAGGCCATAGGCTTCGCCCGTTCCCGCGCTCGCGCGGCCGAGCGCAGCGATCGCAGGCTTGTCGGGGTCGAGGCGGAAAACCGCGAGATGCGCATTGACCCCGTCGTTGCGGTCGCTCGCGACGATGATGTCGCCCGCGACATCGACATTGTTGACCAGCCCGCCTTTGGTAAAGGCCAGGTCCTTGCCGGTGAGGTCATAGACGTGCAGCCCCGCCTTCTTGTCGGTCGCGACGATCAGGGCGCGGCCCGGGTTCGCGGGATCGACCCAGATCGCCGGGTCGTCGGCGGCGTCGGCACGGCTGGTGCCGACCGGCTGCGTCTCGCCGCTCGCGGTCACGGGCGCTGGGGGCAGGCCGGTGATCACCGGCTCGGCGGGCGCGCAGCCGCTGACCAGGCTGGCGAGTGCCGCCGATAGCAGCAAGCGCTTCGACGTGAAGATCCTCATCGCATGTCCCCCTGTTTCCGGCCGCGCCGATTCTGTCGCGCGCCAGTCCCAGCAAAGCGGTTTCGCGTCAATCCCCCAATATTTCCGTCACTTGTTCGTCATGTGAGTGTCATATTACGGCGTCGGCCCGTTTGGCAGGCTCGGCGTTGTTTGATTCGCACGAAGCCACGAAGCCACAAAGAAATCTCTCGACCCCGTTCGCCCCGAGCTTGTCGAAGGGCTTTCCTTTCTCCAATCGGAGGAGAAATGCGGTGCTTCGGCAAGCGCAGCACGAACGGAAAAGAAGCCATCTTTGTGGCTTCGTGGCTTCGTGCGAACAAATTTTACGGCGCAGCTATCGCGGACGCACCGATGCCGTCAGCCGATATGCTTGAACAGCCAGCCGATGCTCGCGCCGCCCGCGGGCGCGGTGCCGGTGACGACGAGCTGCTCGGTCGGGTGCGGCCGGCCTTCGCCGTCGACCCACAGGCTCTCCTCGACGTCGAGCGCGCCTTCGGAGGTGCGGAACTGCCACAGCGGACCGCCGGCGACGCGCAGCAGCGCGCCCAATTTGTCGGCGGTCAGGCTCGCCGAGACATTGCGCCCGAGGTGAAAGCGCAAGGTGAAGCCCTTGTCGCTCTTGCGCCGGCTGCGCGGGGCGGGGAGCAGCATGTCCTCGCCGCGCAATTCGCGGCCGTTGGGGGAGAGGATGAGGAGGCGGCGATGGATCAGCCCGTGACGGCGCGCATAGCCGTCGTGGCTCATCTCGAGCCTGCTGCCCTGCGGCGTCTCGCGCCGGTCGAGCTCGACCTCGGTGACGCCCTTGCCGAGCGTGCCATTGGGAAGGATCGCGGTCGAATTGCTGTCGGCGATCGTCAGCGTCGAATGCGCTGCGGTGGTGCGCAGCCCGCGCGCGAGGTCGGCGGGGATCGTCGCGCCGGTCAGCGCCGCGCCGCCGCAATTGACGACGATGCGCTCGTCGCCGTCGGACAGTTCGAAGGCGAGGGTCGAGGCGCATCCCGCCTCGGTCACGCGCGCGATCGGCGGCGGCGCCGCGTCGGCGAGGACGACGACCTTGCTCGCGACGAGCCGCTGATAGCCCCAGTCGCGCGCCTGCTTGAGCGGCCGCGTGCGCACCCCGCTCGCCCGGACGATCGCGTCGATCTGCTCGGCACTCGTCGCGCCGCTGCCCTGCCAGCTCCCCATGCCGCCGTCGCTGTGGGTCAGGCCGAGCAGCGCGGGCACGGTGCGGTCGAGCACCTCCTGCACGAAGGGCGGGATCTCCATGCGGCGCATGTCATAGGCGCGCGCGAGCATCGCCAGCGCCATGATCGCGTCGAGCTGCGCCTGCGGCGAGCGCGAGATATTGCCGCCGTCGGCATAGAAGCTCGTTTCGAGCACGCGGCGCAGCCCCGCCTCGCCGAACACTTGTCTCGGCTCGCCGCCGGGCATCAGCAGCGACGCCGCGACGATGCCGACCCATGCGACCAGCTGGCCGACGCCGGGGCGCGTCTTGTCGGCGATACGGTCGAGGTGGCGTGCCGCGCGCGCGAGATGGTTGAGCACCGCCGAGCGATAGATGAGGTCGCTCGACGACAGGATCAGCGGCGCGTGGCTCGCCCAGAAGAGGATACGCCAGCCGCTGTTCTCGGCGCTCCACGCGGGCTCGCTCACCGTCTCGCCATGCGCGGCGAGCCACTGACGCACCATCGCCTCGGCGATCGGCGCACTCTCGGCGCGCGTCCCCGCCGCGGCGAGGTCGCGCAGCCAGGCGAAGCTGTGCAGATAATCGGCGAAGGCGGGCGCGACGCCCGGCGCGGCGAAATCGAGTTCGCCGATGGACAGCTTGAGCCCGCGGTGGAGGAAGTGGCCGGCGCGGATCGCGGTGCCCGCGCGCATGTCGCCGGGCACGGGGTCTTCGGGAACGCCGAGCAGCTTAAGCGGAAAGCGCCCTTTCAGGCGAAAGGCGTGCAGCGGCGTCCGCCAGGTCAGGCGCGTGATATGATTGGCGATGCGGTCGCCCAGGGACAACCCCTTGTCGGCGGGCAGGCGGATCAGCCTTTTGCCGGGTTCGATCGTGTCGTCGAGGGGCACCGCCGCTTCGGCGTCGGGAAGCGGGTCGGCGGGGGCCGAGGTCAAGGGCCGTCCCTCGCCCATCAGGCGCCGCGCAGCCGGCGGATATTGCCGGCATAGGCGTCGGGCCCGCCCTTGAAGGTCGCGGTGCCCGCGACGAGCACATCGGCGCCCGCCGCGATTGCCTGCGGCGCGGTGTTCGCGTCGATCCCGCCGTCGACCTCCAGCCTGATGTCGCGCCCCGACTTGTCGATCATCTTGCGCACCGCCTCGATCTTCCGGAGCTGGCTCGTGATAAAGCTCTGCCCGCCGAAACCGGGGTTGACGCTCATCACCAGCACCAGGTCGATCTCGTCGATCAGATAGTCGAGCATCTTCGCCGGCGTCGCGGGGTTGAGCGACACGCCCGCCTGCTTGCCGAGCGACTTGATGTGCTGAACGCTGCGGTGGATATGCGGTCCGGCTTCGGGATGGACGGTGATGATGTCGGCGCCGGCGGCGGCAAAGGCGTCGAGGAAGCCGTCGACGGGGCTTATCATCAGATGGACGTCGAAGGGCAAGGTCGAATGCGGGCGCAGCGCCTTCACCACCGCAGGACCGATCGTCAGATTGGGCACGAAATGGCCGTCCATCACGTCGATATGCACCCAGTCGGCACCCGCCGCCTCGATCGCGCGGACCTCCTGCCCCAGCGCGGCGAAATCGGCGCTGAGGATCGAGGGAGCGATGCGGACGAGGGTAGGCGTTTCGGCGGTCATGGACCGCCCTTAACCGTCCTGCGGGGGACGGGCAAGGTGCCGCCCGCTCGCTTGCGGCGGGCGCGGTGGATAATACGCCGATCCTCCCTGCGGTGCGCTGATGGGGGCTTGCAATGCCGAGGTGGAAATGGCGGGTTGCGGGCGGTAGCGGGCGTAATAAGCCCCTCCTCTTTAGAGGAGGGGTTGGGGGTGGTGGCGCGCGATAGCGCGCAAGACGTCTAGCACCACCCCGCTGCGACTAAGCCAGCAAGCTGGCAAGTCTCGCTGCCCCTCCTCTGAAGAGGAGGGGTTTGGTCGAATGACAGCTAACCACCCCAAAGCCGACATCCAGGGATCTGGCGACAGCTTGTTCAACCCTGGCGCCAGCGCCTGTCACCGTCGGTGCGCTTGCGGCCGACGATGAGGAAGATCGCCGTCACGAGCAGCGCGAGGCCAAAGGCCATTCCGGCCGGCGTCTGGCCGGTTCCTTCTACGAGCCCGATGATTCCGGCGAGCGCGAGCAGATAGGATGCGATGAGCACCCAGCCTTGCCACTTGATCGGGATCGCGGCTCCCAGGCCGCGATCCTCGACGCGAAACCAGGGCTCCTTGCCCATAAACAGATGCAGCATCGTCATGTCTCCTTCCTGGGGGGGCGTCCGCGTTTCGGCGGCGCCGGCGGGTCGACCTTCACGCCGCGGCGGGCGAGCGCTTCGCGCAGCAGCACTTCGATTTCGGCATTGGCGCTGCGCAGGTCGGCCGCTGCCGCGCGCTCGATCGCCGCATAGAGCGCGGGATCGAGGCGGAGGGCAAAGGCCTTCTTGGACGGCGCGGGCATCGGTCAGCCTTTCGGGACGGCTCAATAGAGCGTCCCGGCGTTGACCACCGGCTGCGTGTCGCGTTCGCTGCACAGCACGACCATCAGGTTCGACACCATCGTCGCGCGGCGCTCGTCGTCGAGGTGGACGACATCCTTTTCGGACAGGTGCCTCAGCGCCATCTCGACCATCGTTACCGCGCCCTCGACCAGCTTCTTGCGCGCGCTGATCACCGCTTCGGCCTGCTGGCGGCGGAGCATCGCGCCGGCGATCTCCTGCGCATAGGCAAGGTGGGTCAGGCCGCATTCGTCGACGGTGATTCCCGCGACCGCGAGCCGTTCGATCAGCGCCTTCTTGAGCTCGGCGCCGACTTCGTCATGGTTGCCGCGCAAGGTGATTTCCTGGTCCTCGATATCGTCATAGGGATAGCGCGAGCCGATCGCGCGCACCGCGGCCTCGATCTGCGCGATCACGAATTCCTTGTAATCGTCGACGTCGAACAGCGCCTGTGCGGTGTCGGTCACGCGCCAGACGACCTGCGCCGCCATCTCGATCGGATTGCCGCGCAGGTCGTTGACCTTGATCTTCTCCGAGATGATGTTGTTCGCGCGCACCGCGATCTTCTTGCGCGTCAGCCACGGCAATACCCAGCGCAGCCCGGTCGCGCGATCGGTGCCCTTGTAGCTGCCGAACAGCTGGATCGCCGCGGCCTCATTGGGGTTGATCAGATAGAAGCCGCTGAGGATCAGCGTGCCGAGAATCGCCGCGACGACGACGACGGCCCATTTCCACGCGACCTGATAGTCGGCGGTGCCGTTGCTGATCCCCGCCCACAGCGCGATGACGAGCAAGGCCAGCCAGACGAACAGCATCAGATAGCCGCTCGCGGTCGCGGCGCGCACCTCGCGCGTCGGATTGAGCGCGGCGGTCAGGTTCGAATCACTCATGACACCCTCCGATATAAAGATGATATCATATTTATATCGGATTGCATGGGGGTCAAGCGGATTCGGCTGGAGGGGGCGGTGTCGGCTTTGGGGTAACCCGTCCTTGCCGTCTTCGGTTATCGCGAGCCGGGTCCGCGCCGTTGCAAAGTTCAGTAAAGTTCAGCCTTGTGCGGCCGCCGATGGGTGGCGTTCGCCGAACATGCCGCGCCGGCTGCCGCCCGCGTCCGCAAACCGGGCCGTGACCGCCTTTATCCACCTATCGAAAGAGCCGAGACGAAGGCTGGCACAGCCGAATGATGTAGGACAGTGGTTTTTTTGCGGCGGGTGTCCGACTTGGGGTGGGGAGCAGACGGTCCTCCCCCTTGGGGGAGGGGGACCACCCGAAGGGTGGTGGAGGGGCACGGGCGGTTTGCCTTTCCCTCTTTGAACGCAGCGTAAACCGAGGGTGCCCCTCCACCATGCTTCGCATGGTCCCCCTCCCCGTGCCGGGGAGGACCCTTATGACCGCAATCGGTCGCTAGCAGCCCCTCGCCACCCCAAAACAAAGGGGGCCGAAGCCCCCCTTGCCCAATCCCTCGCCTCAATCGGTCGGAAAGCCCCGCCGTTCGAGCAGCGCCTTCACATCGGGGTCGCGGCCGCGGAAGGCGCGATAGGCTTCGGCACGGTCGGTTTCGTTGCCGGTCATCAGCAAAATGGTGCGGAAGCGGTCGGCGACCTTGCGGTCCCACGGCCCGCCCGCTTCCATGAACGCCGCCCAGGTGTCGGCGTCCATCGTTTCGGACCAGAGATAGGAATAATAGCCCGCCGAATAGGCGTCGGAGCTGAACAGATGTCCGAATTGCGGCAACCGGTGCCGCATCACGATTTCCTTCGGCATTCCGATTTCGGCGAGCGTGTCGCGCTCGAACGCGTCGATGTCGGTCACCGGCTCGGTGCGGTCGTGCAGCTTCATGTCGACGATCGCGCTCGCCAGATATTCGACCGTGTCGAAGCCCTGGTTGAATTTCTGGCTCGCCAGAATCTTGTCGACCAGCGCCTGCGGCATCGGTTCGCCGGTCTGATAGTGCGTCGCATATTTCGACAGCACCTCGGGCGTCAGCAGCCAATTCTCGTTCACCTGGCTCGGATATTCGACGAAGTCGCGCGGCACGTTCGCGAGCCACGGATAGGTGACGTGCTGGAGCAGGTAATGGATGCCGTGGCCGAATTCGTGGAACAGGGTCGAGGCATCGTCGAGGCTGACGAGTGTCGGTTCGCCCTTTGCGCCTTCGGTGAAATTATTGTTGTTGGAGGCGAGGACGTTGCGGTCGTCGCCCAGCGTCTGCTGGCTGCGATAGGTCGTCATCCACGCGCCCGAGCGCTTTCCGTCGCGCGCGAAATTGTCGAGATAGAGCAGCCCGACATTTTCGTTCGTCTTGAGATTATAGACCTCGAAGGTCTTCACCTTGGGATCGAACACCGGGACCGTCCCCCTATTCTCGCGGAAGCCGAGGTCGTAGAGCCGCCCCGCCGACCAGAACATCGCGTCGCGCAGCTTGTCGAGCTGGAGATAGGGCTTCACCTCGCTTTCATCGAGGTCGTATTTCGCCTTGCGGACCTTCTCCTGATAATAGCGGTAATCCCACGGCTCGATCGTGATTTTCGGGCCCGTGCCGGCCTTTGCCTCGGCATCGGCGATTCGCTGCATGTCGGCGACCTCTTCGTGGACGCGCGCGACCGCGGCCGGCCAGACCTTCATCATCAGCGCCATCGCATTGGCGGGGGTCTTCGCCATGGTGTCGGCCATGCGATAGTCGGCGTGCGTCTTGAAGCCGAGCAGCTCGGCGCGCGCCTGGCGCAGCTTCAGGATCTCGGCGATCGTCGCATTGGTGTCGTTCGCATCGCCATTGTCGCCGCGACCCACGAAGGCGCGCCACACTTTTTCGCGCAGGGCCCGGTTGGTCGCGTTCTGGAGCACCGGCTGCGCCGACGAGCGGGTGTTCTTGATCGCCCACGCACCCGGCTTGCCCTGTGCCTCGGCGGCGGCGGCGAGCGAGGCGACGAAGGCGGGCTCGAGCCCGTCGAGCTCGGCCTTGTCGGTCACGAACGTATAGAGCTTTTCGTCGGCGAGCAGTTTCGAGGAAAAGGCCGAGAACAGCCCCTCGAGCTTCGCATTCATCGCGACGAGCTTCGCCTTGTCGGCGGGCGACAGATTGGCGCCGTCGCGCACCATCTCGTCATAGCTGCGCTCGACGATCCGGATCTGCTGCGCGTCGAGGCCGCTGTCGTGGCGCTTGTCGTATATCGCCTTGTAACGCGCAAAGAGTTTGGGATCGAGGTTGAGCTCGGTGAAGAAGCTCGACAGTTTCGGGCTCCATTCGGCGTCGATCGCCTCGACGCGCGGGGTCGACTTGTTCGACGTCTGGACACCCCACAGCGCGAAGAGCCGCTCCATCGTCTCGCCCGCGAGCATCATCGGGACGAAGGTGTTGTCGAAGGTCGGGGGTTCGGGATTGTCGATCACCGCCTGCACCTCGGCCTTGGTTTCGGCCATCGCCTTTTCGAACGCGTCGGGGAAGAGTTCGGGGTCGAGCTTGTCCCACGGCGGCACCCCCTCGAAGGGGCCGGTCCATGGCGCGAGCAGCGGGTTGCCGCCAACGGGCTCGGTCGCGGCCGGGGCGGCCGTGGGTTCGGTTGCGGCGGCGGGGGTCTGGCTGTCCATGCCGGCATAACCCGCGAACAGCGCGGTGGATGCAAGCAGCATCGACAGGGAAGGGCGGGGCGCGGAACGCGGCATCATCATATCTCCCGGAAAGGATGGTTTCGGATGAAACCTTGCCCTGTCCTAACCGGATAAGACGGCCCTGCGCAAGTCGGGCCGCAGCGAAGTAAGGATTTCGCGCAAAGACGCAAAGACGCAAAGACGCAAAGACGCAAAGAGGGGTCTATACCTGACCCGCCTCTTGCCGCCGCAGGCGGTGATAAAAGGAGGAAGGCGCTTCGCGCGGCTTGGCAAGCAACGCGTTCTCCCCTGCGCAGCCTCTTTGCCTCTTTGCGTCTTTGCGCGAAATTTTGAACCGGCGACGGATCCGCCGCACGCCGCTAACCAGCGAACCCCGGCTGCACGATCCCCGGAACATCGACGCGGAAGGTGAAAAGCCCGCCGGCGTGCGGCTGGCGCGCGCGTTCCTCGTCGGTCAGATTCTTGCCCGCGCTGGTGACGAAGGCGGTGCAGAGGTCGGGTCCGCCAAGGGTGATCATCGACGGGCGCTGCACCGGCAGTTCGACGGTCTGGAGCAGTTCGCCCGCGGGCGACAGGCGGACGACGCGCCAGCCGTCCCACAGCGCCGACCAATAGCAGCCCTCGGCATCGACGGTGCCGCCGTCGGGGCGGCCGGTGCCATGCTCGAACTGGTGGAAGAGCCGCCCTTCGCCGAGCAGGCCGGTCGCCGGATCGACGTCATAGGCCTTCAGCGCGTGGGTCGGCGTGTCGGCGTGATAGAAGATGCGCCCGTCGGGGCTGAAGGCGGCGCCGTTGCTCGTCAGCAGTCCGCCGAACAGCGTGTGAAGCGCCCCGTCGGGGTCGAGGCGATAGAGGTGCGCGGCCGGATTCGCCTTGTCGCTCGTCACGCTGCCGACCCAGAAGCGCCCCGCGGCATCGACGCAGGCGTCGTTGCAGCGCTGTTCGGGGATGCCGGCGAGCATCTGCGGTCCGAATGGGCGCGGCGTGTCGCCCCAGGCGTCGATCAGCGCGCAGCCGTCCTTCAATCCCGCGATCAGCCCGCCGCCGGCGCGCGGCGCGATGCAGCCGACCGGCCCATCGAGCTGTATCACTTCGTCGGCCGCCGTTGCGGGATCGGTGCGGTGGATGCGGTGCGCGTCGATGTCGACCCAATAGAGGCGTCCGTCGGCGCCGTTCCAGCGCGGCGATTCGCCCAGCAGCGCGCGGGCGTCGAGAAGCAGGTCAACCATGCGCGCGCCTTAGCGCGGACCGGCGTCGCTGCCCAGCGCCGCAGACCTATTCCGCACAGCGTGAAATAGCCGAATCGGCGTCTAACTCCTTGCGTCATCCCGGACTTGATCCGGGGTTCCATTCTACCAGCGCCGCGCCCATGGACCCCCCTGAGTTCACAAACGAAGTGCAACACCTCAAGCAGGTGGTGCCATGTCGAGATACCGTCATTTATCGCTTGAGGAGCGCTGTTCGA
>NZ_FZPA01000028.1 GCF_900188185.1 Sphingopyxis indica | reverse complement strand
CGGCCTCGGCCCGCAGGGCGACGATCCGCGCTTCCTGCACCTCGGTCAGCGGCTGCACCTGGCTGGCGATGGCGCGGCAGTCCTCGTCATAGCCATAGGGAAGATCGACCAGCGTCTCGACCCACTTCCAGCCTTCGGCCATGACAGCGTCGCCTTCCGCGCGCAGCTTCTCATCGACCAAACGATCGAGCAGCGCGGGATCGGAGAGCCAGCCGCCATCGTCGGGTTCGAACAGGTCGCGGATCGGACCGGCGCCGCCCGCAGCGATATAGGCGTCCAGCCCGATGAAGCGGACGCGCTTCTCCGTCACCTCGACCTTGTCCTCCAGCAGCCTGGACTTGATGAACCAGGGCGACTTGTTGCTGCTGTGCGCGAGTTGCCCCCACAAATCCTCCTGGCGCTGGTGATCGTCGCTGACCGTGAACGCCATGAGCTGGTCGAGGGTCATGTCGCCTTCGGCATAGCATTCATGCAGCGTGGGCGAGACCGATGCGAGCTTGAGGCGCTGGCGCACGACGGCGGGGGTGACGCGGAAATGGGCGGCGATCGCTTCCTCCTGCTCGCCCTTGTCGAACAGGGTCTTCATCGCCCGGAACTCGTCGAGCGGGTGGAGCGGTTCGCGTTCGCTGTTTTCGGCGAGCGAATCCTCTTCAGCCAGGACCGGATCATTCGCGGCCTTGACCACGCACGGAACCGGGGCGTCCTTGGCGAGCCGCTTGCGCTTCACGAGGATCGCCAGCGCGCTGTAGCGGCGGCCGCCGGCGGGGATTTCGAACATGCCGGTGTCTTCACCAGCCTCGTCGAGCACAGGGCGGACATTGAGGCCGGTCAGCAGGCCGCGGCGTTCGATATCATTGGCCAGATGCTCGATGGTCACGCCATGCTTCACGCGGCGGACGTTCGATTGCGACAGGACCAGCCTGTCGAACGGAATGTTCCGGGACTGGTTGAGGGTGATCTTCGATGGGGCTTTCGCCATGACACGTCTCCATGACGGGCGGCCGGAAGACTCTCTCCCAGCCTCCAACCCGTCACGAAAACCAGAGCCTCCCTCTCACTCTATGGATCAGGCGATGTGTGGGAGGAGCGCTTGGTCCTTCGCCGAGATCATGAGGACTTCATGATCTCCTGCGATCCGTATCGACGGATTTACGGAGCCACGAGGCGTGGGGACGCAGAGGATTTGACGACGCTCTATCGCTGCCGGACCGCGCTGAGCGAAGTGCGAGACCATTTCGATGCCCGCGTTCCGGCTCGGGCCGCCTGGTCGGCCGAAGTCTGGCCAGAGCGCACCGGCCTGGTGGTGTATCGGAAAAACAGGGAGCGTTTCGCAGAGCCAATGCGATGGGGCATACCGCGGACAATTCTCGATGGGGTGCGCAACCGACGCGCCGTTTCGACGGCGATGTGGTTCAATCGCAGGAAAGTCGAGGAAACGGCGAGATTTCAGAACCCGTGGCGCTGCCTGATCGTCATGGACTCGTTCGCCTATCCGGCGGGCCAGTCGGGCGCACGCAAGCGCATGTGGTTCGGTGTCGAGGACAGGCCGATTTTCGCCTGGGCCGGCGTGTGGGCCGAGGTGGACGACGAAAAGCGCTTCTGCGGCCTGCTCGCGGAAGCAAACGACGTCGTACAGGGACGTTCCATGCCCGTCATCCTTGACCGCGATGACTATAATCTGTGGCTTGGAGGCCGGTTCGACAGGGCATCGCCGCTCGCCAACCGGCCCTATTCGGAAACACGAATGTATGAGGAAACGCTGGGAGAGCCGTGGAAGGGCAGCGGCAGCGAAGGACCGTGATGTCATCGGCGAACAAAGGCGTTCGTGTCACCTGACCGGCCTTGCGGGATCGGACGGCGGCGATGAACTTTTCGCGCATCTCGGCGGCGGATTTCACGCGTCGAGGTTGGTCAGCCGCACCACATAGTGATTGCCGTTGTGGCGATCGGAACCGAGATGCGTGCGACACGCAGCGACGATCCGGTCCCAGATCGCATCGGGCATGTCGGAATCGCTGCCTTCACCACTAAGGCCGGGATCGACCAGCACGACAACGTCGGAATATTCGTCAACCTCGCCGCCGGTGTGCCAGGTGAACTTGGGCCGGCGGTTGGCGAGCCAGGCCCGAAAGGCGGGGTCGGCAAAAAACTCGGGGGCATTGATGACCATGCCCCGGCAAAGCGTGATGTCCATGTCGAACTCCTGTCGATGGGGATATCGGGAAACGGCGACGCCAGCGCGGCGCGGCCTCAGCGATAGTCTTCGGGTAGGTCTTCCTCGGCCCCCTGCCAGACCACCTCGTCGCCCTCGTAAATGCGGACGAAGCCGCCGCGCCTGGGTATCTCTACGGGCGGCAACGGCTTCGCCGCGAAGTTGAGGCAGGAAAACTCCGCGACCGTGGACGAGAAGGCGAGCGGCTTGCCCGGCGCCGTGAGCACCCGGTCGCAGGCGCCGCTCGGCCGCTTCACGCGGCGGCGCGAGAGGCCGAGCCTGAAATATTCATAGTCACGCTCCTCCCGCTCCGAAGGCGGCGACTAGTGGCGGCACCAGCGGCACGTCCGAATGGTCGCAGGGGGATCGTCGTCGAGCGGCGGCCCGTTATTATGTCCCGCGCCGGGCGGCCGCCCGTTCACGGCCAGCTCTCCTCGAGCCAGCCCCGGATCTGCTGGCGCATGATGCCGATCGGGCCATTGACCTCGGTGATACGGGCGTCCGGAGCGATGCAGCGCAGATCGCGGAAGCCGTCGAGGAAGGCCCGCATCACCGCGATGTAGAGATGCCCGCCCGCGAGCGCGACGTCGGTGAATGGCCGCGTGCCGTGGTTGGAAAGCGAGGCGATCTGACAACCGGGCGAGTCGCCATAGGTATCGGGCATGCGCGCCGATGGCGGACGCGGCCAGCGCCGATTCATTCCGCCCGCGATCATGCGCTGGGCGAGATCGGGGGTCAGCCGGGCGTCATAATCCTCGATAGGCGAGCGGGAATCGAGAAAGCCGTAGCGGGCCGAGAGCACCGCGACCTTGACCCGCATCCGGTCGGGATTGACCGCGCGCACGGTCTGCCACAGCGGGCCATCGTAGCGGTCGATCGCATCGATCCAGCCTGTGTCCCGGCGCTTGGTCGCCGAGCAGGACAGGATCAGCAGCCGGTGGGGTGCGCGCCAACCGCGACCCTCGGTCGGGGCGATCCCGCGCTCGACCAGGCGCACCGTGACCGCAGTTTCCTCAGCGACCCGAGCAAGCCGCTCGATCAGCGCGAGATCGTCGCTGGAGCAGACCCCGCGCACATCGAAGGTGATACCTGGCTTCCCACCCGGATCGACAATCCGGTCGACGAACAGGATGCCCTTGCCGAGATTGCCGCAAAAGAGCAGCGTGTCGGCGTCGCTGGGCACGCCGCCCGCATTGACCTTGCGGCGTCCGATCTGGCGGAACGCTTCCTCGAAGGTGTTGGGGGTTATCGTGGCCCGGGGCTGGACACGGGCATGGAAACGCCAGCCCGGCCGGGTGATGTCGAGCTTGCCCACCTCGATCTGGTGCAGGAAGTCCGCGAAACTATAGGGATCGGCCGGATAGGGACATTCCCGCCAGAGCGCACGGATCGTGCGGCGGCGTTCGTCCGGAATGGCGAACAGGCGAGCGCGCGCCTTGCGCCATACGGCGGCGCGCTCATCCCGGCGGTCCTGCTGCTGGCGCGGCCACCATTCGGCGCGGCGGGCCATTTCCTCATCGACGCTGTGTTGCCCAGCCGCGACCATGTCGGCGAACAGCGGCAGCGCCTCGCGCTCGCGGCGCTGTTTGGTGAGAAACGCCGCGCGTTTGCGCGACGTTTCTTCATAGGCGGTTGGCTTGGGCCATTTGCGAAAGCGCATCGCTCAGCCCTCCCGCTCTAGCCGAGCGATGATGCGCTCAGCCGCCCGGATGCCGCGGGCTATGTCGGCGATATCGATCCACACCGAGATCGGCGCCGTCGTCTCGAACAGGATGTCGCGCTCGACGCCAAGCTGGAGCCCGACGTCGAGACCTTGCAATTCGGAAAGGCTGAAGGTGCCATAGTCGACGCAATCCATGTCGAGATCGGCGATGCCGTGCAGGGTATCGCCATCGGGTTCGAGCAAGGTCGCAAGCCACACGCCCGCGCCCACGGGGTTGAAGAATTTCGCGACCGGCAGATGGTCAGCGCTTGGGTCGGCCGCATTGGCGATGAGCTGCGCGCGCAGCTCCGGGGTCAGGAGGATTATGCCGCCCTCCGTTCGATCAGAGCGCCGCGGGCCTCCGCTCCTGCGGCATCGCGGAAGGCGAGCAGATAGTCGGCCGCCCTCGACGCAGCGCTGGCGGCGCGAACGATCGCGCGATCATCCGCCCGCATGATGTCGAGCCAAGCGCCGATATAGTCGGAATGGCGGACAGTGGGTTCGATGCCGAGGGCAGCGCAGACGAAGGCGCCAGCCATCTCCGCGACCAGTTCCTCGCGTCCATATGTCTCCGAACCGAAGCGGCCGCTCTGATCCCGGTCGAGGCGACCCCGGCTGCCCGTCCAGTGACCGAGTTCGTGAAAAGCCGTTCGATTCCAATTGATTGGATCGAAGTAGCGCGAGGGAGGTGGGACGCAGACCCGGTCGTTCGCCACGTCATAATAAGCCTGATCTCCGCCAATACGGAAATCCGCACCCGTCGCTGTGATCAGAGCTTCCGCTTCGGGAAGGATCTGATCGGGATCGGGTCGCGGGATCTCGGCGGTATAGGCGTCAGGCAGGCCTTCGCACTGGTCCAGGTTGAACACCGTGAAGCGTTTCAGGAACGGTATCGTGCCTGGAGTGCGGCCTTCCTCGGCAGCCTGGCGCCGTTCGTTGCCGGGGGTGAAGCGATGGGCGTAAACGACGGTGGTGCCGGTCGCGCCCTTGCAGACATTGCCACCGAGTTCGAGCGCCTGGCGGAAGGTCAGGAAAGCGTTGCTCGAAAAGCCCCGCGAGACCACCGCGTGCCACAGAATGAGAATATTGATCCCGGAATAGCAGCGGTTGCTCGACGCGTTGTGCGGCATCTGGAGCGGGGCCTTGGCCGATGCCCAAGGCTGGACCCAGGGAACGCGACCGGCTTCCAGCTCGGCAATGATCTTCTCGGTGATGTCCTGATAGAGGGTGGGCCGGTCATGACCTGCCGGCCGGGATTTGAACTTGCGTGCCATCGCATGTCTCCGCGACGGGTCGGTCCCGAGCCTCTCTCGCGACGCTCAACCCGTCACGAAAACCCGGCTTTCCTCTCACTCTTGCGGGGGCGTTGCGGGGGCGGCTGGCCCCCGCTCGAAGGGGTAGCGCAAGACCGCCTGTCGGGCTTGCGGTCAGGGGAAGCCTTTCCCCGCAATCCTTCCCGGCCAAACCACGCCAGGAGTATCGATTGCCCTGTACGGAAACGGCGGCATGATGCCGGAGATGTGCAACCTCTATTCTCTGGTCAAAGGTCAGGCGGCGATTCGCGAACTCGCCGAGGTCATGGCCGACCACACGGGCAACCTGCCGGAGATGGCCGGGATCTATCCTGATTACCCGGCGCCCATTGTCCGCAACCAGGAAGGTGGCCGGGAAATGGCAATGGCGCGTTGGGGTATGCCATCTCCGGCCTTCGCGCTCGAAGGCAAATCGGTCGACAAGGGCGTGACGAACATCCGTAACACGAAGAGTCCGCACTGGCGCCGCTGGCTCGGACCCCAATCACGCTGTCTGGTGCCGTTCACCTCTTTCAGCGAGCCGGACCAGTCACCCGGCGGCGACCGCAAGCCAGTCTGGTTCGCGCTGAACGAGGATCGGCCGCTCGCATTCTTCGCGGGGATCTGGACCCATTGGACCTGTGTACGAAAAAAGGCCGAAGGCGAGATAAGCTGCGACCTGTTCGGTTTTCTGACGACAGAGGCGAATGCCGAAGTGGGGCGCTATCACCCCAAGGCCATGCCGGTGATCCTGACCGAAAAGGACGAGTGGGATAGCTGGCTCAATGCGCCCTGGGATGAAGTTGCTGCGCTCCAGCGCCCCTTGCCCGATCACGCGCTGACTATCACAGGGAAGGGCGACAAGTCAGACGGAGGCGGTGAGCTTCTATGAGCAAGCGATCCAAGCGCGACACCCAAGGCGCAAGATCGAAATTCCCGCGTCCCGATAAGCTGGCGACGCTCCACATCGACACCGATAACGAGCGGTTCGTTTTCACCACCAAGGACATGATCCAGAACCAACTGAGGCGTGACGGCCCCAAGATCCGGCGGTCGTTCGATCTGGCGGCCAAGGATGATATCGCGGCGTGCAGCGCGGTGTTTGGACTGGCAGCCGGGCTGTGCTTTCGGCACCTGCCGCGCTTCGACGACAATGGATACAAGGCGACTGTGTCCCGGCTGCTGTCGAGCGCGATGAGCACCTATCTAGCGAGCATTGAGGTCGCTCGGCATGGCTATCGGCGCCAATATGGGATGCTTGCCCGGTCATTGATCGAGACGATCGCCACAGTGATCGCGATCGCGATCCGGCCCACGGCTCTGGAAGAGTTCCACGGCGGCACGCTACAATCCACAAAATGCGTCGGATGGGCGAAAGAGGTGCTGGAGCCGCTCGGCATGTATTATGGAATGTTGAGCAATCAGTTCGTTCATATCGGGCCAGCCCATGCCGCGTTCGAACCGTTACTGCGCTACACGCCGGATGATGAAGCCCTCAGCTTCATTGTGAGTTCGATGCGCGGAAATGTGTGGATGCTGTTCCTGACGGCCGAGTTGGTGTTTCACGATGAAATCGAGAATTGCCGCTACTGGAAGCCGATGGGGGAAGGCGTGGCATTCGATCCGTCGCCGGAAGAACGGCAGTGGATGGCCAGTTTTCTGATCACGCCGGATGAGCGAGCATCGGCGTGAACGATAGGTGAAGGTCACGTCGCCAGAAGCACTCTTGCATTGGCGAGAGCCGTTTCAACAAAGCGCGACGTGTACCCGAAGGCAGAAACCGGTTCCGGCTGGTGCGCCTTTCCCGGCGCGATGAGCTTCGTTCCCGCGACGATCTGAAACTGACTCACCTCAATGGGGTCGCCCTCGTGAAAGACGAAAACATCTTCTGTCTCGAAGTGATCCGCCGGGATATCCGCGAAGCTCTGGGCGGCGCTTCCCGGCAGATGCCAACCGATCGCGACCGCGTTCGCCTTCGTTGGCACCAGTTCCCAATGCTTGCCGCTGAGAGAGACTTCCTTGACCACATCAATGTGGACAAGGCCCATCGCGTGCTCGGCGAAGGTTGCGGCGACCAGATCCAGCCATGCTTCGGGCATTCCGCGTTTGCGCATGTCGTTCAGGCGGCTGTCGATCACGGGTTTCACGGCGCCTGCCAAGTTGGAGTCGGTATCGGGCTGAAGCGCCCATGGCCAGGCGATCTGAGGGGAACGTGGCACCCCAGCCTGCCGGGCGGCCGTGTCGAGGAGGTAGTCGAGCGACTGGAACATGGCGTTCGCAGCCTCGCAGGCGATCGGCTTCAACAGCGGGAACAGTCCGCGA
>NZ_FZPA01000016.1 GCF_900188185.1 Sphingopyxis indica | reverse complement strand
CAAAACAGCCTCAAGGCCGATCCCGTCGCCGACGCCATCGTCCAGTTGCTCCAGCCAATGCCCGCGTCGCTGCGACGGTCGATCACCTTCGACAATGGCACCGAATTTACCCGCCATCACCGCATCGAAAGGCAACTCGCTATCCAGGCCTTCTTCTGCGATCCGCACGCCCCATGGCAGAAAGGCGGCATCGAAAACGCCATCGGTCGCCTCCGTCGATACCTCCCCCGAAAAACCAGCCTCGACGACTTGCCCCCCAACGCCTTCGACGCCATCATCGCAATCTACAACAATACTCCCAGAAAATGCCTCGGCTTCCAAACCCCAGCCGAAGTCTTCATACCGTTGCACTTCAAATGTGAATCCACACCCGGATCAAGTCCGGGGTGACGAGAAGAGGGAGGTCGGCCTCCGGTCGAAAGCCGTCGTGTAGAAGGCCGCCGCCTCCGTAACCGCAGGGCTCCACCACGATTCCGAGACTCCCCCTACCCCTGCATATTCCGGCTCTCGGCGGGAATCTGCACGGTCAGCCCGTCCATATCCTCGGTCAGCACGATCTGGCACGACAGGCGGCTCGTCCGGCGCACGCCCGCCGCAAGGTCGAGCATATCCTCCTCCTCTTCGCTCGCGGGCGGCAGGCGGCCGAAATCCTCTTTCGCGACGATGACGTGGCAGGTCGAGCAGGCCATCTGGCCCTCGCACGTCCCTTCGAGCGGCATCAGGTGCGCCTGCGCGACGTCGAGCAATATGTCGCCGGGATCGGCCTCGACCTCGGTGCGGCCCTTGCCGTCGGCGTGGATGAAGGTAACGCGCATCAATTGACCCCCTGCAGCCGCGCCGCGGCCTTGATCGCGTTCAGCCCGTCGCGCAAATCCGCTTCGCTCGTATAGCGCCCCCAGCCGAGCCGGATCGAGGCGCGGGCGTCGGCTTCGCTCACCCCCATCGCGCGCAGCACATGGCTGACCTTGCCCGACCCGCTGCCGCACGCGCTGCCGAGCGAGAAGGCGACCTCGCGCGCGTCGGACATCAGGCGCAACCCGTTGACGCCCTCGCGCCGGACGTTGAGATTGCCGTGATAGCGCGCATCCGCCGCGCCGTTGAGCGTCCATTCGGGGAGCATATCCATCGCGAGCGACCAGAGGCGCTCGACATGGCTTGCGTCCTTGTCCATCCGTTCGGCCGCAAGCGCCGCCGCAGCCCCGAAACCTGCGCACAGCGCGGGCGAAACCGTGCCCGAGCGCATCCCCTGTTCCTGCGCGCCGCCGAACATCAGCGGTTCCAGATCGACGCCATCCTTCACCCACAGCGCACCGATCCCCTTGGGTCCGTGGATCTTGTGCGCCGATATGGCGATCAGGTCCGGGCCATCGGGGATCGCGACGCGCCCGAAGCCCTGCACCGCGTCGCACAGCAGCAGGCTGTCCTTCGCATGGGCAGCGGCAACGAAATCGGCGACCGGCTGGATCGTCCCGACCTCGTTGTTGACGAGCATCGTCGCGACGATCCCGCCCTCGGGGATCAGCGCGTCGTCGGGCGGCAGCGCGAGCCCGGCGCCATCGACCGGCAGGATCATGGCATTCAGCCGTTCGAGGCACTGGAGCGAAGCCGCATGTTCGATGCTGAGCCCCGCGACGCCGCCCGGTTTCGCCTGCGTGCCGCGAAACAGCGCCCAGTTGAGCGCCTCGGTCGCGCCCGAGGTGAAATAGACGCGCCCGCCCTTCGGCAGCAGCGCCGCGACCTGATCGCGCGCGACCTCGACCGCGGCGGCGGCAGCGCGCCCCGCCTTGTGCGTGCTCGACGGGTTCGCGAAACCGTCGCCCCCACCCGGCCCCTCAAGCCAGCGCAGCATCGCCTCGCGCGCCTCGGGAGCGAGCGGGGTAGTGGCCTGGTAATCGAGGTAGATCATTGCGGGCATCTGCCTTCTAATCCTGCCAGTGTCGAGCCGGTTCCATTCCTCGTCACCCCGGACTTGATCCGGGGTCCATTCTTCCGGTGCTGTGTGAATGGACCCCGGATCAAGTCCGGGGTGACGAGGAGGAAAAGGGCTCTCCCAGCTCCTTATTGCGAACCATTCGCAAAAGTTGCAACTTGCTACCCAATTTCTATATAGGCGCCGCTTCCGCTCCGCCACCCCGCCCCTCGGCGAATCACTGGCAAGCCCAAGACATATAGAAGGTGCGCCTATGCCCGACGTCATTTTCCCCGGCCCCGAGGGCCGCATCGAAGGCCGTTTTTCGCCCCCCCCGCGCCCGCGCGCGCCGGTCGCGCTGATCCTGCATCCGCATCCGCAGGGCGGCGGCACGATGAACGATCGCATCACCCAGGCGATGTACAAGAGCTTCGTCGCGCGCGGCTTTGCGACCCTGCGCTTCAACTTCCGCGGCGTCGGGCGCAGCCAGGGCACCTTCGACAACGGCGTCGGCGAGCTGAGCGATGCAGCGTCGGCGCTCGACTGGGTTCAGTCGATCCATCCCGAAGCGCAGACGACGTGGGTTGCCGGCTTCAGCTTCGGCGCGTGGATCGGAATGCAGCTCCTGATGCGCCGCCCCGAGATTCGCGGTTTCCTGTCGGTTGCGCCGCCGGCGAACATGTACGACTTCAGCTTCCTCGCCCCCTGCCCTTCGTCGGGCATCATCGTCGCGGGCGGGCAGGACGAGATCGTCCCGCCGTCGGCGATCCAGAAGCTGGTCGACAAGCTGCGTACGCAAAAGGGCATCACCATCCATCATGACGAGATCCCGCGCGCGAACCATTTCTTCGAGCATGAGCTCGACCAGTTGATGAAGTCGCTCGATAACTATCTGGATATGCGGCTCGCCCCGGACTCGCCGATTCGGTGATGAAAAGATCCTCCCCACTTGTGGGGAGGTGGCAGCGCGCAGCGCTGACGGAGGGGGTTCGCGTCATTGCGCCTCGCGCCAGGCCGATAGCCCCCTCCACCGCCTTCGGCGGTCCCCCTCCCCGTTCCGGGGAGGATTATTTCACCGGCACCAGCCAGATCGCGACATTGGCGAAGAGCACCAGCGCCGCGATCAGCATCAGCAGCGCGCGGCGGCGGTCGCCATTGCGGAACACCAGCACGGCGCCGCCGAGCAGTGCGAGCGCGCCGAGCATCACGATCGAAAGCAGAAGGTCGCCCATGGGCGGGCTCTATGCCGCGCCGCGATGTCCGTCAAACACGCTTCGTGACAAAATCGCGTCAAAAGCGGCTGCCGCTTATGGCCAATCGCGGCGGCTTGGCTTAAAGCGCGCTCATCGATTCCGTCCAAGCCTTTCCGGGAGACGCGCCATGCGCATCGCCATCGCCTCCGACCACGCCGCCTGGGAGCTGAAGGCCGCGCTCGCCGACTGGCTGCGCGACGCAGGCCATGAGGTCGCCGACCTCGGCACCAACGGGCCCGAGAGCGTCGATTATCCCGACTATGGCTACGCCCTCGCCGAAGCGGTCGCGAACGGCCGAGCCGAGCGCGGGGTCGCGCTCTGCGGCTCGGGCATCGGCATCTCGATTTCGGTCAACCGCAACCCCGCGTGCCGTTGCGCACTCGTTTCCGAACCGCTGTCGGCGAAACTCGCGCGCGAACATAACGACGCCAACGTCGTCGCCATGGGCGCGCGGCTGACCGGCATCGACATGGCAAAGGCGTGTCTCGATGCCTTCCTGACCACCGACTTCGCCGGCGACCGCCACGTTCGCCGTGTCGACAAACTTTCCCACCCTCCCGTTCTGGAGACCAGCCGATGACCACCGAAACGCTCGCCAAACCCATCAAATCGGCCGGCTATTTCACCGACGGCGTCGGCACCGTCGACCCCGCCGTCGCCGCGGCGATGAAGCATGAGCTCGAGCGCGAGCAATATCAGATCGAGCTGATCGCTTCGGAGAATATCGTTTCGAAAGCAGTGCTCGAGGCGCAGGGATCGGTCTTCACCAACAAATATGCCGAGGGCTATCCGGGCCGCCGCTATTATCAGGGCTGCGCGCCGTCGGACGAGGTCGAAAGCCTGGCGATCGACCGCGCCAAGGCGCTGTTCGACTGCGGCTTTGCCAATGTCCAGCCGCATTCGGGCGCACAGGCGAACGGCGCGGTGATGCTCGCGCTGACCAAGCCCGGCGCGACGATCCTGGGCATGAGCCTCGACGCGGGCGGCCACCTGACCCACGGCGCGCCGCCGGCGATGTCGGGGAAATGGTTCAACGCCGTGCAATATGGCGTGCGCGCCGATGACCATCTCGTCGATTTCGACCAGGTCGAGGCGCTGGCGAAGGAGCATCGTCCGGCGCTGATCATCGCGGGCGGTTCGGCCTATCCGCGCACGCTCGATTTCGCGCGCTTCCGCGCCATCGCCGACGATGTTGGCGCGCTGCTGATGGTCGATATGGCGCATTTCGCGGGGCTCGTCGCCGGCGGTGCGCATCCCTCGCCGCTTCCGCACGCGCATGTCGTGACCACGACGACGCACAAGACGCTGCGCGGCCCGCGCGGCGGCATGATCCTGACCAATGACGAAGCGATCGCCAAGCGCATCAACTCGGCCGTTTTCCCCGGCCTGCAGGGCGGTCCGCTGATGCACGTCATCGCCGCGAAGGCGGTGGCCTTCGGCGAAGCGCTGCGCCCGGAGTTCAAGGACTATGCGAAAGCGACGATCGCCAACGCGCAGGCGCTCGCCAACCGGCTGAAGGCGCGCGGCGCCGACATCGTCGCGGGCGGCACCGACACGCACCTCGCGCTGATCGACCTCCGCCCGCTCGGCGTCACCGGGCGCGACGCCGACGAAGCGCTCGAGCGCAGCGCGATCACCTGCAACAAGAATGGCGTGCCCTTCGACCCGCTGCCCCCCGTGAAGACCAGCGGCATCCGCGTCGGATCGCCCGCGGGCACGACGCGCGGTTTCGGTATCGCGGAATTCGAGGAAATCGGCGATATGGTGGCCGATGTGCTCGAAGCGCTGCGCGACAAGGGCGAACATGGCGACGCCGACGTCGAAGCCGATGTGCGCCGCCGCGTCCGCGCGCTGTGCGAACGCTTTCCCATCTATGGAGGCTGAGATGGCGAAACCGAAGATCGAAACCCTGCTCGGCGACACGGTCGAGGAGATCAAGGCGATGGGCAAGGAGGGGCTCGACCACCCCTCGACCAAGCCCGTGCTGATCGGCGGCGGCATCGGCGCGGTCGCCGGCGCGGTGCTGCCGGTGATCAGCTGGCCCGTCGGCCTGCTCGCGGGCGCTGCGATCGCGCTTTACAACCGGGTCCGACCCTGACCGATGCGCTGCCCCTATTGCGGCCATGAAGACAGCCAGGTGAAGGACAGCCGTCCCACCGAGGACGGCGCGGCGATCCGGCGGCGGCGGCAATGCGAGGATTGCGGGGCGCGCTTCACGACCTTCGAGCGCATTCAGCTGCGCGAAGTCGGGGTGCTCAAGGCCGACGGCCGCCGCGAGCCGTTCGATCGCGAAAAGCTGATGCGCAGCGTCCAGATCGCGTGCCGCAAGCGGCCGATCGACGGCGCGCGGATCGAGCGGCTCGTTTCGGGCATCCAGCGCCAGCTCGAAACCTCGGGCGACAGCGAGGTGCAGGCGCAGCAGATCGGCGCGATGGTGATGGAGGCGCTGAAGGGCTTCGACAATGTCGCCTATATCCGCTTCGCCAGCGTCTATCGCGACTTCACCGAAGCCAAGGACTTCGAGGAATTCGCCTCGACGATCAACGAGGCGGCGCAGAAGGGTTAGCAAGGCTCCGACCACGCCCGTTCGTCCTGAGGAGGGGCTGAGCTTGGCGAAGACCCTTCTCGAAGGACTTGACGCCGCGCCACAGTCCTTCGAGATGCCATTTCGACAAGCTCAATGGCTCCTCAGGACGAACGGTTGTCCTGATCGACACAAATTTCGGGACATCTGCAAGGCATGACTTTCTGGGCCTATATGCTTCGCTGCCGAGATGGCAGCTACTATGTCGGTCATACCGACCATTTGGAGCATCGTGTCGCACAGCATCAGGCCAAGGAAATCCCCGGTTATACGGCGCGCAAAGGACCCGTTGAACTCGTCTGGAGCGCCGAATTTCCAACCCGGTTGGAAGCGTTGGAAGCCGAACGGCAGATCAAGGGTTGGTCGCGCGCCAAGAAGGAAGCCCTCATACGCGAAGATTGGCCGGCTATCCGTCGGCTCGCGAGCAGGGCAAAAGTCCTTCGAGACGGTCCGGAGCCTTCGCCAAGCTCAGTCTCCTCCCCTCCTCAGGACGGACGGGTCTTTTCCACCCCCGTTCGTCCTGAGGAGCGGCTGAGCCCCGGCGAAGCCTGTCCTGAGCGCCTGCAAGGCAGTCGAAGGGGCGCGTCTCGAAGGACCGAGACCTCCCCTCCCCCCGTCATCGTTCTCGTTCGTCCGCAACTGGGTGAAAATATCGGCAAGGCGGCGCGCGCGATGCTCAATTTCGGGCTGACCGAAATGCGCCTCGTCGCGCCGCGCGACGGCTGGCCGAACCCCGACGCGGGACCGGCGGCGTCGGGCGCCGACATCGTGCTCGCCAATGCCGAGGTGTTCGAGACGCTCGCCGACGCGGTCACCGATTGCACCACCATCTATGCTACCACGGTCCGCAAGCGCGGCGTCACCAAGCCGGTGCTGACGCCCGAGGCGGCGGCGCGCGAGGTCCATGCGGACGCGGGGCGCTCGGCCTTTGTCTTCGGCCCCGAACGTTCAGGGCTCGAAACCGACGATGTCGCTCTCGCGCACAAGATCGTCACCGTGCCGATCAACCCCGAATTCGGCTCGCTGAACCTCGCGCAGGCGGTGATCCTGCTCGCCTATGAATGGTCGAAGGGACAGGCGCTCGCCCAGCCGCCCGCGGTCGATCTAGACCCGCCCGCACCGCACGGCGAGATGGAGGAGCTGATCCGCCATCTCGTCCGCGACCTGGACGCCGCGGGCTATTTCTTCCCCGCCGATCGTACTGAAGCGACGCTGCGGACCTTGCGCACCACGCTGACCAAGACCGGCTGGTCCTATAATGATATCAGGATGATGCACGGCATCATTGCGACATTAGGTAAAGTTCGCAAATCGGCGCGCAGCGAAGATTAGGCCAGCCAGTTTGGCTTGTCCGGTCTGGATAGACCGTAGCCCTGGGCTTGTCGAAGGGCGCCCATCGACGAGAAGCGCCCCTCGACAAGCTCAGGGCTACGGTGAGGAACGCTCTCGCCTGAACGAGCTGGCTCGCTAGAGCAAATTGCGCGAAATTTGAATCATCCGCATCCCCGAGCGAAGACGAGGGGCTGGTTCGAGCGGAGCGAGAACCGCAGCGTCGCAGCCTCGACTTCGCTCGGCAGAGCCCCTCGTCTTCGCTCGGGGAAACGGTGCAGATTTCCGGCACGATGCTCTAGGCGCGCAGATCGTCCCAGCGATCCAGTTCGTGCGCGATCGACTGTTCGACCAGCTCGTTCCAGACCGAACGGATGCGCTGCGGATCGAGGCCCGCCGCTTCGGCCGCGCGTGCGGCATTATCGAGCACCTCGGCCTTGCGCGCCTCGTCGCGCACCGCGCCGCGATCGGCCTTGATGCGCGCCGCGGCATCCATATAGCCGAAACGGCGGACGAGCAGCGCGACGAGTTCGCGGTCGACCTGATCGACCCCTTCGCGCACCTCGATCATCGTTTCGCATTGCTCGGGCAGTTTGGCGAACGTCATGCGCGCTGCCTTTAGCGGCTTTTTCGCCGCTGTCGAGCCGCGGGCTTGATGCTTGACTTTCCGCCTCTCCCCGTCTAACCGCGCGCCTTCGCAATGGACCCCGCACCCCGGTGAAGCGGTGGTCGCATATGGACATCTCCATGTGGTGCGACCCGGGAAACGCCGAAATCCCTCGGCACACAGCAAATTGGAGACGATCATGTCGAAGCGCCAGAGCGCCAAGTATAAACTCGACCGCCGGATGGGCGAAAACATCTGGGGTCGCCCGAAGAGCCCGGTCAACCGCCGCGAATATGGCCCCGGCCAGCACGGCCAGCGCCGCAAGGGCAAGATGTCCGACTATGGCATCCAGCTGCGCGCGAAGCAGAAGCTGAAGGGCTATTACGGCGACATCACCGAAAAGCAGTTCAAGAAGAACTATATCGAAGCGTCGCGCATGAAGGGTGACACGAGCCAGAATCTGATCGGCCTGCTCGAACGCCGCCTCGATGCGATCGTCTATCGCTCGAAGTTCGCGCCGACGATCTTCTCGGCACGCCAGCTCGTCAGCCACGGTCACGTCTATGTGAACGGCGTGAAGTGCAACATCGCCAGCCGCCTCGTGAAGCCCGGCGACGAAGTCACGCTTGGCAAGAAGGCGCAGGAAATGGCGCTCGTCGCCGAAGCGCAGAGCCTGCCCGAGCGCGACCTGCCCGAATATGTCGCGGTGGACGGCACCAAGGCGACCTTCGTGCGCGTTCCGACGCTCGACGAAGTCCCCTATCCGGTGAAGATGGAACCCAATCTGGTCGTCGAATTCTATTCGCGCTGATCGGTTCGCACAGCGAAATTATCGGGGGGCGGTCCGCAAGGGCCGCCCTTCTTGCATCTGCCCGGCGTGACTGGCACAAGGCCGCATCCATCACACAAAGCGGGATTAATCGATGTATCGCATCCTGAAAGCTGCGCCGGCCGCGGCGATTCTCCTTTCACTGGCCGCCTGCAACGGCTCTGCCGACAAGTCGGCGGCGACCGGGGCGACCGCGCTCCCCGACGTCGAGGTGCCCGACCTTTCGCTGGCGACCTTGCAGGACGTGACCAGGGAATTGTCGTCCGATGCCTATGAAGGACGCGCGCCGGGGACGCCCGGCGAGCAGAAGACGGTCGATTATCTGATCAAGAAATTCACCGAGGCCGGCCTGAAGCCCGGCAACAACGGCAGCTGGACGCAGGATGTGCCGCTGGTCGAAATTACGGCCAAGAATCCGACGCCGCTGACCTTCACCGGCGGCAAGTCGCCGGTCACGCTGCAATATGCGAAGGATTATGTCGCCTTCAGCTATCGCGTGCAGCCGAAGACCGAGATCAAGGACAGCGACGTCGTCTTCGTCGGCTATGGCATCAACGCGCCCGAAAAGGGCTGGAACGACTATGCCGGCCTCGATGTGAAGGGCAAGACGGTCATCATTCTGGTCAACGACCCCGACTGGCAGACCGCCGAAGCGAAGGGCGAGTTCAACGGCCGCGCGATGACCTATTACGGCCGCTGGACCTATAAATATGAAGAGGCGGCCCGGCAGGGCGCCGCAGCGGCGTTGATCGTCCACGACACCGAACCCGCCGCCTATGGCTGGAACGTCGTCGAATCGAGCAACACCGGCACGCAATATCTGGCCGACAGCGAAAATGGCGGCGCCGATCAGACCAAGGCGAACGGCTGGATTCAGCTCGACAAGGCGAAGCAGCTCGTCGCGAGCGCGGGCAAGGATTTCGACGCGCTGCGTGAAGCGGCGAAGAAAAAGGGCTTCAAGGCGGTGCCGCTGACCGGCGTGAAAGCCTCGCTCAGCTTCGATAACCAGATCGCCAGGAAGATGTCGCGCAACATCGTCGGCGTGCTGCCGGGCGCCAAGCGGCCCGACGAATATGTGCTTTACACCGCGCATTGGGATCACCTCGGCCGCTGCACGCCGGTCGACGGCGACGACATCTGCAACGGCGCCGTCGACAATGCGAGCGGCGTCGGCGGACTGGTGACGCTGGCGCAGGCCTATCAGCAGGCGGGCGCCCCCGATCGCAGCGTCGTATTTCTCGCCGTGACGGCCGAGGAATCGGGCCTGCTCGGTTCGGAATATTATGCGAAGAACCCCATCTTCCCGCTCGCCAGGACGGTCGGCGGCGTGAACATGGATGCGCTCAACAGCGCCGGTCCGGCCAGGGACATCGTCGTGGTCGGTCGCGGCAAGTCCGATCTCGACGCCTATCTCGAAAAGGTGGCGGCGGCGGAGAAGCGCACGCTGGTCGACGAACCCACTCCCGAAAAGGGCTTCTACTATCGTTCGGACCATTTCAGCCTCGCCAAGCGCGGCGTTCCGATGATCGACTTCGGCAGCGGCCAGGACCTCGTCGAGGGCGGCAAGGAAGCCGGCAAAAAGGCGGCAGAGGACTATGAGGCCAATCGCTATCACGCGCCCGGCGACGAATATGATGCGATCAAGAATTGGGACGGCATGCTCGCCGACCTGCGGCTCTACTATGCCGTCGGCCGGATGATGGCGATGACCGACAAATGGCCGAACTGGTCGGAGGGCGACGAGTTCCGCGCCGCCCGCGACAAGTCGCGCGCCGGACAGTAAGGGCGCGCATATGACGCTGCGCATGGCGGCGGAATGGGCGCCGCACGAGGCCGTGTGGATCGGCTTCCCGCACCTCGCCGAGGAGTGGGCGGGCCGGATCGACGCGGCGCGGCGCGACGTCGCCGCCTTCGCCAACGCCGTCCACGACGGCGGGCGCGGCGAAGAGGTGCGGCTGGTCGTCAACGATGATGCGCAGGCCGAAATCGCCGCAAAGCTCGTCGATCCGGGCGTACGCATTCTCGTCGAGCCGCTCGGCGACATCTGGCTGCGCGATACCGGGCCGATCGTCGCGGGCACCGGCGCCGCCCGGTGCGCGCGCAACTTCCGGTTCAACTGGTGGGGCGAAAAATTCGTCATGCCGGGCGATCAGGAAGTCGGCGCGGCATTGGCGTCGGGGAGCGGGCTCCCGGTCGACGAACAGGATTGGGTGCTCGAAGGCGGCGCGATCGACGTCGACGGCACCGGCCTGTGCGTCACCACCGAGGAATGCCTGCTCAACCAGAACCGCAACCCGTCGCTGACCCGCGAGGATATTGCGGTGCGGCTGCACCAGTCGCTCGGGATCGAGCGGCTGCTGTGGCTCGGCAACGGGCTGGTCGGCGACCATACCGACGGCCATGTCGACAATCTCGCGCGCTTCGTCGGCGAAGGGCGGCTGGCGATCCCCGTCGCTGCGGGCGGCGACGATCCCAACGCCGCCATCTACGCCGACGCGCGCGCGCGCGCCGAGGCGTTCGGCGATGTCGAGATCGTCGACCTCCCCTCCCCCGGCCGGGTCGAGATCGACGGTGAGATTGCCGCCGCGAGCTATATGAACTTCTATATCGGCAACAGCACGGTGGTCGTACCGACCTATGGGAGCCCCAACGACGCAGCGGCAGTCGAGGCGCTTGCGGGGCTGTTTCCGGGCCGCCGCACGGTCGGCATTCCCGCCCGCGCGATCATCGTCGGCGGCGGCAGCTTCCATTGCTCGAGCCAGCAATTGCCGTGCTGACCGCCAGTTTCATCTTTCGCGCGCTCCTGTCGGGCGTAATCATAGCGGCCATCGCCTGGATCGGTCGCCGCAACGCGGCCGCAGCAGCGCTCGTCGCATCGCTCCCCCTGGTTTCGTTACTGGGGATCGTCTGGCTTTGGCATGATACGGGCGATCGCGGCCGGCTCGCCGACCATATGCAGGCGACCTTCTGGTATGTCCTGCCCAGCCTGCCGATGTTTCTGGTCACCCCGATGATGCTTCGGAGCGGGGTCAATTTCTGGGTCGCGCTGATGGCGGGTTGCGCACTCACGGTCCTGCTCTATCTCCTTACGATACCGCTCGCCGCGAAGTTCGGCATCAAATTGTAAGAAATCGCCCATGACCCGTACCCTCACCGTCGCCGCGCTGCAGCTTCCCCTGCCCGGCCCCGTTCAGCCGAACATCGACGCGGTGTCGGCACTCGTCGAGGAAGCGGCGGCAAAAGGCGCGCAGATCATCCTGCCGCCCGAACTCTTCGAAGGGCCCTATTTCTGCCAGGTCGAGGAGGAAGAGCTGTTCGCGAACGCGCGGCCGACCGCCGAGCATCCGAGCGTCACCGCGATGCAGGCGCTCGCCGCGAAGCACGGGATCGCGATCCCGACGAGCTATTTCGAAAAGGACGGGCCGCATTATTACAACACGCTCGCGATGATCGGCCCCGACGGCGGGATCATGGGCACCTATCGCAAAAGCCACATTCCCGACGGCCCGGGTTATGAAGAGAAATATTATTTCCGCCCCGGCAACAGCGGCTTCAAGGTGTGGGATGTCTTCGGGACGCGGATCGGCGTCGGGGTGTGCTGGGACCAATGGTATCCCGAATGCGCGCGCGCGATGGCGCTGATGGGCGCCGAACTGCTCTTCTACCCCACCGCGATCGGCTCCGAGCCCTATGACGCCGACCTCGACACCAGCCGCATGTGGCGCCGCGCGATGCAGGGCCATGCCGTGTCGAACTGCATGCCGGTGATCGCCGCGAATCGCATCGGTGCCGAGGGCGATGCGACCTTCTATGGCCACAGCTTCATCACCGACGAATGGGGCGACATGACGCAGGCGTTCGGCGGGCATGAAACCGGCGTGCTCGTCGAGACGATCGACCTCGACCGCGCGGCGAAACACCGCGCGGGCATGGGCTTTTTCCGCGATCGCCGTCCGCAGCTCTATGGGCGTCTGGTCGAAGACATTTGAAGCGCGAAACAGGGGCGACGCGATGGATATACCCAACGATATTTTCACCGAACCCGACGACGTCGATCCCGAGACGCTGGGCCGGCTCGGCCCGCTCCGCCGCCTCGCCGGCATCTGGGAGGGCCAGCGCGGCATCGACATCAATCCGAAGGCCGACGGCCCCGAAACGCGCCACTATTTCGAACGCATCGAAATGCAGCCAATCGACGCGCAGGCGAACGGTCCGCAGCTCTTTTATGGGCTGCGCTATCACCTCCACATCAACACGCCCGAAGAGGAAATCACCTTCCACGATCAGGTCGGCTATTGGCTCTACGAGCCCGCGACCGGCCTGATCCTCCAGACGCTGGCGATTCCGCGTGGCCAGATCGCGATCGCGGCGGGCCACGCCGAGCCCGACGCCAAGCGGCTGGTGCTGACGGCCGAGCGCGGGCAAACCGAATATGGCATTTGCTCGACCACCTTCCTCGACCTCGCCTTTCGCACCGACAGCTACCAGATCACCGTCGATTTCCACGACGATGGGACGTGGAGCTATGTTTCCGACACCATGCTGATGGTCAAAGGCCGCAACGAACCCTTTCTCCACCGCGATCGCAACCGCCTCACGAAGATCGCCGAGCCCGACCTCAATCCCTGGGCGAAGATCGCGCGCGGGACAGCAAAGCCGCAAAGCGCCGTTTGACAGCGCCCCGCCGCTACCCTTAAACTCCTAAGCACCGACCTGCGGGACACGAGCCGGCCAACCGAGCCGGCGCCGCGACCGGGTGGTGAGGGAGAGTGATATGAGCAGCATGGAGCAGCGCGCGGCCGGCGCGCGCGAATTGCATCGCACCATTGATTTTCTGGGTCTGCGCGCGCACGCCACTACGGTTGGCCTGATCCAGCTGTGCGAAGAATTGTTGAAGGTCGGCATCCTCGACGCGCCGGCGCTCGAACGGATCAAGGATTCGATCCGCATGGAGTTGACGCTGTCGCAAGCGCGGATTTCGAACCAGACCCTGTTCGACGAGACGCTACGCCGCCGCTTGGATGCTATTTTCCCGCATTGCGGCAGCCCCAAGGAGCCGGTGGGCGAGATCCACGACCTCGAAGAAGCGCTCGATCCCGACGCGACGCACTGAACCAAGCGCGAGTCAGCGCTTCAATCCTTCGCCGCGCGATCGACCATATCCATGAAATCGCGCGCCGCGTCGCGCTCTGCCGCATCCTCGAACGCGACGCCCAAATCGGGCGCAACGCCGAGCATATACATCAGCGCCCACAGGCCGAAGCGGCGCCCGCGGTTGGTTTCGAGCCCGAAATCGACGAGCATCCGCTCGGTTCCCGCTTCGAAGGCGGCCGGCGGAATCGCGCCGATGTCGGCGGTCCCGAAATAGCGGAAGAGCTGATCGTCGAAATCCATTCCGCTTTCCTAGCGCATGATGACTTTATAGGAACCCGTTTGTCCTGAGGAGCCATTGAGCTTGCCGAAATGGCGTCTCGAAGGGCGGCAAGGCTGCGGTCCTTCGAGACGAGCCCTCGGCAAGCTCGGTCTCTCCTCAGGACGAACGGAATGCGGGTCCGCATAAGGCTATCGCTCCCTGGCCTATCTCCGACCACCTGTTCACGGCCCTGCCGGTTGTCAGCACCGCCCCGCGCCGATAGGGCGGAGGGTGTGAATCACAGCATCGAAATCGGGACCGATACGACGGGCAAGGCGGTGCGCGTCGACATTCAGGAACTGCTCGCGACCCGCCTGCTCGTGCAGGGCAATTCGGGGTCGGGCAAGTCGCACCTGCTCCGCCGCCTGCTCGAACAGAGTGCGGGCCTCGTCCAGCAGATCGTGATCGACCCCGAAGGCGATTTCGTCACCCTCGCCGAGGCATACAGTCACGTCGTGATCAACGCGGGTGACTATAACGAGCGCGAAATCGCGACGATGGCTGCGCGCATCCGCGAACATCGCGCCTCGGTGATCCTCAGCATCGACACGCTTGAGATCGAGGCGCAGATGAGCTGCGCCGCCGCCTTCCTGAACGCGCTGTTCGACGCCCCGCGCGAGCATTGGTTTCCCGCGCTCGTCGTCATCGACGAGGCCCAGATGTTCGCGCCGAGCGCCTCGGGCGACGTCACCGACGCGGTGCGCCGCGCGAGCCTGTCGGCGATGACCAATTTGATGTGCCGCGGCCGCAAGCGCGGCCTCGCCGGCGCGATCGCGACACAGCGGCTCGCCAAGCTCGCGAAGAATGTCGCGGCGGAGGCGAGCAATTTCCTGATGGGCCGCACCTTCCTCGACATCGACATGGCGCGCGCCGCCGATCTGCTCGGCATGGAGCGGCGCCAGGCCGAGCAGATCCGTGACCTCGAACGCGGCTGTTTCCTCGGCCTCGGCCCCGCGATCGCGCGGCGACCGGTCGCGATCCGTATCGGGGCGACGAGCACCAGTTCGCGCAACGGCTCGCACAGCCTGCTGCCGCTGCCCGACGCCGAACCCGAAGACATGCAATCGGTGCTGTTCGCGACGCTCGACGAGGCGCCGCCGCGCCCGACCTTCGCGCCCGAGCCCGCGCCGCTCGCCGCCGGCGAACTGATGGAGCGCATCGCGGCAAGCGATGCGGACGAAGATGACAACGCCGCTCCCGGCAATATGCCCCCTGCGGAACGCGAAGATGTCCCCGCGATCGACGCCGAGGCAGTGGTCGTCGGTGCGCTGCGTGACATGCTCGCCGATCCCGACACGGCTTTTCAGACGGAATCGGTACTCTATCAGGATTTTTCGGTGCGCTGCCGGATGCAGCGGCTTGCGCGCCCGCCGCTCGACCTCACCGCCTTCCGCCGCCGCTTCGCGCTCGCCAAGGGCGGGGTCTTCGATCCCGCCGAGCCGCGCTGGCGGGATTTGCTCGGCGCCGCCGCCGCACTCCCCGACGACATGCTCGCGCCTTTCGTGCTGATCGCGCGCGCCGCGATCGACGGCGAGCCCTGCCCCGACGACGACGCGCTCGGCCGCACCTATGGCACGCGCTCGCCCGGACGCATCCGCCGGCTGATCGACTATATGGAGCGGCAGGGCGCGATCGTCGTGCGCTCGGATTTCGGCGGCCGCCGGTCGATCGGCATCCCCGAGCTCGGCCTCAGCACCGAAGCCGAATAATAACCTTCATTTGCCGCCAGCGGTCAGGCGGCGGACGGCATCGACCAGCGCATGTTCGCGCAGAGGCTTGTCGAATATCATCGCAAAGCCCGCCGCACGGGCGCGCCGCGACAATTCGGGCGAGGCAAAGGCCGAAATCAGGATCGCCGGCCCGCCCCACCCGCCGCGGCGGAGCCTGGCGAGCAAATCGACGCCATCTTCGTCGTGCAACCGGTAATCGGCCACCAGACAATCGGGCGGACGGGCGGCCGCCGCAGCGAGCGCCTGTGGCACTGTCGAATAGGCCGCCACATCGAACCCGCGCCCGTTGAGCAGGAGGAGGAGCGAACGGCGAGCGCCGGCATCGTCTTCGACGACCAGCACATGCGGCCGGACGACCGGACTGGAATGACTGCGGCTCATCGACATCCGGTGACATTCGTTGCGACGGAGGGTTCGAACTATCGGGCGCCGCAGTCCTAGGGCAGATCGACCGGGCACAATATGCGCAATCATACGAATGAGAGCCGCGGTCACGGCCGGCACTTACCCGAAGGCGGCGGCTGATGGGCGAGTCTTACCGGCTGTTGGACCGGTCGCCTGTCCTCAAACCGCAGGCCGCTTCGCATCGAGTTCGGCGCGCACGAAGTCGACCGACCCGGCGTCGCTGGCCAGCCGCGCCGTGCCGAGCAGGCGGTTCCACCAGCTTTCGGACCCGTCGGCGAGGCGCCATTCGTGGAGGCGGCGGGTGAACAGCTGCAGGTCGTGTTCCTCGCTGATCCCGATCGCGCCGTGAACGGCGTGCGCGGTCGCGGCGATGCGCGCGGCCGCGCTGCTCGCCACCGATTTGGCCGTCGCGGCGGCGGCGAGCGGCGGCGGAAAGCCGGCTGCACAACCAAGCTGCGAAGCGATGCGCGCGGCGACGGCGTCCTCTGCCATTACCGCCATATTCTGTTGAAGCGCCTGCTGGCGGCCGATCGGCTTGCCGAACTGCACTCGCTCGTTCGCATAGCTGGCGGTCATCGTCACAACCCGGTCCGCCGCGCCCGCGATCAGCGCCGCGCGCAATATGGCGGCGAGAGGACGGAGGCCGCCCGGCGGCGCGCCGAACGCCTCGCCCAGCGGCGGGCAGGCGATCCGCGCGGCGAGGCTGGCGGCGACGCCGGTTACGGCGGTCTCGTCGAGCGCGATCTCGACGAGGCCGATCCTGTCCCCCTGCTCGACCAGCGCATGATGCGCAATGCGCCCCAGCGGCACGACCACCGGCTGCCCCGGTTCGGCGACCGTCAGGACGATCGGCCCGCCGGGCGCCGCCACGCCGGCGCCCGCGAGCAGTGCCCGCGCGATCATCGTCTCGCCGACCGGCAGCGGCACCGCATGGCGCCCGAGCGCCTGCCACAGCGGCTGCACTGCTGCTGCGGGAAGGCCGAAGCCGCCCGCCGCCTCCGGCACCAGCGCATCGAGAAAGCCCGACGCGGCGACCGCACCCCACATCGCATCGGGCGACGCACCATGCTCGATCGCGCGCACCGCTTCGGGCGCGGCGATGGCGGCGAGCATCCGGTCGAAGGGTTCGAGAAGATCGCTATGATCCATCACCGCAGCCCCATTCCGCGCGCGATGATGCCGCGCAGGATTTCGCGTGTGCCCCCGCGCAGCGAAAAACTCGGCGCGATATGCGTGACATAGAGCAAGGTCCGATAGAGTTCGGGATCGACCGGCTCGTCGGGATGGCTCGCGAGGTCGTCGCCGATGCTGGCCGGCAGCTCCTGCTCGAAACTCGTCCCCAGATCCTTGACCAGCGACGCCTCAACGACCGGGCTTTCGCCGAGCGCGAGCCGCGCGGTGCAGGCGATCGACATCGCGCGCAAGGTTCCGAGCCGCGCGGTGAAATCGCCGACGCGCGCGAGCGTCGCCGGGTCGTCGCGGCCGATGCTGCGCAGATGCGCGATCCACGCGTCGAGCAGCACGACGCTCGAATAGATGCGTTCGGGGCCGCTGCGCTCGAACGCCAGTTCGGCGGTGACCTGTTTCCACCCCTCCCCCTCTTCGCCGATCAGCGCGTCGGCGGGCAGCTCGACATCCTCGAAGAAGACTTCGGCGAAATGGGCATCGCCGGTCAGGTCGACGATCGGCCGCACGGTAACGCCGGGCGCCTTGAGGTCGACGATCAGCTGCGACAGGCCGCGGTGACGGTCCTCGCTGGTGCCCGAGGTGCGGACGAGCGCGATCATATAGTCGCCGTGCATCGCGCCCGTCGTCCATATCTTCTGCCCGTTGATGCGCCAGCCCGCCTCGGTCCGCTCGGCGCGCGTGCGCACGCTCGCGAGGTCCGATCCCGACCCCGGCTCGCTCATCCCGATGCAGAAAACGAGCTCGCCGCGGCAGATGCGCGGAATGAAGCGCTCCTTCTGCTCCTCGGTGCCATAGTTCAGGATCAGCGGCGCGCTCTGACGGTCGGCAATCCAGTGCGCCGCGACCGGCGCCCCCGCCGACAGCAGCTCCTCGACGACGACAAAGCGCGCGAAAGCCCCTTTCTCGCCGCCGCCGTAGCGCCTGGGCAACGTCAGCCCCAGGAAGCCCGCTTCGCCGAGCCGGCGCGAAAAGGCGCGGTCGAAACCCGACCAGGAGCGCGCGCGGACATCGGAGGGCGCGGCGGCTCTCGCCTCATCGGCGATCGCGCGGATCGCAGGCCGCAGCGCCTCGTCCGCAGCGGGAAGCGCCGCAAGGGTCAAGGTATCGAACAAACCGGCTCTCCCTCTCTCGGTCCCGCAATCGCAAATTCTCCATGCAATGCCGGCCTCACTTGATCAAATATTCAGGGTCAGGACCCATCAACGGCCTTGTCCGTCCCGAAATCGACCCGCGCACGCCGGTCTAGCGGGCAGAAACCCTTGCCCCCGCATGACGCTCGACGCGACCGGCGAGTTCGAGTTCGAGCAGGACGAGCTGGACGACTGCGGCGGGGCGGCCCGACTGGCGCACCACCTCATCGACGAGAACCGGGGTCGGGCCGAGCAGATCGGCGATACCGGCGCGGTCGCCGTCGGCGGCCTCGATCGGGAGCGGCGCCGGCACCGGAGCCGACGCGGGTTCGCGCAGCATCCGGCGGTCGATCGGCCCGACGGCTTCGAGCACGTCGGCGGCGGTCTGGATCAGCGTTGCGCCTTCGCGGATCAACAGGTTGCAGCCCTGCGCGCGCGGGTCGAGCGGCGACCCCGGCACCGCCATCACCTCGCGCCCATAGTCGCCCGCCCGGCGCGCGGTGATCAGCGAGCCCGACTTGGGCGCCGCCTCGATCACCACCGTGCCCGCCGCGAGCCCGGCGATGATGCGGTTGCGCGAGGGGAAATGGCGCGCGAGCGGTTCGGTGCCCGGCGGCTGTTCGGCGATCAGCAGCTGGTCGTTCGCGATCTTTTCCTGCAGCGCGGCATTTTCGGGCGGAAAGGCGATGTCGATGCCGCTCGCGATCACCGCCGCGGTCGCCCCGTCGAGCGCGCCGACATGCGCCGCGGTATCGACCCCGCGCGCGAGCCCGCTCACCACGGTGATGCCCTCGGCACTCAGGTCGATGGCGAGCTGGCGCGCGAAGCGGCACGCCGCCGCCGAGGCATTGCGCGCGCCGACGATCGCGACGCATGGCCGCCGCAGCATGGCGATGTCGCCGCGCACGATCAGCACCGGCGGCGCGCTGTCGATTTCGCGCAGGAGCGGCGAATAGTCGGCCGCGTCGCTGAAGACGTGCCGGGCGCCGAGTTCGGCGACCCGGGCGATTTCACGTTCGGCGAGGTCGGCGGGGGCGATGCGGATTTTTCCCCCGCCGCCGCGACCGGCAAGGTCGGGGAGCGCCGCGAGCGCCGCTTCGCCCGATCCGAAACGCTGCATCAGCTGGTGCCAGCTCACCGGACCGACGCGCGGCGTGCGGAGCAGCCGCAGCCGCGCCAGCCGCTCGGATTGCCTCACGCGGCGTCCTTCCTGGCGCCGATGCGCGGTTCGGTGCCGGCGCGCAGCCGCGCGATATTCTCGCGATGCCGCCACAGGGCGACGAGCGCGAGCCCGGCAAGCCCGAGCGCGTAGACGGGATAGCCGAAGGCGAAGGCTGCGATCGGCGCCGCCACGACGCCCGTCATCCCGCCGAGCGAAGAGATGCGCGTGATCGCGACCATCGCGAGCCAGACGATCGCGAACACCAGCGCGATCGGCCACGCCAGCGCGAGATAAAGGCCGAGCAGCGTCGCGACGCCCTTGCCGCCGCGGAACTTGAGCCACATGGGGTAGCAATGGCCGATCACCGCCGCGGCCCCCGCTGCGATCGCCCCGACGTCGCCTGCCTCGGGCGCGAAATGACGCGCGAGCAGCACCGCAACCGCTCCTTTCGCGCCGTCGAGCAGCACCGTCGCCGCGGCGAGGCCCTTGCGCCCGGTACGCAGCACATTGGTCGCGCCGATGCTGCCCGATCCGATCTGCCGCAGGTCGCCGGCGCCGAAGGCGCGCGTCAGGATCACCCCGAACGGGATCGAGCCGAGCAGATAGCCGGCGGCGATCAACAAAAGGACGGTCATGGCACTCCCCGGCTGGTTCGGCGGCACTGTGGCGATGTTGCGGCGGGCAATCAATGGATTCGGATCAAGTGCCTGCCGAAATGGACAGAAAGCGCGAAACGATCCCGCCCCCTCCGTCATACTGAACTCGATTCCGCTTCCATGGCCGGCGCTATGCGGCCAAGCCGGTGCCGGTTGATCTTCGCACGAAGACACGAAGCCACGAAGAAAAGGGCCTGGGCCGACAGGTCCCTTTTTCCTTTCGACGATGCGGTCGCAAAGGAAAACCGCTTCGCGGCCGGCGCGACATCTTCGTGGCTTTGTGGCTTTGTGCGAAACAAAAAGGTGCGGCGCCAAAGAGCAAGTTCAGGGTGACGCGAAAAACCCTGTTCACCCGGATTGAGCGCCGTGCAATGCCCTGCTAGGCGACGCATATGCAGCCCCCTTCGGCCGACGCTCCCATCCTCTTTTTCGACAGCGGCCTCGGCGGGCTGACGGTGCTCGGGCCGACGCGCGCGCTGCTGCCCACGGCTCGAATCGTCTATGCGGCCGACTATGCCGGCCTCCCCTATGGGCAAAAGAGCGATGCCGAACTCGCGGCGCGCGTTCCCGCACTGCTCGGGCGGCTCGTCGAGCGCTATCAGCCACGCCTGGCGGTGATCGCGTGCAATACGGCCTCGACGATCGCGCTGGCGCATGTCCGCGCCGCGCTCGACCTGCCGATCGTCGGCACCGTGCCCGCGATCAAGCCCGCTGCGGCGCTCACGAAAAGCGGCGTCATCGGCGTGCTCGGCACGGAAGCGACCGTGCGCCAGCCCTATGTCGACGATCTGAGCGCCAAGTTCGCTGCCGACAAAATCGTCCTGCGCCACGGCAGCCCCGGCCTCGTCACCGGCGCCGAGGCGAAGCTGCGCGGCGAACCGGTCGACCCAGAGGTCATCGAACGCGCCATCGCGGGCCTGCGCGATCAGCCGGGCGGCGAGGCGATGGACGTGATCGTCCTTGCCTGCACCCACTTCCCCCTGCTTCAGGCCGAACTTCAGGCCACGGCGGGCCCGGACGTGCGGTTTATCGACGGCGCCGAGGGCATCGCGCGCCGCATCGCCTACCTCACCGAGGGGCAGGACTGGCCCGCCGTGGCATCGCCCGGAACCGCGGTCTTCACGCGCAGCGACGAGCGCCCGCCACCGCCGCTCGCGGCGCTCGAACCCTTCGGCATCGGGCGCATTGAGACAATTTGACCTACCCTTGCGAATCGTTCGCACTGGATTCGGGCGGATTTCAGCGTTATGGCCCCGCCAAACATCGTCGCCGAAGGGGCGGCGCGCGCCGGAACAATCCGCGGGGCTGCATACGTGAACTACAACGATATTTTCGCCCGGGCTATCGACCGCCTCCACGAAGAAGGCCGCTACCGCGTCTTCATCGACATTTTGCGCAACAAGGGAAATTTTCCGAATGCGCGCTGCTTTGCGGGGCACAACGGGCCGAAACCGATCACCGTCTGGTGCTCGAACGACTATCTCGCGATGGGCCAGCATCCAAAGGTCATCGCCGCGATGGAAGAGGCGCTGCACGACGTCGGCGCCGGATCGGGCGGCACGCGCAACATCGGCGGCAACACGCACTACCACATCGACCTCGAGGCCGAGCTTGCCGACCTGCACGGCAAGGAAGGCGCCTTGCTCTTCACCTCGGGCTATATCTCGAACGAGGCGACGCTCGGCACGCTCGGCAAGCTGCTTCCCAATTGCATCATCTATTCGGACGAATTGAACCACGCCTCGATGATCGCGGGGATCCGCAATTCGGGCTGCGAAAAGCGGGTGTTCCGCCACAACGACCTCGATCATCTCGAAGAGCTGCTCGCCGCCGACGATCCGCAAGCGGCCAAGCTGATCGCGTTCGAGGGCGTCTATTCGATGGACGGCGACGTCGCCCCGATCCACGCGATCTGCGATCTGGCCGACAAGTATAACGCGCTCACCTATTGCGACGAAGTCCATGCGGTCGGCATGTACGGCCCGCGCGGCGGCGGCATCACCGAACGCGACGAGGCCGCGCACCGCGTGACGATCATCGAAGGCACGCTGGGCAAGGCGTTCGGCGTGATGGGCGGCTATATCGCCGCCGACAGGAATATCGTCGACGTGATCCGCTCTTACGCGCCGGGCTTCATCTTCACGACCAGCCTGTCGCCGGTGCTCGTCGCGGGGGTCCTCGCCAGCGTCCGCCACCTCAAATCGTCGAGCGAGGAACGCGACGCGCAGCAGGCGGCCGCCGCCTACCTCAAGCAATGCTTCCGCGACGCCGGCCTGCCGGTGATGGATTCGGTGACGCATATCGTCCCGCTGATGGTCGGCGACCCGGTGCGCGCCAAGAAGATCAGCGACATATTGCTCGCCGAATATGGCGTCTATGTGCAGCCGATCAACTTCCCCACCGTTCCGCGCGGCACCGAACGCCTGCGCTTCACGCCCGGCCCGGCGCACGACGAGGCGATGATGCGCGAATTGACGCAGGCGCTCGTCGAAATCTGGGACCGGCTCGACCTGCAGCTTCAGAAGGCGGCGTGATCCGGCGCATCGGGGTTCGACTGACGCTTCAACTCGCGGCCGGCTCGCGCATCATCCCCCAGAAATGCGGGCCGCCGCCGGGCACGTCCCATTCGACCTGCGCCCGAAAGCCCAGCCGTTCGTAGAGCGGCACATTCGCCGGCGTCGCGGTTTCGAGCCAGCAGGACAGCCCTTCGGCGTCGGCGGCCGCGGTCTGGGCGCGGATGATGCGCCCGCCATGGCCCTTGCCCTGTTCGGCCGGGCGAACGCCGACATAGTGGAGATACCAGAAGCGTCCCTTTGGCCGGTGCGCGTCGATGCTGCCCTGCACCTTCAGCCCGCGCGGCAGGGCGGTGCCGAAGGTCGCGACGAGCGGGAGCACGGTTCGCAGGAACTCAAGGGTTCCGCTTTCCGCCTGCCCGGGAGCACGCCACAGCGAGGCCGCTTCGCCGCCGGCCGAGCGCAGCACCCTGCCCGCGCGCGCATCGGACGGCACCAGAACGCGGAACAGTCCGCGCAGCGCCCGGGCGCGGCGCGTGGGATCGGGCAATATCCACGACAGGGCGGGGTCGGTCTGGAATGCCTGCGCGAGCGTTTCCATCACCTCGTCGAGCTGGTCGCCCCGCGCCGCCGCTATGCCGTCATTCATGCCCTCTTCCCCCATTCTTCCGGGGCAAGATAACAGCAATTCAGCCGCGCGCGAGACCCCCGCGAATGGCATAGCCGCGATAGAGGCTGCGGCAATAGCCGGCGGTGCCCGTCTCCTTTGCGAGCGCCGCGATCACGCGCCCCAGTTCGGCGCGCGGGGCGACGTGAAAACGGGCGAGCCAGCCGAAGAGCGCGCGGCGCCACAGCGACGGCAGGCCGTCCTGCTGTCCGAAATCGACGAATTCGAGCCGGCCGCCCGGCGCGACGCAGCGCGCCGCCTGGGCGAGCGCGCCCCGCCATTCGGGAATCATCGACAGCGCATAGCTGATGAAGACGCGATCGAAGGTCGCGCGCCCGAACAGCGCCGCCGCGTCGAAATCGCATGCGTCGCCCTGCGCGAGCGCCACGCGATGCGCAAGCCCGGCCTTCGCCACCGCGCCGCGCGCGGTTTCGAGCATCGCTTCGGAAATATCGACGCCATAGAGAAAGGCGTCGGGCCACGCCCTGCCGACCGCAACCAGATTGCGCCCCGTCCCGCAGCCGATTTCGAGCACCGCGCCTCCCGGCGGCGGCGCGAGATCGGCGATCAGCCCGTCGCGGCCGAGAAGATAATATTTGCGGCTGAGATCATAGATATGCCGCTGGGTGCGATAGACGCTGTCCATCAGCTCGCCGTGCCCGCCGCCGGCTGCGCCCCGAGCCATGGTCAGGCGTCTTTCAGCACATAGAGGTGAACCCCGCCATAGATCGCCGAGCGGTCGCGGCGCGTAAAGCCGCGCGACTCTTCGGCGCGATAGTCCCACCGGCCGAGCAGGTCGTCGGGCAACCGCCCCGGAAGCAGGCTCGGCTCGGCGGCGGTACGGAATAGTACCCGCGCGCCCGGCCGCGCGGTGCGGGTGACCTCGGCCCACAGCGCGGTCAGCGGCGCATCGCTCATCCAGTCCTGCGCGTCGAGGAAGACATAGCGGTCGAAGCTCGCCGCTTCGGACGCCGCGAGCATGTCGGTCATATTCGCATGGAGCATCGAAACGCGCGCGGCCCGCGCCTTCACCGCGTCGTAATTCGCCGCCTGCAGATAGGGCGGCAGCGGCGCCGCAACGCCCTTGCCATAGCCGCGCCCGAACGCCTGCCATGCGAAATAATTCTCCTCGAGCGGGAAGTCGCACGCGAGCTTTTCGAGCCGCGCGCGCAGCACGTCGGCCATCGGCTTGCCGCCCGCAAGCGCATCATATTGCGCGGGCGGTATCCCAAGCCCGAACAGCGACGAGCGCTGGTCGGTGATCCAGCGGATGAACTTGCGGTCGAAGAAGGGCGCGAATTTCGCCTCAAAGATCGCGCGCTGTTCCTCGACCGTCGTCGCGGTCAGGAACTGGCGCGGATCGACGCGGTGCAACCGGGCGATCAGATGCGCGAGCCCGATGAAATTTCCGAGCAGCCCGCGCTTGTAGAGACCCCGCGCGAAACCGTTGATACGCCGCCGCCCGACCAGGTCGCGGCCTTCCCAATAGCGGATGCTCAGCTCGTCGAGATGCGGGCGGACATGGGTGCGATAGGCGGCGACGTTGGCCTTGTCGTCGGCGTCGGCGAAGAAGCGGCGGACGCTGTCGTAATCGGGCAGGCGTTCGATCGCGACGCGCTTCAGATTATTGAGCGCGACATGCGCAGTGTTGAGGTCGACCGCGACGATCTCGGCCGGGTCGGCGGTCAGATAGGAAAAGACGTTGCAGCCGCCGCTCGCGATCGTCGCGATTCGGTTACCCGGCGCGATCGCGAGTGCCTCCATGTCGACCACCGGGTCTTCCCAGATTTGCGCATAGACCAGACCCTTGAAAGCAAGGGCGAAAGCGCGGTCGAGCAGGCGCTGCTTCTGTTCGCCGTCCTCGCGGACGACGGCGGCGGCGATCTTGTGATTTGGCTTTGTGGCCATGAAATTCGCTTCCCGGACGACGTTGATCCGGGGTCGCCCATGACAGGCTTTGATGCGTTTTCCGGGTAAGATCGGTGACAGAATGGCGACAGGGGCGAAAAAGACAATCGCCCCTCCCCCCCCCTTCGAGGATTGGATGGAACCGTGGCGTCAGTCGCGGCAATAGCCCTCGCCGGTCTTGACGATCAGGCACTCCTTTTTGCCCGCGAGATATTTGAGGCCGGTCTCGTCGCCATCGCCGCGATGCAGGCTCAGCTCCTCGCCGCCGCGCCTGAACCTGATGCCATGCTCGCTGTCCCGGCCCTCATAGCTGCCCTTGGTGTCGAGGTCCGATTGCATTTCGAGCGTATAATGCTGGGGCTCGGTCGGGGTGATCGTCACATACATGCCCTCGACCCCCGTCCATTTGCCTGCCCAGCTCGCAAAGCGGTGCGGCGCGGTTGCCGGGTTCGCCTCGGCATCGACCGGCGGCGTCATTCCGGTCGGGGCTTCCGCAGCCGGAACTTCGGTCGTCGTGTCCGCGGTGCGGTCGGGCGCCGGCGCTTCGGCCTTTTCGCAGCCGGCGAGCAGCACGAGCGCGGTCGAGGCTGCGAGGATCATGCTCATCTTCATCATGCGTCTCCTTCCTGCGCCAAACGCATCGTCGCGAATAAGTTTCCCCCTATCCCGCGAGAATTTCGGCATAGCGCGCGGCATCGACATTGCCGCCCGACAGGGTAACGAGCGTCGCCCTGCCCGGCGCCACCTTGCCCGCGAGGATCGCCGCGAGCGCCGCCGCGCCGCCGGGTTCGACGACCAGGTGCAGCTTTTCGAACGCGACGCGCATCGCGTGTCGCACCTCCTCGCGCGTCACCGCGACCCCGCGCACGCCGCGCGCCTGCAACACCGCGAAGTTGATCGGCCAGGTCTGCGGCGTCTGGAGCGCGTCGCACTCGGTCGGATAGGACAGGTCCTCTACCGACAGGATTTCGCCCGCCTCGAGGCTGCGCGTCACGTCGTCCCAACCCTCGGGCTCGACCGCGACGATTTCGGCGTCGGGGCAGGCGAGCGCGAGCCCCGCCGACAGGCCGCCGCCGCCGCAGCAGGCGACGACCTTGTCGGGGCCGTCGATCCCGCGCGCCGCGAGCTGCGCGCGCGCCTCGATCCCCGCGGTTCCCTGCCCCTCGATGATCCACGGATCGCCATAGGCATGAACGAGCGTGCCGCCGCGCTCGTCGAGCAGCTTCGCCGCCACCGCGTCGCGCGACTCGGTGACGCGGTCATAGAGCACCACTTCGGCGCCGAGCGCGCGCGTCGCGGCGAGTTTCATCGCCGGCGCATTGCCCGGCATGACGATCGTCGCCCTGATCCCCAGCCGTCTGGCCGCCCAGGCGACCCCCTGCGCATGGTTGCCGCTCGACACGCCGACAACGCCTGCCGCGGCCTGTTCGGGCGTCAGGTCGGTGAGCCGGTGCCACGCGCCGCGAATCTTGAACGCGCCGACGGGCTGGAGGCATTCGGCCTTGCACCAGAGCGTCGCGCCGTCGATTTCGAGCGGCAACAGCGGCGTCGGCGGAAGCAGGGCAGCGACTTTGGCGGCGGCGCGTTCGACTCCGGCAAGACTCGGCGCGCGGTCGGGGTTCCGAAGGGGATCGGGGCTTTGCTGTGTCATGGCTTCGTCCTATAGGGCGCGGCATAGAGAGCAAGCCGCATAGCTTCGCGGACAGGAGATTTTCATGAGCAAGGTTCTGGTGATCGGCGCAGGCGGCGTCGGTTCGGTCGCGGTGCACAAGATGGCGATGAACCCCGACATCTTCCCCGACATCACCCTCGCGAGCCGCCGCAAGTTCAAATGCGACGCGATCGCCGAATCGGTGAAGGCGCGCACCGGCGTCACGATCAGGACCGCCGAGGTCGATGCCGACCATATCGACGCGACCGCGGCGCTGATCCGCGAAGTCGGCGCGACGCACGTCGTCAACCTCGCCCTGCCCTATCAGGACCTCACGATCATGGAGGCGTGCCTGTCGACCGGCGCGCATTATCTCGACACCGCCAATTACGAACCGCGCGACGAGGCGAAGTTCGAATATCACTGGCAATGGGCCTATGACGATCGCTTCAAGGAGGCCGGGCTGATGGCGCTGCTCGGTTCGGGCTTCGACCCCGGCGTGACGAGCGTCTTCACCACCTGGCTGAAAAAGCATCATTTCGAGCGGATCGACACGCTCGACATCCTCGACTGCAACGGCGGCGACCACGGCCAGCATTTTGCGACCAATTTCAATCCCGAAATCAACATCCGCGAAGTCACCGCGGTCGCGCGGCACTGGGAAAATGGCGAATGGGTCGAAACCCCGCCGATGTCGGTGAAGCAGGCGTTCGACTTCGAGGAAGTCGGGACGAAGAATATGTACCTCATGTATCATGAGGAAATCGAAAGCCTGAAAACGCACCTGCCCGAAATCAAGCGCATCCGTTTCTGGATGACCTTCGGCGATGCCTATATCCAGCATCTGACCGTGCTCCAGAACGTCGGGATGACGCGGATCGACCCGGTGATCTACGAGGGCAAGGAGATCATTCCGCTGCAGTTCCTGAAGGCCGTGCTTCCCGAACCGTCGAGTCTCGGCGAAACGACCAAGGGCAAGACCAATATCGGCGTCATCGCGACGGGGCTTGGCAAGGACGGCACGGAAAAGACGCTCTACCTCTACAATATCTGCGACCATGAAGACGCTTATGCCGAGACGGGCAATCAGGCGGTCAGCTACACCACCGGCGTCCCCGCGATGATCGGCGCGGCGATGATGGTCACGGGCACCTGGGCCGGCAAGGGCGTGTTCAACATGGAACAGATGGACCCCGACCCCTTCATGGACATGCTGATGAAGCACGGCCTGCCGTGGCAGGTGAAGGAACTGGACGGTCCGCTGGATTTTTGACCTTTCGACGCTTCTGCAAAGGCAATCACACGCAGAAGCCGGACGATCCAGTTTGCAACCAACAACCGATGTGGCCACTTGCGGGTAGAATCCGACGCCCGCCTCTTTCGCCTTCGTCATTTCTGCGAAAGCGGAAATGACGAAGAAGGGAAACGGCGGTTGACCACCCCGGAACGGTCACGGATCTCGGGTCTGCGAATGGATTCCTAGAGCCCGATCATCTTTGAATGAAGCGCTTGAGAAAGCGCGTGTGTCCCCGCGCAGGCGGGGACCCATCTCCGGCGGGTTCAAGATGGAGCGGTCGGGAGATGGGCTCCCGCCTGCGCGGGAGCACACAGCTTATTCAGTCAAAGCTGATCTTGCTCCAGCCAGCGGATCGAGCGAATTTTGGTCGCGCCCGCCTTGCCGCGTTCCTCTTTTGTCCCTAGCGTGGCGCGATGGCGCCCGCCCCCCTCTCCCTGCCCGCCATTCACGCGAGCCATGTCGGCATCTGGCTGTGCGACGCGAACGGCCGCACGCAGCGCGTCGGACGCGGCGAGGCGATCGCCGCGGTAGCGGCAACCCCGCACCTGCTGCTAGGGGCGCCGCTGACTGGCGACCGGCTCGGCTATCCCGAGCTGTCGGGGCTCGACCTGCTCGAACTCTTTGCCTTTCTCTATCCCGCGCGCTTCGCGGTGCCGACCCCGGCGGGCCTTGCCGCCGCGCTCGGGCTCGCGCCGCCACCGACCGAGGACGCGGTCGCCGCCTTTCTGCCGCAAGCCGCCGCCGCGATGCTCGCGAGCCTCGAAGACCCCGGCTGGCCCGAGCGCGAGGGCGCGTGGCACAGCCTTCAGGCGCTCGTGCGCCAGCGCTGGCCGTGGGCGCCGCTGGTCCAGCCGCGACTCGACGCCCCCGAAAAATCGGACCGCTGGCTTTTCGCGCGGCTCCCCGAATGGGAGGAAGCGCCGCCGCGCCCGCAGCCGCGACAGGTGAGTGTCGATACGGAAGCGGTCGCCGCGCGGCTCGACCGGTTGACCGGCGACGGCGCCGAGCGGCGGCCCGGGCAGCGCGACTATGCCCGGTCGGCGGCGGCGGTCTTTGCGCCGCGCGAGCGCAAGGATGCGCCGCATCTGCTCGTCGCCGAAGCGGGAACGGGAATCGGCAAGACATTGGGCTATCTGGCGCCCGCCAAGCAATGGATCGACCAGGCGGCGGGCAGCATCTGCATCTCGACCTTCACCAAGGCGCTGCAACGCCAATTGGCGCGCGAGACCGAACGGCTCTATCCCGACCCCGAGGTGCATCGCGAAAAGGTCGTCGTGCGCAAAGGGCGCGAAAATTACCTCTGTCTGCTCAACCTCGAGGATGCGTTGCAGGGCGGATTTTCGGGGCGCGCCGCGATCCTCGCGCAGCTCGTCGCGCGCTGGGCCGCCTATAGCCGCGACGGCGACATGATCGGCGGCGACCTGCCCGGCTGGCTTCCCGCCCTCTTTCGCCGCAACGGCACGACCGCGCTCACCGATCGCCGCGGCGAGTGCATCTATGCCGGCTGCCCGCATTTCCGCAAATGCTTCATCGAGCGTTCGACGCGCGCCGCGGCGCAGGCCGACATCGTCATCGCCAACCATGCGCTGACGATGGTGCAGGCGGCGCGCCCGCGTGACGGCGGCGCGCCCGCAACGCGGCTGATCTTCGACGAGGGGCATCATCTGTGGGACGCCGCCGACTCGATGTTCGCCGCCGCGCTGACGGGGCAGGAAGCGATCGAGATCCGCCGCTGGGTGCTCGGTCCCGAGGGCAAGGCGCGCGGGCGGCGGCGCGGGCTCGCGGCGCGGCTCGCCGACGTCGCGAGCTATGACGAAGCGGGCGACAAGGCGATTCAGGCGGCGATTCAGGCGGCGGGCGAGCTACCCGGCGACGGTTGGCTCGGCCGCCTTGCCGAGAACCAGCCGTGGGGGGCGATCGAGCGGCTGCTCGCCGCGGCGCGCGCCATGGTCTATGCGCGCGGCGCCGATCCGAAGAGCGCCGACAGCGGCTATGGCCTCGAAACCGAGCTTGCCGATCCCGATCCCGAGCTGGTCGCCGCGGCGGCGGGCGCGAGCGACGCGATCGAGGCGCTGCTGCGCCCGCTGATGGCGCTCGGCAAGCGGCTCGACGCGCTGATCGAGGACCCGCCCGACTGGCTCGACGGTCAGGCGCGCGCGCGCGTCGACGGCGCGCGGCACAGCCTCGGCACGCGGATCGACACGCTCGGCGGCTGGCTGTCGCTGCTCGGGCGCGTCGGCGGCCCCGCCGATCCCGATTTCGTCGACTGGCTCGCGATCGACCGCTACGACGGGCGCGAATTCGACTGCGGGCTGCACCGCCACTGGCTCGACCCCGCGCGCCCCGTCGCCGAAGCGGTCTACCGCCCCGCGCAGGGCGTGCTCGTCACCTCGGCGACATTGCGTAACGGCGCACGCGGTGCGGATGATTGGGAGGATGCCGACATCCGCACCGGCGCGCGCCATATCGGCGCCAGCGTGCGGCATTTCGCGGTGCCGAGCCCCTTCGACTATGCGCGCCAGTCGGAGGTACTGATCGTCACCGACATCGCGCGCGGCGATTTGCCGGCGCTTGCCGGAGCCTATAGCCGGCTGATCGAGGCATCGGGGGGCGGCGCGCTCGGGCTGTTCAGCGCGATCCGGCGGCTGCGCATCGTTCACGCGCGCATCGCCGATCGGCTCGCGCGCGCCGGCTTGCCGCTCTATGCCCAGCATGTCGATCCGCTCGACACCGGCACGCTCGTCGACATCTTCCGCGCCGACCCGCACGCCTCGCTGCTCGGCACCGATGCGTTGCGCGACGGCGTCGACGTGCCCGGCGAATCGCTGCGTCTCGTGGTCATGGAGGGCGTGCCGTGGCCGCGGCCGACGATCCTCCATGCCGCGCGCCGCGCCGCGCAGGGCGGTTCGCGCTACGACGACATGGTCATCCGCGGGCGCATCGGCCAGGCTTTCGGCCGTCTGATCCGCCGCGCCGACGATTTCGGCCAGTTCGTGATGCTCTCACCCAGCGTCCCGTCGCGGCTCTTGAGCGCCTTTCCCGAAGGAACCCCGATCCGCCGCCTGCCGCTCGACGAGGCGGTGAACCACGTCGCCGCCGCCAATGTCCGCCACCGCGAAAGCGCATATGCTGCCTTTTCACCGTCATGAGATTACGGCACAAGGCGAGCAATTCAGGGGACGATGGGGAGCGGTTTTGAAGAATTTGTCGATCCTGCGCCATGCGAAATCGGGTTGGGACGCCGCCGTCGAACGCGATTTCGACCGTCCGATCAACAAAAGGGGTGAGCGCGGGGCCGAACTGATCGGCCAATATGCGCGGCGCAAGGGCTATGCGGTCGATCGCATCGTCGCCTCGCCCGCGCTGCGCGTGACCGGGACACTCGACATTTTCCAGCCGGCTGCGGGGATCGAGGCGATCGAGCCGCATTGGGACCGGCGCATCTACCTTGCCTCGGCGGCGACCCTGCTCGACGTCCTGCGCGATGCCGGCGACGACGCGCAGCATCTGCTGATCTCGGGGCATAATCCGGGGCTCGAGGATCTGATCCTGATGCTGGTTCCCGAGACGACCGACGATCGCTATCGCGCGATGGTCGAGGAGAAATTTCCGACCTCGGCGCTCGCGCGGCTCGAACTCGACATCGCCGACTGGCGCGACCTCGACGCCGGACAGGCGCGCATTGCCGACTTCATCCGCCCGCGCGACCTCGACCCCGCGCTGTCGCCCGCGATGGATTGAGCGTTCAGGCGGCGTCGAGCGCGGCCGCCAGACGGCGGCGCAAGGCCTCCAGCGCCTGAATCGACACGCCCGCCGGCGCCGCCGCCGGCGGGCTCGCGGTGTCGAGCGGCGGCACCGGGTCGCTCGCTTCCTGCCCGCCGGTCAGCGCCTTGCGCGCGCCCTCGACGGTAAAGCCCTGGACATGCAGAAGATGGTGGATGCGCTCGGCGAGCGCGACGTCGTCGGCGCGATAATAGCGGCGGCGGCCCGAGCGCTGGAGCGGCTTGAGTTGCGGAAAGCGCGTTTCCCAGTAACGCAGGACGTGCGTCGGAACGCCGATGCGATCCGCCAGTTCGCCGATAGCGAGCATCGCGCCAGCCGCCTTGCCGTCACCCTCTCGCGTGCCGGACATGGGCCGCTATCCCGTCAACTGCCGGCCACCCGCGCGCGCATCGCCTGGCTGGCGCGAAAGGTCATCACGCGGCGCGGCAGGATCGGCACTTCGATGCCGGTCTTCGGATTGCGGCCGATCCGCTGCGCCTTGTCGCGCAGCACGAAGGTTCCGAAACCCGAAATCTTCACATTCTCACCCTCGGCCAACGCATTGCACATGTGCGACAGGATCGATTCGACGATCGTTGCCGATTCGTTGCGCGATAGCCCCACCTGCTGGTTGATCCGCGCCGCTATATCGGCGCGGGTAAGCGTTCCGGCAGCCATGATAGTCTCTTCCCCTCCTGAAGCGAAAGCCAAAACCGGGCCGTGGCCGGTCCCCCACCGTCACGAGTCCCTGTTCCATTTGTAACAAAGGCGAAGAAATCCACCAAACTGAAATGGATGGACGGAAGAGTTGAAGCGACAGCCTGCCCGTTACCGCCAAATTGGTGCTATCTTGAGCGGATTCAGACGCGCAAGACCGCCGCGCCCCAGGTGAAACCGCCGCCCATCGCTTCGAGCACGACCAGGTCGCCGCGCTTGATCCGCCCGTCGCGCACTGCAAGGTCGAGCGCGAGCGGCACCGATGCTGCCGACGTATTGGCGTGCTGGTCGACGGTCAGCACGACGCGATCGGCGGGCAGGCCCAGCTTCTTTGCGGTCGCGTCGATGATCCGCTTGTTCGCTTGGTGCGGAACGACCCAGTCGATGTCGCTCGCCGACAGTCCGACGTCGCCCAGCACCTCGCCGAGCACCGCGGCGAGATTGGTGACGGCATGGCGGAACACTTCGCGTCCCTGCATCCGGACATGACCGACGGTGCCTGTGGTCGACGGACCGCCGTCGACATAGAGCATGTCCGAATATTGCCCTTCGGCGTGCAGGCGGGTCGCAAGGATGCCGCGATCGTCCTCGACGTCTTCGGCCGAGAGCACCACCGCACCGGCGCCATCGCCGAACAGCACGCAGGTCGTGCGGTCGTCCCAGTCGAGGATGCGGCTGAAGGTCTCGCTGCCGATCACCAGTGCATGATCCGCAGCGCCGGTGCGGATCATCGAGTCGGCAACCGAGACCGCATAGAGAAAGCCCGAGCACACCGCCGCGACGTCGAAGGCGATGCAATCGGGTGCGCCGATCAGCGCCTGCACCTTGGTCGCCGTCGCCGGGAACGTGTTGTCGGGGGTCGCGGTGGCGACAATGACCAGCCCGATGTCCGAGGCTTCGAGCCCCGCCGCCATCAGCGCTTCCTTCGCCGCCGCAGCGGCGAGCGTGCCGGTCGTCTCGTCGGGTTCGGCGATATGGCGAAAGCGGATGCCCGTGCGCTCGACGATCCATTCGTCGCTGGTATCGACGCGCTCGGCGAGCTCGGCGTTCGACACCCGCTTGCGCGGCAGGGCGGAACCGGTGCCCTTCAGGATCGCGCGCCGCGTCATGCCGCGTCCTCGTGGCGGAAATTGGCGAGATCCTCGGTCACCTGGCGCGTGATGTCCTTTTCGATCAGTTCGGCGCACAGATGGACGGCGTTGGCGACGCCCTTCGCATCGGCGCTGCCGTGGCTCTTGAGCACCACGCCGTTGAGGCCGAGAAACACCGCGCCATTGTGATTGTTCGGATCGAGATGATGGCGCAGCAGCTCGGTCGCGGGGCGCGAGATCAGAAAGCCGATCTTCGAGCGCGTCGACGAGGTGAAGGCGCGGCGCAGAAGGTCGGTCACGAAGCGCGCGGTGCCCTCGATCGTCTTCAAGGCGATATTGCCCGAAAAGCCGTCATGGACGATCACGTCGACATGGCCGCGCGACAGCTTGTCGCCTTCGATGAAGCCGGTGAATTCCATCGGCAGCCCTTCGGCGCCGCGGAGCATTGCCGCCGCGTCGCGGATCTGGTCGGTGCCCTTCAATTCCTCGGTGCCGATGTTGAGCAGCGCGACGCGCGGCCGCTCCAGCCCCATTGCGGTGCGCGCATAGGCGGCGCCCATCACCGCGAACTGGACGAGATTGTTGGCATCGCAGTCGGTATTGGCGCCGAGGTCGAGCATCACGACGTCATTGTCGCCGAGCGACGGCAGCAGCGCCGCGAGCGCCGGCCGGTCGATCCCCGGCATCGTGCGCAGCGCGAGCTTCGACATCGCCATCAGCGCGCCGGTGTTGCCCGCCGAGACGGCGCCGCCGGCATCGCCGCGCTTCACCGCGTCGATCGCGAGCCCCATCGAACTGCCGCGTCCGGACCGCAGCGCCTGGCTCGGCTTTGCCTCGCCCGAAACGACCTTGTCGGTGTGGATGATCTCCGACGCCGCGCGCAGGTTCGGGTGATTTTCGAGCGCGGCCTTGATCCGCGTCTCGTCGCCGACGAGCAGGAAGCGAAGGCGCTCGTGCTGGTGACGCGCCATCGCCGCGCCCGCGCACATCACGCGGACGCCGACGTCACCGCCCATCGCATCGATCGCGATTCGCGGTGTCAGGCTCATCGGTACGCCCTCCGGCTAAGGTTCAGGCGACCGACACCACTTCGCGGCCGTTGTAGTGGCCACAGGCATTGCAGAGGTTGTGCGGGCGCTTCAGTTCGCCGCAATTCGGGCATTCCTGATAGGCTTCGACCTTCAGGGCGTCGTGGCTGCGACGCATGCCGCGCTTCGAGGGCGATGTTTTTCGCTTGGGGACGGCCATGATATATCCTGTATTCTCAACTGTTTATCACAAATCGGCGAACCCGGACTTGTCATCCCCGCTTGTGGAGAACGACTGGCCCGCCCGCCGCGCCGAAGGCTGTTCCCGCTCATTTTGCAGGAAAATCTTCCGCCGGAAGGTGCCTCAACGCCTGATGGTGTCGGGTGCCGGATCGGGCGCGGCTATAGCGTTTTTGCTCGCAAAGGCAAGCCCCACCGGATCGCTTGCTCTGCCTCGATGACAATGCCACACACGCCGGAGCCCGGCGCCCGTTATAGCGCCGCAGAGCATTGGAGGGGAAGCGAAATGACGATGTTGCCGATCAGCCTGACCATCGCCGCGGGGGCGGCGCTGCTCAACATCTGGCTCGCGATGCGCGTCGGGCGCGTGCGCGGGCAAGAAAAAGTGTCGGTCGGCGACGGCGGCAACGAGCGCGTGATCCGGCGGATGCGCGCGCACAGCAATTATGTCGAAAACACCGCTTTCGTGCTGATCCTGCTCTTCCTCGTCGAACTCGGCCTCGGTTCGTCGATCTGGCTGTGGGCGACGGGCGCAATCTATCTCGTCGCGCGGATTTTCCACGCGATCGGCATGGACGGAAAGACCTGGGCGCGCGCCGCCGGCACGCTCGTGACGATGCTCGTCCAGGCGGGTCTCGCCATCACCGCGTTGCTCGCAGTCTATCTGACCCCGACGACGATCGTCGCGACCGAGGTGCAGGAAACCGAAATCGTCGCTCCGCAATAGCGGAGGCTTCGCTACGCCAGCGCTTCGTCGCTGACGAAGGGATTGGTCTTGCGCTCGGCCCCGAAATTGCTGTGCGGGCCGTGGCCGGGCAGGAAGACCGTGTCGTCGCCGAGCGGCCACAGTTTCTGCGTGATCGACGCAAGCAGCTGCCCGTGGTCACCGCGCGGAAAATCGGTGCGCCCGATCGACCCCTGAAACAGCACGTCACCGACGATCGCGAGCTTCGACGGCTTGTGATAAAAAACGACGTGCCCCGGCGTGTGGCCCGGGCAATGGATGACGTCGATGGAAAGATTGCCGACGGTGACGGTGTCGCCGTCGCTCAGCCAGCGGTCGGGCTCGAACACCTCGCCCGACAAGCCGAAGCGCGCGCCATCCTCGCCGAGCCGCTCGATCCAGAAGCGGTCGTCCTCGTGCGGCCCCTCGATCGGCACGCCCAGTTCCTTCGCGAGCACGCCCGCCTGTCCGCAATGGTCCATATGGCCGTGGGTGACGAGGATCTTCTCGACCTCGACCCCGGTCTGCCTGACCGCCTCCTTCAGCTTGTCGAGATCGCCGCCGGGATCGACGAAGGCCGCCTTGTTGGTCTCGGTACACCAGAGCAGCGTGCAATTCTGCTGAAAAGCGGTGACGGGCACGATCGCGGCGCGCAGCGGGGGGTTGGGAGCGTTCATGGCGGGTGATGTGGGGAAAAGCCGCCGGGATGGCAAGGGCGGGTTGGAGGCGGGGCGGTCCGGTGGATGCGGGCGAGCGGCGGGAGTCGACCGGTTGTTGCCATCAGGCCATCACCAGATTCGCGCAGAGACGCAGAGAACGCAGAGGGCAAGCGTGAAAATCTCTGCGTTCTCTGCGTCTCTGCGCGAAATGTTTGGAAAGGCGGCATCCGAGCGATTGCGGACCTTCTTAAGCCCCTCCTCTTCAGAGGAGGGGGGTGTCGGGTCGGTCGGTCCCCCGGACCGACCTGAACAGTCCGGGGGACTGTTCACCCGACGCCGGTGGTGGCGCGCGATAGCGCGCAAGACTTCGAGCACCACCCCGCTGCGACTAACGCGCAACGCGCGTAAGTCTCGCTGCCCCTCCTCTGAAGAGGAGGGGTTGGCGCAACGTCTCGAATCCACCTCAAGTCTGACACCCGCCACAATAAAACCGCTGTCCTACATTGTTCGGCTGTGCCAGCCTTCGTCTCGGCTCTTTCGATAGGTGGATAAAAGCGGTCACGGCCCGGCTTTACGGATACGGGCGCGAGCCGGCGCGAACGGTTCGGCGAATGCCACCCATCGGCGGCTGCACAAGACTGAACTTTGCTGAACTTTGGAACGACGACGCGGACCACCCCACGATAACCGAAGACGACGATGGCAACTGGCCACCCCCAATCCAGCCAATCACCGCAGCGTCATCGTATCGCCTTCGACGTTCACTGCATCGAGCTTCGACAAATAGCTCTGCCCTAGCAGCGAAACGCCCATGTCGGCGTCGAGCACCGCCGCCTCCACGCCGCGCACTTCGATGCCCTCGACATCGACGCTGTCGAGCGTCACCGGGCGCACCGGCACCAGCCCGCCCGCGGTGTTCGCGCTGCCCGCGATCGGCAGCGAATCGACGTCGATCCCGATCGCCTCGGCATCGCGGCGGGTGAGCGCGACGATCGAGGCGCCGCTGTCGACCATCATGCGGATCTTGGTGCCGTCGACATTGGCGTCGGCATAGAAATGCGAATCGCCCGCCCGCCCGAGCCTTACTTCGCCGGGCGAACCGCGCGCGCCGCGCGGCGAGGCCGACCAGCCGCCATGCTTGCGCTTTTCGGTCGTCCAATTGCCGTTATCGTCGCCGCCCGCATCGGCGGCCCCGACCGCATTCATGCTCGTCGTGCGGCCGGCGATCCCCGCCACGCCGACCGATACCACCGCGATCACCGCGGCAAGCCCCAGGAAACGCCCGATCATGGTTGCAGGTTTAGGCGATCAATATTGGCTTTTGGTTAAGCGGGCGCCTCGATGAAGGCGCGCCATTGCGGTGGGCTCTCGCGCACCGAATAGACGATCCGTGCGCAGGCATAGGTGCGGCCGCGCGCATTGTCCGCTTCCACCGCCGTCTGCGGCCAGCTCGCTTCGCCCGGCGGCTGCGCCGACCAGCAGACGAGCGCCTCGGCCTCGGGCCGCGCGGCGATCTCGGCGCGGTCGGCGGGCGAATAGGTGCTCGGCACCGACCAGCCGAATATCCGGCGGGCGGGCGGGCGCGTCGCCTGAACGAGCGGAATGAAGGGGCCGCATTGATCGGCGAGCAAGGCGGAGACCTTGGCGCGGTCGGCCTCGTTCAGCCACGGCCCGCCGAGCAAGGGCCGCCAGCGCGCAGCGTCGCCCGACAGCAGCGCGGGCAGCAATTCGTCGGCCGCCGCGGCGAAGCGCGCGCGCCAGAGCGAATCGGCGGCGAGTTCGACGAGCGGCGACGGCGGCGTTTCGGGGCCGGGCTCATAGCCGGGGACGATCGGCGCACCCTCGCCGCCCTTGGCAGGCGGCGGCGCGCTGTCGCAGGCCGCGTGCGCGGGCACCGCGAGCATCGCGGCGCCCAGCGCGGCAAGGGCGTGAAATCGGCGCATGACCGCACCCTATCACGGCACGCACCGCGCGTCATGACCCCGTTATGGCAAGGCCCTCGCGCAGCCAGGCTGGCGCCTTTGCAGGGTCGATCGCCTCGACGCGGCGGTGCTCGATCGACCAGCCGAGGCCGGGATAGGCGATCACCTGCCGTTTCTCGTCGGCATCGGCGATCGGCACGACGACGAGCCGGCGATTGACCTTCTGCCGCCAGTTCATCCGCGCCGTATTCTCCTGTCCGACATAGCAGCCCTTCGAAAAGCTGACGCCGTTCAGTTCGATCGCATTGCATTCGAGCCACAGCGTCGTGCCGTCGCCGAGTTCGGCGCGGCCTTCGGTCACCCCCTGCGCCAGCCGATGCGCGCGCCACGCGGCCTCGACGCCCTCGCTTTCATCGGCCGGGGCGAGCCAGCGCTGCCCGAGCGCCGCGAGTCGCGGGTCGGGTTCGCCGAGGTCGCCTTCGGGCGCCCAATGCACGGCAATTCCGTCGTCGCGTGCGATGGTGATCGCGCGGCGCAGCCGATAGAGCGTCAGCCGCTTGACCAGATCGTCGGCGGCGTCGCGCTCGCAGTCGATCAGCAGATCGTCCCGGTCCCCCCAGATCAGGAAATCGAACAGCGCCTTGCCCTGCGGCGTGAGCAGCCCCGCCCACACCGGCAGGCTGCCCGACACATCGTTGGTCACGAGTCCCTGCAGAAAGCCGCGGACGTCCTCGCCCGACAGGCGGACAAGAGCACGATCGTTGAGGGTGGTATTGGCCATGACGATAATCTAGGGACGCCCCAGCCAAAGCCAAGCCACGATCTGCCCAAAGGCCCGCCATGACCGACCGCCTGACCATCCGCCGCCCCGACGACTGGCACGTCCATCTGCGCGACGGCGCGATGCTCACGCATGTCGCACCTTATACGGCACGGCAGTTCGCGCGCGCGATCGTGATGCCGAACCTGTCGCCGCCGGTCACGAGCGTCGCCGAGGGCATCGCCTATCGCGAGCGGATCGTCGCGGCGGTGCCTGCCGAACTCGACTTCACCCCGCTGATCGTCGCCTATCTGACCGACCATAGCGACGCCGACGAGCTGGCGCGCGGGCATCGGGAAGGCGTGTTCACCGCGGCGAAGCTCTATCCCGCGCATGCGACGACGGGCAGCGCGCACGGCGTCACCGACGTCGCGAACATCATGGGCGTGCTCGAGCGCATGGCCGACATCGGCATGCCGCTTCTGATCCACGGCGAAGTTACCGACACGCACGTCGACATCTTCGACCGCGAGGCGGTGTTCATCGAGCGCACGCTCGCGCCGCTGGTCGCGCGGCTGCCCGAGCTCAAGATCGTCTTTGAGCATATCACCACCGCCGAGGCGGCGCAGTTCGTCGCCGATGCGCCCGCGACCGTCGCGGCAACGATCACGCCGCAGCATCTGCATATCAACCGCAATGCGATGCTCGTCGGCGGCATCCGCCCGCACGCCTATTGCCTGCCCGTCGCCAAGCGCGAGGAGCACCGTCTGGCGGTCCGCGCCGCCGCGACCTCAGGCTCGCCCAAATATTTCCTCGGCACCGACAGCGCTCCGCATGCGGTCCATACCAAGGAGGCTTCGTGCGGCTGCGCCGGCATCTTCAATGCGCCCTATGCGCTCGAATCCTATGTCGCGGCGTTCGACGCGGACGGCGCGCTCGACAAGTTCGAGGGCTTCGCGAGCGAGCATGGCCCGCGCTTCTATGGCCTGCCGCTCAACGAGGGCACGATCACTCTCGAACGCGGCGAGACGCAGGTTCCCGACCGCATCGGCGAGGTCGTTCCCTTCCACGCGGGCGAAACGCTGGGGTGGAAGCTGGTGATCTAAAGGCGTTCCTGCCCCTTGATACAATCGCACGTGAAATTGCCGCGCGTCGATATTTCCCCTCCCGCTTGCGGGAGGGGTAGCGAGACTTGCGAGCTTGCTCGCTAGTCGCAGCGGGGTGGGCCGTTGCGACGTCGCTGCCCACCCCCAACCCCTCCCGCAAGCGGGAGGGGAGAAGTCCCGTCGCTCGCATATGCGATTGCCCTGCCCCATGAATGGGGAAGGGATGAAGCCCCACCCTTGCGGCGCCAAGCCCCCTGCCCCATATCGCGCGGCATGAGCGAACAGACCAGCGCCGCGCCGTGGCACGGCACCACCATCTTATCCGCCCGCACCGCCGAAAAGGTCGTCGTTATCGGCGACGGACAGGTTTCGATGGGCCAGACCGTGATGAAGGCCAATGCCCGCAAGGTGCGCCGCCTGCACGACGGCAGCGTCATCGGCGGCTTTGCCGGCGCGACCGCCGATGCCTTCACCCTCTTCGAACGGCTCGAAGCGAAGCTCGAACGCCATGGCGGCCAGCTTTTGCGCGCCGCGGTCGAACTGGCGAAGGACTGGCGCACCGACAAATATCTGAGGAATCTGGAGGCGATGATGATCGTCGCCGACAAGGATGTAACGCTGGTCATCACCGGCAATGGCGACGTGCTCGAACCGCAGGGCGGTATCGCCGCGATCGGATCGGGCGGCAATTATGCGCTGTCGGCGGCGCGCGCGCTCGCCGACTATGAAAAGGACCCCGAGGTGCTGGCGAAGAAGGCGATGGCGATCGCCGCCGACATCTGCGTCTATACCAACGATCAGACCACCCTCGAAACCATCGACATTCAGGCTTGACCCCCATGAACAAGGATTTGACCCCGAAGGCGATCGTCGCCGCGCTCGACACGCATATCATCGGCCAGGACGCCGCGAAGCGCGCGGTCGCCGTCGCGCTGCGCAATCGCTGGCGCCGCCAGCAGCTTTCGCCCGATCTGCGCGACGAGGTGAGCCCCAAGAATATTCTGATGATCGGCCCCACGGGCTGCGGCAAGACCGAGATTTCGCGCCGCCTCGCCAAGCTCGCCGACGCGCCCTTCATCAAGGTCGAGGCCACCAAATTCACCGAAGTCGGCTATGTCGGCCGCGACGTCGAACAGATCGCGCGCGACCTGGTCGAAGAGGCGGTGCGCCTCGAAAAGGACCGCCGGCGCGAGGCGGTGCGCGGTGCCGCCGAGGAGGCGGCGATGGACCGTCTGCTCGACGCGCTGACCGGCAAGGGCGCGAGCGAGGCGACCCGCGAGAGCTTTCGCCAGCGCATCCGCGAGGGCCATCTCGACGACAAGGAAGTCGAGATCGAGGTCGCCGACGCGCCGAGCATGAGCTTCGAGCTGCCCGGCCAGCCGGGTCAGATGAGCATGATCAACCTGTCGGACATGCTCGGCAAGGCGATGGGCGGTCCGCCCAGGAAGCGCCGCAAGCTGACCGTTCACGAAGCCGCGACGCGGCTGATCGAGGAGGAACAGGACAAGCGCCTCGACCAGGACGATGTCGCGCGCGTCGCGCTCGCCGATGCCGAGGCGAACGGGATCGTCTTCCTCGACGAGATCGACAAGATCGCGGTCAGCGACGTGCGCGGCGGGTCGGTGAGCCGCGAGGGCGTGCAGCGCGACCTGTTGCCGCTGATCGAGGGCACGACCGTTGCGACCAAATATGGCCCGATGAAGACCGATCACGTCCTCTTCATCGCGAGCGGCGCCTTCCACGTCGCCAAACCCTCCGACCTGCTCCCCGAACTGCAGGGCCGCCTGCCGATCCGCGTCGAATTGGGGGCGCTGACCGAAGAGGATTTCGTGCGCATCCTGACCGAGACGAAGGCGGGGCTTCCCGAACAATATGCCGCGCTGCTCGGCACCGAAGGCGTCACGGTCGACTTCCGGCCCGACGCGATCGCACGCGTCGCGAAGCTCGCGGCCGAGGTCAATGAAACGGTGGAGAATATCGGCGCCCGCCGGCTGCAGACGATGATGGAGCGGCTGGTCGAGGACATCAGCTTCACCGCCGAGGATCGCAGCGGCGAAACGCTGACCGTCGATGCCGCCTATGTCGACCGCCAGCTCGCCGACGTCGTGGGCGACACCGACCTCAGCAAATATGTGCTCTGAACGCGCGTCGGACCGTCGCTGGCGATCCGGCACCTTTTCAATCCGTCATTTGCCGAACTTCATTTGACTCGGCCGCACCGTCGGTGCGAAGAATGGTCCGGCACGGTCGCACCAAGGGTTGCACGCGGCTGGTACGGAGACAGGAATGGCAGACGAAGAGGTCGCCGAGCAGGGCGAACTGGCGATTACGCGCACCGGTGACAAATTGCGGCTGGCGCGCGAGGCCGCCGGCTTGTCGCTCGCCGACGTTGCGTCGCGGACACGGATCACCCAGCGCCACCTCGAAGCGATCGAAAAGTCCGATTTCTCCGAATTGCCGGGACGCACCTATGTCACCGGCTTCGCGCGCGCTTATGCCCGCGCGGTCGACCTGCCCGAGGCCGAGATCGGCGCCGCCGTCCGCCGCGAGCTCGAAGAAGACGAATATGCAGCGCGTCCGGCCTATGAAGCCTATGAACCGACCGACCCCGCGCGTCTGCCGACCGCCCGCCTCGCCTGGACGCTGGCGATCGTCGCCGCGCTGCTCGTTTCGGCCTATGGCGTCTGGCGCTTTCTGTCGGTCGAGCCCGACGACGCGCTGATCGCGGCGCAGAACCGCGACGCCGATGCCTCCGAAGCGCCGGCGACCGTTGCGGATGATGCGGCGACCAAGCCCGCGCCCGGCCCGGTGGCGGCGGACGCGCCGGTCGTGCTGACCGGCCTGTCCGAAGTATGGATCGGCTTCGACGATGCGACGGGCAAGACCGAGAATTGGCGGACGCTCGATCCCGGCGAAACCTATGAAGTGCCGCCCGCCTATATCGAACAGTTCACGCTGCGCACCAGCATCCCGCAGGCGATCAAGGTGACGGTCGGGGGCCGCGACGTCGGTCAGATCGGCCCCGCCGACACGCTGGTCAAGAATATATCGCTGAAGCCCGCCGATCTGCTCGCGCGGGCCGAGGGCAACGACAGCGCCGGCGCCCCGGCGGCAACCCCGGCGCGCTGATCCTTCCACAATCGACCTTTTTGTCGAGGCAAGGCGCCGAAAGGGGTTTGGCTCGCGCCCTCGCCCGCGTTATGAACCGGATATGGTTAATGGGTGGGACTGACAAAGGATAAAGATGCGACAGATTTTGGTGCGGGGAGCCGCCGCGGCGGCGTTGATGGCGGTCGCTTCGCCGGCGCAGGCGCAGGATGGCGCGCTCGACAAGCGCGTCGAGCGGCTCGAAAAGGAAATGCGCGCGGTTCAGCGCAGCGTGTTCCCGGGCGGAAACCCGGCCTTTTTCGAAGGCGAGATCGCCCCCGACAACACACCCGGCGTGCGCGCGCAGGGCACCGCTCCGGTGATCGACCTGACCGCGCGCGTCGATGCGCTCGAAGCGCAGCTTCGGACGCTGACCGGCCAGACCGAGCAGAATGCCTATCAGCTGCGCGAACTCGAAAAGCAGTTCACCGCCTACAAGGCCGAAATGGACAAGAGATTTGCGCCCGCGGCAACTGGTGCGGAGCCCGCGAGTCTCGCGCCTGCGGTGAAGCCCACCGTCGCCGCCGCGACGCCGGCAAGCAAGCCGGCCGCGAAGCCCGCGGCCTCGGGGGGCGGCGCCGACCGGCTCGCGCTCGTCAAGAAGGTCGAGATCCCCTCGACCGGCAACGCGGTCGAGGACGCCTATACCTATGGCTACCGGCTGTGGGACGCGAAACTCTATCCCGAGGCCGAAGCGCAGCTCAAGCAGGTCGTCGCCAAATGGCCGAAGGATAATTGGGCGAGCTATGCGCAGAATCTGCTCGGCCGCGCCTATCTGGACGAGGGCAAGCCGAGCCTGGCGGCGGTCGCCTTCTACAATAATTACAAGGACCGGCCGAGCGGGCCGCGTGCTCCGCACAGCCTGATGTATATGGGTGTCGCGCTCGACAGGCTCGGGCGCAAGGCCGACGCGTGCAAGGCCTTCCGCGAGCTCGACGACGTCTATGGCGACAAGGCCCCGCAGGATGTCCGCAATGATGCCGCCGCGGCAAAAGCAAAAGCCGGCTGCTGAGCGCGACGCGGTCGAGCGCTTCGCCGCCGGCCTCGCCGCCGTCGCCGGCCCCGGCTGGCAGCGGGCGCATTACGGCGTTGCGGTGTCGGGCGGTCCCGACAGCATGGCTCTGCTCTGGTTGATGATCTCGCTGCTGCCCGGCCAGGTCCGGGCGGCGACGGTCGATCACGGCCTGCGCGCCGAATCGGCCGATGAAGCGCGCATGGTCGCGGGCTTCTGCGCGCGCGAGCATATTCCGCACAGCATCCTGCATCCCGCCCGGCCAATCTCGGGCTCGCTCCAGGCCGCGGCGCGAACCGAACGCTATCGGCTGCTCGACCAGTGGCGCGCGGCCCATGCGCTCGATCATATCGTCACCGCACACCACGCCGACGACCAGCTCGAAACGATGATCATGCGCCTGAACCGCAGCAGCGGGGTCGGCGGGCTCGCCGGAGTGCGTGCGCGCAACGGCGCGGTGCTCCGCCCCTTGCTCGGCTGGCGGCGCGACGAGCTGGTCGCGCTCGCGCTCGACGCCGACCTGCCGATCGTCGACGATCCGTCGAACAGCGACACCCGCTTCGATCGGGCACGGCTTCGCAAGGCTTTGAAATCGCAGGCGATCATCGACCCGCAAGCCGCCGCGCGGGCGGCCGTCAATCTCGCCGAAGCCGACGCCGCGATCGACTGGGCGGTCGAGGCCGCGATCGCCAGCTGGCCCGACGCGCGCGACCGGGCCGTGATCCGTGACCACGGCTATCCCGCCGAACTCTTCCGCCGCATCGTCGTGCGGCGGCTTCAGGCGAACGATCAGCGGCTCGCACTGCGCGGCCACACGCTCGACGGGGTGATCGCGGCGATGAAGAGCGGGCGGCGCGCGATGGTCGGGGCGCTGCTGATCGACGCGGCGCAAGGCGGCGGAAACGGGTCGATGTGGCGCATTTCGGCCGCACCTCGGCGAAAAAGGGCGCCTGGGCCATAAGGCCTCATTGTCATTTAACCCCGACCCCCTATCTTGAGACCAGGAGTCGCGACTTTGCGCGACGATTGGAAAGATTCGCATGCAGGACGACAAGGAACCGCAGGGCAACCCCTGGATGAAGAGCGTGATGATCTGGAGCGGCATTTTGCTTGCCATGCTCCTCGTCGCCTCGATGTTCGGCGGCGCCGCGCAGCCGGCGGGGAATGCGCTCGCCTATTCCGAGTTCCGGCAAAAGGTCGAGGAAGGCAGCGTCAAGCAGGTCGTGCTTTCCGATGATCGCGTCACCGGCGAGCTGTCCAACGGCGATCATTTCACCGCCAATGTCGTGCGCGATCCCGAGCTTTTGAAGCTGCTCAACGACAATGGCGTCAAATATGACGGCAAGCCCGCCGAAGTGCCCAATTTCTGGATGTATCTGCTCGTCCAATCGCTGCCCTTCCTGCTGATCCTCGGCATTGCCTTCTTCGTCTTCCGCCAGGTGCAGAAGAACAATGGTTCGGGCGCGATGGGCTTCGGCAAGTCGCGCGCGAAGATGCTCACCGAAAAGCAGGGCCGCGTGACCTTCGACGATGTCGCGGGTATCGACGAGGCACGCGAGGAATTGCAGGAAATCGTCGAATTCCTGAAGGACCCCAGCAAATTCTCGAAGCTCGGCGGCCAGATTCCGAAGGGGGCGCTGCTCGTCGGCTCGCCCGGCACCGGCAAGACGCTGCTCGCGCGCGCGATTGCGGGCGAAGCGGGCGTCCCCTTCTTCACCATTTCGGGTTCGGACTTCGTCGAAATGTTCGTCGGCGTCGGCGCCAGCCGCGTCCGCGACATGTTCGAACAGGCGAAGCGCAACGCGCCGTGCATCGTCTTCATCGACGAGATCGACGCGGTCGGCCGTCACCGCGGCGCGGGCCTCGGCAACGGCAACGACGAGCGCGAACAGACGCTCAACCAGCTGCTCGTCGAAATGGACGGGTTCGAGGCCAATGAGGGGATCATCATCGTCGCGGCGACCAACCGCCCCGACGTGCTCGACCCGGCGCTTCTGCGTCCGGGCCGCTTCGACCGCCAGGTCGTCGTGCCGCGCCCCGACATCGAGGGCCGCCAGAAGATTCTCGAGGTCCATACGCGCAAGAAGCCGCTCGCGCCCGACGTCGACCTGCGCCGTATCGCGCGCGGAACGCCCGGCTTCTCGGGCGCCGACCTCGCCAACCTGGCGAACGAGGCGGCGCTGCTCGCCGCGCGCAAGGGCAAGCGCCTGATCGCCTCGAACGAGTTCGAGGAAGCCAAGGACAAGGTGCTGATGGGCGCCGAACGCCGCTCGATGGTGATGACCGAGGACGAGAAGAAGGCGACCGCCTATCACGAAGCCGGCCATGCGCTCGTCTCGCTTCACGTCGAAGGTAACGACCCCTTGCACAAGGTCACGATCATTCCGCGCGGGCGCGCGCTGGGCGTGACGTGGAACCTGCCCGAGCGCGACCGCTATTCGATGAGCATGAAGCAGATGAAGGCGCGGCTCGCGCTCTGCTTCGGCGGCCGCATCGCCGAACAGCTCATCTATGGCCAGGACGAGCTCAACACCGGCGCGTCGAACGACATCCAGCAGGCGACCGACATGGCGCGCTCGATGGTCATGGAATATGGCATGTCGGAAAAACTGGGCTGGCTGCGCTATCGCGACAATCAGGACGAGGTGTTTCTCGGCCACAGCGTCTCGCGCGCGCAGAATATGTCCGAAGAGACGGCCAAGCTGATCGACGCCGAGGTCCGCCGCCTCGTCGAGGAAGGCGAAGCGACCGCGCGCAAGGTGCTCACCGACCATCTCGACGAACTGCACCTGCTCGCCGGCGCGCTGCTCGAATATGAGACGCTGTCGGGCGAAGAAGCGAAGCGCGCGATCGCCGGCGAGGACATCGGCCGCGACGACGATCATGGCAAGGCCGCGAACCCCGTTCAGGGCCACGCCGGCGGCCTGCCGCAGATCAAGCGCAAGCCGCGTCCCTTCGGCGGCGCCAACCCGCAGGGCGCCTGACATTTTGCATAGGGGGGCAGGTCCGGGCGGCCGCGCACGGATTGCCCCTGCCCTGCTGGCGGGGCTCCTGCTCTGCGGCATGGCGCCCGGCGACATGAGCGTCGCCACCTTTCTTGCGCGCGCGAACAATATCATGCGGCTCGGCCCGCTCGCGGCGGCGACCCCCGAAGCCTATCAGCTGAAGAATGAAGTGATCGCGACCGCGAAACGCTACAAGGCGCGGATCGACGCGCAGCGCAGCGCCGGACGCCCGACGACGAGCTGCCCGCCCGAAACGGGAAGCCTCACTCCCGAGGAATGGCTCGCACATCTCAACAGCTACCCCGCACGCATCCGCAGCAAATTGTCGCTCTATGCCGCCTTCGATGCGCTGATGAAGAAACGCTATCCCTGCCCGTCCTGATGCCCGATAAGCGCATATAATGACGATCTATTGCGACGAATCGGGCGGACTCAACGCCGGCGCGATGACCTTTGCCGCGGTGATGCTCACGCCGGAGACCGCCGCCTCGATCCACGCACGATTCCGCGCCGTGACCGGCCTTCGCGGCGAACTCAAGGGTAGCCGGATCAGCTTGACCGAACGCGCCTATCTGCTCGAACTCTTCGATCGCGCCGGCGGCCGCGCCTGGGTGGCAAGCGCCGAGACCGCGAAGCTGATGCCGCCCGCCGACGGTTCGACGATCACCGACCTCGAACTCTATGCTGCGCTGCTCGACAGCGCGGTCGGCCATTGGCTTCCCGAAACCGGAGGTGTGTGCTCGGACGTCGTGATCGACGACGGCCGTTACGATCCGGTGATCCTCGCGCGGGTGCGCGACGCGATCCAGGCCGGGCTCGCGGGCTGGGGCACCGCGTCGCTCGCCGACAGCCGGCGCAGCGAGGGTGTGCAGATCGCCGATGTCGTTGCGAACAGCCTCTACAACATCGCCGCCCATTCGCCGCGCGCGCGGCGGATCGGCATCATCCTCGAACCGATGCTCGCGTCGCGCGCGATCCGCGTCGCCGAACTCACCCGGGTCGCCTGACACAAAAAGGGCCGCGGTTTACCGCGGCCCTTTGGTGATGACTTGTGCCAGCGATCAGTCGAAATCGGGACCGGCGCTCGCCGGGCTGCGCGGCGGCGCCGCGGCGGTAAGGCGGAGCGCTTCGGCCGAGCGGCTGATCGAGCTGATTTCGTCGGGCGTATCGTCGTCGTCGACGACCACCTTTTGCAGCGAACCAACGAGCGAATCGCCCAGATCCTGCGGCTTCACCGTCTGCTCGGCGATCTCGCGCAGCGCGACGACGGGATTCTTGTCGCGGTCGCGGTCGATCGTCAGCTCCGATCCGCCCGAAATTTCGCGGGCGCGGTGCGCGGACAGCAGGACCAGATCGAAGCGGTTGGGAACTTTGTCGACACAATCTTCGACGGTAACGCGGGCCATGGTAATTCCTTGTTGCGGGAGAGGCCGGCCAAGGCGGCGGCTTGCAAGCGCTGCGCGCTAGCAGCGGAGGCCGGGATTGTCAATGTAAGTGCCACCCTTGCCCCGCGCAAGCCGCGCGGCCTATGCAGGGCGCGATGACGAACCCAGCGGCTTCGGCCTGCCCGCACGACCCGATACAGGCGAGCGTTGCCGGTCACGATCTCGAGCTGATCTTCGACGGCGCCGCCCGGCTCGACCGCCTTCGCGCGCTGATCGACGGCGCGGCACGCAGCATCGACATCGTGATGTATATTTTCGACGACGACAGCGCGGGGCGCGAGATCGTCGCGCGCCTGCTCGCCGCCGCGCAGCGTGGGGTGCGCATCCGCGCCGTGATCGACAGCTTCGGCTCGTCGGACACGCCCGACGCGCTGTTTGCGCCGCTCCGCTCCGCCGGCGGCGAAATCCTCTTCTTTTCGCGCCGCTGGCGGTCGAGCTATCTGATCCGCAATCACCAGAAGCTGATCCTGATCGACGAGCGGATAGCGATCACGGGCGGCTTCAACATTTCCGAACAATATCTCAGTCCGCCGCGCCGCGACTGCTGGTTCGACCTCGGCCTGATCGTCGAAGGGCCGAGCGTCGCGCAGGCGGTGCGCTGGTTCGCCGAACTTCACGCCTATACGACCGGCGATGACGGCAAACTGTTGATTCTGCGCCGGCTGATCCGCGAATGGCCGGTCGAGAACGGGGCGCTCACCTGGCTCGTCGGCGGCCCGACGCAGCGGCTTTCCCCCTGGGCGCGCGCGGTGCGCCGCGACCTCGACCGCGCGAGCCGGCTCGACATGGCGATGGCCTATTTCTCGCCCGGTCAGGGGATGCTGCGCCGCCTGGGCCGCGTCGCCCGCCGCGGCCGCGCCCGCTTCGTGATGGCGGCGAAGTCGGACAATGCCGCGACGATCGGCGCCTCGCGCCTCCTCTATGGCTATCTGCTCAGGAAACAGGCCGATGTGTGGGAATATCGGCCGTGCAAGCTGCATATGAAGCTGATCATCATCGACGATGTCACCTATGTCGGCTCGGCCAATTTCGATGCGCGCAGCCTGTTCGTGAACGTCGAGATCATGCTGCGGATCGCCGACGCCGAATTCGCCGCGCGTATGCGCGACTTCGTCGCCAGCCTGGAAGGCGAATGCGAGATCGTGACGAAGGAGTCGCACAAGGCGCGCGCGGGCCTGCTCACCCGGCTGCGCTGGACGCTCGCCTGGTTCGTGGTCGGCGTCGCCGATTATACGGTGTCGCGGCGGCTCAATTTCGGCCTCGCCGAACCCGATCTCGAAGCCGTCTGATCAGTCCTTCCAGCCCCAGAAGAGGAAACAGGGCGGGACGTTGACCCATTCGAACGCATTGTCGATGCGCTTGAAATGCCTGGCGAGGAAATCGCGCGCACGAGCGCGGAACTGATAGACCAGAAAGGCACCGCCGGGGCGCAGCACGCGGTGCGTCGCGGCGGCGATCGCCGGGCCGACGCCGGCGGGGAGCGTCGAAAAGGGCAGGCCCGACAGCACATAATCGGCATGTTCGAAACCATGTGCGGCGATGATCGATTCGACGTCGGTGGCCGATCCGTGGACCGCGATGAAGCGGCTGTCGCGAATATCCTTGTTCAGATAGTCGATGAAATCCGCGTTGGTGTCGATCGCGATCAGCGTCGCGTCGCCCGGCAGATGTTCGAGCACCGGGCGGCAGAAAGTACCGACGCCGGGGCCATATTCGACGAACAGCTTCGTCCTTTTCCAGTCCACCGGCCCCAGCATGTGGCGGATCAGCGTCGGCGACGAGGGGACGATCGACCCCACCATGACCGGGTGCTTGATAAAGCCGCGGACGAACATGCCCCACGGTCCGAAAAAGCGCTTCAACCGCTCGCGCATCCGGCGGGATGTCGCGATCTTCGATTCTTGGGCCTGCGCCCGCGGATTGGTCATGATGGCTTTCGCGTTGTTGCGGTTCGGGATGGCGTGGCAAAAAGCAGGCTGTCGCGCAAGAAAAGATATGGGCTTGACGCTGGACAGCGGCGCCCCCGGCTGTAGGGAGAGGCAGGTCCGCGATGGCCGGTGGCAAAAGGGGGAAGCGAATTTGTCGACGATATCGCGCTCGATTCCCGCCGACCGCATGGCCGTTCTCTTTGCGATCATGCTGGTCGCCGCGGCGGGCAACACCGCGATGCAGTCGATCCTGCCCGCGATCGGCGCCAAGCTGCACATTCCCGACGTCTGGGTCAGCCTGGCGTTCAGTTGGTCGGCGCTGCTCTGGGTGCTCACCGCGCCGCACTGGGCGCGCCAGTCGGACAAGCGCGGACGCAAGGCGCTGATGGCGCTCGGCATCGTCGGCTTCCTCGCCTCGATGGCCTTGTGCGGATTGACGCTATGGGCCGGCCTGTCGGGATGGGTCGCCGCGGGGCCGACCTTCATCCTCTTCGCGCTTTTCCGCAGCCTCTATGGCTCGCTCGGTTCGGCGGCGCCGCCCGCGGTACAGGCCTATGTCGCCGCGCGCACCGACCCCGACGAGCGCACGCAGGCGCTGTCGCTCGTCTCCTCCTCCTTCGGCCTCGGCACGGTGATCGGTCCCGCGGTCGCGCCCTTTTTCATCCTGCCGATCCTCGGCCTGTCGGGACCGCTGATCGTCTTTGCGCTGATCGGCCTCTTCGTGCTCGTGATGCTGCGCTGGCGGCTGCCCAACGACACGCCGCGCTTTGCCGCGCGCGGCTCGATCGCTCCCTACCCCACCTCGGGCACCACCGACCCGGCGCGCAGCGACGACGAGGAAGAAGCCGACGACGCGCCGCACGCGCCGCTGCGCTGGTCGGACCAGCGCGCGCGGCCGTGGCTGCTAGCCGGCCTCCTCGGCGGCCAGGCGCAGGCGATGATGCTCGGCGTGATCGGCTTTCTGATCCTCGACCGGCTGCATCTCCGATCCAATCCCGACGAGGGCGCCGCGATCACCGGCATCGTGCTGATGGCGGGCGCCTTTGCCACCCTGCTCGCGCAATGGGGCCTCATTCCGCTGCTCAAGCTGACGCCGCGCACGACGGTGCTCGTCGGCGCCGCGCTCGGCGCGATCGGCACGGTGATGACGGGGCTGTCGCAGGACCTGCACGCGATCGTCATCGGCTTTGCCACCGCGTCGCTCGGCTTCGGCCTGTTCCGCCCCGGCTTCACCGCGGGCGCATCGCTGTCGGTGCCGCGGCGCGACCAGGGCGCGGTCGCGGGGATGACCGCCTCGATCAACGGATCGGCCTATATCGTCTCGCCGGCGATCGGAGTGCTGCTCTATAACTGGCACGCGATGGTCGCCTATGGACTGATGGCGGGCTTTTGCGTCTGGCTCGTGCTGTGGGGCTGGTCGGCGCTGCGGCAGAGTCCGCTCGCAAGCTAAAAGCGGAATCAAGCCCCTCCCCTGAAGGGGAGGGATTGGATTCGCTCAGTCCTTCGCCTCATCCTCGCCATGCTTCTGGTCGCGGACGGGCTTCAGCATCCCCGGCGCGAAGAAGCCGATCGGATTGACACTCATCGCGTTCTGCTTGATCTCGCCCTGAATCTTTTCATAGTCGCGCTCCATCGCTTCGGTCACCGAGGCGCGGGTATCCTTCAGCGCGGCTTCGAAATCGGCCATCGTCACACTGTCGCTCCGCATCGAGCGCTTGAGCGCCGCGAGGCCCGCGCGGCGAACCAGATCTTCCAGATCCGCGCCGGTGAAGCGGTCGGTCCGCGTCGCGAGCGCGTCGAGATCGACATCCTCCGCCAGCGGCATCTTACCGGTGTGGATTTCCAAAATGCGCTTGCGCCCGCCCGCGTCGGGCACGGTGACATAGATCAGCTCGTCGAGCCGCCCCGGACGCAGCAGCGCGGGGTCGATCAGATTCGGCCGGTTGGTCGCGCCGATCACCACGACCGACTGCATCTCCTCGATCCCGTCCATCTCGGCGAGAATCGTGTTGACGACGCGCTCGGTCACCTGCGGCTCGCCCGCCGAGCCGCCGCGCGCCGGGACCAGGCTGTCGAGTTCGTCGATGAAGACGATCGTCGGCGCCACCGCCCGTGCCCGCGCGAACAGCCGCGCGATCTGTTGCTCGCTCTCGCCATACCATTTCGAGAGCAGGTCCGACGATTTGATCGCGATGAAATTGGCGTCGGACTCGCGCGCCGCCGCCTTCGCAAGCAGGGTCTTCCCGGTTCCCGGCGGGCCATAGAGCAAAAACCCCTTGGCCGGCCGGATGCCGAGCCGCCGGAACGCCTCGGGATGCTTCAAGGGCAGCTCGATGCCCTCGATCATCTTGTCGCGCGCCGCGTCGAGGCCGCCGATGTCGCTCCAGCGTGTCGTCGGCGCCTGCACCATCACCTCGCGCATCGCCGAAGGCTGGACGCGCTTCAGCGCGTTCAGGAAATCGTCGCGCGTGACGCTCAACTCTTCAAGCACTTCGGGCGGGATCGTTCCCTCTTCGAGGTTGAGCTTGGGCATGATCCGCCGCACCGCCTCGATCGCCGCCTCGCGCGTCAGCGCCGCGACGTCGGCCCCGACGAAGCCGAAGGTCGTCCGCGCAAGCTCGTCCAGATCGACATCGGCGCCGAGCGGCATGCCGCGCGTATGGATGCCGAGTATCTCGCGCCGCCCCTTTTCGTCGGGAACGCCGATCACGATCTCGCGGTCGAAGCGGCCCGGACGCCGCAGCGCCTCGTCAACCGCGTCGGGACGGTTGGTCGCGGCGATGACCACCAAGTTGGTGCGCGGCTCGAGCCCGTCCATCAATGTCAGAAGCTGCGCAACGAGGCGCTTTTCGGCCTCGCCCGTCACCTGTCCGCGCTTGGGCGCGATCGAATCGATCTCGTCGATGAACAGGATCGACGGCGCCGCCTTCGCCGCCTGCTCGAAGATTTCGCGCAAGCGCTTTTCGGACTCGCCATAGGCGCTGCCCATGATTTCCGGCCCGTTGATCAGGAAGAATTGCGCGTCGCTTTCGTTCGCGACCGCGCGCGCGAGCCGCGTCTTGCCGGTTCCCGGCGGGCCGTGCAGCAGCACGCCGCGCGGCGGATCGACGCCGAGGCGGCGGAACAGTTCGGGGTAGCGCAGCGGCAGCTCGACCATCTCGCGCAGCTGGTCGATCGTCTCGCCGAGCCCGCCGAGATCGTCATAGGTGACGTCGGTGCGCCGCGCGTCGTGCGGTTCCTGATATTCGGAAAGCAGCTCGACCTCGGTATTTTCGTCGATGAAGACGGCACCCTTGGGCGCCGCCGACACGACGATCAGGCGCACTTCGGCAAGCGCATAGGCCGGCGCATTGAGCATCTGGCGCAGCTGCGGCGGCATGTCGCCCGCGGGAAGCCGCTGCTGTCCCGCGGTCGCCACCGTGTCGCCGGCGAGCAGCGGACGGCCGAAAAAGCTGCGCTTCAATGCCATCGCCGAGCCCTGGAGGCGCAGATTCTGCTGCGCCGGGGCAAAGACGACGCGCGTCGCGGGGCGCGTTTCGACGCGGCTCAGCGCCACCATGTCGCCCGCGCCCGCCCCGGCATTGGCGCGCAGCAACCCGTCGAGGCGAACGACGTTCAGCCCCTCATCCTCGGCATAGGGCGCCATCACGCGCGACACGGTCTCGCGCTTGCCGGTGATCTGGATCGCGTCGCCCTCGGTCACGCCGAGTTCGGCCATCGCCGCGCGCGGGATGCGCGCAATGCCGCCGCCGCTTTCCTCGGCCCTGGCATTCGCAACCTGCAGCTTGACTTGCTTTTCTTTCACCGGTGCATCGGCCAAGGCGTGTCTCCCGCAAAATAGTCAGAATGCCGAAGATAGGGAACGCGTTCCCTCTTTTCGAGCCCCCGGCGTAAGCGCAATCCATGCCGCACTGCACAAAAGTATCTGGCGCGGCGCGCGGTGTCATGTCATCATTGGCGCAACGATCATGGCACGCCTCCCTCCCCTCAGCAGCATGGAAACCTTTCTGGAAGTCGCGCGCCACGGTACGGTGAAGGCGGCGGCGAGCGAGCTCGGCCTGTCGATGCCCGCGCTGTCGCGGCGCATCCAGACGCTCGAACATGCCGTCGGGCGCCCGCTGTTCAACCGCCACCACCACGGACTGCGGCTGACCGAAGCGGGACGCGCGCTGCAGGATCAGCTCGCGCCGATCCTCGACGAACTGCGCAGCGTGATCGCCAATGTCGGCAGCCCCGACGCCTCGCTGCGCCTGCATTTGAACGTATTGCCGCTGTTCGCACAGCAGCGGCTCTTCCCGCGTCTGCCTGCGCTGCGGCGCCAGCATCCCGAACTGCATATCGACATCGACACTTTGTCGCACGGCGAGGCGCGGCTCGGCGAAGGGATCGACGCCGCGATCGCGCTCGCGCGCGCGATCGACCCCGCACTCTATGCGGCGCGGCTCGACCAGGACAAGGTCTTCCCGATCGCGTCGAAGGACCTCACCGACGGCGACCGGCCGATTACCGTGCCCGAACAGCTCCAGCGGATGACGATCCTGCTCCACCGCGAGATGCCCGAAACCTTCGCCGAATGGAAAAATGCCGTCGGTATGCCCTATCTCGAGCCCGCGGGAATCGACTTCTTCGATTCGGGGCCGCTGATGCTCGAAGCCGCAGCGCAGGGGATCGGCGTCGCCTTCATGCACGGCCATCATTTCGACGACGCGCAGGACGGCCGCCTCGTCCGCCTGTTCGATTTCGACGTCGACAGCCCGTACAGCTATTGGTTCGTCTGCCGCCCGCGCGCGCTGCGCCAGCCGGCGGTGAAGCTGTTCCACGACTGGCTGCTCGACGCGCGCATCTGACCGGTTTCAGACGGGCGGCGGCGCCCCCAGCGCCTCGCTGCGCATATCGGTCGCAATATCCCACACCGCGATGAACATCGCCGCGACCACCGGGCCGATAACGATGCCGTGAAAGCCGAACAGCTGCAGCCCGCCCAGCGTCGTGATCAGCACCACATAGTCGGGAATACGCGTCTCGCGGCCGACGAGGACCGGGCGCAGCACATTGTCGACCATGCCGATCACGAACAGCCCGCAGAACACGAGCACCGCCCCCTGCCAGAAGCTGCCGGTAAAGAAGAGATAGAGCGCCATCGGCACCCAGACGAGCCCGGTGCCCACCGCCGGGATCAGCGACGCCGCGCCCATCAGCACGCCCCACAGCAGCGGCGCTTCGATGCCGAGCGCCCACAGGATGAGGCCTCCGAGCAGGCCCTGCAGGATCGCGACCACGATCGTTCCCTTGATCGTCGCGCGCACGACGACAATGAAGCGCTCGACGAGGCGGTGGAGATGGTCGCTGCGCAGCGGCACCGCGGCCGCAACGCGCCGTTTCAGGCCTTCTCCGTCGCGGATCAGGAAAAAGGCGAGATAGAGCATCACGCTGAGCTTGAGGAGCAGGCCGAACAGGCTCTGCCCGATTTGCAGCGCCTGGCCCAGAACTGCGCGGACGCCGTCCGCGGCGCCCGCGCCAAAGCTCGTGCGCACCTCCGCCAGATTGTCGATACCCAGATTGTGCAGGAAGCCGGTCACCCACGAAGGCATGGCCGCGCGAAAGGTCGCGACGATCTGCGCCGGGTCGATGTCGCCCGACTGGATACGGTCATAGATGGCGGTGGCTTCGCCGACGAGCGCCATGGTCAGGATCGCGGCGGGCACGATCACCAGCGCGACGATCAGCAACAGCGTCAGCAGCGCCGCCGAACTCGGGCGCCGCGGCATTTTTCCGAGCAGCCGCGTATAGATGGGCGTGAAAAGGATCGCGGCGATGACCGCCCACAGGATCGCGGCGAGAAACGGCAGCAAAATCCAGGCGAAGGCTGCCGATACCGCGATCAATATCGCCATGAAGGCCCAGCGATCGTTGGTGACCGGCGGATAGCCGCTGTCCTTCATGCCCCTGCTTTCCCTGCCCGGCGCATGAGGCGCCCGCCCCCGTCCTTAACCCGGCGCGCGGCGCGCCGTAAAGCGCGCAAATCACCGCCGCGAAACGCGCGCCATGCCGGCGTTTTCGAAGGAGGGGTGTGCGAAATGGTGCTGCTGGAGAGGATTGAACTCTCGACCTCACCCTTACCAAGGGTGCGCTCTACCACTGAGCTACAGCAGCGTTCCGGCCGGCCGCGGGCGGATCGCCGCGGGGCAGGCGCGGCCTATGGCGGCGCGCCTTGCCGCTGTCAAGGTGCGAGGCTTGACGAAGCCGAGATTTCGCGAGAATGACGGCGGCGTGAGCAAGCCGCCCTCCCCCGCCGACCTCGAACGCGAACGCCGCCTCGCGGAAGCGCTGCGCGCCAATCTGCGCAAGCGCAAGGCACAGGCGCGCGAAGCCAGGGCCGAGGCGCCGCCTAAAGACTGACCGTCACGGTCACCGGCTCGTCCTCCACCAACCCCTCGGCCTTGCGCACCGCCGCCTTGACCGGCAGCAGCCAGCCGCCGCTCTCGCGATGCGGAAACACCGAGGTCTTCCAAACGGTATCGCCGATCCGCGCCTCGACCCGCGCCGATCCGAAGCCGCGCCGCCCGTCGAGCCATTGCCCGGAGATCGCCGCAAGCCGAATCGCGTCGGCCGCTTCGCCCGCAATGGTCAGGAAATACCACGCCGCCGGGCCAGCGCTGGACGTCCAGCGCCACAGCGGGGTGGTGACGGCGACGCTCTCCACTATTTCGCCCCCACCGCGCGCACCGGCACCGGGATATTGCAGATGTCGGCGCCGCCGGCGGGGCGGATGAAGAAGGGGTCGCGGCGGTTGGCGCGCGCGTCGGCATAGCGCGCGAAGCTGTCGCTCTCGGTCGACAGATATTCGAACGCCGGCCGCCCGACTTCGGGGAGGTCGCTCGCGAGCCGGACCGAGGCGATCGGCACGCGCTGCGCGGGGTCGGCATAGAAGCCGAGCGGACCGGTGCCGCGCGGCAGGCTCGACAGATGTTCGATCCCGCTCACGACGCGCCCGATCAGCGCGATATTGCGGTCGAGATGGCGCGGCGCGTGACCGATGACCGCATAGAGCTCCGCCCCCGAGCCGGTGTCGGGCGACAGGTTGCGGCCGACGCCGACCATGCCGTAGCAGTGGACAGGCCATTCATAGTCTTCATCAGTCGCCAGCGGCCAGCCACGGTCGAACAAATATGCAGCAGCATAATTATCGGGGCCAACATCGGCCGATCGCGGCCCGGTCTCGGCCGATCCGCCTTCACTCCACTTTTCAAGCAACGGCTTCATGGACTTGTCGTATTTCAACTCGATCCATTGTGTCCGATACTCGCTCTCCGGCACCATCGCCAAGCCGTCCGGCAGCGGCTTCGCTTTCGCTGCGTCCTCGCCATCGGGATCGCCCCATTGCGCGACATAATTGTCCTGCACCCGCGTCACCGCGGTGCCGTCCCACCAGTGCGCCGCGGCGAGCTTGCGGATATTGCCGATCCAGCCCTGGCTGAACGGCGGCGGCATCAGCTGGATGATGACGCGCCGCGGCTTGCCCGCCGCATCGGGGGCGAGATCCATCACCAGCAGGTCCGAAGGCGCGATGCGCACCCACTCCCCCGCCGCTGCGGCTTCGACAATTTCCCCCGGTGACGGCGCGGGCGCCGCCTCTTCGGCATGGACGGGAAGCAAAAGCGCGGCGGCTGCGGTCGCGGCGAGAAGCAGTTGTCTCATCGCGCCTGTCTGCCACGCCCAACCGGCTTGCGAAACCCCCGCCAAGCGATTAGGGCGCCCCTTCCAGAGCAGATGCGGAGCGGTGGCCGAGTGGTCGAAGGCGCTCGCCTGGAAAGTGAGTATACGGCAAAACCGTATCGAGGGTTCGAATCCCTCCCGCTCCGCCATTTTACGCTATGATGCGCGGGAACGCGCGAACGCGCGCCGCGGCTATCGCTCAAAGGGAGGGCATAGCGTGGATGGTACGCCAGACAACGCTAAGGCCGAACAATATGAGAACGGCGGTGTGGGGACGGTCTACGCCGGAGTTCGATGGGGCCCAGACCTGTCTACGCTGTCGGGACATACCCTAACGAGCGGCATTCTCTCGCGCGGCAATTCTCTCGACCAGCGTATTTATCGCTGTCTCCATGGCGCGTGCAGTTTGGTCGCCGCTTTGGTTGGTGATGACGAATATGCCAAGATCGTACTTCGGCATGATGTAGATGTAGGACTGGGAACGGGGCACGCCACCATGATGCGCATAGTAAACGCCCTTCAAGTGGTCGCCGCTGACGATGTTCCAGAAATAGCCGATGCTGAACTCGGAATCGAATTCGACGAGGGCATGATGCGATTCCGTCACGACAGGCCCACCGGCCAACTGGAATTTGAGGTACTTCACCATTTCCGGGGCAGTCGCCTTTACGTTTCCAGATGCGCCCCAGGGCAACTGCGGCATTGGCGTTGTCGGTACCGCGTTGTCGCTGTGATAGCCGACCGCAAGCCGCGTCGCCTCCGCCTCGTTCAGCCGGATTCTGAGGCCGCTTATAGCCGCAGAATCTTGAAAGAACCCGCGTAACAGCGACTCGTAGTCGCGCTTGTAAACCGCTTCCAGAATATGTGCCGCCAGCTCGGTTCCGGTACTGGAGTACGCGTAATTCTTTCCAGGCGCCTGGCGAATCTTGACAGCGTGCAGATCCCTGAAGAAATCCGCCTTGGTATAGCGCGCGTAAATGGCATTGAGTTCGTGGGGTGTACGCTGATCCGTGAAGTCCTCCAGCACCGTGTTCGCGCGGTCCGGCAACATGTTCGGCAGGCCGCTCGTATGCGACAGCAAGTGACGGATGCGGATGGGATCGCCCTTGTACTGCAGGTTCGGATAGTCCCCGGGCAGATATATCCGGACATCGTCGTCCAAATCCAGCCTGTGCTCCAAGACAGCTTTTGCCATCAGGGTTCCCGCCAGGGTCTTGCTCAGCGAACCGATTTCGTAAAGGGTTGCATCGGTCGGAGGGCTTGGCTTCCCGGCTTCCATGTCGCCGCGATGACGGATGAATTCCTTGCCCCGATATACGACTCCGATCGAGGTCGAGTGGAGCAACGGCTGTTCGATCAGAGTTGCGGCGACCTCATCAATGTCCGCGCCAAGATCCTTCGCCGCTACGTGCTCGCCCGCGCAGCCAGTGGCCAAGAGCGCGGCGGACAATACGAGGTAGTTGAACCACCGCCTGTTTTGAACAATCATCGAAATCGTTTGCATGCGTCAGCCCTTGATTGTGGTTTCCCGTTCTTCGTCGCCATCGACCAGATTGTGACCGTCAGGCTCCAGTTCCTGCGTCAGCAAATCTTCGAAGGCGCAGCCCCGCAGCGGCCCTTGCCAGTGATCGCCGATTATCTCAAATATGGCGTCAGGTTCTTGAGAGTGAACGCGGCCAATCATAGTGCTACAGCGCAGACATAGTGCTCATCACTATCAGTCGCGGCCCGCCACGCTCCAATGCCGCATGGCCCCATCGGTTTTCCGTGACCCGGCGCGCAGCGTGCTTTCTGCACATGAGCACCGGAAGCGCGGAAAGACGCCATTTGCAGGCCGCCAGAGCTGAATGTCGATCCGCCCTAGCCTTCGGGGTGGCTGGTGACGTAATCCATGACCGTCGAAAACGGCGCAACCCAGATGGTGTCGGAATGGTCCTTTAGATAAGCGAGGAGCTGCGCGTGCGCCTCGGCGGATACCTTCAAATAATCGCCGCCGACTCCGTGAAAGCCGAGAACCAACAGGTCGCCGGCCTCTTCGGCACTTTTGACCGCGGCGATCATATCGGCGCCTGTCGCCTTTTCGTCGAACCAGCGGCACGGCACATCCATGGGATCCTCGCCGCCCGGCCAGCCCGCGCTGCGGGTATAGCGCACCAGTCCGCTGGCGCGCAGTTCGGGGAGATAGTCCACACCGCCGGCCAGATGCTGACCGCAAGGCGTGGCGAAGCTGTGTTGCAACTTCCCGTCGATCGCCGTCAGCATGGTGTTCATCGTCCGGATTTCGGCAAGCATCATCGGGACGTCATAGGCTTCGCTGGTGTCGAGCTTCCTCGCCGGCGGATAATTGGTCTGCGGGCAGGCGTGGCGAATAGTGTGGTTTCCAAGCTCGTGGCCTTCGGCCGCAGCGGCCCGCCAGCGCGCGATCTGTTCCGGTAGCAGTGCATTGCCGATCAGGAAAAACGTCCCTTTCAGGCCGGCCGCATCCAGCGCGGGAATGGCAATATCGAGATCGGAGGGCAAGGCATCGTCATAGGTCAGCACCACGGCCGCCTGTTTGCCGCCGGGCCATTGCCGCGCCTCTGCCGGGGCCGCCGTCAGCGCCATCCCGATCAGAATTGAAGCGACCCGCGATAGAAGTGTTGCCGACCGCACCGATGCCTCCCCCGATGTCCTGCTTTGAGAGCCCCTCTAGCGGATGGGAAAAACTAAGACAATATACGCGATCGGTGGCTGCGTTCGGCGCGATTCACGGCTCAGCAAACCCTTGCCGCCGGCCACCGACGCCGATCTATTGACGACCGGCGGGCTCAAGATATACTCATACAAATCATTCGGCCATTGACGGAGCCGACAAAGTCAATGTTTGCAGCGGGAGAATTGGGGGGAATGTCGAACGTCAGCCGTCGTGCGGTCCTGGGGGCCGGAATCGCCATCGCCGCGGCGCCGCGTCCAGCGCTGTCGACTCCCGGCGATGAAGTCGTCGAACTGTGGCCCGGTACGCCGCCCGGCGCAACCGGCGTGCCCATCGTCCGCAAGATCGACGATCAGTCGCACGACCCGAGCAATCCCGACCGCTGGATCAGGGGGATCGACCGGCCGACGCTGGTGGTCCGGCGGCCCGCGAAGCCCAACGGTGCCGCGGTTCTGCTGATTCCCGGCGGAAGCTATTGGTTCGAAGCCTATGACAATGAGGGAACCAGTCAGGCCGACTGGCTCAACGCGCGCGGCATCACCGCGTTCATTCTCCTCTATCGCCTGCCGCACGAAGGATGGCAGCATCGCGAGGACGTGCCGCTGCAGGACGCCCAGCGCGCGATGCGGCTGATCCGGTCCCGGGCACGCCAGTTCGGGATCCTGCCGGATCGCGTCGCGGTGCTCGGCTTTTCGGCCGGCGGCCATCTGGCCGGGTCGCTGGCGGCGCGTCATGCCGAATCCGTCTATGCGCGGGTTGACGAAGCCGACCGCCTTTCGGCGCGGCCCGATATTGCCGGACTAATCTATCCGGTGGTCAGCCTCGACGCGTCGTTCACCCACGCGGGTTCGCGCGACGCGCTGCTCGGCCCCGACGCGACGGAGGCGGCACGGCGGGCACGATCGGTAGAGCTTCGGGTCACGGAGGATATGCCGCCCACATTCCTGGTACATGCGGCCGACGACCAGGTGGTGCCGCCCGCCAACAGCATCGCCTTGTTCGGGGCAATGCAGGCCAAGGCGCGCCCTGTCGCACTCCACATCTTCGACCGGGGCGGCCACGGCTTCGGTGTACACCCGCCTGCGAGCGAACCCGTATCTGCCTGGCCCGGGCTCTTCGCCGCTTTCGGCGCCCGTCACGGAGTTTTTCCGCAATCGCTGGGCTGACCGCCTGACGCGGCGGCAGGTTGGAGCTCGGCGGGATCGTCGGCCGCGCGGAGATGTGGCTCGAATGGCAGGCAGGTCGTGGACGGGCATGGCTGCGGCGAAGCCGCGCGGGACGTTCTCTGCCTGCGGGCAATGCCGAACGGATCATGGCCCTTGGGATGGAAAATGAGCCCGGAAGCCCGGCGGATTGACAGGGTCGGTCGTGGTGGCGGATCAACGTGTCGGCTGGTGCAGTCCGCATGGATCGGACACAATCCGAATATTGACCGATCGACACGGGGTATATACTCATACAAATGAGATTCGAGAGAGGATGAGCCGCTTGCCCCCAGTTTCCCACGCAACCCCTGTCGCCGCTCCGCCGCACCGTAAATCCGGCGGCTACGGAAGGCCGCTTGCTCTGCTTGCGAGCCTCTTTTTCATGTGGGGGTTCATCACGGTCATCAACAACACGCTGCTTCCTCATCTGCGCAGC
>NZ_FZPA01000011.1 GCF_900188185.1 Sphingopyxis indica | reverse complement strand
TGAACATCGTGTTATCCTTTCAAATCCAAGCGTTTCCGCTTCCGACAAGAAGATAACTACCCTAATTTGTTTCGGGAGTCAAGTATATAATTCCCCTTCTTTTTGGTGAAACGGCTCTTTCGGCAGGATCGTGACGGTCGGGAGGGCCGGCAGGCGCATGCTCCGGCTGCGCCAGACAACGTACGGTCGGAGAACTGAGCCATGAAGAAATCACATGTCTTTCTCGCGGCTATAGCGAGCGTCGGCCTTACCGGCTGCATGGCGCCGAAATATGTCCCTTCCGCCATGCCCGTGCCCGACGAACTGGCGGTTGAGGGGACAGTTAGCGAAACAGCTGCCTATCCCCCTGATGTCGCATGGGAGGAATTCTTTACCGATCAGCGGCTCAGAAATGTGGTCCGGATCGCTCTCGACAATAATCGCGATTTGCGGGTGGCATTGGCCACCATGGAACAGGCGCGCGCCCTTTACCGCGTGCAACGCGCGGACCTGCTGCCGACGATCGGCATCGACGGCAGCGCGACCTATCAGGACTATCCTGGTGGCGTCTCGGGTGCCGGCGGCTCCGGCGGAGGAACCGCGCTTGGCGGCAGGAACGACATCTACACCGCAAGTGTCGGCATTTCTTCCTGGGAAATCGATCTGTTCGGCCGAACGCGGAATCTGAGCAAGGCCGCTCTGGAACAGTATTTCGCATCGGTCGAAAACCGCAACGCAGCGCAGACTGCCTTGATCGCGGAGGTCGCAACGGCCTGGCTGACACTGGCAGCCGATCAGGAACGGCTCAGGATTGCGCGAGAGACCGAGCAGGCGTTCGCAGATACGCTGGCGCTCACCCGGGCGCGCTTTGCGAAAGGTATCGCGTCGGAGTTGGAGGTGCGTCAGGCCCAGACAAGCCATGATCAGGCGCGTTCGGATATTGCCGAGGGCACGACGCGTGTCGATCAGGCGCGTAACGCACTCAACCTGCTGGCGGGCACGACAGTCCGCTCCGAACTTCTTCCCGAACAACTGCCTGAGACAGGTGCCACGTTTGCGCAGCTTCCGGCTGAGCTTCCTTCCGAAGTCTTGCTGCGCCGCCCGGACATCGCTGCGGCCGAGCATCAGCTTCGGGCAGCAAATGCCAATATCGGTGCCGCGCGCGCAGCCTTCTTTCCACGCATATCCCTCACGGCGGCGCTTGGCACGATCAGCCTCGGCCTGTCCAACCTGTTCGGCAATGGCAGCGACTATTGGTCAGTCGCGCCTGCCGCGTCTGTGCCCATCTTCGACTTCGGGAGGAACCAGGGAAATCTTCGGTACGCCGAAGCAACCCGCGACGCCATGGTCGCCCGGTACGAACAATCGATCCAGACTGGCTTTCGCGAGGTTGCAGACGCGCTGGCCCGCCGCGGTACCATCGCCAGCCAGCTGGAGGCCCAGACCTCCCTGCAAGGGGCAGCGGCTTCAGCTTATCGGCTCTCAGAGGCACGGTTTCGTTCCGGCATTGACTCGTTTCTCACCACCCTCGATGCGCAGAGGACATACTACGCCGCACAGCAGAGCCTGCTTGCTACGCGTTATGTTCGTGAAGCCAACGCCGTTGAACTGTACAGGGCGCTCGGCGGCGGTCTGAAGTGATTGCAGGCCCGAAACCACGCCGCTGACAACGAGCACTGGCGGACGAAAATTATCGCAGGATAAGTTTTCGCAGGGCGGTTCGTTCGTCCGTTCGCAAGCCATGGCCAGAGCGCGGTGCGTGCTTCGACAGCACGGTAGCATTGCTCTCGTTTGGGCTGCGCGAATTTCGGCCGCGATGATGGCTCGCGCGCAAAACTTCCCTGCTCGCTGGCCCTTGAACCCCTACGGGCCACTTCCTACCTGAGGATCGGAGTGAGCGCTCACTCCGATCCTCAGGTAGGAAGTGCAGGAAAGAGGAAAAATACAATGAGAAAACTGATCGCAGCGGCCGTAGTCTTGGCCGCCGCCGCAACCGCATTGCCAGTTTCGGCCCAGGTGTTCGATGGACCGTATGCCGGGGCACAAGTGGGCTGGAATCACGACAAGATCGGACGCCCCGATACCGACATCGGCTCGATCGATATCCGAAATTCGGAAGACAGTTTCACCGGAGGCGCCTTTGTCGGTTACAATCACAAGGTAGCGCCCCGCGTTGTGCTCGGGGTCGAAGGAGGCTTCGAAATCGCAGCCGATGACGATGTCCGCCGGGGCTTTGCGGTTGTCGATCCCGATTACACGTTCGATGTCTCGGCGAGGGCCGGCTACCTGGTGGATGAACGGTCCTTGATCTACGTCCGTGGCGGCTATGAAAATAGCCGGGCATCTGTAAGGATGACGGGTCCGGACGGAACCCTTCGAGGCCACGACAACTTCGATGGATGGAGCGTCGGCGGCGGCGTCGAGCGAGCTTTGACTGACAGGATATCTGCCCGGATCGAATACCGGTATAGTGATCTTGGAGGCAGTGGCGAAACTTTTGACCGTCACAAGGCCCTATTGGGCGTCGCCTATCATTTCTGAACTCCAGAACGAGCGGCGCCGTATGACCTCTATGGCGCCGCCAATTGCAATCGTGCGCATGGGCCGATGGGTGCGCGGTAAATTCCAGGACAGTGCGACGTGCATCGGGGCTTTTGAGACCTTGGTCATCCCCGATTGCTTCTGGCATCGAAATCCGTGCAGAGCGCCGGGCTGGGGAACGATTGTGACCTGGTGGGGCGCTTCTTCATGGAGCACACCCCCATGCCTGCGAGGGCCGTGTCGTGTCCGGCCGGATCTAGAATCTGTTCCATATTTTCGGCCGCCGGCACGAGGTTGACGGACAGCCCGTGGCGGCCCTGATCACCGCCGGCGCCGGGATGCAGCGCCGTGAACGCACACTCAACTTATAGCTGACCATTACCAGCCGACAGTCTGAAAATCGCCCCAGTTCAGGACCATGCGCGACTATATGCGGCTGAAGCATGATCTGAACCCCACGCGCCGATCGCGCGCAAGACAACCGCATTGGATCGTCTCTCTTGCCGTTTCCGTACTGGCGATCTCCGCGGTCTGGTTGGCGAATACTTAGTTGATTCGACGTGGTGATCCGCGGCTCCCGGCGGCCATCGCACAATGGCTAGCGGCGATTCGCCGGGACTATGGTCTGCGCTATTGGGATGAACTCCGTTGGCCGACGGCAAAGTGCCTTCATGCGAGCACACCGTCTTCGGTTTCAATTTCTATAGGAAATTCGGCCGCCGGAAAGGCGGAATGACGTCCGAAACCGCAAGCCGCAACTGGTTGGAAGCGGACTGGCGAGTCGAGACCCGAGCCGTTCCAAATCAGCCGTTTGCTTCGCTCGCTGCGACGCCTTGCTCTATTTGACGAATGCCCCACGGTTCCGCGCGCGCTACGATGTATGTGTGCCAGAAGTAGCGCCATGGCATGACGATCGGCGTCAACACGATGGCGATCCCGCAGGCGAAGATGTTGCTCAAGACGCCATCGGTCATCTGGCCCTCGACATAGAGCGGCGCGGCGACGAAGACGAACCACAACGCTTTCCAGAGAAATTCGTATAGAATGAGCGGCATCATTTTCAGCGGGTAGCGCAGGCCAGCCATCGACAGAGGCGCGAGCGCGCCTAGCAGCGCATATTGCGCACCGCTCTCTATCCCCCATTCCGGCGAATGCGATACGAGGTGGGGCCAGAATACCGCCAACGACCCGGCAGCCATAAGTGCGTAATACGCGCGCAACATGTTAAGCCTTAGTGCGGACACTGGCAAAGAGCCCTCGTTCATTTCAACCGACTTCCCGCAGGATTCTGTCGATGTTCAAGAGGCTTTGGGAATGTTTAGCCTGATCATCGGCAATTCGAATCAAGGTCTTACGCATGGAGGCGAGCTCTTCGGCGTGGCGCGCGATCAGATCTCTTAGCTCGTTGTCGCCGGCGATCCGTACACGCGCAGCTGCCAGGGATGACGCGTATTTCATAGCGAAGACGATTATCGCGGTCAGCGGCAAAAGCGATATCGTGAGTATATAGATGCCGGGACTCATCCCTTCTTCTCCTTGAAATCGGTAAGTGTATCGGCGAACCGCGCGATCAAATCGGGCGACAGGGTGACGTGGAACGGGAGAATGCCGACCTGGCGGAGCGCCTTACCATCGTCTGATAGGGCTAAGTGGCTGTGAATTACGCCTGCTTGTTCCAGCTTTTCCAGATGAAGGTAGAGCAGCGGCCGACTGATGCCCACGAGCCTGGCCAGATCGCTCACATGGCGTACGCCATAGCGGCTGAGTGCGGCAACGATGCGCAAACGATGAGGATTGGCCATGGCAGCCAAAAGCCGAAGCAGGTCGTCGCCAGTGGCTAATGCATTGGACATCGGATGCATATGTCAGGTATTTCTGACATATGCAATATAGATTTCATTTGTCGAGGTTGCTTGGAAGCCAGCCTCGCTGGGCTCGCGCCTCTCAATTGAAGCGGGCCAATTCCCGTCAAGAACTACACTGCTAAGATTGGTATTCCTTGCGTCAAACCACACGTGCGGGCTCGTCGTCGAGCGAGCTTTTCCGGGGCGCAACCTGCTGCAGTCGCTCGTCCGATGCGGCATGTCACGAAAATAATTTGACACAATATAATTGCGCACTATCTATATGCTGGAATGCAAATGAAGGAGTTTTGTGATGAGTACGCTTTACAGCACCAATGTGACCGCCATCGGCGGACGTTCGGGGTCCGTCAAAAGCGATGACGGCCTGCTCGACCTGCCGTTGGCGCTGCCCAAGGGCTTGGGCGGAAAGGGCGGGGCGACCAACCCCGAGCAACTCTTTGCGGCGGGCTACGCAGCCTGCTTTGAAAACGCGGTCATTCATGTGACGCATGCGACCTCTGACAAGGTAAAGGACGACGAAATCATTGTTGTCGCAAATGTCGGGATGGAACCGAACGGAGATGGCGGGTTCGTTTTGACGGTCGCACTCGACGTGACAATCACAGGCCTCGATCAGGCTACCGCGGAAGACGTGGTCGCGAAGGCCCATGCCGCCTGCCCCTATTCCAACGCGGTCAAGGGCAATATCGATGTCGGCATCAGCGTGTCGGTGAACTGAGGAGGAGACCATGGACTTGCCGGGCTATACTGATCCACTCGATCTGGACCGGCAGGTCTGTTTTCCGCTCTACGCTGCATCGAACCTGCTGGGGCGGCTTTATCGGCCTATCCTGTCGGAACTGGGGCTGACCTATCCGCAATACCTCGTCATGCTTGTCCTCTGGAAAGAGACGCCGCAGACAGTAGGTTCGCTGGGGCACAAGCTCTATCTCGATAGTGGCACACTGACGCCGCTCCTCAAGCGGATGGAGCAGGCGGGCTTGATAAGCCGCGTTCGCGACACCGGCGATGAGAGGCGGGTGTTGATAGAGCTGACCACGGCGGGACGCGAAATGCGAGAAGCTGCCGAAAAGGTTCCTAAAACGCTGGCGGACGGCCTTGCGATCGATGAGAGCGATGTCGCGGAATTGCGTGACCGGGTTCGCGCTCTGGTTGCCGCCCTGCACGGGTCGTTCGTCGACGCGGACTGACCGCAATTAAATTGGAGGCAAATATGCTGACTGTCCATCACCTCGGAATGTCCCAGTCGGATCGTATCGTCTGGCTCTGCGAGGAACTGGAGATCCCCTATCAACTGATCCGCTACGAACGCGATCCGGTAACACGGCTGGCGCCAGCGGACTACAAGTCCCTGCACCCAGCGGGTACCGCACCCATCATTACTGAAGGCGATCTACGCCTCGCGGAGTCAGGCGCCATCATTGACTATATCGTCGCGCGTCACGGCGGCGGAAGGCTAGTCTTGCCGCTGGATCACCGGGATTTTACCACATTCCTCTACTGGTATCATTGCGCCAACGGTTCCTTCATGCCCACCATGATGATGCTGATGGTTGGCGGAGAGATGGCAGGACTCATGCGGGACAGGGCCGAGCGGATCCTGGCGGCACTCGAGGCTCATCTGGGGGAGGGTCATGCCTGGCTGGCTGGCGAGGACTTTACCGTTGCCGATATAATGATTGCTTTCCCGCTTACGACCATGCGCGTTTTTGCGCCAGTCGATCTCGCGCCCTATCCAGCAATCCGGTCCTATCTTCGCCGCATTGCCAGTCGCCCCGCCTTCGAACGTGCCATGAAAAAAGCCGATCCCGACTTGCAGATCCCCCTAGATTGACTCTGGCGTCCGCAACGCCGGCGATTTTCCGGGGCCGTTAGGGTGAGGATGCCCATGTTAGGCGGCCCGATGCCTGGCATTGGGTCTTTGCCCTCGGCCCAATATACGCCGGGAGGCGTTCCAAGATGGCTGTCGTGGTGGCATCGGCAACGTTCATCTTGTCGATCGGCAGAGGGATCCGAGCTTCGGCCCCTTCTTGCCGAAGATCAAGCGTGACCTCGGCGTCTCGGCATCGGCTTTGGGATTCGGGCTGGCGCTTCAAAGTCCCGTTTGGGGTATCAGCCAGCGCGACCGCGCTGGGCATAATCGGATTTGGAAATGCCGTCCGCTCGCTGATCGCTAACGATCTCGGCACCCATTTTAGCCAGAAGCGCTTGCTCGCGCTCGCCTTTCTGTTGCAATCGATCACCATCGTCTGCTTTGTCGCGCTGCCGGTGACGGCAGAATCGACGATCACCGTCACGGCGACGATGGACGCGCTCTGGCGGGGTTGCTCCGCGGGTGAGCGTCCTCATCATCAAGCCGTCCGGTTTCAAGCATTTGAACACGCTATTGGCTTCGTCTTTCTGGGTTATCAGCAGGGCGTGCTCATCGGATCGTGGATCGGCGGGTCGATACTGCTAGAACCATATAGCAATTTGTTGATCGTGGGGTGCGCGCGTCACGACGGACAACAATCGGACAATATCCATTGACAAAGCAACTATTGCTTTGGCAATTTTCGGCTCTAATGACCGATGCTTCGCTATTCGACCTGACCAATGCACTTCAGCCCGTGCGGCGCGCTTGGGTGCAGGTGGCCAGTAACGTGATGACCGAGCTGGGACTCTCCAGCTCGCTCGGAACTGCAATCGTCCTGATTTCGCGGTTGGGCCCGGCGGTGCCTCAAAAAGAACTCGCGCTTGAAATTGGTGTCAATCCGGCGGCGCTGGTCCGCACTCTGGATCAGGGTGAGGCGGCAAGGCTGCTGAAACGCAATGCGGCATCCGGAGATCGCCGCAGCAATACCGTGAGCCTACTTCCCGACGGTGAAGAACTGGCCGAGGCCATCGAACGTAGGTTGGTTGAATTGAGGCAGGCACTCCTGGGCAATCTTCCGGCGCAAGACATCGAAACCGCGAAGCATATCCTGCGGACCCTAGAAGAACGCGCGCAGGCCTATATGCAGCGAGAGCAGGTGTGACACCGCCCTATTTCTCACTTCCCCGTTGGCTGTTCGCGTCAAAGCTGTTCATCGCCGCCATGCTGGCATTCGCCATTGCGGTGCATATCGGACTGCCGCAGCCCTATTGGTCGCTCGTCACTTGCTGCGTTTTGATGAACCCCATGACCGGTGCGATTCGATCGAAGGCGATCTATCGCTTCATGGGCACTGTCAGCGCGGGCGTGGCGTCACTTACGCTTGCGGGCGTCTTCGTAAATACTCCGGTGCTGTTGGTCGGCGTTACGGGTCTGGTGGCCACTGCCACACTGGCCATTTCCCTGATCGACCGAACCCCACGCAGCTACGGTTTCCTCCTGTTCGGCGTAACGATGATGCTGGTCGCCGTGCCGGAGATCAACCAGCCCGGCAATATGTTCGGCACGGCGGTCGCCCGCGTCACGGAAATCGGGCTTGGACTGATCTGTTGCTCGATCATCGACAGCATCATCGCGCCGCGCTCGCTCGGCCCGCAGATTCGTGACCGGCTCCACGCATGGATACCGGATGTAGAACGTTGGTTCGAAGAGGCGCTGGCGGGACGCGAAACCGACCCCGAGGCGACAGCCGACCGGTTGCGGATGATCGGCGATGTCACTGCGCTATCGGTGCTGGCCGGGCAACTGCGATACGACCCGATGGTGTCGCGGCGCGAGCGCAAGATCGCTTTTGCGATTCAGCAGCGGATGCTGCGCCTGGTTCCCCTGATCTCCGCGATCGGATCACGGCTCCCGATCGGAGGCGATGCGTTTCGTGAGGCCCTGACGCCGGCATTGGCCGAAGCGTCGAGGCTGGTCCGCGATGGAGAGGAGCCTCCTGCCGATTTCGCGGGGCGCATGGATGCCCTTGATGAAGAAGCGCCGGGAAGCTGGCAAAGCCTCGTTCACCGCAATCTGACGGTTATCATGGCAGATGCGCTTAACCTCTGGTCGGAAATCCGAGCGCTCGATTCAGCGCTCGACAGCGGGGCTGCGCTATCTCCGTCGCTGGACGCAGCAACCGAGCGCGCACGCGCCTTCCCGCTGTACCCCGATTATCATATCGTCTGGCGGGTATCCGCTGCAATCCTGCTTACTTATGCCACCTTGGCTGGAATCTCGTATTTGACAGGATGGCAGCAGGCGCCCGGCGCGTTGCTGATCGGGTCGGTGGCGATAGCCTTCTTCGGCGGTGTGGATGAGGCCGGCGCGGCAGTAGCGAAGTTCGCACGGTTCGCGGTCCTGGCCACTGCTGCCGCTGCCGTGTTGTGCTATGCACTGTTGCCGATGGCGACGGACTACGGAGCGTTTCTCGTCGTCATGGCCTTATTCATGATGCCGATCGCCGCCTGGTCGGTCAGCAATCCCCTTGCGCTTCTGCTGCTGGCTTTCGCGCTCAGCACCATCAACCTTCAGGGCAAATACCAGCCACTCGATTTCGGCACTTTCATTGATGCAAGTCTTGCCTCGCTGATCGGCATTTTTGTTGGATTTTTCTGGTTGCACATGGCTCGCAGAATGGGCGCTGAGCATGCTGTAGAGCGCTTTACGAAGATGGCGCGTGCTGACATACGCGCGCTTACCAGACATGCCACTGCGCGGGACCGCGACCTTTACATAGCCCGCTCGCTTGATCGTATCGGGGCCTTGACCGCGCGGCTTGAGGCGGCGGATGGATCAGATGAAAGTTTACGACTGCTTCGCCGTTTGCGCGCAGGGGCGGATATCGCCGACCTGCGTCATGCCGCCAACGGCTTGTCCGGGGAAGATAGACAGGCGGCCGAGCGCCTGCTGACGGTGATCCGTCAGGAGACGGGCCGGGACACGCCATCCCATTCCCTGCTCGGCAGCATAGACGAAACATTGTCTGCGGCACTGAACAGCGCGACCGGAGAGAACAATCCGCTGGTGCGCGGTCTTCTCGGCCTGCGTCTGGCGCTGTTCGAAAAAAGCCCGCCATGGATGCCGGCGGGATGATCGGCGAAATCGACATAGCAGGCGTTTTCGTCTCGCCACTATTGTTGTGCCTTGTCATCGCCTTTTTCGCGCGCTTGCTGGCAACACGGCTACTGGATCAATTCGGCATCTATCGATTTGTCTGGCAACGGCCGCTTTTCGACCTCGCCCTGTTCTTCCTCTTTCTCTGGCTCGCCTTTGCGGGCCTGCGCATAATAACGGCCTGATCCATGTTCTTGACCCGGGAAACTCTCATACGCAGCCTCAAGGTCGTACTCACGCTCGTCCTTGCCGTACTCGCCGCTCTGGTGCTGTGGCACCTGTACAACTACTACACCTATGCGCCGCAGACCCGGGACGGGAAGCTGCGCGCGGATGTCGTGCCCATCGCCACCGATGAAGCGGGCCGCGTGGATTCGGTGCTCGTGCAGGATGGCGATGTGGTGGAAAAGGGGCAGGTGCTCTTCACCATCGACCGGGTGCGGCTGCGCAATGCGCTGGCGCAGGCGGAGGCCGCTATCGCCACTGCCCGGGCCACGCTGCGCTCGGCCGAGCGCGAGGCTCGACGCTACGCCGCGCTGGCCGGCGTGGTATCGGATCAGGATCGCGATACGCGCCAGGCAGCGGCGGAAGAAGCGCGGGCCAGGTTGGCGCAGGCGATCGCGGACCGCGATCTTGCCCGGATCAATCTGGAACGCGCCGAGGTGCGTTCTCCCGTCAACGGCATCGTGACAAACTTTCAGCTGAGGCCGGGCATCTATGCCAATGCCGGGCAACCCGTAATGTCGTTGGTCGATCGCGACAGCTACTATGTATCGGGCTATTTCGAGGAAACCAAACTAGCCCAGATTCGTCCGGGCCTGCACGCAAGAATACGTTTGATGGGTGAGGATCGGACGCTGGACGGCCATGTCGTCGGCGTCTCCTCGGCCATTAACGACAGCGAGCGGTCCACCGCTGCGGGCACCCTGCTTGCCGATGTCAAGCCAACCTTCAGCTGGGTGCGTCTGGCCCAGCGCGTGCCGGTCAGGATCGCTATCGACCACGTGCCCGACGGCGTGATGCTGGTGGCAGGGCGCACGGTTACCGTCACTCTGGACGGCGCAGACGAACACCTCCACCCGAAGCATATTCTATGAGCATGGCGATGCGATCGAGACACTTTGCTCCGGCGCTCCTGGCTGTCCTGTCGGCCTGCACGACTGTCGGTCCCGCTTATGCGCCGCCACCCCTGCCGGCAGGGATGGCGAACGGCGAGACCAGTGCCTTCGAGGCCAGCGCGTCGCGCGCCATCTCTAGTGCACCGCTGCCCGACAGATGGTGGCAGCTCTATGACGATGCGCGCCTCGACGCGCTGGTCGAAGACGCGCTTGCCGCGAACACCGACCTGCGCGCCGCCGCCGCCAATCTCGAACGCGCCCAGGCACTGACGCGCGAAGTGCGGGCGGCTTCTGGCGTCCAGACCTCGCTCGACGGGTCTGCGAGCGTCGGAGAAACGTCCAGTCTGGGGATCGGCAATCCTGCCGGCGTCCACGACCTGTTCAGCCTTGGCGGCAGCATCTCCTATGAAGTGGACGTGGTCGGTCGTATCCGCCGTGCGATCGAGGCCGCCACGGCCGATGAACGGTCGCAGGCGGCCGCGCTGGATATTGCTCGCACCACGGTCGCGGCAGCCGTAGTCGGTGCCTATACCGACGCCTGTGCGGCGGGTGCTTCGCTTTCGGTTGCCGAACGTAGCGCGGCATTGCAGCGGCAATCGCTGACCCTCACCGAAAAAGGCGTGCGGGGCGGCGTGTTCGCGCCCATCGACGCGACGCGCTCGCGCGCGCTGCTCGCGCAGCTTGAGGCCGCATTGCCCGGATATACCGCCGCGCGGCGCATTGCGCTCTACAGGCTCGCCGTGCTGCTCGGCCGAAGTCCGCAGGACTATCCGGCTAGCCTTATCGACTGCGCATCGATACCATCGCTTACGCGGCCGATTCCCGCCGGTGACGGGACGGCCCTGATCAGGCGGCGGCCCGATATCCGGCAAGCCGAGCGCCGGCTAGCCGCCGCTACCGCCCGCATCGGCGTCGAGACTGCGGCCCTTTATCCCACCATCGCTCTGGGCGCTTCAGCAGGCACGACATCCCGCACAATCGAGGGCCTGACAAGCGATTCGGCGCTGCAATTCAGCATCGGCCCGCTGATTTCCTGGAGCTTTCCAAATCGCAGCGTCGCGCGGGCCAGGATCGATCAGGCGAGCGCGTCGGCCAAGGTGGCGCTGGCCGAATTCGACGGCACGGTGCTGGGGGCCCTTCAAGAGGCAGAGAGCGCGCTCACGCAATATGCCAATGACATTGATGAAAACATCCGGTTGCGCGCTGCGCGGGACAGGAACCGTGAGGCATCGGACTTACAGACCAGACTTGCGCGCGGCGGCGCTGCGGCGAGCCTCGAAGTGCTCGACGTGGAACGCTCTTTGGCCAATGCCGAAGCCGCTTTGGCGTCATCGAACGCCAAGCTCGCAGCGGATCGGGTGCGTATCTTTCTCGCGTTGGGAGGCGGTTGGAATTAGGATCGGGAGCATTCGGCACGAACCAGGTGGCGCCGTCCATTGGCGAAGCGATGGGGCAATTGTTTTCAATGATCGCTGATTTTCTGAAACATCCGGCTGCCGCTGGGCGGCATTACGATGTTGCCGTGATCGGGGCAGGGCCTGCAGGCATCACAATCGCGCGCGAGCTGATGCGACGCGGGCACGATATTTGCCTTGTCGAAAGCGGCGGCCTCGATTTCGATTCGCGCACCCAAGCGTTGTATGCTGGGCGAAATATTGGGCAAGAATATTACGATCTCGACCAAAGTCGGCTCCGTTTCTTCGGAGGGACCGCTGCGATTTGGGGCGGGCGATGCGCCGTGCTGGACGAAATCGATTTCCGCAGGCGAAACTGGGTTCCGCATTCGGGCTGGCCAATTACTCGCAAGGAGCTCATGCCTTGGTATCGCAAGGCACAGGATATCTTTGAAATCGGTGAATTCGCGTGGGACAATGCCTATGAACTATGCGGTATTCCAGATCAGGATTTCGATCCTGAAAAATTCACGACCGGCCTGTGGCGATTCGATGTCGCGCGCGAAAGATTTGGGGCGTCTAATGCCGGAGATTTGAAAGCTGCAAGCAATCTTACGCTGCTGCTGCACGCCAATGCCGTGCGGATACAGCTCATTAACAATGGCTCTGCGGTCGATCACATTGCATTAAAGGCTATCGATGGCCCAAGCGCGCAGCTGAAGGCGACACATTATGTGATTGCATGCGGCGCTATCGAGAACATCCGCCTTCTGATGTCGTCGTCAGACGTGATGCCGAATGGTATCGGCAACGATTACGATCAGCTTGGGCGATTTTTCATGGAACACCCGAACGGCCGTATCGGTAAGGTCGAAATTGCGCAGCCCTTCAGGCTGTGGTCTACGCATCAGAAGCGCTTCATGAAAATGGGGCCACCGCTCGCCCCGGTTCTGCGCCTTGCCGACACGCTGCAGGAAGCCGAGGAAACGCTGAATTCGATCGCAACCTTCAAGCTGCAACGACCTCCTCAAAAGGGCGTCCCTCTTGGCAACAAGCTCTACCACCATATCAAGCATTCCATGAGTCCGAACAGGACGGCGCGCGCACTTAATCATAACTATCGCCAGATTCGGGCATGGTTTCATCGCGTGGCCCGAACGCAGGTCGAAATGGCCATGGCGAATGCAGGAATGACGAAGCTCTTTTTGATGATCCGCGGCGAGCAGGCACCCAACCCCGAAAGCCGGGTCGTGTTGTCCGACCGGCGGGACGAACTGGGCCAGCAAGGCGCCGATCTGTCATGGCAACTTTCCGCGCTCGACAAGCATACAGCACGCGTATTCGCGCGCGTTTTTAACGATGAGGCAAGCCGGCTCTATGATGGCTTTGTTGTGCCCAGCGAATGGTTATCAGAGCTGGGCCATGCTTGGCCAGTGGACCCTACGGTGGGCAACCATCCTATAGCGGGTTATCACCATATGGGCGGCACGCGAATGAGCGATGATCCCAAGCGTGGCGTCGTCGATCCGCATTGCGGTGTGCACGGCACGAACAACCTGCATATCGCAGGTAGCTCCGTATTCTGCACGGCAGGATGGGCGAACCCGACATTCACTATAACAGCGCTGGCGCTCCGTCTCGCGGACAAGCTAGACCGAACGATTGGCTGCCGGTGAAATACCGCGATCATCCGTGCATATGAAGCGCGTCTCGCGTGCAAGTTTAGCCGACCCTCTCTTTATCGAAAAGGACCTATAGCTGTGGAGCGCGTTTCCAATTATTCATATATGGGAAGGCGTCGTGCGTCCCTGCTTGTTACCGCCCAGAGGCAGCGTCAGGCTGCTGTTTGACCCTATCCGGATTTGCCACCGACCAGAACGAAAATCTGGCGCTTTACAGATATTATGCCCGGCTTAAAAAGAACAGGGACGGAGCAAAATACTCCGTCCCTAAACACTTCAACTCTACTTCAGCACTTCCTCGAGCCGTTCGAGCTCGCTATGCGCTACCCGGGACAGGAACCGTGAGGCATCGAGCCTACAGACCAGACTTGCGCGCGGCGGCGGTGGCCGCCCCATCAGGGTGGTCCACTCGCAAACGAAGAATAAGTCGGCTAGTCCGTCCTAACGGGGAAGCGATCGATCCAAATCGAACACGGTGTAAGTGAGATCACGATCCAAATGCGGTATTTTAAAGTTGGCTCGGCTGACTTTCATTAAGCGGAGCACTATTCAATAGAAGAGCAATTTCCTTCGAAACCCGTTCCACGGCCGATCTGACGGCTTCATCTATATGCACATATCGTCCGGTGACGGACCCTGCGGCATGCCCAAGTGTAGCGGCAATCGTCAGTTCGGAATAACCCAACTCGCCCGCAATACTGCCGAACGTGTGTCTTAAGGTGTGCGGGGTCACGTCGGCCCAACCTATTTTCTGGTTTATCCTGCCGAGTACGCCGCTCGCTGCAACGAAATGGGTTTGCCCGCCGTCTGACGGAAAGATGAACGGCTCATCACCTATGGATGGTTGATCCCGCAGCAGCTGTAAGGCGGGGCTGCCTATCAGTCTGATTTGCGGGCCGGACTTCGTATCGCCGAATGCAATATACCCGTCGTCGAAGACCCAGCTGCGTTCGAGGCTTTGAGCTTCGTTCAATCGCAGGCCGGTCAAGGCGAGTAAGCGTATGATCGCGAGGCCGACCGGATGTTCTATGTCAGCAACGTCGCGCATTGTTTGGCCAAGCTCTCGCAGCTCATCTCGGCTCAACCTTCGTGTTTTTTTCTGGTCTGGGAACTTTCGGACTCCAACAGCAGGATTCGTTTCTATCAATCCTGCGCGCTTCGCATGCGCAAAGATGCTGTGCAGCATCGATACTGATCGGGCCGCCACGCCCTTGCCGCCCTGGGTGGCCCCACCGCGCCCTTCGCCTCGAGGCCTTGCTGTTTTTCCAGCGGCAATGTCATGTTGCATTGCTTCAATGTCTGGCAGCCGAAGAGCGACGACCTTTCGCTGGCCGATTAGTGGGCGGACATGGGATTCGATGCGACTGCGGTCCATCGTGAGGGTGGACGCTTTAATCGGTGTCCGTTTGCGTCCCAGTATCCTTCCTGCTTCGGCTTCACAAAGATACCAGTCGCACACCTGACCGACTGTCGCAGCATCCCGAGCGGTTCGCTTTTCATCCGCAGGATCCATGCCAGCCGCGACGTCACCCAACTTGATGCGAGCTTCGGAGCGCGCCTGCTCCAACGTCATGACTCCATAGCGCCCGAGGACCAGCCGACGTTTCCTCTTTTCGGAATTTCGATACTGAAGCACGAACGACTTGGTCCCTGCGCCTTCGATCTTACATCCGAAACCGCGAAGTTCCTTGTCCCAAAGGAACGTCGGCTTGCCAGGGACCGGCCTTGCCTCATCGATCATCTTCTTCGTCAAGCGCTGCGAGCCGGTCATCCAAACTTCCTAAGCCTTGAGTAAAACCTTCGAAGGTTCGTATCCACCCCTTATACCCTCATATCCAATTCGTATCCATATTGAATCGCAGAGAGGGCGGTGGACGGCGGTAGAAAAGTAACCGAGATCGTAGCAAATATCTGTATTATCAAAGATAATAGTAGAGCTGCGCATGACTAGGTGGCTGCCGACGGCGCACCAGATAATATTGCCAAGGTTGGGGTCGAGGGTTCGAATCCCTTCGCCCGCTCCAGTTTTTCCTTATTTTTCAGACATTTAGATCGCCGTGCACGTTGTCGCAGTTGGTGACAAAGCTGTCTGTGGGGACGTTTGTCCCCATAATGTCACCGCGTGGGGTCGTGGCATCGGAAAGAATCTGCAAGGCTGGCCGTAACGCCGCCGGCGAGCGGGATGGTGACACGTCTCGCAGAGGAGGCCCGGCGGGCAAAGGCAGGGACCCTAGCGGGGCCGATCCTCGATTTGTAAAGGCTCAGAAAGCAATGATGGCGCCGAGCGACGCCGTCGAACAATGAAATGCGTCCATAATCGGTTCCAGTTGGCGTTGCAAAATGCTGTGGCGGTTCCAAGAAACTGCGATCGCCCGCATCTAACTCGGGTGAGTGACCGGGATCCGCCACGTATGTCCAGGCGTATGCTAAAGGTGGCGGTACGAGCTCTCGACGCACGTTTCCTTGTCTCGGTCACATTTTTGAGTAATCACCCGAGAATAATAATCCGATTATTAAATGGCAGTCGATTTCATCGAGGCATAACTTTCTGATGGCGACTCATCCGGTCGCTTGTTTGGAAAGGAAATTTGCCATGAAGGAACTGCATACCAGCGATGAACTGATCGAACTCGGCGCGATCAGCGCCGAGACCCGCGGGATCGAGCCTGTCGGTCCGCGCGACGAAGCCACGGGCGATCACTTCCTCCTCTCGGGCGGCATCACGGCCGACGACTGACTGCGAGCGGCGTGCCGCCTCACCGCGGCACGCCGACCGCTAGGTCCACATCTATGACTCCCGCGCTTCGCCCTGGTCTCTTTTTTCGCCAATTCGAAAACATCATCCTGTTCTTCGACCTACCCCTCGATCGCTATTTCATGCTGAGCGGCAGCCGGGCGCAGCGTTTCGAACGCTTCGTGGCGGGGAGGGGGCGGAAAGACGATATCGAGGCGCTGCAAAGCGAAGGGTTGATATCGTCGGCGGACCGCCGATCGTGTCCCAAGAACCACCAAGTTCTTCCGCCCACTCGGAGCCTCGTCGATAACCCGCTGCCGCAAGGCAGTGTTCGCGCGACGATCGCCAGTTTGACGGCCCAGATTTCGGCGAGACGTGATTTGCGTCGACACGAGCTCGCCCACGTCATCGGGGGATTGCATTCAGATTTTGCCGGCGCAGGGTCGCCCGATTCAATTGATTGCACCGATCTTGCGGGAGCTTTCTTGCGCGCTGCTCGCTATCTGCCTGCCGCCGATCAATGCCTCGCCCGAAGCATCGCCATGAAGCGACTTCTCTTGGCGCGCGGCCGCGCCTCGATCCTTGTCTTCGGCGTTACCATGCCCTTCGCGGCCCATTGCTGGGTGCAGGTCGGTGATACGGTACTGACCGATCCCCTCGACATTGTCCTTCGCTATCAGCCGATCTTCGCGATCTGATGGCCGGAGGATTCCATATTCACATCGCGCGGCGACCTGGATCGACAGCCGGCAATTGCGGACCAAAGAGGCCGCAGATCCTGACAAGTGGCAATCTCCAGATCCGAGCCACCGAGCCGTTCCTTGCCATCGATGAGCATACGGTCCTTCTCGGCCACCTCTTCAGGCGAGGACCTCCCAGTCGGCGCGTCACCGACCTGCAGAAGATCGGGGGAGAAAAGCTTCTGGCGGATCGCGGCCGCGCGCTGCTGGCCGACTATTGGGGCGGCTATGTATTGGTCCACCAAAGCGCCGACGGGCGGATCTTGGTCTTGCGTGATCCTTCCGGAATCCTGCCCTGCTACGTCCGGCGCGGTGACGCTGGTGTAACGATAGCCGGTGACGTCGCCGATCTGGCGGAGCCCGGACCGGAACGGGTGGATTTTCGGGAGGTGGCGAGGCTTCTGGCGAGCGGGGACGCTCGAGGCCGACGTACATGCATTGAAAACGTCGATGAACTGATCGCCGGTGAATGTCTTGTCGTCAGCCAAAGCGACATCCGGACAGAATGCTGGTGGACGCCATGGCACCATGTGGCGCCGACGAGAAGCATGGCAGCCCCTGAGGCCGCCGCCAGTCTCCGTGAGACAATCACCGACTGCGTCGGAGCCTGGGCGGATTGCTTTCCGTCGATCCTGCTTGGTGTCTCAGGCGGCCTCGACTCGTCGATCGTGGCTGCTGCTGCGGCACCAAGGGCGTGCCAATTTAATTGCCTCACCCTTTTCGGACCCGACCCCGCTGGTGACGAACGTAAATATGCCCGCGCACTGACTGAGGCGCTTGGCCTCGGTTTGCTGGAGATGCCGCGGTTGATCGACGACATCGACGTTACGCGCGCGCCGTCGCCCCATCATCCATGGCCGGTCGCGTCGATCGGAAAGCTGACCAATGAAGCGACCCACGGTCGTATTGCGCAGGGGCTTCCGATCGATGCCCATTTTTCAGGTAATGGAGGTGACGGGATATTCTGCAGCATCCGCAGTGCAGTGCCGTTTCTCGACCGTTACCTTGCCCAAGGACCCCGCCTCGGTCTTGCCGATACCCTGCGCGATATATGCTTGGTGACGGGCGCCGACCGGACGACCGTCCTCCGCCATGCGTGGGATCGTTACCGGCGAAACGGCGGTTTCCATAACGCGCGCTATAATGGCGCGGGGATCGCCGCCAATATTCTGGCGGAAATCGAGTCTGAGGGACCGAGCCATCCATGGCTCGTAGTACCGCCGGATGCGCTGCCGGGGAAATCGGTACACATTGCCTATCTGATGCGGAGCCAGAAGGGGATCGAACTCTATCCTCGTGACGAATCGCCCCCGCACATCGCACCGCTGCAGTCGCAACCGATCGTAGAACTTTGTCTCTCGATACCTACCTGGATGTGGGTCGCCGAGGGCATGAATCGCGCGGTGGCCCGACTGGCCTTCGAGGGAATTCTCCCCCCGCTCATTCTGCGGCGGACACAGAAGGGCGGGCCGGGCGGGTTCGATCTTGCCATCTACCAGCGCCACCGCGCGACGCTTATCGACCGTCTTCGCCACGGCCGTCTCGCCGAGGCAGGGGTTCTGGACCCTGCCCTGCTCGACCAAGCCGAAGATCCGACCTGGCGTGGGACCGAGAGAATCCAGCGAATCCTCGACCTGGCTGCGGCGGAAAACTGGGTGGACTGGTGGAGCGGACCTACGGCGTGACCGGTGGGGGGCAGGGCTGCGCCCGTGCCGCCATTTGCTCCCATTGTCCCAGGCGCCCGGGAAAGGGGGCATCGCCATCGCCAATCCCGCGCAGCCAGAAATCGAACCAAGCGATATTCTCGCGCATGGCCAGCATCCTGTTCGACGGGATATGGAAGATATGCGTTTCATCCGACGCCGCACTTGCGCCCGGATAATAGCTGATCTGTGTCGGCACCATTGCCGCGCGCAGGGCATCGTAAAGCTCGATTTGCGGCGGCGAGGCGGACGCGACCTGCTGCAGTACCGGCGTACAGACCTTCGCGGCGTTGAGCGATGGCGCGAACTTGCGATACGCGTCGATATGATCGCTCAGCGGTCCTCCTCCATAAACGGGATCGTAGCTTGCGGCCGAATAGAGATAGCCTGCGGGCTCGAGGAAACCTCCGTCGCCGCTGGATGCCGCCCGGAAGAGCTTCGATTGCGTCACTGCGACATTGACCAGCTGGGAACCGCGACTGTAGCCGGCAATCCCGACCCGGCCAGGATCGACAAGTCCTTCACGAGACAAATCGAGCACCGCATCTTCAAAGCTGCGGACCCCGTTGATCCATAAAAGACGTTGCAGCGTTTCGGGGTCGGGCGGCCCGCTGCCGCGGATCCAGGCATTGTATGCGGCCATAAGCTCGTCGGACTGCTGCGGCCAGGGGTCGTTCACGAGAAGGACGATATAGCCCCGCTCGGCAAATAGCTGGACGGGGTAATTCCACTGATTGCCAATCTCGGAGAAGCGATCATCGGCGTCTCCACCATGGGTTACGACAATCGCAGGATAGCGCGTGCCGGCGCGATAATTGCGCGGCAGCACGACATAGCCGGCAGCCCTGTATCCGTCCCGATTGCGCCAGATGTGCGGCCGCGCAACGAGAGGCGCGATTTCGTCGTGGCGCGGTGAAACAGATACGAGCCGTGTAACCGAGCCCTTCGCGATATCGACTTGAACAAGTGAAGGCGGACGAGACATGCCTTCCTCGACACATATGCCGACCGTTAGCGCCGCGTCGAACCCGCAACGAGTGAGACTCGCGTCGTGTCGGATTTCGAGTACGCCCCGCTTGTCGATGACAGCGAGCCCGTAGCGTGGATTGCCGAGGCTGCGCGTTCCGAGCACCGCGCGATGCAGTTTCGCGTTCACCGTGATGCCCGCCGAACGAAGATCGCCGATCGTGAAGCCGAAATGGCCGTAACTATATCGCCTGCCGTCCGCGAAGGTTTCGGCAAGTTCGAGCCTGTCGCCGGTCTCGGTGGTTCCCAATGTGCCCCCGCGCGGACCCCTTAGTATCCAGAGCGTCTGGAGATCATGTTCATCGGCGAGCGTGCGCATGTTTCCTGTGACGCGGTTCCAGGCGCGAACCTCATAGGTCCCGCCGGCACTGGAGCCCGGCGTCTCGATGCGAAACTGGATCTCGTCCCCGTGCCAAAGGATATTGCCCGCGGCGTGGAGTGCCATGCGATCGCTTGAAGGCCGTGTCATCACCTTGTCGCTGCGGCCATCCGGGCCGCGCAAATAATAGTCGATCTCGGCTTCAACCGAGGATCGCCGTCGTGCTTGGAGCGGGCGAACCTCCTCGTCGAAGCGAATATGACGCGCGTTCGGGACCGGCTTCAACAAGGCGTACCAGAGCCATTGGCCGTCCGGCGCCCAATCATAGGCAAGTACGCCAACTCTATGCGGGACGGTTCCTCCACCAATGGCCAAAGACAAATCGGCGCGGCCTACCGGCACGGTGTCGACGTTGACAAGCAGCGGCTCGACGGCCCCCGATGCCATAATGCGGTAGAGTTGAAGCCCTTCTCCCAAATCCATCAAGCCGCTCCAGTCGTCAGTTCCTGGGATTGGCCGCAGCAGCTTCACCGCATCCGCGGTCAGCAGGGTTCGCTGCGTTCGCGCAGTGACATCGACGAGGCGCAGGGCGACCCGAGGACGACCGGCGGTTGAATCGGCCGCCTCCACCGAATAGATTGCGAACCGTTTGTCGCGGGAAAGCGCGATGTCGGTGACTTCGGGGACGAGGAGAATGTCTTCCAGCGTCCAGGCTCTGCCCTTGCTCTCCCCTGCCGCGCTGGCAGGGGAGAGCGCCGCAGCTGCAAGGAGCGCCGCGACCGGGAGGCCGGCTCGGAGGTGGTTCCGCATGGAAATCCTCCTCACCAGCTGTGACTGATCGTGACGCCGAGGAAACGTCCGACCGCCGAATAGTTTGTGGAATCGAAGGGTGTGTCGCTAGGCGACGCCACCGATATCCTGTCGGGCTTTGCGTTGAAGACATTGAGCGTATTGATGCTGATCTCGCCCAATGTGCCGATCCTTGCACGGGCCGACAGGTCGAGTGTCGTGACCGACGCAATTTTCACCGGGACCGCGCGGCGCCGATCCGTGACGCCGCCCGTAAAACTTACGAAGGACGCGAGGCTGAACCGTTCATCGCCGAAGGATGCGCCGCCGCGGGCGCGAAAATGCGGCGAGTTGAAGATAGTTCCGGCGAGATCGGTCACTGGAAGGTCCGGCAGCAATTGCTGCCGGCTGTCGAGCCAGGTGCCGCTGGCGGTCAGCGTGAGCGTCTGTGAGCCGAGCGGCGCGCGATAGCGCAGCGACAAATCCGCGCCTTCGTACCGCTGCGAGGCGATGTTGAGGTCGCGCCCGTCGATCAGCGCGATGACATTGGCGGGGTCGTAGGGACCCGATGTGGCATTGCCGAGCGGATCGGATGCCCCGGCGATCGCAGCCGCCAGCAAGGCCGGCGAGGGATTGAAGGTGACAAGATTGGCGAACAGGGGATTGGTAAGAATGCCGAGCGGCGACCCGAACGGTGGCGCGACCCGGTCGCGATAATCGATCCGAAAGAGGCTCGTCACGATCTGCAACCGGCCCGACGGCCGGAAGGTCGCGCTGAGCGTAATATTTTCGGATCGTTCGGGGCCGACTTCCGGATTGGGGCCGCCGAGATAGATATAGGTCGATCCTGCCGGAAACATCGATCCATAGCCGGTGACGGGCAGAAGGACCGGCGTATATCCGCTGTACTGCTGGTTCAGCGTCGGCATTTTGAAAGACTTGCCCCACGAAATGCCAAGGCTGATCTCGGGCGAGGGCGCATAGACGAAGCCGAGCTTGGGAACGGCGATACTGCCCGAGTCCGAATAATCCTCTATACGCATTGCCGCCGTCAGCGAGGCACGGTGCGCAAGGGGAAGTTGCTGCCGGGGGCTGGCGAGCGGGACGAAGAGCTCGCCATAGGCGTAGCGATTCTCGCGCGTCGGCGCGAACGCGCGGCCTGCAATCAGGGCGTTCAAATGATTGCTGCGCCAGCCGCCCCCTGCCGCGAGGCGGACGCTTCCCGCCGGAAGCTCGAAGAGGGGTCCGTCGACACCCGCCTCGACGCTCAGGCTGCGGTTGTTGAAAATCCGAGGCGACAATCGCGCAACGTCGTTGGTGAAATTCTGAGTGAGGCCACGGGTCTTGTCCGTTCCGTAGAAGCCGGAGATACGAGCGCTCCAGTCGGCACCAAGGTCGGCCTCGAGTGTCGGCGCGAAGCCAAGCGTCTCGAATTCATTATGGACCACAATTCCGCGCGTCCGGATCGGCCGGTCAACCAACAGCCCGAGCACCGACGTCATGTCGCCGCGCTTGTAGATCAGATCGGCCTTGGCGCGGAGACCAGATGCCAGCTCTTGATGACCGCTAAGCAGGACGCTGTGGCGCTTCAGATCGGGATAGAAGGTCGAGAGCGGATTGCTCGTCGCCGAATAGCTGCGGCGGCGGGCTAATATCTCGCTGTTGTCGAAAAAATCATAGGTGGCGAGGAAGCCGCCACTCGACCATTTGGCTCCGCCGACGACATTATATTGTTGCTGGAAGTTTCCGCCATCGGTCGAACCGCCGATCCGGGCGCTCGTGGTGACGCCCTCGTAATCCTTGCGGAGGAGAATGTTGACGACGCCCGCAACGGCGTCGGCACCATAGACTGCGGAAGCGCCATCGGTAACGATCTCGATCCGCTCGACCGCGGCGGTCGGAATGGCGCTAACATCGATCACGCTTTGCGTTCCGCTGTAAGCGAAGCGGGTGCCGTTGAGCAAAGTCAGCGTCGCATTCGGTCCGATGCCCCGGAGGTTGAAGGTCGATGCCCCGTTCACATTGACGTTCTGGTTCTGGACCCCCTGACCTGATCCGATTCCGGGATTTTGCCCGCCACCGAAATTCTGCGGCAGGCTACGCGCCACCTCGCCGAGGTCGGCATGGCCCGCATTGCGAATATCCTCGGCACTGATGTCGATAACCGGCGCGGCGGCAGGAGCGCCCGCGATGCGCGAACCGGTAACGATGATGACGGCGGGATCGCCCGCGGTGATGGCCGGAACGGCGGCGTCGCTCACGATAATGACCGACCGCCTCTCGAAACGCGCCGTGAGGCCGCTGCCGACAAGTAGCGCCTCGATGGCCTCGCGCGGCGTCAGCTGACCCCGCACGGCGGGCGCCCTCTTCCCTTCGATGTCCTGTGAGCTGACATAGAGTTCGATATCGGCGAGCGCGGCGGCGCGGCGCAGTGCGTCGCCCAGATCCTGCGCCGGAATATCATAGGATTGGCGCGGCGCCTGCATGGCCTGCGCGCCTTCGGGCGAAAGCAAGGCTGCTGTGCCGACGAGCAGCGCGGCCAGCGAACGGGATTTAATCGACATTTTCACTCCCCCAATATTCTGGGCCGTGCATCAGGCAGACGGCCAGTGGGGTTGCGATGACGGGAAGATGGGAGCGACCTTAGTCGCTGGGTGAAAAAATTATCGGCGGCGGAGGTGGATGGCGTCAGTCCTCCGTTCGGCGGCGAGGCCGAACAATATGGCGATCCGTTCGGCAAACGCCTCGGTCTGGCTGATATGGAAGCGACCCGACACTTCGCGCGCGGCTATGTCGGTGTCGTCGATCACGATCGGCACCGCGGCGTAGCGATTGGCTTCGGCGACGAGCGCGCCGAGTTTGATCGATCGATACTCTGCCCACCCTTCGGTCCAGTCTGGCTGAATGACGGCCGCCGGCGCCGCGACAGGCTCCAACCGGCTACCGGGTCCATAGGCGAGAGCGCTTCCCGCCTTGAGGGGCATGGTCTGATCGAGGTTTGCATCGGCGCGCACCTCTGCTGCGCCGCGGCGCAGCGACGCGACCACTCTCCCCGATGCGGCGAGACTCAGATCGATTTCTGCATCATTTGCCGTCGCCCCTCCGCGCCCAGCCTCGATCCGGAGTGGAACATCGCCCGGCGCGACCGACAGTCTTACCCGGCCCCTCACGAGACGAACGCTTCGTTCGCCATGCGAGAAGGCCACGTCGAGCCGGCTGTCGGTGTCGAGCGTCGCGCGCGAACCATCGACGAGCCGGAAAGTACGGATCTCGCCGCGCTGCGTCTCGAGGGGTTCAGCGGCAAAGGCCGTCGCGGTGCCGCCTGGCTGGCCGGGAAAGGGCGCACCTGCGGCCCCGATCGCGATGATCAGGAGCGCGAGCGCGGTGGCGGCTGCTCCCCATGTGAACCAGCCGCGCATGCGGCCGCGGCGCGCCTCGGCATGCGTCGTTCCGTGGCGCTGCGAGGTCTTGAGGATCGCAAGTGCCGCCATCCGCGCCTCGGCGCGCCGATAGGCTTCGCGATGTTCTGCCGACGCACGCAGCCACGCGTCGAACTCGTCGCGCAGCGCCTCCGCATCCTCGCCGCGCAGCTTGACGAGCCACGCCCGCGCGACCTCGTCGACCGAATATTCGTCGTCGCCGGCCTTCGTCATTTTCCGCTGTCCACCACCTTGGCGATCTGACCGAGCGCTTTCATCATATGATATTCCACCGTCGCGATGCTGATGCCGAGCTGCTCATGTATCTCGCGATAGGAAAGCTCGTCCACCCGGTGCATCAGAAAGACGCGCCGCGTTTTTGGCGACATCGCGTCCACGGCCTTTTCGTAAAGCTCCAAAAGGTCCGCCGCCTCGAGATTCCATTCCTGTGAGGCGGGGGTCACGGCATCGCTCTCCTCGCGCAGCGAAAACATGGCGATCGGCGCCGACTTGCGGCGCCGCGCCCGGTCGATCAGGAGATTCTGGGCAATGCGGCGAAGAAAACCGCCCGGGTTGACGAGGTGATGCCGTTGCTCGCTGCCCGCCGCACGCGCGAAGACCTCCTGCACCAGATCGGGCGCTTCCTCGGGCCCTGCCTTGCGGCGCAGAAAATGAAAAAGCGACGAGCGGTGCGTGCGATAGACCGTCTCCAGATCCTGTCCGATGACGGGCCGTCCTTCGACCGTCGGCGGACGATCATGGGGATGCGCATGGCAGGCCGACGACACCGACAAGGGATGACGCGGCGGGGCGCTCTCGCAGCAGGTGCAGGAAGACACAGCAAATTGTCCCGAAGGCACGAGCCGAGCGATCCCGCCGAAGCGAAATGCTCGTCTCCCAGTGCTGTGCCGCCGTTCGGTCGCCGATGCGATCCAGGGTCCGGTGCGGCCGCCGGTCCGGTCAAGGACTGGCGCATTTGATGCCTGGCGAACTAGTCCGCGCGAAAGCTGCCAGCATTGCTCCCGCGCGGCTGAATCATGTCAATTGAGGTTGCATATGACAAGTAAAAGCATCGATGCGGCAAAAATGCCCGCTCAGGATTGGCGGCCACGATGCGCTGCGAGCGTGCGCGCATAGGCAGTGGCCTCACGCGCGCGCCGCTCGTGATAGCCAAGCAGCAGGCCCCGCATCTCGGTCTGCGGCGCGGCGTCGAGAATGGCGGCCTTGAGCAATTCAAATTCGGCCTCGACATCGCCGAGGATCGCGGCGTCGAAATGCCGCGAGAATTGAAGCCGGTCGCCGATTGCGGCGATGCTGGCGACGATCTCTGAGTTCGACGATCGATCCGCCATGGCGAGGAAAAGGTCGGCGATGCGATCGGGATAGGGCTGATCGGTGCTAACCGGGGTTGCCAGTCCATTCGGCGCCGTCGCGAGCGCGGCGAGTTGCAGGATCAGGTGCAACTCGAGCAGGTCGCGAAACTCGGTCTCGGTAAGACGGTGCACATGGAAGCCTTCGCCCGGGGTGAAATCGACCATGCGCTCGCCATTGAGGCGGTGGAGACTGTCGCGCACCGGCGTCATGCTCACCCCAAGGTCATCGGCGAGGCGTGCGGCTTCGATCCGGGCGCCGGTCGTCCATTCGCCCGTCATCAGCCGGCGCTTGATCGCCTCATAGGTCGGCTCGAACACATGCGCGGGGCTCATGCGCCTGTCCTTTCGGCAGCGGCGAAGGCGGCGACCGCCTCGGCTTGGTCGGGGCGCAGCGCATCGATCGCGCCGAGATGGGCCGGCCGTTCATCCCGCAGCAAGACCGACGGGCATTGGCCTTCATAATTGCCGAGATTGGGGCGGTGCTGGGCATAGCCTGCGAGCGCAGCCAGGTCGGACGGAAAATGTCGCGCGACCTCGGGCGGATAGGCGAGCCATAAATTCTCATAGGGCTTGAGCCAGCCAAGGCTGTAGCTCACCAGCACGCCGCGTCTCACCTCCTTGCTGATGTTCGTGCCTGCGCCATGCGCGGTCGATCCGAGGAAACAGATCGCCGATCCCGGTTCGCATTCGGCGAAAATCGGCGCGCCAAGATCGGTCTTTGCCATTCCCGCCGCGCCATGGCTGTTCGGGAAGATGCGCGTCGCGCCGTTTTCCTTCGTGAAGGGCGTGAGCGGCCACAGGATATTGACCAGATATTCCTGGGTGCCATTGGCGCCGCGCCACATTTCCTGGTCGCGGTGCGGATATTGCCTGACTTCGCCCGGATGGATCTCGATCGCCTGGGTGAGGTTGAGCTGGATCCGGTCGCACCCCGTTCCAAGGATCGTCTCGACCGCGGGAAGGATGACCGGGTTCAGCACCAGTGCGACCATATGCCCCGATCGCTTGAGGAGGCTGCCGAAGCGCTTCGTGCGGCGACCATAGAAATTGCCATCGCAAAAGGGTGTCGCGTCGAAGATCGGATCGAGATCCTTCGCCAGTGCGTGGACGCGGGCGATCGCCTCGTTGCGGAGGATGCAATAGCCGGTGCGGCGCAATTCCTCGACCAGCATCGCGCTGACATCGGCTTCGGTGAGATACTTCTTCATAACGCCGGCTCCCCGGCTTCCTCATATTTGAGCATGAGCGGCGCATAGGTCCCGGTTCGCTTGAGGCCGGGGAGCGTGTCCTCGTCGATCGCGATATTGAGCGCGACGATCCGGCAAGCACTGTCCCGGTGGACGGGACCCAGCGTGCGGCACGCCCAGCCGAACTTGCTAATACTGTGGTACCAGCCTGCCTCGGCGATCCCGACATAATCGCTGATGCCATTGTGGAGCGCATGGTCGGCGAGGGCGGTGACGAGCTGGTTGCGCGCGTCGCGGCGCTCGGCGGGCGTCTGTGCGGGGTCGAGGCAGAAGCGGCTGATTTCCCACAGATGGTGGCCGGACGGCGGGCCATCGGCGCAGAGGTGCGGATAGATGTCGCCGAGGAGGTGCGGCGCCGTGGTGGGGAGGAGCCGCGCCGATGCGCGGTGCCGCAGATCGTCGGGGTCGAGCAGGATCAGATAACGGGCGTGGGGCGTGTCGAACTGGTCGAGCTCGAAACGGCCGTCGAGCACGGGCAAATCCCATTTGAGCTTGTCGATGAAGACCTGCTTTCGCGCGGCAAACATGCCGCGCAGCGCGGCATTCCCGGGCGCGTCCGGCGCCCGCGTGGATTGTTCGATCATGATGATTCCTTGGCTGTGGAGCCGGAATCAGACCATCGATCCGTTGCAGCGGCTATGCCCATTTCTGGGCAAGGATTTTGCGATTATGTGCGGCGCGTCAGTTCGGGCGCCACCAGTCGTATATGTCCGAGAAGCCGATCAATCCGTCGAACAGCGCGCACAGGATCAGCATCGAGCGGCAATGCACCGAATAGCGGTCGCGCGCCATCTTCAGGTGGCGCACGACCGTCTCTTCGCTGATCCCGAGAATATCGGCGATCTCGCCGGCGGTCTTGCCGCGCGCCGACCAAAGCACGCATTCGCGTTGCCGTTCGGTAAGTATCGGGCGTGGCCGTAAGGGAGATGAGCCGATCAACTCACGCGCCGAAGCGATGGCGATCGCGCCGAGGATTTCGGCTGCGTGGAGCATGTCGGCCGGAATGTCCGCGTGCGGACGGACTGCGAAGGAGCAGGTCCCCGATGCCTCGCCGGGCAAATGGCGGGGAACGGTGAAGCCGTCGCCGACACCGCTCTCGCGCGCCACTGAGAGCAATTGGCGGTCACCGCGGCTCAGCGGAATATAGCGATCAACGTGGCGCCATTCGAAGCCGGTCAGCGACCGCTCGCTGGCGCGGCGGATCGGATCGGTTCCGCTGAGATCGAAGCCGACATAGACCTTGGCCCAGGCGTCGGGATAATTGTGCACGAGGATCGACGCCGGTTCGCCGGCTCCGCGCCGATCGAAGGCAAGCGCGAAATGGTCGAACCCCATTCGGCCCGCAGCCTTGGTCAGTGCGGCGAAGAGCTGCTCTTCTCGGTCTGCTCCTGTAAATTCCTGTGCGAGTTCCTCTGTCAGATAATAATGCTTCACGTCGTTCATCGGCCGCCGGCGCGTTCCCGACCCGCTCGCCTGCGGTCCGCTCCAACTATCGCCGCGGGCCTTTTCCTCTCGGCGCGGGCGAACGGGGGAATTTCCGACGGGTCCTCACGCCATGTCCGGCCGCTGTTCCCGCAGCCTGGCGCACGGCGATCAATCGGTGAGCAAGATGTAACAGGCTGATAATCCGGGTAAAGGGCCCGGCCCCGACAATTGGACCCGCTTCTGGATCTATTCCGGCAGGACACGGCGCGTTGTCAGAGCAGGGTCGGCGCATCCGCGGGCGGCGCCTTGCGGCTGAACCAAGGCACATCGGTCCGCGCGACGGCGAGGAGATCGGCGGGATATTTGGCGACCAAGGCCATCGCCACTTCGGCAGGTGCGTGAAGCCAGGCATCATGATCTTCGGGGTGCAGGATAACCGGCATGCGATCATGGATGTGGAACAGTTCCTCGGTCGCATCGACCATCACGCCGGTATAGCAATCGCCCCATTCGTCGGTCGGTCGCCAGAGCCCCGCCCATGCGGCAAGCGGCTGGTCGGTGACGCTGATCCAGGTTCGCGTCATCTTGCCCTTCTCGCCTTCGGCTTCGGCGAAGGAGGTGAAAGGGATGAGGCAGCGATTGGCGGGGGTGGTGAACCAGGGGCGCCAGAAGGACATCAGCTTGTCGTCACGCGCATTGTTGACCGGCTTCGGCTTGCTGGTCGGTTTCATATGTTTGAGGCGCACCGGGAAGCCCCAGGTCATGGCCTGAAGAACGCGTTCGCCGCCGTCCTGTCTCACCACGAAACCCTGTCCGCCGGGATAGACATCGCCGGGCGAGGCGTTGGTGGCCAGCGGCCGACGCGATTTGAAATAGGATGCTACCTCGTCGACCGTCGAATTCAGCGTCACCAGGTTGCACATCGGGCGGCCCTCCGTCAGGCCGCTCCGAGCAGGTCGTCGAAATTCTGCTGGATCGGCGGCGTGATCCTGAAGCTATCCTTGGGGAAGGGTCGCAACAAGTCCAGCGGCGGCCGCCTTCCCATCAGCCAGTCGAAAAGATCGTCGGGATGAACCACCCCGACATGGCGGTCTTTATGATGGGCAAGATCGGCATAGGCGGGGACCGTGAGTGCCGCGAAACTGTCGGGCCAATCGCGGCTCCCTGGACGCCATGTCGCCGCGATGCATAGGAAGGGTTCGCCGATGAGGCTTGCCGAATAGACCGTCTTGCCGCGCTTCACCAAGCCGAACTCGTTGGCAAGCAGCAGGCACGGACGGTCGATAATCGCGGTCTCGGACTTGAGCAGCGGGATCTGGAAGATGTCGGGATCACGCGACGGCAGGCCCCAGTGAAGCTCCTTCTCGCGTTCCTGATTGCCGTCCCAGATCATGACTCGGTGCGGCTTTCCGATCCCCACCAGCGCGTCGTCATTCTCGATGTCCATCGGACAGTCTCCTAGGCCCGGAAGCGGCTCAGCGCGCGCTTCCATTCGCGTTCGTCGGGCATGGGCAATTGGATATCGTCCTTGCTCGGCGCGACCAGTTCGAGCCGGATCGGCCGAACGCGTTTGCCGGTGCGGGCCTTGCAGCGCGCGCACCAGAATTTGTCGCGCGCCTTGCCAAGATCATCGTCCCACATCTTGCGCTGAAACTTCCACCACAGACCATAAGGATCGAAGGTCGCACTATGGCCGCAGCGGCACACCGGCTTGACCGCCTGATACCATGCCGCTGCCTCGAACAGGTGCGTCGCGCGCCGCCCGCCTTCTCTGGTCCAACCGCCCACGTCACAGCGAAAGCCCGAGCTGGTCGATATGCGCGGGCTCGGGGCTTCCACCCACGCTCTCGACGATGACGCGGGCGAGTTCGAACGCCGCTTCGACGCGCATGTGACTGGTAGGTGCGGTGAGGCCCACGCGCGCCCAGCCGGGAGCGGCGAGGAGCGTTTCGGCGACTCGGGCGGTATCGATTCTATCCATGTCCATATGAGAACATAGGAAGAACAACATGGCAAGCCCGCTGCGCACGGCTGGGCCTGTCCATGATCCTCGGTCCCGCGGCGGCAGGCCGCCGCGCGCGAGCGCGAGCGTTGCCGGACCGCGTGGCGGACGGAGTGCGGCGAGAGAGGCTTGCTGCCGGTCCCCCGCGGAGAAGCGAAATGAACCATCAAACAAAGCCTTGCCGCCGCGGCAAAGAATTCAGGGGGAGGATCGCGGCATGAAACTCCTCACTCCCGACATCGCCGCCGCGCTCGCTGCCAACGCTGCCGCGCGGCACGATGCGATTGCGCGCGGTGCGCGCGAGCCCGATCCCAGACCCGTCGTGCGCTTCTTCAGCCCGGTCGGCGCTGCCACCTGGCTCGCAACCGAGATCGATGCCGACGGCATATTGTTCGGCCTCGCGGACCTGGGGTTCGGTTGTCCCGAACTCGGCAGCTTCTCGGTTGCCGAACTCGAGAGCGTGCGCCTGCCCTTCGGGCTCGGTATCGAGCGCGATCTCCACTTCGAAGCACGCCATCCCCTGTCGGTCTATGCCGAAGCGGCGCGCGCGGCGGGCTCGATCATCCTTGGCGAGCAGCGCCTGCACGCAGCGGCGCGCCGGCCTTCGCGGCGGGGCTGAGGCCGCGGACTTGTTCGGGGCCGCCGGTGGCGGCCCCGTTCGAGGAAGAGGGAAGCCGGGGCTTCGTGACGGGTTTCAGGAGCCGGGAGAGTGTCTCGCGGCGGCCCGTCATGGAGAAGGCCCATGGCCAAATCGCTTCCGAAAATCACCCTCGCCCCGTCGCGCGACATTCCTCTCGACCGCTTGCGCCTGTCGCAGGCCAATGTGAGGCGCGTGAAGGCAGGCGTATCGCTCGATACGCTGGCGGCGGACATCGCCCGCCGCGGATTGCTCCAGAGCCTCAACGTGCGGCCGCTGCTCGATGGCGAAGGGCAGGAAACGGGGCAGTTCGAAATTCCGGCCGGAGGCCGGCGCTTTCGCGCGCTCGAACTGCTGGTGAAGCAGAAAAGGCTCGCGAAGGACGCGCCGATCCCCTGTGTCGTGGGCGGTGCGGCCAATGACATACTCGCCGAAGAGGACAGCCTCGCTGAAAACAGCTTTCGCCAGGCGCTGCATCCGCTCGATGAATTTCGCGCGATGCAGGCGATGGTCGACAAGGAAGCCGGGATCGAGGAAATCGCCGCGCATTTTCACACTACCCCCGCCGCGGTGCGCCAGCGCCTGAAGCTCGCCGGTGTCTCGCCGAAGCTGCACGCGCTTTACGCCGAAGAGGCGATGACGCTCGATCAGCTCATGGCCTTCACCATCGCCGACGACCATGCGCGGCAGGAGGAAGTCTGGGAGCAGCTCGAACACAGCTTCAACAAGTCGGCGACCTGGATCCGCCAGAAACTCACCGAGAACAGCGTTCGCGCGGGCGACAAAAGGGTCGGCTTCGTCGGTCTCGACACCTATCTTGAAGCGGGCGGCAGCATCGCGCGCGACCTGTTCGAAGCCGATGGCGGCGGCTGGCTCACCGATCCCGCGCTTCTTGACCGGCTCGTCGACGCGAAGCTCAAAGCCGAAGGCGCCCGCATCCTCGCCGAGGGCTGGAAATGGGTGACGACCGCTATCGACCTGCCGTGGGACGCGACGCGCGGGTTTCGCGAGATCGACCGCGAAGAGGTCGCGCTGACCGAAGCGGAAGCAGCGCGCGTCGCCGAGCTTGAAGCCGAAGGCGAGGAACTCGGCGACGAATGGGCCGATGTGCATGATGTGCCGGACGAGGTCCATGCGCGGATCGAGGCGATCGATGCCGAACTCGGTGCCTTGGTCGACCGGCCGCTGATCTTCAAAGCTGAAGAAATGGCGACGGCGGGAGCGTTCGTTTCGATCGACCGCGATGGGTCGGTTCGCGTCGAGCGTGGATTCGTGAAGCCCGAGCATCAGCCGCGGGAAGGGCTTGGCGACGACGGCGCGTCCGAAGCGGGCGACGATGGCCGCTCTTCGGCGGACCGCAGCGACGACGGAGCCGCGAAGTCGCAGGATGATGCAAGCGGTACGGAGGAACCGGGCGCGCTACTGCCGCTTCCGGACCGTCTGGTCTCGGACCTCACGGCCTGGCGCACTCTCGCGCTGCAGGACAGGGTCGCGCAGGATCCAGCGCTCGCCTTCGCCGCAGTGCTTCACGTCCTCGTGCTCGGCTGTTTCTACAGCTTCAGCCGCGAGTGCTGCGTCCAGATCGCGGCGAACCGGGTCTCCTTTTCCAACGCCCCAAGTGGTTTGCGCGATTGCGCGCCGGCGCAAGCGCTCGACGCACGCGCGGCGGCGTGGAAGGCACGGCTGCCGCAATCCGACAAGGAGCTGTGGAGCTTCCTGCTCACCCTGGATGGTGAGGAGCAGTCCCAACTGTTGGCGCATTGCGCGTCGCTCTGCGTCAACGCCCAAGCCGAGGTCGTCCCCAAATATGACAATGGCCGCATCTCGGCGCACGGCGTCGAGCGCCGGATTGCCCACAGCCACGTCCTCGCGCTGGCCGCGGGGCTCGACGTGCATGGCGCGGGCTGGCGGCCGACCGCCGAAGGCTATTTCAGCAACGTGACCAAACCGCAGATCCTCGCCGATGTCGCCGAGGCGCGCGGAGGCGAAGCTGCCCGGATGATCGGCCATCTCAAGAAAGCCGACATAGCCCGCGAAGCCGAGAGGCTGGTCGCAGAAACGACCTGGCTCCCGGCGCCGATGCGAACGCCGGGTCTGGATCGCATCGATCCGGACGGCGGTGAAACGGCGGTGCCCATCGATGCCGACGGGGGCGATCCCGGCGACGCCGAGCTGCCCGTAGCGGCCGAGTGAGCCATCTGGCGGGGGCGTAGCTCCCGCCAGATCTTTCTTCACGGCGCAGCGGTGGCCGGCAAAGTCGCGCTCTGACGGCTTGACGCGATCCGAGGCCAGTACGGCCCGCAGTCCGGACGCGGACCCAGACCCTCGCTGACCCTGCGCCACCCCAACACAATGCAGCCCGCGCTCGCTCCTTTTTGGGGGCACGCGCGCGGCTGCGCGGAGTCCCATCCATGGCACAGTTTCAAATCCTTTGCCCGCACTCGGAAGCCGAGTGGCGGCCGATCACGATCGAATTTCTTTTCGCGCCCAATGGCGACCAGCAATATCTTTGGCCCTCGTTCGACGAAGCCGAAGCCGCGCGGAAGCAGCTTCTCCTCCGCGCGCCCGATGCGCAGCTCCGTATCGCGCTCGCGGGTGCCGACATCGGCGACGTCGACTGGCCGGTCCGCGAAAAGCTGCGCTTCGCCGACGGCACCTATGCGCCGACGCCTTGGCATGAGGAGCCTTGGTATCAGGAGAAGCATGACGAGCATTTCTGCCATGTCTCGACCGAGCAGGCGGGCAAGATCGCTTTCACCGAGAATGCCGCGAAGGGTGAGGTCGACCGGCAGCTCGTCATGTCGCCGGGCCGCTATCTCCAACGCTTCTTCTCGGCCCATCTCGACAACGATGCGATCGAGGGCTGGTGTGCCCGGCTCTCGGTTCAGCTCGAGGAAGATGCGCTCAAGATCACGCAGGACGCCGACGAAATCGAGGAGGTCTATGTCGGCGGCCCCGGGAGCTGCATGTCACATGGCGCTAGCGACTTCGAAAGCTACTGCCATCCGGTGCGCGTCTATGCCGGACCCGACACGGCGCTCGCCTATATCGGCGCCCGCGACGATGCCCGCGCACGCAGCGTGGTGTGGCCCGAGCTCAAAATCTACACCAGCATCTATGGCGATGTATCGCGGCTCAAGCTGCTGCTCGAAAATGCGGGCTATGCCAAGGGCAGCCTCAATGGCGCGCGCATCCGGCGGCTCGTCGACGGCGGCAGCTTCGTCGTGCCCTATATCGATGCCGGCGATGACCTCGCCGACGACGGCGAATATCTCATCATCGGTCATGGTGAGATCCCGTCCGAAAATACCAACGGGCTGGGCGATCGATGCTGGTACTGCCCGCGGTGCGATCACGACACGAGTCCGCACGATATCGTCTTCTACCGCGACGGCTCGTCGGAAGAATGGTGTTATCAATGCTTCACCGATTACACGGTCTTCTGCGCCCACAATGAGCGCAATTATAGCGCTACCGAAACCTTCATCACCATACTCGCCGATGGCGACGAGCATGACGTCCTCGAAGAGGATGTGGAGGCCTTCGGTGCGGTCTTTCTCGAAGATCGCGGCGAATGGTGGCTCGCGACCTGCTGCCGGCAATGCGCTGCTTCGGGCGAATGGTTTCATGCCGCCGATCTCACCGAATATCACGGTGAATGGCTCAGCGCAGATTATCTGCCCGATCCGATCGACGATGACGATCCATCGCTCGCCAACGCGCATGTCCTCGCCCGCGACTGGTTTCGGTACGAAATGTCCGCGATCGAAATCGAGGTCGCCGAATGGCAGGCAGCCGGGGAGCGGGCCCGCGAAGAACGGCTGAGGCGCGAGCAAGAGGCGGCCGAGCGCCTTCGCCTCGAAACAATGCAATCCCCGCCGCTCGAACCGTGCGCCTGCGGATGCGCCCACGGCAATTCTCCCGAAACGCCGAACCTGGCCGATGGCCTCGATGCCGCCACCCCAGCGCCCGTGGCTGCGATTGCCGCCCCTTGCCAGACAGGAGCCTGATCCCATGTCTCATGACCTTTCAGGCCGCGCCGGCCTCCTCGAAATACTGTCCTGGGCACGGCCCCATGACAGTGCGACCGAACGCGCCTTCTGCCGCGAATATCTCGATCCAGTTCCCGGCATGCGCGCCGATGGCTTCGGCAACCGGATGCTGGAAATCGGCGATCGTCCGCGCACATTGTGGAGCTGCCATGTCGACACCGTCGCGGCCGTCGGCGGGCATCAGGCGGTGGGCGTCGACGAACATGGCATCGCGCAGCTGTGCGACGGCAAGGCTGGCATGTCGCTCGGCGCCGACGACGGCGCGGGGCTGTGGATCATGCTCGGCATGATCGCGGCCGCGCGTCCCGGCCTCTACCTCTTCCACCGCGGCGAGGAGCAGGGCTGCCTCGGCTCGCGCTGGATCGAGCGCCATACGCCCGAACTGCTCGCAGACATCGACGCGGCGATCGCCCTCGATCGCGCCGGACTTGGCGACGTCATCACCCACCAAAGCTATGGGCGCACATGCTCCGATGCCTTTGCGACCAGCCTCGCGGCCGCGCTCAACCACCAGAATATGGGGTTCCGCTACGCGCCCGACGACACGGGGGTTTACACCGACACCAACGAATATGCCGGCATCGTCGCCGAATGCACCAACCTGTCGGTGGGCTATCAGCGTCAGCACGGGCCGCGCGAGACGCTCGATGTCGTCCATTGCGAGCAATTGCTCGAAGCCATGCTCGAACTCGATGCGTCGCAGCTGGTGATCGAGCGCGATCCTGCCGTCCAGGAAGAGGTCGGCTGGTGGTTCGACCGCGGGCGCGGGCATGGCGACGATTTCGTCGAAGCGGTCGCCGATCATCCGGCGCTCGCGGCGTGGATGCTCGAGCAGTGCGGGGTCAGTTATGATGATTTCCAGATGGCGCTCTGGGCCGAGGAAATGGACGCTGACCGGGGTTATCGTCCGCTCATGCCGACCTGATGCACGGCATTCGCCGACATAGCCTGCGGGCCGATACTGCCCGCCATGTTTGGATCGGCAGCGACACCGCCTGTCCCGCGGGTCCCGCCGCTGGATGGGCGGGCAAATCATGCTTGAATCTAAAATCCCGTATGTGAGAAAATGACGCTCTACGCGCTGGCAGGGGCTGCCGGTGCCGAGCTGTCCGTGCGGATCGCCCTTCGATCGACATCTGCGCGGGCGCAAGGCCTTGGAAGGAGCCCCGCATGGAAAGTCCAGCCCGTGAATTGGCGCGCCGCCTCGCCGAAAATGCCGAGGCCGTCTGCCGACATTATCTTCCGAACGGTCGCCGCGAAGGCCGCTACTGGCTTGTCGGCGATGTTCGGGGTACGCCCGGTCGCAGCCTTTATCTTCTCCTGTCGTCGTCGGATGACGCGCGCGGTCGAGTCGGCAAATGGACCGATGCCGCGAGCGGCGAACATGGCGACCTGCTCGATGTCATCGCCGCCAGCTGCGGTCACATCGATTTGCGCGAGACGCTCGCCGAGGCGCGGCGATTTCTGAGCATGCCGATGCCGGAGCCGACAGGGTCGCGATCGCCGCGAACGCGCAAGGCTATGATGGGAACGCCTGCGGCGGCGCGGCGGCTCTGGGCTGCGTCGAAGCCAGTCGCCGGGACGTTGGCCGCAGCTTATCTTGCATCGCGCGGGATCGATATCGACCCAGGCAATGGCGCCATCCGCCTTCACCCGCGCTGCTATTACCGGGCATCGAGCGACGATGCGCCCGATGTCCGTACCGCCTGGCCGGCCATGATCGCCGCGGTAACCGATGACGCCGGTCAAATCTCCGGCGTTCATCGCACCTGGCTCGATCCGGCGGGAGGCAAGGCGCCGGTCGCCTGCCCCCGCCGCGCGATGGGGACTCTGCTCGGACATGGCGTGCGTTTCGGACCTGCAGGGGACGTCATGGCCGCGGGCGAAGGTATCGAGACGATCCTTTCGCTTCGCGAGGTGCTGCCGGACCTCCCGATGATCGCGGGTCTGTCGGCCGCGCATCTTGCCGCGATCCATTTCCCCGGGCCGCTGCGCCGTCTCTATGTCGCGCGCGACGATGACGCCGCCGGGTCCTGGGCGACGAAGACATTGGCCGCGCGCGCCGAGCCGCTCGGGATCGCGATCGTTCCGCTCGATCCGCGGCTCGACGATTTCAACAGCGATCTTGTTCGGATGGGCCGGGAAGAGATGGCCGCCCGGCTTCGTGCCCGGATGCTGCCGCTCGACGCAGATCGCTTCCTTGTCCGAAATATATAGTGCTATTTCGGACATCGGGATCACCGCTTCCTCATTCGACTGGCCGTTTTGGCCATTGCTTTCCTGAGGCGGCAGCGCCTCCGGCCTTCGCTGGAGGGCGACTGCGGCAACGGGTCCGGGCACCGCAATGGCGGGTGCACGGCTATTTTCCGCCGGGGCTTCGCCCCTTTGCATCGCGAGGCAAAATAGCCGCGCCCTCGCCATCCTCCGCCGGTGCTTCGGCCGCGCGTGCCGCGCGGTGCGAACCCGCACCCGCCGCCGCGGGGGCGTCGCCGCGAAGGCCGCGAGAGGCGCGGCCACCAGAAACGAGGCATGACATGACCGACCTGTCAGACTTTTCCGAACGCGGCGAGCTCGCCGAGCCCGGCGCCAGCGCATATCTCCTTCAGGAAATGCAGCTCTATGGCTATCGCCCCTTCGAGGACGAACCCGATGGGCGGCCGCTACCCGATGATCGGCTCGCCGGCGGCGCCGTCGCCGACATCTTCGACGCGCTCGCGGCCTGTCTCGTCGACACGCGGATCGAACCCGATCTCGAAGATTTGCTCTGGGGCGTCGTCAATCTCTTCCACGGCGCCGGCACGCGGATCGAGCGCGAGCTCGACCGCAACGAGGCGGCGCAGCGCGATCTCCAGCGCGAACAGGATGGCAGCGAAATTCGCTCGGTCGAACTCGAACGTGCGATCGCCGAGGGCATCACCTTGATCGAGCGGCGCGACGCGATGGAATTTTTCCGTGAATGCGCTGCCGAACATTATCGTATTCACGCCCGCAAGGCCTGGGTCCCGCGCACCGGGTCGCGTATCCGCCATCAGACGATGACCGCGGCGATGATCGACAGCCGCGACTTCATGGACCGCCGCCTCCGCGAAAAGGCCAAGGCGCTGATCCCCGAGGGGACGCGCATAGCATTCAGCGGTGGACCCGCGTGCAACGATCACCGGCATATCTGGTCGGCGCTCGACAAGGTTCATGCCCGCCATGCCGATATGGTCCTGCTCCACGGAGCGACGCCGACCGGAGCCGAACGCGCCGCCGCCTGCTGGGCCGACGCCCGCAAGGTGCCGCAGGTGGCCTTCCGCCCCGACTGGAACCGCGACCGGAAAGCCGCCCCCTTCAAGCGCAACGAGCGCATGATCGACGCCATGCCCGCCGGGCTCATCGTCTTCTCGGGCACCGGCATCCAGGACAATCTCGTCGACAAGGCGCGGGCGTTCGGTATTCCGGTCTGGGATTTCCGCATCCGCGAGGCGCCATGAGGTGTCGATCTGGACCCGACCATGCTTGCTATCGGGCGAGCTTGTGACCACAGAAGGAAGGAACGATGCGTATCGATCTCGATCATCTCCCGGCCAATAAGCAGCGCGAACTCGAGCGCGTGAAGGCAATCATCTTCGAAGAATTCGAAGATGCCGTCGCGCTTTCGACGATGGGCTGGAAGAAGAAGGGCCGGATCGACAAGATCATCCTGTACGGAAGTTATGCGCGCGGAGGCTGGGTCGACGAGCCGCACACCGCCAAGGGCTATCGCTCCGACTTCGATCTGCTCATCATCGTCAACGACAAGCGCCTCACCGACAAGATCGACTTCTGGTCGAAGCTCGAGGATCGGCTGACCCGCGAGCTGGCGATCGACAAGACGCTGCACACGCCGGTGAACTTCATCGTGCACACCTTGCAGGAGGTGAACGACGGGCTGGCGCACGGGCGCTATTTCTTCATGGACGTCGCGCGCGACGGGATCGCGCTCTACGAATATGACGACAAGTTATTGCATCAGCCGAAGCCGAAGACGCCCGAGCAGGCATTGGCGATGGCGCGGGAGTATTTTGAGGAGTGGTTTCCGCTCGCCATGCAGCGGTTCGAATTGTCTGCAATGGGACGCGAAAAGGGCTACCTAAAGCCAGCCGCTTTCGATCTGCACCAATCTTCCGAATTTCTGTACCACTGCGTCTTGCTGGTCTGCACTTTCTACACGCCACACGTCCATAATCTCGGCTTCCTGCGAACGCAGGCGGAACGGATCGATATGCGGTTGGTAGACGCATGGCCCCGCGCGTTGAAGGCCGATCGCTCACGCTTCGAGAAGCTGAAAGAAGCTTATGTGAAGGCCCGCTATTCGAAACATTATCGCATCAGCGAGACGGACCTGCTGTGGCTCGCTGCGCATGTCGAGGAGCTGGGCCGCGCGGTGCATGCGATCTGTTCGGAGCGCATCGCCGAACTGGAGGCTCGTATTCCGGCGGCCTGACATGCAGTGGAGGCCTTTGGGCGGCCTTCCCTTGGCCGGATGATGCCGGGGTGGAAGGGTCCTATTTCGTGTTGCGCTGCAACGCTTGTTATTGATTTCTTCGCTTGTCTGCCCTATGTGGGCATCAATCGCACCCGCCCGGCCTCTGTCCGCAAGGATATGCACACTGGGCGGGTCTTTTATTTTGGGCGCCGTTGACGCATGACGATGGTCAATGTCACGCGCCTATTCCAAACCGACTCTCACCTACGCGCAGCAAATCGCTCACCTCCGGGCAAACGGCATGATCGTCGCCGACGAGCCGGCGGCCGAGGCGTGGCTCCGCCATGTGAGCTACTACCGGCTGAGCGCCTACTGGCTTTATTTCGAACATCCGAAGGGACAGGCGGGGCCGCGCTTCCTTCCCGGCACGACATTCGAACGAGTCACCGCCCTCTATGATTTCGACCGGCTACTCCGGCGCCTCCTGATGCGCGGTACCGAGCATGTCGAAGTGGCCTTGCGCGGGAGCTGGGCTTATCACCTCGCCGGGCTTGGCGACGGGCACAGCTATCTCGACGCCAGTCTTTATAGCGACCGCACCGACTATCATCTTCGCCTCTCGAAACTGGCCGGCGAAGTAGGGCGTTCGAACGAGACCTATATCAAGCATTATCGGCAAAACTACGATCTGCCCGCTTTGCCGCCGGTCTGGATGGTCGCAGAAATGATGTCCTTCGGTCACCTTTCACGCTGGTATTCGAGCCTCGCAGACCGCGCTCTTCGAACACGAATTGCTGCGCCCCTCGGTCTGCCGGAGACGGTTCTGGTGCCCCTCGTCCGTCATGTGACGGATATTCGTAACATCTGCGCGCATCACGGCCGGTTGTGGAACCGGGGCTTCCTTACCCCTCCAAAGCTCGCGCAAAAGCCCAAATCCCTACAGGCGACCATCGATCAGAGCGCGACTCAGGCACCCGCCAAGCTTTACAATGGCATCTGCATGATCGGCCACGTCATCAATACCGTGGCGCCGGAATCCACCTGGCTTGCCGATGTGGCGGCGCACATCGTGACCCATCCCGAGGGCGACATGCGATCGATGGGCTTTCCTGCGAACTGGCAGCGGCGGCCACTTTGGCAAGTTTGATTGGCAAGACGACTGGTCGGCTTTGCGCCTCTCATCGGTCATTCCCGCTAATATAATGGGGTCCTAAAAGCCGTCGTTCGCAGAGCTAAGCGGAAGCAGCGCAAAAGCTGAGCGACTTGGAAGCAGTAGACCGCAGCATCACTTCACGCCGCGTGTCGCAGCCGATGCGCGCCCTCACAGGAGTGCACCTCGATGGTTACGTGTGCGTATTCCTCATGGATTGCCAGCCGATCGGCATATTCTTGCGGCGCAAGTGGACGATCGGCAACCAGCGAGACGATGACGGCATAGTGCCCGGGGCCGACCCGCCAAACGTGGAGATCGTTCACCACCGCATCTCCGTCCTCGATCGCTTCGCGAACTTCCGCAAGACGATCCGGGCCAGCTTCCGCGTCAATGAGGACACTTGCCGTATCGCGCATCAACGACCAAGACCACCGAGCGATAACGAACGCGCCGACGAGACCCATGGCAGCGTCCATCCAGGCCCATCCCAAATAGCGGCCGGCGAGTAGCGCGACGATCGCCATGACGGAGGTCAATGCATCGGCGAGAACGTGGAGGTAAGCGGAACGAAGATTGTTGTCGGTATGCGAGTGCGCGTGGCCGTGATCGTGCGAATGATCATGACCATGATGATGGTGATGATGATCTCCGCCTAGCAGCCATGCGCTGGCCAAGTTGACCAGCAAACCGAGGACAGCCACCCAGATCGCCTCGGAATAGGCAATATTGGCCGGGGCGAGCAGACGCTGAAAGGATTCTACCGCAATACCGATCGCGAAGACCGCGAGAAGCAAGGCGCTCGCGAACCCCGCGAGGTCGCCGACCTTCCCCGTTCCGAAGGTGAAGCGGGGATTGCCGACATGCCGTTTCGCGAACCAGTATGCGAAGGCTGCCACACCCAGAGCGCCAGCGTGTGTCGCCATGTGAATGCCGTCCGCCAACAAGGCCATGGAACCTGTCCACAGTCCAGCGGCGATTTCGAGGACCATCATAGCCGCGGTAAGCGCTACGACCCATCGAGTTCGGCGGGCGTGAATGTCGTGCGACGATCCGAGAAAATCGTGCTTATGGACGGAGGGGTGGGTCTGATCATGATGCATGGCGTCGACCTATTAGACAGAAGGACAGGCGGTCAACGACGATTGACCGCAGTGTTGCGAGGGAGACTGACGCCTTCGCTTTAAGGCATCAGACATAGCACAGGGCAGGTCTTTGGTGCCCTCGCGACAGGCGTCTGGACTTGGCACGTTCAAGCCTCGGCCTCGAGATCCGAGGTCTCGGAATCCGAAGCCTCCCAGACCTCTTTGGCAGCGTCGAGATTTAGTAACGCGATACCGATTCCAACGATTAGATCAGGCCAGAAGGAGAGTGTAATCGCCGTGACGATGCCGGCTGCGATAATGGCTATGTTGGCCAGGACATCGTTGCGGGCCGATAGGATGGTGACACGCCTCGAAGAGGAGACCCGGATCGGCAAAGGCGGGACCCTGGCGGCGCAGCTGTCGCGGCTCGACCTGATCGTGCTCGACGAGCTCGGTTATCTGCCGTTCGCCCGCTCGGGAGGGCAGTTGCTGTTCCACCTCATCAGCAAGCTTTATGAGCGGACCAGCGTCATCATCACCACGAACCTCGCCTTCGGCGAATGGCCGACCGTGTTCGGCGATCCCAAGATGACCACGGCGCTGCTCGACCGCGTCACCCACCACTGCGATATCGTCGAGACGGGCAACGACAGCTGGCGCTTCAAAAACCGCAGCTGACAGCCACCTTCGGCGCCTTCAAAAATCTATCTTGCGCTGCGCGCGCCTCCGGTCGGGCTACGCCCGCCCTCCGCCGCACGCAGCGCAAGGCCATCTTCAACAAACCCTCAGCATATCCTCAAAGGGGGTCCCTCTTCGACGCCGATCGGGGGTCCCTTTTGAACGCCGTTTGACAATGTTATTGTTTGCGCGTTTGCGTAACCACACCACGTGGTTGCAAAACCCGCAACGATGATCGCGACCATGCGCGCCAAGCCTTTGTGCATTTGAAACTCCGAATCTGGACCTCGTCGACCACGCTGTTCGCGCGGCGTCGCGTGAGGTCAGATTCGGGGCGGTCGCAGCAGAGAGCCTGTCGGCGATTCGGCTAAGAATGTTTCGATGAAGTCGACGACCATCGTTGCAGCTCGATAATCTGCGTCTGCAACGGAGCGATCTTCGAAGCGAAGATCGAAATGGAATTGATGCTGATGGGCTTCGCTCGTTCCTTTGTTCGAAGGGAAGAAATCCAGCGAATCCTCGAGCACGTCGAAGCTGCTGACGACCTTGGCAGCCGTAGAGTTGGAACCTGCAGCAACAGCTTCGGCACCGAGATGCCCGGCAGCATCGAGGGGCTGCAGCACATAGAGAAACGCTGCCGCAAAAAATAGCAGCAGGCGTCCGGTCCTCGATGTCTTTAACGTAGCTAGGATGGCTCTAACTCATTCTGAGCAGGATAATATCATTGATGGCAAATAGGGGGCTCTGCCCTGTTTGCCAATCGCCGATAGAGTCTCGGAAGCTCCATGTTGGCTTGAGGGATGCGATAGAAAGAAATGATCGATGGTCAGAACTCCCTCGAAATGCCGAGGGGAAGGACATGCGCCTTTGGTTCGCGATCTTCTCGATTGAAGTGATAATTACATCTCCGTGGCAGCCTCAATTCGTCCCATCATGTTCCGCACCGGCGAAGGGGACCGAAAGCGCCCGATCGCTCCATCGAGCATGGTCCGCTGACGCACGTGCATCAATGCGAGATCGGAGCGCTCACTAAAGAACGCGAGCCGCTCGCTGCAAGGCTTTGGCTGATCGCGCACTGTCTGATTCCCTAATCCTTTAGCAAGAAGCGGTCCGACCGCAATCGGCCAAGGCAAGCCAGCTCCTTTCGAGCGCGTTGTAACGGTTGAAACATCCACCGCTAATTCTCTTCCATGACAGTCTTGGTGCGGAGGCATTGCGTTTGTCGCAACGCTGCTCTCCGGTTGAGCAATAACACGCCGTGCGCCGCTTCGCCTAAATGACCGCGAAGATTCAGGAGGGCGGCACCTATGAAATATTATTTTCCGTTGGCAGGGTTCGCGGCGCTGGCCAGCGGGACGGCGCAGGCGCAATCCGAAGCCGGTCCGTCGCCGGAGAGTGAGATCATAGTAACCGGCACGCGATCCTCCGGTCGAGCGGCGCTCGAATCGTCGGCCCCCGTAGATGTCGTCAGCGGCGAAACGATCACAGCGACCGGCTTCCCCGATCTGGGCCGCGCGCTCAATTTTCTCCAGCCGTCGATCAACTTCGCGCGTGCCGCGACGACGGCGACCGCTGCGAATACGAAGCCGGTCACGCTGCGCGGCCTCGCTCCCGATCAGACGCTCGTGCTGGTCAATGGCAAGCGGCGCCATGCCAACGCCGTGCTGAACGTCAACAACAGCATCGGCCGCGGTTCGGCAGCGGTCGACCTTGACACCATTCCCGAAAGCGCGATCGAACGCATCGAAATTCTTCGGGATGGTGCGGCGGCGCAATATGGCTCCGATGCGATTGCGGGTGTGGTCAACATCATTCTGAAATCCAACGCCGGAGGGGCGAGCGCCGAACTGCTCGGCAGCATTACCGAGGAGGGCGACGGCGAAACCGCTCTGGCGAGCGCCAGCGCGGGGTTTGCGGTGGGCGATTCGGGGCATCTGACGCTCAGCGTTTCGGCGCGCGCGCAAAAGCCGACCAATCGCGCCTTCGTCGATCAGCGTTTCGACCGGGTGACGTATCGGATCGGCGATCCCAAGGCCTCGGTCGCCAGCCTCGCGATCGATACCGCGGTGCCGCTCGGCGGGACGGCCGAACTCTATGGTTTCGGGACGCTGACGCGCAAAATATCGAACAATGGCGCGGGCTTTCGCGTGCCGGGCTTCTCTCTCCGCCATCCCGACGGCTTCCTCCCCATTATCGAACCGCGCATCTGGGACATCGGTGCCACAATCGGTGCGCGTGCGGAGGTTGGCGCGCTCAAGGCCGATCTCAGCCAAAGTTTCGGGTCCAACAAGGCCGATTTTCGTGTTTTCGACACGGCCAATGTCTCGCTCGGTCTTACCAGCCCGACGGCATTCGATTCGGGCGGGGTAACTTATCGCCAGTATGTGACCGACTTCGCCCTGTCGCTTCCTCTCGACAATGTTCTCGCGGGCGGCAACATCGCCGCGGGCGGCCAGTACCGACACGAAAGCTACAAGATCCGGAGCGGCGAACCCGATGCCTATTTCGGCGCCGGAGCCGATGGTTTTGCAGGCTTCAATCCGCGCAATCCGACCGATGAAGGACGCAACGCGTGGGCCGCCTTTCTGGACCTCGAACTGCGCCCGGTGCGGCCGCTGCTGCTTGGCGGTGCGGTGCGCCATGACCATTATGGCGATTTCGGCGGCAAGACGACTTGGCGTGCGACCTCGCGCCTTGAACTCATGGAGGGGGCGGCGATCCGCGCGACATACGGCACCGGCTTTCGCGCTCCGTCGCTACAGCAGCAGTTTTTCAGCGCGGTGCAAGGCGCGCTCAGCGCCGGCCGGCTCGTCACTGTGGGGACGCTGCCGGTCGGCGACCCGGTGGCGCGCGCGCTGGGAGCCAGCGACCTCAAGCCCGAGCGATCGCGCAATTTCACCGCAGGGCTCGTCGTCGGCCCGATCGAAGGTTTTTCCTTTACCGCAGATTATTTTCACATCCGGATCAAGGATCGCATCGCGCTCAGCGAACAATTGGGTGGGGCCGCCGTTATCAGCATCTTGACCACCGCCGGCATCACCAATTTCCAGCAGGTGCGATTTTTTACCAACGCGATCGATACGACGACGCACGGTGTCGAGGTGACCGCGCGCTGGCAGGGCGACATCGCGCCCGATACGCGCCTGTCGCTGACCGCCGGCTACGGCTGGTTCAAGAGTCGGCTCGACACGCTTCGCCCCAACCCGGTATTGCCCGCACTGCCGCTGCTCAATCGGAAATCGATTCTGTTCGTGACGGAAGCCCAACCGAAATCGAAATTCACGCTTCAGGCCAGCATCGAGCATGGTGCGTTCGATGCCGGACTTAATGTCGCCGCCTTCGGAACCTATACATCGCAGCCGATCGCTGCGGTGCAGACCTTTGGCGGCAAGGAAACGGTCGATTTGTCGCTAGGCTATCGTATCCTGCCGGGCGTCCGGTTCGGGATGGGCGTGCAGAATCTGATTGATGCGAAACCCGACACGATCGACGACCAGCAACTCTTTATCGCGGCAACGGGGGGGAGCTTTCCGACCGGCGAGGAGACACCGATCGGCCTCAACGGGCGTACCTGGTACGCTCGCCTGTCGGCGCGCTTTTGATGTTCGGCCGACGCGACTTGTTCGCAGGGGCAATTGCCCTCGCCGCCGAGCGATTTCTCTCGGCGACAGGCAACCCGTCGATCTGGGCCGCGCCGCGCCTTGTGACCGACCCCTTCGCGCTCGGCGTGGCGTCGGGCGAACCCGCCGCCGACGGCTTCGTTTTGTGGACGCGCGCGGTTGGCCTCGATCAGGACGTCCGCTTGGGGTATGAAATCGCGCATGACGAGGGGTTTCGGGCGATCGCGCGGTCCGGGACGGTCACGGCCACGGCGGCGCGCGGCGGTGCCGCTCATCTGGAGGTGCGCGGGCTTCCCGCAGGCCGCCCCTGGTTCTATCGCTTTCACTTGGGCGACGCGGTAAGCCGCGTCGGCCGCACGGCAACCCTGCCGCTCAACCCTGCGCGGCTGCGCCTCGCGCTCACATCGTGCCAGCATTGGGAACATGGCTGGTTCAGCGCCTATCGCGACATGATCGCAGAGGGCGTCGAGGCGGTGCTTCAGGTGGGCGACTATATTTACGAAAAATCATTCGGAAACGGCCCCAATGTCCGGTCGTTCGGATCGCCCGATCCGGTGACGCTGGACGATTATCGCGCGCGCCACGCGCTGTACCGCAGCGACGCCGCCCTTTCCGCCGCCCATGCCGCCATGCCCTTCATCGTCGCATTCGACGACCACGAAGTCGAAAACGACTACGCTGGTGAAATCGGCGGGGTCACCGCCGACCGTGCGGCGTTTCTGCGCCGCCGGACCGCAGCATGGCAGGCCTATTTCGAACATATGCCGCTGCGCCCCTCGGCGCTCCGGGCGGACGGCGGCTTGCAGCTTTATCGCCGCTTTCGCTGGGGCCGCCTCGCGACGGTCCATATGCTCGACACACGGCAGTACCGCTCGGCCCAGCCATGCTCGAACGGCAAGCGGGGAGGGCAGATCGTGCAGGATTGCGATGCCGTGCGCGATCCCCGGGCGACGGTGCTGGGGGCGCGGCAGGAAGCCTGGCTGGACCGGGGACTGGCGCAGGAGAGAAGCACTTGGAGTCTTGTCACCCAGCAGACGATTTTTTCGCGCCTCGCGCTCCCACAGGCACCCGATGCCCGCTATTCGGACATATGGGACGGTTACGAAGCCGCGCGGCAGCGCGCGACCATCAGCCTGACGCGTCCCGCAGTACGCAACGCCGTGCTGCTCGGCGGCGACGTCCACTCCTTCTGGCTCAACAATATCCGCGCCGATTTCGGCGACCCGGCGTCGAAGGTGATCGCGAGTGAGGTGGTGACGAGCTGCCTCGCGTCGCGCAATGGCCCTGCGGCGCTGTTCGATACGGCGCGCGCGCTCAACCCGCATGTCCGCTTTCTCGACAACGCGCATGCCGGCTATGTGCTGCTCGACATTGTCCCGGATCGTATCGACATCGACTTGCGCGCGGTCGCATCGCTCGCCGATCCCGCCGCACGATGCTTTTCTCTCGCCAGGCGCACGATTGCCGACGGCCGCCCCGGCTTCGACTGACCGCACACGGCTTTGGCGATTGCAATTCGCGCAATCGTCGTTCGACTCTGGCCGTTTGATCGCGCGCGCCAACACGCCGAACCTGTCCTCACAATGGCATCGCGCCCGTCGCGACGACGGCCAATGGCAGGGGATGGACTTTGGACGGCGCCGAAATCATCACGCTCGCGGTCGATCGGTCGGGGACGCTGCCTGGACAATTGCAGCGCGTCGTCGATGAGCGCCTGCCGTTGCGCGACGGGCAGATTCGCCTGCGCATCGACCGGTTCAGCCTCAGCGCCAACAATCTTACCTATGCCCTGCTCGGCGATAGGATGGGATATTGGGCGCTGTTCCCGGTGGGCGAGCCGTGGGGCATCGTTCCCGCCTGGGGTTTCGCAACGGTCATCGACAGCGCGGATGACCGGATCGCGATTGGCGAATGCCTCTATGGCCTTTGGCCGATGGCGAGCGAGACGGTGCTCAAGCCGGGACGGGTCAATGCGCGGCTGATCGTCGAAAATTCGCCGCATCGCCGCGCGCTGCCGCCCGCGTACAACAGCTATTTCCGGCTCGCCGCCGACCCGATACACGCGCCGGGCAGCGAGGATCGGCAGGCGGTCCTGCGTCCGCTCTTCATCACCTCCTTCCTGCTAGACCGGCGTGTTGCTGCGTCCACCGAAAGCGACACGGTCATTGTCACCAGCGCGTCGAGCAAGACCGCTCTGGGGCTCGGCTGGTTGCTGCGGGACCGCCCCGCCAAGCGAAGCATCGGCATCACGTCGCCGCGCAATCGCGACGCGGTGACGGCGCTCGGGCTGTTCGACGCGGTCGCAACCTATGATGATCTGCCGCGATCCGACGGGGCCGTGATCATCGATTTTTCGGGTGATCACGACATGCTGGACCGACTGCGCGGTAACGGCACCGGCGCGCGGCTTTGCCGGGTCGGCATGACGCATTGGCGCGACGGGAGCGAGGAGCTGGCGCCACGCGGCGCCCACGACGAATTTTTCTTTGCGCCCGACGCGATCATCAAGGCGGCAGCCGAGCTGGGGCCGGCCGGGTTCGACGCCGCGCTTGCCGAGGCGACGCGCGCATTCATCGCGGCATCGCGACCATGGCTGGGCATCGAAGTTGTCCGCGGCGGCACGGCGATCGGAGAGGCCTGGGCGCGCCTGCGGTTCGGCTCCGGCGACCCGACCTCGGCGATCGTTGCAAGTTTCTGAAAAAGTGGGAGGATGTATGAAACGGATATTTTTCGGCGGGCTGTCGCTCGCCGCCACGATCGGTGCGGTGCCGGCGCTGGCCCAAATCGCCGCGCCGACCCAGGATGGCGACGACGGGCGCGGCGACATCATCGTCACCGCGACCAAAAGGTCCGAGAATCTTCAGGATGTTCCCGTCGCCGTGTCGGCCTTTTCGTCGGAGCAGCTCCAGAAGTCCGGGATCAACGACACGCGCGAGCTGATGGGGCTCGCTCCCAGCCTCAACCTGACGAGCACGACATCGGACTCGGCGGGCGTGGTCATCCGTTTGCGGGGGGTGGGCAGCGAGGCGATCAACCCCGGCCTTGAATCGTCGGTCGCGACCTTTGTCGACGGCGTCTATCGGAGCCGATCGAACCTCAGCCTGACCGACATACCGGGGATCGAACGGATCGAGGTGCTGCGCGGACCGCAAGGGACGCTGTTCGGCAAGAACACGTCGGCGGGCCTGATCAACGTCGTCACCTTTGCCCCCAAATTCGAACCGAGCCTCGACGCGGCGCTCTCCTATGGCAATTACGATATGGTCCGCGTGAACGCAGGTGGCGGGGGCGCGTTGGTCGACGGGATCGCAGCCATTCGGCTCGATGGCGCCTATCAGCGGCGCGACGGCTTCCTGCGCGATTTCGACAGCGGCCAGCGCTATCGCAATCGCAACCGCTTCACGGTCCGCGGGCAATTGCTGCTGGCCCCGGCCGACAATGTCGATGTCCGCCTGATCGCCGATTATGGTCGCCGCCGCGAAACCGGGCCCGACACTTATTCGCCGACCGTGAACGACCCGCTCTATGTGGCGATTTTTCAGGCGATGGGCTTCCCGAGCCATATCGGCCGCAAGGATCTGACGATCACGACGAGCGAAGACCGGGCGTCGTTCGAAAAAACCGAGCAATGGGGCCTGTCTGGCGAGGTGAATTGGGATCTCGGCGGCGCCCGCCTGACGGCGATCACGGGCTATCGCCATTGGCACAATGATCAGGCGCGCGAAGTCGATTATGCCGAAGCCGATCTTGTCTACATTCCGTTCAAGGCGGCGCAGCAGGCGTTCGAGACTTTTACCCAAGAACTGCGCTTCGATGGCTCGGCCGGCGCCCTCGACTGGATGGTCGGTGGCTTCTACAGCCATGAAAAGGCTTTCGGCCGCTATGGCTACCGGATCGGCCGCGATCTTGAACCCTTTCTCGATCGTCTCTTCGCGCCCGCGACGGGGCAGGCGAACCCCATTTCCTTTTACACCGGCCTGCCTGTGGGGGCGAGCTATCCCGAAGGGTCGGGGGTCGGGCGCGACGATTTTGACCAGACGTCGCGCAGCATTTCGGTCTTCACGCACAATGTCTGGCATGTGACCGACCGCCTCGACCTGATCGGCGGCATCCGCTTCACGCGTGAGGCGAAGCGCGTTGATGTCGATATTGTCGGCACCGACAACCCCGGCTGCCAGGCGCTGATCGCGGCGGGGCTTTCGGCGCCCGGCGCGACCCCGATCTCGGGCATCCAGTGCCTGCAATTGTTCGACGCGCGCTACGACGGGTCTTTCACCTCACGCAAGGTCGAGAAGGAATGGTCGGGTATCGCGACGATCAGTTATGACTTCAGCGACACGCTGCACGGCTATGCGACCTATAGCCGCGGTTACAAGGCTGGCGGCTTCGTGCTCGATCGCGCAGGCTTCCGGCCGATCACGCTCAAGGCGCCCGACGCCGACGATCTGGCGTTCGATCCCGAGTTCGCGACTAACTATGAAGGCGGGCTGAAATACCGCTCGCCTGGCGGCGCGCTGACGGTCAATGGTGCGCTCTTCTACACGCGATTTACCGATTATCAGCTCAGCTACAATACCGGCGCGGCGCTGATCACCACCAATATCCCGCGCGTGACGACCAAGGGTTTTGAGCTTGAGCTGGCCGCGCGTCCGGCGCGCGGATGGCAGTTGGGCGGCGGAGTGACTTATGCGCGCGCTCGCTATGGCGCGATTCCGGCCGGGCCGCCCGCCAATGTGGTCGCGATCGCGGGCAAACAGCTTGCGAATGCGCCCGACTGGGTCGTCACCGGCTCGGTCGGCTGGGACGACCGCATTTCGAGCGACCGGCTGCGCGCTTTCGTCCAGCTCGACGGGCGCTATCAGTCGGCGGTGCTGACCGAACGGTTGCTGCGGCCGACCTCGGGGCAAAAGGGCTATGCGCTGCTCAACGCGCGGCTCGGCCTCGGCGACGCCGACGAACGCTGGACGGCCGAACTATGGGCACGCAATCTGACGAACCAGCGCTACATCGCTTCGTCGATCCCCGCGACCTTCCAAGGCGGTACGCTTGTCGGCGCGCAAGGCGAGCCGCGGACCTATGGGCTGACGCTGCGCACCAAACTTCGATAGGGCGGTAAAAGGGCCGGTGCCTATATGGGGCCGGCCCTTCTCCGTGCGCGATCGCCGCTCTCAGTCAACCGGGAGACGTACCGCCGGTCGAAACGACACGGAACAGGGCGGACGCGTTTCCTATCCTCTTGCCGTCGGCGTGTGCCTCGGCCGATGCAAAGGCGATGGTTCGCCCCGGCTGGGTCGCCGTCGCCGAAATTTCGAGCCATTGGCCAACCCGCACGGCGCCGAGGAAGTCGACCGCCAGATGGATGGTCACGAGCGACGTGTTCTCACCGAGCGCCAGCGCGCAGGCAATCCCCATGGCATTGTCGCAGAGAGACGACAGCACCCCGCCGTGCAGCATCGCGCGCGCATTGCAATGTGCTTCAGTCACGCGCAGCCCAAAGACGAAGCGGTCGCCTTCGCGCTTTGAAAAGAGCGGTTCCCATGCGTCGGTGACGGGACTGCGCCGGAAATGCGGTTCGAACCCCGCCGGCGGATCAATGCTGCCGCTCACCAGTCGAACCGCAGCGTCGCGCCATAGGTGCGCGGCGGATTATAGGCCACCGAATAGGCGCCGAAGAGCGCAAAACTTTGCACCGCAAAACTTTCGCGCGTGATGTTGCGCGCCCACAGCGCCAGATCCCAACCGCGCTCGGCAATCAGGCCGACGCGGGCGTTAACCAGCGTGCGCGACTTTTCGCGAAGATAAGGCGTGTTTTCGGCATTGAGGAAATAGGCGCCGCTATGTTTGCCGTCGACCTGGATCGCCATGTCCCATCCATCGCCGATCGCAAACTGATAGCGCGCGAGCAGGTTGGCAGAAAATTTAGCGGCGAGCGGCAGGTCATTGCTGTCGAAAACCGGCTGCGCCGGGTCGTCGATCCGCGTGTCCATCCACGCGACGCCGCCGCGCAGGTCGAAACCCCGAAACGGTCGCAGCGTCGCATCAACCTCCAGCCCGTTGACCCGCGCCTTGGCCAGGTTTCGGAGCTGGTTGAATGGTAGTCCTGTGACGGTATCGACCTGCGCGACACGAACTTGCGGTTGACGAAAATCGTAGTGATAGGCCGAAGCGTTGAGAAACAGACGGCCGTCGAGGAGCGTCGTTTTGACGCCCACCTCATAGGCGGTCAGCTTCTCCTCGTCGAACGGCTGCAGCTGTTGCCGCGTAAAGGCGAAGTCGCCGTCAAAACCGCCGCTCTTGAACCCGCGGCTGATGCTGGTAAAGATCAACACCTCGTCCGACGGCTTGTAATTGAGCCCGACCTTGCCCGAAAAACTTTTGTAGATCGCACTGTCATCGACCACCGCCGCGTCGGCGGCGGTGGCGCCGAAATTGACCACCGCTCGCCCTGGCGTTCCGCCGTCGGTATAGATCCATTCGGACCGGCTGCGGAAAGCCTTGTCCTCATAGGAATAGCGTACCCCGGCGATGACGGTCAGCCGGTCGCTCGCTTTCCATTCGGCATGCGCATAGGCGGCCGCGCTCCAAGTATCCTGCGCGAAGTTCAGTTCGAGCTGGTCGGCGACGCGCCCGGCAAGCGCCGGATCGGTAAAATTGGTGAGCCCCAACAGGGGGGACAGCGTCCCAAAGAAGCGCAGGTCGATCGTCTCCCGCGCTCCGTAAAGCCCTGCGATCCAGTACAGCGGCCCTTCATCGCTCGACGCCAGCCGCAGCTCCTGCGCATATTGTTCCAGCCGCGTATCACGAAGCTGGTTGAGTTCGTGATGCGGCGCACCGTCGGTATCGGTGAAGGCTCGTTTGCGGGCCCAGTCATAGGATGTGATCGAGGTGAGCGTCGCTGCACCGAGAGCGAATTCGCCACGCAGCGAAGCGCCATAATTGCGCTCATGATTGCGGCCGACGAAATCGACCCGTACGCGGTAAGGATCGCCGTCGCGGTCGGAATAGCCGAACGCGTCACCGCAAAAACGCGGGTCGCTGACGCCTTCGAGCGGTGTTGCTGTGCAGGGCTCGGCGGCGCCGGGGATCGAGGTGAAACCGATCGAGCTCAGCGGCTGGACGTCGCCGCTGGTTTCGCCGCCGTGGAGATTGAGAAGCAGCCCGACACCGTCAAAGTCGTCATATTCGAGCAGGCCGCGCGCCGCCCAGCTTTCCTGCTCGCCAGGGCGTCGTTTGGGATCGAAGAACAAGGGGCTCAGTGGCAGCGTAGTGTCGGCTGGCGTCCAGTCGTTGTGATAAAATCCGCGCGATTGTTTGGCGTAGCGCCCTGCGAGCCGCGCGCTGAGCGCGGGGGAAAGCGGGCCGCCGACCGCGGCGTCGAGCGTCACCGTCCGATAATTGTCATAGGAAAGCTCGGCATAGCCCTCGACCGCGTCGCCCGGTCGCCGCGTCGAATAGCTGACGGCGCCGCCGGTCGTGTTCCTTCCGAACAAGGTACCCTGCGGCCCCTTCAATATTTCGACGCGATCGGTGTCGAAAATCTGGAAGCCGGTCAGGATGTTGGAGCCGAGATAGACTTCGTCGAGATAGACCGCAGCAGCCGGGGCGACATTGGGGGCAAAATCCTGAACGCCGATGCCGCGAATGACAAAGGTCGGCTGGCGACCGAGATAGCTGTAGACCTGCACCCCCGAGACCGATTCGGCGATCTGCTCTGCCGAGGTCACGCCGAGATCCTTGAGCTGGTCCCCGGTAAAGGCCGCGATCGATACGCCGACATCCTGAAGATTCTGATCGCGCTTCTGCGCGGTGACGACAATCTCGCCAAGCTGGTCGGCGGCGGGCGCCGATGCCTCTTGCGCGATCGCGCCGCATGGCGCGGTGATCATGATCAGTCCGGTCCCGGCAAGCCATTTCTTCTTCACGTCTGCTCTCCCCACATGGACGCACTCGTAGCGGTTCGTCCCCGCCGATGATGAGGGAGAAGGCCGTTTGCCGCTATTGACGGGTCTGCGACCGCCGTTGCGCGCCGCACAATGCTTCGCCCGCGCCGGGTGCAAACACCGTTGCACGCTCAGCAACAGGTTCGACGCGGAAGGCGGTTATAGTGGGCGGGACTGGAGCGTAGGCCGAAAGGGAGGGGCATCGCATGGTATCGACCGAAATTCCGACGCTAGTTCGCGATGATGTTTCGTCGGTGGGCCATTTATTGTTTGATGCCGCGGCGCAGCACGCGGATCGGGCCCTGCTCGAGTTTCGGGGCCGTGCGATCAGCTTTGCCGAGATGGCGGCAGCGGCCGAACATGTGGCAGCTACGCTTGCCGGTCGGGGCGTCGGGAAGGGTGATGTCGTGGCGCTCTATTTCCCGAACACGCCGCACTATCCGGTGGTCTTCTTTGCCGCGATGCGGCTGGGCGCGACCGTCGTGAATCTCTCGCCGCTCGATGCGGCGCGCGAACTGCGCTTCAAGCTGACCGACACCGGCGCCCGTGTCCTGGCGACGCTCGATCAGCAGCCTTTCGGTGTGCAAGCACGTGCGTTGCTCGATGAAGGCCTGATCGACCTGTTGCTCATCGGTAGCGACGAGTATTGGACGGGCAGCGGGTCGTTGATCGCTGGAAGCGGTCAAACCATGTCGCTCGACGCGGCGATCGTCACGCCTGCGACTTGCCCCGCCGCAAAATGTGCGTCGCACGATCTGGCGCTCATCCAATATACCGGCGGCACGACCGGGACGCCCAAGGGGGCGATGATTTCGCACAGCAATCTGCGGAGCGCTGTCGCGATGTTCGACGAAGCGATTGCCGCCGGATCGGCATGGCGACGGGGCGAGGCGCGGCATATCGGCGTGTTGCCGCTGTTTCATATCTATGCACTGGCCGGCGTCATGCTCCGTGCAGTCGCCAACGGCGAGACGATCATGCTGCGCGACCGGTTCGACGCAGAGCAGGTGCTCGACGATATATGTCGCGGCGGTGCGAATTTCTTCTTCGGCGTTCCCACCATGTTCGTCGCGCTTCTCGAGTGTCCGGACATCGGCGATCATGACCTGTCTTCCCTCACATTGTGCGTGTCGGGCGGCGCGCCCCTGCCGGGCGAGGTTGCCAACCGCATGGCCGCGCTGATTGGGCGGCCGCCGATCGTCGGCTGGGGCATGACCGAGACCTGCGGTGCGGGAACGCTGGGTCGCGTCGGCGACAAGAGCCCACCCGGCGCCATCGGCCATCCGCTGCCCGGCGCGTCGATCGCCATATTGGCGCTGGAGGGCGAACGAAATCCCGTCGCGCCCGGCACGGTTGGCGAGATTGCGATCTCCGGCCCGCATATTTTTGGCGGTTACTGGAACCGCCAGGAGGAGAGTGCCTCAGCCTTTTCCGGACATCATCTGCTGACAGGTGACATGGGCTATGCCGATGCAGACGGCCAGATCCATCTCGTCGACCGGATGAAGGATCTGATCATCTCGTCCGGTTTCAATGTCTATCCACGCGTGGTGGAGGATGCGATTTACGAGCATCCAGCGGTCGCCGAAGCGACCGTGTTCGGCGCGCCCGATCCCTATCGGGGCGAGATTGCGGTCGCGGCGGTCAAACTGCGGTCGGACCAGACGCTGACGCTGGACGGGCTCCGCGCCTTTCTCGCCGACAAGCTTGGCCGCCACGAACTGCCGGCGCGGCTCGATCTGCACGACCAGCTGCCGCGAACGGCGGCGGGCAAATTGTCACGCAAGGAATTGCGCGATGCCTCTATGCAAAAGGCTGGCGGTCATGGATGAATTCAACATCGTTGCGTCGGGCCTCGGCTTTCCCGAAGGACCCATCGCGCTGCCCGATGGCAGTCTTCTGCTGGTCGAAATTCGCAGCCAATGCCTGACGCGGATCGACGCGGCAGGCCGGCGGTATCAACTGACTGCGTTGGGGGGCGGCCCCAATGGTGCCGCCGTCGGCCCCGATGGCGCGATCTACATCTGCAACAACGGCGGGTTCGAGTTCGGTGATGTCGAGCTCCATGGCATCAATGTCCCCGTGGGCCCCGCAAGCGATTATGCGGGCGGCTCGATCCAGCGCGTCGATCTTGAGACCGGCGAGGTCCGCACACTTTATCGCGAGGCCGATGGCGTTCAGCTGCGTGGGCCCAACGACCTGGTTTTCGACCGGCATGGGGGCTTCTGGTTCACCGACCATGGCAAGAGCTTTCACCGCCAGCGCGACCGCGTCGGCATATTCTATGCGACCGCTGACGGCAGCGAAATCCGCGAAGTCATTTTTCCGCTCGAAAATCCAAACGGTATCGGACTCTCGCCCGACGGACGCACCCTCTATGTCGCCGAAACTTATACTTGCCAGCTCTGGGCGTTCGAGATCGCAGGACCGGGCGAGATCGTGCCGCACGCAAATTTGTTCGGCCATGGTGGGCGCTTCCTGTATCGTCCGGCGGGTTTTCGCTTTTTCGACAGCCTCGCGGTCGAAGAATGCGGCAATATCTGCGTCGCGACGATCGGCGAGCCGGGCATTTCGGTGATTTCGCCGACGGGCGATGTCGTCGAATTCGTACCGACACCGGATGTTTTCACGACGAACATTTGCTTCGGCGGCCGCGATATGCAGACCGCCTACATCACGCTTTCGGGCATCGGGCGCGTGGTGTCGATGCGCTGGCCGCGCCCGGGTCTGCGACTGAATCATGCCGGAGCTTGACCCGGCTCAGCTAAAGCGCGCCAGACCTTCGCCGATCCATTTTCGGAACTTGATGGCGTCGGGGCGGCGCTGCACCGCCTCGTCGGCGGACACCAGATAATAGTCGATGCCCAGCGGCGCTTCATGGGCGCCTAGGCGCACCAGCCGGCCCTGATCGAGCAGCCGATGGGCCAGAATTGGCGCTACGATCGCCACGCCCAGCCCGGCAGCCGCTGCCTCGAACATCAGAAACTGCGCTTCGAAATAGGTCGGCGGCGCGAGCGGTGGGCCATCATATTTCAGGTTGCGCAGCCAGCGTTCCCACAAACCTTCGGGACGATAGACGGCGAGCCGGTCGACATTGGGCAACTCTGCCAGACTGGTCGGCGGCGCGGAACCCGACGCGAGCACCGGGGCCGAAACCATAACCCCGTTGATCGGCGCGATGCGGATCGCCGGCATCGATCCGATATTCCCAGGCCCCACATAGATAGCGACGTCGGCATGGCCGCGGCGCAGATCATCGATGTCGCGGCCGATGCGCAGCTCGACCTTTACGTCGGCATGCTTGTGCTGAAAGTCGGGCAAATTGGGAATAAGCCAGCCGATCGCGAAGGATTGCGGCACGACGACACGCAGCGCCATGCCGCCGCGCTCGGCCTGCAGGTCGACGGTTGCGCGGCGGATCGAATCGATCGCCGGCTCGACCATCCGCAGATAGCGCTCGCCCGTTTTCGACAGCGTAACAGACCCTTTGTCGCGAACGAACAACGCAACGCCAACGAAAGCTTCGAGCGCCTGGATACGCCGCGAAAAGGCGGAAGGGCTGAGCGCAAGCCGATCGGCGGCGTCGCGAAAGCTCGACGAGCGCGTCGCGAGGATGAAGGCTTCGATCGCCTCGAGTGGAGGTGCCTGACGTCGGATGGTTCTGCTCAAGCCTCCCTCCTTCGCCTTACACCACGCGCCCGATGCCGTGAAGGCCGGGCGTCACACGCCGAGCGACCAGCCTTCCAATCGTTGATAGTCGCGCCCTTGCGCCACCATGACCGCCGCTTCGCCGGCCGTATTCGCGGGGTCTGCTACCGCGTGGCGCGCCAGCTCGAACTTTGCGAGCTGGTTCGAATGAACCTCGTCGGGTCCGTCTGCGACCTGCGTCGTGCGGGCATAGACATAGGCCATCGTCAGCGCGGTGTCGGCGAAGCCGCCGCCGCCGAATGCCTGGATCGCCATGTCGACGATTTCGGCGGCCATCCGCGGCACGATGATCTTGATCATCGCAATCTCGGCCTTCGCGGCCTTGTTCCCTGCGACGTCCATCATCCACGCGGCTTTCAGCGTCATCAACCGCGCCTGCTCGATCCGGCATCGCGCCTCGGCGATACGGAAGCGCCATAGCGACTGGTCGGCGACCAGTTCGCCAAAGGTCGTGCGCTCCGACAGACGGCGGCACGCGCGTTCCAACGCCCGGTCGGCGACGCCGATCAGCCGCATGCAATGATGGATGCGCCCTGGCCCCAGCCGCCCCTGCGCAATCTCAAATCCCCGGCCTTCGCCGAGCAGCATGTTGTCAGCGGGAACGCGGACGTCGTCGAAGATCGTTTCCATATGCCCGTGCGGGGCATCGCTCACCCCGAAAATCGGCAGATAACGGCGGATATGCACGCCGGGGGTCTCGGTCGGCACCAGGATCATCGACTGGCGGGCGTGGCGATTGGGATTGTCGGGATCGCTTTGCCCCATCACGATCAGTATCTTGCAGCGCGGATCGCCCGCGCCCGACGTCCACCATTTTCGGCCCGAAATGACATATTCGTCGCCGTCGCGGCGGATCCGGGTGCCGATATTGGTGGCGTCGGACGATGCCACTGCGGGTTCGGTCATCGCGAACGCCGACCGGATGCGGCCGTCGAGCAAGGGTTCGAGCCATTGCTGTTGCTGCGCCGGGGTTCCGTATCGCACGAGCACTTCCATATTGCCGGTGTTCGGCGCATCGCAGTTGAAGATTTCCGGTGCCCAATAGGATCGCCCCATAATTTCGGCGAGCGGCGCATAGTCGAGGTTGCCGAGACCCGCGCCGAACTCGCTGTCGGGAAGGAACAGGTTCCACAATCCGGCCGCGCGCGCCTTGGTCTTCAATTCCTCGAGGATTTCCAGCGGCTCCCAGCGGCGAAAATCGTCGGGCTGGGCAAAGACCTGGTCATAAATCACGCCTTCGTTCGGATAGACATGCTTCTCCATGAAGTTCTGTAGCCGCGCGAGCAGCGCCTTGCAGCGGTCGGAAAACTCAAAATCCACGAATGCTGTCCTTTCGATTGGTTGACGACCCGTCCAGATAGGCGAGTCCGATTTCTGCGAGCGTTTCGATCTGACCGCGCTGGTCGGCGGCAATGGGGCCATCGGCGTTGCGGCAGAAAACGCCGTGGGCGATCGCCGCGGTGCGATGCAGCGCGAAGGCGCGATAGGATTGCCAGTCTGCGGGCAGGGTGAATCCAGTCGCACGGCAATAGCGATCGCAAAGCGCCTGTGGGTCGGGAATGCCCAGATCGCCCAGTGGCAGGCCGGAGACGCCCGGCAATATCTGTCCCGTCGGCGCGAGGTCAAAGGCAAGGAGGAAATAGGCGAGATCGGCGAAGGGGTCTCCAAGCGTCGACAGTTCCCAATCGAGCACCGCCGAGATTCGAGCGCCCTGCAGCAGCAGATTGCCGAATCGATAGTCGCCATGCACGACACGGGTCCGCTGCTGGGCCGGGAGAGCGCTCGCAAGCCGGTCCGCGAGTTCGCGAAGCGCCGGTGGCTCCTGTCCATCGCGAGCGATCTGATCCGCCCAGCGTGCCGACTGTCGTCGGTTATAATCTCCTGGCGCGCCGAATCCCGCGAGGCCGACTGCATCGGGAGACAGGCGATGGAGTCTGGCCAGAATATCGATGGCCTGCTCATAGGCCTGGGTCCGGGCGGCAGGGGAGTGATCTGGCAGGGCGGCATCCTCCACCGCCTCGCCGTTCATCAAGGACATGAGGTAGAAGGGCTCGCCGAAATAGTGCGGGTCCGTGACGTGCAGCAGCACCTGGGGGACCGGGATGTCCGACCCATGGAGCGCGCGCAGGACGCGCACTTCGCGATCGATCCGGTGCGCCGACGATGCGCGGGCGCCGCTTGGCCGGCTGCGCAGGACATAACGGCCGCCTTGTCCGCGAAGGCGATAGGTTGGGTTCGAGCGCCCCCCGGTCAACGGGCTGATCCACAACGGCGCGCGCAGTCCCGCAACGCATTTTTCGAGTAGCGACACGATCGGACCGTCGAGCAGCTGCGCCTGCAAATTCGTTTCGATAACAGCCAGTTCGTTCATAGGAGCGCCTTTCCTGCGTCCGTCGTAGGCGGGTTGGCGATGGGCTGGTATCGCGCACATCCCAACGGCCGTTGCGTAACGGGCAACGGATCGCGACCCGTCTATTCGGAACGGTGCAGATCGCCGGGCAGGTGACGCGCCGCGATGCCGTAATGGACCGCGCTCCAAAGGAATAAGGTCGCGGTCCCGATCAAGGCGGTGCGCAGGCCGGCGGCACTGGCGTCGGCGGAGCCGGTGCCCGATGTCGCGGCGAAATAATCGCTGAGCCAGCCCGTCAGCGGCGGTCCCACGCCCAGCCCGATCAGATTGACGACCAACAGGACCAGCGCGCTTGCGGTTGCGCGCATGGCAGGGCGGGCGAGCGTCTGGACCAGCGCATAGGTTGGGCCGAGATAAAGAAACTGCGCTGTTCCCGACACGAGCAGGAGCGCGATGACTGCCTCGCGCATATTCTGAAGATAAGCGGCGATCGACAGGGGTGCGGCAAGCGCGAGACCTGCGGCGGGGATCCATGCGCCGAAACGCCGGTCGCGGCGCATTGCCCGGTCAACGAGCAGGCCGCCAAGCAGGGTCCCAACGCCCGCTGCGACGCCCCAAATCAGGCCGGTCGTATAGCCGGCTGAGGCAAGTCCCATATCGAACTGTCGCATGAAGAAAGGGGCGGTGAAGGCCAATATTCCGTAACCCGCCGTCGATGCGGCGGTGATTCCGATCGTGAGATGGATGAACGCGCGGCGCGCCAGCAAGTGCGTGAGCACGGCACGAAGCGGTGGAACCGCGGCACGGTCGGCTGCCGCAGCTTGCGCTGCCGATCGCGGGTCACGAATGACGATGAGGACCAGCAGCGCGAGGAGTAGGCCAGGTGCCCCCATGAGCATGAGGGCGGCTCTCCAGCCCAGCGCCTCGCCGAGCGCCCCACCCGCGACAGCGCCGAACAATATGCCCAGCGGGACGCCAAGCGAATAGATCGAGATCGCCGTAGCGCGGCGCTCAGTGGGAAAAAGGTCGGCGATCAAAGCATGCGCTGGCGGCGTCCCGCCGGCTTCACCGATCCCGACACCGACGCGGAATAGGAAGAGCTGGAAAAAGTTGGTCGCGACACCGCACAGCATCGTCATCGCCGACCAACTCGCAAGCGCGACGGCAATAATTCGGGGGCGGTCGACCCATTCGGCGATCCGGGCGACCGGGACACCCAGCACCGAATAAAAAAGGGCAAAAGCAGTGCCCGATATCAACCCCAATCGCGTGTCGCTGAGCCCAAGGTCTGCCTTGATCGGCTCTTGGAGAATCGAGATGACCGTCCGGTCGATGAAATTGAAACTATAAACGGCGAGCAGGAGCCCGAGCGCGAGGCGTGGATCGGTTGCCTTCGATTGCTGTGTCATGCGTCACGCCAAACGGGATCGCGTCGTTCGAAAAAGGCGCGCATCGCTTCATGAAAATCCTCGGTCCGTGCGCAGAGCGTCTGGTTGCGATCTTCCATCGCGATCACCGCGTCGATCGACGGTGCGTCAATCGCGTGACGCAAAGCCTCTTTCGACAGCCGCAGCGCGATCGGCGCGACCTTCAGCAGGCGCTTGATATAGGCTGCACTGGCCCCTTCAAGCGCTTCCACGTCTGCCACGATTTGCGACACCAACCCCAGATTGTGTGCGCGGTCAGAATGGATGAAGTCGCCCGTAAGGATCAACTCGGCGGCGACCGAGGCGCCGATCAACCGTGGAAGCAGGTAACTGACGCCGATGTCACACCCACCGAGACCAACGTTGACGAACGCACAGTTCATTCGGGTATCAGCCGCGGCGAGGCGAATGTCGGCGGCGAGCGCGAGCGCGAAGCCTGCACCGCAAACGGCGCCATGCAGTAGCGCGACGATCGGTTGCGGACAGCGTCGCATCTCAAGGATAAATTCGCGATTGACCCGCTGGATTGCGAGTTCGGCGCGGACTCCCGCATTACCGAATTGCTGGTCTGGCGCGGATCCCTCTGTCGCCTTCAGATCGACCCCGGCGCAAAAGGCGCGGCCCGCTCCGCGCATCACGACGACCCTGCACGCCTCGTCGTTGCGCAGATCCCTGAAATAGTTGGCAAGGTCGTGCGCCATGGCGGAATCGATGGCGTTCAGCCTGTGGGGCCGGTCGAGCGTCACGATGTCTACGCCCTCCGACTGCGTGACCTGAAATCCGGAATACTGCCGATCGTCCTGCCGCTGACTTGGGGGGCTCATGAATTTTCTCCCTCGGCCTGAACATATCGGCGGCGAGAAATCTGACGAGCACGCTGTCGACAATGGGCATTGCGCTCAGTGCAACCCCATTATGATTGGCGAGAAGTAGTGGGTAAGGCTGCCGGAACTTAGCGGCAGCTTTCGTCCGTTTGCTGGTGAAAGCTGCCTGTCCGTTATCGTTGAGAGTTTCGGACGCCGCCAGGCGTCGGAAAGTCTTCGGTGCCCGAACCGCGGGCCGCATGGACTGAGCTATGGGGAAAGCTGTTTTGCGCTGCTCGTGGTGCTGGCCGTTGCTGCCCAAAATCGGACGTATCTGAGATCGGACCGTCTGAATTTAGATTGCAAAAGCGGACGCCGAAAAGCGGACGGGCCGATTTTGATATAGCGGCGTCTGCTTTTGGGCAGGGCGAGCGCAAGTGTGTCCGCTTCCGGACGCAGGGCTGCGCCGGGTACGGGAATGGATGAGCCGTGCCGGATCACGGCGCCTGTGTTCCGGATGAGAGTGATGGCGGTGGCGGCGCTCGGGGTTGATAGCGACGTTCGAAGACCTCGATGATCACCATGGTGCCGCCGCAGCACGGGCACAGCGGCCGGGCCTCGGGCTCATCGATCGAGTCGGCGGCCGGTGGAGGCGCGGCGCTGAGCAAACGGCGGGCGCGCTCGAGATGATCCTTGCGGTGTGCGCTGGCGAGGAGGCCATAGTGGCGGATGCGGTGGAACCCGCGCGGCAGGGCGTGGAGAAGAAAGCGACGGATGAACTCGTCGGCGGCGAGCGTCATGACCTGCTGCCGTCCGGCGCCGGCCTTGCGGTAATCCTTGTAGCGGAAGGTGACCCCGGCCTTGTCGAACCGGAGGAGGCGGCTGTTCGATATGGCGACGCGGTGGGTGTAGCGCGCGAGATAAGCGAGCACGGCTTCGGGGCCGGCGAACGGGGCCTTGGCGTAGACGACCCAGCGCTTTTTGCGGACCGGCGAGAGGTGCCGCAGGAATGCGCGTCGTTCGGCGAGATGCGTGAGGCTGCCAAAGAAAGCGAGCTTGCCGGCATCGTGCAGCGCGCGCAGCCGGGTGAGGAACAGGCGGCGAAAAAGCGCGCCGAGCACGCGGACCGGGAGCAGGAAGGCGGGGCGCGCCGATATCCAGCGTGTCCCATCACGCGAGATGCCGCCGCCAGGCACGATCATGTGGATGTGCGGATGATAGGTGAGCGCCGAGCCCCACGTATGGAGGACGGCGGTGATGCCGATCCGGGCGCCGAGGTGCTTCGGATCGGCGGCGATGGTCAGCATCGTATCTGCCGCCGCCTTGAACAAGAGGTCATAGACCAGCGCCTTGTTGTGGAAGGCGATCGCGGCGACCTCGGCAGGGAGGGTGAAGACGACGTGGAAATAGCCGACCGGGAGGAGGTCGGCCTCGCGCGCTTCGAGCCAGCTGCGCGCCGCAGCGCCCTGGCACCTGGGGCAGTGCCGGTTGCGGCAGCTGTTATAGGCGATCCGCCAGTGCCCGCAGTCAGTACAGGCCTCGACATGACCGCCGAGCGCGGCGGTGCGGCAATGTTCGATCGCCGACATGATCCTCAGCTGATGCAGGCTGAGGTGCCCGGCATGGGCCGTGCGATATGCGGGGCCAGCGGCACGGAAGATGTCGGCGACCTCGAGTGAGGCGCGCACGAACCCTAACCGTCGGGTGCCTCCTCGCTCGGCGATGCGAGCGCGAGCCTGTCGAGCGGGCTGACGATCGACCGTACCGTCTTGGTCGCGACCTGGGTGTAGAAGGCGGTGGTGTTTAGCTTGGCGTGGCCGAGCAGCGCCTGGATGACGCGGATATCGACGCCGTCCTCGAGCAGATGGGTGGCGAAGCTGTGGCGCAGGGTGTGCGGCCCGACGCGCTTGTCGATATCGGCGGCCTCGGCGGCTTCGACGACGACGCGGTAGAGCTGGCGCGTGCTGATCGGAACCGCGGCGCTCTGTCCGGGGAAGAGCCAGCCATCGGGAACGAGGATGCCCTGCTGTCGTCCCGCGCGCCACCAGTCGCGCAGGAGCAGGAGCAGGCCTTCGGGCAGCATGGCGTTGCGGTAGCGTCCGCCTTTACCGCGCTCGATCCGCAGCAGCATGCGCTTGCTGTCGATATCGGTCACCTTGAGCGCCGACACCTCGGCGACGCGCAAGCCCGCGCCGTAAGCGACCGACAGCGCGGCCTGGTGCTTCAAGGAGCGCGTCGCATCGAGCAGGCGCTTTACCTCGGCCATCGTCAGCACGAGGGGGATCTTGCGAACTTGCCTCGTGCGGACCAGCTTGCGCGCGAGATCGGGGCGGTCGAGCGTGTGCGTGAAGAAGAACCTCAGCGCGCCGACGATGCTGTTCATGGTCGGCGCCGGGACGCCCGCCTGTTGCTGCTCGATCTGGAACTGCCGGATATCCTCGGCGCTTGCGGTGTGCGGCGAGCGCCCCAGCCAGGTCGCGAACCGTCCGACGTCGCGCAGATAGTTACGCTGCGTCTCCTTCGAGAAGCGGCGCATGGTCATGTCGTCGATCAGCCGCTGGCGTAGCGGGCTGATCGGGCCAATCTGTACAAGCTCATTCATCGTTCGACTCCTCAGGTAAAGGAGTCGAAAGGGTCTGCCTGTGGTGGCCCTCGTTCAATCAGGCGCGCCGATCGAAGGGCTGCTTTACATCGAGGCTAGCGCCAATCCACGAAGTGGTTCGTGCACCGGCCAAAGTCGGGTACAACAATGGCTTGGCGACCCTGCGTCTGAACAGCGCCGTTCAGCCTGAACTTGCGGACCAACGCCATCGCTTGATCGAGACGCCGCTTGACCGCATTGACCCGATGCTCTGATCGGTTACCGTCGCTTGCTAGGGGGACTGATGACGATTCTGAGCTTGTTGTTGTGGACCGTAGCCGTCGTGCCCAACGGAAGTGTGTTCACATGCACGCCGACCGCCGTGTGGGATGGCGACGGCCCGATTTGGTGCGCGGAAGGGCCACGGGTCCGGCTAGCCGGTATTGCCGCGCGCGAGATAGACGGAAGTTGCAGCCCCGGACATCCCTGCCCAGACGCCGACGCGCAAAAAGCGCGTGACCATCTCGTTTTGCTTGTCGGGGAGCCGCGCGGCCCCAACCCCACGGGACATATGCTCGTTTCCGGCCCGGCGATGCAGTGCATGTCGCATGGCAGCGCGGGAGGCAATCGAACGGCCGCCTTCTGTATTTCGCCGCGTTCGGGCGACCTATCCTGTGCAATGGTGCGCGATGGCTATGCCGCCAAATGGGAGCGCTATTGGGAGGGTCATCGATGCGATTGAGCGCAGCCCATAAAGAAAGGCTCGTCGTCGCCTTCGGCTGCGCTCTCTGTGCCTGGGTGTTCGGCAATATTGCGTGGGAGATATGGATTCGGTTTGGCAGCTGAGGACACCCTGACCGCGGAGCGGCATGTCTGGGCGTGCGCGCTTGCCGTGCAGAACCAATATGGGCCTTGCGCGGCGCTCCATGTCGCCGAGCGGATCGGCGCGCTCGCGCTTCAGAGTGACAGCGAAGGCATTGCCATGTGGAAAGCGATCGCGGCGCGGCTGGATGCGCTCGCGCGCGGTTCGGACGAACCCCTTAGCTAGGGCCTTTGAAGTCGAGCATCCGGAGAAATGCCGCGATCGAGCGGACTTCGGCATCGGTAAGCGCGCTTGGCAGAGGCTCGCGCGACGCGGGTCCCAGCCGCGAATAAAGGTCGGCGCGCTCGCGGATGCTCATGTCTTTAGTGTCGATAAGGCGCAGCGGGTCGAAATGGGCGATGATCGCATCCTCCACGCGCACGACCGATCCCGAATGCGAATAGGGACCGGTGCTCGATAGATTGTAGAGCGGCGGGGTACGGAAGCGAAAGCGATCGGCTGGGTCGAGGGTGACATTGTACCGGCCTTCATCAATGCCGAAGCCATTTTTGCCAAAGCCCGCCTGGGGAAAGGCAACGGCATGAAAGTCGAAATCGCTGAAATAGGGACCGCTGTGACAAAAGGAGCAGCGGCCGCGACCGTAGAACAGCAAACCGCCAGCCAGCTCGGTGCGCGAGATCTGGCCGCGGTCAAAGACGAATGCCTCGAGACGCGTGGGACGAATGCGGAATTCGTCGCGAATGAAGGCCGCAAGTGCATCGGCGACATGTCCGAAAGCCAGCTTGCCGGCGGGCAGCCGATAGGCAGCGGCAAGGCGCGGACCGATCTCGGCATCGTCGGCGAAACGGCGTGCTAGCTCGTCCTGCACCGTCCGCGCCGCATCGACATCTTCGGTCACCAATGTGTCGCGGACCGTAGGTGTATCGGCGATCATTTCGCGCAGCTCGACCGAGGGAAGATGCGCCGCGACCACCATCGGATCGCCAGATGGGGCGCGGTCACCGAACTGGCTGACGACTTTCCCATCCTCGACGCTGACCTTGCCGTCCCAAAAAAAAGTCGTGAACCCCTTGCTGCCGCGGCCCCAGAAGGGAAGCACGTTGCGCGGAAGGATGGGCCCCTCGCTGTTCGCCATGCGCGCCGCGCCATGACCTACAGCGCCGGCGCCGACGGCGTTGGGGAGACCATCGGTCGAGCCGAACTCGTTGAGATGGCAATCGCGGCAACTGATGCTCTGGTTGAGACTCATCTTGGTCGACGCAAAGATCAGGCGGCCCGCATCGCGCCGCGCCGGATCGACCGGGATCGCGAGCGCCTCGGCGCGCACGAAGCCCGAAGCAATCGCGGCGTCGCGCAGCGCCGCCATGCGCATGGTGTCAGTCGCCGGTTCTGCGGACGCCTGCGATCCATCGGAGGGAGGTGCATCGCAGGCGGTGAGGAACAGCGCCGCGCTGAGCAGTGTCGCGTTAGAAACGGATTTCATGAGTCTCGATCACTTCCTGAAGATCGCTTGCCCGCGCCTCGATCGCCCGCAGGCGCATCTGTGCGAGCTCGTTCTCGCTCAGGCCCCATTGGAGAAGTTTCTTCTGGTGGAGGTCATAATCCTGACAGATGATGAGACCGATTTCGCTCGCGGCTAGTGCGCGCGCCCCATCGGCCGATGGCGCGAGTGCGGCGGTCTGCTTGGCCTGATAGTGGTCGCGCATCGCGCCGTCGCATTGTTCGACGAGAAGCCCATAGCGTTCCTGGTTCCAGCCCATCACCATCTCGCGCCACAGCGGCAGGGCGAGCCAGGCTATCAGCGCGCCGACAAGCAGCGCAACGAGATGCGTGGCGATCCGCTCAGGTTGAAATCTTGAACGCATCGAGAACTTCGGGAGTGATGGTGCCGGTGACTTTGAGGCCATAGTCGGTCTGGAAACGCTTCAACGCCTCGCGCGTCTGGGGTCCGGCCATGCCGTCGATGCCGCCATCATAATAGCCATAGGCCTTGAGCGAGATTTGTACGCGCATCACGATGTCGCGAATTTGCTGCGCGGAGGGCTCGCTATAGAAGCTCTGCGGGGCGATCGCAGGCGACGAGGGCAGGATCGACGAGGGCGGCGTGCTGCGTTCATTGCGCGGAGATGGCGTCGGGGCAGGTGCCGGGCGGGTCACCGGCTTACGCGGCGGCGGCGGAGTATAGACCGGCGCCCGCGCGCGTCCGCTCGAGCCTGAGCGATGGCTGCTATGCGATGCATGGCTTGAATGCGAACGATGCTGTGCCAGCGTGAAGCGATGGTCCTGCGCAAACTTGCGGACCATCTCGTCCTTGTCGCCATCGCCTCCATCGCCGGTCGGAGAAAATCCTGCGGGCGTGGCCTGTGCCGGAGGCAGCGGAGCGATACCGGCAGCCACGAGCCCCGAGATCAGGAAACGTCTTTTCTTCACAGCGGTACTACCTTCTCGACGAGATGATCGGGATGCCATTCGAAGAAGCCCGCGCAATTTGCGCGCGCGGCGCAGCCTTCGCACGCCGGGGCGAAGCGTTGCTTCCAGTCGGAGATCGAAGCGACGGCGTAATCGCGGAACTCGGGCGGAATGTGGCAGAGCGGGATATTGAACAGCCGGACGGGCACGCCGTAGAGACTCGCTTGATCCAGCGCGTTGCCGACCGGCGCGAAGCGTGCGCGGAGATCGACGTGGAGCGCGTCCCAGCGCCGCCGCGCGAAGCCGATATTCTCCAGCCCCATGAGCGACCATTGTTCGATATGGGGAAGATTGTGCGCGACGAACCGGGCAAGGCCCGCGAGCGCATCGAGATTGTCTTCAAGCATGACGGTGCGCAATTCGATCCGCGCCCCGGCGACGAGCAGATGCGCGAAGCTCGCGATCAGCCGCTCGAACGCGCCGGGCTTGCCGACAATATGGTCGTGGAGAGGCGCATCGGCGGCATATAGCGGGATGCCCCAGACGATGTTCGTGCGAAGCCGTCCGGCAAGGCGCGCCGTGTTCGCCGCATCGAAATGCTGTCCGTTGCTCAAAATATGAAAGCCAAGGTCGGGTCGGTCGGCGAGCAATCGCTCGATCATCGCAAGCAAAGGGCCCATATGGAGCGTGGGCTCGCCGCCAGTAATGCCTATGACGCTGCCCTGCTCTGCAAGCCGGCACGCCGTCTCGAAATGTTCGAAGCGATCGCGATGCGTCTTCTTCGGCGGCTGCGAACACATGACGCAAAGCTGATCGCATTGTTCGGTGACAAGGAGGCTGTTGTGCGGCGAACCGGCACGCAGAAGCCGTTCGGCCCGCCGGGCGGAAGGGTCCACGAGGACGACGTCGCCGGTGAGGGCGTCCATTGGATGAGCCAATGTGAACAAGCCTTCCATCCCGCACCAAAGGCTTTGGGTCGGCGTGGAGGAAAGACAAAAGCTCTCGCGGGGATCGGCCGACCGACGCGAAGCGAGCCGGGTGACGAACGGCGCCTCGGCATCGCTCTCGGCGTTTAGGACGAGCGGGATCATGGCGCCGCCAGCGCGCCGGTTTCGCCGGCTAATCCGAGCCAGCGACGCAGCGAATATTGCACTGCGGGGTCATCGGAGTGAATGAGCTCGAAGGCAAGATCGAACAGATATAGGTGGCGGCGGCAAAAGTCGGTTTCTTCGCGCGGCAGATCAATTCGTCCATAACGTGCGATGTCGTCGATGATGTCGCGGCCGCAATAAGGCTGATAAGCACAAGCTTCACAAGCGGGGTCGCCATCGTTGGTGGCGGCCGCTTCGAGGGCCGCGCGTTCCGGCGTATCCCACCCTGCGTGAATATCGCCGATCGAAAGATCGATGATGCCAGCGCGAGTGAGCATCCGGGCCTCGTCGGTCGGATATACGCATCCGTCGTGGTCGACCACGATATAGTCGCGTCCGATCGGATTGGGGTTTCTGAGGTCGACGTGGCGATCCTCGCCTGGCCGAAAGATGCGCCTCAGGAGCAGGCTGAAATAGCTTTCTTCAAGGACGCGGCTGCGGTCGATCCAGTTTCGTGCGATCAGGCGGCGCACGAAGGCTGCATGATAGGCGAGCCATTGGTCGCCGTTGACCCGCGATGCGGGGTGCCGCTTGCGCGCGAAACCCTGATAGTTGATCGGGCGCAGATAGATCGAATCAAGGCCGAGTTCGGCGAAGCTGTCGATCAGCTGCTCCGGATCGGGCGGCGAAAGCGGATTTATGGTTGGCAGTGCCGAAATCTTGCCCGGACCATAGCGCGCGAGCAGCGTCCTGAGATTGGCATGAAATCCTTTGGCCTCGCCGGCGTCAACCTGACGTTGGCGTGAATGGACCGCTAGCGGGCCGTCAAGCGAGGTACTGATCTGGACATCATCGCGGTCGAATAGCGCCATCGCCTCGTCGTTGAGCGTTTGCAAATTTGTGCAGATGATGAATTGCGCCTGGATCTCCGCTGGCACTGCGTCGATAACTGCCCTGATGAGATCGGGGCGCAGCGTGGGTTCGCCGCCTTGGAATTCGATCTTCACTTCAGGCCCGGTCAACCCCCCAACAAGCGCCTCCACCCCGGCGAGCGTCGCCGAAGACCAGTCATGGCCCCGCGCATCGATCGCCGCGCGCGACACCTGGCAGTAGCTGCACGCGAGATTGCAGCGCAGCGTTGGAACCAGAATGAGATAATCCAGTGCTCCGGGCACGACTTGGCGTCGCCCGCGAATATAGGCTCCGGCTAATCGTTCCAGCTCGGACCGAGGAAAGTGGCCGCGCTCCGCGAGAAAATCTTCATCACTGGCAGAGAGTTGACCGGACTCATATCGCGCAGCCAGCTGTGGATTCACTAACAAGAAGCGTCCGGCGCGATCGATAAGTAAGACGTCGTTACCGCGCGCACGGACCCGCAGACTGTCGAAGGCTGTTGCCGCCTCGCCTAAAGGAGCCAAAGTCGCAGCCGCTATCGTCACATCGCTCCCCCATTTCGGTCTATGAGACCGCCCCGCTGTTGCTTAGCATTTGCTCCGCGCAAAGCCTAAACTGATTTTCGGTCCCAGGTCGGTACCGCTATCGTTTGCATCTCAAATTCGGAGCCGATTTCTTCTTTAGCCTCCCCGCCGGAGAACGTGGGACGAGCAGGGCTATCGCTGACGGGTGGGTTCATGCGGTAGCGGGTCGGCAATCACTAGTGGCTGCTTCTCCCAATTCAGGCACCAAAGCCGTCAGGCAGCTAGCGACCAATCTCGCAGGGGGCTTCCGATTGCCGATCTGCCTGACTATCGCAGCATCATGACCAAGCGGCCGACCATCGCAGAACGAGTGGCAGGACTGGTCCGCAGGATGGACGGGACGCCGCTTTGCGACGAATGTATCGCCGACCGGCTCGACCTCTCGTCGATCGCACAGGCGAGTGTCGTCACCAGTTCGGCGAGCGGGACCGGAGGTTTCGAGCGGTTGAGAGGTCCGTGCGGCCTCTGCGGGGAGCCAGGGCCAGTCATTCGCTACAACGGTTGAACGTCCGGAAACTGGCCGGCAAAATCGAGCGCGGCTGAATTGGGCGTGCTCTGGCGCCGGCAGGCGGCGCCAGGGGCCGCACGTTGTTTTGGGCCGCGCGGCGCACTCGGCTCGCTATCCTTGCCGGACGGCGGCTGGCCCCCAGGCCCGCGCGCACGCCGCCCGGCTGCGGGCTCGCCAAGAGCGCCTTCTTCTCGGGCGCTTCGCGCAGGCGTCGAGGCCCATTGGAACGAATTTTGGGCCTGGAACGGCAATTGTCGGCCTTGTTTACCCTAACAAATTTTGCCCTCTTCTCCGCCCGTTGTCGCACTGAGGGTTGCACCATTTCCTCGTTCGTAGCGCGGGAATTCCCTTGCGAGATCTCAGCGACGGAGCCCGCTCGGACCTGACGGTGCATCGCGCATCGACTAGGTTTGGGCAGCCTGGGCAACGCTCCTTGGCCTGCCCGAGGTCACCCCTTCCTGTCGCCCTTTTGCGGGTCCGGCTCGCCTCTGGCCGTCAACCCCATGCGGGGTTCGCCCTCGCGTGCCGCTCGGTGACGGCAGCTCGCGGCCCCTTCTTCCGGCGCCATCGGGGATGTCCCCGAGCAAGCGAAGGAGATTTGATATGCCCACCATTGCCAACCTCAACGTCAAGGCCGACGGCAGCTTCGAAGGCACGCTGGCCACCCTCAACGTCACCGCGCCGATCGCGATCGTGCCCAATGGCCGCAAGACCAAGGAAAACGAGCCCGATTACCGCATCCTCAGCCGCAAGAACGGCTTCGAGCTCGGCGCCGGCTGGAAGCGTTTCTCGCAGAGCAACGGCGCCGAATATGTGTCGGTGACCATGTCGGCCCCCGAATTCGGGACCATCTACGGCAATGTCGCCAATGCGCCGGGCGACGACCCGATGAAGAAGGTCATCATCTGGAACCCGCCGGCCTGACAGCCACCCGGCTCCGCCCTCGGGCGGAGCCGGTTTCTCCCTTCTGTCGATGGACGGCGGTCTTCGGGCCGCCGTTCGGCATGTTCGGCCCGGCAGACCCTGGCGAAATGGGCAACTGTGTTGGGGATCACCCTGACGGGCCGCATGTCGCGGCGCTTCGAAAATCATGATTGATCGGCGTGAGGGATCGCTGGTTTGGCGTGTCGGTAAGAATTCGGTCAGGCGCCGGGAAGCGGCGGCAAGGGGGCGATTGGGCGGCATGGGGGCTGCCGCATGGGGGCGGGCCATCCCCGCTCTCGATTGTCGCTGATCCCTTGGCCGAGGCCCGGCCTCCTTCAATCAACCCGTAAAGGGTCCCCACGCTGCGCTCGGGCCGCGGCTTTGCCGCGATGATTGCGGCCAGTCCCCGTCCGGCGGGGCGCCTGTCGAGCGGGAATGGCCCGCTCCCAAGGACAGGAGTTCATCCCATGCCGCTCACCACCGCCCAATCGCTCGGCTGGAACCTCGCCCGGACCATGATGACCGTGATCATCCTTATCGAAACCAGCGCCGGATATTCGGTGATGCCGCTCGACGAATTCGATGGCGACCCCGAAACGATCGTCTGCGAATATGACCCCTTCAATCGCTGACCCTTTGAAAATAGGTCCAGATTGGGGCCGGTTCGGGTTCTTCCCCGGACCGGCTTCTGCTATGCTTCGCGCGCAGGTTGCGCTGTGGAGGTGGTGGCGGGCGCGTCCGACAGGAGGACGTACATGACCCTGATGCTCATTCTCGGCGCTATCGCGGCGCTCTACTGTCTCCGGCTTCTCTTTCGCAGCGCCAAGTTCGCGCTGCCCGTCTGCGCCGCGATCGCCCTCGGCTTCGCATTGCGCGATCTCGGCTTTGGCTGGTTGACGATCCTGGGGTTGGCGCTGATCGCGGGAATCGCCGTCCTGGCGCTTGGCCGGCGGTTGGTCGGCGGCACGGCCCCGCTCCCCGTGACGCGCTGCGTCATCCTGATGTTCGTCGGCGCCGCGGCCTTTGCCGGCTATCAGGCCGGGACCGCGCTCGCCGTCTTGGGCGGGCTTGAAGCGGGTGCGGAGCATGGCCTCGCCATCCTCGCCGGCCTTGTGACCGGCTATGCGAGCTGGCGCGATCTCGTGTCACCTGCGGTTTCAGCCGAGCGACCGGCCTTATCCGTCTAGGCCGCCTTACCCCCTCCATCTTCGCTCTCCTTACCGGCCGATTGGTTATGCGTCCGTCCTGCGGCCCTCCCGTCGCGGTCTCTCGACATGCGCCATCTGTCAGCGGGACGCTTTGCTGACCGGCTCGGCGCAACGGCGCGCGCCCGTCTTTCTTCCCCCGGCGTGCCGCCGTTCCTCGCGAAGCAAGAAAGACGGGCACGCGCCATCCTCCGCTTTGCTCCGGGCCCTTGGCTGCACCGCCGGTCCCCGCTGACCTTCGATGCGCATCGAGACCGCGATGGTGCGGTCCGAGCCAAGGAAGGAATGCATCATGGCCAAGATCGGCACATTCAGACAAGTCTCCGGAGAATTTCGGGGCAGCATAGTCACCCTCTCGGTGCAGGCGAAGTCGGTTCGCATCGCGCCCGAGGAAAATCCGACCGGCAACGCCCCCAGCCACCGCGTCTTCATCGGCGACGTCGAAGTCGGCGCGGCCTGGGAGAAGCAGACGCAGGACAAGCGCCCCTATCTGTCGGTCAAGCTCGACGACCCCAGCTTCACGGCGCCGATCTTCGCGCAGCTCTTCGCGGGCGAAGGCGATGAGCATGACCTCGTCTGGAATCGCCAGGCGCGCCGCGGCGACTGATGCTCCGCTCCCGCCCGGCGCTGCCGGGCGGGATACCCACTTCTGGGGATGTGACTCCCCGCCTCATGGAATTGGCGGCCTGAGCGTCGTCGCCAAGTCTGCCGCCTTGCACGGAGGCGCGCATGGCGGAGGAAGCAAGGCAAGAAGGGGACCGCAAGGCCCGGCTCGATTTCCCCGACTTCGCGCAGGAATTTCTTCGCCGCAATCTCGAATATTGCCGCGACTATAAGAACGTCATGTCGGATCCCGAGGGCGATCCGAAGGCGCAGGAGGTGATGGCCCGGCGATGGGGCCTTTGCTTTCCCGGCCGATCCCCATCTGTCGGCGCGTGACGCGCCTGGCTTCTGGAACCCGGCCGTCTGCCCCCAGGTCATAATCCTCGGCGCCGCAATCGCCGGTATGAAAGATAGGCCGCATTTCGATCCCGCCCATTGGCCTCTCGCCATCGCGTCGCGGTCGGCGGTCGACGAAACGCACCTGGTGATGGGCGATGGTGTGTCGCTTCATCGAATCTGTCTGCGCGGCGTGCCCGTTGGCGACCCGCTCGCTGCGCTGATCCCTTGCGATGCGCTGCTCGATGCCCGCCTCGAGGCGCTGGCGGGCCTCGAGCGATGGCTGCGCGGCGCGCGGCGCGGTGCGCAGTTGTTCGGGCCAACCGCCTATCAGGCTCGGCGTCTCCACCTGCTGCTGGCCATTCTCGACCTTCGCCGCGGCCGCGATGTCACGAGCCATATGGTCGCGCAGCGCCTCGTCTATCCGCGCCTTTCGATAGGACAGGGCGCTTCGTGGAAGTCGTCCCCCGAGCGGCGCCGGACCCAGCGCCTTATCCACGAGGCCGAAGCGCTCGCCGCAGGCGGCTATCGCGCGCTCCTCGCCGGCGGCGCGGGGCGACAAAAACAGCGCTGCGATTCAGCCGCTCCCCCGCGCTCCCGCTTTCGCGCCACGACGCCCCATCGCGCGCTGCCCCGCCTTTTCGGGAGCCGCCGCTGGAAGGAGCATCCCATGACCGCCGCGCACCCTCCCCGCTATTTGAGGACCCCTGACGCGGCGCGCCGCGTCGGCCTCTCGCCGCGAACGCTCGAAAAGCATCGCTGCTACGGCACCGGCCCGGCCTATCGCAAACTCGGCGGGCGCGTGGTCTATGCGATCGACGAACTCGACGCATGGGTCGAACTCGGGCGGCGCTCGTCGACCTCCGATCCGGGCGTGGGCACCGTGCATCCGGCGCGCCGGGGGCTCGCCTGATGCCGCGCGCTGTCGAAGCGTCCGGCGCTGCGCTCGTCCGCTCCGGCGACGACAGCGGATGCGTTTCTTCGTCGCCCCATGGCAACGGTTTGACCGAGGTCGAACTGACCTGGATCGAGGGCCGCCACGAACAATGGATCCGCTTCGGCCGCGTCGCCGCCGAGCGGATATTGAGCCGCAGCACCCGCGTTATGGCCTTTCGTCCCGGCGCGGTCTTTGGCTTTGTCAGGTGGACGTCGAACGACTTCGGTACCATCCACTCGACCATCGCGATCGCAATTGCGATGACGCCCGGCGAACAATTTTCGACGCTGCCCTTCGTCCGCCCCGGCGCCGAAATCCTTGCTCGGATCGACGGCTGGCCGAAGGTCCAGCAGGCGCTCGCGGCGATCGACGCGGTGGAGGCGGCTGGCATCGAGGCCTGCGATGCATCGCCCGACCACTGGCGCCATGTCGGCAACCGGCTCGCCGCCGGCCTGCCTTTCCGGCCCTATGGTCTCGATCGCCACACGGCATGGCTGCGCCGCCGGGCGATCGAGGCATGAACCGCCGGCTCTTGTACGCGACGGTGGGCGCAGCGGCGCTGTTTGCCGTCTCTTTTGTCGCGGTCGCCTGGCTAAAGCCGGCGCCACGTCTGCTCTGGAATGCGAGCGCCAGCGCTCCCCTCGGCCTCTACCGGATCGATGTCGGCGCGCGGCCGCGGCTCGGCGACCTTGTCGCCATCGACCCGCCGCCGGCGCTCGCGGCCTATCTTTCCCGGCGCGGATATCTCCCGCGCGGCGTACCGCTGCTGAAGCGCATCGCCGCGCTTCCGGGTGCTCTTGTCTGCCGTTCGGGTGATTTTGTCACGATCGATGGAGCGGGCGTAGCCCGCGCGCTGGCGCGCGACGGGGCAGGCCGTCCGCTCCCGGTCTGGCGCGGTTGCCGCATCGTCGGCGCGCAGGAATTATTCCTGATCAGTGCGGCACGGGGCAGCCTCGATGGGCGTTATTTCGGGCCAATTCCGGCATCCGGACTGATCGGCAAGGCGCACCCTGTTCTGACGCGCAGCAACGCCGAAGCTCCGCTTCGCTGGCACCGCGCGAGCCCTTCCTTCGAACGCATTTCCGACGTGAGGGAGCAAGCACGATGATCGCTGCGCGACTGCGGCGAAGCCTCGCCATCCTGTCTGTGCTGTGCCGGTCGATGCGCGTCGTCGCGCGGCGCGCGGCCATATCGGCTGCACTGCTTCTGCCGCCAATCTGCGCTCCGGCTGCGGCCGCGACGCAGCAGGAGCGCCATCCCTATGCCGCTCCGGTCGCCGAAGCGGCGCAGCGCTTCGGCATCCCGGAACTCTGGATCTGGCGGGTGATGCACGCCGAAAGCCGCGGCCGTACCGGCGCCGTCTCGCGCGCCGGAGCCATGGGTCTGATGCAAATCATGCCCGCAACCTGGGCGTCGCTGACGGTGCGCCACCGGCTCGGCTCGGACCCGTTCGACCCGCGTGCGAATATTCTCGCAGGTGCGGCGTATCTGCGCGCGATGTGGGACCGCTATGGCGATGTCCGGCTGATGCTCGCGGCCTATAATGCAGGTCCCGGCCGCGCCGATGCCTATGTCGCGGGGCGTCGCGGACTGCCAGCCGAGACGCGCGCCTATGTCGCGAAGATCGCGCCCGAACTGCACGCGCCGCTTGGAACTTCTGCCGTCGCTTCGCTGCCAAGACGGTCGCCGGGCTGGCGCGATGCGGCCATTTTTGTCGCACCAGCGGCGGCGATCGACGCTGCGCGCCCGGCAGCTTCTGCGGGTGAAGCTGCCGCCGTCCCGGACGCAGGTTCGCCGCTTTTCATTGCTCGGTCCGAGCAGCATCGGCCATGATTGCGCGCCGATACCAGATCCTCCACGCCGGCCGCTATTGGCCCCCAATCGTTGCACCTTCCCTTGCAGGTCCCGGCATGCAGGCCCGCTGGGCTGGCAGCCTCAATTCTCTGCTGCCGGGAGCCCGGCTCAAGTCTGAAGTCATAGTCATTCAGGCAAAGAAGTTGGGCCGCGATGCTACGCATCGGACCCATAATTTGGATACACACCTCACGCACGGGTGCATCCAGCATTTCCGCCGCTTTTCGAGCGGCGGATTCGACGTCGCTTCGGACGGCATGCTCGCAAATGGCGGAATTCCGGCACTTTTGGAGACGCCGCATTGGCGTCGCAATCGGGCAGCGCGATGAAGCTGGTCAGGCATACGGTGCGACTGCCGGTCGAGGTCGACAAGGCGGTAGGCGAGCTTGCGAAGGTGAAAGGCGAAACTGCCTATGCGATCCTCGCAACCTGCGTCGAAGCGGGGGTTGCGGCGCTGTCGAGCCCTGTGGCGGACGGATCCCACAACCGCGAACTCGTCGCCGAGCTTGTGTCGCTCGGCACCCGGCTGGCCGACGTCGAGCGCCTGCTCGACCGCACCTTGTTCACTGCCTGCGCATCCTATTGTTATGCGCGCAGCGCCGCCTTCGGCGGCGGGAAGAGCGACGAGGAGATCGGCGCCGAGATCGGCCCCGCCCATGATCGCCAGCGGCGCCTTGCGGAGGTGGGCCGGTCATGATGCGCGATCGCGACCGGCGCATCCATGCCGATGCGCTGCGGCGCCACTGGCGATCGAACCAGGCGCGGCAGTTCAAACGCCATGCGATCATCCTAGCGGGATCGATCGCGCTCGGCGGCCTGGCGCTTCCCTATCTCATGCTGACGCCGGCGACGATGCAGGCGACCGGGACCTGGTATGTCGCCCGTTTGAAGACGTGGATATCGAGCGGCACCGACGCCGATCCCGGCGTCATGATCGGTGGCGGCGGCGAGCGCTACGAAGCTTCGGCCCGCGCGGTCGCGGCACATCCCTATTTTCGCCGGTCGGCCGACACGGTGATCGCCTTCGTCATCCGCGGATGCTGGCTGGGGTTTGGCGCCTGGCTGTCGGGCCTGGTCCTGCTTCGCGGGGCGATGGACCGGCGGCGCGAGCGGATGCTGCGCGATCACGTCGTCGGGGGAACAATCGTCACGACGGAGACGAAGCTCGCGAAGCTGACGCATTCCGAAGCAGGGGGTCATGCCCTCGCCATCGCGACAGTACCCATGCCTGCCCGCCTTGAAACCCGCCACATGGCGATCGTCGGCACGACCGGGAGCGGCAAGACCACGGTGCTCCGCCAGATGCTCGACGGTATCGAAGCCCGCGGCGAGGCGGCACTCGTCTATGACACGAGCGGCGAGTTCGTCGCCCAATATTATGATCCCCGGCGCGGCGACATCATTCTCAATCCGTTCGATGCGCGCTGCGCGATCTGGACACCCTTCGCCGAGATCGCCCATCCGGCGGACGCCAACCGCATCGCGCAGCAGCTTGTCACCGAGACCGGCCAGCATGACCGCGACGTGTGGCTGGAGACGAGCCGCATCCTCGTCGCGAACATGATCCGCGCGCTGTGGCGCGAGGGCAAATGTACATTGCCCGATCTGCTCCATGCCTTGCAGGTGCGGACCAAGGACGATCTCAAGCTATGGCTAGGCAATAGTTCGTCGGCGCGCACCTTCGCAGAGGACGCCGACCGCGCGACCGGAAGCGTCCTCTTCATGCTCGCCAAGGCTGCGAACCTCATTCAGTTCCTGCGCATCGACGAGGACAAGCGGGAGCTATTTGCGTTCCGCGACTTCATTTCGGGGCTCGACGAGCATGAGGGCGCCAAGCCCTGGATCTTCGTCCCGCGAAAGGAGGATTATTTCGAGGCGTCGAAGCCGCTGCTCGCCTGCTGGCTCGAATGTGCCGCGAGTGCGATGCTCGGGCTTTCGCCTTCGGCCGAGCGCCGCGTCTGGTTCGTCCTCGACGAGCTCGCCGACCTGCCGCGCGTCGACAATCTCGCCCGGCTGCTCCCCGAGGGGCGCAAGTTCGGGGCGGCGGTCATACTTAGCTTTCAGGCGATCGGACAGATGCGGCATCGCTATGGACAGGATTTGTCCGAATCGATGCTCGGCTGCTGCAACACCAAGCTCTTCCTCCAGATGACCGACAGCGAGTCGCGGCAATGGGCGAGCGACACCATCGGGAGCTGCGAGGTCGAAGTGCCGACGATGAGCGATGCGCTCGCCGAGCGTGACGACAAGCCCCGCACGACGCTCGGCCGCCAGCGCAAGGTTCGGCCCGCCATTCTCGAAAGCGAGCTGCGGCTACCCAAGCATCAGGGCTATTTGCTCTTCCCTGATGGATTGCCGGTCGCGAGGATCGCGCTCACTGATGATCATATCGTGCGGCGCGGCAAGGCGCGCCAGTTCGGGTATATCGCGGGCGACCCCAAGACCAGCCTCTGGCAGCAGGTGGTCGAACCATTGCCGGTCGCGGCCCTGCCGGTTAAAGCGGCGCCCGATGAGCCGCCATCTCAGCCGGTGCCGCCGGCCGAGCCGAAGCCACCGAAACCTCAGCCGAGCGGCGAGGGACCGGTCTGATGGTCGCGTCGGTATCTGTGCTGACCAGTTCGGCGCAGGCGAGCAGCTATTATGAGGCCGACGATTATTACGCCGACGGCGGGCTGTCGCCGTCCGAATGGCACGGCAAGGGCGCCGAGGAGCTTGGGCTATCGGGTGACGTCGATCGCGACACCTTCCGCGAGTTGCTTGACGGTAAGGTGGCGGGCGAGCAACTTGGAACCGTTCGTGACGGCCAGCTCGAACATCGGCCCGGCTGGGATGTGACGCTGAGTGCGCCCAAGTCGGTGTCGATCATGGCCGAGGTCGCCGGCGACCGTCGGTTGATCGCGGCTCATGGGGAAGCGGTGAAGACCGCGCTCGCTCATGTCGAGGCGCATATGGCCGCGACCCGCGTCCGGCACGGCGGCAACGTGATACGCGCGGCCACCGGCAATTTGATTGTCGCGAGCTTCCAGCATGGCACCAGCCGGGCGCAGGACCCGCAGCTTCACACCCACAATGTCATCATGAACGCGACGCAGAGTGAAGATGGATCGTGGCGCAGCCTCGAACCGCGCGCCATCTATCAGCTTCAGAAGCAGATCGGCGCCATCTACCGGCAGGAGCTCGCCTTGAAGGTTCGCGAGCTCGGCTATGAAATCGAGGCGCGAAATGACTCGATGTTCGAGATCAAGGGCGTGTCGGCGGACGTTATGGCGGCGTTCAGCACGCGCAGCGCCGAGATCGAGGCGGCGCTCGGCGAACGGGGCACATCGCGCGAGGAAGCCAGCGCCGCCGAAAAGCAGGTCGCCGCGCTCGATACGCGGCAGGCGAAGGGGACGACCGATCATGGCACGCTTGTCGCCGACTGGCGCGAGATCGCGGACCGGGCGGGGTTCGATGCTGATGTCCGGCTGGCGTTAGTGCGTGAGGCAGGGGCCAGGGCGGCGAGCGGCCTTCACCTTCCCGATCCATCGATTGCCGACCGCGCTGTCGCCCATGCCGCCGACAAGCTTGGCGAGCGGCAATCGGTGTTCCCGGTCGCGGCGCTGCATGAGGAGGCGGGGCGGGTTGGAATTGGAAAGGTAGGCTATGCCGAGATCGGCGACGCGATCAGGCAGGCGACAAAGGAGGGCGAGCTCATTGACCGCACCTTCCTCGACCGGCGCGGCGCCGCATTCGCAGGATTCACGACCCGGCAGAATATCGCGGCCGAGAAGACGCTGCTTCGGATCGAAGCGCACGGACGCGGTGCGCTCGCGCCGATCGCCTCGCCGCTCGCCGCCGCGAAGGCCGTCGCGGGTGCGGCGGCGAAGGCCGGACGGTCCGGCTTTGGCTGGAATGCCGACCAGAAGACCGCGACCGAGCAGCTTCTTATCAGCCGTAATCGGATCACCGCTGTGCAGGGCTATGCCGGGACCGCCAAGACGACGACGGTGCTTGCGACTTTCGCGCGCGAGGCCGAAGCGCGAGGCGTGTCGGTGGTCGCGCTGGCGCCGACCGCATCGGCGGCGATGACACTCGGCGAGGCGCTCGGCACACGCGGCGATACTGTGGCGCGCCATTTGCTCGCGCCGGAAGGTTCGGCGCCCGGCCCGCCGGCCGCGTGGATCGTCGACGAGGCGTCGCTTTTGTCGGCGCGCGATACCGCGCTGCTGTTCAACTTGGCCGAGCAGCACGATGCCCGGGTCATCCTTGTCGGCGACGTGAAGCAGCTGGGATCGGTCGAGGCCGGCGCGGCGTTCGCGCAGCTTCAGGATGCCGGCATGGAGACCGCCACGCTCGGCGAAATCGTCCGGCAGAGCAATGCGGCGACCAAGGAAGCGGTGCTCGCGTCGATCGAGGGCGATGCGAAGAAGGCGCTCGCCGCGCTCGATCGCGGCGGCGGCCAGATCGTCGAACATGCCGATCGCACCGGCCGCTTCGCCGCTATCGCCGAGCGCTATGCCGGGCTCGACAAGGCGGCGCGGGCGCGAACGCTCGTTATCGAACCCTCGCGCGAAGGGCGCGACGCGCTGACGGCGGACATAAGGGCGGCGCTGGTGAAGTCAGCTGCACTTTCCGGTCCCGCCGTCACCATGGAGAGCCTCGTCAACAAGGGACTCACCCGCGCCGAGGCGCGCGACCCGTTCAGCTATGACCGGGGCGATGTCGTGCGCTTCACCCGCGACTATGCCGACAAGGGCGTCGCGCGGGGCGAAGCCTATCGTGTCGAGGCGGCCGATCCGGCCAAGGCCGCCATTGCGCTGAGGTCCGAAGATGGGCGCGAGGTCGACTGGCGCCTTCGGCAATGGGGCGCCGGCAAGGTGCAGCTGTTCGCGCCCCAGACTATCGATCTCAGGACCGGCGACAGCATCCGCTTTACGCGCAACGATCGCGAGGCCGGGCGGATCAACGGCGCGCGGTGCGAAGTCATTGCGATCGATGAGCAGGCACGCACGGCGACGGTGCTTGGCGCGCGCGGGCAGGTGCAGATCCTCGACCTCGACGCCGCGCGCGACCGGCATATCGCCCACGCCTATGTCGATACCGCCTTCGCGGCGCAGGGGCGCACTGCCGATCATGTCATCATCCACGCCGACAGCCGGGCCGCCAATCTGGTCGACCAGAAAAGCTTCTATGTCGGCATCTCGCGCGCGAAGGCGTCGGCGACGATCGTCACCAATGACCGAGCGAAGCTGGTTTCGGCGATCGGCGAACGTGCCGGCGCCGTCCAGACCGCGCTCTCACGGACACCCGTCGCTCAGGCCGTCCAATCACGGGCCGCCATCGCTGCGCCCGCCGCGGATAAGGCGATCGGCGCGGCGGTTTCGCGGCCCGGGATGGGGCTTTAGCTCTTGCCGACGCATGCGGGAGATTCGAGCAGTCCGCAGCCGAGCGCCAATTTTCCGTCCGCGACGGCGCGGCGGATTTGATGTTACACCGGCCAAAGGGCCCGTCGTATCAAGCGATCGCCGAGGCCCTCGATGTCGGCCGTAAAGTCTTGAAGAGCAGAGCAGGCGCGCTTTGCGTCGCGGTCGACTGGCGAAAGCGCGTTTGCAGCGCTTTCATCATTTGGCAGTTGCACAGATCAAATCGGCGGATCGGGGCGCACCGAGCAACGCCCAAGGGCTGACATTTTCAGGGAGCGACGCGCCTCTGTTCGACACCTGATTTGGGCGGATCGGTAGCTACTTCGCCGAGACTTATGTTACACGCGCGTCGCGATCCAGGCGATGACTTCCGCTGCGGGGAGAAACATGACCTGCGCAAGCAAGGTTCCGGCAAGTCGGCTGAACGATATCCAGACGATCGTCCTGCGAAAGAGCGGTTCATCGATGCGACCGTCAATGACGTCGTCGGTCATCACCGACAGCTGCGGGTCGATCAGTGCAAACAGCAGGATGGTGGCAAAGCCGTTGACGATTGCCGATAATTGTGAGGCCGTGACGCGATATTCGGGATTAAGATAGCCCGCATAGAGCGACGCGAGAACGCCAACCGTCAACAGTGCCTGAGCGAGGCAGTTCGCGAACAGCACCTGCCATCCGACGCCCCGCGGCCGGCCAAGGGCGCGCAGCTGGCCGCGTCCGGAAAAAGCGATGGCTTGCCTGATGGACCGCATTCCGGAGGGCGTGGCACTGCGCAGGAGAAGCCGTGTCGTCGACCGGTGCTCCTGGAAATAGCCAATGGCCCGCGAGAAAAGTCTCTGGCTCGTCGGGACCAGCAGGATGCCCGCGAAGACCGACACTGCTGCCGACGCGAGCACGAGCCGGAAGTCCCCCAGGAGAGCGTCCCCTCCGCCGCCCGCGATCCGCGTTTCGATCCGCTTTGCGAGAAAGGGACCGAGAAAGCCGTTCGACGTTCTGGAAACAAGGACGAGAATGTTGAACAGCGCAAAGCTCATCGCAATCCGGCGTGTGCGCACCCCTGCGATGCGCGCGCCATAGGCCAGTGTGCCGATCAGGTTGATGACCGCCGTCAAAAGGCAGATCACAAGAAGCTGCATATCCATCGCGCCATATTTCGCAGCTCGTCATCCTTGGCAATCCTGCTTGGAACGCCCGGTGCCCGGAGCCTGCGGGGAGTCTTCTCCCGTTTTGCGCACGCCGATCGCCGCAGCGTCCGGCCAAGCCTCCGCTGGTCGCCGGAAAGATTTTCTTCGTCGCAAATATCGCGATCCGTTGTTGACGAATCAAAATTCAATCTATTAAGTTGAGTTTGTCTTTCGGATTGGCCGATCCGGACGACATCCTCTTTTCGGCCCGCGGCTTTTGATCCAGGAAGCAGCTTGCTCCGCGTTACCAAAGGCTAAAGCGCGTGATGCTCGGGCGACATCGCCAGGCATTGCGTTCCTCCGTGAAAAGGGAACTCGCGATGCAGATTTGTAGCACCAGACACTGATCGTCGAAGCCGAAGCCGTCGGGCTGGCGGATCGACCGCGCCCGCTGATTTGGCCGATCATTTTCTCCCATCGATACCCTGCTTCCTTGCCTGAGGCGTAGCGGCCGTGCGTCCGGCGCTCATGCGCCGGCGGCAGGTGAATCATGCCGTATCTGACCCGATCCGACCTGTCGGACCTGGCTCGCTATCCCGCGTCCCTGCGCAGCGCCGCCCGCGCTTTGTGGGGCAGCGCGGACGCGAGCGAGCGATCCGGCCCGGCGCTTCGCGCCGCCATCCATTCAATCAAAAAAGGGGCCGGGCGCCACGCCCGGAAGCAATAACGAATGACCAGCCACTCTTCCGATTTTCGTGCGTCGCTCTTGCTCGGCATCGCGGTGCTCCTGCCCTCCACCCCCGCCTTTGCGGCCGATGGGGAGGCCGGCGCCGCGGCAGCCGAGGCCGCGACCTTCGTCGACGCCGATTATGGCAATGAGATCATCGTTTCGGCACGGCGCCGGGACGAGAGCGCGCAAGATGTGCCCGTCGCGCTGTCGGTCGTAAATTCCGACACGCTCGAGGCAACGGGGAATTATTCCCTCGCGCAGGTGCAGCAGCTCGTTCCGAGCCTGCAGGTGTTCAGCTTCAACCCCCGCAATACCAACGTCAACATTCGCGGCCTCGGCAGCAATGTGTCGCTGACCAACGACGGTCTCGAGAATGGCGTCGGCGTCTATATCGACAATGTCTATTACGGGCGCGTCGGCCAGTTGCAGTTCGATCTCGTCGATCTTGCGCAAATCGAAGTGCTGCGCGGCCCGCAAGGCACCTTGTTCGGCAAGAATACGACCGCTGGTGCGATCAACATCAGTTCCAGGAAGCCGAGCTTCGCCCCCGAATTCTCGGGGGAAGCGAGCGTCGGCGACTATGGCTATTACCAGTTGCGGGGCTCTGCTTCGGGACCGTTGCTCGACGATGTCCTGGCGGTGCGCTTGAGCGGTGCGGTCACCGAGCGGCGCGGCTTTCTTTATAACAGCACGCAGAAGGCCCGGGCGCAGGATTATTCGAACTGGAGTCTGCGCGGGCAGCTGCTCTTCACGCCCACCGCGGATCTGGAAGTGCGTCTGATCGGCGACTTCGCGCGCCAGAAACAGAATCACGTCCTCAACATCCTTGCCGGCTATTTCGGCACCTATGCGGACGGAACCGCCATTCCGAACAATTTCGCCCAGCGCGCAGCGCGCTTTCCGGGTTACACATTTCCGGTGATCGATCCGTTCGCGCGCGTCGGCGAGGCCGATGCGCACTATCAGTCGAACATGGATGGATATGGCGTGTCGGGGCAGGTCGATTGGGATGCCGGGCCCGCCAAAATCACATCGATCACCGCCTACCGCTGGTGGGACTGGAACCCCGCAAACGACGGCGATTCGACGTCGCTGCCTGCCGTTTCGCTCGCGCAGCAGTCCAACCGCCAACGCCAGTTCAGCCAGGAACTGCGCCTCGCTTCGGACGCGGACGGCCCGCTAGACTATGTCGTCGGCGCCTATTATTTCTGGCAGATCATTCGCGGCTACGGGAAGGTGGGCTATGGCAGCGCGGCGCCGGCCTGGTTTCTGCCGGCCGTGCCAGCGACGGTCGCGACCCCCGCGCTCGACGGCTTTGAGTCCAATTCGACCTCTGACCCTGAAACCAAGAGCCTCGCTTTTTTCGGCCAGGCCGACTGGTCGATCACCGACCGTCTCACGCTGACCGCGGGCCTGCGCTACACGCATGAAAAGAAGCGCGGATCGTTCAATCAATTCTGGGTCGCGGGGGTCGATCCGGCTACGCTGCCCGGCCCATTGGCGGCCGCGGTCGTCAATATCCGCAATCTCTTCAATCCCGAAACCAGCTATTCGACCGGCTTTAGCGACGACAGCCTCTCGGGTCTCGCCACCCTGTCGTGGCAAGTTTCGGGCGATGCGCTGGTTTATGCCAGCTATGCGCGCGGCAATAAGTCGGGCGGGCTCAACCTGACCAACCTGCCGGTCGGCATCGACCCCGACGTCGCGCCCGAAACCGTCGATAATTATGAAATCGGCTTCAAATCCCAATGGTTCGGGAGAGCCGTAACACTCAATGCCGCCGCGTATTGGACCGAGATTGCCGACTATCAGACGGCGATCTTCGAACAGGTGTCGCAGCTCAACTACCGCCAATATATCGCCAATATTCCCGGCGCGCGATCGCGCGGCGTCGAGGTCGACCTCTCCGCCGCGCCCACCGAGCATGTGAGCTTCTATGGCTCGCTCGCCTATACGGACACGACCTATCTCAGCTATCCCGAAGCGCCGCAGGCGCCCGAACGGGCGAATGAGGGCGGCAACCAGGACCTGACGGGCGAGCGTCTCCCGGGCGTCCCCAAATTCACCTACACGCTCGGCGGCGACGCATCCGCCCCGGTCGGATCTCTCGGCGGACGCAGTCTGGCGGCTTACGCACACGCCGATTACTCGCACCGCTCGTCCTTCAACACCTCCTCGAGCAACAGCATTTATGCCGATGTGCCCGCCTTTGGCATCGCCAATGCGCGCATCGGGATCCGCACCGAGGATGGATTGTTCGACCTGTCGATCTGGGCGCGCAACCTGTTCGACAAGGATTATTTCCAGACCCTGTCACCCGGCGCAACAGGGCTGGTGACCGCGCTGATCGGCGAGCCTCGCACGCTCGGGCTGACCGTGAGGACGAAGCTGTGACCGCCGCTCCGCCCCCGACGGCCAGCGAGCTGGTCCGCTTTTCCGCCGTGGCGATTCCGCTCGCGGCCGCCGGCCTGCCGCTCGGCGTCTATCTGCCCGCAATCTATGCGCGCGACTATGGGCTCTCGCTGACGACCATCGGTCTCGTGTTTCTGCTAGGCAGGCTATGGGATGCGGTATCCGATCCGCTGATCGGGACGCTCAGCGACCGCACGCGCACGATCCACGGGCGCCGCAAGCCGTGGATTGCCGGGGGCGGGGCGGTGTTCGCGCTCGCCTCGATCTTTCTCTTTTTTCCGCCTTTCGGCGTGACGCCGCTGTCGCTCGGGCTCGTGCTGTTCTTCTTCTATCTTGGCTGGACCGCGGTTCAGATACCGTTCCAGGCCTGGGGCGGCGAGGTGTCGGGCGATTATCACCAGCGGACGCGGATCGCGACCTATCAGACGGTCGTCACCGCGAGCGCGCTGTTGCTGACCCTGATCCTGCCGACGATCGCCGATCAGATTCGCCCCGGCGATGGCCGTCTCCAGCTCAGCCTGATGGGCGGTCTCGTGCTCGCCAGCATCGTTCCCGCGTTACTGTCGACCCTCACCGCGCTGCGCGAGCCGCCCCTGCCGGCGTTACCCGTGGCGCGGCCGCGTGTGCGCGAGACCGTAGCGGCGGTCGTCGGCGAGCCGCTGCTGCTCCGCGTCCTTGCCTCCGATTTCGCGGTGACTCTGGCCCAGCATATCCGCGCCGCGCTGATCGTCTTCTTCGTCAGCTTCTATATGGGCCGCCCCGAATGGGCCGGCGGCCTGTTCCTCTTCCAGTTCGTTTTCGGTATCTTCGCCGGGCCGATCTGGCTCAGGATCGGGCGCCGTTTCGGCAAGCATCGCACGGCGGTGGCGGGCGAACTGGTCCAGGTGGCGATCAACCTTTCGCTGCTGTTCGTCACACCCCAGACCTTCGGCCTGCTGCTCGCGCTGACGCTCGCGCAGGGGCTCGCCCAAGGGGCGGGCAATCTGATGCTGCGCGCGATCGTCGCCGACGTGGCCGACAAACATCGCCTCGAAAGCGGCGACGATCGGACCGGCCTTTTCTATTCGGTCTTCAGCCTCGCCGGCAAGGGCGCAACCGCCGCCGCGGTCGGGATCGCGCTGCCGCTCGTCAGCTGGCTGGGCTTCGACCCCAAGGCGTCCAACAGCGCCGAAGCGCTCGATGGCCTGCTGCTCGTCTTCGCGATCGGCCCCGCCGTCGCCCACAGCCTTTCCGCCGCCCTGATCGCGCGCTTCCCGCTCGACGAGGCGGCGCATTCCGAAATTCGCCGACGGCTCGACCGGGATTCTCCCGATCTGGCCTTCGCCGAATGACCCGCCGTCCAAACCTCAAAGGAGACTGACCATGACGGACCTTCATACCAGCTACGCCAACGCCCGCGACAAGGGGATCGATCTCGACATTTCCCCGGTGACCGGCACCATCGGCGCGGTCGTCAACGGCGTCCAGCTTTCGGGCGACCTGCCGGCAGCGACCGTGCAGGCCATCGAGGCCGCTCTGACGCGCCACAAGGTGCTGTTCTTCCGTGACCAGCAGCATCTGACCGACAGCGAGCATGAAGCGTTCGCCGCGCTGCTCGGCGATCCGGTCGCGCATCCGACCGTGCCGGTCGCCGAAGGATCGCGCTACCTGCTCGAACTGGACAGCCGCGAGGGCTATGCCGCGTCGAGCTGGCACACCGACGTGACCTTTGTCGATGCCTATCCGAAGGCGTCGATCCTGCGCGCGATCACCATTCCCGAAGCAGGCGGCGACACCCAGTGGGCGAATGGCGAAACCGCCTATGACGGTCTGCCCGAAGTATTGCGGCAGCTCGTCAACAATCTGTGGGCCACGCATACGAACCTCTATGACTATGCGGCGATCCTCCAGTCGGCGCCCGATGGCGACAGCGCGCGCGAGCGCATTGCGCAGCATCGCGACGTCTTTGCCTCGACCGTCTATGAAACCGAGCATCCGGTGGTGCGCGTTCATCCGGTCAGCGGCCAGCGCAGCCTGTTGCTCGGCCATTTCGTCAAGCAGTTCGTCGGGCTGAATGCCGCCGACTCCGCCCGTCTGTTCCAGACGCTTCAGGACCATATCACCAAGCCCGAGAATGTCGTGCGCTGGCGCTGGCGCGAGGGCGACGTGGCTATCTGGGACAATCAGGCGACCCAGCATCGCGCGACGGCCGACTTCGGTCTTCAGCGCCGGACGCTGCGCCGCGCGACGATCGCCGGCGAAGTGCCAGTGGGGATCGACGGTCGCAGCAGCCGCACGGTCCGCAAGGAAAAGGCGGTCCAGTACGAACCCGCCTGACCGGCTCCCGACCGGCGCCAGGCTCTCCTCCATCTTGCGACAGCGCCGGTCTTCCTCGCGGCGCGTCCGGGTTCCATTCGCCCGGCCGCGCCGCCCTTCTTTCCTGTCGAGGTACGCCATATGACCGTTCGCCGCCGCTTTCGCACTTTCCTGGTCCTGTTGCTCGCGGGCGGCCTGTCGCCCGCCGTCGCGGCCAAGGAGAGCCGACCCAACATCCTGCTGATCGTCGCCGACGATCTCGGCTACTCGGATATCGGAGCGTTCGGGGGCGAAATCCGCACCCCCAACCTCGACCGACTTGCGCTTGCGGGCGTCCGTCTCGCCGGGTTCCACACCGCCCCGACATGCTCGCCGACGCGCGCGATGCTGCTGACCGGCACCGACAATCACCTCGCGGGACTTGGCACCATGGCCGAGCTGATCCGGCCGAACCAACAAGGCAAGCCGGGATATGAGGGCTATTTGCGTCGCGATGTCGCGACGCTCGCCGAGCGCCTTTCCGCCGGTGGCTATCGCACCCTGTTCTCGGGCAAGTGGCATCTCGGGCTCGCGGACGATCAGAGCCCGCATGCTCGCGGGTTCGAACGCAGCTTCGCGCTGCTGCAGGGCGGGCACAATCACTTCGGCGTCGACACCGACCCGGGCGATCCGCACGCTTCGACCTATCGCGAAAACGGCAAGCGAGTGACGAAGCTGCCCGCCGACTTCTATTCGAGCGACTATTTCACCTCGCGGCTGATCGGCTTCCTTGCGGAAGCGCCGAAGCCCGAAGCGCAGGATCGTCCTTTTTTCGCCTATCTTGCCTTCACGGCGCCGCATTGGCCGCTTCAGGCCCCGCCCGAGGATATCGCGCGTTACAAGGGGCGCTATGACGAAGGATTCGATGTGCTGCGCGAGCGACGCCTCGCGCGTCAGCGCGATCTCGGCATTCTCGCTCCCGACATTGCCGCGCACACGCCGCGCAACCGCGACGGAAGCTGGGATTCGCTGACCGCCGAACAGCAGCGGCTCGCGGCGCGCAACATGGAAATCTATGCCGCGATGGTCGACCGGCTCGACCAGAATGTCGGCCGTGTTCTTGATGCGCTGCGCGCCGCGGGCCAGCTCGACAATACGGTGATCCTGTTCCTCGCCGACAATGGCGCCGAGGCGCTCGATGTCGAGACGACGGGCAAGCAGATGCTTGCAAGCGCGCTCGCGGGTGCCGACAACAGCCTTCGCAACCGCGGCTCCGCGACCTCCTATCTCACCTATGGCGCGGGCTGGGCGCAGGCCGCGACGGCGCCATCGTGGCTGACCAAGGGCTATGCGAGTGAAGGCGGGACGCGCACCGTCGCCTTCGTCAGCGGCGCCGGCATTCCGCAACGTCGCGCGGCCGAAACGCAATATATGTCGGTCGCGGATATCGCGCCGACCCTGCTCGACGTAGCGGGCGTCGATGCTTCGCGGACCGAGGTTGCGGGTCGCGCCGTGCGGCCGATTACGGGGCGGTCGTGGGCGCCGTGGCTTCGCGATGCGGCCGCGCGCATCTATGGCGCCGAGGACGGTATCGGCACCGAGCTGTTCGGTTCGCGCGCCTATCGCCGCGGCGACTGGAAGATTACCGACATCGGCGATGGTGTGTGGCGACTGTTCGACATCGTGCGCGATCCCGGCGAAACACGGGACCTGTCGCTCGCCGAGCCCGGTCGCAGGGCCGAGCTGGAAAAGGCCTGGGAAAGCTACGCTGCACGGGTGGGAATCGTGTTGCCCGATTCCATCCCCTATCGACCTTAGTCGTCCAACCTATTGTCAACTGAAATAATTGCCTTAATATCGGAGCCGTCGGGACGCCACGAGTCGACCGGCCAGGGGCTTCATCAAGAGAGATGACGCATGGCCACCAAGACGATCGATCCGACCCTGTATGAGCGCGCCGCGTCGCTAGGGCTCGACCTGCTGCCTTCCACTCCCACGATCGGCGCCGAAGTGTCCGGCCTCGATCTCGACGGTCCGCTGAATGTAACGCAAGCCGAGTGGCTGCACGATGCCTGGATCGCGCACAAGGTGCTCTTCTTTCGACATCAGGACATCAGCTACGAAAGCCATGTCCGGCTGGGCCGGCTGTTTGGCGAGCTTGAAGGCCATCCGGTCATACCGCATGTCGAGGGATATCCCGAAATCCTGCGGATCGAAGGTGTCGAGGGGGTCCAGCTGTCGGCCGAAACGCTGGCCCCTTTTCAGGCCTATAACAAATGGCACACCGATGTGACGTTTCGGGCGCGACCGTCGGTCGCGTCGATTCTGCGGGCGCGCATCCTGCCGCCGCTTGGCGGTGACACCATGTGGGCCGACACCGTCGCAGCCTATGCGGGGCTGCCCCAGGCGGTGAAGGACCGCATCGAGGATCTCGAGGCCGAGCATGACATCGTCCGCAGCTTCGGGGGACGCGTCAGCGAGGAGAAGCGGGCGGAACTGGCGGCGGCCTTTCCGCCCGTTCGCCATCCGGTCGTGCGACGCCATCCCGAAACCGGCGAGAAGATCCTGTACGTCAATTACACCTTCACGACGCGGATCCTCGGCATCCCCGAAGAGGAAAGCGACAGCCTGCTGCGTCTGTTGTTCGATCGGATCAAGGTCCCCGAATATCAGGTGCGCTTCCGCTGGTCGCCGAACGCGATCGGCATCTGGGACAATCGCTCGACACAGCATTATGCGGTCGGCGACTATTGGCCGCATCATCGGGTGCTCGAGCGCGTGACTGTCAGCGGGGACGTGGTCACGCGGTGATGAGCGACGGCTCTCCGCTTTTCCAGTTCAGGCCGCGGCTTCGAACCGCGAACAGGGTGGCGATTGTCGGAGCCGGCTTTTCGGGGACGATGCTCGCGCTCAACCTTCTCGAGCAGCCTGACGTCGAGGTGCTGTTGATCGAGCGGGATCGCGGGCGAATGGGCACCGGCGTGGCCTATAGCAGCCTCGAGTCCACGCATCTGCTCAACGTCCGGGCCGCGAACATGAGCGCATTCGCCGATCGCCCCGAACATTTCTGCAATTGGCTCTCCGCGCGCGGGCTTGGATGCGACGATGCTTTTGTAACGCGCGCCACCTATGGTCGCTATCTCCGCGAGACGCTGGCGGACGCGCTGGGAGAAAATGGTGCGCGGCTGAAGCTGGTCAACGACGAGGTGCTCGCCATCGATGAAGGGGATGGTCGGGTTTCGCTGAGCCTTGTGAACGGCGGCCCGATCGAAGCCGACCGCGCGGTTCTTGCGATCGGCAATCTGCCGCCGCACGATCCCCCGGCGCTCGCCGATGAGCGCCTGCCCGCGAATCTCTATGTCCGCGATCCCTGGGCGACGGCCTTCGAAGAGGGGCTGCCCGAAGATGCGTCGGTCCTTGTGGTCGGCACCGGCCTGACCGCGATCGACGTCATTCTACGGCTCGATGCACGCGGACATAAGGGGCTGATCACCGCGATGTCACGGCGGGGTCTGCGGCCGCATCGCCACCTCGAAGGCCTGTCTTGGCCGAAGCCGGTTCTTGCCCGGCCAGCGCCCGACCTTTCCGCGCTCGTGCGCTGGGCACGCACCGAAGCGGCGCAGCGCGACTGGCGGCTCGTCATCGATTCGCTGCGACCCGTCACCCAGATGATGTGGGCTTCGGCCGACCGTGAAAAGCGGGCGCGGTTCCTGCGTCATCTGCGCCCCTATTGGGACGTGCATCGCCACCGTCTCGCGCCGGCCGTCGCGGCGCGCATCGACGCCCTGATCGCGTCCGGCCGGCTCCGCTTCCGCGCGGGTAAGATCTTGAACGCGCGCGCAGGCACCGACACGCTGATCCTCGATTGGCGTGCGCGCGGGCAGTCGAATATCGCAACATTGGAGGTCGCCCGGGCCATCAACTGCACCGGACCGCAGGGCGATCTCATCCGGTCCGCCGACCCGCTCGTCGGGCGCATGCTGATGGCAGGGCGGATTCGGCCCGACCAGCTCCGGTTGGGTCTCGATATCGACCGCGAAGGTCATGTCATCGGTGCCGGCGGGCTCGTGTCGAAGCGCCTGCTGGCGATCGGCCCGATGACGCGCGGCGACCTCTGGGAAGTCGTCGCAGTTCCGGACATTCGGGTCCAGGTCAGCGCGCTCGCCCGCCGTCTCGTCAATGCGCACTGGACGGCGGGCGAAGGTCTTTAGCTCCCCGTCCTAGCCGTGCGCGGGGAATGCGTGGGCGGCGGCTTCGGTCTGCCGAGAGCGTGAGGGAAGGAAGCGGGCGACCGCGCCGGCGCGGTCGCCGAGCGCCGCGCCCGCCGCCGCGAGTTGGCTGAGCAGGAACCGGCCATAGGGCCAGTGGCCGAGATCGCTGTCAGCGTTGATGTGGCCGACCCAGCCCGCATCGGCCAACCGGCTTCCCCAATGGCGCGCCATCTTTGCGGCGCGGCCGAAGGACACATAGGGATCATCCTGACTGGCGGCGAGGATCGACGGAAAGGGCAAGCGTTCGCGGACGAGGGGCGCGAACGCCGCCAGACGGGGATCGCGGCGGCCATATTCCACTGCCGGCGGCGCAACGAGCAGGGCCCCGGCGACCTTGCCGTCCCCTGCCGAAGGTTCAAGGGAGCTCCACCATGCCACCGCATGGCAACCGAGGCTGTGTGCCGCAAGCAGGACCGGCCGATCGGAGGCGGCAATCGCTTCGTTCAATCGCCGAACCCAGCTGTTGCGATGGGGACGGTCCCATTGTCCGAGTTCGACGCGGGTGCACGCGGGATCCGAATCCTCCCAGAGGCTTTGCCAGTGGGCGGGTCCGCTGTTTTCGAGCCCGGGAACGGTCAGAATGGCATAGAGCCGGATCGGGGGATCGGATCTGTCGAGCATCGTCGAGTTCCTTTGCTGGTCGGTTGCGGCCGGGCAGCGCAGGGCCGCCGGTGGGTTATGCGCGCGGTGGCCCGGCTCGGCCTGCGCATGGTGGGGAAGTGGTGCCTGACGACGACGCCTCGGCCGGCCTTTCGCCCCTCACGACAACGTCGGAGCGGGTTCGGCACAATTGATTACTAAATTAGTTGATATTGCGGTGCAAGCCTCTCCCTGGCATTCAGCGGCGAGGCGCTCCGGGCATGCGGCGACTTGCCGGAAGGTCGGCCACGGTGCCGGCCGCCGGTGGGCGGCAGGGAAATCTTGCACGCGGGCTTTCGCTTTCCGCCTATCGGCAATAGGCATTCCGTATGACGTTCGAGCAGTTCGCGATCGTGGGAATCTTGTCAGCGATGCTGCTCGTCTACGCGTCGGAGCGGTTCCGCGTCGAAATGGTGGCGATGGCCGGGCTCGCCGCAGCCTTTCTGCTCGGCGTGGTGCCGCCGTCCAATCTCTTTGCGGGCTTTTCGAGCCCCGCCGTCATCACCGTGATCGAAATACTGCTAATCGTCGCATCGCTCGCGCAGACGCGAACGATCGACAATTTCGCGCGGCGGCTGGTCGGCCGGAGCCAGAACGAGACGGTGATTCTGGCGGCCTTGTGCGGCACGGCGGCGCTGACATCGGTTTTCATGAACAACGTCGGGGCGCTTGCCCTCGTCTTCCCGGTCGCGCTGTCGGTGTGTGCCCGCCTCGACATCCCGCCTGCGCGCGTCCTGATGCCCTTGTCTTTCGCGACGCTGCTCGGCGGGCTGTGCTCGCTGACCGGCACGCCCGCCAACCTGATCGTCAACGAATGGAAGATTTCGGAAACCGGGGCGGGGTTCGGCTATTTCGAACTCGCGCGGATCGGCGCGCCGGTCGCCATCGTCGGCCTCGCGTGGATCGTGCTCGCCGCGCCCCGGACGTTTCGAAGCGCGCGGCAGGCGACCCCGGCGCATTTCGACGCCGGTCCCGCCGACTTCGTCGTCGAGCTGGTGGTCCCCGACCAGTCGGACTTCGTCGGCCGGGCGCTCGCCGACGTCGAGTCGGCGGCCGATTGCCATATCCACGGTATTTTTCGCCACGGCGCCCATGTGTTCGCGCGACGCAGCGATATCGTCGTCGCGTCGGGAGACCGGCTTCTCGCCGAAGGCGACTATGGCCGTTTCCTTCAACTCGCCGACGAAGGTGGCTTTGCCCCCTTGGTGGACAGCGACGAAAGCGACGGGTTCGAGGCCGTCGTCATGCCCGACAGCCTCCTCCTCGGGTCGCGAGTCGAAGACGTCGAGGCCTTCGCCGACCACGGGGTGCGCGTCGTTGGTCTCGCGAGCCGTCGCCGCCGCATCGAAGGGCGGTTCGCGGACCTCAAGATCGGCATGGGCGACGTGCTGATCCTCGCGGGCGCGGGCGACGCGCTGCGTCAGGCAGTCGCAGATTGCGGACTGCTCGCGCTCAGCAGTCGCCGGCCCCGGCGTCGACGATCCTCGGCCGGCCCCGGCCTCGCAATCTTCGGCCTCGGGATTCTGGTGAGCGCGCTTGGCATAGCTCCGCCGGAACTCGCCTTTGGCGCGGTTGTTCTCGCTCTTGCGCTAACCCGCGCGCTCGATCTTCGAACGGCGGTGCAGGATCTCAACTGGCCGATCGTGATCTTGCTGGGCTGCATGATCCCGCTCGGCATGGCCGTCGAGGATTCGGGAGCGGCGCGCGTCATCGCGAACTGGATCGCCGAACAACTGCCATCGAACGGCCCGGTTGTGGTCTCCGCGCTCGTGCTGTGCATCGCTGTCGCGATGACGCCATTTATCGACAATGTCTCGACGGCGATCGTGCTCAGCCCCATTGCCGCGGGCATCGCGTCGCGGACCGGCGTACCGGTCGAACCGCTGCTCATGGCGGTGGCGGTGGGAGCTTCGCTCGATTTCCTGACGCCCTTCGGGCACCATAACAATGCGGTCGTCATGGGAGCCGCCGGTTATCGCTTCGTGGACTTTCCGCGCTTTGGGGGGCCGTTGCTCCTGGTCTGTCTCCTCGTCGGGATCGCTGCGCTCGCAGTGATGTCTCTGATCTGACGACTTTATAAAACCTATTTATTTAATAGGGAATGTGCTAGGAGCAGGCGATGATTTCGAACAAGGCCAAATATGCGTTCCGGGCTTTGCTGTCGGTGGCCGCGCTCCCCGAGGGCGAAACAATCACCAGTGCGGAGATCGCCCGGCGGCACGCGATACCCCACAAGTTCCTTGAACAAATACTCCTCGACCTGAAAAAGGCCGGGATTCTCGAGAGTCGGAGGGGAAAGAGCGGGGGCTACGTCATGCTCCGCCCCTCGGACACCGTGAGCTTCGGAGAGATACTGCGACTTTTCGACGGCCCGCTCGCGCCGCTGCCCTGTCTCTCTCGCCAGGCGTATCGCCCCTGCGACGAATGTGAAAGCGAAGCGCTGTGCGAGATCCGGCGCGAGTTCGGCCGGGCCTATGATGCCAGTCGCCGTATCCTCGACAATCGCACGCTGGCCGACGCCTTGGCGGGTGCGCCCGCGACGCCGCTCACCGGGAAGGAAGAGCGCCTCGTCGGCTAGATAGATTTTCTCGCTTGAATATCCCTACTATCTAGGTAGAGTTAATGGGGATTGGCGTGGGGCGAGGCCCCACGCGAGTGAGGGAGACTATCATGAAAGCGTTTCGGAAACCGCGCCTGCTGGTGGCAGGACTGTGCATGGTCGTCGCCGCTACCGGTCTGGCGAGCTGCTCGAGCGGGTCCGACGACGGCGGCGGCGCCGTGCAGAAGGCCGAACTTCTCAACGTATCTTATGATCCGACGCGGGAACTTTATGCCGAGATCAATCCGAAATTCGCCGCCAAGTGGAAGGCGGAGACCGGTCAGGACGTCAAGATCACCATGAGCCATGGCGGTGCCGGAAAGCAGGCGCGCGCGGTGATTGACGGTCTGGACGCCGACGTTGTCACGCTCGCGCTCGCCTATGACATCGACGAGATCGCCGCGCGAACCGATGCGCTGTCGCCAGGCTGGCAAAAGCGCCTCGCCAACAACAGCTCGCCTTATACCTCGACGATCGTCTTCCTCGTGCGCGCGGGCAATCCGAAGGGCATCAAGGATTGGGACGATCTGATCAAGCCCGGCGTCAAGGTGATTACACCGAACCCCAAGACCAGCGGCGGCGCACGCTGGAATTTCCTCGCCGCCTGGGCTTATGCGCTCAAGAAATACGGATCTGACGCCGCCGCACGGGACTATGTCACGAAATTATTCGCCAATGTCCCGGTCCTCGACAGCGGGGCCCGCGGGTCGACGACCACCTTCGTCGAGCGCGGCATCGGCGACGTGCTGCTCGCGTGGGAGAATGAAGCCTTCCTTGCGCAGAAAGAGCTCGGCAAGGGCAAGTTCGATATCGTCGTACCGTCGATCTCGATCCTTGCCGAGCCGCCCGTCGCCGTTCTCGACGGCAATGCAAAGCGCCACGGCAATTTCCAGCTCGCCGAAGCCTATCTCAAATATCTCTACACGCCCGAGGCGCAGGACATCATCGGCAAGAATTACTACCGTCCGATCAGCCCGGAAGCCGAGGCAAAATATGCTTCGCAATTCCCGAAGGTGAACCTCGTCACCGTCGATGACGAGTTCGGCGGCTGGCAGGCGGCGCAAAAGCGCTTCTTCAACGACGGCGGCGTGTTCGACGAGATTTTCGCCAAGACGAAAAGATAAACGCAATGGAGATAGCATTGAGCAGTCCGCTGCAGATGCCCGCCCCCGGCCTTGCGGCCGAAACGCGAGGCGGGAGCCGCCGGTCGCAATCGATCATCCCCGGTTTCGGCTTGACGATGGGCCTGACGATCGCATGGCTTTCGCTGATCGTTCTCATCCCGCTCAGCACCGTGTTCATCAAGTCGGCAGGAATGGGCTGGGCGGAGTTCGTCGCGGCGGGCCTCTCGCCGCGGGCGATCGCCGCCTACAAGGTCAGCTTCGGGACAGCGTTCGTGGCCGCGATCATCAATGCCATATTCGGTCTGGTTACCGCTTGGGTGCTGGTGCGCTACCAGTTTCCCGGCAAGCGGATTGTCAATGCGCTCGTCGATCTTCCCTTCGCGCTTCCGACCGCCGTCGCCGGCATCGCCCTGACCGCGATTTATGCGGGCAATGGCTGGGTCGGACAATATCTGGAACCTCTCGGCATCGCGGTCGCCTATAATCCGATCGGGATCACCGTGGCCCTGATCTTCATCGGGTTGCCGTTCATCGTCCGCTCGGTCGAACCCGTTCTCGAGGATATGAGCGCCGAGGTCGAGGAAGCGGCGCTCTCGCTCGGGGCGCGGCCGTGGCAGATATTCTTTCGAATCATCCTGCCAGCGATCCTCCCTGCGTTATTGACCGGCTTCGCCCTCGCTTTCGCCCGGGGCGTCGGCGAATATGGCTCGGTAATCTTTATCGCGGGCAATATGCCGTTCGAGTCCGAGATCGCACCGCTTCTGATAGTGACGCAGCTTGAGCAATATAATTATGCGGCCGCCACGGCGATCGCGACGGTGATGCTCGTCGCATCTTTCGCGATGCTCCTCCTGATCAATCTGATTCAGGCCTGGAGCCGCAAGCGGATGGATGGCTGATGCACCGCGAGAATTCCCGTCCCGCCGCCCGCTACGGCCTCATCGCGGTCGCCGTTCTCTTTCTTGCGCTCTTCCTCGTCCTGCCGCTCGCGGCGGTCTTCGGCGAGGCGCTTTCCAAGGGCGCGACCGCATTCGGCAGTGCCGTCACCGAGCCCGACGCGCTTGCGGCGATCAGGCTGACGCTCCTTGTTGCAGGCATAAGTGTGCCGCTCAACATCGTCTTCGGCATTGCGGCCGCGTGGGCGATCGCGAAGTTCGACTTCCCCGGCAAGAGCCTGCTGATCTCTTTCATCGATCTGCCCTTTTCGGTATCGCCGGTTGTCGCGGGCCTCATCTATGTGCTGTTGTTCGGCGCGCAGGGCTGGCTGGGGCCATGGCTGCGCGCGCACGACATCGAGATCATCTTCGCGGTGCCGGGCATATTGCTTGCGACGATCTTCGTCACCTTTCCTTTCGTGGCGCGCGAACTCATTCCGTTGATGAGCGAACAGGGCCGCGACGATGAGGAGGCGAGCCTGTCGCTTGGCGCCTCGGGTTTCCAGACCTTCTGGCGCGTGACTCTGCCCAATATCCGCTGGGGCCTCCTCTACGGGGTGCTGCTCTGCAATGCGCGGGCGATGGGCGAGTTCGGCGCGGTTTCGGTGGTGTCTGGCCATTTGCGCGGCATCACCAACACGATGCCGCTCCATGTCGAGATTCTCTACAATGAATATAATTTCGTCGCGGCTTTCGCGGTCGCGTCCTTGCTCGCGTTGCTCGCCCTGGTGACGCTGGTGCTCAAGTCGATCGTCGAATGGCGTTTCGACTATCATCGCGGAGGCGCAGGACATTGATTGGCATTGACAATATCAGCAAGCGCTTCGGCAGCTATGCGGCGCTGAATGACATCTCCCTTGACGTACGCAGCGGCGAGTTCCTCGCGCTGCTCGGCCCCTCGGGATCGGGAAAGACGACTCTGCTCAGGATCATCGCCGGGCTCGAATTTCCCGACGAGGGCCAGGTGTCCTTTAACGGCGAAGACGTGACGGGGCTCAAGGTTGCCGATCGCAAGGTCGGGTTCGTTTTTCAGCACTATGCGCTGTTCAAGCATATGACGGTGGCACAGAATGTCGCCTTCGGCCTCAGCGTACGCAGCCGCCGGCAGCGACCGCCGAAAGCGCAGATACGCGCGCGGGCGGAGGAGTTGCTGCAGCTCGTCCAGCTCGGCGGACTCGGCGGACGATATCCGGCACAGCTCTCGGGCGGTCAGCGCCAGCGCGTCGCGCTGGCGCGGGCGCTGGCGGTCGAACCGCAATTGCTGCTCCTCGACGAACCCTTCGGCGCGCTCGACGCCAAGGTTCGCAAAGATCTGCGGCGATGGCTTCGGCACCTTCACGGGCAGATGGGGCTGACCACCATCTTCGTGACCCACGATCAGGAGGAGGCGCTGGAACTTGCCGACCGCGTTGTCGTCATGGACCATGGGGTGATCGAGCAGGTCGGCACGCCCGAGGAAATCTACATGAAGCCGAGCAGCGGTTTCGTTTCCGACTTCGTGGGCGAGACCAACAGCCTTCCGGTGTCGGTTGTCGCCGGTCGCCCCCAGTTCTTCGACCGGGCGATCGATGTCGAGGTGGCGCCCGCCGGGGATGGCCCCGCGCGCCTCGATTTTCGTCCGCACGATGTTTCGGTTTGCGGCGAAGGTGCCGGCTGCCTGCCGGTTCTGGTAACCGGCGTCTATCGGCGCGGCGGCGACTGGCGGATCGAAGGCGAAGTGGCCGGCGTCGATAAGCCCCTTGAAATCGACATGAGCGCGGCTTCGTCGCCGCCGCAAATCGGCCAGCGCCTGGGGCTCAGGATTAACAGGGGCATGCTCTTTGCAGAAGGAGTACAGCAATGACCGACGAATCGACATCCGGCCGCGTGGCTCCCGACAAGCGCCGCCAGATCGAGGAGAGTCTCGCGTCGATACGCGAGGCTCTCCTCAACCTGCGCTACGGATCGATCGCCATCACCGTACACGAAGACCGGGTGGTCCAGATCGACGTGACCGAGAAGACCCGTCTTCGACACAACTGACCCTTTTCAATTGATGCCTGCCGGACGACCGGATGCGTCGCGATCGCCATGGAGGATGTCTATGATCGCCCGCTCACTCGCGCGTGTCGCCCTTGTCGGAACGGCGCTTTTTGCTCTGCCGGCCGCGGCCCAGGATAAGGCCTCGACGGAACCCTGGACCCTGCAACAGGCTCTCGGCGATCCCGAAGGCCTTACCGTGTCGGGAAGTGCCCGCATCCGGTACGAGACCCTGTCGAACCAGTTTCGGCCGGGCCTCGACAAGAATGATGACCTGATAAGCCTGCGCACGTCGTTGTTCGCCGAATATGACACCGGACCGATCCGCATAGGCGGCGAACTGATCGATGCCCGCGCCTATGATGACGACCCGGGCAGCTCGGTCGGAACCGGCGAAGTCAATGCGCTCGAACTGGTGCAGGCCTATCTCGGCGCCGATCTCGGCGATGCGCTGGGCAGGGGAACGACGGCGAGTCTCGACGCGGGACGCTTCGTTCTCAACCTCGGGTCGCGCCGGCTCGTGGGCCGCAACAATTTTCGCAACACGACCAACGCCTTCACCGGTGCCAAGTTCGAATTTGGCGGCGCAGGAAAGGAGCAGCTCACACTCTTCTACACCTATCCGCAGCAACGGCTGCCGAGCGACAAGCCTTCGATTCTCGACAATGAGGTGAAGTGGGACCACGAAGGCGACGATCTCATTTTCTGGGGCGGCTTCTTCAACAAGCCGAAATTTTTCGGATCGACGAATCTCGATCTCTTTTTCTATGCTCTCGACGAAGACGACCGGCCGTCGCGCGCGACCCGCGACCGCAAGCTGTTCACCCCAGGCGTTCGCCTGTTCCGCGATCCAGCGCCGGGTGCGATCGATTATGAATTCGAATATGCCTATCAGTTCGGCGATATCAGCGCGAGCAGCGCAGCCGGAGCGGCCAAGCTGGACGTTTCGGCGCAATTCCTGCACGCCGAGCTTGGCTATCAGTTCGACGGTGCGTGGAAACCCCGGCTCGCCGTCGAATATGATCTCGCCACCGGCGACGATGCCGGCCGCAAGTTCGGACGCTTCGACAGCCTCTATGGTCCGCGACGCTTCGACTATGGCCCGACCGGCATCTACGGCCCGCTCGGGCGCAACAACATCAGTTCGCCGGGGCTTCGCCTCGAGGTGAAGCCGGACAAGCGCTGGGATGGCTTCATCTTCTATCGCGCCGCCTGGCTCGATAGCGCGACCGACAGTTTTGCCTCGACGGGTGTGCGCGACGCGACGGGTGCCTCGAGCCGGCTCGGCGGTCATCAGATCGAGGCCCGTGCGCGCTACTGGGTCGTTCCGAAATTTCTGCGGCTCGATTTCGGCGGCGCCGTCTTGTTTCAAGGGCGATTCCTGCGAAATGCTCCGAATAGCAACGATTTCGGAGATACGATCTACAGCTATGCCGATCTCACTGCGACTTTTTGACGGTCACTGTGCTTAGGGACAGGCTGCGGGGGAAAGCCTTCCCCTGACGGCCGGCCCTAAGTTCAGCCGCACCCCTACCGCGGGCGCCATCCGGATGCCCCCCGAAATGGTGTTCGGCGATCAATGAGCGCGCCAGGCTCATCCGGTCCGCGCCATCACGGGCATCCGTCGCGCGCCTGCCCACGTCGTAAGTCGCGACTTCCCTTACCGGCACGGGGCTTCAACTCATGCCAAAGCGGCGCATTAGCCGGTCGACCAATTGCGGAACGGCAGCCGCCGCGGATAAACCGGTCACCGCCATGAGAGACGGTCATTCGTCGCCTTCCGCAAAATAGGCCATGAGGCGGTGCCCAAGAGCGGGATCCAGGCGAATGAAGTTGCGCCGTCCGTCGGTGCGGTCGGCTTCTCGCGTGACAAGGCCGGCGTCGGTCAGGCGCTGCAGGAGCCTCAGCGCGCTGCTCATCGGCAATCCCGACGAGATGCAGAGCGAGCTTGTCGAAACGGGTTTGGCTTCGGCCTCATGGATGAAGAGATCGATGAGCATGTCCCAGGCCGGCTCGCCGAAAAGACCGGGAGCACCGACGAGTTGCCGGCGAAGCAGCCGCCGCCGCGCCGTGCGCTGCGCGTTCGCAAGCGCACGCGCCGCGTCGGGCGCGCCGCGCCAATTGGCGGATGTGTCGCAAAGGAGATGGTCGGCGGCAGCCGGAGTGCGCTGCATCGAATTGCGGTTCAGGATGGGGCGGTGACCGCGAAGCGCGACGACGATATGTTCGAGCAGTTCGATGTCGAGCGAACGGCCGATAGCGGCCAGCCTGGTCGTCGCGGCGACGTCGGCATCGCTCGGTGTCGGATCGCCGCTCGGATGGTTGTGGACGAGGATGATGGCGGCGGCATCGAGCTCGATCGCGCGCCGGAATATCGTGCGGGGATAGATGGCCACATGGCCAATCGTGCCCTGCTGCAACTGCTCGTCGGCAATCAGGCGCTGGGCCGGATCGAGGAAAAACACCCGCAGCGTTTCCTGGGGTAGTGCCCCCATCGACATTTTGAGGTAGCGGAGCAGCTTGGGGCTGGCGGGATCGAGGCTGCGATCGCCGAGGTCGGCGCGCATCGATTCGATCGCGGCAGCGTTCGCCGCGGTAAGCAATGCGCTAACCGCGCTGTCTTTGCCGAGTGTTCGCGCCAGTGCCTCCGGCGACTGCATAAGAATTCGGGCAAGCGTGCCATGCTCGGCGAGCAGGGTCTCTGCTAGCGCCGCGCCATTGTCGGGCTCGATGACGGCGACGAGATTTGCCAGGACGGCTCGCTGACGCCGCGCGCCAGCCGCCGCCGGTGACGCCAGGTTGCGAAGATGAGAATCGCGGGTACGGGCCAGGACGTCGCTACCTGCATGGTGAGATAGGCTGCTGGGTGAAGGTTGACGTCGATTGTCCGGCTTATGTGCGCCAGTAGCGGAGCGATATGCAAAACGGCGACGCACATGGGCCAGAAACGATGCGCAAAAAGCGCGAGGATTATCGTTGCCGCCGCTCCGAACAGGTCGATCGCGAGATGACCGCTGTCGAGCGACAGGAAATTCGGTGGAACGAAGGCGTGGAGCAGCTGATCGAGCCCCACCATCGCCGCTGCGATTGCAGCCATCACCCGCTCCGGGCCGCCACCCCGCCAGGCGGCATAGAAAATGGCAGCCGCCAGAAAGCCGAGAAACAATGCGATACGCATGGGCCGAGACTTTCATGGCGGCCATTGCCCGTCAATCAGCGTCAGGCGCAAATGGCCTGGGAGCCTGTTCCTGCCTCGGCGATCGACGGACATTCGTGGAGGTCATAGCCCGCGGTCTCGCGGCCGATGTCGGCGAGGTCGCCATGAATGCGGAGCATATCGCCGCTGACGCCGACCAGCGCGACCTGCGCCTTCATCAGCCGGCGGATCGTGGCTTGCCCCCTGGCCGCGGGCACCCCAGCCGTGTCGCGCCGCGCGGTTACCACGCTCGTCATCAGCGAGGATAATGCGATGAGTGCGTCGTCGACGCGAACTTCAGCAGCCGGAACATCGCGGATGAGACGCGCGGCCGTGATGGTGATTTCGTTGGACATGACTTCTCCTCTGCCGGAAGCCAGGGCTCCGGCCTTTGCTGATCGACTGTTTGAAAGGGTCAGGCGGACAGGAGACGCGTCAGTGTTTCACCGATCGTCACCGCCGCAAGGGCGAGAATAACGACAAAGGCCAACATGGCCGCCATGATCCAGCCCCGGTTCGCGCGACGATGATCGTGCTTCCACAGACCCTTGGCCGGCGGGTCGGACACGCTGTCGTTCAACACCAGCGGAACCTGCTCGCCGTCCGGGAAGTCCGATGGCACGAAGTCGGCGCGCGGCGGTAGTATGACCGGATCACATGGTATCCGGTCGTAGGTCTGGCGGAGGCGCGCGTAGATGAGCGCGGCCTCGTCGCGGTTGGCGGCGCCGAGGATATGCCGGGCGGTCGTGATCCTGAGATCGACCGCTTGCTTCGATATTTGCAGGCGGCGCGCGATCTGCTTGGAGGTCTGGCGCTCGAGCAGCAAATCGAGACAGGCGCGTTGCTTCGCGGTGAGACGCGCCCAGCGCACAGGTTCGTCTGATGGCTGCGACCCCGAATCAGTCATTGTTACACTCTTGTCAAAATCGTGCTCGAAGCAAGTTTTCGCGCCTCCTTGCGTGGCAGGATCAGTTCCCCGCCGGGCAATGCCCTACGCCAGGGCCTGTCTTTCATCGCCAGGCTGCGACGCGAGGAAATGCTTGTTGAATCTACGGCTTTCCTGCGTCTCTTACTTCTCCCCGTCGAGCGGCGTCCTGGCCCGCTCCAAGAAACGGGGGATCCGATGGGCCCGGAACCGATCCGGCTGGAGGCACATAATCGTAGCGCGCGCATGCTGCGCACGGCGATGGGCGCTGCCATCGCGAAATGGCTCGCCGACCCCGAAATCGTCGAAGTCATGCTCAATCCCGATGGCCGGCTTTGGGTCGACCGGCTCGGCGAAGGCATTTCGGACAGCGGCGAGAGGCTGGGCGCGGCCGATGGCGAGCGGATCATCCGGCTCGTTGCACATCATGTTGGCGCCGAAGTCCATGGCGTGGCGCCGCGCGTGTCCGCCGAACTGCCCGACGGCGGCGAGCGCTTCGAAGGATTGCTGCCCCCTGTCGTCGCGGCGCCCACCTTTGCAATACGTAAACCGGCCATTTCCGTCTTCACGCTGGACGACTATGTCGCTGCGGGCATCATGTCGAACGGCGCGGCCGAGACGCTGCGAGCCGGCGTGCGCGACCGGCTCAACATTCTCGTCGCGGGAGGCACGGGCACCGGAAAGACGACGCTCACCAACGCACTGCTCGCCGAGATCGCCGGGAGCAGCGACCGCATCGTCCTGATCGAGGACACGCGCGAACTCCAATGCGCCGCACCCAACCTCGTCGCGATGCGGACCAGGGATGGTGTCGCGTCGCTCTCCGATCTCGTCCGCTCGTCGCTCCGCCTTCGGCCCGACCGCATTCCGATCGGCGAGGTGCGTGGGCCCGAGGCGCTCGATCTTCTGAAAGCCTGGGGCACCGGCCATCCCGGCGGTGTCGGCACGATCCACGCGGGCAGCGCGCTCGGCGCGCTCCGGCGGATGGAACAGCTTATCCAGGAAGCCGTGATCACCGTGCCGCGCGCGCTACTCGCCGAGACGATCGATCTCGTCGCCGTACTCGTCCGCGACGGAACCGGACGCAGGCTGGCAGAGCTCGCACGCGTCGACGCGTTCGACCGGCTGACCCTCGAATATCACCTCACCCACCTCATCACCCCCGAAGGAGACAATCGATGATCCATGCCCTGCGGCATGGCGCCCGCCGCGCTATGCTCTGTTCGACCGCGCTCTTTGTCGCACTCGCGGTTTCGGCGCCGGCGAGGGCCGGCGGTTCCTCGATGCCGTGGGAAGCGCCGCTGCAGTCGATCCTCGACAGCATCGAGGGGCCGGTCGCCAAGATCGTCGCGGTGATCATCATCATCGTGACCGGGCTCAGTCTCGCCTTCGGCGACACCTCGGGCGGCTTCCGCCGGCTGGTCCAGATCGTGTTCGGCCTGTCGATCGCCTTCGCGGCCTCGAGCTTCTTTCTCTCCTTCTTCTCCTTCGGCGGCGGAGCGCTTGTCTGATGGGCCGGGAGGCGGAGGTGCCGGGCTTCTTCGCTCCGGTGCACCGGGCGCTCGCCGAGCCCATCCTCCTGGGCGGCGCCCCGCGGTCGCTCGCGATCGTCAACGGCACCCTCGCGGGCGCGGTGGGCCTCGGGCTCCGCCTCTGGATCGTCGGCCTCGTCCTCTGGGCGGTCGGCCACGCCCTCGCGGTGTGGGCCGCGCGCCGCGACCCGCAATTCGTCGACGTCGCCCGGCGTCACCTCAAATATCCCGTCTGGATGCGCCCATGATGAACCTCTCCGAATATCGCACGAAATCCGCCCGCCTCGCCGATTTTCTCCCCTGGGTCTGCCTGGTGGCGGAGGGCGTGGTGCTGAACAAGGACGGCTCCTTCCAGCGCACTGCGCGCTTTCGCGGACCCGACCTCGACAGCGCCACGCCCGCCGAACTCGTCGCGGTCACCGCGCGGCTCAATAACACGCTTCGCCGGCTCGGATCGGGCTGGGCGGTGTTCGTCGAGGCGCAGCGTGTGCCGGCGCGGTCCTATCCCGTGTCGGAGTTTCCCGACGCGGTTTCCGGACTGGTCGACGTCGAGCGCCGCGAACAGTTTCGCGAGGAAGGCGCGCATTTCGAGAGCTTCTATTATCTGACCCTGCTCTGGATGCCGCCCGCCGAGGAAGCCGTGCGCGCCGAGGCCTGGCTCTATGAGGGACGGTCCAAGACCGGGGTTGATCCCAGGGAACTGCTCGCGGGCTTCATCGACCGGACCGGACGCGTCCTGCATCTCGTCGAGGGCTTCATGCCCGAGGCCGAATGGCTGGATGACGGTGAAACGCTGACCTATCTTCACAGCTGTATCTCGACCAAGGTCCAGCGCGTTCGCGTCCCCGAGACGCCCGCCTATCTCGACGCGCTGCTCGCCGACGAGGCGCTCGTCGGCGGTCTCGAGCCGCGGCTCGGCGATCACCATTTGCGCACGCTCACCATCACCGGCTTTCCGAGCGTCACCTTCCCGGGGCTGCTCGACGAGCTCAATCGCCAGGCCTTCGGCTATCGCTGGTCGACCCGCGCGATCATGCTCGACAAGAGCGACGCCACCAGGCTGCTGACGAAAATCCGGCGCCAATGGTTCGCGAAGCGCAAGTCGGTCGGCGCGATCCTCAAGGAGGTGATGACGAACGAGGCTTCGGTCCTCATGGACAGCGATGCCTCGAACAAGGCGGCGGACGCCGACATGGCCCTGCAGGAGCTCGGCGCCGACGAGGCGGGCATCGCCTATGTCACCGCGACGATCACCGTGTGGGACCGCGATCCGGCCTTGGCGGCGGAGAAGCTCCGGCTGGTCGAGAAGATCATCCAGAGCCGCGACTTTACTTGCACCGTCGAGGGCGTGAATGCACTCGAGGCCTGGTTCGGCAGCCTGCCCGGTCATGTCTATGCCAATGTCCGCCAGCCCCCAGTCTCGACGCTCAATCTCGCCCATCTGATCCCGCTCTCGGCGGTGTGGGCGGGGGCGGAACGGGACGAGCATTTCGGTGATGCCCCCTTGCTGTACGGCAAGACCGAAGGTTCGACCCCGTTCCGCCTTTCGCTGCACGTCGGCGACGTCGGCCATTGCCTCGTCGTCGGCCCGACCGGCGCCGGCAAGTCGGTACTGCTCGCGCTGATGGCGATGCAGTTCCGGCGCTACGAGGGCAATCAGATCTTCGCCTTCGATTATGGCGGCTCGATCCGCGCCGCGGCGCTCGCCATGGGCGGCGACTGGCAGGATCTTGGCGGCGCACTGCACGAGGCCGGCAGCGACGGCTCGGTCGCGCTGCAGCCGCTGGCGCGGATCGACGAAGCGGCCGAACGCGCCTGGGCGGCCGAATGGCTTGCCGCGCTGCTCGCCGGCGAAGGCGTCGCGGTCGATCCGGGTGCCAAGGAGCATATCTGGTCGGCGCTCACCTCGCTTGCGACCGCGCCGGTTTCGGAGCGGACGCTCACCGGACTTGCCGTGCTCATCCAGTCGCAGGGACTAAAGCTTGCGCTTTCGCCCTATCTTGTCGGTGGTCCCTGGGGCCGGCTGCTCGATGCCGAGGCCGAACATCTCGGCTCCGCGCGGGTGCAGGCGCTCGAAACCGAAGGGCTGGTCGGGGCCTCGTCGGCGGGTGCGGTGCTCTCCTATCTGTTCCACCGGATCGAAGGTCGCCTCGACGGCTCGCCGACACTGATCATCATCGACGAGGGCTGGCTCGTCCTCGACAGCCCAGCGTTCGCGGCGCAGCTGCGCGAGTGGCTGAAGACGCTGCGCAAGAAGAATGCGAGCGTGATCTTCGCGACGCAGAGCCTGGCCGATATCGAAAGCTCCCCGATCGCGCCCGCGATCATCGAAAGCTGTCCCACGCGGATATTCTTGCCGAACGAGCGCGCCGCCGAGCCGCAGATCGCGCGGGTTTATGAGCGGTTCGGGCTCAATGACCGCCAGATCGAAATCCTGAGCCGGGCGACCCCGAAGCGCGATTATTATTGCCAGTCGCGCCGCGGCAACCGGCTGTTCGACCTGGGCCTCGGCGACATCGCGCTCGCCTTTGCCGCCGCCTCCTCGAAGTCCGACCAGATCCGCATCGGCGAACTGATGGCGGCCCATGGCCAGCAGCAGTTCGCAGCCGCCTGGCTTCGTCACCGTGGCCTCACATGGGCCGCCGACCTGCTCGGCCATCTCGAAATCGCAGCCCCCTGAAGGAGTGAAATTGATGAAGAAGAGCCTCTATCGCCGTGCGGCGCTGGCCGGTCTGATCGCGATCGCGATGGTGCCGGCGGGCGCCGTGGTCGCGCCCGCCTCGGCGCAGATCGGCGGGATCGTCCACGACCCGCGCAACTATGCCCAGAATATGCTGACCGCCGCGCGCACGCTCGAGCAGATCAACAACCAGATCAAGCAGCTCCAGAACCAGGCGACCTCGCTCGTCAACGAGGCGCGCAACCTGCAAAGTCTGCCCACCTCGACGCTGCGGGAGTTGCAAGGACAGATCGACCGCACCCGCGAATTGCTGGGCGAGGCGCAGCGCGTCGCCTTCGACGTCGGCGATATCCAGAAGACATTCGATGCGCGCTACAGGGGTGCGGCGCTGACGGGGCCGCAGGCGGCCCTCGTCGCCAATGCCGAGGCGCGCTGGAACGACAGCGTCGGCGCCTTTCAGGATGCGATGAAGGTGCAGGCCGGTGTCGTCACCAATATGGGCGCCGCGCGCCAGTCGATCGGCACGCTGGTGGGCGCCAGCCAGTCGGCGACAGGCGCACTGCAGGCGGCGCAGGCGGGCAATCAGCTGCTCGCGCTCCAGTCGCAGCAGCTCGGCGATCTCGCGGCGGCGATCGCGGCGCAGGGCCGCGCCGAAATGCTGGGTGCCGCGCGCGCCGCGGCTGCGGAGGCCGAAGGGCGCGAACGCTTCCGCCGCTTCCGCAAGGGCAACTGAGATGGGCCGGGCGGGAAGGATCGCGAGCATCGCAGTGCTCGCCGGTCTCGTCTTGACCCTCGCGTTCGTCGCGCCGTCGGACCCGCCCGCGCCCCGTGCGTCCGCTCCCGCGCAGATCTCCGGAGCGGACGCTGGGCCCGATTATGGCGACACGCTGCGCCGCTGTCGCACCGTCACCGTCGCCCATCCCGAGTGCGAGGCGGCGTGGGAGGCGAAGCGGCGTCGTTTCTTCGGCCAGGGAGAGGAAGAGAGATGAACGACACGGGCGTAATCGACCAATTTCTTTCGGTCTTCCAGGCCTATATCGACAGCGGTTTCGGTCTGCTCGGCGGCGAGGTCGGCTTCCTGTCATCGACGCTGATCGTGATCGACGTGACGATCGCGGCGCTCTTTTGGGCGTGGGGCGCCGATGAGGATGTCCTGCAGCGGCTCGTCAAGAAGACGCTCTATATCGGTGTCTTCGCCTTCATCATCGGCAACTTCTCGGGGCTGGCCACGATCATGCTCGAAAGCTTTGCGGGCCTCGGTCTGGAAGCGAGCGGCGGGGCGATGGCGATCGGCGACTTCATGCGTCCCGGCGTGATTGCGGCAACCGGGCTCGATGCCGCCGAACCTTTGCTCGACGCCAGCGCCGATCTTCTCGGACCCGTCGGGCTCTTCACCAACTTTGTCCAGATCATGATCCTGCTCGTCGCCTGGATCATCGTCGTGCTCGCCTTCTTCATTCTCGCGGTGCAGGTCTTCGTGACGATTCTCGAGTTCAAGCTCGTCACCCTCGCGGGCTTCGTCCTTATCCCCTTCGCCTTTTTCGGGCGGACCGCGTTCATGGCCGAGCGTGTGCTCGGGCATATCATATCCTCTGGCATCAAGGTGCTGGTCCTCGCCGTGATCACCGGCATCGGCACCACGCTGTTCGATCGCTTTCTCGATGCAGGCATCGGTCCCGAGCCCGATATCGAGCAGGCGATGGCGATCGCGCTCGGCGCACTCACCTTGCTCGGCCTCGGCATCTTCGGACCCGGCATCGCCAATGGTATCGTCGCTGGCGGACCCCAGCTTGGTGCCGGCGCTGCTGCCGGGACTACTGTCGCGGCGGGCGCAACTCTCGCTGCCGGTGCCGCCGGTGCGACGCTCGCGGCCGGCGCCGCCGCAACGGCGGCGCGCGGGGCGGCCGCGGCGGGCGCCCGGGGCGCCGGAAGCGCTTCGGGGGCTTATTCCGCAGGCGCGGCCGGAAAGAGCGGGGCGAGGGCGGTCGGTTCGGGCCTCGCCAATGTCGCGCGCACCGCGGCGAGCGGCGCCTCGTCCCCGCTCCGCAGCGCCGGTGCGAAAATGAAGGCGAACTTCGAGGCGGGGCGCGACGGCCCGGCCGACAGCGCGGCGCCTGCGCGGGCGGCCGATGCGCCGCCCGCCTGGGCTGCCGCGATGCGCCGCCGCCAGATGGTGACACAGGGCGCCACTATCGGCGCCCATAGCCTCAAGGCGGGCGACAGCCACGGCGGCGGCGCGGCGCCCGACATCAGCGAGAAGGACTGACCGATCATGTTCAAGAGACCCTCCACCCATTATGCGCGCGCGCCCGAGCCGGTAACGCCGTATCAGCGCGCCGCACAGGTCTGGGACGACCGCATCGGCTCGGCGCGTGTCCAGGCGAAGAACTGGCGGCTCGCCTGCTTCGGCTCGCTGCTCCTCTCGGGCGCTCTTGCGGGCGGGCTCATCTGGCACTCGGCGCGCGGCACGATCACGCCCTGGGTTGTCGAGGTCGACAAGCTCGGCGAGGTCCGGGCCGTGGCACCGGCGGACGAGGATTATCAGCCGACCGATCCGCAGACCGCCTTCCACCTCGCGCGCTTCATCGAGCATGTGCGCTCGATCCCCGCCGATCCGGTCGTGCTGCGTAAAGCCTGGCTGTCGGCCTACGACTTCACGACCGCGGCGGGCGCGCAAGCGCTCAACGACTATGCCCGCAACAACGACCCCTTCGCCGAGGTCGGCAAAGTCCAGGTGGCCGTGGACGTCTCGAGCGTGATCCGGGCATCGAAGGACAGCTTCCGTATCGCCTGGACCGAGCGGCGTTATCAGGACGGGAGCCTGATCGAGACCTCGCGCTGGTCGTCCATCGTCACCGTCACCCACGTGCCGCCGCGCACGCCCGACGCGCTCCGCCGCAATCCGCTCGGCGTGTTCGTGTCGGCTATTTCCTGGTCGAAGGAGCTCAATCAATGAACGCCGTTTTCCATATTTCGCTAGTGGCGGGCGCCGTCGCGCTCGGCATGTCCTCGCCAACGATCGCCGCGGAGAGCCGTGATCCGAAGTCGAGCGTCGGCCGCGCCAACGACGCCGCTCGCGTCCAGCCCGAGCGCGCGACCTTTCAGGGCGCGATCCAGAAATATGCGTGGGAAGAGGGCGCATTGTTCCAGGTCTATACCGCACCGGGGCGGGTCACGGACATCGTGCTGCAGGATGGCGAAGAGCTTGTCGGCCCAGGGCCGGTCGCCGCTGGCGACACGGTACGCTGGATTATCGGCGATACGGTGGGCGGCAACGGCGCGAACCGCCGCGTGCATATCCTCGTTAAGCCAACGCGGCCCGACATCATGACGAATATCGTCATCAACACGAGCCGCCGGACCTATCACCTCGAGCTGCGCGCGACGCCCGCCACATACATGGCCTCGGTTTCCTGGTCCTATCCGGAAGCCGAACTGATCGCGCTGCGTGCCGCCGAAGCGGAACGCGAGCGGATCGCACCGGTGGCCGCCGGCCTCGATCTTACCGCGCTCAACTTCCGTTACCGGCTTTCGGGCGACAAGCCGGACTGGCGCCCGGTCCGTGTGTTTGACGACGGACGGCAGATCTTCATCGAATTCGGCGAGGGAATCGCCACGGGCGATATGCCTCCGCTGTTCGCGGCGGACGAAAAGGGTGAAGCCGAGCTTCTGAACTACCGCGTCCATGGTCGCTTCATGATCGTCGATCGGCTGTTCGAGCGCGGCGAACTTCGCATGGGTGCCGGCCGCTCGGCGCGCAAAGTGATCATCGAGCGCGCCGGGCGCGTGCGGGGGCGCTCGTGAGCGCGCCGGAACGCGAGGCGGAGGAGGCGGATTTGGAACCTGCCGCGGCGCCTCCCACGGATGCGGAGCCGCTCCGGCTGGGTGCCGAGCCCCCGAAGGTGATGAGGCTGTCGCGCAAGGCCCTTGCGATCCTCGGCGGCGCCTCGGGTATCGCGATCGGCGGCGCGCTTCTCTACGCGTTGCAGCCGTCGAAGCCCAAGGTATCCGAAAATCTCTATGACAGCGACCGGCCGAACCGGTCTGAGCTCGTGACGGGCGGGCCGGGCGATTATGGCAAGATTCCTGGGCCCGGCGCGCCGCTACCCGATGATCTCGGGCGACCGAACCCCGCCCCGCGCGACAATGGCGAGGCGGTGCCGCCGATCGGTGCGCCTCCGCGTGCCGATCCGCATATCACGGCCGCCGGCCAGGCCCGCGCGCGGGCGGCGCAGGAACGCGAAGGCGCGCGCGCGAGCGGGATCTTTCTCGGCGGCGGAAATTCATCGCATCGGCAGGCCTCGCCCATTGGCGATAGCTTGGTGCGAACGCCGCCCGCCGATCCGCAGCCGAGCCAGGCTGGCGCGGACCCACGACGAGGCCTTTTGGGCGACGTCCGGGCCCGGCCGACCGAAAGCATGGCGCGGCTTGCCGACCCCTCATCGCGATATGTGATCCAGGCGGGCAGCGTGATCCCGGCAGCGCTCATCACCGGAATCAGGTCCGACCTTCCCGGCCAGATCACGGCGCAGGTGACGCAGAATGTCTATGACAGCCCCACCGGGCGCATCCTGCTCATTCCGCAGGGTTCCCGGCTGATCGGCGCGTATGACAGCGAAATCGCCGACGGACAGAATAGGGTGATGCTCGCGTGGGACCGGCTCATCCTGCCGGGTGGGCGCTCGATTTCTCTCGACCGTCTGCCCGGAGCCGATACGGCCGGTATGGCCGGGCTTGCCGATCGGAGCGATCATCATTGGGGACATATGCTGAAGGGCGCGCTGATTTCGGCGCTGCTTGGCGCCGGTGCCGAGCTCGGGGCGAGCGACGACGACCGTCTCGTTCGGGCCCTGCGGCGCGGGACGCAGGACAGCATCGACGATACAGGCCGGCAGCTTGTAGAGCGGCAGCTCCGGATCCCGCCGACGATTACGGTCCGGCCGGGTTTCGCGCTGCGGGTCATGGTGACCCGCGACCTCATCATGGAACCGCTGGATGGAGGCGGACGATGACAAAACTTCGTTTGGGGCCCGTCGCCGACGAGAAGCCGGTGAAACTGACATTGGAACTTTCGGGTCGGCTATATCGGGAATTGTCGGATTACGCAGCCGCGCATGCCAGCGAAACGGGACTGGCAAAGCCGCTTCCGCCCGAGCGCATCGCTCCCCCCATCATCGATCGCTTTATTGCCAGCGACCGCGCCTTTGGCAAATGGCGCCGCAAGGCGTAACGCCCCTGTTGCTCAGGATCCATCTTCGTTCGGCGCTGCGCCCGTCGGGGTCGCCTCGCTCTTTGGGCTTCCGGCCAATGAAGCGTCCCATCGGCTAGCCCGAACAAGGCGCTTGCATGCCTGTAACCAGTCGCGCCATTTTTCCCGAACTATAGCCTGAGGGAGTGGGGCCATCGGCAATCGCCTTCCATCAAGATCGCGAGCGCATTCCTTCCCTCGCTCCGCCGGTCGAATTCACTGGGTCGGGCTTCGCCTGTCTTGCGCAGCGGCAAGACGAAGCCCCTCGCCGCAGTCCCGGCAATAAGGTCGAAGGTGCGATCCGGCACGCGGTCGATGGCAGCTGACGCTGCTCCTACACCGCGCTCTTGGCTTTCGGGCCGGATCGGTTGCTCCTGGAACGAAAGTTTCACGGACAAGGACGACGAAGCTCGGACGTAGATTATCAGCCTTTCGGACAGTGTGAATATTTCATATCGACGCTGCCTCGACGGCATGAGCCTCGAAGGCCACGCCAAGCCGCTTACGGACGGCGCCGAAGATCGCGGCGAGATTGTCCATGCTCGGATTGCCCTTTTCGGACAGCATCCGGTGCAGGCTCTTGCTCGGCCGTTTGGTCTCACTGGCCAGTTCCTCGAACCCGACCGAGGCATTGACCAGATCGCGCAGAATCAGGCGCGCGACATGCGGCTCGCCGTTGAGAAAGGCGGTGGCGGCCTCGTCGAGCATGGCCTTGGCAAAGGCAGGATCGCGCGCGGCGCGTTCCTTCACCGTCTCCTTGAAATCGCGTGTCAGTGCCACCTTGCCTAGTTCCTTGTCTTCTTCGCCTTGGCCTTGCGGCCCTTGTACTCGTCGAGCAGTGCGCTCGCCTGCCTGACGTCCGACTGTTGCCGCTTCTTGGTCCCGCCCACGAAGAGGATGATCAGCTGATCGCCGTCCTGCGTCAGATAGAGCCGGTATCCTGGCCCCCAATCGATCCGATACTCGCCAAGCCCGCCGCCAATCCATTTGACGTTCGACAGGTTGCCCAGTTCCATGCGGACGATGGCGGTTGCCACTTTGGCTGCAGCCTGGACATCGAGATCGTCGAACCAGCCCCGGAACGGGCAGGAACCATCCTCGAGAACATATTCCTCAACAATCACATTGCACCGCCATTGGTAACATATTCGTTACCTTGTGTCGAGGGAGTCAATTCTGGCACGATCAGGCGGCGAGGCTGGGGCGCCGCAAGCTCGCCGCCCCTTGATCGAGCAGACGGGCAATCTCGTCCGAGGTGCGCCTGACAGCGAGTTTCAATGCCTCGTCGATGTGGATGTAGTCCTGCGTTACGTTCTGCGACGCGTGGCCCAGCATGGCGCGGATGGTCAGCTCGGTGAACCCGAGTTCGCCGGCGACGCTGGCGAAGGTGTGACGCAACGTGTGCAACGTCGCGCCCTCGATCCCGGCCAATCGGCAGACGCGAATGAAGCAGGCGCTGGAGGCCTGATAGGGGCCTGCTCCGGTCAATGACGGGAAAACATGGGGATTGCCGGCGATTTCTGCCTGCGCCAGCACAACCCGCAGTGCCTCCGGTCCGATTGCGCGCAGCTGGGCATCGGTCTTGGTATCAGGAAAGGCGACAAAACCGCCTTCAACATGGACCCACGTGCGCTTCATAGCCTGGCCTTCCTCGCGCCGAAAACCGGTCAGGGCCAGAAGACGGACGACCGCAAGTGCGGTCAGGTTTTCACCATTGCGCTCGGCATAGGCCATTGCCTTGCCCAGTGCGATGATCTCGGCTGAGCTGAGCCGCCGGGTCCTCTTGTTGGTCGCCAGCCTCTTCGCGCCGCGTGTGGGATGTTCGGTCAGCAACCCCTTGTGCTTCGCATGGCCCAGTATTGCCTGAAGCGTGCCAAGGCAGCGTGCTGCGACTCCCGGGCCGCCCGCGGCCTTGCCCCCGCGCCCGCCGCCACGCGCCTTGGCAGTCTTGCCGTCCCGCACATCGGATTGCATTTGCTCGACTTCCGCGATGGTCAGGTGCTTGGCGTGGCGCTTGCCGAGCAGCGGCTTGATGTGTGTGTTGATCCGACTCTCGTCCATCTTGAGCGAGGACTCCTTGATCGGCCGGTTCTTGCGCCCAAGAATATTGCCGGCGCGAGCCTCGGCCAGATACCAGTCGCACATCTGGGCGACCGTCATGCCCTTGCGGGCTTCGTGGACCGCCACGGCCGGATCGTCGCCCGCTGCCACTTCACCAAGCTTGATCTTCGCCAGATCGCGCGCGCGTTCGACCGTGATGACCCCGTAGCGCCCGAGGTTGATCCGCCGCTTGATACCCTCGGCATTGCGGTACTGAACGATAAATGTCTTGAGCCCTGACGGCAGAGCGCGGACGCCGAAGCCCCGGATCTCGCTATCCCATAAGACTGCCTGCGGCTGTCCACCAGCGCTGAAGGCATCGACCGAGCGCTTGTTGATCTTGGCTGTCGGCATCGTTACGACTCCATTTGGAGACAAAGCTCAATTCGAGGCTTTCTGTCTCCATATTGTCTCCAATTTTTGCCGTTTCGTGGCGATTCTTAGGCTACGGCGTCGTAAGCGATGTTGCAACAACTAACTGAAATATAGTGCTATTTCGTAGTTTCGGCTACAGCAGCGAAATGGCCTGAATCGTTTTGCCAAGGTTGGGGTCGAGGGTTCGAATCCCTTCGCCCGCTCCAAATCTTTGGATTCCAGTAAATACCTGAAATGTAACAGCAAAAATCGTCGATTTTTGCCTGTGTAGGTATTGTGCAGAAAAATTTGCGGAATCGTTGGCAGCGCGTCGTGCGCAATCTTCACAGTTGGACGATTAAATTGGAATCGGGCGGGGTTCCGGGGCCGGGGCGGAATAGCGTTAGCCGCGAGCGCCTGCGAGCGGCCCCGCGCATTGGGGTGGGTGGTGCGGGTCAAACGACCTGCGCCGCCCCGCATTCGGGGCGGCGCTCTCTGTCGGCGGCTCAAGCCGCCTCCCTCACTTCGTCGGGGTTCGCCAGTTGGTGAAGATATGCAACGGCACGTTCCGCGTGCGCAGCGGCTTGCACGATGGCGCGGGTGTCGTTCTGCAAGACCCTAATCCAGCTTGCGAGATAGCTGGCATGGTCGGGGCGCGGCTCAATCGACAAGCCAAGGTCGGCGGCAAGGAAGGCTGCGCCAAGTTCGGCGACCAGTTCCTCGCGGGCGTAACCTTCATCGCCCCATTTCTCGCGTCCGAATGAGCGATCAAGGCGGCTCTTGTGGTTCGTCCAATGGACGGTTTCATGGCCTCTGGTGGTGTAATAGCCGTGAGCGTCATGGAAAGCCGCAAAGGGCGGTAGCTGGATGCGGTCGGCTGACGGGATATAATAGGCGCGGTCGCCGCCGTGGTTCACGGTGGCGGGGATGCGATCAAAGAATGCCTCGGCAGCGGCAATGCGCTGCACCTCTGGCGCGGGTTCGGGGATATAGTGAAACCGCTCGGGAAGCCCGTCGATCTGCGCCACATTGAACACGGTATAGCTTTTCAGGAAACGGAATCGGTGTTCGTTGTCCTCTCCGCTGTTCTCGTCGCGCACGGTCTTGTTGCTGTCGCCGTAATAGACAATGGTTGCGCCCCGTTCGCCTTTGCGCACCTGCGCGCCAAAGGCTTGGGCTTGGCGGTATGTCATCCATGACGGGCTTACAAAGCCCGATGCCTGCGCCTCGATCCACAGCAACAGAACATTGATGCCGCGATATGGCTGGCCGGTGGCACGCAGCGGGCGGGTCGCGCCCGATGTCGCCATGTCGCCCCCGCTCCACGGTTTCAACCAAGGGCGTGTGCCTTGTTCCAGTTCGGCAAGAATCCGGTCGGTGATGCTGGTGTGTGGGTCTAGCTTGGTGGTTGTTTTGGTCATGGTGTTTGCTCCTTTTCTGATCCGCGCAGCGGGTCATGCGCCGCGCATGACCCCTGCCGACCCGGCGAGGGGCGGAGAGAGAGGGGGCAAGGTCCGGTGCCGGGGGTGGTGCGGGCGCAACAAAGTGAGCCACGGCCCCAAAGCGGCACCTTGCAGGGAGAGAGAGGCAGAGCCGCTTTCTCCCTCGAAACAGGAAAAGTTGCGCCGTTGGCGGCGTCATTCAGGGGGCGGCACTGCCGCCCCTATCTCGCGTCAGGGATTGTCACCCCCATGGGCGGAAACCGCAGCGCGGGTTCCGTCGCGCCAGCGATAAAGCCCGACCCTAAGGGGACGCCCAAGTAAATCTGGCATCGAAACTGCTTCCGCTCAGGCGGGCAATCTCGCATAATTGAAACCTAGGAGCATAGAAGTGAGTGACGACGGCCATCCGACCAAAAATCAAGGATTGCAGAAGCTATCGGAAGCCATGAGAAACGCTGGCCTGCTTAACCCTGTCTTTCGGGATAACGTCTTTGGCAGCGCGACCAACGCGCTCAAAGAGCACAGCGAACGCTGGGCGCGTATCATGGAGCCTCTCAAGCTAAAGCCTCCGATCATCCCTGACCTATCGGCGTGGACCAAGGCTCAAAGCGAACTTGGGAACGTGTTTTCCGACTTCGTAAAGCGGTTTGAGGCATTCAACTTCAAACGGGTATTCAGCGCATTCGATTGGCTCATCGAGGAAGGCCGCAAGGCGGCGATGGTCGAAAAGTCGGGCTGGCTTCCGCATCACACTACACCTTTCGATCTTCTCGAAAGCGATGGCATGGAGCAGGGTCAGGTCGCTGACCTGATCGCAGAATATTACGCGAAGGAATGGGCCGCGGTAGAACAAGCGTTCCTTGCAAAACTCGCCGACTATGACGTTGACGAGGAAGCGAAGGAAACGATGAGCGAAGCATTGATGGCGCACCAGCAGGGCATGTTCCGTGTCGCGCCCCGGCTCCTGTTCCCAGAGATTGAACGGGTATGCAGCGATGCGTTCTTTGACGGCAAGCGAACGATCACCGTCCCAACAAAGAACGGCAAGCAATCCCGCCTGCGGATTACCCGGCTGAAAGAGGTCTGGGAAATGGTCCGCGAAATGCCGCTCGGCGATCTAGCGGCGTATGAATATTCATGGCAGTTGTTCAGGAAGGTGGAAGAACACCTGTATGACGAAGTTGGCGATGATGAAGCGGCGCGCGAGAAATACCGCACCGACCCCGTTCCCAATCGACACGGCGCTCTGCACGGCATCATCTGCTACAAGACGCAGCAAACGAGCCTGAACACCATCATCATGGCGGACTTTATATTCCACCTTGTCAGTCAGCTTAAGAAATATGCTGTCGAGGAGATCACGGTTGATGAAGCCGGACAGCCGGGGGCGCGTTAGCGCCCACCGGCCTTTTTGGTGGTCGCCCGCGCCTTCGGAGCTTCGGCATCCATTGCGCCTTCGGCCTTCGGCTTCGGGGTGTAAGCCCGCATGACGATACGACCTTGCAGTGGAACAGCATCGCACAGAATGTTGAAGCCCTTGCCGTCGCGGTTCGGCCATGCTGCACCGATCTTGGTCCAGCGGGCGTCGGGACCGTTGCCGTCCACGCGATAGAGCATGAAGGCGGGGCTGTTGGTTTCGGTGGTCATGTCAGTTCTCCTTGTGGCTATGAGCCGCAACCGTTGCGGCCGATGTGGAGAACAAGGCGCGGCCAAAGGGTCGCGGGGTCATGCTGACCGTAGGGAACCCGTCAGGGGAAGCTGCACAAATGAAATGCGGAAGCGCACGCGATTGACGCCCGAGCTGGCCAAGCCAGTGAATCCACGAATGAGGCCATGCCGTTCGCGGCTGCTGATAAGGGGAACGTGGCTATCGGAAGCGGCAACTTCCGCCGCTGCTATTTCTTGTCGCTGCTTTGGCCACCGCTGCCTTGGTTCGGCGGCGGTCCTTTTGGCCCCTGCTGACTCGTGGTAGGCTGATGCCCATTTTGAACGGTGCCTACAGGTTTGTAGCCTCGGTTGTCAGTCGGGCGATACCCATCATGCAAAGGACGGGCGGGCGGTTTCGGTGGCGGCGATTTCTTGTCGCTCATGGTTGTGCTTTCTCCTGTTGTTGGGTTTTCCCGTCCGGCCAGAACTCCAGCGACTGAATTTCGCCGTGGGCGATCCAAACGCTGCTGTCGCGGGGCGTCCACTGGCTCTTGGAATCCAACTCGTAAACTTGCTGGATATAGATGTCGCGTTCTGACGGGTCGGACGACATGAAGGAATTGGTGCCGAGATAACCGGCCCATCGGGTGCCGTTCTTCAGGATCGCCAGCACCCAACAGGCTTCGCCACCCGAAAACCGCCAATCCCATGCGGCGCTGATCGGATGGACAGTGCTGATGCCAAGTCGCCTCAGCACCTTTTGTGACCAGCCTTTACGGACATTCAGGCCCAGCAAAGCCCCGACGATGGCGGGACCGGCTAGAACGATCAGGAACCAGAGCGCCGCAGCGGCGATGCCCGTGCGTTGCTCAAGCCACGCAAAGGCTGGCAATACGAGGGCATAATACACCAGTGAGACCGTGACGTAAGCGATCAACCCCTCCATCAAGGAGAGCATCCGCCCTGTCAGAAACTGGCTCCGCATATACAGTATCACGATGCCCGGCACGGCCAACACAAGGAAAAGCCGCGCCTTTTCGAGGTCTAGCAGTTCCATGCCCGGCCTCCCTTCTCCTGCGTCCTGTCAGCGGGATCATTGCCCATGTCAGCAATGCTCCATGAGGTCGTCCAGCTTGGTCGCCTTGACGTAGCGCGCCGGATTTTCGCCGACCGCGAGCGCCTTAAAGTGCGCTTCGCCGCAGGCAATCTTCGCGGCCTCGTTGTCGCGCAGGTCGTCGGTAAACAGGCTGCCCTTGGTTTCGACCACGAAATAAAGACGTTCTTCCCCGTCCACCTGCACCAGCACCGCCCAATCGGGATTGTAGGTGCCGAGCGGCGTGGGGACTTTGAACCAGCCGGGCAGCTTGGCGTAAACCTTTACCGCTTCGTTCTTTTCGAGCTGTTCGGCAAAGGTGCGCTCGACGCCGCCGGAATCATAGATGACGTGCTCGAAAACGGATTTCTGCGCATCCTGAAGCATATTCTTCAGGTAGCCGGTCAGCTCCTCCTGCTCGAACAGCTCCTGCGCGTAGAAATGATCGCCGCCGATCCGCTGGTATTTGATGCCGTCCACGAGTGCGAGCCGCTTGGTGCGGTTGATGGTTTCCGCCGCTAGCTCGATGAAGGCTTGGGGATTGCGCTTGAAATCGCCAAGCCTGCCGCTGTCAGTCAGGATAGTGACAAGGCTGCGGCGCGTCAGGTGCGTGCGGTCCTGCAAATCGGTCAGCACGTCGGGGAGAACAATATCGCCCTCCTCGATGGTGACGGGGCCGGAGGTCGCGGTTTCGGTGGCGATCACGCCGCCCTGGCCGATGGCAAGGTCAGCCTTGCGGATGACGGCCTTCGCCTTGGTGATCGGCGGCGCATTGGAAATAGCGTTGGTGCAATCCTCGATCAGCTTGGCGTTGTCGAAGTGAACGCGATAGGTCGTCTGGTGCTTGATGCGATCCCATAGCGCCTGAAACTCGGTGCTATGCAGGACTTCCTTGCGCACACGCACTGGCTTGCGGTCGTCGGCGTTTTTGATGTCGAGCCTACCCGCGATCTTACGCAGGACTTCCTTGATCTGCGGAAGGAGCGCGGCATGTTCGTCGGGGAGCGTCAGTGTCCCCTCTTTCAGGACCGTGCGCAGCTTGTCCTGCACCTTGCCCTTGGCGTCGATGAAGTCGGCGTTCTTGAGATATTCGTGGATCGCAGCGGATTCCTCGAATCCCAGCATGGTGAGGGTGCCGTCCTCCTGCTGGACGGGTATGGCCGCGAACTGGTGTTTCTCGACAATGCCGAAACGGATTCCGGTATCGGCCTCGATCTCCTTCTGGAGATTTTCGGCGAAGGCTTCGTAGCTCTCGGTGGCGATCACTGTGAGGGTGTTGATCTCGAAGCCGCGCAGGCGTTCGCCCTGCTGGTTGACGCAAAGGCGCAGGCCGCGCCCGATGGTCTGGCGGCGTTCGCGCTCGGTGCCGATTTCGCGCAGCGCGCAAATCTGGAACACGTTGGGATTGTCCCAACCCTCTTTCAGCGCGGAGTGGGAGAAGATGAACTTGAGCTTCGTATCGAAGCTCAAGAGCTTCTCCTTGTCCTTCATAATGAGGTTGTAGGCGCGTTCGGCGCTGTCGCGGTTGGCCTGATTGTTCTCGGCGGTGTCTGTCCATCGCTTGTTCTTGTCGATGGAGAAATAGCCGTCGTGGACCTCCTCTGCGTCGGTGGCGAGGTCCACTTCCTTGAACAGGCTGGCATATTCGGGGAGCTTGGCGGCGCGGCGATATTCTTCCTCGAAGATCGTCGCGTATTTGCCTTTCACGGCGTTGCCGTCCTCGTCGTAGGACCGATAGTGCTCCACGGCGTCGATGAAGAACAGGCTGAGCACCTTGACCCCCAGCGGAGCAAGGCGGCGTTCCTTCTCTAGGTGCTCGGTGATGGTGCGGCGGATCATCAACCGCCGGACGGCGTCGGCGTTCACGTCGCCGATGGCCTGTCCTACGGCAAGGAAGGATTCCGACCCTGCGGTTTTCACTTCGAGCAGGGAGTCGCCGCCCGCTACGCGGATTTCGCCGATGCGGCAATCCTTGTAGATGGCGCGGCCCGTGGTGTCCTCAAGGTCGTCACCGTCCTGCACATTGACTTCCTTTCGGCGAACCTGCCCGCCCTGCTGCACGTCGATCTCGACCTTGGCGGTCACGGCGCCGCCCTTGTTGCTGGCGGAGAGGAAACGCAGATAGGCTTTGTTGTGCCCGCCCTCGACTTCGAGCGAGGCCACTTCGATCTGCTTGACCAGCTTGCGCTCGTAGGCGTCCACCGCGTCCAGCCGGTAAACCATGTGGTGCTTGTCCGCATGGGTCGCCGAATAGCGTAGCGTGCAAAGCGGGTGCATTTCGCCAAGGGCCTGCTTGCCCCGGCCTTCAAGGCCGCCGTCCACGCTTTGCGGTTCGTCCACGATAATGACGGGGCGCGTGGCGCGGATCAGGTCGATGGGCGCTTCGCCCCCCGTTTTCTCGCTGTCCTTGTAGAGGTTGTTCACGTCCTTCTTGTTGATCGCGCCAACGGTCACGACCATGATCTGAATGGTCGGGCTGGTGGCGAAATTGCGCACCTGCCCCAGCTTCGATGAATCGTAGAGGAAATAATCGAAGGGCTGGCCGGAATAGAGGCCCTTGAAATGGTCCTCGGTGATCTGGAGAGTCTTGTAGACGCCTTCCTTGATGGCGACGGACGGCACCACGATCACGAATTTGGTGAAGCCGAAGCGTTTGTTCATCTCAAAGATGGTGCGCAGATAGACATAGGTTTTGCCGGTGCCCGTCTCCATCTCCACGGTGAAGTCGCCGGACGCGAGGCTGGCGGATGGCGGCAGGCCATTGCGAAGCTGAATCTCGTTGAGGTTGGAGATAATCTCATCGTCCAGCAGGGTCAGCCGGTTGCCGATGCCTAGGGCGTTTTCGACAAGGCCAAGCTCCTGTTGCGCGCCACCGGCGGCTTGACGGGTGACGGTAAACTCGGTGCGATTGATCTCCTGTCCGCGAAACAGGTCGCAGACCGCTTCGATGGCGGTGTGCTGGTAATCGAGGTCCGGCTCGAAATGCAGTTTCATTCCTGCACTCCTTCGATCAACGCCATGTTTGTGTCGTGGCGGGCACGGTCGGCGTCTTGATCAGCAGGCACAGATTCCAGCCCGGCGATATAGGACGCCGGCAAGCCATGCTCCTTCGCGCCCGCGATGACCAAGGCGCGATACCAAGTGAAAGGGCGAAGCGTGGGATCGGTATTGGTCGCCCTGTATGCCTTTGCATTAACTCGCTCGCTGCCGCAAAGAACCTCGATCTCAATTTCTTCATAGCCCGCACCAAGGCCCTCGGCGCGATCCAACGCGCCCTTTTCCTGCGCATTGATCTCGTAGAGCACGCCAAACACGGAAGCAGTGTCGCTGGCGACAATATCGCACTTGCCCGACTTTTGGTTGCTCCGCTTGTGCCAGCGTAGTTCGTGGCCGGGCAATTCTGCGATGCCGATTGCGCGCGCGGAGGGGCAACGCTCCCGTAGGCGTGCGGCAAGCATATTCGAGCCATAGGCAAAGGTGACGAAACGATCCGCGCTCATTACAGGCTCCTCACGTCGAGGATGCCATTCTGATTGAGGATCGCGGCCATATTGGCTTTGGCAACGTCATCGGCGAAGCCAGCATCCTTGAACACGACACGGGTATCGACGGCAGGGGCAAGCTCCTTCCGCCATGCGACGATGCCGTTGGCGACGGTTTCGACGCTGTCCTTGGTCAGGCCATCTGACAGACAAACGATCAACGCGCCGCCGCCGATAGAATGGACGGCCTTTCCGGCAATGTCTTTCTTCTCGATGGGAACGCACAGATCGAGGCCCAACTTGAGCAGCAGCTCATAGAGCACGTCCAGTTCGGTGCGGCCCGGCACAAGATGCTCGGCGTTGGCGAGCAAACTGCCTTCAAGATCGGTCGGCTCCGGTTCCCACGGGACTATGTTCGATTGAGCGAGCTTGTAATTCCTGAATCCTAAGTCGCCTTTGAAGAGAGGAAAATCGCCTCTAACTTTCTTGGCAGCTCTCCGCAGACGTTCCTTCGTCACCTCCGCGATAGAGCGCGGCTTCCCAAGCGTGTCACAAAGCTGGACCGCCACCTTCTGTTCGTTGTTATTGGGGTCGAGCGGTTCAGGAAGCTGGACAAGGATGAACTTTCTGCTGCCACCGTCCTTCGCGTTTTCCTCAAAGACGGCGTGGCCAGTCGTCCCTGACCCCGCAAAGAAGTCAAGTATCAAGCTGTGACGGTCAGCACCAAGTTGAATCACGTCACGCAATAAAGCGACTGGTTTTGGAAATGACATTGCACCTGACCCAAGTAGCTCCTTTACTTCTTGGGTTCCATTTTGGGTATTTAGCTTCTTATCATCCCATATGGTCTTAAATTTTCTTGAACGTTCTTCGCCGTTCTTCTCCAGATAATCCTTGACGAAGAGGTCATATTCACCGCGACGTTCAATCAGTCTGGAAACGAGGAGAGCGATGTCTTTAGTGCATTTATCTTTGCCCCACATCCACCGTCCATCTTCGCCAGTTGATTTGCGCGGGAGAACCTCGTGGTCAAAACCCTCCTTCGGCTCAAGCGATACTTCTGATGTTTTCGAGTTCACGTAGATCGGGAAATACATATCTGGCCGGTCGCTGCGGAGCGATGCAGCACCACGCTGGCGAAGGCCTAAGAGCCGATATGCTCGACCGTCAGGATCGGAATACTTAAACTCGGAGCGCTGTGCATCGGTCAGAGCCTCGCCTCCGATAATGCCACTTTCTCTGCTCCTAGCGTAAACTAGGAGATATTCATGAACAGTGGCAAAGAACGTATCAGACTGCCGACCACGGGGATTGCTTTGGACACTGATTTGCGCAGCGAAATTTTCTTCTCCGAATATTTCAGCCATCACCGCTCGGAGCCTGTCGATTTCGTTCTCATCAACGCTAATCGCAATAACTCCATCGTCCGAAAGTAATGCTCGCGACAACTTTAAGCGCGGGTAAATCATGTTCAGCCAGTTGGTATGAAATCGTCCGTGACTCTCGGTGTTGCTTGTTATCCGAAAACCATCCCCACCCTTCTGGCCAGTGTATTGAAGGTAAGTCTCTAAATTGTCCTGAAAGCGATCAGGATAAATAAATTCCTTGCCTGTATTATACGGAGGGTCGATGTAGATGAGCTTAACCTTGCCCGCGTAGCTCTTCTGCAAGAGCTTGAGCACCTCAAGGTTGTCGCCCTCGATCATCAGGTTCTGCGTCGTATCCCAATCGACACTCTCATCCGGGCACGGCAACAGCGTGCCGGTGGACGGCGTCAGCGCGATCTGCCGCGCCTTGCGCTTGCCGTGCCAGTTCAGCCCGTATTTCTCGTCCTTTTCATCGACGGCAGCGCCCAGCAGTTGCCGGAGCACATCGAAGTCGATCTTCCCTTCCTCGAAGGCTTCGGGGAACAGGTCTTTCAGGGCCTCGACGTTCCCGGTCACGATGTCGGCGCTCTTGGTGGCAGGGTCATCCAGAACGAGTTTTTTGATTTCAGGCATGAAAGACGGCTTCTCCCTAAGAGTCACAGATGGTTCGCATAGGCGGCGAGGTCGGTCTCGCGCCGTTGGATTTCGAGGTTGAGGTCCACGCGGCGGCTGAGCTGCTTCTCGCGCCTGGCCTTGGCGCGCAGACCTTCGATTTCTTTAGTCAGCCGCGCGTGCGCGTCCAGCGCCTCGCGGCGGCGGTCGATGATTTCCTGATTATCGGACGCCGCGAACGCGCCCGTCAAGCGCGCCGCGTTGACGGCCTCGATCCGGGCAATCCAGCCCGCATAAAGAGCGAACAGGTCGGTGCGCGCTTGCTGCGCCAGCGCAAGGCTTTTCAGGAACGCAACTTGCACGGAATCCACGGCGTCGGCCCGCAGACCGCTGGCCACGATAACCTGCTCGATCACGGTGCGGCCAGCCTCGTTCTGCGCATGGCGCTTGTGCGCCGCCGATACAGCGAGGCCGCTCTCGTCGGCGGTGACAAGCAGCACCGGATAGGGAATGGCGCGGTGGATCAGCTCGATCAGCCGCGATGCCTTCGCACCGGAGCGGAAAGCGCAGCCGAGAACGGCGATCTCAAGATATTCGCGGGTATCGTCGGCGAATGTCGGCACGCCAATGGTGGTGGGCTTGCACGCGGCGAACCATTGCAGCTCGTCGATGCCGTCCTGAATGGCGCGCTTGTCGGCGGCGGTCGGCGCACCCTGCTCGATCAGCAATTTCTTGGGGATGCGGGAATCGACACGCGCGCCGGGCGGCAGCCCCAGCGCGCTGACGATGGCGAGAAAGTCCGCGCCAGCCGTCATGCGGCCTCCGCTTCGGGCAGGATGACAAGAAAGGCGACAACCTCGAAGTCGTTGATACCGGCAAACTCGCCTTTCAGGGCGTGGGTGCCGCCGGGGCTGAACAGGCTGGCAACGGCACGCTCCTCGCTTTTGCCAGCGATGGAGGCGACAGCTCGCGCCAGCAGCGTCTGATAATCCTCCATGTCGCGCCCGTATCGGGTGGCCTTGTCGAAGCGCGCGCAGGCTTCGGCATCGGGCAGGTCGCGCCCGATGGCTGCCTTCTTGAGCCGGTCGAGCACCTGCTTGGCCTGAGTATAGGGCAACAGCACATCGCCCTCGTCGCCGACATGGACGACGAAATTGGGGCTTAGAGGATAGCCGGGTTCGGCGGCGCTTTCCGCCGCCTCGCCGACAGCGCGCAGGCAGAAAATAGCGCCGGGGGGCAGGTCATTTTCGGGCGCGTCTGTGTCGGGCGCGGGCACCACGGCATAGGTGCCGGGCGGCAGGCTTTCCAGCCGCTCGCGGTGTTCGCGCATATATCCGGCGAGGTCGATGCGGAAATCGTTGAGGGTGAGGTCGGCGATGGAAACGCCACTCGACAAGTCTTCAAGGTCGATCACTGCGTCCTGCAATTTTTGCAGTTGGGCGCGACGATATTCGAGGTCGTTCATCTGGTTTCCGGCCTGAAACTCGATGACGTTTTCCTCGCCGGTCGCGGACACGTCGAGCAGCACCATGCGCCCGCTCACGCGGGATTCGAGGTCGAGATATTCGTCCAGCTCCATGTTGGGCCAGAAATTGACCAACTGGATGCGGGTGTTGGTCGAGCCGATACGGTCGATGCGCCCGAACCTCTGGATGATCCGCACGGGGTTCCAGTGAATATCGTAATTGGTGAGGAAATCGCAGTCCTGAAGGTTCTGGCCTTCGGAAATGCAATCGGTGGCAATGAGCAGATCGATCTGGCCCTCGGCATTCATTTCCTCAGGGCGCTCTTTCGAGCGCGGCGAGAAAGCGGAGAGGATCGAACTCATGTCACCGCGCAGCCCGCTCAGCGTCGTCTTGTTCGCGCCGGTGCCGCTGACGACAGCGGTTTCAAGGCCAAGCTCGTTCTTCGCCCAAGCGCCAAGCTGGGCGTAAAGATAGTCCGCCGTGTCCGCGAAGGCCGTGAACAGCAGGATTTTGCGGTTGTCGCCGTTGATCGGCGTGGCGATCTTGCTGGCGATCACATCGCGCAAGGCGGCGAGCTTGGCGTCGCGCTCCGGCGTGACGGCCTGCGCTGCGGATAGCAGGGTGGCAAGGCGGTTGCGGTCCTCGATCAAATCCTGCCGCCAGCGGACACGGTCCACGTCATGCAGCAACACCTTGACCTTGCGCCCGATCAACAGGGCCTCGAAAGCGGGATCGTCTATATCGACATCGTCGATGGAAACCTCATCCACGCTTTCATCGTGGGCGTCGATCTTCGCCAAAAGCGCGTTCACGTCGGCAAGCTGACGCTTGATGGTGAGCGCGAAGGACGCAACCGAGCTTTCCATGCGCTTGAGAATATTGACGCGCAACAGGTGGATCAGGCTTTCCTCGCGGTCCACCTGCCGGAAGAAGCTCTCTCCGCCCCTGATCTTGGTGCTGTATTTTTCGTCATAGACGGCCTGCTTGTGGGGCAGGACATAGCGCAGCGGCGCGTAGGCGGCGAGTGTGAGGCGGCGGATTTCGTTGTTGATCTCGCGGATGGGCCGGAACTCTCCGGCTAAGTCCACGTCGGCCTTGATATTGACGGGGCGCAGCCGCTCGGGGAACTGGCCGGTTTCCTCGGTGCCGTAATAGCGTTGGACGTGTTTGCGCGACCGGGCGATGGTCAGCAGGTCGAGCAATTTGAAGTAATCAAAGCCGAGCATGTCCATCAGCCGCGCCGGGCGGCGGTCGGCTTCGGGCAGGTCGAGCCAGCGGTTGAACTGCGTCTGCGCCTTGCGGATGGTCGCTTCAATGCTCTGGATGCCATGTCCCATAAGCGCGAGGTCATTGCCCTCGGTCATAAAGGCGATCTGGTTCTTGAGGTCGGCAAGGCGGTTGTTGACCGGTGTAGCCGACAACATGAGCACCTTGGTTTTGACGCCCGCTTTGATGATCCGCTTCATCAAATGGTCGTAACGGGTGTCGCGGTCTTTATGGGTCGCCTTGTTGCGGAAGTTGTGGGACTCGTCGATCACGACAAGATCGTAGTTGCCCCAATTCACATGGCTCAGGTCGATGTCGCCGGACATGCCGCCGTCCCGCGACAGGTCGGTGTGATTGAGCACGTCATAGTTGAAGCGGTCGGATGCAAGGATATTGCGCCGATCATTGGCCTTATAGAGCGTCCAGTTGTCGCGCAGCCGCTTGGGGCACAGGACCAGAACGCGGTCATTGCGCAGCTCGTAATATTTGATGACAGCCAGCGCCTCGAAGGTTTTGCCGAGGCCGACGCTGTCGGCAATGATGCAGCCGCCGATGCGCTCCAGCTTGTCGATTGCCCCCACGACGCCGTCGCGCTGAAACTTGAACAGCTTTTGCCAGACGGTGGTGTTGCGGATGCCGGTCGCGGATTTGATAATCCGCTCCTCGTCCAGCTCGTCGCCCAAATCCTTGAACAGCTCAAAGAGCACCTTGAAATACAGAAGCGACGGCGGGCGATGGCTCGCAGCATCGGCGAGGCTCACGGCAAGATTGCTCGCAGTCGGCTTCACGCCTGACCAATTTGCCTGAAACCAGTCGGCAAATGCCGCTGCCTCTGTGTCAGTATCGGAAATTTGAACAAGGCCAAGTTGATTGCCCGGCGTTACGCCTAGGCCCTCGGTCGTGAACGGGCATGTGCCGGTCAGGACGTGGCGATTGTCGTTGTTCGAGACGACGATCATGGATTGGGGTGGCGTAGTCGGGACGTGGCGAACCTCGGCGTGCTTGCCCAGCCACTCACCGGCGATCTTGGCAAGCCAGCGACCTTGCAGCTTGCCGCGCGCGGTAATGTCGCCCGGCCCGCCGTAAAGGGAACTCGCAATGGCGGTGTCGGAGCCAAGCAGAATACGACACCGTCCGGCTTTTTTCACGTGCTCGTGTGTTTCGGCAAACGCGTAAAGCGAAAAGTCGGGTGACATAAGGTCAACTGCCGAGTCTGGTAAAAGCCAGTCCCGGAGCCGGTCAATGACGCGTTCATTTCCGCTGTTACGTAAAAGTTGCATTCAATTCATCCGAATAGTTGCCCATGAACGCATCGGCAACTTTGTTTTATTAAGTGCAGAGGGATAATTTTCCGTTTGCCCCCTCCAAGCAAATGCTCGGCAAAGCGATAACGGAGTGCCTCCCCGGTTGCGCATTGTGGCCGCCATCATGCCACACGGCAAAGGTAATTTTCTTTCAATGTGCCGGACAGCCACGCGCGAATCCTGAGCCGTAATGCCATGAGCCAGCCGGAATAGGCTTCGATCAGCGCATCCACGGCGGTTTCAGGAAGTGACGCGCCCGGAATCTTGAACGCAGGCGACGGCGCACCGCACGTGGCGGCTTCGGTCGCGGTGCCAGCGGCGGAGCAAGGAACATCGAACCCAAATCAGCCCCGTCGCCCACGCCCTCGGACGTGCTGCCGGAAGTCGAAAAGAAACTCGACGTGATTTCGGAATGGCTGGCGCTACCAGCCCCGCCCTTCGTTTTCTTGGCGCGGCGGGCAACTGCCATAAATCGGGATACAAGGCTCGGAACGAGTGCAAGGGCCGTATTGCGCACGAAGCGCGATACCGATTTGGCGGCTTGAGGCACAAGGCTGGCAATCTGTCCTAGCAGCAGGCCCGGTTGCGATTGCAGGAAACGCGAGCCTGTCAGCGTGCGCGCGGATCTCGCTCCGGCCCTTCGCGCTCGCGTGCCAAGGCTTCTCGTTGCCGTTCTTCATATTCACGCGCGATCTGGCGCGCGCGTTCGTCATCCTCAATGCGACGTTTAAGGTCGTTGGCCTGCTCTTTCAGCAGGTCAGCCCGCTCTTTACCCTGACGGTCAACGAGTGCGTTGATCTCGGCTCGCTGTGCGGCGTCAAGGCCGGACACCATGATGCGGATTTCATCGTTGCGGCGATCTTCAAGGTCGGAGGCGCGTCGTGCCTCGTCCGCAAGGCGCTGTTGCCGGGCTTCCTCGTCCACGGCCTCGCGGATATTGCGCCAGATACGCTCAAAGCCACCCGGCTCGGGCAAGCGATCCGCGACTATACGCTGCGCCTGCTCCTTGGCGAATGTCTCTATCGCCTTGTCGGCTGCGGCCTGCTGGCTTTCCTGCAACTCCGTCACCTCGCGGGCGTGGCGCAGCTCCTGTTCCCGCAATTCGGTTGCGTGAAGCTCCATCACAGCGCGGCGCAAGGCGTCGATATGCTGCCGCTCGGCTTCTGCCGCTGCCTCCTGCGACATCTGTGTATCGCGATCAGCGGATTTTGACTCTTGAATCGTCTGCTCTGCGCTGATGTCGGGCTGACCGGACTGATCGGCCTCTGGCGATGGCGCGACGCGCCCAGCTTCGCGGATCGCGTCGCGGGCTTCCTTCACGCTCGGCAGGCTCTGCGGGTCAATGTCCACCATGAAGGCGCGCAGGTCTGCGGCCTTCACGCCGGGAAGCTGGCGGCCAAGGCTATGCACCTTGGCATCGTCATCAAGGATGACAAAATCGCGGCGGTCGCCGCGCGCCAGCACGTATCCCGCATCTTCAAGCGCGGCCTTGAAGGCGGGGCCGGAATCGCTGGCTTCATAAAGCGCCGTGACCTGCGCCTTGCGCTCCCGATGGTCGATACCGCTACGCTCGGCCTGTTGCCATTCGTCGTGGCTGACTTCGGCGGTCGGGAACTCGGGCTGGGCCTCCTTGTCGCGCTTGGCGTGCTTACCGGGCACATGCTCGTGCCCGAACTCCTGCTCCATCCGCAAGCTGGCCCGCTCGTGCGCCTGATAATTCTGGCTGTCAGATCGCAGCGTCATGGTGTCCATGTCGGTGCGCGCCCAGACGACATGGATATGTTCGCGCCCGTTCTTTTCGTGCATGACGACGGCGCGAGGCTGGCCCTGCAAACCAAGCTCCTCCTCCAAGATTTCGACTGCCCGCGTCCATTGCTCTGGCGTCATTTCATACTTGGTGTCGGGGTCGATATTAGCGTGGTAGAGGCCCAGCTTGCCCTTGGTGGCGAGGGTGTAAGTCTGCCAGTCGCGGAAGGCTTGCTCGGGGGTGCCTGCGGAATCCAGTTGCAGGATTTCGACGCGCTCGTTGGTATCTGCGCGGCCAAGGTGGTGGGCGAGCTGACTAGGGCCAGCCCGGCTCTTGCCCTTGATTATCACGGGCTGGCTCCATGCCGAGGGCTTCGTAAATGGCGGCGATCACTTGATGGTATTGGTGCAGCGCGTCACGCAGTTGCGGCACGTCAATATCCATCCCGCGATTGGTATTGCGGGCAATCTGGTTGAGGTTGTTGCCGACGCGGTTGAGGGTGGCGAGCGCCTGCACAAGTGCCTGATGCTCGACGGGGCGGCGGCGACGCGCGCGTGGGCCTGCGTCGCCTAAAGCGAGGGCGCGCACGAAGGCGGCGGATGCCATGCCCGCACGGTCAGCGCGGGCGACAAAAGCGGATTTTTCTTCGGGGGTGACACGGGCAAAAAGGGTTTCCGTGCGCTGCCGTTTTTCGGACTTGCGCCGGGTGCCGGGCAATGGTTCGCGCGGCGGTGTTTGCTCGTCATCGGCCATAATCTGGCCTCTCCGTTGCCCCCGACAACAAATCCGCCGGGGGATCGAAGGGGGTTCACCCTCCCTTCGTCAGGGTGCAGGGGCCGACACGCTCCTGCTCGTGGTCCGGGGCGCGAAAGCTCCGGTCAGGGTTCCAAGGGGCATGAAAGCCCTTTGGTCGATGCCGCCGCCGAAACAGCGGTCGATGGGTTCCAAGGGAGCGCGAAGGCTCCTTTGGCTGGGACGCAGACATGCCCGATATGCGGGTCATGGCAGCGGCCCTGTCCAGGGTGCAGGGGCGGGAAGGCTCCTGCTCTGGGGGTTCCAACGGGGGGCACGAAGGCTCCCATTGGTCGTGGGGATGCAACGGGGTAGAATAGACCCCTTGCCAAGCCGGAACCGTCAGGTTCCAGTGTGGACGGTTAGTCCGCACATGGCTTGCACCTCCCGATATTTCCATAATAACACGATTCGGCAATTATTCACGCAACTTTGACGCGCGCGCCAGACAGACCTTTCAGCCACGGGTTGCGGGTCAGAACTCGTGCGACAGTGCCACTACGTCCTGCCGTGCTATACCGGCACGCTGGATATGGGCATAGGCGTGCCAGCGTCCCATTGCGATGAAGTCAGCGGGGGTCATCGCCGGGGCCATGGCGTTGCCTTCGGAGCGGTATTGGCGGTCCCGATCCTCCTGCCGCCATGCTGCTTGTTGTTGGGCGCTCAAGGCCGCAAGCTGGGTGGCCTGATCGGTGGCTTCGGGCACAAAGCGCATATCCGGCGCATAGGTCGGCTTGGCTGTCGCCGAGCCGATAGCGGCGCTGTCCAAGAAGCCGCGCGCCGCCTTGAAGTAGAACCTCGCCCCGCCCGCGTCCGGTGGCGGTGCATCATCGTCCACTGGCGCAAAGGGCGACCAGCCGCTTATCAATTCCCGCTGATCTAAGCTCTCCCACTGCCCTTCGCCAAAGACGCGGTTGCGCTCGAACTCACCCGCCAGCCAACAGGCATAGGACACGGTGGCCTGATCTTCGCTCCGCAGGAATATCTTGCTGCGGGCCTGCTGCATGAAGTTTTCGGCGGCGTCCTTGCCCATCGCCTGCGTCAGCGCCGCGACGGTCTGCGTGGCGAATACGCCCGCAACCCCGGTCGAGCGCGCGACGTTCCAAAACGTCGCGTCGCTCAAGCCCGATGCCGGGTCAACGGTCGCAAGTTCTTGCACCTCGTCCATCATCACGACGCAGGGCTTGGATTGCGGGCTGCCGCCCTGCTTTTTCAACGTAGCCTCGCGCCGACGCGCTTCCCGATACAGCACCGTCTTGAGCAGGATGGCAACAAGGCGCGCGGGCAACCCGTCCTCCATCGTGTTCAAGGTCACGAGCGCGATCTTGCCATTGAGCGGCGCGTCGAGGCTGGCGGTATCGGCGTCCTGTCCGCAGAGAAAACGCTCGCGCAAGGCCGTCGCCCCAGCAAAGCCGTCCATAAGCTGCGAGATATTGGCGGTGATACCTGTCTTGGTGTCCTTCGCCATGTCCTTCCATGTGGTCGTCACATAGGAAAAGCTGGCGGCGACATCGGATGCCGACAATACCCCCATGCGGTCGATCTGGCGCAAGAGGGCTTCCTGATCGCTCGCTTTGCGGGCGTCCTCCATCGCCTCAAGGCAGGCTTTGTTGGCGCGGCCAATTGCATCGCAGGCGGATTGCAGGCGTTTTTCGTCCAGCACAGTTTGATACGCCCACCATAGGCTTGACGGATGAACGCGCGAAGCCTCCGCTTCTCCCTCTGGTGTTGCCGCATAGGCGCGGCCAACGGTGAGCGCATGGCGCATGAGGTTGGCGGCCATGTCGGGCCAGAAGGTATCTCCCTGCGCCCCGCCGACCTGCGCGAGAACCGAGCGCAGGACGGCAGCGACGTGGCTGGGTGCGAGGCTGGCGGTGATGTTCACGCCAAGGTCGCCCGTGCCTGTGCCGATACGCAGAACGTCGCCCGACCGCCCTGCGGCGGCGGCGATCTTCTCGGCGTCGTGCCACAACACGCCCTTGGCGTCGGTGATATATGCGCCGCACTCTGGCTCTGCGAACACCTGACGCAGCAGTGGTTTCAGAATCGCCGTGGTCTTGCCGTCGCCCGTGCCGCCAAACACCAGCAGGTGCTGGAACAGGGACTCCCCGTCGAGAGCGAGGGTTTGTCCTTTGCATGGAGCCGCCATGTCACCGCGCACGCGCAAGGTGCCCGTGCCCTTGCCGAGGTGAAACAACGGCGCGTCTGCCAGATAGTCGGTCGCATGAGCGACCTGACGCACATAGCCTGCGCGCGCGATCTCCCGCGCTTCGGCACGAAATGGCCAGCGCACATGCGCATCCTTGGACAGAACTTCATAGGGGGCCGATGCCTCGCGCCGCCAATGCTCAATGGCGGCGATGGCGACGAGGATGCCAACGCCCACGGCAATTAACAGCCATGCGGCCAGTAGGCCCAAGATGGTGATGGCACCGCCGAACAGCGTTGCGGTGAAGTCCGCTGCCACGGTCTGCCATACATCCCAGCCCGAAACATAGGCAGGCGCTTCGCCGGGGAATTGTTCGAGCACGACAGGCGCGGCAGTTGCGCTTTGCGAGGCGAAGCCCTTCCACGCCAGCAGCAACAGCGGTTGCGCTAAAAGGGCGATCAGCGCCGCCGCAAGGCCGCTTTGTGCTGCGGCCTTCGTCAGTCCCGCGCTGAAATGGCGGTCGGCCATCCACGGAATATCCTGACCGCCAACAAGTTTGCCATCCTCCCACAAGGGACGGCGAATATCCTCGGGCACCTCTTGATAGAGGAACGGGTAGCGTTCTTCGGGCCAGAGGTCGCGCGCAAATGCTGCCCGATCGCCAGCGGGCAACCCTGTCTTGCGCGTGCCGATGCGCTCCACACCCGCCGCGAAGCGGTCGCTTGCACTGGCAAGGAACGGCACACGCGCGACAAGCCAGTTGACCGGCCTCCACAGCACGTAGGCGGCAAGACCGATGATAAATAGCGCGAGCGCAGGAATGAGATTGAGCGCCTTGCGCAGGATTTTGCGGATGGGCGCAAACAGCAAGGCTATCGCGACAGCGGCAACGATGGCGAGAGGGATAAGCCAGCCTGTCATCTTTGCACCTCCAAGGCAGCGGCGGGCAACAATCCGCGCATGGTTTCCGGGATGGTGGTGGGGTCGATAGCGGGCGATCCGCATGGCAAGGCACCCTGCATGGCAAGGCAATAGTGCTGCCACGCGCCTTGATCGTCGCGCCGGATCAGCCCGAAGATACGCCGAACCTGCGGCGGCTGCTGATAGCTGCGGTTGGCGACATCAACGTAATAGCCAATCAGGATCGTGCGCCCGTCCTCGACCGCCTGAATGCGGTCGGCCTGCCAATCGCCACGCCAGAACGCATCGGCGGTCAGGCGGGTGACGGTCGCAGGCAAGTCCCCGTCTCGGCGCAGCGCGTCAAGCGCAGCGGTCACTGCGGCGTGGGCTGCATCGGGCGCGGGTGCCTGAATGGCGGTCTGTGGCGGCTGGCTGAGTCTGTCACCGCTCCCTTGTATAAACTGGCTGACCGCGCGGCGCTGCGTGTCGGCGAAGGCCGCCTTAGCCTCGGACACGCGCGTTGATGGCGGGCTGTGTGGCAATGAAAGGGCAAGCCAAACACCAAGAATGATCGCGGCCACCGCGCCCCAAAACAGGAAAGGCGCGGCCTTGCGCCAGCGTGCCGCCCTCACATGGCCTTGCGTTACAAGCTGCTCCCACTGCTCCACAAGCAAGCTCCCCCAAGCTTGCCACGGCTGCAACTAACGGCGCGACAAGCCAATGATTCCGTTCGGCATATTAAGCGGGGCAGCGATGCGATCAAGCAGACTGTGCATTGCATCCTGACATCAGCGGACAAGTAATTGCGCGATTGGTGTTGTTCTTTCATTTCAGCACGGATGATGGGCAGAAGTTGAGCGTCTGACTTCCCTGTAAACCCGACACTCTCGACCTTCTTTATTCGCATCCTTGCAGGGGATTCGCCCCATTACGCCGCAAGCCGTTTCACGGCTTCTCCACTTCGTTTCGACCTCACACGGTGCGGCAAGGGCGAACGCCCTGCCTCTGTCTGCTTATGAAGGCCGCGATGGTCGCGGATCAGACAGGGAGAAAAATCATGTCACAATTCATCGCCCCCAACGAGCTACACGGCATGAGCGAACAAGAACTGCGCGCGCTGCGTGGCCGCATCATGGCCGATCTGCGCAGCATGGGTCAGTCGGTCTTTCTCAACCCGCATATCTACGCTTCACTGCAAAACATCGACGCTGCGATCCAGCGTCTGCAACAGCAGCCCAAACCGCGTGGACCTAAGCCGCCGGGGTTCTAAGGGGTGCGCTGGTCCTCGCTGGCATTCTTGATCCAAACAAAAGTCATTTACTATCAATTAGATAGAGTAAGGGGCGTGGCGAGCCACCTTGCCTCCGAAGCCACTCTGTGCCAGAATTAAGATATGGAACGAGAGGTAGCATTGGCCCGATTGAGGCCGTTGGAACAAAGGCTGCGCCAGCAAGGCGTTTCGGCCTTGTATCTCTTTGGCTCCACTGCACGCGGCGAGGCGGACGATAAATCGGACCTCGACCTGCTTTTTGAATATGTGCCTGATCGTGGGTTCAGCTTGTTCGATCAGGCTGGGCTTCAAGTCGAGCTTTCAGAGCTACTGAACACGAAGGTGGATTTCATTCCCCGCAGAGGATTACGCGATAGGGTCAGGCAGCGCGTAGAAGCTGACATGGTTCAGGTTTTTTAATGAGCCGCGACCTAAGCGATAACCTCGATAATCTCCAAGTGCTGATTCAACGCATAGAGGATGGTTTGAAGGATAGGTCCTATGAGGACTATCTGAATGACCAAGACCTCCAAGATGCCACCACATATCGCCTGTCAATGCTTGGCGAAATATCGGGCAAGCTGCCTGACGACGTGAAAGAGCGACACCCAGACATACCTTGGAATAAGATACGCGGTTTAAGGAACGTCGCCAGCCACGACTATTTCAGCATCATGCCTGATATGGTTTGGGAAGGAACACGGTCGCTCGAACCTATCAAGCAAATGATCCGCGAGGAACTAGCGCGCATTGAAGCGGAGCAACGCGAGCGCGACGGTGGGCGCAGGCGCTGACGGATTTCCGATGCGCCCCGTGGCGGCGCGGAACAGGACAGCATGGAGCAATGGATAGAGGCCCAAGACTTCATCGCCGCTGACGTGATCCGGTGGAAAGAAGGCGTCTTTCACAACCGACGCAAAGGCAAGGCGCTTCGCATAGGCGAGCGGCAGGTTGCCGCCGAAGTGCTGGAACGTGGTGAAGATGGTTGGATAAAACTGCTTGTGCGGGGCTGCATCGTTACAAAAGATGAGGCCGCCGGAAAGACTGTCCAGACGCTCAAGGCAGGCGAACAGATACGGCGGGCAATCAAAACCGTCCTGCGTGGCAAGGTCGAGCGATTGCTATGGGACGATGAGACCGCTCGGGCGGCGGTGCTGGCGAGCAAGCCCGCCACTTCACGATTCACGGACATTCCAAATGACGAATAGGCATAAGCCATAAGCGGGGCGCACCGCGCCCCGCTCGCGGCGTCACCACCAAGAGTCGTAATAGACGGTCTTGCCTTGCGCGATGGCTTCGCGGGCCTTGGCGACGAAGGCCAGATCGTCGGCGATTTCCGTGCCATCGGATGATCCGAAGAAAAAACCACTGGTCTGCGGCAGGTTGCCAGCGCGAATGTCGGCCTCAAGGCGGTTAAGGTCGTCGGCAGTCAGCTCGACGGGCACGCAGTTGAACTCCTGGGCACCGCCCTTCTCGAAATAAAGGGTTTCCATCCAGCCATGCAGGTTCGGGTGTTTGCGCCAGTAGTGTAGCTCCGTGGCGTCAGCCACCTTGAAGTCAACCGGGCTGTCCGGCAGCGTGGTTGTGACCATTGCATACATATCGAGTCCCATGTTTTCGCTCCTATGGATTGGGGTTGATCGTCCCGAAGGACGCGGACCCGGAAGCGGCGGGATCGAGCTGCGGCTGTCATGGCCAACACGGCCCGAAGGGGTGGTGCGGGCAGACCATTGACGGCAAAGCGCCCGGCGCAAATGTCGCGTCAATGATGTGAGGGCGATCAATTCCAAGCGGAGCGATCTGCGGACTCTTTTTCCGCAATGGTCACGGATGCAGCCGGATTGTGGAGCAAAGGCTTTGACGGAGGATGCTACCGTAAAGTGGCTATGCGGCGCCTACGGCGATGGAACGATTTTCGCCCTCAAGAGAAAGCTGCGTAGATATTCAGAGCGCCTCGCGCTGTGTCAGCAACGGCGGCGATGCAGAGTGAAGGCAATTTCCGCGAACATGCTGATTCAGATATCAACGGTCAGTCGAATTACGGCGCGGCAATCCGCAGTATCGCTTTCTGCCCTTACGATACCACCAAATCGGGCTTCCATGTCTTGCGAACGTGCCCATTCCAAGAAACCCTCAAAGGCTTGGGATTGGATGGCTCCAAGTGGTGCGTCCAGTATGATTTCGTTCGATCCGGCATTCACCGCGCCCGGAATGCAGCCTGGAATAACCTTGCTCTTAAGTTGCTCGAAATAAGCATATCCGGCATCTTCGTCAGGAGCTGGTAGCTGGTTCGGTGTGAGAGTCGTTTTACGCAGTTCGTCCCGCCAGCTCTGTCCAATGGTTGCTAGTGCACCCGATGCCGTCATGTGTGTTGCTCCTTCTTGGGAAGAACGGTAGACCTTATCAAAATTTACGGGAGTCGAGACCGTGCGGTCAATACAATCCATGTCGGCAGAAGAGTTCAACGCGCTTCCGCACATTGATGATATCGATCCCCTGAATGTTAGCGATCACAAATGTATGGAAGAATTGAGGGATGTTCTTGAAAAGCATGGCAAGCTTTCACGGTTTGGCATAACCCTGCTTCATCGCCATTTCGACTTGAACGAGGGCGAGATATTGGTCGAGTTCACCGATACCGCCAACAGGGTGCAAACCGTCGAGATTGAAAACCTCACAGAAAAGCGTCCATGCGCCATTGAAACAGCTTGGGTTCTTAAATCTGGAACTTCGATGGCAGCTTGCTATCCGGGGGTCTGCGTTCACACCAGTAGCGGCCATTATCGTGGGCACGTCAGCCAATAATTCTTCGGAGCGTAACGTAAGCGAGGATTTGTCCGTGTAGCGGACCTTCAACCTATTGCCTCTGTTTCGCCAGCGGCTGAGGCAACAGTCCTGCCCTCAAGATTGCCAGCGGCAACGGGCAGGCAGAAAGGCGGCATGGGGGCCGTGTCGAACTCGACACGGCTTGATTCCCCAAACCGCCAGCCGGTTCACAATCGAGAAGCGCCAGCGGCGCATTGTGAATCCGGCAGAACGCAAGGCTTGAAGCATCGGCAACCGGACCCGGTTGCTGGTTCGATACCCGCCTAGCGTTTGGGCCGCGACGGTTTATCCGTCTGCTTGGCCTTGATGGACTCAACAGCTTTCGCCTTGGCTTCCAGCTTGTCGATCTCCTCGTTCATTTCATTGTGCATGGCGTCCCATCCGCCAATGCCCATCAACACGCGGTCGGCGTGCTTGATGGTGTTCACATGCCCATAGTGCTGTTCGATCATTTTGACTGACGTGCCCATCTGCTGGGCGAGGATATAAACATCGACACCTGCGGACAGTCGCAGGGTGGCGTAGGTATGACGGAAACAATAGGTCGTGCGGGGAATGCCGCTCGGCCCCTCGCGAAGGTCAGTGCATTTAAGCAGTTCTTCGACAGTATCACGGTAGAGCCATTTGGCAGGTTTGCCGTTGATGATGGTGAATACATGATCGTCCTGCTTGGTCGCCTTGGATAGCTCCCGGACGCGATCAAGATACTTTCCGACGCTGATTGGAGCGATCAGTTTGCGGGTTTTACCCTTGCCCTGAACGTAGAGGACAAGGATTTCCTGCCCGTCCTTGTCCTTGGCAGTGGTGATGTCCCGCCAGCGCAGGTTCTTTGCCTCGGGCGGGCGCATCCCTGTGTTGCACATGATGAGGATGAAATTGTAGCAGATTTGACGATACCAGACGCCCTGCGGCGTGGTCGCCTCTTTCATCCATTTGCGCCCCTTCGTGTGCAGCTTGCGGTATTCCTCAAGCGTGAACTCGTCGCGCCGGTTGGATTTCAGCTTTGGCATACCTTCAAAGCGGTGGTGCGCGGGCACATACCGCTTGCTGATAGCGAAATTCATAATCGCAGCGAAAATGGTCATCTCAATACGGATGGTTGAATCGCTGATGACGCCTTTGCGACGGCCTTCGCCGTTTTCCCGTCGCCACAGCGGATAGTCGGCCCAGCGCTCCTGCGTCACCAGATGAATCTGTGTGCTGCCGACATAAGCCTTGAGCGGGCCGTCGATCTTGCTTCTGATATTTCGTGAGCGGGCTTTACTGACTTCCCCTGCGTTGGCGCGACGCTGCTGGGCATCGGCGTATTCCTCCGCCACCTGCGAGAAGGGGCGATTGAATACTGGAACGTCGTGTTTCACCCGAAACCGGATATCAGCATATTCGTCCAGTGCTCGGTCACGCGCCGCCTGCCTGTCAGCCGTGCGGAGCGAGATTGTCTTGTAGCGGTCCTCGTTCTGGATTCTGACCCGGCAATAGTAGTTGTCGTGCCCGACATCGCCACGTCGGAAGATAATGAGGCCCGGCTTGACCTGCTCTTTATCGAGGATGAAACTCATTTCCCTGCTTCCTACTGTGCAGAAACTGTGCAGAATAGCAGGGTAAGTGATTGATTCCCCGTGCCTGTGCAGGTTCTGTGTAGGCTATTATAACAAAAAATAGTGAACAATTGTAGTGGTTTATTGGAATACCTTCACCCGCTCCAGTTTTCTATTCCACCGTCACGCGCTGATCAATCAGCTCCGCCGTGCCATAGGCGGTCAGGAAGCTGATGTCGGTCGCGTCGCGGCCGACGCCGATCAGCGCCATCTCGTTCGCGCGCGCCATGCCCGTCGGGTCGACGAGGTGCCAGCCGCCCTCCAGATAGACCTCAGCGACCGCGTGGAAATCCTGCGGCTCGACGTGCGGCGCATAGGCGCTGGCGATGCGCGCCGGGATTTCGGCGGCGCGGGCGAGCGCGATCAGCACATGCGCATAGTCGCGGCACACGCCGCTGCGCAGTGCTAGGCTGTCGAGCGCCGTCGTGCCGGCATCGCTGATGCCCGCGGCATAGGTGAAATGCGCCGCGATCCAGTCGGCCATCGCCGCAACCTTCGCGCCGCCGGTCAGTGCGCCGAAGCGCTCCGTTGCAAAGGCGTCGAGCCGATTCGACGGGCAGTAGCGCGATTCGTTGAGATAGGGCACGGCATCGGCGGGCAGCCGCGGCAGCGGCACCGCGGCGCGGGCGCGATAGTCGGGGCGCCCGCGCGCCACCTCGACCGTCGCGGCATAACGCAGCGTCAGCCGGTCGGCGGGGCGCAGCCAGATGCGTTCGCCGACGCCTTCGAGCGCCGCGATACGGGCGAGCACGGGCGTTTCGCCCGTATCGAGCGACGCATCGCGCACCCGCTGGTCGGCAAGCGTTGCGGCTTCGACCTGCACCATGACGTCGGCGGGTTCGGGGAAACGATAGTCGAGGAAAGCACTGATCCGCATCGTCATCCTCCATAGCGCATGGACCGCGTATCGGTCGCGCGAAGAAAGGGAAAATCTTGAAACCGCCGAAACATCTTGCAGCCTGCCCGATTTCGGCCGAACGGGCCGCAGCATGACCGCATCGCGCACCATCCCCTTCATCGTTGCGACGATTTTCATCGACGCCATCGGCTTCGGCATCATCATGCCGGTGCTGCCGCAGCTGGTGATGGAGGTCGGGCGCATCGCGCTCGCTCCCGCGATCGAGGTCGGCGCGTGGATCGGGCTGGTGATGGCGCTCGCGACCTTCCTCGCCTCGCCGTTGCTCGGCAATCTCTCCGACCATATCGGGCGCCGCCGCGTGCTGCTGCTCTCGCTCGCCGGACTCGCCGCGGACTATGCGCTGCTCGTCGTCGTCGACACCGTGCCCTGGCTGTTCATTGCGAGAGCGCTGTCGGGCCTGTTCGGCGGCAGCTTTGCTGCGGCGCAGGCCGCCATCGCCGACGTCACGCGGCCTGCGGAGCGCGCGCGCAACTTCGGCTTCGTCGGCGCGGCTTTTGGCGTGGGTTTCGTCGTCGGCCCGGCGATCGGCGGCTTTCTGGGTGAGGTCGGGCCGCGCGCGCCTTTCGTCGCGGCGGCGCTGCTCGCGGCGGCGAACATGGCCTATGGCGCCTTCGTCTTTCCCGAAACGCTGCCCGCGGCGAAGCGCCGCGCCTTCGACTGGCGGCGCGCCAACCCGCTCGGCGCGTGGGCGACGATGCGGCGGTTGCCGGGTATGGGCGGGGTCGCGGGGGTGCTGCTGCTGTGGCAGATCGCGAGCCTTGTCTATCCGATGACGTGGAGCTTTTACTGCATTGCGCAGCTCGGCTGGTCGCCGGCGATGATCGGCGCGAGCCTCGCTTTCGTCGGCGTGGCGATCGCGCTCGGCCAGACCTTTGTCGTCGGGCCGATGGTCGCGCGCTTCGGCGAGCGTGATGCGGCGACGATCGGGCTTGCGGTCGCGGTCGCGATTTTCGTCGGCTTCGCCTTCGTGCGCACGACGTGGGGCGCTTTCCTGTTGCTGATCCCCGTCGCCTTCCAGTCGCCGGTGCAGCCGTCGCTGATGGCGATGATGTCGCGCCGCGCGGGCGCCGACATGCAGGGCGAGGTGCAGGGGATCACCGCGATGACGATGGGACTGGGACAGATCGCCGCGCCCGCACTGCTCACCGGTACGATGGCGTGGTTCACCGGCACGCGCGCGCCGGTGCATTTCCCAGGGGCCGCCTTCATCGTTGCTGCGCTCTTCGGGCTGCTCGCGATGGCGTTCCTGCGCCGCCTGCCGCGCGTCACGCGCTCGGCGGGCGACGACCTGCCCGATCAGATGCCGCCGTCGGTCACTGCATAGCCCGCGGCCTCGAGCCCCGCCGAAACCGCCGCGACGCAGGCCTCGACTGCTGCCGCCTCGGTCGAGCGAAAGACGAAATTGGCGCCGGTGCGCCCGTCGCGGAAAAAGGGATAGCTGCCGATCGCGACCCCCGCGTGATCCTTTTCGGCCTGGCGTAGCAGGTCGGCGATCTCGCTTTCGGGCGCCCAGGCGCCGATCGTGCGCGCGACGAGCGGCGCCCCGCCCTCGAGCTGACCGGTCAGCGCGTCGAGCATCCCGGCTGTAATGTGCGGCACCCCCGCCATCAGGAAGAGATTGCCGAGCCGGATGCCCGGCGCGCCCGACATGCGGTTGGGAATCAGCTCGGCGCCGTCGGGGACGCGCGCCATGCGCAGCCGCGCCTCGGTGAGCTCGCTGCCGCGCGCGCGGTAATAGCGCTCGAGGATCGCGCGCGCGTCGGGATGGATCACCACGCCGACGCCGAGCGCCTTCGCGACCGCATCGACGGTGATGTCGTCGTGCGTCGGGCCGATGCCGCCGGTGGTGAAGACATAGTCGTAGCGCGCGCGCAGCGCGTTCAGCGCGTCGATGATCTCTCGCTCGACATCGGGGACGATTCGCACTTCGCGCAGGCGGATGCCCTGCACGTCGAGCCAGGTCGCGATCTGCGCGACATTCTTGTCCTGCGTGCGGCCCGAGAGAATCTCGTCGCCGATCACCAGCACGGCGGCGGTCCAGATGCGTTCGTCGCTCATCGCTTTGCCTTACCGGCCCATGATGACAAAACAAGCCCGCTGGAACGCAAAGATCGTTCCTGATATGTTCCCATCACGCGATTCGCAACCAAGGGAGACGAGCGATGGCCGACGAGCTGATTTTCTATACCAACCCGATGTCGCGCGGACAGATCGTCCGCTGGATGCTCGAAGAGGTCGGCGCGCCCTATCAGCAGCGCCTGCTCGATTACGGCACGACGATGAAGGACGCCGCCTATCGGGCGATCAACCCGATGGGCAAGGTGCCCGCGATCGTCCACAACGGCCGGGTCGTCACCGAATGCGCCGCGATCTGCGCCTATCTGGCCGATGCCTTTCCCGGCGCCGGGCTCGCGCCCGCACCCGCCGAGCGCGCCGATTACTACCGCTGGCTCTTCTTCACCGCGGGACCGGTCGAACAGGCGATTACCGCGAAGCATTTCGGCATCGAGCCCGACATCGACCAGCAACGGATGGCGGGCTTCGGCTCGCTCGCCGCCGCGCTCGACACGCTCGAAAGCGCGGTCGCCGGCAAGGCGTTTGTCGCGGGCGACCGCTTCAGTGCCGCCGACGTCTATGTCGGCAGCCAGATCGACTGGGGGCTGCAGTTCGGCACGATCGCTCCGCGCCCGGCCTTCGAAGCCTATGTCGAACCGCTGCGCGAGCGCGCCGCCTATAAGCGTGCGAAGGCGATCGACGGCGCGCTGATCGCCGAAATGCAAGCGGCAAACCCGGCGGGCTGAGCGGGCGTCGGTTGGCGGCTTCGGGATGGGAAGCCATCATTCGCTTCTTCGTCATCCCGGACTTGATCCGGGATCCACGACTTCAGCCGCGATGGACCCCGGATCAAGTCCGGGGTGACGAGGAAGGATAGGCTTCCCTTCCCGCTTGCGGGAGGGGAGAATTGTGGCAACTTCCACCCGCAACCGGCAACGACCGCGCTTTACGCCAGTGTCGCCTTCAGGAACCAGATGCGCTGTTCGGTTTCGTCGGCCCAGCCGTCGACGAGGCCGCTCGTCGCAATGTCGCCGGCGGCTTCGGCCGCCGCCTTGGTTTCCTTGATCTGCGCGAGCAGCGCTTCATTGTCGTCGGCGAGGTTGCGGACCATCGCGTCGGCGTCGACCTTGGCCGCATCATCGTCCTTGATCGACTGGCGCCGCGCGATGTCGCCGATCGAGCGCAGCGTCGCCGCGCCATTCTTGCGCACGCGTTCGGCGATCAGATCGGTGGTCGCGAGGATCTGCGACGCATGTTCGTCGAACAGCAGGTGAAGCTGGCGGAAACGCGGCCCCTCGACGTGCCAGTGATAATTTTTGGTCTTGAGGTAAAGTGCATAGCTGTCGGCGAGCAGGGCGTTGAGCGCATCGGCGACGGCGGGCTGGTTCTTGGACATGGGTGAACTCCTTTCGTTGGCAGCGCCCATATGGGGGGACACCAAGCCGAACGCCCATGGAGGCTCTTGGTCGCTATCATTGATAAATTCGATGAAACGAAGTCGCCTATGCGAACAGGCCGAATGCACCCAGCGCCGAACGCAGGCCCCACAACAGCAGGATCGCTGCGCTCGCCCAGCACAGCAGCCGCGCGGGCGGCCGATCGGCGAGCGCCGGGCCGAGCGCCAGAAAGGGCAGCAGCGCGAGGAGCCAGCCGATCGTCCCGCCCGCTGCCGCCCACAGCCCCGCGCCGCTCGTCGCGGCGAGCGCCGCGATCAGGAAAGAACCGCGATCGCCGAACTGCGCGGCCAGCATCCGCAGCGCGAGCAGCGGCAGGGGCGCGGCGACGAGCCGGGCGTCGTCATGCGGCCGCCGCGACCAGAGCAAGGCGACCGCAGCGGCGACCAGCGCAACCGCGACGATCAGCGCGATCGCTCCTTGGCCGATCGTGCGGTTGGCGAGCGTGCCGATCGACGCAGCGACCAGCGCATTGGCGGCGAAGCCGGCGAGGGCGATCGCCATGACCGTGCGGGCGTCGTTGCGCGCGGCGGCCAGGCGCGCGAGAAAGACGCCGCTCCGCCCGTCGGCGTTGGCGAGCAGCACCGCCACCAGCGTGATCATGATCGCGTCCATGCGGGCGCCCTAACCGAATTGGAGCTGCTGCGCTAATTCGCCAGCCGCGTTGCCACCGACGCAAGCCACGCCTCGGCGGCAAAGGCCGAAAGCAGGCCGGGCACGAAGGCCGCGTCGTGCATCGCGTCGAGATAGACGCGGATCGCGGCGCGATCGCGTCCCGCGCCGACCGCCGACTCGCATTGCCGCGCCAGCACCTCGACCGCGTCGAAGCCGCTCTCGCGCGCCAGGCGGCGAATCGCCTCGACCCCCTCGGCGATTTGAACCGGCGCCGCGCGCGGCAGCCTTTCGACCAGCGCGTCGATATGGCCGCGAATTTCGTCGACCGGATTGTTGCAACCCATCATCCCACACCCCCCATCGGTGCGGGCAAGCATGGCGGATTTTGGTTAACGGGCGGTTTAGTTTGAAAACTAACGGGCTCAGCGATGCCCGGCGGACGCTTCCTGCGCCTGTTTGTTGCGATACATATCGCGGTCGGCGGCGGCGAGCAGGTCCGATTCGCTCATGTCGGCCTCGAGCATCGCGACCCCGAAACAGGCCGACAGCGGGATCTCCTGCCCGTCGTAGATTGCGGGCCCGGCGCTGAGCAGTTCGGACAGGCGTTCGACCTGCGCACGCGCACCGGCCTCGCTCGACTGGTCGAGGATCAGCCCGAATTCGTCGCCGCCGATGCGCGCCGCGACGTCGGTCGCGCGGATCGCGGCGAGCAGCCGGTTGGCGATTTCGAGCAGCGCGAAATCGCCCGCGGCGTGGCCGAGGCTGTCGTTGATATATTTGAGCTGGTTGACGTCGGCGAACACCACCGCGGCGCGTTCGGCGTGGCGCTCGAAGCGCGCGATGCGCTGATGAATCGCGGTCAGGAAATAGCGGCGGTTGAACAGCGGGGTCAGCGTGTCGCGTTCGGACACGCGCTCGAGCTCGGCGACCGCGATCTTGAGAACCCTGTTTTCGCGGCGCAGCGCGTCGCGCTCGCGGCGGATTTCGCGCAGCTGATCCTCGATGGAGTCGACAGGTGCGAAGCCGAGCTGGTCGACCGCGATCCGTGCCCCCCCGATACTGTCCATGCCTAGTCCCCGGCGCGTAGCGAAAATAGCCGCCGGCGGAATGCCGTCGGTCTCGTTACACCCCACGATAACCACGACTTCATACCAATCGGTAAACGCTCGGCGAATCGACGGCGTTGCCCGTCCCATTATGAGCCGCTAGGGGACGGACACGGCGGTGAATCGCCGGACAGGAGGGATTGCGAATGGGCGACAGCGCGCCGCAGGTGGGCGTCATCATGGGCAGCCAGTCGGACTGGCCGACGATGGCGCACGCGGTCCAGATTCTCGAAGAGTTCGGTATCGCGCACGAGGTCCATATCGTGTCGGCGCACCGCACCCCCGACCGCCTCGTCGATTATGCGAAGGGCGCGGCGGGCCGCGGGCTGCGCGCGATCATCGCGGGCGCCGGCGGCGCCGCGCACCTGCCCGGCATGGTCGCTTCGATGACGCGCGTCCCGGTGCTCGGCGTGCCGGTGCAGTCGGCGGCCTTGAGCGGCATGGACAGCCTGCTGTCGATCGTCCAGATGCCCGGCGGCGTCCCCGTCGCGACCTTCGCGATCGGCAAGGCCGGCGCGACCAACGCCGGCCTGTTCGCGGCGGCGCTGCTCGCCGGTGACGATCCCGGTCTCGCGCAGAAGCTCGATGCGTGGCGCGCCGCGCAGACCGAAAGCGTCGCTCCCGCTCCGGTGCGCGAGGGCTGAACGCGTGCTGCCACCGGGCTCGACCATCGGCATATTGGGCGGCGGCCAGCTCGGCCGGATGCTGGGCCTCGCTGCGGCGCAGCTCGGCTATAGAACGCATATCTATGCCCCCGAGCATGAAAGCGTCGCGGCGGACGTAGCGGCGCATCATGTGCAGGCCGCGTGGGACGACGAACCGCGCCTCGCCGCCTTCGCCGCGGCGTGCGATGTCGTCACGCTCGAGTTCGAGAATGTTCCGGTCGATACCGTGCGCTTCCTGTCGGGCCACGTCGCGGTGCGACCCGGCGCCGCGGCACTCGAAATCGCGCAGGACCGCCTCGCCGAGAAGCGCTTCGTCGCCGGTCTCGGCGGCCGCACCGCGCCTTTCGCGCCGGTTCCCGACCGCGCCGCGCTCGATGCCGCGATCGCCGAAATCGGCGCGCCCGCTATCCTCAAAACGGCACGCATGGGTTATGACGGCAAGGGGCAGGCGCGGCTTGCCGACGCATCGGATGCCGACGAAGCGTGGGAGACGATCGGCCGCCATCCCGCGATCCTCGAAGGCTTCGTCGCCTTCGCGCACGAATTTTCGGTGCTGATGGTGCGCGGGGCGGGCGGCGAGACGCGCTTCTGGGATTCGCCGCTCAACGTCCATGCGGGCGGCATTCTCAGCGCCTCGATGCTGCCGCCGCCGCCGATCGTGATCGAGCAGCAGGCAGAAGCGCGCGCGATGATGGCAAAGATCGCCGAGGCGCTCGACTATGTCGGCGTCCTGACGGGCGAATTTTTCGCGACAGACACGGGGCCGGTGTTCAACGAAATGGCGCCGCGCGTCCACAACAGCGGCCACTGGACGATCGAGGGCGCGACCACGAGCCAGTTTGAAAATCATATCCGCGCCGTCGCCGGCCTGCCGCTCGGCGACACGGCAGTGCCGCTGCTCCCGGTGACGATGCGCAACCTGATAGGCGCCGGCATCGAAAGCGTGCCGCGCCTGCTTGCCGAGCCGGGCGCACATGTGCATCACTATGGCAAGACCGACGTGCGCGACGGTCGCAAGCTCGGTCACGTCACTTGGGTCGGAATCTCTCCCGCATGAATCATCCCGAGATCACTTTGATCCTCGCCCGCGCCGCCAATGGCGTGATCGGGGCGGGCGGCAAGCTGCCGTGGCACCTTCCCGCCGACCTGCGCCGCTTCAAGCAGCGCACGATGGGGCGCCCGATGATCATGGGGCGCAAGACCTTCGACAGCCTGCCCGCGGTGCTCGAGGGGCGGCGGCACATCGTCCTCACCCGCGATACCGGCTGGCAGGACGAGAATGCCGAAGTTGCGCACAGCGTCGAAGAGGCGCTGCGCATGGCCAATGCGCCGCAGGTGATGGTGATCGGCGGCGCCGAAATCTATCGCCTCTTCCTGCCGCTCGCCGACCGCATCGACCTGACCGAAGTGGCGATCGAACCCGCGGGCGACGCGGTGATCGACGCCCCCGACCCCGCCGAATGGCAAGAGGTGGCGCGCGAGGCGCATCCCGCCGCCGAGGGCCGCCCGGCGCATGCCTTCGTCACGCTGACCCGGCGCCGCTGATGCGCCGCTGGATCATCGGCCTTCTCGCGCTGCTGCTGGTCGCCGCCGGCGCCTTCTTCCTGCTCGGCCCCGCGATGATCGAGCGCAGCATGAACAAGGTCGAGGGCGGCGCGCTGCCGCCGGTGAGCGAACATGCGCGTGCGCTCCACCGCAGCCTCACCATCGTCGACCTGCACAGCGACACTTTGCTGTGGAAGCGCAGCCTGCTCGACCGCGCCGACCGCGGCCATGTCGACCTGCCGCGGCTCGAAGAGGGGCATGTCGCGCTGCAAATCTTTTCGAGCGTCAGCAAGACGCCAAAGGGGCAGAATTACGACGCGAACAGCGCCGACGGCGACAATATCACCGGCCTGGTCATTGCCCAGCTCCAGCCGGTGCGCACCTGGGGTTCGCTGCTCGAACGCTCGCTGTGGCACGCCGAAAAGCTGCACCGCGCCGAAGCGGCGTCGAACGGCCAATTGCGCGCCGTCGCGAACCCGGTCGATCTGGATGCGCTGTTCGCTGCGCGGCGCGGCGGCAAGGCGGTGCCGGTCGGCGCGCTGCTCAGCATCGAGGGGCTGCAGGACCTCGAAGGCGACATCGCCAATCTCGACAAGCTCCGCGCCGCAGGCTTCCGCATGGCGGGGCTCACCCATTTCTTCGACAACCGCCTCGCGGGCTCGATGCACGGGCTGAAGAAGGGCGGGCTCACCCCCTTCGGGCGCCGGGTCGTGCGCGCGATGGAGGATAAGGGCATGATCGTCGACATCGCCCATTTGAGCCACGCGGGCGTCGCCGACCTGCTCGAAATGGCGCGGCGCCCGGTGGTATCGAGCCACGGCGGGGTGCAGGCGACGTGCAAGGTCAACCGCAACCTCTCCGACGCCGAAATTCGCGGGGTCGCCGCGACCGGCGGGCTGATCGGCATCGGCTATTGGGACGCCGCGGTGTGCGACCTGTCGCCCGCCAGCATCGCGAGGGCGATGAAGCATGTGCGCGATCTCGTCGGGATCGAGCATGTCGCGCTCGGCAGCGATTATGACGGCGCGACGACGGTGCGTTTCGACACGTCGCAGCTGGTGCAGGTGACGCAGGCGCTGATCGACGCGGGCTTCACCGACGACGAGATTCGCGCCGCGATGGGCGGCAATGCGATCCGCGTGCTGCGCGCGGGGATCGTGCCGATGGGCGCCGCGATATGAAGCCGGCTCTGAAATCCGTTCGTCCTGAGGAGAGAAAGACCCTGAGCCCGTCGAAGGGTCTTTTCCGTCTCGAAGGACCCTTCGAGACAGCGCTTCGACTTCGCTCAGCGCTTCCTCAGGGCGAACGGGGAAAGTTTGTCACGTGACCGCGGTCCGCCTCGACGGCCACGATCGCATCGCCGATCCGCTGCGCGGCGGGGTGATCGCGCTCGGCAATTTCGACGGCTTCCACGCCGGGCATCAGGCGGTCGTCGGCCGCGCGGTGCATCATGCGAAGGATGACGGCCGCCCCGCGATCGTCGCGACCTTCGACCCGCATCCGGTGCGCTTCTTCAAGCCCGACGTCGCCCCCTTCCGCCTGACCACGCTCGACCAAAGGCAGGAGCTGTTCGGCGCGGCGGGTGCCGACGCGATGCTCGTCCTGCCCTTCGACGCCGCGCTCGCGGGCACGAGCGCCGAGGATTTCATCACCGGCCTGCTCCTCGATCGTTTCGGCGCCGCGGGGGTCGTCACCGGAAGCGACTTCGTCTTTGGCAAGGGGCGCGGCGGCAATGTCGTGACGCTCGCCGACCATGCCCGCCGCCTCGGCTTCTTCACCGAGATGGTGTCGCCCGTCGACGACGCCGACGAGGTGATCTCGTCGAGCCGCATCCGCGAAGCGCTGCAGGCGGGCGACTGCGCGACCGCGACGCGGCTCCTGACGCGCCCCTTCACCGTGCGCGGCGCCGTCCAGCACGGCGACAGGAACGGCCGCCTGCTCGGCTTTCCGACCGCGAATATCGACATGGGGCCCTATCTGCGCCCGCGCTACGGCATCTATGCCGTCACCGGCCGCCTGCCCGACGGCCGCATCCTGAAAGGAGCCGCGAACCTCGGCATCCGCCCCAGCTTCGACCCGCCCAAGGAATTGCTCGAGCCGCATTTCTTCGATTTTTCGGGCGATCTTTACGGGCAGGAAATCGACGTCGCCTTCCACGCTTTCTTGCGCGACGAAGCGAAGTTCGACGACATGGACGCGCTGACGGCGCAGATCGCGGCCGATTGCGAACGAGCGAAGGCGCTGCTCGCGGATATTTGATTCGCACAGCGGCCGCCGAGAAAAGAGAAAGAAGAAGGGTTTCACGCGAAGACGCGAAGGCGCGAAGAAGATGGTTCGGGCCGAAAGGCCCTTCTTCCGATCGACGCCGTGCCATGACGCGGCGAGAATCAGAAGGCCGCTTCGCAGCCAAGCCGACCTCTTCGCGCCTTCGCGTCTTCGCGTGAACCAAAATTTCCGTGCCTCTGCGCCTTTGCGCGAATCTTTTGGAACCTGCTGCTCGCGCTTCTTTGCGCCGCAGCAAAACTGCGCTAAGCGCGCGCACCATGACCGACACGCCCGTTCCCGCCGAAACCCGCGACTATCGCGACACCGTCTTCCTGCCCAGGACCGACTTTCCGATGAAGGCCGGCCTGCCGCAGAAGGAGCCGGCGATTCTCGCCAAATGGCTCGAGCAGGACCTCGAGGGGCAGATTCGCGCGTCGCGCCAGGACCGCGCGCAGTTCATCCTCCACGACGGCCCGCCCTACGCCAATGGCGACATGCACATCGGCCATGCGCTCAACCATATCCTGAAGGACATGGTCGTCCGCACCCAGACGCTGAAGGGCAAGGACGCGCCCTATGTGCCGGGCTGGGATTGCCACGGCCTGCCGATCGAGTGGAAGGTCGAGGAGCAGTATCGCAAGAAAAAGCTCAACAAGGACGAGGTTCCGGTCGAGGAATTCCGCGCCGAATGCCGCGCCTATGCGCAGCATTGGGTCGATGTCCAGCGCGAGCAGCTGAAGCGGCTCGGCATCGGCGGCGACTGGGATCATCCGTACCTGACGATGGATTATGAGGCCGAGGCCACCATCGTCCGCGAGTTGATGAAATTTGCGGAGTCGGGCCAGCTCTATCGCGGCGCCAAGCCGGTGATGTGGTCGCCGGTCGAAAAGACCGCCCTCGCCGAAGCCGAGGTCGAATATGAGGACATCGTCTCGACGCAGATCGACGTCGCGTTCGAGATTGTGGAGAGCCCGATCGCGGAGCTGGTCGGCGCTTATGCGGTGATCTGGACGACGACGCCGTGGACGATCCCGGTCAACCAGGCCTTGGCCTATGGGCCGGAGGTGGAATATTCCCTGCTCAATATCGTTTGGAACGACCGCAATCTCATGTTGCTCGTCGCGTGCGATCTTGTTGAATCTGTCCTGAAGCGCTGGAACTTTCCTGCGCCCTATGCTGATAGCATCGACGGACGTTCCGTCGTGATCGAGCCATTCGTCTCACGCGGCCACGCCACGAGCATCAAAGGCGCCGACCTCGCCGGCACCATCGCGCGCCACCCGATCTATAATTATCTTCGTCATCCCCGCGAAAGCGGGGATCCAGAGCGTGCGTCGGCCAACCCCACGCTGGATTCCCGCTTTCGCGGGAATGACGAGGATTGGGAACGCGCGCTGGACTTCTTCGCCCGCCCCCGCCCCTTCCTGCCCGGCGATTTCGTCACCACCGACAGCGGCACCGGGCTCGTCCATATGTCGCCCGACCATGGCGAGGATGATTTCGAGCTGTGCAAGCAGTATGACATCCACCCCGTTTTCGCGGTCGAGGGCGACGGCAAATATCGCGAAGACTGGGCGTGGCTCGGCGGCCTTGGCAGCGTCATCAATCCCAAGTTCAACGCCCCCGACGGGCCGATCTGCACCGACCTGCGCGACGCCGGCGCGCTGCTCGCTGCCAGCGCCGATTACACGCACAGCTATCCGCACAGCTGGCGCTCGAAGGCGAAGGTGATCTTTCGCTGCACGCCGCAATGGTTCGTGCCGATGGACAAGGTCATCGACCGCGACACCCCGCGCTGTGCCGACGAAGCAAACATCCGCGCCGCGCAAGGCGACGGCGAGACGCTGCGCGAGCTCGCGATGCAGGCGATCGCCGACACGCGCTTCGTCCCTGCCAAGGGCCGCAACCGCATCGGCAGCATGGTCGAAACGCGCCCCGACTGGGTGCTGTCGCGCCAGCGCGCGTGGGGCGTGCCGATCACTTTGTTCGTGAACCGCAAGACCGGCCAGTATCTGATCGACGGGCAAGTCAACGACCGCATCGTCGCTGCGGTAAAGGAAGGCGGCGTCGATGCGTGGAGCGACGCGCGCGCGCAGGAATATCTGGGCGATGCCTATGACGCCGCCGATTATGAGCGCGTCACCGACATCCTCGACGTGTGGTTCGATTCGGGCTGCACCCACGCCTTCGTGCTCGAAAGCGGCAAATGGCCCGCGCTCGTCCGCCGCGACGGGGGGGCGCACAGCGCCGACCTCTATCTCGAAGGGTCGGACCAGCATCGCGGCTGGTTCCAGTCGTCGCTGCTCGAAAGCTGCGGCACGCGCGGCCGCGCGCCCTATAAGGCCGTCCTCACCCACGGCTTCACCATGGATGCCAAGGGCATGAAGATGTCGAAGTCGCTCGGCAACACGATCAGCCCGATCGACCTGATGCGCGACTATGGCGCCGACATTCTGCGGCTGTGGGCGCTGTCGGTCGACTTCACCGAGGACCACCGCATCGGCAAGGAAATCCTCGCCGGGGTCGCCGACCAGTATCGCAAGCTGCGCAACACCTTCCGCTACCTGCTCGGCGCGCTCGAAGGTTTCACCGAGGACGAGCGTGTCGCCGATGTCGCGGCGATGCCCGAGCTCGAGCGTTATATGCTGGCGCTGCTTGCCGACCTCGACGCAAAGCTCGCGCGCGCGGTCGACGATTTCGACTTCAACGCCTATACGCGCGCGCTTGCGGACTTCTGTAATGAGGATCTGTCGGCCTTTTACTTCGATATCCGCAAGGACCGGCTCTATTGCGACGTCAATCCGGCGAGCGGGTATCAGACGGCAGAGCGCGCCGCGTACCGCACCGTGCTCGATATCCTCTTCCATGCGCTCGTCCGCTACGCGGCGCCGGTGCTGGTGTTCACCGCCGAGGAAGTGTGGGGCACGCGCTATCCCGGCGGCGGCAGTGTGCATCTGCTCGAGTGGCCCACGCTTCCCGATATTCGTCATCCCCGCGAAAGCGGGGATCCAGAGCGTGCGTCGGCCGACTCCACCCTGGATTCCCGCTTTCGCGGGAATGACGGGCTGAAGGAGAAATGGGCAGGGATTCGCGACACGCGCGCGCTCGTCACCGAACGCATCGAACCGCTGCGCCGCGAGAAGGTCATCCGTTCCAGCCTCGAAGCCGAGGTCTGGCTGCCGAACGACCGCGGCGACGTCGATTTCGAGGAGATTTTCATCACCTCAACTGTCCATCACGGCGACTGGGACGTGAAGCGCACCGCCAACCACAAATGCGGCCGCTGCTGGCGCCATCTGCCCGAGGTCGCCGAAGACGGCGCCTTGTGCAATCGCTGCGAGACGGTATTGGACGCGACATGACCGCCACCCGTTCCCCGCACCTGCGCTTCGGCCTGCTGCTCGCGGCCGCCGCCTTCCTGCTCGACCAGGCGACCAAATGGGTCGTCACCGTGCCGCTGTCGCTGGAGACGCAGCCCGGCGCGCGGATCGAGCTGTTGCCGATCTTCAACCTGCAATGGGCCGAAAACACCGGCATCTCGTTGTCGATGTTCGCCGACGGGGGCGAAACGGTGCGCTGGATCCTCGTCGCGGTCACCGCGATCGTCGCGGCCGCGGTCGCCTTCTGGATGACGCGCGAGAAGGCGAAGGGCGACGTGATCGCGCTCGCGCTGATCCTCGGCGGCGCGATCGGCAATATTCTCGACCGCATCCGTTTCGGCTATGTCGTCGATTTCGCCGACCTGCATTTCGGGACATTTCGCCCCTTCCTCATCTTCAACGTCGCCGACGCGTGCATCACGATCGGGGTGCTTTTGCTGGTTGCGCGCGCGCTGCTCTTGCGCGAAAAGGCCCCTTCGGCGGCCGAACGTTCGACGGACGGGGCCGCCACCGACTAACGGGGCGTATCAGGAGAGATTTTTCAGTGAACCGGACCATCCTCATCCTCGCCAGCGCCCTGACCGCGACGACCCTGTCGGCGTGCGGCTCGAACAGCCTGTTCAGCCGCGACCGTCCCGACGAATTCGCCGTGTCGCGTCAGGCGCCGCTCGTCGTGCCGCCCGACTTCGCGCTCGTCCCGCCCGCCCCCGGCGCCGCGCGCAGCGGCGGAGAGACCGCAGCCGAGCAGACGCTGCGCGCGCTGTTCGGCGGCGCCGCGCCGCGCAGCCCGAGCGAAACCGAAATACTCGATGAAGCCGACGGCGCACGCGCCGACCCCGGCATCCGCAGCGAGGTCGGCAGCGCCGACACGCAGGTCGTCGACAAGGGCCTCGTCACCCGTGACATCCTCGCCGCCCCCGAAGGCGACGGCCGCGACGCGAGCGCTTCGATCCCCGGCGCCTGATCCGCGCGCCTCCACTCCCGGTCATTTGCGAGCCTGAAGCCGGTTGACGGCTTTGGGGTGGGGAGCGGCCATTCACTCTCTTTCGTCATCCCGGACTTGATCCGGGATCCATGGCAGCGCCGAAATCATGGACCCCCCTGAGTTCACAAACGAAGTGCAACACCTCAAGCAGGTGGTGCCATGTCGAGATACCGTCATTTATCGCTTGAGGAGCGCTGTTCGA
>NZ_FZPA01000005.1 GCF_900188185.1 Sphingopyxis indica | reverse complement strand
GGCAATCGAACAGCGCTCCTCAAGCGATAAATGACGGTATCTCGACATGGCACCACCTGCTTGAGGTGTTGCACTTCGTTTGTGAACTCAGGGGGGTCCACGACACCGACGCTGCGATGGATGCCGGATCAAGTCCGGCATGACGAATGAGGGGGAGGTGCGGAGGGCAGGCGTCACCCGCCCAGCGGCGGCAACCCCAATTCCTCCGCCAGATCGCGCCACTCCGGGTTCGCTGCCTCGATCAACTCGATCTTCCACCGGCGCTGCCAGTTCTTGAGCTGCTTTTCGCGCGCGATGGCGAGTTCCATCGTCCCGGAGAGTTCGAACCAGACGAGGCCTTTGACGCCGTAGCGCTTGGTGAAACCGTCGAATGTGCCCTCGCGATGCTGGACGACCCGCTGGATCAGATGCGAGGTGACGCCGGTATAGAGCGTCCCGTGCCGCGCGCTCGCCATGATATAGGCGCATGGCTGAAAGTCGCGGTGCATGGGCTGGAGGCTAAGGCGGCGATGGACCCCGGATCAAGTCCGGGGTGACGAGGATAGGTGCCAAAGCGGATGCGTCTCCCCGCCTCGTCATGCCAAACCGCCTCGCACCATTCGTCATGCCGGACTTGATCCGGCATCCAGGCGACCGGGTGACCAAGAGGAATTGGGTATTGTTGCACCTGTCACCGTAGCTTGTTCGTTTCCTTTTCTAAGAAGTATGACAAGCCGGGCAACAAAAGGCGCACCCATTGGATTGCGAATAATAAGCTTTCGCGATCACGATGGCAGGGTGGCATGAAGAGAAATTTCCGAGATAAGTTTTGTCGCTCGGGAAATAGGTGCAGCTAGGAATGTGCACCTCGTGGTCCCCATTCCCTTGCGCTCGATTGTTAACATAGTAGTCCGGCATCGACTCGACTCCCATGATCCAATAACAGGAACATATATGGATCAAAAAGTGAGTCAATGAGGAACATTATTGCGTCTAGCGCGACAGTTCACTCTAAACCGAAAACCCGCCCTTGTTCCGCCGGTTCGACCCCGCCGCAAGCACTTTCTTGCCCGTCGGGGTCAGCGTCCATTTCGCGCCCTGTTGCGCGACCAGGCCGAGTTCGACGAGGTCGTCGCGGATGGGGTCGGTGGGGAGTTGGGGGCGGCGGTTTGACAGGCCTTCGAGGCAGGCGCGTTGCGGCTGGCTGAGGATCAGGAGTTTTAGCTTTTTCTTTTCGGTCATTTGCGACTTCTCTTTTCGATCATCGTTTCGGGCCGTGTGGCCCACCCCGCTTCGCTAAGCCAGCAAGCTGGCAAGCTTCGCTGCCCCTCCCCTGAAGGGGAGGGGGTTTGGGTTGTTACTCCGCGGCAATCCCTGCCTTGGCGAACATGTCTTCGCCCTCGTCGCCTTCGGGGGCGGCGGCCGGGTCGTCGTTGGCTTTGGCCTTCTTGCGGTTGTCGAAGCTGGTCCACACGCTGTTCCAGTCGCCGCGCGTCGCGGCCTTCGAATATTCGGTCGCGCGCGTTTCGAAGAAGTTGGCGTGCTCGACGCCGTTGAGGAGCGGGGCGAGCCAGGGGAGGGGGTGCTCGTCGATCATGTAGATCGGCTGGAAGCCCAATTGCCCGAGGCGCCAGTCGGCGATGTAGCGGATGTAGCGCTTGATCTCCTTGGGCGTCATGCCGGGGACCGGGCCTTGCTCGAAGGCGAGGTCGATGAACGCATCCTCGAGCCGCACGGTTTTCTGGCAGCAGTCGATGATGTCTTCCTTCACCGCCTTGGTCAGGCAGTCGCGTTCCTTGACGAAGGCGTGGAAGAGGCGCGTGATGCCTTCGCAGTGCAGGCTTTCGTCGCGCACCGACCAGCTGACGATCTGGCCCATGCCCTTCATCTTGTTGAAGCGCGGGAAGTTCATCAGCATCGCGAAGCTGGCGAACAGCTGAAGCCCCTCGGTAAAGCCGCCGAACATCGCGAGCGTGCGCGCGATATCCTCGTCGCTGTCGACGCCGAAGGTGCCGAGATAGTCGTGCTTCGCGCGCATCTCGTCATATTCGAGGAACATGCCATATTCGCTCTCGGGCATGCCGATCGTGTCGAGCAGGTGCGAGTAAGCGGCGATGTGGACGGTTTCCATGTTGCTGAACGCGGTCAGCATCATCTTGATCTCGGTCGGCTTGAACACGCGGCCATATTTGTCGTGGTAGCAATCCTGCACCTCGACGTCGGCCTGGGTGAAGAAGCGGAAAATCTGCGTCAGGAGGTTGCGCTCGTGGTCGCTGATCTTCTGCGCCCAGTCGCGGCAATCCTCGCCCAGCGGCACTTCCTCGGGCATCCAGTGGATCTGCTGCTGGCGCTTCCAGAAATCATAGGCCCAGGGATATTCGAAGGGCTTGTAGGTCTTGCGGGCTTCCAACAAAGGCATCGGTCTATCCTCGGGTCAAATCTTGTTCGTCATTCCGGCGAAAGCCGGAATCCATCGATGGGTTGCGCTCCTTCGCGTGGACCCCGGATCAAGTCCGGGGTGACGAGGGAGTGGCGACGGGTCACTGGCAGGCCAGACACTCGTCATAGTCGGTGCTCCCCGCGGCGAGTTCGAACTTTGCCGCCTCGGGCGTGTTGTCGGCCTCGACCCCGCCCGCGAAGCCGGCGCGCTGGACCGATTTCGAGCGGAGATAATAGAGCGATTTGATGCCGAGTTCCCACGCGCGATAGTGGAGCATGAGCAGGTCCCACTTCTCGACATCGGCCGGGATGAACAGGTTCAGCGACGCGGCCTGGTCGATATAGGGGGTGCGGTCGGCGGCGAGTTCGAGCAGCCAGCGCTGGTCGATCTCGAAGCTCGTCTTGAAGCAGTCCTTTTCGTCCTGCGTCAGAAAGTCGAGGTGCTGGACGCTGCCGCCCTTTTCGAGGATCGAGTTCCAGATGCTGTCGCTGTTCTTCGCCTTGTCGACGAGCAGCGCCTCGAGGTGCGGGTTCTTGACCACGAAGCTGCCCGACAGCGTCTTGTGGGTATAGATATTCGCCGGGATCGGCTCGATGCACGCGCTGGTGCCGCCGCAGATGATGCTGATCGACGCGGTGGGGGCGATCGCCATCTTGCAGCTGAAGCGCTCCATCACCCCCTGATCGGCGGCGTCGGGGCAGGGGCCGCGCTCCTTGGCGAGCAGCATCGACGCCTGATCGACCTGGCTGCGGATATGCTTGAAGACGCGCAGGTTCGACGATTTCGCCATCGCGCCCTCGAACGGCAGGCCGCGCGCCTGCAAGAAGCTGTGGAAGCCCATCACGCCGAGGCCGACGCTGCGCTCGCGGCTCGCCGAATATTTGGCGCGCGCCATTTCGGGCGGGGCGCGGTCGATATAGTCCTGAAGCACATTGTCGAGCATGCGCATGACGTCCTCGATGAACCGCTTGTCGCCGTTCCATTCGTCCCAGGTTTCGAGGTTGAGCGAGGAGAGACAGCAGACCGCGGTGCGATCATTGCCGAGATGGTCGCGGCCGGTGGGGAGGGTGATTTCGCTGCACAGGTTCGAGGTCGTGACCTTGAGCCCCAGGTCGCGGTGATGCTTGGGCATCATGCGGTTCACCTGGTCGATGAAGATGATATAGGGCTCGCCGGTCGCGAGGCGCGTCTCGACGAGCTTCTGGAACAGGCTGCGCGCGTCGACGGTGCCGCGCACGCTCTGGTCCTTGGGGCTGCGCAGGTTGAACTCGGCGCCGTCGCGGACGGCCTCCATGAACTCGTCGGTGAGCAGCACGCCGTGGTGGAGGTTGAGCGCCTTGCGGTTGAAGTCGCCCGACGGCTTGCGCACCTCGAGAAACTCCTCGATCTCGGGGTGCGAGATGTCGAGGTAGCAGGCGGCCGAGCCGCGGCGCAGCGAGCCCTGGCTGATCGCGAGGGTCAGGCTGTCCATCACGCGGACGAAGGGGATGATGCCGCTCGTCTTGCCGTTGAGGCCGACGGGCTCGCCGATGCCGCGCACCGCGCCCCAATAGGTGCCGATGCCGCCGCCGCGGCTCGCGAGCCAGACATTCTCGTTCCAGGTGCCGACGATGCCCTCGAGGCTGTCGTCGACGCTGTTGAGATAGCAGCTGATCGGCAGGCCGCGCCCGGTGCCGCCGTTCGACAGCACGGGGGTCGCGGGCATGAACCAGAGCTTCGAGATATAGTCGTAGAGCCGCTGCGCATGTTCGGCATCGTCGGCATAGGCCGAGGCGACGCGCGCGAAGAGATCCTGATAGGATTCGCCGGGGAGGAGATAGCGATCCTTCAGCGTTTCCTTGCCGAAATCGGTAAGCAGCGCGTCGCGGCTTTCGTCGGTTTCGACCGCGAACCGGCGCGCGTGAACCTTCGGCTCGCCGCCGTCGTTCGGCTTGGCCGCGTCGCGGCTCGAATCGCTTTTCGATTCGGTCGCTTCGGGCGCGTCGTTCTTCGCCAGTTCCATCGTCGCCACGTCGTTCGTCTCCACCCGGTCCGTTTCCCGAAAATCCATTGCTTCACCCCGTTTCCTGCCGCGCGCCGCCGCGCGAGATGTTCCCGTCTTGTTCGACTCGTAGGGCGAAGCCCCAACCTAACATTTTCCGCCCCCCGCGTGGGACTTTTTTTGGGCGCGAAAGGGTCTTTCCGCAGCCCATATGCGATGGGCGACGGAATTCCGCCATTTCCGGCCAAATACTAATGCTTGGGGTGCCCCCTTCGGCTGACCCACCACCTATAGTGCCACGTCGGCGCGTCGATGCAAGACGGTAAATGACAGATCGGGGACTCGACTCGTCGCTATTCCGATTCGTTTCGTCGCGCATGAAGGGCGCTTCGCCGGACGGACGCAAGGCTTTCCGCGGCTGTCGGCGGGGGAGGCGCGGAGCCGTCCGCCATGCAAAAAATTTTCGGGTGCGCGTGATCGCGCGGGGTGGCGATCCCCATATCTTGTGTGGGGAGGGCGCGTCTTGAGCCGCGCAACGAAAAAGGGCCCCGGCGATGCCGAGGCCCTTCATCTAACCCTTGAGGGACTTAGGCCGGAAGCCCACCGCCACCGGTGCCGCCGCCGCCCAGAAACTTCCAAAACCAGCCCATTGCTTGTCTCCTGATGCGCACTGTCGAAGGAGGACAGTTAACGGCGCATATACCTTAATAATTAAGGTAAAGCGAGTCTTAACCTTAACAAGACGCTACCAAAATGGCAGTTATGCGCTGCGGCTATGCGAGGAGGTCAGGAGGCTGGCCGCGAGGTCGGAGAAAAGCTGCGGTTTCCCAAGGTGATAACCTTGGCCGACGTCGCAGCCGAGCTGCTCGAGCAGCGCCATCGTCGGGGCATCTTCGATGCCTTCGGCGACCGCGACGGCACCGAGGCGGTGGGCCAGATCGATCGTCGATTTAACCACTTCGAAGTTGCGCTGCGAATCGCGCATCGTCATCACGAAGCGCTTGTCGATCTTGATCTCGTCGGCCTCGACCTCGGTCAGATATTCGAGGTTCGACTGGCCGGTGCCATAATCGTCGATCGACAGGCGGATACCGGCGCGGCGGAGCTGCGCGAGCGTCTGGCGCGCTTGACGGCTGTTTTCGATCTGCGCGGTTTCGGTGATTTCGATCGTCAGCCATTCGGCCGGCAGATGATGCGCGGTGAGCATCACGCGGATCGTGCCGACGAGATCATTGTGATCGAGCAGCGCCGCCGACAGGTTGACCGACATGTTGATCGCGAGGCCGCGGTCGCGCAGCTGCGCCGCCGAGCGGATCGCCTGATCCATCACGAACAGGGTCAGGCGATAGATGTCCTGGCTCTTTTCGGCCTGGACGATGAATTCGTCGGGCGGGATCGGCCCGCGCGTCGGGTGCGTCCAGCGCGCAAGCGCCTCGACGCCGACGAGGCGGCCGGTCGCGATCTGATATTGCGGCTGGAAGGCGACCCAGATGTCGCCGCCGGCGAGCGCATCCTCGAGCTGCGAGTGAAAGCTGAGCTGCCAGCCGGCATCGTCCTTTTGCCGCGGCGTATATTTGGTCCACAGCGCGCGCGTGCGGATCGACTTTTCGGCGGCAACCAGCGCGGCGGCAAGCCGCTGCGCATTCGATCCTTCGAACTCGTCGTTGACACCGAAGGCGATCGCGACGTCGATCTTGAGCTCGCCGATCGTCAGCGGGGCGTTGAACAGCGCCGCGAGGCCGGCGAGATGCCCCTCGATCTGGCTGTGCTGATAATAGGGAACGAGCCAGGCGAACGTACCGTCGAGATCGTGATGGAGCTGCGTCCCGTGGCACGCGAGCGTCAGGCGGCGCGCGACCTGGTCGATCAGCTGCTGACTGCCCTCGCCGGGCAGGAAGGCGGCAAGATCTTCGAAATTGACGAGCTTCGCGGCGATGACCGTCGCGCTGCCGAAGGGAGCCTGACCGCGCAAAGCCTCGAAATTGGGAAGGCCCGAGACAGGGTTTTCACGCTGGGCCGAAAAGCGGCGACGCTTGCGCGAAACGTTCGCACCGATGGCGGCGACGAACATCAGGGCGGCGCCGATCGAGGTGGTCACCAGCGACGCGCTGAGCAAGATTTTCGCGGCGACAAGCACCGTCGCGAAGCCGAGTGCGAACCAGTTGAAGTATCGTTTCACGGGCGTGAGCAAGGCGAGCAACATGGCGATCACGGCGATCGCCATCGCCGGAACCCAGCCGACGTTCACCGGATCGCCGCGTTTGAGGGCCTCCGCAGCGATCAGATGGATGAACGCGCCGGGTACGAGATCATGCCCGGGCAGATAATGCTGATCGGGAAGCGTCGAAGCGGTGCCGCCGAAAATGACATCCTTGCCCGCTAGTTCCCTCGCTCCGATCTTGCCATTGATGACGTCGAGCGCGCTATATTCGGTGATCGAGGAAAGCTTATAGGTAAAATCGAGGCGGAACTGGGACGGCCGATCCGCGCGCTTGTTTGCCAATACCGCGGCAACGCTCGGCAGCAGGCGTCCGTTGGCCTCGAACATCACCGGGACATTCCAGACCTGCCAGATCTGATATTGCCAGGCTATGCTGGCAAGCCGGGACTTGGGGCCTTTGACCTTCGGGTCCGGAAAAATCGAGAGCAGACGTTCGGTTCCGGGCACCGTCTTCGTGGATACGGCAAGAATGATGCGATTCCCCATGGCGCGAACGGCGGAAGCGAGTGCGGGGGTCCCTTCATTGCCCTCTTGCTCTTGATAGTAGAAATCGACCACCAAGCGGCGTGCGCCGGCTTTGTTGATTGCATTGATCACGCGGGCGTGGTCAGCGCGTGAGAAGCGTCCGTCGCGAACGCTGGCGAGCGTCTGGTCGTCGAGTCCGACCATGACAATATCGCCCGATACCGGCCGCCACGCGGTCCAGCCGATCGCCGATTCGATGATGCGGTCGATCGGCTCGGCGATGGACGATGTCGCCGCGGCGATGCCGAGCAGCAGCGACAACAGGAAGGTGCGCCAGCTGATGATCATCCGGTTGTTCACAAGCGGCACGCGCGCTTCTCCAGCAATTGCCGGATCGGATTAGTTGCCGATGGTTAGCATCGCGTTAATTATGCGTGCGATGCGTGGCGCGGACCGCGCGCTTTTCCGCGCGATTCAGGCGATTTCGGGGAGCGCCGCGTTGCCTGCGAGCGCCGCTGGAGCGAGGCCCGCCGCCGCCGGGACGATCTGTTGCAGATAGAAGCGCGTCGAGGCGATCTTCGCCTCGAGGAAGGCGGTGTCGCCCGCGCCTTCCTCGAGCGCCGCCTTTGCGCCGCGATGCTGGAGCGCCATCAGCCAGCCGCACGTCGCGGTCGCGAGCATGGTGAGATAGGGGTAGCTGCCCGCGAGCCGGTCGGGCAGCGGCGCCTTTGCCATCCAGTCGGTGACCGCGCGGCACGCCTCGGCGAGCTGCGACAGTTCGGGGAAATCGTCGCCGGCACCATAAGCGATGTCGTCGATCAGCCCGCGGATCAGGTCGCCGCCCGCCATGCCGAGCTTGCGGCCCACCAGGTCGGCGGCCTGGATGCCGTTGGTGCCTTCGTAGATCGGCGCGATGCGCGCGTCGCGATAATGCTGCGCGGCGCCGGTTTCCTCGATGAAGCCCATGCCGCCATGGACCTGGATGCCCAGGCTCGCGACCTCGCAGCCGATGTCGGTCGCGTGCGCCTTCGCCAGCGGGGTCAGGATTTCGGCGCGCATCGCCGCGGCCTCGTCGCCCAGCTTGCCGAAATCGACCTGCGCCGCGGCATAATAGACGAGCGCGCGCGCCGCCTCGGTCTGCGCGCGCATCCGCCACAGCATCCGGCGCACGTCGGGATGCTTGTCGATCGTCACCGGAGTGCGATCGGGCGATCCGGCGAGCGCCGACTGGAGGCGCTCGGCGGCGAAGCGCTGCGCCTGCTGTGTCGCGCGCTCGCCGATCTGGATGCCCTGACAGCCGATCATCAGGCGGGCGTTGTTCATCATCACGAACATCGCGCGCATCCCGCCCATTTCCTCGCCGACGATCTCGCCGAGGCACTCCTCTTCCTCGCCATAGATCATCACCGCGGTCGGCGAGCCGTGGATTCCGAGCTTATGCTCGATCGAGGCGCAGCGCACGCCGTTGGAAATCGTCGGCCGCCCGTCCGCATCGAGGCGGTATTTGGGGACGAGGAACAGCGAGATGCCGCGCGTCCCTTCGGGCGCGCCGGGGGTGCGCGCGAGGACGAGGTGGACGATATTGTCGGTGAGGTCATGCTCGCCGAAAGTGATGAAGATCTTTTGCCCCTTGATCCGGTAGAGGCCCGCGTGCTCGCCTTCGGTCACCTTTTCGGCGGTCGAGCGCAGCGCGCCGACGTCGCTGCCCGCGGCGGGCTCGGTCAGGTTCATCGTGCCGTTCCATTCGCCGGTGGTCAGCTTGGGCAACCAGGTCGCGCGTTGCTGCTCGGTGCCATAGGCCATCAGCGCGTGGATCGCGCCGGGGGTCAGGATGTTGCAGAGCGAAAAGCCCATATTGGCGCTGCCGAGTGCTTCGATCACCACGGTCGCGAGGGTGAAGGGCAGGTCCTGCCCGCCATAGGCGCCGGGGCCGTCGATGCTGCCCCAGCCCGCCTCGACGAACTGCCGGTAAGCCTCCTTGAAGCCGGGGGGCATGATGACCTTGCCGTCGTCCCATTTCGGATTGTTCGTGTCGCCGACGCGGTTCAGCGGCGCATAGACCTCGGCGGCGAAATCGCCGATGCCGGTGACGATCGCCTCGACCATGTCGGGGGTCGCGGCGGCAAAGCGCTCATGCTCTGCCATCGCGTCGATGCGCGCGATATGCTGAAGAACGAAGAGCTGTTCGGTGGTGGGCGCCGTATAGGTCATGGGGTTTCCCGCTTTTGGGGGTGATTCCGTTGCGCCCGGCGCTATAGCGCGGCATGGCCGAGCGTCAAAACGAGACTGCGACAACCGAGGTGGTCCCTTTTGCGGACGCGGCGATCGCGCGCGCTGCGGAATTGGTCGCGGCGGGCCAGCCGGTCGCGGTGCCGACCGAGACGGTCTATGGCCTCGCCGCCGATGCGCGGAGTGCCGAAGCGGTCGCGCGCATCTATGCCGCGAAGGGGCGGCCCGATTTCAACCCGCTGATCGTGCATGTGCCGGACCTTGCGGCGGCCGAGGCGCTTGGCGTGTTCGGGGCGGCGGAGCGGGCGCTTGCGGCGCGTTTCTGGCCGGGGCCGCTGACGCTGGTGGTGCCGCGCCGCGCGGATTGTCCGGTGGCGAGCGTCGCGACCGCGGGGCTGGGCACGATTGCCCTCAGGGTGCCGGGGCACCGCGCGATGCAGGCGCTGCTCGCCGCGAGCGGCGCGCCGCTCGCCGCGCCGAGCGCCAATGCGAGCGGGCGGGTGAGCCCGACGAAGGCGGCGCATGTGCTTGCGAGCCTCGCCGGCCGGATCGCGCTGGTGATCGACGACGGTGCGACGAGCGCGGGGGTCGAATCGACGATCGCGCGCGTGACGGACGGCGCGGTCGAGGTGCTGCGGCCGGGGCCGGTCACCGCGGCGATGCTGGGCGCGGCGTCGGGGCTGCCGGTGGCGGGGGTCGCGGGGGCGGGAGTCGTGGCGCCGGGGATGCTCGCGAGCCACTATGCGCCGGGCAAGCCGGTGCGGCTCGGCGCGGCGGACTTCGCGGACGACGAGTTCGGGATCGGCTTTGGCGGATTGGCGGGCGACTATAATCTGAGCGCGGCGGGCGATCTGACCGAAGCCGCGGCGCATCTGTTCGACGCGCTCCACGCGGGGGCGGCGAGCGCGAAGCCGCGGATCGCGGTGGCGGCGATTCCTGCCGCGGGGCTGGGCGCGGCGATCAACGACCGGCTGGCGCGCGCGGCGGTGTGAATTTTTGGCTCACACAAAGGCACTAAGGCACGAAGAAAAAGTGGTTTTCCTCCGTTCGCCCTGAGCTTGTCGAAGGGCCGTTCTGTCTTTCGACGTCGCAAAAATACGGTGCTTCGACAAGCTCAGCACGAACGAAGATAGGATTTATCTTCGTGCCTTTGTGCCTTTGTGTGAGATAATCTTTCAGGCCGCCGCCGGCTCGACCGGGTCGAGCTGCGGGGTCTTGCGCGCGACGATCAGGCACGCCGCGACGATCAGCAGCGCGCCGGCGATCGTCGGCAGCGTCACCGGCTCGGCATAGAAATACCACCCGAACATCATCGCCCACAGAAAGCCGGTATATTCGGTGGTCGCGAGGATCTGCGCCTCGGCGCGGGCATAGGCCCAGCTCAAAAGCAGCAGCGACAGCGTCGCGAGCGCGGCGGCGCCCGCGATGTGCGGCGCGTGGGCGGCATCGGGAACCGCGAGAAACCACGGCGCGCCGAGCGCGAGGATCGCGGCGACGAAGGCGTTCTGATAAAAGGCGATCTCGAGCGGTTCGGCCATCTTCGCCTGCCGCCGCGCGAGGATCAGGTTGATGGCGTAGAAGACCGCCGAAAGGAACACCGCGCCGACCGCCCACAGCGCCTCGGGCGCATAGGTGCCGCGTCCGAGCTTGCCCGCGACGATCACGACCACGCCGAGCAGCCCGAGTAGCGAGGCGGCGACCGAGCGCGGTCCGATCTTCTCGCCCAAAAACAGCGCGGCCATATAGAGCGTCATCAGCGGCGCGACGAAGGCGAGCGCGATCGCCTCCGCCATCGGCAGCCGCGCGAGCGCCCAGAAAAAGGCGATCGCCATCCCCGCGACGAACAGCGACCGCACCGCATGGATACGCATCGCCGCGCGGTCGGGCCAGCGCGGCCGCGCGCAGGCATAAATCGCCCCGCTGAGCAGCGCGCCCGCTCCGGTGCGCCAGAGCACGGCGTTATAGGCGCCGATCTCGATCGACAGCCCCTTCATCAGCACGTCCATCATCGAAAAGGTCGCAATCCCGCCGCACGCGACGAGAAAGGGGATGACGGGGGAAGCCGAATCGGGGCGCATGGGGAGGGCTTTAGCCGAGATTCAGGGGGCTGACAGCGCCCCGCTTGCCGTGCGGGGTGAAGCTGCTAGCTTGGCTTTTATGGCGCTGCGGGGACTTTGGCTGGCACTATTCATCGGCGCTTCGATTCCGGCTGCAGCATCGGCGCAGACGCCGCCGCCCGATGCGCTGAAACCCTATGTGACGGATGGGGCATTCGATCCGGGCGATTTCGGCTGGATGGCGGGCCGCTTCGCAGACGAGGGAAGTACCGCGCGCGCGGCGTGGGATTCGATCAAGGCTTATGACAAGGCTTGTTTTGCGGCGGCGACAGTGAAGGCGAAAGCGGCACTTGCGGCGATCGACGCCGAGGCGGAGATGCTGCCGCCGGGTCCTTATGGCGACGCATTGTGCCGCGCAGTGTCTGCGGCCGCCAACCTTGATGTCGCGTCCGAAATCGAGCGAGCGGCGCTTCCGGCGCGGCTCGCGGAAGCGCGCCAACTGTGGAATTTTGCCGTGCGGGGAGGGCGGATGGGATTGAGCATCGCCGTTTCCGCGGTGGAGCCGCCCAAATCCGAGGATGCACGGACGCTGATCGGCGCAACCTTCCGCGAGCAGTTGGCCCGGCATATGCTGTCGTGGGGCGCCGAAGAAGGCGATCCGCGCCTGCCGGCGGAACTGAGGCCGCTTTTCGACTATTTGACCTGGGCGATGATCGCGACCGAGGACCGCAGGAATAGGAAAATGTTGCGTGGCTATATCGCCGAAAAGGGCTGGCCGACGATCTCGGCGGTCGGGAAGGAGGCGTCGCATGCCGCGTGGCTGCTCGCGCAGCATGCCGACGAGGACCCGGCTTTGCAGGTCGAGGCGCTACGGTTGATGGAACCGCTCGCCAAGACCGGCGAGGCAAGCAAGTCCGACTATGCCTATCTCTACGACCGCGTCATGCTGAAGCTGACGGGGAAACAGCGCTATGCGACACAGTTCGGCGCGTGCGAAGCGGGACATGCCGTGCGGCCGCTCCTCCCGATGGCGCAGGACGATCCGGTACTGATCGACGCGGCACGCACCGAAATGGAGCTGGGTCCGCTGGCCGACTATCGCAAGAGCATGGACGAGACATTCGGAGCGTGCGGCGGTGATTGAGGAAAAGCGGGATCCCGGATCAAGTCCGGGATGACGAAAAGATTATTCGCGCATCTTGGATGATCCCCGGCGAAAGCCGGGGTCCAGAGTTCCAAGGCCGACCTTGCGTATTTCAGCGCTGGGCCCCGGCTTTCGCCGGGGTTCACAAGCGGCCGCTCCCCACCCCAATGCTGCCGATGGGACGGGGAGCGCGAACGCGATCAATCAATCCCATCCGTACGCCGGATGAAATCTGCAACGTCGCTGTGCATCTCGGTCAGGAGGGCCGGGTTGACATAGATCATATGGCCGGCGGGATAATATTTGTAGGCGATGTTCGCCTGCAGCTCCTTGGGCACGGGCAGGTGCTGGAGTTCGTACCAGCCGGCGAAATAGGGGGTCGAGATGTCGAAATAGCCGCCGGTGACGAGCAATTTCATCTTCGGATTCTGCTTCATCGCGACCGCGAGGTCGGGGAGGACGTTGGGGAGGGCGATCAGCGGACGGGCGGCGCCGGGTGGTTGGTGCTTGTAATCCCAGCTGCCATAGACATCGAGCCCGCCTTCATAATGCGTGCCCGCGCCATAGCCGAGCGCGGTGCGGACATAATCGTTGAACGCCGCGGTATAGGCGGCGCCGATCGCGCTGCCCTGCGGGTCGTTCGACGCGATCTTCGAGAGCGGGTCGAGCGTCGCGCCGGTGAAGCGCGTGTCGAGCGTGCCGGTGGTGAGCCCTTGGTCCGCGAGCAGTTCCTTTTGCAGCGCGCCATATTCGATACGCAGGTTCGTCTTGAGCAGATAGTCGACCGGAAGGCCGGTGTAGCCGTGGAGCTTCGCCGCGATCGCCTGTCGCTCTTTATCGGATAGATTATTTCCCTTGAGCAGCGCGAGCGCATAGTCGCCGGTCGCGAAAGCCTCGACCTCTTTCAGAAAGGGTTCGAGCTCGCGCCCGGCGCCCGCGCGCTTGTGATACCAGGCGGTCGCGGCATAGCTCGGCAGCGACACGATATAAGGCAGGTCGACCCCCGGATTGACCTGGGGATCGTCGGGGATCAGGTCCCAGTTCAAGATGTCGGAGAGCAGGATCACGCCATTGAGGTCGATGTCCTGCCGTTGCAGCGCGAGCGTCATCCCGGCGGCGCGCATCGTCCCATAGCTTTCGCCATAGAGATATTTGGGCGAGGTCCAGCGGCCGTATTTCGACAGGAAGTCGCGCACGAAGACGGTGAAGGCGTGAATATCCTGATCGACGCCATACCACGCCTTCGCCTTGTCCTCGCCCGCGACGCGGCTGAAGCCGGTGCCCGGCGCATCGACGAAGACGAGGTCGGAGACGTCGAGCAGGCTCTGATCGTTGGCGACGGTGCGATAGGGCGCGCTGCCGTGCGCGAGGTCGGGGGTCTCGACGCGCACCGGGCCAAAGGCGCCCATGTGGAGCCACAAGGTCGGCGAACCGGGGCCGCCGTTGAACAGGAAGGTGATCGGCCGGCTGGCGGCGGGCGCCCCCTCCTTGAAATAGGCGGTGTAGAACATCGAGGCTTCGCTGTCGGGGACATCGTCCGCCGCATCTTCGTCGCGCTTGCGGTCGATGGGCACGCTGTCGTCCCAGCCCGCGGGATGGACGACCAGCGTTCCCGCGACCGCGCGATAGGGGATCGCGACCCCGCCGACGGTCACCGAACCGCGGCTTTCGATCGCGGTGGGGGTGAACATCGGGCCGCTGGGAGCGGCGGTGTCGGCGGCGCCTTGCGGCTCGTGCGACTGCGCCGTCGCACAGCCGGCGAGGGCGAGCGCGAGGGCGGCGGCGGTAATGGCTTTCATGTCGAATCCTTAGTGGCCGGTCGTTTGAATTGCGTCATTGCGAGGAACGCAGTGACGAAGCAATCTCACGCTATCGACCTTGCGCAAGGCCGATGACTGGGGATTGCCGCGTCGCCTTCGGCTCCTCGCAATGACGTGATGGACTATCGGAACGATGCCATTCCCGCACCGTCGATATTGAGTTTCTGCCCCGAGCAATAGGGGTTGGCGTCCGACACGAACCACAGCACCGCCGCGGCGACGTCGTCGGGGTCGGGCACGCGGCCGAAGGGGAATTTGGCGTCGAGGTGGTGGATATCGTCGTTGCCCGTCACCGCCCGCGCGAGCCGCTCGCCCATGTCGCTGACGGTGAGCGACGGCGAGACGATGTTGACCCGGACGCCATGCTTCAGCTCTTCCTTGGCCAGCGTGAGCGCGAGCGCTTCGGCGGCCGCTTTCGCCATATTATAGGGCGCGCCGTTCGCGGCATTGTGCAGCGTCGCGACGCTGGAGATGATGACGATGTCGCTGCGGTCGTGCCGGCGGAGCTGGGGCAGGCAGAGGCGCGACAGGCGGTGCGCGCCGACCGCGTGAACGCCGAGCAATTTCTCGACTTCGGCGGCGTCGGTATCGGCGACCGGCGTGCCGCGGCTCGCGATGCCGGCATTGTTGACCAGGATCGACAGCGGACCCAAATCGGCCTCGATTCCGGCGACCATCGCGGCGCTCGCTTCCTCGTCGGCGACCGACGCGCGATAGGCTTTGGCCTTGCGGCCGAGCGCCCGGATCGCGGCGACGGTCTCGCCCGCCGCCGCCTCGTCGCGCGTATAGTTGACCGCGACGTCGGCGCCCGCCTTTGCCAGCGCGAGCGCGATGCCGCGCCCGATCCCGCGCGAGGCGCCGGTGACGAGCGCCGTGCGGCCCGCAAGGTTCATTTCGACCATGTGTCTCTCTCCCTTCGGTTTCGGCGATTATGGCATGACGTTTCCGTCAACGTAAGCTAGCTTCACCGCCATGAGCTGGAAAAAGGAAGTGGACGAACTCGCCGCACGGCGGGCGATGGCCGAGAAGATGGGCGGTGCGGAAAAGGTCGCGCGCCAGCATGGGCGCGGCAAGATGGACGCGCGGGCGCGGCTCGCGGCGATCGTCGATCCGGGGAGTTTTCGCGAGATCGGCAAGATCGCGGGGCGGGGCACCTACGGCCCCGATGGCGAGCTGGAAGACCTTGCGCCAAGCAATTTCATCTTCGGGCGCGCGAATATCGACGGGCGGCCGGTGGTCGCCTCGGCCGACGATTTCACCGTGCGCGGCGGTGCGGCCGATGCGGCGCTGCACCGCAAATTCATCCAGTGCGAAGCGATGGCGCACGAATATCGCCTGCCGCTGATCCGCATGATCGACGGCACCGGCGGCGGCGGGTCGGTCAAGACACTCGAGGATATGGGCTATACCTATATCCCGCACGTTCCGGGCTGGGACCAGATCATCGCCAATCTCGACACGGTGCCGGTGGTCGCGCTCGCGCTCGGCCCGACCGCGGGGCTCGGCGCGGCGCGCGTCGTCGCGAGCCATTACAGCGTAATGGTGCGCGGGCTGTCGCAGCTTTTCGCGGCGGGGCCGGCGGTCGCCGCGGCGATCGGCGATACATTGGACCGCGAGGAACTCGGCGGCACCGACGTGCATACGCGCAACGGCGTCGTCGACGACGAGGTGGCGAGCGAGGCCGAGGCGTTCGCGGCGGCGCGGCGCTTCCTGTCCTATCTGCCCTCGTCGATCCATGAGCGCGCCGCGCGCATCGCGTCCGACGATCCCGTCGGCCGGCGCGAAGAGGCCTTGTTGTCCATCGTCCCGCGCGAGGCGAAGCGGGTCTATTCGATGCGGCGCATTGCCGAGGCGGTGTTCGACCAGGGCAGCGTCTTCGAAATGGGCGCGCGCTGGGGCCGCGCAGTGATCACCGCCTTTGCCCGGCTCGACGGCTGGCCGGTCGCGGTGCTCGCGAGCGACCCCTCCTATCTCGGCGGGTCGTGGGACGCGAAGACGAGCGAGAAGGCCGAACGCTTCGTCAAGCTCGCCGACCAGTTCCGCCTGCCGATCGTCCACCTCGTCGACAATCCCGGCTTCATGATCGGCGGCGAGGCCGAGCGGACGGGGACGATCCGCTATGGCGTGCAGGCGATGAACGCGATCTACCGCGCGAGCGTGCCGCTGGCGTCGGTCGTCGTGCGCCGCGCCTATGGCATCGCGGGCAGCGCGATGTCGAACGCCGAACGCTTCCAGTATCGCTTCGCCTGGCCGTCGGGCGACTGGGGCAGCCTGCCGATCGAGGGCGGGGTCGAGGTCGCCTACAAGAGCGAGCTCGAAGCCGCCGAGGATCCGGCGGCGCATCTGGAGGCGATCCGCGAGCGGCTGAACCGCGTCCGCTCGCCCTTTCGCACCGCGGAGAAATTCGGGGTCGAGGACATCATCGACCCGCGCGATACGCGGCCATTGCTGTGCGAGTTTGCAGAGCTGGCGTGGCGGGTGCTTGGGTAGGGTCTGTCCTGTTCATGCCGATTCAAAGCCCCGTTCGTCCTGAGGAGCCATTGAGCCCCGTCGAAATGGCGTCTCGAAGGACCATGCGTGGCATCTGGTCCTTCGAGACGGGGCTTCGACAAGCTCAGCCCCTCCTCAGGACGAACGGGTTCCGATCCGGAGAATCAGGATAGATACTAACCGAGCAGCTTCGTCGCGCGCTCGCGCCAGCTCGTCGCCAGCACCTCCATCGCGGCCAGCTCGGCGAGCGCCGCGGGCTCGCGCTTGCCGCCGCCCGCGATCAGCAGGCGAAAGGCGCGCTCGACCGGCCAGCCGGGGAGCGGGCGTTCGACGAGTGCCAGAGCGTCGCCCGCCGCGACCGCACCCTCTTCGAGGACACGGTAATACCAGCCGCTGCGCCGCGTCCTGACGACGGTTGCGGGGACGGTCGCGATGCCGAAGCGGTGGCCGAGCTTCCAGCACGGCTGGCGCCCCTGGCTGACCTCGACGAGCGCGCTGCCGAGCCGGTAGCGGTCGCCGATGCACGCCGCATCCTCGACGAGGCCCGAGGTCGAGATATTCTCGCCGAAGGCGCCCGGCGATGCGAGCAGCGCATGGCCGCCGAGCGCGTCGTCCCAGAAGGCATAATGGTCGCGCGGATAATGGTGGATCGCCTTGTCGGGGCCGCCGTGGACCGACAGGTCGGCCTGCTCGTCCCCCGCAATGCCGAGGAAGGTGACGGCGCGCGGGCCGGTCGCGGGCGTCTTGGCGATCGCGCTCGGCTCGCCACGCGCGCCGAAGACGTGCGCCTTGCCGGTGAGGACCGAGTCGATGCGGTAGGTCATGCCCGCTGTCGTGCCGTGCGTCGCCCCAAAAGAAAAGGGGCGACCCCGCGGGGCCGCCCCTTCCTCGTTTCGTGGCTTTCCGAACGGATCAGAAAGCAACGCCCAGGCCGACCGCAAAGGTGTCGAAATCGCTGAAGTTGCCGATGAACTGGTGGCGATATTCGGCCTTGGCGTACATGTTCTGGCCCAGCTTGTGCTGATAGCCGACGCCGGCATAGGGATCGTCGATGTCGGTAAAGGTGTAACCGCCGGTGACATAGGCCTTGCCCGCGGTGCCGACCTTGGCGCCGACGCGGCCGCCGGCCGAGAACTGGACGTCGAAGCCGTCCTTCAGCACCTTGTCGCCCGCGATTTCGGCGCCCGCAAAGGCGGTCGAACCGAGGTCGAAGTCATAGCCGGCGGCGGCACCGATGGTGGCGTCGTCGAGGCCCGAGCCGGTGATGTACCCGCCGCGCACTTCGGCGCGAACCTCGCCGCCGTCGGCGGCCATGGCGGGGACGGCAACGACGGCCGAGAGGAGAGCGGCTGCAACTGCGAATTTTTTCATTGTATGTTCCTTCATTCTAGTCAGGACCGCGCCCTTTGGGTCGTGGCCCGCGCCCTAGATGGGCTTCGCGGCTGTCGCTGCAATGAACGCATCGTTCAGATTATGACAATTTTCTTACCTGTGTTATTTTTACAACACGGTACAGAATGGACATGCCTCTTCGGCCCGCTTTTCAGCGAGAAAAGGAAGCCAACAGGAAGGGAACTCAGCCGAGCGCGGCCTGTTTTTCGGCGGCGATGCGGTCGAGTTCGGCGCGGCTCGGCCTCGTCGCGGCGCTCTTGAGCTGGCCGCAGGCGGCCATGATGTCGCGGCCGCGCGGGGTGCGGACGGGGGCGGAGATCCCGGCCTCGAAAATCAGATTGCTGAACGCGCGCACCCGCTCGGGCGACGAGCATTCATAGGGCGCGCCGGGCCAGGGGTTGAAGGGGATCAGATTGACCTTCGCAGGGAGGCGATACTGCTTGATCAGCCGCACCAGTTCGCGCGCGTCAGCGTCGCTGTCATTCTTGTCCTTCAGCATCACATATTCGAAGGTGATGCGCCGCGCATTGTTCGCGCCGGGATAGGCGGCGCAGGCCTCGAGCAGTTCCTCGATGCCATATTTGCGGTTGAGCGGCACGATCTCGTCGCGAATTTCCTTGCTGACCGCATGGAGCGAGACCGCGAGGTTGACCCCGATCTCCTCGCCCGCGCGCGCCATCATCGGCACGACGCCGCTCGTCGACAGGGTGATGCGGCGTTTCGACAGCGCCAGGCCGTCGCCGTCCATCACGATCTTCAGCGCGCCCTTGACCTCGTCGAAATTATACAGCGGCTCGCCCATGCCCATCATCACGATGTTGGTGAGCATCCGGCCGTCGGCGGTGTAGTGGCCTGCCTCGTCGTCGTCCTGATCGCCGCCCGCCATATTGCCTTTCGGCCATTCGCCGAGCGCGTCGCGCGCGAGCAGCACCTGCCCGACGATCTCGCCCGCGGTCAGGTTGCGCACGAGCCGCATCGTGCCGGTGTGGCAGAAACGGCAGTTCAAGGTGCAGCCGACCTGGCTCGACACGCAGAGCGTGCCGCGGTCGGCGTCGGGGATGAACACCATCTCATATTCCTGGCCGTCGGCGGCGGCGAGCAGCCATTTGCGCGTGCCGTCGTTCGACAGCTGCGCCTCGCGCACCGTCGGGCGGCCGACGATGAAGCGCTCGGTGAGCCAGGGGCGCATCGCCTTTGCAATGTCGGTCATCGCGTCGAAATCGGTGACCCCGCGATGATAGATCCAGTGCCAGATCTGCTTCGCGCGCAGCTTCGCCGCCTTCGCGTCGAGCCCGGCTTCCTCGAGCGCGGCGCGCACGCCCTCGCGCGTCAGGCCGACGAGGTCGACGCGATTGCCCCCGCGCAAGGGGACGGTGCCCGTCGTGACCGGGTCGATATGGCCGGGGATCTGCATGATGGGCGGCCATATAGGGAGGTTGGAGGGAAAGCGCAATTCTCGCTGCTGTCGTCATTGCGAGGAGCGTAGCGACGAAGCAATCCAGGGCGGCGCGGGTGACTCTGGATTGCTTCACTCCGTTCGCAATGACGATCAGCGGGGGTTATAGATTGTTCAGGAACGCCAGCCGTTCGGCCACCATGCCCTCGGCCTCGGCGTTGCGCAGCGGCAGCACATTCTGCACGAGGATCTCGGGCGGCGTCGGCTCCTGCGCGAACAGGTCCATCACCTCGTCGGCATAATCGTCGAGCGGCATATAGCCCTCGCGCGTCGACTGCCCCGGGGTCAGTTCGGTGCGCACCGCGGGCGGGGCGAGTTCGATCACCTCGACCCTGCCTTCCAATTGGACGCGCAGCGCCTGCGTATAGCTGTGCAGCGCCGCCTTGGTCGCCGAATAGGTCGGCGCCTTGGGCAGCGGCACGAAGGCGAGGCCCGAAGTGACGTTGACGATCGCGCTGTCATCCTGCGTCGCGAGATGGTCGATCAGCGCATCGGTCAGCCGGATCGGGCCGAGCAGGTTGGTGATCACGGTCGCCTCGGCGTCGGAAAGGTCGCGCTCGCTGCCGACCGCCTCATACATCATCACCCCGGCGTTGTTGACGAGGATGTTAAGCGCCGGGAAGCGCGCCACGATGTCCTTGGCGAAGGCGGCGATGGCGTCCGCGTCGGTGACGTCGAGCGTCATCGCGTGCATATTCTCGCGGCCCGCGACCGCGGCCTCGAGCTTCGCGGCGTTGCGGCCGGTGACGATCACGGCATTGCCCGCGTCGTGCCAGCGCTGCGCGAGCGCGAGCCCGATGCCCGAGCCGCCGCCGGAGACGAGGATGGTGTTGCCTGTGGTTTTCATGGTGGTTCCTCCGTTTCGGGGTTGGGGAGGACGCCTATTTATGCCTATACTCTCCAAAGGAAAGAAGGCACCCGAAAGTGCCATAGTTACCGAAAAGTGAGAATTGGATAATCCGCCATGCCGCAAGCCGAAAAAATATCGTTCGATCCGCACCCGCCCGTCGATCCGCGCGTCGAGATGCTGGTGAACGAACTGATCGGCCGCGTCGCCGACAAATGGACGCTGCTCGTGCTCGAGGAACTGGAAGATCATGGGACGTGCCGCTTCACCGAGCTCGCGCGGCTCGTTCCCGGTATCAGCCAGAAGATGCTGACCCAGACTTTGCGCGCGATGGAACGCGACGGGCTCGTCCACCGACAGGTGTTCGCGGTCGTGCCGCCCAAGGTCGAATATTGCCTGACCGACCTCGGCCGCAGCCTCGGCGAAGCCTTTTGCGGGGTGTGGCACTGGGCCGAGGCGCATCTGTGCGAGGTCGAGGGCGCGCGCGCCGCGTTCGACGCGCGGGGGGAGGGTAGCAAGTCATCATCGGTGATTTAATAAGCCGTGTGCTCCCGCGGAGGCGGGAGCCCATCTCCCGTTCGTTTCATCTAGAACCGGCCGGAGATGGGTCCCCGCCTTCGCGGGGACACACGGATTTTCTGAGCGCCTTGTTCGACAAGGAGCAGGCCGAAGTGTTGCCGCGTCACTTCGCGCGCGTCGTCACCCGGATCGGCTGGCCCTGCTTCGCCTCGGCGATCGCCAGTTCGGCGTCGGCCGCCGCGAGGCGGCGGGTGTCGCGGCGACATTCGCGAACCTGATTCTTGCCTTCGAGGTCGTAGTCGGGCGCAGTGCCGCAGACCTCGACGACCGCGCGCCAGATCCGGCGGTCGAGTGCGCGCGCGCCCTTGTCGGTAGAAAGGTCGAGGTCGCGATGGTCGACGACCGCCGTTCGGGTGGGGGGCGCATCCTGGGCGAGGGCAGGCTGGCCCAGCGCAAGGGCGGTCAGGGCGGCGAGGATCGGAAGCTTTTGCATCTCAAATCTCCTTCGTCCGGCTGGTTGAGGAGGGGAGGAAGCCGGCAGGAGCAAATTAGGCGTTCGCGCGCGCCGGCGGGAGCAACGATGTTGCGCACTCATTCTGCGAAATTGCAGAATGCGGCGGCAGCGGTTATCGCGCACAAGCAGGGGGCGCCATGTTCGACTGGAACGACCTCAGATCCTTTCTTGCCGTAGCCGAAAGCGGCAGCACGCTTGCGGCGGCGCAGGCGCTGCGCGTCAGCCAGACGACGGTCGCGCGGCGCATCGCGGCGCTTGAAGAGGCGACCGGGCTCGCCCTGTTCGAGCGGCGGCAGGCGGGCTATGCGCTGACCCCGGTGGGGGAGGCGATGCTCGGCCATGCGCTCGCGGTGCGCGAGGCCGCCGACCGCTTCGGCGAGGCCGCGGGCGCGCGCTCGCGCGATACCGGCGGCACGGTCAGCGTCACGACGATGGAAATCTTCGCGGTCACCATCCTGCCGCCGATTCTGCGCGACCTGCGCGCCGCGCATCCCGAAATCCATATCCAGCTCGACACGTCGGACGAGTCGCGCGACCTCGCCGCGGGCGCCGCCGACATCGCGATCCGCAGCAGCAAGCAGCCGTCGGGCGCCGGCCTGGTCGGGCGGCGCATCGCCGACAATGGCTGGACGCTCTATTGCAGCCGCGACTACGCCGATCTGCACGGCATCCCGCACAGCCGCGAGGAACTCGCCGCGCATCCCTTCATCGGCGGCGGCGGCCACGTCTGGGAACCCTATCGGGCGTGGCTGCGCCAATATGCGCTCGAGGATGCGGTGGTGATGCAATATGACACGGCGTCGGGCCTGCTATCGGGCGTGCGCGCGGGGATGGGACTGTCGGTCCTGCCCGCCTTCATCGCCGACCGCGAAAGCGACCTCATCCGCTGCATCCCGCCGAAGAATGAGGACACCACCGGCGTCTGGCTGCTCACCCACGAACGCCTGCGCCACGTGCCGCGCGTGCGGGCGGTGCTCGATTTCCTTGCGAATGCGCTGACGCGGCTGGCGCGGGCTTAGGGATGGCACGGGGGAGAGAAGGCGGTTTTGGGGGAGAAAGTTGTCGTTTCCCGTCTTCGTTATTCCCGCGAAAGCGGGAATCCAGTGCGGGGTTAGCCGACGCACGCCCTGGATTCCCGCTTTCGCGGGAATGACGACATTATAAGGCGCCGAATGCCCCCTGCCGGTCGAGCCGGCACCCTTCCACCCGTTCGTGTCGCGCCAGCCTCCGCAACCGCCTCAGCGGATGCGTGCGCAGCCGAGGGCCGCGGCGTCGATGGCGGTCGCGGCGGCAAGATCAGCGGCGTCTTCGGCTCGATCATCGAGATGCGCGGGCCATGGGAACGCGTGACCGATGCGCGCGCGCCTGTCCTGAAGGCTATTTTTTGAGGCCGATCTCGCGCAGCCGCTCCTGCAGATAGTCGTCGGCGGTGATCGGCACCGGATAAAGGTCCGGATGCTCGGCGTCGATGCAGCTATCCAGCGTCTCGATCCGGTAATCCGAGCGGAAATGCAGGAAGAAGGGCATCGAATAGCGCGCGACGCCGGCGCGGCCCTCGTCGGGATTGCGCACGCGGTGCGTCGTCGAGGGCAGGCGGTTGTTGGTCAGCCGTTGCAGCATGTCGCCGACATTGACCGCCATCGCGCCCGGCGGCGGCGAAACGGGAAGCCAGCTGCCGTCCTTGTCGAGAATCTCGAGTCCCGCTTCCTCGGCACCGAGCAGCAGGGTGATCGTATTGATATCCTCATGCGCTTCGGCGCGAATGCCCTTCGCGGGCGCCTCGACCGGCGGATAGTGGAGCAGGCGCATCACGCTGTTGCCGTCCTTCACCGTGTCGTCGAAGAAATCGGGCGCAAGGCCGAGGTAGCGCGCGATACCCGAAAGCAGCCGGCCGCCGACGCGGTCGAACTCGGCGAACAACGCCTCGAAGGTCGTGCGAAAGCTCTCGACTTCGCCCGGCCAGACATTGTTCGGCTGCTGCGCGGCGAGGCGGTGTCCCGCGGGAAGGTCGCGGCCGACGTGCCAGAATTCCTTGAGGTCGACTTCCTTGGCGCCCTTTGCGATCTCGGTGCCGAACGGCGTATAGCCGCGCGCGCCGCCGCCGCCGGGGATGAAATAGGCGCGCTTGACCGCTTCGGGCAGCGCGAAAAATTCCTTCGCCTTCGTCCAGGCGCGGTCGATCAGCGCCGGGTCGATGCCATGGTCGGTGATCATCGCGAAGCCGAAGCGCTCGAACGAGGCGCCGAAATCCTGCGCGAAGCGATCGGCGGGCAGCGATAGGGAAATGACGGGAACGGCGGCGGTCATGCTGTTAATCCATAATGTTGAGGCTGTGGCGCGGCTTGCCGGCGGACCGGCGGCGCGTCTTTGACATGAACGGGGATTTAGGCGCTCGGGCGGCCATGCGAAAGGAAAAAAGGCGGTTCCCCCACCCGTTTGCCTCGGCTAAGCCCCGCGCCATGGGCAAGCAATATTGGCTGATGAAATCCGAACCCGACGCCTATAGCTGGGACGACCTCGTCCGCGACGGCAGCGGCATCTGGGACGGCGTGCGCAACCACACCGCCAAGCAGAATATGCAGGCGATGAAGGTCGGCGACGAGGCGCTTTTCTATCACAGCAATATCGGCAAGGAATGCGTCGGCATCATGCGGATCGTCGAGACCGCCTTTCCCGACCCGACCGCCGACGCGGGTTCGCCGTGGGTCGTGGTGCGCGTCGAACCGGTGCGCCCGCTCGCGCATCCGGTGTCATTGAAGGCGATCAAGGCCGATCCCAGGCTCGCTGATATGGAACTCATCCGCCAGTCGCGCCTGTCGGTCGCGCCGGTGCGTGCCGCCGAATGGCAGCATATCCTGAAAAGGTCCGAACAGCCCGAAGACTGATCAGGCGCCGAGCTTTGCCTGCAAATGGCTCGCCACCGACGGGTGGAGCGGTTCGACGAATTCGCAGCCATAGCTGCAGCCTTCGGCGCGGCGCACGATCGCCTCGCGCGGTTCCAGCCCCGGCAGGCTGACCCAGATGCGCTTGCCGATCGCCTGACGCGAATAGGTGAACATGCGAAAGCCCGTCGATGACAGGTCGTAAAGTTCGGCGTCGAACGGATTCTGCCCGGCTTCGCGAAAGCGTACGCGGCCATCGACCGAAGCGCGCCGGGCGCGGCGGGCATTGGCGGGGGGATTGAGCGTGGGGGCGGTGCTCGGCACGGTCGGTCGCCTTCATATTGTTTCGATTCGGGTCGAAACTAGCGCCCGGGTGGTTAGCGCAAGATCAACGCAGAGCGTGAAGGAAGCCGGTTAAGGCGGCGTTGGTCCTGTTTCCATCAAATGGCTCGGAAAGGGGGTGACGAGGCTCGCCGCGTCGCGCCAGTCGGCGGTGAGCCAGCGGATATGGTCCTCGCGGTGCAGGATCACCGGCATCGTCGCTCCCTGATGGCGCTCGACCAGCGAATTGGGCTCGGTCGTCAGCACCGCGAAGCTCGGCCAGTCCTCGGTCTGGCGGTGGATGCCGGCGAAGGCGAAGACATGTTCGCCGGCGAGCGAATACCAAAGCTGCCGCTTGGCGCCGGCAGTCCCCGACCAGCCGGCAAAGGCGGTCGCGGGGATCAGGCAGCGCAATTCGGGATGGCGCAGCGTGCCGGTCCAGAAGGGGCTTTGCAGGTTGCGCACGCTCGTTACCGGCCGATCCCCGCGCGGCGGCGGCGGGACGCCCCACAGCTTCGGTCGCAGCACGGGACGCGACCCGGGGCGGCCGTCGCCGACGACGACCGGCGCCGGGCGGCCGGGCGTCACATAGCCGCCTTGCCATGGGTCTTTTCCCGCCTTGGCGCCTAGCACCGCCGCGATTTCGGCGGCGTAGGCGTCGAGGCGATAGAGGATCAAGGGGTCATACCAAGCTGCAGAGATCGCAACCTATGAGGATTGTCAGTCCCGTTTGCTGGCGAGGAGCGGCGGAGGCGGCGATGTGGTTCATCGTCGTGACGCTGCGACGACGTCCAGCGGACGGGACTGGCAACCCTGCGGGCGGTCTTCTGGCGCCCCCCCGGACTTCGTCACGCCCTCGGCACGATGCACCGCATCGCTCCTTCGGGCGCTCCTCGCCGAGAACCGCCAGAAGGCCGTCCTCATAGGTTGCGATCTCTGCAGCTTGGTATCAGTCCGACGGGCGCACGCGGCCGCGCATCGCCTTCACCGATCCGCGCGCCTTCTTGCCCTCGATGCGGCGCGCCTTGGCGGCCTTGCTCGGCCTGGTCTTGATGCGCCGCTCGGGGCGCTTGAGCGCAGCGTCGATCAGGTCGGAAAGGCGCGCGCGCGCATCGGCGCGGTTCGCCTCCTGCGTGCGGAAACGCCGCGCGAGGATGATCAGTTCGCCGTCGGCGGTCATCCGGCTTCCCGCAAGCGCCTTCAGCCGCCGCCAGGCATCGGGCGCGAGGCCGAGCGCATAGACGTCGACGCGCAGCTGGCATGCGGTCGCGACCTTGTTGACATTCTGCCCGCCGGGTCCCGAGCCGGCGAGGAAGCGTTCGCTGATCGCGCTTTCGGGAATCTCAGCCACGGGTCGGCGCGGCTCCCTCGGGCGCGGCAAAGCCCAGCGCGGCGAAGCGATCGGGGAAGGGCGCCTCGGCGATAATCGGCGGCTTGACGTCACGGTCCACGACCAGCCGCTCGGCGTGCAGCAGGGTGCGATCGCGCCCCGTGCCGGCGCCATAGACCGGATCGCCCGCAATCGCGAAGCCGAGGCCTTCGAGCGCGTGGACGCGCAGCTGGTGCGTGCGCCCCGTCTCGGGACGGAAACGAAGCAGCGCGCGGCCGTCCGCGACGGCGAGCTTTTCCCAATGCGACACCGAGGGCTTGCCTTTCGCGTCGCCGACCATCCGCCAGCCCGCCTCCGCGGTCGAAACCTTGGCGAGCGGCAGGTCGATCGTGCCGCGCTCGCCGTCGGGGATGCCGTCGAGGATCGCGAGATATTGCTTCTCGACCGCGCGCCCCTCGAAGGCGCGGGTGAAGCGGCCGTGCGCCTTGGGGTTGCGCGCGAGAAGCAGGCAGCCCGAGGTATCGCGGTCGAGCCGGTGGACAGGAAGCGGCCAGCGCTTGAAGCCGAAGCGCAGGCTGTCGAGATGATTTTCGAGGCTGAGGCTGCCGTCGCGCGGCGGGTCGACCGGCAACCCTTCGGGTTTGTCGATGACGAGGGCCTCGCCGTCGAGGAACAGGACGCGGTCGGATAGGAGCATGGAGCGCGCTATAGGGCGGCGGCGGTCCGACCGAAAGGGGAAAGCTCGGATCGCAAAAGCGGTGGCGGCTTTGGGGTTGGGAGGGGACATAGCGATCCTATTAAGCCCCTCCCCTTCAGGGGAGGGGCTTCCTCGTCCCTACGACTGGTATCGCCCGAAAGTCGCCGTATCCACGAGCGGGACAATCGCCTCCTTCCGTCAATTAATCGGCAGGAAATCGCGCTGATATTCGTCCTTCAGCGCGTGGACGACCGCCGCGGTCACCGGCAGGTTGATCGTGTAGCTGCCCTCGGCATAGGGGCCGACTTCATAGGGGGCGATGGCGATCGTCATGCGGTCGAGATATTTGCTGTCGGTCGAGCCGAGCCGGATCGTCTGCGCCGATGCGGAGGGGCATTGGCCGAAGCTGCTGTCGGGGTCGCGCGACCAGTCGATGCCCTTCGCCGCCTTGGCGCGCTCGACGCCGGCGCACAGATCGTCGTTGACCGCCCGGTCGAACGCTTCGCCGCTTTCGAACAGGTCGAGCGGCTTCAGCCGCTTGGCATGATTGCGATCCCAGACGAGCGAGTCGAAGCTGTGCATCCCGTGCGCGCCGCCCATATAGGTGTCGATCTCGGCCGACAGGCTGAGGAAGCGCGGGGTGCTCGCGACGCGCTTCCACGTCTGAAGATGGCTGTGCGGATGATAGGGAAAGCCGTTCTTTTCGGCGTCGTCCTTGTCGCGCTTCGCCGTTTCGATCAGCGCTTCGCGCTGCTTTTCGCGATCATTGTCGAGCCACGCCGCGAGATCGGGGATGCGCGCCGCCTCGCGCGGATAGGCATAGGCGAATTCGATGAGGTCGTTCGACAGCTTGACCTCGGACTCAGTGGCTTCCTTCGCGGCAATGTCCTTCGCGCCGTCGGGCGGGGCGCCCGGCACCGAAGCGGCTGCCATTTTTTCGGCGGGGGACTGCGGCTTTTCCGAGCAGCCGGCGGCGAACAGCGCGCCGGTCAGGACGAGCGCGGCGGAGGAGCGGGAGAACATCGTCATGGCCGAACAACGCCGGGAATCGACAAAGTTTCCCTATCGGCTTAGGCAGATGGAGCATGATCGACTATTCCGACCTGATCCAGCCCGACAAGGGGCAGGATGCGCGCGCCATCCATCTCGTCGACAAGAAGAGCTATGATGCGTGGCTGACCGGCCGCAGCGCGCGCGAACGCGCCGCGCTCGCCGCCGCCGCCTACAAGCCCGACGCTTACGCCCATGCGATCCTGCCGGGCGACGATGCCGAAAGCTGGTCGGTCGTCACGACCGTCGCCGATGTCGAGAATCTGTCGGCCTGGTGTCTCGCCAAGCTGGGGCAGGTGCTTCCCGAAGGGCGCTATCGCATCGAGGGGCGGCAGCCGGGCAAGGCGCTGTTCGGCTGGATGAGCGGGCAATATCGCTTCGACAGCTATCGCACCAGGGAGGAGGCGCGCGGTCCGCGCGTGCTGCTGACCGCCGACGTCGGTGCGATCGCGCCGATGGTCGCCGAAGCGCGCGCGACCGCGCTCGTCCGCGACCTCGTCAACACCCCCGCCGCCGACATGGGACCGGCGGCGCTCGAAAAGGAGGCCGCGCGGATCGCGAAGGCGCATGGCGCGACGCTGGCCGTCACCAAGGGCGAGGCGCTCGAACAGGGCTATCCGATGATCCACGCGGTGGGCCGTGCCGCCGCCAAGCATCATGCGCCGCGGCTGATCGAGATCGTCTGGGGCAAGGAGGATCATCCGCGCGTCGCGCTCGTCGGCAAGGGGATCGCCTTCGACAGCGGCGGGCTCGACATCAAGCCCGCGGCGGGAATGCGGCTGATGAAGAAGGATATGGGCGGCGCCGCGCACGTCCTTGCGCTTGCCGAGCTGGTGATGGCGACCGGGTTGCCGATCCGCCTTCACTGCCTTGTCGCCGCGGCCGAAAATGCGATTTCGTCGGATGCCTTCCGCCCCGGCGACGTGCTCAAGAGCCGCAAGGGACTGACGGTCGAGATCGGCAACACCGATGCCGAAGGCCGGCTGGTGCTCGGCGACGCGCTCGCCAAAGCGGGCGAGGACAAGCCCGAACTGATCGTCGATTTCGCGACGCTGACCGGCGCCGCGCGCGTCGCGCTCGGTCCCGACCTGCCCGCGCTCTATGCCAATGACGATGCGCTTGCTGCCGACCTGATCGCGGGCGGCACCGACCGCGACGATCCCGTCTGGCGGATGCCGCTGTGGGACGGCTATGCCGACCTCCTCGAAACCGACATCGCCGACCTCGGCAATGCGGGCAGCTCGGCCTTTGCGGGGTCGATCACCGCAGCGCTGTTCCTGAAACGCTTCGTCCCCGACGATACGCGCTGGGCGCATTTCGATACTTTCGCCTGGCGTCCGACGGCGAAACCCGGGCGCCCGAAGGGCGGCGCGGCACTGGGTCTGCGCGCGGCGTGGGCGATGCTGCAGGCGCGCTACGACCGCCGCGGCCGCGGCTGAACCCGCTTGATCAAGCGCGGCGCGCTGGTCTAATGCCGCGCGATTGTCCGCGATCCCGCGGATCTTTGGCTTTGCACAGGACGAGATGTGACCGCGAACAAGGGCGATAATTCAGCATTGAACCGGGTGCGCATGGGGCGCCCCGGCGCTGCCGGCGCGGGCCGCGACCGCTTCGGGCTCGCCGGCGTCGCGCAGGATTTCGACCCGCGCATCGTCGCGATCCGCCCCGACCTCGCCGACATCGCGGTCGCGGGGACCCATTTCGCGCCGCATTATGCCGCGCCCAAGATGACGAGCTGCGTCCTGCCCTCGGCCGCGATACGCGCCGCACCATCGCTCGATGCCGAGCAGACGAGCGAGCTGCTGTTCGGCGAAGGCTTCGCGTTGCTCGACGTCACCGGCGGCTGGGCGTGGGGCTATGGCCTTGCCGACCATTATGTCGGCTATCTGGCCGCCAATGCGCTCGGCAACCCGATCGCGCCGACGCACCGCGTCGCGGCCGCCGAGGCGCGCCTTCATTCCGCCCCCGACGCGGCAAGCGGCGGGTCGGCGATCCTGCCCTATGGTGCGCTGGTGATGGGCGAGGTGCAGGGCGACTGGCTGCGCACGGTCCACGGCTATATCGAGATGGACGCGCTCGCGGAGATCGACGCATTCGACGCCGATCCCGCCGCGGTCGCCGAAGCGATGATCGGGACGCCCTATCATTGGGGCGGGCGCACCGCGCAGGGGATCGACTGTTCGGGGCTCGTCCAGCTCGCATGGAGCGCGGCGGGCATCCATCTGCCGCGCGACAGCGACCTGCAACTCGCGGCGCTCGGCAGCGACAAGGATGTCGCGCCCGCCGGCCTGGCGCGCGGCGACCTGGTCTTCTTTCCCGGCCATGTCGGGATCATGGCCGACCGCGACACGCTGATACATGCGAGCAAGCACAGCATGTCGGTCGCCGCCGAACCGCTCGCCGACGTCATTGCGCGCTTCGCGGCCGAGGGGCACGACCCCGCGGTCAGCGGCATGAAGCGGGTGCGTTGAGGCGATGACGCAGACGGTCTTCATCGACGGCGCGGCCGGAACCACGGGGCTGGAAATCGCCGAGCGGCTCGCGGGACGGAGCGAGTTTACGCTGCTGCGCCTGGACGAAGCGCGGCGCAAGGAGGCCGCCGCGCGGCGCGAGGCGCTGAACGAGGCCGATTTCGTTATCCTCTGCCTGCCCGACGATGCCGCGCGCGAGGCGGCCGCGATGATCGACAATGATCGGACTCGCGTCATCGACGCCTCGACCGCGCACCGCGTCGCGCCGGGCTGGGTCTATGGCCTGCCCGAAGTCAGCGGCCACGACGCGGTCGCCGCGGCGATGCGCGTGTCGAACCCCGGCTGCTATTCGACGGGCTTCATCGCGCTCGTCGCGCCGCTGGTCCGCGCCGGGCTGCTTCCCGCCGACTGGCCCTATAGCTGCAACGCGGTCAGCGGCTATTCGGGCGGCGGCAAGGCGCTGATCGAGCGCTTCGAGGCCGATCGCGACATCGCGTGGCGCGGTTATGCGCTGGCGCTCGGGCACAAGCATGTCCCCGAGATGCAGGCGCGCTGCGGGCTTGCCGTCGCGCCGCTCTTTTCGCCCGCGGTGATCCCCGCGCATCGCGGCATGGTGGTCGAGGTGCCGCTGCCGCTCGGCGCGATGCCCGGCGCGGCGACGCCCGATGCGCTGCGCGCCGCGCTCGCCGAATATTATGCCGGCAGCCCGATCGTGGGGATGGGCGAAGCGCCCGCCGACGGCGAGATGCTGCTGCGCGCCTCGGACGGCGGCAGCGACCGGCTCGACCTGTTCGTCTTTGCCAATGGCGACGGCAGCCAGGCGCGCCTCGTCGCGCGGCTCGACAATCTGGGCAAGGGCGCGAGCGGCGCCTGCGTCCAGAATCTGAACATCATGGCGGGCCTGCCCGAAACCGCGGGGCTGCGGCTTTAGATCCCGATCATCTTTGAATGAAGCGCTTGAGAAAGCGCGTGTGTCCCCGCCCTTCGTCTGCCTTGGCAGGCGCTCAGGATAAACTTCAGCCAGAGGCTGAAGGCGGGGACCCATCTCCGGCGGGTTCAAGGCAGAAGGGTCGGGAGATGGGCTCCCGCCTGCGCGGGAGCACACGGCTTATTCAGTCAAAGCTGATCTTGCTCTAGCGCAGGTCTCGCTTCCCGCCGGCGCTAGGCTTATTCGGCCGCTTCGAGTTCGGCCGGCGCGGCTGCGGCGGCGGAGGTGCGCGCATGGCCGAAGCGCAGCACACCGTCGTCGACCGGCCCGCTCTTCATGTCGATCCGGTCCTGCACATAATTCTGGCTGAGCCGCCACGGCAGATCGACCGCGCTCTTCGGCATGATGTGCAGCGCGCGCTGGATATAGCCCGACGAGAAATCGAAGATATTCTCTTCGGTCAGGCTCGACGGATCGGCGAGGAGCGGCGTTGCGACCTCGGTGCGGGTGTCGCGCATGTGGTTGAGGACGCGGCAGACATATTCGGACACGATATCGGCGCGCAGCGTCCAGCTCGCGTTGAGATAGCCGAACACCGCCGAGAAATTCGGCACGTTCGAGAACATGCACGCCTTGTAATAGAAATGCTCGCTCCAGTCGATGAGGTCGCCGTCGACGCGCACCGGAATCTTGCCCGCCACCGCCAGCTTCAGGCCGGTTGCCGTGATGATGATGTCGGCGTCGAGGTGGCGGCCCGACTTGAGCTGAATGCCGCTCTTGTCGAAGCGCTCGATATGGTCGGTGACGACCGATGCCTTGTCGGCCTTCATCGCTTCGAAGAAATCGGCGTCGGGGACGAGACACAGCCTTTGTTCCCACGGATTATAGGGCGGGGTGAAGGCGACCGGGTCATAGCGGTCGCCGAGCGCTTCCTTCAGCTTTTTGGTCAGGAAATCGGCGACCTTTTCGGGCTTTTCGCGCGCGCGGCGGAAGACGATGTCCTGCAGCCGGATATTCTTGAAGCGGGTGATCCGATAGGCGAGCTTTTCGGGCAGGATCTTGCGCAGGAAATTGGCGAGCGCGTCCTTGGCGGGGCGGATCGCATACCAGGTCGGGGTGCGCTGCAGCATCGTCACATGCGCCGCCTTGCCGGCGATCGACGGGACGATGGTGACCGCGGTCGCCCCCGATCCGATCACCACGACGCGCTTGCCGGCATAGTCGAGATTTTCGGGCCAGAATTGCGGGTGGACGATCTGACCCTCGAAATCCTCGCGCCCCGCGAAGTTGGCGTCATAGGGTTCGTCATAGTCGTAATAGCCCGAGCCGAGATAGAGCCAGCGCGCGGTGGTGGTCGAGGTTGCGCCGCTTTCGTCCTCGAGCGTCACCGTCCAGCGCGCGTCGGCGCTGCTCCAGTCGGCGCTGACGACCTTGCGGTTGAAGCGGATGCGCTCGCGGATGCGGCGCTCGTCGACGATGCGATTGAGATAATCGAGGATGGCGGGGCCGTCGGCGATCGACTTTTCATGCTTCCACGGCTCGAAGACGAAGCCCAGCGTGTGCATGTCGCTGTCCGAGCGGATGCCGGGATAGCGGAACAGGTCCCAGGTGCCGCCCAGATTGGCGCGGCGCTCGACCAGCGCGAAACTGCGGTCAGGCGAATGCAGTTGCAGATGCACTGCCATGCCGATGCCCGAGATGCCGGCGCCGACGATCAGCACATCCTGATCGACCGGGGCAGCCTTTGCCTGCGCGGGGCGTTCCTCCGTCGCCGTGCCTGCCATCATCATGTCTCCCGTTTTTACTATCGAGCGGGTCGGTGCCCTGGCTCGCTTCGAGCAGCAGCTTACGCATAGCGTTGCATTTTGCAATCGAATTGACGTTTACGGAAACTGCGAGGCCTGGAACGCAGCCCATTGCCGCTGTCACGATATTGTCATAGGGGCGTCACCCAATTGTCATCAACGGCCGCTGCCCCCGGCCGCCGGTCAGGAAAGGAGGAGGCGTCATGCGACAGATCGCGGTTCTCCCCTATCGCTTCGGCGGCCCCGGGCGCGACGGCCCGACCGAGATATTGCTCATCACCTCGCGCGGCACCGGGCGCTGGGTGATTCCCAAGGGCAATCCGCTCACCGGCCTGTCGCGCCACGCCTCGGCGGCGATCGAGGCCGAGGAGGAAGCCGGAGTGCTCGGCGCGGTCTGCCCGACCGCGATCGGCAGCTATCATTATCGCAAGCGCCGCGCCAATGGCGCGTCGGTGATGCTCAACGTCGAGGTGTTTCCGCTCGCGGTGACCAAGGAACTCGGCGAATGGAAGGAGCAGGACGAGCGCGAGCGGCGCTGGTTCGCGCTCGACAAGGCCGCCGAGGTCGTCGATGAGCCCGACCTGCAGGCGATGATCCGCTCCTTCGGCGACAGCGGCTTTCGCGCGGCTGCGCGCACGAGCGGCGTCGTCGATACGATTGCAGACAAGACGGGGGTTAGCCGCATGTTCGCCTGGTTCCAGCGCCTGCTGCCGCGGCAGGGCAATTTCTTCGAGCTGTTCGAACGCCATGCGGCGACGCTCGCCGCAGGATCGGAGGCGCTCGCGCGGCTGCTCCAGGGCGGCGACGGCATGGCGGACCATATTCAGGAAATCGTCGAGCGCGAGCACGACGCCGACGCGATCACCCGCGAAGTGCTGCAGACGGTGCGCCGCACCTTCCTGACCCCCTTCGACCGCAGCGCGATCACCGACCTGATCGCCTCGATGGACGATGCGATCGACGAGATGCAGAAGACCGCGGGGGCGGTCGACCTTTACGACGTCCGCGAATTCGATCCCGAAATGCGCGACATCGCGGGCATCATCGTCGATTCGGCGCGGCTGACGGTCGAGGCGCTGCCGCTCCTGCGCAATATTTCGGCGAACGGCCCGCGGCTGCACGAGCTGACCGAGCGGCTGGTGCGCATGGAAGGCCATGCCGACGAGATCCACGCGGCGGGGCTCAAGCGGCTGTTCCGCGAACATGGCGAGCAGAACACGATCCACTTCATGATCGCGCGTGAGCTTTACAGCCACCTCGAACGCGTCGTCGACCGATTCGAGGATGTCGCGAACGAGATCGACGGCCTGGTCATCGACCACGCGTAAGCGGGGGCGCCGCCATGCATGAACTCGCCTTTCCCTTCCTTGCCGGACTGATCGTCCTTGCGCTGGCGTTCGATTTTCTGAACGGCCTGCACGACGCCGCGAACAGCATCGCGACCGTCGTCGCGACGCGGCTCCTCAGGCCGGTGCAGGCGGTGATGTTCGCCGCCTTCTTCAATTTCGCGGCCTATTTCCTCAGCCTCGTCTTTCCGGCGCTGCACAAGGTCGCCGAGACGATCGGCGCGGGGCTGATCGACAAGGATCTGGTGACGCCGGCGGTGGTGTTCGGCGCGCTCGTCGGGGCGATGTTCTGGAACGTCGTCACCTGGCTCAAGGGCATTCCCTCCTCGTCGAGCCACGCGCTCGTCGGCGGCATCGTCGGCGCCGGGGTCGCGCATGCGGGGTTCGAGGGCATCGAATGGTCTGGGCTCAACAAGACCGTCATCGCGATCTTCCTCTCGCCGCTGCTCGGGATGCTGCTGTCGATGCTCGTGATGCTCGCGAGCAGCTGGGCGCTGCGCGGTGCCACCGCGAAATTCGCCGAGCGGACCTTCCGCACGCTGCACCTCTTTTCCTCGGCAGCCTATTCGCTGAGCCACGGGCTCAACGACGCGCAGAAGACGATGGGGGTGATCGCGGTATTGCTCTATTCGACCGGCTATATGACCGGCGATTTCCACGTCCCGCACTGGGTCGCCTTCGCCTGCTATATCGCGATCGCGCTGGGGACCTTGTCGGGCGGGTGGAAGATCATCGAGACGATGGGCGGGCGGATCACCAAGCTGTCGCACCATCAGGGCTTCGCCGCCTCGACCGGCGGCTCGATCATGGTCTTTGCCGCGAGCCTGCTCGGCATTCCGGTGTCGACGACGCACACGATCACCGGCAGCATCATCGGCGCCGGCGTCGCGCGCCGCGCGAGCGCGGTGCGCTGGGGCGTCGCGAGCAACGTCGTCGTCGCCTGGTTCATCACCATCCCCGCGAGCGCGGTGGTCGCCGCGATCTTCTATTCGCTGACGCGGCTGTTCTAAGCCCGCTTCCGCGGCGATCGGTGCCATTCTGGCGGCAATTTTTCTTCGGTCTTTGCCGCGCTGCGCGTCCGCGCTAGGCAAGGCCGCAGGTAAGAGGCAGGGGAAATCCGGAATGATCGCAGTCGTTCGGCTGATGGCGCTGCTGGGGGCGTCGCTTTCGCTCGGCGTGGCGATGGCGGCGCAGACGGGCGCCGCGCCGGAGCGCCCCGACTTCACGCGCATGACCGATGCCGAGCTGTTGTCCGCCTTCGCCGACGCAGCCCAGCGCAAGGAAACCGACTTCTGCGGCTTCCTTGTTCCGCTCTATTGGCAGATGGAGATGCGCGGCAGCTTCAATCCGAATGTGAAATATATGCGCGCCGCTGCGGAGATGAGTTGTGCGGTTTCGGAAGAGCGCTGGACCGATGCCTATCAGAAGCTGAAATATGTTCGCGGCTCGGGAAAGATCGAGCTGGACAGGATTGCGTCGATCAACATCGCCGCGCTGGCGGGCGATCGCGCGGCCGCTTCCGCCGACCTGATTGCCTTTCTCGACTCTCCGGAAGCCGAAGGGCAGACTGAGCCGCTGGCGCAAACCGCGCGCAACCTGTTCCACTCCCATCGCCAGGCCAAAGATTACGAAGGACTGCTCGCACTGATGCGCGGCTTGGATACGCCCGGCCATCTGGCCAGCTTTTCCGAGGACATGCAGATCTCGATCAAGTCGGATCATTTTACCGCGGAGGTCGAGGCGGGCCACCCCGACCGAGCCATCGAGCTGGTGGATCAGACCGTGCTGGCCGATTCGGTGATCGACGTGCTTGGTGATCGACGGTTCGAAAAATACTGGCCGCAGCTCGAGGCCAAGGCTGGCCTCCATCTGCAGGTGTTTCTCGAGGCCGAGCTCCGCCGAGCCGTTGCGAATTACCAGAGTCAACCCGACAAGCCCGGCGCGATCAGGAGCCTGGCGCTGGCCTATCTGCGCAACGGACGTTTCGAGGAGGTCGTTGCGCTTCTCGACAAACATCAACCTTCTGATTTTACCGGCTTGTCGGAGGATATGGGCTGGGCGCTCAACGCCAAAGTCTATGCGCTCGATGCGCTGGGCCGTCACGACGCGGCCGGCGACATCTTCGACCGCATCGTCGCTCAGGCAGACGACCCCTCCACAAGCGCGTGGATGGTCAATTTCGCGATCAATCGCGGCGAGCGGCTGGTCGATCTCGGGCAATATGAGCGGGGATTGGAAGCGGCCGAATTGGCGGGACGCATCGCCGAGGAGGGTGGGAACGGCTATGCTCGCATGCTTGTGCGGCGCGCCAAGCTGTGCGCGTTGACGGCGCTCGGGCGCGAGGGCGAGGCCAAGGCCGTCATGATGGATGTCGAGCAACATCTGGCCGATTCGGCGCCCGTGGCGGCGGCCGCCATGCTGTGTGGCGGCGCCGAGGATCGCGCCGCAGAGATCGTCCGCAATGAACTGAACGACCGATACCGCGCGATGCCCATGATAAGAGCGCTGCAAAAGCAGAGTTTCGATCTGTACGGCACGTCGTCGGTGACGCCCTCGCTCGCGCTGCGGGTTCGACCGCGCGCCGATGTGGCTCCCGTTTTCGAAAGGGTCGCGCGCGATATTCCGCTCGAATATGCTCCCGCCTTTGGAACAAGGCGCGAAGAACTGGCGGCGCACGGCGGGAATGCCGTGCCGAACCAAAGTCAGGCCGCGACCACCCCGTAAAGATCATGCTCGTCGGCGTCCTCGACGACGACATCGATGATATCGCCGGCCTTCAGGCTCGCGGCGACGTCGCGCAGATAGACATGGCCGTCGATTTCGGGCGCGTCGGCCTGGCTGCGGCCGGTCGCGCCGATGCTGCCCTCTTCGTCGGCCTCGCCGACCTCGTCGATGATGACGGGGAGGGTGCGGCCGATTTTGGCTTCCAGCTTGGCGGCGCTGATCGCGGCGGTCTTGGCCATGATCCGCTGATAGCGTTCTTCCTTGACCTCTTCGGGCACCGGATTGTCGAGCGCATTCGCCTGCGCGCCCGCGACGGGTTCGAAGCGGAAGGCGCCGACGCGGTCGAGCTGCGCTTCGTCGAGCCAGTCGAGGAGATATTGAAAGTCCGCCTCGGTCTCGCCGGGGAAGCCGACGACGAAGCTCGACCGGATCGCGATGTCGGGGGCGATGGCGCGCCATGCCTTGAGCCGCTCGAGCACCTTCGCTTCGTTCGCGGGGCGCTTCATGCGCTTGAGCACGCTCGGGCTCGCGTGCTGGAAGGGAATGTCGAGATAGGGGGTGAGCAGCCCCTCGGCCATCAACGGGATCACCGCATCGACGTGCGGATAGGGATAGACATAGTGGAGGCGCACCCACGGCGCGTGGCCCTCGCCGGTGCGGAGCTGGCCGAGTTCGCGCGCGAGGTCGGTCATGTGCGCGCGCACCTCGCGACCGTGCCACTGGCGCGGGTTGTGGCGGATATCGACGCCATAGGCCGAGGTATCCTGGCTGATGACCAGCAACTCCTTCGTCCCCGCCGCGACGAGTTTTTCGGCTTCGCGCAGCACCGCGTCGATGCGGCGGCTGACGAGCTTGCCGCGCAGGTCGGGGATGATGCAGAAGGAGCAGCTATGGTTGCAGCCCTCGGAGATCTTCAGATAGCTGTAGTGGCGCGGCGTCAGCTTCAGCCCGCCCTCGGGGACGAGATCGACGAACGGCCCCTGCGTCGGCGGTGCGGCGTCGTGGACGGCATCGACGACCTGCTCATATTGATGCGCGCCGGTGACCGCGAGCACCTTGGGGAAGCGCGCGCGGATCGCCTCGGCCTCATTGCCCATGCAGCCGGTGACGATGACGCGGCCATTCTCGGCCATCGCCTCGCCGATCGCCTCGAGGCTTTCCTCCTTCGCCGAATCGAGGAAGCCGCAGGTGTTGACGAGCACGACGTCGGCGCCCGCATAGTCGGGCGACAAACCATAGCCGTCGGCGCGGAGCCTGGTTAGAATCCGTTCGCTGTCGACGAGCGCTTTCGGACAGCCGAGCGAAACCATGCCGACTTTCGGCTGGGCGGGGAGGGTCCTGGTTATCATGATCGGGCGCGCCCATAGGCGATTTTTGCGGCTTTGTCACGCGCGGCGCGTTTGGGCATGGAAAAGCTGCGCAGGACGAAAGGAAACGCAATGATCGGAGTGTGGGCGGCAATCTCGGCGGCACTTGCCGTCGCGGCGGGCGCGTTCGGGGCGCATGGCGCCGCGGGGGTGCAGGAAGCCGACTGGCTGCGGACGGGCGGAATCTATCAGCTGGTGCATGCGGTCGCCGCGCTCGCGATCATGGACTTTGCGCGGGGCCCTGCGATCCTGCTGCTCGTCGGCGCGGCGATCTTTGCGGCCACCCTCTATGCGATGGCGCTCGGCGCGCCGCGCTGGCTCGGCGCGGTGACGCCGCTCGGCGGCGCCCTGCTGATCATCGGCTGGCTGTGGGCGGCGTGGCTCTATTGGCGGGGGTGAGGGATTATCCCGCCTCGCACGGTATCACCTCGACGACGAGGTCGCCGAGCTTGAGATTCTGTGCCTCCGCTTCCCAGAAGCCATAAGGCCGGCCGCCGCGATAGATGCGCAGGCCGCGGCCGCCGCTCGCGAGCGCGTCGAGGCTCTTGCCGACCTCTTCGGGATGCACCGGCCGTTCATTGAGCTGCACCTTGCCCGTCACCGAGGCGAGGTCGGCCATATAGTCGGCGACATGCGCCCCTTGCGCCGATCCCGCGAGCAGCAGGCCGGTGAAATTGACCGGGTTGATGACATTGTTTGCGCCCGCCTGCCGCGCGAGCAGCTCATTGTCCTGCGCGCGGATGACGACGCTGATCGGCACCTGCGGCGCGAGGTGGCGGACGGTGAGGACGATCAGGATCGAGGTGTCGTCGCGCCCCGCCGAAACGAGGACGGTCTGCGCCGCCGCGATGCGGACGTCGAGCAGCGTCTCGTCGCTCGACGCATCGCCCTGCAGCACGTTGCAGCCCATCTCCTCCGCCGCCGCGATCCGCGAGTTCGACGGGTCGATGACGACGATGTCCGCGGGATCGGTGCCGCGCGCGATCAGCTCCTTCACCGCTTCGGAGCCGCTGATGCCAAAGCCGAGGACGACGATATGGTTGGTGAGCTTTGCCTGGATGCGGGCCATGCGCCATTTTTCCCATGTGCGTTTGATGACGAAGCTATAGGCGGTGCCGACGAAGATGAAGAGCACCGCGATGCGGATCGGCGTCACGATCACCGATTCGATCAGCCGCGAGCGGTCGGAGATCGGCGCGATGTCGCCGAAACCGGTCGTCGTGACCGAAATCATCGTGAAATAGACGACGTCGAGGAAGCTGACGTGACCGTCGTGATGGTCGACCAGCCCTTCGCGGTCGATCCAGTGGACCATGATCACGAAGAAGATGAGCAGGAAGGCGAGCCCGAGCCGCGCCGCGACGTCGGCCCAGACCGGCCAGCGGCTCGCACGGCGAAGCGGCTGGAACCGGCGCTGGCTTTTCACCCTGGTCTGTCTGCGATCGCTCATCGCGGCGGCAACTGCTTCATCGCCCCATCGCTACCCGATTTGCGTGCGACTGGAAATGCCGTTGCCGCCCTCGAACCCGATCGCGGTTTAGGGGTGGGGGGCGGACGGTCCTCCCCGTGCCGGGGAGGATCCTTTGGCCGCAATCGGTTGTTACCCGCCTCAGCGGATGCGTGCGCAGCCGAGGGCCGCGGCGTCGATGGCGGTCGCGGCGCCGCGCAGCTTGTAGGTGTCGGCGATCGCGCGGCCGGTTGTCGAGGTGCTTTCGACGCTCATGCTCGGCGCCGCGCGCATCGCGGCGATGATGCCCGCGTCCATGCGCGCGTCGCTCGCCCAGCCGTGGACGCCGTTTCCGGTCAGGATGAAGCGCCGCGACCCGATCGTCAGCCGCAGCTCGGCGCCGTCGCGGCGCGGGCGCGACAGGCGGACGTAAAATTGACCGCGAATCCCCGACTTCGGCCAATAGCCGATGCTCGCATAGCCCTTTGCTTCGGGCCGGCCGATCGTCGCCGAGGGCGCGGCGATCGCATAGCAGCGCGGGGTCGCGGGGTCGCGGAAAGCGCCCCAGCCTTCGAACACGCCGAGCGCGGTGGGCGCCGCGGCGATGGCGGCGGCCGGAAGGGCCAGCAGGATCGAAACCGGGAAAAGCGCGCGCCGCATCGCCGCCTGCGTTCGCGCGATTGGCGGTGCATTGCAAGCATGGCTTGCACCGTGCGGTGCGTTCGTTAAGGAAGGTGGACATTTTCGGGGGTAGGGAGTCGGACGCCGAATCGTCCGCGGCGCCCTGCCTTTCAGGGACTTCTCTCCACCGGACGGGCCCGCAAGACAGGGATAAAGAATCAGAATGAAAGCGACGATCGAACGCGCAGTGCTCCTGAAAAGCCTTGGCCACGTCCAGTCGGTGGTCGAGCGGCGTAACACCATTCCGATCCTGTCGAACGTGCTGATCGAGGCCGATGCCTCGGGCCAATTGAAGCTGATGGCGACCGACCTCGACCTGCAGGTCGTCGAAACCGTCGCGGCAAAGGTCGAGACGCCGGGCACCACCACCGTTTCGGCGCACACCTTGTTCGAGATCGCGCGCAAGCTGCCCGAAGGGTCGGAAGTCAGCCTGTCGGCCGCCGAGGGCAAGATGCAGGTCAAGGCCGGCCGTTCGAACTTCAACCTGCCGACCCTGCCGCGCGACGATTTCCCGGTGATCGCCGAGGGCGAACTGCCGACGAGCTTCGAGCTGCCCGTCGCCGAGCTGATCCAGATCATCGACAAGACGCGCTTCGCCATCTCGACCGAGGAAACGCGCTATTATCTGAACGGCATCTTCTTCCACGTCGCCGAGGATGCGTCGGGGCCGGTGCTCAAGGCCGCGGCGACCGACGGCCACCGCCTCGCGCGCTACACGGTGACGCGCCCCGAGGGCGCGACGGGGATGCCCGACGTGATCGTGCCGCGCAAATGCGTCGGCGAGATTCGCAAGCTGCTCGACGAGGCCGAGGGCAATGTCGAGATCAGCCTGTCGGCGTCGAAAATCCGCTTTCAGCTCGGCCATGCCGTGCTGACCTCGAAGCTGATCGACGGCACCTTCCCCGATTACAGCCGCGTCATCCCGACCGCGAACGACAAGCTGTTGAAGGTCGATCCGAAGAGCCTGTTCCAGGGCGTCGACCGCGTCTCGACGATCGCCAGCGAAAAGACGCGCGCGGTGAAGGTCGGGCTCGACAAGGACCGCATCACCTTGAGCGTCACCAGCCCCGAGAACGGCACCGCGGCCGAGGAACTGCCCGCGGGATACGACAGCGAGCCGCTCGAGATCGGCTTCAACGCGCGCTATCTTTCGGACATTTTGGCGCAGGTCGACGGCGACAATGTCGAGCTGCACCTCGCCGACGCGAACGCGCCGACCCTGATCCGCGAGACCGAGAAGAGCCCGGCGCTTTACGTGCTGATGCCGATGCGGGTGTAGCGCCCGCGTAGCTATCCGCCGGCAGGCATTCGTCATTGCGAGCGCAGCGAAGCAATCCAGAGTAGCGTAAACCGCTCTGGATTGCTTCGCTGCGCCCGCAATGACGACGAGGGGGCTTGGCGTTATCCCGCCTTCGCCACCCGCCAGATCACGCCGCCGGTGTCGTCGGCGACGAGCGCGGTTCCGTCCCTCGCGACCTTGACGTCGGCGGGCCGGCCGCGCGTCGTTTCGGCGTCTTTCGCGAGGAAGCCGGTGAGGAAGGGGATGGGGAGCGCGTCGACCGGCTTGCCGTTGGCGCCGAACTTCACGAACACCACGTCATAGCCCGACACCGGCTCGCGGTTCCACGATCCGTGCCGCGCGATCAGCGCGCCGTTCGCCCAGCGGTCGCCGAGATCGAGCCCCTGGGTGAAGGTCATGCCGAGCGGCGCGGTGTGCGCGCCGAGCGCATAGGCGGGCCGCTTCACATATTGGCGATTATCCTCTTCGGGCGGGTCGACGCGCGGATCGACGAAGCCGCCCCAATAATACCAGGGCCAGCCGAAGGTATCGCCTTCGTCGATGTCGGTCAGATAATCGGGGACGAGGTCGCTGCCGAGCATGTCGCGCTCGTTGACCACGCCCCATAGCTCGTCGCTGCCCGGATAGAAGGCGAGGCCGACGGGGTTGCGCAGCCCGGCGGCCCAGGTGCGCACATAGCCATTCTCGGGCCGCACCTCGAGCACGCGGGCGCGGCGCGCTTCGTTCGCCATGCCCTTTTCGCCGATATTGCTGTCGGCACCGACGCCGACATAGAGCCAGCCGTTGGGCGCGGCGGCGAGGCTCTTGGTCCAGTGGCGGTTGGTGCCCGCCGCGGGCAGGTCGGCGATCTTCTTCGGCTTGCCCGCCATCTTCGTCGCGCCCTCGACATAGGGGAAGGCGAGCAGCGCGTCGGTGTTCGCGACGTAGAGCGTGTCGCCGACGAGCGCCATGCCATAGGGCGAGTTGAGCCCCGTGATATAGGCGCTCTTCACCTCGGCCCTGCCGTCGCCGTCGGCGTCGCGGAGCAGGGTGATGCGGTTCGCCGAGGCACCGCCCGCGCCGGCCTTGCTCATCATCCGCTTCATCACCGCGCCTTCGATGCCGCTGTCCTGGCGCGGCGGGCTTTCGGCCTCTGCCACGAGAACGTCGCCGTTCGGGAGCACGAGCATCGAGCGCGGATGGTCGAGTCCCTCGGCGAAGCGCGCAACGGACAGCCCCTGCGCCGGGGCCGGGGCCGCATCGGCGGGCCAGCTCGTCGCCTCGGGGACATTCATCGTCGGCAGGGTTTGCGGATGCTGCGAGGCCATCACCGGGACGCGGCCGCTCGTCTCGGCGGTCGAGAAGCGCGCAACGTCGGGGCGCGACATCGCGTAGAAGACGATGCCGCCGATCACGAGGATCAGCAGCAGGGCGATGGCGACATATTTCAGGATCTTGCGCATGACGCTCTGCTTACACCGGCGAGCCGTGGCGGCAAAGGGGCGAAACGCGGCGCGGCGCCATGGTTAAGCGGGGGTGCGGTTCGATTAACCTTACCCCGATGTTCATCACGCTCGGGAACGGCGCGGTGAGGCTGGCGCGATAGGGAAGGCGTCCCGCAGCCCGCCGGAGATCCGATGCAGCTTCCCGCCCCCTATCTGTCCGATCGCGCCGCGGTCGACGACGCCGAAGCGTTGATCCGCGAACATGGCGAGGAAGCGGGCTTTGCGGCGGCGGCGCGCGCCGAGCAGTTTCGGGTGCTCGGCAACCATATCCATTTCGCGCGCTGGCGGCAGATCGAACGGCTGATCACCTATTTGTCGGTCGATGCGCCGCTCGATACGGTGCATTGACGGCGGCTCAAGCCGCGCGGCGCCGCTGGCGCCACCGCCAGACCAGCCAGCCCGCGAGCGCCGCCAGCAACAGCAGCGTCACCGGCACCGCGATCGCCATCAGCCGCGCCATATCGTCATAGCTTTCGGCGAAGCTCAGCGCCTCGGGCTTGGTCGTGCTGCCGAGCACGTTCCATGCGACGATCTGCATCGGCTTGCCGTTCTCGGCATGGAAGCGGAGCGAAACCGTCGTCCATTTGCCCGTGCCGGTGCCGACGACCACGGCGTCCTCGCGCCGCCGCGAGGCGCCATCGGCGAGGTCGGCGCCCCATTCATAGGAGGCGATCCGCCATGTCGCGCCGCGGCCGGGACATTCGCCGGGCAATTTCGCCGCGGCGCTGCGGACGCTGCCGACAAGTTCGGAATGGAGGGCGGGCAGGACCGCTGCCGGGTCGGTGCAGAAGTCGCGCGCCAGGGCGATGATCTCGTCCTGACGTTCGCGCGGCACCATCCGGTCGAGCGCCGCCTGAAAGCTGCAGCCCGCAAGCGCGACACCCAGCAGCGCTCCGCCCGCGAAAATCCGCCGCCACATACGCATCGCGATCCTCCCCTGGCGGGGGGATTATGCCGGATCGCGGCGCAACTGGCCAGCGGGGTCAGTCGACGTGTTCGGGTTTGCCCTTGCGCGAGCCTTCGGCGAAATCCTCGAGCTGCTTTTCGCTCATGCTGTCGTACATTTCGCGCGAGGCGCCTTTGAGTTCGGATTTCGGCGTATCGCCGCGCTTGGCGCTCAGCGCCGCGCCCGCGGCCTTTTGCTGGGCTTTGGATTTGGCTGGCATGACATATCTCCTGTCTGCCCCCTCTATCCGTTAACGATCATCCCGCCGTTGGGATGCAACACCTGGCCCGACATATAGCTGCTGTCGTCGCAGGCGAGGAACATAGGCCCGCCGGCCCTGGGCTGCCCTGCCATGGCGTCCTCCTTCTAGAGCAAATTGCGCGAAATCTGAATCATCCGCATCCCCGAGCGAAGACGAGGGGCTCGTTCGAGCGGAGCGAGAACCGCAGCGTCGCCGCCTCGACTTCGCTCGGCAATGCCCCTCGTCTTCGCTCGGGGAAACGGTGCAGATTTCCGGCACGATGCTCTAGGCGTTGCCTTTGCGAGCGCGTGGCGGTTCCGGCGTGGGGCGTGGAGTTTCAATTTCCTCGCCGGAACGGGGAGGGGGACCGCCGCGAAACGGTGGTGGAGGGGCCGAAACGCTGCGCCATGACGAGAGGCTCCGACCCCTCCGTCAGCCCTGCGCCTACGGCGCAGTTTATCCTGAGCGCCTGCAAGGCAGTCGAGGGGGGGGCTGCCACCTCCCCGTTCCGGGGAGGAACTGGAATGACCGCCTCCGCCCGCTACCGATCCCCCTCATAGGCGCTCCGCAGCGCGGCGAGCGAGGCGTCGTGGGTCAGGTCGAGCTGGAGCGGGGTGACCGAAATATAGCCGTCGTCGATCGCTTCGAGGTCGCTGTCGTGCGCGAGCGAATGTTCGATGCCGTGCAGTCCGAACCAATAATAGGTATAGCCGCGCGGGTCGGTGCCCTCGACGATCGAGCCGCGGCTGTAATCGTGAAAGCCCTGGCGGACGACGCGGATGCCCTTGACCGCGGCGGCGGGCAGCGCGGGGAAGTTGATATTGACCAGCGTGCGCGGCGGCATCGGGGTTTTCAGCAGCGGCGCGAGCGCCTTCGCGCCCCACGCCTCGGCCGCCTCGAAGGGCACGGTGTCGCCCATGCCCTCGCGCGCATAGACCTGGCTGAGCGCGATAGCGGGGATGCCGGCGAGCGCCCCTTCGATCGCCGCCGAGACGGTGCCCGAATAGGTGATGTCGTCGCCGAGATTGGCGCCGCGGTTGACGCCCGAGAGGATCAGATCGGGCTTTTCGGGCATCAGCTTGCCGATCGCGATCATCACCGAATCGGTCGGGGTGCCGGTGCAGGACCAGCGCCGCTCGCCATGCTGGCGCACGCGCACCGGGCGCGAGAGGGTGAGCGAATGGCCGGCGCCCGACTGTTCCTCCGACGGCGCGCAGACCCAGATGTCGTCCGAAAGCTGCCGCGCGATCGCCTCGAGCACCGCGAAGCCGGGGGCGTGATAGCCGTCGTCGTTGGTGAGGAGGATGCGCACGCTTTCAATCCTTCTTTTATCCGTTCGTCCTGAGGAGCCATTGAGCCCCGTCGAAATGGCGTCTCGAAGGACCCATGCTTCGAGACGGGCCTTCGCCGGGGCTCAGTCCCTCCTCAGCACGAACGGGGTGTTAAGTCAGGTTCGGCTCCAGCCGCGTGATCCCGCCCATATAGGAATGGAGCGCTTCGGGGATGTCGACGCTGCCGTCGGCCTGCTGATAATTTTCGAGGATTGCGACGAGCGTGCGCCCGACCGCGAGGCCCGAGCCGTTGAGCGTGTGGACGAACTCGTTGCCCTTCGCGCCCTCGCGGCGGAAGCGCGTGTTCATGCGCCGTGCCTGGAAATCGCCGCAGTTCGAGCAGCTCGAAATCTCGCGATATGCGCCCTGTCCGGGCAGCCAGACTTCGAGATCATAGGTCTTGCGTGCGGCAAAGCCCATGTCGCCGGCGCAGAGCAGCATTTTGCGGTAGGGGAGGCCGAGCGCTTCGAGGATGCCCTCCGCGGCGCGCGTCTTGCGCTCGAGTTCGGCGTCCGAATCCTCGGGGCGGACGATCGAGACCAGCTCGACCTTCCAGAACTGGTGCTGGCGGATATAGCCGCGCGTGTCGCGCCCCGCCGACCCCGCCTCGGACCGGAAGCAGGGGGTGAGCGCGGTCATGCGTAGCGGCAGCTCGGCTTCGGTCAGGATTTCCTCGCGCACCGCATTGGTCAGGCTCATTTCGGAGGTCGAGATCAGCCACATGCCGTCGGTGGTCTGGAACAGATCCTCGCGGAATTTGGGCAGCTGGGTCGTGCCGAACGCCGCTTCGTCGCGGACGAGCAGCGGCGTCGCGCATTCGGTATAGCCCGCTTCGGTCGTCTGCTTGTCGAGCATGAACTGGCCGAGCGCGCGTTCGAGGCGCGCCATCGGGCCCTTGAGGAAGGCGAAGCGCGCGCCCGACATCTTCGCCGCGGTCTCGAAATCGAGCCCGAGCGCGGGGGCGAAATCGGCATGTTCCCGCGGCTTGAAGTCGAAGCTGCGCGGGGTGCCCCAGCGCGCGATTTCGACATTGCCTTCCTCATCCTCGCCCTCGGGGACATCGGCGGCGGGAAGGTTGGGGAGGGCGGCGAGGATGTCGTGCAGCGCCGCGAGCTGCTCGCGCTCGGCGGCTTCCTGTTCGGGCAGCTTGTCCTTGAACGCCGCGACCTCAGCCTTCAGCGCCTCGGCGGTCTCCTTGTCGCCTTTCGCCATCGCCTGGCCAATCGCCTTCGATGCTTCGTTGCGGCGCGCCTGCGCGGCCTGCATTTCGGTCTGCAAGGCGCGCAAGCTGGCATCGGCGGCGAGGATCGCCGCGGATTGCGGTGCGACGCCGCGGCGCGCGAGGCCGGCGTCGAAGGCTTGCGGGTCGTCCCGGATCAGGCGAATGTCGTGCATGGCCGCGCTATGGCGTCGCGGCCCGCGCGGCGCAACCCCGCGCGTCGCCGCTCAGCGATCGGGCGGCGTCCAGCCCTTGCCCGCCATGCAGGTGTCAATCGCGAACCGGCGTTCGGGTTTGCCGCCGAGCGCGGCGGTGCGGCCCTTGCAGTCGGCCATCGCCTGATTGAAGGGCTCGGCGCCCGAGCCGGTCCAGCCGTGGTCACTCGTCGCGCATCCCCCGAGCAGCAGCGGGAAAAACAAAAGCATCGCGCTTCGGCGCATTGCGGCCTCCCTTGATCGCGCATGGGCTAACCCGGCCGGAGGCGCGTTGCAATGCGCGACCGTCGTTCCGGCTTTCGCGACCGGCGTGCCACCGGCACGAAAAAAGGGCCGCCCCGGGGCGGCCCTCGATCGGCGGCCGGACGGGCCGGCCTCCAGTGGATTTCAGGCCGCGTCGGCCTCGTCCGCCTGATTCGCGGCGCGGCGGCGCGCGACGAGCGCTGCGGCAGCGGCGCCGAACAGCAGCATCATCGGCGGCGCGGGAACCGGAGTCGGATCGCCCGGCGGGTTGCCGCTGCTGCCGCCCGAACTCGACGAGGAGGACGAACTCGACGAGCTGCTGCTCGACGAAGAAGAGGAGGACGAACTCGACGCCCCGAAACTGCTGCTGCCGCCGGTCGCGCCCGACGAGGTCGAGGAGGAACCGCTCGACGAAGAGGAAGAGGAGCTGCTGCTCGACGACGAACTGCCGCCCGAGCTGCCGCTCGACCCGCTGCCGCCCGACGAGGAGGAACTCGAGGAGGATGAGGACGACGAGGAACTGGACGACGAACTGCTGCTCGACGAAGAGGAGCTGACGTTGCCCGAGGAGGTAGAGACGCCGCCGGTGGACGTCGAGACGCCGCCGGTCGACGTGCTCACGCCGCCCGTCGAGGTGCTGACACCGCCGGTCGAGGTCGAAACGCCTCCGGTCGAGGTGGTCGAGCTGATGCCGCCGGTCGAGGTCGATACGCCCCCGGTGGAAGTCGACGTCGACACACCGCCGGTCGAGGTCGAGACGCCGCCCGAGGTGCTGCTTGTGGTCGAGCTCAATCCGCCGGTCGTGGTCGAGGTGACGACGATGCTGCCGCTGCTGCCGCCGCTCGATCCGCCGAAGAAGCCCCCGAAGAAACCGCCGCCGAAGCCGCCGCCAAAGCCGCCGCCGATCACCGTCACGCCGCTGCCGCCACCGCCGCCTTCGAAGCCGCTCTGCTGCGGGAAGGGGGCATAGGGGATCGGCGGCAGGGGGATCGTCTGGGTGACGACCTGCGGGGTTTCGGTGCGCACCGTTTTTTTGGTGGTGACGACACGGCGGACGCGCTTCACCTTCTTTGGCGCGTGCCGTTGGCGCACGACCTTCTTGGGCGCGGGCTTGCCGCAACAGGAGGTCTGGCAGCAGCAACAGGTCGCGGCGGGCGGCTCGGCGACCTGCATCGCGCCGCCCCCCAGAAGCGCACCGCCGCATGTATAAGCGCCAAGCTTGGCTAGAGCCATTCGGACAGACATGGATATTCTTTCTTTTCCGGCTGTTTGGCGAAAAAGGCCCCGACCCCCGGCACCCCGCTCGCTGTTCGGCTAGACCCAAAAGGCCAAAGCTTTGTGAATGCGTCCATCGCGTTAACCGCGATAGAGTGTCCGAAGACGGGATTAGAGCGGCAAAATCAAGCATTCCGACCATTTCTGTCCCGTATCGGAACAGAAAAATGGAAATTTGATCCGAATTCCTAACGAGCGGCTGGGTTGTAACCAGACAGCGGAGAGAGATTTATCCCCCGCGCCGCGGCCCCGGTTCAGCGCCGCTTCACTCACCCGGCCGCATTGGTTGCTTCGGCGCTTGTATCGCTCCCGAGGGCCCGGTATAGGCGCGGCGCAATCCCCGGATCGCCAGCCGCGGCGGTCCTGCGACAGGAAAGGACGCGAGAAGCCCCTTATGCCAACCCAGATTGCCGACGTTGGCGCCGACGCGCTCCGCGAAGCCAAATCGAACCTCGATTCGGACTATAGTCCCAGCGAAGACGAGCCGTTCATGAACGAACGGCAGCAGGAGTATTTTCGGGGACTCCTGATCGCCTGGAAGAAGTCGATCCTCTCCGAAGCCGAATCGACGCTGGCGCAATTGCAGGACGGGCCGCTGCGCGAACCCGACCTTGCCGATCGCGCGTCGAGCGAGACCGACTGGGCGATCGAGCTGAGGACCCGCGACCGCCAGCGCAAGCTGATCGCCAAGATCGATTCGGCGATCCGCCGCATCGACGAGGGCGAATATGGCTATTGCGCGGTCACCGGCGAGCCGATCTCGTTCGCGCGGCTCCAGGCGCGTCCGATCGCGACGATGACGCTGGAGGCGCAGGAGCGTCACGAGCGCAACGAACGCGTCTCGCGCGAGGATTGATCGCGGGCCGGGCTATTCCCCGGCTTTCATTTACATTTCGGCAAGGGCTCATCCCTAGATTCTCCGCCTTGGAATATTCGAGGCAGAAGCGAGGGACGGGTCGCATGGAATCGCAAGGGTCGCGAACGCTGGATGAGGAAGTCGCCGCGCTGTCACGCAGTGCCGATCGCGACAGCCTGTTCATGCAGGCCAATCTCTATGTGACGAACGGCGGGCAGCCCGCGCTGGTGCGCGTGCGCAACCTGTCGCCGGGCGGAATGCTGGCCGAAGGGCCGGTGCGCGTCGCCGAAGGCGCGGCGATCGAAGTCGAACTGCGCAACATCGGCCCGGTTCCGGGCCGCGTCGTCTGGGTGGGCGAGGGGAAGTTCGGCATCGCCTTCGACCGGCAGGTCAACCCGCAGGTGGTACGGCGTCAGGTGAAGGCCGAATCGGATCTGCCGCCGCATCTGCGGCGGACGGGACTCGAACGCGCGCCCTTCCGCCCCCGGGGCTGACGCTCGCAAGGAGGCGCCAGCCGGCGGCATGTCGCGTCGGGCCGGTTCAGCCCGTCGTCAGCATCTCTTCCTTGAGCTTGAGCTTCTGCTTCTTCATCTGCGCCAGCCGGGCCGTATCGGGGGCAGGCCGGCGCTCTTCATTCGCAATTTTCGCGTCGAGATCCGCGTGGCGGGACCTCAGGGCGGAAAGGTGCGATGTGCTCATGGACCATTCTCCTTTTCGACTCGATGGGGACCGCCGATTAAATCACGAATCGGCGGCGATGTCGTGCCGATTCGGCCACCCGGTGCCCGTTGCGGACGGGACGTGAACGTGGCAGAAACAGCCGCGTGAACCCCGAAGATATCGCCCAGCGCCTCGAACTGCTTCGCATCGAACATCGCGACCTCGACGCCGCGATCATCGCGCTGGGGGAAGGGGCGGTTCCCGACCAGCTTCAGCTCGCACGGCTCAAGAAAAAGAAGCTCAAGCTGCGCGACGAGATCGCCTGGTGCGAGGATCAGCTGCTTCCCGACATCATCGCCTGAGCGGCTGAGAGCCTGATTCAAAACGGGACGCGACAAGGAAAGATGGTTAGCGGCATTGCGGCCGCGGCCCGCCCCGTGGCATCCCCCCGTGATGAACAGGGGACCGTCCGTTCCGCCCGAGCTGACCTCGCCCGTCCACCGGGCGCAGGTCGAGGCGCTCTATGTCGAGGCGATGCTGCTCGCCGACGAGGCGCATGCGGCCTTTGCCGCGGCGCGCGATTTCGGCGGCGTCCCGCGCGACGCGCTGCTCCAGATCAGCCTGGCGTGCGAATCGCTGAAGACGACGACGCGGCTGATGCATATCATCGCCTGGCTGCTCCACCGCCGCGCGATGATCGCGCGCGAGCCCGGCGTCGGCAAGCGCGACAAGGCTGCGTGCCTCGGGGAGCCCATCGCTGCCGACTGGTCGGTCTGCGCGCGTTTCGACGCGCCGATCCGCGACATCGTGGCGGCGAGCGAACGGCTGTTCGACCGCATCGCGCGGATCGAAGCGGGCTGGGCCCGCCCCGAAGCCCCGCGCCCGGTTCAGGCGCTGCTCGCGCAGCTCGAGGCGCGGCTCTAGAACGTCAGATCGAACCGTAGCCCTGAGCTTGTCGAAGGGCGACTATCGACGGGAAGCGCCCTTCGACAAGCTCAGGGCTATGGCTTCATCCGAACGAGCGCGCCTACCGCTTCGCACCCATCTGCTGTGCATAGCCCGCCTGCACCATCGCGCTCATCCGGTCGAAAAGCGCGTCGGGATCGCTGCGGCGGAGCGCGGGGATTTCGGCTTCGGCGCCCTCGGCGACGACGATTTCGCGCTTGCCGTTCTCGACGGCGTCCAGGATCTGCGCCGCCGCGACCTCGGCGGGAAGGCCGTTGTCGATCGCCTTGTCGCTCGTCCCGCGCACGCTGCCATCGGCATTCAGCGCGTTGCGGCTGACGTTGGTGCGCACCGACCCGGGCGCGACCACGAGCACCTTCAGGCCGAGATGCTCATTTTCGGCGCGCACCGCGTCGTGATAGCCGATCAGCCCGTGCTTGGCGGCGCAATAGGCGCTGCGGACGGGAATGCCCGCCATGCCCGCGACGCTCGATATGGCGACGATCCGGCCGCCGCCCGCCGCGATCATACGCGGCAAGAGCGCCTGCGTCAGTGCGATCGGCGCGAGCAGGTCGACGTCGATGATCTTCTGATAGACCGAAAAGCCGGTTTCGATCGCCAGGCTGCGCTGCGAAATGCCGGCGTTGTTGACGAGCCCGTCGATTCGCCCGCACCAGTCCCACGCTTCCTGCACCATCTGCGGGATCGCCGCATAGTCGGTCGCCTCGAAGGGCAGGATCATCGTTCCGGCGCCGCAATCCTTTGCCACCGCTTCGAGCGCGGCGACGTTGCGGCCCGACAGGATCAGCCGCGCGCCGCGCGCCGCCAGCCCGCGCGCCAGCGCCGCGCCGATTCCCGACGATGCGCCCGTAACCCACCAGATTTGCTCATGCATTTCGGCATCCCCATCCATGATTTCGTCTCAAGGTGAAACGCGTTTGCCGGGGCGTCAAGGCGCAGAGGCACGGATTTCCGTGCGGGGGGTGGCAATTTTGTTGCGAATCCGCTATAGGAAATATCAACGCGCCGCCAATCCGCCTCTTCCCGCCGCCGGGCCGAGGCACATTCGGCGCATCCGATGGAGCCAAATCCCTTGTCACGATAGACTGGCGAGCGCCGCCCGAACTGCCCTGATCCCCCTCCCGCGAGGGCCGGATACACCGGTGTTCACGCGCTTTCCCGTCCCGACAAGGCCAATGAAAGGAAGCTGCATGTCCGCAAACTCGCTCGTCTTTGAAGTCGGGGATTATGTCGTTTATCCAAAGCATGGCGTGGGGCGCGTCATCGAGCTGCAAAAGTCCGAGATCGCGGGCATGCAGCTGGAACTCTATGTCCTCCGCTTCGAAAAGGAAAAAATGACCCTTCGCGTCCCGACCAACAAGGCCGAAGGCGTGGGGATGCGCAAGCTGTCGTCGGACAAGACGCTGAAGGAAGCGCTGCAGGTGCTGACGACCAAGCCCAAGGTGAAGCGCACCATGTGGTCGCGCCGCGCACAGGAATATGAAGCGAAGATCAACTCGGGCGACCTCGTGTCGATCGCCGAGGTGACGCGCGACCTGTTCCGCGCCGACGACCAGCCCGAACAGAGCTATTCGGAGCGCCAGATTTTCGAAGCGGCGTCGAGCCGCCTCGCGCGCGAACTCGGCGCGATGGAGGAAAGCGACGAAAAGACCGCGCAGGCGAAGATCCTCGAGATCCTCAACGAGCACGCGCCGAAATATTACACCGAGAAGGCGTAAGCGCCGAGCCCGGTGAAACATGAAAGGGCGGTCCTGCGGGGCCGCCCTTTTCTTTTTTTTTGGGCCGCGACCGCACGCCCGGAAATGGGTTGGGCGCTATTCGGGATTCGCGCAGAGATCGCAGAGAAGAAGAATGCTCACGCGGAGACGCGGAGGCGCGGAGATGTAGCGTTCGCCGCGAAGCGGCTTTGTCCCTTCGGCACTGCGGTATGGCGCAGCGTTGATCGAAAAGGAGGGCCTGTCGGCCCCGACCCGCTCCGCGTCTCCGCGTCTCCGCGTGAATCAAATCCTCTGCGATCTCTGCGCGAAATGAGAATGGCACGCTGGCCGGCAGCTGGAATACGGCCATGCCGGCCCCGTTTTCCGACGAGGGATCAGGGATAGGTCGCGCCCACGAAATAAAGCCCGTCGGGCGGGGCGTTGAGGCCGAGGGCGTTTCTGTCCGCCGCGTCGAGTGCGGCCTTCAGGTCGCGCGCCGACCATTTGCCCTGGCCGACGAGGGTGAGGCAGCCGACCATCGAGCGTACCTGATGGTGCAGGAAGCTGCGCGCCGCGGTTTCGACGATGATTTCGTCGCCGTGGCGGCTGACGCTCAGCCGGTCGAGCGTCTTCACCGGGCTTTGCGACTGGCAATGCGCCGAGCGGAAGGTCGTGAAGTCGTGCCGTCCGACGAGCGCCTGCGCCGCGCCGTGCATCGCTTCGGCATCCAGAGGCTTTGCGACCTGCCACGACAGCCCCTTGTCCCACGTCAGCGGCGCGCGGCGGTTGACGATGCGATATTCATAGGCGCGCCCGATGCACGAAAAGCGCGCATGCCAGTCACCCGCGACGGTTTCACAGGCGAGAATCGCGACCGGCGCGGGACGCAGCTGCGCGTTGAGCGCCTCCATCAGCCGGAAGGGGGTGAGCGGTTTCTCGATGTCGACATGCGCGCGCATCGCGATCGCATGGACGCCGGCGTCGGTGCGCCCCGCGCCATGCACCGCGGCCTCCCCGCCGGTGATGCGCGCGATCGCTTCCTCGATCGCCTGCTGGACGCTGGGGCCGTGCGACTGGCGCTGCCAGCCCATGAAGGGGCGGCCGTCATATTCGATGGTGAGCGCGAAGCGGGTCATGCGAGCCGCGTGCCCTTCGCGATCGCCCGCCCGCGCAGCAGGTCGACGGCATCCATCGCGGGCTTGCCCGCACGCTGGACACGGGTGGCGCGGATCGCGCCGGGGTTGCAGGCGATGGTCAGCGCGTCGTCGAGGGTGACGCCCGGGGCGGCGCCGGGGGTGGTGTCCGCTGGATGGATGACCTCGGCGGCGAGCAGCTTGAACCGCTCGCCCTCGAGTTCGAAGAAGGCACCGGGCGCCGGGTTGAAGGCGCGGATCTGGCGTTCGACCTGCACCGCGCTCACCAGGAAATCGAGCCGCGCCTCGCTCTTGTCGATCTTCGCGGCATAGGTGACGCCCGCCTCGGGCTGCGGTTCGGGTGGGAAGGCGGGCAGATCGCCGAGCACCTCGACCATCAATGCCGCGCCCATGTCGGCGAGTTCATCGGTCAGGTCGCCCGCGCTCTTGCCGTCCACCGGCGTGCGGCCGACGCGCCGCATGCCGCCGGTGTCGAGCCCCGCGTCCATCTGCATGATCGTCACGCCGGTCTCGGTATCGCCGGCGAGGATCGCGCGCTGCACCGGCGCCGCACCGCGCCAGCGCGGCAGGATCGAGCCGTGGACGTTGAGGCAGCCGTCGCGCGGGGCATCGAGGATCGGCCGCGGCAGGATCAGGCCGTATGCCGCGACCACCGCGACGTCGAGGTCGAGGGCGGCGAATTCGGCCTGCGCCTCGGCGTCTTTCAGGCTCTTCGGCGTGCGGACAGGCAGGCCATGCGCCTCGGCCCAGAGGTGGACCGCGCTCTTCTGCAGCTTCTTGCCGCGCTGCGCGGGGCGCGGCGGCTGGGTATAGACCGCCGCTATGTCATGCCCCGCGGCGTGCAGCGCGGCGAGCGTCGGTACCGCAAAGGGCGGGGTTCCCATGAAGGCGATGCGCATGGCTGCGCGCTTTGGCGGAGGATGGAGGGGAGTGCAAGATTGATGCTCCCCTTCTTCGTCATGCCGGACTTGATCCGGCATCCATTGCGGCGCCGCTGTCATGGACCCCGGATCTCCTGAGCTTGTCGAAGGGCCGGGGTGACGAGGAAGTTGCAGGGAAGGGATATTGCGGGCGAGGGCGGAGGTCACTACCACCCCGCCATGGCGTCCACCGAAATCGAAGCGCTCGTCCAGCAACTCGCCCGCCTGCCGGGGCTCGGCCCGCGGTCGGCGCGGCGTGCGGTGCTGCATCTGATGAAGAAACGCGAGAGTGCCTTCGCGCCGCTGCTCGCGGCGCTGCAGACGGTGTCCGAACGGCTGGTGACCTGCGGCATCTGCGGCAATGTCGACACGCAGGACCCGTGCGCGATCTGCGCCGACCCGCGCCGCGACGCGCGGTCCTTGTGCGTCGTCGAGGAAGTGTCGGACCTGTGGGCGCTCGACAAGTCGCGGCTCTTCCCCGGTAAATATCATGTCCTCGGCGGCCGGCTGTCGGCGCTCGAAGGCGTGCGGCCGCAGGACCTGAGCATCGACGCGCTGGTCGCGCGCGTGTCGGCGGGCGGGATCGACGAGGTGGTGCTGGCGATGAACGCGACCCTCGAAGGGCAGACAACCGCGCATTACCTCGCCGAGCGGCTTGAGGGCTATCCGGTGCGGCTGACCCAGCTTGCGCATGGTTTGCCGGTCGGGGGCGAACTCGATTATCTGGATGAGGGGACGCTGGCGCAGGCACTGCGGGCGCGGCGGCCGGTGGGGTGAGGCTGCATCGCGCCGATCATTGACCGCCCGGTCGTGCATACCTAAATGGCATCCATGGCCCTGCTACCCATCATAGAGACGCCCGATCCGCGGCTGCGCGTCATTTCGAAACCCGTCGAGACGTTCGACGCCGAGCTGAAGCGGCTCGTCGCCGACATGTTCGAGACGATGTACGACGCGCCCGGCATCGGCCTCGCCGCGATCCAGGTCGGGGTGCCGCAACGTATCCTGGTGATCGATCTGCAGGAGAGCGATCCCGAGGACCCCGAGGGCAAGCGCGTGATCCGCGAGCCGCGGGTGTTCATCAACCCCGTCTTCTCCGACTTTTCGGAGGAGCATAGCGTCTATCAGGAAGGCTGCCTGTCGGTCCCCGAACAATATGCCGAGGTATCACGTCCCGCCGAGGTCACGGTCGATTGGCAGGACGAGGACGGCAAGCATCATCAGGAACGCATGACCGGGCTGATGGCGACGTGCATCCAGCACGAGCACGACCATCTGGAGGGCATACTCTTCATCGACCATCTGTCGCGGCTGAAGCGCGACATGGTGCTGAAGAAGCTCGCGAAGCTGCGCAAGGCGGCTTAGAGTGATTTCGAGTGAAATGGAACATTTCACGGCTCGGAAATCACGGCAAAACAGGTATCTAGAGTGCCGGTTTTGATTCTATCAAAATCGAACGCACTCTAAGCCGACATTGAAATTGCATGTGTCCCCGCGAAGGCGGGGACCCATCGCCGGTCGCTTCGGAATCCCGCCATCGGGAGATGGATCCCCGCCTTCGCGGGGATACACCTAATCGTTGCGGCGCGTCCTACTCCGCCTTCTTGGCGACCCCCACCATCGCGGGGCGCAGCAGACGGTCCTTCATCATATAGCCGGCCTGCATTTCCTGCACGATCGTGCCGGGGTCCTTTTCGCTCGGGATTTCGAGCATCGCCTGGTGCTGGTTCGGGTCGAGCGGCAGGCCGACCGCGGCGATGCGGGTGATGCCGTGGCGTTCGAACACGCTCATCAGTTCGCGCTCGGTGGCCTCGAGCCCGGTGAGCAGCGGCTTGATCGCCTCGTCGGCGCGCTGCTCCTCGCTGAGCGAGGCGAGCGCGCGGCCCAGATTGTCGGCGACCGAGAGGATGTCGCGCGCGAATTTGGTCGCGGCATAGGCGTGCGCGTCGGCGACCTCCTTTTCGGCGCGGCGGCGGACATTCTGCGTCTCGGCGCGCGCATAGAGCAGGTCCTGCTGCACCGCGGCGAGCTGCTCGGCGAGCCTGGCCGCCTCGTCCTGGGGCGCCGCTTCGACGGTCGCGGTCTCGCCTTCGGTTTCGGGCGCTTCGGCTTCGGGGGGCGTGCCGTTGTCGACGGGGGTCTCGTTTTCGATGTCAGTCATGGGCCTATCGTATCAGTCTTGAAAGCGATTGTGCGGTGAAATCCACCATGGGAACGATGCGCGCATAGTTCAAGCGCGTCGGGCCAATCACCCCGACCACGCCGACCACGCGGCCGTCGCTGCCATGATAGGGCGCGGCGATAACCGACGATCCCGACAGCGAGAAGAGCTTATTCTCCGACCCGATGAAAATGCGCGTCGCGCTGCCTTCGCGCGCGCTGTCGAGCAATTGTGCGATGTCCTGCTTGGTTTCGAGCTCGTCGAGGAGAAGGCGGACGCGGTCGAGGTCGCCGACCGCGCTGTCGTCGAGCAGGTTCGCCTGCCCGCGCACGATCAGCACCGGGCGGTCGGCGCCGTCGGTCGACCAGAGCGCGAGGCCGCGCGAAACGAGGTCCTGCGCGGCGCGGTCGATCGCGATGCGCTCGGCCTCGATCTCGCGCCGCACGCGCGCCTGAGCCTCGGCGAGCGTCAGGCCGCCGAGCATCGACGAGATGTAATTGCCCGCCTCGACCAGCGCCGACGGGGTGACGCCGGCGGGAATGTCGATGACGCGATTTTCGACCGTGCCGTCGCCGGCGACGAGGATGACGAGCGCCTGGGCGTCCGACATCGGCACGAAGGCGAGCTGTTTGAGCACGCGCTCGTGCTTCGGCACGAGGACGAGCCCGGCGCAGGCCGAGAGGCCCGAGAGCGCCGAGGTCGCCTGCGCGAGTGCGCTTTCGATCGGGCCGCCGTCGGCCAGGCTCGCCTCGATCTGCGCGCGATCCTCTGCCGACGGTTCGGCGACCTGCATCATGCCGTCGACGAACAGGCGCAGCCCCTGTTCGGTGGGCAGCCGCCCGGCGCTGGTATGCGGACTCGCGAGAAGGCCGAGTTCTTCCAGATCCTGCATGACGTTGCGGATCGACGCGGGCGACAGGTTGAGCGTGGCGAGCTTCGACAGGGTGCGCGACCCGACCGGATGGCCGGTTTCGAGATAGGCATCGACGACGAGCCGGAACACGTCGCGCGCGCGCGTCGTCAGTTCGGTGATCGGCGGGGTCGTCATAGCATGGATTTAGGGATGGCGGGGGGATGGGGCAAGCATCGCTGGAATAGGCTCGCACGAAGCCACGACGCCGCGAAGACGTCGTGCGTGCCGACCTTTCGCATAGTTTACCCCGTCATTGCGAGCGAAGCGAAGCAATCCAGAGTGTGCGTAAACCGCTCTGGATTGCTTCGCTTCGCTCGCAATGACGAAAATCCTGGATTTCTTCAAGATGCGGTTGAGCGATTGACGGCGCACGCCTAAGAGCCGCGGCAATCTTCAATCGAAAGGATCCCCATGCGACCCTCCGGCCGCGCGCCCGACCAGATGCGCCCCATCGCCATCGAAACCAACTTCACCATGCACGCCGAGGGCAGCGTGCTCGTCGGCTTCGGCAACACCAAGGTGCTGGTGACCGCGAGCGTCGAGGAAAAGGTGCCGCCCTTCCTGCGCGGCAAGGGGCAGGGCTGGGTGACCGCCGAATATGGCATGTTGCCCCGCGCGACGCACACGCGCGGCAGCCGCGAGGCGGCGCGCGGCAAGCAGTCGGGGCGCACGCAGGAAATCCAGCGGCTGATCGGCCGGTCCTTGCGCGCCGTCGTCGACATGGAAAAGCTCAGCGAGCGGCAGATATTGATCGACTGCGACGTGATTCAGGCCGACGGCGGCACGCGCACTGCCTCGATTTCGGGCGCGTGGGTCGCGCTGCGGCTCGCGGTCGACAAGTTGCTGGAAGCGAAGGCGATCGCCGAAGATCCGATCGCCGACCAGGTCGCGGCGATCTCGTGCGGCAATTATCAGGGCACCGCGGTGCTCGACCTCGATTATGACGAGGATTCGGTCGCGGAGGCCGACGGCAATTTCGTGCTGACCGGCAAGGGCCGGATCGTCGAGGTGCAGGCGAGCGCCGAGGGCGCGACCTACGACGAGGAAGGCCTCTTGCGCCTGCTCCGCCTCGCGCGCATCGGCTGCGGTGAGATTTTCGCGGCGCAGGCGAAGGCGGTGGGGCGATAGGCTTTCCATCGGGCCGCAAAGGGACTATCCTGAGGACCATGAGCGATCTGCGTCATGTCGATATGGAAGTGCTGCGGGAAATCGCAGCCACCGCGGCGCGGCGCGAGGCGGCCGAGAGCGCGGCCGCCTTGTCGGAAGGTTTCGTGCATCTGGCGCAGTGGGCAATGGCAATCGCCGTGGGAGGGGCGCTGTTGTTTGCGGTGTTCCACTATGTGCCGGGCCTGACGCTCGACGTGAGCAAGCCGATCGAGATTGCGGCCTTCATTTTTTCGGGCCTGGTCTATCTGTGGGTCAGTCGCTCGGTCATACGCCGCGAGCGCGAAATGGACCTGATCGAAGAGCGCTTTATCGCGCTCGACGACAGGATAAATGCACGGCTGCATTCCGACTGACATGCCGGATATTCGGCTTCGGCAATATCCCGTGGGCGACGAAGAATGGCGCCACTGGCTCGCGCTCGTCCCTTTGCTGCCGGCCCGAAATGCATGGAGCATTGATGCCTTTTTCGAGCGGGCGCCGCGCTATTTTTCGCGCATTCCGCCGGTTGCTGCACTGTTGCCACACGAACGGAACGACCTTCTTGTCCTGTTTCGCGACTATGCGCGCGCATTGCGTCAGGACCAGCGAAAGTCGCGCTGGCGCGGCCGCGTCGATGTCGGCTTGGGGTTGGCCGCCTTTGTCAGCGTCCCATTTTCATGGGCCGTCAGCGCGGTGTCGTTCGGCGTGCTGCTGCGCAACCAATATGCCGACCGTCAGGCGCGGCTGCGACGGGACATGCTGATCAGCCTGTCCGAATGGATCGAGGAGTTGTTGTGACGGCCTTTCGCAAACTCGCCCCCGGGCGGCTCGTCATCGCGAGTCACAATGCGGGCAAAGTGCGCGAGATTCGGGCGCTGCTCGAACCCTATGGGATCGAGCCGGTGTCGGCGGGCGATCTCGGCCTGCCCGAGCCCGAGGAGACGGGGACGACGTTCCGCGAGAATGCTCTGCTCAAGGCGCACGCGAGCGCGTCGGCGGCGGGCCTTCCCGCGCTCGCCGACGACAGCGGGCTCGAGGTCGCGGCGCTCGGCGGGCGGCCGGGGGTCTATACCGCCGACTGGGCCGAACGGCAGTGGTTCGAGGGGGAAAAGGGCCGCGACTGGTATATGGCGATGGGCAAGGTCGAGGGGCTGCTCGCCGCGCAAGGGCCGGACGTCGATCGCAGCGCCGCCTTCGTCTGCACCCTCGCGCTTGCCTGGCCCGACGGCCATACCGAGGTTTTCGAGGGGCGCGCGTCGGGCAGCCTGACCTGGCCGCCGCGCGGCACGCTGGGCTTCGGTTATGATCCGGTGTTCGTGCCTGCGGGAAGGGCGCAGACCTTCGCCGAAATCGACCCGGCCGAAAAACATGCGATCAGCCACCGCGCCGATGCCTTTGCCAAGCTGGTGGCGGGGGTGTTTTGACGCGTCAGCGCGCGGGCCGGGCGCGCAGCCACAGCGATTGACGGCCATAGTCGATCGCGAAGCCCTCGGCGGCCAGCCAATCAATGCCGAGGATGGCGAGATGGTTGCCCGCGGCGTCGAGACGGCCGAAGACCGGCAGCGCGCCGACGCGAATGCGGCGCTTGTTCCAATGCCATGGCCCGATCGCGACATTGCGAACCTCGCCTTCGCCGAGCGGCAGGTCGCGTCCGTCGATACCCGCGATCGACCCGCCCGGCTGCACCGCCGCGCCTGTCAGTCCGATCCGTTCGGCGAAAGCAGGGTTCAGTGTCGTATATTGCGCGCCGGTGTCGAGTAGAGCCCACCCCGATACGCCGCCGATCCGCATCGGCAGCATGATTTTCCACGGCCGAAGCCAGCGGGCGTCGACCGCCCGCCATCCGTCGCCGGGAAGCGCCGATCCGCTGCTTTTCAAATCGACGCAGCGCCCGCCGGGCGACCAGACGGCGAGCCGCTTCTCGAACAGATCGACGCCCGCGAGGCCCGCGACGTCGTGGCTGTCGAAATCGGGGGCGGGCAACGACGGAACGACGATGCCGCGCAGGCGGACGGGGCCGGCCTCGAACGCGGCGACCCGGCGGAAGGAGACGGTGATCGCGCCGCCCAGGCCCTGCGCTTCGTCGCTTTCGGGATCGTATGGCAGCGCCAGCGCGTCGGCGCGCGCGGGATCGATCGTCGTCCCGCTGGCGGCGGTGTCGAGCACGAAGGCGAAAGGGCCGGCTCCATTGATGTTCGCGCGGATGATCGGCGTGCCGTCGTCGCCGGCTTCGATGGGCAGGCAGGTCGGCGCCCCCTGCTCCGCGGCCATCGTCGACGGAGCGACGAACGACCCGCCAAGCAAGGCAACAAGACCGACGGCGGCGCACTTCATGCTGTATTGCATGCCTAAGACAGAGGGAGCCGTCAAGCGCGCCCGCTGACTTTGCCCGCAAAGTCGCTATAGGGCTGCGCATGGCCGAACCGCTCGCCCTTTATGTCCATTGGCCGTTCTGCGTGTCGAAATGCCCCTATTGCGACTTTAACAGCCATGTGCGCGAGAGCGTCGATCAGGCGGCGTGGCGCGAAGCGCTGCTCGCCGACTTGCGGCACGAGGCGGCGCAGTTGCCGGGGCGGGCCGTGTCGTCGATCTTCTTCGGCGGCGGCACGCCGAGCCTGATGCCGCCCGCGACGGTGGCGGCGGTGATTACCGAGGCCGATGCGCTTTGGGGACTGGCCGAGGACTGTGAAATCACGCTCGAGGCGAACCCCAATTCGGTCGAGGTCGCGAATTTCGCGGCGCTCGCATCGGCGGGCGTCAACCGCGTGTCGATCGGCGTGCAGAGCTTCGATGCCGAGGCACTCGGCTTTCTGGGCCGCGCGCATAGCGACGACGAGGCGCGGCGCGCGATCGCGGCGGCGCAGGCGCATTTCGCGCGCGTGAGCTTCGATTTGATCTATGCCCGGCCGGGGCAGCCGGTGGGCGCGTGGGAGGCCGAACTGGCCGAGGCGCTGGCGTTCGGGACCGGGCACCTGTCGCTCTATCAGTTGACGATCGAGCCGGGGACGCGCTTCGCCACGCTCGCGGCGAAGGGCGCGCTGACCATTCCCGACGGCGACGCCGCCGCCGACCTGTTCGACGCGACGCAGGCGCTGACGCGCGCGGCGGGCCTGCCGCGCTACGAGGTATCGAACCATGCGCGCCCCGGCGAGGAGAGCCGGCACAATCTGACCTATTGGCGCTATGGCGACTATGCCGGCATTGGCCCCGGTGCGCACGGGCGGCGGCTCACGCAGGCGACCGAGCGGCACAAGAAGCCCGAAAATTTTCTCTCCGCGGTCGTGCGCAACGGGCAAGGACTGAAGGTCGAGGCCGACTTGCCGCCGCAGGAGCGTGCGACCGAGGCGATGCTGATGGGGCTGCGGCTGACCGAGGGCGTCGACCTGAGCCGCGTCGAGGCGCGGAGCGGGCTGGCGCGCGAGGATTTCGTCGATGCGGGTGCGGTAGCGCGGTTGGCGGTGCAGGGGCTGATGGTGCAGGAGCGCGACCGGTTGGCGGTCACCGACGCGGGGATATTGTTGCTCGACTCGATCCTTTCGGAGGTGGTGAAAACCCACTAGTCTCCCCAGACCCGTTCGCATCGAGCGAAGTCGAGGTGCCCCTCAGCTTTACGCCGGCCCGATGGGTGTCTCGACTTCGCTCGACACGAACGGAAAGGGAAGGGCAAGGGTGGCTTTGGACTTGATCCGCGAATGGGACGCGCATCTGGCGAACGAAAAGCGCCGGTCCGATCACACGCGCCGCGCCTATGTCGCAACGGCGGAGCGGTTTTGCGCCTTTCTGTCGCGGCATCAGGGCGGCGCGGTCGATGGCGCGATGCTGAGGGCGCTGACCCCTAATGATTTGCGTGCTTACCTTGCGGCGCGCCGCGGCGAGGGGCTGGGCAATGCGTCGGCGGCGCGCGAATTGTCGGCGCTGCGCAGCTTTCTGCGCTTCGTCGGCGGGTCGAACGCCGCCGTGCCGCAGATGCGCGGGCCGCGCGTCAAAAAGGGGCTGCCGCGCCCCGTCGCGCCGCACGAGGCGATGCAGCTTGCGCAGGATGTCGAGGACAATGCGCGCGAGGGCTGGGTCGGCGCGCGCGACTTCGCGCTGCTGCTTTTGCTCTATGGCGCGGGGCTGCGCATCGGCGAAGCACTGTCGCTGACCGGCGCGGCGCTGCCGCTCGGCGAGACGCTGCGCGTCACGGGCAAGCGCGCCAAGACCCGGATCGTGCCGATCCTGCCCGCGGTCGCGGCGGCGGTGGAGCGCTATGTCGCGGCCTGCCCCTGGCCGATCGCGAAAGACAGCCCGCTGTTCCTCGGCGCGCGCGGCGGGCCGCTCCAGCCCGGCGTGGTGCGTGCGAGCGTGCGGTCGGCGCGCCGCGCGCTGGGATTGCCCGAACGCACGACGCCGCACGCGCTGCGGCACAGCTTTGCGACGCATCTGCTCGCGGGGGGCGCCGACCTCCGGAGCCTGCAGGAACTGCTCGGTCACGCGAGCCTTGCCTCGACGCAGGTTTATACCGCGGTCGACGCGGCGCATTTGCTCGACATCTATCGGAATGCCCATCCGCGGGCGTGACGGCGGCTATGGGGTGGCCAGTTGCCATCGCCGTCTATGGTAATCGCGGGCTGGGTCCGCGCCGTCGTTTCAAAGTTCAGTGAAGTTCAGCCTTGTGCGGCCGCCGATAGGCCGCGTTCGGCGACCATGCCGCGCCGGTTCCCCGCATCCGCAAGCCGGGCCGTGACCGCTTTTATCCACATCTCGAAAGAGCCGAGACGAAGGCTGGCACAGCCGGACAATGTAGGACAGCGGTTTTTTTGCGATGGCGGTTTTGGGGTGGGGAGCGGACGTTCGCCTGCTCTCTTTCGTCATCCCGGACTTGATCCGGGATCCACAGCAGCGCCGAAGTCATGGACCCCGGATCAAGTCCGGGGTGACGATGATCAATGGGGCAGCAATCGGTCGATAGCGGTCGTCGGCGCAGCGTGACGATAAAGACCGATCATTCGTTCTTGGTCTTTGGCCTCCACGTGATGACGCGCCAGAGATAGAGCAGAATCAGCGCCCCGATCGCCGCGACCGCCACCGGACCGACGACGGCGTCGAGGTTGGCGAAGCGCTTGCCGAACCAGCTTCCCGCCCCGGCGAGCGCGGTGATCCAGATCGTCGATCCCGCCGCGGTCCAGATCAGAAATTTCGCCTGGTTCATATGCACCATGCCCGCGGGCAGCGACACCATGGTGCGCGCCACGGGCATGAAACGCGCGGCGAAGACGATGCCGGGGCCGAAGCGCAGGAAGCCCTCGTGCAGCCGCTCGACCTCGCGCCAGTCGAGCGTCAACCAGCGGCCGTGGCGGTCGATGAAGGGCTTGAGGCGTCGATAGCCGATCCAGCGGCCGATGCCGTACCAGACCCAGTTGCCGAGCGTCGTGCCCACGACCGCGACCGCGATCAGCGTCCAGAAATCGAAGCGCCCCTGCGCCGCTGCGATGCCGCCGAGCGCCATGATCACCTCGCTGGGGATCGGCGGAAAGACGTTTTCGAGCACCATCAGCACGAAGATGCCGAAATAACCCCAGCCCTGGATCAGGTCGAGAATGAAGCCGGTCATGGGGAGGCTAACGCAGCGCGTGCGTCAAACGATCCGGCGCGCGATCGCGTCCCAGATCATCCCCGCCGTGTCGCTGTTGTTGAAGCGGTCGATCGCGACGATGCCGGTGGGCGAGGTGACGTTGATCTCGGTCAGCCATTCGCCGCCGATCACGTCGATGCCGACGAAGATCAGCCCGCGTTCCTTGAGCGCAGGGCCGAGCGCGGCGCAGATTTCCTGCTCGCGCGGGCTGAGTTCGGCGGCTTCGGCAAAGCCGCCGACCGCGAGGTTCGATCGGAATTCGCCCTCGCCGGGCTTGCGGTTGATCGCCCCCGCGACCTCGCCGTCGACAAGGACGATGCGCTTGTCGCCCGCCGATACGCTGGGCAGGAACTGCTGGACCATGAAGGGTTCGGGCCACACCTGACCGAACAGCTCGACGAGCGCGCCGAGATTGCTGCCGTCTTCGTCGATGCGGAACACCGCCTTGCCGCCGTTGCCGTGGAGCGGCTTGACGACGATCGCGCCGTGACGCTTATGGAAATCCTTCACCGCGTCCAGATCGCGCGTCACCATCGTCGGCGGCATGAACTGCGGGAAGTCGAGCACGAAGACCTTTTCGGGCGCGTTGCGGACCGAGACCGGATCGTTGACCACCAGCGTTTCGCCGCGGATGCGCTCGAGCAGCCAGGTGCCGGTCAGATAGCCGAGGTCGAAGGGCGGGTCCTGCCGCATCAGCACGACATCGACATCGCGGCCGAGATCGAGCGTCAGCGCCTCGCCGAAGCGATAATGATCGCCCGCCTCGCGCTTGACGTCGAGGACAGGGTGCGCGCGCGTCGTCAGCCGCCCGGCCTCCCATGTCAGGCCGCGGACGTCGTAGTGAAAGAGGCTGTAGCCGCGTTCGAGCGCCTTGAGCATCAGGGCGAAGCTGCTGTCGCCCCCGATGTTGATCTGGTCCAGCGGGTCCATTTGCACGGCGGCGCGCAGGGTCATATTGTTTCTCCATATTCAACCCCTCCTCTTCGGAGGAGGGGTTTGCGGCTTCACCGCCTCACGGTTGCCAGACGTGGACCAGATGGCGTGGCAGGCGGCGCGGTGCAAGGAGCATCACGTCGATCCTGATGTCGTCGCGGGGGCCGGCGAAGCGCGCGCTCAGCATTTCGGCGGCCGCGGCGACGCGGCGCAGCCGATATTGGTCGATCGCATGGTCGAGGTCCGCCGCGCGGTCGCGCCACTTCACTTCGACGAAGGCGACGGTGCGCCCGCGCCGCGCGACGAGGTCGACCTCGCCCGCGGGGACGCGCAGCCGCTGTCCCAGGATGCGCCAGCCGTGGAGGCGCAGCCACCACGCCGCGCGGCGCTCGGCCTTGCGTCCGCGCGCTTCGGCCGCGGCGCGGCTCAAGCCTCGGCCTTCAGCTCGAGCGCGCGGGCATAGACCGCGTGGCGGTCGCGGCCGAAGCGTTTGGCGACCGCCTTTGCGGCCTTTGCAACCGGCTCGTCGGCGAGCGCTTCGCGGAGCGCGGCATCGACGGTCGCCTCGTCGGCCTCTTCGGTCATATCGTCGGCGGGCGGCGCGACGACGATGACGATTTCGCCCTTCGGCGGCGCGTCGGCATAGCGCGTAGCAAGCTCGGCGAGCGGGCCGGTCACGCATTCCTCATAGAGTTTGGTGATCTCGCGCGCGACCGCGGCCTCGCGGTTGCCGAGCCCTTCGGCGAGCGCCGCCAGCGTTGCGGCGAGGCGCGGGCCGCTTTCGTAGAAGACCAAGCTCGCGCGCAGTCCCGCAAATTCGGCGATCGTGTCGGCGCGCGCCTTGGCCTTGTTCGGCAGGAAACCCGCGAAAAGGAAGCGATCGCTCGGCAGCCCCGACAGGGTGATCGCGGCGATCGCGGCGCACGGGCCGGGCAGGGTGGTGACGTGCCGCCCCGCCGCGCGCGCATCGCGCACCAGCTTGTAGCCGGGGTCCGAAATCAGCGGCGTTCCCGCATCCGACACCAGCACGACGACCTGATTTTCCATGCGCGCAACCAGATCGGCGCGCGCGCGTTCGTCGCTATGGTCGTGATAGGGGGTCATCTTTATCCGCAAGCCGAGGTGTGACAGCAGCTTCGCCGTCACGCGCGTGTCTTCGGCGGCGATCAGGTCGGCGCGGGCGAGGACCGCCGCGGCGCGCGCGCCGATGTCGCCGAGGTTGCCGATGGGCGTCGCCACGATATAGAGACCGGGCAAGGGAGTATTGGATATGGTCGAATCCGGCATGACGCCGAAAATGGCAGAAACTGGGGCAGAGCGCCAAGAGATTGCGTCGCCCCGCCGCCGCATGCTGCGCGGGCTGGCGACGCTGGCGCTCGGCGGGCTGCTCGCGGCGTGCCAGGTCGTGCCGAAAACCGCGGGTCCGCCGCCGCCGCCGCCGAACGGGGGCGAGACGATCGAACCCGGCCTGCCGACCGACACCGACCGCCACCGCGTCGCGCTGCTCGTGCCCGAGACGGGACGGAACGCCGACGTCGGCACCGCGATCGCCAATGCGACGACGATGGCGCTGCTCGATACCAGGACCGAGAAGCTGCGCATCACCACCTATGACACCGCGCTCGGCGCGGCGGCGGCGGCGCGGCAGGCGGTCGCCGACGGCAACAAGCTGATCCTCGGCCCGCTGCTCAGCGAAGATGTCGCGGCGGTCGCGCCGATCGCGCGCGCCGCGAAGGTTCCGGTGCTGAGCTTCTCGAACGACAGTGCGGTGGCGGGCAATGGTGTCTTCATCATGGGCTTCGTCCCCGGCCAGTCGGTCGAGCGCGTCGTCGCTTTCGCCCGCGGTAAAGGGCACACGCGCTTCGGCGCGCTGGTCCCCAAAAATGTCTATGGCGATCGCTCGGTCGCGGCGTTCCGCGCCGCGGTCAAGCAGGCCGGCGGCACGCTTGTCGCGGTCGAAAGCTATGACCGCAGCGCGACCGCGCTGTCGGGGGCGGCGCGGCGGCTCGCCAATGCGGGCGAGATGGACGCCGTGCTGATCGCCGACGTCGGCGGCAACGCGGTCCGCGCGGTGCCCGTGCTGCGCGAGGCTGGCGACCGGCAGATCCTCGGCCCCGAGCTGTGGAACACCGACGCGTCGCTCGGCACCAGCCCGGCGATGCGCGGCGCCTGGTTCGCCAGCGTCTCGGACGGTCTCTATGGCCAGCTCGCGACCAAATATCGCCAGCGCTATGGCAAGGCGCCCTATCGGCTCGCGAGCCTCGGCTATGATTCGGTGCTGCTGACGGTGCGCATCGCGCGCGACTGGAAGCCGGGGACCAATTTCCCGGTCACGCGGCTGCTCGCGGCCGACGGCTTCGGCGGGATCGACGGCATCTTCCGCTTCGACAATCAGGGCATCGCGATCCGCGCGCTCGAGGTCAGCGAGGTCGGCGCCGGCGGCTTCCGGGTGATCGACCCGGCGCCCGCAAAATGGTAGGATGCGGGTAATTCGCTGACCCCCGGGGCGTGGCAAAGCCGCCACAGTCCGGCGAAAAGCGTGGGCGCGCCGACACGCGCGGCCTTTACGCCGGCCGCGCGTTCACTATATGACCACGAGGCGCATCGGCGTGGGGTGCCGTGCGCGCATTTGAAACGATCTGAGGAGATACAGCTATACGCCCGCCCATGACCCGCCGCCCGCTGGCCCCGATGCCACCGAAGAACGGCCCGCGATACAATGAGTTCATCGCCTCGCCCAAGGTCCGCGTGATCGACGAGGAAGGCGAAAATCTGGGCGTAATGCTGACTGCCGAAGCGATCGAACAGGCGGCCGAAGTCGGGCTCGATCTGGTCGAAGTCTCTCCGAACGCCGATCCGCCGGTGTGCAAGTTCCTCGACGTCGGCAAATATAAATATGAGGCCCAGAAAAAGGCCAACGCCGCGCGCAAGACCCAGAAGACGCAGGAGATCAAGGAGATCAAGATGCGTCCGAACATCGACGATCACGATTTCGACGTGAAGATGAAGAAGGTCTTTCACTTCCTCGAGGAAGGCGACAAGGTCAAGATGACGATGCGCTTCCGCGGCCGCGAGATGAGCCATACGCAGCTTGGCCTCAACGTGCTCCAACGCGTCGCCGAGATGACCGCCGAAATCGCGAAAATCGAAGCGCACCCGCGCACCGAAGGCCGCCAGATGCTGATGGTGCTCGCGCCGAAGTAAGGTGCAGCGTCAGCCGATACGAATTTGAAGGGCGGTCGTTCCGGCGGGACGGCCGCCCTTTTCGTAGCGCCGCTCGACCATGTGCGCCGTGCCCTTGCCGTCGATCGCGATCAGCGTCGACGCGCGCGTGCCATAGACATCACCGTGCAGGAAGAGCGCGGGGTCGCCGGTCGCGGCCAGCGTGTCGAGCAGGCCGGCGGGATCGCTTGCTGCCTCGACCACCGCTTCGAGCGCGGCGCGGAGCCGCTCGGCGCGGGGGCAGGGGCGATCGACGGGTTCGTTGGCGATCGCATGGACGCCGGGGGCGAGCGAGGCAATGCGCGGCTTTGGGCGGTTGGTCATCAGCCTTGCCGTGCCATCGGCCGCGAACAGGTTGAAGGCGTTGAAACGATCGAGGTCGGCCTCGACCGGCGCGGCGAAGCGTCCGCCGCCGCGCAGCAGGTCGGTGACGAGCGCACCGCGCGACTCCTTCGCCGGATCGGGCATCGCGCCGCGGACGTTGGTGACGACGACGGCGCGCCCGCTCGGCGCATGGAGGCCCATCCACGTGCCGCCCGCCTGAAGGTCGCGGCCCGCGACGATGCCGCTGCCGTCGTCCCACGCGGCGAGCGGCGCGCTCGGCCGGTCGTGGAATTCGTCGCGGTTGCCGACGAGGATCAAGGGCCAGTCCCGATGGACCCGCCAGGCGAGGGCGACGACGCACATGCGCGCGCTATCGCCGCTGGGCGCGCGATTGCCAAGGGGGCGATGCTGTCATGGCAAAATAATACAGTTCCCCGTGCCCGCAAATGATGATAGATTGTGCGCGTTCAATGGGGAGGGGTTCGCCATGAATACGACTGTCAAAACGCCGTGGCATCTGTGGGTGGTCGGCGGGCTTTCGCTGCTGTGGAACGCGATCGGCGCGTTCGATTATACGATGACCAAGATGGACAACGCGGCCTATCTAGCGGGGTTCACGCCCGAACAGATCGCCTATTTTCAAAGCTTTCCGCTCTGGGCCAACACCGGCTGGGCGCTCGGCGTGTGGGGGGCGGTGCTCGGCTCGCTGCTGCTGCTCGCGCGCAGCCGTCACGCGGTCACCGCCTTCGCGGTGTCGCTGCTCGGCCTCGCGATCAGCAGCGTCTATCAGTTCGGCCTGCACTGGGGCGAGCTGATGCACATGTTCGGGGCCTTTCCGATGATCTTTACCGCGATCATCTGGATCGTCGCGATTGCGCTGTTCCTTTACGCGCGGCGCCAGGCAGCGAGCGGGGTCTTGCGCTGACGAAAGGCGGCACGCGCCGTTAACGGCGCCCCCGCCTGTCCTATCGCGCGCGGATGAAGGCGCGGATGTCGGCCGATAATTTGTGCCGGTCCTCGTCGCGGATATACATCATGTGCCCCGCGTCATAATATTCATACTCGATCCGGTCCTGCGGGATGCCGGTGCGCGACAGCGCATATTCAGCGGCGAAAAAGGGCGTCGCGAAATCATAATAGCCCTGCGCGACGAGCACGCGCAGCCCCGAATTTTCGCGCAGCGCCTGGCCGATATAGGGCGCGACGTTCAGATAGGCGTTGGTGTCGCGGCCGCCGAGGCGCCAGTCCCACTGGCTGCCGATGGAGCCGATCGACTGATATTCGCGATCCGTCTTGAATCCCAGCGTATCGCGCGCCCAGCTGTTGATCGCGGCGGTATAGCCCGCGTCGATGCCATAGAAGCTGGGGTCGTTGTCGGGCGTTTCGCCGGCATTGTCATAGTCCTTGCCGGTATAGCGGCTGTCGAGGCGGCCGATCGTCAGCCCGCGATCGCGCAGCAATTCCTTGTAGAAGCGGCCGGGCGTCACGCGCAGGTCGGCGCTTTCGAGATAGGTTTCCGAAAGACCGGTGAAGCGCGCCAGCTCGCGGCGGATCTTCGCGCGCTCCTCGCCCTGCAATTTCTGGCCCTTGAGCAGCGCAGCGGCATAGGGGCCGATCGCCCATTGCCGCGCTTCTTCGGCAAAGGCCTCGGGCGAGGCGGCGGTCGCCTTGCCGTGATAGAGCGCGGTTACCGCCATCGACGGCAGGTTGGTGATGTATGAGAGTTCGTTACCCGGCGTGTCGGCGCCCGCCGCAAAATCGAGCACGGTCGAGATCAGGATGATGCCGTTGAGCGCGACGTCATTATATGTCTCGTTCATCAACTGGTTCGCGACCGCGGCCGACCGCGTCGTGCCATAGCTTTCGCCGCCGAGATATTTGGGGCTGTTCCAGCGGCCATTCTCGTTCAGCCAGCGGCGGATCACCTCGGCGACGAGCTTTGCATCCTGCGTCACGCCGTAATAGTCCTTGGGGTCGGCCTTGCCGATCAGGTGCGAGAAGCCCGTTCCCGGCGGGTCGATGAAGACGATGTCGGTGGCGTCGAGCAGCGAGTCGGGATTGTCGACAATGGGATAGGGCGGCGCGCCATCGTCGGTGCCGTCGCCGGGAATCGCGACCCGCTTCGGCCCGAACGCGCCCATCATCAGCCAGACGGTGCCCGATCCGGGGCCGCCGTTGAACAGGAAGGTGACGGGGCGCGACGGATCGCGCGGTTCCTTGACATAGGAGGTGGTGACGACCGCGGCTTCGGGCACGCCATCCTTGTTCTTCAGGATCGTCTCGCCGATCGTCGCGGCATAGTCGATGCGCTGGCCGCCGAAGGTGCCGCTGAGTTTGGTGGTATGGATTTGGGGTTCGACATCGGCGGCGGGCTTTTCGGCCTTTGCCTTGTCATTCTGGTCCGCGGCATGGACGATGGCAGGAACCGCAACGGCAAGCGCCAGCGCGATCAGCGACAGACCCGATTTCATAAACTTGTCTCCCCGTTTGAGGCGCGAACGCTAAGCCGCGCGCGGGGAGGGGGCAAGGGTGCTCGTCGGTTACAATAGGGTTTTGGTCGAAGGTGTCAGGCGGCGCGCGGGACGATCCGGTCAAGCTCGCCATTCAGCGCTCGCTTGGCTTCGAGCAACTCGTGGTCGAGTTGCAAGCCAAGGAAAAAACCTTCCGACATACGGAAATATCGGGCGAGGCGCAGATCAAGCTCCGCATCCATATCGGCATCGCCATCGATCACGGCCTGTATTTGCCCTGCCGAGACCCCGAGTGCCCTGCCGAGCGCCGCCGCGTCCATGCCAAGCGGTTCCATGAACTCGGACAGCAGCAATTCACCGGCGTGGCTGTTGTGCAGCCAGTCGGGATTAGTGGTAGTCCGTGATTTCGACCTGCTCGGCATGTTCGTCTTTCCAGACGAAGCATATACGCCATTTCATATTAATGGAAATCGAATGTTGCCCGGCCCGATCGCGCTCCAGTGCGTGAAGGCGGTTCGACGGCGGATTGCGCAGGTCGTCGAGTGTCCGGGCGCGATTGAGTAGTTTGAGCTTGTCCAAGGCGCGCTTCTGGATGTCATGAGGCAGCTTCCGGCTGCGTTCGCCGTTCCAGATTTTTTCGGTTTCGGGATCGGCGAAGGAGTGGATCATCTGCGAAGGTCGTCCAAGCGGAGCCAATCGTCATCATTGGGGCGCTTTACATACCAGAAGCGCCATCCATTAACTTTAGTACCGGAAATTGCTCCGGCGGCGTCTGAAGGACTATGGCGAACATTCCCTTCTTCATCCTGCCAGCGCTGATCCTTTATCTCGGCGCGAAAAGTTTGGCCCTTATAAGTTGCTCGAAACTTCGTTCCGTCAGGCAAGAATACGTTGCCCATCCAGACTCCGGGAGCGTCCAGGCCGGCCAAGAGTCGAGCAATCTGATCTTCAGGGATTATCCCAACGGGCTTGAGGTTTTCATCACAATCGAGAAGGTTGGGGGCTTCTTCCGCTATGTTGAGCAACCGGCGAACTACGTCGTTGTAACTGTCCTCCTCGTTTCGCCTGAGGAGGGTCAAGGCTTTATATACGTCAAAATCAACTTCGATCTGCATGGCGCCACCTTTTCTCCCGGAGAATCTACGAGAGAAAAAGTGGTATGTCAATCAGGTTCCTCGCCCCCACTTCGTCCTGCTCGACTTCCCGAACCGGCCCTTCCTTGTCCCCGGCTTGCCCTCGTTCGAGCGCCCCACGCGCGGCGCCACCTGCTCGTCCGGCGGCAGGCCTAGCTCATCCGCCTCCAGCTTGCGGATTTCGTCGCGCAGCCGCCCGGCTTCCTCGAATTCCAGGTCCGCTGCGGCGTCGCGCATCTTCTTTTCGAGCTCCTGGATATAGGCGCGCAGGTTGTGGCCGACCATGTGCGCGGGCTTATCCTCGCCGATGTCGATGACGACGCCATCCTTTGATGCGACATGCGCGATGATGTCGCCGATGTTGCGCTTGATCGTCTGCGGCGTGATGCCATGCTCTTCGTTATACGCCTGCTGCTTTTCGCGGCGGCGGTCGGTTTCGCGCAGCGCGCGCTCCATGCTGCCGGTGATGCGGTCGGCGTAGAGGATGACGCGGCCGTCGACGTTGCGCGCGGCGCGGCCGATGGTTTGCACCAGCGATGTTTCGCTGCGCAGAAAGCCTTCCTTGTCGGCGTCGAGGATCGCGACGAGACCGCATTCGGGAATGTCGAGGCCCTCGCGCAGCAGGTTGATGCCGACGAGCACATCGAACACGCCGAGCCTGAGGTCGCGGATGATCTCGATGCGCTCCAGCGTCTCGACGTCCGAGTGCATGTAGCGGACCTTGAGCCCGGCTTCGTGGAGGAATTCGGTGAGGTCCTCGGCCATGCGCTTGGTGAGCGTGGTGACGAGCGTGCGGTAGCCCGCCGCGGCGGTCTTTTTCGCCTCGGCTATGAGGTCATCGACCTGCTCCTCGACCGGCTTGATCTCGACCGGCGGGTCGATGAGGCCGGTGGGGCGGATCACCTGTTCGGCGAAGACGCCCTGCGTGCGGTCCATTTCCCACGTCCCCGGCGTCGCCGAGACGCTGACCGTCTGCGGGCGCATCAGATCCCACTCGGCAAAACGCAGCGGCCGGTTGTCGATACAGCTCGGCAGGCGGAAGCCATATTCGGCGAGGGTGATCTTGCGGCGATGGTCGCCCTTCGACATCGCGCCGATCTGCGGGATCGTCTGGTGGCTTTCGTCGACGAAGAGCAGCGCGTTGTCGGGAAGATATTCGAACAGGGTCGGCGGCGGCTCGCCGGGCAGGCGGCCGGTCAGGAAGCGGCTGTAGTTCTCGATCCCCGCGCAGCTTCCGGTCGCGGCGATCATTTCGAGGTCGAAATTGGTGCGCTGTTCGAGCCGTTGCGCCTCGAGCAACCGCCCTTCGGCCTCGAGTTCCTTGAGCCGCTCGGCGAGTTCATGGCGGATCGCCTCGGTCGCCTGCTTCAGCGTCGGGCCGGGGGTCACATAGTGGCTGTTCGCATAGATGCGGATCGAATTGAGATTGGCGATCTTCTTGCCGGTCAGCGGATCGAACTCGGTGATCTCCTCGATCTCGTCGCCGAAGAAGCTGACGCGCCACGCCATATCCTCATAGTGCGAGGGGAAGATTTCGAGGCTGTCGCCGCGCACGCGGAAATTGCCGCGCGCGAACGCCTGGTCGTTGCGCTTGTACTGCAGTGCGACGAGCTTGCGGATGATCTCGCGATTGTCGGCGACCTGGCCTTTCTTGAGATCGAAGATCATCGCGGAGTAAGTCTCGACCGAGCCGATGCCATAGAGGCACGACACCGAGGCGACGATGATGACGTCGTCGCGTTCGAGCAGCGCGCGCGTCGCCGAGTGGCGCATGCGGTCGATCGCCTCGTTTACGCTCGACTCCTTCTCGATATAGGTGTCGCTGCGCGGCACATAGGCCTCGGGCTGATAATAGTCGTAATAGCTGACGAAATATTCGACCGCATTGTTCGGAAAGAAGCTCTTGAACTCGCCATAGAGCTGTGCCGCGAGGATCTTGTTGGGGGCGAGAATCAGCGCGGGGCGCTGCAATTCCTCGATCACCTTTGCCATGGTGAAGGTCTTGCCCGATCCGGTGACGCCGAGCAGCACCTGATCGCGCTCGCCCGCGCGCGCGGTGTCGACCAGTTCGCGGATCGCGGCCGGCTGATCGCCCGCGGGCTGATAGTCGCTGACCAGCTCGAAGGCCTTGCCGCCCTCGACCTTGTCGGGACGCGCGGGGCGGTGGGGGACATAATCCTCCGCCGTTTCGATTTCGTCGAGCGACGTGCGAATCTGAATTGCCATCGCGGTCAATATGGGGAGGATGAAGGGCTTCGGCAATGACGGGAGACCGACGATGAGCAAGCCTGTGATCGCGGCAGCGATATCGATTCTGGTGCTGGCGGCGTGTGGAAAATCGGACGAAGGCGTATCGGCGAAGAACGCATCGGTCGACGAGGTTCAGGAAAAGGTCGCGGCCGCTGCAAGGTCGGGCGAATTCATGGCGCCCGGCCAGTGGAAGGGGGCGATGAAGGTCACCAACCTGTCCTTTCCCGAAGAGGAGAAATTGCCCGCGGCGATGCGCGACCAGATGAAGGCGCAGATGGCGAAAGGGCATAGTTTCGAAAATTGCCTGACCCCCGAGGAAGCGCGTGATCCGCGCAAGAATCTGGCCGAGAATCAGGGTGGCCAATGCACCTATGATCATTTCGAGATGGCGAATGGCGTTATCGACGCAAAGATGACGTGCAACGCCGGCGGTGCGAAACGCGTGATGACGATGAACGGCACCTATAGCCGCGACAGCTATGACATGAAGATGTCGGCCCGCGGCGACGGGGCCGGCCCCGCCGCGATGTCGATGGATATGGAAATGTCGGCGCGGCGGGTCGGCGAATGCAAGGCCGGCGAAAGCTGATCGCGCGGGCTGCCCGAACGGGCGCCGGGAATGAGAGGGGAGGCAGGGGCAGGAGCGGACTTGCCGGCCGGCAGGTAGGTGGGGCTACGTTGCCGACCGGCGAAGTCTCAGTGTATGGAACCGGCAAGTCCGGCGAAGGACGCCAGGGACCAGCTCGCATCCTTCGACCCACCGGTTCCAATTCGTCCACCTGAGAAAAATCTCAGACCAGACCGCGGCGCTGTGGGGGGCGTCGCGACGATGCAAATCTGGCAGAGGAGTGCTCGTCGGAGCAGTTACAAGGGGTCACGTATCGGCGTGTAGCCGGATGTTTGGATTATATTAACTTTTTTTGCTGGTTTTTTGGGAAGAGTTTGCCGGAACAAATGGCCGGAAAGCGCGTTTCCGGTCGCTTGTTACCGTTACATGAGGGCGACAATGGCTGGTAGGGGACGAAGATTGTCGTATCTACCGCGCTCGGCAACGCGGGGGACGCTATAGGGTGGAAATGGACCGCACCAAGGCTAATGACATTGATGCCGCCGCCGACGCCGAGCGGATCATTGGCGAGGAGCTCGAACGGCTCCTCGCATCGCCGCTTTTCGTGCGCTCGCCGGTCCTGTCGCGGCTGCTCCAGTTTCTGGCCGAACATCAGCTTCGCGGCGGCCGCGGCGTGCCCAAGGCCTATGCGATTGCGACCGAGGCGCTGGGTCGCAGCGCCGATTTCGATCCCGCGGTCGACAGCTATCCGCGCGTCATGGTCGGCCGGCTGCGCAGCCTGCTCGATCGCTATTATGCCGACACCGCGTGGGTCCATCGTCTGCGCGTTCCACAGGGTAGTTACGAACTGGTCGTCCAGCACCGGGCCTCACCGCCCGCGCGTGTCGCGGCTGAGGAAGATGACGTAACAGCGGCGGCGCCTGTTGCCGATCCGGCCACCGGCGCCGGCGTGACGTCAAGGCAGCGCCGGCGCTGGCGGGCATGGGGTATTGCGGCGGCGGCCGCGCTGCTTGCCGCCCTCGCTGCCTGGTGGTGGTTCGACGGCCGCGAAGACCTGCGCGGTCCCGAACCTCTGCCGATCCTCGAGGTCAGCGCACCCTCGGCGGGCGACACACCGGTATCGCGCGCGATCGCGCGGGCGCTCGACGGCAAGTTGCGCGACGGATTGCGCCGTTTCGATCTCGTCGACCTGCTGAGCGCGCGGCGGCCCGGCACCGGCGTCTCGGCGCGCGGCGCCGACTACCGGCTCGATTCGTCGATCGTACGGACCTCTGAGGGTCCCGTCGACGTCACCCTCGTGCTCAATCGCGTTTCCGACCAGCGCGCGATCTGGTCGACGCAGCTTCGCGTCACCGACGACCAGATCCCCGAATTCGGCACGCTGGCCCCCGCGATCGCGCAGATTGCCGGCGATTACGGGATCATCGTCCGCGATCAGGTGCAGCGCGAGCCCGAAAATTTTGCACCCGGCTACCCCTGTCTCGCGCAGTTCAACCGCATGCGGCAGATGCGGAGCATGACCAATGCGCGGCAGGTCGAGGCGTGTCTGCGCGCCTCGATCGAGGACAAACCGCGCGACGCGGCGCTTCTCGGCGCGCTGTCGTGGCTGCGCTTCGGCGACTGGCAGCCGCGGCGCGAGACCCCGGAAGGCAAGGCGGCGTTCGCCGAAGCGCGACGGCTGGCGAGGGCCGCCTATGAAAATGCCCCGAACAGCACGGTCGGGCTGTTCGCGATGGCGCGCGCCCATTTCTATGCCGGCGACTGCCAGTCGGGCGTGGCGATGGGCGATGCGGCGCGCCTGCTCAATCCCTATGACGCCGACATCGCGGGCTTTCTGGGGCTGTTCAAGGCGGCATGCGGCGACGCGGCCGCCGCGCTGCCGCTGCTCAAGCGGTCGGTCGAACTCGACCCGAGCTATGCCGGGGTTCCCGCGGTCACGCTCGCCTTCATGCTCGCGCAAAGCGGCGACGCCGACGGGGCGCTCGCGCTGCTCGACCGGATGCCGGCGCCGAGCAATCTCGAGCCGCAATATCTGATGGTTCGCGCGATCGTCTTCGCGCGCAAGGGCGATATGGCGCAAGCGCGGCGGCTCTGGCGGCAGTTGCTCGATTACACCCGCAAACCCGTGGGCACGCCGCCCGAAGAGGTGCTGCGCCAGTTCATGATCACCCCGGCGGTGATCGCCCGCGCGGCGGAGGTGCTCCGGGCTTCCGGCGTGGTGTCCGCGGAGCCCCCCGATTGACCGGCTTGCATCTTCGAAGGCGACGGCGGGGCAGCGCCCGGATCGCGCCAGCCCTCTTGCCAGCCCCGCCGCTGGGCTCTAGGGCAAATCCCAACATTCACGACATAGCCAGAAAAAGGAACTGTGCATGAGCGATTCGGCTGAAAAGGTTAAAAAGATCGTCGTCGAACATCTGGGTGTCGAAGCCGACAAGGTCACCGAAGAAGCGAGCTTCATCGACGATCTGGGCGCCGACAGCCTCGATATCGTCGAACTGGTGATGGCGTTCGAGGAAGAATTCGGCGTCGAAATCCCCGACGATGCGGCGGAAAAGATCGCGACCGTCAAGGATGCGATCGACTATATCGAAGCGAACAAGGGCTAAGGCTGCCCGGTCCGGCGCGGCCGGACGCGGCGGCGACGCTGCCCACGCGTTTCCGGCTTCCCGGTCCAGGGCGTTTCGGCGCTGCGGCCGGGAAGCTTTTTTTATGCGCCGGTGTTTTGAAGGCTGCGCGCCGACGGCTATATGAAACGCGTCCCCGCGGGACCGGGGACCGACGAAAGGAACGACTATGCGCCGCGTTGTGGTGACGGGTTTGGGATTGGTGACGCCGCTGGGCGGAGACGTCGAAACCAGCTGGGCCAATCTGCTTGCCGGAAAATCGGGCGCGGGAACCATCACCCGCTTCGACGCGTCGGACCAGAAATGCACGATCGCGTGCGAGGTGAAGCCCGCCGACCATGACTATGGTTTCGACCCGAACAAGCGCGTCGATCATAAGGTGCAGCGCCAGGTCGATCCCTTCATCATCTATGGCATCGACGCCGCGGGCCAGGCGATCGAGGACGCCGGGCTGACCGAGATGAGCGAAGAGGACCGGCTGCGTACCGGCTGCTCGATCGGCTCGGGGATCGGCGGGCTGCCGGGGATCGAGAGCGAAAGCCTGCTGCTCGCCGAAAAGGGGCCGGGGCGCGTCAGCCCGCACTTCGTCCACGGCCGCCTCATCAACCTCATCTCGGGGCAGGTCAGTATCAAATACGGCCTGATGGGCCCGAACCATGCGGTCGTCACCGCCTGTTCGACCGGCGCGCATTCGATCGGCGACGCGGCGCGGATGATCAAGGACGGCGACGCCGACATCATGCTCGCGGGCGGGTCCGAATCGACGATCTGCCCGATCGGCATCGCGGGCTTCGCGCAGGCGCGCGCGCTCAACATGAGCAGCAACGACGCCCCCGAAAAGGCGAGCCGTCCCTATGACAAGGACCGCGACGGTTTCGTGATGGGCGAGGGCGCGGGCGTCGTCGTGCTCGAGGAATATGAACATGCCAAGGCGCGCGGCGCCAAAATCTATGCCGAGGTCGTCGGCTATGGCCTGTCGGGCGACGCCTATCACGTCACCGCGCCGCACCCCGAAGGTTTCGGCGCCTATCGTTCGATGGAGATGGCGCTGAAAAAGGCGGGCATGACCCCCGCCGACATCGACTATATCAACGCACACGGCACCTCGACCATGGCCGACACGATCGAGCTCGGCGCGGTCAAGCGGCTGTTCGGCGATGCGATCGGCACCGTGTCGATGAGTTCGACCAAATCGGCGATCGGCCACCTGCTCGGCGGCGCCGGCGCGGTCGAGACGATCTTCTGCATCCTCGCGATCCGCGACCAGATCGTTCCGCCGACACTCAATCTCGACAACCCCGACGAAGGCACCGAAGGCGTCGACCTGGTCCCGCACAAGGCGAAGGCACGCCCCGTCAAGGCCGCGCTCAACAACAGCTTCGGTTTCGGCGGCACCAATGCGAGCCTGATCGTCAAGGCGGTCGAAGCCTGACGCGATGCGCTGGCTGCTTGCAGCCTTGCTCGCCATGGCGCTGACCGCCTGTTCGGGCGGCGCGCCGCGCGACACGGTGGTCGTCATCCCGCCGGGCGCGAGCATCGCAAAGGCGGGCGAGATATTGGAGGAGGCGGGGGCGACTTCGGCCTCGGCCTTCGTCAACCACGCGCGCTTCTTCGGCGGCGACGCGCCCATCAAGCCCGGTGAATATGAAGTGAAAAAGGGGATGAGCGCGGGCGACATCCTTGCGCTGATGCAGGCGGGCAGGACCGTCCAGCGCTTCGTCACCATTCCCGAAGGCATGCCCTCGATCATGGTGTGGGAGCGGCTGATGGCCGAAAAGCGGTTGACCGGCAAGGTCGCGGTGCCGGCCGAAGGCAGCGTGCTGCCCGACACCTATGCCTATACGCGCGGCGAGACGCGCGCCGCGGTGCTCAAGCGGATGCAGGCGGCGATGGACAAGGCCTTTGCGGAATTGTGGGCGAAACGCAGCCCGCGCACCGCGGCGAAGAACCGCAACGAGGCGCTGACGCTCGCCTCGATCGTCGAAAAAGAGACCGCGGTGCCCGCCGAGCGCCGTGCGGTCGCGGGGGTCTATACCAATCGGCTCGCGGTCGGGATGCGGCTGCAGGCCGATCCGACGATCATCTATCCGATCACCAGGGGCAAGCCGCTCGGCCGCCGCATCAAGCGGTCGGAGATCGAGGCGGTGAACGACTATAACACCTATAGCATGGCGGGGCTGCCCAAGGGGCCGATCGCCAATCCCGGCAAGGCGTCGATCGCCGCGGTGCTCGACCCCGCGCCGAACGACTATCTCTATTTCGTCGCCAAGGGCGACGGCGGCCACGTCTTTGCGCGCACGCTCGCCGAGCACAGCGCCAATGTGCAGAAATGGTATGAGATCCGGCGCGCGCGGGGAGAGATGTAGAAAAACGTCGCCCCAGCGGAAGCTGGGGCCGCTGGAAGCCCTGCGCTGCGCCGATCGCGGCCCCAGCTTTCGCTGGGGCGACGGAAGATGGGAGGGAGCATGACCACCGCGAAGCTGTTCCTCCACGGCGTTCCCGACAGCCCGGCGATCTGGCGACCCTTGATCGACGCGCTCGAGCTTGACGACACGCCCGTCGCGTTGCCCGCGCTGCCCGGTTTCACCGGTCCGCTGCCCGCGGGCTTCGCTGCCACCAAGGAGGCCTATGCCGACTGGGCGGTGGGCGAGGCCGAGGCGCTCGCAGCGGCGCACGGTCCGATCGACATCGTCGGCCACGACTGGGGCGCGCTGATCGCGCAGCGCGCCGCGACGTTGCGCCCCGACCTCATCCGCAGCTGGGCGGTGTCGAACGCCGTGATCGATCCCGACTATCGCGGCCATCGCATCGCGCGCATCTGGAACACGCCGCTGCTCGGCGAGATCTTCATGGCGCTGAGCCGGCCCGCCGCGCTCGCCAGGGGGCTCGCCGAGCAGGGTGTGCCCGCCGCGCTCGCTGCCGAAGAAGCCCGCCAATGGGCGAACAAGGACAAGCGCCGCGCGATCCTGAGGCTCTATCGCTCGGCGCACGGGCTCGATTTTTCGCGCGACTGGGCGCGCGACCTCGACCGCTTGCCGCGTCGCGGCGCGCTGATCTGGGGCGCCGACGATCCCTATGTCGACCGGTCCGTCGCCAGTCGTTTTGCCGCGGCGCGGGGCTTTCCGCTCACGATGATCGAGGACGCGGGGCATTGGGCGATCGCCGAGCGTCCCCTTACGGTCGCGGCGGCGCTACGCGCCTTTTGGGACGGACTCGATAGGGAGGCGCGCGATTGAACGGCTCAATCGATCATTGTGAGCCAATTTATCGATTGGCTTTCGGCGCCGCGAGCGACCATTTGCGCCTCCGTTCCCGACAATCGGGGCCGGCACCCCGCCGCCCCTGCGCGAGAACCCCGAAATAGCCGGCGCGGCCATCCCCCCTCCCGACCGCGCCGCTGGCGCCGCGCCCATCGTCGTCACTGGAACGATGGGTGCGGCGGACCAGCGCCATTTCGACGCATTGCGCGCCGCGCATTTTCCGCCCGAACGTAACTATCTCGCCGCGCATATCACGCTCTTTCATCAGCTGCCGCCGTCGGCGCGCGCCGAGCTCGAGCGGCTGATCCGCACGATCGCCGCCGACACGCCGCCGCCGCGCGCGATGCTGCGCGAGGTCTATTCGCTCGGCCGCGGCGTCGCCTTTCGGATCGAGAGCCCCGACCTGCTCGACATCCGCGCGCGCATGGCCGAGCGCTTTGCCGGGATGCTGCCGGCGCAGGATCGCGGCACGCCGCGGCTCCACATCACGGTGCAGAACAAGGTGACGCCCGAGGCGGCGCGCGCGCTGCTCGCCGAGCTGGCGCAGGATTTCCGCGCGCGCCCTCTCGCTGTCACGGGGCTCGCCGCGCATTTCTATCGCGGCGGCCCGTGGGAGTTCGCCTTCGCGCGGAATTTTCGCGGACCGCACGCACGATATTGACCGCCGCCGCCGCCATGCCTATAGGCGCTGCTCGCCCGCAGCGGCGGCCTTTCGGGGCGGAGTAGCTCAGCTGGTTAGAGCAGCGGAATCATAATCCGCGTGTCGGGGGTTCGAGTCCCTCCTCCGCTACCACTCGCGAATCACCTTCAAACCTCGCATTTCCGGCAGTTTTCTGCCATTCATCGAGGTCGTTCCAATGGTGACAAATAGCTGTCCAGAAGTGAGTTATTTGGACAACTCACGTCAGATTTGGACCCGTTTGGACACAGGTTTCGCGAGAATTTTCGCGAGTGTTTCATGGCCTCGATCCCCTCGAGGTTATCATGAGCAAAGCAGTAATATTGACCCCCGCCCATATCGAGCGGTTGAAGAGTGGCGCGCTAGCCGACCGCGAAGTCCCGGGCCTTTCCATCATCGTCGCTGGCGCTGCAAAAAAGCAGTGGCGCTTCAAGCGCGTTGTCGCCGGCACAAAGAAGACCGTCGAACTGATCCTTGGGGTCTACCCGGCCTTTTCGATCGACGAAGCTCGCGAATGGGCCGGGCCGCTCAGCAAGGCCGTGTCCCGCGGGGAAGATCCGCGGACGATCAAGCGCGCCGAAGAGGCGTTGGCGATGTCGGTTGCCGATGCGCATATAATTTACATGGCTGCAATGCGTCGCGGCGACCGAAAGAAGCTGAAACCGCGGACAATCTCCGACAAGGACAAGATGTATACGCGCGACATCGGACCGAGGATCGGATCGAAGGTGCTGGCCCAACTCACCGAAGACGACTGCTGGGATGCGGTCTATGACAAAGCCAAGGCCTCCAAGCATCGTGCGAACAAGATGGCGGGAGAACTCAGCTGCTTCCTGAAATGGTGTGCGGGTCGTGAAGGCCGGATGGCGGGCATCATGCTGAAAGAGCATCCGGCAACCACCCTCAACTCGAACTGGTTCGATACCGGGCCAAAGGCCAACAAGCGCTTCCTGTCGGACGAGGAAATCGAGTGGTTGTTTCGTGCGCTCGTCGATGAGGAACTGACCTATCGACGCGGGTTCATCCTCCTGTTGCTGACGGCCGCTCGCCGTAGCGAACTCTTCGAAGCGCCCTCGGACGAGGTCGTGGCGGGTATCTGGACACTGCCGCCCGGGCGATCGAAGAACAATGAGGAGAATGTCGTGGCGCTCGGACCTTGGGGTCAGCGCCTTGCGCAGACCAACTATGAATGGCTGTTTCCATCGCCGTGCATCGACGGTCCGCAGCGCGCGGGATGGTTCAAGGCGCGCGATCGGATTCATGCGCGGATGGAAGCCTTCGCCGGCCGCATCATCTCACGGTGGCACTTTCATGATCTGAGGCGCACCTTCCGATCGCACGCACGGCGGGTCGGTATCGACAATGAAATCGCCGAACTGATGCTCAATCACAAGCGCAAGGGCATTGAAGGTATCTATAACAGGAACCAGGAACTCGAATTGCGCGCCGAGGGGTTCGCTGCATGGGAGCGGCATCTCGTTGGCCTGGCGCATAGCGCAGACGCCGCGGAGAGCCTGCTCGCGCCACCGTGCGAACCGGACCCCGGTTAGCAGGGATCGGCGAACCGACTTTGTGGGGGAGGTCGATCGCCGAAAGAAAGAGGTTGGGCGGGGCCTGCCGCAAGAGAGGCACGGCTCGCTTTTCCGTGCGTGCCAACGATGTCGGGCGAGCTAGTCTCAAGTTCCGGAGCGGGCGGGGTCTTCGCCGTCGATCGCTCCCCTGGAGGGAGACCGACATGTCGTTGGACGTGATGAATGCGATGCCGCATGAAAGCTGCGGTGACATGGGGCGCGAACTGGAAGCGCTTAAACTCCGGCTGTTTTTGATACCCGTAGTGGAAAAGGGCTATGGCGTTGTCCCGGTGTTCGAAGAGGGATGCAGCTATTTTCGGCCGGGGGAAGTCGCAGTCTATAAGGAGGAGACGCCGCGGGACCTCATTCCGGGCCTTTATTGTATCGAGCGGCAGCGACCGGTCGCAAGTTCGCCGTTTCCCGAGAGCCCGCGCATCGTCGAGCGCGAGGTCGTCTATGCGCGGGATCATCCCAAGATAAAGGATTGCTGGGAATATATTTCCCTGAAATCCAAAGTGATCCGCGGGGTGCGCCGTTATGCCGTTCCTGAAGGTCCCTATATAAACGGATGCCGGGGCGACATGCTGCTCGGGCCGATTGTGGGTATTTATATGCCGGCCGCTCAGACGAGCGCCGGCTGACGGTCCCCTTTTTCGGCGCCTGGTCTCTATCGGATCGACGCGAGCGCGGTTTCCAGCCGTGGTAACCGCGCGTCGATCGCTTTTGCGACGCTGTCGTGGATCGCCGGATGAAAGTCAGCGGGCATTTCGGACAGTGCGGTTGCCGCGGCTTTGGGTGCTGCCTCCAATATTTCCGTCAGGACCGCCTTTATCGTCGTCGCGCCGAGTCCCGCCTCTTGGGCGGTCTCGATGAAATGGCGACCGACGATTTCGAGGATCCGGTATTTGCCGCTCGCGCCTACCGACATGGCGAGTTTATACTTGTTGTTCGGGATTTGTTTGAGATCGAAAGCGCCTTGCGCAGAGAGGACGTCATAGAAAGGGGTCAAGCCGTAGCGTCCCCCCGGACGGAGGAAGATGCTGAAATTCTTTCCATGGCCATCGGTCGCGCCGATCAGCCAGAAAAGCAATTGGCTCTTGAAGAAGGCGGCCTGATCGCGGAGCGGCTCATCCGCCCCGCGGAGCAATTTGAGGATGTCGGTCGCGCTCGGCCCACCATTGTTCTGATACTTCTGGGCCGGAGGAACCGTGAGCGCCTGGCAGCAATCTTCTTGCGGCAAGCGCAGAATACGGTTTCCGCGTCGCTGGCGATCGAAGCGCTCTACCACGAGTACCCGGCGTTTTCCGAAGGTTTCGATATGGCTGGGCGCGACCGGCAGGCCGAAGGCAGCCAGCAGATGCAGGCAATAATGCTCATTGTCCACGCTGTTCTGCATGTCGATGATACCAAAGGCCGTCGGTATTTCCCCGAGCTGGGGCTTCAAGATATGGGTCGTCGGGGTCGTGCCGAGGGGACGCATCCAGCGCCCTTCGCTGAAGAGAAGAGCGGTCTTTTCCTGAGCGCCGGCGACGGAGATGCGGAATTCATGGTCAAGATCGATGCCGAGCGGCGTTCGCGCCAGATTGGCGAGCATCGCCTCTATCTCGCCTTCATCGACGACCTCGCCTTCGATTTCCGGAAGCGCTTCGACCGCCGTCCCCTCGGGCAGGAACTGCATCGCGCCCACACAATCGCGGCCAATGCGTTCGAGCAGGCTGTAATAATCGGCGCCTTCGGCTCCGGTTCGCTCAGCGACCGTTTTGCGAACATTCGGATTGTCGGGAAGGAGATTTTCGAAAACCGCGGTGACGGGGGCGCCGCTGTAGGCGGGTTCGCGTAGCGGCAGCGATAATGAGATCGCGAACGCATGCTGCCAGTCCAGCCAGCTTTGGACGTATCGGAAGCTCGTTGCTCCACTCCGCTCCTTGATGAGTTGCCCGACAGGGCGGTTGTTGACGAGGACATCGAGAGGGACATGGGCGCGGTGACGAGGCATCAGAAAATGTCTTCGATTTCGACTGCTGCGCCATGCGATCGGCTATCGACCAGCAGGTCCAGACCGAGCGCGGCAAACAATGTGTATATTGAAGAGAGCTTTGTGCCGTCATGGCCGCCCTCGATCTTCGATATCAGTTCCTGGCGGAGTCCGGACAGACCGGCCAATTCGGTCTGGGTGAGCCCTTTTTGCCGGCGTGCTCTCTGAATCAGATTCCCCAATTGCTTTGGTGAGCGTGCGACTTGAGTCATGATGGTCTCCTTGGAAGACCCTATGCTCTAAATCGCATAAAGTGTCAATATGCTATTTTTAACATAAAGAAAAAATATGCATAAAAGAGCATAAGCAAACTCTATGCTCCTAATGACATAAAACACGTCCACGATCGCCAGCTCGCGGTGCGGTGCGGCGGTGGTCTTTCACAAGCGGCCGCCTTCGGCGGCCCGAAGAGGGAGAGGGTGAACGATTCTCGTGGCGGGTAGCAAGCCGGGAGAGAGGCTTCCGGCGGCCCGCCATGGAGAAATGGCATGGCCAAATCGGCACCCAAACTCACCCTCAATTCTTCACGCGACATTCCGCTCGACAGGCTCGTCCTGTCCCAGTCCAATGTGCGGCGCGTGAAAGCCGGCGTCTCGATCGATGCCTTGGCCGACGACATCGCCAGGCGGAAATTGCTCCAGAGCCTCAACGTCCGGCCCATTCTCGATGACACGGGCCAGGAAACTGGCCGGTACGAGGTACCGGCCGGCGGACGCCGCTACCGTGCGCTCGAGCTGCTCGTGAAGCGAAAGCTGCTCGCTAAGGACACGCCGGTCCCGTGCATTGTGAAAGCGGCGAACGACGACATCCTCGCTGAAGACGACAGCCTCGCCGAGAACGCGATGCGCGAAGCGCTCCATCCGCTCGACCAGTTTCGGGCGATGCACGCCATGGTCGAAAAGGGCCAGGATATCGAGGCCGTCGCGGCCAATTTCTTCGTGACGCCCGCGGTGGTGCGGCAGCGGCTCAAGCTCGCCTCAGTGTCGCCGGTGCTGCACGATGCCTATGCCGACGACCGGATCGGCCTCGAACAGCTGATGGCCTTCACGATCTCGGATGATTTCGAGCGGCAGGTCCAGGTCTTCGAACTGTTGACCGAAAGCCGTAGTCTCGCGCCTCATCTCATCCGCCAGAAGCTGACCGAGAATGTCGTCCGCGCCGCCGACAAGCGGGCGCGCTTCGTGACGCCCGACGCTTATGTCGAAGCCGGCGGCGGGATCGTGCGCGACCTTTTCGAGGCCGATGGCGGCGGCTGGCTCACCGATCCCGCGCTACTCGACCGGCTCGTCGACGAGAAGCTGAAGGCCGAGGGCGAGGCTCTGCTCGGGGAAGGCTGGAAATGGGTGGCGACTTCGGTCGACCTGCCGTGGGACGCGCTGCGTGACCACCGCGAGATCGACCGCGACGAGATACCGATGACGGCCGAGGAGGAGACGCGGATTGCCGAGCTCGAAGCCGAGGGCGAAGAAATCGATCGCTTATGGTCGGAAGCCGAGGAAGTGCCCGACGACATCCACGCGCGCGTCGACGCGATCAATGCCGAATATGCGGAGATCGCGAAGCGGCCGCTGACCTTCGCGCCGGAGGAGATCGCGATCGCCGGCGTGTTCGTGTCGCTCGAGCGCGACGGTTCGATCCGCATCGACCGGGGTTATGCCTGGGCCGAGGGCGCACTGTTCCAAGTCTATACAGCGCCGGGCCAGGTTACCGATATCGCCCTGCAGGAAGGCGAGGAGCTGGTCGGCCCGGGTCCCGTCGCCGCGGGCGATACGGTACGGTGGATTATTGGTGACACGCTGAGCGGCGAGGGCGCGACGCGACGCGTTCATATCCTCGTGAAACCAACCCGGCCCGACATCGTCACGAATTTGATCATCAACACGAGCCGTCGGACATATCACATCGAGCTGCGCGCGACGCCTTCGACCTATATGGCGGCGGTTTCGTGGCGCTACACGCCAAGCTGACCGGTCTGGTGACGCCGCTGCCCCCCGAGCGACTGATTGGTCCAATGATCGAGCGCTTCATTGCAAGCGATCGGGAGTTCGGCAAACAGCGGCGCAGGGAATCGTAGATGCGCGGCGATCGCGCTCCGCGCCGTACTGCCCAGCCCCCGGCGCCAAGCGAGCGCTTCATCACTGTGGAGGATTTTGCTCGCGTAGCCCGGCTCTCGCGCCGGACGATCGACCGCTACCGGCGCGACCGCCCTGTTGGCTTCCCCAAGGAGTATGACGTGAGCCGGGGCAGGGTGCCGCGGCCGCGGTTCAAGCTGGCAGATGTCCTTGCTTGGATGGAGACGCGGGCGCTCTGGTAGGCGCGACGATTGAGGTGAGGTGCTCGAATAAGCCAGTTTGCCGACGTACTGTGAACCGCAAAGTTCTCAGCTTTTCCCGGCTAACCAATCGTCGGGCACGCGGATTCATCATCCGCGTTCTGCTTGGAGTCGAACCACTTCGTTCGTCGAAGGGCAGTATCTCAGTTTTCGCGTCGCAAAACTATGAATGACGTCTTTGCGCCAGAAGCCATAACCGCCGCCAGGCGCTGCCGCGAAAGAAAGAAAACCGATGGAACAGAGCTGCGCGATCATTGTCATATCCGCTTCCTCAGCGATATCGCGGCGCGTGCCCTGACGTGCTCCCCTGAAATGTGACCGATTTTGAGTAGAGTCCGACGCGAAGGAGTCGGACGTAATGAAGCGAAGCAGGTTCAACGAAGAGCAGATCATCGCGAGATTGAAGGAGCATGAGGCGGGGAAGCCGACGGCGGATGTATGCCCCCCCGAACGAAGCCCCCGGCCGGGCACATCCGCAGCGAGATTCTTCGCGCGACCGAATGGCGCCTATAATAATGTCCATTTTTTCGATCCTAAGGCCGGCGCACGCCGTTGCTGGGGATCGCAAAATAACATATGCTGCCGCCGCGGCTAGGAGGCCCACGCATGGCGATGCGATTTTCCCCCCCGGATGGCCCGTCACGGGCATTCAGTCCGCCCGACCGCTTCGCGGATGCTGCGGGGGGCGCGCCGCCCACCACCCGTTACATGCCGGAGCCGCAAGGCGCCGGCTTTTTCTTGTCGGTGCGGCCGCGCCACGACAATCGGCGCGCGCGCATACCGGCCCTGTCGCGATTGCTGCTGACCTCGGCGGCGTCGATCGCGCTGCTTTGCCTGGCGGAGGAGCCGGCCTTTGCGCAATGCACGGTCGACGACGCCAGCGTGACCTGTTCCGGAACCGATCCCGACGGCGTCACCATATCGCCCCCGCCGCCGCCCGGCCCCGATGTTGAGCTCACGGTCACCCCCCGGCGCGACCGTCAACGGCCCCATCGTGGTCGATGGCCTGTCGTCGTTGATCGTCAACAACAATGGGCAGGTCAACGGGAACATCACGGTCACCAACAACGGCGATTTCCTGCTCGATCAGAACGGGACCTTCGGCGGAACGGCGGTTTCGGTCACCGGCTCCGGATCGAACCTTCTGCTCGTTCGCGCGGGGCGTTCGGTCAACAACATCAGCCTGACCGGCGAGCAGAATGAGGTCGAGAATTTCGGCGTTCTGAACACCAGCCTGACGCTCGACGCGACCCTTCTCAACACGATCGTCAATCGCGCGGGCGCCGCGGTCAACCAGGTCAACCTGATCGGACCCTTCAATACGGTGGACAACAGCGGACTGTTCAACCAGGGCATCAGCTTTGGAAATGGCCATACCGATTCTGATCGCCCCGACAATGCCGACAACATCGTCACCAACCGCACTGGCGGGGTGATCAACGGCATCAGCAGTAGCGGCGGATCGTTCGACAGCGTCGACAACAGCGGGACGATCAACGGCGCGATCAACCTCGGCGCGGGCGACGACCGCTATGTGAACCGCGCACAAACGAGCGGCGGTGTCGACCTAGGCGACGGTAACGATCTGTTCGTCCTCTCCGCGGGCACGATGTGCTGCACCGTCGCGCTCGGCAACGGCGACGATGACGCCTTCGTTTTCGACGGCGTGATCAGTTCGGATATCCAGGCGGGCGCCGGGAACGATCATCTATTCTGGCAAGGCGGCTCGATCGTCGCCGGCGTGCGCATGGGCGAGGGCGACGATGTCGCGCAATTTTCCGGGCTCACCTCCAGCAATCTCCCCGTCGGGCTGGCCGTCGATGGCGGGCTCGGCAACGATCGCCTGATCTGGGAGAATACGCAGAACGGCACCGGCATCGACGTCGGCTCGATCACTTATTGGGAACGGATCGACCTGACCTTCAATTCGGTCCTCACATTCAAGAATTACAGCACGCTGACGCTCGGCGACCCCGGGACCCAGACCGGCAATCTGGGGATCAGCAACATAAGCTCGGTGCAGGCCGGTGGCGGCACGCATGTCGTTCGGCCGTGGGACCCGGCCGCGCTCGCTTCGGTGGTCAATGCCGGTATCATCGATCTGACCAATGGCCCGGCGGTCGCGACCGACCGGTTCGTTATTTACGGCAATTATTCCGGGCGGAACGGGCGGCTCGGTTTGCAGACGGTGCTGGCCGGCGACGATTCGCCGTCCGATCAGCTGGTCATCCAGCGCGATTCGAACGCCACCGAAACGCCGACGGCGTCGGGCGTCACCCGGATCCGCATCACCAATCTCGGCGGGCCGGGCGACCAGACGCTCGCCAACGGGATCAGGGTCGTCGATGCCGTCAATGGGGCCGCGACGACGGCGCAGGCCTTTGTGCTCGGCGACAGGGTTGCGGCCGGCGTGTTCGAATATCAGCTGTTTCGCGGCGGCGTGACGCAGGACCCGGCGACCGATGATGACTGGTTCCTGCGGTCGAGCGTCCTTTTGTCGCCGATGCCGACCGTGCCCGTATCGCCCCCGCCGCCGCCTGTGTCGCCGCCGCCGCCGCCGCCGATAGAGCCGCCGCCGCTCCCACCGCCCCCACCGCCACCGCCACCGCCACCGCCCCCGCCGCCGCCGCCGCCACCACCGCCCCCGCCGCCGCCCGTGGAGCCGCCACCGCCGGTATCGCCACCGCCGGTGTCACCGCCGCCGGTATCGCCTCCGCCGGTATCGCCACCGCCGGTGTCGCCGCCGCCCGTGTCGCCGCCGCCCGTGTCGCCGCCGCCCGTGTCGCCACCGCCGGTGTCACCGCCGCCGGTGTCGCCTCCGCCGGTATCGCCACCGCCCGTGTCGCCACCGCCGGTGTCACCGCCGCCGGTGTCGCCTCCGCCGGTATCGCCTCCGCCGGTGTCACCGCCGCCGGTGTCGCCTCCGCCGGTGTCACCGCCGCCGGTGTCACCGCCGCCGGTGTCGCCGCCGCCGGTGTCACCTCCGCCGGTGTCACCGCCGCCCGTGTCGCCTCCGCCGGTGTCGCCTCCGCCGGTATCGCCACCGCCCGTGTCGCCACCGCCGGTATCGCCTCCGCCGGTATCGCCTCCGCCGGTGTCACCGCCGCCCGTATCGCCGCCGCCGGTCGCACCATCGCCGCCACCGCCGCCGCCACCGCCGCCAACGCCGATCATCCGGCCCGAAATTCCGGGATATGTGGTCGTTCCGGCGATGGTGCAGCAGCTGGGTGTCGCGTCGCTGGGCACTTTTCACGAGCGGCGCGGGGATCAGTCGCTGGTGATCAGCGACGGGAAGCCCCAGGCGATCTGGATGCGGATTTTGGGCGAAGACCAGGATCAGGGTTGGACATCGACCCTGGGCCAGGCGGGATTCGACATTGCCCCGCGCGTCGACGGGAAGATGTGGGGGTTCCAGTTCGGTCTCGACCTGATCGGCTATGGGGGCGAGGACGCCGACGGACGGATCGGGTTATTCTATTCCCATGGCGAGGCAAATGGGACGATCTATGGCAACACGCTGGCGACGCGCGACAGTCGCTCGGGCCATCTGTCGCTCGATAGCGACAGCGCCGGCGCCTATTGGACGCACATCGGCGAGAGCGGCCGGTATCTCGATGCCGTTCTGCTTTACAGCTGGATCGACGGCGAGGTTCTGGCCGATACCGGGATCGCGATGGATGCCAAGGGCGAGGCCATGGCCGCGTCGCTCGAAGCGGGCGCGCCTTTCCCGATCGGCGATGGCTGGTCGATCGAGCCGCAGGGCCAGATCATCTGGCAGCGCGTGCGGCTGGACGACAGGGTCGATCCATTTTCGACGATCGGCTATCCCCGTTTCGACGCCTTCACGGGCAGGCTGGGGTTCCGGATCGAAGGGGACACGATCACGGCGAACAGGCCGTGGCAATATTTCGGCAGCGTTGATCTGTGGCACAATTTCTCGCAAACGGTGAAGGTGCAGTTCAACGACCAATATATGGAGACCGCGCTCGGCAATACCTCTCTCGAGCTGCGCGGGGGCGTCGCGGTCCGGTTGGCGCCCAGCCTCTCGCTCTTCGGTTCGGTCGGGTACACGGCGAGCCTGGCGGACGAGAAGAATAGCAGCCTGAGCGGCACGGCCGGCCTCCGCATCCGCTGGTAACATCGTGAAGGAACTGACCGCCTATGTGATCGACGGCCATGACCTGCATATCCGGCCGGCGCGCACCGACCGGCGATGGATGGACGCAACCGACCAGCGCTTCGCCTATCGCTGCCTGCCGATCACCATCGCCAACACCTATGGCTGGGAGCTGCTTTGCCCGGCGGGCTTTTCGGCGGTCTGGGACGGCACCCTGGCTCGCGAGGCGATCGCGATAACGCCGCTATCGGACAAGCCGACACCCGCGATCAGCCATTTCGGCAATGCGATCCTGACCTTCCATGTCCCGTGCCTGTTTCAAACCGACTCCGGCGTCGATCTTTATGTCGGCGGCCCCGTCAACCAGCCCAAGGACGGCATCGCGCCGCTTTCCGGCATCATAGAAACCGACTGGTCGCCCTATACCTTCACGATGAATTGGATGTTCACGCGCCCGCACCATCCGGTGCGGTTCGAAACGGGCGAGCCCATCTGCCACATCTTTCCCGTGCGTCTGGGCGAGATCGAGACCGTGGCGCCGACGGTGCGGAAACTGTCCGAAAAACCCGAGCTCGAACAGGAATATCGGCTGTGGTCCGAAAGCCGCAGCAGCTTCAACGCGGATCTCGCGCGGCCCGATTCGGACGCCTCGCGCGAGCGGTGGCAGAAAAACTACTTTCGCGGCATCATGCCCTCGGGGCGCCCCGCGGGCGAGGGGCATCAAAGCCGGCTGCGGCTGCGCCCGTTCAGCGACGGCGATCCGTCGGATGCTGAAAAGGAACCCGACGCGGATTGAATACCGGCGGCGGTCACGCCCCGTTCGCGCCGATCGTCGAGGATCGCCGGGGCGAGTTCGGCGGAGCGCCGGACCGCGCGCCTCTGATCCCGGCTCGTCAGCTCCCGTCGATCAGCTGAGCGGTCGCGGTTTTCAACATGCTGGCCGTATGATCGAGGATCGCATCGCGCGTCATTCCGGTTCCCGCGTTCGACATTTCCATCGCGGCATAGCCGAATTCGACCATCATGCGCATATGCTGCCAAATCTCCTCGCGCGACCGGCCGGGGATTAGCGGCGCATAGGCCTCGACCAGCCGTTCGGTGGCATAATTGTGCGATTCGAGCCGGACATGTTCGAGGCGCGGCGTCGCGTGAAGCGCGCGCTCGATCCAGACCCCGCCCGCTTCGCGTTCGGTGACTTCGATCGACTGGCGGAGCAGCTCGCGGAAATTGTCCATATAGGCCGCGAGCCCGCCCGGAGCATGCTGCGCGAGCCAGCTTGTCAGGACGTGATTCTGGCGGTCCATCAGCCGTTCGCCGAGCGCCGCGATCACCTCATATTTATCGCCGAAATAATAATAGAGCGCCGGGGGCGTAACCCCGGCGCGCTCGCAGATCATGTTTGTCGAAATCCGGTCCATGCCGACCTCGGCGAGCAGGGCGCCCGCGGTGTCGAGCAGGCGCTCGCGCGTGGATTGTCGATTCTTGTCGGCATCCTTCAACTTCGGCCTCGCCACCGCTTGCACCTCCCTGCGCGTCGCTCCGGTTCCCAGCGCCTAGCATGAACCGTTCCATCTCGTCGCCTTTCAGCGTTGATTTAATATAGCTGTCACTATAATGTAGCGAAAGCTATAACAGGATTGAGGGAAACAGGGACATGAAAAAAGGGGATAAATTGCGAATCTCGACCGCGATGCTCGTCACCGCGGCAGCTCTGATCCCGGTGACGGCCGGCGCGCAACAGGCGGTCGAGGCCGAATCGGTTCAACAGGGCATCGGCGATATCGTCGTCACCGCGCAGCGCCGCGAGCAGAATCTGCAGGATGTGCCCGTCGCCGTCACCGCCTTTTCGGGCGACACGATCGCGAACCTCGGCATCCAGTCGAGCGCGGATATCGGCGGAGTCGTTCCCAATCTCGAGATCGGCCTGCCCGGCGGCGAAGGCAATCAGCCGCTGATCTATATCCGCGGCGTCGGGCTCGCCGACTTCAATTCGAACAATTCGGGGCCGAACGGCGTCTATGTCGACGAAGTCTATGTCAGCTCGCCTGGCGCCCAGACCTTCCAGCTTTTCGATCTCGACCGCGTCGAGGTGCTCAAGGGGCCGCAGGGGACGCTCTATGGGCGCAATGCGACCGGCGGCGCGATCAACTTCATCACGGCAAAACCGAGCCGTGATTTCGAGGCGCACGCCTCGCTGTCCTATGGGTCGTTCGATGCGGTCACCGGCGAGGCGGCGGTCGGCGGCCCGATCAGCGAGGGCGTGCGCTTTCGCATCGCGGGGACGGGCACCCACGCAAAGGGCTATGTCCACAATCTTTTCACCGGCCGGCGCGAGAATGGGCAAAATAGCTTCGCGCTGCGCGGCCAGCTGGCGTTCGACATCAGCGACACGTTCGATGCGCTGCTCAACGTCCACGGCGGCAAGGTCGATGTGCGCGCGCCGCAATATCGCAGCCTCGGCATGCTCGATCCCGATACCGGCTTTACGGCGCCCTGCGCGGCCGATGCGGTAATGGCGAATCAATGCGGCAATGTCCTCGGCTATGTCAGCCCGCCGCGCTTCTATGACGGCAACTACGACAAGAGCGAACCGCTCGAGGTCGGAAATCTGGGCGCATCGGCGCGCTTCAATTGGGATCTGGGGGGCGTCACCCTGACCTCGATCACCAGCTATGACGACAATGACAAGACGCATCGCGAGGATTCCGACGCCAGCCCCTTCGCCATTCTGCACATCGACTATCATGTCGCGTCCAAGACTTTCACGCAGGAGCTTCGCCTGGCCGGTTCGACTGGAATCCTCACCTGGGTCGCGGGGGGCTATTATCTTCACGAGGTGCTGAAGCAGAACCAGACCGTCGATCTGTTCCGCGAACTGCGCCCGCTGACGCCCGATGGCGGCGCCGACCCGACCGGCGCGACGACCGGCGGCGCCCCCGTGCTCTTTTCGCGCACCATCAATCGCCAGACGACCGAAGCGGCGGCCGGTTTCGGCCAGGTCGAGATCGAGATATCCCCTGCGCTGCGCGCAACGCTCGGCGGGCGCTACAATTACGAGCGCAAGCGTTTCGAGGCCTCGGCGCAGTTCGAGGATGCGGTGATCGACGGCTTCCCGATCCCCGGCGGGGTCCTCCCGCTCTATGCGTTCGACAACAGCGACACCTATGAAAATTTCTCGTTCCGCGCCGGCCTCGACTATGACGTCGCCGACGATGTCATGGCCTATGCCAGCGTTTCGACCGGGTTCAAGAGCGGCGGGTTCAACGGCGGCTTCCTGAGTTTCGACCCCGCCGAAGCGGCGGTCCAGGCGCAGCCGTTCGACGAGGAAACGCTCACCGCCTATGAAATTGGCCTGAAGTCCACATTGCTCGACCGGCGCCTGCGCCTCAATGCGGCGGGCTTCTATTACGACTATAAGGACCTGCAGCTCTACACGCTGGTCAACACCGGCGCGCTGCCGCTTTCGCTGCTCGACAATGCGGCCGATGCGCGCATCTATGGCGCCGAGTTCGAGGTGATCGCGCAGCCGGCCGACCGGCTCGACATGACGCTCAATCTCGGGCTCCTCGATACCAAGATCAAGGATTTCTCGAGCGCCGGGACCGACTATTCGGGCAACCGGATTCCCCTGTCGCCGACCGTCACCTTCAGCGGCATCGTGAATTACGACGTGCCGCTGTCGCCCGGCGTCCTGCTTGGTATTCAGCCTTCGGTCTCGTACCGCAGCAGTCAGTTCTTCTCGACCGACAACAATCCGCTTTTGAAGCAGAATGGATATTGGCTGGTCGGGGGACGGCTCGCGGTCAAGGATGAGGACGGCCGCTGGGAAGTAGCGCTGTTCGGCCGCAATCTGACGCGAAAGAAATATATCAACTTCGCGATCGACCTGTCCGACTTTGGCTTCATCGAACAGTTCCGCGGCGAGCCCCGGATGTTCGGCGTCGAGTTGCGGGTCAATTACTGATGCGCGCGGCGCCTCTTCTCTGTGCGGCCTTCCTGCTGGCGGCGTGCCAGCAGGAACCGCCCGCCACGCCGTTGACGCCCGAACAGAGCGACGCGCTGCGGCCCGCCGATGCGCGCATCGCCGGCATTTACGAACAGTCGTGCAAATCCTGTCACACCGTGCGCGACACCGGCGCGCCGCTCGCCGGCGATCGCACGCAATGGAACCCGCGCTGGGCCAAGGGTGAGGACAGGCTGCTCAAGAATACGATCGCCGGCTTCAACGGGATGCCTGCGGGCGGACAATGTTTCGCCTGCACCCCCGACGATTACAAGGCGCTGATACGCTTCATGGCGGGGAGGGACAAATGAACAAGGTAACGCGGCGAGCATTGCTCGCCAGCGGCGGCGTGATCGGCGCCGGCGCGCTCGGGGTCGGCGGCCTCGCGGGACGCAACTGGCTCCGCGACCGCGAGCCGCCGGTTCTCCCGGCGGCGGATGCCAACGGACGCCTGCTCTGGACCAACTGGTCGGGCATCGCGCACAGCTATCCGCAAAAGCGTGCGGCACCGCGCAGCGAGGACGAGCTGCTGGACATTTTGACGAAGGCGCCGGCGCCGATCCGCCCCGTCGGTTCGGGACACAGCTTCACCGCCATCGTTCCGACCGAGGGCACGCTGTTGACGCTCGACGGCATGACCGGGCTGGTCGACCACGACGCCGCGACCAACCGCGCGACGGTGCGCGCCGGAACGCGGCTCGTCGACCTCGGCCCGGCGCTCGCGGCGATCGGGCAGGAAATGGACAATCTGCCCGACATCAACAAGCAATCGGTCGCGGGCGCCATGTCGACCGGCACGCACGGCACCGGGCGCGGCATCCCGGCGGTGCACGGGTCGGTGATCGCGATGCGGCTGGCCACTCCGTCGGGGGAGGTCATCGACTGCGACGCGACGACCCGGCCCGAAATATTCAACGCCGCGCGCGTCGGCGTCGGGGCATTCGGCGTCGTCACGCAGGTGACGCTTCAGAACCAGCCGCTGCGGCGTGTCCTCAAGCGCACCGAGATCCGGCCCACCGACGAGGTGATCGAGGATTGGCCGGCGCTGCGACAGCGGCACCGCAACGTCGAATTCTTTCCGCTGCCCTTCACCAGCTATTCGGTGGTCGTCTCGCACGACGTGACCGATCGGCCGCTCAAGCCGCGCGGCCCCGACACCGACGTCGAGTTGATGATGGGGATCAAGAAGCTGCGCGACTGGTTCGAGTTCGCGCCCTCGCTCCGCCGCAAATATGCCGATGAGGAACTGGCGAAGGTGCCGCCCGAGGACATGGTCGACGAAGGCTGGAAACTACTGTCCAACGAGCGGCCGGTGCGCTTTAACGAGATGGAATATCATCTGCCGATCGAGACGCAGATGACGGCGTTGCGCGAGGTGCTGGCGGCGATCGAGGCGCATCGCCGCGATGTCTTTTTCCCGCTCGAAGCGCGCGTGATCGCCGCCGACGATGCATGGCTCTCGCCTTTCTACCAGCGCGAGAGCGGCTCGGTCGCGGTGCATGCCTATTACCGCGAAGACTATGATTTCTTCTTCAGCATCGTCGAGCCGATCTTCCGGCGTCACGGCGGCCGTCCGCACTGGGGCAAGCTGCACAGCCTGAAGGCGCGCGATCTCGCGCAGATCTATCCGCGCTGGCGCGACGCGAACGAGGTGCGCCGCGAACTCGACCCGCAGGGCCGGATGCTCAACCCGTTTCTGAAGGGACTTTTCATCGATGGCTGACGCAAAGAATCCGCGGCGCTGGACGCGCCGGGCGGCCATTGCCGGCGGCGGGCTCGCGCTTGCGGGGGGCGTCGGGGTGCTCGCGTCGCGCAAGGGCGACCATGGCGGCGCGCACGACGCCTATTTCGTCGCCCTGTCGACGGCGCTGCGCAAGGCCGGGATCGCGCATCCGGTCCTCGTCATCGACCAGCGACGGCTCGACCGCAACATCGCGGCGGCGCGCGCGACGCTGAAGCCTTCGGGCCTGCCGCTGCGCATCGTCGTCAAATCGCTACCCGCCACCGGGCTGATCGACCGGATCGCGAGCGGCCTGCCGACGAACCGCTTCATGGTCTTCAACGGCGCGATGCTCGAGACGATGGCCGCGCGTCCCGATGCCGACCTGTTGCTCGGCAAGCCGCTGCCCGCGATGCAATATGCCGAATTTGTCGACAAGGCGGGCGCCCAGGTCGCCGGCCGCGTCCAGTGGCTGATCGACACGCCCGAGCGGCTCAGGCAATATGCCGCGATCGCAGCCGCCCGCAACGCGCCGCTGCGCGCGAATATGGAGATCGACGTCGGGCTCCACCGGGGCGGATTCCCCGACGGCCGGGCGCTTGCCGAAACGCTCGATCTTGCCCGAACCTTCCCGCACGTCGCGGTCAGTGGGCTGATGGGCTATGACGCGCATGTCCCCAAGATGAGCGACCCCGACGAGGCCTATGCCGCCTCGCAGCGCCAATATCGCACGGCCATCGGCGTATTGCACGACAAGCTCGCGCTCGATCCCCGCACGCTCACGCTCAACGGGGCCGGCAGCCCGACCTATGCGCGTCACGCGGCCGGCACCGCCGCGAACGAGGTGTCGGTCGGCTCGGCGTTCGTCAAGCCCGCCGATTTCGACCTCGATACGCTGGCGCGCCATGCTCCGGCGAGTTTCATCGCGACCCCGGTGATCAAGGCGAAGCGGATGGAATTGCCGGGCAGCGAGTGGCTGACCGGTCCGATGACGTTCCTGGACCCCAATGCCGCGCGCGCCTTTTTCATCTATGGCGGGCATTGGCTTGCGACCCCGGTTTCGCCGCCCGGACTTCAGTTCAGCACCCTGTTCGGGCGGTCGAGCAACCAGGAAATGCTCACCGGATCGACGAGCGTGGCGCTGAAGCCCGACGACTATGTCTTTTTCCGCCCCAACCAGAGCGAGGCGCTTTTCTTCCAGTTCGGCGACATCGCGCTGTTCGACGGCACGGCCATCTCCGGCGGCTGGCACACGTTTGCGGTTTCCGCCTGACCGTCGGACACCATCTCACCGGATTTCGCCCAGCGCCGGATGGGTGTCTGATATGGCATGGACACTCATCAATGTACGGACGCTATCGTGGATCTTCGCCAACTTCGCTATTTCGTCGCCATTGCCGAGACGAAGAACTTCAATCGTGCCGCCGAGCGCCTGAATGTCTCGCAGCCACCGCTTACTGTCGCGATCCGGAAACTCGAAGAGGAGCTCGGAGTGCGGCTCTTCGACCGGAGCAGCCGGGGTGCGTCGCTCACCGCTGCCGGCGCCGCCGTTCTTCCCGCCGCGCGCGCCAGCCTGGAGAATGCCGCCGCCGTTAGGGAATTTGCCCGTCTCGGGGCCAAGGGCGAAAGTGGGCGCCTCCGCATCGGCTTCATCGGCTCGGCTGTGAGCGGGCTGCTGCCGCGGATCATCCCCGCCTTTCGGGCCAAATTCCCGCGCGTCGAGCTGGAACTCGCCGAGATGACAAGTCTCGGAATCGCTCAGGCGCTCGAAGCGCGAGAGCTCGACGTCGGTTTGGTCCGCCTGCCAATGATCAGGGGCGGAGACCTTCGCCTGTCGGTGATCGAACGCGATCTCCTCTTCGCCGCGCTTCCCGGCGCGACGGATTCGGGCACCGACACGCCGATTCCGCTCTCCCGCCTCGCTGAGGAGCCTTTCATCGTCCACAGTCCGGTGAGCATTCTCCACGCGGTGACGCTGCTCGCGTGCCAGGCGGCCGGCTTCGTGCCGCGGATTGCGCAGGAGGCGGTGCAGATCCAGACAATATTGAGCCTGGTGGAGTCCGGCCTTGGCGTTTCGCTCGTTCCTGCGAAGATGGCGCGCTCTGTGCCCCAAGGCGTCGTCCTGCGGGCGCTGCGCGAACCGGTGGCGATCGCTACGGGCGTTGCGAGCCGGCCCGACGCCGGACCGCTCGCGCGCAATTTTATCGCCGTGGCAGAAGGTCACGGCGATAACGGTTAGATATCAAGTCGGCGTGGAATAATATTGGAACCGCCGCATCGGTATCGGCATCGGCTGCGCGGGCTTCGGCAGCATGGCTGGGGCGCATGGATGCCGAGATATGTTCGAGACCCTGTCGCTGCAAACAATCCCGCCTGAAGATGAGGCGCTGCGCCCGATCATCCGGGCGCTCGCGGCAGAGGTCGCCGACGGTGTCGCTGCCGACGTCCGCGCGCGCTCGTGGCAGGGCTTCGACAGCGCATTCAGTCGCAGGCTCGGGGCGGAGGGCTTCATCGGCCTGACGCTTCCGAAGCGCTATGGGGGAAGCGAACGCGGCCCCTTCGCACGCTTTGTCGTCGTCGAGGAGCTGCTCGGCGTCGGCGCCCCGGTCGCGGCGCATTGGATCGCCGATCGCCAGAGCGCGCCGCTGATCCTCAACTTTGGCACTGAGGAACAGCGGCAGCACTATCTGCCCCCCATTTGCCGCGGCGAGCTGTGTTTCTGCATCGGGATGAGCGAACCGGGGTCGGGGTCGGATCTGGCGAGTGTACGCACACGCGCCGACCGCACGGCGGGGGGGTGGCGGCTCAACGGTCAGAAAATATGGACGACCAACGCGCCACATTCCGACTATATGATCGCGCTGGTGCGCACCTCCGGCGGTGCCGAGGATCGTCACGACGGCCTGTCGCAGCTCATTGTCGACCTGAAGGCGCCGGGCGTTGTCGTTCGTCCGATTGTCGACCTTGCCGGCGACGCGCATTTCGCCGAGGTGTTTTTCGATGATGTCGACCTCCCCGCCGAAGCTCTGATCGGGGTCGAGGGGGAAGGGTGGCGGCAGGTCAATGCCGAGCTGGCGTTCGAGCGCAGCGGACCCGAGCGCATCTATTCGAGTATCGTCCTGCTTGACGCTTGGCTGACGCACCTGCGACGGTCGGGCGTTGCGACCGAGGCGACAGTGCGGCTCGCGGGCCGCTTTACGGCCCGGCTTGCAACGCTGCGGGCGATGTCGATCGCCTGCACCGGACAGCTTGCGAGGGGCGAGAGTCCCGTCATCGAGGCATCGCTCGTCAAGGATCTCGGGACCAGCCTCGAGCAGGACATTCCGCAAGCGATCGCCGATGATCTGGCATCGCGTCCCGACGATGCCGTCGACGGCGAATTGCTGCGAACGCTCGCCTATGTGACACAGGTCGCACCAAGCTTTTCATTGCGTGGCGGCACACGCGAAATTTTGCGCGGCATTATCGCGCGCGGAATGGGACTTCGCTGATGGCCGACATGGATTTCGCCGCGCCCTTTGCCCGAATGGTCGACGCTGCTTGTCCGCCCGCGACGGTGCGCGCGATCGAGCGGGGCGAAAGCCATGCGGCATTGTGGGATCAATTCGAAAAGTCCGGCTTTCTCGATGCGCTCGTTCCCGAATGTGCGGGCGGTTCCGGCCTGTCGCTCGCGCAGGTCGGCCCGCTGATACAGACGGCCGGCCGCCACGCGCTGCCGCTTCCCGTCGGCGACACCATGATTGCCCGCTGGCTTTTCGCCATGCTGGGCAAAGCGGCTCCGCACGATGCGATCCTGCTCGCATCGACCCGCGCGGCGCTGACCCGCCGCCCTCCTACCGAAGTCGCCGATCTCGGGCTCTTCGAAAACGGCGGCGAGCTCTATCTGGCAGCCCTTGCAGGGTTGTCCGACGAGACGCCGGTCGAGCATGTCGGGCCGGTACCCGAAGGCGGCCTTCGTCTGCTCGCAGCGCTCGTCCGCGCTGCCTCGATCGCCGGGGCCGCCGGGGCGCTTCTCGATAGGACGGTCCGTTATGCGAACGAACGCGTCCAGTTCGGAAGGGCGATCGGCAAGCAGCAGGCCGTTCAGCAGCAGCTCGCGGTGATGGCCGAACAATGTGTCGCGGCGCGCGTCGCCAGCGAGATCGGCTTTGCCGGGCCGCTGCCGCTGCGGCCTGAGGCCGTCGCGATCGCCAAGGCCGTGACCTCAGCGGCCGCGCCGGTCGTCGCCGCGACCGCGCACGCGGTGCATGGCGCGATCGGGATCAGCGAAGAGTGCGATATCCAGCTTCTGACCCGCCGCCTGCACCAATGGCGCATCTCGGAAGGGTCCGAAGCCTATTGGGAAGGGCGGCTGGGAACAGCGCGGCTCGCCGATGTCGCGTCGAGCGTCGATTGGCTGGTTGCCGCGTCGAGCGTGCCGTCCCGCTGAACGGGGCTGATCAGCTGCATCTCTTCTATGTTGAATAATCAACAAATAAATGTTGCGGCCGACGTCTTGGAATGTCAGCACAGGACGCGCGCCGGGGAGGGGCCATGCGCGAACACGCGAAGGAGGTCCCTTCTATCGGGGCTTCGGCCAGGCGGCGGGGCGAGGATCATCGGATGCCGCCACCCGCCCGGTTGAGCGCGCCGGAAACCAGGTCGATCAACGGGGAGGGAAATCTATGGCCGACATATTGGATCTCGCGGGGCGGGTAGCCCTGGTCACCGGCGCGGGGCAGGGGATCGGCCGTCAGATCGCTCTCCACCTTTCCGGGCACAATAGCGGCGGCGTCGCGGTCAATGATTATTATCTGGACCGGGCGGAAGCGGTCGCGAGCGAGATAAGAGCGGCCGGCGGCAAGGCGATCGCGGTGCAAGCCGACGTGACCGACCTCGAGGCGGTCAAGGACATGAACGAGCGGATCGTGGCCGAGCTCGGGGCGGTCGGCGTCCTCGTCAATAATGCCGGCAATATGGGCGCCAATCCGTCCCCCGATGTCCGCAAGCCTTTTTGGGAAACCGGGCCGGACGTCTGGAACCAGTCGATCGGGGTCAATCTCTATGGCGTGATGAATTGTGCCGCAACCGTCGTCCCCGGCATGATCGCGCGACAGGCGCCGGCGCGCATCGTCACGATCATCTCCGATGCCGGGCGCTATGGCGACGCGGGTCTCGAAGCCTATGCCGCGGCGAAGGCGGGCGCCGCCGGCTTTTCGAGAAGCGCGGCGCGCAGCCTCGCGCGCTTCGGCATCACGGTAAATTGCGTCGCGATCGCCGCGACGCGAACGGCAGCGACCGAAAGGCTGATGGACGATCCCGAGCGGATGAAGCGAGTCTTTGACAAATATATCGTCCGCCGTCCCGGCGAGCCCGTCGATATCGCGAACATGGTCCTGTTCCTCGCATCGGACGCCAGTTCCTGGATCAGCGGTCAGACCTATCCGGTCAATGGCGGGATGACCCTCGCGCTTTAGGAAGGGCCCCGTCATTCTGCCGGCTACCGACGGCCGGCTGCCGGTCGCTCACCGCATCTCGATCATTCGATAATATTTGTTGACTGATCAACTTATTGTGTCGAGGATGGCGCTCTGGCCATGCCCCGGACGAAGAGGGCGCGCCGGGAGAGAGGATCGAACACCATGGCCGCGAAGGCAAATGTCGCGCCGGGCAATGCGTCGGAAACGCGAATGGACGAGGGCTCGGGGGCACCGGGCAGTCGGATCTCGGATGACCCGCCGCCGCTTGGAAGGCGTCTGCGCGCGGCCTTCGGATTCGGTGCGGTTGCCAACGGGGTCAAGAATGCGAGCCTCGCCTCCTACGTCACCTTCTATTTCAACCAGGTCGTCGGAGTCGACGCCTCGGTGATCGGGATCGCCTATGCGGCGACGCTTATCGTCGATGCCGTAGCCGACCCGCTGCTCGGCCGATGGACGGATATGGCACGGTCGCGCTGGGGGCGGCGGCACCCCTTCATGTATTTCGCAGCGCTGCCGACCGCGCTGTTCTTCTATCTCCTCTGGTTCCCGCCGGCGGGGCTGTCCGACTTCGCGACGGGGCTTTGGGTCTTTACGCTTGCCGGTCTCGCGCGCGTGTCGATCAGCGCCTTCGAGATCGCGTCGTCCGCCATGGCGGTTGAGTTATCGGACGATTATAACCAACGGACCCGGCTGTTTTCGCTGCGCTATCTGTTCGGTTACATCGGGGCCTATGGCTTCAGCGCGGTCGCCCTGTCCGTGATCTTCAAAATGACGCCCGAATATCCGCTGGGTCAGCTCAACCCCGACAGCTATAGCGGCTTCGCGCTCTGCGGTGCCTTGCTGATCGCCATCGCGATCCTGGTATGCGCGCTCGGCACTCACAGCCGCATACCCTATCTTCCCCAAGCCGAGCCCCAGCAGGAGCGCATGCGGCTCGGGGCGCATGCGAGGGAAATGGCAACGGCCTTCCGCAATCGCGGTTTCCTCGCGATCTTCGGCTTTGGCGTCTGCAAATATACCGCAACCGGCGCCTACAGCGTGATGGCCCTTTATTTCGCGACCTATCTCTTCAAACTCACTTCGGCCCAGATGGCGATTCTGGTGTTGGACAGCCTGGTGGCGGCGATGCTTGCCGCGCCGCTCGCGCCCTATTTCTCCAACCGAATCGGCAAGCGGGCGAGTTCGATGCTGTTCGCCCTTGGCGGGGTTGCGGTCAGCCTCGTCCCGTTGCTGCTGATCTATTTCGACCTGTTCTTCGAGCCGGGCGACAAGCGGCAGATCGCCGCCCTGTTCGTGATCGGCGCTGTTTACGGAACGATGGTCACCATCTCGCTGATCAACACGACGGCGATGCTGGCCGATGTGGTCGAGGACTCCGCCGTCGAGACCGGACAGCGCAGCGCAGGGGTGTTTTTCGCAGCATCCAGCTTCATGCAGCAATGTTCGACCGCGCTCGGCTCGCTTGTCGCATCGCAAATTCTCGTCGGTTCGGGCTTTCCCAAGAAGGTCGATCCCGACCGGGTGACCGAGGCGATGACCGACGGTCTTCTGCTCAACTACATGCCCGTCAGTTTCGGTCTTTGGGCATGCGGCTGTGTGCTGCTGCTCTTCTATCCGATCACGCGGCAGCGGCACGAGGCGAATGTGGAGCAATTGCGCGCCTTGCGCGTGGCGGCCCGCGCGAAAGAGGCGGGCGGCGCGGTGGTAGCCGCACCGCCCGCCTGACCCGACCCGATGGAAAGATCGACCCGTTTGAGCCGCAGGTGCCGAAGGAGTGGCGTTGATGCTTGAAAATGTGCGCGTTCTGGAACTGTCGGAGCCCGCGACGATGCTGGCCGGGCAGATACTGGGCGACCTGGGAGCCGATGTGGTGACGCTGGAGCCGCCGTCCGGTGCGGCAGGGCGGCGACTTGCACCATTCATCGGCGGCAAGCCGGGGTTGGAGAACAGCCTGACCTGGCACGCGCTCAATCGCAACAAGCGCGGTATCACGCTCAACCTGTCGACACCGGACGGTGTCTCCCTGCTCGAGCAATTGCTTCCCGCGTTCGACATTCTGATCGAGGGCCCGGCGGGCCTGCCGGACGCCGACGCGATCGCCGTCCCCGAGCGGCTCGTCCGGTGCCGCGTTACGCCATTCTCACCTTCGGGACCCAAGGCGCACTACAAATCGACCGAGCTCATCCTGACCGCGGCGGGCGGCGCCCCGGCGCTGGCCGGAGACGTCGACAGGTCGCCGCTGTTCTTCCCGGTCCCGCAGGCCATGATGGAGGCTGGGGCGGACGCCGCCGTCGCGGCGATCGGCGGCCTTCTGGCCCGCGATCGCGACGGCGCGGGGCAGGCGATCGAGATCGGTGCTCACACCGCGGCGACGCTTGCCTCGCTCGGGCGGATTGTGGCGGCGAGGTCGGGCGGACCACTTGCCAGGCGCAGCGCCCCGACGACGATCGGACGGTTGCCGCCCGTGCCCGGACTGTTCGAATGTTCGGACGGATGGGCCGCCGTCACCTTGCTCTTCCTGCCCGCCTTCATGGGGCTGACCCGAGGGGTCGTCGCGTGGCTGGTCGACGAAGGAAGCCTGCCGCCTGATCATATGGAAATCGACTTTTTGGCGCTGACCAGCCGGCTCGCCCGGGACGAGGCCGATCCGGCGCCGCTCCACGACCTGATCGGCGCGCTCACGCGGACCTGCGCACAAAAGACGAAAAGCGAAATCGCCGAAGCGTCGCAGCGCCATCGCTTCATGGCGGCGCCGATCATGACGATGGCCGACATTGCCGCCTTCCCCCATTTTCGCGAGCGCGGCTTGTTCGCCGTGCAGGACATCGGCGGCGAACGCGTCGAAGTGCCGGCTCGCTTCGTTCAGTTCAGCGATTACGAAATTGGCGTCCGCCGCCATGCACCGGCGCTTTCCGAGCACAGCTGCGAGTTGCTCGCCGCTCATGCCGGCCTCGGCGAAACCGAGCTGCAGGCGCTGTTTTCCCAAGGGATCATCTGATGAACCTCCCGCTTTCCGGTCTTCGCGTCATCGATATGGGCTGGCTGATGGCTGGTCCCCATGGCGCCCGCTATCTCGCCGATCTGGGCGCCGACGTGATCAAGGTCGAATCGGGCAAGCGGCTCGATCCGCTGCGTGGCCTCGGTCCCTATCAGGATGGCCAGCCGGGGCTGAACCGGTCGCTCTCCTATCATATGACCAATGCCGGCAAGCGCAGCATCGCGGTCGACGTCAAGCAGAAGGAGGGGGTCGAGCTCGTGAAGCGCCTCGTCGCCACGGCCGACGTGTTCGTGGAGAGCTTCACGCCCGGTCAGATCGACAAGATGGGGCTGTCCTATGCGCTGCTCGCCGAGAAAAATCCGGGTCTGATCATGGTGTCGAGCGGCTTGCTCGGGCGCAAGGGCAGCATGGGAATGGGAATGAGCGGAACCGGCCTTACCGGCTCGGCCTATTCGGGCGCGACCAATCTCGTGGGGTGGCCGGACCGCGCGCCGGCAGGGCCATATGGGCCTTGGACCGACGCCGTGGCGCCCCGCTTTCTGGCCGTCAGCGTCCTTGCCGCGCTGCATCGGCGTCGTGCAACCGGGTGCGGAACCCATATCGACCTTTCGCAGGCCGAGGCGGGCCTCCAATTTCTGGCGCCGGCCTATTATGATTATGCCGCAAACGGGCACATCGCCGGGCGCGTGGGCGACGCGATTGCGCCGCTGAACGCTCCGTCGGGCCTATATCCTTGTGCGGGTGACGATTGCTGGGTGGCGATCGATGCCGTCGGCCACAAGGCCTGGTCCGCGCTGCGAAAGCGTCTCGCACCGGCGCTCGACGCGAAGGAATTCGACACGCTCGTCGGGCGGCTGCGGGCGCGCGCCAGCCTCGACGCCGCGATTGCGGGATGGACGCGGCATCGCTCGGCCCGGGAGATCGAGACCATGCTCCAGGCCGAGGGCATCGCGGCCCACGTCGTATCGAGCGACGCGGATCTGGGCGACGACCCCAACCTCGAAGCGCTCGGCCACTATGAACCGGTGTTCGACCCCTTGCTCGGCGATATCGTCATCCCGGCACCATCGTGGCGCCTGTCCGCCGATCCCCGGCCGGCGAGGTGCCCCGGACCGATCCTCGGCGCCGCTGGCGACGAGATCCTCCGGGAGGTTCTGGGGCTGACCGGCGCACAGATCGACGAGCTTCGCGAGGCAAATGTTCTCGGCTGACTTCCCACTGCCCCTTGCAAAGGAGCGCGGCTTTTTTGCATAGACGGGCAAGGGAGTTTGAATTTTGGCAAAGACGGTACGTCGACAGACACATGCGGAGCGTCGGGAAAAGGCAGAAACGCGCTTTCTAGATTTCGCGATCAAGCTGATCGCCGAGCGGGGCTATGATGGCTTTACCTTGGCCGACGTTGCCGATGCAGCGGGATATAGCCGTGGTTTGCCAGCGCATTATTTCGGCAAGAAGGAAGACCTCCTCGCCCGCGTCGCGGAATTCACGATCGACAGCTATCATCGACAACTCGGCCAAATATCCGAAACCGAGGGCGGCCTCCCCCGCATCGAAGAATTGATTCGCATCTATGTCCGCACGCGCGGCGTCGCGCTTCGCTGTTTGCAGATCATCCTGACCCAGGCCCTTGTGCGGCCCAATCTTCGCAAGACGGTCGAACGGCTCAATGCCGAAGGGCTCGCCGCCATCCAGAAGGAAATCAAGCGCGGCATTCGTCTCGGGAATATCCGCGAAGATGTCCATGTCGAGCATCAGGCCGCGGTCATCTATGCGTTCATGCGCGGACAGATGGGTTTTGCAACGCTCGATCCAAGCTGGGAAGAGGTTGCGGTCGGTGAAGAATTCATCGCGACGCTGCGCGAGCGTCTGAAGCCTCGCAAATAGGCAATTTCCGCGACCGGCGCGGCCGGTCGGCATATGATGGTCCAACGTTCCGGGTCGGGGGCGGTGCGCCCGTCGTGCGCGCGCGACGCCGATGTCGTGCCTTGCCAGCCGTATCCGGCGCCTCCTTCCGTTGAAACGCGAAGATGAAACCCGAGGCGAATTTGCGTTTCCGACCGGTCTTGAATTAATATAGTCATTACTATATTGAGGGCGGGGTCGAGCGGGAGAGTTCAGCGATTCGTCTGACGCCGAAGGAGCAATGTCCCGGAATCTCTCAGGCAAAGGGGACCGTTCGACACAAGGCAGCTGGAGAGTGACGGCCATCGCGCCGTCCACCGAAGGAGCAAGCGCCGCGGCGTGAATCTCTCAGGTTTCTGACAGCGGGACTGGGGCGCGGCGGCCGTCTGGTCGACGTGCTGTCAGGTGGCTTGCGGGTCACCCTGTCGGAGACGAGTCATGGCGAACGCTGCGATAATTGGGGCAGGGATCACGGGGATCACGACGGCTTATGCGCTGCTCATGCGCGGCCATCAGGTGACCGTTTATGACCGCAACCGCTATCCTGCGATGGAAACCTCCTTTGCCAACGGAGGTCAGCTTTCCGCGAGCAACGCCGAAGTCTGGAACAATTGGACGACCGTCGCGAAAGGCATGCGCTGGCTGCTTCGCAACGATGCTCCCCTGCTCTTCAACCTTCGCCCTGGCTGGCATAAATATAGCTGGATTTCGGAATTCCTGGCCGCGGCGCGCCACTATCGAGCCAATTCGCAGGAAACCGTGCGACTGGCCCTTCTCGCCCGCGAGCGCCTGTTCGCGATCGCCCGCGCCGAAGGGATCGATTTCGATCACGAACGGCGCGGCATATTGCATTTTTACACGTCGAAACAGGCCCTGGCCGCGGCCGACCTTGTCAATCGCATGCTGTGCGAGGCCGGCCTCGAGCGGATTCCCGTCAGCGGCGACGCGATCCGCCACATCGAGCCCGCCCTGACGGGGGCCTTCGCAGGAGGCTTTTACACCAAGGGCGATTCCACCGGCGACATTCACAAATTCACGCGCGGCCTGGCCGAAGCCTGCGTCCGGCACGGGGGGCGTCTGGAGTTTGGCCGCGATATCGCCGCGGCCAAGGCGGGCGCCGACGCGGTCGAGATCAGGCTCGAAGGCGAGCTTCGCGAAAGGCGATGCCACGACCTTGTGGTTGTTTGTGCGGGTGTCGACAGTCGGCGCATTGCCGGATGGTTCGGCGACCGGGTCAATATCTATCCGGTCAAAGGCTATTCGATCACCGTGCCGGTCGCGCCGGACGCCGACCGAGACACCGCCCCATGGGTCAGCCTTCTCGACGAAGAGGCGAAAATCGTCACGAGCAGACTTGGCCCCCATCGCTATCGGGTGGCGGGCACCGCCGAATTCAACGGTGCGAACAGGGATATTCGCGCGTGCCGCATCCGTCCTCTCGTCCAGTGGGTCGAGCGGCACCATCCGCGGCTCGATACCTCGGGCTCGGTGCCATGGGCCGGTCTGCGGCCGATGATGCCCGACATGATGCCGCGGGCGGCGAAAGGGAAAAGCGACCGCGTCTTTTACAATACGGGCCACGGCCACCTCGGCTGGACCCTCTCGGCAGCTACCGCAGAGATCGTTGCGGAACGCATCGGCGAGACGCACGGCCAGGAGCATGGCGCGGGGCAGGGACTGGCCGCATAGCGGCGACAAGGAGATTGGCATGATAACTCTCGAAATCGCGACCCGCATCGCCAACGGTGTCCTGGCGGAAGGCGCCCGTCGGGGCTTCGCGCCGCTTTGCGCCGTCGTGCTCGATGCCGGCGGGCATATTCTCTGCCTGGTTCGCGACGAGCGAGCCTCGATCCACCGCCCCCAAATCGCAATGGCGAAGGCATCGGGCTGCATCGGGCTGGGCGTCGGCGGCCGCACCCTTGCCGGAATGGCTAAGGAACGCCCGACATTCATCGGCGCGCTTTCGGACATTTTCCCGAACGGATGCGTCGCGGCGCCGGGCGGCGTCCTCATCCGCGACGCTGGCGGCAAGCTTCTCGGCGCGGTCGGCGTGACCGGCGATCAGTCGGACAATGACGAGGCCTGCGCCAAAGCCGCGATCGAGCGCGCGGGCCTGATCGCCGACACCGGCGACTAGGGCGGCGGGTGCCGACCTGGGGCGCGATCACACCTGGCGGTCGCGATCCTTCCAATAGGGTTCGCGCAGTTCGCGCTTCAATATCTTGCCCATCGTGTTGCGGGGCAGGTCGTCGACGATGTCGATCGATTTCGGCCGCTTGTAGGATGCGAGCGCGCCGCGCGCGAAATCCCGAAGTTCGCCGTCGGCGAGCGTCGCGCCGGGCTTGAGCTCGACGAACGCTTTCACCGACTCGCCGAACTCATCGTCGGGAATACCGATAACCGCGACGTCCTGGATCGCCGGGTGCCGGATGAGCACCGCTTCGATTTCGGCAGGATAGATGTTGACCCCGCCCGAAATGATCATGTCCTTTATTCGGTCGGTGATGAAGATATAGCCTTCTTCATCGACATAGCCGACATCGCCGACGCGGAAGAAACCGTCGGGGTCTAGCGTGTCGGGGCCAAGGCCCGGCGCGTTGAGATAGTTTTTGATCGTGACCGGCGTGCGGATCCAGAGCTCGCCCGCTTCGCCCGTCGGGAGCGGCCTGCCTTTATCGTCGCGCACGCTCACCTCGACATGGCGATAGGGATAGCCCGACGAGGCGGGACGGACCTTCTGCATGTCCGGCGTAAGGTGCGCGATCATCCCGACTTCGGTCGCGCCATAGGCTTCGTGAAGCGTCTCGCCGAAATGCGCACGCGCCCATTGCTTGAGCGAGGGCGGCACCGGCGCGGCGCCCGTGTGGAGCGCGCGCATCGACGACAGGTCATAATGCGTCATCACGTCGTCGCCGAGCGCGGCGATGCGCTTCAGCATCGTCGGAACGCCGGTCCAGATGGTGACGCGATATGTCTGGATCAGTTCGAGCACTTCGACGGGATCGAAGCGCCGCTGCAGAATCATGGTCGCACCCGCGTTCACGCCGCCGCGGACGAGCCCCGGACCGGCGCCGTGCGAAAAGGGCATGGTGCAAAGGATGACGTCATCGATCCCGCGCGGCGAGCGAGCCGCGATGCTCGCATAATATTCGGCCACGCGCTGCATGTCGGCCGGCGCGACGCGATTTTGACCGACGCCTTTCGGCAAGCCCGTGGTTCCCGACGTATAGATCACGAGCCCGGCCGGCTGCCGCGAGAAGCGCGGTTCAGCAGGGAGCGAGAGCGCGTCCTGCCAGCTTGTGAAACCGGAAGCGGCGGTATCGATGCTGATCTGGACCTTGGGTTGGCATCGCGCGAGCGCCGGCAGCAGCGGCGCAGGGTCCGCATCGTCGCATATCAATCCGGCCGCACCGCTGTTTCCGAGCACATATTCGACTTCGGCGGGGGTCAGCCGCCAGTTCATGCCGAGCACGGCAGCGCCTAGCTTGGCCAGCGCGGCATCGATGACGGGCCATTCGATTCGAATCTGGGTTCGCACCCCGACGACATCGCCCGCCTTGATCCCGCGTTCGGAGAGGGCCGCTGCGAGCCGATCGGCGTGATCGTTGAGTTCGCCCCACGTCAGCGAACGATCGCCTTCGACGAATGCGACAACCGATGGTCGCGTCAGCGCCCAATGTTCGACCGAACCCGGGCGCGCTGTAGCTGCGGCTGGCACTTGCTCGGCGGCCTGCGACATGGCGTTCTTCCTCTCCAACTGACCTCCCCGCTGTGCCTCTTTGGCAGGCACGTTTCAGGCGGCGTGTCTTGGCAGTGTGAAATATATTTGTCAACGGATCAACAAATGTCTTGCATGCGGGTATGGCCGGTGCAAGACAGGCGTCAAAATAATGGAGGATGCCATGGACGATCAGGCCGCCGCGCTCTTTGCGGCGCAAGGCACCGGTGCGCTGCCGGACCATCCCGCACTGAACGGCGGCCGCTGCAAGGCCTGCGGATATATCTTCTTCCCGATGCAGCATTATGGCTGCGAGCGCTGCGGCTCGGAGGAACTCGAACCCTGGTTGATTGGCGGGCGCGGCCGGTTGGTGGCGAGCGCCGAGGTTCATGTCTCGATGAATCCACGTCGCCCGGCGCCCTATGTCGTGGGTTCGATCGCAACCGACGACGGTGCCGTCGTGCGCTCGATCCTCGAAGTCCCCGCAGACGCCGATCTGGCGCCGGGGACCGTCATGACCAGCCGCCTCGTTGAAGAGACCCGGCCCGACAAGGGGCCGTTCGACCTCCGCTTCGCTCCGGAAACGGGGAGGCCCTGATCATGGCCCGCCTCATCAGCGATCTCGTCCCCGTCTATGTCGTCGGGATCGGCTTTCACCCCTATCAATATGCGTCGGACACCAGCTATGTCGCGCTGGGGCTGCGCGCCATTCGCGAAGCCCTCGCCGATGCCCGCATCGATTGGGAGGCCGTTGAATCCTCTTATGTCGCCAACGCGCTGCTCGGAATGGCGGTCGGCCGTCCGATGCTGCGGCATCTGGGCGCGCTCGGATCGCCGATCATCCATATCGAAAATGCGTCGGCTTCGGGGTCGGCGGCGTTCCGCCACGCCTGCATCGAGGTGGCATCGGGAATCAGTGACGTCGCGCTGGCGGTCGGTGTCGACAAGCCGCCCAAGTCAGGCATCTTCCGCTCGCCCACCGGGATTCCGAACCTTGCCGAGGATGCGATCGCGCCCTTTACCCATTTCGCGCTGCTGACCGACGAATATTCGCGCAAGCACCGAATCGCTCCCGAAGACATCGCGCTCGTCGCGGTCAAGAATCACGCCAATGGCGCCAAGAATCCCAATGCACAGCGCCAGAAGGAGCGCACGCTTGAAGAGGTGCTCGGCGGCAAGGCGATTTCCGGCAATCTCACGGCGCTCCAATGCACTCCCGTCGGCGAAGGCGCGGCCGCAGTGATCGTCGTATCGGAAGCAGGCATCAAGCGGCTCGGCCTCGATCCGGGGCGTGCCGTCCGCGTCGCTTCGTCGGCTGCGGGTAGCCAGAAGGCCGACAATGATCTCAATCCCGACACCGCGCTAACGATCGAAACGATGGCGCGCGCGATCGGCGAGGCGCAGCTCGGTCCCGGCGACCTCGACGTCATCGAACTCCACGACGCCTTCACGATCGAGGAGCTCTTCTATGCGGAGGCCACCGGCATATGCCCACCGGGCCGGTTCGTCCCGATGCTCAAGGAGGGTGCGTGGAACATCGGCGGTCAGTGCGCGATCAGCCCGTCGGGCGGGCTCATCGCGATGGGGCATCCGATCGGCCCGACCGGAATCGGACAGATCGGTGAGATCGTCCGGCAACTGCGCGGCGAAGCGGGCGCGCGCCAACAGCCGGCGGCGAAGGCGGGGCTCGCGCACATGGTTGGCGTCGGAGCCGTTTGTTACGTCCACGTTCTGACCCGCTAGGCCCCGCGATCGAGAGAGGAAAGGCGATATGACCGAATATATTCAGACCGAGGTGCGCGGGCACATTCTCATCATCCGCCTCAACCGCCCCGAAGCGCGCAACGCCTTCAACAAGGGGATGGCGGAGAAGATGGAATCGATCATCGACGATTATGACGCCAATCCCGCTTTGCGCGCTGCGATCATCGTCGCCGAAGGGCCGACCTTTTCGGCCGGGCAGGACCTGATTGCCGCGGCAAAGGGGGAGCGGGCGGTGACGCGCAAGCGTGGCGGCTTTGGTATCATGGGCCAACCGCCGTTGAAGCCACTTATCGCCGCGGTCGAAGGGCAGGCGCTCGCAGGCGGAATGGAGCTCACGCTCTGTTGCGACATCATCGTTGCGTCCCGCGCCGCCGTTTTCGGGCTTTCCGAAGCCAAGCGCGGACTAGTCGCCGTCGGCGGCGGCTGCTTCCGGCTGCCGCGGCGCATTCCCCACCAGGTCGCGATGGAGATGATCGTCACCGCCGAGCCCCGGCCCGCCGAGGATATGGCGCGGCTCGGCTATGTGAACCACCTGGTCGAGCCAGGACAGGCGCTCGAGGCCGCTCTGGAATATGCGGCGCTGATCGTTCGCAACGCGCCGCTGGCCGTTCAGGCATCGAAGACCATCGCGGCGCGCAGTGCCGCGGAACAATGGACCGACGCCGAGGCTTGGGAGAAGCAAGCCGAAATCGTGGCGCCGCTTCGAAGGTCTGAAGACATGCAGGAAGGATTGCGCGCCTTCGCGGAAAAGCGCGATCCGGTTTGGCAGGGGAAATAATATGGGAACGCTCGACAACAAGGTGGCGCTGGTTACAGGCGGCGCGCAGGGTATCGGCTATGCCGTCGTCCAGAAACTGGCCAGCGAAGGCGCCAGAATATTGGTCGTTGATCTCGATGAGGCAGCCGCGGCGGCGGTCAAGAGCGAGCTGGGCGATGCGGTTACCACCTTTACCGGCGACCTCCTCGACCCTGCGGTCCCGGGTGCCGCCGTCGACGCTGCGGTGGAGGGGTTCGGGGGACTTGACATCATCGTGAACAATGCCGGTTTTCACTGGGATTCGATGTTGCACAAGATGACCGACGAACAGTGGCAGGCCATGCTCGATATCCACGTCACCGTGCCGTTCCGGATCCTGCGCGCCGCCGCGCCGCACCTGTTCGCCGCCGCCGCGGCCGACGCCGCCGCCGGCGTCGAAGTGATGCGCAAGGTCGTCAACGTGTCGTCGCTGGCGGCATCCTTCGGCAATATCGGGGCCGCCAACTATTCGGCCGCCAAGGCTGGCGTAATCGGGCTGACCAAGGCGCTCGCCAAGGAATGGGGTCCGCACAAGATCAACGTCAACGCCGCCGCATTCGGGATCATCCAGACCCGGTTCGGACTCCCTCAGGGCGAGCAGAACCGCATTACCGTCGGCGGCCGAGAGGTGCAGATGGGCGTGCCGCACAAGACGCTCGCGAAGCGGGGCGTGACGGTCGATCCTGGCCGCGAATATTCGCGCGACGAGATCTATAAGCCTCGCCCGTTCAAGCAAATTCCGCTCGGACGTGCAGGCCACATCACGGAAGCGGCCGGCGCCGTCTATTTCCTGTGCTCGCCGCTTTCCGACTATGTCACCGGACAGGTTGTTTCGGCGAGCGGAGGGGCGTCGGGCGGGATGTCCTGACGACATCGCAATCCTCTTTGGCCTCCGGGGGCGGAGCCTTTGGCTCCTCCAATGCGGCCCCGCCATCCTCTCTGGCGGGGCCGCTCTTTTGTCAGATAAATTGACTGATTATAAAACAAATATTTATTCGCCGCGTCATCGCGTGCGGAAAGCGATGCGGAAACGTCGGCGAAGGGGTTGCAAAAGGAAACGCAATACTGAGGTTTTCTTGGGTGTTTTCGAGGAATTGGCTGACAACAAATATGTTGATCAGTCGACAAATATATCTTGATTGATCGGCAAATATATGCTGCTTCTGCGCATGGGAGATGGCCATGCCGAGCGAGCGAGCCACCCCGAGAGGATGTCGAAGGGGAAATCACATGAAGAGGCTTGTTCTCACGTCTGCGGCGATGGCCGCTCTGGCGATTCCGATGGTAGCGATGGCGGCGGAAGACGCCGAACATGCGGATGAATCCACCGCCAGCACCCATGGTGACTCGGAAATTATCGTGACGGCGCAGCGGCGCGCGCAATCGCTGCAGAACGTCCCGCTCGCGGTGACGGCGGTCAGCGGTGAATCGCTCGAAGAGGCCCGCATTACCAGCGTCACCGACCTTCAGACCGCGACACCCGGTTTGCGGACGCAGACCGCGAACCGTCCGGCGACGTCGACGTCGATCCAGCTGCGCGGAGTCGGCACTTCGGGCAATGACGCGGGCCTCGAAGCGGCGGTCGGCTTCTCGGTCGACGGCATCTACCGTTCCCGGTCCGGTGCCGGGCTTGGCGACTTCGTGGATGTCGAAAGCGTCGAGGTGTTGCGCGGACCGCAAGGGACGCTCTACGGAAAGAACACCACGGCCGGCGTTATCGAAGTGACGACGCGCAAACCCGATCTCACCGATATCGAGGGCTATGCCGAAGGGACCGTCGGCAATCGCAATCTCGTGCGCTTCCGCGGCGCCGTGAATTTGCCGCTCGCGCCCGAGAAAGTCGGGATGCGCCTGAGCTTCGGCTATCACAAGCGCGACGGCTTTATCAAAGACCCGCTGGCCGATACGACCTATAACAATCGCGACCGTTTCACCATCGCGGGCAAACTGCTCTTTCAGTTGGGCGAGGATGTGGAGGCCCTGGTCGGTCTCGACTATTCGGAATCCGACGAACGCTGTTGCCAGTCGGTGCGGTTGACCAATGCCCAGGTCAATGGCGCCAATGCGCCCTACGTCGCGTTCCTGGCCGACCTCGCAGCGATGCACGGCAATAGCTACCCGGTGGTGCCCGATCCCTTTTCCTACGAGACGTCGGTCAATGGGCCGGTGGTCAACACGAACAAGGACCGCGGCATCTATTTGCAGCTCAATGCGGGGCTTGGCGGCGCGACGCTGACCTCGATCTCCTCCTATCGCAAGTTCACCGATTTCACCGACAATGACGTCGACTTCTCGGGCGCGGAAATTTTCAATCAGAAAATCGACTTCAAGCTGCGTGTCTTTTCACAGGAGCTGCGCCTTCAGGGGAGTGCGTTCGGCGACAGGCTCGACTGGCTGTTCGGCGGTTATTTCTCGTCCGAGAAGATCGATTATGGCGAAAGCATCGACACGGGCGTCGATGCCAACCCCTATTTCGGCTTCTTGAATCCGGCGCTTCGCGGGCTCTATCCGGCGCTACAGGACAGCAATGGCACCCGCGCTCAGCAAGATGCCAAAAGCTATGCGCTCTTCACGCACAATATCTTCGAAATCGCCGACGGCCTGCACTTCACCGCCGGGCTTCGCTGGACCAAGGAAGACAAAGCCGCGGTCGCAAATCCCTATTTCAACGGCCCGACAGCGAACCTGCCCTATGCCGGTTTCGTCCCTGTGGGCGCGCCGTCCAACCCCTATGACCTGACTCTGTCCGAAGATGCCTTCTCCGGCACCGCCGTCCTCGATTATCGCTGGACGCCCGACGTCATGACCTATGTCAGCTATTCGCGCGGGTACAAGGCCGGCGGCTTCGCTCTCGGACGCGATGCGGCCGGCCCGGTCTATTCGCGCAACCCGGATTGCTCGGCCTCGGGACAGGTCGCGATGGTCGTCCCCGGCCTTGGCACGATCTATCGATGCGATGTCAAAGATCCGCGATTCAAGCCGGAAACGGTGAACTCCTATGAACTGGGCGTGCGGTCGCAATGGTTCGATCGCCGGTTGACGCTGAACCTTACGCTTTTCCAGGCGCGTTATACCGACCTGCAGCTCAACACCTTCACCGGAACCGGCTTCTTCCTTTCCAACGCGGGATCGGCGCGAACACGCGGCGTCGAGCTGGAAGCGGGGCTGCGGGTCGCGGACGGCATCCGTGTCGGCGGGAATCTGAATTTCCTCGATTCGGACTATGGCAAGGACGTGCCTTCGGTCCTGTCCGGGGAACCTCCGTTGGCGGGACAGCCGCTGGGCGGTGCTTCGCGCTGGAGCGGCGCGCTGACGGCAAGCATCGATCGCCCGGTTTCGAGCAACGTCGATGTCTTCTTTCAGCCCAACTTCTACTTCACGAGCAAGTTTTTCGGCGGTACGCGCGTCGGCTCCGACGGCGAGCCTGTGATGCTGCCCGGATACTCGCTGCTTGGCCTGTCGGCGGGTATCCGAATCGACGACAAGTTCGAAATATCGGCCTTTTGCCGCAACTGTACCGACAAGGGCTATGCCCTGATCAACTTCAACTCGGTGGCCCAGAGCGGCAGCAAGGATGGGTTTCTTGGCAACCCCGCCGAATATGGCGTGAGCCTTCGCTTCGATTTCTGAAGGCCTCGCCTCACTGCTCCAGATACGGCCGGCTGGACTGGCCGGAAATTCCGACCCTAACCCCCCGGGACCAGTCCCGGGGGGTATTGTTCATCCATCAATATCGCTTGTGCCGTGCGGTTACCGATGGGCGGACGGCGACCATCATTTCGCGCGAAAGGCGACACCCGCGCGAGCCTGTGCCGTCTTGCTGGACTTCGCTCCAAAGCGACCGTGCGCCGTTCTCCACGCCCCCGCGGCGCCGGGGCCGGACGGGGTCAGGCGGGTTGCACCGCGCGGCGCGGCAAGAGCGATCCGGCGCGCCAGAAATGGAATGCGGCCCACAGGTTGACGAAAACAAATGCCGCGAGCGCGTAGCGCAGGGATTGATTGCCGTAAGCGGGGGCCAGCAGGTCGCTGAGCAGGCCAACGCCTTGCGGGCCGAGCCCCATCCCGACCATGTTCAGCAGAAAAAAGCTGACCGCGGCGGCGACGGCGCGCATCCGATCGTCCACCAGCTGCTGGATCAGCGCCGATGACGGGGCAAGATAATAGGCGCCGATGGTGGCCGGGATGACATAGAGCGCGAGGGCGAGCTCGTAGCTTTCGACGAGAAAGAAGCCGAGCAGGAAAGGGATCGTGACGACCTTCGATATCGCGATCGACCAGGACCGCCAGCGTCCGTCCCGCTTCCCGAGGAAGTCGGCGATCCGGCCCGACATCAGGGTGCCGATGCCGCCCGCCAGCCCGACAAAGAGTGCCAGCGTCAGCCCGATCTCGGTTCCGCTCAGCCCATGGCTGCGGACAAGAAAGGTCGGGATCCACAGGACCATGCCATAGCCCACAAAGCCGCCGAGCGACTTGCCGATCAGTATATGTCGCATCGGCGCGTTCGCCGCCATGTGGCGAATCGTGCTCGCGAGCGATGCCTTCTCGGCATCCGTCGCGGCTTCCGGCGCCGTGGGCGGCTCCGGCACGAGCAGCAGCACCATCAGTCCGAGTATGATGCCCGGAATCCCAATGATCAGGAACGTTTCGCGCCATCCGACGGTATCGAGCAGCCATCCGCCGCCGAGGAAGGCCATCAGCATCCCGACATTCGCGCCGAAAACGAACACGCTCATTGCCGTCGCGCGCGTCTCCGCGTCGAACAGGTTGGCGATCATCGACACCGAGGCCGGCGACGAACCGGATTCGCCAACCGCAACGCCGATCCGGGCAAGCGCCATATGAAGATAGGTGGTGGCCATCCCGCACACGGCGGTCATCGCACTCCAGAGGATGATCGATGCGGCGATGATATTCTTTCGATGTCCCTTGTCGGCCAACATGGCGATGGGGATGGCCAGAAATGTATAGAATACAGCAAAAGCGAGGCCGACGAGGAAGCCCATTTGCGCATCGCTTGCCCCCAGATCCCGCTTGATGGGTTCCAGCAGGATTCCCATGATTTGCCGGTCGAGCTGGCTGCAAGCGTAAACGGCGCTCAGCATGATCACCGTGAACCAGGGACGCCTTCTCACTTCAACCATCTCGCCTTGCCTCTCATGTCTGCGGCAGCGACGGCGGCGCAAGATCTGGGGGGAGGTGGAGACGACGCCTTCCGGCCGCTGCGCTGCGAAGGCCGGTTCCCGCATTTGCTCCTGGTGCCCGGAGCAGTAGTGCCTCCGCGGGAACCCTAGACATCCTCTCAGCAGTGCACGCCGTCGCTCGCGGCCTTGGCGATTGCTTTCATAAATAAGTTTGGTCGTCAACAAATGTTATGACGGGAAGGTGCGCGAGACTGGCTTTGGAGCCGCCGCCCACGGGCGGTGCCCGCTCATTTCCGCCGTCCGATGGGGGCGCTATCGGGGAAATTCGTAATGCACAGGCCGTCGGAGCAAATCGAGCCGCGCCACCGTGAGTCGCCCATGACCCTGCCCGCGAAATTGCGGTTCGACAGCGCGACCGAATCCATATATTGATTCGATAACAAGCAAATTAAACGATGAGGCCGAGATGATCACGCAGGAAGCACTGGACAGGCTTTGGGATAAAGTCGAATCCCAGAAGGCCCACATCCCCGACATGTACGGGGCAGTCGACTTTTCGATCGTGCCCGAGCGATTCACGACCGACATTGCGGTCGAAACCCAGCTGCCGGCGAGCCATGCCGCGCTTCGCCCGGCGATTCTGGCAAATCGCGACCGGGTCGAACTCATCCGTGGCTATTCGATGATGGGCGATCTGGTATCCGATGCCTATGCCGCCTTGATGCCGCAATATGGCTTTCGAAGGCTTGTCGAGATGATCGGCGAGGCTTGTGACAAGGGGGTCGAGCAGGTCGCGGACGCACCGCCCGAACTGGTCGCCTTCATCAGGGACATGGAGCGCACTCCCGAATGGCTCGACATGGAGTTGGTTGAGGAAGGGGCGCGGTTCGACCGGAACATATCGGCAAACCTTAGCCCCTTCTTCATCCGCGGTGCCTTCATCGCGACCTTCATGAACAAGTATTCGGCGCTGCCGATGGCGATCACCAACACCTTGTCCAGCGACACGGCGGCGCGCCGCGTCAAGGAAACGGCAACCTTCTTCTGGACCTCGGTGCTGCCCGGCGCGCTCGAACGCTTCGGCCCCGGTTTCAAGGCGGCTGCCATGGTTCGGTTGATGCATTCGATGGTGCGCGCCAATGTCCTTCGCCGCCCGGCCGACTGGGACCTTCGCGTCTATGGCGTCCCGATCCCGCAGGTCGACCAGATGCCGGCGGGGCTCATTCCGATGGTGCTGATGTCGGCCCGCGTGCTTGCTTCTGGGCGGACGGAGTTCACGCGGCGAGAGCGCGCCCGCCTCGAGCTCGCTCGCTATCGCTGCTTCCTGCTCGGCTTGCCCGAGGACCTGCTCGCCGACACGCCGCGCGGCATCGTCGACCTGATGGCCACGCGCAACGCGACGCTGCGCCAGCAGTTTGACGACAAGACGTGCGGCGCGCTTTTGCGTGCGACGATGGATGCCGACATTCGCGCCGGGGGCGGGCTGGTCGAGAATATTCACGCTTTCTTCGAGCGGCGGATCTCCAAGACCTTCTTCGTCCGCCAATTTATGGCCGGCGATAGAAAACGGGCCGCTGCGATAGGCGTGACGCTGCGCGGCAGCGACGCACTCGCCGCGATCGTCGGCCAGTTGTTTCTTGGCGCGCGCGTCGCCCTCTACGCCTTGGCCGGCCGCGTTCCGGGCTTGCGGGATTATGCCGATCGACGATTGACCCGCCGGATCGAGCGCCGCCTCGCTCGCTTTGGGCACGCGCATTTCACCACCGACGAAGCCAATTATCGTCGCCGGCCCGCGCCCGCCCCGGCGGAATAGCGCAACCGTCCGATCGGCGCCGCGACGATCGAACGCCCTTGCAGCGGGCCGCCGCGCTGCGCCGCAGTCTTGTCCGAACAATCCGACCAACGAATATCGAGGAGAGTATAATGCCGTCCGACGTGCCGCCCTATCTGACCTTCGATCAGTGCTTGCGACATTGGGCACAGCACAGGCCGCACGTCACGGCGCTTACCGATGAGGGACGCGAATATGACTATGCGATGCTCGACGATCTTACCGCACGGGTGGCATCGCTGCTCCTGAACCTGGGGTTGCGCAAGGGTGATCGCATCGCCTGGCTGGGCAAGAACGCCGATCTCTATGTCATCCTTCTGTTCGGCGCGGCGCGTCTCGGCGTGGTCATGACTCCCGTGGGCTGGCGGCTTTCCGCCGAAGAATGGAGCTATATCGTCAACGACGCCCAGGCCCGGATATTGTTCGTGGGCGCGGGATTCGAGGATCGTGTCGCGGCGATCGCGTCCACGCCGAAAGGACTCGATCATATCGTCTCGGCGGTGGAAGCGTGGACCCGGATCGAGGCGACGTCGCCCGGCGCTTTCGAGCCGGCGGATGCCGACGATGCCGCGCTGCAACTCTACACGAGCGGCACGACGGGCCGGCCGAAGGGGGCCGTGCTGTCGAACCGTAACCTGTTTGGCCTTCAGATACCGCGCGTCGATCCCGATGCGCCCTGGATGCACTGGGATACAGGCGAAGGGATGCTTTGCAGCATGCCCTGCGCGCATATCGGGGGGAGCGGCCTGTATGTGCGGACGCTCGCGGCGGGCGCAACAATCCACAATCTGGCGGAGTTCAATTCGGACGAGGTTCTCGATCGGGTCGAGAAAGGCGGTGTGACGCGCTTCTTTCTGGTTCCCGCGGCGCTGCAGCTTTTACTGGAAAATCCGCGATGCACGGCGACGGACTTCTCGTGCATCAAATATATTCTGTATGGCGCGGCGCCGATCCCGCTCGAGCTGCTGCGCCGGTGCATCAGTGTGTTCCAGGCCCAATTCATCCAGGCCTATGGAATGACGGAAACCACCGGCGGTATCGTCATGCTGCCGCCAAAGGATCACGATCCCGAAGGAAATCCGCGGATGCGATCGGCGGGATTGGCGGTCAAGGGCGTCGAATTGCGGATTGTCGGACCGGATGGCAACGAACTTGCGACGGGCGAAGTCGGCGAAATCAGCGTGCGCTCGACCAACAACATGCTGGGCTATTGGAACCTGCCCGAGGCGACGGCGCGGACGATGACCGACGACGGCTGGATCCATACCGGCGATGCCGGCTACCTCGACGAGGACGGCTATCTCTATATCCACGACCGGATGAAGGACATGATCATCTCGGGCGGCGAGAATGTCTATCCGGCCGAGGTCGAAAGCGCGATCTATGGCCACCCCGCGGTGCAGGAGGTCGCGGTGATCGGTATCCCCGACCCCAAATGGGGCGAGACGGTGAAGGCGGTCGTGGTGCCCAAACCCGGCATGACGGTCGAGGCCGAGGACATCATCGCCTGGGCGCGCGAGCGCATCGCCGCCTTCAAGGCGCCGCGCAGCGTCGACGTGATCGAAGCGCTGCCGCGAAATGCGTCGGGCAAGATACTGCGCAAGGACCTGCGCGCACCCTATTGGGAAGGCTATGAGCGGATGGTGAATTGAGCCTTTCGGCCCGACTCCCGACGCGCCCTTCGGCACGCGGTGAGACTAGCCCGGCGATGTGCTGCCTGCCACTAGCGCGCGGCTCGCGCGTTGCAGCAGGTCCGTCGCTTCGTCTTCGCGGAACATGGGCGCGCTGATGAACGCTCCGTTGAAGAGCACGGCAAGCTGACCGCCGAGTTCGGTCGGATTCGAGACGCCCAGCCTTTCCGCGATCGCGGTGAGACGCCGCCGCATTTCCCGTTTATGCGCCGTCGCGACCTTGCGGGCCGGGTGATCCCCATCGGGAAACTCGGCCGCGACATTATTTTGCGGACAGCCGCGATAGGAGGGACGACCGACGCGCGGCCCGATCCATGCGAGCAGCGCGTCGAGCTCGGCGTGCGGATCGTTCGCGTGCGCGTGGGTGGCGGCGTCCCACTCTTTCCAGAACAGCTCGTCTTCGCGCTCCAGAAAGGCGGCGATCAGGTCATCCTTTGTGCGAAAATGCCGATAGAGGCTGGTCTTGGCGACACCCGCATCGGCGACAATCAGATCGACGCCGACCGCGCGAACGCCCCGTCGATAAAAAAGCTCTGACGCTGTTGCGAGGATGCGATCGCGTACCTCGTTGTTTTCATTTGTGTTCATCGCATCGCCCTTGATCCGGTGGTCGCTCGATCAACGCTCTAGCAGGAATCGGCTTGACGATACAGACCTGTTTGTTTAACTAATCAAACAGACAGGTCTGTATCGTAGAAGGGAGGTCGAAGATGACATCGAATGAGGCGAACGGCAGCTCGAAGCGGGTCGCTGTCTATGGCGCTGGCGGGCATACCGGGCGCTTTGTCGTCGCAGAGTTGCTGCGTCGCGGGCTCGACGTCGTGGCGGTCGCGCGCGATGCCGCGAAGCTCGATCCGCTTTTGCAATCATCCGACCGCGTCGCGGTTCGCGCGGCGACAGTCGACGATGGCGGTTCGCTCGACCGGGCATTCGACGGGGTGACGGTCGTGATCAATTGCGCCGGCCCCTTCCTCGACACAGCCGGGCCGGTCGCGTCCGCGGCGTTGCGCGTGGGAGCGCATTATCTGGATGTAACGGCGGAACAACCGAGCGCGCGCGCGACGATCGACACCTTCGGCGCGATTGCCGGCGAAGCCGGGCTGGTCGTCATGCCCGCGATGGGATTCTATGGCGGCCTGGGCGATCTGCTTGCCACTGCGGCAATGGGTGATTGGGACGCGGCCGACGAAATCCGGATCGGCATCGCGCTCGACAGCTGGCACCCGACGGCGGGGACGCGCATTACGGGCGAACGCAATCAGGCGCGCCGGCAAGTGGTGTCGCAAGGCAGCCTTGTCCCGGTAACGTTGCCGCCTCGCGAAATGGACTGGGAATTTCCCGCCCCGGTTCTGGTCCGTCCGGTCGTCGAAGTCCCGTTTTCGGAGATCGTGACGATTTCCAGTCATCTGCGCGCGGCGGAACTGCACAATTATCTCAGCCGTAACGCGCTTGAGGATGTGCGCAGCGATGCGACGCCTGCGCCGAAACCTACTGATGAGACGGGGCGATCTGCGCAACGCTTTCTCGTCGAGGCGGTCGCCAGCAAGGGCGGAATCGTGCGCCGCGTGGCGGTTCGTGGGCGCGACATCTACGCCTTCTCCGCGCCGCTGGTCTGCGAAGCGGCGGCGCGACTTCTGGACCATCGCGCAGAGACCGGCGGCGCGATGGCGCCGGGCGCGATGTTCGAACCGATCGAATTTCTCGCCGCGCTGGAATCTGCCGATTCCGACTTCCGCATCATCCAGCGGTGACGTGCCGAACTTGACCCCAGTCCGACGAATGGAGCGCCATATGAACATGAGTCAGTTTCAGAAAGCCGAATATTTCGCCTCTTTGCATGTCGCGGGCAACCCGCTTTTGCTGCAAAATGCCTGGGACGCGGGCAGTGCGAAGGCGATCGCCGGAGCCGGCGGCAAGGCGATTGCGACAAGCAGCTGGGCCGTCGCCGCTGCGCATGGTTACGAGGATGGCGAGGCAATACCCCTCGAGCTTGCCCAAATGATTGTCGGCCGGATCGCCGCAACGACCGATTTGCCGGTGACTGTGGACGTCGAAGGCGGATACAGCGACGAGGATCCGGTGCTCGCGGGAAATATCTCGCGCTTTCTTGATGCGGGCGTCGTGGGCATCAACTTCGAGGATCGCATCGTCGCTGGTACGGGTCTTTATGGTGTCGAACGACAGGCCGCACGTATCGCCGCCATTCGAGCGATGACGACCGCTCGCGCCATTCCGTTGTTCATCAACGCTCGCACCGATCTGTTCCTCGGCACCGACGGCGGCCATGCGTCCCTGATGGACGAGGCGAAGCGTCGGGCGGACGCCTATGCTGCCGCCGGGGCCTCGGGCTTCTTTGTGCCGGGGCTGTCCGACGACGGCCTGATCGCCGAAATTTGTGCGGCGAGCACCCTGCCGATCAATGTCATGGTCATGGACGGTGTGTCGCCTGCCGACCGGCTCGCCGCTCTTGGTGTCGCGCGGATCAGCTATGGGCCGATCCCCTACATGGAAACCATGGCCGGCCTCGCTTCCGCGGTTCGGGATGAGCTGTCGCCATCGGCTAAGGCGGCGGCCTAGACGTCGACCGATCGTTGCAAGCCGGGCTGGCTGGCGAGCCCCGATCACAGGAGAGCGGCGAGTGCTGTCATGAACCGCGCGATCGCCGCCAGCGATCGGTCATCGAATCCGCGTGTCATGCTGCGCATGTCATGTGCGAAGGTTTCGAACTCGTCTTTCACCGGCGCAATCGCTTCTCGCACAGCCTCAATCCTCGTCCGCCGCTGGTCGAAGCCATCGGCGGCGCGACGGATGAAACCGCGGGTCTCCAACCGGTCGAGGATACGGGTGATCGAGCTGGGCGGAATGTCACTCGTCTCGGCGATGGCGGATGGCGTGACCGGGGACGAACTCAGCGCGATGATATGCAGGACCTGCATATCGACGGCGAGCAGATCGAATTTCTTGGCCACCCTGTCGTTCATCAGGACGAGTGAGGGGATCATGCGCTGGAACGCATCGATGATCCTGTCATAGTCGCTCGAGGCGGGGATTTGGTCGTTACGAGCGCCCATTTCGTTCCACTCCGGAAATATCTTGCCGATTTGCTTCCATAGTGGAAATAAAGCGGCGGCGCTACCTGGTCCCCGATTCGCGATCGCCGGACGTGTAGTGCGCCCATTGCCTTTCGGGTTTGATACGAGGGAATCGCCGGTGACCGACGTCGTAATCGTCATGCTCTGCATCGTGCCGCTCATGCTCCACCTGGCCTGGCCGGGCAAATCCAGCGCACGCTCGCGCGCGCGCTTCGGCGCTTTGGGATTGGGGTTCGCTTTCTGCTTCTTTGCGGCCGGACGCATTGCGGTGCCGGACGAGCTCATCGCCATGCTCCCGCCCTGGGTACCCTATCGCCCTCTCATCATCTATGGGACAGGACTGTTGGAACTTGGGATCGCCGCCGCGCTCTTCACCTCGAAATGGCGCAAATGGGGAGGGATGGCGGCAGCTGCGGTTCTGATTCTCTTCTTTCCGGCCAATGTCTATGCGGCGATCAATAATATCGGCACGCTCGCGAGCCTGCCTGGACCGGCCTATCTGTGGATCCGCGGTCCATTGCAGCTTTTCCTGCTCGCATGGACCTATTGGCCGATACGCTGGGTGCATGCGCCCGCAAGCAGGTTCATTCGCGATGCCGGGTCGAAAATCTTCTGAAAATCAGAGGATGTTCGGATTGTCCGCCGCGCTTCACATCGTGACGACGATCTTCCCGAATTGCGCCCCCGATTCCAGATAGCGATGCGCGTCGACGATCCGGTCGAAGGGAAAGCATTTCGAGATGGTCGGTTGCAGCTTTCCGCTGGCCAGCCCGTCGAGGATGAACTGCTTCGCCGTTTCCAGGCGCTCGGGGACCCCCGTGATCTCGTGGACCAGATAGCCGCGCAGCGTCAGGCTCTTGCCCAGCACCGAAGGAAGCGGGAAAGGTGTCGGCAGCCCGCTCAACCCGCCATATTCGATGAGCATGCCGCCGCGCGCCATCGCATCGGTCAGCGGTTCGAAGATCGGTCCGCCAATAGGATCGAACACGACCCGCACCCCGGCCGGTCCGGCGATCTGCCGCAGTCGCAGCCCCAAATCTTCGGTCTCGGTGGCGATCACATGGGCCGCACCGGCATCGAGCAGGGCCTGCCGCTTGGCGCTGCCGCGCGTAACGGCGATGGGCATTGCCCCGACGATATTGGCGATCTCGATCGCGGCGAGGCCCACGCTGCTGGACGCGGCGGTGATGACCACCTTATCGTCGCGGCGCAGTCTCGCGGTTTCGACAAGCGCACCAAAGGCTGTCAGATATTGCATCCAGGCGGCCGCGGCCTGGTTCCAGGTCAAATCGGCCGGATGTTTGACGACGCGGTTCGCCGGCACACTGATATATTCAGCATATGTCGGCGACGCGGCCATCGAGATCGCCGGGATGACACTCACTGCATCGCCGGGCTCGAAGCCCACGACGCCATCCCCCAGCGCGTCGACGATACCGGCTGCTTCCAGCCCGAGTCCCGATGGGAGCGAGGGCGTCTCGATATAGGCGCCCGATCGCATCAAAGCCTCGGCGCGATTGAGACCCAGCGCCTTGACCCTGATCCGCACCGCTCCGGGGCGAGGAGCAGGTATTTCCGCTGTCTCAAAGCGCAATACTTCAGGGCCTCCGTGGCGATCAAAACGAACTGTCAGCATGGCCTTATCCATCATGTTTGATTTCTAATTTGTGGTATCATGACAGGCCTCGGCGATATATCCGTCGTTCGATACGGAATAAGTAACCAAAGGTTTCTAATATGGATCGCCTCACGAGCATGGCCGTCTTCGTCAAAGCGGCGGATCTGGGTTCCTTCGCCGCGGCCGCCGACGCGCTTGGCCTGTCCGGACCGATGGTCGGCAAGCATGTCCGCTTTCTGGAGGATCGCCTTGGCGTGCGGCTGATCAATCGAACGACGCGGCGGCAAAGCCTGACCGAGTTCGGCGGCGAATATTATGAGCGGTGCCGAATGATCCTTGCCGAAACGGCGGCGGCCGATGCGCTGGCGGCGTCGCGGCTGGCCGAGCCACGCGGCAAGCTTCGCGTTACCGCCCCGGTCCATTTCGGGCGTCGCTGCGTGCTGCCGGCCATGATGGAGCTCGCGGCCAGGTTTCCCGACCTGGAACTGGATCTTTCGTTCAGTGATCGCCTCGCCGACCTGAATGAGGATGGGTATGACCTGGCCGTGCGAACAGGGATATTGGGAAATCTGGGCGGAGTAGCGGGGCGCCGGGTTGCCAGCCAACGGATGCTTGTGTGCGGGGCACCGACCTATATCGAAAGAAATGGGCGCCCCGAACGTATCGGGGATTTGGAGCGTCACATCGGCATTGTCTACCGTCGCTCCGGCCTGATTCCTCCGTGGCGGTTTCACGGGGCCGACGGTGCGCCCGTCGAGGTCGTGCCCGCGTTTCGCATCAGCATGGACGATTTGGCAGCCATCGCGGATGCGGCGACGGAGGGGGCCGGCCTCGCATGGCTTCCTTCGTGGCTCATTCGCGATCGGCTCGAAGCAGGGCAGCTTGTCGAACTCTTGGCGGGGCAGTCGGGGCTTCCATACGACGTCTACGCTCTGTGGCCATCTACGCACGCCATTCTGCCCAAGGTGCGCGTCGCGACCGATGTCCTGGCGCGCGAATTGCCGGGACTAATGTGCAATTAGGATCAAAATTTGTAGTTGGCAGCGCATCGGCGGTCGGTTTGAGCCAAGACAGCGCAGACGTCTGAGTCTGTAACCGGTACGCTAGATCTCTTCATCGATTATCCCGTGATCACCTTGAGGTGATTGGCTAACAAGCTCGACGTATCTGCGCCTCAGGCTCTTGCAGCGATCAATCAGTTCGTCGAGGCGGGAATATTGGGCGAACGCACGGGCTATCGCCGCAACCGCGTGTTCGAAGCAGAAGCCGTGCTGGCCATCGTCAACAGAAGCTTCGGCTCGGCCTCTCCCGACTGGCGCAAACGAGCGAAGGCGTCTGCAGCGGGCCGGGAAGGGTGCTTGAGATCGAACTTCTGGTCTCGCTTGAACATTTTACGCAATTTCCGCGAGATTTTAAGTGATTGATTTCATTAAGACACTGCGATAGGAAAGCCTAGACGGCAGAAAACTGCCGTTTTCGCCGCGAGGCGAGAAGCTGGCGCGAGCAATCATAATCCGCGTGTCGGGGGTTCAAGTCCCTCCTCCGCTACCAAAATCCCGTATATCCTCGAACCGTCGCGGCCACGCTGGCACGGGCGTCTGCCCGATTTGCGGGATATTCGGCGGCAGCCGGGCGTCTCTTTGTTTCAGATCGCGCCCGCCTGCAATTGCTTCACCGCATGGTCGGCCGCGCGCGCGGTCAGCGCCATGAAGGTCAGCGACGGGTTCACGCACGAAATCGAGGCCATCTGCGCGCCGTCGGTGACGAACAAATTGCTCGCGTCGTGCGCCTGGCTCCACTTGTTCAGCACCGATTCGCGCGGGTCTGCGCCCATGCGCGCGCCGCCCATTTCGTGGATCGCGTCGCCCGGAACATGCTCCTTGCGCTCGCTCTGCACATTGATGAGGCCCGCGGCGCGCAGCATCTTTTCGCCTTCGGTGCGCGCGTCGCTCATCATCTTGAGCTCATTCTCGCGGAAGGTGACGTCAAAGCGCATCAGCGGGACGCCGAAGCGATCGACCTTGTCGGGGTGCAGGCTGACGCGATTATCCTCATAGGGCAGGCATTCGCCGAACGCACCCATGCCGAATTTCCACGAGTCATATCGGCGCATCCCGTGCTTCATCGCGGCACCGAAGCCCTGCGGCCAGGCGGGGTTGCGATAGGCGGACCCCTGATAGCCATAGCCGCGGCGGAAGCCGACGCCTTCTTCGCCGCCGACGTTGCGGAAACGCGGGATATAGACCGCGCCGGGACGCCGGCCATATTCGATATAGTCGGTCATGCCCGGGATCTCGCCCGAGATGCCGACGCGGAAGATATGGTCCATCACATAGCGGCCGAGGGTGCCGCTTGTATCGAAATGGCTCTTGCCGGTGCCGGGGATGCGCGAGTTCATCAGGATCTGCGTCGAGGCCATCGCCGAGGCGCAGAGGAAGACGAGGCGCGCCGGGATGATCTCGGCAACCCCGGTCTTTGCATCGACGACGCGCACGCCGGTCACGCGCCTGGCCTTCGGATCATATTCGAGGTTCGAGACGACAGCGTCGGCGCGCAGCGTCAGGCGCCCGGTCGCGCGCGCGGCGGGCAATGTGACCGCCTGCGTCGAAAAATAGGCGCCGAACGAGCAGCCGCGCCCGCACTGGTTGCGGAACTGGCAGCGGCTGCGGCCCTGGTCGGGCTTGTCCTCGGTCATGTTCGACAAGCGCGCGTGGATGAGCTTGCGTCCCGGCGAGGTCGCCTCGAGCCGCTCCTTGAGCCATTTCTCCGCGATGTTCATCGGCATCGGCGGCTGGAATTCGCTGTCGGGGAGCTGCGGCAGATTCTCGCGGCTGCCCGACACGCCGGCATATTTTTCGACATAGCTGTACCAGGGCGCGAGGTCGTCGTAGCGGATCGGCCAATCGATCCCGACATTCTCGCGCTTGTTCGCCTCGAAATCTTCGGGGCTCCAGCGGAAACTCCAGCGCCCCCAGATCAGCGACTTGCCGCCGACCGCGCCGGGGCGGATCCAGTAGAATTTCTCCCCCTCGTCATAGGCATAGGGGTTGAGCCGGTCGTTGTTGTAGAATTTCTGGCTCGCGGGGGAGACATAGCCGTGGGTGGCGATGAAATAGTCGCTCTCGATCAGCGGCTCGGGCATGATGTTGCGCGCCGGAATCTCATAGGCGGGCTTGCCGTCATAGCTATAGTCGGCGCCATGCTCGACCATCACGCCGCGGTCGAGCATCAGCACGCGCAGCCCCTTTTCGGTCAGCTCCTTCGCCGCCCAGCCGCCGCTGACCCCCGAGCCGACGACGATCGCGTCATATTGGTTCGTCGCAGTCATATGCATATCCTCCGGTGGTCGGATCAGGCGCGAAGGCGGCTGAGCGTCGTGAAGCTGGCGGTGATGTCGGGCAGATAGGGCGCCGGCGCCTGGTCGTTCTCGACATAGAAGTGCCGCACGCCCGCGACGTCGTTGAGCGTGAAGATGTCGGCGAAGTCGATCACGCCCTTGCCAACGCTGGTCATATCGCCGCCCGCCGTCATGTCCTTGACGTGATAGGCGTAAATCTGGCCCGGCAGGCGGCGGATCAGCGCCTTGGGATCCTGCCCCGCCTTCACCGCCCAGAACAGGTCGAGCTCGATCTGCACCAGCGCCGGATCGCGTTCGGCGAGCAGCATGTCGAACAGGCTCGTCTCGCCATCCTTCACCAGAAATTCGAAATCATGATTGTGATAGGCGAAGCCGAGCCCGGCATCCTTCAGCCGCGCGGCGAAGCGGTTGAAATCGGCGAGCGCGGTGCGCCACGCCGCGGGTTCGCGATATTTGGAATCCATCCACGGCAGGACAATCGTGTCGGCACCGAGCGTGCGCGCCATCGCCACGGCCGCGTCGAACTGCCCCGCGAGCGCGTCATAGCCGACGTGGATCGACGGCGCGGTCAGCCCGAGCCGGTCCATCGCCCCGCGCAGCGCGGCATGGTCCATCGCATCATAACCGCCGCCGCCGAATTCCACTTCGCGATAGCCGATCTTCGCCACCTTCTCGAGCGTGCCGATCGGGTCCGCCGCAAAGATTTCGCGCACCGTGTAGAGTTGAAGCCCGATCTTTCGCAATGCGTTTGCCGCCGTTGCGGCGAGCGGTCCTGCGGCGAAGGCCGCCGCCAAAAGCGTGCCGCCCGCGAGCAGCTGACGTCGGTTCATGCTCATGACGAATAGACCTTGTTGACGTTGGAATAGGGGAAAGCGCCGTCATATTCGCCCGGCACGGGCAGATATTCGCGCTCCTGCGTGATGCCGATCTCTGACGTGTAATAGCCGGTGATGACGAGCTGGCGGAATTTGTCGAAGAAGTCGGCGCCGCCGGGCAGCGCGCCGTTCATCGCGAGCGTCAGCAGCGCATCCTGCTGTTCGGGCGTCGCCTCGGCCGCGGCGACCTTGTAATCGCGCCGGCTGCGCGCCTCGATCGCATCGAGGCCGGCGAGGATCGGCGCCTTGTCTTCGGGCATGGCCCAGTCGGCGAGCAGCTTTTCGATGAAAGCGGGCACCTCCGCCGCGATCGCGCCGGGCGTGTCGGTGGTGGGGATCACCCGCTCGCTGAGCGCAGTCACCAGCGCGCGCTGTCCTGCCGTGAACACGGCGCTGCTCGGCGGGCCGGTGTCGATCACCGGTATCTTGCCCGACGCGGCGCGCGCGATCGGCGCGAACAGCGCGGCACCGAACATCGTGACGATGCCGGCAAGGGCGTCTCTGCGGTCGATCACCGGGGGTCTCCTTCGTCGTGACTTTTCGCGGCCGCCGGAAGCGGGCGGACCCAGATGTTGCGGAACGATACCGGCGAACCGTGATCCTGAAGCTGGAGCGGCGCGGCGTCGCCATGCGCTTCATAATGGCCGACCTGTCGCCAGATGGTCGTGCCGAGCCACGGCTGGCGGTTCTGCACCAGCACGCCGTTCAGAAAGGCGGTGATGTAGGCGGGACGTTCGAGCGTGCCGTCGGCGGCGAAATGCGGGCGTTCGAAGATGATGTCATAGCTTTGCCACGCACCGGGCGGACGCGAGGGGTTCACCAGCGGCGGCTTCCAGCCATAGATGGCGCCGACCGTCCCGTCGGCATAGGTCGCGTTCTGATAGCCGTCGAGGATCTGGATTTCGTAGCGCTGCATGAACCAGATGCCGCTGTTGCCGCGGTCCTGCGAACTGTGCTGCGGCGGGCTCGGCGAACGGAATTCGAGGTGGAGCTGAACGTCGCCGAAGCTCTGCTTGCTGACAAGCAGGCTTTCGGCCTCGCCCTCGCCGCGTGCCGGCACGGTCATCACGTCCTTTTCGACGACCCACGGCTTGCCCGTCGCGGTCCAGGCATCGGGCGAAAGCCGGATCGCGTCGGACGGCGCGGCACCGGGCTCGGCGCCCGGCGTCACCACCTCGGGATAGGGGCGGTCGGAATCGTGGACATGCCAATCGCCGCCCGGCAGCATCGGGGTATCCTTGAACCCCGGCCTGTCCTGCGCCATGCCGCCGCTTCCCGCCAGCGCCGCGGCGACCATCGCGGCGGCCCAACCGATCCGTCTCACGCTTTTCCTCCTCATGCCGCGTCGATCGCGCGATAGGCGGCGACCAGCCGCTCCTCGCCCGCGCGGCCCTCGACCGAATTGCCATGTTCCATGCCGATCACGCCGGCGTAGCGCTTCGCGCGAAGCCGGCGGACGATGTTGCGATAGTTGATTTCGCCGGTGCCCGGCTCGTTGCGCCCCGGATTGTCGCCGAACTGGATATAGCCGATCTCGTTCCAGCAAGCGTCGAGCGTGTTGATCAGATTCCCTGCCTGGATCTGCTCGTGATAGAGGTCCGCCAATATCTTCACCGCGGGGCTGTTCACGCCCCGCGCGACCGCGAAGCCCTGCGGGATCGTTTGCAGAAAAACACCGGGATGGTTCACCAGCGTGTTGAGCGGCTCCATCACCAGCGTGAGCCCGTGCGGTTCGACGATCTCGGCGGCGCGGCGCATCGTGTCGACGATCCGGGCGGTCTGGATATCGGCCGGAATCCGGCGGTCGAGGAAGCCCGGAACGACCGTCGCCCATTTCGCGTCGAGCCGCTTCGCGACCTCGATCGAGGCGCGGATGTCGGACAGAAAGGCCTCGCGGTCGGTATCGTCGCCGCCGCCGAGCTGGGGGCGGAAATCGCCCCATCGCGGCATACTCGCGACGAAGACGCCCATCGCCATCCCGCGCTGTTGCAATGCCCGCGCCATCGCCGTCTGCTCGGCGACCGGGCGCCCCGCCGCCTCATTATCCTCCCACGCGGTGAAGCCCTGATCGGCGGCGAAAGCGATCTGTTCGAGCCGGTCGCCGCGGCTCGCGAAACTGCCTTCGTGCGGGGCGTAGCCGAGCGAGAAGCGCGGAGCGTTGCTCGCCGGGGCGGCGTGGGCAACCGCCGCCGCTCCCGCCGCGGCGACGCTTCCCGCCAGCACCGAACGCCGTGACAGCCTCATGCGGCCTCACCCGCGAGCGCCGCGCGCGACTTGCCGCGCTCGCGCAGCCAGACGAAGCCGAACACCGCGAGCAGGATCAGCGGCAGGATCGCGAGGCGCTGGAAGGACAGCGACGCCGCGGCATCCTCGACCGCCAGCTTCGCTGCGCCGGTCAGGGCGGCGAAGGCTTCGGGTCCGCCGGCGAACTCGACCTTCGCCGCGTCATACATCGCGCCGAGCTGCGGCAGGACGAAGAAGCTGGCGAGCGCGCCCGCCGATCCGACCAGCCCCATCGCCCACGATCCGCCGCGCGGATAGCGTTCGGCGACCGAAGCGAGCATCGTCGGCCACATCACGCACACGCCAAGACCCCAGACGGTCGAGGCAAGGATCGCCGTAACCGGCGACTGCGCCTGGCTGAGCATGAACAGCCCGATCGCCGCGAGCAGGCTCGACACCCAGAGCAGCCCCGGGTTCGAGATGCGGTTCGCGAGCCGCCCCGCGAAGTGGCGGAATATGAACATCAGTGCGTTGACATAGACGAGCAGCAATATGCCGCGCATCCCGACGCGGTTCGACAGCGCGACGTCGATCCACTGGCCGGGCGCGAGTTCGGATGCCGCGGTCAGGAACATCGCGCCGAACCAGATGAAGAAGCTCGGACGGCGGAACACCTCGCTCAGCATTTCGCCGAAGCTGACGCCGCTTTGTTCACGAAGCGGCGGCGGAAAGGCGGTCGTCGCGGCGATCAGCACCGTCGCGGCGGCGGGGATCATCACCAGTGCCATGATCCCCTGCCACGGCAGCGCGTCCGAGAAGAAGAATCCGGTCAGCCCGCCGACGATGATCCCGCCGGGAAACCAGGCGTGGAGCACGTTGAGCCGGTGCGTCGTATCCTCGGGATAAAGCTGTGCGGTCAGCGGATTGATCGTCGCTTCGGTGAGCCCCCAGCCAATGCCGCTCAGCAGCATGCCGAGCCATACCAGCGTATAGATGCCCATTCCGCTCGCGACATGGCCCGCAGTGACGATCAGCAGCGGGCCGGCGATGAAGCAGAGGCCGGCGCCGATCAGGCACCGCTTCATGCCGAGCTGGTCGAGCAGCGCGCTCGCAACGAACAGGGTGATCGAAAAGCTGAGGAAGGCGGCGCCGAGCGCGGCGGCGACGAGTTCGCCGGCGTGCAGCGGCGCGATCGGGTCGATCCATTCGCCCTTGAGCCCGCTCGCGATCGCACCGCGGATCGCGAGGCTCGCGGCCGCGGTGAACAGCGCGAGCACGCCGAGCCAGAATAATCGTCCCTTGTGTACTGTCCCCGCCATCCTGCACTCTCCCCTTTATCGTTTTGATCGTGCGCCGCGTTGGCGTCAGTCGAGCCCCAGCAGCTTGCGATTGAGCGCCGGATCGCTGCCGCCGGCGAAATCGTCGAACGCCTTGTCGGCGCGGCGGATCATGTGCGCCGCGATGAAGGGCGCACCTTCGCGCGCGCCGTCCTCGGGATGCTTCAGACAGCATTCCCATTCGAGCACCGCCCAGCCCGAATAGCCATATTGGGTGAGGCGCGAGAAGATGCCGCCGAAGTCGACCTGCCCGTCGCCGAGCGAGCGAAAGCGCCCCGGACGGTCCACCCAGTCCTGATAGCCGCCATAGACGCCCGAGCGCCCCGTCGGGTTGAGTTCCGCATCCTTGACGTGGAACATGCGGATGCGCTCGTGATAGATGTCGATGAACTCGAGATAGTCGAGCGCTTGCAGCACATAATGGCTGGGATCGTAGAGGATGTTGGCGCGCGGATGATCGCCGACACCGGCGAGGAAGCGCTCGAACGTCACACCGTCGTGCAGATCCTCGCCGGGATGGATTTCATAGGCGAGGTCGACGCCCTGTTCGTCGAAGGCGTCGAGGATCGGGCGCCAGCGCCGCGCGAGCTCGGTGAAGGCTTCCTCGACCAGCCCCGCCGGGCGCTGCGGCCATGGGTAGAGATAGGGCCAGGCGAGCGCACCCGAGAAAGTCGCATGGGCGTCGAGGCCGAGCCGCCGGCTCGCGCGCGCGGCGAAGTGCAATTGCTCGACCGCCCACGCCTGGCGCTCGGCGGGCTTGCCGCGCAGCGCCTCGGGCGCGAAACCGTCGAACGCCACGTCATAGGCGGGGTGGACCGCGACGAGCTGGCCCTGCAAATGCGTCGACAGCTCGGTGATCTCGACCCCCGCCTCGCGGCAGGTGCCGGCAAGCTCGTCGCAATAATCCTGGCTTTCGGCGGCCCGGCGAAGGTCGATGCAGCGGCTGTCCCACGTCGGAATCTGGACGCCGGCATAGCCCGCATCGGCCATCCAGCGCGCGGCCGACGGCAGCGTATCGAACGGCGCCGCGTCGCCCATGAATTGCGCGAGGAAAATCGCCGGTCCCTTCATGCCGCTGCCCCTTTCGATTATTTCGACGTTTCGGTCTTGAGATAGGAGATCAGCGCCGCGCGCCGCGCGGGATCGGGGACGCTCACGAACATGCGCGTGCCCGGAACCAGCTTGGTCGGCGCGGTCAGATAGGCATCGAGGGTTTTGTCGGTCCACTGGATTTTCGAGGCCTTGAGCGCGGGGCTGAAATTGAAGCCCGGTGCCGACGCCGCCTTGCGGCCGAAAAGTCCGTGGAGATTGGGCCCGACGCCGTTCTTGCCGCCGGCCTCGAGCGTATGACAGGCCCGGCACGCGGCAAAGGCCTGCGCCCCGGCATTTTGACCCGCACCTGCACGCGCTGTTGGCGGCGCAAAAAATGTTAGCGCAACCAAAAGTGTTGCCACCACCGGCAGCACGACCCTAAATTTCATTATCCTCTCCTGTCTGGCAACAGCCGGTCGAGACATGTAACCATCGCGAATCGAGTTAAGCAATCGTTTTTCGGAAATATGTCTCGGGAGAATACGAATGGGAGCGCGGGCGAAACTTCGCTACGGAATGGCGGGCGGCGGTGAGGGCGCCTTCATCGGAGCGGTCCACCGGATGGCTGCGGCGCTCGATGGCGAATGGGAATTGGTGTGCGGCGCGTTCAGCGGCGATGCCGAACGCAGCCGGCGCAGCGCCGAGGCGCTCGGTCTCGATACGGCGCGCGCTTATGCGTCCTTCGATGCCCTGCTCGCCGGCGAAGCGGCGCTGCCCGAGGAGCGGCGAATGCAGGCGCTCGCCATTGTGACCCCGAACCATCTGCACGCGCCGATGTCGATCGCCGCGCTCGATGCCGGCTTTCATGTCCTGTGCGAAAAGCCGATGGCGATGAGCCTCGCCGAGGCGCGCGCCATCGACGCCGCGGCGCGGCGCGGCGGCAAGCTCTATGGTCTCGCCTTCACCTATAGCGGCTATCCGTTGATCGAGGAGGCGCGTCTGCGCGTCGCGCGCGGCGATTTCGGCGCGATCCGGCTGGTGCAGGTCGAATATTCGCAGGGCTGGCTGAGCGCCCCGATCGACCGCGACGGCAACAAGCAGGCCGAATGGCGCACCGATCCCGCGCGCGCGGGCCTCGGCGGCTGCCTCGGCGATATCGGCACCCACGCCTTTCAGCTTGCCGAGCATGTGTCGGGGCTGGCGGTCGACGCGCTGAGCGCCGACCTCACCATCCATGTCCCCGGCCGCCGCCTCGACGACGATGTCGCGGCGCTGCTGCGTTTCGCAGGCGGTGCGCGCGGCGTGCTCAAGGCGAGCCAGATCGCGGCGGGCGACGAAAACGGACTGCGCCTGCGCATCCATGGCGAGCGGGGCGGGCTCGACTGGTCGCAGATGGAACCGAACACGCTGACGCTGCGCTGGCTCGACCGCCCGGCCGAGATCGTCCGCGCCGGCGGCCCCGGCCTCGATCCTGCGACCATGGCGCAGCTGCGCACGCCGGCGGGACATCCCGAAGGCTACATCGAGGCGTTCGCCAACCTCTATCGCAGTTTCGGCCGCGCGGTGCGCGCGGGCGCCGCCGCCCCGCCCGCACGCGGCGACGCGGGCTGGTTCCCCGGCGCGCGCGACGGCCTGCGAACGATGGCGTTCGTCGAGGCGATGGTCGAAAACAGCGCCGGCGACGCGAAATGGACGACGCTCGCGCCGGGTGCGGGCTGACCTAGTCCGGCAGCGCCGGCACCGCGCGCGGCCGGCGGTCGGGGCCGACCGCGACGAAGATGAAGACCGCCTGGGTGACCTTGTGCCCTTCCTCGGAGTGCCGGTCGCGCGCCCAGGTTTCGACCTCGACGTGCATCGAGCTGCGGCCGACCTTGACCAGCCGGCCGAACACCGAAAGTTCGTCGCCGACGAAGACGGGACGGTGGAAGGACATGCCCTCCACCGAGATGGTGACCGCCCGGCCGCGCGCGTGGAGCGACGCGACCGACGAGGCGGCGAGGTCCATTTGAGCCATCAGCCAGCCGCCGAAAATATCGCCATAGACGTTGGCGTTCGCCGGCATGGCGGTGACGCGGACCGCGGGCTGGCCCTCTGGCATGGCGTCACTTTGCATCATGGGCCTCCTGCACATGCGCCCGCACGCGCATCGCCTTGGCTGCCGCGACCATCGCGACGAGCGCGGGGCGCACCTCGTCCCATTTGCGCGTCTTGAGCCCGCAATCGGGGTTCACCCAGAGCTGCGCCGCCGGCACATGGCGGCCGGCCAGGGTGAGAAGGCCGGTCATTTCGCTTGTCGCCGGAATGCGCGGGCTGTGGATGTCATAGACGCCCGGACCGACATCGTTCGGATAGGCATAGGACGCAAAGGCGTCGAGCAGCTCCATCTGCGACCGGGCGGTCTCGATCGAGATGACGTCGGCGTCCATGTTCCCGATTGCGCGGATGATGTCGTTGAATTCCGAATAGCACATATGGGTGTGGATCTGCGTGTCGTCGCGCACCCCCGACGAGGCGATGCGAAAGGCTTCGACGGCCCAGTCCAGATAGGTCTGCCATTCACCGCGGCGCAGCGGCAGGCCTTCGCGAAGCGCGGCTTCGTCGATCTGGATGATCGCCGCGCCCGCGGTTTCGAGATCGCGCACCTCGTCGCGGATCGCGAGCGCAATCTGGCGGCAGCTCGTCGCGCGCGGCTGATCGTCGCGGACGAAGGACCAGTTGAGTATGGTGACCGGCCCCGTCAACATGCCCTTCACCGGGCGATCGGTCTGGTCCTGCGCATAGCGCCACCACTCGACCGTCATCGGGGCGGGGCGCGAAACGTCGCCATAGAGGATCGGCGGGCGAACGCAGCGCGAGCCGTAGCTTTGCACCCAGCCGCTGCGGGTGAAAGCGAAGCCCGAAAGCTGCTCGCCGAAATATTGCACCATGTCGTTGCGCTCGAACTCGCCGTGGACGAGCACATCGAGACCGATTTCCTCCTGCCATTTGACCGCGGCGCGGGTTTCGGTGCGCAGGTATCGGGCGTAGGCGGCATCGTCGATCTCGCCCCGGATATGCGCGGCGCGCGCCTTTCGCACGTCGGCCGTTTGCGGAAAGGAGCCGATCGTCGTGGTCGGATAGGCGGGCAGGGCGAGGCGCTTTTGCTGCGCTTCGCGGCGCATGGCGAAGGGCGTCTCGCGGCGCGTCGCCGTCTCGTCGAGCGCGGCGAGACGCGCGGCGACATCGGGATCGTGAATCTTGGGCGAGGTCCGGCGCGCGACCGCCGCGATGCGCGAGGCGGAGAAGGCGCTGAAACTCGCGTCCTCGCCCTCGTTCAGCGCCTTGGCGAGCGCCGCCAGTTCCTCGATCTTTTGCGCCGCGAAACTCAGCCATTGGGCGATTTCGGGGTCGAGCGCGGTTTCGGAGGCGAGATCGACGGGCACATGGAGAAGCGAACAGGAGGGCGCGAGAATGAGGTCGCGCCCGGCCGCCAGGTCCTTGAGCCGCCAATAGAGGTCGGGAAGATTGGCGCGCCAGACGTTGCGGCCGTCGATGACGCCGAGCGAGAGGAGGATATGCGGCGCCAGCCGTGCGAGTGCCGCTTCGAACTGGCCGGGCGCGCGCACCAGATCGAGATGGACGCCATGCACGGGCAGGTCGGCGACGAGATCGAGATTGTCGCCGAGCCCGCCGAAATAGGTGGTGAGCATCAGGCGCGGGCCGCGGGTGGCAAGACGCGCATAGGCGCGCTCGAACGCGGTGCGCTGGCCGGCGGTCAGGTCGAGGACGAGGCAGGGCTCGTCGATCTGGACCCATTCGGCCCCCGCCTTCGCCAGCCGCGCCAATATGTCGGCATAGACATCGAGCAGGGCGGGAAGCAGGGCAAGCGGTTCGACCGCCTTGCCCTTTGCCAGCATCAGATAGCTCACCGGGCCGAGGAGGACGGGACGGGTGGCATAGCCGAGCGCCTTCGCCTCCTCAAACTCGTCGAAAATCTTGGTCGAGGCGATGCGGAAGCGCTGCCCGGCGGTCAGTTCGGGAACCATGAAATGATAGTTGGTGTCGAACCATTTGGTCATTTCCTGCGCGGTCGCGTCGTGGCCGTGCCGGCAGCCCCCGACGCGCGAGCCCTGCGTTCCGCGCGCCATGGCGAAATAGGTGTCGCTGTCGACCGTCTCGCCGTCCCAGTCATAGCGTGCAGGGACCGCGCCGATCAGCGCGCTGGTATCGAGCACATGGTCGTAGAGCGAGAAATCGTTCGACGGCAATATGTCGGCACCCAGCGCCTTTTGCCGCGCCCAGTTGGCGATGCGCAGCCCGGCGGCGGCCTCGCGCAGCTCTGCGAGGCCCGATTTGCCCGCCCAATAGGATTCGAGAGCGAATTTGAGTTCGCGGCGCAGGCCGATGCGAGGAAAACCCAAAGTGGCAACGCTGACAGTCATGGTTCGAACACCTTGCAAGGGGCAAGGGCGACAGCCGGACGAACATGCACATCGCGATGCGCCCGCGAGGCAAGGGTCGGGCGCAGCCATGCATGCGGCCTGACCGGACACCCCGCCGGAGGACGTATCTGACGAGGCAGGTCTCCTGGCTCGCGGATCGCCGCGGCGGCCTGGCCTTCCCGGCCCCTTGCGGACCAGTGACGCTTTTCGACCGCCGCTCACCGCTTACAGTTGCGGGGGCAGCGCCGGCTTTCCACCGGCTTCCCGTCTTAGCTTCGCGGCGCACGGGGCGACGCGAAGAACCTCGACCGCTTCAGGATAGGCGGAGGGCATATCTCGTCAATAGGGATATAAAGAATTCTTTATATCGGTTTCATATTACATTCACACACGAGATAGTGAATATTGACTCGTGCGAGAATCGACCGCATAAGGCGCGCCGAGGCAGCGACGAAGAGCGCTGTTCGGAGGGAGAGTCTGTATGAAGGTTCAGCTTCTTGCGTCCGCCGCCGCGGGCGCGCTTTTTGCACTACCCGCATCCGCAATGGCCCAGGCCGACGACGGGCAGTCCGGTGGCGACGCCACCGCGGCCGCCACCGCCGGCGAGCGCGGAGACCGCGAGGAAATCATCGTCACCGCCACCCGGCGCGACGTCCGCCTGCAGGACGTGCCGCTCAGCGTCACTGCTTTCAATCAGGACGATCTCGATGATCTGGGCATCGTCGGCTATGAAGGTATCGCGCAGAATACGCCGGGCATCGTCGTCAACCGGCCGACGCAGAATTTCAACAATTTCACCAGCCGCGGCATCAACACCAACGGCTATAGCGCGGGCCTTCAGAGCGCGGTCGCCATCTATGTCGACGAACTGCCGATTTCGGCGAACGGCAATTCGACGATCCTCGATCCCAACCTCTACGATGTCGAGCGCGTCGAATTTCTGCGCGGTCCGCAAGGGACGCTGTTCGGATCGAACTCGCTCGCCGGTGCGATGCGGATCATCACCAAAAGTCCCGACCTCGACGATTTCGAGGCGTCGGCCAATGTCGATCTCGGCCTCACCGGATCGAGCTCGGTGCGTCAGCGCTACAATGCGATGCTCAACCTGCCGCTTATGACCGACGCGGTGGCGCTGCGCGTGACCGGCTATTATCGCAACGAAGACGGCTGGATCGACAATATCGGCACCGGCATCGAGGATTCGAACAGCCTCGAAGCCTATGGCGGCCGCGCGGCGCTGCTGATGCAGCCGAGCGACCGGATGCGGGTCAAGCTGCTCGTTTCCTACGAGAACAGCAAGCCCGCCGATTCGTCGCTGACCAATCCCAACCTTGGGACGTTCGTGCGCAATTCGGACCGGCCCGACCTGTTTCAGGGCAAGCTCACCAACTATAATATCACGGTCAATTACGAGTTCGATTTCGCCGAGCTGATCAGCTCGACGACGCTGTCGGACTATGACGCGTCCTTCTATGTCGACCTTGCGGGAACCTATGGCCAGGCCTTTCCCTTCGCGCTTGACGCCTATGGCTATGACGATCTGTTCGTGCAGGAAACGCGGCTCGTGTCGCGCGGCGACGGGCCGTTCGAATGGGTCGCGGGTTTCTTTCTTTACGACAAGCGGCGCACCGTCGATTTCGCCTATCGCTCGACGCAGGACTATCTCGACGCGCATGGCATCGTCGGGCTGCCCGACGAATATTATCAGCGCTTCAACAGCTATACCGACCAGAGCGAAATCGCCGGATTCGGCGAGCTGACCTGGCATCTCAGCGACAAATTCTGGGTCACCGGCGGCCTGCGTTACGGCAATACCAAGGTGCAGAGCTTCACCCGCGGGGGCGGCTATAACAGCAACTATCTGACCGTCGCCTATTGTACAGAATTCACCGCGCTCTGCGGCGGCTTTGTCCCGCCGTTCAGCGGCATGACGCCGATCCCCTATGCCGAAGGGCTGAAAGTGTCCGACGATCGCCTGTCGTGGAAAGCGAGTGCATCGTGGAAGCCGAGCGACAGCCTGACGACCTATGCCACCGTCTCGACGGGTTTCCGTACCCCCGTCGTCAACGCGCGCGCCGGGCTGGTCAGCCAGATCGACCCCAACGACCTCGTGATTCCCGACGGCGCCCAGTCGGACAGCGTCACCAATTATGAGGTCGGCCTGAAAGGGCGATGGCTCGGCGGCGACCTGACCGCCAATGTCGCGGCCTATTATATCGACTGGCAGGACATTCAGGTTCAGGCGAACCGCGTGTCGGACTCGATCCAGTTCGCGACCAACATCGGCGGCGCGAAAAGCTATGGCGTCGAATTCGAATTTCTCGCGCGGCCCGTCGAGGGGCTCAGCCTGTCGGTCAACGGATCGCTCAACAATGCGAAGGTCAACAAGCTGACCGATTCCGAGGCGGCGATTTCGGGCGCCGAACTCGGCACGCGGCTCGCCTCGCCGCACTTCCAGGGATCGGCGACGCTGCGCTATGACTTCGGAATCGGAGACGGCAAATCGGCTTTTGGCGCGGTCAATGTCTCGCACGCCGATTCCTTCCCCAACCAGTTCCCCAATGTGCCGGGGAATCCGGCGGCGGTCAGCCCGACCTATGATTTCACCGACGCCTGGACGAATGTGAACCTGACCGCCGGAACGAAGCTCGGCGCGGTGAGCCTCACCGCCTATGTCGAAAATCTCTTTGACGACACCTCGATCACCTATGTCCATCCGGAGGCGTTCCTCGATGGGCGCTATGCCCGGATGCGCCCGCGGACGGTCGGTGTGCGCGCTGATTATCGCTTCTGATCGGGGGAGAGCCAATGATGAACGTTCGTCTGCGCGCCTTTGCTCTCATCGCTGCGGCCCTGCTCTCCGGGGCCGCTTCGGCGGCGGAGCGGCCGGTGGTCGACGCGCTGGCGGGTTCGGTTGCGGGCGTGGAGGTCGATGGCATCCGCAGCTTCAAGGGCATACCCTATGCCGCGCCGCCGGTCGGCGCGGCGCGCTGGACGCCGCCCCAGCCGGCGGCAAGCTGGCAGGGGACGCGCGACGCGACCGAATTCGGCGCGGCGTGTATGCAGCCCGGGCCGCGCGCGGCGAGCATCTACAGCTGGGACCTGCCGGCGATGAGCGAGGATTGCCTCTCGCTCAATATCTGGGCGCCAGAGGGGGCGAAGGATCTGCCGGTGTTCCTGTGGATCCACGGCGGGGCGCTCGTCAGCGGGTCGGGCGGCGATCCGCTCTATGACGGCAGCGCGCTCGCGAAGCGCGGGATGATCGTCGTGTCGATCAACTACCGGCTCGGCGCGCTCGGCTGGCTCGCGCATCCCGCGCTCAGCGCCGAATCGCCCGATCATGTATCGGGCAATTACGGCCTGCTCGACCAGATCGCGGCGCTTCAATGGGTGAAGCGCAACATCGGCGCTTTCGGCGGCGATGCGGCGAATGTCACGATTGCTGGGGAATCGGCGGGCGCGCTCAGCGTCATGTATCTGATGGCGGCGCCCGCGGCGCGCGGCCTGTTCGCCAATGCGATTGTCGAAAGCGGCTATATGGTGTCCGCGCCGGCGCTGCGCGACAGGGTTAACGGCATGGTTCCCGCCGAGGCGCAAGGTGCCGCGCTTGCCGCGAAGCTCGGCGCCAGCGATCTTGCCGCGCTTCGCGCGCTCCCCGCCAAAGCCATTGCCGAGGACGCGGCGAAAGCGGGCTATTTCCCTTTCCCGGCGATCGACGGCAAGACGGTCGCGCGCCAGCTCGTCGAAAGTTTCGACCGCGGCGAGCAGGCGCCGGTGCCGATCCTCGCCGGCTTCAACAGCGGCGAGATCCGCTCGCTGCGCTTCCTGCTGCCGAAGCCGCCCGCCGATGCGGCCGAATATGAAGCGACGATCCGCGCGAACTACGGCGAATTCGCCGAGGCCTTCCTCGCGCGCTATCCGGCGGAGACAATCGAGGATTCGATGCTCGCCGCGACGCGCGACGCGATGTACGGCTGGACCGCCGAACGGCTCGCCTCGAATCAGGCGGCGCTCGGTCAGGCGGCCTATTTCTATATCTTCGACCATGGTTATCCGGCGATGGAGCAATGGGGGCTGCACGCTTTCCACGCCGCCGAGCTGCCCTATGTCTTCGGCACCACGGGCAAGACGCCCGAGCTTTGGCCGAAAATCCCCGACACGCTCGCGGAGCGCAAACTGATCCGCGTCATCGGCGATTATTGGGCGAGCTTTGCGAAAAGCGGCCGGCCGCAGGCAAGCGACGCGCCCGCCTGGCCCGACTATGCCGACGACCGCGGCTTCATGCACTTTGCCGACGAACCGAAAGCCGCGCACAATCTCTTCCCCGGCACCGCCGCGCTGCACGAAGCGGTGGTCTGCCGCCGCCGCGCCGCCGGGGACATTCCGTGGAACTGGAACGTCGGCCTGGCATCGCCGCCGCTGCCGCCAAAGGCCGAGGGATGCCAATGATCGACGGATCGATGCAATCCTATCGGTTGACGCTCGACAAATTCCTCTCCCACGCCGCCAAATGGCATCCCGACGCCGAGGTCGTGTCGGGCGGGGAGGGCGCGAGTGTTCGCCGTATCTCCTACGCCGCGCTCCACGATCGCGCGCATGGCGTTTCGGGGGCCTTGCGCGAACTCGGCATCGGCCGCGGCGACCGCGTCGCGACGCTCGCGTGGAACACGCAGGGCCATGTCGAGGCATGGTACGGCATCATGGGCATGGGCGCGATCTGCCACACGCTCAACCCGCGCCTCACCGCCGCGCAGATCGGCGCGATGCTCGCACAGTCCGAAGCGCGCATTCTGCTCGCAAGCGCCGACCTGCTGCCGCTGGCGCGCGAGGCGAGCGCGAACCTCCCCGCCTTGCGGCGCATCCTGCTGCTCGACACCGACGCGGGCGAAGCGGGCGCCGACGCCTTTGCGCCGCTCGTCGATGCCGCGCCGCGCGGGTGCGAGTGGGGCGACTTCGACGAGACCACACCCTCGGGCCTGTGCTTCACCTCGGGCAGCACCGGCGCGCCAAAGGGCGTCACCTATACGCACCGCGGCTGCTATCTCCATACGATGCGCCAGCTTCAGGCCGATGTGCTCGGCCCGACGCCCCGCGATGCGATCCTCGCGGTGGTGCCGATGTTCCACGCCAACGCCTGGGGCCTGCCCTTCGCCGCGCCGGCGGTGGGGGCGAAGCTCGTGCTGCCCGGGCGCCATACCGACGGCGCGAGCCTCGCGCGGCTGATCCGGTCGGAGGGCGTGACCGCGGCCGCCGGGGTGCCGACGGTATGGCTCGGCCTCGTCGAACATCTCGAGGCGGAGGGCGGCGAGGTGCCGACGCTCCAGCGCATCCTCGTCGGCGGCTCGTCGATGCCGCCCGCGCTGATGGAGCGGATCGAGACGCGGCTGGGGGCCGAGGTGCAGACGAGCTGGGGGATGACCGAATTGTCGCCGCTCGGCACCGCGGCGCTGCCCGGCGACCCGCAGCGCAAGGCGTCGCTGTCGGGGCGCCCCGCGCTCGGCATCGACCTGCTCCTGACCGATGCCGAGGGCCGCGCGCTGCCCGAACAGCGCGGCGCCGAGGGTCATTTGCGCGTGCGCGGCGGCACCGTCGTCGAACGCTATTTCGGGCAGAGCGAGCCCGCGACCGACGCCGACGGCTGGTTCGACACCGGCGACCTCGCGCGGATCGACAGCGGCGGCAATCTGACCATCACCGGCCGCGCGAAGGATCTGATCAAATCGGGCGGCGAATGGATCAACCCGGCCGAGATCGAGGCGCTGGTCGGGGCGCTCCCGCAGGTCTCGCTCGCGGCGGTGATCGGGCGGCCCGACCCCAAATGGGGCGAGCGGCCGATCCTGCTCGTCGAAACCCATGGCGGCGCGGTCAGCGACGAAGACCTGCTTGCGCCGCTCGCCGGGCGGATCGCCTCGTGGTGGATGCCCGACGCGGTGGTACGCGTCGATGCGATGCCGCTCGCGGCGACCGGCAAGATCGACAAAATGCAATTGCGGGCCGAATATGGACAGGTGTAGTCCCCGCGAGACTGCAACGGCGACTTCGACGGCTGCGAAAGGGAAGTGAATTGGCGTCCAACGCAAAGACCCGGACGAAGCGGCCGACGAAAGCCGAACAGCGCGCCGAAACGATGGAACAGATACTCGACACCGCCGAGCAGCTGTTTTCGAAACATGGATTCTACGGCGTCACGCTGAAGGATGTCGCCAAGCAGGTCGGCGTCCATCACACGCTGCTCAACTATTATTTCGACGACAAGAAGACCTTGTTCGAGGCGGTGTTCGCGCGCCGCGCCGTCGTCACGATCGAAAAACGGATGAAGGCGCTCGACGATTATGATCGCGCCGCGGGCGACAGCCCTACGGTCGAAGGGGCGCTCCACGCCTTCCTCGACACCGACCTCGACCTCTATATTCAGGGCGGCGAGGGATGGAAGAATTACGGCGCCTTCGGTGCGCAGGCGTCGAACAGCCCCGAAGGCGCCGAGTTCATGGACAAATATTTCGATCCCGTGGTGCTGCGGCTGATCGGGATATTGAAAAAGGCACTGCCGGAGGCGGACGAGGAAGATATTTTCTGGGGCTATCATTTCGTCACCGGCGCACTGATGCTCACGCTCGCGCGCACCGGGCGCATCGACAAATTGTCGCACGGCCTTTGCCGGTCGGACGATTATGAAGCGGTGAAGGCGCGCATGGCGCGCTTCATGGCCGCGGGCTTCCGCGACATCTGCGAACAGCGACGGAGCGAACGAGCGGACTGACGCAGCCGGAGAGGGGCGATCGGTTGGCGCGCATTGCGCCGGTCATTTCATTCACTCACAAGAGAGTTATTATGAAAGCTGAAGGGGACAAGACGATGGAACTGGCGGGGCGGGTGGCAATCGTGACCGGTGCGGGCGGCGGGCTCGGGCGGGCTCATGCGCTGATGCTCGCGCGTCACGGCGCGCGCGTCGTCGTCAACGACCGCGACGGCGAGGCGGCCGAATGCGTCGCGGCCGAGATCGCCAATGCCGGCGGAGAGGCGATGCCCGCCTCCGCCTCGGTGACCGACGAAGCCGCGGTCGCGGCGATGGTCCACGCCGCGACGATGGCGTGGGGCGGCGTCGACATATTGGTCAACAATGCCGGAATCCTGCGCGACAAGAGCTTCGCCAAGATGGACCTCGCCGATTTCAGATTGGTCGTCGATGTGCATCTGATGGGCGCCGCGATCTGCTCGAAGGCGGTGTGGGATCAGATGCGCGAGCGCCGCTATGGGCGCATCGTCATGACGACCTCTTCGTCGGGTCTCTACGGCAATTTCGGTCAGGCCAATTACGGCGCCGCGAAAATGGCGCTCGTCGGGCTGATGCAGACGCTCGCGCTCGAGGGCGAGAAATATGGCATCCGCGTCAACTGCCTCGCGCCGACCGCCGCTACGGGAATGACCGAAGGCGTGCTCTCGGCGCAGGCGCTCGCGCATCTCGCGCCCGAGGCGGTGAGCCCCGGGCTGCTCGCGCTCGTCGGCGACGCGGCGCCGACGCGCGCGATCCTCTGCGCCGGCGCCGGCCATTTCGCCGTCGCGCACGTCACGCTCACCGAAGGCGTTTTCGTCGGCCGCGGCGACGATGCGGCCGGGCGCGTCGCCGCCGAGTGGACCCGGATCGACGACCGGCGCGGCGAAATCGTGCCCGCCTATGGTTTCCGGCAAGCCGAACGCGAACTCGCGAGTGCCGGATACACCGCGCCGACGATGGCGTTCGCGCGCTGAAATTCCCCGGGGGCGCGCGCGGACGGGCCGGCAGAGCCCGCCGCCGCTGCCGGGCTGCAAGGGAGAAGGACATGACGACCGACAGCGAAGCCCTGCCCGCCGAAGGGGCGAAGGGGCAGAATGAAAAGCTCGTGATCGCCGCCTCGTCGCTGGGGACGATCTTCGAATGGTATGACTTTTACCTTTACGGACTGCTCGCCAGCTCGATTTCGGTCCATTTCTTCTCGGGCGTCAACGCGACCACGGGCTTCATTCTCGCGCTGATGGCCTTTGCCGCGGGCTTTGCGATCCGGCCGTTCGGCGCGCTCGTTTTCGGCCGCGTCGGCGACATCGTCGGGCGCAAGAACACCTTCCTCGTCACCATGGCGATCATGGGACTGTCGACCTTCGCCGTCGGATTTCTTCCCGGCTACGACAGCATCGGCATCGCGGCGCCGATCATTCTGATGCTGCTGCGGCTCTTGCAGGGCCTTGCGATCGGCGGCGAATATGGCGGCGCGGCGGTCTATATCGCCGAGCACGCCCCGCCGGGAAAACGCGGCTTCTATACCAGCTTCATCCAGACCACCGCGATGCTCGGGCTGATCATCGCGTCGAGCTTCGTCGTGTCGCTGCGGCTGTTCATGGACGCCGACAGCTTCGACGCCTGGGGCTGGCGCCTGCCGTTCCTCTTCTCGATCGTCCTGCTCTCAGTCGCGCTGTGGATCCGGCTCCAGCTCGAGGAAAGCCCGGTGTTCCAGCGGATGAAGGCGGCCGGCGCGACCTCGAAAGCGCCGCTCAAGGAAGCGTTCGGCGAGTGGCGCAACCTGAAGGTCGTGCTGATCGCCTTGTTCGGCGCGGTGGCAGGGCAGGCGGTGATCGGCTTTGCCGCGCATCTCTATCCGCTCTTCTATCTCGAAAAGATCGCGCGCGTCGACGGTGCGACCGCCAACTTTCTCGTCGCGACGGCACTGACCCTTATCATCCCCAGCTTCGTCTTCTTCGGCTGGCTCAGCGATCGCATCGGCCGCAAGCCGATCATGATGAGCGCGTGCGTCGTCGCGGTCTTCGCCTATTTCCCGCTCTATCAGGCGCTCGTCGCCGCGGCGAACCCGGCGATGGCCGCCGCGATCGAGCGCGCGCCGGTCACCGTCGTCGCCGATGCGCGCGAATGTTCGTTCCAGTTCGACCCGATCGGGCAGAACCGGTTCGACGCGACCAGCTGCGACATCGTGAAGGCCTATCTTGCGCGCAGCGGCATCAACTATATCAATATCGACGCGGCGTCCCGAACGATCGCCGAGGTGCGGATCGGCGACGACGTGCATGTCGCGCCCGATCCCGCGACCCTCGACGGCGAAGCAAGGGCGGCCGCGATCGCGCGCTTTCAGGGCGAAGTGCAAGGGGGACTGACCCGCGCAGGCTATCCGAAGGATGCCGACCCGGCGCAGGTCGACAAGCTGAAAGTGATCGGCATCCTCTGCATCTTCGGCGTGCTCGCGACGATGGTTTACGGCCCGCTGGCCGCGCTGCTCGTCGAGCTGTTCCCCGCGCGCATCCGCTACAGCTCGCTGTCGCTGCCCTATCATATCGGCAATGGCTGGATCGGCGGCTTCATGCCGACGATCGGCTTCGCGATGGTCGCGGCGACCGGGAATATCTATCAGGGGCTGTGGTATGCGGTCGTGGTCGCGGCGGTAACAGCAGTCGTCGGAATCCTTTTCCTTCCCGAAACCTATAAGCGCGATATCGAGGCCCAAATGTTTAGGCCCAGCGTGCGAGGGTCGTCTGGGGCAAATAATTCTCTCTTAGGGATATAATTTTCTTTACAGGACGATATGAATGTCCACAATCGGGCAATCAAGAGGGATGGCATCGCTCGCAGTCTGGGGTTTGTTCGGCGGCAATTTCCGTCGCTCGACGGCGCGATCCGGAAGCTGGGGGAGGCGGGGGTGCAGGCAATGAAATTCGCGGCGAGCGGATGGTCGCGCAGCGGATCGGGCGGATCGCCCTCGAACTGCCGCCCCTGCCGTCCGAAGAAGCCAAGAGCGAAAACCGGGGAGCCTGCCATGACCCGTCCTTTGCACCGCCTCGCCCGCTCGTTCGTCCTTGGAACCGCGATCGTCACGCTGTCCGCGGCCGCAGCCACGGCGCAGACTGCGCCGTCCGCCGACGTGCTGATCCGCGGCGGGTCGATCTATGACGGCAGCGGCGGCGACCCCTATGTCGGCGATGTGCTGATCAAGGGCGACCGGATCGTCGCCGTTACCCACGGCGCGTCGGGCGCCAGGGCGGAGACGATCGTCGACGCCAAGGGACTCGCGGTCGCGCCGGGCTTCATCAATATGCTCAGCTGGGCGACCGAATCTTTGCTGCTCGACGGGCGCGGCATGTCGGACATCAAGCAGGGCGTGACGCTCGAGGTGATGGGCGAGGGCTGGTCGATGGGACCGATGACCCCCGCGATGAAGGCGCTCGCCATCCAGCGACAGGGCGATTTCAAATATGACATCCCCTGGACGACGCTCGGCAATTATCTCGACTATCTGACCGAAAAGGGGATTTCGCCGAACGTCGCCTCCTTCGTCGGCGCGGGCACGGTGCGCGTCCATGTGCTGGGCGAAGGCGACGTCGATCCCGACGCGGCGCAGCTCGGAAAAATGCGCGCGCTCGTTCATCAGGCGATGCAGGAAGGTGCGATGGGGGTCGGCTCGTCGCTGATCTATGCCCCCAATGCCTATGCCGAGACCCCCGAACTCGTCGCGCTCGCGACCGAAGCCGCGCGATGCGGCGGCATGTATATCAGCCACATGCGGTCCGAGGGCGACCATATCGAGGAGGCGGTCGACGAGCTGATCGAGATCAGCCGCAAGAGCGGCGCGCCCGCCGAAATCTATCACCTCAAATTTGCCGGCAAGGCAAACTGGGGCAAATATGATGCGATCATCGCCAGGGTCGAAGCCGCGCGCAAGGCGGGGCAGCGCATCACCGCCGACATGTACACCTACACCGCCGGTGCGACCGGGCTCGATGCGGCGATGCCGACCTGGGTGCAGGCGGGCGGCTACGAGAAATGGGCCGAGCGGCTGAAAGACCCGAAGATCCGAGCGCGGGTGGTCGCCGAGATGAAGGCGCCGGGCAAGGATTGGGAGAATCTCTACAACGCCGCGGGGACGCCCGACAATCTGCTGCTGCTCGCGTTCAAGAACCCCGAGCTGCGCCAATATACCGGCAAGACGCTCGGCGAGGTCGCAAAGCTGCGCGGCACATCGCCCGAGGAAACCGCGATCGACCTGGTGATCGAGGACGGCAGCCGCGTCGGCACCGCCTATTTTTTGATGAGCGAGGAGAATGTCCGCAAGGCGGTCGACCTGCCGTGGATGTCCTTTGGTTCCGACGAGGAAGCCGCTGCGCCCGAAGGGCTGTTCCTCAACGCCAAGCATCATCCGCGCGCCTATGGCAATGTCGCGCGGCTCCTCGGCAAATATGTCCGCGACGAAAAGGCGACGAGCCTGCAGAGCGCGATCCGCCGCTTGACCAGCCTTCCCGCCGGCAACCTTGGCATCCGCGACCGCGGCACGCTCGCGCCCGGCTATTTCGCCGATGTCGTGCTGTTCGACCCGGCGACGGTGCAGGACCACGCGACTTTCGAAACGCCCGATCGCTATGCCACCGGCGTGCGCGACCTGTTCGTCAACGGCGTGCAGGTTCTGAAGGACGGCGAGCACACCGGCGCGACACCCGGAAAAGTCGTGCGCGGTCCGGGCTGGACCGGCTGGCCGGGCGGCGGAGCCTGCGCCGCCGATCCTGCCAAGCCATAGAGTCCGTCCCGTTTAGAGCGGCGTGCATTAGATCGGCACGAACGGCGAGACGGGTCGGATTTATGGTTCGCCGCTACGGTGAGAAACCTTTCCAGCCGGACCGGTGAATCCGGGCGCCGAGGAAGGTCCGTCCAGCTACGAAGTCGTTCCTTTTACACGATGAATTGATCTGACCTGATCCAGAGCCCCGGCCGGGTTCAGGGTTTCACCCGATTGCTGGCCGACCGCTGCACTCCATTATGGGCGGCGTGTTCCAACGTGCTGAGCGCGCGCCGCAACAGGAGGTCGCATGATGCAGCGCAAGACGATGCGTCGGTCGCTTCTTTCGTGCAGCGCGCTGGCGGAGCCGAACCGGACTCCGGGTGCGGCCGCGCTGCTGGCGGGCCTGCTGTTGTTCGCCGCCGCACCCGTCCATGCCCAGACGGCGCCCGCGCCGCCGCTGCCGAGCGGCGGCGTGTTCGTCAGCGGCAAGGGGACGATCGGCGACGCGGCCGGCAAGACGCTCTCGATCGAGCAGTCCTCTGCGCGCGGCGTTATCGACTGGCGCAGCTTTTCGATCGACCTCGACCATAAGGTGACGATCGACAACGGATCGGGAGCGACGCTCAACCGCGTGATGGGCGGTCTGATGTCGCAGATCAACGGATCGCTGAGCGCGACCGGGTCGGTCTATCTGATCAACCCGCACGGCGTCGTGGTCGGCGCCGAGGGGACGGTCGTCACCGGCGGCGACTTCGTCGCCTCGACACGCGCGGTCGATCCCGACCGGTTCATGGCGGGCGGCGATCTGACCTTCCGCGGAAGTTCGGCGGGCGACATCGTCAATGCGGGTCGCATCGAGTCGCTCGAAGGCAGCGTCGCGCTGTTCGCGCGCTCGGTGACCAACAGAGGCGCGATCCGCGCGCCGAAAGGGCGCGTCACCGCGGCGGCGGCGAACGAAATCCTGCTGACCACCACCGACGGCAAGGCTGATCGGGTCTATGTCTCACCGGGATCGGGCGGCGGCGACATCATCCAGGCGGGGCAAATCGAGGCGGCGGCGGTTGCGCTGCGCGCGGCGAAGGGCAATATCTTTGCGCTCGCGGGCAATCGCGACGGGCTGGTTCAGGCGACGGGGACCGCCGTGATCGACGGCGAACTGTGGCTGACAGCGCCCGAGGGCAGGGTCGAAGTCGCGGGCAAGCTCGCCGCGACCAACGCCGACGGCAGCGGCGGACGCGTCGCCGTCAACGGCCGCGATGTCGCGCTGGCATCGAGCGCCGTCATTTCGGCGACGGGCACACGCGGCGGCGAAGTGCTGATCGGCACGAGCGGCTATGCGACCGGCGCCGATCTGGCGGACCGCACGACGATCGCCAGCGGCGCGGCGATTGCGGCCGGCGGCCCCGGCGGCGGCGGACGGATCGAAACCTCGGGCCGGACGTTCGACCTCGGCGCAGCGACGATCGCGGCGGGCGCGGGCGGCGCGTGGCTGCTCGACCCCGACGACATATTGATCGACAGCGCCGCCGCGGCGACGATCGCCGGCTCGCTCGATGCGGGCACCGACGTCACGCAGCAGACCACCGCCGGCGGCACCGGCGGGGTCGGCGACATCACCGTCGCCGCGCCGATCGTCTGGACGAACACGGCGGGCGATCTGACGCTCGACGCCTTTCGCAACATCGCGGTCGAGGCGGAGATTTCGGGCGGCGGCAACGTCACGCTCACCGCCCAGGGCGACATTGCGATCGACGCGGCGGTGTCGGGCGCGCAGCTTCTGGCGCAGGCCGTGGGCACGACGGCGATCGGCGCGGCGGGATCGCTCGCGGGCACCGGCGACGTCACGATCGAAACCGGCATCTTCACCAATCAGGGCGGCGCCGGCGCGGTCAGTTCGTCGGGGGGCGTGTGGTTGATCGCCTCCGACGACGCGGCGAACGACAGCGACGGCGGACTGACCCCCGACTGGTATCAATATGATTATGACAATGCCGGCGGAGCGCCCGCCGCGGGCAACGGCCGCGCCTATCGCACCGCGCCCAGCGCCAGCTTCACGCTCGGGCCGGTGGTCAAGGATTATGACGGCACCACCGACGCGCTGCTCGACGACAGCAACGTCAATGTCAGCGGGCTGATCAACGGCGACGATTTCACGCTCGACGGCAGCTATGCGACGAAGGATGCCGGCACCGGGATCGACGTGACCGCGACCAATTTCGAGGCGAACCGCGGCGGCATTCCGGTGTTCGGCTATGACGTCACGACGCCGAGCGTCACCGATGCTGTGGGGACGATCAACCGCGCGACGCTGACCGCGGCGATCGTCGGCACGCCGACCAAGACCTATAATGCGACCACCGCGGTCGCGCTGACCTCGGCGAATTTCCAGCTGACCGGGCTCGCCGCAGGCGAGACGATCACCGTCAATAGCGCCGCGACATCGGCCTATGACAGCGCCGATGCAGGGAGCCGCACGGTCGATGCGACGCTGCAAACCTCCAGCTTCACCGCCGGGTCGGGCACATTGCTCACCAACTATATCCTGCCGACGAGCGCGAGCGGCGCCGGGCTGATCAACCCCGCGACCCTGATCATCAACGGTATCACCGCGAACGACAAGGTTTACGACGGCACCACCGACGCGACGCTGAACACCGGGGGCGCGTCGATCTTCGGCGTGGTCGGGGGCGACACGGTGACGCTCGATGCCAGCGGCGCGACGGGCAGCTTCGCGACCGAAAATGTCGGGACTGCGATCGCGGTGACCGCGAGCGGATTCGTGTTGTCGGGCGCCGACGCCGCCAACTATGTCGCGGGCCAGCCGTCCGATCTCGCCGCGAACATCACCCCCGCCTCGCTGGTCGTCTCGGGCCTCGTCGCGAACGACAAAATCTATGACGGCACCACGACGGCGGCACTCAATTCCGCGGGCGTGCAATTTACCGGTCTGATCGCGGGCGACGATGTGGCGTTGGGCGGCGCCGATCCCGAAGTGAATTTCGCAACGAAGAATGCCGGCACCGACATTTCGGTGACGATCAGCGGTGCAACGCTGACCGGCGCGGACGCGGGCAATTATAATCTGTCCTATTCGGGCGCGCTGGTCGCCGACATATTGCAGCGCCAGTTGACGATCGACGTCTCGGCGATGCCGACCAAAGTCTATGACGGGACGACCAATGCGGTGGTTCCCGGCGGCGGCGTGACGCTCGACAATGTCGTCGCGGGCGAGAGCGTGACCATCTCGCAGGCGGCGGGGATCGACTATGCGTCGAAGAATGTCGGCATCTGGGACATCACCGGCACGCTGACGCCCGCCGACTATCAGGCGGGGCCGGGCACCTTGCTCGCCAACTATGTGCTGCCGACCTCGGTGACGGTGCAGGGCGAAATCACCCCGGCGCCGCTGACGATCGTGATCGTCAACGACCCGACCAAGCCCTATGACGGCAATGCCAATGCCTCGCTCGGGCCGAACAATTTCGCCGTCGACGGCTTCGTCGCGGGCGAAGGCGCTACGGTGACGCAGACGAGCGGCCAATATGCCTCGTCCGATGCCGGCACCTGGACGGTGAGCGCTTCGCTCGACGAGGGCGATTTCGATACCGACCCCGGAACGATGATGTCGAACTACATCATCCCCACGCCCGTCTATGGCCCCGGAACGATCACGCGCATCCCGCTGGGACCGGGCGTGGTGACGGTCGACATTACCGGCAACCCCTCGAAAACCTATGACGGCACCACGGTCGCGACGCTGACCCCCGACGACTATACGCTGGGCGGCTTCATTCCGGGCGAAGGCGCGACGATCACCGAGACGGTCGGCGAATATGATTCGAAGGATGCGGGCTCGCGCGCCGTGCTCGTCCTGCTCGATCCGACCGATTTCGACCCCGATCCGGGCACCAACCTCGACAATTATACGCTTCCGACACAGGCGACGGGGATCGGCACCATCTTCCAGAAGGCGCTGACCGCGGCGATCATCGGCAATCCGACGAAGGTCTATAATGGCACGACGCGTGCGGTGGCCGGGCCGGCGAACTACAGCATCACGGGCGTGATCGCAGGCGAGAGCATCACCGTCGCGCCGGGTGTGGTCGCCAACTATGGCAGCGCCGACGCGGGCGCGCGTATCGTCACCGCCAATTTCACCGCCAATTCGAACTTCGTCGCGGGCACCGGCACCTTGCTGTCGAATTATATGCTGCCGACCAGCGCGACCGGGCCGGGAACGATCACCCCCGCGCCGCTGCTCGTGCTCGGGGTCAGCGCGCAGAACAAGGTCTATGACCAGACCACCCTCGCGACGCTGACGGGGTCGGCTAGCCTGTTCGGGGTCGTCGCGGGCGACACGGTCGTGCTCGAAGGCGGTTCGGCCGCGGGCGCCTTCGCGACGCCCGATGTCGGAAACGGCATTGCCGTCACGGTGACCGGCTATGATATTTCGGGCACCGACGCGGGCAATTACCAGCTGTTCCAGCCCGATGGCCTCAGCGCCAACATCACGCCGCGCGGGCTGACCATCGTCGACCTCCTCGCGCTCGACAAATTCTACGACGGCACGACCGCCGCGACGCTCGACCTCGGCAGCGCGAGCCTGTCGGGCGTGCTCGCGGGCGACGACGTCGATCTCGACGACAGCGGATCGAGCGCGCAGTTCCTGCAAAAGAATGTCGGCACCGACCTGCGCGTGCTGGCGGACGGTTTTGCGCTGTCGGGTGCGCAGGCGGGCAATTATTCGCTGTCGCAGCCGGGCGGGCTCACCGCCGACATCAATCCGCTGGCGCTGACCGGCGCGATCGTCGGCAATCCGACCAAGACCTATGACGGGACGACCAGCGTCTCGCTGACCGCCGCGAATTATTCGCTCGGCGGCTTCATCGCGGGCGAAGGCGGGTCGATCACCCAGTCGGCGGGCGCCGCCTATGACAGCCCTGACGCCGGCGCGCGGACGGTGACCGCGAATCTGGCGGTGTCGGACTTCGTCGCCGATCCGGGCACGCTTCTGTCGAACTATGTGCTGCCGACGTCGATCTCGGGCGCGGGGACGATCAATCAGGCGCAGCTGATCGCCGCGATCGTCGGCAACCCGACGAAGGTCTATGACAGCACGACCGCCGCAGCGCTGACCAGCGCCAATTATCAGCTCCAGGGCTTCGTCGCGGGCGAAAGCGCGACGGTCACCGAGACGGTCGGCGCCTATGACCAGAAGAATGTCGGCAGCCGCACCGTGACTGCGGCGCTGGGCGCGGGCGATTTCGCCGCCGGCGGCGGCACCAACCTTTCCAACTATGTGTTGCCGACGAGCGCGAGCGGCGCGGGCACGATCACCCCCGCCGAAGTGCAGGTCGTCGGCATCCTCGCGAACGACAAGGTCTATGACGGCACCACCGCGGCGACGCTCGACAGCAGTGGCGGCGGCCTGACCGGCGTATTCGGCGGCGACACGGTGACGCTCGTTTCGGGCGGGGCGAGCGGTGCTTTCGCGACGAAGAATGTCGGCACCGACATTCCGGTGACCGCGACGGGCTATGCGATTTCGGGTGCCGACGCGGGTAATTACACGGTGCTGCAACCCTTCGGGCTGATGGCCGACATCACCGAGGCGACGTTGCAGATCGCGTCGGTGACCAAGGTCTATAATGCCGATTTCGACGTGCCGACGGTCGGCAGCGCCTACACGCTGTCGGGCGTGGTCGCGGGCGATACGGTGAGTGTCGACGCGTCGGGCATCACCGGCGCCTATGCGAGCAAGAATGTCGGCAGCAATATCCTCGTCGACCTCCAGAATGTTGCGATCACCGGGGCGGACGCGAGCAATTACACGATCGCGGCGACGGTGACCGACGGGCCGATCGGCATCATCACCCCGGCGACGCTCAACATCCTCGGCGTGCTCGCGCTCGACAAGACCTACGACCAGAGCTCGGTCGCGGCGCTCGACAACAGCGGCGCCGCGCTCGACGGCGTGCTGACCGGGCCGCTCGGCACCGACGACGTCACCCTGTCGGTGGCGGGAAGCAGCGGCACCTTCGTCGACGGGTCGGGCAACCCGACCGCCAACGCCGGCACCTGGACCGTCGAGACTGCCGGATACACGGTCTCGGGCGCCGATGCGGGCAATTACAATCTCGTCCAGCCGCAGGGGCTGACCGCGACGATCGACCCGCTCGAGATTTTCCTCGCCTCGGTGACCAAGGTTTACGATGGCACCACTGCGCTGCCGACCGCATCGACCGGCTATAGCTTCACCGGGGTGCTGAGCGGAGACACGGTGATCGCCCAGACCGCGGGCGTGACCGGGCAGTATGACGACAGCAAGAATGTCGGCACGTCGAAGCCCGTGACGGTGAACAATCTGACGCTCACCGGCGCGCAGGGCGGCAATTATTTCATCAGCTCGAGCATCACCGACACGATCGGCACGATCACGCAGGCGACGCTCACCGCCTCGATCATCGGCAATCCGACCAAGACCTATGACGGCGACGCCACAGCGACGCTGACATCGGCGAACTACCAGCTTTCGGGCTTCGTGCTGAGCGAGGGCGCGACGGTGACGCAGACTGCCGGCACCTATGATTCGCCGAACGTCGATGCGGCCAGCGTCACCGCCGACATCACCGGCTTCATCGTCGCCGATGGCGGCACCGACCTTGCCAATTACGTCCTGCCGACGAGCGCGAGCGGCGCGGGGACGATCGACCCCCGGTTGCTGACCGTGTCGGGCGTGCTCGCGAACGACAAGGTCTATGACGGCACCACCGCCGCGACGCTGAACAGCGCCGGCGCGTCGCTCAACAATGTCGTGTCCGGCGATACGGTGTCGCTCAACAGCAGCGGCGCGACGGGGGTCTTCGCGCAGGCCGACGTCGGCACGAACATCGCGGTCACCGCGTCGGGCTATACGCTCGATAACAATCCGTTCGGCAACTATGTGCTCCAGCAGCCGCAGGGGCTCAGCGCCGACATCACCGCCGCGCTGCTGACCCTGACCGAGGTCAGCCGCGTCTATAACGGCCTCACGACGCTGCCGACCGACGCGGCCGCCTATACGCTGAGCGGGATCGTTGCGGGCGATGCGGTGACGGTCGATGCCGCGGCGGCGGCAGCAAGCGGCAGCTATGCCGACAAGAATGTGGGCACGGGCATTCTCGTCACGATCGGCAATCTCGGGCTCACCGGCGCGGACGCGGGCAATTATTCGATCGTTTCGTCGATCACCGACGAGGCGATCGGGACGATCACTCCGGCGATGCTGACCGCCACGATCATCGGCGATCCCACCAAGACCTATGACGGCAACACCGCCGCGACACTGACCAGCGCCAATTATCAGCTCAGCGGTTTCGTGCTCAGCGAGGGCGCGACCGTCGGCCAGACCGCGGGCCTGTATAATTCGGCCAATGTCGTCGAGGCGAACAGCGTCACCGCGACGCTCGGCGCGGGCGATTTCACCGCCGATTCCGGCACCGACCTCAACAATTATATCCTGCCGACGAGCGCCACCGGCGCGGGGACGATCGACCCGGCGGCGCTGACCGCGGCGATCGTCGGCGATCCGACCAAGACCTATGACGGGACGACCGCCGCGACGCTGACCGGCGCGAACTACAGCCTGACCGGCTTCGTCGCCGGCGAGGGCGCGAGCGTGACCGAGACCGCGGGCGTCTATGACAGTGCCAACGCCGGCAGCCGCACGGTCACCGCGACGCTGACCGGCGGGGACTTTACCGCCAATGGCGGTACGTTGCTGTCCAACTATGTGCTGCCGACGAGCGCGAGCGGCGCGGGAATGATCGACCAGGCGCTGCTCACCGCGGCGATTATCGGCGATCCGACCAAGACCTATGACGGAAACAGCGCCGCGACGCTAACCAGCGCCAATTATCAGCTGACGGGTTTCGTTGCGGGCGAAGGCGCGACGGTGACCGAGACGGCGGGCCTCTATGACAGCGCCAATGCGGGCAGCCGCACGGTGACCGCGACGCTGACCGGCGGCGACTTCACCGCCGACAGCGGCACCCTGCTCGCCAATTATGTGCTCCCCACCACCGCCAGCGGCGCCGGCACGATCGACCAGGCGGCGCTGACGATCGCGATCATCGGCGACCCGACGAAGACCTATGACGGAAACAGCGCCGCGACGCTGACCAGCGCCAATTACAGCCTGACGGGCTTCGTTGCGGGCGAAGGCGCGACGGTGACCGAGACGATGGGCCTTTACGACAGCGCCAATGCGGGCAGCCGCACGGTGACCGCGACGCTGACGGGCGGCGACTTCACCGCCAATGGTGGAACGCTGCTCAGCAACTATATTCTTCCGACGAGCGCCAGCGGCGCGGGGACGATCGACCAGGCGCTGCTCACCGCGGCGATCATTGGCGATCCGACCAAGACCTATGACGGCACGACGGCGGCGACGCTCACCAGCGGCAATTATCAGCTTTCCGGCTTCGTCGCGGGCGAGGGCGCGACGGTGACCGAGACCGCCGGGCTCTACGACAGCGCCAATGCCGGGTCGCGCACCGTGACCGCGGCGCTCGGGGTCGGCGACTTCACCGCGGACAGCGGCACGCTGCTCGCCAACTATGTGCTGCCGACGAGCGCCAGCGGCGCGGGGACGATCGACCAGGCCGTGCTCACCGCCAGCATTGTCGGCATCCCGACCAAAGTCTATGACGCCAACAGCGCGATCACGCTGGCGCCCGGCGACTATCAGCTGACCGGCTTCGTCAGCGGCGAAGGTGCGACGATCACCCAGACCGCGGGCCTGTTCGACGATCCCAACGCCGGCATCCGTCAGATCACCGCGATGCTCGCGGCGGGCGATTTCACTGCCGACAGCGGGACTTTGCTCGCCAACTATGTGCTGCCGACCGAAGCGACCGGGGCCGGACTGATCGAACGCGCGCAGCTCACCGCGGCGATCATCGGCAACCCGACGAAGACCTATGACGGGACGACCGTGGCGACGCTCGGCAGCGCCAATTACAGCCTCAGCGGCTTCGTCGCCGGTCAGGGCGCGACGGTAACCGAGACGATGGGGCTCTACGACAGCGCCAATGCCGGAAGCCGCACGGTGACCGCGAGCCTTGGCAGCGCCGATTTCACCGCCGACAGCGGCACCTTGCTCACCAACTATATCCTCCCGACCAGCGCAACCGGCGCGGGAACGATCACGCAGGCGACCCTGACAGCAGCGATCATCGGCAATCCGACCAAGACCTATGACGGGACGGCCGCCGCGACGCTCACCGGCGCCAACTATCAGCTCAGCGGCTTCGTCGCGGGCGAGGGCGCGACGGTGACCGAGACGATGGGGCTCTACGACAGCGCCAATGCCGGAAGCCGGACAGTGACAGCGACGCTGGGGGCGGGCGACTTCACCGCCGACAGCGGCACCTTGCTCGCCAACTATGTCCTGCCGACGAGTGCCAGCGGCGCGGGGACGATCGCGCAGGCGCTGCTCACTGCGGCGATCATCGGCAACCCGACCAAAACCTATGACGGCACCACGGCCGCGATGCTGACGAGCGCCAACTATCAGCTCTCCGGCTTCGTCGCGGGCGAAGGCGCGACCGTTACCGAGACGGCGGGTCTCTATGGCAGCGCCAACGCCGGCGTCCGCACGGTCACGGCAACGCTGACCGGCAGTGATTTCACGGCGACCGGCGGCACCTTGCTCAGCAACTATGTCCTGCCGACGAGCGCGAGCGGGCTCGGGACGATAGATCAGGCGGAGCTGACCGCTGCGATCATCGGCAATCCGACCAAGACCTATGACGGCACGACCGCCGCGACGCTGACGAGCGCCAACTATCAGCTCAGCGGCTTCGTCGCGGGCGAAGGCGCAAGCGTGACCGAAACGATGGGCCTCTACGGCAGCGCCAACGCCGGCACCCGCACCGTGACCGCGACGCTGACGGGCGGCGATTTCACCGCCGACAGCGGCACGCTGCTTTCGAACTACATTCTGCCGACGAGCGCGAGCGGGCTCGGGACGATCGACCGGGCGCAACTGACCGCCGCGATCGTCGGCAATCCGACGAAGACCTATGACGGCACGACCGCCGCGACGCTGACCAGCGCCAATTACCGCCTCACCGGCTTCGTGGCGGGCGAGAGCGCGACCGTGACCGAGACGGCGGGCACCTATGCCGCGGCCAATGCCGGGCCGCGGCTTGTCACAGCGACGCTCGACAGCGGCGATTTCGCCGCGGGCAGCGGCACGTTGCTCAGCAACTATATCCTGCCTACGAGCGCCACCGGGCTGGGCACGATTGCGCAGGCCTTGCTCACCGCGGCGATCATCGGCAATCCGACCAAGACCTATGACGGCACCACTGCTGCGACGCTGACCTCGGCCAATTATCAGCTCAGCGGCTTCGCCGCGGGCGAGGGCGCGACGGTGACCGAGACGATGGGGCTATACGGCAGCGCCAATGCGGGCACCCGCACCGTGACCGCGGCTCTCGGTTCGGGCGATTTCACCGCCGACAGCGGGACGCTGCTTTCAAACTATGTCCTGCCGACGAGCGCGAGCGGACTCGGCACGATCGCGCAGGCGCTGCTCATCGCTTCGATCATCGGCGATCCGACCAAGACCTATGACGGAACGACGGCGGCGACGCTCACCAGCGGCAATTATCAGCTTTCCGGCTTCATCGCCGGCGAGGGCGCGAGCGTCACGCAGACCGCCGGAACCTATGACAGCGCCAACGCCGGTGCGCGCACCGTCACCGCCGTGCTCGGCTCAGGCGATTTCGCCGCCGACAGCGGCACCTTGCTGTCGAACTATGCGCTGCCGACGAGCGCGAGCGGGGCGGGGACGATCGACCAGGCGCTGCTCACCGTGGCGATCATCGGCAACCCCACCAGGGCTTATGACGGCACGACCGCCGCGACGCTGACCAGCGCCAATTTCGGCCTGACGGGTTTCGTCGCGGGCGAGGGCGCGACCGTCACCCGGACGGCGGGCACCTATGCCTCCGCCAACGCCGGGCCGCGCCTGGTGACCGCCTCGCTGGCGGCCGGGGACTTCGCGGCGGACAGCGGGACCTTGCTGGCGAACTATATCCTGCCGACGAGCGCGAGCGGGCTCGGCACGATCGACCGCGCGCCGCTTACCGCGGCAATCATCGGCAACCCGACCAAGACCTATGACGGCAACACCGCTGCTACGCTGACCAGCGCCAACTACAGCCTGTCGGGCTTCGTCGCGGGCGAGGGCGCGACGGTGACCGAGACCATGGGCCTTTATGACAGCGCGAACGCTGGCGGCCGCACGGTGACGGCGGCCCTCGACACGGGCGACTTCACGGCCGACAGCGGAACGCTGCTCGCCAACTATATCCTGCCGGCGACCGCCAGCGGTGCGGGGACGATCGACCAGGCGCTGCTTACCGCGAGCATCGTCGGCAATCCGACCAAGGCCTATGACGGCACAACCGCCGCAATCCTGACCTCGGCCAATTATCAGCTATCGGGCTTCGTTGCCGGAGAGAGCGCGACTGTCACCGAAACCGCGGGTCTCTATGACGATCCCAATGCGGGAAGCCGCATGGTCAGCGCTGCGCTCGGCGCGGACGACTTCGCGGCGGGCAGCGGCACCTTGCTCAGCAATTATGTGCTGCCGACGAGCGCCAGCGGCACGGGGACGATCGAACGCGCGCTGCTCATCGCGGCGATCATCGGCAATCCGACGAAGACCTATGACGCGACCGCCGGTGCCTCGCTGACGAGCGCCAATTATCAACTCGCCGGCTTCGCCGCGGGCGAAGGTGCGACCGTCACCGAAACCGCGGGCCTCTACGACAGCGCCAACGCGGGCAGCCGCACGGTGACCGCGACGCTCGACGCCGGCGATTTCGCCGCCGACAGCGGCACGCTGTTTTCCAACTATATCCTGCCGACCAGCGCGTCGGGGATGGGGACGATCGACCCTGCGTTGCTGACGGCCGCGATCATCGGCGATCCGACGAAAATCTATGACGGCAACGCCGTCGCGACGCTCACCAGCGCCAACTACAGCCTTACCGGTTTCATCGCAGGGGAAGGCGCCAGCGTCACGCAGACGGTGGGCGCCTATGATTCGGCCCATGCCGGGGACCGGACCGTGACCGCCAGCCTTTCGGCGGGCGACTTCGCGGCGGACAGCGGCACGCTGCTTTCGAACTATGTCCTGCCGACCGAGGCCGCGGGGCTGGGCACGATCGACCCAGCCCAGTTGGCCGTGAGCATCACCGGCTTCCCGACCAAGCCCTATGACGGCAATGATTTGGCGTTCCTGACGCCGCCCGACTACACGATCACGGGCTTCGCGCCGGGCGAAGGGGCGACGATCACCCAGGCGCAGGGCAACTACGCCAATTCGGATGCGGGCATCTGGCAGGTGCAGGCGACGATCGACGCGTCGCAATATCGGCCGGGCAGCGGCACCGACCTTTCCAACTATATTCTTCCGACCCTTGCGGTCGGGCCCGGCGCAATCCTGCCGAACACCACCCCCAGGGATCTTGGATATATTATGGGCAAGCCGCATTTCTACATTCCCTATCCGTCGCTCAACGGGCTCAATCAGGGCTACACCAACACGCTCGCGGGGCTGCCGACGATCATCGCCCTCGGCGGCGAGGGGCTGGATGCCGACGGATATTGGCTCCGCACGGGTCAGCCGGTGATCAATTCGATCGAGGGCGTGCTGCAACAGGGCTATCGCACCAAGCGCCTGCGATTCGCCTTTCCGGTGCCCGCCGCGTCGCAGCAGGCGCCGGCTCGTCCATGATCCGCTGCATCGCCCTTTCGTCATCCGGCGTCCTGGCGCTTGCGCTATTCGCCGGCCTCGCCTGTCCGACCGCTGCATCGGCGCAGGATTTCGAGCGCGTCCTGCCCAAAGCGCCGCCGCCGCAGCCCGTCGAGGATGCCGTGGAACCCGCGACGCCGCCGGACGTCAGCGACGACCAGACGGTGCTCGTGCCGAACCTGCAAGGGGTTGTGTTCGAACCCGGCAGCGGCCTGACCGACGCAGCCGCAGGCGCTGCGCCGGCGGGCACCGGCGCCGTCTCCGCCCGGGGCCTGCCGCCGCTCGAAACCCCCGAATTCGCAGCGCAGGTCCAGCCCTATGTCGGCAAGCCGCTGACCCGCGCGGGGCTGGAGGCCATCGCCCAGCTCGCGCGCGACGCCTATCGCGATGCCGACCGTCCCTTCGTCGAAGTCTCGGTGCCGCAGCAGAATATCGCCTCGGGCGTGGTGCGCCTGCTCGTCACCGAGTATCGTGTCGGCGACATCAGCGTCACCGGCAACCGCCATTTCTCGACCGAGCTGATCCGCGGCATGGCCGACCTCGAACCCGGCGATACGCTGACCCTGCCGACGGTGCGCGAGGCGCTCCACGACTATAACCAGAACCCGTTCCTGACGGTCAATGCGGTGACCAGCCCGGGGTCGGAGACGGGGCTGACCGATGTGCGGCTCGAGGCGCAGGACCGGCTGCCGCTGCGCGTCTATGGCGGCTACGACAATCAGGGCGCGCGCACGCTGGGGCGCAACGAATGGTTCGTCGGCTTCAACTGGGGCAATGTCTTCGGATCGGGGCAGACCTTTTCCTATCAGTTCACCCGCAGCTTCACCGGCGGCTATACCTCGCATTCGGCGAGCGACGTGATCCCGCTCAACCCGACCGACAGCCTGCTCATTTATGGCGCCTATGCGATCCAGAAGCCCGACCTTGGCAACATCTTCACCAGCAAGGGCCATTCGGGGTTGGTCAGCGCGCGCTGGGCGCACGACCTCAACGATCGGGCCGGCGGGCGGCAGACGCTGCGCATGGGGGCCGACTTCATCCGCACCGATAATAATCTCGATTTTCTGGGCATCCGCATCCTCGATTCCTCGGTCGATGTCGTCCAGTTCCCCTTCATCTATTCGGGCAGCTTCCCCGACGAGCATGGCGAGACCGCGGTCGAGGCGTCGCTGACCTTCTCGCCGGGCAATATCACGGCGCATAACGACGATGCGTCGCTGCAGATGCTCGTCCCCTATGCCGACGCAACCTATATGTATGTCCGCGCATCGGCGACGCGGACCAATTTCTTCGAAGGCGAGAACAGCCTGATCGTCCGCGGATTGTTCCAGATGGCCTCGGCGAACCTGCCGTTCAGCGAACAGCTCGCCGGCGGCGGCTTTGGCGCGGTGCGCGGCTATGAACCCAATGCGGCGCTCGGCAGCAACGGTCTGCTCCTGTCGTCGGAAGTCCGCTCGGCGCCGTTCAGTCTGCTCGGACTGAAGGGTGAGTTCGAGGATTATATGCAGATCGGCCTGTTCCTCGAATATGCGCGGCTGTGGCAGGTCAAGGATTTCCCCGACATTCCCGGTGCGACCGACCTGGCCAGCGTCGGCGTCGCGCTCAACTATCAGATCGGTCGCCACGCCAGCGTCCAGCTCAACGTCGGGCAGCAATTGTTTGCGCTTCCGGGCGAGCGGCACGGTGACACGCGCGGCGCGATCGTCGCGACGATCAGCTATTAGAGCAAATTGCGCGAAATCTGAATCATCCGCATCCCCGAGCCCTTCGACTGCCCTGGCGGGCGCTCAGGATGAACTTCGGCCTTTGGCCGAAGACGAGGGGCTCGTTCGAGCGGAGCGAGAACCGCAGCGTCGCCGCCTCGACTTCGCTCGGCAATGCCCCTCGTCTTCGCTCGGGGAAACGGTGCAGATTTCCGGCACGATGCTCTAACGCGCCGCGGCGTCAGTTGCGCCCGGCGACCATCCCGCGCGCGATCACCTGTGCCTGAATCTCGGCCGCGCCCTCGAAGATATTGAGGATGCGCGCATCGCACAGGATGCGGCTGATCTCATATTCGAGCGCATAGCCGTTGCCGCCGTGGATTTGCAGCGCCGCGTCGGCGTTCGACCAGGCGGCGCGGGCGCCGAGCAGCTTGGCCATCCCCGCCTCGATGTCGCAGCGCTTGCCCCCGTCCTTGGCGCGCGCGGCGGCGTAGGAGAGCTCGCGCGCGGTGACGAAATCGACGAGGCTCATCGAGAGTTTGTCGGCGACGCGCGGGAAGCGGACGATCGCCCGCCCGAACTGCCTGCGGTTCAGGGCGTAATCGAGCCCCAGTTCGAGCGCGCGGCGCGCGACCCCGACCGCGCGCGCGGCGGTCTGGATGCGCGCGCCCTCGAAGGTGCGCATCAGCTGCTTGAAACCCTGCCCTTCCTCGCCGCCGAGCAGCGCGTCGGCGGGCACCGTCATCGCGTCGAACTGCAACGCATATTCGCGCATCCCGCGATAGCCGAGCACCGCAATCTCGCTGCCGCTCATACCGGCGGCGGGGAAGGGAGTGGCGTCGGTCCCGCGCGGCTTCGGCACCAGCAGCATCGAAAGGCCGGCATAGCCTTTGGCATCGGGCAGGGTGCGCGCAAGGAGGGTCATCAGGTCCGACCGGCTCGCATGGGTGATCCACGTCTTCGCGCCGTCGATCTCCCAATGGTCGCCGTTGCGACGAGCGCGCGTCTGGAGCGAGCCAAGGTCGGAGCCGACGTCGGGTTCGGTGAACACTGCGGTCGGCAGAACCTCACCGTTCGCGATCTTCGGCAGCCATTCGGCCTTCTGCGCGTCGGTGCCGCCCATCGCGATCAGCTCGCCTGCGATCTCCGACCGCGTGCCGAGCGACCCCGCGCCGATCCAGCCGCGCGACAGTTCTTCGGTGACGATGCACATCACCAGCTTGCCGAGGCCGAGGCCGCCATATTCCTCCGGGATGCACACGCCGAAAGTCCCCAGCTCAGCCATCGCCGCCACCGTCGCGTCGGGGATCAGCGCGTTGGCGAGGTGCCAACCGTGCGCGTGCGGGAGGATCGCGGCGTCGGTGAAGCGGCGATATTGCGCGCGGATCGCGTCGAGATCGGCGTCATACAGCGTCTCGCTCGGCCACTGGCCATCGGCGAGCGCGGCGGCGACCCCGGCGCGAGTCTCTGCATGATCGGCGTCGAGAAGGTCGGCGCAGGTATCAGCCAGCGTGCGCGCGGCGCCACTGATCCCGAGGTCGGCGGGGCGGAAAATCTCATTCTGCCCCATCGGCAGGCCGCCGACGAGCTGGCCGATACCTTCGGCAAAGGCAAGCGTCGCGATCTTCGCGTCGAGCGGATTGGCGCCTTGCCCGGCGTCGAGCCAGTCGAGCACCGCCTCGAGCGCCGCGACCATCGTCGCGACCCACGCAAAGCCGTGCGCCGCGCGCTGCTCGCGGTCGATCGGCCGCGCTGCAAGCCGTTCGGCAAGCGCGGCTTGCGCTGCGCCGCGATAGGTCTGCGCGGCTGCGAGCGCGCTTTTCAAATCGGTACGCATCTTCGGAGCTTGTCCTCTCTTCCTTCGTCACCCCGGACTTGATCCGGGGTCCATGACATCGGCGCCGGAATGGACCCCGGATCAAGTCCGGGGTGACGAGTAGGAGAGGCTCGTTTCAATTGGATCGCCTATTGCTGCCCGGTCGCACCTGCTCAAACCGCGCGCTCGAAGATCGCGGCGATGCCCTGACCGCCGCCGATGCACATGGTTTCAAGGCCATAGCGACCGTCCCTGCGCACCAGCTCGCGGGTCAGATTGGCAAGGATGCGCCCGCCGGTCGCGCCGATCGGATGGCCGAGCGAGATGCCCGAGCCGTTGACGTTGAGGATGTCGCCCCGGCTGTCGTCGTCGGACCAGCCCCACCCCTTGAGCACCGCGAGCACCTGCGGCGCGAAAGCCTCGTTGAGCTCGACAAGGTCGATGTCGCCCCAGCCGAGGCCATTGCGTGCGAACAGCCGTTCGACGGCGGGCACCGGCCCGATTCCCATCCGGCTCGGGTCGCAGCCCGCGGCGGCCGAGCTATGATACCAGGCGATCGGCTCGAGCCCGAGTTCTTCGAGCTTGTCCTCGGCGACGACGAGGCACGCCGCGGCGGCGTCATTCTGCTGGCTCGCATTGCCCGCAGTGACCACGCCGCCCTCGAGCGCGCGCAGCTTGCCGAGCGATTCCATCGTCGCGTCGGCGCGATAGCCCTCGTCATGGTCGAAGACGATCGGGTCGCCCTTGCGCTGCGGCACACTGACCGGGACGAGTTCGTCGTTGAACAATCCCTTGTCCCATGCGGCGGCGGCGCGCTGGTGGCTGCGCACCGCATAGGCGTCGGCGGCCTCGCGGGTGATGCCATAATCCTTCGCGAGATTTTCGGCGGTCTCGATCATCCCCGAAATGACGCCGAAGCGTTCGATCGGCTGCGACATCAGCCGCCCGCGCGTCAGCCGGTCGTGCAGCGTCAGATTGCCCGCACGCACGCCCTTGCGAATGTCGGTCGAATAATGCTCGACATTCGACATGGATTCGACACCGCCCGCGACGACGACATCGGACATGCCCGTCTGCACCATCATCGCGGCGTTGACGACCGCCTGCAGCCCCGACCCGCAGCGGCGGTCGAGCTGGTATCCGGGGACCTCGAGCGGCAGGCCGGCGGCGAGCCACGACCAGTGGCCAATCGCGGGCGCCTCGCCATTGCCGTAACCTTGCGAGAAGACGACGTCGTCGACGCGCGCCGGGTCGATTTTCGTGCGCTCGACCAAGGCTTTCAGGATCACCGCGCCCAGCTCACCCGCGGTGAGCGGCGACAGGGTGCCGCCGAACTTGCCGACGGCGGTGCGGATCGGGGCGACGATGGCGGCGCGGCGCAGGGTCATATCGGGTCTCCAACATTTGTCAGGTCATAAGCTTGTGTGCCCCCGCGAAGGCGGGGGCCCATCATCCAACCCTCGTGTTCCATACCAACGGCTAGGGAGCGGCGAGAGCGCCGGTGATGGACCCCCGCCTTCGCGGGGGCACACGGAGAGAAAAAGGGCAATTTATCCGGCACCGACCACTCCGTCGTCGATCAGGCGGGCGATTTCGCCCGAGCCAAGCCCGAGCCGCTCCGCCAGTACCTCCTCGCTGTGCTGGCCATTTCGCGGGGCTGGGCGGGGGGGCTGGCGCTCCATCTGCGGCACCGTCGCAAAGGCGCCCGCGGCGGGATAGGCAAAGCCGCTCGGATTATCGGCGGCGCCGAAGATCGGATTGTTCGCGACGAGCGCGGGGTCGTTCGCGGCGTCGAGCATCGTGCGATAGGGCGAATGGACGATCCCGCCCGCGTCGAAGGCGGCGGCGAGATCGGCGTGGTCGCGCGCCGCAATCGCGCGCTCGAACAGCGGATAGAGCGCGTCGCGGTGCTGAAAGCGCAACCCGTCGTCCTTGGCGAAGCTGACGCCGCGTGTCGCCTCGACCGCCGCGACCGCGTCGCCGAGCTTCAGCGCCGCGATCAGGTTGGTCCACTGGCGCGGGGTCACGACGACGATCATCGTGCGCACCCCGTCGCGCGTCGTGAAATCGCGCCCGAACAGCCCATAGACCGCATTGCCGAGGCGCGGCCGGTTTTCACCCGAATAGAGCATTTCGGCGATGCCGCCCATATTGGCGACGGTGCCGATCGCGACGTCCGAAAGCGGCAGGCGCACCTCGCCGCCTTCGCCGGTCGCGGTGCGGCGCTGGATCGCGGCGAGCAGCGCAAAGGCGGCATAGGCACCCGTGAGCAGATCCCACGCGGGGAGGACATGGTTGACCGGCTCGGGGCCGGGTCCGGTGAGCATCGGATAGCCGACCGCATTGTTCACCGTATAGTCGAGCGCGGGCGATCCGTCGGGCCAGCCCATCACGCGCACGGTGACGAGGTCGGGGCATTCCTTTGCCAATGTCTCGTGCGACAGGAAGCCATCGACCGGGAAATTGGTCACGAACTGCCCCGTCGCGCGCACGAGCGCCTGCAACAGCTCGCGCCCCTCGGGCCGGCCAAGGTCGAGCGCGACCGACTTTTTCGCGCGGTTGAGATTTTCCCAATAGAGCGAGTCATTCTCCGCCGTCACCGGCCAGCGCCGGAAATCGGGGCCGCCGCCGATCTGGTCGACGCGGATCACCTCGGCGCCGAATTGTGCGAGATAGAGGCCGGCGGTGGGCGAGGCGACGAAGGACGACGCTTCGATGACGGAGAGGCCGGAGAGGAGCTTATACATGGGCGCCGCCTCGCCGAACGAGGAGGATGAGATCAAGCCCCTCCCCTTCAGGGGAGGGGTTGGGGGTGGGGCTTATCGGCCTTGCGCAACGCTTCGAGGCCCCACCCCAACCCCTCCCCTGAAGGGGAGGGGCTTTGAAACTGTTGCCCTTAGACACCTGCATGAAACTCGCGCAGCATATGCTTCGCGATCTGGAGTTGCAGGATCTGCGTCGTGCCTTCGTAGATGCGATAGATGCGCGCGTCGCGGAAGAAACGCTCGGCGTCATATTCGGCAAGATAGCCCGCGCCGCCATAGACCTGAACGCAGGCGTCGACGACGCGGCCACACATTTCGCTGGCAAATACCTTGAACGCCGCGGCTTTGCGCAGGACATTCTCGCCCGCGTCGGCGCGGCGCGTGACGTCGGCCATCATGCATTCGGCAGCATAGATGTCGATCTCGCTCTGCGCGAGCATCTGCTGGATCAACTGAAAATTGGCGATGGGCTCGCCGAACGCCTTGCGTTCGGTCGCGTAGCGCACGGCGCTGTCGAGCGCCCGGCGCGCATAGGCGGTCGCGGCGGCGCCGACCGACATGCGGCCATTGTCGAGGCTCATCATCGCATAGGCAAAGCCCTTGCCGAGCTCGCCGCCGAGCAGCGCCTCGCCGCCGACGCGGACGTCGTCCATCACGATGTCGGCGATGTGGCTCCCCGCCTGGCCCATCTTCTTGTCCGGCTTGCCGACCGAGACGCCGGGGGCGTCCATCGGCACGACGAAGGCCGAGACATGCGCGTTTTTCGGCAGATTTTCCTTGCTCGTCCGCGCCATGATCAGCCCGACCTTCGCGAACGGCGAATTGGTGATATAGCGCTTGGTGCCGTTGAGCACCCAGCCGTTGTCGGTCTGCGTCGCGGTGGTCTGGAGCCCGGCCGAATCCGATCCCGACCCGGGTTCGGTCAGCCCGAAGCAGGCGATCTCGCCCGCGGCGACACGCGGCAGCCACTCAGCCTTCTGTGCTTCTGTGCCGCCATTTTTGAGCGCCGAGGTGAACATGCCGATGTTGATCGAGATGATCGAGCGGAAGGCCGGCATCGCATAGCTGAGCCTATGGATTGTTTTGATATATTGGCTGACGTTCATCCCGGCGCCGCCATATTCCTCGGGGATCGTCAGCCCGAACAGGCCCATGTCGCGCATTTCGGCCAATATGTCAGCCGGGATTTCGTCGCTTTCGATGATGCCCTTTTCGGCCGGAAGCAGCCGTTCGCGCACATAGCGTTCGAGCTGCTCGATGAACTGGTCGAAAACGTCGGCGTCCATGCCGGGGTTGCTCATGGCCTGTTCCTCAGATGGGGTCGTAGGGGAAGACGTGCGCCGACACCTCGTCGGCGCGTGCGAAGCTGGGGCGGAAGGCGGGGATCAGCTCGTCGGCGATCGCCTCGGCGCTCCAGCCTTCGAGTTTCGTCATCGAGCGGATCGGGCGCGGCTTGGAAAAGAGCAGGATTTCGTTCTTGCGCACGCTGAAGATCTGGTTCGTCACGTCCTTGGACAGGTCGGAGGCGAGATAGGCGACGAGTGGCGCGATCTTGTCAGCCGACATCTGCTGGAGCCGCTTGACGCGCTCTTGCTCGGCAGGGGTCGTCGCCGGGATCGAGCTGGTCATGCGGCTCCATGCGAAGGGCGCGATGCAGTTCGAGCGCACCCCGACGCGCGCCATATCGAGCGCGATCGACTGCGACAGCGCGACGACGCCGAGCTTTGCGGCCGAATAATTGGCCTGACCGACGTTGCCGATCAGGCCGCTCGTCGAGGTGAAGTGGATGAAGCTCCCAGACTGCTGCTCTCGAAAATAGGGCGTTGCAGCCTTCGAGACGTTGAAGACGCCGGTGAGGTTGACCTCGATGACGCTCTTCCAGTCCTCATAGCTCATCTTGTGCCAGATGGTGTCGCGCAGGATGCCGGCGTTGTTGACCACTGCGTCGATGCGGCCGAATTTCGCGACCGCATCCTCGACGATCGAGGTCGCTTCCTTCGGATCGGCGACATTGCCGAAATTGGCGGCCGCCCGGCCGCCCGCCGCGACAATCTCATCGGCGGTCGTCTGCGCCGGCGCCGCATCGCCGCCGTCGCCCGCTTGCGCGACGCCGGGGTCGTTGACAACGACCGCTGCGCCTTGCGCCGCGCAATGCAGCGCCAGCTCGCGCCCGATCCCGCGCCCCGCGCCGGTGATCGCAACGACCTTGCCGTCCAGACATTTGCCCATGGGCACTCTCCCGTCGAATCAACCGATAGCGCGATAGGGCGGCTGCCGCATCATTTCAACATTCAGAATTGATTATTCATATATATGAAAATAGAGGAGATGAATGACTGGCCCCGTCCGCTCCGTGTCCCAGGCGTTCGCGATCCTCCGCCTGCTCGGCGTTTCGGGCGTGCTGTCGCTGTCCGAAATCGGCCGTATCGTCGGCCTCAGCCCGTCGAGCTGCCTCAATCTTCTCAAGACCTTGGTGAACGAAGGCGCGATTGAGCGTGATCCTGTATCCAGGAAATACCGGCTCGCGACAGGGTGGCAGGCGGCCACATTCCTTCGCGAAGACGCCGCCGCCCGGCTGGCCGAGCGCGCGCAGCCGCTGATGGCGCGCTTTGCACAGGATAATGAGGCGGCGGTCGGGCTGTGGCGGGTCGTGTCGCGCGAACGGATGCAACTCGTGGCGCACGCCGAAAGCGATGCCGGGATGCGGCTCAGCCTTGCCGACGATCAGCGCCAGCCGCTCGGCGGCGGCGCTGCGGGGCGCGCTCTGGCGGCGGTGCAGGGCGTCGATGCGAGCGAGCTACGCCGCCGCTTCGCACCCGTGCGCTGGCAGGCCGAATTGCCGTTCGAAACATATGAAAGCCAGGTACGCGACGCGCGCGCGCGCGGTTTTGCGATCGACGACGGCTTTGCGCATCGCGGCGTCGTTACCGCGGCGACGGGGATCGCCGAGCGCGCGCCGGGCTTTTGCCTTTCGGCCTCGATCGTCGCGGGGTCGCGGAGCGCGGCGGAGGTCGAAACGCTCGGCGCGGGCCTCGTCGAGCTTCGCGCCGCGCTCGTCGCCGACCGCTAGCGCGTCAGAGTTCGATGGCGATCTTGACGCTGGCGAGCGGGACGCCCGCCGCCTGGGCGATGCGCCGCTTCGACGCGTCGATCTCTTCGCGCAGGCTGCCGAGGTCGCCGGCGTCGGCGCTTCCCGGCGTTGGCGGCACGGCGGCATCGCCGTTCGTGATGTCGTCGGCGGGCACGTCGAGCGCCGCGGCGAGCGCGTCGAGATTCTTGCGACGCGGCACCGATTTCCCGGCTTCCCACGCCCAGATGCTCGGCTTGCTGAGCCCGGCCTTGCGCGCGAGCGCCGACAGGCTGAGTCCCTGCGCCTCGCGCAGCCCCCTGATCCGCAGGCCCAGAGCGATGCCCGACCGCAGCGCGAGGCGCGAGGGATCGAATTCGGACGGCAGCGGATTGCGCAGGCGCGTGGCGCTCAACGCCGACTGGCCGAGCGGCGCGTCGAAGCGGCAGCCGAACAACCGCTCGCTGTTCCACACCACCGTCGCGACCACCTGTTCGGCTTCGGGAAGCGCGATCCTGAACCGGCGGCCGACGGCCAGCGCAGCGTCGGTTTCGATCAACATGCCCGAAGCGGAGAGGTTGTGGACGAGGACCGAATAGCCCGCCCCGCTTTCGTCGCCGCCCTCGGCGACAAGGTTGAGGGTGAAGCGTTCCGACGACCGGCGTGCTTGCCCGTCGGCTGTTTCCTGCATTGTTCCGCGCATAACCATGGCCGGACCATCATCGGTGCAACCCGTTTCCGACCGGTTAACGCCCGCCGGGCGGGCGGCCTCATTTCCGGCCGGGCGTTTCCATGAAAAGACGGCCCCGGCATAGACAACCACATATTGCTTGCCGTTCGCTTCATAGGTCATCGGGGTCGTCTGCCCGCCTGCGGGGAGCACGTCGCCCCTCGTCTTCGCTCGGGGAGGCGGTGGGGATTTACCGCTCGATGCCTGATCTCAGCCGAGGATGGCGGGGAGGTCGAGGCCCTTTTCGCGCGCGCAGTCGAGTGCGATCTCATAGCCGGCGTCGGCGTGGCGCATCACCCCCGACGCGGGGTCGTTCCACAGCACGCGCTCGAGCCGCTTCGCCGCCTCGCCGGTGCCGTCGGCGACGATCACCATGCCGGCGTGCTGCGAATAGCCCATGCCGACCCCGCCGCCGTGGTGCAGCGACACCCAGGTCGCGCCGCTCGCGGTGTTGAGGAGCGCGTTGAGCAGCGGCCAGTCGGACACCGCGTCGCTGCCGTCGCGCATCGCCTCGGTCTCGCGGTTGGGGCTGGCGACCGATCCCGAATCGAGATGGTCGCGGCCGATCACGACCGGCGCCTTGAGTTCGCCTTTCGCCACCATTTCGTTGAAGGCGAGGCCGAGCCGGTGGCGGTCGCCGAGCCCGACCCAGCAGATGCGCGCGGGCAGCCCCTGGAACTTGATCTTCTCGCGCGCCATGTCGAGCCAGCGGTGGAGATGCGCATTGTCGGGCAGCAGCTCCTTCACCTTGGCGTCGGTGCGATAGACGTCCTCGGGGTCGCCCGACAGCGCCGCCCAGCGGAAGGGACCGATGCCGCGGCAGAAGAGCGGGCGGATATAGGCGGGAACGAAGCCCGGAAAATCGAACGCATTGTCGACGCCCTCGTCCTTCGCGACCTGGCGGATGTTGTTGCCATAGTCGGTGGTCGGCACGCCCGCGGCCTGGAAGTCGAGCATCGCGCGAACATGCACCGCCATCGAGGCCTTGGCCGCCTTCGCCACCGCCGCGGGATCGCTTTCGCGCTTTTCGACCCATTCGGCGACGCTCCAGCCGACCGGCAGATAGCCGTTCACCGGATCGTGCGCGCTCGTCTGGTCGGTGAGGAGGTCGGGGCGAATGCCGCGCGCGTAGAGTTCGGGCAGTATTTCCGCGGCGTTGCCGAGCAGGCCGACCGACACCGGCGTGCTGTCGGCGCAGCTTTGCTCGATGATCGCCAGCGCCTCGTCGATCGACTGCGCGGCCTTGTCGAGATAGCCGGTGCGCAGGCGCATTTCGATGCGGCTCGGCTGGCATTCGATCGCGAGGCACGATGCGCCCGCCATCACCGCCGCGAGCGGCTGTGCGCCGCCCATGCCGCCCAATCCGGCGGTGAGCAGCCATTTGCCCGAAAGGTCGCCGCCATAATGCTGGCGCCCCATCTCGACGAAGGTTTCGTAGGTGCCCTGCACGATGCCCTGCGTGCCGATGTAGATCCACGAGCCCGCAGTCATCTGACCGTACATCGCGAGCCCGCGCTTATCGAGCTCGCCGAAATGTTCCCAATTCGCCCAATTGGGCACGAGATTGCTGTTCGCGATGAGCACGCGCGGCGCGTCGGCGTGGGTGCGGAAGACACCCACGGGCTTGCCCGACTGGACGAGCAGCGTTTCGTCGCCCTCGAGCCGCTTCAGCGTCTCGACGATCTTGTCATAGCTTTCCCAGTCGCGCGCGGCGCGGCCGATGCCGCCATAGACGACCAGTTCCTCGGGCCGCTCGGCGACGTCGGGATGAAGATTGTTCATCAGCATCCTGAGCGGCGCTTCGGTGAGCCAGCTTTTCGCGTTGAGCTGGTGGCCGGTCGGCGCCTTGACGACGCGGCTGTTGTCGAGACGGGTCATGGGTGTCCTTTCGCAAAGTCGAGCGCGGCGGCGATCACCTGGTGCAGCACGGGGGCGATCGCGGGGGTGGGGTCGAGGGGGCTCGGCCAATGATGTTCGTCGAGGGCCGCGGGCTCGGCCATATAGCCGCGCATCGCGAGTTCCATCTGGATCGCGTGGACGCCGGTTTCGGGGCGGCCGTAGTGGCGCGTCGTCCAGCCGCCGCGGAAGCGGCCGTTGACGACATGGCTGTGTCCGCTTGCGGCGCAGATCGCGGCGACCGCGGCTTCAAGCTCGGGCGCGCAGGTCGCGCCGCCATCGGTGCCGATATTGAACTGCGGCAATTCGCCGTCGAACAGGCGCGGCACGCGGCTGCGGATCGAATGGGCGTCGTAGAGGACGACGCGGCCATGCTGCGCCCTCAACCGCGCGATCTCGGCGGCGAGCGCGGCGTGATAGGGGGTGTGAAAGGCGCGGCGACGCTGTTCGATCTCGCCTTCGCTCGGTGTGCCTTCGACATAGAGCGGGTCGCCGTCGAAGGTCGTCGTCGGGCACAGCTCGGTCGTGGCTTGTCCGGGATAGAGCGAGGCGCCCGACGGGTCGCGGTTCATGTCGATGACGCTGCGCGAAATGTCGGTCGCGATCGTCGTCGCGCCGAGGTCGCGGACGAAAGCATAGAGCGGCTCGATCCACCAGTCGGTGTCGAGCCGCGCGCGCCATGGCGAGACAAAGGCGTCCTCGCGGCCGGCGAGCCCGGTGCCGCCGTGCGGGAAGGCGACGATCAGCGGCGCGTCGTCGCGATGGATGCGCAGCCAGTCCATCAGGCGATTCCCGGCAGCGCCAGCCCCGCCGCCTCCGCCACCGCGCCGCGCCGGACGAGCGCGTTCGCCGCCTCCATGTCGGGGTGGAAATGGCGGTCGTGGTCGAGCATCGGCACCTCGGCACGCAGCAGGGCGCGCACCGCTTCGAGCGCCGCCGAGGAGCTCAATCCCGCGTGGAAGTCGCAGCCCTGCGCCGCGGCGAGCAGCTCGATGCCGATCACCGCGCTCGCATTTTCGGCCATTGCGAGCAGGCGCCGCGCGCCGTGCGCCGCCATCGACACATGATCCTCCTGGTTGGCCGAGGTCGGGATCGAATCGACGCTGGCCGGATAGGCGCGCTGCTTGTTCTCGCTGACCAGCGCCGCGGCGGTGACCTGCGGGATCATGAAGCCCGAATTGAGCCCCGGCTGCGGGGTCAGGAAGGCGGGGAGGCCCGACAAGGCCGGGTCGACGAGCATCGCGATCCGGCGCTCGGCGATCGAGCCGATTTCGCAGATCGCGAGCGCGATCATGTCGGCGGCGAAGGCGACCGGCTCGGCGTGGAAATTGCCGCCCGACAGCGCTTCGTCGCTTTCGGCGAAGATGAGCGGGTTGTCCGAAACGCCGTTCGCCTCGATTTCGAGCGTCGCCGCCGCCTGGCGCAGCAGGTCGAGCGCGGCGCCCATCACCTGCGGCTGACAGCGTAGGCAATAAGGGTCCTGCACGCGCGGGTCGTCGTCGCGGTGCGAGGCGCGGATCGCCGAGCCCGCCATCAGGCCGCGCAGCGCCGCCGCGACCTCGATCTGGCCGCGGTGGCGGCGCAATTCGTGGATGCGCGCGTCGAAGGGCGTGTCGGAGCCCTTGGCCGCTTCGGTCGAGAGTGCGCCGGTGACGAGCGCGGCCTGGAAGATGCTTTCGGTCTCGAACAGCGCCGCGAGCGCATTGGCGGCCGAAAATTGCGTGCCGTTGAGGAGCGCGAGCCCTTCCTTCGCCGCGAGTTCGAGCGGGGCGAGCCCGGCGCGCGCCAGCGCGTCGGCGGCGGGCAGGCGCTCGCCCGCGACCTCGATTTCGCCGACCCCGATCATCGCCGCCGCCATGTGCGACAGCGGCGCGAGGTCGCCGCTCGCGCCGACCGAGCCCTGCGACGGCACCACGGGGGTCAGCCCCTTCGCCAGCATCGCTTCGAGCAGCGCGACGGTTTCGGGGCGGACGCCCGAGGCGCCTTGCGCGAGGCTTGCGAGCTTCAATGCCATCATCAGCCGGACGACGGGAACGGGCGACGGCTCACCGGTGCCCGCGGCGTGGCTGAGCACGATGTTGCGCTGGAGCGTCGCGAGGTCGGCGTCGCCGATCCGCACGCTCGCGAGCTTCCCGAAGCCGGTGTTGATGCCATAGACGGGGGCGCCATGCGCGAGGATGCGCTGCACGGCCTCGGCACTTTCGGCGATACGCGGCGCGCAGGCGGGGTCGAGCCGCGGCGCGGCGCCGCGATAGATGGCGCGCCAATGGCCGAGCGAAACGGCGCCGGGGTTCAGGATCATGTCGGTCATCGACCACTCCGGATGCGGGCATGGAGCGGGTTCAGCCCCATGCGATAGACGAGATCTGCGGGCTGCTCGATGTCCCAGATCGCAAGGTCGCACGCCTTGCCGGGTTCGAGCGTGCCGATATTGCTCCCCAGCCCCAGGGCGGCGGCGGCGTTTCGCGTCACGCCGATCAGGCATTCGGCGACGGTCAGCCGGAACAAGGTCGCGCCCATGTTCATCGCCAGCAGGATCGAAGTCAGCGGCGAAGTGCCGGGATTGCAGTCGGTGGCGAGCGCGATCGGGACGCGCGCCGCACGGAGCGCCGCGATCGGCGGCAGCTGCGTTTCGCGGGTGAAATAATAGGCGCCGGGGAGCAGCGTCGCGACCGTCCCCGCCCTCGCCATCGCGGCGATCCCCTCGGTGTCGAGACATTCGAGATGGTCGGCCGACAGCGCGCCGTAGCGCGCCGCGAGCGCCGCGCCATGCTGGTTCGACAATTGCTCGGCATGGAGCTTGACCGGCAGGCCGGCGCGCTTTGCGGCCTCAAAGACATGTTCGGTCTGTGCGGCGCTGAAGCCGATGCTCTCGCAAAAGGCATCGACCGCGTCGGCGAGGCCGAGCCGGGCAACCTCGGGCAGCATCGCGTCCGCGACATGCGCGACATAGGCGTCGGCGTCGCCCGCATATTCGGGCGGCAGCGCGTGGGCGCCGAGGAAGGTCGCGGCGATGCGCACGTCGCGCGCCTCGCCCAGCCGCCGCGCGGCGCGCAGCATCCGGATTTCGCTGGGCGTATCGAGGCCATAGCCCGACTTGATCTCGACCGTGGTGACGCCCTCGGCGATCAGCGCGTCGAGGCGGGGGAGGGCGGAGGCGACCAGCTCGTCCTCGCTCGCCGCGCGCGTCGCCTTCATCGTGGAGAGGATACCGCCGCCGGCGCGGGCGATATCCTCATAGGAGGCGCCCTCGAGCCGCAGCTCGAATTCGCGCGCGCGATTGCCTGCGTGGATCAGATGCGTGTGGCAGTCGATCAGGCCGGGGGTGATCCAGCGGCCGTCGCAGTCGACGATCTCGGCGGCGTCGAGCGCGGGGGCGCCGGCTTCGGGGCCGGCATAGACGATGCGGCCGTCCTTCGCGGCGATCAGCCCCGCCTCGACGATCCCCGGACCGTCGCCGGCCATCGTCGCGAGCCGCGCCTTGCGCCATAATGTGTCGCACCGCATCACGCGCGAATCTCCCTTCGCCGGAATCATTGCATCCTTCGCCAATAATGTATAGACATAATTACCGCTTCACGAAAGGCCGCCGATGACCGATCGCGCTCCCGCCGCCCACAGCCTGCATTTCCGCCGCGCGCTGCTGCCCGGCGGGTGGGAGGAGAATGTCCGCATCGGGATCGCCGACGGGCTGGTGACGACGATCGTGCAGGGTGCCGAGGCGCAACCGGGCGACGAACGCCACGCGCTCGCTCTGCCCGGGATGCCGAACCTGCACTGCCATGCCTTTCAGCGCGGCATGGCGGGACTTGCCGAGGTGCGCGGGCCGGGCGACGACAGCTTCTGGACGTGGCGCGAGCTGATGTACCGCTTCGTCGATTGCGTCGATCCCGAGGGGTTGCGCGCGATCGCGGCGCTCGCCTACGCCGAAATGCTCGAAAGCGGCTTCACCCGCGTCGGCGAGTTCCATTATCTGCACCACGATCCGGCGGGCGCCCCCTATGCCGATCCGGCCGAGATGAGCCGCGCGATCGTCGCCGCGGCTGCCGGGACCGGAATCGCGCTGACGCATTTGCCGGTTTTTTATGCGCATGGCGGCTTCGGCGGCGCCCCGGCGAGCGATGCACAGCGGCGCTTCCTGCACGATGTCGACGGCTTCGCGCGCCTGCTCGAAGCCGCACGAGCGGCGGCGGCGGAGCTGCCCGACGCGGTGGTCGGCGTCGCGCCGCACAGCCTGCGCGCGGTGACCGGCGCCGAACTTGCCGCGCTGCTCGACCTTGGCGGCGCGGCGCCGGTGCATATCCATATCGCCGAACAGGTGAAGGAGGTCGACGACTGCCTCGCATGGAGCGGCCGGCGGCCGGTCGAATGGCTGCTCGCCCATGCCGAGGTCGATGCGCGCTGGTGCCTCGTTCACGCGACGCACATGACCGCGGAGGAAAGCATGGCGCTCGCGGCGACGGGGGCGGTTGCGGGACTGTGCCCGATCACCGAAGCCAATCTCGGCGACGGGATATTTCCCATGCCGGCCTGGCGCGAGGCGGGTGGGCGCTTTGGCGTCGGCTCCGATTCGAACGTGCTCATCGACATGACCGAGGAACTGCGCTGGCTCGAATATGGCCAGCGGCTCGCGGGCCGCGCGCGCAACAGGCTCGCCGCGGCGCCCGACCGCTCGACCGGGCAGGATCTGTTCGACGCCGCGCTTGCGGGCGGCGCGCAGGCGCTCGGGGTCGAAGGGGGGCTCGCGGTCGGGCATTCCGCCGATATCGTCAGCCTCGACGAAAATCATGTCTCGCTCTTCGGCCGCTCGGGACCGTGGCTCACCGATTCCTTCCTCTTCGCGGCGGGGCGGGGGGCGATCGACCGCGTCTGGCGGCGCGGCGCCGAAGTGGTGCGCGGCGGCCGCCATGTCGCGCGCGAGGCGATTGAGGCCGATTATCGCCGCGCACTCGCAAGGCTCTTTGCATGAGCCTGCCGCTGCACGAGCGCATCCGCAGCGAGATGGAGGCGGCGATCCTGTCGGGCGCACTGCGCCCCGGCGCGCGCCTGCCGACCGAGCAGGAACTGATGCGCGACTATGGCTGCGCGCGAATGACGGTCAGCAAGGCGTTGTCGGCACTCGCCTCGGCAGGGCTGATCGAGCGGCGCAAGCGTGCGGGGTCGTTCGTCGCGCGCCCGCGCGTCCATTCGATGATGCTCGACATCCCCGACCTCGAACAGGAAGTGACGGAGCGCGGCCAGCGCTATCGTTTCGAACTCCTCGGCCGCAGGACGGCGCCGCCCGATCCGGCCGATGCCGAGGAGGTCCAGCTTGCGGGACGCGGCGAATTGCTGGTCATCGACGGCGTCCATTTCGCCGACGACATGCCGCTTGCCAGCGAACGGCGCCTTGTCAGCCTGTGGTCGGTGCCCGAAATCGCGCTCGAGGATTTCGCCGAAATATCGCCCGGCGCGTGGCTGCTCGGCCATGTGCCCTGGACCGAGGCCGAGACGCGCATCGCCGCGGTCGCTGCCGACCGGACCGTCGCCGCGCGGCTGGAAATCGAAACCGGAAACGCCTGCCTGTTCATCGAGCGGCGGACGTGGCGCGGCGACGAGGGGATCACGCTGGTGCGACAGCATTTCGTAGGCTCCGCCTATGACCTGATCGCCCGCTTCGGATCGGCGCGGAGCATGGGCGGCGTGTGAACGGCGCGGCGCGGCCCGTTCGACGTTCATCGGCGGTGCAGCCGACCGGAACCATGATAGCGGGACCGCGTTTCGGTCATCGAACAAGCGACGAAATGGAGTTTCGCGATGAAATATCTTCTTGGGGCGGCGCTGATGGCTGCCCTTGTGGTCCCGCTTTCCTCGGCGCAGGCCGACCCGCCGCCGTGGGCGCCCGCGCATGGCAAGCGTGCGAAAGACCGCGCCATATATGACAGCTACGGTCGCTATTATGAGCCGCGCCGGATCGGTTATGACGACTATGTGTGGCGCGGTCGCGACGGCCAATATTATTGCCGGCGCGACAATGGCACCACCGGGTTGATCGTCGGCGCGGCGGTCGGCGCGCTCGCGGGGCGCGAACTCGATGGCGGTCGCGATCGCACGCTCGGCACTATCCTCGGCGCAGTGGGTGGTGGCTTGCTGGGGCAGGCGATTGATCGCGGCGATCTGCAATGCCGCTAGGGTAGCGACCCGATTGTCCGACCCTTTCAAAAGGCGACGATCCTTCGGATTCTGAAGGAATGCCGAAGATTGCGGGTCTAAAGGACGATCGAGCGATAGACGTCCGCGACGCTTTCCGACGCCGCATCCCAAGAATAAGCGGCGCTGGCGGCGTGCGCTCTTAGCCCCATCGCCCGGCGGAGGCCGGCGTCGAGCAGTCGGGTGATCGCATCGACGTAGGCGGGCACAGCGCCGGGCAGGCACAAGAGTCCGGTCTCGCCGTCGACGAGCAGCGCGCGGGCGCTCGGCGCGTCGGCACTGACCACCGGAAGGCCCGACGCCATCGCTTCGAGCACGACATTGCCGAACGTCTCGGTCGTGCTGGGCGTGAGCATGATGTCCGCGCTCGCGACCGCGCGCGCGAGGTCGGGTCCGTCGAGATGCCCGGTCATCACCGCCCCGGGAAGCGCGGCGAAGGCGCCGGCCGCCGGTCCGGCGCCGACGATGAGCGGCGTGACGGGCACGCGGCACTGCAGCTCGCGCAGAACCGAAATGAAGGTTTTCACGCCTTTTTCGAGCACCAGCCGGCCGAAGAAGAGGATCGCGATCCGGTCGTCGCCGATCCCGCGCGCGCGGCGCCAGTCGAGATCGCGGCGGGTCGGCGCGAACCGGTCGCGATCGACCCCGCGGCTCCACACGCTGGCCTTGTCGTCGCCGCGCAGCGCTTTCATGTCGCGGGCAAGGCCCGGCGTCGGGGCAAGAACATGGTCGCTGCGGCGATAGAAGCGCCGGATATGCGCCTCGACCAGCGGGCGCCCCCACCCCAGTCCGTAATAGTCGAGATAGGATTCGAAGCGGGTGTGCAGGCTGGCGACCGTCGGAATGCCGCGCCGCAGAGCGAAGGTCTGCGCGCGCGTCCCGAGGATGTCGGGAGTCGCGACGTGGATTATGTCGGGGGCGAAGCGCAAAAGGTCGCGGCGGATCGACGCCGGCAGGCCAAGCGCGAGCTGAAATTCGCTGCGCAGCGGCAAGGCGATCGACGGCACCGCGATCAGCGTCCCGGCCGGCTCGAATGCCGGGGTGTCGGTCACCGGGGAATAGATGCGGACCTCGCAGCCCGCGTTTCGCTCGAGATAGGCGACGAGCGCGTTCAGCGCCTGGTTCGCGCCTTCGCGCAAATAGTTGTAATTTCCCGAAAACAAGGCGATCCGCATGTCAGACCTGCCGGAAATTGACGACGGCGTTCAGCACGAACATCGCGAGGCCCGCGAACAGGGATACGATCACCCGGGCGACGAGATAGTGGATCGGGGTCCACTGCAGCAGCGCGGCGAAAAGGATGACGGTAATCGCCAGCCCAAGGCCGGCGTTGATGAGGAAGATCAGATAGCCGGTGTGGATCTTGCGATCGGTCCCGCGAAAGATCCAGCTCCGCCCGAGCGCGTAGTGCAGGCTGTTCGAAACCAGAAATCCGATCGCGGCGGCGGGGACGGCCTTCATGCCGAAATGTTGGACGAGCACCCAGAGCAGGCCGAGGCCGATCAGGAAGACGAAGCTGCTCACGATGCTGTTGCGCACGAGCATCCGTCCGACGCGGCGGGTGAGCAGCCGTGCGGCGAGCCCGGGCCGGGCTGCGTCCGGAGCGAGGCGTGGAAAGTCGGGCTCCCCGTGCGCCGAACGGCCCGTCATGCGGCGGCGCGCGATCGCGGCGCCATTCTGTCGCCGTCCGGCTCGTGCGCGTCAGGCCAGTCGGTGCGGCGCGCGATCCAGGGGTTCAGGAACAGCGCCGGAAGCTTGATGAACAGAAGTTCGGAATGGATGAAGCCGTCGATGGCGCGTTCCCACCAGCGCGGCGTCCGCTTGCCATGGTCGCGCAGCCAGCCTTCATAGGGCGCCCAATGGCTTGGCTCGTCCTTGCGGATGATCTGGAAAATCCGGGTCAGGATCGGGTCGCCGCCAACGAATCGGTTGGCGAGCAGCGTTTCGACCTGACGGAATCCGCGGCGCTCGGTCAGCGCAATCACGCGGCAAAGGCGTTCGAACAATTCGTCGCGGTCGATGACCTCTTGCGTATCCAGCCGGTCGATCGGCGTTCGAAAAATGATTTCGACGAAGCGGTCGATATGCCCGAAGGTGCGATCGACATCGAGCGGCATCCACCCCTTTTGCTCGAACCAGCGCCGAAACATCATATAATGTTTGCGCTCGTCCCGGCGATGATCCTCGATTGCCGCGATCAATGCCCCGTCGCCGGGCGAACGCACCCGGACCGCCTCGATCACCCGGTCGATCGCGGTATAGCCGCGATGCTCGTTATAGACGTAGATCGATCCGAGAACGAGCAGATAGCGTTCGCGAAACCAGTCAAGCATATCCATCTCCCGCCCGACGGGCAGAATATCACTCCCGGCGGCGGTCGTCGAATGCCATGTCGCGGAGGTGCCCGATGGCACGGGCCGCCGAGGGTCGCGCGTCAAGACGCGTCAACGATCGCTTCGATATGAGCCTGCCCGCTATTTGTCCGGGGATTGTCGCGATCGGCCGCCCCGTTTGATGGCTTAGGGTCCAGATCCTTTCATAACGGGTTCGAGGCGTCGCTTCGGGATTTGACCGATCTCCGCCTTCGCGGGGACAGGCTTTCTCCATGGCGTCGTCGAAAAGTCTGGAAATATCGACATGCTTCTGCGCTTATTCTTCTCGCCAGCTTAACCCGAGGGAGAATGGCCATGCCCTATGTGACGACGAACGACGGCATCGAAATCTTCTATAAGGATTGGGGGCCGAAGGACGCGCAGCCGATCCACTTCCACCACGGCTGGCCGCTCAGCTCCGACGACTGGGACAACCAGATGCTGTTCTTTCTGGACAAAGGCTTCCGCGTCGTTGCGCACGACCGCCGCGGCCATGGGCGCTCGGCCCAGGTTAGCGACGGACACGATATGGACCATTATGCCGCCGACGCCTCGGCGGTCGCCGAGCATCTCGACCTCAGGAACGCGATTCATGTCGGTCACTCGACCGGCGGCGGGCAGGTTGCGCGCTATGTTGCGAGATACGGGCAGCCGCAGGGCCGCGTCGCCAAGGCGGTGCTGGTCAGCGCCGTGCCGCCCCTGATGGTCAAGACCCCCGGCAATCCCGACGGCACGCCGATCGAAGTGTTCGATGGCTTCCGTGCCGCGCTTGCCGCCAACCGTGCGCAATTCTTCCTCGATGTGCCGGCCGGTCCCTTTTACGGTTATAATCGCGACGGCGCCGAGCCCTCCGAAGGCGTGATCAGGAACTGGTGGCGTCAGGGCATGATGGGAAGTGCCAAGGCGCACTATGAAGGCATCAAGGCCTTCTCCGAAACCGACCAGACCGAAGATCTGAAGGCGATCACCGTGCCGACGCTGGTGTTGCAGGGCGACGACGATCAGGTCGTGCCGTACAAATGCGCGGCGATCATGCAGGACAAGCTGCTGCAGAACAGCGAACTCATCATCTATCCCGGCTTCTCGCACGGGATGCTGACGGTCAATGCCGGCGTCGTCAACGCCGATATCCTGAAGTTCATCCGGGGGTAGCAGCCGCGCGCGCCGAACGGACGAAGAGAATGATCGGGATCGCCGCGGCCGGCCAATCGGGATATTCGCGGCGCGCGCGGTCGTTTCTTTCAGGCCGAGGCGGAGAAGGCCGGCCGATAGCCCGGGTATTCCTGCCCGGACGGTCGCGCGACCAGATCCGGCTTTGCATGAGAATGCCCGTCGAGTTGGGCTATGTCGCAGCCGAGTTGCTGCACGCCGAGACCGGCATGTCCCGGGAAGCCATCCTGGCCGAAACGGCCGAAATGCAGAAAGCCGCTACGCTGGTGCTGACGCAGCCGCTCGCCGTTCAGGCACCGTCCGTTTGCGGCTCTTGGGCATTCACCGGAAACACCGATCTGCCGCTGCCCGACTGACGACCTTCATCGAAACCGCGATGCTGCGTGCGGTCTGGTGGAGGGCGCGTCCAGCGCCAAAACCGGCAAAGACAGGAAATGGCTCGCCGGTGCCAAGCTGAATCCTCACTGGGAGCTGGAGGTTCCACTACGCTACCGTCTCCGTAAGCACGCCAAGCTGCTCGATCGTTCGTTGCGGCACCCAGAGGCACTACGCCGGTCAAAGGAGAAACCGCCAACGTTGAAGGACCGAGCGATCGATTTGGCCAAGCAAAAGGGTATCGTTACGGCGGACGAGTTAAAAACTATCGGCATTTCGCGGCACTATTTAAGTCGCATGTGCGCGCTGGGCTTTCTGGAGCGGTATGGACCCTGCCAATATGGTCTGCCTAGGAAAGATGTCGCCTGACCTCAATAGACCTTCGGACCATCAGTGTGGCAGTGAAAACCCACTTCAGTGATGGCTCACCGCCCGCCGGCTTCATCAAATGGGTTCGCATTCTAGCCTATGCGCTTGCCCGTGCGCGAAGGGCTGTTCACAAGGCGCGGAATGGGAAGTGGAAGTAATGCCAAATCTCAAGGCTAGGCCATTCAATGAGGTGCTCGCAGAGACGCCTGAGCTGAAGGTCACTGGTGAGTGGCTGTGTCTCAACATCGATACCCGAACTGCGTGGCCTACGAAGCCGCAGACGTTCACTTTCGAAGGTCATCAGATTTGGGTGATGCCGCTTACCACGGAAAACTATCCGGGACTGGCGGCTATTAAGCCACCTGATATGGATCGTGATGAATGTCTCGCGCTTCTCCACCGTGCTTTGAGCGTCCTAGCGTGGCTTCAGGATACCGGCGCGGTGGTAGTCCACATGAGTGGAGGCAACCTACCCCATATGATGGGGATGCGCCAACCGTTCGGATACGCGATCCGTGATGATTTCGACTTGTCGGATCTGCCTGTGATCGGAAATGCGTCTGGCAAGCTTGCGTTGGCACTCATGCGCGAAGGCCGCGGATTAAATCACCCCGGATACTCGTTCCTGTCCTTCTTTCGAGCACTTGAAACAGCGATCCCGGACGGCAAAGCCCGGGGTGCTTGGATAACCGAAAACATTGATAGGGTTGACGGTCACCGCGCCAAAGAAGCGCTCGACAAGTTGAAGGCGACAGTTGAGGGCGACATTGGAAAGCACCTCAGGGAGTCGGGACGTCACGCAATTGCACACGCCCAAGCCGACCCGATCATCGATCCTGACGATCCCCGCGATGCTCGACGGCTGGAGGCAGAGCTGCCAATAATCGAGGCGCTAGCGGTGTTGGCGATCGAAGATCATCTTGGCATCCAGACGAGGCATAAGGCCTGGCAGGAGCATTTATATGAGCTGCGCGGCTGGAAAGGCGTTTTTCCCGCCTCTGTCATCGAAGCCAGTCTTGCTGCTGAGCCAGACGACATTCAAGCCAACATTGACCTGCCGCTGATCAACTTCCGACTCCGGCGTAGTGAGCCATTCCCACTGCTTGAAAGGATGGTGCCGGTACACCTTGGGCTAAATAACCAGCGAGTCGAACTCGTTTATCGAAGCGCTGATGGCCTCGCCGAGCTGATATTCTGGTTGAACTTCACGGAAGAGCGTCTCGAATTCGACCTGAATCGCAGCTTCAATCTATACGATGACGGTAGCGCCGCAGCCGCCCGGAATGGCAAAGAACGATGCCGCTTCATCTGGGATTATTTCGGCAACGGCGAGATCCAGATCTGGGATGCCGATACAGGCAAGCTCATCTCGCGGGTGGATGCATTCATTCCGGTTAACATGATTGCAAACTTGGACGGTCACATCGCCGAATTAGCGGCGTGGGACAAACTTATATCCGATCGAGAACAGGACGAGATCTCAGCCGAGAACCAGTAATAAATTAACTTCAACGATATTTTACGCTTTATTCCTTCCACAACACGGCATCTTCGCCGAACATCCTTGCATCCGCCACGATCGATGCGAACTGATCGGAGGCCGCGAACGCATCGAGATTGCCGAGGACATGCTTGTCCACCTTTGCCCGCTGCGTCGGGGACAGTGCGATCATTGCCTCGCTCGCGAGAGCAGCCTTTTCCCGAAAGAGATGTAGGAGTCCGGCAGGCACCACGAACTTGCCCGGCTTCAGTAGCCCGTGCTTGACGTGGACCTTGGTACCCTCCCACTTCCCCGGTCCTTTCTGAATGATGCCGAAGATGGTGAATCGCCCGAGCTTCGCGAACGTCATAAGCGAGCGGTCGGACCCGACGATATCAAGCGTAACAGCACCCGTCATGAAGCGATTCATGTTGGTCGGGAGATCAGGAACCGTTGTGTCCTCGATTAGGTCAAAGATGAGAAGATGCTGCTCAAACGCGCCAGGGTGCGGTGCCTCGTCGCGCAAAAAAGCGCGCCAGTGCGCCTCCGCTCGATCCATGAGCACCTGCTGCTCATCGGTATAGCTCGCATCCTTGTTGCGCCCCCGCGCGAAGCGCAGCACCCGCCACGACACCGACACGCAGAACTTCAGCAGCCAGCCGTCGTAAGGAATCCGATATGTCCCCGCCTGCCAGGGATGGAACACCTTCGTCGCGAATGCTGTCTCGTAGCGGCTAAACTGCGCTTCACAGCCCCCGCAAAGCCAAGGCAGTTTCAGGCCGTCCTGGACCCGACGGTTGGGGTTATCAGTTTGCCGGATATGCCCTGTGCCCGAGCGGCCGCGCAGCCAGCGATAGACGAATGCCGGCAGGACATGGCTTTCGTGCAGGCGCGCTTGCGTATCGCAGAAGGCGCATACTCCATTAGGTTCGGTCGCTGTCGCCACTGCTGTCATGCTTCCCTCTATCAGCGCGCTGCTGAATTCCCTTCTTATTGCTCACTACGATCGGAGTCTTTGCAACGCGTCATCTAGAGATGCGGCTTCTGTTATACGCAGGACTTCCTTCTCATAGGCATCGGACAGCGCCGTCCGAATTCCATGCGCTTTAGCGGCGATCAAATAGGTTATTCCATCCTTGCCAGTTTCAGCGCGCGTGACGCTTTCAATCGCCAGTCGAGCAAGTACCTCAGCGGTGACCGTGGTGATGTTCGAACGAAGATCAGTGTAGATGGCTTCTGCCCCATAAAAATGTGGCAGAACCTTCACGCGCACTCGGTCCGTTTGGTCAGGCTTTGGTTCTTTGTAGGTCTTTCCGGAGCCTACTTGATGGATTTCCCGCCGATAGAGCATGTCCGTCGCCCCTTCGATCGAGGCACTGACCAGGATAATACGTCCGCGAACTTTCGCGCCGCCGTTCTCGACGGGGATCAACGTGGGCGCACCGCCGCGACTGCCGCTGGACCTTGCAAACTCGATCGGAAAAGGGGTTTCCACATCCTCGACGATCCCGGTCTGGCATGCCACAATTTCCTTGCCGGGATCGGAAAGGAGGGATCCGTAAGCGAGGATACCGATCGGACCAGTCACTCTCGTTCATCCGTCGTATAACGTGTCGAACTTCCGGAACAGAGCGCCGTTGACGCGATCTACCCAATCAAGCTGCGCCTGCAGATTTTCGTCGTAGGCGTCGATCCGCTGAAGCCACAAGCGATAGGGACGGTTCGTGAAACGCAGGGTCGGCGACAGATATCGAACGTCGGCGGGGTGAGAGAACGGATAGGGCGCGAAGGTTCCATCGTCCTTTCTCGTCAGGCTCCAGTCCAGTGATTCATTCCAGGATCCATGCACGGATTCTGACATCATTCCGTAGGTGCAGGCATAGAGGTCGGCATGCTCGACTTCTGAAAAAATGGCGTGAAACGTCTTTCCCTGGATTTTCCAGCGATTCTTCTTCTGCGCATCGAAATCGTCGGGCCTAAGGCCTTCAAGTGCCAGCTTTTCCCGAACCGATTGGAGTAGCCGTTTCCCAGCCTTCGTATCGAAAAATGGCGATCCGGCCTCCATCTCCCGCAGAAGGCGCAATCTGTCCTTGTACGAGCACTTCCGATAGTCTTCGACTATGTCGGGCGTTGATCCCATCAGGAACGAGGCGGTGACAGCCGCCTCGATGAGAGGACGCTCAAGGACGCTGATGACCTCTGCATTGTCCTCCTCATAGTACCGGATGACTTCTTTCATGAGCTTCCAAACGCGGACAAGAAGGCCGAGAATCGGGGCATCGTCAATCGAGTAGCCGGTGGGGTTGCGTTCCGTGTTTTTGATGCGAGTGATGCAGTCGTATATTTCCGCTACATCCTTGTAAAAGGTCAACGCAAATCGATTCAGATCGTCAACGGTGCTAAAGCCGTTTTTGATATACTCGGCATCGTATTTTTCGGTGATCGCCTGAAGCTCTTCCATTGCGCGCGTCTATCGGCTTCGTCCTTTGAGCCTTTCAGCAAGACGCTCCAGGACAACTTCGTCTTCCGGAAGAAGGAAGAAATGCCGCGCGACATATTCGCCGCCGTATTCATCGCTGACGCGACGGGAATCGATATGCGCGACGACGATTGCGAGCGCCGGGTTGAAACGCCGCAATTCCCAGCCAAGGCCCTCATGCAATTTTGCCGGATCGATCGCCTCTTCGCCCGCTTCGACTGCGGCGAATATCAGGGCGATCAGTTCGCCGGCATCCGCATACGGGTCGGTGCCACATGCGACTGGATCGAACGTCGCAAACAAATCGGTAGTCGCAAAGGCGAACGGAATTCTGCGGCCGATTGCACCCGATGCCGTAACGAATCCCTCCGCCTCCAACTCCGCGACCGCCTTTTCTAGGGCGCGCTCGGTTGCATCAGGAAATGTCGCAACAATCTCTTCGCCTTCGGCCGTCGTATCTTGGGGATTCCCATTGGTCGATTTCTTCGCGAGCCATAGAGCGACCTGACGGGCCAGCTCGCTCAACCGCACGTCGAGGCTTTCCAACGTGGGAGGTTCCTTTGACGGATTGGTATGCGCAGGCGATGCCGCAAGAAGCGGCGGCAAATCCTGACCCACCGTAGGTGAAGGTGCACCAGCGAGCCAGGCATCCAGATCGTCAACGACCTTCTGGCACAAGGTGGCGAACTCCCGAATATCACTGGCAACCAGATGGACCGTCTCGCCCATCTTTGCTTCCTGCGCATGGTCCGCAAATTTGGGATCGATGACACCCAGGTTGTGCCCGATCACGTGGCGCTTTTGGATATTGAGTTCGAGCGTTGCCAGCTCCTCTGAAGTGAGATGCTGAAAAGGATCGACGCCAAGGTCGGCAAACCGCTTCTTGGCTTTCTCGATGTTCTGAAAGTCGTTCCTCGGTGGTTTGGAGGGTACGTTTCCCATGCCATGCAGATACACGGTCTTGAGCGTCGCCTCGAAGGCGGTGAGCACGTCCTCGTGTGCGTTGCCGAGCAAGCGATAGGCCAGTTCCTCGAGTCCATCCCCCTGCGCTTCGGCAAGATCGACCTGTGCCCCCACGAGCTTTCGCTCGCGCTCGAAATGAAGTCGCACGTTCGGCGCCCCACAATCCGGGCAGAAGAGCGCGATGGCGAAAACACCGTAGTCGCGTCCGCAATGATCGCAGACCAATTCCCGCAGGAGATCGCTGCGGACGAAATGCGGCTTCGGTTTGGGACGGCGTTTCGGGCCTGGCTTGAGCGAGACGAATTTGCTCGATGAGAATTTGCGCCCGAGATCCTTGAACATGCCGTCCACGAGCGCGAGCATGTCTTCCTCGGCCGCGTGCCTCACGGTGTCGATCCCGGCCTGCCGATCGTCAGGATGTGTAAACTCATCGTCGGCAGCAACTACGCCGCTGTACGGACAGACGGTCTGACTGGAACGCGGTTCGAGTTTCATGCGCGCGCGTGTCTCAGCTTTTACCTCGTAGTCAGCAACGACATCGCCGATCAGAAAATGCCGTGGATGTGCATTCTCGTTGGGCGAGTAGCGATATGTCCTGCCGGCGGGTGTGCGCGGAAGTGGAATGGCGAGGCTCATGTTGGAGTCCGTTCCACCCACCCGATAGCGTTCGAGATTTTTGAACTTCTTCATGAGACCCCTCCCAGAGATTTTGGACGAGAGGAAGAAATAAGGCAAGAACACAGAATGACGCGGGGACTTCTTCTGTAAATTGGAAGCTCGTCTTCATATATGCACTCGCAATGATTCCACCTCGCAAGCTCAACCACCTCTCACAACGTGCTTGCGCGTAGCAGCACGCACCCTGTATGACGTTTAGTCACGTCAGAAATGCGAGGTAGTCGTTGCCAAACCAGCCCCGTCGCCAACAGCGCGCTATTACGATCCGGTCCGAGCACGCGCTTGCCCGGCTCGCCCTTCTGACGCGGGACGGGCGTAGCCAGGCCCAGGTCATCGAGGAGGCGTTGGACCGGATGCCGCTGCCGCCCCAGGCGCGGTCTGCCAAGGAAATCATGGCTCGTGTCCGGGCGATAACGGCCCGCGGCAGGGGCCTTCCCCGTATGAGCATGGCCGAGTTCGATGAGCAGGAATATGACGAACGCGGTATGCCGCGATGATCGTGGACACGTCAGCGCTGGTCGCGATCCTTTATGAAGAAGATGGCGCCGACGATCTGCTCGCAGCGCTTGTAAGCGAACCCGCCCTTATGCCTGCGCCAGCGGTGTTGGAATTTCTGCGGGTCGCTGAGATGCGCTCACCTGATCTCGGCAAGATCGGTCGCGATCTGCTGAAGGAACTCTGCGGGAATGGGCTGGAGATTCTGCCCTTTGACGAGCGCCAGGCGCAGATCGCGGGAGATGCCAATGCCGCGTATGGCAAGGGAATGAAGGACGGCGGCGTGCTGAACTTGCTCGATCTCATGGTTTATGCTGCCGCGAAGGACCGGGACGAGCCTGTGCTTTGCACGGGGCGGGATTACGCCTCCGCCGATGTGGGTATTCACCCCGCGAGCCGCTCTTGGTAGGAAGAACGCGGTCCAGGACATTGTTACGTGGGCTGGCCGTCAGTTTTACGGCCCTGTCGTTTTTGCTGTGCGGCTATCCGGCCACGTCGGCTCGCGCCCAAGCGGATCGTTCGTCGGCATCGGTCTATACGTTCGACATTCCTGCGCAGCGCCTGGACCTCGCCTTGGCGCGGCTGTCATCGGTGAGCGGCGTACAGATGCTTTATGATAGCCGTTTGGCGGTGGGGCGTCGCTCCCGTCCCGTGGTCGGCCGCTATACGCTGCAAGAAGCGCTCGTGACGATGCTGGACGGAACGGGGCTGCGTGCGCGGTTCACTCAGGGCGGTTCGGTGGTCATCACGCCGTCCGCCACGCCGGACATGACGCTCGACATGCTGACGGTGCGTGCAACACCGCTGATCGGGCAATCCGAACCTGATGCAGCGGCGCTAGCCTATGTCAGCCTTGTGCAACGCGAGATCGTGGCGGCGATGAAATCTGACGCGGCCCTCTCGGGCGGCGACTATCGGATCAGTGTCAGGATGTGGGTCGATGGCGAAGGACGGGTGGAGAGATCGAACCTGATCCGGTCGTCGGGCGACGCATCGCGGGACCGGGCCTTCGACGCATTCCTGCTGGGCCTGCGGATCAGCGAGCCGCCACCCGAAGGCTTGCCCCAACCAATGCGCATCGAGTTCCAGGTCCGATGATGGCACAGGATGGATGAATGTCATCTAACCGTAACAGTTCAGCCCTTATTGGGCGCTAGCGTCCTGAACCTGAGGGATCGGGACTCTGCCGGACTTGCGCTTATCCGATGACGAGGAATGAGATAGTCGGCGGGGTCATTTCCTGCGCCTTGCACGCCGCATTGTTCGCGGCGCTTTTTTTGATGTCCGCACCGCAGCCAACCTCTGACAATCGCGGCGATGCGCGGCAGACGGTCCAGATTACGCTCGTATCTGGTGATGCGTTTCGGCGGGAGGCGAAGGTTGGGGAAGATGCGCCGGCCCCTGCGCGAGCCGCGTCAAGCCCGGAACAAACTCCGGTCTCGGAGGCGCCTTCGCAAGAGTCTTCCACGACCGAACCCGCCCATGAGGCTGGTGGCGGCTCGCCTCCGGGCGTTTTGGCGGCGTATCATTCGACGGCGGACTATTCGGCGTTCCGCAATCGCGTCCTCAACCATATCCGGCCCTATCAATATTACCCCGACGAAGCGCGGGCGGCGCGTCAGGGCGGCGTCGTCTATGTCGGCTTCGTCATGCTGCGCGACGGCACGGTGCGCGAGATCTGGGTAGAGGACAGTTCCGGCATTGCGGTGCTCGATGCCGCCGCGATGGACACCGTGCGCCGCGCGCAGCCCTTGCCCCTAATCCCGGCGAGCCTGCCCGAAGTCATGGATGTAATGCTTCCCATTGGCTTTACGGTGCCGGCTCGCGTGGGACAGAGCTAAGGGGCGCGAGATCGTGAGCGATGCATCGCGCCGCAACCTGCGCAATCCGATCCGCGATCGGTACGACTATTTCGTCTCGCGGCTGAGCTATCGACTGGGATCGCGCGACCTGGCCGACGAGGCGCTGCATGACGCTTTCGTCAGGCTGGACCGGGCCGAGCTTGCGGTCGAGATCAAGCAGCCCAGCTCCTATGTGCTGCGCATGGCGATGAACATCGCCGCCAATCGCCGCCGGCGCGAGACGCGGATGCTCAGCATGGAAGAGGTCGAGGCGATACTCGACATTCCGGATGACGCGGTCGATCCGGCGGCGGCGGCCGAGCAGCATTTCAATCGCAAGGCCGTCGCTGCTGCCATGGCGCGCCTGCCCGAGCGGCGACGCACGATGTTGGTGGCGATGTGGCTCGACGAAGTGCCGTCTGCGGAGCTGGCGACGCGTCATGGGGTTTCGGTGCGCACGGTGCAGCATGAGGTGCGGCTCGCGCTGGAGCAGCTCCGCGAAGAAATGGCCGCGCCGAAGGTAATTCCTTTGCGCGAAAGCGACCGGCGAATGTCATAGGAATGGGGACTCGGGCGCGTGGCAAGCGTTGCGAGAGACGATGGGGTGGATGATCGAGTGGAACGATGAGTTGATGGTGGACGAAGCGTTGATCCGAGAAGGTGACGCCTGGGTGTTGCTGATGACGTCGGGTGCGGCGACGCACGCCGATGCTGACGCCCTGCGCGCCTGGCGGCGGCGCAGTCCGGCCCATGAACAGGCGTTCCGGGAAGCGGTGCGGCTGCGTGATGCGGTGCGCGCGGTCGCGGCGGCGGAACGCGCCGGGCCGGAGCCATCGGTCATATCCCTCTCGGCGCATCGGAAGCCTCGTCAGACCGGCCTCGACCGCCGCGCACTGCTAACCGGCGCCGTTGCGGCGTCGGCTGCGGGCGTCGCCGTGTTCGCCGGAGGGCGAATGGCGAGTATCTGGGGATTGGAGCCGGCGGACTTCGCTACGGCAAAGGGCGAGCGTCGCACGATAGCGCTGGCCGATGGGGTGTCGGCCGAACTCAATACCATGACGCGGATGGCGCGCCGGCCCGAGGTTGGAGCGAACGGCGTGGAACTGCTGGACGGCGAGGTACTCCTCGCTGCAGCACTCCCGGCGGACGCCGCGCCGCTCGTGGCCTTGGCGGCGGACGGGCGTGCGATCGCCCGGCAAGCGCGCTTCGTTCTGCGCTGCGACGATGCCGATGTGTCGGTGACCTGTCTTTCCGGCGAAGTGCTGGTCGAGGTCGGCGCCGAGCGCCATCGGGTCGGCGCCGAGCAGCGGCTGAGCTATTCGGGTTCGACCATCCACACGCTCGAGAGGGTGGATACGGATGTGGCGACGGCCTGGCGGCGCGGCGAGCTGGTGTTCCGCCAGGAACCGCTGCGCAATGTCATTGCCGAGGTGAATCGCTATCGTCCCGGGCGCATTGTTATCGCCAGTGCGGCTCTGCGCGAGCGGCGCATCAACGGCACCTTCTTCCTCGGCCAGCTCGATGAAGTCATCGAGCAGGTTCGGGCGGGTCTTGGCGCGCGTGTGACGCGTCTTCCAGGAGACGTGGTCGTGTTGGCCTGAGCGGCGGGTCGTCGACGCTGAATCTTTTTTTGCGTCGGCCCTTCGCTCGTGTGTCTCCAGAATAGAGGAGACGACAATGGGCGCTTTGGCGACCGCACCATCGATATCACCGCCGCAGGCGGTTTCGTCCGCGCCGCGCCCCTGGCCGGCGCCGGTGCGCGGTGCGGTGGGCACGCCTTGCGCGCGGCTTGATCTGCACCGGACGCCTCCTGCTGTCGTATCGATTCCGGCGGAAGATGACTGGCTGATCGTGGTGGCGCCGCTGCGGCACCCCATCCGGGTCAGCAGCGATCAGGCGTCGGTGCCGGTGACGCCCGGGCGCGGCCTCGTGGTGCAGTCGGCAAATGTGGAGCTGCGCACACCGCATGGCGCCGAAGTCGCGTTGCTGCGTTTGCCGCGCTCACGGTTTCAGGGATGGCTTTGCGCGCACTATTCGAGACCCCGCCGCCTAGCCCGCGCTTTGACGGGTCTGGACGATGTTCGCGCGGTCCTGGCGTCGGCCGACTGCATACTGGGCCGCGATCTTCAGGATGGTGTGTTAGTCGCACCCGATGACGGCGATGCGGCATGCGAAGCGCTTGTCGCCACGCTCGACCGGATCGGCGAGACCGGCATATGGCGGTCGGCGCCGGCGCTTGAGCGAGCCGTCGACTACATCCTGCACCAATTCCAGGGCGATTGCGCACCCGAGACCGTCGCCGATCGTGCGGGCATGACGCTCAAGACGCTGCAGCGGCAGGCTCAGGACGTGCTTGGCACCTCCCTGGCCGCTTTCGTCCGCGACGTGCGACTGACGGCCGCCCGCCGCGCGCTGGTGAGCGGCACGGAGAGCCGGTCGATCGACGATCTGGCGCGCGCCTTCGGGTTTGTCGGTGGCTCGGCCTTCGCACGGGCTTACGGTCGTCGCTTCGGAGAGACGCCGACGCGGGAGCGTGCCCTGGCGGTGCACAGCGCCCGATAACGCGGCGCAAAGATTTCACTGAGCGATCGGCCCTTCAAATGGAACGGGTCGAGAATACTCCTGCGCTCTAAATAAATAAATCTCCGATGTGATTCGCTGATGTCGCGCAAACTGCGAAATCAAGATTAACAGCGATTCCGTGATCCTTGCTCATTGAATTGCCGATAAGCTTCATACAACTGCAACACTGCCGTTCCCTGTGGAGCAAAATGCATCACTGGCACTGCCAACTCTGATCCTTAACTTGACCCAACTTTTCCCGCCTCGCTAATCGGCGCGGCGAGAGAGGACGTTCATCCTTCACCCGGTCGGGGCGGGATGGCGTCCTTCGTCTGTCGCGAACGCGACGGGTCTGGCGATGCAGTGAATTTGGCGGGGGCTTGATGAGTAGAAGCAAAGAACGGCGCGGCGTCACGGGTACGTCCGGCAAGATGCGTATGACGCGTCTGGCGACGACCGCGCTGATCGGCCTGTTCGCCTTCCCGGCGTTCGCCCAGGAGGCGGCCGAACCGGCAGTGACGTTCGACATCCGCGCCTTCCAGGTGCGCGGCAATGAGGTGTTGCCGCCCGAGGTGGTCGAGCGCGCGGTTTATCCGCATATGGGGCCCGACCGCACCGAGGCCGATGTCGAGGCGGCGCGTGCCGCCTTGCAGCAGGCATTCGAGGATGCCGGCTATATCGCCGTCTCAGTATTCATTCCCGAACAGTCGGTGGATGGCGGGATTCTCCAGCTGGAGGTGCAGCCGCAGACGATCGGCCAAGTGCTGGTGGAAGGCGCGCGCGATGCCGACGCGGTTCGCGCGGAGGCACCGTCACTGACGCCGGGGACGACGCCGAACCTGCCCGAGTTCCAGCGCGACGTGGTGGCGCTCAACCAGAACCCGAGCCGGCGCGTGACGCCGGAACTGCGCGCAGGCGAAGCGCCGGGTACGCTCGATGTGGTGCTGACGGTCGAGGAAAGCTCGCCGTTCCATGCTTCGGCCGAGATCAACAATTTCAATTCGGCGGCAACAACCGACCTGCGGGTCGCAGGCACCCTGCGCTACGACAATATGTGGGGGCGCGGCGACAGCCTGTCGATCTCAGCGCAGACCGCGCCCGAACGTACCGATGACGGCACGGTGATCTCGGGCAATTATCTCATGCGCCTCGGCACGGGCACGCAGCTCCTGCTCTATGGCGTGCATTCGGACAGCGATATCGCGGTTGTCGGCGGCACCAATGTCATCGGCCGCGGCAATATGGCCGGTGTGCGCCTGATCCGTTCGCTGGGATCGAGCGACGGCTTCTATCATTCGCTGACGCTCGGCATGGACTGGAAGGATTTCGAGGAGGATGTGCTCCTCGGCTCAGACCGGGCCTCGGCGCCGATCGAATATTTTCCGATCACGGCGAGCTGGCGCGGCGACTGGAACACGGACCGCACGCGCAGCGATATCACGCTTTCGACCGTCTTCGGCATCCGCGGACTTGGCGATGGCTGGCGGCGTTTCGACGACAAGCGTTACAATGCGCGGGCGAGCTTCTTCACCGTTAAGCTCGATGCGAGCCACACTGAAGATGTGATGGCGGGCTTGCAGTTCCATTCCAATGTCACCGGCCAGTGGTCGCCCGATCCGTTGATCTCGAACGAAGGCTTCTCGCTCGGCGGGATGTCGAGCGTGCGCGGCTATTACGAGACCGAGCACATCGCCGACTATGGCTTCGCCATCCAGACGGAACTGCGCTCGCCGGATTTCGGGCCGAGCCTTGGCGGGCCAATCGATGAGCTGCGCCTGCACGCTTTCTGGGATTCCGGGCTTGGCGGAATTCACGATCCGCTGAGCGGCCAGGACGATGACTTCGGCCTGTCCAGCGTCGGCCTCGGCGGGCGCATCAAGCTCTTCCGCTACTTCAACGGCGCCGTCGATGTCGGCGTCCCGCTCGTGTCCGGCTCCGAGAGCGAGTCCGGCGAAATCTTCACCCGCTTCCGCATCTGGGGGGAATTCTAAATGTCACTCTTCACACGTCTCAAAAGGACCGTGGTCGGGGGCGCGATGGCGCTTGCGGCGACGGTCGGGTTCGCTTCGCCGGCCATGGCCTGGTGGGACAGCGAGTTCGCCTATCGCACGCGCATCAATATCGACACGCAAGCCGCGGGGGTCACCGGCGAGGTCATGCGCGCGCCGGTGCTGGTGCGGCTGCATACCGGCAATTTCAACTTCGCCGATGTGAAGGCGGACGCCTCGGACCTGCGTTTCGTCGCGGGCGACGATCGCACGCCGCTCACCTTCCACATCGAGAAGTGGAGTCCGGCCGAAGAACAGGCGCTGGTCTGGGTCGATGTGCAGAACATCCAGCCCGGCCAGGCAGCGGCGATCTATGCCTATTACGGTAACGAGGAAGCCCAGGCGGCGCAGGACGTGGCCGGCACCTTCGGTCCCGATTACCGCGCGGTCTATCACTTCGACAACGAGGGAGCCCCTCGGGATGCGACCGCGGGCGGCAACAACGCCAGTGGCGGTGAGGCGCGGAATGCGGGCGGGCTGATCGGCAACAGCCTGCTGCTGGACGGCACGGCGCCGGTCACGCTGCCTGCGTCCGCCTTTGGCAGCGGTCCGCTGTCGGTCAGCTTCTGGGTCAAGCCTGAGAGCGACGGGACGCTCTTTGCGCTACCGGGTGCGGCGAGCCTGATCCTCGAAGGCGGCCAGCTGTTCATCGAGCAGGACGGCGAGCGCTCGCCCGGTTCTCCGCTGGAGACGGGAAGTTATGCCCATGTCGCGCTGGTCAACGACGGCCAGGCGACGCGGCTGTTCATCGGCGGGCAGCCCGCCGGCGAAGTTCCCGGCGCGCTCGGTGCTCCGAGCGGGCCGGCCCAGCTCGGCCTCGGCTTTGCCGGCGAGATCGACGAGCTACGGGTCGCGGGCGCCGCGCTGCCGGTGGCGGCGTTCCAGCTTGCCGCGGCCTCCGAAGGCCAGGGCGCGCGCCTGCTGATGGCGGATACCGCCGAGCAGGTCTCGACCGGCGGCGGCCATGGCTATTGGGGCCTCTTGTTCTCCTCGCTGATGTTCGACGCCTGGGTGGTCATCATCATCTGCGCGTTCATGCTGGTTATCGCCATTGCGATCATGATCAGCAAGGGCCTGCTGATCAGCCGGGTGCGCCAGGCGAACGAGGCGTTCCTCGATGCTTATGGGCAGATATCGCGCCGCGCGGGCGATCATAACGGGTTGCCGGCTTTCGATGCCGGTCCCAAGGCGCAGGGTTCGACGCTGGCGCGCCTCTACCGGATCGGTAATCGCGAGCTGACCGAGCGCTTGCAGGAAGGGCGCGCGTCGCAATCGCGCTTTGCCCTGCGCGCCAACTCGGTCGCGGCGATCCGCTCGGCGCTTGATGCCGGCCGGGTGCGCGAGGGGCAGAAGCTCCATGCCCGCCTGGTGCTGCTGACCATCGCCATCTCCGGCGGTCCGTTCATCGGCCTTCTGGGCACGGTAATGGGCGTGATGATCACCTTCGCCTCGGTGGCGATGGCAGGCGAGGTCAACATCAGCGCGATTGCACCGGGCATGGCGGCGGCGCTGCTGGCGACGGTTGCGGGCCTTGCGGTCGCGATCCCAGCGCTGTTCGGCTACAACTACCTGCTCTCCCGCATCGAAGAGATCACGGCCGACCATGAGATTTTCGTGGACGAGTTGGAGAAGCGCATCGCCGAGACGTGGCAGGACGTTCCCGCCGCGCAGGCCGCTTGAGCCTTCAAGAATAGGAGGCTGAGCCATGGCTATGCAGGTCGGGGGCAAGAAGCCCTACAACGAGATCAACATCACCCCGTTCGTGGACGTGGTGCTGGTGCTTCTCATCATCTTCATCCTGATGACCACGGCGGCGGTTCAGGGGATCAGGGTCGATCTTCCCACCGCCTCCTCGGCCCAGGTGCTCGAAGCGCAGAAGTCGCGGGTGATCGCGGTCAGCAATGACGGGACGGTGTCGATCGACGCCATTCCGGTCTCGCTCTCCGAACTGGAGAGTGAACTGCGGCGCAGCATTGCCACCACGCCTGACCTCGCGGTGATCCTGCGCGGCGACCGTGCGGTGCAATACGATCGCATCATGCAGGTGCTCGACATCTGCTCGAAGGTCGGGGTGCCCAGCCTCGGCATGGCCTCCACGCGCCCGCCGGGCGGAGCCTGAGGGGAGAGGTGATGATCCATGCGACTTCGCATCTTGCGCCTTCTCGACCGAGCAAGAGACAGGCGGCCGGTAGTGCGCATTACGCGCTCCAGCTATCACAGGCGGCGCAGCCCCTGGCGGTTAATGCTGCTCCTCGCGCTATGCGTTCTCCTGATCGCCGTGCTGCTGGCGTGGTGGCAATCGTCGCGGGAAACGCCGTCCGGGCGGATAACCGAGAACTCGGCGAGATCAGCTCAACCAGCCCCCGAAGTGGAGGCGCTGCCGGTGCGGCTCGCAATCTCCTGGATGGCGATGCCGAGCACCGGGCCTCGAACTCTCGGCAAGGGAGGCGATCATGGCCACTAGCGCGCTGATTGCTCCCGGCGGACCCAATGGGCCTGATCGGGGCCGCAGGCAGTCTCCGCTCACCTTCGGCCGTATTCTGGTCGTAGTAGGGGTCGGCCTCGTCCTGGTTCTGGTCTGGAGCTTCTGGCCGAGCGAGACGATCACCGAGCGGCCCAATGAGAGGAAGACGACGACGGTGGTTCTGCCGCCTCCGCCGCCCCCTCCACCGCCGCCCGAGCCGCAGCAGGTCGAGCAGCCACCCGAACCGACCGTGGCCCCGCCGATCGAGCAGCCGATGGATACGCCGCCGCCCGAGGCGAGCAGCGATCCGACGCCGGGCGACAATGCGCTGACAGCACGCGAGGGTGCCGGTCCGTCGAACTACGGCCTTGCGGCAGGCGATGGTGGCGGCACGCGGATCGGTGGACGGCCCGGCGGCGGCGGCGATGCCTTCGCAGCCTACGCTACTGTGGCGCTCAACGGCATTCGCCAGGCGGCCCAGTCCGACCGCGATCTGTCACGCGGCCGCTATAGCGTCCAGCTCGCGGTCACTGTCGGTCCTGATGGGCGCATCACCAATGTCCGCGTCATCGGCGGCGGCGATGACCGCCGCAACCGGCGGCTGCGCGAAGTGCTGACCGGCCTGCAACTCTCTCAGCGTCCGCCCGCCGGCCTGCCGGTGATGCGGATCGAACTCAACGCCCGGAGCGGAGCATGAGCGACGCGACCCACAAACAACGCCGGGAGCCTGATGCATGTCCGCTCAGCACCCAGCGACCACACTCTCGAAGGGGATAATCATGAACCGCCTTTCCAAATCGTCCAGTCGGCTCAAGGCCATGCTGATGGCCTGCGCGTCCGGCGCCGTGCTGATCGCTTCGCCCGCGGCGGCACAGGAACGCCGTGTCGACGGCGAGAAGATCCTCGAACTGCTCGTCGCGCGCGGCGTGATCAGTCAGGATGACGCCGATACGATCATCAGCCAGGCCGAAGTGGTCGAGCCGGCGCCGCAACAGGCGCAGGCTCCGTCGCAGCCGCCGGTCCCGCCCGGCGGCGTCGCGGCCGATGGCACCCAGACCATTCCTTATGTGCCGCAAGTGGTGCGCGATCAGATCAAGGAAGAGCTGCGCGAGGAACTGGGACAACAGGCCCAGGCCGAAGGCTGGTCGCGCCCCGGCGAGACGCCGGAATGGACCCGGCGCATCTCGCTCTATGGTGATGTTCGCGCCCGCTACGAGGGCATTTTCATGGATGACGGCAATGCCGACATCTTCGAGGATTTCGGTGCGATCAATCGCGGCGATCCGCAGAACATCAACGATTCCGATCCCGCATACATCCCGCCGCCCTTCCTCAACACGCTTGAGGATCGCAATCGCTTCCAGCTCCGCGCGCGGCTCGGCCTCAAGGCGCAGATCGCCGATTGGGTCTCGGCCGATGTGCGTATCGCGACCGGCAATGAGCGCTCACCCGTCTCGACCAATCAGACGATGGGAACCTTCGGCGGCGGCGGTTATGAAATCTGGCTCGACCGCGCATCGATCCAACTGACCCCGACCGAAAGCACGGCGATCGACATCGGCCGGTTCAGCAATCCCTTCTGGACCTCCGAGCTATTGTTCGACCAAGACATGAACTTCGACGGCATCGCCGTGTCGGGACGCGGCAATGTCGGCGACAGCTTCGCGCTGTTCGGCACGGCGGGCGCTTTCCCGGTGTTCAACACCGATCTCAACTTCGGCTCGCGCAATGCGCCCGAAGGGACGGGCGGCCCTTATGAAAGCCAGGACAAATATCTGTTCGCGGCCCAGGCCGGCTTCGAATTCCGCCCCACCAACGAGATCAATCTTCGCCTTGCGGGCGGCTATTTCCACTTCGACAATGTCGAGGGACAGGTCTCGAACCCCTGCTACTGGTATGAGCTGACCTGCTCGACCGACGCCTCGCGCCCGGCCTTCCAGCAGTTCGGCAACACCATGTTCCCGATCCGCGATGTTATCTATGAGGGCGCGCCCGATCCCACACTGCTGCCCGAGAACCAGTATTTCGGGCTGGCGTCGAAGTTCGAGATCCTCAACATCCACGGCGCGCTCGAATATCGGCCGTCGGACCGCTTCGGCGTCCGGCTCGAAGGCGACTTCGTCAAGAATCTGGGCTGGGACCGCGACGTGCTGACGGCGCGCGCGGTCAACAATCTCGGTCCGCAGATCACCATCCCCGATCCCGACAACGCCAATGGCACCATCACGGTGGACGGCCCCTATGCGGGCGGCGATACCGGCTGGCACGTCCGGCTTGCGATCGGGTCGGCGCTCGATGCCGGCCAGGGCAATGTCACCGGGGCACGCGCGGGCGATTGGAACGCCTGGCTGAGCTACCGCCATCTGGAATCCGATGCGGTGCTCGACGCCTTTGCGGACAGCGATTTCCACATCGGCGGGACTAACGCCAAGGGCTGGCAGATCGGCGGCAATTACGCGATCGCGCCCAATCTCCTGTTCGGCGCACGCTGGATGTCGGCCGAGGAAATCGCCGATGCGCCGTTCTCGGTCGATCGCGGCTTCGTCGATCTGCTGACGCGGTTCTGAGGCCGATGTCGACCGCGACGCTCCTTATCCTCTCGGCCCGTCTGCGCGGACATGCCCGCGCGGACAGGCGTCGTGGCCCGGCTCCGTCCGTCCCCCTCATTGGGCGGAGCCGGGTCGCCATGGGAGCGTGGGCGTCGCAATATTTGCAGAATATCTCTAGCCTTCGGTTCCGGCCTGGCCGAACCGGAACCGGTCCGCTCCGTGATGCCCTTCCCGGACGGACCGCATGGCAGGCCGGTTCGTGCGCGGAACGCGACCCTCGCGCCCGAGCCGGCCTGCCCGGCCGCCAGACCGTGCGGCCCGCCGCGACGATGCAAGGCTCCTTGCCGCGAGCAGAGGAGCACCGGCATGCCGCCGATGCATGCGGTTCTGCCGCCAAGCCTCCACTGGCCTGCGCGGGTGCGCGCTTCCCCTTTGCACGCACCCGCGACCTTTTGGCTTGGCTGAACGAGTCAGTTTCTATCGGACAGATGTTCGTCACGCTTTGCCAGGCGGCAAAGCGGCAGGCCGGTGCGGGGCTTGTAAAACTCCCGCAAGCTGCCCGCTCCGGCCTGCTAGCACTGGTAACGCTGTCCCTGGGCGGCAGCGGCGCCTGGGCGCAGGAAACCCCGTCCGAACGGTCCGCGCCTGACGAGACTTCCGATGCCGCCACGGCAGAGATCCAAGACCCGGTGCGGATTGGGGGCGACACGACGCCGCAACCTTGTGTCCAAGTGGATGTCGGCGGCTATCGTGCCGGCCATCTCGACTGCGCGAGCCAGCGGCTCGAGGCGGCGGCACGCATCGCGCAGGCGCAAGCGCGCTCGGCGATCGAGACGCCCGTCATCGATGCGACCTCGCCCGATGTGCAGACCGGCGTCGCCAACCAGACCGCGACCCGGCTGCGTATGGGCAATGCGCTCGGCAACTCGGTTCATCCGCAGCGGCCGAACCGTCCGGCGCCGATGCCGCGCGGAGGGTTCCGGCCATGAAATCCAGGCGGAGCCCTCTCTCCGAATTCCTTCGCGAGCAAACCGAATGCCGCGCGCGCTCGACGGCGCCGCCGCGGCTCGGCCGCTTCGCTTGTCCCTTTCCCGACGCCGCGATTCCGGTCGCCGTCACCCCGTTTGAACAGAATGCGGCCGCACCTCTCGCGGCCCCGAAGATGATGGAGTATCATTCATGACCGCCAAGGCCCCTTCGCTCCGCACCAAACTTCTGATCGGGGCGTCGATCGGTTCTCTCCTGCTTTCTGGTGTGGCCGCGGCCCAGGACCGCTCGGGCGGGCGGATCGCGAACGGGCGCGGCGGGGTCGACCCTGCTGCGGCCGCCGCCCGCGCCGCGCAGCAGCAGGCCGCGCGCGCGGCGGAAACCAACAGCGCGAGCCGCCGCGCGATCGAGGCGTTCCGCCGCGCGGCCGAGACGCGCCAGCAGATGTTTGACGCGCAGGCTGCCGCCCGCGCCGCCGCCCAGGCTGCGCAGAGCAACGTGCCCAACGGCCTCGGTGAAGGCGGATTGCAGGTGGCGAACGGCGTCGAGCTGGACCCCAGCCTGTGGATCGGCGCCGAAGGCCCGGTTCAGAGCCAGGGCGAGGACGGCCGTACCAATGTCTCGATCGACCAGACTGAGCAGAAGGCCATCCTCACCTGGGACAGCTTCAATGTCGGCCGCGAAACCGATCTTGCCTTCAACCAGGGCGGCGCGGATTGGGTGGCGCTGAACCGCGTCACCGGCGCAAGCGCCGATCCATCGCAGATCCTCGGTTCGATCAAGGCCGAGGGCACGGTCCTCATCCTCAATCAGAACGGCATCATTTTTGGCGGCGCCAGCCAGGTGAATGTCCGCAACCTTGTCGCCACGACGGCGGACATCACGAATGACGCTTTCCTCGAAAGCGGGATCTATTCGAACCTCGCCGGGCAGAACTATGTGCCCTCCTTCACCGACGCGGGCGGCGCGGTGTCGGTCGAGGCCGGTGCGCAGATCAGCACCAATGCGCCGGAATCGGTGACCGCCGGCGGCGGCTATGTGCTGCTCATGGGCACCGAGGTGACCAATGAGGGCACGATCACCACGCCCATGGGGCAGACCCTGCTCGCCGCGGGCGACGATTTTATCGTCCGCCAGGGCTATGGCACCGAGAGCAACTCTTCCTCGACCACACGCGGCAATGAGGTGCGCGGATTCATCGACGAAGAATCGACAAGCGGCACGGTCGTCAACGCCGGTCTGATCGAAGCGCAGCAGGGCGATATTACCCTGACGGGCCGCACCATCCGCCAGGATGGCGTCGCGCTGGCCACCACCAGCGTCAATCAGCGCGGCACGATCCACCTGCTCAATTCCGCATCGGATGAGCAAGGTTCGGTGACGCTGGGTGCGGACAGCCTCACGACGGTCATGCCCGAGCTGGAAAGCGAGGACACCGCGCTCAACAGCCGGCGCGATGCGCTGATCGAGCAATCGGACGACGCCAATGCGCGCCGCCATCTGGATTCCGTCACCGGCGGGTTCGACAATCTTTCCCTGCTCGACGACCGCCTCGATCTCTCGCGTATCGAAATCGTCACCGGCGGCAATGTCCTGTTCGAAGGCGGTTCGCAGACGCGCGCGCAAGGCGGACAGATCGCGGTGCAGGCCGTCGGTGTCGACAGCCCGGCGGAAGGCGCGGTCAACGGCCGCATCACCGTGGAAGATGGCGCGCTGGTCGACGTCTCGGGCGTCCAGGGCGTCGCGCTCGATATGGAATCGAACTCCATCCTGGTGAACATCCAGGGCAACGAAATGCGCGACAGCCCGGCCAACCGGGAAAATGACGAGCTGCGCAGCCAGGATGTCTGGATCGATGTGCGCGATCTCGTGCTGCTGCCCGACGGCACCGGCGGCTATGAAGGCGATCGCTGGTACACGGGCGGCGGCTTCCTCGAAGTCGGCGGCCATGTCGGAAATATGGAGCACGGCATCGGCGAATGGACCGCCGTCGGCGGGACCATCGCATTCGCGGCAAGAGAAGTCGTCGCGCAGGAAGGCGCGGTGTTCGATGTTTCGGGCGGCAGTCTCGATTATCAGGCCGGTTGGGTCCGCTCCTCGCGCGTGCTCGGTTCGGACGGCAAGCTCTACGATATCGGCCAGCTTCCGGCCGGGGTCGAAGTCGTCGGCTATGGCAATGCCTTCACCCGCGAGCATGAACGTTGGGGAGCCGCCTATACCGAGGTCTATTCGCATCCGCTTTTCTCGAGCCGCAGCTATGCGCGCTGGGAGGACGGCTATTCGGTCGGGCGCGATGCCGGCCGGCTGATCCTTTCCGCGCCGACCGTGCTGATGGAAGGCGAAGTGGTCGCCGAGGTCGTCAACGGCGAGTGGCAGACCAAGGCGCGGGCCGACGGCATCACCGATGGCTACGATGTCGGCGCGCATACGGTCGCCAAAGCCGGATCGCTGATCGTCGGCGGCAATGCGGCGCTGGGTTCTCTTGGCTATACCTATGACAGCGATATTCAGGTCGGTGATTTTGCCGATCTCGGCGGCGCCCTTGGCGAAGGCGGGCTGGTGAGCGAGGATCGCACCGGCACGGTCTGGCTCGACGCCGGCTATCTGAACGATCTCGCGCTGGGCGGGCTGGAACTCAACACCAACACCATGATCGGCATCGACAGCGCGCTCACGCTTGCGGATGGCGGCGAGCTAGTGCTGCGCGGCGCCGATATCGGCATCAATGCCGATGTCACGGCCCGTTCGGGCAGCGTGCTGGCCACCAATGCCGTGCAACTGGCGCGCTATGTCGAAACCACGCCGCGCGCGGCGCTGATCGACGGCAGCTCTCAAATCGCGGTTGGCGAAGGAGTCACGCTCGATATGCGCGGCCTGTGGGTCAATGCGCTGGAGGATGGCAGCGACGCCGGCCTGCTCGCCCATATCGACGGCGGCTCGGTCACGCTGGAATCCACCCATCTGGTCTCGGTCGGCGAAGGCGCGCTGGTCGACGTATCATCCGGCGCGGCGCTGCTGGCCGACCGCAGCTTTGCGGGCGGCACAGGCGGCGATGTGACGCTGCGGACCAATATGCGGGTGGGCGCGACGAACGAGCATGGTGACGCCAATATCACGCTCGATGGCGACATTCTCGGCTATGGCGCGGCGGGCGCCGGCACGCTGACGATCGATTCCGGCGGCGCCGTCTCCATCGGCGGCGAACTGCTGGAGAATAACGGCACGCTTGGTGCGGGCGAGACGGCGCCAGTCATGCTGACGCTGGCCGAAGATGTGAATTTCGCCGCCGGCGACACCATTCTCTTCGATTACAGCTTCGTGCGCTCGCATGTTCAGCCGGGCGAGACGTTCGGTGACGCATTTGTAAACTTTAACGCCCGCGGCGTTGAAGATGATTTCATCCCCGTCGCTGCTGACTGGGAGCTGCCCAGCCCAGCATCCAGCTATATCCGGGTTGTTTATAGCGATCCGAGCGGTGCAACACAGGTTGCGCAAGTATTCGCTGGTGAGGCCAATCCGCCGACCATTCCTGCTGGGTCGCGCATTTCGCAAATGGTCGTGCCCCTCAATGCGCTGACGGATTACACGCTTCCGACAGATGCCTTCACGTCCGGTGTGCCGAGGTTCAACCCTGTCACGGTCAGCTACAGTGCTGGCGAGACGTTGCCTGACGATTTGACCATTTCTGAGGGCACTTTCCTCAGCCCCGGCCAGACCTTCGGGCGCGATGTCGCGGTCAAGGAAACGCGCCAGATCTCGACTGACCTGTTCGACAACGGGTTCGCCCAATATGAGATCAACGGCCAGCAGGGGCTGGTCGTGACCGAAGGCACGCAGATCGCGGTCGAGCGGCCCGTGTGGCGCGCCGCGGACGGGATGATCGACCTGCCCACCGGCAGCGATCCGATGGCAGCGCTCGAACTGTGGACCCCGCCGCTTTACATGGCCGATGTCGAGACCGGCACGCTCACGCAGCGCGGCGGCGCGAGCCTGTCGCTGCGCGCGCTTCATCCTGATACGGATGGCTTCTCCGGCCCTATCGCCATTGAACGCGATGCGGAAATCCGTGTCGATCCGGGCCAGACCATCGATGTTCGCAACGGCCTCAGATCGATGGATATCGACGGCCGCCTGATTGCGCCGGGCGGGACGATCAATCTCGTCAACGATGCCAGCACCTCGGTCGGCGCCAGCAATGCGGTGATGCTGCGTGTCGGCGAAAATGCCGTGCTCGATGTTTCGGGGGACAGCTTCGTCACCACCGACGTGCAAGGGCGCCGCTTCGGCCTGGTGCGCGATGGCGGTAGGATCAATCTGGGGTCCGATGAGCGCTATCGTCATCCGAGCACCCATCTCTACGAAGTCAGTGCTCTCGCCATCAATATTGAGGAAGGGGCCTATCTCGACCTTTCGGGCGGCGAGGAGACGCTGCTCGACATCTATCCGGGCAAGTCGGGCGTGGCGGTTGCCGGCGATGGCGGCACGCTGGCGATCAGCAGCAACAACCAGATCGTCCTCGATGGCATAGTGGATGCCCGCGCGGGTGGACAGAACGCCTTTGGCGGCACGCTGGACATTATGCTGGAAGGCACCTTCGCCAGCGGCGAGACGGACGCCCATCCGCTGCGCACGGTGACGATCGGCGCTCAGCGTTCCACTGCCGAGGATGCGAGCGGGCATGGCCGCATGGTGCTGGGCGTCGATCAGATCGAGGCCGGAGGATATGACAGCCTGTCGATCTGGTCGCGCGATGAAATCCGCTTTGAAGGCGATGTCGACTTGGCGCTGGGCCGGTCGATCAATCTTTCGCACGGCATTTTCTCGCTGTCGCAGGATACGCTCGATGCGAGCGTGAATATTGCCGCGCCCTATATCCGCTTCGGCGGGCGCGGTCCGCTGCCTGTGCCGCCTGGCAGCGACAGCGGTAGCAATTCGGGCTACTTCCCCGGCCTGAACGATACCAACCACGTTGGTTCGGCGCTGCTCGACCCGAACAGCCGCTTCGTGGCCGAAGCGGACCTGATCGATATCGTGGATGGGGCAACGATCTTCGGCGGCAAGTCCACACGGAGCACCGGCATCAGCGGCTCCACGGACGTGGAATTGCCGGGCTTTGCCTCGGTCGATCTTATCAGCAGCGGGGACATGCGCTTCACCGATGGCGGCCTCGTGGCCCAGCGTGAGCTGACCCTGACGGCCGAGCGGCTCTATCCGACGACCCATGCCGCTGGCCGCATTCAGGTCGGTGTTGGGCCGGAAGGCAGACGCGGCGAGGCGGAGGAAGATGCGGTGGTCCGCTTCCGCCGCTACGGATCGGGAGAGCTGGCGACGCCGCATTCGGCGTTTGGCAAGCTGTTCATTCTCGCGCCGAAGATCGAGCAAGGCGGCGCGCTGTTCGCGCCGCTTGGCCAGATATCGTTCGGTGTGCTGGGCAACAGCCGGATGGGGAGCAACTTCCCCTCCTATCTGTTCCGCTATCCGGTGTCCGAAGTGACGCTACTGTCGGGTAGCCTCACGTCGCTTTCGGCCGAAGGCCTCGTCCTGCCATATGGCGGCACGGTCGATGGCATCCAGTATCGATATAACGGCGATGAGGTCGAATTCGACTACATCGGCGCCCAACGGACGGAACAGCAGGATCGGACCGATGGCGGGCTGATCTTCGGCGTCAGCGACTTCATCGCGGAAGAAGGCGCGGTGATCGATGTGACGGGCGGCGGCACCCTGCAAGGGGCGGGATTCCGGTCTGGCCGGGGCGGATCGGTCGATCTGCGTTATACGCCGCTCGGCAACAGCAACCCCTATTACGGCAGCGCCGAAGGCCGCGAGGTCTATGCGATCCTGCCCGGCTATGAGAGCGGCTATGCGCCGGTGGACCCGACCTTCGGCGATGTGCCGCTGGGCCGCCAGATCACCATCGGCGACGATGTGCCCGGCCTGCCCGCGGGCACCTATACGTTGCTGCCGGCCGAATATGCGCTGATGCCGGGCGCTTTCCGCGTCGAACTGGGCGCGGAAGTACCGTTCGATGCTGGCCGCGCCTCCACCACGGCGGGCATCATCCGCACCACGGCGCGGATGGGGACGGCGAACAGCGACGTTTACGACGCGCTACCCCGCGACGTCATGGTGATGTCCGGCGAGACGCTGCGCGAGCATTCCGATTACAACATGACCACCATGACGGAATGGGCGGAGGCCGAGATGGCCCGCTACGGCAATCCGCGCATTCTCAACGCTTTTCTGCCCGCCGATGTCCGGCCGATTGGCTTTGACTATGGCTTCTCTATCACGAACACGGATGTGGAGAACGCCAGCTTCAGCTTTGACGGCACCCTGCTCAACGATGCGGGCGAAGGCGGCCGAGGCGGAATGGTCAACTTCTATGGCGCGCCGATCGAAGTGCTGGGCGCTGAGGGGGAAGCGTCCAGCGAGCACGTCACCTTACGCGACAGCGATCTGAACGCGCTCGGCGCAGATGTGATGGGCCTTGCCATTAACGGCGTAAGCGACCTTGGCTTGGGCGTTAGCGGCAATATCGTCCTTCGCTCCGGCTCCGAGCTGAAAGCGGGTACGGTTCTGCTCGGCGGCACGTCCGGCGCCAACCAGGTTGTCATCGAGGACGATGCGAGCATCGACACACGCGGGCTCGGCGAAGCGGGCTGGACGCTGGAGAACGGCTTCCAGCTTGGCTTTCGCGGGTCCGGCAACAGTCTCGTCGCGGTCAGCAATGATACGCTGTCGTTCGGCCAGGCGCTGGGGGACGGCAGTATCTCCATCGCCGATGGGGCCTCGCTCCAGTCGGACGGCTCGGTCGTACTGGTCGGCCCCGGCGGCGTGGAACTGGGCGATATCCGCCTGACCGCCGGCGATCTGCTGCTGGTGGTGGAAGACATCAATATCGGCGAGGAGACGGCGCTTGCCGACGCGGCTGCTGCTGGCGTTCTGTCGCCCGGATGGCAGCTCAGCCAGACCATTCTTGATGGGCTGCTGCGTCCATCCGAAGGTGAAGGCTTTGGCAATCTGCGCCTTCAGGCGTCGAACTCGATCAACTTCATCGGCGATGTCACGCTCGACACCTTCGATCCGGCGACGGGCGAATCCTCCGCGTCGATGAGCCTAATCAGCCCCGCCATTTACGGTCTGGGTGACGAGGGCGACACGGCGACCATTCGCACCGACCGTCTCACGCTGGCAGGGCTGATCTACGGTGAATATGTCAACACCTCGGTCACCAACTGGTTCGTGGCCGAGCCCGGCCCGGTCATCCCCGAAGGCGCAGGTACCGGCGCGGGCGCCTTCCGTGTCGATGCGCGCGAGGTGCTGTTCGGTGATGGCGAAGGTGCATTTCTGAACCCCGCGACCAATCTCGAACGGCCGCAATTGATGCTCGGCTTTGAGGATGTGGAATTCGCCGCGTCGGAACGGATCACATCGAACTACACCGGCTCGCTCAGCGTCTATCGCGAACAGATCGGCGAGGATGCGTTCTCTGGCGGCAATCTGACGCTGACCACTGCCTTGCTCACCGGCGAGGCCGGGTCGAACATGGCCTATAATGCCGGCGGCGACCTTCTGGTCCACCGGCCCGATAATGCGGGCGATGTCGACCTGACAGACCAGGACTTCGGCGCGCAAATTCGCCTGTCCGGTGGAACGGTGGACATTGCCGGCACCATTGCCGCGCCCAGCGGCCTGCTGGAAGTGCGCTCCCAAGGCGACCTGACGTTGGCCGATGGCGCGGTGATCGACCTTTCGGGCCGGCCGGTCGAGTTCTTCGAGGAAGTCCGCCACGGCTTCGGTGGCGATCTGGTGCTGACGAGCCTCGGCGGTTCGATCCTCCAGTCGGCGGACAGCACGATCGACGTATCCGCCGATTACAGCGACAGCGGCTCGATCACCGCCATTGCCAATGAAGGCCGCGTCGATCTGGCGGGCACGCTGATTGCCGGCCACACACCGGCCGAAGGCGATGAAGACAGCGCCGATTATCGCGGCGGCTCGGTCGACGTGCGCGCAGGCGAGATTGTCGATTTCGTCGGGCTCAACCAGCGGCTCAATGCAAGCGGCTTCGATTATTTGCGCCGGTTCGAGACCGGCGCAGGCGATCTCACCATCGGCAGCGAGGTGCAGGCGCAGCATATTTCGGTGACGGCCAATGGCGGCGATCTGACGGTCAACGGCACGTTGCGCGGCGGCGACCGATATGCCGGCAGCATCCGCCTCAGCGCCCGCGACGACCTGATCGTTTCCGATGGCGCGGTGCTCGACGCCAGCGGAGAGGAACTGCGGCTCGACAGCGACGGTGGCGCTATCGAGGGCGCGAACCGCGCGCTCATCGATCTGACCTCCAGCGAGGGCCGCCTCGTCCTGGGCGACGGCGTTGCCATGGACGTTGGCGCAGGCGGAGAGGCGCTCGGCACCATCGATCTCAACGCTCGCCGTCTGGGCGGCGCGCGCGGCAATGACGTCGCGGTCGATACCGGCAGCGGCCTGACGGTGGACGGCGCCAAGCGCGTCGCGGTCAACGGCTTCTGGCGCTATGACGATGCACCGGCGGATCCGGAGGATGCCGAGGGGCAGGTGATCGACCAGGCCTATCTCGACCGCCTGCACGGCGACAGCACGGCCTTCGTCGACGGCGCGCTCGCTAATGGTGCGCTCCAGTCGCGGCTCGCCGGGCTGCGGCAGGCGACGGGTGGTGCGCTCCAGGTCCGCCCCGGCATCGAAATCGTCAGCGCGAGCGAAGACGGTAATCTGCGCGTGGCCGACGATCTCGACTTTTCCGGTTATCGCTACGGCCCGGATGTCGATCCGGCGGTGAGGGGCAGCGGCTTTGCCGGTGTCGTCTCGCTGCGCGCGGGCGGCGATCTGATCGTTAATGGCAATATCAACGATGGCTTCGGCCTACCACTGGTGACGCCGGATGATGAAGTCCAGGTCGACTATGATCCGGGTTCAGGCATTGTCGACAGCCGTGGACAGCTTCTCCAAGACTTCGTTCTCCCGGAAGAACTCCAACTGCGCCCCGGCTGGTCGCTAGGCAATATTTACCGATATGGCGGCGAACTGCCTTTCGATATCACGACAACAGGGAATACTCGTGTAAACTCCGGTTCCACCGTCGTGTTGGATGTGACGATTACCCTGCGCGATCCGATTTTCCGAAACGTCGAACTCACAGCGGATATGATCCTGCCCTATCCGGTGGAGGATACGGCAACGGGCATCATGTATTCCGGCACCGTTCCCGCCGGAACGACGATTGGGCAGATGTCCGTGCCAGTCGGCACGGTAATGAAAGCTGGCAGCTATGTGCCGGCCACGATCTATATCGAGAATCTCACCATCCCGGCAGGCACCGACTTGACGGGCATCTTTGCGGGAGGTGTGGCAGAAGCCGATACGGCCATCACTCTGCCAGCGGGGACTATACTGCCGCAATATTTGCAGACTGCCGGGTTCGGCGGAGAAACTCTTCAGCAGACCATATGGACGACCGCGCCCATGCTCGCCTCCGGCTCCGAGAGCTGGAATATGCGCATGGTGGCGGGCGCCAATCTGACGTCCGCTGATTATCGCGCCGTGCGGCAGGATGGCGTTGGGGATATGATCCTCGACAATCCCTTCTCGGTAATAACTGCCTATGATCCCGATCAGCAGTATGAGGGTGTCAGCGTCATTCGTACCGGCACAGGCGACCTCGACCTGATCGCGGCGCGCGATTATCGTCAGGACTCGCGCTTCGGCATCTACACCGCTGGCACCTGGATCGACACTGAAGCCACGCGTCCGGGCGGCGCGCTTAATCAACCGCGCGCCACTTTCGCCGATGGGTCGGTGCTCGGCAGCGACTTCGCCGAATATGAGGAGGCGGTCGCTGGGTATCAGCCCTGGTTCACGACCGGCGGCGGCCATGTCTCGGTCGATGTTGGGCGCGATATGTTCGGCCACATGTCGGGACAGCAGCTTGGCACACAAAACCGTTCCAACCACGCAGTTGGCGATTGGCTGTGGCATCAGGGGGCGCCTGAACTCGGCCAGCAGACAGCCTGGTGGATCAATTTCGGTACTTATGCGCGCCAGATGGACGACCGTGCAGGACGTCCGGGAGCGCGCTACCTGCCAACCTTCGACGGAATCGGCACGCTGGGTGGCGGCAATCTGACCGTTTCCGCTGGCCGCGATTTCGGTGCCTATGAATATGTGACTAATACCGCCTATCGCGGCGCGCTCGCTCTGGCGGTCGGATCATCCGGTTGGGTCGACGCCGATGGCACAATTCATCGGACGGGCGGCGGTGATCTGTCGCTGAATGTGGGTCGCCAGATCAATCCGGTGCAGGCCAGCAACGGGGCCATTGATTCCTACCTTCCGGGAACGCTGACCAATCTGCGCGGCGATATCGACGTCACCGCAGGGTCCATCGGGCAGGTCTGGAAGACATTCGAAGTCAACAACATGGAGAGCGACCGGGACCCCCGTCCTGACAGCTATTCGCAGTTCAATGACACGGACGGCTACGGAGCGCTCACAATTTTCCCGGGGGACGGTGTAGCCACATTGAACAGCCGAGGCGACATGGTGGCCACGGTTTTCGATCCCGGTTTGCAGACTACGCCTGCATTGGTGGGTGCGGAAGTCGACGGCCAGATTGGTGCAACGCAGAGCTGGTTCACCCAGTTCACCAATTCGACGCGCGTGAACATGTTCTCGGCTGGTGGTGATCTGGTGGTCGGTGCGGAGAATTTCGGCGGCTATCAGGGGCCGGCTCATTTGAGTGCCATTGCCGCGGGCGGCAGCCTCTATGGCGTGGGGCGCGTGGCTGGCGGCGACAGCATCGATCTCATGCCGTCCGACGACGGCACATCCGAATTCCTTGCCTCCGACACCATCTACTACCTCTGGGTTCGCACCTCGGGCGCGCCTCAGTCCGCACTGGCGACGCCGCGAAATCCGGCCTGGGGCGTGCTGCCCGAAAATCAGATGGGCGATCCGATCCTCACCAATGTGTCGGGGAACTACACATACGGCGATCTCTTTGCGCATGGCGCCGATACGGCCGTTGCCCGTACCCAGAAGGTCGATCCGGTGCTGATCTATGCGCGGGATGGCGATATCATCAACGCCAATTTCGGTACGCTTCTGACTGACCGGACCACGCAGGAACTGTCTTATTTCTCCGGTTATCCGGCCTATATCCGGGCTGGGCGCGATATTGTCGGCCTCGGCTCGGGAACGCCTAGTTTCAGCGGCTCCGGTTCTCTGTTCCTGCATAGCTTCGCCGACGACATCTCGATCATTGATGCCGGCCGTGATCTGATCTGGATCAACGCTATGGTCGCGGGACCGGGCACGATTGAACTGAATGCGGGCCGCAGCTTCTACCAGGACGACAAGGGTGTGCTGCGCTCGCTGGGCCGGATCGGTTCCGATGCCAGCAGCGCGCCGACGGGCGGCGCGGACATTGCCGTCACTGTTGGCGCTGGCGTTGAAGGACCGAACTTCGCCGCCGTGCGCGATGCCTATCTCGATCCGGCCAATCTCGCCGATCCCGAACGGCCGCTGGCCGATCAGGACGGCATGGTCGCCAAGGTCTATACCGAGGAACTGGTCGAGTGGCTGGAAGGCCGCTATCCCGCCGATGCCGAGCAGTTCGGCAGCGACGAGGAGGCGCTGGCCTATTTCGACGCCCTCGCGCCCGAGCACCAGCGCATCTTCCTGCGCGACATCTACTACGAAGAGCTGCGCATCGGCGGTCGCGAATATAGCGGCAAGATCGAGAGTGGCCGGCGCGGCTCGTACCTGCGCGGCCGGCAGATGGTCGAAACCCTGTTTCCCGGCATCGACAGCGAGGAAGGCACCTCGCCCTATGAAGGCGAATTCGTGCAGTTCTCAACCGGCCGCACCGCCGGCATGATCCGCACCGAGTTCGGCGGCGACATCCAGATGCTCGCGCCGGGCGGCGGGGTCACGCTGGGTCTTGATGCGATCCGCCCGGAAAATGGCGATAACGGCATTCTGACCCAGGGCACCGGCAATGTGCAGATCTACAGCCAGGGCGATATCGCGCTCGGCCTGTCTCGCATCTTCACCACCTTCGGCGGCGATATCTTCGGCTGGTCTGCGGCCGGGGACATCAACGCCGGCCGCGGCGCCAATACGACCGTGCTCTATACGCCGCCACGGCGTGTCTATGACGACATCGGCAATGTGGCGCTCTCGCCGCAGGTCCCCAGCACCGGCGCCGGTATCGCGACGCTGGCGCCGCTTCCGGAAATCCCGTCGGGCGATGTCGACCTCATCGCGCCGCTGGGTGTGATCGACGCCGGCGAAGCGGGCATCCGCGTCTCGGGCGACATCAACCTCGCCGCGCTCCAGGTGCTCAACGCCGCCAATATCCAGGTGGAAGGCGAGGCGACCGGCATTCCGGTGGTCGCGGCGGTCAACACCGGCGCGCTCACGGCCGCCTCGTCGGCATCCAGCGCAGTGGCGGCCCAGGCGGCCGATCTTGCAGAACGCTCGCGGCCGCAGCCGATGCGCGACATTCCGTCGATCATCACGAGCCGCTTCCTCGGCTTTGGTGAATAACACACGCGAGGGGAGGCATCCCGGCCACCCCTCGCATCCTATCCCCACGGAGTATTGAATGGCTTCTCAAACTACGCCCGAGGCGCCCCAAGCGGCATCCTCGCGCTTGCCGCTCTTCTACCGCGATCCCCAACCGCTCTCCTCGAAAGTTCACGCCGACTGGCGCCTGAAAGACGGCGACGCGGGCTTCGCCGCTGAGGCGCCCTATGTTCCCATCGTCGTCGGCGAGCTGGCGGCGGCGGCGCGCTGCTACCCGGTCGTCTTCGCTGCCGGCGATGCGCAGCCGATCGCGGTACTCGGTCTAGAACGTCGCAATCTGTTTGTCGAGGACGGCTGCTGGGCGCTCGACAGCTATGTCCCTGCCTATGTGCGGCGTTATCCCTTCGGCTTCATCGCCACGACCAATCCGGATGGCTTCGCTCTGGCCATCGACGCGGCTTCCGATCGCGTCGTGAAGGAGGGGGATGAAGGGATACGGCTGTTTGAGAACGGCGAACCGGCGGAGCTGACCAAACAGGTGCTCGCGTTCTGCGACGCTTTCCGGGCTGACGCGAACGCAACGCGCGCCTTCGCAGACGCGCTCAAGGCGCAAGGATTGCTGATCGATCGGCGCGCCGACGCCACCCTGCCGGACGGGCGTAAGCTCGGGCTGGAAGGTTTCCAGGTCGTCGATGCAGAGAAGTTCGCAAAGCTGGATGCCGGCACGATTGCCGACTGGCACGGAAACGGGTGGCTGGCGCTGGTACATTTCCACCTGGCTTCGCTGGAGCGCTTCCAGGGCCTGTTGAATCGTCAGGCGAGGAGGTCCGCACCCGCTGCTGCGACCGATCCGGTCGCCAACGAGGCTTCCGTGCCGGAGCCTGATGCCCCGGCAACCTCCAAATCGAAGAAGAAGGTCTCCGCATGACTGTCCGTATCGTCCTCTCCGCTGCCCTCCTGTTAAGCGCCGGCGCCGCCCATGCGCAGACCATCGGCGGTAATGCACAGCCCGCCCAGCAACCGCAGCCGCAAGCCCAGTCGCTCGGCGGTCCGGTCGTGCCCGGCGTCTGCCTGCTCTCGCGCGAGGCGATCTTTGCCAATGCGGCCGTCGGCCGCGCCGCCAGCGCCCGGCTTCAAGAACTGACCCAAGCGGCGCAGGCCGAGATCGACGCCCAGCGCACGCCGCTTGAGGCGGAAGCGCGCGCGCTCGAAGGGCAGCCCGATAATGCCGAGAACCAGCAGCGCCGCCAGCAACTCGCACTGCGGTGGCAGGCGCTTCAGCAACAAGCCGCCCACAACAGCCGCGAGATCGAAGCGACCCGCGCCAAGGCGCTTGAGCGCATCGCCAACGAGGCGCAGCCGGTGATCGCCGAAGCCTATAGCGCGAGGAACTGCGGCCTGCTGTTCGACCGCAACTCGGCGCTTGGCGGAAATTTCGCGAACGATCTCACCGCCGAGGTGGTCCGGCTGCTCGATGCGCGTATCCAGACCATCACCTTCGAGCGTGAACGTCTTCCGCAGCAACAGCCGGCGACATCTCCAGCAAGCGATGGGCAATAACGACGGGAGTGATGCGCCATGCTTGGATCAATCGGCCTTATCGCGGCAGGCTTTGGCCTGGGCGTGGTGCTGACGGCGTTGGTCGCCGTCTATTTCTACGGGCTGCTGCACCGGGAAGTGGCTCG
>NZ_FZPA01000027.1 GCF_900188185.1 Sphingopyxis indica | reverse complement strand
TCCTTTGGTTCGTTGCAAAACCGCTGAATCAACGACTTGGGCGCGCGTCAAGCTAACCCGCTGACACCACTCAACTTAATTTCGGATCAGGCTCTTAGCGATATCGGCCACGGGCCCCGAAAAACATTCGCACGAACATGAGGGGCTTGACCCTGTATCTACTACAGGATGCACAAACCTTTCCGAGACGAGATGGGGTAAACCATGACGACGAAGCCAACACCTGAGCGCCTAGACAAGGCCCTTGTCCTGCCGTTGCTGCGCGAACAATATCGCACCTTTTACGAAGCGCGCCGGATCGGAGATCGGGCCGGCGCGTGGAAAGCGCTCGAATGGGAGCATATTCTCAGTCAGCCCTATATGGGCGCCCACCTCGCCTCGCACTGGCACATGCTCCGCTACGCTATGATGCTGGGGAACTGGAAGGAGACTGCTGGCCAGGCGGCGCGCTTGCTGCTCGTCCTGTTGGGCTCGCTGACGGGCCGACTTCCTGCCGGAAATAATGGGCGCGCCGGCGTGAGTGCCTTCATGCCGATGCCGATTCCCGGTGAGTTATCTGCGCTCATCGAAGCGGCCCGGTCCTTCGTGGAAAGGCCGGGCCGGAAGGGCTGATCCGGATTTGGACTTTCGGAACAGGCCATTCGCTGTTAGGGGCGCGCGCATGTCCGGCGCTCTCCTTCGCCTGTTGCTTGTGTTCATCCTGCTGCTCAGCGGGCTCCACAATTCTGCACCGGCGATGGCTGGCATGACGCACCATGCGTCGGATTCCCATCTTTCCTACCATGCCGAATCGAGTCATGCGTCGGATAAGGACTCTTCAAAGGGTCAGCAGGACGCCGACCTCCACGGCAGTCACCACAATTGTCCGGTCGCATCTGATCAGGCCATTTCGGGTCATGACGATCTATCCTGTTTTTCCGGCGGCCTCCACTTCGTGCTGCCCGCGACGCGCCTCGCTTCGCGCGCGCTCGCTCCTCCCCTGAACCCTCCCCTCGCCTGAACGACGCCTGCCGCGCGGCCCCTTTCCGGCCTGCGCTCAGTCGAACCGTTCAGGAGTGATCATTCATGCATATCCATATGCGCGCCGCCCTGTTGGCCGGGGCTGCGCTGCTGGCGGGGTCCGTTTGGGCCCAGCCGCTAACGCTCGACCAGGCGGTCGAGCGGGCCATCGCTGCATCGCCCGAGCTCAGAGCGGGTGAAGCGGGGGTCGACGCCGCGCGTGCCGATCAGCTGCAAGCCCGCGCTCGTCCCAATCCGACCGTCTCGGTCGATATGGACAATGGCGTCGGCACGGGCAGCTATGGCCTGTTCCGACAGTCGGAACTGACCGTCACCTATTCGCAGCCGCTCGAACGCGGCGGAAAGCGGGAGGCTCGGATGGCACTTGCCGAGCGCGGGGTCGTTCTGGCCGAGGCGCAGTGGCGGCTCGTCCGGCTCGACATCGCCCAGGAAGTGCAGCGCGCCTATATTGACGCCCAGATCGCCGAGCAGATGGTCTGGATCGCAGAGGATCGCGTCAAACTCGAAAAGGAGATGCGGACCGAAGCGATCCGGCGCGTGCGCGGCTACAAGGATCCGCTCTTCGTCGAGACGCGCGCCGATGCCCGCATCCTCGAAGCCGAACTGGCCCTGAAGGAAGCCCAGGCGAAACGGCAGTCCGCACGCGCCTTGCTTACCTCCTTCTGGGGCGGCACCCCCGATAGCCTCGTCATTGCCGAGGGGATCGAGAAGCCCGATCCGCGCGATCTGCCGCTCGCCGAGGCCGATGCGGCCGTCGTCGACGCGGCCGTCGACCGCGCCCGGGCACAGGTTGTCGTCGAGCAAAGCCGTGCGCATCAGGACTATACGGTGTCGGGCGGCACTCGCTTCCTTCGCGAGACCAATGATGTCGCCGTTCTCGGCGGAATCTCGATCCCGCTCGGACGGTTCGACCGCAATCAGGGCAATATCGCCCGGGCGCAGGCCGAACGGCGGCAGCTCGAGTTCCAATCCGAAGCGAGCCGGCTCGAGCGGCTGCGGCGCCTCGCGTCGCTGCGCGCCGACGCCGACGCCGCACGCGTCCGGGCCGAGGGCATCATGAACGACGTCTATCCGAAGGCGGTGAAGACGCTCGGCCAGGTGCGCGAAGGCTATGCCCGCGGCGGGTTCCTGTTCGCCGACGTACAGGATGCCGCCGACGTCATCATCCAGATCCAGGGTCAGTGGGCCGAGGCCATGAGCCGCTACCGCGATTTGCTCGCGGAGATCGATCGCCTGACCGGCCGCTTCGATGCGGCTCCCCTTGCGGAGAATATTCCATGAAGAAGTTTCCATTTCCCGCCGCGGCTGCGGCGCTGTTCCTTGCCGTGCCTCTCGCTGCCTGCGGCGGCGGAGCCGAGGGCGAAGACAAGCATGAAGAAGGCGAAAGCCACGCCGAGGGCGAAGGCGAGGAAGATGCCAAGGGCCCGAACGGCGGCAAATTGCTCAAGAATGGCGATTTCGCGGTCGAGGTCACGATCTTCGAGAATGGCACCGAGCCGCAATTCCGCGTTTTCGCGACGCGGGACGGCAAGCCGGTCGATCCCAAGGATGTCCAGCTCGCCATCACGCTCACGCGGCTTGGCGGCGACGTCGATCGCTTCACCTTCCGCCCGCAGGGCAAATTCCTCGCAGGGCAAGGTGTCGTCACCGAACCGCACAGCTTCGACGTCGAGGTTGTCGCGGTGACTGGCGGCAAGCGGCACGTCTGGAAATATGCGAACCCCGAAGGCCGCACGCGGATCGCGGCGGACGCCGCGAAGGCCGGAGGCATCGAAACCGCGGTCGTCGGACCGGCGACGGTCGGCGAGATGCGCGAACTCTACGGCACCGTCCAATTGTCTCCGACCGCCCGCTCCGAAATTCGCGGCCAGTTTCCCGGCCGCGTCGTCTCGGTGACCAAGGCGGTGGGTGACAGCGTCCGCCGCGGAGAGCTTCTCGCGCGCATCGAGTCCAGCGAGAGCCTCCAGGTCTATCCAGTCTATGCGACGGTCGGCGGCGTGATCGCCGAGCGCAACGCCAACCCCGGCGACGTCACCGACGGGCGTGCACTCTATGTGGTCACCGATCCCGCGCAGACGACGGTCGTCTTCAACATCTTCCCCCGTGACCTCGCGATTATCCGTCCGGGCATGCGGGTGACGGTCGAGACGCAGGACGGCGCCGAGATCGCGACCGCGCCACTCGAGCAGTTCCTGCCCGACGGCAATGTCGAGGCGGGCACTGCGCTCATCCGCGCGACCATCCCCAACCGCTCGGGAACGCTGCGCCCCGGCATGGCCTTGCGCGGCCGCGTGATGGTCAACCCCGTCACCGTGCCGCTGGCCGTGCGTACCGAGGCGATCCAGCCCTTCCGCGACTTCAAGGTGGTCTATGCCAATTTCGGGCAGGACTATGAGGTCCGCATGCTGAAACTCGGCCGTTCGTCGCCCGAATGGACCGAGGTCCTGTCGGGCATCAAGCCCGGCACCGCCTATGTCACCAAGGGCAGTTTCCTCGTTCGCGCCGACATCGAAAAGTCCGGCGCGGGCCACGACCATTGATCGGGGAGCAGGATAATATGCTAGCCAGAACCATAGGCTTTTCGATCCGGCAACGATGGCTCGTCCTCGCGGTCGTCGCGCTCCTGTGCGCGATCGGCGCGTGGAGCGCGACCAAATTGCCCATCGACGCCGTTCCCGACATCACCAACGTCCAGGTCCAGATCAATACCAAGGCTGAAGGCTATTCGCCGCTCGAAGCCGAGCAGCGGATCACCTACCCGATTGAGACCGCGATCGCGGGCATCCCCAACCTCAACTATACCAGGTCGATCTCGCGCTACGGCCTGAGTCAGGTCACGGTCGTTTTCGAGGACGGGACCGACATCTATTTCGCGCGCCAGCAGGTCAACGAGCGGCTCCAGGCCGCAAAGGGGCAGCTGCCGCCCGGTATGGCGCCCGAAATGGGGCCGATTTCCACCGGCCTCGGCGAGATCTTCATGTTCTCGATCGAAGCCGAACCGGGCGCACGAAAGCCGGATGGCACGCCCTACACGGCGGAAGACCTCCGAACGATGTCCGACTGGGTCATCCGGCCGCAGATGCGCACGATCCCGGGGGTCGCCGAGATCAACACGATCGGCGGCTATGCCCGCCAATATCATGTGACCCCCTATCCGGCCTCGCTCGCTTCGCTCAATCTCTCGCTCAACGATGTCGTCACCGCGCTGGAGGCCAATAATGCAAATCGCGGCGCCGGCTATGTCGAGCGCAGCGGCGAACAGATATTGATCCGGGTGCCGGGGCAGGCGAACAATGAGCGCGACCTGTCGCAGATCATCGTCGCCACCCGCGGCGGCGTTCCGATCCGGATCGCCGACGTCGCCGATGTCGCGATCGGTTCGGGCCTTCGCACGGGCGCGGCGACTGAGAATGGCAAGGAGGTCGTCCTCGCAACGGTCTCGATGCTGATCGGACAAAATCCGCGCGTGGTGGCGCAGGCCTCGGCCGAACGCCTCGTCGAAGCGTCGCGTGCTTTGCCGAAGGGTGTTGTCGCGAAGCCGCTCTATGATCGCACCGCGCTCGTCGAACGGACGATTTCGACGGTGCAGAAGAATCTCGCCGAGGGCGCGCTGCTCGTCATCGTGATCCTCTTCCTGCTGCTCGGCAATTTCCGGGCGGCGCTGATCACGGCGGCGGTTATTCCCGTTGCCATGCTGATGACGCTGACGGGCATGCTCCAGACGCGGACATCGGCGAACCTCATGAGCCTCGGCGCGCTCGACTTCGGCCTCATCGTCGACGGGGCCGTCATCATCGTCGAAAATTGTCTTCGCAGGCTTGGCGAGGCACAGCACAGGCTCGGACGGCTGCTCGATCGCGACGAACGCTTCGGCCTCGTTGCCTCGGCGAGCGCCGAAGTGATCAAGCCGAGCATCTTCGGCATCATCATCATCACCGCGGTCTATCTGCCGATCTTCGCGCTCGAAGGCGTCGAAGGAAAGACCTTCCACCCGATGGCGATCACGGTCGTCCTCGCGCTGACCGCTGCTCTTCTCCTGTCGCTCACCCTGGTTCCGGCCGCGGTGGCGCTCTTCGTTACCGGCAAGGTCGAGGAGAAGGAGAATTGGCTGATGCGCGGTCTCGGCAAGGGCTATCGTCCGATGCTCGACCGCGTCCTGAATTGGCCGAAGGCGGCGCTTTCGGGTGCGCTGCTGCTCGTCGCGCTCAGCGGCGTGGCGGCGACGAGTCTCGGGTCCGAGTTCATCCCGGACCTCGACGAAGGCGATATCGCGATGCACGCGATGCGCATTCCGGGAACGAGCCTGACCCAGTCGATCGCGATGCAGGAGGCGCTGGAGAAGAGGATCAGGCAGTTCCCCGAAGTCGAGCGGGTGTTCGCGAAGATCGGCACGCCCGAGGTCGCGACCGATCCGATGCCACCGTCGGTCGCCGACAATTTCATCATGCTCAAGGATCGGAAGGAGTGGCCCGAGCCCAGAAAGCCGCGCGACCAGCTCGTCGCCGAGCTCAACAAGGCGGTAAACGAAGTGCCGGGGAACAATTACGAGTTCACCCAGCCGGTGAAGATGCGGATGAATGAACTGATCGCCGGCGTTCGCGCCGACGTCGCGATCAAGCTGTTCGGCGACGATCTCGATCAACTGCTCGAATCGGGGCGGGCGATCGAGGAGGTGGCCGGCGGGATCGCGGGCGCGCAGGACGTGAAGCTCGAACAGGTCACCGGCCTGCCGATGCTTTCGGTCACGCCCGATCGCGACAAGCTTGCGCGCTATGGCGTGAGCATGGAGACGGTCCAGGATGCGGTTTCGACCGCGACTGGCGGGCGGCAGGCGGGCGAGCTCTTCGAGGGCGACCGGCGTTTCGACGTCGTCGTCCGGCTTCCCGAGGCCATTCGCACCGACCTCGCGTCGCTCGGCAATCTCCCCGTTGCGCTTCCGGCCGGCGGCTTCGTGCCGCTTTCGGAGCTTGCGGAGATATCGCTCGCGGCGGGGCCGAACCAGATCAGCCGCGAGAATGGCAAACGCCGCGCGGTGATCACGGCGAATGTCCGTGGTCGCGATCTCGGCTCGTTCATCGACGAACTGACCCAGAAGGTCGAAGCCGATGTCGTGCTGCCCGACGGTTATTATATAGAATATGGCGGGACGTTCGAGCAGCTCCAGTCGGCGACCGAGCGCCTCCAGATCGTGGTGCCGCTCGTTCTGCTGCTGATCTTCGGCCTCTTGTTCATGCTGTTCGGGTCGGTTCGCGATGCGGCCATCGTCTTCTCGGGCGTGCCGCTGGCGCTGACGGGAGGGGTCGCGGCGCTGGCGCTTCGCGACATTCCGCTCTCCATCTCGGCGGGCGTCGGGTTCATCGCACTCTCCGGGGTCGCGGTGCTCAACGGCGTGGTGATGCTATCCTTCATCAAGGATCTTCGCGAACGCGGAAAGGCGCTCGTCGATGCAATCCGCGAGGGCGCGCTGACCCGCCTCAGGCCGGTGATGATGACCGCGCTGGTTGCGTCGCTCGGCTTCGTACCGATGGCGCTCAATGTCGGGGCAGGATCCGAGGTGCAACGGCCGCTGGCGACCGTGGTCATCGGCGGGATCATCTCATCGACGATCCTGACGCTGCTCGTCCTGCCCGCGCTGTACCTCATGGTCCACAGTCGCAGCGCGAAGATCGAAGAAGAGGAAGTCGCCGGGCCGCGGCGTGAGCCCGGCCTTGCGACCTGAAGCCAGGCCCTCACGGTTTGCTGCAGCGCTTGGGCGCAAGCGGCCGGCCGCGAACAGGGGCGGAACCCTGAGGGGTTCCGCCTCCTTTTAGGGATGCTTGGTATGAGGAGCGTGAAATGATAGACAAGACAGGCAGCACCGACCGCGAAAAGCAGACCCTCCAGATCGTTCTTTTCCTGAACGCGGCGATCGCCATCGCCTTTCTCATAACCGGCGCGCTGGGAGATTCGAGCGCCCTCATCGCGAATGGCCTCGACAATTTATCGGACGCGGCGGTCTATGCCCTGAGCCTTGTCGCACTAAGCCATGGCATCAAATGGAAGACCCGCGCGGCTACAGCGTCGGGCGTTATGCTATTGATCTTCGCGGCCGGCGTCCTGTTCGATGTCGGGCGGCGCTACTTTCAGGGTAGCGAACCGATCGGCGCTACGATGATGATCATGTCGGCGGTCGCGGCGGTGGTGAACTATGCCTGCCTGAAGCTGCTTCAGCGCATTCAGAATCCCGACGTCAACCTTCGTGCGGCAACGACCTTCAGCTTCAACGACTTCGTTTCGAACGGCGGCATCCTGATCGCCGGCGTCCTCGTCTGGTGGCTCGGCACGAACTGGCCCGACTTGCTCGTCGGGTTCGCCACTGCGCTGATTGCCATCAAGGGCGGCATCGAAATTCTGCGCGATGCCCGAAAGGAGACTCGCGGCGCCGCAAGCGACGACCCCTGAATTTGAGAAATAACAAGGTGAAGACCGAATGATGAGTGCGAGGAAACCACCGCTAGACCGCGGACGGCAGCGTCGCCTCGATCGCCTCAATCACCCGGCAATCGGCTATGCGGCCGCCCTCACAGAGCTGGACGATCCGGGCGAGTTCTGCGCGAAGGCGCACCATGCGTTCCAGACGCTCGTCGACGTCGAGCAAATGTCGCGCCGCCAGAGCGCGAACCTCGGCGCAGTCCTGCTCGGGTCCTGCCGCGAGGGCTTTCAGTGAACGAATTTCGTCGATCGAAAATCCCAGCCCCCTCGCACTCCGGATAAACGCCAGGCGCCTGACATCCTCGGGACCATAGCTGCGACGTCCGGAGGCGGTGCGCGCCGCCGGTGGTAGAAGCCCGATGTCCTCGTAGAAGCGGATTGTATTGACCTTCGTACCCGTCCGGCTCGCCAGCGCTCCGATGGGAAGTCCTACCTCACGGCCCATATGCACCTCAGAAATGCCTTGCTTCTACAGCTACTGGAGAATGTAGGACAATGCGATGAGCGAAAGCAACGACAGTAACTGTGGCTGTACGGGCGATACCGTGCGTGCCGAGCGTGATCCCGCCTATCGACGGGCGCTCTGGATCGTGGTGATACTCAACCTCGGTTTCGGTGTGTGCGAAATCATCGGCGGCTTCATCGCCAACAGTCAGGCCCTCAAAGCGGATTCGCTCGACTTCATCGGCGACGGTTCGATCACTTTGGTGGGATTACTGGCGCTGGGATGGTCTGCTGCAAGCCGTGCACGGATCGCGCTAACCCAGGGACTGTTCCTCGGTGCGCTCGGGCTGGGAGTGATTGCCTTTGCCGTGGCGCGGGCCTTAAATGCCGAGCCACCCGAAGCCGAACTCATGGGCGTCATCGGCATAGTCGCCTTGGCCGTGAACGTGACCGCGGCGCTGGTTCTCTCGCGATTTCGGGACGGCGATGCCAATGTGCGGGCCATCTGGCTGTTCAGCCGAAACGATGCGATCGCGAATATCGCCGTCATCGTCGCGGCCATATTGGTCGGCTGGACGGGCAGCGCCTGGCCCGATCTTCTGGTGGCGGGCGTCATCGCCCTTCTCTTCCTGCATTCGGCCACGGAGATCGTGCGCAATGCACGCGCCGAGCTGCGCCCTTCGCAGGCATAGCAAAATGAGGGCATATTCCACGCTTCGGCGCGCTGCGGCAATCTTGCTTGCCATGCTGGTGCTGCTTCCGGCCGTGGCACGCGCCGACACGACGTCGGTGCAGACTACCTGGCGCCTGCTCGATTATGTCGCGGTGGACTATGGCGGTGCGGTACATGACGGCCGGGTCATCAGCCAGGCAGAATATGCCGAAATGCTCGAGTTCACCGATTCGGCCGCCGCGAATATTGCAGCGCTGCCACCCAAAGGCGCACGTGCGCAATTGGTGGCTGACGCGAAGCGGCTGAAGGCAGCCGTTGTCGCCAAGGAAAGCCCACGAGAAGTCGCACGGCAGGCCCGTTCGGTCGCAGCGGCGTTGCTCAACGCCTATCCGGTGCCACTTGCGCCGGCGCGCAGCCCAGATCTTGCGAGGGGCGCTACTCTCTATGGGCAGAATTGCGCATCGTGCCACGGCATGTCGGGCGATGGCCGCGGCCCCGATGCAGCCAGGCTCGATCCACCGCCGATCGCCTTTTCCGATGCTGCGCGCGCTCGCGAACGCAGCGTCTTCGGGCTTTACCAAGTGATCGAGCAAGGCCTCGACGGCACGGCAATGCAAAGTTTCGCCGACCTTCCTGCCGCCGATCGCTGGGCTCTCGCCTTCTACAGCGGCCGCTTCGCTTTCCGTGATACGACGCAGGGCGAGCGGATCTGGCAATCCGACGCTGGTGTGCGCCGCCTGGTGCCTGACATGCCTACGCTGACGGCAATGACGCCGGCGGCGCTCGGTGCGAAGATCGGACAACCGGAGGCCGACGCCGTGATGGCCTATCTCAGGGCTAATCCGCAGGCCGTCACGGGGTCGGGGGCTGGGTCGCTGGCGCTGGCGCGGGAACGGCTCGAGCAGAGCTTCGCTGCATATGCTGCGGGGAAGAGGCAGCAAGCCGGAGAACTTGCGTTGTCCGCTTATCTCGACGGGTTCGAACCCCTGGAACCGCTCCTCGCGTCGCGTGATGGCGCCCTGATGGCGCGGATCGAGACGGCGATGGGGGCAGTGCGCGCGGCCATCCAGAAGGGCGCGCCCGTCGCCGAGGTACGCCACGAGATTTCGGCGCTCGACACGCTCTTCACCGATGCCGAGCAGGTGCTCGCCCCCGAACAGGCGAGCAGCACGTCGGCCTTTGTCGGCGCCCTGACGATCTTGCTGCGTGAGGGCCTGGAGGCACTCCTCGTCGTCATCGCGATCGTCGCCTTCCTGCGAAAGGCCGAGCGCCCGGAGGCGCTGCGTTATGTGCATGCCGGCTGGGTTGCGGCCCTTGCCGCAGGGGGCCTGACTTGGGCGCTCGCGACCTATGCCATCGGAGTCAGCGGGGCGAGCCGCGAATTGACCGAGGGCTTCGGATCCTTGCTCGCGGCTGTCATTCTCCTGTCGGTCGGCATCTGGATGCACGGAAAGTCTCAGAGCCTGATCCGAAATTAAGTTGAGTGGTGTCAGCGGGTTAGCTTGACGCGCGCCCAAGTCGTTGATTCAGCGGTTTTGCAACGAACCAAAGGA
>NZ_FZPA01000010.1 GCF_900188185.1 Sphingopyxis indica | reverse complement strand
CGGCAACCGCATGGCTCTTCGTCGCCTCGATACAACTCTTCACTCGCCGCATCGCAAGGCTATGAAATTATGAACGATAATTTTGAATCAGACTCATAGAGATAGTCGTCGGGCACGCGCGTGTCGGCCGGATAATTGTTGCTGGTCAGCACATAACCGCGGTCGTCGAGGCTTTTCTTGCGGTCCGAATAATTGGCACCGACGCGCAGGCTGCGAAACGCGCCGTCGAATTCCTGCGTCGCCTGAAGGCGCAGCGACTTGAGCTCGTCCTTGATCTTCGGCGTGTTGACGAAACCGTCCTGGCAGTTGGGAACCGTCCCGCCGCAGCTGTTCCAGCCCTGCGGATCGGTGATCAGGAACAGGTCGGGATCGGCATAGTCGAGCGACGGGTCGAACAGGATGCCGCCGTTGGGGCGCATTTCGAAGCCGAGTGCGGTTTCGCGCGCGCCGACATTCTGGCCCCGGCCGGTGCCGAGATAGATTTCGAGATTTTCCTCGGTCTTCTTGAGGTGCGAATAGCCGAGGTCGAGTTCGAGCGTCAGCCGTTCATTGGGCTTGAACTTGGTGTTCCAGCCGCCGGCGAGGATCGTCGAGTTGCGATGGACGACGTCGTTGCGCATCACCGCCTCGGTCCCCGACCAGGTGCCCTTCGTCACCAGCCCGTCTTCGACCGTGAAGCCGGGGAGCAGCGTCGAATTGCCCCATGCGAGCGGGAATTCGATGCCGCGCAGGCGCTGATCGTCCTTGAACTTCGACCAATAGCCGTCGAGCGTCGTGTGCAGCCGGTCGCTGGGTTCCCATTCGAGGACCGCCATCACGCCGTCGCGCTTGAGCTCGTTCGACTTCACATAGGGCTTGGCGCCGCCGATGATGAAGGCGGTGTCCGTGCCGTCGGTGACCTCGGGATAGCCCCAGGCGTTGAAGCGCTCTTCGGCGGTCGGCGACTGCATACGCGCATAGCCGATCGCCCAGCCGAGCGTGCCGTCGGCATTCTGGTCGATATAGGAGATGTTGGCGCGATAGCCCTTGTTCGAAATATCGGGATTGAGCTGGCCGAGGTCGTTGACCTCGAAGCGCGCGCCGGCGGCGAGCGCGCGGCGGCCATAAGCGAGCGGGCGCACCGTCTGCATGTCGATCGTGCCGCCGAGCGCCTGCCCGATCAGCGATGCGTCGGGGGTCTTGTAGACGATGGCGCCGCTCAGCAGTTCCGATGGATATTGGTCGAGTTCGACGCCGCGGTTGTTGCTCGCCGAAACCTGTTCGCGCCCGTTGAGCAGCGTCGTGGTGAAGTCGGGGGCAAGGCCGCGGATCGACACGACATTGGCGCGGCCGTCGAGGCGCTGCGTCGCCAGGCCCGGCAGGCGCGACAGCGATTCGGCGATCGACTGGTCGGGCAGCTTGCCGATGTCTTCGGACGAGATGACCTCGACGATCGAGGTGTTGTCCTTCTTGGCCTTGACCGAATTGTTGATGGCGCTGCGGATGCCGGTGACGACGATGTCGCCGTCGGCGGGCGCTTCGTTTTCGGCGATAGCGCCGGGGTCCTGCGCCATCGCGGCGCGCGGCAAAAAGGTGGTGATGGCGAAGCCCAGCGCGATGGCGCTGGCACCGCGGCGAAGGCTGGCTGGCATGGTCATATCTGGCTCCCCTGGCTGCGATGGGACGATGTCTCGCGCAGCGGTGGGGGTTCGCGGAACCTTGGTCCGCGCGGCATCCTCACCCCTGCGTGGGTTTACCCATCTGCGGCCTCGCAATTGGAACCAATCGCCGCCGCCCGCCATAGGGTATACGTATACGCATATTATGCACGCCGAGCGCCTGTCGCCGAAAAGCCACAACGGCTCGCGGCCCGTCGCGCGGTCCGGCGCAAATTCTTGCGCGGCGGCGCCGAGCCGCTAATCTGGCCGCAAGGGGATGCCGCGGCAGGAGAGGGACAATGGGACGGCAGCCGTCGTCCAAGCCGACGTCGTTCGACATAGCCTATCTGGCAGGCGTATCGCAGCCGACGGTATCGCGCGCGCTGCGCGGCAGCAAATCGGTGAGCGCGGCGACACGCGCGAACATTGAGCGCATCGCGCGCGAGCTCAACTATACGGTCGACAAGAACGCCTCGAGCCTGCGGTCGCAGCGCACGCACACGATCGCCTTGCTCTTCTTCGAGGACCCGACCCCCGACGAATCGATGATCAACCCCTTTTTCCTGTCGATGCTGGGGTCGATCACGCGCCAGTGCGCGCTGAGGGGCTATGACCTGCTCATCAGCTTTCAGCAGATGCACAGCGACTGGCACGTCGATTATCAGGACAGCCACCGTTCGGACGGGATCATCCTGCTGGGTTATGGCGACTATCAGCTCTATCGCGCCAAGCTCGAGCATCTGGTCGAGATGGGGACGAAATTCGTGCGCTGGGGATCGGTGTCGAAGGACAGCATCGGGCTGACCGTCGGCTCCGACAACATCGGTGCCGGCGAGCAGGCTGGCGCGCATTTCATCGAGATCGGCCGGCGGCGCATCGCCTTCCTCGGCGACGCGTCGGACCATGCCCCCGAGTTCCAGGACCGCTACACCGGCCTCTGCCGCGCGATGTGCGCCGCCGGAATCGACCCCGACCCGGCGCTGCAGCATGGTGCGGTGTCGTCGGAGGAATCGGGCTATGCCGCGGCGCGCGCCTTGCTCGCGGGCGGCCACGCCTTCGACGCGATTTTCGCCGCGAGCGACCTGATCGCGATCGGCGCGATGCGCGCGCTGACCGAGGCGGGGCTGCGCCTGCCGCACGACGTCGCGATGATCGGCTTCGACGATATTCCCTCGGCCAGCCTGACCTCTCCTACTCTCACGACGCTGATGCAGGACATGAAGGGTGCGGGCGAGCTGCTCGTCGATGCGCTGCTCCGCCGCATCGACGGCGAAACGGTCGAGCCGAGCGTGCTGCCCGCACGGCTGATCAAGCGGCAGAGCACGGCGGTTTAGCGTTCGGCGGCGCTTTTCAGGGCTTCCCCAGCCCCGTGGGCCGCCTTTGCGTATTCGTATACGTGAACCACGCCGCTTGCCCCCGCCCCGCGCACGCGGCAAAGCTTTCCGGATGACGAGAGCCGTCCGAGCGGCCGTTTGGGGAGAGCGCGAGATGGAAAAGCCACGGCAAGGTTTCGCCGGCCTGTGGAACATCAGCTTCGGTTTTTTCGGCATCCAGATCGGCTTCGCGCTGCAGAATGCCAATATGAGCCGCATCTTCCAGTCGCTGGGCGAGGATATCGAAAAGCTGCCCGGCCTGTGGGTCGCGGCGCCGCTTACCGGTTTGCTCGTCCAGCCGGTCATCGGCCATCTGAGCGACCGCACATGGCTCGGGCGCCTCGGCCGCCGGCGCCCCTATTTCCTCGCCGGTGCTATCCTCGCCGCGATCGCGCTGTTCGCGATGCCCGAAAGCCCGTCGATCTGGTTCGCCGCGGTGATGCTGTGGCTGCTCGACGCCTCGCTCAACATCTCGATGGAACCCTTCCGCGCCTTTGTCGGCGACATGCTGCGCAAGGACCAGCACAGCGCGGGCTATGCGGTCCAGACCGCCTTCATCGGCGCCGGCGCGGTCGTCGGCTCGCTCTTTCCCTCGGTCATGGAGGCGTTCGGGGTCGCGAATGTCGCACCGCCGGGCCAGATCCCCGAGACGGTGCGCTATGCCTTCTGGTTCGGGGGCGCGGCGCTGCTGCTGTCGGTCTTGTGGACGGTGGTCTCGACCGACGAATATGACCCCGCCCGCATGGCGGCCTTCGAAACCGCGGGCGATGCGGTCGAACTGCCGCCGATGCGCGCGCTCGCCTCGCACAGCTATGCGGCGAGCTTCGGATGGATCGCCGCGGGGGTTGTCGTCGCGCTCGTTCAGATACGCCTTGGCCTGCTGCGCGAAGTGCTGCTGCTCGGCGCGCTGCTGGCCGGCTATGGCCTCGCCTCGATGCTCGCGATCGCGCTCGCTCGTCGCGGCAGCAGTACCAATATGCTATCGAGCATCGTCGGCGATTTTTCGGGCATGCCGGCGCTGATGAAGCGCCTCGCGATCGTGCAATTCTTCAGCTGGTCGGCCCTGTTCGTCATGTGGATCAACACGACCCCGATCGTCGCCCAATATCATTATGGCACCCGCGATGCCGCGAGCGCCGCCTATCAGGAGGCGGCCAATTGGGTCGGCGAACTTTTCGCGATCTACAACGGCGTCGCGGCGATCGCGGCGCTGACCCTGCTCCCCTGGCTCGCGCGCCGGCTGGGACAGGCGCGCACGCATATGACCGGCCTTGCCTGCGGCGCTGCCGGCTATGCGAGCTTCTTCGTGCTGCGCGACCCGATGCATTTGATCGTCAGCGAAATCTTCATCGGCATCTTCTGGGCGTCGGTGCTCGCCATGCCCTATGCGATCCTCGCTTCCAGCCTGCCGCAGGCCAAGCTTGGCGTCTATATGGGCCTGTTCAACGTCTTCGTCGTGATCCCCCAGCTGCTGGTCGCGACAGTGATGGGATCGGTCATGCAAGCCTTTTTCCCGGGCGAGCCGATTTACACCATGGCGTTCGCGGCCGTGACGCTGATGGTCGCGATGATCGCCATGACAAGCGTCGCCGCGATGCTCCCCCGGCGCGATTGATCCGCCACCGGCCGGCGCCTGCCGAAAAACCCGCGGTCGCGCACGCAACCGCCCCGGGGGCCGGGCCCGGCCCTCGACCGTTATCTCCTGCTTTCCAGCCGCGGTTCCTGCCCTCTCAGGCCATCCCCGTGTCCATCTAGGGAGTCCCCCCGATGGCGATCATCGGGGGCTTGGCGATGCTGGTGGGACAGGAGTCTCCCCTCCGCCGCGAGTCGGTGACGTTTCCTGCAACCAACCCAACGCATGGAGGCCAGCTGTGGCAGAGAAAGAATTCAAGGGCGTCATCAAGCTCGATGTGCGCGATTCCACACCCGATTGGGGTCCTTTCACCCCTCCGATGCCTCCCAAGGATGCACCGAATATCCTGATCGTTCTGTATGACGATACCGGGCAGGCCGCCTGGTCACCCTATGGCGGCGCGATCAACATGCCGACCCTGCAAAAGCTGGCGGACAACGGGCTGACCTATACGCAATGGCACACCACCGCGCTCTGCTCGCCGACGCGTTCGACCTTCCTGACCGGGCGCAACCACCATCTGTGCGGCATGTCCTGCATCACCGAAGGCGCTCAGGGTTTTCCGGGCTGGAGCGGCCGCCTGCCCGAGAATGTCATGTCGATCGGCTATATGCTTCAGGGCAACGGCTATTCGACATTCTGGCTGGGCAAGGAGCATAACGTCCCCGAACAGGATATCTGCTCGGGCGGCGTGCGCTCCGAATGGCCGCTGCAGCAGGGCTTCGACCGCTTCTATGGCTTCCTTGGCGGCGAGACGAACAACTGGTATCCCGACCTGGTCGAGGATAACGGTTTCATCGACCAGCCCTATGGCCCCGAAGACGGCTATCATCTTTCCAAGGATCTGGCCGATCAGGCGCTGCGGATGATCCGCGATCAAAAGGCGAGCAATCCGTCGAAGCCGTGGTTCATGTGGTTCTGCCCCGGCGCAAACCACGCCCCGCACCATTCGCCCAAGGAATATGCCGACAAATATAAGGGCAAGTTCGACGAGGGCTATGACGCCTATCGCAAATGGGTGGTGCCGCGGATGATCGAAAAGGGTCTGTTGCCCGCCGACACCAGGATCGAGGATTTCAATTTCCTGCCCGACGAGATCGCCAACAAAGGCGATTTCGTGCGCCCGTGGGACGAGCTCAACGATCAGGAGAAGAAGCTCTTTGCGCGCATGGCCGAAGTCTATGCCGGCTTTTCCGAATATACCGACGCCCAGGTCGGCCGGATTATCGACTATCTGGAGGAAAGTGGCCAGCTCGACAATACGATCATCTTCTATTGTTCGGACAATGGCGCGTCGGGCGAGGGCAGCCCGAACGGTTCGGTCAACGAGAATAAATTCTTCAACAACTATCCCGATACGCTCGAGGAAAATCTCAAATATATCGACGTGCTCGGCGGGGTGGAAACCTACAACCACTATCCGACCGGCTGGGCCGCGGCCTTTTCGGCGCCCTACAAGATGTTCAAGCGCTATTCGGAATATGCCGGTGGCACCTGTTGCCCGTTGGTGATCCACTGGCCCAAGGGCATCAAGGCGAAGGGCGAGGTGCGCAATCAATATCACCACAGCACCGACATCGTGCCGACGATCCTCGAATGCATCGGTGTCGAAATGCCCGAGACCTTCCGCGGCGTGAAGCAGCATCCGCTGTCGGGCGTGTCGATGAAATACAGCTTCGACGCCAAGCCCGACGCGCCGACGCAGAAGAAGAAGCAATATTATGCGATGCTCGGCACGCGCGGCATGTGGGCCGACGGCTGGAAGGCGGTCGCGCTGCACGCGCCGCTGACGAGCAAGGGCCATTTCGATCAGGACGAATGGGAGCTTTACAACACCGACAATGACCGTTCCGAAACGGTGAATCTTGCCGACAAGCATCCCGAAAAGCTCAAGGAACTCGTCGATTTGTGGATGAAAGAGGCCGAGGAAAACAACGTCCTGCCGCTCGACGACCGCACCGCCGCCGAACTGCTCGGCGTCGAACGGCCGTCCACCGAGCCGCCTCGCCAGCGTTATATCTATTATCCGGGAACCTCGCCGGTGCCCGAGGGAGTGGCGGTCAACGTCCGCGGACGGTCGTACAAGATCATCGCCGACGTCGAATTGACCGACAAGAGCGAAGGCGTGATCTTCGCCCATGGCTCGCGCTTCGGCGGGCACTCGCTGTTCATCAAGGACGGCAAGCTACACTATGTATACAACTTCCTCGGCATCAAGCCCGAACAGAAGTTCGTCTCGGGCAAGCTGACGCCCGGCAAGCACACGCTCGGCATGGAGTTCATCCGCGAAGGCCAGGGTGAATATGGCGAATCGCTCGGCAAGACGACGCTCTATGTCGACAGCGAAGCGGTCGATGACGGCGACATGAAGACGCAGCTCGGCAAATTCACCCTGTCGGGCGACGGCCTTTGCATCGGGCGCGACAGCGGCGATGCGGTGAGCGAGGAATATAGCTCACCCGGCGAGTTCAAAAATGGTCGCATCTTTGGCGTCGCGGTCACCGTGGAAGAGACGCAATATCTCGACCTCGAAAAGCTCGCCGCCGCCGCGATGGCGGTCGACTGAGCCAAAAAGGCAAAAGGGGTGCGGCCGGCCGGCGACGGCCGGCCGCAAATTTGCCGCGCCCGCTATTCGACAAGCACATGGAGTAGTCCTGCATGGAAGAAATCGACATCCTCGCCGAATATGTCGCGATCGGGGTGAATATCCTGGCTATCGCGGCGATCGCGGTGGGGTCGATCCAGGGCGCGGTCGGACTCGCGCGCGGGTTGCTGACCAATGCGAGCGAGGATGATCTGCGCCCCGTCTGGCTCGCCTTCGGGCGCTGGCTGGTCGCGGGCCTGACCTTTCAGCTCGCCTCCGACATCGTCGAAACGACCTTCGCGCCGACGTGGGACGACATCGGCAAGCTCGGCGCGATCGCGGTGATCCGCACCTTCCTCAACTATTTCCTGAACAAGGACATGAACGAGCTGCGCGAGCGCGGCCGCGAGGAAGCGAGGGAGGGCCGGGCCGAAAAACGGCCATGAGCCTCTAACCAAAGGCAACTATCGGCACGGGGCGGCGGCCAAGGCCGCGCCCCGTTGTCCGATCAATGACTCAGCTTCTCGCGATAATATTGCACGCGCGTCGCGCGCAGCGCGGGCATACCGAGCTGGTCGTATGCGCGTTGCCACGAGGCGAATTCCTCGATGCTGAGATTATAGCGTTCGCACGCCTCGTCGATCGTGATCAGCCCGCCTTCGACTGCGGCGACCACTTCGGCCTTGCGGCGGCTGACCCACCGCCGCGTGTTGCGCTTCGGCAAATCCCTGAGCGTCATAATGCTGCCGGTCGGCCCGACGATTGATGCGGGCCGGATCTTCTGTTGTTCGAGCACCACGAACCTCCGTTCGCGCGGCCCCGCGCCGCGAAGTGCCCCCTCGAATTCCCGGGTTCCGGTCTAAACAATCGTCGTAAAGAAAGGATTAGGATCGCCCGTCCGCCCGTCGCAGGAGCGGCACATTCCGCCGCACCCCCCAAGCCAAAGGTTAACGAAGCTGCGCCGCATCCATCGCCAGCGCCACCGCGCCGAGCGGCCCGGCGAGCGTGCCGAGCGCAGGCGCGACGACATAGGGACCGTCGCCCGGCAGCCGCATATAGCCCGCGAGGCTTGCCTCCACGCCGGCGTTGATCCGCGGCAGCAGATGCGGCTGGCCCGCGATCACGCCGCCGCCCATCGCGACGCGTATCGGCCCGGTGGTCACCGCGAGCGCATGGATCATCACCGACAGGCTGTTCACCACCGGGTCCCAGACCGGATCGTCGGCGGCGACGTCGGACAGGTGGCGCGCGCCGACCCGCGCCTTGACCGCGGTGCCCGAAGCGAGGCCCTCGACGCAATCGTCGTGAAAGCGGCAGACGCTTGGCGCATCGTCGCCGGGCAGGCGCGGGACGCGGATGTGGCCGATCTCGCTGTGGCTGAAGCCGCGCGTCGGGCGGCCGTGAACGATCAGGCCGACGCCGACCCCGGTGCCGACGGTGACATAGGCGAAATCGCCGAGCCCGTGCCCGCTGCCCCAGCGAATCTCGGCGAGCGCCGCGCCGTTGACGTCGGTGTCGAAGCCGATCGGAACGTCATAGGCGGCGCGCAGCGGGCCGAGCAGATCGGCGCCCTCCCAATCGGCCTTGTTCGTCGCGCCGACGCGGCCATAGTCACCCGCGCCCGGATCGAGCTGCAGCGGGCCGAAGGCGGCAACGCCAAGCCCGCAGAAGCCCGGGCCCGCCGCCCAGCCGTCGAGCACCGCCTTGATCGCGGGGAGCGTTTCCCAGGGCACGGTGGTCGCGATCGTCCGCTGGCCGCGAATATCGTCGGGGCCGGCCGCGAGGGTGCAGATACATTTGGTGCCGCCGAGTTCGACGCCGGCGAACAGCTGCGCGCCGTCGCGCCCGGATGTCACATCTTCCATCAGCGCGCCCCCCTCACCCGGCGACCGCCTGTTGTGGAGGGTGCCGCCGAACGGTGCAAGGCCGAAAGCGAACAGGATATTGTGCGCGGCGGTAGCGGGGAGGCATGGGTCACTAAATAGTCCATTCTTATCATTTTTTTCGGTTCGTATGTCCGGGTCTGTATCGGCTGCGGCTCAGCTCGGCGTCGCGCCGAACGACGGTGGCCGGTCGCGCTTCGCGGTGCCGAAGTCCGACGGCTTCGCGCCCATTTCAAAGACGAGTTCGCCGCCGTCGATCAGGTCGGCGTGCGCGATCCAGTTCCGGCTCCACGGCTTGCCGTTCCAGCGCACCGACTGGACATAGGGCCGGTCGGGCGCATTATTTTCGGCGCGGACGGTCAGCATCCTGCCCGCGCCCACGCGGACTTCGGCGACGTCGAACAGCGGCGAGCCGAAGACATAGACGCCGCTCACCGGGTCGACCGGGTAAAAGCCGAGCGCCGAGAGGATGAACCACGCGCTCATCTGGCCGCAATCGTCGTTACCGATCACCCCGTCGGGGTCGTTCCGGTACATTTCGGTCAGCAGCCGCCGCACCATCGCCTGTGTCTTCGCGGGCGCGCCGCAATAGGCATAGAGATAGGCGACATGGTGGTTCGGCTCGTTGCCATGCGCATATTGGCCGACGAGACCCGAAATGTCGGGCGGCGCGTTGTCGGGCAAGGTCGAGGGGCCGTTGAACAGCGCGTCGAGCTGTTTCTCAAACGCCGCATCGCCGCCGAAATGGTCGATCAGCCCATAGACGTCATGCTGGTTGAGGAAGGTCGCCTGCCAGCCGTTCGCTTCGGTATAGTCGCGCCACTTGCCCGTATCATGCCCGATCTGGATCGGATCATAATCCTTCCACCAGCTGCCGTCCTTGAAGCGCGGGCGCGCGAAGCCGGTCCTGGCGTCGATGACGTTGCGATAGTTGCGCGAACGCTCGCGCAGCGCCGCCGCATCCTCCTTCGCGCCGACCGCGTCGGCGAGATGCGCCATCGCCCAGTCGTCATAGGCATATTCCTGCGTCCGGCTGACCGATTCCCACACCTCGTCGCACGGGATATAGCCGAGGTCGTAATAGAAGCCCCGGCCCAATGTGCTGTCGATATCCTTGTAATCGCGGTCGAAAGCGCGGCGGCGGATGGCCGGCCAGGCGGCGGCATAGTCGGCGGCAATGCCCTTGGCGTGCGCCTCGGCGAGCACCGAGACGCCGTGCCAGCCGATCATGCATGCGGTCTCGACGCCCTGCAGCGGCCAGACGAGCGGGCCGGCGGGGCTCTGCGCGGTCTGGCGGCAGATGTCGCGGGTCAAGAGCGCGGCGCGATCGGGGTCGATCAGGGTCAGCAGCGGGTGCAGCGCGCGATAGGTATCCCACAGCGAATAGGTGCTGAACGCCTCCTCGCCCTTTGGCGCATGATGCACCGCGCGGTCGAGCCCGACATAGCGGCCGTCGCGGTCGGTGAAGAGCGTCGGCGCGAGCTGCGCATGATAGAGCGCGCTCGCGAGGATTATGCGCTGGTCCTCGGTGCCGCCCGCGACGCGGAATCCATCGAGCGCCTTCGCCCAGCTGCCGCGCGCCGCCTTGACCGCGCCGTCGAAATCCCACGCCGGAACTTCCTGCGCCAGCGCATCGCGCGCGCCCTTCACATCGACCGCCGAAAGCCCCGTCTTGATCAGAATCGGCGGGCCACCGGCATCGTCGAAGAAGAAAGCAACCTTGAGCTTGTTGCCCTTGATCGACGTCGCGCCGTCGGGCGCGGGCTTGCCGTCGTCGCCGAAAAATTGCACCCGGTCGGGGCGGCGCGACATCTGCATCGCGAAATGGATATGGCGGCCCTTCGCCCAGCGGTTGACCTGGCGGCTGCCGGTGAGTGTGCCGTCCTCGCCCAAATCGAGCGAGGCGTTTTCGACGACGATGCCTTTGTCCCAATCATCCTCGATCGCGTGCGCGAAGTCGATCAGGATATGCCCCGGCCCCTGCCCGAAACGATAGCGGTGCAGCCCGCAGCGCTCGGTCACGGTGAGCTCGGCGAGCACGCCCGATTCGAGCTTGACGCGGTAATAGCCGGGCTCGGCATGTTCGTCCGAATAGCGCTGGCGATAGCCCTCGTCGGGATTGTCGGTCGAACCGGGTTGAAGCTTCAGCTCCTGCCGCGTCGGCACCACGAGGATGTCGAGCATGTCGCCGATCCCCGTCCCCGACAGATGGGTATGGCTGAACCCCATGATCGAGCCATCCTTCTGATGATAGCCCGAGCAGGCGTCCCAGCCGTGGGTGTTCGTATCGGGGCTCAATTGCGCCATGCCGAAGGGGAGCGAGGCGCCGGGGAAGGTGTGCCCGTGCCCGCCCGTGCCGATGAAGAGATTGGGTTTGCCCGCGCCGAGCGTCGCGTCGCCCGCGAGGCGCGAGCAGCCGACAGGGAGTGCGGAGCCGAGCGTGAGCAGGCCGGTGGTGGCGAGAAGCTGGCGGCGGCTGGTCGTGGTCATCGAACGCGCTTCCATCACAGCGGCCGTGCCAGCAGCGCGGGGTGCTTGTCCGCGACCTCGACGATCAGCTGCCCGAACAGCGCATTCGCCCAGGCGAACCAGCTGCGCGTGAATTTCCCGGGATCGTCCTTGTGGAAGCTCTCGTGCATGAAGCCGGTGCCGCCATGCGTGCCCTTCAGCCAGCGCAGACACTCAAGGATCGTCGCATCATCATCGGCGTTCATCGCGCGGGTGATGATCGACATCGGCCAGATCATGTCGAGCCCGATGTGCGGCCCGCCGATCCCCTCGGCCGCCGTCCCCTTGAAGAAATAGGGATTGCGCTCGCTCCACGCGAGATCGGCGGTGCGGCGGAACAGCGGGTCGTTCCGGTCGACGACGCCGATCAGCGCGAGGCCCGACAGGCTCGGCACATTGGCATCGTCCATGAAGACATGGTTGCCAAAGCCGTCGATCTCATAGGCCCATACCTGACCGCCCTTGCCGTCGTCGATCAGCGCATGCGCCTTCAGCGCCGCCTCGACCTCGGCGGCGAGCGCTTCGGCGTCGGTTGCCGCTGCCGCGTCGCCGCGCGCTTCGCGGTGGACCTCAGCGACCTTGCGCAGCACCGACACCGCGAACAGGTTCGACGGGATCAGGAAGGGATAGAGGCAGGCGTCGTCGGACGGGCGGAACATCGAGTGGATCAGCCCGATCTTCTTCGTCGGCCGGCCATAGCCGCCGAGCATCAGACTGTCCGACGGCTGGAGCGCGGGGCGCTGGAAATGATAGGGGCCGGGGCCGTCCTTGCGCTGCTGCACGCGGAAGGTCTGGACCGCGAGTTTCATCGCGCGCGACCATGTGTCGTCGAAGGGTGCCTTGTCCTTCGTGCGCGTCCAATATTCGTGGCTGAGGCGCATCGGATAGCAGAGCGAGTCGATCTCCCACTTCCGCTCGGCGACGCCGGGCTTCATGTCGGTCTGGTCGGTCTCGGACCATTCGAGCTTCGACGGCGCGCCCGGGTCCTTGTCGAAGGCATTGGCATAGGGGTCGATCAGGATGCAGCGCGCCTGGCGCTGGATCAGCCCCTGGAACAGCCGCTTGAGCTTAGCGTCTTTCGTGACGAGGTGGATATAGGGCTGCACCTGCGCCGAGCTGTCGCGCAGCCACATCGCCTCGATATCGCCGGTGATGACGAACGTGTCGGGACGGCCATCGAGCGTGTCCGTCTGGACGGTCGTGTCGAGCGTGTTCGGGTAGCAATTCTCGAACATCCACGCGAGTTCGGCGTCGGCGATCTTCGCCTTCACGCGCGCGATTTCGGCTTCGATCGCGGGACTGGTGAAATTGCGCGCAGCCGGCGCCGGGCGCTTGCTTGCGAAGGAGGCGGCGCGCGCGGCGGTGGGGATGGCGGCCGACAGCGCAAGTGCTCCGGCCCCGGCCATGATTTCGCGGCGGTTGGGGGTCATCATCGTCTCCGGCATCAGTTGGGCGCGCTCAGCGAAAAGGGCGCGGCGGCGGGGTCGCTCGCCCACGCCTTGTTCGGCTGCGGCCCCATGACGAAGGTCAGCGTGCCGCCCTGTGACAGCGCCTTGTGCGTCAGATAGGCCTTGGTTACGGGCTTGCCGTTGAGCGTCACCGACTGGACATAGACGTTCGCGGCGCTGTTGTTCTGCGCCTCGATCGTCAGCGGCTTGCCGTTTGGCATCGTCAGGGTGACCGCACGGAACAGCGGGCTGCCGATCGCATATTCACCGGTCGCGGGCGCCACCGGATAGAAGCCCAATGCCGAGAAAACATACCAGGCCGAGGTCTGGCCATTATCCTCGTCCCCCGGATAGCCGTCGGGCGCCGACGAATAGAGCTTTGCCATGATGTCGCGGACATGCTGCTGCGCCTTCCACGGCGCCCCCGCCCAGTCATAGAGATAGGGCATGTGCTGGATCGGCTGGTTGCCATGGGCATATTGCCCCATGTCGACGATCTGCATCTCGCGGATCTCGTGGATCACCTGGCCGTAATAGCTTTCGTCGAAGATCGGCGGGGTGGTGAAGATCGAGTCGAGCCGCTCGACGAACCTGTCGCGCCCGCCCATCAGCTCGATCAGCCCGTGGACGTCCTGCATCACCGCCCAGCTATAGTGGAGCGCATTGCCCTCGGTGAACGCATCGCCCCATTTATAGGGGTTGAAGGGCGTCGCCCATGAGCCGTCCTGATTGCGACCGCGAATCCAGCCGCTCTCGCTGTCATAGAGCTTGCGATAGTTGAGCGCGCGCGCGGCATATTTCTTGGCATCGGCCTCCTTGCCGAGCGCCTGCGCAAGCCGCGCGATCGAGAAATCGGCGGTCGCATATTCGAGTGCGCGCGCGGCGTTTTCGTTGATCCCGACGTCATAGGGAACATAGCCGAGCCGGTTGTAATATTCGGCGCCCTCGCGGCCGACGGCGCTCACGACATTCCCCTTCTTGTCAGTCGGGCGCCCTTCGCTCGTCGTCGCGTTCTTGACCATCGCTTCGTACAGGGTTTCGGCGTCGAAACCGCGCACGCCATTGATATAGGCGTCGGCGATCAGATTGGCCGAGTTCGACCCGATCATCACGTTGCGATAGCCGGGGCTCGCCCATTCGGGGAGCCAGCCGCCTTCCTTGTAGGTGTTGACCAGCCCCTGCATGATCCGGCTGTCGAGGTCGGGATACATCAGCGCGAAGAAGGGAAAGACTGCGCGCCACGTGTCCCAGAAGCCGTTGTCGGTGAACATATAGCCGGCATGGACCTTGCCGTCGTAGGGGCTGTAGTGGACGATCTTCCCCGTCGCATCCTCTTCATAAAAGGCGCGCGGGAATTGCAGCATCCGGTAGAGCGCCGAATAGAAGGTGCGCGCATCGTCCTTGTCGCCGTCGTCGATGCGGATGCGCGACAGCTCCTTTTCCCAAGCCGCCTTGGCCTTCGCCTTCGTCGTGTCGAAATCGTCGTCGCCGATTTCGGTGCGCAGGTTGCGCAGCGCCTGTTCGGGGCTGATGAAGGACGAGGCGACGCGGACGTGGACCTGTTCGCCCTTCTTTGTCCTGAAGCTGACGACCGCGCCGACATGGTCGCCCTCGCGCGAGGCCGCGTTCGTCGGCGCCTCGTCGCCGGCCCAGGTGCGCGCGAGGGTGAAGTCGCGATCGAACTCGGCGACGAAATAATTGTGGAAATTGTCGGGAACGCCGCCGTGGTTGTTGCGGACATAGCCGGTGATGCGGCGGTTCGCCGTATCGACCTTGACCATCGACCCGCCCGTGAGCCCGTCGAGCAGGATGTGCGCATCGTCGCTTTCGGGGAAGGTGAAGCGGAACTGCGCCGCGCGCATCGTCGGCGCGACTTCCGCCGTCACATCATAGTCGGCGAGATAGACCTTGTACGAATAGGGCCGCGCCTCTTCGGCCTTGTGGCTGAACCAGCTGCCGCGATCGGCCTGTTTCACCTTGACCGGGCCGGTTTCCGCCATCAGCGCGAAGGCGGCATAATCGTTCATCCACGGGCTCGGCTGGTGCGTCTGCTTGATCCCGTTGATCTTTTCGCCGTCATAGGTGTAGCCCCAGCCGCTGCCGGGATCGTCGGCAGTCACCGGGGTCCAGCTGTTCATCCCGAACGGCACCGTCACCGCGGGATAGGTGTTGCCGTAGGACAGGCGGAAGCTCGAATCGGTGCCCATCAGCGGGTTGACGAGATCGACGAGCGCGCCCTGCGCCGCCGCGTCCTGAGCCAGCGCCGCAGGCGTGCCGATGCTGCCGAACAGAAGCGCGCCTGCCGCGGCGCCGAGCGCGATGCGCCTGATCGTCTTCACGTCATTTCTCCCCTTTTTCCCGTCATTGCGCCAGCGGGCGCGGCTCCACGCCCTCGTTGGTCATCTTTACCGGCGCGATCGTGCCGTCCGGATTGAAGATCATGCGGTCGATCGCGAGCTGGCGGTGCTCGCCCCTGTCGTCGCCGAGCGGGCGGCGGTGATAGGCGATATACCAGTCGTCGGTGCCAGGCACATTGACCACCGAATGATGCCCCGCGCCGCGCGCGATATGGAAATCCTGCTCGAGAATCTTGCCCATCGGCTTGAACGGGCCGGTCGGCGATGGCCCCATCGCATAGGCGACCGAATAGTCGGGGCCGGTCCAGCCGCCTTCCGACCACATCAGATAATAGACGCCCTTGCGCTTCACCACGAAGCTGCCCTCGACATAGCCGGGGGGCGTGATTTCCTTGAAAGTCTCGCCGTCGGGGAAAGGTTCGATGGAGGTCAGATCGTCGCCGAGGCGCACGACGTTGCAGTGACCCCAGCCGCCATAATAGAGATAATATTGCCCGTCGTCGTCGTGGAAGACGAACTGGTCGATCGGCTGCGCGCCGTTGTGGAACTGGCCGATCAGCGGCTTGCCAAGCGCGTCCCTGAACGGCCCCGCGGGATTGTCGGCGACCGCGACGCCGATGCCGCCGGGCTGGTCGTTCGACTGAATATCGTTGGCGCCGAAGAAGAGATAATATTTGCCGTCCTTCTCGATCGCCGACGGCGCCCACACCGCATAGGCCGCCCAGGCGACGTTTGCGACGTCGAGCACATGCTCGTGCTTCGTCCAGTGGACGAGGTCGGGCGAGGAAAAGGCGTTGAAGAAGGTCTGGATATAATAGGAAGGCCGCAGCGCCTTCTGCCCGCGCAGCCTTTGCTGCTCTTCGCTGAAATGCGGCGAAACGTCGGGCGTTTCGGCATGATCCGAATAGGTCGGATAGATCCAGTAACGATTCCCGAACCGCCGGATTTCGGGATCGGCGTACCAGCCCGGCACGATCGGATTTTCGGCCCGCGCCGCGCCGCCGGCGAGCAAGGCCGCGGCGATGGTCAGCGATGTCAGCCAGCGGCGTGTCATGTCGCGCCTCCCCTGTCTTCTTGCCTATAGGCCCTCGCGCGCCCCGGAAAAATATGGGTGGCTCCTTGCGGAGCCACCCGAGGGGGAGTTCGATGGGCTTCGGCCCGCATCAGAATTTGTAGGACAGGCCCACATAGGCGCGGCGGCCGAAATAATTGGCGCGATAGAAGCGCGCGTCGGTGTCGTTGCCGAGATGCTGGCGCTCCTCCGATTTGGTGAGGTTGATGATCGAGGCGGTGAGCACCACCCCATTGTCCCACAGCTCGTAGGAGGCGTTGAGATCGACCTGCTCATAGGGCTCGGTATAGACGTTGAGTCCCGACTGGAGCCCTTCGACGACCTCGCCGCGGCGGTTGTAGGACGCGCGGATCAGGAAGCGGTCGGTTTCGTAGAAGACCGAGGCGTTGACCTGCGTCTTGGCGCTGCCGACGAGCGGCGAGCGGCCGACCGTTTCGCCGTCGAGCGTGATGTCGGCGACCGACGTGTCGTTATAGGTGAAGTTCACCTGCGCGCCGAGGCCGAAGTCGAACGTATGCTGAGCATAGAGTTCGATGCCCTGCGACACCGCGTCCGATCCGTTGGCGATCGTCGAATAGGGCTGGATCAGCACCTGTTCGCCGGCGACTTCGCGCGTCACGTCGAGGACGAGCGGGACAACGAAGTTCGACACGTCCTTGCGGAACAGGCTCGCGCCGAGCACCGAGCCGCGGTCGAAATACCATTCGACGCCAAGGTCGTATTGCCATGCCTCGAACGGCGCGAGGTCGGCATTGCCGCCGCTGCCCGACCAGCCTTCGAACTCGCCGAACTGACCGCGATCGAAAGCATAGGCCGCCGAGCGATAGGTCAGCGAACGCCGCGACCCGAGATCGTTGAACGACGGACGCGAAATCACCTTGGCGACCGCACCGCGGATCACGATGTCGGGGGTGACCTCGTAAACGAGGTTCAGGCTCGGGAGCCAGTCGGTGTAGCTCTTCGACTGGTCGATCGGGACGTTGACGATTTCCTCGCGCTGGTCGAGCGGCAGCACCTGGCAGTTGCCGTCGGGACCGATCGGCACATTGGGGTCCATCGGGCCGCCCGGCCCATCGACGCAATAATCGTTCAGATATTGCAGGCGATCCGAGGTGATGCCCGACTGTTTGGTATTCGCGACGCGCAGGCCGATATTGCCGCGGAGCGGGCCGCTTTCGAAATCGGCCTGCACATAGCCCGCGAACACCCGCTCGCCGAGGTCATAGATATTGTCCTCTTCGAGCACGCGCACCGAGGGACCGTAGGTCGTGTTGATGTAATCGAGATAGCGCTCGAAATTGATGCCCGGATAGACGTTGGCGCTGAAGCCGCCGGCGATATTGCCGATCGGCTGGTCATAGAAATATTCGGGCCGCGCGACCGCACCCTCGGGCGTGTCCTGATAGCGCAGCTCGGTCGCGGGATCGGCGTACCATTCGTTGCGGCCGGTTTCGCGGTGGATGCTCATGTCGCGCCACTTGCCGCCGACGCGCAGCGCGCGCAGGAAGCCGTCGAAGTGACGGACCAGGTCGAGCTGGGCATAGCGCTGCGACAATTCGCTGTTCGTGAAGCCCGACCCGGTCGAGCCGACGTCGATCTGCGCGATGCCGTTCTTGATATTGTCCTGCAGCTCGGGCGAGAATTCCATGCTGAGATTGCCGTTCGTGAAATCCCAGCCGCTGAAGAAATTGCCGTTCTGCTCCTGCCCGGTGATCGTCAGGCGCGGCTTCGAGGCGACGCCGAAGCGCATCGACGGGCCGCCGGTCGCCTTGGTCTTGCCGACCTTGAACACCGCATCGAAGCTGTCGGTGTTCCATTCGACCTCGGTTTCGAAGGTGTTCGACACCTGCTTTTCGCGGCTGTAGGAGCCGGCGATCTGCGGCGTCTCCATCGTACAGGGCGGCGAATTGGCGAGGCATTCGGTGCCCGCGGCGGGAACCTCGAAATTCGCCGACTGGAAGATGGTGCCGCTTTCATCGAAGGTCGGGCCGGTGAAGAAATTGCCATAGCCCCATTCGGGGATCTTCAGCACATTGCTTTGCCAGTTGCTGCTATATTCGAAGCGGAAATAGTTCGAGGTGACGGTCAGATTGTCGAACGGGCGCATCTGCGCGGTCGCCTGGATACCGAGCCGCTTGCGGTCCTGCGTGAAGACTTCCTCATTGACCGACTGCGGTGCCCAATAGCCCGAATAATGCGTGCCGTCGCGCGTCGTCACGCCTTCGCCCGGCCAATAGGAAATCGCGTCGTCATTTTCGAACGGGTTGCCGTTGGCATCGACCGCCGGCGTCAGGACATTGCCGTCGGCGTCGCGGTCGCTCCACCAGCGCCAGGTTTCGGTATAGCCACGCAGCTCGCGGTTCGACCGTTCCTGATAGGTCGCACCGACCAGGAAGCCCAGGCGCTCGCTGGGGTCCTTCCACGAAATCTGGCCCGCGATCTGCGGGTCGAATTTCTCGGTCGTGTCCGAATAGGTGCCCTCGGCCGAGACGAAGCCCGACCAGGCCGGCAGGTCGAACGGGCGCCGCGTGTTGAGGATGACGGTGCCGCCAACGCCGCCTTCCTCGAGCCGCGCTTCGGACGATTTATACACTTCGGTGCTGGCGATGAAGTTCGACGGCAGCAGCACATAGTTGAACGAGCGCTGCGGATCGCCGCTGTCGGCGCCGGCGATGAAATTGCCGTTGAGCAGCGTCAGCGTAAGGTCGGGCTTGAGGCCGCGGATGCTGACCCGGCTGCCCTCGCCGCCGTCGCGGGTGATGATCACGCCCGGAACGCGCTGGAGCGCGTCGGCGACATTCTTGTCGGGGAATTTGCCGATATCCTCGGCGGTGATGACCTCGATCAGCGCGTTCGAGTCGCGCTTTTGCTCGAGGCTCTTTTCGATCGATTCGCGATAGCCGGTGACGACGATCGCGTCGCCGGGCGCGCCGGCCGCATCGTTCGACTGCACCTGCGCGTCGACTTGCGCGCCATCGGCGGTCTGCGCCTGCGCCGGAACCGCGCACAGGCCGGCGACGGCCCCCGCAGTCAGCATCAGGCCGCGCACGATCTGCTCGCGGCTGCGCCCCTTCGACGAATGGATTTGTCCTGCGCCCATCTGTTCATCCTCCCTGTTCGAGGGGCTCTGCGCCCCCGCTCGTTGCCCGGTGCCAGCTACCACCGGTTCGGCCCATCGGGTCCGTCGACCCGTATTCAGAATATAAAAAATAATTTGTCAAATAAATCTTTTCGCGACATCGGCGATGCGGTGAAACGCACGCAAACTGCGGTAAAGCCGGCCTTTTTGGCTCTACCGCGCTGCTGCTCCGGCATCGCCGCAAAGCGACTCACCCGGCGTGTGAGGCAAAATTGCAACGCGGCGGCGGGGAGGACTCAGTCGCCCCTTCCGTCCTGCCAGAGCGGTGCCGCGATTTTCGCCAGCGCTTCGGGCGGCGCCTTGGGCACCGCGCGGTCATAGGTCAGCAAGCCGTTGATCTCGTCCTCGACATCGCTCGTCTGCGTATAGACCGCGGCGCTGAGCCCGGCCTCCTTCACCTGGCGGATCACGCCCTCGAGCTTCTTGCGGAAGCGGTCGAGATAGTCGGCCGGCTCGCGGGCGACCTGATAGCTCCAATTGCCCTTGCCGGGCCGCCAGATATGGCCTTCGACCGGGAAGCCGACGCCGCCATATTCGCCGAGCACGATCGCGCGCCGCGACTGGTGGCGGGGGGTGTTCGGCACATCTTCATAGGTGTGGATGTCGAGCACGTCCGACGCCTCGGGCGCGACGTCGAGCCAGCCCGAGGTCGCATCGACGAGCCGCGACGGGTCGAGCCCCTTGACCAAGCGCGCGAGCGTCGCGGCGTCATATTGCCCCCAACCCTCGTTGTTGACGACCCACATCACGATCGACGGAAAGGCGCGAAGTTCGCCGATCATTTCGGCGAGTTGCTTCTGCTGTTCGGCCATCGTCTCCGACGGGAAGACCGCCTGATACTGGCTCGTCCCCGCGAGATAATGATCCTCGCCGCCGCCCGAGGGCATGTCCTGCCAGATCAGCATCCCCAGCCGGTCGGCGTCGTAATAATAGCGCGCGGGCTCGACCTTGATATGCTTCCTCAGCATATTGAAGCCCGCTTTTTTCAGGAAGACGATGTCGCTCGCCATCGCTTCCTCCGACGGCGGCGTATAAAGCCCGTCGGGCCACCAGCCCTGATCGAGCACGCCGCTTTGAAACAGCGGCTCGTTGTTGAGCAGGATCGCCGGCTGACCCTCGACGCGGCCCGGTCCGACCGAAATCTTGCGCATCGCGAAATAGGCCTCGGCCGTGTCGCGCGGCGCGCCCGCGACCTCGGCCTTCGCATAGACCCGCCGTTCATGGCCGGTGAAGCGCGAATCATAGGCCTTGCGGTCGCGCTCCTTCTCGCCCGCATAGGGATCGCGCACCGTCACCAGCTCGGCCTTGAGATCGTAAAGGAAGGGATCATCGGGCGACCAGAGATGTGCATTCGGGATCGCAAGGCTGGCGCGGCGGTTGGCGCGCACGATCGTCGAGGCGATCGCCTTGCCGCCTGCGCTCGCGGTGAGCCGCACCGCATCCGTGTCGCCCGCCCATCCGCTCAGCGCGACCGCGACGTCGACGGTGCCGCGGTCGATGTCGGGCGTCGCGCGCACCTCGGCAATATGGAGTTGGGGGACGGGTTCGAGCCACACCGTCTGCCAGATGCCGCTGACCGCAGTGTACCAGATGCCGGCGGGGTCGAGGATCTGCTTGCCGCGCGGCTGCATTCCCGCGCTCGTCGGGTCGGTCACCTCGACGACGAGCTCGTTCGCGCCGGCCTTCAGATAGGGGGTAATATCGAAGCCGAAGGCGTCGAAGCCGCCCTTGTGCGCGCCGACGACCGATCCGTTGACGCGCACCACCGTTTCATAATCGACCGCGCCGAAGTTGAGCATGATATGCTCGCCCTGCCAGCCCGCAGGGACGGTGAAGCTGCGGCGATACCAGATGCGATCCTCCGGCGTGACCTTGCGCTGGGCGCGCGACAGCTTCGATTCGACCGGGAAGGGGACGAGTATCTGTCCGTCCATCCGCGCCGGCTGCGCATCGCCCTTGGGCGCGATCGCATAGTCCCAAAGGCCGTTGAGGTTGAGCCAGCGCTCACGCTTCAGCTGCGGGCGCGGATAGCTGCGCCACGCATTCGCGGGCGTCACTTCCTTGCCCCAGCGCGTCATCAGATCGCTCGTATAGACGGCATCGGCGGGAGGCGCGGCCCCCTGTGCCGAGGCCGCAACAGGCGCGAAGGCGAGGCAGGTGGCGAGGAGAAGCGAGCGGCGCATGGGACGGGTCTTTCCTTGGAACGGCGGGTGGCGGGTGAGCCCGGGACCAGAGGGGGGGGTTAGCGGGTCCCGGGCTCGGCCTCCGCGCATGGTGCGGAGGATGTGGTCGGTGCGCGGCCTTAGCGGCGGCGCGACATCGACGGCGGCGCGGCGTCGGGCGCGGCGCCCCAGCTCTTGTTCGGCCTCGGCCCCATGGTGAAGACAAAGGTTGCGCCGTCCTTGATATCGTCGTGGCTGAACCACGGCCTGGTCCACGGCCTGCCGTTCAGCGTCGCCGACTGGATATAGACGTTCGCGGCCGAATTATTCTTCGCGACGATGCGCAGCGTCTTGCCGTTGCCCATGTCGAGGCTCGCGTCGTCGAAGAGCGGGCTGCCGATGATATAATGCTGGCTCGACGGGTCGACCGGATAGAAGCCGAGCGCACTCAGCGCATACCAGGACGAGGTCGCGCCCTGATCGTCCATGCCGGGATAGCCGTAGCCGCTCGCGTCGCTGCCATAGGTTTCGGCCAGAATGCGCCGCACAAGCGCCTGCGTCTTCCACGGCTGGCCGCTCCAGTTGTAATAATAGGGCGCCTGCTGGTCGGGCTGGTTGCCCTGCACATATTGGCCGATCACCCCCGTGCAGTCGCGGCAGATTCCGGTCGGATTATAGGGCCGGGTGAAAAATTGATCGAGCCTGGCGTTGAAGGCGTCGCGCCCGCCCATCAGCTCGATCAGCCCCTGCACGTCGTGCGGCACGAGCCACAGGGTCGACCAACCCGACGCCTCCTTCATCATGAAGTTGTAATAGGGCTCGGCCGGATCGAAGGGCGCGATCCACTGGCCGTCGTCGGTGCGGCCGCGGACGAAGCCGATCGACTTGTCGAAGACGTTGGCATAATTCCCCGCGCGCTTCAGGAACATCCGGTAGTCGGCATCCTTGCCGAGCTTCTTGGCGAACAGCGCGAGCGCATAATCGTCCCACGCATATTCGAGCGTCGTCGCCGCGCCCGCCTTGCCCCCGGCATAGGGCGGGCTGGGGTTGTGATCGGGGACGATGTCCGAAATCCAGCCGCGCTTCATATATTCGGCGAGATAGCCGCGCGGCCCCTTGGGATCGGTCGCATTCCTGCGCAGATAGTCATAGGCGGCTTCATAGTCGAACTCGATGCCGCGCTCCCACGCGCCGAGATAGAGGAACACCGCATTGTCACCGTGGAAGGAGGTGTTCATATACCCCTTCTCGCGCGCCATATCGAGTTCGGACGCCATGATATTCTTCACCGCCTCGGGCTCCATCAGCTCGAGCAGCACGATCTGGTTGCGCCCCGTGTCCCAGAAGGGAACCGGGCTGTAGCGGTCGTGCGCGGCGACCTGCACCTTGCCATTGGTGTCGGCGAATTTTTCGCCCTTTGCAGCGATCAGCCGTGGCGAAGCGAAAGACTGGAACAAGGTCGAATAGAAGAGCTTTCGCTGCTTTTCGCTGCCCCCCGTCACGCGGACGCGGTTCAGAAGCTGCGCCCATTCGCCGCGCGCGGCGGCGCGCACGCCGTCGAAATCCCAGCCGGGAATCTCGGCCTTCAATCGCTGTTCGGCCTGTTCGTAGCTGGTGCCGTGGGCCATCTTGACCAGCACCTGCTCGCCCGCCGCGGTCGCGAAATCGACATAGGCGCCGGCGTAGCTGCCCGACAGGCTGCACGCGCCGGGCTGGACGTCGCTGTTGCCGATGCCCCAGCCTTCATTGTCGCCGGGCGATTTGCGGAAGGTGCCGAGCTTTACGAAGGGCTTTGAAAATTCGGCGACGAACCAGGCGCCGTCGACGCCGCGGCTCTCGTTCGACCGGCCGCGGATCATGCGGTCGCCGACGATCTCGACCGTGCCGCCATGGCGCGGGAAGTTGACGATGACGTGCGCGCGCCGGCTTTCGGGGAAGGTGAAGCGCATCAGGCTTGCCCAGCGCGTCGCCGTAAGCTCGGCGCGAGTCCGGAAACTGTCGAGGAACACCGAATAATAGCCCGGCGCCGCCTTTTCGCGCGCCTTGTCATAATATGACTGGCTGTAGGCGGGGGGCGGCGACCAGTCGCCGACCACGGGCATGACGATCGGCTCGGCATTGCCGCCATAGGTCGGTCCGCCCCCGCCGGTGAAGCCGATCATCGTCGGATTGGTGTAATAATAGGGGACGGGCACGCCGTTCGGATATTGCAGTTCGATATTATTGTTGACCGGCGCCGCCTCGACCGAGCCGTGTGGCAGGCGCGCGCCCGGCGAGGTCTGCCCCGAATAGACGGGCTCGCCCGGCGGCGGCGCATTGCCGATCACCGCCGGATCGTCGAGCGGCGCGGTGCCGACGAGCGGATCGGCGAGATCGACCGGCGTAATCCCGCCGGTCTGTGCGGTAGCCGCCGAAGCGGCGAGCATAAGGGGCAGTATCGCCGCTCTCTTGCCCAGCCCCGCCCTGCCCGGCGCCCGCGCGCCGCCCCTGTCGTCGGTCATCTCGATCCTCCCTTTATTTTCTTGGTTCAGTCGCCGAGCCGCTGCGCGCCCGGATAGGCGAGCAGCAGGTCGGCATGGTCTTCGGCAACAAGGCGAACGGTGCCGGTGAGCGCCAGGCATTCGCCGGCCTTGAATTCGGTGCCGTCGGCTTCGCCGCTGCCGACGACCGGAATCAGCCAGGCGGTGAGGCCTTCGGGCAGGGTCAGCGTGCGATCGCCGCCGCCGAGCCGTTCGAGCACGAACTTCGGCCCTTCAACGAGGATGCTGCGGCCCTCTTCAACCTTGCCGGGCGAAGCATAGGGCACATAGGGCCGCGCGTCGGAGACCGCGACGCCGTCGTCCAGATGCAGCTCGCGCGGCCGGCCATAGTCGTAGAGGCGATAAGTGGTTTCGGAATTCTGCTGCACCTCGATCAAGGTGATGCCCGCGCCGATCGCATGGACCGTGCCCGACGCGGCGTAGAGGAAGTCCCCCGCCTTGACCGGCTTCCAGTCGAGCAACGCTTCGATGCTGCCGTCGAGCGCCGCGGCGCGCAGCGTTTCGGCATCGACCGGCCGCTTCGTCCCCGCCGCGATCGTCGAATCGGGTTCGGCACCCAGGATCAGCCAGCATTCATCCTTGCCGCGCGTCAGCCCACGCGCCTGCGCCTGCGCATCGTCGGGATGCACCTGCACCGACAGCTTCTCGCTGGTGAAAAGATATTTGATCAGCAGGTCCGGCGTGCTGTCACCCGGCGCCTGGAACCAGATTTCGCCCACCGGTTCGCCATCGGCCGGCGCGTCGGGAAACGGGCCCCACAGGCGCCGGCGCCCCCAGGGTTTTTCGACGCGATGGGTCGCTAGCAGCTTTGCCGGCACGACACTCTCCCTTTCGTCTTTCGGCGGTTCGTTGCGGGTGTGCGGCACCGCCGCCCGTCGGCGTTCCGACCCCGTTTTGCGCAAACCTGCCCCGCGCGCGGTCTTGCCGTCAAGACAATAATGGAATTTAATTTATTTTCTCAGCCGAGCCCTTGTGCCATGATCGCCGGATGGCGAGCGCATGCCGGTCGCCCCAGAAGAGCCCCCTATGAGGGTCGAGGGAGAGACAATGACGGGTGAGCTGCACGGAAATCAAAACAAAGCCGGATCGCCGCAAGGCGGACGCATCACGCTCGCCGCCGCGATCGGCACCGCGGCGCTCGCGGGCCTGCTCTTCGGGTTCGACACTGCGGTCATCGCCGGGGTCACGCATGACCTGACGCGCCTCTTCGCGCTCACCCCCGAGACGCTCGGCCTCACCGTGTCGGCGGCGCTGTGGGGAACCCTCGCGGGCGCGCTGTTCGCGGGCAAGCCCGGCGACGCCTTCGGGAGCCGCGACAGCCTGCGCGTGCTCGCCGCCTTTTATTTCGTCGCGGGACTCGGCTGCGCGCTGGCGCCCAGCTGGACGCTGTTCCTGTTCTTTCGCTTTCTGTGCGGCCTCGCGATCGGCGGATCGTCGGTGCTCGCGCCCGTCTATATCGCCGAGATCGCGCCGCCGCGGCGCCGCGGCCTGCTCGTCGGACTCTTCCAGCTGATGATCGTCATCGGCATCCTCACCGCCTATCTCAGCAATGCGGTAATCGCGGGGCTTGTCGACGGCGGCGCCGGCTGGCGGTGGAAGCTCGGGATCACCGCCGCGCCCGCGCTGCTCTTCTTCATCCTTCTCTTCGCCATTCCCCACAGCCCTCGCTGGCTGGTCGTGAAGGGACGCGCCAGCGAAGCGCGCGAGGCGCTCGCGCGCATCGGCATGGCGCCCGACGCCGCGGCCGCCGAACTGGCACGCGTCGAGCAAGCGCTGATGCGCGATCCGCCGAACGAGAAACTGTCGTGGCGCCGCCATCGCCGCCCGATGACGCTCGCGATCCTCGTCGCGATGTTCAACCAGCTCGCGGGCATCAATGCGGTGCTCTATTATCTCAACGACATCTTCGCGCGCGCGGGATCGCTGTCGCCCGACCGGCAGGCGGTGCTGATCGGCCTCGCCAATTTGATTTTCACTCTCGTCGGCATGGCGCTGATCGACCGGATCGGGCGCAAGACGCTGCTGCTCGCGGGCGCGGCGGGGATGGCGTTGTGCCTGTCGATCGCCGCGGGCGTGCTGTTCGGCGCGCTCGGAAATGCGCTGATGCTGCCTGCGCTGGTCGGCTTCATCGCCTTTTTCGCGACGAGTCAGGGCGCAGTGATCTGGGTCTATATCTCCGAAGTCTTTCCGACGCCGGTGCGTGCGCGTGGCAGCGCGCTCGGCGCGAGCACCCACTGGCTGATGAACGCACTGATCGCGGGCGTCTTTCCGATTCTGGTCGCCTGGTCGCCCGGCGCGCCCTTCGCGATTTTCGCCGCGGCGATGGTGCTTCAGTTCGTCGTCGTCGCGGCGATCTTCCCCGAAACGCGCGGAGTCGATCTCGACGCGATGGCCGAACGGATGGAGGCGGCCTAACGCCCCGCCTGCATCAGGATCGATTCGGACGGCAGCACATTGTCGAGGAAGGGGATGATCGCGGCGCCGATCGCCGAGGCATCGTCGGCGGTCTCGGCGCGGCGCACCGGCGCGACGACGGGAAGCTGACGTTCGGCCATGCGCGCGTTGAGCCGTTCGACGAGCGCGTCAGCGAGCCTGCCCGGCAGCCGCCCGCCGATCAGGATTGCAGCGGGATTGATCAGGCAGTTGACCGCGATCAGCGGCTGGACGAGCGCGTCGGCCGCATCGTCGAGCCACCCGCCGATGATCGCATCCTTGCCGCCCGACCCGTCGACCAGCGCCTCGGGCCGGTCGACCGCGTGCCCCGCTTCCTCGAGCCGGGCATAGAGCGCCGAGAGCGACACCGTGTCCTGCACATTGGCGCCCGCGCCGCGCGCCGGGTCGGGCATCGCCCAGATTTCGCCCGAACGCGCATCGGCGCCGCGCACATAGCTGCGGTCGATGACGAGTCCGCCGCCGAGCCCGGCGCTGATCAAGAGATAGAAGAAGCTCGGCAGCGCGATGCCATTGCCGAGATGCACCTCGCCGAGCGCCGCCGACGCGGCGTCATTGTCGGCGTGGAGCGGCCAGGGCAGCACCTCGCCGAGCAATTCGCCGAGGTCGATACCGTTCCACGCGTCATAGGCCGCGGGCCGATGCGGCAGCGCGATCCGTCCGAGATCGTCGGGAAGCGCGACCCCGACGCCGAGGATGCGGCGGCGGTCGACGCCGCCTTCGTCGAGCAGTTCGGGCAGCACCTCGCGGACATAGCCGACGACCATTTCGGGAAGCGCGAAGGCGATCTCGCGCGTCTGCCGGCTGCGGATGCGGCCCGCGAGGTCGAGCGTGACCAGCGTGATATGATCGCGGTCGATGTTGAGCCCGATCGAAAAGGCACCGTCGGGGTCGATGACGATCCGCATCGCCGGCTGGCCGCGCCGGCCCTGAAGCCGCCCCGCGGGCTTGACGAGCCCCAGATCCTCGAGCCGCTTGGTGATATTGGCGATCGTCGGCGGGGTCAGTCCGGTCACGCGCGCGAGTTCGCTGCGCGTCGTTTCTTCGCTGAGGCGGATCGCCTGCAGCACGATCCGCTGATTATAGTCGCCCGCGCGCTCGAGGTTCGTTCCCGACAGGCTGAGCGTCAGGCGGGCGTCGCGCGCCTCGGAACCGCTCGTTGCAGGCGGCCGGCGATCCCGACCGGGAAGGTTGAGTCTCATCGTCGATCGGCCCCTGCAAGCGCTTTAATAATTCCTTTTTCATAAAGACGAGCGGGCGCCGCATGTCAATCGGGGGTGTCCGCCCCCGCTGCCGGCCCCGCCGATCGCTTCATTCCGGCGCCGAAGCCGAGGCGATCATGCTCGGCCTGCCGCGCGGATTGCGACACCATGGCGGCATGACCGAGACGGGGGGCCATATCCATCTGATCCTGCCCGACGCGACCGAGCGCGCCGCCTGCTTTCGCGCGATCGCCGCAGGGACGACGCGGGTGGTGCGGAGCTTTGCGAGCGCCGACGCGTGGCTCGAAGCCGAGCCCGACCCGGGCGACGCCATTCTGCTTTTTCGCTGGCGCCAGCCGGGGAAGGTTAGCGGCGGCGCGCTGCTCGATCGCATCGCATCCTGCCCCGGCCTCGTCGCCTTCGTCGCCGCCGAACGGCTGAGCATCGCCGAATCGCGCGCGGTCTTGCGCGGCGGCGCGCACGATTTGCTGCCTGCACCGCTCGACCCGCGGCTGGTGCGGCGCACGATCGACGCGGCATTGAGCGACTGGCATGCGCAGCGGCGGGCGGCCGCCGCGCACCGCGACGCCGAAACGCGGCTCGCGGCACTGACCCCGCGCGAACGCGACATCCTCGAATCGCTCGCCGCGGGGCTCGGCAACAAGGCGATCGCGCGGCGGCTCGACCTCAGCCCGCGCACCGTCGAGGTTCATCGCGCGAACATCATGCGCCGCGCAGGCGCCGCCAATGTCGCCGAACTGCTCCGCCTCGCCTTCATCGCCGAACAGGCGCAGGCGGGATTTTCGATCCGAAATGGCGCTTGATGCGCGCCGCATCCGGCCAGCCGCGGCGCGGCCATCCTATAAGTATATCGAACGGCCCACCGCCCCTGTGTTGGTCCCCAAGGGCGCTGCCGTTCGCCTCCGCGCGGCCTTCCCCACCTGGCCGCGCACCCACAGGGCCGGCCGGGAGCCCACCTCCCGGTCGGCCCTATTCGTCGGCCACCACGCGCGCACGCTGATCGGGGCGCCCCATCGCCAGCAGGATCGGATCCTCCGTCTGCCGCGCAGCGAAATCGGCCTTGCCCGTCAGCCCCTGCCAGCCGATGCCGATCAGCGATTGCGCGATCGCGCTGCCGAGCGTGTCGCCGGGGCCGGGCAGGATGATGACGTCGGGCGCATATTCCTTGACTGCGACCTGTACCGAGCCCGCGAAATCATAGGGCGCGAGGATCTGGTGGCCGAAGCTATAGTCCCATATCGCATCGGGGTCGGAGGAAAAGCGGCGCCAGACGTGGCCGCGACCATCGACCATCGGCAGCGCAGGCGCGCGGAAGAGCGAGGACGGGAGTTCGGCCTTCGCCTTCTGTGAACTGCCGATCATCAATGGCGTGTGGAACGGGCCGTGCCCCGCAAGCCGCAGCGGATCGCGCCCCGGCGTCGGCGGCACCCCGGCCAGCAGCGCGCCAAGCCCCTCCTCATTGCCCGCGAAGACGAGCATCCCGCCGAGGTCGATCGACAGCGCAAGGTCGTGGCCGGGCCGCGCCGCGATTTCGTCGGCGAGGCCGAGCAGCGCATCGCGCAGTCCCGGCACCGGCCGCCAGTCCTCGTCGACGATCTGGAGCAATATCTGCCCGCCGGGCCCGTGCGCCTGGCTGTTCAGGCCCATCGCATTGGCGATGCGAAAGCCGTCCTCGACCGACACCGCGCCGCCGAGCGCGAGCGCGCTGTACCAGCCCATCGAATTGCCCGCGACCGCAACGACGTCGAACCGATCGCGGTCGATGCTGAGGAAATCGAGCATAGTCGCGGTATAGATCAGCGGCGCCGCGACGTCGCCGCGCATGTGCGTCGCGACGCTGAAGCGTTCGGCGCCGTCGAGTTCGGTCACCGTCGGCTGGCCGCGCGCGCGGCGCTGCGCGTCGAAATCGGCGATCAGCCCGGCGAAGCGGCGCCCGTGCAGCCGCGCGATGCTGCCGAGTTCGCCCTTGCCATAGGTGCCGCGCCCCGGCGCGACGACGAGCGCGGTCTTGCGGCCGCTCATGCCAGCAGCGCCTTCGCCGCGGCGACGATCGAATCGCGGCTCGGCAGGGTCAAAGTCGCCGCCTTGCCGAGCGGAATGAAGCTGTCGTCGGCAGCGATGCGTGCGAGCTTGCGATCGGGCAGGCGCTCGGTGAACAGCGCCATCAGCGCCTCGCTCTGCGAGCCGGTGATGCGGCATTCGTCGACGATCAGGATACGCCGCGCGTCGCCGACCGCGGCGACGAGCTTCCCCTCATCGACCGGCCCGAGCCAGCGCAGGTCGATCACCCGCGCCTCGACCCCGTCGCCCGCGAGCAATTTTTCGGCCTGGCGCGACAGATAAGTGCCGTTGCCATAGGTGACGATCGCAAGATCGCTGCCGTCGCCATGCACCCCGACATCGCCGAGCCGGATCGGCGCCCCCTCGCCCGGCGCCTCGTAAACGCTCGTCCAGAGGCCATCGCCCTCTTCGTGCAGGTCGCGGGTCATATAGAGGGCGATCGGTTCGACGAAGACCACGACGCGCTGCTCCTCGCGCGCCAGACGCACGCATTCGCGCAGCATTTGCACCGCATCGCGCCCGTTCGACGGCACGGCAAGAATGACGCCCGGAATGTCGCGGAAGACGGCGAGGCTGTTGTCATTGTGGAAATGGCCGCCGAAACCCTTTTGATAGCCCAGCCCGGCGATACGGATCACCATCGGGTTGCTGTACTGGCCGTTCGAAAAGAAGCTCAAGGTCGCGGCCTCGCCGCGGATCTGATCCTCGGCATTGTGGACATAGGCGAGGAACTGGATTTCGGGCATCGGGACGAAGCCGTTGTGCGCCATGCCGATCGCGAGGCCGAGGATCGCCTGTTCGTCGAGCAGCGTGTTGACGACGCGCGCCGAGCCGAAGCGCTGGTGGAGCTTTGCCGTGACATTATAGACGCCGCCCTTGGGCCCGACATCCTCGCCCGCGACGACGATCTCCTTGTGCGCGAGCATCAGGTCGGCGAGCGCCCACGACAGGAGCCGCGCCATGTGCATCGGCTTGTCCATCTGGCCCCAGTCGCTGCCGAACATCGCCTTGCGATCCTCGTCCGACGGGGTGTTCGCGCGCGGCAGATCGCGCTTCGGCGGGATCAGGCTCGCCATCACCGCGGCGCTCGTCGTCAGCTTGGGGCGCTGGATCGCCGCTTCGGCCTGCCGCGCCAGCGCCCCGCCGATCTCCTCATAGGCCTCGGCGACCTCGGACGCGGTCATCCAGCCCTGCTGCGTCATCAGCGCGGCGCCGGCGAGCAGCGGATCGCGCGCCTCGTCGGCTTCGATCAGCGCTTTCGGCAGATAGGCGCCCTGCACGTCCGACCCCGCGTGGCCGTAAAGCCGCACCGCCCTCATGTGCAGGAACACGGGTTTTCGCGTGCCGCGCGCATAGTCCGCCGCCGCCTTCGCGCCCGCATAGGCCGACACGATGTCGGTGCCGTCGCACTGGATATAGTGGAGCCCCGCGCGGTTGCGGAACTGCGCCTCGATCCACCCCGTCGGGGTACGCGTAGAAATGCCGATGCCATTGTCTTCGCACAGGAAGATCAGCGGCATCGGCGTCCCCTGATAGGCGGTCCAGCCCGCGGTGTTGAACGCGCCCTGCGCCGTCGAATGGTTCGCCGACGCATCGCCGAAGCTCGCGAGGACGACGGCATCGGCGGGAAGCGGAAGATCGGTCATGCCGAGCCGCCGCGCGATGCCGATCGAAAAGGCGGCGCCGACCGCTTTCGGCAGGTGCGAGGCGATCGTCGAGGTCTGCGGCGGGATCGCAAGCGGTTTCGAGCCGATCACCTTGTGCCGCCCGCCCGAAATCGGGTCCTCGGCCGATGCCGCAAAGCTCAGCAGCATGTCCCAGTTCGGCGTCCCGCCCGGACGCTGGCGCGCCCGGTGGAGCTGGAAGGCGTTCGAGCGATAATGGAGGAAGGCCATATCGGTGACGCGCAGCGCCGCCGCGACCGCGGCATTGCCTTCGTGCCCCGACGAACCGATCGTGTAGAAGCCCTCGCCCCGCGCCTGCAGCGTGCGCGACAACCGGTCCATCTGGCGGCTGGTCAGTTGCGATAGGAAGATGTCGATGGCCTCGGCACGCGAGAGCCCCGTCGCGGCGGGATCGGGCGCATCGGCAGCGCGCGCCAGCCGCCCCTCGCCCAGCGCCGCCAGAAACTTCTCATGCACCGCCTGCGCCGCGTCCACGCCTGTCCTCCTGCCGGCCACAAGGTTGCCGCTGCAACCATATCGCGCGGGGCTAGAGCGCGTCCGTTGCCGGCGCAAGCATCTCTTGCCTTGGCGCGCCGCCTCGCGCTACCTGTTGGCGCGATGACCATGCGGGGCGAGGCCGGAATTTCAACATGATGTCGCCGCTCGTCCTCGCGGCGGCTGCGGCCGCGCCCGTCGGCGAGGGCTGGCTGATCGACCCCGAACTCGTCGATCCCGGCTATAGTCAGACGATCGCGGGCGGCACCATCCAGACCAGCCTTCCGGCGCCGCCTCCGGCGCCCGAAACCCCCGAATGGCTGCGCTCGCTGTTCGCCGCGCTGCGCGATTTCCTCGAATGGGCGCAGCCCGCCTACAAGCCGCTGCTGTGGCTCGCCATAGCGGCGCTGGCGCTCGTGCTGCTCTATCATTTCGTCCCCGCCTTCACGCGCTGGGTCGACAGCTTGCCCTTGCTGCGCCGCAAGGGCGCCGAGGCCGAGGAGGAAGGCGTCGTCGAAGCGGGCGCCGCGCGCGCGCTGCTCGCCGAGGCCGATGCGCTCGCCGCGGCGGGGCGCTTCGCCGAAGCCGTCCACCTGCTGCTCTATCGCAGCATCGAGGATATCGACACGCGCCGCCCGGGGCTGGTGCGCCCCGCGATGACCTCGCGCGAGCTTGCCGAGGCGCGCGACCTGCCCGCGACCGCGCGCGGCGCCTTCAGCCGCATCGCGCGCGCGGTCGAGATCAGCCTGTTCGGCGGCCGCGCGATCGACGCGGAGGCCTGGACGGGCTGCCGCAGCGCCTATGCCGAGCTGACGGTGCCCAAGAGCTGGGCGCGCGCATGAGCGGCGCGGCGGCGAATGAACGGGCGTTCGACCCGCGGCTGATCGGCGGCGTGATCGCCATCGGCATCATCGCTTTCATCGCGCTGTGGGCGCTGATCGCGCTCGGCCCCGATCTCAGGAGCGGCAACGACGGCAAGGGCCATGCCCTTTCGCGCGGCGCGCCGGGTTTTGGGGGTATCGTCGATCTGCTCGAGCGCGCGGGCGCCGAAGTCGAACTGCGCCGCCGACCCGAACGCTATGGCGGCGGAGATCAGCCGCTGCTGATCCTGACCCCGACGCACCGGACACAGCCCGGCGAGGTCGCCGAATTGCTGAACGCCCAGGGCGGCGCGCCGACGCTGGTAATCCTGCCCAAATGGTATGCGCTGCCGATCCCCAATGAAGCCGAAAAACCCGGCTGGTCCGGCCCTGCGATGGCGGTGCCGCCGCCGCTCCGCCTGCTCCCCGAAGCGCGCTTCGGCGCCGTCGAACTCGGGCCGCGCGGAGCGGGCGGACAACGGGTGCGCGGCGAGGTCGCGGGACGCGCGATCGAACTGATCCTGCCGAAACAGGTGCAGACGATAAAAGGCGACGCGCTCGACACGCTGATCGCCGCACCTGGCGGCGGCGCTCTGCTTGCGCGCGCAAAGAACGCCGACCTCTACATCCTCGCCGATCCCGACCTTGTCGACAATTTCGCTTTCGCCTCGCGCGACAAGGCGCGCGGCGCCGCGTTGCTGCTCGATGCGATCGGCGAGGATGCGAATGCGAGCGGCTTCGCCTTTGACCTGACGCTCGCCGGCTTCGGCGGCGGGCGCTCGCTGCTCCGCTTTGCCTTCGTCCCGCCCTTCATCGGCATCACGCTGTGCGTCATTGCCGCCGGCCTGCTCGCGCTGTGGCAGGCGTGGATGCGCTTCGGCCCGGCGCTGCGGCCCGCGCGCGCGATCCCGGTCTCCAAGGCCGCGCTGATCGCGAACAGCGCCGAGCTGATCGCGCAGGCGGGGCGCGATCTCGACGGCGCGCGCGCCTATGTGGCGAACCAGCGCGGCGCGATCGCGCGGCGGCTGCACGCGCCCGCAGGCCTCGACGAGGCCGAAACCGACGGCTGGATCGACCGCCACCTTCCCGCCGGACGCGAGCCCTTTTCGGCGCTCGCGCGGCGGCTGCCGCTCGCGCGAAGCCCCCACGAATTTCTGGAGGACGCGCAGGCGCTCCACGACATCAGAAAGGATTTATTGCGTGACAGCTGACAGGATCGGAAGCGTGGCTGCGCTCGGCGCCGCGATCGAGCGCGAGGTGGCGAAGGCGGTGTTCGGACAGGCGGGCCTCACGCGCATGGTGACGATCGCGCTGCTCGCGGGCGGCCATGTGCTGCTCGAAGGCCCGCCGGGAACCGCGAAGACGCTGCTCGCCCAGGCCTTCGCACGCGCGGTCGGGCTCGACTTCGGGCGCATCCAGTTCACTCCCGACCTGATGCCCGGCGACATATTGGGGTCGAACCTGTTCAACTTCCAGACGTCGAGCTTCACCCTGACCAAGGGGCCGATCTTCACCGAACTGCTGCTCGCCGACGAGATCAACCGCACCCCGCCCAAGACGCAGGCGGCGCTGCTCGAGGCGATGCAGGAGCGCCGCGTCACGATCAATGGCGAGCCGCATACAATGAGCCCGCGCTTCACCGTGCTCGCGACGCAGAATCCGATCGAGCAGCAGGGCGTCTATCCGCTTCCCGAAGCGCAGCTCGACCGCTTCCTGTTCAAGCTCGTCGTCGACTATCCCGACGCCGCCGAGGAACGGCGCATCGTCGCCGACCATGGCGGGCGCTTCAAAAGCCCCGCGGTCGCCGACTTCGGGGTTGAGCGGATCGCCGACGCCGCCGCGATCGCCGCCGCGATCGACACGATCGCCGAGGTCCGGCTCGCCGACGAGATCGTGGACTATATCGTCCGCCTCGTCCGCGCGACGCGCGAGAGCGCCGACCTCGAATGCGGCGCAAGCCCGCGCGCCGCGACCCTGCTCGCGCGCGCCGCCTGCGCCGCCGCGGCACTCGACGGGCGCGACTATGCGATCCCCGACGATGTCCAGCGCCTCGCCGCCGGGGTGCTGCGCCACCGCGTCATCCTGTCGGCCGCGGCCGAGATCGAGGGGCGCAGCGTCGAACAGGTCGTCGCGGCGCTGCTCGAGCGCGAGGAAGTGCCGCGGTGATCGAGCCAGCTATTTTCAATTCCGCATCCCCGAGCCCTTCGACTGCCCTGGCGGGCGCTCAGGATAAACTTCGGCCATTGGCCGAAGACGAGGGGCTCGTTCGAGCGGAGCGAGAACCGCAGCGTCGCAGCCTCGACTTCGCTCGGCAATGCCCCTCGTCTTCGCTCGGGGATGCGGAGAAGGGTTTGCCATGATCTACCCCACCCGCCGTGCGATCTTTCTGTTGCTCGCGGGCGCGCCCGCGGCGCTTGCGCTCGGGCTCGTGCGGCCCGAGCTGTGGCTGGTCGCGCCGGCGTGGATCGGCGTGATCGCCGCGTGCCTGATCCTCGACATCCTCTTCGGCGCGAGCCCGCGACGGCTCGCGCTCGATGCGCGCTTTCCGTATCAGGTCGGCGTCGGCGATCCCTTCGAACTGACGCTTGCCGCGCGCAGCAGCGGGACGGTGCCCGGAGGCGGCGCCGAACTGGCGCTTCAGGTCGACGAGCGGCTCGCCGAAGGCGGGCGGATCGCCGGGCGGATGCGCGCCGCCGACGCGGGCGACGCGCACCCGCACACGCTCGTGCAGACGCTGCCGCTCGCCGCGGCCCGGCGGGGCGAAGCGCGACTTGAGGCGCTGTGGGTCCGCTGGCGCGGCCCGCTCGGGCTCGTGTGGAAGCAGCGCCGCTTCGGCGTCGGGGGGGCAATCAGCGTCGTCCCCAGCCTTCGCGCCGCGACCGAGGAAGGAAGGCGATTGTTCCAGCGCAACAGCCTGTTCGGCCTGAGGCAACAGCGGCTGCGCGGCGAGGGCAGCGAATATGAGGCGCTCGCCGAATATCACCCCGGGATGGACCGGCGGGCGATCGACTGGACTGCCTCGGCGCGCCATGTGAAGCTGCTCGCCAAGGAATATCGCGTCGAGCGCGACAATCGCGTCGTGCTGGCGATCGACGCCGGGCGGACGATGGCCGAGCCGGCGGGCGGGATGCCGCGCGTCGACCGCGCGGTGTCGGCGGCGCTGCTGCTCGCCTTTGTCGGGTTGAAACTGCACGACCGGATCAGCCTCTTCTCCTTCGCCGCGCAGCCGCACGCGCTGACCCCCGCCTATATGCACACGCAGGATTTCCCCGCGTTGCAGCGCGCCGCGGCGCGGATCGACTATGCGCATGTCGAAAGCAATTTCACCCTCGCGCTCGCGGCGCTCGGCGCGCGGCTCGACCGGCGGTCGCTGATCATCCTGTTCACCGAATTCACCGATGCGACGAGCGCCGATTTGATGATCCGCGCCGCGGGGCGGCTCGTTAAAAAGCATCGACTGCTGTTCGTGGTCATCGAGGATGAGGAGCTTGAAAGCGAGGAGCGCCGCCGCCCCCACGCCCCCGCCGACGTCACCCGCGCCAATGTCGCCGCGGCGATGCTGCGCGAACGGCGCCTCGTGATCGCGCGGCTGCAGCGGCTCGGGGTCGATGTGATCGAGGTTCCGGCCGACGCGATGGGGGCGAGCGCGGTCGAGGCCTATCTGGGCATCAAGCGCGCGGGGAACCTGTGATGGACGCCGCGGTGCCGACGAACGAAACCCCCGCCTTTTCCACCGCGCGCTTTCGCGACGAGCGCGAAGCCGACTGGATCGCCTTCGACGCGCTGCTCACCCGGCTCGAAAGGCGCGGCGCGAAGGCGTTGTCGAGCGACGAGCTGTTGCAACTGCCCCTGCTCTATCGCGCCACCCTCTCCTCGCTGTCGATCGCGCGCGCGACGAGCCTCGACAAGGCGCTGCTCGACCATCTCGAGGCGCTGTCGATCCGCGGCTATTTCCTGATCTATGGGGTGCGCGAATCGCGGCTCGGCCGGCTGAAGCGCTTCTTCCTCCACGACTGGCCCGCCGCGGTCCGCGCATTGTGGAAAGAGACGCTGATCGTCGCGCTGATCCTGATCCTGGGCGTCGCGACGAGCTGGCTGCTCGTCGCGCACGATCCCGAATGGTATTTCCATTTCATCCCCGAAGAGCTTTCGGGCGGACGCGACCCGCGCGCCTCGGTCGAGTTTCTGCGCAGCACGATCGGTCATGGCAAGGCGCCGGACGGCGAGGACGGGATGCTCCACGTCTTTGCGACCTATCTTTTCACCCACAACAGCCGCGTGTCGATCATGGCCTTTGCGCTCGGCTTCGCCTTCGGCGTGCCGACGATGATCCTCGAATTTTATCAGGGGCTCAGCCTCGGCGCGATGCTCGCGGTCTTTTCGGGCAAGGGACTGGGGGTCGAATTCGGCGGCTGGCTGTTCATCCACGGCACCACCGAGCTGTTCGCCGCGACGCTCGCGGGTGCGGCGGGACTGAAGATCGGCACCGCGGTCGTCTTTCCGGGCGCGCGCGGGCGGCTCGACGCCGCGGCGGCGGCCGGGCGCACCGCGGGCAAGGTGATGGTCGGAGTGATCGTCATGCTGCTCGCCGCGGGACTGCTCGAGGGCTTCGGGCGCCAGCTCGTCACCGACACGCTCGTGCGCTACGGCATCGGCACGCTGATGCTGCTCTTCTGGCTCGGCTATTATTACCTGCCGCGGCGGAGCGCCCTGCCATGACTCCCGCGCGCACCGACGCCCGCTTGCGCGCCGCGCAGGCAAGGAAGATCCGCGAGTTCATCACGCCCGAGGGGATCGACCTCGAGCTGAGGATCGCGAGCGCGTCGCTGCGGCTCGGCGCGCTGGTGATCGACCTTGCACTGATCGTCGTCGCGCTGATCCTGTTCACCATTTTGATGCTCTGGGCGGGTTTCGCTTCGCGCTCGACGATCATGCTCAGCATCTGGATGCTCGGCGGCTTCGTACTCAGGAATTTCTGGTTCATCGGCTTCGAGCTCGGCCAGCGCGCCGCGACGCCGGGCAAGAGGCTGATGGGCATCCGCGTCGTCGCGCGCGACGGCGGGCGGCTGACCGCCGATGCGGTCGTCGCGCGCAACCTGATCCGCGAGCTCGAGCTGTTCCTGCCGCTGACGATGCTGTCGGTGAGCGCGGCCGAGGATATGGCGGGCGCGTGGACCGCGCTGTTCGGCTTCGGCTGGGCGCTGACGCTCAGTCTCTTTCCGCTGTTCAACCGCGACCGGATGCGGATGGGCGACCTGATCGCGGGCACCTGGGTCGTGATGGCGCAGCGCCGCAAGCTCGACCGCGACATGGCGAGCGGCGAGGCCGCGCACCAGGTCGCGTTCAGCGACGCCGAACTCGCGGTCTATGGCATCTTCGAACTGCAGGAACTCGAACGCGTGCTGCGCACCGCCGACGCGAAGCAGATGCGCGAGGTCGCCGACACGATCCGCGGCAAGATCGGCCGGCCGGTCGCCGAAGAGGATGACGTCTTCCTCACCTCTTATTATCGCCAGCTCAAGACCCGCCTCGAACGGCAATTGCTGTTCGGCAAGCGCCGAGAGGATAAATATGCCAGCGACTGACACCCTTGCCCGTTCGGTAACCTATGCGCTCCATGCGCGCCGGTCGGTGCGCGCCTTTACCGGCCGCGCGGTCGATCCCGCACTGCTGAAAGAGGTGTTCGCCGCGGCGCAGCGCGCGCCGTCGGGCGGCAACCTCCAGCCGTGGCAGGCGGTGGTGCTCACGGGCGCGCCGTGGCAGGCGGTCAAGGATGCGGTCGCGGCGCGGATCGCGATGGGGCGCGCGGGCTATCAACCCGAATATGACATCTATCCCAAGGCGCTCACCGATCCGTGGGAGGCGCGCCGCTTCGGCGTCGGCGAAGCGCTCTACGCCTCGCTCGGTATCGCGCGCGAGGACAAGCGCGGGCGACTCGCGCAGTTCATGCACAATTATACGGGCTTCGGCGCGCCGGTGATGCTGTTCCTCCATTGCTCGCGGATCATGGGGCCGCCGCAATGGGCCGACATGGGGATGTGGCTGCAATCGGTGATGCTGCTGCTCGTCGAAAAGGGGCTCGCAAGCTGCCCGCAGGAATGCTGGGCGATGTATGGCGAGACGGTGCGTGCCGCGCTCGCGATCGGCGACGACCAGATCCTGTTTACCGGCCTCGCGATCGGCTATGCCGACGAAGAAGCGGCGGTGAACCGCTGGCCGGTGCCGCGCGCCGGGGTTGACGAAGCGATCGACTGGCGGGGATTTGGCGAATGAGCAAAAGACACAGCCTGCTGCGCGGCGCCGCCGCGGTCCTGCCGATGCTGGCGATCGCGGGCTGCGCCGCGATCCCGAAGCCCGAAGCGCCGGCACCCGCCCCCGCGCCCGTCGCCGCGCCGCCCCCCTCGCCTGCGCCGCCGCCGGCACTGCCGTGGGACGAACGCCAGTTGGACAAGGGCGCGTGGAGCTATGACGCGGGCAGCCGCACTGCGCGCTTCGTCCAGACGGGCAATGCGAGCCCGCTCGTCACCATGGCGTGCAGCGGCGGCGCCATCCGCCTCGCGGCCGGGCTCGGCGGAACGGGCGCGCCGCTCGACGTATCGCTGCGCACGAGTTCGGGTGCCGACCGGCTGCGCTTCGAAGGCGGCGCAGCGACACTCCCCGCGCGTGACGCACGGCTCGACCGCATCGCCTTCAGCCGCGGCCGCTTCGCGCTCGAGGCCAGCAACGGCAGCACGCTGACGCTGCCGGTGCAGTCGGAGATCGGGCGCGTGATCGAGGATTGCCGATAGGCTTGCAACGACGGCTTTGGGGTGGGCCAGTTGCCATCGCCGTCTTTGGTAATCGCGGGCCGGGTCCGCCTCGTCGTTTCAAAGTTCAGCAAAGGTCAGCCTTGTGCAGCCGCCGATGGGCCGCGTTCGGCGACCATGCCGAGCCGGCTCCCGCCCGCATCCGCAAACCGGGCTGCGACCGCTTTTATTCACCTATCGAAAGAGCCGAGACGAAGGCTGGCACAACCGAATGATGTAGGACAGCGGTTTTTTCGCGGCGGGTGTCCGACTTGGGGTGGGGGCAAGACGATCCTCCCCGCTTGCGGGGAGGTGGCAGCGCGAAGCGCTGACGGAGGGGGGTGGCGTCCTTCGGCGGCGCGTCAGGCCGACAGCCCCCTCCACCACCGCCTTCGGCGGCGGTCCCCCTCCCCGCACGCGGGGAGGATTTCGATGACCGCAACCGGTCGTTAGCCGCCGTCCATCTCTCCAGAGGCGATCGGCTCAAGCCCCCAGCCGCACCGTTCCGCCGCGGATCCAGCCCCAGCGGCACGGGCCCTGATATTCGCGGGCGTTCGGCACCGAGCGGCCGACGCCGCACATGTCCTTGTCGGTGCCGGGCGCCGCAAAGACGATGCCGAACCAGCGATCATTGTCCGCCGCTTCGCACAGCGACACCGGCGTGCCCCCCGCGAGCCGCGCCTTGACGACGCGCGTTTCGCCGGGCGCCCAATAGACGTCGGTGCCGCCGTCCTTGACGCGGCTGATGCTCGAACAGGCAGGAAGCGTCGGGCCTTCGGTGCCGACCATCACCGCGCGCGTCGCGATCGGCTCGCCGCCCGCGAGCTTCGCATTGTCGGGCGGCGGTGCGGGCTGCGAACAGCCGGCGAGCGCGAGCGCGCAGAAGGCAAGAACGGCAGGACCGGGGCGAAGGGCGGAAAGCATCGTCATGCGTTCGAAACTAGCCGCCGCGGCGCGCGCGCGCAACGCCCCGTCGCACGGTGCGGAGAGGCGCATTTTCGCTTGGGTTTTGCCCCCTTCGACCCTATATGATCGGCATGACGGACACCCCTGAAACCCCGGCGCCCGAATCCGGCGCAAAGCAGCCCAATATGAGCGCCTATGGCGCCGATTCGATCAAGGTCCTCAAGGGCCTCGACGCGGTGCGCAAGCGCCCCGGCATGTATATCGGCGACACCGACGACGGGTCGGGGCTGCATCATATGGTGTTCGAGGTTTCGGACAATGCGATCGACGAGGCGCTTGCGGGGCATTGCGACCTGGTGCTGATCACATTGAACAGCGACGGGTCGGTCAGCGTCGAGGACAATGGCCGCGGTATCCCGACCGATATCCACGCCGAAGAGGGCGTGTCGGCGGCCGAGGTCATCATGACCCAGCTCCACGCGGGCGGGAAGTTCGAGAATACCAGCGACGACAATGCCTACAAGGTGTCGGGCGGCCTCCACGGCGTCGGCGTCAGCGTCGTCAACGCGCTGTCCGAATGGCTCGAGCTGACGATCTGGCGCGACGGCAAGGAACATTGGATGCGCTTCGAGCATGGCGACGCGGTCGCCCCGCTCGAGATTCGCGGCCCCGCGCCCGCAGGCAAGAAGGGCACGCGCGTCACCTTCTCCGCCTCGACCGACACGTTCAAGAATGTCACCGAGTTCGATTTCGACAAGCTCGAGCATCGCTATCGCGAGCTTGCCTTCCTGAACTCAGGGGTGCGCATCAAGCTGGTCGATGCGCGCCACGCCGAGCACGTCACCCACGACCTGTTCTACGAGGGCGGCATCGCGGCCTTCGTCAAATGGCTCGACCGCAACAAAAATGCCCTGCTGCCCGAGCCGATCGCGATCAGCAGCGAGCGCGACGGCATCGGCATCGACGTCGCGCTCGAGTGGAACGACAGCTATTATGAAAATGTCCTCTGCTTCACGAACAACATCCCGCAGCGCGACGGCGGCACCCACCTCGCGGCCTTCCGCGCCGCGTTGACCCGCACGATCAACAGCTATGGCGAAAAGTCGGGCGCCCTCAAGAAGGAGAAGGTCAGCCTGACCGGCGACGACATGCGCGAAGGGCTGACCGCGATTGTCTCGGTCAAGCTGCCCGATCCCAAATTCTCGTCGCAGACCAAGGACAAGCTCGTCAGCAGCGAGGTCCGCCAGCCGCTCGAAAGCCTGATGGCCGACCGGATGACCGAATGGCTCGAGGAAAATCCCGCCTATGCGAAGGCCGTGATCCAGAAGATCGTCGACGCCGCCGCGGCGCGCGAGGCGGCGCGCAAGGCGCGCGAGCTCACGCGGCGCAAGGGCGCGATGGACATCGCCTCGCTCCCCGGCAAGCTCGCCGACTGCCAGGAACGCGACCCGTCGAAGTGCGAACTCTTTCTGGTCGAGGGCGATTCGGCAGGCGGATCGGCGAAGCAGGGCCGCGACCGGCATGTGCAGGCGATCCTGCCGCTCAAGGGCAAGATTTTGAACGTCGAGCGCGCGCGCTTTGACCGCATCATTTCTTCGAAGGAAGTCGGCACGCTGATCCAGGCGCTCGGCACCGGCATTCGCGACGAATTCAACATCGAAAAGCTGCGCTATCACAAGATCGTGATCATGACCGACGCCGACGTCGACGGCGCGCATATCCGCACGCTCCTGCTGACCTTCTTCTATCGCCAGATGCCCGAGATCATCGAGAACGGCCATCTCTACATCGCCCAGCCGCCGCTCTACAAGGTCGCGAAGGGGCGCAGCGAAGTCTATCTGAAGGACGACACCGCGCTCGAAAATTATCTCGTCGATGCGGGCATCGACGCGCTGCTGCTCGAAAGCGCGGGCGGCGCGCGGTCGGGCAACGATCTGCGCACGCTGATCGAGCACGGCCGGCGGCTGCGCGCGCTGATGCGCTATGTCCCGCGCACCCTCGACCACGGGCTGGTCGAAGCGCTCGCGCTCGCGGGGGCGCTCGATCCGGCACTCGATACCGCGGGGCGGCACAGCGCCGCCGAAACCGCCGCGCAATGGCTCAATGCCGCCGAACGCGCGCTCACCGGCGGCGCCGAAGCGCTGTGGACCGTCGAGGCGGTCGAGGGCGGCGGCTACACGCTCGAACGCCGCTGGCGCGGGGTCAGCGACCATCATGTCGTCGACGCCGCCTTCCTCGCGAGCCAGGAGGCGCGCCGCCTCCACACGCTCGCGAGCGAGCAGGCCGAAACCTATGCGAGCCCGGCGCGGCTGGTGAAGGGCACCGCCGCCGCCACGACCGGAGCCGATGCAGAGGAAGAGGATGGCGAAGCCATCGCATCGAGCAGCGCGAAGGCGAGCCCGGTGACGCGGCCGTCCGAACTGCTCGACGCGATCTTCGCCTTCAGCCGCAAGGGCCTGTCGATCAGCCGCTACAAGGGGCTGGGCGAGATGAATGCCGAGCAATTGTGGGAGACCACGCTGGACCCCGCCAACCGCTCGCTGCTGCGCGTCGAGGCCGAACAGGCCGACGTCGCGCACGAGATTTTCGAGCGGCTGATGGGCGACGAGGTCGAGCCGCGGCGCGATTTCATCCAGACCAATGCGCTAAGCGTCGCAAATCTGGACGTTTAATTTGCGTTGAGCGCCGATTTGCGCCGCTCGGGATTCCACCGCTAGGCGCAGATTCGGTGCGGCCGGACGCGCTTTGCTTGCAGCGGACCGCCGACGCTGCTTTGAGCGCCCCACCTGAAAAGGGGGAGGTCGCCATGCATCGCTTGACCGCCATGATGTTGCCGTTGCTGCTCGCCATTCCGGCCGTTGCGCAGGATGAGATCGCCGATGGCGCCACCGATCTCGGCAGCGGAACCGCGAGCTATTACGGCGACGAACTCGCCGGCAACCGCACCGCCAGCGGCGAGCGGTTCGACCCCGACGACCTCACCGCCGCGCACCGCACGCTTGCCTTCGGCAGCCGCGTGCGCGTCACCAACCTCGCCAACGGCCAGAGCGTCGTCGTCCGCATCAACGATCGCGGCCCGTTCAGCCGCGGCCGCGTGATCGACGTCAGCCACGCCGCGGCACGCGAGATCGGCATGGACCGCGCGGGGCTCGCGCGGGTCAGCATGACCCTGCTCGATAACGAGACCGAACTCGCCGCCGCCGACAACGCCGCCGGAGCGGCGGCGGTCGGCGCCGCCGACTGACGCCAGGCCTTCCTTCTCCGCCAATCCCCATCGCAACGCCCGCTTCGTTGCCGGCGCGCCTATATACTTTCATTTTTCCGCAAATATTATAGAATAGGATCATCATTCCGAGTCGGAGGAGAAGCATCATGGCCGAATCCCACCGCCCGAAAGGGCTCGCTAGCGCGGTCAGCTATCGGGACAGCAAGGCGGCGTATCGCTGGCTCGAGGAGGCGTTCGGCTTCGAGCCGCTGTTCGTGCTGCTCGACGAGGACGGCAATCTTGCGCACAGCGAGATGGGCTATGGCCAGTCGGTGGTGATGGTCGGCAACGAATGGTCGGACGATCACCGGAGCCCGGCGTCGATCGGCGGCAAGAACACGCAGAGCGTCCACGTCCAGCTCGGCGCGGGCGAAGATATCGACGCGCATTGCGACCGCGCGCGCGGCGCGGGCGCCGCGATCATCGCCGAGCCCGAAACGCAATTCTATGGCGACCGCACCTATCGCGCCAAGGACCCCGAAGGGCATATCTGGACCTTCGGCGTCACGGTCGAGGCGAAGACCGCCGCCGAATGGGACGCCGAGGGTGGCTTCACCACCAAGACGCGGCTCGACGATTGAGCACGGGCCTGGACCGCACGCTCGCCGCGCTCGCCGACCCCGCGCGGCGGCGCGCGGTCGAGCTGCTCGGCGAGCGGCCGCGCAGCGCGGGCGAGCTCGCGCGCGACCTCGGCCTCGCGCCGCCCGCGATGAGCCGCCATTTGCGCGCGCTGAAGGCCGGCGGGCTCGTCGAGGACGGGCACCCCGATTTCGACGCCCGCGTGCGCATCTATCGGCTCAAACACGGCGCGACCGACGAGCTCAAGGCGTGGCTCGCCGCGACCGAAGAACGCTGGACGCACCAGCTTGCCGCCTTCAAACGTCACGTCGAGGCGGCGAGCGAATGAGCGGCGCCGCTGTCATCGTCGCGCTGCGCGTCGGCGCGACGCCCGCCGCCGCCTTTGCCGCCTTTACCGAGGGCATCGGCCGCTGGTGGACGAGCCACCCGCTCTTTCCGCTCTCGCCCAAGGGTGACGGCACGCTGCGCTTCGATCCCGCGGGGCCGGACGGGCGCCTCGTCACGCGCTTCGACGATGGCGAGGAGTGGGAGATCGGCAGGGTAGCGGACTGGCGCCCCGGCGAACGCCTCGCCTTCGGCTGGCGCCTGCCGAGCTTCGCCGAGGATCAGGCGACCGAGGTCGAGGTGCGCTTCGAGGCGATCGGCGACGAAACGCGCGTCACGGTCGAACATCGCGGCTGGGACACCATCCCGCAGCGCCATGCCGCGCGCCACGGCTTCGAACTGATGCTGTTCCAGCGCCGTCTCGGCGAGCATTGGCAAGCGCTGCTCCGCAGGCTGAGCGGCGAATGCTGATCGCCCGATGCATCGGAGTGGTTTCGAGTCAGCGCTCGTCCTTGTAGAAAGGCCGGTCGCCCGCGATCGTCACGCGCTCCATGCGGCGCACCGCGGGGAAATAGTCCGACGCGGCATAATGCTGCACCGCGCGATTGTCCCAGAAGGCGATCGAATTGGCTTCCCAGCGAAAGCGGCACTGGAACTCGGGCACCGCGGCCTGCGCATAGAGATGCTGGAGCAGCCAGTCGCTCTCCTTCTCCGACAGCCCTTCGATATGGCTGGTGAAGGCGGTGTTGACATAAAGCGCCTGCTCGCCGGTTTCGGGGTGGGTGCGCACCACGGGGTGCGATTGCGGCGGATATTGGTCGTGCAGCTCTTCGGGCCGCTTGCCGAGCCGCCTCGCAAAGACGCGGGCGATGTCGTGCGACGCGGTCAGGCCGCGGCAGAATTGCTGCATCGCCGGCGACAGGCTGCGGAACGCGGCGCCCATGTCGGCGAACAAGGTGTCGCCGCCGACCGGGGGCACCTCGACCGCGCGCAGGATCGAGCCGAGCGACGGCTCTGTGCGCCAGGTGACGTCGGAATGCCATGCATTTTCCTGCCCCTTCGAATCGGGGCCGTGCGCGATGTGGAGCACTTCGGGGTCGGGCTGGTCCTTCGGCGTCGCGGGGTGGATCTCGAGGCGGCCGAAGCGGCGCGCAAAGGCGATATGCTGCGCGGGCGTGATGTCCTGATCGCGAAAGAAGATCACCTTGTGCCGGAGCAGCGCGGCGCGGATTTCGGCGATCGCCCGATCATCCTGTTCTTCGCGCAGGTCGATGCCTGCAATCTCGGCGCCGATGTGCGGCGTCAGCGGCGCCACTTGCAATCGTGTGAAACTGGCCTGCCCGGCGGCAATGTTCATGGCACCCTCTCCTTCGTCTCTTTTGCGAAGACATTAGGACCCTAAGGGTGCCGCGAGTCAAGCCGCCGCCGCCGCGGGGCGCGCCGGTGAACCTTTCGGCCGCTGGCCCGTTATGTCCGAAAGGACGCACCGCCCCGCCGGGCGGCGGCGGCGTCCTTCCTTGCCGGCCCGGCCCAAGGGAGGCTTTTCATGTCCGTTGCCAAGGTCACCGAAATCATCGCCGCTTCGACCGTGGGAATCGAAGACGCCGTGCGGCAGGGCGTCCAGCGCGCGTCGAAAACCATCGACGGGATCGAAGCGGTCTGGGTCAAGGATATCAAGGCGCGCGTCGCCAAGGGCGACATCGTCGAATGGCGCTGCACGCTCAAGATCACCTTCGTCGTCAAGGATTAGGCGTCGATCTCCGCCGCTGCCGCGCGCTCGATCGCGGTGCGCCAGTGTGGCCGGATAGCCAGATGGAAATGCTCGGCGAGCGCGCGCTCGATCGCGTCGGCGGTCAGATAATGCCGCTCGCTCGTCCCGTCGGCGCGGCGGATCGTCAGCCGGTTGTCGCGCAGCGCATAGCGCGCCTCCGCGGTCGTGCGCGCGGCGATCAGCTGGTGGCGGAAATGCGAGGCCGGATGCGTCGCGGTGTACCAGTTGGCGACCTCATAATCTATCGCCGGCGGCACCGCGTCGTCGATGACATAGACCGGCATCCATTCGCCGTCGATCCGGGTCCGCACCGACCATTGGCCGCCGTGCCGTGCGATGCGATAGGCTTCGTGCACGGTCGGCTGCGCGGCCTCGACGTCCATCGCGAGCGGCGCCGGCGGCACCGCCGACCCGAAGCCGACGTCGACAAGCCACGGCCGGCCGCCCAGCCGCACGCGGATCACCATATGGCTGCGCGGCGTCGGCGGCGCCCCGGCGGGCTGCATCCAGCGCACGCGGCCGAGCAGCCCTTCGGCATCGAAGCCGATGGCGCGCAGCACGCGCAGGAACAGCCCATTCTGTTCGAAGCAATAGCCGCCGCGCCGCTGGTCGATCAGCTTCGCCGCGACCGCATCGGCGCCGATGTCGACATTGCCCTCGACGAGCGCGTCGATCGCCTCGAACGGGATCGCCGCGATATGCGCGGCCTGCAATGCGCGCAGCACGCCGGGCGTCGGTTCGGCGGGGCCGGCATAGCCGATCCGATCGAAATAGCGCCGCAACAGATTATCGCCGGACGTGGCAAGCCGTGTATTCAGCCTGTCGGAAACGGAGGAAAAAGGGCGGTACAGCATCGACATGTCTCCGGGTCGCGAATCGTCGGCCCTTTGATGCAAGCTCAACCGCGGTTTAGATCAAGCGGAAAATCCGGCGGGGACCGGTCCATCCCCGAAACGGCTTCAAATGCGGCGGCCGTTCGTGGCATATGCCGCACGAAGGGAGTTGCCATGACCAACAATTTCGCCCCTCACACGCTGCTGCTCGGCGCCATGCTGTCGCTCGGCGCCTGCGGCCAGAGCGCAGACAAGAGCGCCGCCGACGGCGCCGCCGCGACGTCGCCCGCTCCGTCGGCCGACGCGACGGCTCCCGCGAAAGGCGCCGAAGACACCGGCCTTTCCGCCTATGTCGGCAAATATCCGTTCGACGAGGTGAACGGCGTCGCATGGAGCGACCATCCGGCGGTCAAGGCGGGGCTCGCCGCGACCGTCACCGACCCCAAGATCCGCGAGACGATCGCAACGCGCGCCGGCCCCTCGGCACCGATCGAAATATATGAAGGAAAGGTCATGGCATGGGCGTGCGAGGCGCATAATTGCGGCCCGCACCAATGGGCGGTGCTGGTCGACCCCGCGAGCGGCGCCACCGACGCCTGCTATTATGACGAAGCGGTCGACAGCGGCCGCGCGCACTGGTTCCTCGCCGCCGGCAAGGAGGAATGGCGCGACGGCAATTGCCAGCTCGGGCAGGAAGAAAGCTGAGCGAAACCATGTTCGTCGCGGCCTATTGGTGGAAGGTGAAACCGGGCAAGGAAGAGCAATTTCGCGCGGCGTGGCGCCGCGGGACCGAATTGATCCGCGAAAAATACGGCTCGCTCGGCTCGCGCCTGCATCGCGAGGATATGCCCGGCGGCGGCACGCGTTTCGTCGGCATCGCCGAATGGCCCGACCGCGCGACATGGCAGGCCGCCTTCGACGCCAAAATGGCCTATGACGAGCCGGCGACGCGCGCCGCCTTCGTCGATGCCATCGCCGAAGCCGCCGACGAACCGCTGCTGCTGCTCGAAGTCACCGACGATCTGCTCGACCGCGGGTGAAGGGATCAATACCTAGCTTTCGAGCGTGTATTCGAGGGTGATCTCGCAGTTCAGCAGCTTCGAAATCGGGCAGTTCGCCTTGGCATTGGCGGCGATGCCGGCAAATTCGCCGCCGTCGATAGCCGGCACTTTCGCGGTCAGGGTCAGCGCCGACCGGGTCACCGAAAAGCCGTCGCCATCCTTGTCGAGCGTCACCTCCGCCCTGGTATCGAGCTGACCGTCGCTATGCCCCGCCGCCGCGAGCGCGAAAGACAGCGCCATGGTGAAGCAGGCGGCGTGCGCCGCCGCGATCAGTTCTTCGGGATTGGTGCCGGGGCCATCCTCGAAACGCGAAGCAAAACCATAGGGCTCGCCGTCGAGCGCGCCGCGCTTCGTCCAGATATGCCCTTTGCCGTCCTTGCCGAGCCCTTCGTAACGGGCGGTTGCGCTGTTCACGGTCATTCGCTTTCTCCTTCGATTCTGCATAACGGCACCGCCGCGAGCGGAGTTCCGTATCAGGCGAACGCCGGTCGAGTATGCTGCACACCGGCACGCTTCCACGCCCTTTCATGAAAGAAGAAGGCGACGGCATTGATACAGGGCTCGACCAGCGCGATTCCGCCGGCAACATGCGCCGATCCGGTCATCGCATAGGCGACGCTGAACCCGATCGTCAGGTGCAACGACAGATAGGTGAAGGTCTTGGTCAAATCGCGCGGCATCAGCCCGTCTCCATCCAGAACAGGCGAAGAAATTAGGAATGACTCGCAATAAGCGCCAGCGCAGGCTTTCGCTCACTCTGATCGAAATCCCGCCGCGAGCGCCGGCTCAGCGGGCGACGCCGGCCCTGTCGAGTTCGCGGCCGAGCCGCCCGGTCAGCCACAGCGCCCACATTCTGAAATCGGCGGCGAGGCTCCACAGCGGATAGGTGAAGGTCGCCGGGCGGTTCTTTTCGATCCCGAAATGCGCCACCCAGGCAAAGGCATAGCCCGCCACCGGCAGCGCCGCGAGCGCCCACCAGCGCCCGCTCAGCAGCGCCGCCAGCGCGATCAGGACGACTAGGCTCGTCCCGACATAATGCAGCGCCCGCGTCCAGGGCTTGCTGTGCTCGCGCAGGTAAAAGGGCCAGAAATCGGCGAAAGTGGCATATACGCGCGCCATCGCACGAGAATGCGCTGCGCACCGGATCGCGTCAAGGCGTCCCGATCGCCGGCGGTTCTACCCGCCGTTGGCGCGGATCCACTCCTCGACCACCGGCGCGATCTCCTCGCGCCACTTACGGCCGTTGAAGATGCCGTAATGGCCGACGCCCCTCGCCATCAGATAGCGCTTCTTCCCGGCCGGCAGCGCCTTGGCCAGCGTCAGCGCCGCCTTGGTCTGGCCGATCCCCGAAATATCGTCGCGCTCGCCCTCGATCGCGAGCAGGCCGATGTCCTCGATCGCGTTCGGATCGACGATCTTGCCGCGATGCTCGAATTCGCCCCTGGGCAACAGGTGGCGCTGGAACACCGCATCGACGGTCTGCAGATAGAATTCGGCGGTCATGTCGCAGACCGCGCGATATTCGTCGTAGAAATCCTTGGTCTTGTCGGCGCTCTCGCCGTCGCCCTCGACCAGATGCTTGAACATCTCCCAATGGCTCATCATGTGGTTGCCGAGGTTCATCGACATGAAGCCGGCGAGCTGCAGGAAGCCCGGATAGACGCGGCGCCCCGCGCCCGGATACCAGGCCGGCACCGTCGCGATGACATTTTCCTGGAACCAGGCATAGGGCCGCGTCGTCGCGTGCTGGTTGACCGCGGTCGGCGCCTTGCGCGTGTCGATCGGCCCGCCCATCATCGTCAGCGTGCGCGGCCGGCACTTATGCTTCTCGGCCGCCATGACCGCCGCGGCGGCATAGCAGGGAACCGACGGCTGGCACACCGCGAGCACATGCGCGCCCGGCCCGATATGTTCGAGCCAGCCGATCAGATAGTCGATATAATCGTCGAGATCGAACTTGCCCGCTTCGAGCGGGACGTTGCGGGCATCGCGCCAGTCGGTGATCCACACGTCGTGGCGCGGCAGCATCCGCTCGACCGTGCCGCGAAGCAGGGTCGCATAATGGCCCGACATCGGCGCGACGATCAACAGCTTCGGCGCGTCCTTCGCGCCCTCGTGCCTGAAATGCTTCAACTGGCCAAAGGGTTTGCGCGCCTCGATCTTTTCGGTCACCCGCACCGTCTCGCCATCGACTTCGGTTTCATAGAGGTCGAAGCCCGGCTTGCCACGCGGCGCGGAGGCGTGCGCGAAGACCTCGAGCGCCGAGGCGAACATCGGACTGCCGCTGAAATAGCCGAGCGGGTTGGCGGGATGCTGCATGACCTGCGCACCCGCGGTTGCGAGCGCGCTCGCGCCGGCGAGCCAGCTCTTCTGCATGTCAAAGGCGTGATAAAGCATGTATCGAAATGTCCTTGCGTCCATCCGGGTGCTCTGACGGCGCCTCGGGCCCGCCATGTTAGGCCATCGGCGCCATTGTGCAACGCATCATTTTGCTCCGCTTCAAGCCCCGTGAAGCAGGACGCCATTCTCGGGCGTTGAGCGCCGCACCCGCGGCTGCTAGGGCCAAGCGCGATGGCGACTTCACCCCACCAATCCGCCCCGACCCAGCCCCAGGAACCGCGCCGCCGCAAGCTCGGCAGCCTTCGCATGATCTGGCGCTATGCGAGCCGCTATCCGCTGCAACTGATCGTCGCGGCGATCGCGCTGGGGGTCGCCGCGCTCGCAACCCTCGCCATCCCCTGGCAGTTCAAGGCGATGATCGACAGCGGTTTCGTCGCCGGCGGCGGCGACGTCGCCCCGCATTTCCGCCTCTTCTATGTCATCGTCGTCCTGCTCGCGCTCGCGACCGCGCTGCGCTTCTATTTCGTGAGCTGGCTCGGCGAGCGCACCGTCGCCGACATCCGCCAGGCGGTCCAGCGCAACCTGCTGCGCCTCGCCCCCGGCTTCTTCGAGGAAAACCGGCCGTCGGAAATCGCCTCGCGCATGACGTCGGACACCGCGATCATCGAACAGGTCGTCGGCACCACCGTCTCGGTCGCGCTGCGCAACCTCGTGATGGGCATCGGCGGCATCGTCTATCTCTTCACCCTGTCGCCCGCGCTGACGGCCGGCATGTTGGTCGGCATTCCGGTGATCATCCTGCCGATCGTGCTGCTCGGCCGGCGCCTCCAGTCGGTTTCGCGCACCAGCCAGGACCGTGTCGCCGACATCGGCGCGACCACCGCCGAGCAATTGGGCGCCATGAAGATCGTTCAGGCTTTCGGGCAGGAAGCGCGCGAAGCCGACCGCTTCACCACCGCGGTCGAGGCCAATTTCGCGACGGCCAAGCGCCGCATCCGCCTGCGCGCGATCATCACCGCGACGGTGATCGGCCTGCTCTTCGGCGCGATCACCACCCTGCTCTGGTACGGCGCGGCGGGCGTCGCGGCGGGGACGATCACCGGCGGCACCATCGCCGCCTTCGTCCTCACCGGCGGGCTCGTCGCGGGCGCGTTCGGCGCGCTCACCGAAGTCTATGGCGACCTCCTCCGCGCCGCGGGCGCCGCCGAGCGCTTGAGCGAGCTGCTCCACGCCGAACCCGCGATCGCGCCGCCTGCCCATCCCCGGCCGCTGCCTCAGCCCGCCACCGGGACGCTCGAATTCGCGGCCGTCGAGTTCCGCTATCCGACCCGCCCCGACACCGCAGCCTTGCACGATTTTTCGCTCGCCATCCGCCCGCGCGAGACCGTGGCGATCGTCGGCCCCTCGGGCGCCGGTAAATCGACCCTCTTCCAGCTCGCCGAACGCTTCTACGATCCGCAGGCGGGCGAGATCCGCCTCGACGGCGTCGCGCTGACCGAGGCCGATCCCGCCGACATCCGCGCGCGCATCGCGATGGTGCCGCAGGAGACGGTGATCTTCGCCGCCTCGGCGCGCGACAATCTGCGCTACGGCAATTGGCTGGCGAGCGACGAGGAGTTGTGGGAAGCCGCGCGTGCCGCCAATGCCGAGGAGTTTTTGCGCAAGCTGCCGCAAGGCCTCGACACCTTCATGGGCGAGGGCGGCGCGCGGCTGTCGGGCGGCCAGCGCCAGCGCGTCGCGATCGCCCGCGCGCTGCTGCGCCGCGCCCCGCTGCTCCTGCTCGACGAAGCAACCTCGGCGCTCGACGCCGAGTCCGAACGGCTCGTCCAGGACGCGCTCGAGGCGCTGATGCACGACCGCACGACGATCGTCATCGCGCACCGCCTCGCGACCGTCCGCGCCGCCGACCGCATCATCGTCATGGACGAAGGCCGCATCGTCGAGGAGGGCCGCCACGACGATCTCGTCGCCGCCGATGGCCTCTACGCCCGCCTCGCACGCCTGCAATTCCAGGACAATCTGGCACCTGCCTGACATTTTTCACGAAAGAGGGATCGACCCCATGCTCTATGCGATGACCATTCCCGCCTATGTCAACGGCCTCACCGCTCTGTCGGGCCAACTCGACAAGGCGCTCGCCTGGGGTGCCGACAACAATGTCGGCGAGCTCCAGTTCGTCGCCGCGCGGCTCGCGCCCGACATGTTCCCGCTCGCGTCACAGGTGCATTTCACCTGCGCGCAGGCGCTTCAGGGCGCGACGCGCCTCGGCGCGCCGGGTGCCCCGCAGATCAGCGAGGATGCTGAGGATTTTGCCGGATTTCAGGCGCAGATCGCAGAGACGCTCGGCTGGCTCGATACCGTCGATGCCGGCGCGATCGACCGCGACCCCGATCGCCCGGTCGATTTCACTTTACCCAATGGCATGGCGTTCGACATGACCGCCGTCACTTACGTGCGCGACTGGGCGCAGCCGCAATTTTATTTCCATCTCGTCGCGGCCTATGCCGTGATGCGCCACATGGGGGTGCCGCTCGGCAAGCCCGACTATGTCAGCTATATGATGGCGTATCTTCGCCCCGGCACCGCGCCCGTCGCTTGAGCGACTGGGCGGCCGGACGTCAGATCAGCTCGCGATATTGCGCAATCCCCGGGAAAGCGATCCGCGTTCCGCCGTTGCGCCGGATCGCGCCGATCGCTGCGTCGACGCGCAGGTAACGCGCCCGCGCCTCGGGCTCGAGCATCAGCGTTGCCGGCTCGGCGCGCTCCGACGCCCGCTTCACCAGCAGCCCCAGTTCGGCGAGATCGACCGCTTCGCCGTTCCAGCGGATGATGTCGGCCGCGTCGATCGTGATACGGTTCCGATCGCGAATATCGACAGGCAGCGCGGCGTCGGACGGTAGCGTTACATCGACGCTGTGCGTGGGCGGCGGAACCGTGATGATGAACATCACCAGCATGACGAGCATCACATCGATCAGCGGCGTCGTGTTGATCATCGGGTCGGCATTTGGGTCGGTCCGAAAAATGCTGCGGCGTCGGCGCATCGTGTCTCTCCCTCTCGGGCGGCCGACCCGTCCCCTTTGCAGGCACCCCGGCCGCATGCGAACCGGCGCTGCGAGATATGCCCCGGCTTCATCTGTTATGGTATAACATAATAGAGAAAGCGCAAATAAAAAGCAGCAATCGGCAGCAAGGCACAATCGACGCATAAAGAAAGGGCGGCACCTTTCGGCACCGCCCCCTCTTTTCATCCAGTCCCCGTCGGGATTGGAAACCGGTCTTACATGCCCGAACCCGGACCGTAAGTGATTTCCACGCGACGGTTCTGGTCGTTGCGGACACCGTCGGCGGTCGCAACGGCCGGACGGGTTTCGCCGAACGCCTCGGTCATGATCGAGCTGTCGGCAACGCCGCGAGCCGTCATATAGGCCTTCACGGCATCGGCGCGACGCTGCGACAGACCGACGTTGTACTTGGCCGAACCCGAACGGTCGGCGTGACCGGCGAGCATGACCTGCTGACCGCTGCAGCCCTGGTTGTAGGCGCTGATCGCATTGTCCAGCGTCGAAGCCGCTTCGGGCGTAATCGCCGACTGATCCCAGTCGAAGTAGACGATATACGGTCCCGGCGAGCATACCGGCGGAGGCGGCGGCGGCGGCGGGGGAGGCGGCGGCGGCGGCGGGGGAGGCGGCGGCGGAGCCGGCGGCGGCGGCGGTTCAGCCCCACCGAAGTTATAGGTCAGCGTGCCGAGAATCGAGTGCGAACGGAAGCGCGTCGAAACGTCGCGACCGGCCTGATCAACCAGGTCAAGACCGCTTGCATTGAAGAAGCGATACTTGATGCCGGCATCCCAGTTGCGGGTCAGCGGCGCACGAATGCCCGCAATCGCCTGCCAGGCGAAACCCGTATCCGAATCGTCGAGGAACGGACCGGCGAAAACCGGCTCGACCGAGACGCGGGCGACACCCGCACCGCCGCCGACGAAGCCCTGCAGGCCGTCGTCGTCGCCGAAGTCGAACATGCCGTTGACCATGAAGCTCAGAGCATTGCTGTCACCGTTCAGGTCGGTGGTGCCGACGAACGGCGTCCCCGAACCCGAAGCCGATTGCGGAATGCCGGGAGCGCTGAAACGGCCGCTCTGGATATCCGCTTCACGATAGCCGACTTCGACTTCCGCACGGAACGTGCCGAAATCGTAACCGACGGTGCCTTCGAAATCATAGCCAGTACCGTGATCGAGCGTACCCGCATTATCAATGGTGCCAATGTCGAGATCCATGTCCTCGACGAGCATCACACCGCCACCAACTCCCACATACCAGGAGTTGTCGCGCGCCATTGCTGGCGACGACGCAAGGGCAGTAGAGGCCAATGCCACCGCGACGGCTAGCTTCCTCATAGTAGATTCCCCTTTCAATTGAGATTTACGTCTCGTCAGACGTTCTACTCGTCGCTTTGGTTCCACGCAAGATGACAAATCGCCAATCTGTTGCCGAAAAGTCGCACTATCGTCGTTAAAAAAAGGAAAAATCAGCCCACGATCAGAAGACCATGCGCCGAAAGACAGGAAATCAGGGCGCCGATAACCGCTCTCGCCTCAGTATCGACAACCGCCCCTCCGGCCGGCGCGGCGATCGCGGGAGGTGCCGACCACGTCGCGCCGTCGAAACAAAGGCATAGCCCGTCGTCGAGGCGCGTGACGCGCATTCCCGCGCGCGGCGCGACGAACCGCCAGCCACCCGCCGTCCACAGCGCCAGCGTTCCGGGCTCGCCGGCCCAGGCGCCCGTCGGCGCGGCGCCGACCAGCCAGACCTGCCCGGCCAGCGGCGTTTCCGGCGGATCGTTTTGCGGCCCCGCCTCCACCGTCGGCACGACCAGAGCATCGAGCAGGGTCAGCGCTTCATTGTGCGTCACCTCCTTCTGCGCCTGCGCGACGGCGAGCAATGGCAGTGAAAAGCGCGCGGTAATCGGGGAATCGGTCATGATCGGCCTTTCTGATATTCTATTGCCTCGAGCCTAGCCCAGCGCGACGGTGAGAGGGTCGGAGAGGGCGAGGTCGCCGACTTGCCGGATTTCCATCGCGGCGCCGCCGGCAAGGCCCGCCGCCATCGCCGCATCGAGGTGCAGCAGCGGCCGGTCGGTCTCCCACGGACCGAGCCCCGGGACCGCGGGGTCGAGCGCGACGCGATAGCGTTCGCGGCTCTCGCCCAGCGGCAGGTCGACCTCGTCGCGCCAGCCCGTGTCGAGGCGGCTGCGGCGCGTCCACTCGACGATCAGACCGCCTTCGCCGTCGCCCGACACGCGCGGATGGACCGGCGACAGCGGCCGCACCGCCTGCCCGCCTGACGGAACGGCAAGCTCGGTGAGCGCCACATCGTTGCGCTCGGCCCATTGCACCCGCGCGGCGGCGCTCGCCGCCCAGCCCGCGAGATCCTCCGGCAGCATCAGAGCGCCGGCATCGTCGAGGCTCAGGAAAGGCGCGCCGGCCGCATGTTCGCTGTCGCAAGCGGTGCCCGCGCGGCCGCGAAGCAGGCGCGAGAGCCGCCAAAGCGTCGGCGACAGCGGCTCGGCGAGCTGGAACTGGATCAGTTCGCCGCCGATCATCGCGCGATTGGCGCCGCCCAAAAGCTGGGCATGGCTCACCGACTCGAACGCCATCGACGCATTATCGAGTTCGACGATGACAACATGGGCTTCGTCGACCAGATCGGGGCTCCCCGGCGCGAGCGCAGCCGCGAGCACCCCCATCGCCGCCGCCGGCCGCAGCGAACCGAGCGCGACCGGCTCGGCCTCCGCCGCCGGCACGAACCAGCAGTCGGCGCCGCGCCAGCCGTCGTTGCTTCCCGCACCCGCGACGGCGATCCGCGCGGCCGTGGCGGCGGAAGCGCCGATCGACGGCAGATCGAACAGCCGCACGACGCCGGTCGCGTCGGGCCAGTCGGGCGCGCTCACGGGCACCCCAGGGTCGGCCGGAACGCCGGCGTCGGCGAGCGGCTGATGCCGCAGCAGCTCGATCGTCACGCCGCTGGCCTTCACCGTCCGCCGGGCGAGGCGCCACACGCTCGCGTCGGCCAGCGCGATTCGTCCGCCGACCGGCAGCGCCATCGCGGCGAGGTCGGCCTGCCACACGCAAGTTTCGCGCCCGTCGGCCGCGGCCGCTGCGAGCCGCCGCGCCAGGCCGCGCGCAGCCGCTGCGGGAAGCGCCGCGGGCAGGTCGATCCGCTCCTCCCGCGCGCCGCCTCCCGCGACCGCATGGCTTTGCTGTCCCAGCTGATAGTCGCGTCCGGGTTCATAATGGCGCAGGCGAATCAGGCCGGGAAGCGCCGAGAGCGGGGCGCGGCGCTGCTCGACCCGGTCGCTCGCCGCTTCGCCGCCGCGCGCCTCGCGAAAATCGGCGAGCGCCACCATGTCGCCCGCAAGCGATGCCGGTGCGATCTGCCACCCGTCGCTTCGGCTCACCAGCCGTGCCGCATCGACCTCGAACAGCGGCGCGAGCGCGTCGCGCGCGCGGTCGCCCGACGCCGCATAGCCCGAAAGCGGCCATTGTCCGGCGCACCGCCCCGCCTCGCCGAGCAGCGTGTCGCCGATCAGCCCCGCGTCGATGTCTCCCGCATCGGCCTCGACCTCGAAAGTCAGCGAGGGGATGCGATTGCCGAAGCTCGCAAGGTCCAGCTCCTCGAATAGCGCATAAGCGGTCCCGCGGAACGCGCTCGCCGACCCGCTGCCGACCGCCGAGGCGATCAGCGGGTCGACCGCCTGATCCTCGCTCCCGTCGTACCAGCGAAAGGTGCAGCGTTCCTTGAACGTCCCGCTCGCGCCGCGCAGCAGATTGCCGTCGGCCCATATCCGCCGGATCGCGCGCACCCGCCGCGACGACAGCGCGACCGCCATCGACACCGCATAGCTATATTCGGTCACCGACGGCCGCCCCTTGCCGCCGCCGCTCTTCGCCCGCCGTTCGATCAGGTCGGTCGCCCAGATCACGCTGCCGGCGACGCGCATCGTCCCGAACAGCTGCGGGATCTGTTGGCCATAGGTCGATGCCTGCACCTTCAGGTCGGCGAGCCGCGGCCCCTCGCGCCCCTTCGGCGCAAAGATCGCCGCATCAGCCTGCCGCCCGATCGCCGCGCCCAGCGCCGCCCCGACCGGCCCGCCCACGATCCCGCCGACCACCGTCAGCACCAAAGTCGCCATCAAAATGCTCCCGATTATCCCATGCACCCCTCCCGCTTGCGGGATGGGCAGCGAGACTTGCGAGCTTGCTCGCTTAGTCGCAGCGGGGTGGGCCTTCCCCAAGCCGCCACCGCGCCATCGCGCCCGGTGCCCCGCCGAGCGGCGTCTCGACCACCCGCCGCAACCCGGCATGGGCATGAACGAAACTCCGCTCACCGATCAGCCCCAGATGAAATTGCCCCGCCGGCAGCGCGAACAAGGCCGCGTCCCCCACCCGCGCATCCGCGATCGGATGGAACCCCGCCGCGACCAACGCCGCCTCGACCCGCGCCCGCGACCACCCGCGCAGCGGATAACCCACCGGCCGCACGAGCCGCCGCCCGGCGGCGGCATAGGCCGCCCACACGAGCCCGACGCAATCGAGTCCCGTCGCCGCCTCGCACCCCTGCCGCCGGAACCGCACCCCGACCATCGTCCGCGCCGCGGCAAAGGCGCGCGCGCCGGCGTCATCCACCGGGATAGCGCGTCAGCAAATCATTCCCCGGCAGATGCGCCTCGCCGCGAAAATTCGCTGCATTGCCGAACCGGTCGCGGCACGTCGCAAGCTGCCTGTCGCACCCTTCGGTCAACCGCACCCGCACCGGCGCGCCGACATCGAAGGGCGGCATCTCGGCGAGCGTCAGCACCGCACCCGCCTCGCCGATCACCGGGCTCGCGAGCCCGCACGCCGGCCCTTCGATCCACAAAAGCTCGCCGAACGCCATCGTCCCCGCCGGCGCCGCGCCGTCGAGCGTCACCGCGCGCCCGTCGACCGCGACGACGCGCCGCCAGTGCGTGCGCGGCGCCAGGTCGACCCGGCACGCCCGGTCGCCGAGCGTCGCGCGGCACGACGGCGAGGTCGCCGGGCACACCGGCCGGTCGAGCGCGCGCGTCACCCCCTGCAACTCGGCGGTAAACGCCGCCCCGCGCCGCTCGACCGCGCCGAGCACCCCGCGCGCGACCGTCACCGGCGCCGTTTCGGGCGCGCTCCAGTCGGTCACGAACAAGGTCAGCGCGGCGCCGTCCCAGCGCCCCGCGTCGAGGTCGCGCGCCGCGATCGCATCGCTCGCGATCGCACCTTCGAGGTCGAGCGTCTCGACGTCGAGCGCATCGCTCGTCTCGAGTGCCGAGGGCTTCATCCCCGGCGCCGCGCGATAGGCGATCCCGTCCACAATCAGGTCGCGGTCGTGCGAGGTCAGCCCGATCACCACCCCGTCGCGCCGCGACAGCCGCCAGCACCAGGCGAGCGTCACCAGTTCTTCGCGCAGCCAGTCGGGCGCGGCCCCCATCACCATGGCGCACGGACCTCGACCAGCGGCACGCTCGCGAGCTCGCCCGCAAGGAAGGTCGCGCGGCTCACCTCGAGCCGGTCCTCGGCAAAGCGCACCGGCACGTCGAACAGGAACCCCGCGCGCACCACCGCCCCTGCGGCCGGCGCCGCATCGAACAGCACCTCGCCGTCGGCGGTCATCGCGAACGCCGCCGTCTCGACCCCGTCGACCGACACGCGCACGCTGCCCTCGACCGGCAGGCGGATCGCACGCTCCTGCACCGCGTCGCCATCGCCATAATGTTTGACGAGCGCGAACTGCCGCCGGCTACCGTCGCCATAGCCGAGCCGCTGGTCGCTCGCGGTCGGCAGTCCGTCGTCCGCCGCCGAACTCTGGTCGAACGGATCGCGAAAACGGAACGCCCGCGCCGCCCCGCGCCGCGCGCGAAAAAAGTCGATCAACATCCGCACATCGGCTTCGGACCGGATTCCCGGCCCCGCGTCATAGCGCATCCGCGCCTCAGCCCATTCGCTCGCGCGCTGTTCGTGCCCCGACGGCGAGCTGACGATCTGGGTCGAAAATTCGGTGACCGCCAGCGCCTCGCGCCCGATCGCCAGCGGGAAATCCACCGCATCATAAGCCTGCACCTCGCCCTCCTCTTCCTCGCCATCGAACGCCACAAAGCCGTCGCGCGCGACCTGCGGCAGCGCCCAGACGAAGGCGCGCGCCACCCCCGCCCGCCGCGCCGCCTCGGCCGCGGCGGCGATCGGCGCCCACAGCGCCCGATCCTCGCCATTGAGCACGAAGCCTGCGAAATAATGCTGCTGCCCGGCCGGATAGCCGAGCCGCTGGATCATCGCGTCGCGCGCGCCGGCGGTCTCCGCCCCGCGCCCCGCCGTCACCCAGTCATAATCCTCGAGCTGCAGCACATCGAACGCCGGCGCCGCCCAGCCGGCCGGCACATTGGCGCGCCGCAGCTCGGGCGCATAGGGGTCGAGCACCGTCGGCAGAAAGACGAGCAAATGGCTCGTCAGCCCGGCCGCCCCCGCTTCGTCGCGCGCCGCATCGACCAGCGCCGCGGTCGATGCCGCGAGCAGCCCGCCGAGCGCGTCGAGCATCGCCGCCTGCCCCGCATCGAGCGCCCCGCGCACATCGGCAATCGCGACGCTCGCGCTCCCCAGCGCGGCGGTCGCCGCCGCATCATAGGCGCAGATCCGCCCGCCCGGATTGACCCACCACCACGGCTCGCCGACCTGGAATTTGACGTCGAGCCCCGCCGCGGCGGCAATCCCGACAAAGGCGCGCGCGACCGCTTGCAAATATCCCATCGCCGCACCGTTCGCGGGCGACAGCAGGGTCGACGGCGGCACCCATCCGGTCAGCGCCGGCGCCCCGGCTGCATCGCGCTGCTTCCACGCCTCGGGGCAATAAGCGTCGAACAATTCATAGGACAGCGACCAGATGATCCCCAGCCCCGCATCGCGGCACGCGGCGGCAAAGGCGGCGTGCCACGCCGCCGTCGACGCATTGAGCGCCCCGCCATCGGCGCTGACCGCAAAGCCGCCGCCCGCCGCCTCCAGCCGCATATAATGGCTCATCCCGACATAATGGACGACGTCGCCGCGATAGCCGAGCGCGACCATTTGCCGCACCACCCGCGCAGGCGTCAGATGATAGCTGTCGTCATAGCCGTTCGCGATCCCCAGCCCATGTTCGGGCAGCATCGCATCGCCGATCGCAAGCACCGATCCCGATCCGGTGCAGGTGATCGCGCTCATCTCGGCCCAGCCCTCGACGGGCGCCGCGAGTGCGGCTTCGGTCAGGTCATAATCGGGCGGCACCAGCGAGACGAACATCCGGTCGATATCGCCCGCCCACACCGGATCGGCCTCGCCGGGCAGCAGGAAGCCGCCATCGAGCGCGTCGAAATCGAGGCTGACGACCGCGTCCTCTGCGGTGCCCGACGCATAATTCCACAGCCGCACATACCAGGCGCGCGCATTCCCTTCGGCATCGCGTCCCTCGATCGTCAAGGTCGGCCCGTGCAGCGCGTCGAGCGGCTTCACCCCGCCCGACCGCCAGCGAAAGCTGAGCCGCGTGCCGCGAAAATCGCGCTTCGTCTCATAGGCGAGCAGCGGGTGGTCCCAGCGATCCTCGGCCTCCCAGATCAGCCCCGCGAGGTCCTGCCGGTTGTAAAACACCGCCTCGACGCGCAGCGCCGCCGGCGCCGTCGTCACCACGCTCGCCATCATCGGGCGCGCGAAATCGACGGTCCAGAAGCGCGCATCGAAGCGCTTGATCCACCCCTTGCGATGATGCGGCTCGGCCGCGACGAGCGCCCAGCCCATCACGAACGTCCTCCCCTCCCGCTTGCGGGAGGGGCAGCGAGACTTGCGGACTTGTCCGTTAGTCGCAGCGGGGTGGGCCATGGCACCGTCGCTGGCCCACCCCCGACCCCTCCCGCAAGCGGGAGGGGAGAAACGGCGCCGCGTTCGAAAATCATCCTCTCTATCATGCCGCTGCCCCCCTACTCCTCCGCCGCCACCGCGCGCCGCACCGCACGCGCCAGCTGCCGGCCGGTCTGCGCGAGCCGCTGCGGCTCGGCCGCCCCGCCGCCCTGCACATTCACCGTGATCGCGATGTTGCGCACGCCCGCGCCGCCCGCTGCCTCGATCCGCCCGCTTGCGGTGGGCACGAACAGCTCGGGTCCGTTTTCGCCGACGCGATAGGCGCGCCCCGCGCTCACCGGCCCGCCCGTCGCGCGCCCCGGCACCCCCAGCAGCGAGAGCAGCGCCCCCTGCCCCGCCGACACCAGCCCGCCGCCGCCAAAGATGGCGCCGAGCCCGCCCGAAATCGCCGACCGCGCAATGTCGTTCATCGCCGCCAGCGCGGCGCGCTTCAGATCCTCGAACCCCAGCTTGCCGCTCAGCACCGCGCGCATCAGCGCCCGCTCGATCCCGCGCCCCGCATCGTCGGCGGCCGAGACCAAAGGCCCGGCCAACTCGCTCCGCATCGCGGCAATGTCGCGCCGGAACGCCTCGGTATCGGCGCGCACCGCGACGACCATCTCATCGACCTCATCCATCGGGACATTGCTCCATCATCGCCGCCAGCGCGCCGCGATCGACGCCGGCGCTCTCCGCCTCGGGCATCCACGCCGCCAGCACCGCCGCGACATCGGCCGGCGTCGCCGCCCACAATTCCTCGGGCCGCCACCCTGCCACCCGCGCCATCACACCGGCCAAGCCCAGCGCGACCGCCCCGACTCCCCTCTCCCGCTCGCGGGAGGGGCAGCGAGACTTGCGGGCTTGCCCGCTAGTCGCAGCGGGGTGGGCCGCTCCTTCATCGCCCGCCACCTCACCGCCCCCGCACGATCTGCCCGAGCAGCATCCGCAAAGCCGGCGTCACCGCCGCCAGCCCCTGCGCGACCACCGCCTCGCCGACCGCCTCGCGCGTCAGCCCCGCGGGCCGCTCGCGCAGGCAATGCCAGAACAGCGCCGCCAGCTCGCCGAGCCTGAGCCCGCCGCCGGCGGCGCGCTCGACCAGCGCGAACAGCGGCCCCAGCTCCTCCTCGGCGGCGACCAGCGCCGCAAAGCTCGGCCGCAGCACATGCATATTTTCGCCGATGCGCAGCTCCGCCTCGCCGCGCAGCGGATTGGCTCCCGCGCTCACAGGCTCACCACCGGGCCGCTCGACTCCAGGCTCAGCACATATTGCCGCTCGCCGTTATAATCGCCCGAATAGTCGAGCCGCGTGACGAGGAAGCGCCCCTCCATCCGCTCGCCGCTCTCGAAACTCAGCTGGAAATCGTCGATCGTCCCGGCGAGCGCCTGGGCGCGCAGCCGCGTCTCGGCGTCGGAGCCGGTGAAAATCCCCGCCGCGCTCACCGACACCGACCGCACCCCCGCGCCCGACAGCAGCTCGCGCCAGCCACCCGATTCCTTGGTCGTGACGTTCACCGCTTCGCCGTTCACCGACAGCTGCGTCGTGCGCAGTCCGGCGACGGTCCGATAGGCGGGGGGCGCCGACCCGTCGCCGATCTTGAGCAGAAAAGCGCTCCCATTTTCGACTGCCATCGTTTATTCTCCTCAACACAAATCATCCGAAAAACGGGGAGAAAGAGGATGCTCATCACCAGCTTGCTTCTGGTCGCCATGGCGCAATCGCCATCCGCCGATGTCGCCACGGCGCGCGTCGCCTTCACCAAATGCCTGCACGCCGACATGAAGAAGTCGCTCGAGGCCAAAATGGCCCCGGCCGACTATGAAACCGCGATCAAGACCGTCTGTCAGACCGAACGCGACGCCTTTCGCAAGGCGGTGATCGCGCTCGACAAGGCGAGCGGCGATTCCGACGCCGACGCGGCCGAAGACGCCGACATGCAGGTCGAGGATTATCACGAGAACTTCCTCGAGAAGTTCACGGACTATACCGAGACCAACACCATGCCGGCGGGTTAGGCGCGATCAACTTTGAGCGAAACGCTTACAAGGGTTCGTGTGTCCCCGCGAAGGCGGGAGCACACACGCTTCAATGAAAGTTGATCAGGCTCTAACTCACGCCGCAAGGCAGCGGCAGCGCAGCACATAGTCCTGCCGCCAGCCGCCCTCGCGGCGCAGCGCGAACCGGCTGCGCACAAGGCGCGCGGCGACGATCTGCCATCCGTCGGATGTGCCGCGCAGCGCCGGCACGATCGCCTCGATCCGCGCCGCCGCCGCGCCCGGTCCCGCGGGGTCGACCCCCGCCAGCGTCAATGTCAGGCGCACCTCGCGTCCCGCCCGGTCCTTGGTGCCCCAATCGCTTCCCTCGGCGCCGCCGACGGCGACATAGGGCATCGCCCCCCGCCGCGGGACGCCGTCGAACACGCCATGGACCAGCGCGGCAAGCTCGCCATCCTCCGCCAGCAAGCCGAGCGCCCGCGCGCGCAGCGCCTGCTCGGCGCTCATGCCGCGCCGCCCAGGCTCATCCGCCGCCACGGCTGCCACAGCGCCGCGACCGCCGCCGGCGGGCCTCCGCCGGCGCCGTCGCGCGCCTCGTGCAGATGCTGGACCAGCCGGACGATCCCCTGCCGGATCGCTTCGGGCACCTCGTTCGGCCCCGCCGCGATTCCGGCGCGATAGCCGACGCGCAGCCGCCCGCCGCCAACCGCGCCGCTCAGCGTCAGCCGCCCCGTGCCGTCGCGCCCGATCGCCAGCCGATAATCGCCATCGCCGAGCGCCGTTTCGCTCCCCTCCTCCGACAGCAACGCGGCCGTGTCGACGCCAACGACCGGCCGCACGCCGAGCTGCACCGCACCCGGTCCGACGGAAAGCACCTCTTCGACCGCACCGGCGATCAGCCGGCACCCGATAAACGCCTCGCAGATATTGGTCGCGGCGCGGATCAGCTGTGCGACGACCGCATCGTCGATCGACGCCCCCATGCGCAGCCAGCCGCGCGCCTCGTTCAAACTCACCGGAACGTCGCCCGGCGTCAGGATTGCGCCCATCATCGCTCCTCCACCCGCACGCTCATCGAACGCTCGTCGATCTGCCCGTCGCTCAGCGTCACCCGGTTGGTGACGCGATAGACGCGACCGGCGATGCCGCCGGTCAAGGTCACGGTGCTTTGCAACAGATCGTGCGCCGATGCGGCCACGCTCACGCCGCCCGCCTCGTCGGGCTCGGCGCTCCAGTCGCTCGCGGTCACCGCCTGCCCCGCGGGATAGGCGGCGCTCCAGTCGAATTCATAGTCGATCCGCGTCCCCGGATCCTTGACCAGCAGGGTCATCGCCGTTCCTTTCTTCAGGGTTTGTGCAGCATCAGCCGCCGCACGCGCTCGCGCGGCGGCCGCGCGACGGTCGGGGCGAGGCGCGGATCGGGGCCGCCCCAGCTGCTCGCCAGCTCGCGGCGCGAGGCATCGCCGATCGCCCGCGCCGACAGCGCCGCTCCGCCGATCATGCCGCTGCCTCCAGCGCCGTCAGCCGCGCTTCCTGCGCGGCGATCAGAAACAGCGCCAGCTGGTCGGGGCGGATGCCGAAGCGGTCACCCGCCGCACGGACGATCGCCCCTTCGGCGTCGCGTTCCTCGTCCCATCGGTCGTAGCATAAAAAGGCATAGCGGCTGTCGGGCGGCTCGCCGGGGGCGACCGGCGCGATCAGCCCTTCGTCGGCCATGATCGACCAGACCGCCTGCGCCCGCACGCCGAAGTGATACCGGGCCTTTTCGGCGCCCTTCGTTTCGATCTGTGTCAGCCACTGGAAAAATCCCAGTTCGGCAGCGATGCGCCGGCCGGCGCGCCGCTCGGCCTCTCCGGGCCCACCATGCCACAGCTTTTCACGGACATCGCAGGTATTGATCGTGCCGGTGATGGCATAGACCTGCGCCGGCCGGTTGGCGGCGCCCCCGATGTTGAACGCATTGTCGGTGCCCGGATAAAAGGTGCCCGTCGCGGCCGAGACGCGCCACTCACCGGCGTCGGTGCGTAGAACGAGGTTCGACGAGGCCGCCGAAACGATATTGGTAAAGGTGGTGAACCACCGCGTCCCGCTCGTGCCCAGGTCCTGGCTTGCATTCGCGCCCGGCTGGACCGTGCCGGTCGATGTGATGCGCAGATGTTCGCCAGCGTCGCCGGCGCGGAACACGATGTTTCCCGCGCCCGCGCCGTTGGTCACGGCGATGGTGCCCGTGCCGGAAGCCCCCGAGGTTTCCAGCCGTAACCGGATAAGCCCTGAAGAACCGATCTGGATCGCGCGATTGGCGCCGCCGCTGACCCCGCCGACGACCAGGTCGGCCGGCGCCGTCGTCGTGCCGAGCAACAGCCGGCCGCTCGCGTCGATCCTCGCCTTCTCGGCGCCGCCGGCCGCGAACCCCAGCGCATCGGACGACGGCCGGAACAGGCCGGTATCGGGATCGCCCGAAAAACTGAGCGCGGGTGCCGCTGCGGTCCCTGCCTGCGCGCCGAGCGGACCGGCGAGCTCGTGCCGCCCCGCGTCGCTGAGGTAGGCCATCGCGGCCAGCGGCAGATTGACCCAGCCGCTCGCGCGCCGCACCGTCACCAGGTCGCCCGCCGCCCCCGTCGCCACCGCATCGTGGCTCGTCGACAGCGGCTGCTTGTCCGCGAGCGCGGCGTCCGTCGCCGCTGCGGTCGCATCGCTCGCCGCGAACCAGCCGGCGCCGACGGTCAGCGCGATCGTCTTCAGCCCCGGCGCGAAATCGACGATGGCGCCCCCGGCGCTCGACGCCGCAACGCTGTCGCGCTGCAACCGCCCTTCCGCGTCGATCCGGCCCTGCCCCGTTTCCCACTGATCGGGGCTCGCGATCCCCGCGATCGCATAATGAAAGGGCGTATCCACCGGCACTGCGTCGGCAAAGCGCCGGTGCCCCGGCACTGCGCCGCCCGGCGTCAGCGCCCCGGTCCCGCCCGCCTCGCACAGCTCGCGCACCAGATCGGCAAAGAAAAGCGTCGGCATGGCCAGCCCATCCTTTCGGAAAATACAAAGATGTCGGAAAAAAGCGATCGACGGCCGTGAATTTGGCTCGGGTCCATCGACGGCCGAATCGGTTGCCAATTTCGGTCAGTCCGAGCCGAAAATGGTGACGTCCCGCGACCCGCAGCGCAGCGCAGCGTGCTTCTGCACGTGAGCAGCGGAAAGCGCGGGACGGCGCCATTTGCAGGCCGGAATGGGCGGAATTGGCAGCCGATTCGTTGACGCCCGGCCCTCCCCCGAAAGGGCAGGGAGCGCGGGCCGGGCGCCCTCGCGCGCCAGCGCTGCTTAGCTGGCGGCGAATTTCATCAGCTTGATCGCGTTCGAATCGACAATCGCGCCGCCCACCCTTTTGGTTGCATAGAAATGCACGAAGGGCTTGTTGCTGAACGGATCGCGCAGGATGCGCGTCTCGCCGCGGTCGGCGATCAGGTAACCGGCGCGGAAATTGCCGAAGGCGATTGCCAGGCTGTCGGCGGCGACCGCCGGCATGTCCTCGGCCTCGACCACCGGATAGCCGAGCAGCGTCGCCGCCTGCCCCTCGACCAGCCCCGGCTGCCACAGAAAGGCGCCGTCCGAGGTCTTGAACTTGCGGATGCGCGCCAGCGTATCGCTGTTCATCACCCAGCAGGCGCCCTGCCGATAGGGCGCGCGCAGCGAGTGGACCAGCTCGATCAGCCCGTCCTGCGGGCTCACCGCCGCAAAACCGCCCGACGCGCCGCTCGCGACATATTGCAGCGTCCCGAAGGCGCGGGCCGCATCATCCTCGTCGCTCGCGGCATAGGAGAGAAAGCCCTTGGGCCGGTTCGTCCCGTCACCGTTCACGAAGGCCGCCCCTTCGGCGACCGCGAATTCGCGCGCGATCTCGCCCGTCAGCCAGTCCTCGACGTTGAACATCGCATCGTCGAGCATCGCCTGGCTCGCCGCCGGATTGGCATAAAGCTCGCCCGACGGCGGCGCGATCTCGGCAAAGCTGCGCGTGCCCGTCTCGGGCCGCGCCGCGGTCTCGCCGACCCAGCCCGCCGCGGTCGCGCCGGTCGCGATCAGCTTGCGATAGCCGCTCGTCCCCGTCTGCACGACCGTCGCGATGCTGCGGATCGGCGACAGCGACTTGAGCGTGCCCGCGATCGCCCCGTCGATCTCGCGCGGCACCGCATAGCCGCCCTCGCCGCCGCTCGCCCCCGACAGGCTCTTCATCTCGATCCCCGCGTCGATCCCGCGCCGCAGATAGCGCTCGACAAAGGCACCCGCCGCCGGATCGGCCGCCTTCGCCCCGTCGAGCGGCAGCCGCGACGCCGCGACCGCCTGGCGCTCGACCTGCGCCTTCAGCGCCGCGACCGACGCCTTCAGCTCGTCGACCGCCTCCGCCGCCAGCACCGCGTCGAACGCCCCCTCGAGCGCATCGGCCTTCACTTCGAAATCGTCCATTCGCTTCACTCCTTCCAACAACCCCGGAACCCGGAAAAATTCCGCGCAGAGGCGCAGAGACCGCAGAGCAATGAAAAGGGCGGCAAAGCCGCCCAGATCCACCCTCGCCACCTGTCTCCGCATCGCCGCACAAAGGCTCAAATCCTCGGCGCTCTCTGCGCCTCTGCGCGAATCCTCTCCCTGCCCACGGGCAGGCTCTCCACCGCAATCACCCGCGCCGCCGGCTGCATCGGCATCGCGACCAGGCTCACTTCGGCAAGGTCGAGCGCCAGCAATTCACGCGGGTTCGCCCCCCGCGCGCCGCGCACCCGATATCCGAACGACAGTCCGGTCAGCGCCCCGCGCGCGACCAGCCCCGCCGCGGTCGGATGCGTGACCCGCGCGACGACGCGCAAGCCCCGCGCATCCTCGGCCAGCGTCTCGATCACCCCCACGACCGCTCCCGGCCGATGCTGCCACAGCAAAGGCACCACGCGGCGCTCGCGCAAACTCGCCGCAAAGGCCCCGCTGCGCACGACATCGCCGCCGCGGTCGACGCTGTCGAACACCGAGACATAGCCCGCAAAGCGAACCGCAAGGGGTTCACGCGGAGACGCGGAGGCGCGGAGATTGAAAAAGGGCGGCAAAGCCGCCCCTTCGCTTTCCGCCATCACAGCCTTGAATGATTGCAGGTTGGGAGGCGAACCTGGGCGCATCGGGCCGTCTCTCCGCGTCTCCGCGTCTCCGCGTGAACCCTTTTCAAGCCGAGCCGCCGTTCTCACTTGAGCAGCCCCGGCAGCCCCAGCTTAACCGCCAGCCCGACGACGACCAGCGCGAGCGCGCCCCGCACCGCCCAGTCGACCACCGCCGCCCACACGCTCTTCTTCGCATCGCGCCACGCGCCGAGCAGCTGGCGCAAGTCGCCGATGTCGTCGCGCGCCGCTTCGTCGGCGAGCCCCAGCCGCGCGAGCGCCCGCCGCGCCCCCAGCTCGCTCGCCTCCTCGACGACCGCGCGCAACAGCGCCGCATCGGCCGTGCCGGCCGCGCCGGCCGCGCCGGCCGCACTCGTCCCCGCCAGCGCGACCAACCGCGCCAGCGCCTCTTCCTCGTCCATGTCGATTTCCTTTCGTCATCCCGGACTTGATCCGGGATCCACAGCGGCGCCGAAGTCGTGGAACCCGGATCAAGTCCGGGTTGACGAGGGTGGCTGAAAGTCCACCCCCAACAGCGCCTTCTTCTCCTCGGCCGTCAGCCAGTCGGCCCCCGACACCTCGCGCCACAGCGCCATCCGGTCCTCGGCGAGCGCCGGCACCCGGTCGAGATCGACGCGCAGCGCCGCATCCTCGAACCAGCCCGAAAGCCCCTGCGAAATCGCCCCCAAAATCTTCGCGCACAAGGGCAGCACGGTCAGCCGCCACAGCGCGCGATTGGCCTCGCGATAATTGGCATAGGTCGCATCCCCCGGCAGCCCGAGCAGCATCGGCGGCACCCCGAACGCCATGGCGATTTCGCGCGCCGCGCTATGCTTCAGCTCCAGAAAGTCCATCTCGGCGGGCGACAGCGACAGCGCCTGCCACTTGAGCCCGCCTTCGAGCAGCAACGGCCGTCCCGCATTCGCGCCGCCCGCAAAACTCTCGGCCAGCTCCTCGCGCAGCCGGTCGACCTGCTCGGCCGACAGCGGCATCCCCTTGTCGCCCGGATCGTGGACGAGCGCCCCCGACGGCCGCGCCGCATTCTCCAGCAGCGCCGCATTCCACGCCGCCGCCGCATTATGCGCCGCGATCGCGCCCGCCGCCGCGCCCAGGCACCCCGCGCCATAATGATCGTCCAGGGGATGCAGCGCCTTCACATGAACCACCGCCACGCGCCCCGCGCCATCCTCGGCCGGCAGCACCGCCACGCTACCGCCAGCTTTATAGCGATAGGCGACCGGCCACCCGCGCGCGTCGGCCTCCACGGTCACCCGCCCGGGCCGCAGCGCAAACAGCTCGGCCGGCGCCCCCGCGCCGTCGGCCAAAATCTGCACATAGCCATTGCCGTGGAGCAGCAGCTGCGACGCCAGCGTCTCGACCAGCCCCTGCCCGCCCGACGTCGCCTGAACGAGCCGCAGCAAAGCCGGATCGCTCGCCGCGAGCGGCGCCGACCCCGCCGCCTCGGCTATGAGCCGCACGGCACGCTGCACGATCGCATTGCCCAAATAACCGGCGCGCACCTGCGCCTCCCACGACAGCGGCGCGGGCACGCTCCCCATGATCCCATATGTCCCATACACACGCGACAAAGCAGGCCGCGCAGCCCCCTGCGCAGCCTTGCGGCCAAACCAGTCCATGATGTTCTCCTGAAATTACGGAGCAGATTTCGGACGATAATCCCGCTTATCGAGACATTGATCATAAAGCTGGCGGTCCAGCTTTATCCAATCGGTCTTATCGATCCCCCTGACTCGAAATGCAGGACTATGCGGAAAGGCCGATGCGACCTTGATCCAGCGATCCTGCTCTTTGGCGATCAGGCGGATTTCATCGGCTACCTCGGTCAGATCCTGATCTCGACAGAATAATATGGCTACGTCGAACTCTCTTTTCAGCGCGAGCCGTATCACGTCGAGCGAAATTCGAACGTCGATTCCCTTCTCATCGCCATCGAGAAATGAATGCTCGGTTCCGTCTGGCAGTCTTACAATCTTGTTTCGATATCTCAGCGGCCGCGTAAATACATATACGCCTTCCCGACCCATCTGCGCTGCTTTGGCGTTCCAAAAATGGTTCCAGAAGGGTTTGTCGGCGGCGTCGGGGACGCCAGTATAGAATCTCGTCTGTTGCAACTGCCAACCGTGGTCCGCGCATACACGTGCGGCCAGCAGTTTCGGATTGAAGTTCGGCCATGTGTAACCGAACGCCTGCTTCGCCGAATGGAAAAGATTTTGGCCGTCAAAGAAGGCGACGGCGCGAATCAACGGTAATTGATCGGTCATCAACGGAACATGTCAGGAACATTGCAATTTGCAAAGGCCCAAAATGAATAACCCCGCCGGAGGCCTATCGGCGTGTCCGACGGGGAAGAAGTTGATGAGCGTGAAATAGGAGATGTCCTATTAACGTCAAGTGAAAAAATATCCCGTCGGGATAATTCCTACACCACCCGCACCCCCGGCTCCCGTCCCTTCCGCACCCCCTCCAGCAACTCCGCCAGCGCCCATACGCACGCGTCGCCGCGGTCGGGCGACCTTCCCGGACCCGCATAGCCGCCGCCCGTCTGGAACCCGCAAAGCTGGTCTTCCAGCGCCGCGAACACCCCCGCATGCACCACCTGCCCGCGCTCATAGGCCAGCGCCACCGGCTCCGCGCGGCGCGCCTTGCCGACGCTCGCATGGACCGCGCGCACCGGCAGCGTCACATCGGCCTGCGCCAGCGTGCCCGCGACCATTTCGCCGCCCATATTGCTTTCGGCGACCACCCGGTCGGCGCCCCAGCGCGCCGCGGCGGCGGCGACCGCCTGCGCCCAGACGAGCGGCGGTGCCTTCGCGACGCTCGCATCCTCGACCACCGCGATCCGGCGATCGCGCAGCAGCGCCGCGACGACGATCCCGCACGCATCGCCGCCGCTCGTCGCCGGCGGATCGACGCCGATCACGACGCGCACCGGCTTGCCGACCGCATCGGCACCGGCCCGGCACCGCTCGATCAGCGCGCGCGTCCACAGCGCGCCCTCGACATCCTCGAGCATCGCGCCGTCGAGTTCCTGCCGCCCCAGCCGCGTCCCGCCGTAAATCCGCTGCATCGCCGCGAGCCACGGCCCCGACAGGTTGAACCGGTTCGCGCCCGTCGCCCCGCCGGTCGGAACGACGCCCGCTTCCTTCATCAGCCGCCGCACCAGCGGCACCGCGCGCGGTGTCGTCGTCGCGACGACGCGCGGCGCGTGGCCGATCCGCATCGTCAGCATCAGATTGTCCCACGCCGCCTCGCCGTGCGGCCATTTGGCGATTTCGTCGCACCATGCCGCGCCATGTTCGGGGCCGCGCAGGCTCTCGGGCTCGGCCGCCGAAAACAGCGTCGCCACCGCGCCGTTCGCCCAGGTCAGCCGCCTCAGGCTGCTTTCATAGGCCGGGCGCGCCCAGCTCGGCGCGATCGCCAGCAGCCCGCTTTCGCCCTCGACCATCACCTGCCGCGCCTCGTGCAGCGACGCGGCGACCAGCGCGATCCGCGCCCCCGGCGTCGTCTCGGCGAGTTCGCGCACCCATTCGGCCCCCGTGCGCGTCTTGCCGAAGCCGCGCCCCGCGAGGAGCAGCCACACGCGCCAGTCGCCAGCGGGCGGCCGCTGGTCGCCGCGCCGCCAGAAATCCCAGTCGGTCCGCCATTTCTCGGCCTGTTCGTCGCTCAGCCGCCGCAACCATGCGTCGAGATCCCGGGGCGGTCCCTCCGCCCAATCGATCGCGCGCTTCAAAATCCGTCGTCCCCATCATCATCGGCGCCCGACGCGCGCTCCTCCTGCACCCGCGCCTGCATCGCGCGCAGCTTCGCCGCGAGCCGCGCCTTGGCGTTCCCGGCCCCGCCCGTCGCTGCCGCCGCCGGCGTCGGCATATTGCCGCGCACCGCGGCGCGATGCGCGGCAAGCAACGACAGGCCGAGCCGATATTTCTGCGCGCGCGACTTCAGCGTCGCCTCCTTCACATTGCCGTTCGGCGTGACCAGCGCTTCGGACAGAAGCTCGGCCTCCAGCCGCGCATAGCCCTCGCACAATGCCGCGAGCCAGCGCTTGGCGAAGGCAGCGTTGCGCCGCCGCTCGCGGTACATCGCGTTGGCCGAAACGCCCGCCGCGCGTGCCGAGGCCGCGACGTTCGAGCTCGCAGCGAGTTCGTCGAGAAAGACATCCATCTGCGCCCGGCCGGGACGCCCCGCCCGCTCGGCGCGATTCGGCTTCGTGCGCCGCATCCCGCATCCTCCAAAAGCAATCGGGCCGCACGCCCCACGGCGCCGGCCCGACTCGCAATTCTTCATGATGCGTTGCTTGTGCCATATCAGCGTTACGATGTCAATAGAAAATAACCTATATGGTTATCAAAGATCCAATCGAACGACAACTGGCCTCCCCTCCCGCTTGCGGGAGGGGCAGCGAGGCTTGCGAGCTTGCTCGCTAGCCGCAGCGGGGTGGGTCATTGCGCCGTCGCTGCCCACCCCCGACCCCTCCCGCAAGCGGGAGGGGAGAAGGAATGACCGCGTCCGCCCCCACCCGCCTTGCCCGCCCCCGCCCCTGCGGTTAGACCTCGCCCATGAGCGACGAGAAAATCTTCATCAGCGCGAACGAACTGCTCGCCGATTCGATGCGGCTCGGGCGGCAGGTGCTCGACAGCGGCTTCGCGCCGACGCATCTCGTCGGCATCTGGCGCGGCGGCGCGCCGGTCGGCATCGCGGTGCAGGAGCTGCTCGACTATCATGGCGTGCCCTGCGACCATATCGCGATCCGCACCTCCTCCTACCACGGCATCGACCGGCAGGACCCGCAGGTGAAGGTGTTCGCATTGGGCTACCTCATCGACACGCTGAACCCCGACGACCGCCTGCTGCTGATCGACGACGTCTTCGATTCGGGGCGCAGCATCCGCGCCTTCCTCGCCGAGCTAAAGGCACGCTGCCGCTACAACATGCCGCGCGACATCCGCATCGCTACCGTCTGGTACAAGCCGCGCCGCAACGTCACCGACCTCGTGCCCGACTATTTCGTCCACGAAACCGACCGCTGGCTGATCTTCCCGCACGAGATCGACGGACTCACCGCCGACGAAATCCGCCGCCACAAGCCCGAGGCGGCGATCATCCTCGGCGAAGAGGCGGCGCGCACCGATGGCTGACGGCTTCGCCTCGCCCGCCGAGCGCGCCGCCTTCATCGCCGCGCTCCCCAAGGCCGAGCTGCACCTTCATATCGAAGGCTCGCTCGAGCCCGAGCTGATGTTCGCGCTTGCGCGCCGCAACGGCGTCGCCATCCCCTTCGCCTCGGTCGAGGAGGTGCGCGCCGCCTATGCCTTTTCGAACCTCCAGGATTTCCTCGACATCTATTATCAGGGGATGGGCGTCCTCCAGACCGAGCAGGATTTCCACGACCTCACCGCCGCCTATCTCGACCGCGCCCGCGCCGACAATGTCCGCCACGCCGAAATCTTCTTCGACCCGCAGGGTCACACCGCGCGCGGCGTCGCCTTCGGCACCGTCATCGCGGGCATCACCCGCGCGCTCGACGACGCGCGCGAACGCCACGGCATCACGTCGAAGCTCATCCTCTGCTTCCTCCGCCATCTGAGCGAAGAAGAGGCCGAAGCGACGCTCGACGAAGCGCTGCCATGGCTCGACCGCATCGCCGGCGTCGGGCTCGATTCGTCCGAAGTCGGTCATCCGCCGTCGAAATTCGCGCGCGTCTTCGCGCGCGCCCGCAGCCTCGGGCTCAAACTCGTCGCGCACGCAGGCGAGGAAGGCCCGCCCGAATACGTCCGCGAAGCGCTCGACGTGCTGAAGGTCGACCGCATCGACCATGGCAACCGCAGCCTCGAAGACCCCGCGCTCGTCGCGCGCCTCGCGTCCGAAGGGGTGTGCCTCACCGTCTGCCCGCTCTCGAACGTCAGGCTCTGCGTCGTCGGCGCCATCGCCGACCATCCCCTGAGGGCGATGCTCGACGCCGGCCTCCACGCCACCGTCAACTCCGACGATCCCAGCTATTTCGGCGGTTACGTAAACGCCAATTACCAGGCGGTCGCCGACGCGCTCGACCTGTCGCGCGCCGAGTTGGTCGAGCTCGCGTGCAACGGCTTCACCGGTTCCTTCCTCGACGCCGAAGAACAGGCGCCGCACCTCGCCGCAATCGACGCTCTCGCCTGAGGGGCGCCGCGCCTTCGCTAAGGCGAATTTAACCTGTCGAGCCGTGCGAACGCTGCGGCAAACCGCAGCGTGATGACGCATTGATGCTATCCGGGCCGCCGGACGCGGCGTAATTTTCCGCCCCAGGGTTTGCCAAAAAATCGGCATCGTCTTTCCGCCCGGCCCGCGAACGGTCGCCGGCGGCCGACCGGTGCTGCGCCTGTGTCCGTTTCAACCCGACAAGCCGCCCGCGGATCAGCGTCCGCGGCGAAGGAGAAGCCATGCCTACGCATCATGGAATGAAGCACTTCACCGGGCTGCACCATCTGTGCGAGCACAGCGTCAACCGCGCCGACCGCTTCGGGCGGATGTTCCCCCACGCGCCGCCGCTCTATGTCGATCCGCGCGACCTTGCGGCGATCGCCGACAAGAACGGCCCGATGAAATCGACCGGCCCGGCGAAGAAGACGAGCGGCATTCCCGTCGGTCACATCTTCTTCGGCCAGTTCATCGACCACGACATCACGCTCGACCTGACGAGCAGCTTCGCCCGGCTCGATCCGGCCGAGGCGACGATCAATTTCCGCACCCCGACGCTCGACCTCGACAGCATCTACGGCGACGGCCCCGACGGCTCGCCCTATCTCTACCACAATGTCGCGGGGGGCGGCGCGGGCAGCGAATATAATGGGGTCAAGATCCTCACCGGCGCCGACATGCCCGGCGCCACGGCGCTTGCCGCGCAGGATCTCGCGCGCTCGGCGCACGGCCGCGCGATCATCGGCGATCCGCGCAACGACGAGAACCGCGTCATCTCGCAGATGCAGCTCGGATTCATCCGCTTCCACAACCGCGTCGCCGAAACGCTCCATGCCAAGGGGCTCGCGGGGCACGATCTGTTCGAGCAATGCCGCCGCACGGTGACGTGGCATTATCACTGGGTCGTGGTGAATGATTTTCTGCGCGCGATGGTCGGCGCGCCGCTGCTCGCCGACATTTTTGCGGGCGGCCGCAAAATCTATCGCCCCGACGATTGTCCTTTCGGAGAGGAGGCCGGGCCCGACCCCTTCATCCCCGTCGAATTCGCGGTCGCGGGCTTCCGCTTCGGCCATTCGATGATCCCGCAGCGGATTCAGGTCCAGGCCGGCAAGCCCGCGCTCGACGTCTTCGGCGCGACGCTCGGCTTCGGCTTCAGCCCACTCGGCGACGCCAAGGCGGTGGTCGAATGGCCGCAGCTGCTCGATCTCGGCAGCGCCAGCACCGACCGCGCCGACAAGCTCGATACCAAGCTCGCCGCCGACCTGCTCGACCTGCCCTTCGTCGGCGCCGGCGACGTCAAGTCGCTCGCGCTGCGCAACCTCTTGCGTGGACAGGCCTTCCGCCTGCCGTCGGGCGAATATGTCGCGCACGCATGCGACCGGCCGGCGAACGAGATCGCCAAGGTGACGAACAAGGCGCAGGCGCTTGCCGCCGCGGCGAGCCCGCCGGCGACGCTGGCGGGCGCGACGCCGCTCTGGCTCTATATCCTGACCGAAGCCGCCGAGATCGGACGCGAGACGAGCCCGGGCACTTTCGACAAGGGCGAGGGGCTCGGCCCCGTCGGCGGGCGCATCGTCGCCGAAACGATCATCGGGCTGCTCGAACTCGACGACCGCGCGTGGCTCGGCAGCAACCGCGCCTGGTCGCCCGCGCTCGCCGACGACAAGCTCGGTCCGAACGGCGTCTTCACCCTGCTCGACCTGCTGACCTTCTAAGGGGGCGGTCAACGCCGCCCCGCCGGGCCTTTCGGCCCCGGCGGGGCGTGCGCGCCCGTCGCCCTTGGGGTCAGGACCCTAGAATTTCCCTCGCACCGAAAAGGCGAAGATCGGCCCGATCAGCCGGTCGCGGCTTTCGTGGAACAGCACCGCACTCGCGCCGCGCACCCCTTCGTAAACCGTCCGCTCGCGCCGCGACCGCGCATTGATCGCATTGGCGAAGGTCGCGCGCACCGTCAGCCCCATCACATCCTTGTTCTCGACGAAAATCGAAGCAAAAACAGGTCCTTCCCACGTCCGGTTGGCTTCGTTGCGGCGATAGTTCGGCTGATAATGGCCGTAATCGGCCGCGACGCCCCACGCCCAGTCGCTCGCGGGAATGTCGTGCCGCAACGAGAAGTTGGCCGACTGGTCCTCGAATCCGCTCCACGACCTTTTCTCGCCCGTGAAGGGGTCGATCAGGCTCGATGTCTCCAGATCGACGCTCGCGTCGATCTTCATTCCCTTCAGCCCGGCGGGGTCGAGGTTGATCGTCGCCGACACCACGACCGCCGCCGCCGACGCCTTGGGGATATTGCCGACCGATTCGCCGCCCGCCACCGGCACGATATCGACGAAATCCTCGGCATCGACATAGACGAGCTGGACCTTGGTCGACCCCCATTTGCCGAGCGACATGTTCGCCTCGAACTCATAGCGCCAGTCCTGCTGCGGCCTCAGCTCGTTGTTGCCGCTGTTGTTGTTGCCGTCGCCCAGAAAGGCGCGCGCGAGAAAGTCGTAGAAATCGAGCTGCTGCACCTCGCGCTTGATCTTCAGCGACAGGTCGATCCCCGTCTCGGGCGTCCACGCGAGCGTCAGCGATCCCTTGGGCCGGAAGAAGCTGCGTTCGAGCCCGTTCATGCCGGTCTGGGTCAGCGTCGAATATTCGGCGCCGCCGACCAGCTGGACCGACAGGTTCGGCGCGAGCGTGCGCCCGAAGCTCAACAGCGATTCATAGCGATCCTCGCTCACCCCGCCGGTGCCCTCGGGGAAAGGCAGCTCGACGAAATCGCCCGCGGGGTCCAGCGTATAGAGCCGCGCGACATTGCCCAGCCTGTTGAACGCCGCCTCGGCGGACCATTGCCAGTCGCCGCCCAGCATCTTCCACTGATATTCGCCGCGCCCGATCGTCTCGCCGACGTCGCCGACCTGCGTAAAGCGGTCGCCGGTCGCTGGCGAGCCGTCGACGGGCGCGAGCACCACTTCCTGCGAATAGGGCTCGTGGCTGAAGCTGCGCAAGGCGATCAGCTTCAGCTTGCCGGGGCCGAGCGCGAACTGGAAATCGCCGCTCAGCTCGTAATTCCATGTATCCTCGGTCGTGCGGATCGTGCGGACGCGGTCGGGACCCGTGGGCGACGTCCAATAGCCATCCTCGTCATAATGATACCATTCACGCTGATAATGCGCCCCCAGATGGCCGATCGCCGCGCCCGCCGGGTCCCAGGTCAGCCGCCCCGACAGCTTGGGGGTGTCGTAATGCGTGTTCCAGATATCCTTGCGCCGCTCGATGACGGTCCCCGCGCCATCGGTGATCACCGTGCCCCCGCCCGCGCCGCTGCGCGAGCTGTTGTCGTTGCTCAGCCCCACCTCATATTCGATGTCGCCCTTGCGCCCCGAAACCGAAATGTCGCCGCGGGTGAAAAGCGGATCGGTATAGTGCGGGCGGAACTCGGGCTTCCACGAAAACTGGCCGGAGAAATTGTCGGCGCGAAAGACCACATTCGCGACCTGCCCCGACAATCCCGGCAGATCGAGCGTCGCGCCGTCGACGATCTCGATCCGCTCGACCGCCGTCGCGGGGATGCGCGTCAGCAGCGTGTCGATGCTGTCGGCCTTGGTCGAAGGGCGCGCGCCATTGAACAGCACATTGCCCGTCGCCTGCCCCAGCCCGCGCACTTCGTCGCTGTCGCGGATCGAAAAGCCGGGCACCTGCACCAGCATGTCGCGCGCGTTCTTGGGCGCATAGCGCGCGAAATCGGCGGGAACATAGACCTGCCCCCTCGCGCCGGTCGTCGTCGCGGCCTCGCCGTCCGAGGGCGGCGGCGCGTCGCCCGTCGATTCCTGGGCAAGGAGGGGAGCGGCCGAAAGCGAAAGGGCAATCGCGATCAGGCTGGCGGCTCGCTTCACCGGCCGCCCTCCGACGCTTCGTTCATCCGCCGCGCATAGTCGCCGGTGACGCCGAGCGCCTTCATCGCGACAATGTCCTCGGCCGACAGGTCGTCATAGCCCGCATCCGCAAGCTCGCGGACATAGGCGGGGTCGATCCCGAGCGCGCGGCACGCGACCGCGTCGTCGATCGACGCGAGCGTCATCGGCGCCGCGCGCAACGCGCGGACATAGGCGGGCGTCACGTTTAGCGCTGCGGCTGCAATCAGATCGTCGCCCTCCTCGGGCCGCACCCCCGCCGCAGTCAGCCCGTCGGCAAGCTCGATCGTCGCATCGACGAGCAGCATCGCGAGCAGGTCGCGGCGCCGCTCGGGCGCCAGTCCGCGCGCCGCAAGCGCCTTCTCGAAACCGGGATCGGAGGTGAAGCGGCAATCGCCGTCGCCCTCGTAGCGCCGCGACAGGCGGCCACTGCAATCGAGCGTCCCCGCTTCGTGCATGACCGCAAAGGAAACCGGGCCGGCGCCGCCGCCGAGCAGCTGCTTCGCGGCGTCGGTTTCGGGCCGCGACCCGTCGAGCGCCAATGTGCTGCTCGAATTCTCGCGGCGCACCCGCAACCGCGGCTCGTCGCCCGCGCCGCGATCGGGCGGCAATATGTCCCAGCGGATATCGGTGAGCGTCAGCGGCGCGCCGGCCGGCTGCATCGGCGCGGCGGTGGCGAGGGCGGACAACATTGCCAGGCCAGTGGTTACGATCAGGGCTTTCATGGCATATCTCCTCGGGGCCGCGGAGCACGGGCGAGCGCCATCGCTCGCCGCCTCGCGCGGCGTTTCGGTTCATTCGTCAGGCTTGGGTGGCGGCGCGTCCGGTCAGGCCGGGCGCACCGGCGTCAATCGTTCGTCGCTTCGGGCGGCGCGGGTGGCAGCGGCGGGCCGGGCGGCGCGGCCGTCGCGGGGCTCGCGGGCGGCTTCACCGAATAGCGGGTCATCCTGCCGTCGGGTCCGCGCATCTCGATCACCGTATCCTCGCCGACGCCCAGCGAGGCGGCGCCGGTCGCCACGCCCACCGCACCCGACACCGTCCGCGCGATATCGAGCCCGCCGCCGACCGCGCGATGCGCGATCGCATCGTCGGGGTCGTCGAGGCGGATTCCTGCCTTGCGCATCTCGCGGACATAATCGCCGGTCACCCCGACCGCGCGCAGCCCGCTCAGATCGTCGATCGTCACATCGGGGAAATAGCGCTTCATCTCGCGCGCATAGCCGGTGTCGATCCCCATCGCCGAGGCGCCGATCAGATCGTCCATGCTGGCATCGGGAAACACCGCGCGCATCCGGTTGAGATAGGCGGGGCTCGCCCCGACCGCCTTCGCAGCGATCGCCGTGTCGGCGTCGATGTCCTGGCCGCCCTTGCGCATCTCGCGCACGTCGTCGGGCGTCACCCCCATCGCCTTCATCCCGACCAGCGTATCGACCGGCAGCTTGCCCTTGCCGGCAGCGGCAGCCGATGCAGGCCCGGCGGCGGCATCGCGGGCCGCCGCCGGCGCGAGCGCGGCCACCGGGGACGGGCCATGCTCGCGAATTTCGTCCAAAGGCCGCGAGGCGGTCGCCGAAAAGGCGGCGAGCGGCAAGGTGACGCCGGCGAGGAAGGCGAGCGTCAGCGCGATCCAGCCCGGCCCCGCCGGCCCGCGCTTCGCCCGCGCGTCGAGCACGCGGGTGATCCGCCGCTTCAGACTGTCCTTGCCCGGCGCGACCCCATGCGCGGCGATCAGCGCCCCCTTGTTGTCGTGGCGCGCCGCGCCGACGAGCAGGCTCGCATAATCGGGGCCGTCAATATCGGCGAGCAGCACTGCATCGTCGGCGGCTTCCTCGCGCAGCTGGTGGCTTTCGCGCGCCAGCAACCACACCAGCGGATTGAACCAGAAGAGCGCGCAGGCGAGCCGCGCGCCGAGCAGCTTCGCCCAGTCGAGCCGCGCGACATGCGCCAGCTCGTGCGCGATGATCGCCTCGGCCTCGCCGACCGCCTGCACCGCGTGCGGGCTCAGCACGATCGTCGGGCGGATCACGCCCCAGCTGATCGGCGAGCGCAGTTCGTCGCTGACGAGCAGCGCGGTGCCATGCTTGAACCCCATGCGCCGCTGCGCCTCGGCGAGCGCCGACAGCCACGACGGCTGCACCAGCACCTCGGCGCGCCCGCGCATCGCGAACAGCCGGACGACCGCGATCAGCATCGTCAGAAACAACAGCGCGAGCGGCAGCGCATAGACCCATGGCGCGAGTTCGGACGCCGACGGCAGCGACGCCCAAAGGGACGGCCGCGCCACCTCGCCGGCCGCCGGCGCCGACGCCGCAGCCGCATCGACCGTCGCCGCGACACTCGTATCCGCGGCCGCCACAACCGCCGGCGCCGTGCCGGCGACCCACGCCGCGGGCAGCGGCGTCCATTGGGGCAGCAGCAGCGTCGCCGCGGGAAGCGTGAGCAAGGCCGCGAGCCCGACATGCGCGATCATCGACCGCTCGGCCGCCGAGCGCGAGCGCGCAAGCCGCAGCAGCGCCAGGGCGAGGCTCGCGACCAGCACCGACTTCCAGGCGAGGCCAAGCAGCAAGGATGTCGTGATCGTCATTTCGTCCTCCCTTCGCGCGCTTCGGCGATCAGTCGCTCGATCTCGTCGAGTTCCTTGTCGCTCATCTTGTCCTGCATCCCGAGCAGCGCCGCCGCGGCGCTCGTCGCCGATCCGTTGAAAAAGACGCGCACGACCTGGCCCAATGCCGATTTGCTCGCGGTCTTCTCCTCGACGCTCGGCGCATAGAGAAAGCCGCGCTCGGACGCCTCGCGCGCCACGAAGCCCTTGCCCTCGAGCCGCTTGAGCATCGCGCGGATCGCCGATCCCGACAGCTCGTCGCTCAGCGACGCCGCGATCTCGGCGACGGTCGACGCGCCTCTTTCATACAAGATATCGACGATTTCGCGCTCGCGCGGCGGCAGACTGGACAGCATCGAATCACTCCATGCGCTACATTTGTAGCCTAGCTACATTTGTAGCGCATGGATGGCAAGCAGTTTTATTCGGCTGATACGGCGTCCGCTGCGACACGCAGCAAAAGACCCTCCCGCCGAGGGTCGCAAACGGCGGGAGGGTCCGCCGGACCGCGGGAAACGGCCCGGAAAGAAATGGTGAGAATCAGGCCGCTTCGCGCACCTTCTGCACCGCAGGGAGCAGCAGGCCGATCAGGATGGCGATCGGGTTGGTCGTGATCGACATCGAGCCCGCCTGCGTCGGCGTCGTCGACTGCGCCATGGCGGGGGTCGCCGACAGCGCGATCGTCAGGGCCATGGCGGGGGCAAGGATCAGCTTCTTGGTCATCGTTTCTTCCTCTCGAAAATCATTGGGGTCATTCAAAAGCCGGATCGGGTCGGTCCCGATGCCCGCCTTTTGCCGCAGCGCGCGCGGCATTGCGGTGATCGCGATCACTGGCGCGCAGAAAATCCACAAAATAATGAAAAGAAAGGAAAAAAATTTACGCCTGGCGCTTGAGCCGCACCAGCGCGGCATCGAGCGCTTGCAGGAAGCGCGAGCGATCGGCCTTCGAAAAAGGCGGCGGGCCTCCGATTCCATCGCTCATCCCCGAACGCAAATCAGCCATGATCGCGCGCGTCGCGATCGCGGGACCGATCGAGGCGGCGGTGAAGGGCTTGCCCGTCGGCGCAAGCACCGTCGCCCCCGCTTTCAGCGCGCGGTCGGCGAGCAATATGTCGGCGGTGACGACGATGCTGCACGGCGTCGCGGCATCGGCGATCCAGTCGTCGGCGGCATCGAAACCGTCCGAGACCAGCACCCGCTCGACGAGCGGATGGTCGGGGACGCGCAGCCGGCTGTTGCTGACGATCTTCACCGGCACGTCATGGCGCCACGCGACGCGATAGATTTCGTCCTTCACCGGGCAGGCGTCGGCATCGACGAGGATCACCGGCACCGTCATCGGCCAAGCCCGTCCCACAAGAGCTTCGCGCCAAGCAGCACCATCAGCGCATAGATCAGGACATAGAAGCGCTCGGGATTCATCGCCTTCATCCAGCGCACCGTCAGCAAGGTCGAGACGATCGCGAGCGGCATCAAGAGCAGCGCCGCGACCACGACCTCGCGCGGAAAGGCACCGAGCGCCAGATAGGCGGGCACCTTCATCCAGTTGACGATCGCGAACAGGATCGCGCTCGTCCCGATGAAGGCGAGATGCGGCAGCTTGCGCGGCGTCACCCACATCTGGAACGGCGGCCCGCCGGCGTGCGCGATCTGGCTGGTCAGCCCCATGATCGCGCCGAAGATCGTCCCGACCCAGCCCGGCGAGCGCGACGCCGCGACGATCCGCCCGCCGCGCTCGACCCACAGGCGATAGAGGCCGAAAGCGAGGGTGATCGCGCCCAATGCCGCCATCAGCTGCGCTTCGTTCACCCGCTCGGCATAGACCCAGCCCGCCGCGACGCCGGCCGCGGCGCCGGGCAGCATCCAGCCGATAATCCAGCCGTCCCACGTCTTGCGGAACGCCCAGACGCTGATCACGTCCTGCACGATCAATATCGGCAGCAGCAGCGCCGCCGCGGTCGCGGGCGGCAGCACGAGCGCCGCGAGCGGCGTCGCGAGCGCGCCGACCCCAGCGAGCCCGCCCTTCGCCATGCCGAGCAGAATCACCGCCGCGATGAGCACCGCGAGCGTCACCGGGTCGGCGAGGATGTTCATGTAGCGGCGGTCTCGGGAGTCTCGGGGAGCCGCCAGTCGATCGCACCGCGTCCGTTCGCGGTCAGGAAATCATTGGCCTGGCTGAACGGCCGCGAGCCGAAAAATCCATTATGCGCCGACAGCGGCGAGGGGTGCGGCGCGCGCAGGATCAGGTGCGGGGTTCCGGGTCCGAGCGCGGGGACATTCGCCGCCTTGCGCTGGGCATGGCTGCCCCACAGGATGAAGACCTTGGGCGCCGGATCGGCGGCGACCGCCGCGACCGCGGCGTCGGTGAAGCGCTCCCAGCCCTTGCCCTGGTGCGACGCGGCCATCCCCGCCTCGACGGTCAGGCAATTGTTGAGCAGCAGCACGCCCTGGTCGGCCCAGCTCTTCAGATAGCCGTGCCGCGCCGGCGGAATGCCCAGGTCGCTCTGCATTTCCTTGTAGATGTTGACGAGGCTCGGAGGGGTGCGCACGCCGGGCTGGACCGAAAAGCACAGCCCGTGCGCCTGCCCGGGGCCATGATAGGGGTCCTGCCCCAGAATCACGACGCGCACCTCCTGCGGCGGCGTCGCGTCGAGCGCCGCGAACCAGTCGCGCGGGCGCGGATAGATGCGCTTGCCCTTCGCGCGCTCGGCCGCGAGGAACGCCTTCAGATCGGCCATATAGGGCTGTTCGAACTCGCCGCCGATCGCGGCGAGCCAGTCGGGATGGAGCTTGACCTCGGCCATGCGGCTTTCGACCAGAGCCGCGCGGCCTTGTCCAGTGGCTTGTCGGCGGCTAGGTCATCCCCGAAGAGGCGGACTTCAGGCTCCGTTCGTCCTGAGGAGCCATTGAGCTTGTCGACATGGCGTCTCGAAGGACCGCAGCGCGGCGCCGGGTCCTTCGAGTCGGGTCTTCGCCACGCTCAGCCCCTCCTCAGGACGAACGGGAATCCGGTTGAGGAGCGGCAATAATGACTATAGGCCCGACGTTGATGCAGCTCGAAACGGTGGTGAAAGACCGCCTCGCCGCCGCCGACGCGGGCGCCTCCTATGTCGCGAGCCTTGCTGCGAAAGGGCGCGGCAAGATCGCGCAGAAGCTAGGCGAGGAAGCGGTCGAGACCGTGATCGCCGCGCTGACCGAGGATGATGCGGCGCTCACCGGCGAGGCCGCCGACCTGATCTTCCACCTGACCGTGCTGCTGTCGGAGCGCGGGATCGGCTGGGACGCAGTCGCCGCCGAACTCGCGCGGCGCCACGGCACTTCGGGCCACGCCGAAAAAGCCGCCCGCAACGACTAGGAGAGCCCATGCCGATCGACGCCACCCTTCCCTATGACGACAGCAACATCTTCGCGCGCATCCTGCGCGGCGAGCTGCCGTGCAGGAAAGTCTATGAGGACGAGCATGTCCTCGCCTTCCACGACATCAACCCGCAGGCGCCGGTCCATATCCTCGTCATTCCCAAGGGCGCCTATGTCAGCTGGGACGATTTTTCGGAACGCGGCAGCGACGAAGAAATTGCCGCGCTGATCCGCGCGGTCGGCAAGATCGCGCGCGATCAGGGGCTCGTCGCGCCGGGTTATCGCGTGCTCGCCAACGTCGGGCTCGACAGCCACCAGGAAATCGCGCATCTTCACATACATATCTTCGCGGGCCGGCCGCTCGGACCGATGCTTGCGCGTTGACAAGCGAACGACGAACCGTGCATAAATAGCGGCGAAATACAGACTCTCGGGTCGCGCGAAGCCAGGGAGACGCCAGCGATGAGGAACAGGGGACGCGCGCTCGTGGGCGCATTGGCCGGGCGGCTGCGGCTTGCGCTGCTGTTGCCGCTGATGGTCGCGGTCGCCGCGGCGGGCAGCGACAGCGTGCCGCAGGTGACGCTCGCGACCCCCGGCAGCTCGGGCAGCGGCGACGGCACGATCACGCGCTTCACCCTGCGCTTTTCCGAAGACATGGTCCCGCTCGGCGACCCGCGCGCGCGCGCGCCCGCCACCAACGACTGCAAGGTCGCCGAGACGAGCCGCTGGGTCGACACGCGCACCTGGGTGCTCGAATTCGACGCGCCGCTCCCCGGCGGCAAACGCTGCCATGTCGAGCTGCGCCCCGACCTCGTGACGGCGCGCGGCGTGTCGGTGGTCGGCAACGACCGTTTCGCGATCGACACCGGCGGCCCGTCGGCGCGCGCCGTGCTCGCCGGCGGCACCTATGAAGGGATCGAGGAGGACCAGATCTTCCTCGTCGCGACCAACGTCGCCGCCGACCGCGCCTCGGTCGGCCGCTACGCCTATTGCGCGGTCGACGGCATCGGTGAGAAGATCCCGGTCGACGTGCTGCCGCGCGAGACCGCGACGCAAATCCTGACCGGCCTCGGCGAAAACGACTGGAAGCGCCGGTCCTTCGCCTATGACGCCGGCCTGCCCGACCGCCTGCCCGCCGCGGGTGCCGACCGCGACGCCGCGCTCGACCGCATCGTTCCGCTGAAATGCCGCCGCCCGCTGCCGCCGGGGCGCGAGATGGCGCTCGTCTGGGACGCGCGCATCCAGCAAGCGGGGGTCCCCGGCCGCACCGCGGGGCGCGACCAGCGCTTCGACTATGACGTGCGCCCCGCCTTCACCGCCAAGATGGCGTGCAACCGCGTCAACGCACAGGCGGGCTGCAATCCGATCGAGGACGTCCGCCTCTCCTTCGCCTCGCCCGTTGCGCGCAACACCGCGCTCGCCGCGGTGCTCACCACCGCCGACGGCAAGCGCCTGACCCCGCAGGCGAGCGACGACGACAAGAACGATCCCTGGCTCACCGAAGTCCGCTTCGCCGGCCCGCTGCCCCAGAATGTCGACGCGACGCTGAGCCTGCCCGCGGGCGTTCGCGACCAGAGCGGCCGCACCCTCGCCAACGCCGCCAACTTCCCGCTGACCTTCCGCATCGACCGCGCCCCGCCGCTCGTCAAATTCGCCGCGCCCTTCGGCATTTTGGAGGCGAGCGAGGGCGGCGTGCTGCCCGTCACCGTGCGCGGGGTCGAAGCCTCGCTGGTGCAGAAGAACCTCCAGATGCCCGCGCGCACGCTGCGCGTCGGCGACGACGATGCCGCGATCGCGCGCTGGCTGAAGCGCGTCGACGACGCGGGCGACAGCGACTATCGCCGCGAGCCCGGCCCGGACGGCACCGAAATCACGGTCAATTACACCGGCAGCGAATCGGTGTTCGGCGATGGCGCCCCGGCGGGCGGCACCCGCCGCGACCTCACCCTCACCCCGCCCGGCGGCGGCAAGGCGTTCGAGGTCGTCGGCATCCCGCTCGCGCAAAAGGGCTTCCATATCGTCGAGATCGCGAGCCCCGAACTCGGCGCCGCGCTGCTGGGGCGCAAGGCGACGCGCTATGTCGCGACCGCCGCGCTCGTCACCGACATGGCGGTGCATTTCAAATGGGGCCGCGAAAATTCGCTCGCCTGGGTGACCCATCTCGCGAGCGGCAAGCCCGTCGCGGGGGCGGAGATTCGCGTCACCGACAGCTGCACGGGGCGCCTGCTCGCCAGCGGCACCGCCGACGAGGCCGGCCGCCTCGCCTTCCCCAAGGGGCTGCCCGAGCCCGAGACCTATTCGAGCTGCGAGGACGACCCCGACCCGATGGACAGCGAGGGCCATGCGCTGATGGTCACCGCGCGCGCGGGCGATGATTTCAGCTTCACCCTCACCGACTGGGGCAAGGGTATCCGCCCCTATGACTTCGACCTGCCCTATGGCTGGTCGGAACGCGAGGACATCGTCCACACCGTCTTCGACCGCGCGCTCGTCAAGGCGGGCGAGACGGTGCATATGAAGCATATCCTGCGCCGTCCGGTCGGCACCGGCTTCAAGATTCCCGAAGCGATGGCGGGGACGCTGCGCCTGCGCCACCGCGGTTCGGATACCGAGTTCGAAATGCCCTTCGCGATTGCCGCGAGCGGCAGCGGCGAAACGGCGTGGGACGTCCCCAAATCGGCGCCGATGGGCGATTACGACCTCGTTTTCGTCACCAAGGACAAGAAGGGCGAGGAACAGACGCGCTGGAGCGACCAGTCGATCCGCGTCGACGAATATCGCCTGCCGACGATGAAGGCCGAGGTCACAGGGCCAAAGGCGCCGCCGGTGCGCCCGGCGAGCGTGCCCTTGTCGCTGTTCGCCGGCTATCTGTCGGGCGGCCCCGCCCCCGGCCTGCCGGTCGAGCTCAGGACCAATTTCTATCCGAGCTGGTCGCCGCCGGAGGATTATGAGGGCTGGGATTTCGACGGCCAGCCGGTGAAGGAAGGTATCGTGCGCCTCGACGACGACGGCGACGTGCCGCGCGCCGACATGCCGCTCGCGCGTTCGGTGCCGCTGACCTTGGGCGCCGATGGCACCGCGAGGACCAATGTCGTCGTCGACGAACCGATCGGCGAGCCGACGGTGATGGCGGTCGAAATGGATTATGCCGACGCCAATGGCGAGACGCTGACCGCGAGCCGCCGCATCACCCTTTATCCCTCGGCGGTGCGGCTCGGGCTCAAGACCGACGGCTGGCTGATGCGCGACGACGATCTGCGGCTCAAATTCGTCGCGCTCGACCTTGCCGGCAAGCCGATCCGCGGCCAGCGCATCGACGTCGCGCTCTACAGCCGCGAGGTCATCACCGCGCGGCGCCGTCTGATCGGCGGCTTCTACGCCTATGACAACCAGATGCGCACGACGAAGCTCGCCGCGCGATGCAGCACCTCGACCGACAGGCTCGGCCGCGCGAGCTGCGCGATGGCGCCCGGCGTCTCGGGCGAGGTCACGGTGGTCGCGACGACGAGCGACGCCGACGGCAACGAAGCGCGCGCGGTGCGCTCGGTGTGGCTCGCGGGCGACGACGACTGGTGGTTCGGCGGCGACAATGGCGACCGCATGGACGTGATCCCCGAACGGCCGCGCTACGCCGCGGGCGACACCGCGCGTTTCCAGGTCCGCATGCCCTTCCGCGAGGCGACCGCGCTCGTCACCGTCGAACGCGAAGGCGTGCTGTCGAGCTTCGTCACCCCGCTTTCGGGCACCGACCCGGTGGTCAAGGTCAAGCTGCCCGCGACCTATGCCCCCGACGTCTACGTCTCGGTGATGGCGGTGCGCGGGCGCGTGACCGGCGAGGAAAGCTGGCTGCGCAAGATGAAGCGCGCGGTCGGCTTCGAAATCGAAAAGAGCGAGAACGCCCCCCCGACCGCGCTCGTCGACCTCGCCAAGCCGAGCTACCGGCTCGGCATCGCGCGGATCAAGGTCGGCTGGGAGGGCCACCAGCTCGCCGTCAAGGTCAGGACCGACAAGCCAAGCTATGCCGTGCGCGACACCGCGAAGGCGAGCATCGAGGTCAGGACGCCGGACGGCAAGCCCGCGAAGGACGCCGACGTCGCTTTCGTCGCGGTCGACGAGGCGCTGCTCCAGCTCGCCCCCAATGAAAGCTGGAAGCTGCTCGACGCGATGATGGGCGCGCGCACGCTCGACGTCCTCACCTCGACCGCGCAGATGCAGGTCGTCGGCAAGCGCCATTACGGCCGCAAGGCGCTCGAACCCGGCGGCGGCGGCGGCGGCGATCTTTCGGGGCTGACGCGCGAGGATTTCCGCCCGGTCCTGCTCTGGAAAGGCCATGTCGCGCTCGATGCCAAGGGGCGCGCGCGCGTCGACGTCCCGCTCTCCGACAATCTTTCGGCCTTCCGCCTCGTCGCGATCGCGACCGGCGGGGCGCAATATTTCGGCACCGGCGAGGCGAGCGTGCGCACCGTGCAGGATCTCGGCCTTTTCGCGGGGCTCCCCGAGCTGGTGCGCACCGGCGACCTGTACGATGCGCGCTTCACGCTCAGGAACGGCACCGACAAGGCGATGACGGTCACCGCGACCCCGTCGCTCAGCCCCGCGATCGCGACCGGCGAACCGCTCACCGTCACCATTCCCGCGGGCGGCGCGGTGCCGATCAGCTGGACGATGAAAGCGCCCGATGCGCCCGGCAAGCTCATATGGACGATCGAAGCCGCGTCGAAGGACGGCAAGCAGCGCGACCGCCTCGTCTTCGACCAGATGATCGAGCCCGCGGTGCCGATCGAGACCTGGGCCGCGAGCCTGCTCCATGTCGGCGCCGACACCGGCCTGCCGATCGCACCGCCCGCGGGCGCGCTGGCGGGCGGCACTGTCGACATTGCGCTCTCCGATACGCTCGCGCCGCCGCTCGCGGGGGTGCGCGCCTATATGGCGGCCTATCCCTATGACTGTTTCGAGCAGGCGACCTCGCGCGCCGTCGCGCTCGGCGACCTGGGACGCTGGCAGGCGCTCGCGGGCGCGATGCCGACCTATCTCGATGACGACGGGCTGCTGCGCTACTGGCCGAGCGAGCGGCTCCAGGGATCGCCCGAGCTTACCGCCTATGTCCTCGCGATCACCGCGGCAAACGGCTTCGCGATCCCCGAGGCACCCAGGGCAAAGATGGTCGCGGCGCTCCAGGCGCTCGTCGAGGGACGGCTGACCCGCAAGGGCTATGGCCCCTATGACATCCGCCCGGTGCGCATCGCGGCGCTCGCCGCGCTCGCGCGCAATCGGGCGTCGAGCGCCGATCTGATCGCGGCCGCCGACATGGCGCCCGAGGACATGGCCACCGGCACGCTCGCCGACTGGCTCGTTGCGATCGACGCGACGCCGGGGGTTCGGGGTGCGCCGCGCCTGCGCGCCGCGGCCGAGGCCGAGCTTCGCAAGCGGCTCGTCTACGAAGGCACGCGCCTCGACCTCGTCGACGATGCGCGCGCGCCGTGGTGGATGATGGCGAGCGGCGACGAAATGGCGATCAAGACGCTCGACGCCGTGCTCGGCCGCAAGGGCTGGGAGGACGACGCCGGGCGGCTGATGACCGGCGTCGCGCAGCGCCAGCGCCGCGGCCATTGGGACACCACCCCCGCGAATGCGTGGGGCGCGACGGTGGTGCGCCGCTTCGCCGAGCTTTACCCCGCAAGCGCGATCACCGGCACGACGCGCGTGTCGCTCGGCGGCAGCAGCGCGGCGCAGGCCTGGCCCTTGCGCGCCGACACCGAACCGCTGCGCGTACCGCTGGTCGCGGGACCGCTCAGCCTGCGCCACGACGGCGGCGGATCGCCATGGGCGACGGTCAGCGTCAGGGCGGCGGTACCGCTCAAGGAGCCGCTGAACGCCGGCTACCGGATCAAGCGGACGATGAGCATCGTCAAAGCCGCCGATCCGAAGCGGCTCGTGCGCGGCGACGTCGTCAAGGTGCGGATCGAGGTCACCGCGAGCGCCGGCCGGACGTGGGTCGTCGTGAGCGACCCGGTCCCGCCCGGCGCGACGATCGTCGGCAATCTCGGCGGCCAGTCGCAGATGCTCGGCCAGCAAGCCGAAGGCGAAGGCTGGCAGCCGAGCTATGTCGAACGCCGCAAGGACAGCTGGCGCGGCTATTTCGGCTGGATGCCCGCGGGCACCCACGCGGTCGAATATGTCGTGCGTTTGAACGGCTCGGGCCGCTTCACCCTGCCGCCGACGCGCGTCGAAGCGATGTATTCGCCCGCGATCCGTGGCCAGTGGCCGAACGGCACGATGACCGTCGCGGGATCGGCGGAATAGACCAACCCCCTCCCCTTCAGGGGAGGGGCAGCGAGACTTGGCAGCTTGCTGCCTGGTCGCAGCGGGGCGGGCCGCAACGCCAGCACCATCCCGCAAGCCCCACCCCAACCCCTCCCCCGAAGGGGAGGGGCTTTGAACGAGCAATGGACGGCGCCGAATCACATCATGCACCCCCCCAAACGCCGCCTCTTCGACGCCTTCGCGTGGATCGCGTTCGCCGCGCTCATCCTCGTCACCGCCGCGCATCTCGTCACCCGCCCGCCCGTGATGCCCGCCTATGCCGACGTGCGCGCGGCGTGGAAGCCCAGCGAGGCGTGGCTCTACGACCGCAACGGGCGCCTCCTCGATACCGAGCGCGTCGATTTCCAGCGCCGCCGCCTCGCGTGGGTGCCGCTCGGAGAGATCAGCCCCGCGGTGCAGGATGCCGTGGTCCGATCGGAGGACCGGCGCTTCTGGTCGCACGGCGGGGTCGACTGGCTCGCGATCGCCGGCGCGCTGCGCGCGCGCTGGACCGGCGGTCCCTCGCGCGGCGCCTCGACGCTCGCGATGCAGCTCGCGGGCTTCCTGTCGCCCGACATCGCGGCGCCGGGACGGCGCGACTGGCTGACCAAGATCCGCCAGATGCGCGCCGGGCAGGCGCTCGCGTCGCATTGGACCCGCGCGCAGATGCTCGAGGCCTATCTGAACCTCGTTCCCTTGCGCGGCGAGGCACAGGGGATCGGCGCGGGCGCGAACAGCCTGTTCGGCAAGCGTCCCGCCGACCTGACGCGCACCGACGCCGCGCTTTTCGCCGGGCTGCTGCCCGACCCGGCGGCGGGGGCCAAGGCGCTCGGCGCGCGCGCCTGCCGCATCGCCGCGGCCGCCGATTGCGGCGCGATCGAGGCCGCAGCGGCGACGCTCGTTTCGGGCGAGCGCGCGGCACGGCTCGACCCGGCGCTCGCCCCGCACCTCGCGATCCGCCTGCTCGACGCGCCCGGCAAGCGCGTCACCACGACGATCGACCGGCGCGCGCAGCAGATCGCGATCCGCGCGCTGCGCCGTCAGCTCAAGGGGCTCGGCGCGACCCGCGTGCGCGACGGCGCGGTCGTCGTCCTCGACAACCGGACGGGCGACGTGCTCGCCTATGTCGGCGGGGTCGGGCTCGGCTCGACTGCCGCCGCGGTCGACGGCGCGAGCGCGCGGCGGCAGGCGGGCTCGACATTGAAGCCGCATCTTTATGCGCAGGTGATCGAAAAGCGCTGGCTGACCGCCGCCTCGATCCTCGACGACAGCCCGGTCCAGCTCGACACCGCCTCGGGCCTCTATGTGCCCAAAAATTACGATCACAGCTTCAAGGGGCCGGTAACGGTGCGCAAGGCGCTCGCCAGTTCGCTCAACGTCCCTGCGGTGCGCACCCTTGTCCTCGACGATGTCCAGCAATTCCGCGACCGCCTCTGGGCCTTGGGTTATCATGGGCTGGTCGAGGACGGCGACTATTACGGCTTCAGCCTCGCGCTCGGCTCGGCCGAGGTCAGTCTGGTCGAACAGGCCAATGCCTTTCGGACCCTCGCCAATCAGGGCCGCTGGTCGCCGGTGCGCTTCGTGAAGGGGGCACCGGCAGGCGAGCCGCGCCGCATCGTCGGCGCGGGCGCCGCCTTCATCGTCGGCGACATCCTCTCCGACGCGACCGCGCGCACCGACGCCTTCGGCGCCGACAGCGCGCTGCGCCTGCCCTTCTGGGCGGCAGCGAAGACCGGCACATCAAAGGCGATGCGCGACAATTGGTGCATCGGCTGGTCGGATCGCTACACCGTCGCGGTGTGGGTCGGCAATCTCGAGGGCGATTCGATGCACGCCGTCTCGGGCACATCGGGCGCGGCGCCGGTGTGGCGCGACGTGATGCTGGCGCTGCACGAAGGGCGCCCCGGCACCGCCCCCGCGGTGCCCGATGGCGTCGAGGCGCGCCGCATCGCGCTCCCCGGCACGCGCGAGCCGCCGCGGCGCGAATATTTCCTTGCCGGCACCGCGCAGACCGAAATGGCCGCAGCGCCCGAAGCCGCGCGGCGCCCGCGGATCACCAGCCCGGTGAGCGGCAGCGTCTATGCGATCGACCCCGACATTCCCGCCGATCGCCAGCGGCTCGGCGTCGCGGTCAGCGGCGCGGTGGTAGGCCATCGCCTGCTTCTCGACAAAAAGCCGCTCGGCGACGCCGATGCCGGTTTGCAGATCGTGCCGCGCCCCGGCAGCCACATCCTCGCGCTCGTCGATCCCGGCGGGCGGACGATCGACCGGGTGCGATTCACGGTGCGATAGAGCGCGTGTCACACCGCTGAAATTAAGTTGCGCTGAGCGAACGAGCGGCTAGTCTGCCCCGCCAGGAGACGGGCGCCCTTCCGGCGGCCCGACAAGGGGACATTCGCATGATATTTGGTCGCGTCAAACCACTCGACGCCATTCTCGCCACGGCCGAGAAGAAATCGCTCGCGCGCACGCTCGGACCCGTTCAGCTCACCCTGCTCGGGGTGGGCGCCATCATCGGCACGGGCATCTTCGTCCTGACCGCCGAAGCCGCGCAAAAGGCCGGGCCCGCCATGATGTGGAGCTTCGTCGTCGCGGGGCTCGTCTGCGCCGTCGCCGCGCTCTGCTATTCCGAAATCGCGTCGATGGTGCCGGTCTCGGGCTCGGCCTATACCTACACCTATGCGGTGATGGGCGAGCTGCTCGCGTGGATGGTCGGCTGGGCGCTGATCCTCGAATATGCCGTCGCGGCGAGCGCCGTGTCGGTCGGCTGGTCGGGCTATTTCGTCGGACTGTTGCAGAGTTGGGGGATAAGTCTTCCCCACGCGCTCGTCGTCGGGCCCTATGCCGGCGGCATCGTCAACCTGCCGGCGCTGTTCATCGCACTGCTGATCACCGGCCTGCTGATGATCGGCACCACCGAAAGCGCGCGCGTCAATGCGGTGCTGGTGGCGATCAAGGTCACCGCGCTCACCGTATTCATCGCGCTGACCCTGCCGGTGATCAAGGGCGCCGAGTTCGAACCCTTCATGCCCAACGGCTGGTTCGGCAACGGCAATGGTTCGGGCCTCGGCGTCATCGGCGCCGCGGCGTCGATCTTCTTCGCCTATGTCGGCTTCGACGCCGTCTCGACCGCCGCCGAGGAGACCAAGAATCCACAGCGCAACGTGCCGATCGGCCTGATCGGCAGCCTTGCGATCTGCACCATCTTCTACCTGCTCGTCGCCGCGGGCGCGATCGGGACGATCGGCGCGCAGCCGGTCGCGGGGCCCGCGGGCGAAGTGCTCCAGCCCGGCACGCCGATGCTCGCCAGCCAGTGCCAGGCACTGATCGACGCGGGCCGCGAGCCGCTCGTCTGCTCGCGCGAAGCGCTCGCCCATGTGCTCCGCTCGATCGGCTGGGAACGCATCGGCGACCTGATCGGCGTCGCGGCTTTCCTCGCGCTGCCGTCGGTCATCCTGATCATGCTCTTCGGCCAGACGCGCATCTTCTTCGTGATGGCGCGCGACGGGCTGCTGCCCGAAAAGCTCGCGACGATCCACCCGAAGTGGAAGACGCCGCACGTCGTGACGATGATTACCGGTGTCGCGGTCGCCTTTTTCGCGGCCTTCCTGCCCGTCGGCCAGCTCGCCGATATTTCGAACTCGGGCACGCTCTTCGCCTTCTTCATGGTCGCGATCGCGGTGCTGATCCTGCGCCGCACCCAACCGGACCGCCACCGCCCGTTCCGCACCCCGCTCGTGTGGGTCGTCGCGCCGCTCGCGATCCTCGGCACGGTTGGCCTCTATGCGAACCTGCCGTTCGAATCGAAGATGGTCCTGCCCGTGTGGGGCGGCATCGGCCTGCTCGTCTATTTCGCCTATGGCTATCGCAAGAGCCATGTCGGGCGCGGGCTGGTCGAGGTGCATGAAGCCGATAGCGACGCACCGCCGCAGCCGGTTCCGCCGATCGAGTGATCGGTCCGAAGACGGATATGGGAAAGGGGGCTTCGGCCCCCTTTCTTTTTGGATTTTCCGCTTGGGTTCAAATGGCGGGTTGCGGGCGGTTGCGGGCGTAATAAGCCCCTCCTCTTCAGAGGAGGGGTTGGGGGTGGTGGCGCGCGATAGCGTGCAAGACGCCATGCACCACCCCGCTGCGACTAAGCCAGCAAGCTGGCAAGTCTCGCTGCCCCTCCTCTGAAGAGGAGGGGTTTGGTCGAATGACAGCAAACCACCCCAAAGCCGTCACTCCAAGCGTCTCTGCGCTCCCCCCCAATCCTCGTTCAATGAAAATCGCGCGACTTCGGCAGGATGCGCACGTCGCGCGGATGGCCGTGGCGCTGCGCGTGGCCGCGGGGATATTGCGGATGGCGGACCTCGTCGGCGCGCGCGAGGTCGGGTTCGACCGGCCGGCCGCTTCCCAGCGCGTCGAGCATGGGGGTGCGGTCGACGACCCGGCTCGCCATCAGATGCACGACGCCCTCCTTGCTGCGCTGCACCTCGCCCTCGACCAGCATCAGCCGCGACGCCATCACCGCGCGGCGATAGCGTTCGAAATGGCGCGCCCAGAGGAGGATGTTGACGATCCCCCCCTCGTCCTCGAGCGTGATGAAGATCGCATTGCCCTTGCCCGGACGCTGGCGGATCAGCACCACCCCCGCGGTGCGGACGATGCGGCCGTTCTTCGCCGCCGCGGTCTCGAGGCAGCTCAGCACCCCCTCCTTCGCGAACGCCTCGCGCAAAAAGGCCATCGGATGGCCTTTCAGCGACAGCCGCGTCGTCTGATAGTCGGTGAGTATCTGCTCGACGCGCGGCATCGGCGGCAGCTGCGCATCGGCCTCGGCGCCCAGTTCGCCCGCACCGGCGGCATCGAACAGCGGCAAAACTCCCTGCCGCACCCGCCGCGCCTCCCACAGCGCAGGGCGGCGGTCGCGCCCCATCGAGCGGCACGCGTCGGCTTCGGCGAGCAGCCGCAAGGCGCGGGGTGGAAGCGCCGCGCGCCGCGCCAGCTCCTCGACGCTCGCGAAAGGCGCGCCGCGCGCCGCAACGACCGCCTCGGCCCACGCTTCGCGAAACCCGTCGATCTGCCGGAAACCGAGCCTGAGCGCGAGGGCGCCGTCCGCACGCCGTTCGAGGCTGTTGTCCCACCCGCTCGCATTGACATCGACCCCGCGCACCTCGACGCCATGCCCCTGCGCATCGCGAACGAGCTGCGCGGGGGCATAGAAACCCATCGGCTGCGAATTGAGCAGCCCGCAGGTGAAGACCGCGGGGTGATGATGCTTGATCCACGCGGAGACATAGACGAGCCGCGCAAAGGATTGGGCGTGGCTTTCGGGAAAGCCATAGCTGCCGAACCCTTCGATCTGCTTGAAGCAGCGCTCGGCGAAATCGCGTTCATATCCGCGCGCGACCATGCCGCCGATCATCTTGTCGCGGAACCTGTCGATCGTCCCCAGATTGCGAAAAGTCGCCATCGCGCGGCGCAGGCCGTTCGCTTCCTCGGGGCTGAAATCGGCGGCGACCATCGCCAGCTTCATCGCCTGTTCCTGGAACAGCGGGACGCCATAGGTCTTGCCCAGCACATCATGCAGTTCATCGGGCGGATGCGGCGGCGCGGGCTTGGGAAATTCGACCGGCTCTTCCCTGTTTCGCCTTCGCAGATAGGGATGCACCATATCGCCCTCGATCGGCCCCGGACGGACGATCGCCACCTGCACCACCAGATCGTAGAACTCGCGCGGTCGCAGGCGCGGCAGCATGTTGATTTGCGCGCGGCTTTCGACCTGAAAGACGCCGATACTGTCGCCCTTGCACAACATGTCATAGACTGCGGGATCATCCGCATCGAGGTCGAGTTTCAGCATCTTGTTCCCCAGCCCGTGCGTGCGCATCAGGTCGAAACATTTGCGGATGCAGGTCAGCATGCCGAGCGCGAGCACATCGACCTTCATCAGCCCCAGCGCGTCGATGTCGTCCTTGTCCCATTCGATGAAGGTGCGATCCTCCATCGCGGCGTTATGGATCGGCACCAGTTCGTCGAGCCGCCCTTCGGTCAGCACGAAGCCGCCGACATGCTGCGACAGGTGGCGCGGAAAGGTCAGCAATTCGCCGACGAAACGGTGCAGCCGCTCGATCTCGCCATTGTGCGGATCGAGCCCGGCCTCGACGAGCCGCTCCACCGGCACGTCGTCGCCCCAGCTTCCCCAGCTCGTGTCGGCGAGCCGCGCGGTCACATCCTCGCTGAAGCCCAGCGCCTTGCCGACCTCGCGGATCGTGCTGCGCGGGCGATAGTGGATGACGGTCGCGGCGATCCCGGCGCGCGCGCGGCCATAGCGGCCATAGATGTGCTGGATCACCTCCTCGCGCCGCTCATGCTCGAAATCGATGTCGATGTCGGGCGGTTCGTCGCGCTCGGCCGAGATGAAGCGCGAAAAAAGCAGCTCGTGCTTCATCGGATCGACCGAGGTGACGCCGAGCAGGAAGCAGACGATCGAATTGGCCGCCGAGCCGCGGCCCTGACACAGGATCGGCGGGTCCTGCGTTCGCGCGAAGCGGACGAGGTCGTAAACGGTCAGAAAATAATAGACATAGTTCCGCCTGCGGATCAGCCGCAGCTCGCTGCCGATCAGCGCGCGCACCCTGGGCGGCAGCGGCGTCCCATAGCGCTTTTCCGCCGCCGTCTTCACCAGATGGTGAAGCCAGGCAAAGGGTTTCCAGCCGGGCGGCACCGGCTCGTGCGGATATTCGTAGCGCAGGTCGTCGAGGCGAAAGCCGATGCGCGCGAGCAGCTTCGCGCTTTCGCCGACCGCCTGGGGACAGGCACCGAACAACCGCGCCATTTCGGCGGGCGATTTCAGATGGCGTTCGCCATTGGCGTGCAGCCGCCGGCCCGCTTTCTGGACCGTCGTGCCTTCGCGGATGCAGGTGACGATGTCGTGGAGCGGGCGCTGCGCGGCGGTGGCATAGAGCGCGTCATTGGTCGCGAGCAGCGGAACGCCGGTCGCCGCCGACAGCCGCCGGCGTTCGGCCAGCCGCCGCGCGTCACTCCCCGTTCGCGGCATCGTCACCGCCAGCCACACCGATTTCGGCCGCGCGCGCCTGAGCGTGCGAAGAAGCGCCGCGTCGCCGTCCATCGCGATCAGCAGCAGACCTTCGCAATGGTCGAGCAGATCGTCGAGGCGGAGGATACAGTCGCCTTTCTGTGCGCGCAGATTCCCGGTCGAAAGCAGACGGGTCAGCCGCCCCCAGCCGTGGCGATCGACCGGATAGGCGACGATGTCGGGGGTGCCGTCGGAAAAAACCAGTCGCGCACCCGTCACCAGCCTGAAATTCGCTGCCCGCGCGTCCTCTTTGACCTGCAGCTCCTTCAGGAACGCCCAGGCGCGCACCACCCCCGCGACGCTGTTGCGATCGGCGATGCCGATGCCGTCCATCCCGAGCGCGATCGCCTCGGCGACCATCCCGGCGGGGTGCGAGGCGCCGGCGAGGAAGCTGTAGTTGGTCGCGGCGACCAGTTCGGCGAAGCCGGGCTCGGGGCGGGGTTCGGGGCCGGACGCACCGCTCATGCGAACAGCCCGTGGATATACCAGCGCGGATCGGCCTTTTCGTCGTAGAGGCCGTGGCGGAACAGCCAGTAACGCCGTCCCTGCACATCCTCGACGCGGTAATAGTCGCGCGTCAGCCCCTTATTGTCGCGGCGGCGCCACCATTCGGCGGCGATCCGCTCGGGCCCTTCGTAGAGGCGCACCGCGTGGAGCGCGCGGCGCCAGCGAAAACGCTGCGGCGGGCCGTCGGGCACTTCGGCGATCACCTCGATCGGCTGCGGCGGGTCGAAGAGGTAGAAGGGGCGCAGCGGCGGCTCGCCCGCCTCTGGCTCGGGCCAGCGTTCGGGGCGCGGCGCGTCGGCGGCGGGCAGTTCGAGCTGCGCCTGTTCGGGGATATGCGTGTCGGCGGGGCAAAGCCTGCGCACCCGCCCGCGCCCGAGCCGCGTCGCGAGCCGGTCGGCGAGCGCATCGACGTCGCCCCTCCGCACCGCGCCGCCCTCGAGCTTCAGCTGGCTCACGCCGAGCGCCTCGAGGCGCGGCACGGCAAGGCGGATCATGTCGAAACCGAAGCCGGGGTCGATCGGATCGCGCAGCGCGTCGAGGCGCTCGGCGAAGAGCCGCATGACGGTCGCGACGTCGCGCACCGGCTGGCCGGTTTCGACCGCGATCGTTCGGGCGAGACCGTCGCTGCGAAAGAAGGTCGCGCGAAAGGCGCGCCCGCCCTTGCCGCGCTCGGCCATCTGGCCGGCGGCTTCGTCCATCAGATCGGCGAGCACCTCCATGGCGGGCGGCGTGCTCGCGAGCGGTTCGGCGAAGCGGCGTTCGGCGGCGACCGGCGGCGGCGCCACGCGCGGGTCGAGCGGGCTCGGCGCGTCGCCGAGGATGCGGCGCAGCGCAGTCGCGGCGCCCGTGCCGAAGCGCGCGGCGAGGCTCGCCATCGGCCGGTTCGCGAGGTCGCCGATCGTCTTGAGGCCGGCGCGGACCAGCGCGCGCGTCGCCTCTTCGTCGAGTTCGAGCACCGCGACGGGCAGGCGGCGGATCGCCGCGGCCTCGTCGGGGGCGGGCGGGGCCGGATGACGCGCGAGCGCGCGCGCTGCGTCGGCGGTCGGACCGAAGGCATGGCGCAGCGTCATTCCCAGCCGGTCGCAGCGCATCGCGGCATCGGCAACCAGTCCCGCCTCGCCGCCGAACAGATGCGCAGCACCGGCAATGTCGAGGATCAGCCCGTCGGGGGCGTCGAGCGCGACGAGCGGCGTGTAGCGCGCGCAGCCCTGCGCGATCCGGTCGAGCCATGCGGCGTCGGCGGCGGGGTCGTGCGGCACCACCGTCAGCGCGGGAACGCGCGCGCGCGCATCGGCGAGCGCCATGCCGGGAACGAGTCCCAGCGCTGCCGCTTCGGGCGCGACGCTCGCAAGGCGCAGCGCGCCGCGGACCGTCTCGGCAAAGACGAGCGGTGCGTCAGGCGGCCGCGGCGCCGCGCGGCTCCAGCGCTCGGCGGGGAGCCAGGGGAAGAAGAGCGCCAGATAGCGCCGGGTCGCGGAAGGCTTGGTCGTCACGGTTCCACTCCAGCCGCCAGCGCGCGCCCGCGGGGCCGGCGCGCCAGCGCAGCAATAAAAGGTCGAAGGCGGGCGCGCCCGGCGCGCGCGCCTCCAGTTCGCGAGAGGGGGCGGCCGCCACCTGCCAGCGCGTTTCGGCAACGCTCGGCACGGGCTCGGCGGCGATGCGCAAAAGGAACAGCGTCGTCCCCGCCTCGCGCGCGCCGAGCGCGAGGCGGCGTCCTGCGGTCAGGTCGAACGCAGGAAGCCGGCCATGGCTTTCGACCACCGCCGCCGCCGGCCCGGCGCAGCGCACCGCATCGTTGGCGGCGGCGAGCAGCGCTTTCGCGTCGCCCGTCTCGACAAGCAGCAACCGGTTCGGATCGCCGCCAAGCTCGGCAAGCCCGGGGGCATAGAAATGCCCGGCCTTGCGCCCCGCATCGGCGGTGCGCAGCCACAACAGCGGCGCCTCGCCTCCGCCGCGCAGCGCGAGCAGCGCGGCAAAGGCGGCGGCGCTCGCGGCGTCGAGCGGATCGGCGGCGAAAAATTCGTGGATGCGCCCCGCCGCGAGTCCGCCGCCGAGCGCCGCGTCGAATCGGTCGTGCCCGCTCGCCAGCCAGCGCTCGGACTGGCGGACGGACGGCGCGCCCGAAGCGGCGATCCGGGCGACGCGGCGGCGCAGCCCGGCGAGAGAGGAAGACGACTCGCGCATGACATGTTCTCTATATGTTCTATTAGCGCGCGAGTCCGGCCGCTTGTCAAGACGGAGCGATCATGGTCGCGACCGGCAAAGAGGGACTCGCACAAAGACACAAAGCCACAAAGGAATCTCGTATCGCGCCGCAGGCGCCCTCCTGCCCAGCCGCCATATCCTGCACTGCCTTGAAGGATAGTGGCTGCGCTGCGGACGGCGCTTCTTTGTGGCTTCGTGGCTTCGTGCGAATAAATTACACAACGCCCGCGTCCCGGCGCGAGGCGCAATCGGCGCGCTACGGCTCGCCCGCGCTTCCCGCCTCGCTGTCGCCGCCGAGCGCGCGGAACAGGGCGATTCGCGTTTGCGCGAGCAGCAGGCGCGTCGCGACCTCGCTGCTGCGCGCGGTATAGAGGCTGCGCTGAACGACGAGGCTGGCGAGGAAGCTGTCGATCCCGCCCTTGTAGCGGGCCTCGGTCAGCGCCGCGCTGTCGTCGGCGGCCTCGCGATTCGCCGCCGCCGCGCGGACGCGCTCGGCGATCGTGCCCTGCACCGCGAGCGCGTCGGAAACCTCGCGAAAGGCGGTCTGAATCGCGCCTTCATAGCTCGCGAGCGCGGCGTCGCGCTGCGCCTCGCTCACCGCGACAGCAGCGCGGCGGCCGCCGAAATCGAAGATGCTCGCGCTCGCGTCGGCGCCTGCCGACCAGCCGAACGAGCCGCCGTCGAACAGGCTCGACAGCGCATCGCTCGCAACCCCGAGCAGGCCGGTCAGCGAAATCGTCGGGAACAGCCGCGCGCGCGCCGCGCCGATATCGGCATTGGCGGCGCGCAGTTCATATTCAGCCTCGATCACGTCGGGGCGGCGGAGCAGGATCTGCGAGCTGACTCCGGCAGGCGGCAGCGCGATTCCCGGCACCACTTCGTCGAGGCTCGCGGGCAGCAGCGCGCGATCGACGTCGCCGCCGACGAGCAACCGGATCAGATTTTCGTCCTGCGCGATCGCGCTCGTCTGCACCGCGATCAACTCCTCGGCGCTCGCGAGGATCTGCTCGGCTTGCCTCAGGTCGGTGCGCGGCGCGATGCCGCCCTCCAGCCGCGCCCTGGTCAGCCGCACGCTCTCGCGCGCATTGACGGCGGTATCCTGCGCAATCGCGAGCAGGTCGCGGTCGGCGCCATAGCTCGCCCATGCGTCGGCGAGGTCGGCAATCAGCGCGAGGCGCACCGTGCGCGCCGCCGCCTCGGTCGCAAGCGCACGACCCCGTTCGGCCTCGGTCGCATTGGCGAGCCGCCCGAACAGGTCGAGCTCGAAGCCGGTGACGCCGCCCTGCAGCGAAAAATCGGCGCTGCCGTCGCTGCTATTGCTGTCCGAATAGCCGGCGCCCGCGCTCGCGCCAATCGCGGGGAATTGCGCCGCCCGGCTGACGCGCACCTGCGCGCGGGCCGCCGCGACATTGGCATAGGCGGCGCGCAGGTCGCGATTGTTCGCAAGCGCCGCCTCGATCAGCGCCTGCAACCGCGGATCGGTGAAGATCGCCTTGTAGGAGAGCAGCGGCAGCGCCGCCTCGCTCGCCGCCAGATAGGCGTCGCCGACCGGCCAGCTTGCGGGCACCGGCGGCGCCGGGAGCACCGTCTTCGGTGCGAGCGAACATCCGGCGAGGACGAGCGGCGTCAACAAAAGCAATGCGCGCCTCATGCCGGCACCTCCGCCGCATCGCCGCCGCGGCCGAAGCGCTGGCGGAGCGCCGCCAGCCCGTCGCGCACCCCGCGCCGCACAAGCACGAAGAAGAGCGGGATGAAGAAGATGGCGAGCAGGGTCGCGGTCAGCATCCCGCCGATCACCGAGGTGCCGATCGCGACACGGCTGTTCGCGCCCGCGCCGGTCGCGACCGCGAGCGGCAGCACGCCGAAGATGAAGGCAAAGCTCGTCATCAAAATCGGGCGCAGGCGGATCTTCGCCGCGGCGATCGCCGCCTCGATCACGCGCTTGCCCTTGCGTTCTTCCTGCTCGGCGAATTCGATCATCAGGATCGCATTCTTCGACGCGAGCCCCATCGTCGTCAAAAGCCCGATCTGCATATAGACGTCATTCTCCAGCCCGCGCAGCGTCACCGCGAGCACCGCGCCGACCAGCCCGAGCGGGATGACGAGCAGCACCGCGACCGGGATCGACCAGCTTTCGTAAAGCGCCGCGAGGCAGAGGAAGACGACGAGAAGCGACAGCGCATAGAGCAAGGGCGCCTGTCCCGACGACAGCCGCTCCTGATAGGAGGCGCCCGACCAGGCGACGCTGGTGCCCGGAATCTCGGCCGCCATCCGCTCCATTTCGTCCATCGCCTCGCCCGAGCTCACGCCGGGCGCGGCCTGCCCCGAAATTTCGAACGCGGGCACCCCCTGAAAGCGCGAGGTGCTGCTCGGCGTCGTCGACCAGCCGATGTGCGAAAAGGCGGAGAAGGGCGACATGCCGCCGTCTGCCGAGCGCACATACCATTGCCCCAGGTCGTCGGGGCTCGCGCGATAGGGGGCGTCACCCTGCACATAGACGCGCTTGACGCGCCCCTTGTCGATGAAGTCGTTGACATAGCGCCCGCCCCACGCGGTCGACAGCGTCGTGTTGACGTCGCTGTTCGACAACCCATAGGCGGTCAGCCGCTGCGTATCGATGTCGATCTTCAGTGTCGCGACGTCGGGCAGGTCGCTGAGCCGCACCGAGGTCAGCTTCGGATTGGCTTTCGCCATCTCCAGCAACCGGTCGCGCGCCGCCACAAACTCGTCGCGCGATAGGCCGCTGCGGTTCTGCAGCTCCATCGTGAAGCCCGACGTGTCGCCGAGCCCGCGCACCGCGCCGGGAACGAGCGCGAAGATGTCGGCGTCGCGCAGCCCCGACAGCGCCTGCCGCGCGCGCTGCGCGATCGCGTCGGCGCTGTTCTCGGGACCGGGCCGGTCGTCCCAGTGAACGAGGTTGACATAACCCTGGCCGGTATTCTGCCCCGACGCGCCGCCGCCCCCGCCGCCGGCGATCAGGAACAGCGCCTGGGTGTTCGCCTTTTCCTGCGTCAGCAGATATTTCTCGATCGCGTCGCGCACCTCGAGCGTGCGCGCCTGCGTCGCGCCGGCAGGAAGGCGGAACTGGATCGCGACGCGCCCCTGATCCTCGTTGGGCAGGAAGCCGCTCGGCAAGCGCCAGAACAGCAGCACGAGCAGCGCGAGCGCGAGCGCATAGATGCCGAGGAACAGCCATTTGCGCTCGACGACCTTGGCGACGCTGCCCGCATAGCCCGCGCTCGCGCGCTCGAAGCGCGTGTTGAAGCCATGCTTGGCGCGCTCATAGACGGTGTGGAGCCGCGGGAAGCGGTGCGGGCCATCCGCCGCGGCCCCATGCGCCTTCGGCTTGAGCAGGGTCGAGGTCAGCGCCGGGCTGAGGATCAGCGCGACGAGCACCGACAGCGCCATCGCCGAGACGATGGTGACCGAGAATTGGCGATAGATCACCCCGGTCGAACCGCCGAAAAAGGCCATCGGCAGGAACACCGCCGACAGCACGAGCCCGATCGCGACGAGCGCGACCTGCAATTCCTGCATCGACCGGATCGTCGCCTCGCGCGCGGTCATGCCGGGATTTTCTTCCATCAACCGCTCGACATTTTCGACGACGACGATCGCATCGTCGACGAGCAGGCCGATCGCGAGGACGAGCCCGAACAGGGTCAGCGTGTTGATGCTGAATCCCGCGATATAGAAGACGCCGAAAGTGCCGAGCAGCACCACCGGCACCGCGATCGCGGGGATCAAGGTCGCGCGCCAGCTTTGCAGGAACACGAACATGACGAGCACGACGAGCAGGATCGCCTCGAACAGCGCCTTTTGCACCTCGCTGACCGACAATTTGATGAAATTGGTCGAATCATTCGCATAGGCATAGTCGAGCCCCTCGGGCATCGTCTGCGCCAGCTCGTCCATCCGCGCCTTGACCAGTTCGGCGGTTTTCAGCGCGTCGGCGCCGGGCGACAGCGAAATCGCCATGCCCGCGCCCGGATGGCCGTTGACGCGGGTGATGACGGCATAGCTTTCGGCGCCGATCTCGACCCGCGCGACATCCTTGATCCGCACCGTCGATCCGTCGGACAGCGTCTTGAGCACGATATTCTCGAACTCTTCGGGGGTCTGGAGCCGCGATTGCGCGGTGACCGTCGCGTTGAGCATCTGGCCTTCGGGCGCGGGCAGGCCGCCGACGTCGCCCGCCGCGATCTCGCTATTCTGCGCATTGATCGCATTGATCACGTCGCCGGGCATCAGCGACACCGCGGCCAGCCGCTGCGGGTTGAGCCAGATGCGCATCGCGTGCGGCGACCCGAAGACATTGACGTCGCCGACCCCGTCGACGCGCGACAGCGGGTCCTGGATGTTCGAGGTCAGATAGTCGGACACATCCTGGTTCGACCGCGTGTCGGTGGTGTCGAACACCGCGACGAGCAGCAGCGAATCCGAGTTCGACTTGGTGACGCGCACGCCCTGGCTCTGCACCTGCTGCGGCAGGCGCGAGATCGCCGACTGGATCTGGTTCTGCACCTGCACCTGCGCGATGTCGGGGTCGGTCCCCTTGGCGAAGATGACGCTGATGCTCGCCTGCCCGCGCGAGCTCGATTGCGAGCTGAAATAGAGCAGGCCGTCGATCCCGGTGAGCTGCTGTTCGAGCACCTGCGTGACGCTGTTCTCGATCGTCTCGGCCGACGCGCCGGGATAGTTGGCGCGGATATTGACCTGCACCGGGGCGATGTCGGGATATTGCGCGATCGGCAGCGAAAACAGCGCGCCGAGCCCGCCGAGCATGACGATGATCGCCAGCACCCATGCAAAGATCGGCCGGTTGATGAAGATGCGCGACATCGGCCGCTACTCGCCCTTCGCCGCTTTGCCGCCCGCCGCCCCCACCTTCTGCGCGCTCGCCGCCGGCACGGGCCTGACCGCCGCGCCGCTGCGCAAATTGCCGAGCCCCTGCGTGATGACGCGCTCGCCCGGCTTCAGCCCCGACGAGACGACCCAGTTCGCCCCCGCGGTGCGCTCGGTGACGATCTTGCGCCGCTGCGCCTTATTGTCCTTGCCCACCACATAAACGAAGGCGCTGCCATCGAAGTCGCGCTGCACCGCCGGCTGCGGGACGAGCATCGCGTCGGGCTCGACCGCCTGTTCGAACAGTGCGGTGACGAACATGCCCGGCAGCAGCACCCCGTTCGGATTGGGAAAGCGCGCGCGCAAGGTCACCGTCCCCGTCGCCTCGTTCACCGTCACCTCGGAAAATTCGACCGTGCCGGGCAGCGCATAATCGCTGCCGTCCTCGAGCCGCAGCCGCACCGCGGTGCTTCCGGGCTGCGTTCTGCCGTTCGCGAGCGAGCGGCGCAGCGCGGTCAGTTCGGCCGCCGATTGCTGGATATCGACATAGATGGGGTCGAGCCGCTGCACGATCGCGAGCGGATCGGCCTGCGTCGCGCTGACGAGCGCGCCGGGGGTCGCGAGCGAACGACCGATGCGCCCGCCGATCGGCGCGGTGATCGTGGTGTAGCGCAGGTTGATCCGCGCGGTATCGAGCGCGGCGGCATTTTGCGCGACCGCGGCGCGCGCGACGCGGGCGGCGGCGAGCGCGTCGGTATAGTCCTGCTCGGCGATCGCCTGCATCTTCGCGAGCGGTTCGTAGCGCTTCGCCTTTTCTTCGGCGCCCATGGCATTGGCCCTGGCGCTCGCCAGATTGGCTTCGGCCTCGGCGACCGCGGCGCGATAGAGGCTCGCGTCGATCTGGAACAAGGGCTGGCCGGCGCGCACGAAGCTGCCTTCGGTGAACAGCCGCTTGCGGATCAGCCCCGTCACCTGCGGCCGCACCTCGCTCGTCTCGAAGGCGACGGTGCGCCCGCCGAGTTCGCTCGTGATCGGCACCGCCGCGGCCGCAACCGTCACATAGCCGACTTCGGGGGTCTGAGGCCCGCCCTTGTCCGCATCGCCGTTCGCGCAGGCGCCGAGCGTCAGCAACATCGCGCACAGGGCTCCGGTCAGGCGCGGCGGCCGCTTGCTGGGCATGGTCGATCCAACTCTTGTCGATCCCGGGGAGGGCGGAAGAGGGCTCTATTCAACGGATTGACCGGTCGCCGCAAGGAAAATGGGCGGCTTGCGACAAAGTGCGACAATTTCGTTTTTCAGCCCGGGACAAGCAGCGCGCGGCCTTTATGCACTTCGGCGTCGAGCCAGTCGATGAAGGCGCGGATGCGCGGCTGCGGCGCGACGTCGCGGTGGAGCGCGAGCCAGAAGCTGCGGCGGATCGTCTGCGAGGCGCGCACCCGTACCAGCGCCGGGTCGCCCGCGGCGAGGAAACAGGGGAGCACCCCGACCCCCGCACCGCCCGCGATCATCCGTCGCTGCGCAAGGATCGACGAGGATCGCACCCCCGCGCGCAATCCCGGCTCGATCTCGCCCAGATAGTCGAGTTCGGGGGCATAGAGGATGTCGGGAACATAGCCGACGATCGGGATCGCAGCGCGCGACAGCGCCGTCGCCTCGACTGCGCGCTGCCAGTCCAGCCGGTCGGCGGGGGCATAGAGGCCGAGGCTGTAGTCGGCGAGCTTGCGCGTGATGAGCGGGCCTTTGCGCGGCCGCGCGAGCAGCACCGCCATATCGGCCTCGCGCCGCGAAGGATTGAGGAAACCCGACGAGGCGACGAGGTCGATCTCGATTTCGGGATGCGCCGCAACGAAGCCCGCGAGCCGCGGCGCGACAAAATGGCCGCCGAAGCCTTCGGACACGCTGATCCGCAGCTGCCCCGACAGCGCCGCGCCGCCGTCGCCGCCCGCATGGATGCGCGCCGCGGCGGCCGCCATCGCCTCGGCATGCGGGACGAGCGCGCGCCCCGCCGCGGTGAGAAGGAATCCGGCCGGCGCGCGCTCGAACAGCGTCTGCTGCAACTCGGCCTCGAGCCCGCTGACGCGGCGGCTGACCGTGGTAGGGTCGACGTGCAGCGCCTGACCCGCTCGCGCAAGCGTGCCGTGCCGCGCGACCGACAGGAAATATTGCAGCTTGTCCCAGTCCATTGCCCTGCAAATATGCAGCTTCAAACTGCAAGTCTATCCCTTGCAATCGCGCGCGCCTTGGTCTGTGGCATAGGACAAGGTCATAGACGGGAGACTCAAGGCGCATGCGACAGATCGACCATTTCATCGTCGGCGGTGCCGGCCGGGCGGCGCGCAAGGGCGCAATCTTCGATCCCAACAATGGCGGCGTGCAGGCCGAGGTCGCGCTCGGCGATGCGGCGGTGCTGGACAAGGCGGTCGCCGCCGCAAAGGCGGCGCAGCCCGCGTGGGCCGCGGTCAATCCGCAGCGCCGCGCGCGCGTGATGTTCGAATATAAGCGCCTCGTCGAAGCCAATATGGACGAGCTCGCCGCGCTGCTGTCGAGCGAGCATGGCAAGGTGATCGCCGACGCGAAGGGCGACATCCAGCGCGGCCTGGAGGTCGTCGAATTCTGCTGCGGCATCCCGCATGTGCTGAAGGGCGAATATACGATAGGCGCCGGCCCCGGCATCGACGTCTGGTCGATGCGGCAGCCGATCGGCATCGGCGTCGGCATCACCCCGTTCAACTTTCCCGCGATGATCCCGTTGTGGATGGGCGCGGTCGCAACCTCGGTCGGCAACGCCTTCATCCTGAAGCCCAGCGAGCGCGACCCGTCGGTTCCCGTCCGCCTCGCCGAACTGATGCTCGAAGCCGGTATGCCCGAGGGAATTTTCCAGGTCGTCCACGGCGACAAGGAGATGGTCGACGCGATCCTCGACCATCCCGACATCGGCGCGGTCAGCTTCGTCGGCTCGTCGGACATCGCGCATTATGTCTATGAACGCGGCGTGCGCGCGGGCAAGCGCGTCCAGGCGATGGGCGGGGCCAAGAACCACGGCATCGTCATGCCCGACGCCGACCTCGACCAGGTGGTCAGCGACCTGACCGGCGCCGCCTTCGGTTCGGCGGGCGAACGCTGCATGGCGCTGCCGGTCGTCGTCCCGGTCGGCGAGGACACCGCCGAGCGGCTGCGCGACAAGCTGGTTCCCGCGATCGAGGCGCTGCGCGTCGGGGTCTCGACCGATGCCGAAGCGCATTACGGCCCGGTGGTGACCGCCGCGCACAAGCAAAAGGTCGAAGGCTGGATCGCCAAATGCGCCGAGGAAGGCGCCGAGCTGGTCGTCGACGGCCGCAGCTTTTCGCTCCAGGGGCATGAAGACGGCTTCTTCGTCGGCCCGACGCTCTTCGACCATGTCACCCCCGACATGGAAAGCTACAGGGAAGAAATCTTCGGCCCCGTGCTCCAGATCGTCCGCGCGCCCGATTTCGAAACCGCGCTCGAACTGCCCTCGAAGCATCAATATGGCAATGGCGTCGCGATCTTCACGCGCAACGGCCACGCCGCGCGCGAATTCGCCGCGCGGGTCAATGTCGGCATGGTCGGCATCAACGTGCCGATCCCGGTGCCGGTGGCCTATCACAGCTTCGGCGGCTGGAAGCGCTCGGCGTTCGGCGACACCAACCAGCACGGCATGGAAGGCGTCAAATTCTGGACCAAGGTCAAGACGGTCACCGCGCGCTGGCCCGACGGGTCGCCGGACGGCGGCAACGCCTTCGTCATCCCGACGATGGGCTGAGCGGGCGCGCGCCATGAAACCGCGTCCGGCCATCGGGCATTTCTCCTGCGAAGGAGACAAAGGATGAACAGTCACACCGACGCCGCTTCAACAAAGCCCCTCTCCTTCAGGAGAGGGATTGGGGTGGGGCCCCGAAACCTTGTGCAAGGCCGATGGGCCCCACCCCCAACCCCTCCCCTGAAGGGGCGGGGCTTAATGTTGGCCACAATCTTGCTTCTGGCCGCGTGCGGCGGCGGCCATGACGAGAAGCAGGAAACGGCACCCGAAAACACCTCCATCCCCGGCGAACCCGCAAGCGCGGTTCCCGCCGAGGGGGCGCCCGCCGACGCCGACCTTTCCTATACGCCCGACGCGTCGGCGAAGCCGCCCGCGAAGCCCGATGCCGGCATCGGCACCGGCGACAAGGCGATCCCCGCCGCGATCCAGGGGCGCTGGGCGCTCAAGGAAGAGGATTGCACCGCGCGCCCCGGCACCGACCTCACCGCGCTGGTGATCGACGCCAAGACGCTGCGCTTCTTCGAATCGGCGGGCGACCTTGCGCATGTCCGCGAGCGCGGCGCGAACCGCATCGTCGCCGATTACAAGTTCGGCGGCGAAGGCGAGACATGGGACCGGCTGATGCTGCTCGGCCTCGCCGACGGCGGCAAGACGCTCGTGCGCCGCGATTATGGCGAGGGTGCCGCCGCCGAGCCGCTGCGCTATAGGCGGTGCGTCGCCTGAGGGGCGGCAGAAAGAAAGGGAGATAGACGATGGATATTCGCTTGCTGACGATCGCCGCCGCCCTGCCGCTGGCCGCCTGTGCGGCGCCCGGCGAATCGCCCGGCGACATGGGACCGCCGCCGCCCGCCGAAATGACGTGCAACGCCGACGCGGTGCAAAGCCATGTCGGGCAGACCGCGACCCCCGATCTCGGCGCGGCGATCCTGAAAGAATCGGGCGCGCGCACCCTGCGCTGGGGCCCGCCGCGCTCGGCGATGACGATGGACTATCGCCAGGACCGGCTGAACATCTTCTATGACGACGCCTATAAAATCGAGAAAATCACCTGTGGCTGACCGCCGCAATCACGCCTCCGCATCGCCCTATGAACCCGTTTTCGGCTACAGCCGGGCGGTGCGGATCGGCGAGCGGATCATCGTCGGCGGAACCGCGCCGATCGAGCCCGACGGTTCGTCGACCGCCGGCGACGCGGGTGTGCAGGCGGCGCGCTGCCTGACGATCATAGCGGAGGCGCTCGCCGCGCTCGGCGGCTCGCCCGCCGACGTCGTGCGCACGCGCATGTTCATCACCGACCCCGCCGACGCCGACCTCGTCGGCCGCGCGCACGGGGCTGTGTTCGGCGATGTCCGGCCCGCGGCCACGATGGCCGTCGTCGCGGGCCTGCTGCGCCCCGAATGGAAAGTCGAAATCGAGGCCGAGGCCATAATAGAGACAGGGAAATGACCGACCAGTTCCAGCTGACCGACGACCAGCGCGCCATTCAGGAGATGGCGCGCAAGTTCACCGCCGATGCGATCACGCCGCACGCCGCCGAATGGGATGAAAAGCAGATATTCCCGCGCGATGTGATCAAGGCGGCCGCCGAGCTGGGCTTCGCCGCTATCTATGTCAGCGAGGAATCGGGCGGCATCGGCCTCGGCCGGCTCGAAGCCGCGCTGATCATGGAGGCGATGGCCTATGGCTGCCCCGCGACCAGCGCCTTCGTCTCGATCCACAATATGGCGAGCTGGATGATCGACCGTTTCGGCGGCGACGCGGTCAAGGCGAAGTTCCTGCCCGGCCTCGTCACGATGGACCAGATGGCGAGCTATTGCCTCACCGAGCCGGGTTCGGGCTCCGATGCCGCGGCATTGAAGACGACGGCGAAGCTGGAGGGCGACCCCGGATCGGGGTCCGGGGCAGGCCATTATGTCGTCAACGGCACCAAGCAGTTCATTTCGGGCGCCGGGGTCAACGACCTCTATGTGACGATGGTCCGCACCGGTGAGCCGGGACCGAAGGGCATTTCGTGCCTCGTCATCGAAAAGGACATGCCGGGGGTCAGCTTCGGCGCCAAGGAGCGCAAGCTCGGCTGGAACGCCTCCCCCACCGCGCAGGTGATCTTCGACAATGTGAAGGTGCCGGTCGAAAACCGCGTCGGCGCCGAGGGCGACGGTTTCCGCTTCGCGATGGCGGGGCTCGACGGCGGGCGGCTCAACATCGGCGCCTGTTCCTTGGGCGGCGCGCAGCGCTGCCTCGACGAAGCGATTGCCTATACCAAGGACCGCCAGCAGTTCGGCCAGCCGATTTCGGACTTCCAGAACACCCAGTTCATGCTCGCCGACATGGCGACCGACCTCGAGGCGGCGCGCGCGCTGCTTTACATGGCGGCAGCGAAGGTCACTGCGAACGCCCCCGACAAGTCGCGCTTCTCGGCGATGGCGAAGCGGCTCGCGACCGACAATGGCAGCAAGATCGTCAACGACGCGCTCCAGCTGTTCGGCGGCTATGGCTATCTGAAGGATTATCCGATCGAGCGCTTCTGGCGCGACCTGCGCGTCCATTCGATCCTCGAAGGGACGAACCAGGTGATGCGGATGATCGTGGGAAGGGATTTGCTGCGCCAATGATGAAAATAACGATGCTTCGAGACGCCGCTTCGACAGGCTCAGCGGCTCCTCAGCACAAACGGATTTTATTTTTCGCCGTTCGTCCCGAGGAGGGGCTGAGCCTGGCGAAGACCCGTCTCGAAGGACCTGCTGCATGACCGAAGACGTCATCATCGCGAAAGAAGGCCGCATCGGCCGGATCGCGCTCAACCGCCCCAAGGCGATCCACGCATTGAACCTCGCAATGTGTCGGGCGATGATCGACGCACTCGTCGCGTGGCGCGATGATGCCGCCGTCGAAGCCGTCATTATCGAGCATAGCGAGGGCCGCGGCTTCTGCGCCGGCGGCGACATCCGCATGTTGGCAGAGAGCGGCGCGAAGGACGGCGTGGAGGCGCGCGCCTTTTTCCACACCGAATATCGCCTCAACCACCTGCTCTTCACTTATGCAAAGCCCGTCGTCGCCTTCATGGACGGCATCACCATGGGCGGCGGGGTCGGCATTTCGCAGCCGGCGAAATATCGCGTCGCGACCGAGCATACGCGCTTCGCGATGCCCGAGACGGGGATCGGCCTCTTCCCCGACGTCGGCGGCGGCTGGTATCTGCCGCGCCTCGAAGGGCGCGTCGGCCAATATCTCGCCCTCACCGGCGCGCGGCTCGACGGCGCCGAATGTTTGGCGCTCGGCATCGCCACCCATTATCTGCCGTCCGAAAAGCTCGCCGAGGCGAAGGCGCGCATCGCCGCGCACCCCGACCGCATCGGCGGTATCTTGGGCGAGCTCTCGGCCACTGCGCCACATGCGGCGGTGATGGACCATCTCGACAAGATCAACCGCCTGTTCGCGAGCGACCGCTACGAGGACATCCTCGCCGCGCTCGAGGCCGACGGATCGGACTGGGCGCAAAAGGAGCGCGACACGCTCGGCACCAAATCGCCGCAGACGTGCAAGGTCGCGCTGCGGCAGCTGAAGGAAGGCGCGGCGATGCCCGACTTCGCCGCCGAGATGGCACAGGAATATGCGATCGGCGCGCGCGTCGTTCAGATGCACGACTTCCTCGAAGGCGTGCGCGCGCTGATCGTCGACAAGGACAATAGTCCCAAATGGGACCCGCCAACCCCCGAGGCGGTCAGCGACGCATGGATCGACGCGATCTTCGCGCCGCTGCCCGATGAGGAGACGTGGACCCCGCTACCCTAATTTTGTCACCCCGGAGTTGATCCGGGGTCCAGTCAGCCTCGCCGGCATGACGATCATCAGGAGATCATCAGAATGACCTACGAAACCCTCCTCGTCGAACAGCGCGGTGCCGTCACGCTCGTCACCCTCAACCGCCCGCAGGCGCTCAACGCGCTCAATTCGGGTGTGCTCGACGACCTGATCGCCGCCTTCGCCGCCTTCGAGGCCGACGACAGCCAGCGCTGCGCGGTGCTCACCGGTTCGGGCGACAAGGCGTTCGCCGCGGGCGCCGACATCAGGGAAATGGCCGACAAGCCCGCCGCCGATTTCTACCTCGAGGATTTCTTCTCGAAATGGACGAGCGACTTCGTGAAGAAGGTTCGCAAGCCGTGGATCGCCGCGGTGAACGGCTTCGCGCTGGGCGGCGGCTGCGAACTCGCGATGATGGCCGATTTCGTCATCGCATCGGACAAGGCGAAGTTCGGCCAGCCCGAAATCAAGCTCGGCGTCGCCCCCGGCATGGGCGGCTCGCAGCGCCTCACCCGCGCGGTCGGCAAGGCGAAGGCGATGGAAATGTGCCTCACCGGCCGGATGATGGACGCCGAAGAGGCCGAACGCTCGGGCCTTGTCGCGCGGGTGGTGGCGCATGAGGCGCTGGTCGAGGAAGCGGTGAAGACCGCGACGGTGATCGCCGCGATGCCCCCGATGGCGGCGATGGTGAACAAGGACATGGTCAACGCCGCGTTCGAAACGACGCTCGACCAGGGCCTGATCTACGAGCGCCGCCTGTTCCAGATCCTCGCCGCGACCGAGGACAAGGCCGAGGGCATGGCCGCCTTCATCGAAAAGCGCGAAGGCGTGTGGAAGGGGCGGTGATTTCAGTCCCCCTCCCGCTTGCGGGAGGGGTCAGGGGAGGGCGTGTTCGTCCTCCCGGCAATGTGCAATATACGGGACAGGCCCTCCCCCGGCCCCTCCCGCAAGCGGGAGGGGAGCAGATATGAAAATCGCCATTATCGGACTCGGCAATATGGGCGGCGGGATGGCCGCGAACCTCGCGAAGGCGGGGCATGACGTCCGCGCCTTCGACCTCAGCGAAGAGGCGCTGGCGCGCGCGGTCGAAGCCGGCTGCCAGCGCACCTCGTCGGCGGCCGAAGCGGTGACCGGCGCCGAGGCTGTCGTCACCATGCTCCCCGCGGGCAAGCATGTCGCGGGCGTTTATGAAGCCGACGTCTTCCCCAATGCCGCACCCGGCACCTTGCTGCTCGATTGCTCGACGATCGACGTCGCCACCGCGCGCGCCAATATCGAAGCTGCGACGGCGAAGGGCCTCGTCGCGGTCGATGCACCGGTTTCGGGCGGCATCGCCGCCGCCAACGCGGGCACGCTGACCTTCATGGTCGGCGGCACCGGCGGCGCCTTTGCGCGGAGCGAGCCGATCCTCGGCGCGATGGGCAAGGCGGTGATCCATGCGGGCGAGGCGGGCGCAGGACAGGCGGCGAAGATCTGCAACAACATGCTGCTCGGCGCGTCGATGATCGCGACGTGCGAAAGCCTTGCGCTCGCGCAGAAGCTGGGGCTCGACCCGCAGAAATTCTTCGACATCGCGAGCGTGTCGTCGGGGCAATGCTGGTCGCTGACCAGCTATGCGCCGCTCCCCGGCGTCGGCCCCACGACCCCCGCCGACAACGACTATCAGGGCGGGTTCGCCGCGGCGCTGATGCTCAAGGATCTGCGGCTCGCGATGGAAGCCGCAGCGAGCGTCGAGGCGCAAGTCCCGATGGGCAGCCGCGCGCGCGAGCTTTACGAAGCCTTCGTCGCGGCCGACGAGGGCGGCCATGACTTTTCGGCGATCATCCGGACGTTGCAGGGCTGAATGAGGGACCAGGCAAGGGCCGCCTCGAAATCTTCGTCATCCCGGACTTGATCCGGGATCCATTCGAGCCGACGGGGGGAACTGGATCCCGGATCAAGTCCGGGATGACGAGAGTGTTTGGATCGGCTCCAGCTCGAGAGTCGATATCGGCCGTCGTGGATCGTTCAATAAAAGTCCGCCGTCTCGCCGCCGTCGCGGCGCGTGGTGCGATGCACCTGCCGCGGCGCCTTGGCATCGCCGCTGCGGATTTCGAGCTTGCCGTTCACCCGCCGAACCTCGGCCGGCGCGACGATGCGCGCGCGGGCGACGCCGACGGCGCTCGCCTGCGGCGCCGGCGTGGCGGCCGGTGCGGCGGCGGCGAGCAGCATCAGGGCAGCGGCGAAGGGCATGGCGTCCATGCTCTGCCCTAACGGCGGGTCTTGCCAGTGCTTTAACCTTCAATCGCAACTTTTCGCCCGCGCCGGACGCAGGACGCCGACAAACGAAGGGCCGCCTGCCCCGCATCGGGACGAAATTAAGCCCCTCCCCTGAAGGGGAGGGGATATTGGGATCAGAACCCGGCTTTCGCCGCGGCCTTTTCCTTGAGCAGCGGCGCCACCTCGAAACCATGTTTTTCCAGCGCCGCGGCGATCTTGTCGGTGCCTTCGAGCCCCGCCCAGAACATCGGGCCGCCGCGATAGACCGGCCAGCCATAGCCATAGATCCACACGACGTCGATGTCGCTCGCGCGCTGCGCCTTGCCTTCCTCGAGGATCAGCGCGCCTTCGTTGACCATCGGATAAAGCGTGCGCTCGACGATTTCCTGGTCGCTGATCTCGCGCTTTTCGACCCCGGCCTTCTGGCGGAACTCCTCGATGATCTCGGCGACGCGCGGGCTTTCCGACGGGTTGCGCTTATCATCGTAGTCGTAAAAGCCCGCCTGCTTCTTCTGGCCCCAGCGGCCCTCGGCGCATAGCGCGTCGCGGATGCTTTCGATCCGGTTCGGGTCGCGGTGCCAGCCGATGTCGACGCCGGCGAGGTCGCTCATCTGGAACGGCCCCATCGGCATGCCGAAATCGACATGCACCTTGTCGACCTGCGCCGGGGTCGCGCCTTCGAGGAGCAGCTTCTGCGCCTCGATCTGGCGCGGCGCGAGCATGCGGTTGCCGATGAAGCCGTGGCACACGCCCGCGACCACCGCGACCTTGCCGATCTTTTTGCCCGTAGCCATCGCGGTCGCGAGCACATCGTCGGCGGTCTTGTCGCCGCGCACCACCTCGAGCAGCTTCATCACATTCGCGGGCGAGAAGAAGTGCATGCCGAGCACGTCGCCGGGCCGGCTCGTCGATGCGGCGATTTCGTTGACGTCGAGATAGCTGGTGTTCGACGCGAGGATCGCGCCGGGCTTCGCAATCTTGTCGAGCTTGCCGAAAATCTCCTTCTTGACGTCCATATTCTCATAGACCGCCTCGATGATGAGGTCGCAATCGGCGAGCGCCTCCAGCTCGAGCGATGGTGTGATCAGCCCCATCATCGACTCGACCTGCTCGGGCTTGAAGCGGCCCTTTGCGGCGCTTGCATCATAATTCTTGCGCACGACGCCGAGCCCGCGGTCGAGCGCCTCCTGCTGCATCTCGACGATCGTGCATGGGATGCCCTTTTGCAGAAAGTTCATCATGATGCCGCCGCCCATCGTGCCGGCGCCGATGATGCCGACCTTCTTCACGTCGCGCAGCTTGATGTCCTTGGGCAGACCGTCGATCTTCGCGGCCTGGCGTTCGGCGAAGAAGATGTGGCGCTGTGCCGCCGACTGGCTGCCCATCATCAGCTTCATGAATTCCTGCCGCTCGAACGCGAGCCCTTCGTCGAAGGGCAGGCGCGTCGCCGCCTCGACGCAGGCGAGATTGGCATAGGGCGCCTCGAAGCCGCGCCAGCGCTTGGCGTTCTTGGCCTTGAGCTGCTCGATCGCGGCGACGTCGCCGAACACCTCGCGCTCGCGCGTCGGGCGCGGGCCGTCGGCGATCCTGGCGCGCGCGAAAGCAATCGCGTCGGCGGCAAGGCTGTCCTCGCCCGCCAGTTCATCAACGAGGCCCATCTCCTTCGCCTTGGGCGCCGGAACGGGATCGCCGAGCGAGGTCATCGTCGCCGCGGCCTCGACCCCGACGACGCGCGGCAGGCGCTGCGTCCCGCCCGCGCCGGGAAGCAGGCCGAGCTTGACCTCGGGCACCCCGAGCTTTGCCGACGGCACCGCGACGCGATAGTGGCAGACGAGCGCGGTTTCGAGCCCGCCGCCGAGCGCGGTGCCGTGGATCGCCGCGACGACGGGCTTCGCCGCCGCCTCGATCATGTTGAGCACCGCGTTGAAATCGGGGCCGCGCGGCGGTTTGCCGAATTCGCTGATGTCGGCGCCGGCGATGAAGGTCGCGCCGTCGCAGCGCAGCACGATCGCCTTGACGCCGTCATCGGCGAGCGCGGCTTCGAAATGGGTCTTCAGCCCTTCGCGGACGTGCCACGACAGCGCGTTGACCGGCGGATTGTTGACGATGATGACGGCGACCTCGCCATCCTTCTGCATCGTGACGGAGTTGGGGGTTTCATCGGACATGGGAAAGCTCCTTGGTCTGGGTAATCAGTCGTCGATCGCAGCGTGGACGAGAGTCTTGACCTCGCGCCGCACGGGATAGGTCGAAGAGGGCATGAGCTGGGTCATGAACACCATGCAGATCTCCTCGACCGGATCGACGAAGAAGCCGGTCGAGAACATGCCGCCCCAATAGAAATCGCCCGCCGAGCCCGGGATGCCCGCGCGCGCCGGATCGAGCGTGACCGCAAAGCCGAGCCCGAAGCCGACCCCCGCATTTTCATCCTCACTGAAAATGCCAACGCTATGCTGGGTCAAATCGCCGCCGCCGACGAGGTGGTTCGACGTCATCAGGTCGAGCGTCTTGCGGCTGACGATCCGCACACCGCCCAGCTTGCCGCCGCCGAGCAGCATCAGGCAGAAACGGTGATAGTCGGCAAGCGTCGAAACGAGCCCGCCGCCGCCCGAATGGAAACTGCGATCCTTCGCCCAGCGGCTGCGCGCGCCGCTGTCGAACGGCTTCATCTTCGCCTTGGGGTCGAAGGCATAGCAGTCGGTCAGGCGATGCTGCTCGCCGGCCGGCACCTTGAATCCGGTGTCGACCATGCCGAGGGGTGCGAAGATGCGATCGTGCAGGACCTCAGCAAAGGGCTTGCCCTCGATCCGTTCGATCACCGCGCCGAGCACGTCGGTCGCCATCGAATAATTCCAGTGCGCGCCGGGGTCGAACTGGAGCGGAATCTTCGCGAGCGCCGCGATGAAGCTGTCCATCGTATAATCGGCGTCGAAATCGTCGATTTTCGTCTTGCGGTAAGCGGCGTCGACGGGGGTGCGTTCCTGAAAGCTGTAGGTCAGCCCCGCGGTATGGCGCAGCAGATCGACCATCAGGATCGGCCGCGCCGGCGGGCGGGTCAGAAAGGGGACATTGCCGCCGCCGGCGACGAACACGCCGGTTTCCCTGAATTCGGGGCAATATTTGACGAGCGGGTCGGACAGCGCGACCTTGCCCTCTTCGAGCAGCATCATGAAGGCGATGCTGGTAATCGGCTTGGTCATGCTCGCGATGCGGAAGATCGCATCCTCCTTCAGCGCCTCGCCCGGCCGCGCCTCGCCGATGCATGACAGATGCGCGATCTCGCCGCGCCGCGACACCAAAGTCGCCGCATTGGGCAGGCGCCCGCTATCGACATATTTGGCGCCGAGGAAGGCGGGAATGCGGTCGAGCCGCGCGGTGTCGAATCCGTGGGTCATCAATGTGTTCCGGTCATGGCTGTCTTCGATGGAAAAAGCCTGTGCTCCCGCGAAGGCGGGGACACACGGCTATCGCAGGGTTGCTCGATGTCGAAAATCACCATCTCCTAATGCGACGTCTGGCCGAGCAGCTGGCGCGTCACCGGGTGCGAGCTGGTAAGGCCGCCGTCGACCGCGATCGCCTGACCGTTGACATAGCTCGCCTGATCGCTCGCGAGGAACAGCGCGACATTGGCAAGCTCCTCGGGCTGCCCCGCGCGCTTCAGCGGATTGAGCTGGCCGATCTTGTGCGTCACGCCCTTTTCCTTCGCATAGTCGAAAGTCGGGCGCGTCATGCCGGTTTCGGTGAGGCCGGGGCAGATCGCGTTGACGCGGACATTAGCGGTCGTCATCTGCTGCGCCGCGGTCTTGGCAAGGTTTATCACGCCGGCCTTCGACGCCGAATAGGCGGCGGGACCCGCGCCCGAATTGAGCCCCGCGACGCTCGCGGTCAGCACGATCGCGCCGCCGCGCCCCTGGTCGACCATCGCCCTGCCCGCATGTTTCACCATCAGCGCGGGGCCGATCAGATTGACGCGCAGCGTTTCGGCCCAGCCCTCGGGCGTGATGTCGAAGATGCCGCCCATGTCGCCGATGATCCCGGCGTTGGCGAAGGCGATGTCGAGCCCGCCATAGGTGCCCTGCGCGGCCGCGACGAGCTTCGCGACATCGGCTTCGACCCCGGCGTCGATTTCGAGCGCGACGACTTCGCCGCCCGCGTCCTTCACCGCCGCCGCCGTGTCGTGTACCGCCGCCGTCTTGTCGCCGATGACGAGCCGCGCGCCCTCGGCGGCGAAGCGCAGCGCGCTTGCGCGGCCGATTCCCGAGCCGGCACCGGTAATGATCGCGATCTTGCCGTCCAATGCGCCCATCATGCGCCTCCCGAAATCGTGGCGCCGCCATCGCAGACGATGGTCTGGCCGGTTGTGAAAGCCCCCGCTTTCGACGCGAGGAAGACCGCGGCGCCCGCGATCTCGTGCGGCTCGCCGATGCGCTTGAGGCACGCGGCGGCGGTCGATCGTTTGAGCGTCTCGGGATTTTCCCACAAGGCGCGCGCCATCTCGGTGCGGATCAGCCCCGGCGCGATGCAATTGACGCGCACGCCGCTTTCCCCGAACTCGACCGCGAAGTTGCGCGCCATCTGCATGTCGGCGGCCTTGGAGATGCAATAGGCGCCGATGATCGGCGATCCCTTCAGCCCGCCGATCGAGCTGATGATCGTGATCGCGCCGCCGCCCTGTGCGATCAGTTCGGGCGCGACCATCGAAATCAGCCAGTGGTTCGACAGGATATTATTGTCCATGATCTTGCGGAACTGCTCGTCAGCGATGCCGAGCCCCGGGCCGTAATAGGGATTCGACGCCGCGTTGCAGACGAGCGTCGTGATCTTGCCGAAGGCGCGCCGCGTTTCGGCGACCAGATTTTGAAGATCCTCCTTCGAGGAAATGTTCGCCGCGACCGCGATCGCGGTGCCCCGCCCGTGTTTCGCGTTGATCGCCGCCGCGGTCGCGTCGCACGCATCCTGCTTGCGGCTCGAAATCACGACCTTCGCGCCCTGCTCGGCCATCGCTTCCGCAATGGCTTTGCCGATGCCGCGCGACGATCCGGTGATCAGCGCGACCTCGCCGCTCATATCGAAGAGATTCATGCGCCTGCCTTTCGTGCAAAATCCCAAGCGCGCTGCGCGAGCGGCCGCACGCGTTCGGACATTTCCTTCGCATGTGCCGACGAGGCGGTGCCGTCGATCACGCGCTTCTTGATGCCCTGCATGATGCCCGCGAGGCGGAAGAAATTATAGGCGAAATACCAGTTCATGTCGGGCACGCTGTCGCGCCCCGTCGCGGCGCAATAGCGCTCGACCACCGCGTCGAGCTCGGGAATGCCGAGGGCCGCGCGGTCGAGGTCCATCACCCCCGAGCGCCCGCCATTCTCGGTCACCCACGCCATCGCGACATAGGTGAAGTCGGCGAGCGGATCGCCCAGGGTCGACAGCTCCCAGTCGAGCACCGCGAGCACCTCTGCGCGGTCCTTTGCCCAGATCATATTGTCGATCCGATAGTCGCCGTGGACGACGCTGGTGCGCGTCTGTTCGGGCAAGGTCGCGGGAAGGAACGCGATCAGCTGCTCCATCTCGTCCATCGTCTCGGTTTCGGAGAGCTTGTATTGCCTGGTCCAGCGGTCGACCTGGCGCCCGAAATAATTGCCCGGCTTGCCATAGTCCGACAGCCCCGCCGCCTCGACATCGACGCCGTGCAGCGCGGCGAGCGTGTCGATCATCGCGAAATAGGTCGCGCGGCGGTTTTCGGGGGTCGCCCCCGGCATCGAGCCGTCCCAGATCGTATGGCCGTCGACCATCGCCATCACATAGAACCAGCTGCCGACCACCGCCTCGTCGGTGCACAGCCCATATTGGCGCGCGACCGGAAAGCCCATTTTGTGCAGCCCCGCCTGCACCTTATATTCGCGGTCGACCGCGTGCGCCGAGGGCAGCAGCTTGCCGAACGGCTTGCGGCGCAGCACATAATTGCCCGACGGCGAGGCGATCCTGTAGGTCGGGTTCGACTGGCCGCCGGCGAACTTGCTCTGCGTCAGCGGCCCTCTGAAACCCTCGACATTCGCCTCCATCCACGCGGTCAGCTTCGCCTCGTCGAGGATGTCGGCGCCCTCGGGCGCGACGGTGCCCGAAAACAGCTTCTGCGCGTCGATGCTCATTGGTCGAATACGATCACCGACCGCGCGGAATCGCCCTTCTTCATCTTGTCGAAGCCCTCGTTGATCTTTTCGAGCGGGATCGTTTCGGCGACGATCGAGTCGAGGTCGAGCAGCCCGCGCAGGTAGAAATCGACGAGCCGCGGGATGTCGACCGGGAAGCGGTTGCCGCCCATGATCGCGCCCTGCAATTTCTTGCCCGAAAGCAGGTCCATCGCGCCGAGCCCGACCTTTTCGGCGAGCGGCATCATGCCGAGGATCGTCGCGGTGCCGCCGCGGCGCAGCGATGCGACCGCAAGGCTGGCCGAGGCCGGACGCCCCACAGCCTCGATCGCATGATCGACGCCGCCCCTGGTCATCTCGACGATCTGCTTCGCGGCATCGTCGGCGAGCGCATCGACGGTGTCGGTCGCGCCGAGCTTTTCGGCGAGCGCGCGCTTTTCCGGCACCGGGTCGGCGGCGATGATGCGCCCCGCGCCGGCGATTTTCGCAGCGTTGATCGTCGCGAGCCCGACGCCGCCGCAACCGACGACCGCGACCGTTTCGCCCGGCGTCAGCTTGCACGCGTTGAAGATCGTCCCCGCGCCGGTCGTCACCGCGCAGCCGATCACCGCCGCACGGTCGAGCGGCATGTCGGGGTCGATCGCGACGCACGCATGTTCGTGGACCAGCATCACTTCCGAAAAGGCGGAAAGGTTCAGCATCTGGTTGACCACGCTGCCGTCGGGGCGCGTGATGCGCGGCGGTTCGCCGGGCGCGCGCCGCGTGTCGCCGCCCATGCATAGCGACATGCGCCCGGTGACGCAGAACTCGCAGTGACCGCAAAAGGCCGAAAGGCAGGTGACGACCGCATCGCCGGGCTTCACCGTGCGCACTTCGCTTCCCACCGCCTCGACGATGCCCGCGGCCTCGTGGCCGGGAATGGCCGGAAGGGGATGCGGATAGGCGCCGTCGATGAAGTGGAGGTCCGAATGGCACAAGCCGCACGCGGCGGTGCGGATGCGCACCTCGTGCGGGCCGGGCTTGTCGACGACGACCTCTTCGACGATGAGCGGCTTGCCGGGTTCGATCAGGACGGCGGCTTTGGTCATGATAATCTCCGTTCATCCCCCTCCCGCTTGCGGGAGGGGTTAGGGGAAGGGATGTTGAATGCGAACCGGGACAGGCCCTCCCCCGGCCCCTCCCGCTGACGGGAGGGGAGCTTAGCGCGAAACCCCGACGTCGCCCGACGAAAAGCCGGGGTCGTTCGCCGCCGGCGCGTGCTTGGCGAGTTCGATGCGCGCGATCGCGCGGGCATGGACCTCGTCGGGGCCGTCGGCGAGGCGCAGGGTGCGCTGATGCGCATAGGCGCTCGCGAGGCCGAAGTCGTCGCTGACGCCGCCGCCGCCGTGCGCCTGGATCGCATCGTCGATGATCTTCAGCGCCATGTTCGGCGCCTGCACCTTGATCGCCGCAATCTCGGCCGCGGCGGCCTTGTTGCCGACCTTGTCCATCATGTCGGCGGCCTTGAGGCACAGAAGCCGCGTCATCTCGATGTCGATGCGCGCGCGCGCGATCCGCTGTTCCCAGATGCTGTGCTCGGCGATCGTCTTGCCAAAGGCGACGCGCGACTGGAGCCGCTTGCACATCTTCTCCAGCGCTTCCTCGGCGACGCCGATCGTGCGCATGCAGTGATGGATGCGGCCCGGCCCGAGCCGGCCCTGCGCGATCTCGAACCCGCGCCCTTCGCCGAGCAGCATCGCATCCTCGGCATTGACGCGGACATCCTTCAGCTCGACCTCCATATGGCCGTGCGGCGCGTCGTCATAGCCGAAGACGGGCAGGTGACGCAGGATCTTGATCCCCGGCGTGTCCATCGGCACCGCGAGCATCGACTGCTGCTGGTGGCGCTTCGCACCGAAGTCGGTCTTGCCCATCACGATCGCGACCGCGCAGCGCGGATCGCCGACCCCCGACGACCACCATTTGCGGCCGTTGATCACATAATCGTCGCCGTCGCGCTCGATCCGCGTCTCGATATTGGTCGCGTCGGACGAGGCGACCGCGGGTTCGGTCATCAGAAAGGCCGAGCGAATCTCGCCGTTCATCAGCGGCTTCAGCCAGCGTTCCTTCTGCGCCGCAGTGCCGTAGCGATGGAAGACTTCCATGTTTCCGGTGTCGGGCGCCGAGCAATTGAACACCTCGCTCGCAAAACCGATCCGTCCCATTTCCTCGGCGCACAGCGCATATTCGAGGTTGGTGAGGCCGGGGCCTTCGAACTCGATCGTCTCGTCGACATGGTGGTGCGCGGCGCTGCGCGGCGGCATGAACAGGTTCCAGATGCCCGCCGCCTTCGCCTCGGCCTTCAGCTCCTCGACGATCGGGATCACCTTCCAGCGATCGCCGGCCTGATCCTGTTCCTTATAGGTCGGGACCGCAGGGCGCACCTTGCGCTCGATGAAGTCGCGCACGCGGCCCTGCCAGTGCTTCTGCCGCTCGGTGAGGTCGAAATCCATCGCTGCATCCTTTCCCTTTACGTTCACGTAAACCCTAGAACCGATTCGGGCGCCTTGCCAAGCCCCGCGACGCAGAAAATTGCCGGCACCTGCGCACCCGCGCAATCTTACGCTACGGCCGCTGCCCTTCGCTATCGCCCTGCGGTTGCAGGGTCGAGGCAAGCGCGGCGAGGCGTGCTTCGTGACTCGCCCGGTCGATCGCGTAACGGCGCAGTCCGATCGTCGCCATGATTCCGATCAAAATCATCAGCCCGGCGAAAATCCACGCCATCGCCGCCGCGTCGCGCGCCGGCCAATCCTCGGGCCGCAGCCGGTCGCTGAGCCCGACGAAGGCGACGAGCTGGCCGACGAGGAAGATGCCGAGCGCCTGCCCGAATTTCTGGACCATCAGATAGCCGGCGAAAAAGACGCCCTCGATTCGCGTGCCATGATCGACCTCGTGCGCCTCGACGATTTCGGCGACCATCGACGAGGTCGATATGGTCGCGACGATCAGCCCGAACAGCGACGCCGTCTGGAATGAGAGGAGCAGCGCCATCGACGTCCAGCTGCCGAGCTCGGGCCACCAGCCGAGGTTGCGCGCCGCATAGGGCAGAAAGGCGATCGCCCCGCTCGCCAGCGCCGCGCCGATCGCGCTGTCGCGCTTGCCGAAGCGGCGATGCGCGTGACCGACCGCGGCGAAGGCGCCGAACACCGCGATCGCGAGGCCCGCGGGATACCAGGCGAGCTGCGCGTCGCTCATCCGCCACACATAGAGCATCATATAATTGGTCGAGGCGATCGTCGTCGCATAGCCGGTGGTGACGAACAGCGCCCCGCTGACCAACGCGACGAAGGCGGGATTGCGAAAGGCGAGCGCTATGTCGGCGAACATCGCCTTGCTGTGGTGCGCGGCGGCGGGCGGCGGCGGCAGCGCGAGAATACGGCGCTGCTGCCCGAGCGCCGAGCCGAGCGTCGAGACGAGGATCAAGGTCGCGCCGAACAGGCCGAAGGCCGCATAGCCCGACGGATCGAGCAGCCCGTTCGTCGCCGGGTCGTCCGATTTCAGGAAATAGCCGTAAGCGAGCGCGACCGCGAGCAGCCCGCCGAGCCAGCCGAACAGGAAGCGAAAGCGCATCAGGGCGGTGCGCTCGTCATAATCGCGCGTCAGTTCGGCGACGAGCGAGATCGAAGGAATCTCGCACGCCGACACCAGCACGCGCACCGCGACGACATTGAAGAACAGGCCGAGCGCCGAATGCCGCGCGACGTCGGGCGACATCCACAGCAGCGCCCAGGCGATCGCCATCGGCAGCGCGGCGCCATAGAGCCACGGCAACCGCCGCCCGAGGCGCGAGCGCGTCGCGTCGGAGAGGCGCCCGATCAGCGGGTCGACCAGCGCATCGACGAACATCGCGCCGATCAGCACCAGCGACACCAGGCGCGGATCGAACCCCAGCACCTGATTGTAATAGATCATGAAGAAGGTGGTGAGCCCCGACTCCTTGATCCCCAAGGTGACGCTGCCCAGCCCGTGCGCGGCCTTGATCCGCGTCGGCAGCCTGCCGGGGAGGATGGCGGGGGCCGTCATCGCGGACCATCGGCGGTTGCGGCGGCCAGCGCGGCGACCCGCGCCTCATGGTCCGATCGCGAAATGGGAAAACGCGCGATAAATGCAATGCTGGCGACCGCGAAGAGGACCAATATGACGAGGAAATAGGTCGCCATATTGTCCAGCACCGTCTGGTCGACATGGCCGGGCTTGGCCTGCGCAGGAAAATTGGCGGCGCCGATGACCTGACCCGTCAGAAACAGCCCGACCCCCGTCGCGCATTTCTGGACGAAGAAATAGGCCGAAAAGAAAATGCCCTCCGACCGCTCGCCGGTCTGCTCCTGCGATGCCTCGACGATATCGGCCGCCATCGACTGGCCGAGAATCATCGACGCGACGGCAAAGGCATTCGAGATGGTGACGAGCGTGAAGAGCGACGGGATCAGGCGGGGATCGCCATTGGCGGGAAACAGGCCGCCGAAGCGCAGCAGATAGGGCAGCAGCGCGAAGATCAGCGCCAATATGCCCGCCGCGACTGCGCCGGTGCGCTTTTCGATATGCTTTTGCAACAGCCCGACGATCAGGAAAGCACCGAGCACGCCGACGAACAGGGTCGCCGAATAGGCGATGAAGCCCGCCTGCGGCATTTCCCAATAATAGCTGAGCAGATAGGTGGTGGCCGAAAAGGTCAGCCCCTGATTCACGAAGGCGAAGAGCGAGCTGCCGAGCAGAATCAGAAACGCCTTGTTCGACAGGATCGCTCCGATCTTCTGGAGCGTCGGGCCGAGCGGCAGATGCATCGGCGGCGTCGCATCGAGCCGCGCGATGCGGCGATGCGTCGTCCAGGCCGAAACGCTGGTCGCGACGATCATCAGCGCTGCCCCGGTCCAGCCATAAAGCTGATAGCCTTCGACATTGAGCTGTCCGACCGGATAGCGCTCGGTGGGGACGAGGAACACGCCGAAGGCCAAAGTGAGCATCAGCAGCCCGCCCGCCCAGCCGAACACGAAACGCCAGCGCGTCAGCGACGTGCGCTCGTCGTAATCGCTCGTCAGCCCCGGCACCACAGAGAGGGCGGGGATTTCGTAGCAGGAGACCGCCGCCCGCATCAGGAAGGCAAAGAGCAGCAGATAGCCGTAAAGCCAGTCGGAGTGAATCTGCGGCGGATGCCACAGCATCATCCATGCAAAGGCCATCGGCAGGATCGACGCATACATCCACGGATGACGCTTGCCCCAGCGGCTGTGCGTCTTGTCGCTCCAATAGCCGACCATCGGGTCGATGATCGCATCGAGAAACAGCGCGATCAGCAGGATCAGCCCGACGACGCGCGCGTCGAGGCCCAGAACCTGATTATAGAGCAGCATCAACAGCGTGGCGAAGCCATTGTCCTTGACGCCATAGGCGACCGATCCGAAACCATTGCCCAGCTTGATGCGCAGCGGCAGCCGTTCGGCCGGCGGCAACACCACCGCGGCAGCGGTCACGCGGGTGCCCCGGCCTTGGCGGCATCCTCCATCGCGACCAGCGCGTCGAACAGGCCCGGCGCCTCGGGGTCCCATGCATGGCGCTGGCCGATCGTCAGCCCGCCATCGACGAGCATGTGCGTGCCGGTCATGAAGCTCGCCTCGTCGCTCGCGAGATAGGCGACCGCGTTCGCAATATCCTCGGGCTGGCCGCCGCGCGCGACCGGCTGTGCGTGCGCGCTCATGTCGGCGATGATCGCCTTTGCCGCATCCTTGCTCGCATCGGGAACCTCGAGCGTCGAGGTGAAGATGTTGGTGTTGATGAAGCCCGGGCAGATCGCGTTCACGCGGATGCCATATTGCGCGAGGTCGGTCGCCGCGACCTTGGTGAGTTGCAGCACGCCCGCCTTCGCCACCGCATAGGCGGTCGGCGAATAGCCGGCGCCGAGCGCCGCGACGCTCGCGGTGTTGACGATGCTCGCCCCCTTGCGCCCCTTCATATGGGGCGCGGCATAACGGATGCCCATCGCGACCGATTTCAGGACCAGATTCATCGTCCAGTCCCAGCCTTCGGGGCTGATCTCGTCGATCGGGGCGCGGTCGCCGCCCGCGGCGGCATTGTTGAAGACGATGTCGATGCCGCCGCCGCGCTTCGCGGCCTCGTTCATCAGCGCCTCGATGTCCGCTGCGACGGTAACGTCGCAGCGCAGGAACTCGATTTTGCCGTTCGAGGCTTCGGCGAGCGCCTTGCCGCCCGCCTCGTCGATGTCGGCGGCGAAGACATGCGCGCCCTCGCCCGCCAGTTTGAGCACCGCCGCCTTGCCGATACCCGATGCCGCGCCGGTGACGACGGCGACCTTGCCTGCGAATCGCATCTTCCTTGCTCCCGTTTTCTTTTGCCACTCAGCTTAGGCGCGCTGCGGGGCGCGTCAACGCCCGGCAAGCGGACGCTACGGCGCCGTAGCGGCAGGGCGGCCCGCCCAAGTTGACGCTTGCGTAAACTTGCCGACTCCCCTTAATTTGGCGCCGGAAGAGGAGCCCTTGCGATGAGCGATCTGGATGCGTTCCGCGCCGAAGTGCGCAACTGGCTGGAAGCCAATTGTCCCCCCGAAATGCGCGAACCCGTCCGCGACGAGGACGATGTCTGCTGGGGCGGGCGCAAGTTCGAATTCAAGAATGACGCGCAGAAACAGTGGCTCGAGCGCTGCGTGGAAAAGGGCTATACCGTGCCCGACTGGCCCAAGCCCTATGGCGGCGCGGGCCTGACTCCCGAACAGACCAAGGTGCTCAAGCAGGAAATGGCGCGGATCAATGCCCGCCCGCCGCTCCAGAGCTTCGGCATCTGGATGCTGGGGCCCGCGCTGCTCAAATTCGGCACCGAAGAGCAGAAGGTTCATTATCTGAACCAGATCGCGCGCGGCGAGATCCGCTGGTGCCAGGGCTATTCGGAACCCGGCTCGGGCAGCGACCTCGTTTCCTTGCAGACCTATGGCGACGATCAGGGCGATCACTGGGTCGTCAACGGATCGAAGATCTGGACGAGCTATGCCGACAAGGCCGACTGGATCTTCTGCCTCGTCCGCACCGACAAGACGAACAAATATCAGGGCATCACCTTCATGCTCTTCGACATGGAGAGCCCCGGCGTTTCGACCAAGCCGATCCTGCTGATCAGCGGCAACAGCCCCTTCTGCGAAACCTTCTTCGACGATGTGAAGGTGCCGAAGGACCAGTTCGTCGGCGAGGTCAATCGCGGCTGGGACGTCGCCAAATATCTGCTCGGCCACGAACGCGAGATGATCTCGGGCGGCGGCGCCGGCGGCGACATGCTCAGCATCGGCGCGCTATTCGCGAAATCGCTCGGCAGGAACGAAGCGGGCGAGCTCGACGACCCGATCCTGCGCGCCGAAATGGCGGCGTTCGACACCGAGGTCTTCGCCTATCGCGCGATGGGCGAACGCTTCATGGACATGTGGAAGACCGGCCGCGCGCATCCCGCATCGTCGAACATGATGAAATATGTCGGCACCGAGCTCAACAAGCGCCGCTACGAGCTCGTCATGGCGGGCGGCGGCAGCGAAGCGCTCGAATGGGACAGCGAGGAAACCAAGGGCGGCGCGCGGGCGCGCAGCTGGCTTCGCACCAAGGCCAATTCGATCGAGGGCGGGACGAGCGAAGTCATGCTCAACGTCATCGCCAAGCGGATATTGGATTTGCCGGGGGCGTGAGGGTCCAACCTCCGTTCGTCCTGAGGAGGGACTGAGCGGAGGCGAAGGCCTGTCTCGAAGGACATATGCGCAACGGTCCTTCGAGACGCCGTTTCGACAAGCTCAACGGCTCCTCAGGACAAACGGAGTTTTGGATTATGCCGCTCTATCACAATGACGACCAGGCGATGCTCAAGGACAGCGTCGCCCCCTTCGTGGCCGAACAGGCGCCCGTATCGCATCTTCGCAAGCTGCGCGACAAGGCCGACGAAACCGGCTTTTCGCGCGACCTGTGGAAGCAGTTTACCGAAATGGGCCTGCCCGGGATGCTCGTTCCCGAAGCGCATGGCGGGCTCGGCATGGGGCATATGGAGGCCGGCATCGTGCTCGAGGAGATCGGGCGCAACCTGACCCCCTCGCCGTTTCTCGCGACCAGCGTCGGCGCGGTCGCGGCGCTGGCGCAGGCCGGCGGCACGCAGGCGGGGCGCTGGCTCCCCGCGATTGCAAGCGGCGAGGCGATCGTCGCGCTCGCGATCGACGAGGGGCCGAAGCACCGCCCCGACCGCGTCGCCACCACGGCAACGCGCAGCGGCAACGGCTTCCGGCTCGACGGCAGGAAGGATTTCGTCCTCCACGGCCATGTCGCCGACATGAGCATCGTGTCGGCCCGGACCGACGGCGGCATCACCCTGTTCGCGGTGCCGAAAGACGCCAGTGGCGTGACCGCCGACCCGCGCCGCCTCGTCGATTCGAGCCTCGCGAGCCACGTCCGCTTCGATGGCGTCGAACTCGACGCCGATGCGGTGATCGGAGAGGTCGATGCGGGCGAGGATGTGCTGAACGCGCTGCTCGCCGCGACGCGCACCGGCGCCGCCGCCGAAATGGTCGGTGTCGGCCAGGGCGCGATGGACATGACGGTGAATTACCTCAAGGAACGCAAGCAGTTCGGCAAGCTGATCGGCGAGTTTCAGGCGCTCCAGCACCGCGCCGCGCACCTCTATGGTGAAATGGAAGTCGCGCGCGCGACGGTGATGAAGGCGCAGCAGCTTCTGGATGAGGGCAGCGAGGGCGCGAAGCTGATGGTCTCGGTCGCCAAGGCGAAAGCCGGCCGCGCCGCGAACCTCGCGGTGCGCGAAGGCGTCCAGATGCACGGCGGCATCGGCATGACCGACGAATATGACATCGGCCTCTATATGAAGCGCGACCGCGCGCTCGCCGAATTTATGGGCGACGTGCATTACCACATCGACCAGGTCGCGCGGATGAACGGATATTGAGCGGCCCAAACCCCTCCCCTTCAGGGGAGGGGCTTTAAAAAGGACAGCGTTATGAACCTCCAAAGCATGTTCGGCCTCGACGGCCGCGTCGCGCTCGTCACCGGCGGGTCGCGCGGGATCGGCAAGATGATCGTCGAGGGCTTCCTCGCCGCGGGCTGCGCGCGCGTCTATATCTCGGCGCGCAAGGCCGAGCAGATCGACGCCGCGGTCGCCGACTTCGACACCCGCTATCCGGGACAGGTGATCGGGCTGCCGATCGACCTGTCGACCGTCGAGGGCTGCCGCGCGCTCGCCGCCGAGATCGGCAAGCGCGAAGACAAGCTCGACATCCTCGTCAACAACGCCGGCGCGGCGTGGGGCGAACCGTTCGAGGGCTTTCCCGAAAGCGGCTGGGACAAGGTGATGGACATCAACGTCAAATCGCCTTTCTTCCTGACGCAGGCGCTCCACGATCTGCTCAAGGCGGCGGCGAGCGCCGGCCGGCCGGCGAAGGTGATCAACATCGGCTCGATCGACGGTATGCGGCTCAATCCGTGGGAAACCTATAGCTATCATGCATCGAAGGCGGCGATCCTCTACCTCACCAAGCGCCTCGCGGCGCGGCTGGTGCAGGACCATATCATCGTCACCGCGATCGCCCCCGGCGCCTTCCAGTCGGACATGAACAAGGCGGCGCGCGATCATGGCGACGCGGTCGCGAAAAGCATCCCGGTGAAGCGCATCGGCGTGCCCGAGGATATGGCGGGCACCGCGATCTTCCTCGCGTCGAAGGCGGGCGACTATGTCGTCGGCGACACGATCGCGGTCGATGGCGGGCTGGTCCACGGCGATCTTAAGACCAGCATCGACGCTTAGCGCGGCTGTTTTCCCTGTCGTCACCCCGGACTTGATCCGGGGTCCACTCCGGCGCCGTTGGAAAGGATGCCGGATCAAGTCCGGCATGACGAAGTGGGGGAAATTGACTTGCGCGCCCCCGAGGTGTATTATATTCATAACTCACCAAGGAGACATCCCATGCGCCTCGCCTTCCTCATCCCCCCGATGCTCCTCCTCGCCGCGTGCGGGCAGGGCGAGGACAAGAAGGACGCGACCGAAATCGCGATCAACGCCGATGGCGACGACGGTGGCGTCCAGATCAAGACCGGGCAGAATGGCGGCAAGCTGACCATCGGCGGCAAGGACGGGACGGCCGTCAACATCAACATCCCCGATTTCGTCGATTTCGACATCGAGGGCGATTTCGACATCGACGGGGTCAAGCTCTATCCGGGCAGCAAGATCACCAGGGTCGACATCGATGCCAGCGACAAGGGCGGCAATGACAAGGCGACGGTGAAGCTCGGCTTCACCTCCCCCGCCGCGCCCGCGAAGGCCGCCGACTGGATGGCAGGCGAGTTCGCGAAAAAGGGCGTCAAGGTCACGCGCGACGGCGACACGCTTGCGGGCAAGGACGAGGACGGCGACGATTTCACCATTGCCTTCGCTCCCGACGGCGCGACCAGCAAAGGCACGGTGAAGATCGTTTCGAACTGACGGCGCGCAAACACACGTCGTCATTGCGACCCCGGCGAAGCCGGGGGAAGCAATCCAGAGCGGTTTACGCACGCTCTGGATTGCCGCGTCGCCTTCGGCTCCTCGCAATGACGGGAGAAAGAATCAGCCGCTGTTCCTGAGCGCCGTCGCGATCGCGTTGATCGTCAGCTGGATGCCCTCGGCGATGCGCGGGTCGGTTTCGCCCGCGCGGTGGCGCTTCATCAGCTCGATCTGGAGCAGGTTCAGCGGTTCGATATAGGGCAGGCGCAGGCGGATCGACGCCTCGAGCGCGGGGCTCTTTTCGAGCAGCCGCGACTGGCCGGTGATGCGCAGCAGCCCGTCGTGCGCGCGGTTCCAGCCGTCGCGGATCGCCGAAAAGATCGCCTCATGCCCGTCGACCTCGCCCGCGAGCGCCGCATAGCGCGCCGCGATCCCCATATCCGACTTGGCGAGCACCATCTCCATATTGCCGAGCAGCGCGGCAAAGAAGGGCCAGCTTTGCGCCATGTCGGCGAGCAGCGCCTGGTCCTCGAACGCCGCGAACGCCTCGCCGGTCCCGTACCAGCCGGGCAGCATGGTGCGCGCCTGCGCCCAGCTGAATACCCAGGGGATAGCGCGCAGATCCTCGATCGCGGTGCTTTTCTTGCGGCTCGACGGACGCGACCCGATTTTCAGCGTCGCAATCTCGGCGATCGGCGTCATCGCGCGGAAGAAGTCCTTGAACGCCGGCGTGTCGTACACCAGCCCGCGATAGGCGCCGAGCGCGCGGCCCGACAGCGCATCCATGGCCTGCGTGAAACGCCCCGCGTCCTTCTCGCTCAATTTCTCCGGCTCGAGGCTCGCGAGCAGGCTCGCCGATACCATCGCCTCGAGGTTCGTCGCGGCGCTTTCGATCGTCCCGAACTTCGCGGCGATCACCTCGCCCTGTTCGGTGATGCGGATGCGCCCCTGCACCGTGCCGGCGGGCTGCGCGCGGATCGCGGCGAAAGCGCTGCCGCCGCCGCGCCCGACCGCACCGCCGCGGCCGTGGAACAGCTGCATCGCGTTGCCCGCCGCCGCGAACACCGGGGTCAGCGCCTGCGACGCCTGATAAAGTCCCCAGGTCGAGGTCAGATAGCCGCCGTCCTTGTTCGAATCCGAATAGCCGATCATCACTTCCTGATGCCCGCGCGCCGCGACCTGCGGGCCGACCTCGGGCATCGCGAAATAGCGCGCCATGATGTCCGGCGCGCGGCCGAGATCGTCGATGGTCTCGAACAGCGGCACGACCATCAGGTTCGTCGCCCCCGCCTCGGCACCGCCGCGCCACAGCCCCGCTTCGCGCGCCAGCACATGGACTTCGAGCAGGTCGGAAAGATCCTGCGCCATCGAGATGATCCACTGGCAGATCGTCTCCTGCCCCAGCCGCTGCCGCACCTCGGCGGCGGTGTGGATGATCGCAAGCTCGCCCGCGGTCTCTTCGCTCCATTCGTGCCACGCGGCGGCAAGCGGCCGGTCGCTCCTCAGCTCGGCGGTGAGCAGCGCGACACGCTCCGCTTCGGACAGCGCCGCATAGTCGTCGCACACGCCCGAGACGCTGAGCAGTTCGGCGAGCACGCGCTCGTGAACCGCACTGTTCTGCCGCATGTCGAGCGTCGCGAGGTGGAAGCCGAACACCTCGACCGCGCGGATCAGCCGCCCGAGCGCGCCGATGCTGCCGAGCTGGCCTTCGCCGCTCGCCGACAAGCCGTTCGCGATGACGACAAGATCGCGCCGGAAATCGGCGGGCGCCGCATAGGCTTCGCCCGCGAGCCGCGACGGACGCGGCGGCGGCTGGCCGACGATCCCGGCATAGGTTGCGCACAGCCGGGCATAGATGCCCGACAGGGCGCGGCGATAGGGTTCGTCGCGGCGGCTCGGCGCTTCGTCGCCGCTCGCCTCGGCGAGCGCCTCGACCGCGTCGGGGACCGTCGCGAGACCCGACGACACCGACAGCTCGGCGCCGAGCGCATGGACCGCGTCGATATAATGGCCGAGCACCGCGGCGGCGTTGCGGCTGGTCGCAAGGCGCAGCGTTTCGGCGGTGACGAAAGGGTTGCCGTCGCGGTCGCCGCCGATCCAGCTCCCGACGCGCAGGAAGCTCGCCGGACGCTGCCCCAGCTCCTTTTCCCAGCGCGCATAGAGTTTGGGCACTACGGGCAGGAAGACGTCGCGCAAATAGGTCAGCGCATTGTCGATCTCGTCGGCGACGAACAATTTTTCGGTGCGCAAGGGGCGCGTCTGCCACAAGAGCACGATCTGGCGCCGGATCGCCTCTTCGACGATATCACCCTGCGGCGTCTCCTCGACCCCGGCATCGCGCAGCTGCATCAGCTCGGCGATGCGGTTCTTGTGGTCGAGCATCGACTTGCGGCGCACCTCGGTCGGGTGGGCGGTCAGGACCGGCGCGATCAGCGCGGCGTCGAGCAGCCCGGCGACGGCCGCCGCGTCGATGCCGTCGGCGTCGAGCCGCACCAGCGCCGCGGCGACCGTCGCCTCGGGCTCGGCGGCGACCCCCTGCCGGTCCTCGGCGAGGTTGGCGAGCATCGAAAAGAGCATGAAGCCGCGCACAAAGGCTATCGTGTCGTCGAGGCTCAGCGCCTCGAGCCCCGGGTCGATCGCGTCGGCGCCCGCAAGGCCGCGGTGGCGGTCGACGCTCGCCGAACGGATATATTCGGTCTGGCGGAACAGCTTGTCGCCGCCATAGGCGCGAATGACGTCGCCGAGGATACGCCCGAGATAGCGAATATCGGGATTTTGCGAAATCTGGATCGGAGGGCCCATGGCCGCGAATGCTGCACCTGCGAAGATGCGGGGTCAAGGGCGGGGCAGGCGCATAGCTATGCGCCGCGCAAGATTCAGCGTGTCATAACGAGCATCAGCGTGCCCATATCGACCGTCGCCCCCGTATCGAACGCAACGCTGTTGCGCGTGTCGGTGACGAACATCAGCTTGCCCTCCCCATCGCTGATCCGCGCCGCGACGGCATAGCTGTGGCGCGGGTCGATTTGGGCGCGATCGACGGTGAGCGAAAAGGCGAAGGGCACCTGCTTGCCGTCCGCGGCGAATTCCTGCCGCGCGAGCGTGCGCGCGGGCGCGTCGGCGAGGCTGACATCGTCGAGCCGCACCTCGATCCGCGCGCTCGGCGGCAGCGCGACCCGCTCGCGATAGGCGATGCTGCCGGTAAGGGTGATCATGCCATCGGCGGGCGGCGTCGAGGCGCAGGCGGCGAGAGGCAAGCCCAGGGCGAAGATCGCGGCGAAACGGAGCATCCTCTTCTCCCCCTTCGGTATCTCAGCCCTCCAGCTCGACGTCCCAATAGAGCCAGTCGATCCAGCTTTCGTGCAGATAATTCGGCGGAAAGGCGCGGCCATTGTCCTGGAGCTGCCAACTCGTCGGGCGCCACGGCTGGCGATAGAGCGGCATATGCGCCTGTTGCGGCGTGCGGCCGCCTTTCCTGAGGTTGCACGGCGCGCAGGCGGTGGTGACATTTTCCCAGCTCGTGCGCCCGCCGAGGCGGCGCGGCACGACATGATCGAAGGTCAGGTCCCGGCCAGACCCGCAATATTGGCACGCGAAACGGTCGCGCAGGAACAGGTTGAAGCGGGTGAAGGCCGGATGCTCCGACGGCTTCACATATTGCCTGAGCGCGATCACGCTCGGGATCGGCATCGAGCGCGTCGGCGAATGGATTTCGCGCGCGTAATTTTCGACGATGGTGACGCGGTCGAGGAAAACCGCCTTGACCGCGGTCTGCCACGGCCACAGGCTCAACGGGTAATAGCTCAGCGGCGTATAATCGGCGTTGAGGACGAGCGCGGGACAGCTATCGGGATGCCGGGCGAGATCGGGATGGAACATGGCTTGGTAACGCTGCCCCTCATGCTGCGCGGGATGGCGCGCCACTGCCTTTCCCGAGTGACAGCATCATTACATGCCGAATCCGATTCGCACGTCAAGGGGGGTTTTGTCGCAAGATATGGAAGGATTGCGGCTTTCAGGACACAGTATCTGGATTCGGCCCCCGCGCCATGCTGACCCGCTTCGCCCCCAGCCCGACCGGCGAACTCCACCTCGGCCACGCCTATAGCGCGGTTCTGGCGCACGATGCCGCGCACCGCGCCGGCGGCGCGTTCCTGCTCCGCATCGACGATATCGACGGCGCCCGCTCGCGCGAAGAGCATGTTGCCGCCGCGATCGCCGACCTCGACTGGCTCGGGCTCGAGCGGGATGGCGCGCCGGTGCGCCAGTCGCAGCATCTCGGCGACTATGCCGCGGCGCTCGACCATCTGCGCGCGCGCGATCTCGTCTATCCCTGTTTCTGCACCCGCGCCGACATCGTGCAGAGCCTCGCCGCGCCGCACGGCCCCGCCGGGCCGGTCTATCCGGGCACCTGCCGCCATCTCGGCGCCGACGAACGCGCGCTCCGGATCGCCGGCGAGCCGCATTGCTGGCGGCTCGACATGGCGCGCGCCGCCGCGCTCGCCGGGCCGCTCGCATGGGAGGAGGCCGGGCAAGGCCTGCGCGCCGCCGATCCCGCCGCACACGGCGATGTCGTGCTCGCGCGCAAGGATGCGCCCGCGAGCTATCATCTCGCGAGCACGATCGACGATGCCGCGATGAAAGTGACCGAGGTGATCCGCGGCGCCGACCTGATCGCCTCGACCGACGTCCACCGGCTGCTCCAGGCGCTGCTCGGCCTGCCGACCCCCGCCTATCGCCACCACGCGCTCGTGTGCGGAGCGGACGGGAAAAGGCTCGCGAAGCGCGACGCCGCCGCGACGCTCGCCACCTTGCGTGAAGCGGGCGTCGACGGGCACGCGCTCGCCGCCGATTTGCACGCCGGGCGGCTTCCGGCTGGATATTCGCTGCGAAATCCCTAAATAGGACCGATGCAAGTTCTGCTCATCCTCGCGGTGGTCGCTGCCGCCGGCCTCGTCCTCTTCGCGCTCGCGCGCGGCCTCTTCTATTTTTCGCAGGGACATCGCGCGGCAATGGAGGGCAATGCCCACGAAAATCAGCTGATGCAGAACCGGATGATGATGGCGCGCATCAAATGGCAGGCGATCACGATCATCCTGCTCGTGCTGATCGGCCTCCTCGCCGCGGGCAGCTAGGGAATGATTCGCGTCATTGCGAGCGAAGCGAAGCAATCCAGAGCGGTTTGCCGGCCGCCTGGATTGTTTCGCTTCGCTCGCAATGACGAAGTTGGTCGATCCACGGCGCGCCAGATCGCCAGCCGCCACCCTTGATGGTCAAGCTCAACAAGATCTACACGCGCACCGGCGATGCCGGCACGACCGGCCTCGTCGACGGCTCGCGCATCGCCAAGTCGGCACCGCTGATGGCAGCCGTCGGCGACGTCGACGAAGCGAACAGCTGGGTCGGCCTCGCGGTCGCTGCCTTGCCCGAAGGCGCCAGCGAAGCCGCGATGCTCACGCGCATCCAGAACGAGCTGTTCGACCTCGGCGCCGACCTTGCGACGCCCGCGGATGCCGAGCATGGCTTTGGTCCGCACGACATGGCACTGCGCATCGTGCCACGCCAGATCGAGCGGCTCGAGGCCGAAATCGACGCGATGAACGAAACGCTCGCGCCCTTGAACAGCTTCATCCTGCCCGGCGGGACCGAGGCGGCGGCGCGGCTCCACCTCGCGCGCGCGGTCGCGCGCCGCGCCGAACGCGCCGCGGTCGCAGCCGCCGAAACGCGCGACCTCAACCCCCTCGCGCTCGCCTATCTCAACCGCCTCTCCGACCATCTTTTCGTGATGACGCGCGCGATCAACGCCGCGGCGGGCTGCGACATTTTGTGGAAACCCGGCGCAACGCGCTGAGCTTCTGCCCACCCGCACATCGTCGTCTTTCAGGCAGGCTTCGCCTCGCGGCTGAAAATCGTTCCCGAAATGTTCTGGACATCGCGCCGCGGCGTAACCATAATCCCCCTGTCCCCGAAACCGAATCGTCGCCGGAGGATTGCTCGAACATGGCCAGCCGAACCGATGCTTCGCCGATTGTCGCTCGCACCGATCCGGCCGAAGCGCTGAGCCGACGCTTCGCCGCGCTGCGCCGCCTGTCGGCCGATCTCGCGGCGCCGCTGTCCGACGCCGACGCGAGCGCGCAGTCGATGGACGACGCCTCGCCCGCCAAATGGCATCTTGCGCATACGAGCTGGTTCTTCGAAACCTTCGTGCTGCGCGATCATCTCGCGGGCTATTCCCTCTACGACGATCGTTTCTCCTATCTGTTCAACAGCTATTACGAGGCCGAAGGGCCGCGCCACGCGCGTCCGCGCCGCGGGCTGCTGACCCGCCCGTCGCTCGCCGAGGTGCTGCGCTGGCGCGCGCACGTCGATGCCGCGCTGCTCGACGCGCTGCCCCGCCTGTCGCCCGCGGCGCTCGCGCTCGTCGAACTCGGCATCCATCACGAGCAGCAGCATCAGGAGTTGCTGCTCACCGACATCAAGCATCTCTTCGCGCAGAACCCGCTCGGCCCCGCAATGTGGCGCGACGACGGTGCAATCGCGAATGAAGTTGCGCGGCTTTCCGCCGACAAGCTGCGCTGGGTCCGCGGCGCGGAGGGCATGGTCTCGGTCGGTCATTCGGGCGAGGGTTTCGCCTTCGACTGCGAAGGCCCGCGCCATCCGGTGCTGCTCGCCCCGCACGCGCTGGCGCACCGGCCGGTGACCAACGGCGAGTGGCAGGAATTCATCGCCGACGGCGGCTATCGCACGCCCTCGCTCTGGCTCAGCGACGGCTGGGCGTGGGTGCAGGCGGATGCGATCGACGCGCCCGCCTATTGGCGGGACGGGCGTTATTTCACCCTGTCGGGCTGGCGCGCCATCGACCCCGCCGCCCCGGTGACGCACATCAGCTTCTATGAAGCCGACGCCTTCGCAAACTGGGCCGGGGCGCGCCTGCCGACCGAATCCGAATGGGAAGCGGCCGCCGCGGCGCTCGATCCGTCGGGCGGCGACCAGCTCGATGCCGCGGGGCCTGTCCAGCCCGCCGCAGCGGACGACGACGCGCCGCTGCAACAAATGTTCGGCAGCGTCTGGGAATGGACCGGCAGCGCCTATCGCCCCTATCCCGGCTTCCGCGCTGCGCCCGGCGCGGTCGGCGAATATAATGGCAAGTTCATGAGCGGCCAGTTCGTCCTGCGCGGCGGCAGTGTCGCGACCCCGCGCGGGCATTGCCGCGCCTCCTACCGCAATTTCTTCTACCCCCACCAGCGCTGGCAGTTCACCGGCGTGCGGCTCGCAAAGGATCTTTGATATGGGAGTCGTTCGTCATTTGCGTCAGGTCGATGCCGATCATGCCGGCGTCGATGTGGCCTTTCGCGCCGACGTCCATGCGGGGCTGTCGCAGGCACAAAAGGCGATCCCCGCGCGCTGGTTCTATGATGCGACGGGCTCGGCGCTGTTCGAGGACATCACCGCGCTTCCCGAATATTATCCGACACGCAGCGAAACCGATCTGCTGAAACGCCACGCCGCCGATCTGGCGCAGGCGATCGGGCCGGGCCGCGCGGTCGTTGAACTCGGCTCGGGCAGTTCGACCAAGACGCCGCTGCTGCTCGACGCGATTTCGCCCGCGGCCTATGTGCCGGTCGATATTTCGGGCGACTTCCTGCGCGACAGCGCCGAACAGCTCGCCGAACGCTTCCCCGGGCTTCCCGTCTATCCGGTCGAGGCCGACTTCACTCAGCCGGTGCCGCTGCCGCGCGAAATCTGCCCGCTGCCGAAGCTCGGCTTCTTCCCGGGTTCGACGATCGGCAACATGGTCGCGCGCACCGCAATCGACCTGCTGCGTATCTGGCGCAAGGCGCTGGGCGACGGGTCGCAGCTGCTGATCGGGATCGACCGGATCAAGGACCGCGAGACGCTGATCGCCGCCTATGACGACCCCGCCGGGGTCACCGCGGCGTTCAACCTCAACCTGCTCGAGCGGATCAACCGCGAACTCGGCGGCGACATAGCGACCGCGAATTTCACCCATCGCGCGGTGTGGAACGACGTCAACGCCCGGATAGAAATGCATCTCGTCGCCGAATGCGACATGGATTTCACGGTCGACGGGCGCGCCTATCATATGGCGAAGGGCGAGACGATCCACAGCGAGAACAGCCATAAATACGGCCCGCGCGACGCGAGCCTGCTGCTGCGCGCCGGCGGCTGGACCCCGGTTGCGAGCTGGGACGATGCCGATCCGGCCTTTGCGCTGATCCTCGCCGAAGCGACCGAATTCCGCTCCGCCCCTTGACGGGCGGGGTCGATTACCTAGTGCGGGACTATTCAGCTGCCGTCATCCGGGCGAAGGCCGGGATCTCTCCGTTTCGGTAAAGCGCACCGGCGGGATCCCGGCCTTCGCCGGGATGACGAACTTGGTTTCGAGGGTTTCTGTGGAGATTTGGCTATGATCGTCGGCGTTATCGGGGCAGGGCAGATGGGCGCGGGGATCGCGCAGGTTTCGGCGGGCGCGGGGCACGACGTCCTGCTCGCCGACATCGACCTCGCACGCGCCGAAGCCGGCAAGGCGGGGATCGCCAAGGCGCTCGGCCGCCTCGTCGCCAAGGAGAAGATGAGCCGGGACGACGCCGACGCGCTGCTAGGCCGCATCGCCCCTGTCGCCGACCATGCGGCTTTCACCCCCGCCGACCTCGTCGTCGAAGCCGCGACCGAGCGCGAGGACATCAAGCGCGCGATCTTCGAAAGCGTCGGCCGGCATCTCTCGGACAAGGCGATCCTCGCGAGCAACACCAGCTCGATCCCGATCACCCGGCTCGCGCAGGCGGCGCCCGACCCGGCGCGCTTCATCGGCGTCCATTTCTTCAATCCCGTCCCCGTGATGGGGCTGATCGAGCTGATCCGCGGCCTTGCCACGAGCGACGAGACGCTCGCCGCGGTCGAGGCCTATGGCCGCGGCCTCGGCAAGGAGATCGTCCACGCGAACGACGCGCCGGGCTTCATCGTCAACCGCGTGCTGATGCCGCTGATCAACGAAGCGATCTTCGCGCTCGGCGAAGGCGTCGCGACGATGCAGGACATCGACGCCGGCTGCCGCCTCGGCCTCAATCATCCGATGGGGCCGATCACGCTGGCCGATTTCATCGGCCTCGACACCTGCCTCGAAATCATCCGCGTGCTGCAAAGCGGCACCGGCGACCCCAAATTCCGTCCCGCACCTTTGCTCGTCCAATATGTCGAGGCGGGCTGGGTCGGCAAGAAGGCGGGGCGCGGCTTCTATGACTGGACGGGGCCGGAGCCCGTGCCGACGCGCTAGACGATCGTCGGGAGCCGGTTAGGGCGCGGCGCGCATCATCCTGTGTCCAGGCAAGGGAGGACCGATCATGCAGGATAAGGCTTTCGCGGTATTGGCCGCAACATCACTGGGTCTGGCGTTTCCCGCCCACGCGCAACAAGGCGCGCCCGAAAGCTCGACGCTGGAAAAGACCGGCGACATGGTAACCGAGCCCTTCGACGGCAAGGAAATCCCAGCGAAACTGATAGCGGTTCAGGACGACCCCTATTCGCTCGCAGGTCTTGGGAAATGCGCAGCGATCATTCGCGAGGTCGAGGAACTCAACGCGGTGCTCGGCCCCGATGCGAACGAACGCGCCGGAAAGGACGATGGCGACAAGACCGAGGCGACCGTCGGGCGCGTCGCGGGTTCGGTGGCGGGATCGTTCATCCCCTTCGGCGGGGTGATCGGCGAGATTACAGGCGCCAACGACGAACGCCGCCGCTATGCCGCCGCCCTCTACGCGGGCACGGTGCGCCGCGGCTTTTTGAAGGGCGTCGGGCTCGAACGCGGCTGCAAGGCGCCCGCGCGACCCTGAAGACTACAGAGGAGGGGGACATGAAGGTCGATAATATCCGCCCATTCGCGGTCGCGGTGCCGCAGGCGGCGCTCGACGATCTCAAGGACCGTCTCGCGCGCACGCGCTGGCCCGAGAAGGAAACCGTCGCCGACTGGGACCAGGGCGTGCCGCTCGCCTATGCGCACGAACTCGCCGACTGGTGGCGCGACCATCACGACTGGCGCCGCGTCGAGGCGCGGCTCAACGCCTGGCCCAATTTCCTCGCGACGATCGACGGGCTCGACATCCATTTCCTGCACGTCCGTTCGGCCAATCCCGACGCGCGACCGCTGATCCTGACCCACGGCTGGCCGGGGTCGGTGCTCGAATTTCTGGACGTGATCGAGCCGCTCTCGGCCGACTTCCACCTCGTGATCCCCTCGCTCCCCGGCTACGGCTTTTCGGGCAAGCCGGCGCAGGCCAAATGGAGCGTCGAGCATATCGCCGATGCGTGGAACGCGCTGATGCTCGCGCTCGGTTACGACCGCTATCTGGCGCAGGGCGGCGACTGGGGCAGCGCGGTCACCTGCGCGATCGGCGTCGCGCACGGCGCGCATTGCGCGGGAATCCACGTCAACATGGTCGTCGGTGCGCCGCCGCCCGAGATGATGACCGACCTCAGCGACACCGAAAAGGCCTATCTCGCCCGCTTCGACTGGTATCGAACGAAGGACAGCGGTTATTCGACCGAGCAAGCAACGCGGCCGCAGACGATCGGCTATGCGCTCACCGATTCGCCGGTCGGGCAGATGGCGTGGATCGTCGAGAAATTCCACGGCTGGACCGATTGCGGGCACCAGCCCGGCGGCCGGTCGATCGGCGGCCATCCCGAAAACGCCCTATCGCGCGACGCGATGCTCGACACCGTCAGCCTCTATTGGCTGACCGCGAGCGCCGCCTCTTCCGCGCGGCTCTATTGGCACAGCTTCCGCAGCTTCGTCGGCGGCGAAATCCATGTGCCGACCGCGTGCAGCCTGTTCCCGAATGAGATCATGCGCCTGTCGCGCCGCTGGGCGGACAAGCGCTATCGCAACATCGTCTATTGGAACGAGGTGGAGCGCGGCGGTCATTTCGCCGCCTGGGAACAGCCCGAACTCTTCGTCGCCGAACTGCGCGCCGGCTTCGGTGTCATGCCGATCTGACGATCAGGGGGCTGCGGCCGTCAGCGGCGCCGTGAATGACAGCATCAGCCCGGCGAGCGCCGCCGACATCAGGTTCGACAGGCTGCCCGCCAGCAAAGCCTTGAGCCCGAGGCGCGCGATCATCGGGCGCTGGTTGGGGGCAAGCCCGCCGGTCACCGCCATCTGGATCGCGATCGAGCTGAAGTTGGCGAAGCCGCACAAGGCAAAGGTCGCGATCGCGACCGAGATCGGCGAAAAGCCCGCCTGTTCGCGGCCGAGGTCGATGAAGGCGACGAATTCGTTGAGCACGACCTTGGTCCCGAACAGCCCGCCGACATCGGCGCTTTCGCTCCACGGCACGCCCATCAGCCACATCACCGGGCGAAAGATCGCGCCGATGATCGCCTGAAACGACAGATCGGGATAGCCGAACCAGCCGCCGATCCCCGCGAGCAGCCCGTTGGCGAGCGCGACGAGCGCGACGAAGGCGAGCACCATCGCGCCGACCGCGACCGCGAGCTTGACGCCGGTCTGCGCGCCCTGCGCCGCCGCCATGATGATGTTCGCGGGCTTTTCCTCGTCGTGCGTCGCCTCGGGCATGATCACCGGTTCGATCCCGAGGTCCTTGGGATCGTCGGGCATCATGATTTTCGCCATCAAGATGCCGCCCGGCGCCGACATGAAGCTCGCGGCGAGCAGATAGGGCAAGAGCTGCGATCCGATCATGCTCGCATAGGCGCCGAGGATCGTGCCCGCGACCCCCGCCATGCCGACGGTCATGATCGTGAAGAGCTGCGACGGGGTCAGGCTCGCGAGATAGGGACGGATGACGAGCGGACTCTCGCTCTGGCCGACGAAGATGTTCGCCGCGGCGCCGAGGCTTTCGACCTTGGTGATGCCGGTGACCTTCTGGATCGCGCCGCCGACCCACTGAATCACCAGCTGCATGATGCCGAGATAATAGAGGATCGAGATCAGCGAGGCGAAGAAGATGATCACCGGCAACGCGGCGATCGCGAAACTGTTCGCGCCCATTTCGGGCGAGGCGAGCGGGCCGAAGATGAAGTCGGTCCCCGCCTTTGCATAGCCGAGCAGATTGGTGACCCCGTTCGACATGCCCTGAATCACCGCGCGTCCCCATGGCGTGCCGATGACAAGCAGCGCGAATCCGGCTTGAAGCAGAAAGGCAGGAATCACGACGCGCGGGCGAATCCAGCGGCGGTTCGACGAGAAAGCGAGGGCGATCGCCAGCAACGCGGCGATCCCCAGCAAACCGATCAGACGTTCCATAAAGCTCGTGCGTCCCCCGCGAGTTAAGACGCCTGTCTAGCGGGCTTTGCCGCGGGGGCAAGGGGCGCGCGCGCCTATGGGCTCTTCGGGTGCTTGGCGGCGCGATTTTTCTCTGCAATTGTCATACGCTAAATCGGGGAAGGGGGGTATTATGCGTTGGATATGGGTGTTTCTGCTGGCGACATGTCTGTGCCCTGTCGGGGCGGCTGGCGCCGATGATGGGGCGGCCGCGCCCGCCGCGGGCGACTTTATTCCGCTTCCGACCGAAGTTTTCGCTCAGCTTCCTTTCATCGAAGACGCCCAGCTGTCGCCCGACGGAGGGCGCGTCGCCGGCCTGATTGCAGCCGATGGCGCGCAGCAAATTCGCATGATGGACCTTGAAGGAAAACGCGAAGACGATGTTGCAGTCGCGATCCCCGACCAAACCGAAGTGGCTTGGATTCGCTGGGTCGGGAACGACAACATCATCGTCGGACTCCACGCACTGCTGCCGGTCGATATCGACAATTGGTACATATCGCGACTGATCGCGATCAACCGCACGAGCCGGAAGATCACGAAGCTGCTGTGGGATCTCAACGGACAGAATGCCGCCGATGTCCTTTGGATACCGAGCGACGGGAGCACGCAAATTCTGGTCACGGGACAGAATAGCATTTATGAATCCGCCGAATTCTGGCCCGCCGTCTATCGCGTCGATGTGACGAACGGCCGCAAGCGCATCGTCGAGCGCGGGCGCAGTTCGGTTCTCGACTGGGGCGCCGACAACCGCGGACAGGTCCGCTACGCGGTCGGTTATCGCGATCATTCCACCCGATCGACCCTGCTCTATCGTTCCGAAAACGACCATGGGTTCAAGCTGATCGACACCGCACGGTTGCGCGACGAAGACGAGCTGGACCTGCCCTTTCATTTCCTTCACGGCACCGACCATGGATATATGATCCGTCCCGCGCCCGATGACCGCATGGTGGTCGCCGAAGTGGACCTGCTGACCGGAGAGGCTGTGCGGACGGTGCATGCCGAACCCGATGCCGATATCGAAGGCGTGCTGATGTCGATCGACGGCACGAAGATGATCGGCGTCCATGTCTCCGATCGCGACCGTCCGGTCCGCTGGATAGACCCCGTGATGGCAGCGAACCAGAAGGCGCTCGATGCTATGTCGCCCAATGCGACCGCACGGATCATAAGTTATAGTGCCGATCTGCAGAAATTGCTCGTGCGCTTCAGCACTCCCGACAATCCCGGCCTGCTCTTTTACTATGATGCGGGCACGGGCATGGCGACGCGACTGGCGTCCTACAATGAGCAACTCGGCGCCAAGCGGCTGTCGCGTGCGAAATTCGTCACCTATCGCGCGCGCGACGGGCTGGAGATCGAAGCGGTGCTGACGATGCCGCGTGGAGGCGGCAAGTCCAACCTGCCATTTGTCGTGATGCCGCATGGCGGCCCATGGGCACATGACGATCTTGGCTACGACTATTGGGCTCAATTTCTTGCCGAGCGCGGCTATGCCGTGCTGCAACCCAATTTTCGCGGCTCGACCGGCTATGGCGAGGCATTTCTTAAGGCGGGACAGGGTCAGCTCGGCTATGCCATGCAGGACGATGTCAGCGACGGCGTGCGCTGGGCTGTCGCCCAAGGGATCGCCGATCCCAAGCGCGTTTGCATCGTCGGAGCCTCCTATGGCGGCTATGCCGCGATGTGGGGCATCGCCAAAGATCCCGATCAATATCGCTGCGCTATTTCGATCGCGGGGGTGTCGAACCTGCGGCGTGAGGTCAACGATTTCGGTGGCAACGTCCGCGAACGCCTCTACCGCGGTCAGTGGCAAAAAATGACTCCCGATTTCGCCACGGTATCGCCGATCAACGCGGTCGACCGGATCAAGGCGCCGCTGCTGCTGATCCACGGCAAGAAGGATGTGACCGTCGACGTCGTCCAGTCGGCGAAAATGTATTCGGCGATGGTGAAGGCGGGAAAGGAGGTCGAATATCTTCCGATCCCGCTCGCCGATCACTATTTCACGCGCGAGGCCGATCGGCTGACCTTGCTGACCGCAATCGAAGCCTTTTTGCGCAAGCACAACCCGCCCGATTGAGCACTATCTTCCCCCGCGCGGCAAAAGCGACTATCGCGCGCCGATGGAAAGCTCGACCTCGCGCGCCGTCGCGCCCTCGCTGTTGCTCTTTGCGATACTCTATGGCGGCATGGTCCCGCTCGGCGGCTTTCTGGGCGCCAAGCAGGTCGCGCTCGGCCCGCTCGCGGTCGAGGCGGGCATCTTTCCCTTCCTGACGCTGATCGCGATTTCGAGCGGCATCGCCGAACTCCACGGGCGCGCCGTCGCCGACCGCCTCGTCCGGCTCGGCTTCATCCCGCTCGTCGTCGCAATTCTGCTCGCGCTGTTCGTGCTGCAACTGCCGACCGACGAGGGCATGTACGAGCCCGCGAAAGAGGCTTTCCCGATCATCGTCGGGCAGAGCTGGCGGATGATGGCGGCGGGGATCGTCGCCTATGGCGTCTCGGTCAGCTTGAACGTCTGGATTTTCGCGCGGATGACCGCGAACAACGGCCGGCTGCTGCCGCTGCGCGGCTTCGTCGCCGCTGCGCTCAGCCAGATCGTCGACACGTTGCTCTTCATCACCATCAGCTTCTATGGCGTGCGCCCGATCGCCGACCTGATGCTCGGGCAGATGATCGCCAAGGTTGTGCTGTCGGCGGTGATGGTGCCGCTGCTCGTCACTGCGGTGGTCGCGATCGGCCGCCGGCTCGACGGCACGGCCGCCCCCGAAGGAGCGCTCGCATGACCCACGCCCCCGATCCCGCAAAAATGCCCGACCTGCTCGCCAAGGCCGAAACGCTCGTCGAGGCGCTGCCCTATCTGCAGCGCTATGCGGGCGAGACCTTCGTGATCAAATATGGCGGTCACGCGATGGGCGATCCCGAGGCGCAGCGCGACTTCGCCGAGGATGTCGTGCTGCTGAAAGCCGTCGGCATCAACCCGGTCGTCGTCCACGGCGGCGGGCCGCAGATCGGCGCGATGCTGAAACAGCTGGGGATCGAATCGACCTTCGTCGGGGGGCTGCGCGTCACCGACGCAGCGACCGCCGAGGTCGCCGAAATGGTGCTCGCGGGCAAGATCAACAAGGAGATCGTCGGCTGGATCGCCGGGCTCGGCGGGCGCGCGGTCGGCATTTCGGGCAAGGACGCGAACCTCGTCCTCGCAGAGAAGGTGCATCGCAGCGAACCCGACCCCAATTCGGGAATCGAGCGTCACGTCGACCTGGGCTTCGTCGGCGAGCCGGTCGCGGTCGATCCGACGATCCTCGCCAATCTGACCAAGGATAATTTCATCCCCGTCGTGGCGCCGGTCGCGCTCGGCGCCGACGGCGACACCTATAATATCAACGCCGACACGATGGCGGGGGCGATCGCGGGCGCGCTCGGCGCCAAGCGCTTCTTCCTGCTCACCGACGTCGCCGGGGTGCTCGACAAGTCGGGAACGCTGCTCACCGACCTCGACCGTGCAGGCATCGACGCGCTGAAGGGCGACGGGACGATCACCGGGGGCATGATCCCCAAGGTCGACACCTGCCTCGCTGCCGTCGATACCGGCGTCGAGGCGGCGGTGATCCTCGACGGGCGCATCCCGCACGCGATGCTGCTCGAAATTTTCACCGCCAGGGGTGCAGGCACGCTCATTCACCGCTAACATCGCCGCCATCGACCTTTCGGCCGGAGACCTTGCCTTGTATTTCATGCTTCTCGATATTCTGTCGATCCTCCTCAATGTGCTGTGGTGGATCATCATCGTCCAGGCGGTGATGTCGTGGCTGATCGCCTTCAACGTCATCAACACGCACAACGCCTTCGTCGGCCAGCTCTGGTATGTGCTCGAACGGATCACCGAGCCGCTTTATCGCCCCTTCCGCCGCATCATGCCCGATTTCGGCGGCATCGACCTGACGCCGATGGTCGTGCTCATCCTGATCATCATCCTCCAGGGGCCGGTGATGTCCTATCTCTATCGGCTCGGCATGAATGCCGGGGTGATGTGACCATGGCGGCGGGGGCGCATGTGATCGACGGCAAGGCGTTCGCCGCCGGTCTGCGCGCGCGCGTCGCGGACGCGGTGCCCGCGTTCGAGGCGGCGGTCGGGCGCGTCCCCGGCCTCGCCGTGGTGCTCGTCGGCGACGATCCGGCGAGCGCGGTCTATGTCGGATCGAAGGGCAAGGCGACCCTCGCCGCCGGCATGGCGAGCTTCGAGCATCGCCTGCCCGCCGACGCGACGCAGGACGAGGTCGAGGCGCTGCTCGCGCGGCTCAACGCCGACGACAGGGTCGACGGCATCCTGCTCCAGCTTCCCCTGCCCGCGCATCTCGACGAACAGGCGGCGGTCGCGACGATCGACCCCGACAAGGATGTCGACGGGCTGACCCCGGTCAGCGCGGGGCGCCTCGCGCTCGGTATTGCGGGGCTCGTGCCCTGCACCCCGCTCGGTTGCCTGATGCTGCTCAAGGACCGCCTCGGCGACCTGTCGGGCAAGGACGCGATCGTCGTCGGGCGCTCGATCCTCGTCGGCAAGCCGATGGCGCAGCTGCTGCTCGGTGCCAATTGCACCGTGACGATGGCGCACAGCCGCACGAAGGATCTCGCCGGTCTCGTCCGCCGCGCCGACATCGTGGTCGCCGCGGTCGGGCGCGCCGAAATGGTCCGGGGCGACTGGATCAAGCCCGGCGCGGTCGTGATCGACGTCGGCATCAATCGCCTCGCGCCCGCCGCGGGCGAGGCGAAGGGCCGGCTCGTCGGCGACGTCGCCTATGCCGAAGCCGCGGCGGTGGCCGATGCAATCACCCCGGTCCCCGGCGGCGTCGGCCCGATGACGATCGCCTGCCTGCTCCGCAACACGCTCGTCGCCGCGCATCGCCGCGCGGGACTCGCCGATCCGGAGGGTTTCTGATGCGCCGCCTGCTGCTTGCCGTTGCCGCCGTCGCAACGCTTTCGGGATGCGCGGGCTCCTCGCCGCGCGGCGACCTCTACAACCGGCCGCTCGCCGCGAACCCGAGCGCCTTCGTCGCCGCCGAGATCGCCTTCGCGCGGCTCGCGCAGGAAAAGGGCCAGTGGACCGCCTTTCGCGAGACCGCGGCCGACGATGCGGTGATGTTCGTGCCGCAACGCGCGCGCGCGCAGGACTGGCTCAAGGGCAAGGCCGACCCCGCGCAGGCGGTGAACTGGCAGCCGCATGCGGTCTATATCAGCTGCGACGGCAACAGCGGCGCGACCACCGGCGCGTGGCAGAAGGGCGCCGAAACCGGCTATTTCACGACCGTCTGGCGGCGCGATCCGCGGGGGGGCGACATGCGCTGGGTGCTCGACCATGGCGCCGATCTTGCGACCCCGCGGGAAGCCCCCGACTTCATCTCGACCAGACAGGCGGCGTGCGGAACACGCCCCGCGGCCGCCGTCACCGCAGCAAATGAGGGCGAGGATATGCAGGTCGGCCTGTCGGGCGACCAGACGCTCAGCTGGACGTCGATCGTGCGGCCCGACGGCTCGCGCCGCATCACGGTGCGGATGTGGGACGGCAAAGCGATGGTGCCGGTCATCGACGATCAGGTCGCGGCGCCCGCCCGGTGATCGACCTCTTCATCTCCGCCTTTGTCACGTTGTTCGTCGTGATCGACCCGCCGGGCTGCGCGCCGATCTATGCAAGCCTGACCGCCGATGCGAGCGCGGCGCAGCGGCGTTCGATGGCGGTGCGCGCGATCGTCATCGCGGGCGCGATCCTCGTCTTCTTCGCGATGTTCGGCGAAGCGCTTTTGAGCTTCCTCCACATCGACCTCGACAGCTTCCGCGTCGCGGGCGGGATCATGCTGTTCATCATCGCGATCGACATGGTGTTCGAAAAGCGCACCGAGCGCCGCGAACAACGCGCCGAACGGGTGATCGCGACCCCCGAGATCGAGGATGTCTCGGTATTCCCCATGGCGATGCCGATGCTCGCCGGGCCGGGCTCGATCGCGTCGGTGATGTTGCTCGTCGCGCAGAATAACGGAGTCGAGCGCGCACTGGTGATCTTCGCCGCGCTGCTCCTCGTGCTCGCGCTGACGCTCGCGGCGCTGCTTGCCGCCGGGCCGATGATGCGGCTGATCGGCGCCAAGGGCGAAGCGGTGATCACCCGCCTCCTCGGCGTCCTCCTCGCCGCGCTCGCCGCGCAGTTCGTGATCGACGGGCTGAAAGCCAGCTTCCCGACGCTCGGCTAGGCGTCCGCCGCCATATGGAAAGGGCGCCGCCTCGCGGCGACGCCCCTTCGGTCCACGGGAATGGACTTTATTGCGCGTTGGCGACGTCGTTCTGGGTCACCGGCGCGATGCGGATTTCGACGCGGCGGTTGCACTGGCGATCAGCCTCGGTCGTCTCGGGCGTGCATTTGAGCTGCGATTCGCCATAGCCCATCGTCGCCATGCGCGCGCGCTGGACGCCGCGGCTCGCCAGATAGTCAGCGACCGACGCCGCGCGGCGTTCGGACAGCCCCTGATTATAGCTGTCGCTGCCGGTCGAATCGGTGTGGCCGTAAATGTCGATATAGGTGCTCGGATATTCGCCGAGGGTCGAGGCCACGCTGTCGAGCGCGCTGCGGAACTGACTCTTCACCACTGCGCTGTTCAGGTCGAAGGTGACGTCGCCGGGCATGTTGAGCACCAGCTGGTCGCCCTGCCGTTCGACGTCGATACCGGTGCCCGCGGTGCGTTCGCGCAGCTTCTTTTCCTGCTGGTCCATATAATAGCCGACGCCCGCGCCGGCGACCGCGCCGATGCCGGCGCCGACGATTTCCTCGGTCCGGCTGTTCTTGCCGCCGATCAGGTCGCCGAGCAGATAACCGCCGAGCGCGCCGCCGACGCCGCCGATCGCGGCCTTCGAAATCTTCTTTTCCCCCGTCACCGGGTCGGTGACGCAGCCGCCGAGCGCGAGGGCGCTTATCGCGGCGAGGGTCGTGAGCTGGATCGTTCCGTTCTTCATCTGTCGCTCCCTATTGTGATGGCGCTGGTCCGCCATCCTTCCATGGCGATAACAGTCGGCCGCGCATCTGGTTCCAAACCGGTCCTGAATGGCGGCTGAGCGATCGGACCCCATTGCGCGGCGCCATTGTGTATTCCCGCATATTTGCCCTATAGCCGCGCGATGACCGATCCTTGCCGGGGGGCGGCGCGCGGGCGCCGGTGACCATCCCATGACCCCTTTTCCTTGGTCGGACGTGGCGATCATTGCCGTCCTCGTCCTGTTGAACGGCGTCTTCGCCATGTCCGAACTGGCGATCGTTTCGGCGCGCGGCCCGCGATTGCAGGCGGCTGAGAAGCGCGGCAGCCGCGGCGCCGCGATCGCGCGCCGGCTCGCCGCCGATCCGGGGCGCTTCCTGTCGACGGTGCAGGTCGGCATCACCCTGATCGGCATTCTGGCGGGGGCCTATTCGGGCGCGAGCCTCGGCCAGCCGGTCGCCGACCGGCTTGCGGCGTGGTTCGGGCTCGACGCCGACAGCGCGCAGACCGCGGGCTTTGCCGTCGTCATCGGCCTCACCACCTATGCCTCGCTGATCGCGGGCGAACTCGTGCCCAAGCAGTTCGCCCTGCGCGCGCCCGAGCGCATCGCAATCGCCATGGCGCTGCCGATGCTGTGGCTGTCGCGCGTCGCCGCGCCGCTCGTCTGGCTGCTCGACGCGAGTTCGGCGCTGGTCTTTCGCCTGTTCGGCCTCAGCCGCGAATCGGAAGACCGGGTAACCGCCGAGGAACTGCACCTGATCGTCGCCGAAGCGTCGAAATCGGGGGTGATCGAGGAAAGCGAGCGCGCGATCATCTCGGGCGTCGTGCGCCTCGCCGACCGGCCGGTGCGCGAAGTGATGACGCCGCGCACCGACGTCGACTGGATCGACATCGCCTCGGACGACGATGCGGTGCGCGCCAAGCTGCTCGAAACCCCGCACACGCGGCTGCCGGTCGCGCGCGGGTCGGTCGACGATATCGTCGGCGTAGTGCAGGCGCGCGACATCGCGGCGGCGCTCTTTCGCGGCGAGCCGCTCGACCTCGAACGGCTGATGCGCCGCGCGGCGGTGATGCACGACCAGATCGACGCGATGGACGCGCTCGAAACGCTGCGCGGCGCCGAAGTGCCGATGCTGTTCGTCCACGACGAATACGGCCATTTCGAAGGACTGGTGACCCCCGCCGACCTGCTGTCGGCGATCGCGGGCGAGTTCGCGTCGGATCAGGATATCGGCAGCGAACCTTTCGTCACCGAGCGCGACGACGGCAGCCTGCTGATCGCGGGGTCGATGCCCGCCGACCAGATGGCCGACCGGCTGGGGATCGAGCTACCCGATGATCGCGACTATGCGACCGCGGCAGGCCACGCGCTCGCGATCCTGAAGCACCTGCCAAAGGAAGGGGAGAGTTTCACCGACCGCGGCTGGCGCTTCGAGATCGTCGACATGGACGGGCGCAAGATCGACAAGCTGCTCGTCAGCGAGCTGCGCAAAGACCGGGACGAAGCCGGCGCCGAATAGGGCGGACGCCGACATTGGAAGGTGGAGAGCGGACAGAGCATCCCACCATGAAACGTCGCCCCAGCGAAAGCTGGGGCCGCCATCCTCTTGTCCCAGCGGCGAAAGACCAGGCCGATAGCGGCCCCAGCTTTCGCTGGGGCGACGGCTGGTATCACCCGAAACGCGCCGCGCCCACCCGCAGCCCAAAAGAAGATGCCCCGGCCGTGGGGGGCCGGGGCATCGGTGTCAGGCTATCAAAGGGACCAACCAATATAGCCTGGCAGGCTTGGGCGCCTTAGCGCAGCAGGTTCATCACGCCCTGCTGGCTCTGGTTCGCCTGCGCGAGCATCGCGGTCGACGCCTGCGCAAGGATGCCGGCAGCCGCGAGGTTCGTCGATTCGACCGAGAAGTCGGCGTCTTCGACCCGCGACTTGGCGTCCGCCAGATTCGTGACGGTCGACGTCAAAGTATCGACAGCGGCTTCGAGGCGGTTCTGCTGCGCACCGAGGTTGGCACGTTCGGTGGCAACCGTCTGGATGCCCGTATCGAGCGTCGCGAGCGCCGCCGAGGCGCCGGCAGCGGTCGACAGGTCGATCGCGTCGACGCCGAGGCCGGTGGCGGTGAGATCACCGATGGTGATGTTCACGGTTTCACCGGTGTTGAGACCCGTCTGGATGTCAAAGCCGGTCGCGACGCTGCCGTCGAGCAGATTGTTGCCGTTGAAGTCGGTACGGCCGGCGATGTCGCCGATCTGCGCGATCAGCGCGGTGACTTCGGTCTGGATCGCGGCGCGGTCGGTCGTCCCGTTCGTGCCGTTGGCCGACTGAACCGCCAGTTCGCGCATACGAACGAGGATGTTCGAGATGCCGGCCATCGCGCCTTCTGCCGTCTGCGCCAGCGAAATGCCGTCGTTGGCGTTGCGGACCGCCTGGTTGAGGCCGCGGACATTGGCGTCCATGCGGGTCGCGATCGCGAGACCCGCGGCGTCGTCCTTCGCGCTGTTGATGCGCTTGCCGCTCGACAGGCGTTCCATGGCCTGCGACTGCATGCGGTTGGCAACACGCGAATTGTTCTGGGCGCGGAGCGCGCTCACATTGGTGTTGATGACAGTCATGATCTTCCTTTCCGGCCCGATGGCCATTCCCGTGGTGTGGGCTCAGCGAGCTTCACGGTTGCAGTAACGGCGCGCCGCCGGGGGGCTTAAGCGCGGCGCGTCAAAAAAATGCCGGAATGAGACACTTCTTCCTGCGCCCCATAAGCAACGCACTGATTTTTCTTATGTAATTTTTTTGGCACATCCTTTGCATTCTTATTTGGGCGCGCGGCACGACGCCGCGACCAAGGACGGATGGAACGGATGAGCACGATTGATCAGAGCCGGCTGCTGCAGATGCGCAGCTCGATCCTCAATCAGAACCAGGCGCTGCAACGCGCCGCGGGGCGCGCCACGACCGGCGGCGCCGAAGCGAGCGAGGGCACGCCCGATTTCGGCTCGGCGATTTCGGCCGCGCTGCAACAGGTCAACGCCCAGCAGGCAAGGGCGAGCGACCTCAGCGAAGCCTATGAGCGCGGCGACACGCACGACATCGTCAGCGTGATGATCGAGCGGCAAAAGGCCTCGCTCGGTTTCGAGACGACCTTGCAGGTCCGCAACAAGCTGCTCTCCGCTTATCGCGACATCATGAACATGCCGGTGTAACCCATGGCCGAAGCTCAACTCCCCGCCCCCGTCGACACCGGCAGCGCTGCGCGGCTTCCCGTGCCCGCCTTCGCGGCGCGATTCGAACCCCTCACCCAGGTCCTTCGCCAGCCCGCGGTGCAGCGCGCGCTGCCCGCGATCGCGACCTCGACCGCGATCGGCATCGCCGCGCTCGCCTGGTTCATGACCCAGTCGGCGCCGCAGACGCAGCTGTTCGCCGGGCTCGACGATGCCGACAAGGCCGCGGTCGCCGAAGCGCTGCAGACGCAGGGGATCGGCCACACGATCGACCCGGTCACCGGCGCGCTGACCGTCGATGCCGACAAGCTCTATCAGGCGCGCATCGCGCTCGCCGGCCAGGGCCTGCCCCGCGCGCAGCCGACGGGCGACAGCCTGATCGCCGCGCTGCCGATGGGATCGAGCCGCGCGATCGAGGGCGAGACGCTGCGCGCCGCGCGCGAGGCCGACCTTGCCCGCACGATCGAGGCGATCGACGCGGTCAAGGTCGCGCGCATCCACATCGCCGCCGCCGAGCCGAGCCTGTTCGTGCGCGACGACAAGCCCGCGACCGCGTCGGTGATGCTGACGCTGCAGAACGGCCGCTCGCTGTCCGACGGGCAGGTGCAGGCGATCCGCTTTCTCGTCGCCTCTTCGGTGCCGGGCATGAACGCCGATCAGGTGTCGGTGATCGACCAGCGCGGCGCGCTGCTCTCCGACACCGCGACGTCCAGCGACATGCAGGCGTTCCAGCTGCAGACGCAGATGGAGGACCGCTATCGCCGCGCGCTCGACAGCCTCCTCGGCCCGATGCTCGGCCGCGACAATTATACGGTCGAGGTCCACGCCGACGTCGACATGTCCGAAAGCCAGGCGACGCGCGAAAGTTTCCCGGAGAACGACCGCGCGCTGACCAGCGAGCGGATCACCAAGTCGGTGAGCGGATCGACCCCGCCCGCGGCCGGCATCCCCGGCGCGCTGTCGAACCAGCCGCCGCCGGCGACGACGCTCGCCCAGACGCCGCCGCCCGCGCCGACGGGCGCGGCTGCGGGCACCGAAAGCAACGAACAGGCCGCGCGCGCCTATGAGGTCGGGCGCGAGATTTCGGTCACGCACCAGCCGCAGGGCCGCCTGCGCCGTGTCTCGGTCGCGGTTGCGCTCAACCAGGGGACGAAGGCGCTCGGCCAGGCCGACCTCGCCAAGATAGAGAATCTGGTGAAGGGCGCGGTCGGCTTCGACGCCGCGCGCGGCGACCAGGTCGCAATCGGCCAGCGCCCCTTCGCGAAGGTCGAGAATGCCGAGCCGGCGTTCTGGGATCAGAGCTGGTTTCTGCCGCTGGTCAAGCAGGTCGGCGCGATCCTCGCCGCGCTGCTCGCCTTCCTGTTCATCGGCCGCCCGATGATCAAGGCCGCGAAGGAACGCGCCGCGGCGCGCGCCGAACGCGACGCCGCGATCGAGGAAACGCTGCTCACCGCGACCGACGCGCCGCCGGCGATCGGCCAGCGCCGCCCCGCGGGCCGCGAGATCACGCTCGAGATGATCGAGGCCGCGCCGAGCTATGAAGCACGCGCCAATCTCGTCCGCGCCTTCGTCCGCCAGGATTCGCAGCGCGCCGCGCTCGTCGTCCGCCAGCTGATGCAGGAGGGCGCCCGTGCCTGACGCGCTCGACTCCGCGCTGGACGCCGCCCCCAAGACAGCGATCGACGGGTCCGCCGCCGCCGCGATCCTGCTGATGCTGCTCGACGAGAGCGAAGCCGCGACGATCCTGAAGCATCTCGACCCCGACGAGGTGCGCAGCCTCGCCAAGGCGATGTTCGACACCGCCAATGCGAGCGAAGGCCAGATCGAGCAGGCGCTCGAACGCTTCGTCGCGCGCAGCCGCTCGGTGAGCGCGCTCGCGATCGGGGCCGACACGCGCATCCGCACCGTCATCAACGAAGCCGTCGGCAACGTCCGCGCCGACAATATCCTCGCGCAGGTCGCGCCGCGCCAGAGCGCCGCGTCGCTCGAAATGCTGCGCTGGATGGACATCGAGGCGATCAGCGCGCTGCTCGCGAGCGAGCATCCGCAGGTCGGCGCGCTGATCCTGTCGGTGCTCGTCCCCGACGTCGCCGCGCGCGCGATCGAGACGCTCGACGAAAGCCTGCAGGCCGATCTGGTGCTGCGCGCCGCCATGCTCACCGCGGTCCCGACCGCGGCGATCGAGGATCTGGAAGCCGTGCTGTCGGCCGCGAACATCGGCGGCCAGCGCGTCGCCAGGCAGCCGGTCGGCGGCCCGACCGACGTTGCCAAGATCATGAAGGTGATGCCGCGCCACCTGTCCGAACGCACGATCCGCGCGCTCAAGAAGCAGGACCGCCAGCTCGCGCAGACGATCGAGGAGGAAATGTTCGTCTTCGACAATCTGCGCGATCTCGACCAGCGCAGCCTCGGCACCGTGCTGCGCAGCGTCGACGCGGCGCAACTCGCGCTCGCGCTGAAAGGCGCCGACGAGGCGATGGCCGACATGTGCCTGGCGACGATGTCGCAGCGCGCGGGCGAAACGATCCGCGACGAAATGTCCGAGATGACGATGGTCAAGCGCAGCGACGTCGAGGATGCGCAAAAGGCGATCATGCAGGTCGTCCGCCAGATGGCGGCGGCGGGCGAGATCGTGATCGCGGGCGGAGCCGACGACTATGTCTGACCGCCGCGCCGAAAAGGGATTTGCGCCGATCGCGCTCACCGCCGCGATGGGCGGTCGCGGCGGCTTTCGCCCGCTATCTTTCGTCTCCGCGCCGCCGGAGTCCGAGCCTGCCGAAGCTGAGCCCGCGCCCGCCGAGATCGAAGCGGCCGAGGATCCGTTCGCGCTCGGCCTCGCCGAGGGGCAGCGGCTCGCCGAGGCGGCCTATGCGACCGAGCGGCATCGCCTGCTCGCGCTGCTCGCCGGTGCCGAGGCGCTGCAGGACGAGCCGAGCGAGGAACTCGCGCAGCTGATCGCCGAGACGGTCGAGCGGCTCGTCCGCCAGATCGTCGACAACGCGCCCATCGACGCCGAATGGCTGAAGAACCAGGCCGAAGTCGCCGCGGCGATGGTCGCCGAGGCCGACAAGGCGCGCACCTTGTGGGTCCATCCCGACGACGCCGCGCTGCTCGTCGACTGCCCGCTCGCGCTCCCCGTCGAGGCCGACGCGTCGATGACGCGCGGCACGGTGCGTATCGAAACCTCGGCGGGCTGGATCGAGCATGGCCGCGCGGTCTATCTCGACGAACTGCGCGCCGCGCTCGGCAGCGAAAGCGTCGCCGCATGACGCGCCGCCTCGCCATGACCGCCGGGCAGCTGCTCGGCCCCGTCGACCTGACGCATGCCAGCCCGCGCCGCATCGGCACGCTCGTCGCGCACGAAGGCATCATGCTCGAGGTGTCGGGCTTTCCGCAGCCGCTCGGCAGCAACGTCCGCATCAAGTCGGCGACGGGCGACCATGTGAACGGCGAGGTCGTCGGCTTTCGCGGCCACCGCAGCCTCGTCCTCCCCTTCGACACCAACATGCCGCTCGTCACCGGCGCGCCGGTCGAACCGCACGGCGCGTCGAGCATGGTCGCGTGCGGCAAGGCGCTGCTCGGCCGCATCATCGACGCGCAGGGCAATCCGCTCGACGGCCGCCCGCCGGTGAAATCGCAGTTCCAGTGGCCGCTCGCCGGGCGCAAGGTCAATCCGCTGCGCCGCGGCCGCGTGACGCGTCCGCTCAATATGGGGGTGCGCGCGATCAACGGCCTGCTCACCGTCGGCGAAGGCCAGCGCGTCGCGATCGTCGCGGGGTCGGGCGTCGGCAAGTCGGTGCTGATGGGCCAGATGATCGCGGGCACCGAATGCGACGTGATCGTCGTCGGGCTGATCGGCGAGCGCAGCCGCGAGGTCAGCGACTTCGTCGAGACCAAGCTGCCCCCCGCAGTGCGCAAGAAATCGGTCGTCGTCGCGGTTCCCGCCGACCATCCGCCTTTGCTCCGCCTGCGCGCCGCGATGCGCGCGACGGCGATCGCCGAAGCCTTTCGCCAGGAAGGCAAGAAGGTGCTGCTGCTGATCGACAGCCTGACCCGCGTCGCGCACGCGCAGCGCGAGATCGGCCTGACGCTCGGCGAACCGCCGACGATGAAGGGCTATCCGCCGTCGGTTTTCGCGCTGATCCCCTCGCTGTGCGAGCGCGCCGGCATCGACAAGGCGACCGGCGGATCGGTTACCGCGCTTTATACGGTGCTCGCCGACGGCGGCGACATCGAGGATCCGGTCGTCGATTCGGCGCGCGCGATCGTCGACGGGCATATCATCCTGTCGCGCGCGCTCGCCGAACAGGGCGTCTATCCCGCGATCGACGTCGCGCGCTCGCTGTCGCGCACGATGGTCGATTCGGTCGATCCCGATCATGCCGCCGCCGCGGCGCGCTTTCGCCAGCTCTGGTCGGCTTACGAGGAGAATCGCGACCTGATGCTGATGGGCGCCTATGTCGCCGGCAGCGACCCGGTGCTCGACGAAGCGATCCGCCGCCGCGCCGACCAGCTCGCCTTCGTCACCCAGCCTGCCGCCGCGCAGGTCGATTTCCAGACATCCCGCCAAATGCTCATCGAAGGATATTCCGCATGACCGCTCGCACCGCACGCCGCAAACGCATCATCCGCGTGCGCTCCGTCGAACATCAGATGGCGGAGGCCAATCTGGCGCGCGCCAATGGCGAACTCGCGAACCTCGTCGAGCTGGCGAGGCGGCTCGAAACGCTGCGCGCCGATCTTGCGGTTGCGAAGGGTGCGGTCGCCGGGCGTGCGCTCAACACGATCGGCGAACTCGCGATGCGGCTCGACGTCGCGAAGGAAAATCTGACCGCGCCGCTCCATCAGGCGAGCGCGCGCCGCGACCGGATGAATGCGCTCGCGCAGAGCGCGATGGTCCGCGAGGAATCGGCGGTGCGCCTTTACGAGCGCAGCCGCAAGTCGGACGAGAGCGAGAACGAGCGCCGCAGCGACGCCAATCGCCCGCACCGCCCGCGCGCCGGTATGCGGCTGCGGATGATCGACGGAGGCCTCGCATGATGAACGCCCTGCCGCAGCAGACATCCGCGCAGGGCGGGCTGATGGCCGTCCTCGCGGGCCTCGGCGCCAAGCCTACGGGCGGCAGCGCCCCCGCGGGCTTCGAGGCGCTGTTCGCCGACATGCCGCTTGCCGAGGGCGTGAGCCCGCTGCCCGCCGAAGCGCTGCAACAGTTCCGGCGCGCGGTCGCCGACGAGGGCAAGGTCGCGCCCGCCGGTGGCGAAGCGGCACCTGCCGATACCGCAACGCCGCAAACGCGACCCGCCGCCACGGGCAATGACGCCGCGGCGGCCGCCGCGCTGTTGATTCGGATCGCCACTGGCGCACCGGCCGGGCAGGCCGCCGTATCGACGCCCGCCGCGACGCAGGCTGTCGCAGGCAAAGGCAAAGCCGATAGCGACGAAAGCGGCGAAGTCCCCGTCGCCGACGAGGAGGCGGCGCCCGCGAACCCGCTGCTCGCCCTCGCCACGCCCGTCGCGGCCGATCCCGCGAAGCCGGTGCAAGCGCAGGATGCGAAACCCGAAGAGGCGCCGGCGCTGCCGCGCCCTGCAAAGCATGAGGCAGCGACGCCGTTCGCCGACACCACGCCTGCCGCCGCGCCGAAGACGGGCAAGGCCGTCGACACCGGCGCCGCGATGGCCGTGCTGTTCGCGCAGCCCGCACCGCAGGCGCACGCCGCGAGCGCTCCGGCCGCCGCCGCCGCGCCCGTCGCCGAGCGCGTGCTCGACATGGGGTCCGACGACGCGTGGATCGCGCAGCTCGCCGCCGACATCGCCGCGACCAAATCACAGGAGGGCGACATCAGCTTTCGCCTGATGCCGCGCCACCTCGGCCGGCTCGACGTCGCGATGACGAGCAGCGAGGGCGGCGTGTCGGTCAAGCTCGATACCCAGCATGAGGCGACCGCGACGCTCGTCCACGCCGCGCAGGGCAAGCTCGTCGACGATCTGCGCCAGCAGGGTGTCCGCGTGACCGGCGCCGAAGTCACCTGCACCCCCGGCGAGACCGGGCGCCAGTCGCAGGGGCAGAGCCAGGGCCGCTCCGCGACCCCCGACGCCGCGCATCTTATCGAAACCGCCACCGCCGAGCACGCCGAACCGCGCGCCGACACCACCCACGGAGCGCGCGCCGCCGATCGCCGCGGCCGCTTCGCCTGATCAGAAAGGGTCCGAACATGACCAAGGATAAAGCCGACAGCCCGAAAAAGGGGGGCAAGATGAAAAAGCTGCTGCTGATCGGCGTCGGCGCCGCCGTGCTGATCGGCGCGGGCGCGGGCGCGGGCATCTATATGGGCGGCGGGCTCGCCGCCGCCGAAGCGCCGAAGCCCGAGGATCTCTATCCCAAGCTCGTCCTGCGCGGCGAAAGCGACGCCGCGCCGGCCGGCGAAGGCGAAGAGGCCGCGCCCAAGGTCGGAACCGTGTCGGTTCCGAACGACCGCTACAAGGTCGATCCGCGCAAATATGAAATCACCTATGTGCCGATCGAACAGGCGTTCACGACGAACCTCGCCGACGGGTCGGCCTTCCTGCAGGTGGGGATCAGCCTGTCGACCTATTATGACGGCAAGATGGTCGCGAATATCCAGCGCCAGATGACGCCGATCCGCTCGGCGGTGCTGATGGTGCTCGCCGAACAGGATCCGGCGCTGCTGTCGACGTCGCAGGGCAAGCAGATGCTCCAGCGCCGCCTGACCGCCGCGGTCAATCAGGTGCTGCGCGACAAGGAGGGCTTCGGCGGCGTCGACAATGTCTATTTCACCACCATGGTGATCCAGTAATGGCGCGCACCAGGACGCTTCCCGCCGGCGACGGCGGCAGCGACGGTGACGCCAGGGCGTCGGTGCTGCTGCGCAAGGCCGAGGACGGCTATGCCTTTCCGGCGCTCGACGGCGTCGCCAACCAGTTTGCGCGCACCTTGCGCGACCTGATCCGCGCGCTCGGCGCGCCCACGGTGCAGGTCGAGCGCGGCGCAAGCGAGCGGATGCGCTTTGCCGACTGGTGCGAAGAGGCCGCGCCGGCGATCTACTGGCGCTATCATGCACCGCCGCTCAAGGGTCCGATGCTGCTCGCCGGCGCACGCGCGCTCGTGCTCCAGCTCGTCGACATCTTCTATGGCGGCAAGGGGCAGCTCGCGGGCAGGCGCGAGGAACTGACCGACGCCGAAGACCGCTTCGCGGCGCGCCTTGGCCGCGACATCGGCGCGCAGCTCGCCGCGGCGTGGGCGAGCACGCTGGCGATCGAGCCGCAGCTCGATTGCGTGACCTGCGAGGCGGCCAAGCTGCAGGCGGTGCGCGCCGACGACGAATTGCTCGTCCATCGCTTCACCCTGCGCGGCGGCGTGCTCGACGGGCATATGATCACCTGCGCCTATCCGCTCGCCGCGCTGCGCGGAATCAGCGGCGGCGAGCCCGCCCCCGAACTCGCCGAAACGCCCGAGGTCGACCCGCTGTGGACCGCGACGCTGTCGCGCGCGCTGAAGGATGTGCGCCTGCCCGTCCGTTCGGTGCTCGCGCGTCCCGAGATTCCGCTGACAAAACTTCTCGCTCTGGAGGTCGGCGATATCATTTCGTTAACCATACCGCGTCACGTTCCGATCACCGTTGCCGGCCGCCACTTCGCGTCGGGCAGCATCGGCGAGGCCAATGGGAACGCGGCCATTTTGATTGATTGTATCGAAAGAGGATCGGACGATGAGTGACATCAGCGACGCCCCGAAAGCGGCCCGCGACCGGCGTGACGCCAAGACGATAGCCGCGGCGCCCAATTTCGACCTGCTCGCGGGGGTATCGCTCCGCGTATCGGTCGAGGTCGGATCGACCTCGATGGCGCTGTCCGACCTGCTGAACCTGACCGAAGGCAGCGTGGTCGAACTCGACCGCGCGGCGAACGACCTTCTCGACATCTATGCCAACGGCACGCTGATCGCACGCGGCGAGATCGTCAACGTCGATGGCCGCTATGGCATCCAGGTCGCCGAAGTCGTCGCGCCCGACCGCGCGCTGACCGGCTTCGAGCGGAGGGGTTGATGCTCGAATATATCCTGCGCCTTTTGATCCTGCTGCCGATCGTCGGCGGCATGGCGTGGGGCAGCCTGTGGCTGTGGAAGCGCGTCCAGATGGGCATGCCGATCGCCGGCGGGCAGAAGCAGGGACGTCCGGTCGAGATGGTCGGCGTGCTCCCGCTCGGGCCGGGGACCAAGCTCGCGGTCGTGGAGTTTGCGGGACAGCAGATTTTGCTCTCGGTGTCGCGAAACGGCGTCACGCGCCTCGCAGACAATAGCCAGGGCGATTTCCATGTCGATTGAGGCGAATGGCACGGAACCTGAAATCCTCCACCTCCCCGAGCGCAGCCGAGGGGCTCGTTCGAGCGGAGCGAGAACCCGTGGCGCACAGGCCTCGACTTCGCTCGGCATGGCCCCTCGTCTTCGCTCGGGGATACGGGTAAAGGGCAACGGACTCTCGCCTCGTCCCCACTGGCTGCGCGCCGCCGCGCTTGCCGGCGGCATCGCGCTGCTCGCCGCGGCCCCCGCCGCGCATGCGCAGGCGGCCGACGGGCTGGCGCGCGCGGTGAACGAGATCGGCGGCGACGGACGTCCGCTGTCGCTGTCGCTGCAAATCCTGCTCCTGATGAGCCTGCTGACGGTGCTGCCGTCGCTGCTGTTGATGATGACCAGTTTCACGCGCATCATCATCGTGCTGTCGATCCTGCGCCACGCGCTCGGCCTCCAGCAGACGCCGCCGAACCAGGTGCTCGTCGGCCTCAGCCTCTTTCTCTCGCTGTTCGTGATGCAGCCGGTGATCAGCGAGGTGAACCGCGTCGCCATCACCCCCTATAGCCAGGAACAGATCGACATCGGCGAAGCCGTCGTGCGCTCCGGCACCTCGGTGCATGGCTTCATGATGGCGCAGACGCGCAAGACCGACCTGATGATGTTCGCCAAGATCGCCAAGGCGCCCGATTATGCGAGCCCGCGGGACGTGCCCTTCTCGATCCTGCTCCCCGCCTTCGTCACCAGCGAGCTCAAGACCGCCTTCCAGATCGGCTTCCTCATTTTCCTGCCCTTCCTCGTCATAGACCTGATCGTCGCCTCGGCGCTGATGTCGCTCGGCATGATGATGCTGTCGCCGACGGTCATTTCGATGCCCTTCAAGCTGTTGCTCTTCGTCCTCGTCGACGGCTGGGCGCTGACGATGGGCTCGCTCGCTTCTTCTTTCGGGACCTAGCGAGATGGAGGCGGACTATTTCATCGGAGTCGCGCAGCAGGCGCTGTGGATTCTCGCGCTCGCCGCGGCGCCGATCCTGATTCCGGTGCTCGTCGTCGGCGTGCTGCTCGGCATGGTGCAGGCGGCGACGTCGATCAACGAACAGACGCTGAGCTTCGTGCCCAAGCTGATCGTCACCGCGATCTGCCTCGCGATCTTCGGCGGCAGCATCCTGGTGCTGCTCACCGACTTCACGCGCGACCTCTATGCGCAGATCCCGGCGCTCGTGCATTAGAGCCGATGAATCCAGCCGACATCCCCAATGTGGAAGCGATGCTCCAGCTGTGGATGCTGGCGATGATCCGCCCCGGCGCCGCCTTCCTCGCCGCGCCGGTGTTCGGCGCCGCCAATGTGCCGGTGCAGCTCCGCCTCGTCATAGCGCTCGCGGTCGGGGTGCCCGCGGTCGCGGCGTCGGGGATGACGCTGCCCGCCGACGGGATCGTGTCGTGGCCCGGCTTCATTCTGGTGATCGGCGAAGTCGTCGTCGGCCTCGCGATCGGCTTCGTGCTCCAGATGGGGCTTGCCGCGGCCCTGCTCGCGGGCGAGGCGATCAGCAATGCGATGGGGCTCGGCTTCGCGTCGATGATCGACCCGCTGAGCGGCACCGCGAGCAGCGCGATCGGCCAGTTCCTCTCGATGCTCGCGACCGCGCTCTTCCTCGCCGCCGACGGGCATCTCGTCCTCATCGACATCATCGTCGACAGCTATAGCGCGCTGCCGCCCGGCAATGCCTTTCCCTCTTTCGGCGCGATCGCCGGCATCTTGCGCTTCGGCAGCCTGATGTTCGCCGCGGGGCTGACGATCGCGCTCCCCGTCGGCTTCGTGCTGATCCTCGTCCAGATGATCATGGGCGTGATCGGCCGCTCGGCGCCCGCGATGAACCTGTTTGCGGTCGGCCTGCCCGCGACGCTGCTCGCGGGCGTCGTGCTGCTCGGCATCGCGACGCCGGTGATGGCCGAAACGCTCGCGCGCATCCTGTCCGACGCGCTCGACATGGCGCGGCTCGTCGCGGCGGGCTGAGCGATGGCGGGCGAGACCGAAAAGGACCAGAAAACCGAACAGCCGACGCCCAAGAAGCGCGCCGATTCGGCGCGCGAGGGCGACGTGCTGATGTCGCGCGAACTCGCGACCGCGCTGATGATGCTCGCGGGCGCCGGCTGGCTGCTCGCCGCGGGCGGCTGGCTGGTCGAGGCGGCGGGCGAACTGGTCAAGCACGGGCTGACGCTGAGCGCCGACGACGTCGCGCATTTCGCGCCGGGCGAAGCGCTGATGCGGGGTGGCACCGGCGTGCTGCTGCCGCTCGCGAGCCTGTTCGCGCTCGCGCTCGTCGCAAGTTTCGCGGGGCCGGCGATGCTCGGCTCGCTCGGCTGGCGCGGCAAGGCGCTCGCCTTCAAGGGCAACCGGATCAATCCGGGCACGGGGCTCAAGCGCATCTTCGGGGTTCAGGGCGTCATCGAGCTCGGCAAGTCGATCGCCAAGGTGCTGCTGCTCGGCGGCATCGGCTATTGGCTCGTAGCCAAGAGCCTGCCCGCCTTCATGATGATGGCGTCGACCGATCTGAACGCCGCGATCGGGCTCGCCGGGCGCGCGGTCGGACACGCGATGCTCGCGCTCGCCGGGGGGCTGGTCATCATCGCGCTGATCGACGTCCCCGCGCAATGGTATCAGCGCAATAAGCGGCTGATGATGAGCAAGCAGGAAGTGAAGGAGGAGATGCGCCAGTCCGACGGCGCCCCCGAACTCAAGCAGGCGCAGCGTCAGCGCGCGCACGAGATTTTGAGCGGATCGGCGCGCAAGGCGGTGTCGGAGGCGACGGTGGTACTTACCAACCCGACGCACTTCTCGGTCGCGCTGCGCTATCGCCCCGGGGTCGATGCCGCACCCGTCGTCGTCGCGCGCGGCCGCGGTGACGTCGCGCTGTCGATCCGCGAGCTGGCGCGCGGTGCTGGCGTGCCGATGCTCGAATATCCGCAGCTCACCCGCGCGATCTATTTCACTGCGCGCGCCGGGCGGACGATCCCCGAGGAGCTGTTCGTCGCGGTGGCGACCGTGCTCGCCTTCGTCTTCCAGCTCGAACGCGCCGCCGCCGAAGGCCGCGCGCAGCCCGCCGTCGACGTCCCGCCGACGCACCGCTTCGACCCCGAAGGGCGGCGGCAGAAATAGCGCGCGGTCGGCTTAATCCTGCCCGCGGCCCGCCGTTAACAAGGGCGAAGGATGGTGCCATGGTCAGCTCAATCGCCAACAGCCTCGGCTTCGGGTCGGGAATCGATACGGTCCAGATCGTCACCGACCTGGCCAATGCGTCGCGCCAGCCGAAGATCGACCGGATGACGACGCTGACGCAGCAGAATCAGGCGCGGATCAGCGCCGTCGCGCAGGCGCGTTCCGACCTCGAAGGCTTCGCCGATTCGCTGAGCCAGATGGTCGAGGACGGCACGCTGCGCAGCACGCCGACCGTTTCGGACGAGAGTGTGCTGACGGCGACCGCCCGCGCGGGGCTGCAGGCCGACAGCTTCGCCGCGACGATCGAGGTCACGCAGCTCGCGCGCGCGCAGACCGCCTATTCGGGCATTGTCGCCGACCGCGAGGCGGCGATCGGCCAGGGAACGATGACGCTGAACGTCGGTGGCACCGATTATACGATCACCATCGACGCGACCAACGACAGCCTCAACGGCCTTGCCGACGCGATCAATGCGAGCGACAGCGGCGTCACCGCGTCGGTCATCGCCGACCAGGGCGGCTATCGCCTGATCGTCAAGGGCCAGACCGGCGAGGCGAACGGCTTCACCCTCGCCGCCGACGCCGGCGCCGATCCGGGGCTTGCGGCCTTCACCTATGGCAGCGGCGGCAGCATGACGCTGGGTCAGGCGGCGACCGACGCCAAATTCACGATCGACGGCGTCGCCTTCAGCCGCGCGACCAACATCGTCGACGACGTCGTCCCCGGCATGTCGCTGACGCTGAAGAAGGCGGCGCCCGGCCAGCCGGTCGACATCGGCGCGAGCCGGCCGCTCGACATGATCCGTCAGACGGTGACCGATTTCGTCGCGGTCTATAACCAGCTCAAGGAAAGCCTGTCGTCGGCGTCGAGCCTGTCGGGTTCGACGATGTCGCTGCGCCAGCTCGAATCGACGCTTTCGGGCCTTGTCGGCACGGTGCTGACGAGCGATCCCAATATCAACAAGCTGACCGACATCGGCATCTATACGACCAAGGACGGCGTGCTCGCGGTCGATAGCGACAAGCTCGAAGCGGCGCTCGCCGCCGACGCCGGCGCGGTCGAGGCACTGTTCAACCCGCGCCGCGACGCGACGCATAGCGAAGCGACCGACCCCGGCATCGCCTTCACGCTCGACGCGATCCGCGACGCCGCGGTCGCGACCGACGGCATCCTCACCCGCGTCGAGGAATCGCTCGACGCGAAGAGCGAGGCGCTCGCCGAGCAACTCGAAAAGATCGAGGAGCGCGAGGAAAGCTATCGCGCGCGGCTCGAAAAACAGTTCGGCGGCCTCGACGCCAAGCTCGCGGCCTTCAAGGCGACGCAATCCTATCTCGAGCAGCAGATCGAGATCTGGAACAACCAGTACAAGAATTAAGGGTTTTCCGCGATGCCGCCGACCGCCTCGACCGTCCGGGCCACGGGCCTCTATCGCCGTCTGCAGCACGAAAGCCGTGCCGCCGCCGCCGACCCCGTCGAACTCGTCCAGATGCTCTACGACGAACTCGAAATCGCGGTCGGCGTGCTCATTTCGATGGTGAACCAGGGCCAGCGCGTCTCGGCGACCGACCCCGCGCACCGCGCCCGCTCTATCCTCATCGGACTCGACGTCGGGCTCGATCGCGACGCGGGCGGCGACGTCGCCGGTTCGCTGTCGCGCGTCTATCGCAGTATGCGCCGCAAGCTCGACGATTCGGTCGCCGCGAACAGCGCCGAGGGCTTTGCCGAGCTGCTCGCCGGCGTCCAGACGATCAGCGCCGCGTGGAAAAAGATCCGCGAGGGATGAATTGATGGGCGATTGGCCCTCCCGCCGATTCCGGTTCGGCACCGGTCGCCCCGAAACACCGGAAAGTCGCACCCGGCCGCCCTAGGTGGGGACGGGCGGCCGGGTGACTTGAAAGGGGTGGACCAGTACCCCTTTTTTCAGCGGGGCTGAACTTTCAGGCAGCGCCGCGGTCAGGCGGCCTGCTGCTGCTGCACGCCATATTTGCGCATCTTCTCGATCAGCGTCGTGCGCTTGAGCGAGAGGAGGCGGGCGGCTTCGGAAATGATGCCGTCGGCAAGGTCGAGCGCGACGTGGATCTGTTCGAGCTCGATCGTCTCGATCTCGCGCTTGAGGTCGATCGGACGGCCCGGCGCGGGCGACTTGCGCGGCGCGACGGGAACGGTCTCGGAGGCGTCGGGCACAGCGACGGGGCCGGTCGCGACCGCAAGGCGCGGCATCGCGGCGGTCGGGTTGAGCAGCATCGCGACGTCGCCCGACCCCAGCGTCTCGCCGCCGTGGAGAACGCTGGCGCGCTCGACGAAATTCCTGAGCTCGCGGACGTTGCCCGGCCAGTTGTGCCGCATCAGCAGCGCAAGCGCGGCTTCGTCGAAGCGGCATTTGGCGTCGGCGGGCATGTTACGCTGAAAATGGCGGATGAGCGCGGGGATGTCCTCGACGCGATTGGCGAGGCTGGGAACCTGGAGCACGACCACGCCGAGGCGGAAGAACAGGTCTTCGCGGAATTTGCCGTCGGCGATCGCAGCGCCAAGATCCTGATGCGTCGCCGAGATGACGCGCACATCGACCTTGCGCATCTCGCTGCTGCCGACGCGGACGATCGTCCGGTCTTCGAGCACGCGGAGCAGCTTGACCTGCATGTCGAAACGCATGTCGCCGATTTCGTCGAGAAAGATGGTGCCGCCGTCGCTTGCCTCGAAATGGCCGATGCGGCGGGCGGTGGCGCCGGTGAACGAGCCTTTTTCATGGCCGAAGAGCTCGGATTCGATCAGCTCGCCCGGGATGGCGCCGCAATTGATCGCAGAGAAGGTCTTGCCGGCGCGCACGCCTTCGTCGTGGATGGCGCGGGCGACAAGTTCCTTGCCCGAACCCGACGGTCCGCAGAGCATGACCGAAGCGTTCGAACGCGCCACGCGGCGGATCATGTCGCGCAGATGCTGCGCGGCGGCGCTGTGGCCGATGATCAGCGTTTCGAGCGCGGCCTGGTCGCCGCGGGCTTGCCTACCCTCAGTCATTGTCATCTCCACTGCGCCCCACCCAGTGGCGCCCCCTTCGATGACTTCGGATATTGGTCATATTGGTAAACAAGCGCTTTACGCTGCGGCCCTAACCCTTTCAAAACAAAGGATTATAGCCACAATGGAAGTAATTGCGGCGGAACTGCGTGGCGCGCTTCCGATATAGTGCCAGTTTGGCGCTAATTCCCCGGACCCGCACCCCAGCCGAGCGTCACCGAGATGCGCCGGTTGCGCGGGTCGAGCCGATTCGAGGGGACATAGGGTTCGCGATCGGCGACCCCTTCGATTCGCGCGAAGCGATCGGACGCGATCCCGCGGAAGACGAGATATTGCCGCGACACCTCGGCGCGTTCGACCGACAGCCGCCAATTGTTCATCCCCGTCTTCGCCGACCAGGGCGCGGCGTCGGTGTGGCCGCGGATCATCAGCTCGTTGGGCAGCCCCGCGACGACCTTCGCCAGTTCGCCGAGGATACGCGAGGCTTCGGGGGTGAGCTGGCTGGTGCCGAGCACGAACATCGAGAAATCGGCATCGTCGACGATGTCGATGCGCAGTCCCTCGCGCGTTTCGGTGAAGCGGATGTTGCGCGCGAGCCGGCGCAGCTCGGCCTTTTCCTCGATCGCGCGCATCAGCGACTGCGCGACCTGCTGGAACTGCGCGCGGGCGCTGGCGCGCGCGCCTGCGGTCGCTTCGCGCGGGCCGCCGGCGGCGTCGCGCGGGATCGTCATCGCCTTGGTTCCGGTCTGCCCGGCTTCGTGCGGATATTTGTCGACCGACACGAGCGATTCGCCGCCGAACAGCCCGTTCGACCCCGCCGTATCCTGTTTCGCCTGCACGATCGTCGGCGCGAAATAGTCGGCGAGCGCCTTGCGCTGCTTTTCTGTCGTTGCGCCGAGCAGCCACATCAGCAGGAAGAATGCCATCATCGCGGTCACGAAGTCGGCATAGGCGACCTTCCACGCGCCGCCGTGATGCGCCGCATGGCCCGCCTCGACCACTTTCTTGACGATGATCGGGCGCAGCGGAGTATTCGGGCGCGCAGCCATCAGCGGCCTCGCATTCCGTCGAAGACCTCGGCAAAGCTAGGCTGGTTGCCATGGTCGACGCCCGAGCGCGCCGCCTCGATCACCAGCGGCTGCGGATGGCCGTGGAGCGAGGCGATGATCAGCTGCTTCACCGTATGATAGATGGCGGCGTCGCTTTCGATCACGGTGCGCGCGCGCGTCGCGAACGGGCCGACGAGGCCATAGGCGAGGAGCACGCCCAAAAAGGTGCCGACGAGCGCCGAACCGATCATCGCGCCGAGGATCTCGGGCGGCTTGTCGATCGAGCCCATCGTTTTCACGACGCCGAGCACCGCGGCGACGATGCCGAGCGCGGGCAGCGCGTCGGCCAGGCTCTGCAAGCCGTCGGCGGGCTTGATCGCATGGTGGTGATGGTTCTTCACCGCATTGTCCATCACCTCCTCGACCGCGTGCGGATCGAGCGTCCCCGACGAGACGACGACGAGGCGCAGCGTGTCGCAGATCAGATGGACGAGCGTCTGATCCTTGAGCAGCTTCGGATATTGCTGGAAGATCGGCGAGTTCGCGGGATCCTCGATATGCGGTTCGACCGCGACCGGGCCTTCGGTGCGCATCATCTTCATCAGCGTCGAGACGAGCAGGATGACGTCGAGATAGTCGTCCTTCTTGTACGTCGGCCCCTTGAACACCTTGCCCATGCCGCCCGCGAGCGCCTTCAGGTCCTTGCCCGAATTGCCGATGATCAGCGACCCCACCGCGGCGCCGCCGATGATCAGCATTTCATGCGGCAGGGCGTGGAGGACGGGCTCGAGATTCCCGCCGGTGAACGCGAAACCCCCGAAAACCAGCAGGATCAAGACGACGATGCCGATGACGGGAAACATGCGCAGTCAACTCCAATCGGGACCTGTCGAGTCCCGGCAAACAAGGGGGTCTGGATGATTAACGGCAGCGGCCGCGAGATATTGAGCGCGTCAGCCCAAAATATCGAAAAGCGTCTGGCGATTGATCCGCGCAAAGGCCGCCTGCGCCGCTTCGAGCGTCAGATTGGTCGCGTTGAGCTGCGCGATCGCCACCGTCAGATCGGTATCCTCGACCGCCGAACGCTCGTCGGTGAGCGTGATGCCGCGGCTCGCAAGGCTGTCGCCGATGCGTTCGAGCCGGGCACCCGACAGGCCGAGCGCGGCATTCTGATCGGCGACATGCGCGATTCCCTCGGCCAGCGCGGTGAGCGAAGCGCCCATCGCCGCCGTGTCGTTCGCGCCGACCGCTGTGGCGGCGTCGCGCAGCATCGTCGACAGGCTGTTGCCGCCCACGAGGAAGGCGTCGGCCGCCGAAGGCACCGGCGCGAAGCTGACGTCGGCGTCGAAGCGCACCACCTTCGGATCGGCGGCAGCGAACAGCGGCTCGCCGTTCGTGTCGCGCGTCGCGGCGAGCGCGTCGATCTCGTCGGCGATCGCGCCGAGTTCGGCGGCGATCACCGCGCGGTCGTCGGCGTTCAGCGAAGCACTCGCAGCCGACAGGGTCAGCTCGCGCGCGCGCGCCATCAAAGCGGAGGTCGATTTGAGCACCCCGTCGGCCTGCGAGACGAGCGCGGCGGCCGCATCGACATTCTTCTGCCACGTCGCCATGCTCGCCTGCGCCTTGCCGATCGTCGCGACGCGGCGCGCGCCGACGACGTCGTCCGATGCGCGCTGGAGGCGCGTGCCGCTCGAAATCTGGATCTGCAACTCGTTGATCCGGTCGGCGAGGCTGGACTGGCGCGCGATCTCGCGCGTCATGCGATTGCCGGTGGCGTTGATCATCCTGACTGTCCTTTTAGACCGAGTTCAGCAGCGTCTGCATCGTCTCGCGCGCGACCTGGATCGTGCGCGCCGCGGCCGAATAGGCCTGCTGGAAGCGCAAGAGCTCGCCCGCTTCCTTGTCGAGATCAATCTCGCTGACGCCCGAGCGCGCCGCGGTTGCGGCGTCGGCGCGCGTCGTCGCGGCGGCATCCTGCGCGCGCGCCGAGGCGGTCGCCTGCGCCTGTTCGGCGACATGGCCTGCCCACAGCGATTCGGGATCATTGGCGCCGCGCAGCGCGCCGAAGGCGAGCATATTGCCGTTGCTCGTCGCCCCGTCGGCGACCGCGACCTGATCGGGGGTCAGGGCCGCGGCGGTGAACGTCGCGGCGCTCGTGCCCGTGAACAGCGCCGCGCCCGGATTGCCCGCGGCGTCGAAACCCGCCTGATGCGCGGCGTTGAGTTGCGCGGCGAAATCCTGTGCCAGCGTGTCGAGCGCGGCGCGCTCGTCGGCGACATGGTTCGCGGCTTCGGAAAGCCCCGCGAGCGATCCGGTTCCGGTGGCGAAGGCGCCGCCGCCGTCGACCGTGTAGGACAGCCGGCCGTCGGCGGCGGTCGTCACCGAAATCGGATGAACCTCGCCGCCGCCGACGAGCAGGTCGCCGCTTCCCGACGCGCGCACCGTCGCGGCGCCGCGGTCGTCGAGCGCGATGTCGATCCCGCCCTGCGCCGACAGCTCGTCGAGCAGCCGGTCGCGCTCGTCGAGCAAGGTCGCCTCGCCGGTCGAGCCGGGGCGCGCCTTGCGCAGCCCGATATTGATCGCCTCGAGCGCGTCGAGGTTCGAATTGAAAGCGGCAACCTCGCTCGTCGCCGCGCCCGAAATGCCGTCGGCCATGTCGGAAAGCTGCCCCGCGGCGGCGCGGAAACCCGAGGCGACGTCGTCGGCGGCCTGGAGGAACTGGCTGCGCAGCGTCCGGTTCGCGGGATCGGCGGTGAGCTGGTCGGCGGTGGTGAACAGCTGGGTCAGCCCGGTGGCGATGCCGTTGCTCTCGTCGCTGAGCGCGCTTTCGACGCGGCTCATCCAGTCGAGCTTCGCCGAGGCGCGCTCGGCATCGCCCGACGAGATGCGCGCGTCGGCGATCAGCCATTGGTCGACCGAGCGGCTGATGCCATTGATGTCGACCCCGCCGGGGTTGATGTTCGCGCGCACGAAGGGGGTGTCGCCCGCCGACTGCGCGCCCTTCAATTGCAGGGTGCGGCGCGCATAGCCCGCCGACTGCGCATTGGCGATATTGTCGCCGATCGTCGCGAGCGCCGCCGAATAGGCGCGCAGGCCGCTGGCGCCGATGGAAAGGAGGTCGCTCACTGGAGGGCTCCGCTCGCGGCGGCGGCGCGGCCGCGGAACTGCGCCTCGACCATCGCGGCGATGCCGAATTGACGCATCGCAGCGATCGAATCGGCGGTGCGCGCGTCGGCCATTTCGCGGAAATTGTCGGTCGCGCTCGATCCGAAGATGTCGTCGCCGAGCTTCGCCTGGCGCATCGACGCCATCAACTGGCGCAGGATCACCGCCTCGAAGGCTTCGGCGGCCTTGCCGAGCCCGCCGTCGTCGCCGCCGCCGGCACCGCCGAGCCGCGGGGTGGCGGCTGCGGGAACGCCGGGGCGGACCGGCTGCGAAATCAGGGTCGTCGTCATATGATCACCAGTTCGGCTGTGAGCGCGCCCGCCTGGGACAACGCCTCTAGGATTGCGACGAGATCGCCCGGCGGCACGCCCATGCGGTTGATCGCATCGACGAGCTCCGAAAGCGAAGCGGTGGGTTTCATCAGGAAGGCGGGGCGATATTCCTCGCTCGCCTCGATATCGCTCGATGGCTCGATCGCGGTCTGGCCGCGGCTGAACGGCGCGGGCTGCACGACCGTCGGCGATTCCTTGATCGACACGGTGAGCTTGCCCTGCGTCACTGCGGCAGTGCCGACGCGCACCGCGCCGTTGATGACGACCGTGCCGGTGCGCGCATTGACGATGACCTTCGCGGGCGGCTCGGCGCGCACGACGTCGAGATTCTCGACCATCGAGACAAGGCGCATACGGTCGTCGCCGGTGCCCCCGGTGCGGATCGCGATGCTCGCGCCGTCGACCATCGTCGCCGCGCCCGGACCGAGCGCGCCGTTGATCGCGTCGGTGACGCGCTTCGCATTGGTCGCGTCGAACTGGTGGAGGTTGAAGAGCAGATGGTCGCCATAGGCGAAGCCGGTATCGACCGCGCGCTCGACCGAGGCGCCGTTGGCGATGCGGCCGCTCGACGGCACATTGACCGTCAGCTTCGATCCGTCGGCGGCATCGACCCCGAGCCCGCCGATGACGAGATTGCCCTGCGCCATCGCATAAATCTGTCCGTCGGCGCCATAGAGCGGCGCGAGGACGAGCGTGCCGCCGCGCAGGCTCTTCGCCTTGCCGATCGCCGACACGGTGACGTCGAGGCGCTGGCCGGGCTTGGCAAAGGGCGGCAGTTCGGCGGTGATCATCACCGCTGCGGCGTTCTTGAGCGCGGGATTGACGCCCGGCGGCAGGGTCAGCCCGAAGCGCGACACCGCGCCCTTCATGCCGAGCGTCGAATAGTCGAGGCTGTCGTCGCCGGTGCCCGCGAGCCCGACGACGATGCCATAGCCGGTGAGCTGGTTCGAGCGCATGCCCTGGAACTGCCCCATGTCCTTGATCCGCGCGGCCGAGGCAGGCGACGCGCAGCCGAGGCAGACGGCGAGCAGGGCGAGAAGAGCGGGGAAGAAGGGATGCCGGGTCACAGGGTCGGTCCTTGCTGGGTCAGCGTCAGAAGGGGCTGATGATGTTGAAGAAGCGCTGCAACCAGCCCTGCCGGCTGGCGCGGGCGATCTCGCCCTTGCCGACGTAGCGGATATTGGCGTCGGCAACGCGCGTCGAGGGGACGCGGTTGTCGGGGCCGATGTCGATCGCGCGCACGATGCCCGAAATCTGCAGCCGTTCGTCGCCGCGGTTGAGGGTGACCAGTTTCTCGCCCTTCACCAGCATCGTGCCGTTCGGATAGACTTCGGCGATCGTCACGCTGATTTCGCCCGCGAGCTGGTTCGACTGCGACGCCTGGCCCTTGCCCGAAAATTCATTGCCGCCGCTCATCCCGATGTCGCTGGGGCTGAAGAAGGAAAGCGGACCCGTGCTCGGCGGCGTCAGGCCGAGGCTGCCGCCCCGCTCGGTCGCCGCGGCATTGCTCTTGGACGCGATCGTGCGCTCGACGAGCTGGATGGTGACGATGTCGCCGACGCGCCCGGCGCGCCCGCCCGAGGTGAGCGGGACATAGCCGCCCTGAAAGATCGAACCGTTCGCGGGCGTCGCCGCCGGCGCTGCCGGAGCGGTCGGTGCGAAGGCGTCGTCGGGCACGTCGTCCTTCGCCGCCGCCGCAGCGGGTGCCAGCACGGCGGCGACGAGCAGGAGTTCAGAGAGTCTGCGTCGCATTTTTCATCATTTCGTCGCTGGCCTGGATCATCTTCGAATTGACCTCATAAGCGCGCTGCGTCTCGATCATGTCGACGAGCTCCTCGACGACGTTGACGTTCGATCCTTCGAGCATCCCGCCGCGAAGCGAGCCGCGGCCTTCCTCGCCCGCGGCGCCGACCTGCGGCGTGCCCGAGGCGGTGGTTTCGACGAGCATATTGTCGCCGATCGCCTGCAGCCCCGAGGGGTTGGCGAAGCGCGCGATCTCGATCCGGCCGAGTTCGACCGCATCGGCCTGCCCCGGCACGCTCGCCGAGACGGTGCCATCGCTGCCGACCGACAGGCCGGTCGCATCCTCGGGAACCTGGATCTGCGGGATCAGCGGCTTGCCGTCCGACGTGACGATCGTGCCGTCCTCGGCGCGCTCGAAATTGCCCGCGCGCGTATAGCCGGTGCGCCCGTCGGGAAGCTCGACCTGAAAGAAGCCCGCGCCGTCGATCGCCATGTCGAGCGCATTGCCCGTCGCCGCGAACGTCCCCTGCGTGTCGATGCGCGACGTGCCCGCAAGCTGGACGCCGGTGCCGAGGTTGAGCCCCGTCGCATAGCGGTTGTCGGCCGCGGCCGTCGCGCCCGGCTGGGTCATCATCTGGTACGACAGCGTTTCGAAATTGGCGCGGTCGCGCTTGAAGCCCGTGGTGTTCACATTGGCGAGGTTGTTCGCGATCACCTGCATCTTGAAGCTCTGGGCATCAAGGCCGGTCCGCGCGACGTGCAGGGCACCGATGGTCATGTCTGTCTCTCCTTAACGGGGCAGCTGCATCAGATTCGCGGTCGCGCTGTCCATTTCGCGCGCGTCGCTGATCAGCTTGAGTTGCGAATCCCACGCCTTGCTCGCCTCGATCATCTCGACGAGCGCGGTGGTCGCGGTGACGTTCGATCCTTCGAGCGAACGGGTGACGATCCGGGCTTCGGGGTCGTCGGGAAGGATGCCGCCATTGTTGACGCGGAACAGGCCGTCGAGCCCCTTCACGACATCGGAGCCCGCGGGGCTTGCGAGGCGGAGGCGGTCGACCTGCTGCGGATTTTCCGGATCGCCGCCGGTGGGCACGATCCATATCCCGCCCTGATCGTCGATCCGGATCGCGTCGGCGGGCGGGATGGTGACCGGCCCCTGCGTGCCCTGGACGGGGCTGCCGTCGCCGGTGGTGAGCAGGCCCGAGGCCGAGAGCATCAGGTCGCCGCGCCGCGTATAGGCCTCTTCGCCGTTCGGCGCCTGGACGACGAGCAGCGCATCGCCCTGCATCGCGATGTCGAGGTCGCGTCCGGTCGCGGTGATCGTGCCATGATGCATGTCGGCGCCGACGACTTCCTCGGACGCGACCGCGCGCCCACCGACCCCGCTGCCCTGAAGCCACAGCGACTGCGCCTCGGCGATTTCGCCGCGGAAACCCGGCGTATTGACGTTCGCGAGATTGTTCGCGATCGCCGTCTGCCGGGCCTGACTGCCCCGCATCGCGGTAAGGCTGGTATAGATGACGCGGTCCATGGCTGGGCTCCGGGCTGGCGGCGATTACGCCGGTCAGTTCATGTTGATGACGGTCTGGGTCAGCGTCGATGCACCCTCGATCGCCTTGGCATTGGCCTGGAAGTTGCGCTGGGCCGCGATCAGCAGCACCAGTTCCTCGGTGATGTCGACGTTCGAGCGTTCGAGCGCGCCCGAGCGCACCGCGCCCATCGCGCCGCTGCCCGGCGAATCGATCACCGGGGCGCCGCTTTCGCCGGTCGACTGCCAGTGCGCGTCGCCGACCGGGCGCAGCCCCTCGGTCGCCGGGAAAGACGCCATCGCGATCTTGCCGAGCTTTTCGGTCGAGCCGTCGGCGAAGGTCGCGCTGACCAGCCCGTCGATGCCGACCGAGACGTTGACGAGGTCGGCATCGGGATTGGTCGACGAAACCTTCGGAAGGACGAGATCATAGGCGCCGCCGAGGCTCGCGTCGGTGACATTGCCGTCGGTATCGACCGGCAGCAGCTGCAGCGTCGATCCGGTGGTGTCGACGACGGTGCCGTCTTCGAGCGGGGTGAAGGCGCCATTGCGCGAATAGGTGACCGCATTGGTGGGCGGCGCACCCTTCACGACGAAAAAGCCTTCACCGACGATCGCCATGTCGAGCGTCTTCTCGCTCGTTTCATACGATCCTTGCGTGAACTGCTGGGTAATGCCGTTGAGGCGCTGCCCCTGCCCCGCGATCGTCTTCGTCGACTGGCTCGGCGACGACGCGAAGATGTCGCCGAACTGTGCGGCGCTGCGCTTGAAGCCGATCGAACCCGCGTTCGCGATGTTGTTCGAGATGACCGACATGTCGGTCTGGGCGCCCTTGAGGCCCGAAAGCGAGGTATAGAATGACATGCGACTTATCCTTCCTGGGTGGCTTCGGTTGCCGGCGTCGCCGGCGTGTCGGTGGCGGCGCGGATCTGTTCGAGCAGCGCCGTCTGTGCGGTGAGTTGCTCGGAGATCTGCGTGAGCGTCTTGTTGGTTTCGCTGACCCCGGCGAGGCTGGAGAATTGCGCCATCTGGGCGACCATCTCGCTGTTATCGACCGGATTGAACGGGTCCTGCTGCGACAGCTGCGCCGTCATCAGCCGCAGGAAGTCGCTCTGGCCGAGTTGCGGCGTGCTGAGCGTGGTCGTCTGCGCCGACGAGCCGGTGCCGCTTATCGAATCGATCGCCATGACTATTGTCCCAACCGCAGGGTTTCGTTGATCAGGCCCTTTGCGGTGTCGAGGACCTGGACATTGTTCTGATATTGGCGCGCGGTCTCGACCATCTCGACCAGCTCGGCGGCGCTGTCGACCGCGGCTTCCCAGACGTTCCCGTCGGCATCGGCGAGCGGATTGTCGGGGTCGTAGCGCTTCGTGGGCGCCATCTTGCTGCTCGTCACCTGGTCGACCGCGACGGTCGCACGGCCCGCGCCGTCCATCACCGTGCGGAACACCGGCTTCATCGAGCGATAGGCCTCGCCCTCGCTGCCCGCGACGGTCCCCGCATTGGCGAGGTTCGACGCGGTGGTGTTCAGGCGGACGAGCTGCGCCGACATGGCGCGCCCGCTGATGTCGAAGATCGAAAGACCCGCGGCCATCGTCATTCGCCCTTCAGCGCGCGCGTCAGCGTGCCGATGCGGCCCTGCAGAAAAGCAAGGCTGGAGCGATAGGCGAGCGCATTTTCGGCAAAGGCGGTCTGCTCGGTCGCCATTTCGACGGTATTGCCGTCGAGCGACGATTGCACCGGCACGCGATATTCGATCGCGCCGTCGGTCGACGTGCCCTGCTGCGCGAGGTCGAGCGCTTTCGCAAAGTCGAGGTCGCGCGCCTTGTAATTCGGCGTGGCGGCATTGGCGATGTTCGAGGCGAGCATCATCATGCGCTGGCTGCGCAGCTGGAGCGCCGTCGCGTGCAGGCCGAAGAGCTTTTCGGAAGCCATCTGTCCATTCCTCCTGTCGATGCGGCCCGTCCGGCGGGGGCCGGGACCGGGCGCGCGATCATCCGCAAGGATTGATGCAATGCGCGTGCCAAATGCCGATTTCCCTTGATTTGCAGCATGTTCTGCCCGGCATTCCTGCGCGGCGGATCGAGCGGCAGGGCGCGACGTCAAAAGATTGACGTGGACAGCGCGGACATTGACGAAACCGGCGCCGGACGCCGCTTGGCACGCATCCTGCACCCCTGCCCGCAACCGTTCGACCGATGAGGAGATGGGCGATGCCCCGCATATGTCTCGCCGCGCTTGCCGCCTTCGCCGTCGCCGTGCCCGGAGCACGGGCGCAGCAGGCGATTCAGGACTGGGATGCGATCGACGCGCTGACCCAGACCGTCGCGGGGGCGATGGGCCGCACCGCGGCGCCGATCGACCGGCGCATCAAGCTGCAGCGCTGCCCCGAACAGGCGGCGATCACCGCGATCGACAGCCAGACGCTCGCGGTGCGCTGCGCCTCGCTCGGCTGGCGCGTGCGCGTGCCGATGACCGGCGGCGCGGGCGCGGCCCCCGGTTTCGTCGCGGCGACCAATGCCCCGCCCGCCGCACCGGTGATCCGCCGCGGCGATGCGGTTCGCGTCTCGTTCGAAACCGCGACCTTCGCGGTCTCCTACAGCGCCGTCGCATCCGAAGACGGCCGCGTCGGCGACACGATCGCGCTGCGCGGCGAGGGCAACCGCAACTCGCTGAGCGCCGTCGTCACCGGCCCCGGCCGCGCCAGCGTCGCGGAGTAAGGTTCGGGGCAGGCGGTTATCTCCGTTGCGCCCGCATTCCCGATTTCGTCATTGCGAGCGAAGCGAAGCAATCCAGAGTGTGCGTAAACCGCTCTGGATTGCTTCGCTTCGCTCGCAATGACGGGATAGCGGATACGAAAGGGGGATAAGCGCCCGGCGGCTGACGCGACAAAGCGCGTTGTGAACCCCACTTCCGCCATTTTTGGCGAAGGATTCTCCTTCGGCTGCCATCGTCGATTTTCCGACGCCTTTTCGGCTTTTTAATTTTTTCCCAACATCGCTTAATCGACCGGCACCCGCGCCGTTAAACCTCATTCGAAGGCGCCGTCGATTTTCCGACGGCCCGCTTTTTGGAGGCGCGCGATGTCTGGAGACAGCAAGATCGGACCGCAGGTGGGGGGCGTGCTGCGCCCGATCGCACTGCGCAAGATCGGCGCCGGATCGGCCGCCGCCACGAGCGGTGCGGCACCCGTGCCGGCCGCTGCCGAGCCCGTGCCCGCCGCGCGCCTGGTCGGATTGACCCAGGCGCTCGCCGACCAGCCCGCGCCGGTCGACATGGCGCGCGTCGCCAGCCTGCGCAGCGCGATCGTCGGCGGCAGCTATAGCGTCGACGTCGGCGCGACCGCCGGCGCGATGCTGGCTTTCTATCGCGGGACCCCCGGCGCATGATCGCCGAGATGGACGCAATGCAGACGCGGCTCGACGCGCTCGTCGACGCGCTCGACGGACAGGACCCGGGCGCGATCGTCGCGGCATCCGAAGCGCTCGCGACCGCGGTGATACTGTTCCAGAGCGCCGACATCCCCGCGGGCAGCGAAATGCGCGCGCGCCTGCTCGTCACGCAGACGCTCAAGCAGCTCGAAGCCGCCGCGATCCGGGTCAACATCCTGAAAGACTGGACACGTCAGAGGATTGACAGAAACCACGCCTTGCGCGGCACCGCACCGCGCGGTGCGGCCCTAAGCTACTGATAATTATATAGAGAATGCCATTTTTCTGAAAATGGCACGATGATTGCTGGTGGTTTCGCGAAAGGACGCGGAACCCCAGATGACACCGATCGACCCTCGACTGACCCAGGCCGGCCTCGCCGTTCCCGTAAGGGATGCGGTGCAGTCGGCGTCGGCGCGCACGGGGATTGATTTCGACTATCTGGTCGACGTCGCGCGCGTCGAGAGCCGCTTCAACCCGACCGCGCAGGCGCCGACCTCTTCGGCGCGCGGCCTCTATCAATTCACCCGGCAGACCTGGCTCGCGACACTCGACCGCCACGGCGCGAGCCACGGGCTCGGCTGGGCCGCCGACGCGATCGGCCGCGACGCCAGCGGACGGCTGTCGGTCGCCGACCCGGCGCTGCGCGAGCGCATCCTCGCGCTGCGCGACGATCCCGCCGCATCGTCGGCGATGGCCGCCGCGCTCACCGCCGACAATCGCGCCGAGCTTGAAAGCCGCTTCGGCCGGCCGATGGAATCGGTCGACCTCTATCTCGCCCATTTCCTCGGCGCCGCCGGCGCGACGCGCTTTCTCTCCGGGCTCGAGGCGAATCCCGACCAGCCGGGCGCAACGATGCTGCCCGAAGCGGCGGCGGCCAATCGCCCGATCTTCTATGCCGGCGACGGCAGTATGCGCAGCCTGTCGGAGATTCGCGCGCTCTTCGCCGCCAAGCTCGCGGAGGGCGGCGGTCCCCAGGATTTCACCCCGGCTCGCGCAACCCGCTGGCACGTCCAGTCGGGCAGCATCGCGAGCGCCGCCGGCGGCAGCCGCCCGCCGCTTCAGATGATGGACATTCAACCCATGCCCAAGACGCTGTCGACGGACTTCGCCGCGAGCGCCTATCGCCGCCTCGCCGCGATGGGAGGCGACGCATGAGCGCCGCCGCCTTCGACCCCGCAAAGGCCGGCCGCGTCGCCGCGACCGCCGCGCTCCCCGCAGGAATGCTCGTCCTTGTCGCGCTGATGGTGATCCCGGTTTCGCCGACGATCCTCGACATCAGCTTCATCGCGAATATCATGATCAGCCTTGCGATCCTGATGGTCGCGCTGTCCGCATCGAAGCCGCTCGACTTCTCGGCCTTTCCGACGGTGCTGCTGCTCGCGACCCTGCTCCGCCTCGCGCTCAACGTCGCCTCGACGCGCGTCGTTCTCGTCCATGGGCACGAGGGCACGCACGCGGCGGGCCATGTCATCGAAGCCTTTGGCCAGGTGCTGATCGGCGGCGACTATATCGTCGGCCTGTTCGTGTTCGGCGTGCTGCTGATCATAAACCTCGTCGTGATCACCAAGGGCGCGGGGCGCGTCTCCGAAGTGTCGGCGCGCTTCACCCTCGACGCGCTGCCCGGCAAGCAGATGGCGATCGACGCCGACTTGGGCGCCGGGCTGCTCTCGCCCGAGGAAGCGAAGGCGCGCCGTCAGGAGGTCGCAACCGAAGCCGATTTCTACGGCTCGATGGACGGCGCCTCGAAATTCGTGAAGGGCGACGCGGTCGCGGGCCTGCTCATCCTGTTCGTCAATATCGTCGGCGGCCTGATCCTCGGCATGGCGAACCATGGCCTCAGCTTTTCCGAAGCCGGCGGCACCTATGTGACGCTGGCGATCGGCGACGCGCTCGTCGCGCAGATCCCCGCGCTGCTGCTGTCGATCGCCGCCGCCGCGATCGTCACCCGCGTCGCCTCGCCCTTCGACCTGTCGGGCCAGATCGGCAGCCAGTTCTCCTCGCCGCATGTGTGGATGGCGGTGGGCGGCATATTGTTCGTCCTCGGGCTCGTCCCGGCGATGCCGCAGATGCTGATCCTGCCCGCCTCCGCGCTCGCCTTTGCGATGGGCTGGCAGATGAAGCGCGCCGCCGACAATGCGGCGGCCGCGCCCGAAGCCGCCGAGCCCGCCGCCGACCCGCACCATATCGCCTGGGCCGACGTCAGCGAGGCGAGCGCGTGCCAGCTCGAGGTCGGCTATGCACTGGTGTCGATGGTCGACGAGCGCAAGGGCGCGCCGCTGATGGGCCGCATCACCGGCATTCGCAAGCAATTGTCGAAGGAACTGGGCTTCGTCATCCCGGCGGTGAAGGTCGCCGACGACCTCTCGCTGCCCGGCAACGCCTATCGCATCTCGGTCGCCGGCGTGATCGTCGGCGAGGACGAGGTCTATCCGAACGAGATGCTCGCGCTCGATTCGGGCGATCTGGTGACCAAGGTGACCGGCCGCCCGTGCAAGGATCCGACCTTCGGGCTCGACGCGCTGTGGATTCCGAAGGCTTCGCAGAATGACGCGATCGCGGCGGGCTATACCGTCGTCGATCCCGCCACGGTGGTTGCGACGCACCTCAACAACAGCATCATCGCCTCTGCCTCCGAGCTGTTCGGGCTCGACGACGCGCAGGCGCTGATCGACCATCTGAAGCAGCATTATCCGCAGCTTGCGGCGAACCTCAGCCCGCAGGGTTATGCGCTGCCGCGCGTCGCCGCGCTGTGCAAGGCGCTGCTCGAAGAACGCGTGCCGCTGCGCGATTTCCGCAAGATCGCCGAGGCGATGGTCGCGCTCACCGGCCAGCAGCTCGGCGACATCGAGCTCGTCGAGGCGGTGCGCCAGCGCATCGGGGCGCTGATCGTTCAGACGATCGTGCCGAGCCGGATGCCGCTGCCCGTTGTCACCTTCAGCCCCGAGATCGAGATGCTGCTCAACCAGGCGGTGCGCGCCAATCCCGGTGCCGAATGGCCGTTCGAGCATGGCATGGCGATGAAGATCGTCGAACAGATCGGCGAGGCGGTCGAGCCGCTGCTGCTCCAGACGCGCAGCTTCGCGCTCGTCGCCTCGCCGCTGTGCCGCTCGCCGCTGTCGCGGCTGGTGCGCGCGACCTTCCCCGACGTCGCGGTGATTTCCTACCTCGAGATCCCGCCGACCAAGGCGACCGAAATCGTCGCGACGATCGGCGCCGAACCCGCGCGCCTGACCGCCGCTGCCGCCGACCAGATGAAGGATGAACCGCATGAGAGCTGAGCGGGCCGAACAATTCGGCGCGGGCCTTTCCGCGCCGCACCCCGCGCCGCGCCATTTCTATGGCGAGAGCGTCGAGGCGCTGGTCGACGAATATGCGCCGCTGGTGCGCAAGATCGCGTGGCAGGTGTTTTCGCGCGTGTCGCGCACGAGCGAGCTCGACGATCTGATCCAGACCGGGCTGATCGCGCTGATCGAGGCGAGCCGCCACTATGAGGAGCGCGGCTATGCCTTCGCCACCTATGCCTCGACGCGCATCCGCGGCGCGATGATCGACCAGTTGCGGCGCGAAGCCGATGTCGGGCGCTCGGCGATGATCGCGGGCAAGCGCATCCAGTCGGTGCGCGCCGCGCTCGAACAGCATCTGATGCGCGCGCCGACGAGCGCCGAGATGGCGGCGGCGTTCGAGATGAGCGCCGAGGAATATCATGCGCTCGAAAAGAGCGCGACGCACGGCCGCTCGACCTCGCTCGACGAGATGCTCGACGCCGGCACCTTCCTCGTCGCCGACGACGCGGGCAGCGCCGACGCGGCGTGCGAGCAGGCCGACATGCTGAAAGCGCTCGAAGCCTGTGTGTCGCGGCTCCCCGAACGCGAGCAGCTCGTCCTCCAGCTTTATTTCTTCGAGGAACTCAACCTGCAGGAGATCGGGCTGACGCTCGACGTCAGCGCGGCACGGGTGTGCCAGATCAAGCGCGATGCGATGGCGCGGATCGAGGCGATGATGCGCGGCATGACCGAATAGCAGGCGGCGGCCGGAACCGGGACACCCGCGCCCCGGGCGCCCCGGCGGCAAAGGTCACGCAGCGCGGCGGCGCCGGTCGTCCCACGCGCGACCGACCTTTTCGAAATAGCTTTCCATCTGCTCCGTCCCCGCGTCGGTCAGGTGGACGAGCGAACGCCGGCGATCCTTTTCGTCGATCATCCGCACGAGCAACCCCTGTTGCTCGAGCGCCGCGATCATGCGCAGCCCCGACGACAGCGGAACCCCGGCGCCGGTCGCAAGGTCGCTGGCGCTCAACTGGCGGCCGTGGATTCGCGCAAGCATCAGGTCGAGCATCATGTCCCAGCTCGGCCCCGACAGCTGCGCCGTGCCGAAATGGCTTCGGCGCATGCGTCGCATCTGGATGCCGAAGGTGATCTGGTCGACCAGCGTCACCGGCCGCTCGTCGGCGCCCGGCACCGCCTCTTCGCCGCGTCCGCCCAGCATATTCTGTATCTGGTCGATCCGCGACTTGATGTCGGCAATATCTTGATTCGTGAACTGCTGCATTTGGTGACCCTCGCGCGCGACCCGCATCACGCCCTGGCGTCACTCCTTCGACCGCTCGATCCCGATGCGTATAAAATGACAAACAGGATCGGATAGGAAATATACATGGAGAGCAGCGCATAGGGCCGCGCCAATATCTCGACGAACATCAACTTCTGCAGATGGCCGAAAATCGCGATCAACTGCCAGCCCGTGATCCAATAGGGCCAGAAGCGGCGCGTCTTCAGCGCGATCAGCCAGAAGCTGGCGAGCGCGATCAGGTCGATCGCGAAGATATTGACCTCAGAGTCTGATTCAAAATTATCGTTCATAATTTCATAGCCTTGCGATGCGGCGAGTGAAGAGTTGTATCGAGGCGACGAAGAGCCATGCGGTTGCC
>NZ_FZPA01000006.1 GCF_900188185.1 Sphingopyxis indica | reverse complement strand
TTCCTTTGGTTCGTTGCAAAACCGCTGAATCAACGACTTGGGCGCGCGTCAAGCTAACCCGCTGACACCACTCAACTTAATTTCGGATCAGGCTCTAACCTCATGCTCTGAGAAATATACGACCCTCATAATAAGTTGGTCTTTATGATAATTTTTCGAAATTTGCTTATCTAGCGCAGCAAATTTTTCCCGAAAAAATTCGATAAAGTTCTTCGGGGTGTCGAATATGTTCTTGTAGACGTGGGCCTTATTTTTAAAGTGTTCGCCCGTTCCAGATTCATTGCTGAGGGTGTATTCAGCAAATACGATTAGATTTTCGTGGACGAATACGTCATCGAAATCAGTCGTCAGAGATCCGTATGTGAATTCTTTATCGGCGGCGTCAGCTACACGTGCAAAGCCACATTTCTGAAAAATCGAGCGGGCTTGGCGTTTAAACGCTCGCTCCTTTGCTCTCTTTTTTCGTTCTTCCGGGCTAAGCTTGCTCTTTTGCTTCGCCATACTGCTTCATCCCAAGTCGAGCCATTCCTGCGGGACTTGAGCGACTTTTTCATTGCCGTTGGGCCGACGAGGCAGCCTGCCAGACTGTCGCACGACTAATTCCCCCAGTCGAGCTTGTTCTAACCGTTCATTTGCAAGCATAAGATAACGCGGATCAAATTCGAAGCCAATCCCAACCCGGGATCTTGCTTCCGCACAAGAAACCACTGTTCCTACACCTGCGAACGGATCTAGTACCGTGTCGCCTATTTCAGTCAAGGCAAGTATGCAGCGATCAGCTACCTCATTGGGGAACTGGCATGGATGAATTGTCTTCTCCGGGTGGTTTGCCTTCACATTTGGGAAATCCCAAACAGGCTGTCCCTCAAAGGATTGTTTCGCGTCAAATTCCCAAAAATCGGAGGGATTTTTCCCTTTTGGATTTCCACTAGGCTTATAGCCTTGCTCTGTCCTTTTTGTCTTTCCGGGATATATCTGCGGAACCCGAACGGGGTCCAAGTTGAATTTATAATCGCTGCCCTTAGTGAACCAGAGTAGAGTTTCGTACCGACCTGAAAAGCGCTTGCGCGCATTAAGTCCAAAGTTGAATCTCCATATTATTCTGTTTCTTAGGATGAAATTGTGCCTCTGGAAAATCTCAAAAAATATATAATCAAGAGGCGTTACACTTCCATCCTTTACGTGATTTCCAATCTGCCAGCATACACTTCCCGTATCCTTGAGCTTAGATGATAGAGACTCGATCAAGGTTTCCATTTTCTCTTTGTATGCGTCCAAAGATGAAAACATGCCTCGCTCGTACTCTTTCCCTATATTATAGGGCGGGGAGGATATGACTAAATCTAGACTTGAAGCAGGTAGCTGTTCAACGAGCGCAAACGCGTCGCCATGAAATAAGGCGCTTTGTGCCGTGGAAACTTTTAGCTCGATAGGGCTATGGGCGTTCATGTTAGCATCAGAGCAACTTAATTATAGGATCGCAAGTCGGAATTGAGACAGCCCATCGGGCTTGGGTTTAAATCAATCATGCTCCCGGCCACCCGCGCCCATATACAGCTCGCGCCCGGTTTCCTCATAAACCTCGCTCATTTTCGCCATGCCCTTTTCGGCCTCTTCGGCGGCGAGGAAGCCAGCGCTGTCCTGATTTTGCAGCTTGGCGAACTCGCGCACCTCCTGGCTGATCTTCATCGAGCAGAATTTCGGGCCGCACATGCTGCAGAAATGCGCCGACTTGGCGCCCTCGGCGGGGAGGGTCTGGTCGTGGTATTGCTCCGCCGTGTCGGGGTCGAGGCTCAGGTTGAACTGGTCGCGCCAGCGGAATTCGAAGCGGGCTTTTGACAGCGCGTCGTCGCGGACCTTGGCGGCGGGGTGGCCCTTGGCGAGATCGGCGGCGTGTGCGGCGAGCTTGTAGGTGACGACGCCGACCTTCACATCGTCGCGGTCGGGCAGGCCCAGATGCTCCTTGGGCGTGACGTAGCAGAGCATCGCGGTGCCGTACCAGCCGATCATCGCGGCGCCGATGCCGCTGGTGATATGGTCGTAACCCGGCGCGATGTCGGTGGTGAGCGGCCCGAGCGTATAGAAGGGCGCCTCGCCGCAGGCTTCGAGCTGCTTGTCCATATTCTCCTTGATCTTGTGCATCGGGACGTGGCCCGGCCCCTCGATCATCACCTGCACATCCTGCGCCCAGGCGCGCTTGGTGAGTTCGCCCAGCGTGTAGAGCTCGGCGAACTGCGCCTCGTCGTTGGCGTCGGCGATGCTGCCGGGGCGGAGGCCGTCGCCGAGGCTGTAGGCGATGTCATAGGCCTTCATGATCTCGGTGATCTCGTCGAAGCGGGTGTAGAGGAAGCTTTCCTGGTGATGCGCGAGGCACCATTTCGCCATGATGCTGCCGCCGCGGCTGACGATGCCGGTGACGCGCTTTGCCGCCAAGGGCACGTAGGGCAGGCGGACGCCCGCGTGGATGGTGAAATAATCGACGCCCTGCTCGGCCTGCTCGATCAGCGTGTCGCGGAAGATTTCCCACGTCAGCTCCTCGGCGACGCCGCCGACCTTCTCCAGCGCCTGATAGATGGGGACGGTGCCGATCGGGACGGGCGAATTGCGGATGATCCATTCGCGCGTGTCGTGGATGTTGCGCCCCGTGGACAGGTCCATGACGGTGTCGGCGCCCCAGCGGATCGACCAGACCATCTTGTCGACCTCGGCCGCGACGTCCGACGCGACCGCGCTGTTGCCGATATTGGCGTTGATCTTGACGAGGAAGTTGCGGCCGATCGCCATCGGCTCGCTTTCGGGGTGGTTGATGTTCGACGGGATGATCGCGCGGCCGCGCGCGACTTCCTCGCGGACGAATTCGGGGGTGACATAATCGGGGATGCTCGCGCCCCAGTCCTGCCCGTCGCGGATATATTCGGCGAGCCTCTCGCGGCCGAGATTTTCGCGCGTCGCGACATATTCCATCTCGGGCGTGACGATGCCGCGGCGGGCATAGTGCATCTGGCTGACGTTCTGCCCCGGCTTCGCGCGCAGCACGGTCTTGCGGACGTTCGGGAAAGGCGGGACGCCGCCCGAGCGGTCGGGGCCGAGCTGGCCGTTGTCCTCGGGCCGAACCTCGCGCTGCGCGACCTCCTCGACGTCGCCGCGCGCGCGGATCCAGGGGCTGCGCAGTTCGGGGAGGCCGGCGTGGATGTCGATGGTCGCGTTCGGGTCGGTGTACGGCCCGCTCGTGTCATAGACGCGCACAGGCGGCTCGCCCGACGAGGGTTCGAGCAGAATCTCGCGCATCGCGACGCGGATGCCGCTGCCGGTGGGCGAGGCGACGTTGATCTTGCGGCTGCCACGGATCGGCCCGGTGGTGACGCCGATGGGGGTTGCGGCGGTCTTGTCGAGGCGGCTGTCGATATCGGCCATGGGTTTGTCTTTCCTTGGGGATGAATCAGGCGAGGCGGAAGAGCGCGGCGGCGGTGAAGCCGGCGCCGATGAGCAGGGTGAGGCCGGCGACGACGCGCGTGTTGGTGCCGAGCTTGCGCATCCAGAAGCGGACATAGATGTCTGAAAAGGCGGTGATGACCAGCGCTTCGAGCGCCGCGAGCCCGCCGATCAGCGTGAGCACCGCGGCGAGCCAGTCGCCGGGCCAGCCGGTCGGGCCGCGGCTGCCGAGGTAGAGGAGGGTGCCGAAGATCAGCTCGAACAGCCCGACGATCATCTGCAGCGCGGGCGAGGCGTCGATCTCCTCGATCATCCGGTGCCACTGGCCGGGCCGGCGCAGTTCGTCGATCGCGGCGGCGAGCAGGAACAGGCCGAGGATCAGGGCCGACCATATGGTCGCATGGGTCATCACGCGCGCTCCTTCCTGCGGGCGGGGGGAGCGGGTCTGCGGTCCGGTGGTGCCATCGCGCTCCCTCCCTCCGCCCGTATTACCGGGATCAGGTTCGACGGGTCGCGGGCTGTTCCGCTCTCAACCTGTTTCTGCACACAGGCTCCCCGGGGATGCGGGCGAGCATAGGCGATGTGGGCGGCGAGTGAAAGGGGGGCGGGTGTGGGAGCAAAGGGAGGGTGCCACTTTCCAAGATGGAAAATTATCACTTGCCGAATCGGAAAGCGAGGCCTATCGCTTTCCATATCGGAAAGAGAAGGAGCCCGAGCCATGAACCCGATGGAAGCCCGCGCCGCGCTCGACGGCATCGACGATGCGCAGCGCGCGCTCGCGCTGAAAGCGACCTATTGCCCGCCGTGGCGCCACGTCGCCTTCGGGACGATCATGGCAACCTTGATACTCGGCCTCGGTCTTGGTTCGCCGTGGCAAGGACTGTTGCTGCTCGGCGCGATGCTCGCGGTGGTGCTGCTCGTCGCCGACGACCGGCGGCGCTATGGGCTGTTCGTCAACGGCTATCGCAAGGGCGCGACGTTGCCGGTGACGCTCGCGCTGCTCGGCGCGCTGCTCGCGGCGATGTTCGGCGAAATCCACGCGCGCGAGGCGGGGCTGTCGCTCGCCACCAAATTCGGCATCGCGGGAATCGCTTTCGTGATCGCGGTCGCGGCGAGCGTCGTGTGGAGCCGCGTCTATCGCCGCGAGCTGCTGAAGGGCGATGCGTGACGATGGAGGGGCTCGACCCGCTGCTCAACGCGCCGGCGCGGCTGCAGATCGCGGCGCTGCTCGCGAAAGTAACCGAGATGGAATTCGCGAAGCTGCGCGAGCTGGTCGGGGTCAGCGATTCGGTGCTGTCGAAGCATCTCGCCGCGCTCGCCGATGCGGAGCATGTGCGGCTGCGCAAGGCGGCGATGGGCGGGCGCCAGCGCACCTGGGCGTCGCTGACCCGCGACGGGCGCCGCGCGCTCGACGCGCATGTCGCCGCCTTGCGCGCGATCGTCGCGCACCTGCCGGCGGCGGCGGAATAGGCGCGGCTTATTCGGCTGCCACGCTTTCGGCCGGAAGCGCGGCGGCGGGTTTGCCGTCGTAGAGGAAAGCCGCGTCGTCGAGGTCGATTTCGGGGAAGGCGTCCTTTTCGGCCCAATAATCCTGATTGTGCCGCCATTCGGGCTTGTCGCCGCGGCGCGGCATCGCTTCGAGCCCGCGCATCAGATAGCCGGGATTGAAATTGTCCGCTTCGATCCATGGCAGGATCGCCATGCCTTCGTCCTCGGGGCGCAGCGCGACCTCGACCTTCTTTGCGCCGATCGCGTCCATATGATTCAGCAACCGGCAGACGAAGTCGCCCATCATGTCGACGCGCAGCGTCCAGCTCGCGCGGAAATAGCCCATCACCCACGCCATGTTGGGCACCCCGGTCATCATCATCCCGCGATAGGTCACGGTGTCGGCCCAGTCGACCGGAACGCCGTCGACTTCGAACGGGATGCCGCCCATCACCGACAGGTTGAAGCCCGTGGCAGCAACGATCAGGTCGGCCTCGATCTCTTCGCCGCTGGCGGTGCGCACACCCGTTTCGGTGAAGCGGTCGATCGTCTCGGTGACGACGGTGAGCTTGCCCGCGGTGGCCGCCTTGAAGATGTCGCCTTCGGGGCAGAAGGCGAGCCTTTGCTGCCACGGACGATATTTCGGGGTGAAATGCGGTTCGAACGCGAAATCGGGATCGCCCGAAAAGGCGCGGATCAGCTCCTTTAGCTCTTCGAACACCTGGTCGGGTTCGGTCCGGCAGCGGCGGGTGAGCTGGTCCTGGTCGTGCATGATCTGCGCGCGCACGACGCGGTGGACCGTCGGCTCGTCGATCCCGACTTCGCGCAGCCGGTCGGCGAGTTCGTTCCTGTTTTCCGAGCAGAAGAAATAGGTCGGCGAGCGCTGGAGCATCGTCACATGCGCGGCCTTTTCGGCGAAGGCGGGAACCACCGTCGCGGCGGTCGCGCCCGAACCGATCACGAGGACGCGCTTGCCGGCATAGTCGGTCGCGGGGTCCCAGAGCTGAGCGTGGACGAACTGCCCCTTATAGTCCGAAAGGCCCGGCCAGTCGGGGATGTACGGCGTTTCATGGTCGTAATAGCCCTGGCACATCCACAGGAAATCGGCGGTGAAGCGAACCGGCTCGCCCTTCGCCACCGCGTCGACCGTCCAGCGATTGTCGGCGCTCGACCAGCGGCAGGCGGTGATGCGATGGCCATAGCGGATATGGTCGCCGATGCCGTTTTCCTCGATCACCTCGCCCATATATTTCAGGATTTCCTCGCCGCTCGCGATCGGCGCGCCGATCCAGGGCTTGAAGCGATAGCCGAAGGTGTAGAGGTCCGAATCGGAGCGGACGCCGGGATATTTATGCGTGTCCCAGGTGCCGCCGAACGTCGCCTTCATCTCGAGGATCGCGTAGCTTTTGCCGGGACATTGCTGTTGCAGATGCCACGCCGAGCCGATCCCCGAAATACCCGCACCGACGATCAACACGTCGACATGGGTTGATTCGCTCGCCGCAACCGGCACCAGCGTCGTTGCCGTCATCCTGTCCGCTCCCGTCCTGCTTTTCGCGCGATGCTGACACAAAGCACGAGTCGCGCCAAGCGGGCATTGATCGCGGTCAAAGAGGCGGGCGGGCGGCTCAGCCGGTGCGGCGCGCGAGCCAGACGCCGGCGATCATCAGCGCGATCCCCGCGACGCGCTTTGCGTCGATCGGAAAGCGCGCGGCGCCGAACAGGCCGTAATGGTCGATCACCGCCGCGCTCGCGAGCTGGCCGACGAGGACGAAGAAGATCGCATTGCCGACCCCGAAGCGCGGCGCGATGAAGGTCACCGCGATCACATAAAAGGCGACGAACAGCCCGCCGAAGTAGAATTGCGCGGGAACCTCGGCCGACAGGCGGATGTCGCCGAGCGATCCGGTGACCGCCGCGCCGGCGAGCGCAATGAGCATCGCGAGGCCGAACAGGATCACCGACGCCGCCATCGGGCTGCCGAGCCGCGCGCCGAGTCCGCCGTTCAAGGCGGCGAGAATCGGGATGCCGACCCCGGTGAGGAACATGATGGTGGCGAAAGTCGTCGCGTTGCTGGTCGTCATCGGCGAGAGGCTCCTGCGGGTCGGGTCCGCCTTGTCGCGGCTTTGCCGCGCGCGGGGAAGCGGGAATTGTTGCGCGGGGATCGATTGGCCTCGCCGGTTTCCAATTATTTGCATGAACCGCGCGCCGATGGCGGCTTTGGGGTGGGAGGCTGCCGTCGGACAAAACCCCTCTTCAGAGGAGGGGCAGCGAGACTTGGGCGCTTCGCGCCCTAGTCGCAGCGGGGTGGTGCTAGACCTCTCGCGCGCTGTCGCGCGCCACCACCCCCAACCCCTCCTCTGAAGAGGAGGGGCTTATTATGTCCGCTCCCGCCCGAAAGCCCTCATTCCCGCTCTCGGCCAGCGACAAATCGCCAACGACAAAGGGCCGCCCTTGCGGACGGCCCTTCCATTGTCTTTGCCTGACGCGGGAAAACTCAGCCGAGCACGACCCCCGCGACGGAGGCCATGCTCAGTGAGTCCGCCGCGTGCGGCATGGGACAATGAGACATTCGACCACCTCCTTTCGCTTGTTGACGATAGGCGCAATATGGGCCGCGCCGCGGCCGCGATCAAGGGGATCGCGCGGCCTTCCCCGATCAGAATTGATAGGCGACGCCGGCGCCCGCGATCCATTGATCCTTGTCGCCCGCGATCGCGACGATCGGCGAGGCGGCGAAGCGGCTCGCCATGCGGCCATATTGCACGCCGGTCAGCAGCGCGAAGCCTTTGCGCAGATCGCCCGACAGCGAATAAGCGCCCGCGACGCCAATCGTATATTTGCCTGCCGTCGCCTTGCGCCCGGCCCTTTCATAGACGGGAAGCCCGCTCGCGGCGCTGCCGAGCGGATCGACGTCGAAATAATAGGCGCCGAATCCCTTGCCATAGACGTTCACCGATACCGACATGCCGATATAGGCGCGCTTCGACAGCGGCGTGCTATACTCGATCGTCGGCGAGGCGACCCAGCTGCTGTGGCGGCCCGAAATGTCGGCGAGCACGATGAAGCGCAGGCCGAGCTGATCATATTTGCTCGTGAACACGCCCGTCATCGTCACGCCGCCGGTCAGGCCGAGTTCGACCGCGACCTTTTTTTCGCCGAGCGCCTCGACCTGCGGATCGCCGATCCGGCCCGTGCGGTCGCTCCGCAGGTTGACGACCGGGCCGAGTTTCCAGTCGATGCGCTGGCCGCGCCGCTGGCGGATCAGGTCGACCTGGAAATTGGTGCCGCGGGTCGAAAAGGAAAAGCCCGATATGCGGCCGCGCAGATAGCCCCCCGGCAGGACGACATTGTCGTCGGCGCCATTGTAGCGCGGCGACGTGAGCACCCCGCCGGCGATCGCAAAATAGTCGCGCGCCCATTTGCGGTCGGGATCGTCGTCGTCGGGATTGGTCGGCGGAAACAATATGTCCTGGTCGATGTCGCGATCCTGCATATAGGCGGCGGGCGCCGGCGCGATCGGCCGCTTCGCGATGATTTCGTCGGCGAGGCTGGCATTTTCCAATGCGCCCGGATCGGGGGCGAGCGCCATCTCGTCGGCTTGCGCAGGGAACGCCAGCAAAGCGGCGCCGAGCGCAAGGAAGAGCGAGGCGGCTGGGCGGCTGGGCGCAAGGCGAACGACCGGTCGGTGCATCGGCGAGGAGAATCCTGTCTTACGACCCCTTGCGAGGAGGTTTAGGGCCTTGTCGATCCGATGCAATCACCGTCGCTTGCGGGCGGACGCTTTTCCCGCCATCGTGACTTTCATGCATCAGAACAGACGCTTCCCGCATCTATGCCGCGACGCGGCCGATGGTTCCGCATGAGCCGCGCACCGCGCCTGGCCGGCTATGCGCTGATCGTCGCGGCGGCGCTGCTCGCGGTCGCGATGCGGCGCGGGTCGGTCGAAGCGGTCGGGCCGTTCCCCGCGGTGGCGGTCGCGCTGTTCCTGGGGATGCTGGGGGTGATGCTCGTCTTCACCGACCTGATGGTGCGCGGGCTTTATGCCCAGATCGACGCCGCCAAGGCGCGCGAGGATGCGGCGGACGACGGCGAATAGGCGCCTTTTCGTTCGACACTATCGGGGCTTGGGCCTATGACGTCACGATGACCGATCGACCGCTTACGCCGCTGCTCGACACGGTGGATGTGCCCGCCGACCTTCGCAAGCTCAGGCCCGACCAGCTCCGCCAGCTCGCCGACGAATTGCGCGCCGAGATGATTTCGGCCGTGGGGACCACCGGCGGGCACCTCGGCTCGGGGCTCGGCGTCGTCGAGCTGACCGTCGCGCTCCACTATGTCTTCGACACCCCCGACGACAAGCTGATCTGGGACGTCGGGCACCAATGCTATCCGCACAAGATCATCACCGGGCGCCGCGACCGCATCCGCACCTTGCGCCAGGGCGGCGGGCTGTCGGGTTTCACCAAGCGCGCCGAGAGCGAATATGACCCGTTCGGCGCCGCGCATTCGTCGACCTCGATCAGCGCCGCGCTCGGCTTTGCGGTCGCGAACAGGCTCAAGGACCAGCCGGGCCGTGCGATCGCGGTGATCGGCGACGGCGCGATGTCGGCGGGCATGGCCTATGAGGCGATGAACAATGCGCGCGCCGCGGGCAACCGGCTCGTCGTGATTTTGAACGACAACGACATGTCGATCGCGCCGCCGGTCGGCGGGCTGTCGGCCTATCTGGCAAAGCTGGTGTCGTCGCGCCCCTTCCTCGAACTGCGCGAGATCGCGCGGCGCTTCGCCCGCAAGCTGCCCGAGCCGCTGCACAAGGCGGCGCGGCGCACCGACGAATATGCGCGCGGACTCGCGATGGGCGGGACCTTGTTCGAGGAGCTTGGCTTCTATTATGTCGGGCCGATCGACGGGCATAATCTCGATCATCTGATCCCGGTGCTCGAAAATGTCCGCGACAGCGACCATGGCCCGGTGCTGATCCATGCGGTGACGCAAAAGGGCAAGGGCTATGCCCCCGCCGAGGCGGCGGACGACAAATATCACGGCGTCCAGAAATTCGACGTCATCACCGGCAAGCAGGCGAAGGCGCCGCCGGGGCCGCCCGCCTATCAGAATGTCTTTGGCGAGACGCTCGCGAAGCTCGCCGAAAGCGATCCGCGTATCGTCGCGATCACCGCGGCGATGCCGTCGGGCACCGGGGTCGACAAATTCGCCAGGGCGCATCCCGACCGCAGCTTCGACGTCGGCATCGCCGAACAACATGCGGTGACCTTTGCCGCGGGGCTCGCGGCGCAGGGAATGCGGCCGTTCGCGGCGATCTATTCGACCTTCCTCCAGCGCGCCTATGACCAGGTGGTCCACGACGTCGCGATCCAGAATCTGCCGGTGCGCTTCGCGATCGACCGCGCGGGGCTCGTCGGCGCCGACGGCTCGACCCACGCGGGCAGTTTCGATATCACCTATCTCGCGACCTTGCCGAACATGGTGGTGATGGCGGCGGCCGACGAGGCCGAACTCGTCCACATGACCTATACCGCCGCCGAATATGACTTGGGACCCATCGCCTTTCGCTATCCGCGCGGCGGCGGGACCGGCGTGCCGCTTCCCGAGGTTCCCGAGAAGCTCGAAATCGGCAAGGGCCGGATCGTGCGGCAGGGCAAGGCCGTCGCGATTCTCTCGCTCGGCACGCGGCTTGCCGAGGCGCTCAAGGCCGCCGACACGCTCGAGGCGCGCGGGCTGTCGACGAGCGTGATCGACCTCCGCTTTGCAAAGCCGCTCGACGAGGAACTGATCCGCCAGACGCTCGCCGCCCATGAGGTGTGCGTGACGATCGAGGAAGGCAGCATCGGCGGGCTCGGCGCGCATGTGCTGACGCTGGCGAGCGACGCGGGGCTGATCGACGCGGGGCTGAAGCTCAGGACGATGCGCCTGCCCGACGTCTTTCAGGATCAGGACAAGCCCGAAGCCCAATATGACGCCGCGGGGCTCAACGCGCCGCAGATCGTCGACACGGTGCTCAAGGCGCTGCGCCACAATAGCGCGGGGGTCGAGGAGGCGGGCGCGCGGGCTTAGAGCATCGTGCCGGAAATCTGCACCGTTTCCCCGAGCGAAGACGAGGGGCTCTGCCGAGCGAAGTCGAGGCGGCGACGCTGCGGTTCTCGCTCCGCTCGAACGAGCCCCTCGTCTTCGCTCGGGGATGCGGATGATTCAGATTTCGCGCAATTTGCTCTAGCGATAGATCGCGCGGCGGTGGCCGATGGCGATGACCACGATCACGAGCCGACCGTCGTCGATCCGAGCGACGACGCGATAGTCGCCAACGCGATAACGCCAATGGCCGGCATAGTCACCGGTCAACGCATGGCCGCGAGTCCGGGGGTTCTCAAGCGCTGCAATCTGCTCGAGCGTCGTGAGAATCCGATCGCCGACGGTCCTCGGGAGTTTACGTAGCTGACGCCGAGCGGCGACGTCATATTCAAGCGTCCAAGCCAAGTTCGCGCCGCATCTGCTCGTGGGAAATCGTCTTGCCCGCGCCCGCCTCATTGAGCGCAGCTTCGAGAAGCGCGATATCTTCGAGCTCGTCGATATATTCTTCGATCGCCTTGCGCGCGAGAGCGGTCTTGGTGCGGCCAGAGCGCTTGGCGGCGGCGGACAAGCGCTCTTCGAGCTCCTTGTCGAGGCGGATTGCGAGCATGGAGAACTCTCCTTCGCTATACATGTATAGCGGGCGCCGCCGCACCGCAAGCTCGGCTAAGCCGCGTCGGCGACATGCGCCGCCTCGAGCGCGGCGCAGGTGAGGCAAATATTCGTATCGTGCGGCACGGCCGGGGCTTCGGCCGCCACCGGCACGATCGTCGCCTGCGCGGTGGCGCAGTGGCGCGGGGTTTCGCCGTCGCGTTCGGCCCACACGTCGGCGCGGACGATCGCCTGGCGCTTGCCCGCCTTGATCACCACGCCCTTCGCGCGCAGCCGCTGCCCTTGCGCGGGGGCGAGGAAGTTGATCGTATAGCTGCCGGTGACGACGTCGCCGACGACGCTCGACGCGGCCCAGGCGCAGGCATTGTCGGCCATCAGCCCGACGATTGCGCCGTGCGCATAGCCGTGATGCTGGGTCATGTCGGGGCGAAGGGTGAGCAACAGCTCCGATTCGCCCGCGAAGCAGCGCAGCGGCTCGACCCCGAGGAATGCGGTGAAGCCCGAGGCATCGACCGCGACGCGCTTCATATAGGCGACGGCGTCTTCGTTGCTGGCAAAGCGATGGCCGCGCATGGGAGAGCATCCTTATATCGTCTGGATTACAGACATTATCGCGGCTTGCCCTGCGCGGCGTCAAGTCTTAAATCCAGACGATGAAAGATTACACGCCCTCGCGCTCGCCTTGCCCGGTCGGGCGCGCGTCGCGGCTGCTCGGCGACCGCTGGGTGCTGCTGATCCTGCGCGAAGCCTTTCTGGGGATCGACCGGTTCGAGGATTTCATGAGCCGGCTCGACATCTCGCGCGCGGCGCTGACCTCGCGGCTTGGCTGGATGGTCGCGGCGGGGGTGCTCGAGCGCGTGCCGCCGCAAGCGAAGCGCGCGCGTTATCGTCTGACCCCGGCGGGCGAGGCGCTGCGCCCGACCTATGACGCAATCAAGGCGTGGGGCGACGCCTGGCTGCCGCGTGCGCACCACGCGGACGCGGAGCAAGGGCTGGAATGAACAAGGACAGTGAAGCGCAGTTCGTCGCTTGATGCGGCGACGCCTGGCAAATCTGCCGCCGCTTTTGGGCTGGCCTTTTCCGCTCGTCCCCGCATAGGCTTGGGCGATGTTCGCGATCGACTCCCTGCTCGTCAAAATTGCGCTGATCGGGGTGATCGGCATCGGGGCGCAGTGGATTGCCTGGCGCACCGGGCGCCCGGCGATCGCGCTGATGCTGATCGCGGGGATCGTCGCGGGGCCGGTGCTCGGCCTGATCCGCCCCGAGCAGGATTTCGGCAATCTGCGCGAACCGATCATCAAGCTCGCGGTCGCGGTGATCCTGTTCGAAGGGGGGCTCAGCCTCAAATTCCGCGAGCTTCGGCAGGCGGGCTATGCCGTCGCGCTGCTCGTTTTTGTCGGGGTGCCCGTCGGCTGGGCGCTCGGCACCGCCGCGGCCTATTATGGTGCGGGGCTGTCGTTCGAGCTTTCGGCATTGTTCGGCGGGGTGATGGTGGTGACCGGTCCGACGGTGATCGGGCCGATGCTGCGCACGCTCAACATCGCGCCGCGCGTCAAGAATATGCTGAAGTGGGAAGGCATTGTGAACGATCCGATCGGCGCGTTGCTCGCGGTCGGCATCTACAGCTACATCACCCACGGCGGCGCCGAGGCGAACAGCATCGGGATCGTCACCGACGTCGTTGCGGCGAGCCTGCTCGCGATCCTGATCGGCGGCGCCGCGGGCTTTGCGCTGACCTGGGCCTTCCCGCGCGGCTGGGTTCCCGAATATCTGAAGGCGCCGGTGCTGCTGACGACGGTGATCGCGGTCTTCGTCCTCTCCGACCTGATCATGCACGAAACCGGGCTGATCACCGTGACCGTGATGGGCGTGGTGATGGCGAACCGCGAAACCTATTCGACGCATATGCTCCAGCGTTTCAAGGAGGATCTGACCGTCCTCCTCGTCTCGGGCGTCTTCATCATATTGTCGGCGACGCTCGACTGGACCGTCGTGTCCAATTTTCAGGCGCGCTTCCTGGTCTTCCTCGTCCTGCTGCTCTTCGTCGTGCGGCCGCTGACGATCATGATCGCGCTGCTCTTCACGCGCATTCCGCTGAAGGAGCGATTGTTCGTCGCGTGGATCGCGCCGCGCGGCATCGTCGCGGTCGCGGTCACCGGCCTCTTCGCGCTGCGCCTTTCCGACTATGGCATCGCGGGGTCGGAGGCGCTGGTGCCGTTGTCGTTCGGGGTCGTGATCGCGACGATCTTTGCGCACGGTTTCACTGCGGGGCCGTTCGCGCGCTGGCTCGGGCTCGATCGCGGCAAGGGCGACGGGGTGCTGCTCGTCGGCGCGAACAGCTGGACGATCGCCTTTGCCGAATTCATCAAGCGGCAGGAGCGCGACGTGCTCGTCGCCGATGCGAGCCAGCTCGCGCTGCGCCGCGCGCGCCACGCCGGCCTGCCGGTCTATCACGGCGATATATTGGACGAGGTGCATGAGGATCACCTCGACATAGGCCAGTTTCAGCAGCTGATCGCGGCGACCGACAATGATGCCTATAACGCGCTGGTGTGCAGCGAGCTTGCGCCCGAGATCGGCCACGACCGCGTCAGCCGCGTGATCGGCGAGGCGCAGCAGGGCAGCCAGCGGCGCGGGCGCGTCTTCACGCTCGCGGCGACGCCGATCGAGGAACATCTCGACCGGCTGCAGGCGGGCTGGACCTTCAGCCGCACCCGGATCACCGAGAAATTCCCCTATTCGGACTATGCCGCGCGGATGAAGGCGAGCGGCGGCGACAGCCTGGCGGTGGTGCGGCCGTCGGGCGAGCTTGTCATTTTTGCCAAGCACCACCGGCCGGCGGTCGAGGCGGGCGATACGCTATGGAGCTTCGTGCCACCCGAGGACCCCAAGGCGCGCATGGAAGCGCGCGAGGCGGCATAACCCGCCCACATCGGGAAACGATCTGGTCGCCTTTGAACGAGCCTCCTGTGAAAGTGTCCCCGCGAAGGCGGGGACCCATCGCCCGCCGGTCGACATAGCGCTGTCTGGAGATGGGCTCCCGCCTTCGCGGGAGCACACGGGTTATTCGGTCAACGACGCTCGGCGCGCTACCGCGCCCGCGCCGCCTGGTGCGCGATGTCGGTCATCAGCTTGCGGAACAGCACATTGCCCGGCGTGCCCGACGCTTTGAGCGCGCGCTCGCAATCGAGCAGCCGCGTCATCAGCCGCGCGATGCGCACCGAATCCCAGATATGGAGCTGCGCGGTCACCGCGCTCTGCTCTTTCCAGAAAACGCCGCTGCTGCGCGCCGACACCACCGTTGCGGGATGCGCGCCGCCATCGACCTCGGCGCGCAGCCGGGCGAGCTGACCCGCGCGGATCGCGAGCGCGCGGATGATGCGGATTTCGGCCACCCCGACCGCCGCCGCCCTTGTCAGCATGTCGGGCAGGTCGCCGAGCTTGCCGCCGAGCGCGACGTTGATGCACTCGCTGACGTCCTCTTCGTGCGTCGCGGCGCCGAGCGCGGCGATGTCGGCGGCGGTGACCTGCCGCTGGCGATCCCTGGCCGCGTCGAGATAGAGCGCCATCTTCTCGAGCTCGCGGCGCATCAGTGCCTGGTCGCCCGACACCAGATCGACGAGCAATTGCGCTTCGGCATTGGCGAGCCGCAGTCCCTGTTCCTCGGCCGCCGCGATCGCGATGCCGACGAGCGCGCGGCGGTCGGGCTGGTAGCAGATCGCGGCGAGGCCGGCGTCCGATCCCTCGACGAGCTTGACGAGCTTCGAGCGCGCGGTGACCGATGCCCCCGTCGCGATCACCGGATTGACCGCGCTGTCGGCGCCGAGCAGCGCATCGACCGCGGCGAGGCAATCGTCGCCGCTGCCCGAAATCTCGAGCCTTATCACCCGCGCACCCGCAAAGAGCGACAGCGACGCCGCTTCGGCGGCGAGCAGGGCGCCGTCCTGCGAAAGCTGCGACGAGGAAAGGTCGAGCCGCTCGGCCTCCTCGCCCGCGAGCGCGACCAGCCTTGCCGCGAGCGCGTTCATCGTTGCCTCGTCGGGACCGGTAAGGAGGATGAGGCGAACCGCGGGGTCGAGCTGTCGCAGGCGTTCGAGTTCGGCGGGCTTGACCGCTTTCATCGGGCCGTCGGTGCAACGCCGGGCGCCGAGGCGGGGCCGCCGCGATTGGCATAGACGGCGAGCCGCGCGACGATCTGGTCGGCGACGCCCGAGGCGAGCCGTTCGAGCGAGCTGTTCTCGGCCGCGATCGTCGCATATTCGCTGCCGACGACGTCGATGCCCGCGTCCTGCGCCGCGGTCGCGTCGAGCAGCACTTCGCCGGTCGCGCCGTCGACGAGCTGGTAGCGCGCGCGCAGCGTCCGCCGCTCGCGCGTCACCGAATCGTCGGTGCGGACGCCGAACCCGGTGATGCTGTCCTCGAGCCGGACGTCGAGCCGGAAGCGATTGCCCTCGCCGCGCCCGCCCTGCGCCGCGACGAAGCGGTCGCGCAGCGCATTGCGCACGAGCCAGCCGGCGTGCCCCTCGATCGGCGCGACGTCGATATCGGCGAGCATCGTCGCGACTTCGCCCTTGCTGCCGTTCGCATAGAGCGGCTTCAGCCCGCAGCCGGCGAGCGGCAGCGACAGGGCGATCAGGCAGGAGGCGAGCAGGCCGCGCATCTTAGGGAACAATATTCACCAGCCGGTCGGGAACCACAATCACCTTCTTCGGCGCGGCTCCTGCAAGCAACTCCGCGATGCGCGGGCGCGCGAGCGCGGCGGCTTCGACGGCGTCCCTGTCGAGTCCCTTGGCGAGCGTCAGCTCGTCGCGGCGCTTGCCCGCGACCTGGATCACGATCGTCACCTCGTCCTCGGCGAGCAGCGCGGGATCGACGGCGGGCCATGCCGCGTCGGCGACCATCGCGCTCGTGCGCTGCGCCTCGGGCAGCGCCGCCCACGCCTCTTCGGCGAGGTGCGGCATCATCGGCGCGACGAGGCGGATCAGCGTCGCGCACGCCTCGGCGCGCGTCGCCGACGGCTTCGCTTTCTCGATATCGTTGGCGAGCGCGTGGATCTTGGCGACCGCCTTGTTGAAGCCCAGGGCTTCGATGTCGGCGGCAACCCCCGCGATCGCGCGGTGGAGCAGCCTCGCCAGCGCAATATCCTCGGCCCCGTCGCCGCGGTTCTCGGTCTCGCCGAACAGTCGCCACAGCCGCTGGACGAAACGCCACGCGCCCTCGATCCCCGCCTCGCTCCACGGAAGGTCGCGTTCGGGCGGGCTGTCGGAGAGCATGAACCAGCGCACCGCGTCGGCGCCATATTGGTCGAGGATCGCGTCGGGATCGACGACATTCTTCTTCGACTTCGACATCTTGATGACGCGACCGACCTCGACCGGCGACCCGTCGGCGGCGAGCGTCGCGCCGTCGGCGGTGCGCGTCACCTCCTCGGGGGTGAAATAGAGCGGCGCGACGCCCTCGCCCTGATCGCGGCTGTAGGTTTCGTGCGTGACCATGCCCTGCGTGAACAGGCTCGCAAAGGGCTCCTTCACCTCGATCATGCCGATACGCTGAAGCGCGCGCGTCCAGAAGCGCGCGTAGAGCAGGTGGAGGATCGCATGTTCGATGCCGCCGATATATTGGTCGACGGGCAGCCAGCGCGCGATCACTGCGGGGTCGAACGGCTTGTCCGCCGGGGAGCTGGCGAAGCGGAGGAAATACCAGCTCGAATCGACGAAGGTGTCGAGCGTGTCGGTCTCGCGCACCGCCGCGCCGCCGCACGACGGGCAGGCGACATGCTTCCACGCCGGATGGCGGTCGAGCGGGTTGCCGGGGACCGAGAAATCGACATCCTCGGGCAGCGTGACCGGCAGCTGGTCCTTCGGCACCGGAACGACGCCGCACGTATCGCAATGGATGAAGGGGATCGGCGTGCCCCAATAGCGCTGCCGCGAAACGCCCCAGTCGCGCAGGCGCCATACCGTGGTGCCCTTGCCCCAGCCTTCGTGCTCGGCGCGCGCGATCACCGCGGCCTTCGCCTCGTCGATGCTCATGCCGTTCAGGAAATGGCTGTTCACAAGGCGGCCGGTGCCGACCCAGGCCTCGCCGCCTTCGAAATGCTGGCCGGTCTCGTCGCCGTCGGCGATGACGCGATAGACCGGCAGCTCATATTTGCGCGCAAAGTCGAGGTCGCGCTGGTCGTGCGCGGGGACGCCGAAGATCGCACCGGTGCCATAGTCCATCAGCACATAATTCACGACCCACACAGGCAGGTGCCAGTTCGGATCGAGCGGATGCTCGACGGCGAGGCCGGTATCGAAGCCCATCTTCTCGGCGGTTTCCAGCTGCTCCGCCGACGTGCCCCGGCGCCGGCATTCGGCGATGAAGGCAGCGAGGCGCGGCGAATCCTTGGCAAGTCTTTCGGCGAGCGGATGGTCGGGCGAGATGGCCGCGAAGCTGGCGCCATAGATGGTGTCGGGGCGCGTCGTGAAGACGTCGAACCCCGGCGCGCCGCCGACGAGGCGGAACGAGAACTCAAGCCCCTGCGACTTGCCGATCCAGTTTTCCTGCATCAGCCGCACCTTTTCGGGCCACTGATCGAGGCTCTTCAGCCCTTCGAGCAGCTCGTCGGCGAAGTCGGTGATCTTGAGGAACCACTGCGACAATTTCTTCTTCTCGACCAGCGCGCCCGATCGCCAGCCGCGGCCGTCGATCACCTGCTCGTTGGCGAGCACGGTCATGTCGACCGGGTCCCAGTTGACGTAGCTTTCCTTGCGCGCGACGAGCCCCGCGGCGTAGAAATCGAGGAACAGCGCCTGTTCCTGCCCATAATAGCCGGCGTCGCAGGTCGCGAGTTCGCGCCCCCAGTCGATCGCGAGCCCGAGCCGCTTCAACTGCGCGCGCATCGTGTCGATATTGGCGCGCGTCCAGCCGCCGGGATGCACGCCCCTTTCCATCGCGGCATTTTCCGCGGGCATACCGAAGGCGTCCCAGCCCATCGGGTGCAGCACGTCGTGCCCGGTCATCCGCTTGAAGCGCGCCAGCACGTCGCCCATCGTATAGTTGCGCACATGCCCCATGTGGATGCGCCCCGAAGGATAGGGGAACATCTCGAGGATATAGGCCTTTGGCCGGTCGTCGCCGTCGGTGGTGGCAAAGCTGTTCGCGGCCTCCCACGCCGCCTGCCAGCGGGCATCGGCGGCCAGGGCGCCAAAGCGCATTTCGCGGGTCATATTCTATTCACCCCGTATTTCATTCTTCCGTCATTGCGAGCGGAGCGAAGCAATCCAGAGCGGTTCACGCGCACTCTGGATTGCCGCGTCGCCTTTGGCTCCTCGCAATGACGATTTCCCTTTAACCCTCGATCGCGCCGCGGCGCAGGTCGCGGGCGCGGGTGAGGATGATTTCCTCGAGCTTCTGCACCGTCGCCGCCTGCACCGGTGCATCGACCCAGGTGCCGCCCTGCGACACCTGGCGCGAGGCCGCGACACGCAGCGCGTCGGCGCGCAGGTCGCGGTCGAGGATCGACACGGTGACCTTCATCCGCTCGTTCGGGTTCTGCGGGTTCGCATACCAGTCGGTGATGATCACCCCGCCCGCGCTGTCGGCCTGAAGCAGCGGCATGAACGAGAGCGAATCGAGCGACGCGCGCCACAGATAGCTGTTCACGCCGATCGTCGTCACCTGCGACGCCGCGAGATCCGCCTTCGGCCGTTCCTTGCCGCCGCACGCCGAAAGGCCGAGCACCGCGACGCCGAGCAGCGCGAGGGCGGCCGGGCGACCGGTCGGAACGAGGAAACGAAGCTGGGACATGCCGGACACCTTATTCTGAATGCGGCGGCTGGCCGCAGTGCGGAGAATTGGCAGCGTCTCTATCGCGCTTGCCGCGCCCCGGCAAGCATGGCGATTCGCCCTGTCGCCGCCGTTCAGCTTCGGCTCAGGCAAGGATTGCAAGCGATGCGCCCCGCTTCGGAACAGATGGTCCGGGGCGGGTGCGCAAACTGTGCTCATTGCGCAACAATCGGGTCCAAAAGCCGTTCGCCTGCGAACGATCCGACTCGAATCACTGGAATTATCCGACAAGAGCGCCTATCTGTCGAATGACTTGGGGTTGGAGTCGCAGATCATGGCGGGCAAGCCGCGACATCTTTGGCAGGGAAGCATCGTCGTTCTGGCGGCGATGTCGCTTGCCCTGCCGCCGGCGCTCGCCGCGATGACGCGCAGCGACGCGAACCGCGAGATGGCGCTGTCGGAAACCCTGCTCGGCCAGTTCACGCCGGCGTCGGGCGACCCGCGCCTGATCGCGCGCTATGCCAAGGTGTCGGAAGAGGCGCGCCGCAATTTCAGCTTCACTCCCGCGGTGACCGAGGAAAATCGCAAGAACCGGGCGATCACCGTCGTGATCCGCAAGCGCGACGATGCGTCGAGCGCGGCGCGCACCGCGGCGCTGGCAAAGGGCCGCGCGGCGCCGGTCGCGATCACGCCGATCGCCTATGATCTCGGCGCCTCGGTCGGCTTCCAGAAATTCGTCACGCCGCAGCTGCCGCGCGGCACCGACCTGCGCAACCTGCCCGTCGCCAAGGCGCCCGCCGAGGAAGAAAAGCCTTCGCGCTTCGCGACGCGGATGGTCAACCGGCCGACCGATCCCGCGGGCGCGACCGATCGCATCACCGCACCGGGCGCCGCTCCGGCGGTCGATGTGATGAGCAGCTATCGCATCACGCGCAACCTCGATGTCACCGCCGGCGTCCGCTACAAGGCCGACGACCGGCTCGAGCCGCTTACCGATTCGCGGCGCGACAGCCAGGCGGTCTATGTCGGAACGCAGTTCCGCTTCTGACGTCGCCGGCGGATTTCGGCCGCCTCCACCCACGCATCAATTGCCGCCCAGCCGGGCCTGATCCCGCTTGCCCTGGCGGCGCGGGCCAGCGCGCGCGCGCGCGCCGGCGTCATGCCGCCGAGCGCGACCGCCTGCCCGCCCGCCGCCCGCGCGAGGCGGAGCCATGCGGCGCGACCGAGCGCGGCGGCACCGGGATGCGATCGCGTCGGATAGAGCGGCGAGACGAATGCGAGCGACGCCCCCGCGCGCCGCGCGCGCCGGGCTTCGCGCGCATCGTGGACCGGCATGGAGACGACCAGCGCGAGCCGCTGTGCCTGCGCGGCACGCGCGGCGCGGCGCCGGCGCAGGTGAACGCCGTCGGCGCCCCAGCGCACGGCGGTCGCGGGGGTGCCGGCGAGCAGCAGCGTCAGCCGCCGCGCCGCCGCGATCCGTGCGAGCCGGCGGAAGAGCCGCCATCGTGCGCCGACCGCGAGGCTGTCGTGGCGCAGCACGACCCCGCTCCCCGGCGGCAGCATCGACGCGAGGCGTTCGACCGGCACCGGCGCCCGTTCGTCGGTCAGCAGCCATCGCCGGGGCAGGGAAGGGGGGTGGAATCGATCCATCGCGCTTTCTATAGGCGCGGACGAAGCGCGCGCAACGGACGCGCCGGACAGGAGGCGAGATGAGCGAAGCGGCGGAGCGGCTGGCCGAAGTGAGGGACGCGATCGCGAGCGCGGCGAAGCGCGCGCAGCGGCGCGCGGACGACATCTGCCTGATCGCGGTGTCGAAGACGCACGACGCCGAAGCGATCCGGCCGCTGATCGCCGCGGGCCAGCGCCATTTCGGCGAGAATCGCGTGCAGGAAGCCGCGGCCAAATGGCCCGAGCTGCGCGAAGCGGCGCCCGATATCGTCCTCCACCTGATCGGCCAGCTGCAATCGAACAAGGCCGACGATGCGGTGGTGCTGTTCGACGTCATCCACTCGGTCGACCGCTCGTCGCTCGTCCAGGCGCTCGCGCGCGCCTGCAACAAGGCGGGAAAGCAGCCGCGGCTGTTCGTGCAGGTCAATATCGGCGACGAGGCGCAAAAGGGCGGCTGCGCGACCGCCGACCTGCCCGCGCTGCTCGCCGAGGCAAAGGAGGCGGGACTGGCGATCGAAGGGCTGATGGCGATACCGCCCGCCGACGTCGAGCCCGCGCCCTATTTCGCGCTGCTCGACGAGCTTGCCGAGCGCCACGGCCTGCCGCAGCGCTCGATGGGGATGAGCGGCGATTTCGAGACCGCGGTGATGCTGGGCGCAACGCATGTGCGCGTCGGCACCGCGCTGTTCGGCGCGCGGGGCTGAGGCGCTATAGCCAGCCGATGTGCTTGAAGCGCCAATAGACGAGGCCGCACACTCCCGCCATCAGCGCGATCGCGAACGGATAGCCGAAATGCCAGCCGAGTTCGGGCATGTGGCGGAAATTCATGCCATAGATGCCCGCGATCGCGGTCGGCACCGCAAGGATCGCCGCCCAGGCCGCGAGCTGGCGGGTGATGACGCCCTGGCGCTGCTGTTCGAGCAGGCCGTTGGTTTCGACCACCCCGGCGGCGATGTCGCGCAGGCCGGTCAGGCGGAATTCGGCGCGCTGCACATGGTCCCATATGTCGCGAAAAAAGGGCCGCACCGGATCGTCGATACAGACGAGCGGGGTCGTCGCGAGCTTGTAGGTCATGTCCTTCATCAATCCGACGAGGCGCTGGAAGCGGATGATCTCGTGCCGCTGGCCATAAAGGTGGCGGATCGCTTCGGCGTCGAGCGGGGTGTCCATCACGCTGTCCTCGACGAGCAGCAGCTTGTCCTCGATCGCATCGACGACGGGGAAATAGCCGTCGACGATGAAATCGAGGATCGCGTGGAGCACATAGTCGGGACCATGGCCGAGCAGCGCGGGGGCCGTTTCGAGCCGCGCACGCACCTCGGCATGACCCCGCGCCGAGCCGTGACGCACCGAGACGAGAAAGTGGCGCCCGACGAAGAAGGCGGTCTCGCCCGGCTGGATCGTGTCGTTGTCGAGATTGGCGGTGCGCGCGATGACGAACAGCTGGTCGCCATAGGTTTCGACCTTGGGAAGCTGATTGGCCTTGAGCGCATCCTCGACCGCGAGCGGGTGGAGTCCGAAGCGCTGCGCGACGCGTTCGAGCTCGCCCGGCGTCGGCGCATAGAGGCCGAGCCAGAAGAACTCGCCCTCGGCGCAATCCTCGGGAATCGCCTCGTCGGGGCCGAGATCGCGGACGAGCTTTCCGCGGTCGTAAAGGCGGGCGGCCATGATCGGCATCGGCAGCATCCTGCTGTTTTCGCGCGAGCATAATCGCACCCGATATGTCGCGCTAGAGTGCGTTCGGTTTTGATTGAATCAAAACCGGCACTCTGGCCGGGCATTGATCGGCGGCCATCATGCGCATATATCATGCGCAAGGAGAATGGCGATGAACGAATCGGCGCGATTCGAACGGCTGTCGAAGACGACACCCAAGCGACCGACCAACGTGTCGCTTAGCATCGCTTTGGTCGAAGAGGCCAAGCGGTTGGGCATCAACGTCAGCGAGGCGTGCCAGTCGGGGCTCGCGGCCGAGGTCAAAAAGGCGCGCCAGGCGGCGTGGCAGGAAGAGAATCGCGCCGCGATCGAAGCGTCGAACGACTATGTCCGCAAGCATGGATTGCCGCTGGCCAAATACCGGCTTTTCTGATGGCACAATTCGACGTCTGGCGCACCAGAGACGGCGATCTGGTGATCGATTGCCAATCCGAATTGCTGACCCATCTCAATACGCGGCTCGTCGTGCCGCTGCTGCACGCCGATCAATTCGATGTCGTTGCGCACCGGCTCAATCCGCTCTTCACCGTCGAAGAAACGAGCTATGTGATGTACACGCAGTTCGCGGCCGCCATTCCGGTCAGTCAATTGGGCGAGGTCGTTATGAGCCTGAATGAAGAGGGCCTGACCATCACCGGCGCACTCGACGTGCTGCTCACCGGAGTATGACGATGACGGCGAAACGCATCCTGCTGATTATCGGCGGCGGCATCGCGGCCTATAAGAGCATCGAGCTCGTCCGGCTCCTGCGCAAATCGGGGCATGTCGTGCGCTGCGTGCTGACGCGCGCGGGCGAGCAGTTCGTGACGCCGCTGACGCTCGCGGCGCTGAGCGAGAACAAGGTCTATACCAGCCTCTTCGACCTGAAGGACGAGGTCGAGATGGGGCATATCCAGCTGAGCCGCGAGGCCGACCTGGTCGTCGTCGCGCCCGCGACCGCCGACCTGATGGCGAAGATGGCTGGCGGCATCGCCGACGATCTGGCGACAACCCTGCTGCTCGCGACCGACAAGCCGGTGCTCGCGGCGCCCGCGATGAATGTGCGCATGTGGCTCCACCCCGCGACGCAGCGCAATGTGAGCACGCTGCGCGGCGACGGGGTGACGGTGATGCAGCCCGACGAAGGCGAGATGGCGTGCGGCGAATATGGCCCCGGCCGCCTTCCCGAACCCGAGGCGATTCATGCCGCGATTGTCGAGGCGCTTTCTTCTCCCCTCCCGCTTGCGGGAGGGGCCGGGGGAGGGCCTGTTGCGGGAGAGGCGGAGGTCGACATGCCCTCCCCTAACCCCTCCCGCAAGCGGGAGGGGGATTTTCGCGGCCAGCCCGATTTCGCGCCGACCAACCACCGCCCGCTGCACGGCCGCCGCATCCTGATCACCGCGGGGCCGACGCACGAGCCGATCGACCCGGTGCGCTACATCGCCAACCGCTCGAGCGGCAAGCAGGGTTTCGCGATCGCCGCCGCCGCCGCCGAGGCCGGTGCCGAGGTGCTGCTGATCGCCGGGCCGGTGCCGCTGCCGACCCCGCCGGGCGTGGTCCGCGTCGATGTCGAAACCGCGCGCGAGATGGCGGAGGAGGTCGCGGGCGGCCTGCCCGCCGATGCCGCGATCATGGTCGCCGCGGTCGCCGACTGGCGCGCCGCCGATACGCGCGCGCAAAAGATCAAGAAGGACGGCAGCGGCGCTGTCCCGCCGCTCGCGCTCGCCGAAAATCCCGACATTTTGGCGAGCGTCGCGAAAAGCCCCGACCGGCCGCCGCTGCTGGTCGGCTTCGCCGCCGAAACCAACGATGTGATCGCGCACGCCGAGGCCAAGCTCGCCCGAAAGGGGTGCGACTGGATTGTCGCCAACGATGTGTCGGCCGACCCGATGGGGGGCGAGACGAATCGGGTGCATATCATTAGCAAAGCGGGCGTAGAAAGCTGGGACCGGCTGCCCAAGGGCGCCGTCGCCCGCAAATTGATGGAAAAGATCGCCGATGACCTCGACCTCCGTTCACCCCTTGATTCCGATTGAAATCCGCCTTCAGCGCCTGCCCAACGGCGGCGGCCTGCCGCTGCCCGCCTATGCGTCCGACGGCGCGGCGGGAATGGACGTCGTCGCGGCCGAGACGCTGACCCTGCGCCCCGGCACCCGCCACGCCGTCGCGACGGGTTTCGCGATGGCGATTCCCGCGGGCTATGAAGTGCAGGTGCGCCCGCGCTCGGGGCTCGCGCTCAAGCACGGCATAACCTGTCTCAACACGCCGGGGACGATCGACAGCGACTATCGCGGCGAGGTGAAGGTGATCCTTGCGAATCTGTCCGAGGATAATTTCGAGATCAGGCGCGGCGACCGCATCGCGCAGCTCGTCCCCGCGCCGGTGCAGCGCGCGACCTTTGCCGAGGTCGCCGCGCTCGACGATACCGTGCGCGGCGCGGGGGGCTTCGGCTCGACCGGGCTCGCGAGCGATGCGAAGGCCGAAGCGGCGAGTCCGGCGAACGTCGGCTCGCTCGCCGCGATCAAGATGCGGCGTTCGGGCGAGTGATTTGCTGACCGACGCCGAACTCGACCGCTACGCCCGCCAGATCATCGTGCCGCAGTTCGGCGGCGCGGGGCAGGCGAAGCTGAAGGCCAGCCATGTCGCGGTGATCGGCGCGGGCGGGATCGGCTGCCCGGCGATCACCTATCTTGCCGCGGCGGGGGTCGGCAGGCTGACGATCATCGACGACGATGTCGTCGAGCTGTCGAACCTCCATCGCCAGCCGCTCTTCACCGACGTCGACGTCGGATCGCCCAAGGTGATCGTCGCCGCCGAGGCGGTGTGGCGGATCAACCCGCACGTCGACTGCGCGATGGTGACCGAGCGGATCGGGGGGGCCAACGCCGAAGCGCTGCTCGCGGGGGCCGACCTGATCCTCGACGGCTGCGACAATTTCGACACGCGGCTGGCCGTTAACCGCGCCGCCGTCGCGCTCGAAATCCCGCTTTTGAGCGCGGCGATCGGCGCCTTCGAGGGGCAGATCGCGCTCTATGAAGGCTGGCGCGGCGACGCCCCCTGCTATGCGTGCCTCGTCGGCGACGATCCCGACCGCGAGGGGATCAACTGCGCCGAAACGGGGGTGATGGGGGCGCTTGCCGGGATGGTCGGGACGATGGCAGCGCTCGAGGGCGTGCGCGCGCTCACCGGCTGGGGCCGGTCGCTCGTGGGGCGGCTCGCGATCCTCGACATGCTCGAGCGGCGCTGGCGCGAGGTCGGCATCGCAAAAGACCCCGCGTGTCCGATATGCGGGGGCTGAGCCTGATCGTCGCGAGCGGCGACGGCGCGCGCCTCTATGCCGCGCTCGAAACCGCGATGGCGGCGGCGGCGCTCGGCGGCCGCGTGCGGATGTTCGTGCAGGGCGAGGCGGTGGCGCTGTTGCGCGCGCCGGCCGGCTTTGCCGGCGACGCCGCGCGCCGCGCCGCGGGACAGCCCGATCTTGCACAGATGATCGAGGAAGCCGCGGCGATGGAGGTCGAACTCATCGCCTGCCAGTCGGGCCTTGCGCTGGCGGGACTGACGGCCGGGGACCTTGTGCCCGGGGCGCGGATGGGCGGGCTGGTCGGCTTTCTGGCGGCGATGGACGATGAGGAACGACTAGTCGCCTATTGATAATGACCCTGTGCTCCCGCGAAGGCGGGAGCCCATCTTCCGTCGTTGCCATGTTGAGCCGGCAGGAGATGGGTCCCCGCCTTCGCGGGGACACGCTCGAGACCGGCGGGTGTCGGCTCCCTATCCGGATTCACGGATTCTCGCACACCTTGATCGCGCCGGGTTCGGGCCGCTGCCCCGCGGGGACGAAGCGCGCGAGATAGCCGCCCGCGGTCTGCTTGTCGTCATAGGACAGGAGCTTGTAGCCCACCGCCTCGAACTCGCAGACGAGCAGGCGGAACGGCGTTCCGTGCTTTTCGATCGGGCGGTCGCCGTCGACCACGATCACCTGCCCGCCTTGGCGCAGTGCCGGGCGCAGCCGCCAGAGGAAAGCGTAAGGCTCGCCGATCTCGTGATACATATGCACCATGAAGACGCGGTCGAAGCTGTTCTGCGGCAGCCGCGGATCGTCGACCGCGCCCAGCTTCAGCGACACATTGTCGAGCCGTTCGCGCGCGACGCGGTCGGCGAGCCGCTCGATCACTTCGGGCTGGATGTCCTGCGCGAGCACGCGCCCGCCCGCACCGACGCGCGCGGCGAGGCGCACGGTGTAATAGCCGTCGCCCGCACCGATGTCGGCGACGGTCATGCCGGGCCGGACGCCTGACGAATCCATGATGTCCTCTGCCTCGTTGACGCGGTCGCGCGCCTCTTCGGTCGACCATTTGGTCGCGCCGACCGGAGCGACGGGGCGGTCGGCGGGCGGAAAGTCGCGCGCCGTCTCGATCCGGTCGTCGTCGTCGCTCCACGGCGAATCGCAGCCGGCGAGCAGGACGAGCAGCGCACACGCCGCAAGCCCCGCCCGGACGCCCGCGCGCGCCATCAGTCGATGTCCTCCACCTCGACCTTTTCGCCCGTCACCTTCTGCGACAGCGCCGCCGCCATGAACGGGTCGAGCGCGCCGTCGAGCACGTCGGACGGCGCGGTCGAGGTGACGCCGGTGCGCAGATCCTTCACCAGCTGATAGGGTTGAAGCACATAGGAGCGGATCTGGTGGCCCCAGCCGATTTCGGTCTTCGCCTGATATTCGCCCGACGCGGCGGCCTCGCGCTTTTGCAGCTCGGCCTCGTACATCCGTGCCTTCAGCATCCCCATCGCGGTCGCGCGATTCTTGTGCTGCGAGCGATCGTTCTGGCTCGCGACGACGATGCCGGTCGGAATGTGCGTGATGCGCACTGCCGAATCGGTCGTGTTGACATGCTGTCCGCCCGCACCCGACGCGCGATAGGTGTCGATCTTGAGGTCGCCTTCGTTGATCTCGATCTCGATATTGTCGTCGATCACCGGATAGACCCAGACGCTCGAGAAGCTGGTGTGGCGCCGTGCCGAACTGTCGTAGGGCGAGATGCGGACGAGGCGGTGAACGCCGCTCTCGGTCTTGGCATAGCCATAGGCATTTTCGCCCTTGACCAGCATCGTCGCCGACTTGATCCCCGCCTGCTCGCCCGCCTGATATTCGATCAGCTCGACCTTCATCCCGCGCTTTTCGGCCCAGCGCATATACATGCGCTGTAGCATTTCGGCCCAGTCCTGGCTCTCGGTGCCGCCGGCGCCCGCATGGACTTCGATATAGGCGTCGTTGCCGTCGGCCTCGCCCGCGAGCAGCGCCTTGACCTTATCCTCTTCGGCACGCGCGGCGAGCGCGGCGAGGCTTTCGACGGCATCGTCGACGAGCGCTTCGTCGCCCTCCATCTCGGCAAGCTCGATCAGCTCGGCGGTGTCGGCCATTTCCTTTTCGATCGCGCGCGTCGCGGTGACCGCCTCGTCGAGGCGGCGGCGTTCGCGCATCACCTCTTGCGCCGCCTTTGGATTGTCCCAAAGCGCCGGGTCTTCGACCTTGGCGTTAAGCTCGTCGAGCCGCCGCAGCGCGCGATCCCAGTCGAGAAAGCGGCGCAGCAGCGCGAGCGCGGCGTTGATCTTGTCGATATGGTCCTGCGCTTCGGCGCGCATGTCTGTGCTCCTGAATAGATGCGTCCGGCCTTAGTGGCTGGCGCGCCCGAGGAAAAGCCCCGCGCGCGCCGCCGGCCGGGCGTCAGATGATGCCGTCGCGATCTTCCAGGAAGTCGGCGTCGCTGCGCCGCCCGCCCTGCTGGACCGGCGCGTCGGGCTGCTTGGCCGGCTTCGACGGCTTGATTTCCTCTTCGCGGATCGTCCGCCTGGGCTCGCTTTCGGGCTTGAAGGCCTCCCAGATGATCGAGGCTTTCGGATCGCTCGTCGGCCACGCGCCATAGACGCGGCGGCCCGAACGGCGGTCGATGCGCACCATGCGGATATTCCTGGGCGCGGTGAAGGGCACCGGCTGGCGGCCGGCGAGCGCGGCCTGATAGAATTGCTTGAATACCGGCGCGGCGAGGCTGCCGCCCTGCGCATAGCCGCCCATGTTGCGCGGCTGGTCGAAGCCCAGATAGAGGCCGGCGACGATGTCGGGCGTGCCGCCGATGAACCAGACGTCCTTCGGCCCCGTCGTCGTCCCGGTCTTGCCGAACATCGGTACGCCGAGGTCGCGCAGCCGCTGCGCGGTGCCGCGCTGGACGACGCCTTCGAGCATGTGGACGACCTGATAGGCGGTCATCGGGTCCATCAGCTGCTTGCCCGAGGGCGCGAAGCGCGGCATCGGCCGCCCGTCCCAATCGGGCTTGTTGCAGCCCTGGCACGGGCGCCAGTTCCGGGGCAGGATCACCTTGCCGCGCCGGTCCTGAACATAGTCGATCAGGTGCGGGGTCAGCGCGCGGCCGTGATTGGCGAGCATCGAAAAGGCGTTGACCATTCGCTCGACCGTCGTCGTCCCGGCGCCGAGCGCGGTCGAAAGATAGGGTTCGTGCTGGCCGATCCCCATCGTCCGAATCGTCTCCACGATCGGCTCCATGCCGATCTGGCTCGCGGTGCGCACGGTCATCAGGTTGCGCGACTGTTCGAGGCCCCAGCGCATCGTATGCTCGCCGCTGCCGCCCGAATTGCCGAAGTTGCGGAAGCATTTGGTGCCGAGTCCGGCGCCCTGATAGACGCAGAACGGCCCGTCGACGATCATCGTCGCGGGGGTCATGCCATTGTCGAGCGCGGTCGCATAGACGAAGGGCTTGATCGTCGAGCCCGGTTGGCGCTCGGCCTGCGTCGCGCGGTTGAACGAGGAGAGGCGCACGTCGAAGCCGCCCTGCATCGCATAGATGCGGCCCGAATGCGGGCTTTCGACAACCATGCCGCCCGACACTTCGGGAATGTTGCGGAGCGAAAAGCTGCCGCCGCCGCTCGGCGCGACCGCGATCAGGTCGCCGGGCTTCATCGCGACGAAGGCGCTCGTCCCGCGCTTGCGATAGCCCATCTGCGCCGCGCTCGCGGGCAGGCGGCCGGTGCTGCCGTCGGCAAAGCCGATGCGGGCCTCGCTGCCCGTTTTCGACAGCACTGCGGCGATGCGCCAATCCGCATAGTCGACCGTCTTGAAGCTCGAGGCGAGGCGGCTCGCCCATTGATCGTCGGCCTCGATCGTCGCGATCGGCCCCGACCAGCCCTTGCCGCGGTCGTAACGGATCATGCCTTCGCGCAGCGCCTTGGCCGTCGCCTGCTGCATCTTGTCGTCATAGGCGGTGCGCACCCACAGGCCGCCGGCATAGACGCTGTGCGGCCCGTCCTCGGCGGTTTCGCCGAACTGCTCGATCAGCTGGCGGCGCACCTCTTCCATATAATAGCCGCCAACCTGCTCGACCGCGCGATTGCCGCTTTCGGACAGGCCGAGCGGCTGCGCCTGCGCGGCGTCGCGCTGCGCCTTGCTGATCCAGCCGTTGCGCTCCATTTCCTTGAGCACGAAATTGCGCCGCGCCAGCGCCTTTTCGGCATTGCGCGCGCGGCCATAGGTTTCGGGCGCCTTGGGCAGGATCGCGAGGAAGGCCATTTCGTGCAGCGCGAGCTGATCGACATCCTTGTCGAAATAGGCGCGGCTCGCCGCCTGCACCCCGAAGCTGCGACGCCCGAGCGGGATTTCGTTGAGATAGAGTTCGAGGATCTGTTCCTTGGACAGCGCCGCCTCGATGCGCTTCGCGAGAATCGCCTCGCGGATCTTGCGCGTATAGCTGACCTCGTTGGTGAGCAGCAGATTCTTCGCGACCTGCTGGGTGATCGTCGAAGCGCCGACGGGACGGCCATCGTTCTGCAGATTGGTGATGATCGCGCTGACGATGCCGGGATAGTCGATGCCGCCGTGCTGAAAGAAGGTGCGGTCCTCGGCGGCGAGGAAGGCGCGGACGAGCAGCGGCGGATATTCGCTGTAGTCGAGCTGGACGCGGCGCTCGCGCGCATAGCTGTGTACCGGCTTGCCCTCGCCGTCGCGCACCATCGTCGGCAGCGGCGGTTCATAGTCGCGCAGCTGATCGACCGAGGGCAGGTCGCGCGCGAAGATCGCCCAGATCAGCGCGAGGCCGAGCAGCCCTGCAATGGCGAGATAGCCGAGCCAGCGGAACCAGCGGCGCGTCCACATCTCGCGCAGCCAGCCGAGAACGGCATTGCTGTCGCGGCGCAGACGGTAGCGAAAATGGGACGAGGTGTCGGCGGCCATATTTCCCGCCTCTATCGCCTGTCTCCCGGAAAGGGAAGCATGGTTGCGGCGAGGCGCCTGGCCGGTGGCGGCGCGACGGGACCGAAGGAGCTATCACCGTCATTGCGAGCGAAGCGAAGCAATCCAGAGCGGCTTGTCACCTCCTGGATTGCTTCGCTTCGCTCGCAATGACGCATCGACTCAATGTCGTGCAGACTGTTGCCCGTAGGATGCGGCCAGCTCGCGCATCGCGCCGCCCAGCATCGCCGCAATATCGGCGTGGACCGCAGCGGGGTCGAGCCGGTCCTCTTCGCCCAGCATCTCCTCGGCGGCGAAGCCGAGCTCGACCGCGAGGCGCAGCCGCCGCCACAGCATCGCCGGGTCGACGCCCGGCAGGTGCGGCGTGCAGGCGGCGGCGAGGCGGTCGGTGACGCTGCGGTGCGATTCGAGGCGGACGTGGACGAGTGCGGGGGTCGCGTGCAGCGCGCGCAGGGTCCACGCCGCGCCCGGCTCGGCGCGGGTCACGGCGGCGGTGTCGGCGAGCAGCTCGCCGATATGATCGGCCATCGCGGCGATGCCGCCGGGCGCATGGCGCAGCACCCAGGCGTCGAGCACGTCGTTCTGCCGCGCCATCAACCGGCGGCCGAGCGCTTCGAGCACCGCATATTTATCGGCAAAATAGCGATAGAGCGCGGGCGGGCTCACTCCCGCGCGCGCGGCGATCCTGTTGGTCGAGATGCGCTCGATCCCGACCTCGGCGAGCAGGGCGCCCGCGACATCGAGCAGCCGCTCGCGCGTCGCGGCGGCGCGCGCCTGCTTCGGCGGCGGCTTCATCGCGCGCGGCCGCGCGCGCTCACCGGCCAGATCGCGACCAGCGTGTCGCCGTCGACAACATGATAATGATCGTAGAGATTGACCGTCGGGTCGCAGTGCGGAACCGTCAGCGTCACCGGATCGCCGGGCGCGAGCGTATCGCCGATCCCCGGCGCGATCAGCGCGGCATGTTCGTCGCCCATGAAGGCGAAGAAGGCATCTGCGGGCGCGCCGCGCCGCACCACCGCGGCCCCGCCATCGGTCGAAAGCGACTTGAACCCCGCGTCGATGGTGACGAGCCCCGGATGATTGGCGCTGACCACCCGCGCATCGACGCCGAGCGCGGTTTCGAACGGCACGCTGCCGTCGCCGGCAAGGTCGCAGTCGAGATATTGCTTGTCCATGAAGACATAGCTGCCCGCCTGCAGCTCGGTGAAGACGCCGAGGTCGAGGTCGATGCGGTGCGTGCCGGTCCCCGATCCGGTGACGATGTCGGGCGCGAAGCCCGCGTCGGTCAGCGCCGCGATCGCGCTCTCCAGATATTGCGTGCGCTCGACGATCGCGGCGCGGCGCTCGGCAAAATCCTCGATATGCTGCTGCGACCCGCAATAATATTGGACGCCGCGATAGCGCAGGTGGGGCAGGGCAGCGATGGCGGCCGCGAGTTCGACCGCCTTTTCGGCCGATGCGACGCCGGTGCGCGCGATGCCGGGGTCGATGTCGATGATCACGTCGAGGCTTGCGCGCGCCTGCCCGAGCGCCGCGTCGATCCGCGCCGCGACCGCGGGATGGTCGACCACCGCCATCAGCCCCTCGGCGCGGCCCGCGAGCGCGGCGAGCCGCTCGACCGCGCGCGGCGCGGCGACCGGCGAGGTGATGAGGATTCCCGATATGCCGCCATCGGCCATCACCTCGGCCTCGCCGATCTTGGCGCAGCAGATGCCGAGCGCGCCCGCGGCGATCTGACGCCGCGCGATGTCGACGCTCTTGTGCGTCTTGGCGTGCGGGCGCAGGCCGACGCCGTGCGCCTTTGCCAGCGCCGCCATCGCCGCGATATTGCGATCGAGCGCGCCTTCGTCGAGCACCAGCACGGGTGTATTGAGGTCGGCGCGCGAGCCCTGCCGGCCGATCAGATGGGCGTGGAGCGTCACATCGTCGGTCATGAAAAAAGCGCCTCCAGATGGGGGTTGAGGAATTTGCCCGCCGGGTCGGCGGCGCGGCGGACCGCGCGATAGCGCTCGGCCATCGGATAGAGCGCATCGACATCGGCGCGGGTCAGCGTATGGCGCTTCGCCCAGTGCGGCCGCCCGCCATGCGCGCGGAAGATCGCCTCGGCGCCCGCGAAATGCTCGCGCCAAGGCATCTTCGCATATTGGTGCATCGAAATGGCGGCGACCGGCCCCGCGTTCATCGGGCTCATCCAGATGTCGTCGGCGGCGACGGTGCGATATTCGAACGGAAAGGCGACGGGCAGGCGGCCCCTGCGAATCCAGCCGATCACCTCGTCGAGCGCGGCGAGCCCCGCGGCGCGCGGCAGCTCATATTCCATTTCCTCGAAGCGGACCGTGCGATCCGACGGGAAGATCCTGTGCGCGGGGCCGCGGCGCCGGCCGTCGAAGCGCGTGCGCATCATCAGCCGCTGGAGAAAGGGCGTCAGGACCGGCAGCTTCGCTGCGACGTCGAGCACGCGGCGAAAGGTCGCCTCGTCGACGTCGCTGGTCGAAGCGGGCGGGTCGCACGGGTCGCACGGCGTCAGCGTCTTCAGGATGACGGCATCGGCGTGCGGGAAGATCCAGAATTCGATGTGGCGATGCTGCCCGGCGAGTTCATCATAGCTTTCGCGCACCTCGGCCCAGCGCTTTTTCTCGATCCGCTCGGCAAGGTGAAAGGCGGGGACGACATCGACGTCGATCTCGGTCGCGATGCCGAACAGCCCGAGCGACAGCCGCTGCGCCTCGAACAGTTCGGGGTTCGTCCGCCGGTCGCACCAGCGCGCCTCGCCGTCGGCGCCGATCAGCCGGAAGCCGCGCGCAAAGGTCGAGAGCGAGCCGAGGGTCACCCCCGTGCCATGCGTCCCCGTCGCCATCGCGCCCGCGAGCGCCTGCGGATTCACATCGCCCTGATTGGCGAGCGCGAGCCCTTCGTCCCACAGCGCCGCGGTCAGCCGCCTGATGCTCCAGCCCGCGGGAATGCGCGCACTCCGCCGGTCGGGGGCGATCGCGATCGCGCCTTCCATCGCGCCAAGGCCGACGATCGCCTCCGCCGATTCGCACAGCGGCATGAAGCTGTGGCCTGCCCCCACGGCGCGGACCTTTTTCGCACCGCGAACGACGGCGGCGAGTTCGTCCTCGCTGCGCGGATACCCGACCGCCGCGGGCGCGGTGACGCTGCCCGACCAATTGCTCCAGCCCATAGGCCTCTCCCGCCGTGTGGGGGCGATGCTGGGGGCGGGAGAAAAGTTAGTCAAGACTATATTTATGGCGCAGCGGCGGCTTGCGACCGATTGCTGCCCTATTTATCATCGTCACCCCGGACTTGATCCGGGGTCCATGACTTCGGCGCTGCTGTGGATCCCGGATCGAGTCCGGGATGACGAAAAGGAGCAGGCGAACGTCAGTTCCCCACCCCAAAGCCGCCTTCTCCTTCGGCTTTCCACCGTTTCGGCCGATCAGCGCCCCGACGCCAGGCGGCGGGCGAAGTGGAGTTGCACCGCGTCGCGCACGCCGCGCGCGATCTTTTGCTGTCCTTCCTTCGAGGCGAGAAATTCGGCGTCCTCTGCGTTCGACAGAAAGCCCGTTTCGAGCAGCACCGAGGGCGTGTCGGGGGCCTTGAGCACGACGAAGGAGGCGAAGCGGTGCGCTTCGGTGCGGAAGCTCATGTCGTCCGCGGCCTCGCGCTGGAGCAGGCGCGCGAAATCGGCGGCGACATTCATCGTTTCGCGCTGCGCGAGGTCGAGCAGGATCGACGATACCGCGCCGCTGTGCGCGCCGAGATCGACGCCGTTGATGATGTTCGCCTTGTTCTCGCGCGCCGCGAGCCGCGCCGCCTCGCGGTCCGACGCGACCTCGGACAAAGTGAAGATCGACGCGCCGTGCGCCGCTTCATTCTGGGCCGAATCGGCGTGGACCGAAATGAACAGGTCGGCCTTCAGTCGCCGCGCGATGCCATAGCGCTCCTCGAGGATCAGAAAGCGGTCATCCGCGCGGGTCAGCGCGACGCGCACCCGGCCGCCCGCGACCAGCGCGTCGCGCATCGCGCGGGCGAGCTGGAGCGTGATGTCCTTTTCGCGCTGCCCGCCAAAGGGGGAAATCGCGCCGGGATCGTGCCCGCCGTGCCCGGCGTCGATCACGACGAGCGGCAGGTCGCCGTCGTCCGGCCCCTCGATCTTCGGCAAGGGCAGGGCCGGCTTCGGCTTGCCGATCGGAACGGTGACGCTGTAGCGCTTTTGCGGCGGCCGCGCGCGGTAGCTGGCGGGCGCGGAGAGCTGGTAAAAAGGCCCGAACGGCGGTGCGGACGCCACCGGCGCGGCGAGCGAGAGGGTCGCGAGAAGCAAGGACAGGCCCATGGCCGCGGTTATGCCGCCGGCAGAGCGCCATGGTCCAGCGCTTATTGCGAAGCCCACGGAATGCGGCGCGAAACAGGGTTAATTTCCGTCTGGACGTTGCCGAGGAACGATGGGTTTTCGTGCAACAGTGGCGCGCCATCCGACCCAATTGCAGCGGTGAAGGTTGCCGTCGGTCGCTGCCGATGCTAGCACCGCGACCACTGACGGCGTTCCACCCTGCCGTCCGGCCTTTCGAGGGACTGGCCCGAACCCGATGAAATCGCGGGATCGCGGCCCCCGGTGCCGGACCGAAGGCGGGACAGGCCGCCAGTCCACCCGGATGACCGGGCGGCGGATCGGTCGCGATCGCCCGCCCTCCGGTCGCCCCAAACAGGTTGATGCCGCATGAGGCTTGCCATGCCTTCTTCTTATCCCGGTCCGGGTGCCTTCGCACCCGCGGGCCGTGGAGCCGAAGACCGCATGTGCGTCCACGACCGGACGCGGGCCGCGCGCGGCAATAACGTCTTTTTTTCTTTGAACCCTTTCGACCGCATCCGTCCGTCCCGGGCGCCTGCGGCCTTTTTGTTTGGCGCGCCGCGGCGCGCCTGGAGTGATAATAATGACCACGCGTATGTTGATCGACGCGCGGCACCGGGAAGAAACCCGGGTCGCCGTCACCAAGGGAAACCGCATCGAGGAGTTTGACTTCGAGTCCGCCGAGCACAAGCAGCTCAAGGGCAATATCTATCTGGCCAAGGTCACCCGCGTCGAACCGTCGCTGCAGGCGGCGTTCGTCGAATATGGCGGCAACCGTCACGGCTTCCTGGCCTTCAGCGAAATCCACCCCGACTATTACCAGATCCCGAAGGAAGACCGCGAAGCGCTGCTGCGCGAAGAGGCCGAGCATGCCGCCGAGGCGGCGATGCGCGCCGAGGAGGATCTCGACGAGCTCGAAGGCGACGTCGCCGAGGTCGAGGGCCATGAGGACGAGAATGGCGACGCCCCGACGCCGGTGACGGTCGGCGAGGAAAGCGACGCCGAGGACGAGCGCGAAGACGCCGAAGCCGGCGAGGCCGAAAAGGATGACGCCGAAGAGGCGAAGGACGACCGTGGCGGGCGCCGCGGACGCGGGCGCGGCCGGGGCCGCAAGGGCCGCGGGCGCGCCCGCCGCGACGACGACAATGGCGAAAGCCGCATGTCGCTGCGCCGGCGCTACAAGATCCAGGACGTCATCCGCCGCCGCCAGGTGATGCTGGTCCAGGTCGTCAAGGAAGAGCGCGGCAACAAGGGCGCGGCGCTGACGACCTATCTCAGCCTCGCCGGCCGTTATTGCGTGCTGATGCCGAACACGATGCATGGCGGCGGGATCAGCCGCAAGATTTCGAACGGCGCCGACCGCCGCAAGCTGAAGGCGATCATCGACGATTTGAACCTGCCGCCGACGATGGGCTGCATCGTCCGCACCGCGGGGATGAGCCGCACGAAGACCGAGATCAAGCGCGACTTCGACTATCTCGCCCGCCTGTGGGACGAGATTCGCGAAAAGACGCTGGGGTCGAGCGCACCGGCGCTGATCCATTCGGACAGCGACCTCGTCAAGCGCGCGATCCGCGACATCTATCACCGCGACATCGAGGAAGTGCTCGTCGAGGGCGAGGAGGGCTACAAGGCGGCGAAGCAGTTCATGAAGCTGCTGATGCCGAGCCACGCGCGGCGCGTGAAGCAATATGCCGACCCCGTCTCGCTCTATCAGCGCTACGGCGTCGAGGATCAGCTCGCGGGGATGCTCAATCCCGTCGTGCAGTTGAAATCGGGCGGCTATCTGGTGATCAACCCCACCGAGGCTTTGGTGTCGATCGACATCAACTCGGGCCGCTCGACGCGCGAGCATAATATCGAACAGACCGCGCTCAGCACCAACCTCGAAGCCGCGCACGAGATCGCGCGCCAGCTGCGCCTGCGCGACATGGCCGGGCTGATCGTGATCGACTTCATCGACATGGATCACGGCTCGAACGTCCGCAAGGTCGAGCGCGCGATGAAGGAAGCGCTGAAGAACGACCGCGCGCGCATCCAGATCGGCCGCATCTCGGGCTTTGGCCTGATGGAGATGAGCCGCCAGCGCCTGCGCACCGGCGTGCTCGAGGCCTCGACGCGCCCCTGCCCGCATTGCGAGGGCACCGGGCTGGTGCGTACCGCTTCGTCGGCGGGCCTCAGTGCGCTGCGCCTGATCGAAGAGGAAGCGGCGCGCGGCAAGGGCAGCAAGATCATCCTGCGCGCGAGCCAGGAAGCGACCTTCTACCTGCTCAACGAAAAGCGCCGCGAGCTGCGCGAGATCGAGGAGCTCTACGGCGTTTCGGTCGAAATCCTGCCCGACGGCGAGACCGAGGGTGCGCGCATGGCAATCGAGGTCGGCGGCCCGCCCCCGGCCCAGCGCCGCAGCTTCGCCCCGATCGAGCTGATCGAGGATGACGAGGACGAGACCGTCGAAGAGGAGACGAACGAAGACGAAGAGGCCGAGCGTCCGGTGCGCGACGAAAGCGACGATGGCGAGGGCGGGGGCCGCAAGCGCCGCCGCCGCCGCCGCCGCGGCCGCCGCGGCCGCCGCGACGAGGACGGCAGCGAAGCCGGCGAAGCGGCCGATGCAGACAGCTCCGGCGAGAGCGAAGAGGCGGCCGAGGAGGCTCCGGCGACCGTAGAGACCGAAGCCGAAGCGCCGGCGGAGGAAAAGCCGAAGCGCCGCCGCGGCGGACGCCGCAAGAAGAGCGACGAGGCCGAGGCCGAGGCAGCGCCGGAAGCGCCCGCCGAAGCCGTCGCCGAGGCGGTGGCTGTCGAGGCCGAACCCGCAGCCGAGGAAAAGCCGAAGCGCAAGCGCGCGCCGCGCAAGACCAAGGCGGCCGCCGAAACGGCGGGGACCGAAGCGGCGGACGCTCCCGTCGAAGCGGTCGCGGCGAATGATGCCGAGCCTGAGGCGAAGCCCGCACCGAAGAAGCGCGCAAACCGCAAGAAGGCTGTCGCGGCCGAGGGCCCCGCTGCCGAAGCGGTCGAAGCCGAACCCGAGCCCGAAGCCAAGCCCGCCAAGGCGCCGGCGCGCAGCCGTCGCCGCAAGGCCGAACCCGTCGCCGCCGAGTCATCGCCGACCGCAGAGGCTCCGGCCGACGCGGCGCCGACCGACGAAGCCGCTGTCGACGAGACGGGTGAACCGCGCCGCGGCTGGTGGCAGCGCACCTTCGGCAATTGACGCCGCGATGACCGGGATGCTTGCCCTCCCGCGCCCGACCGCGACCGACGCCCTTTGGCTTCAGTCGCGGTTCAGGCGCGGGGTGCAAGACCGGCGCCGATGACCCGCACCCCTCAGCCGCGCTTCCTGCAAGGGGCGGACGCCTTGCGCCCGCTCGCGCGGCTCCTGCTCACGCTCATCCTCCTGCTCGCGGTCGCGGTGCGCCCCGTGCTCGCCCAGTCGCTGCTGCGCGACGCCGAGACCGAAGCGCTGCTGCAGGACATGATGGACCCGATCACGGTCGCCGCCGGGCTGCGTCCGGGCCAGGTGCGCGTCCACCTGCTCAGCGACCGCAGCATCAACGCCTTCGTCGCGGGCAGTCAGGATATTTACGTCCACAGCGGGCTGATCGAGGCCGCCGACAGCGCGAACGAGGTGCAGGGCGTCCTCGCGCACGAACTCGGCCATATCATGGGCGGCCACGCGATCCGCGTCGGCGAAGGCGCCAAGGCGGCGACGGGGATCTCGCTGCTCAGCCTGCTGCTCGGCGCCGCCGCGATGGCCGCGGGCGGCGGCGAGGCGGGGATGGGCGTGATGATGGCGGGGCAGCAGGCCGCGCTCGGCAAATTCCTGGCCTTCACGCGCACGCAGGAAGCGACCGCCGACGCCGCAGGCGCGCAATATCTGTCGAAGGCGGGAATCAGCGGACGCGGAAGCCTGGCCTTTTTCAAGAAGCTGCAGAATCTCGAATTCCGCTATGCGGTGAGCCAGGACGACGACGCGACCTACAGCCGCACCCACCCGCTGTCGGGCGACCGCATTCAGGCGCTGCGCGACGGCTACGTCGCCGATGCGGCGTGGGACAAGCCGAGCGACCCCGATCTCGAAAAGCGCTTCCAGCGCGTCAAGGCGAAGCTCGTCGGCTATATCGCCGAGCCCGAAAAGACGCTGCGCGACTATCCCGAAAGCGACGACAGCATTCCGGCGCATTATGCGCGCGCCTATGCCTGGCACAAAAGCGCCTATCCGCAGAAAGCGCTCGGCGAGGTCGATGCGCTGCTCAAGCGCGATCCCGAAGACCCCTATTTCCTCGAGCTCGAGGGGCAGGTGCTGCTCGAATCGGGAAAGCCCGAAGAGGCGATCCCGCCGCTGCGCGAAGCGGTCGCCAATTCGCGCTCGGCGCCGCTGATCGCCGCGACGCTCGGCCACGCGCTGATCGCGACCGAGGACCCCGCCAACTATGCCGAGGCCGAAAAGGTGCTGAAAACCGCGGTTGCGCTCGACAATGAAAATCCCTTCGCCTGGTATCAGCTCGGCATCGTCTATGCCGCCCGGGGCGATCAGGCGCGGGCGGCGCTCGCTTCGGCCGAACGCTATAGCCTCGAGGGTGGACAGGCGGGACTCGCGCTGCGTAATGCCGAGGTCGCGATGCAGGGCCTCCCCCAGGGCAGTCCCGACTGGATCCGGGCACAGGATATTTCGATGGTTGCGCGCGCCGAGGTGGAACGCGAGCGTAAACGACGCTAGATTCATGCGCGACCGGCGGGGAATGCATCGCGATCCCGTGATGCACAAGGGCGACAAGTGACCGACAAGAAAGACGAATATTACCAGCCCTGGCTGCGCGATCCGGCGCCCGCACCGGGTGCTGCCCCGCGCAGCGAAGAAGGGCTCGCCAAGCCGAAGGATACGCCGCCGGTCGGCATCGACCTGTCGCGCTATCCCGCCGCACCCAAGCCGCAGCGCGCGCCGCTCGTCGAGCCGGCGAAGCTGCGCGCGGGCGCGGGGCGCGTCTGGGCGGCGACGCGCCGCGGCGCCGCCGCCTTCGCCGGCTGGACGATCCGCGTCGGCGAACGCGCCGATATTCCGGCGCGCGTCGAGGCGATGGAAATCCCGCGCCGCACGCGCGAAGCAAGTGCCGCGGCCGCGCGGGCGATCGCAGGCGGTGCGCGCGCCGCCGGACGCGGATCGGCGAAGGCGGGCCGCGCTGCCGCCGCAGCGAGCGCGCAGGCATGGGACAAGCTGGCGCTCGGCGACAAGGCCCGAAAGCTGTCGAGCGAGGCAGGACGCGGGATCGGCGAGGTCGCAGGCAAAGCAAAGGCCGGCATCGGCCAGGCTGCGAAGGCCGGCAAGGACAGCCTCGGCGAAGCGGCGATCAAGCTGCGCCCCGCGCCGGGCGAGGAGCCCGCGCCGCCGCCCTCGGGTCTCGAGCAGCTGCTCGCGCGCGAAGAGGCCGAGGCGCGCAAGGCGAAGCCCGCGCCCGACCTGCCGCTGTTCGCCGAAACGCCCGCGATGGCCGAGGCGGAGCCCCGGACGACGATCGCCGAGGAAGACGACCGCACGCCTCACCCGGCGCCTGCGGCGAAGCCCGCGCCGCCGCGCGCAAAGGCGATGACCGCCGCGCCCACCGCGCAGCGAAGCGAAAGGCCCGCAATGGAAATGAATGGCGCGAGCCGCCCGTGGCTGATCGGGATCGCCGGCGCGGCGCTGCTCGGTGCCGCCTTCTGGCTCGGCGGCCGCTTCGGCGGCGGGCTGAGCAAGAGCGAGGTCGAAACCGTCGTCGCCGACTATATCCGCGCGAACCCGCAGATCATTCCCGAAGCGCTGGAAGTGCAGCGGAATCGCGAGATGGCGAAGGCGATCGACGCGATCCGCCCGGCGCTCGAAAAACCCTATGCCGGCGCGTGGGCGGGCAATGCCGACGGCGACGTCACGATGGTCGTCTTCACCGACTATGCGTGCGGTTTCTGCCGCGCGAGCGTGCCCGACGTCGACCGGTTGATCCGCGAGGACAAAAGGCTGAAAGTCGTGTTCCGCGAGCTGCCGATCATCGCGCCGCAGAGCCGCGACGCCGCGATCATGGCGCTCGCCGCGGCGCGGCAGGGCAAATATGACGCCTTCCACCATGCGATGTTCGCCGCCTCGTCGCTGTCGCCCGCGGCGATCTCGGCGGCCGCGACCAAGGCGGGGGTCGTCACCGACGGCAGCGCCGACGCGACCGCGAACGAGGCGCTGTTCCAGCGCGAGCTCGACAATAATCTCGCCATCGCGAGCCAGCTCCAGCTCAACGCAACCCCGACCTGGGTGATCGGCGACCAGCTGCTGCAGGGCCAGGTCGGCTATGACACGCTGAAGCAGGCGGTCGCCAGGGCGCGGTCGAAGGCGTGAGGCAAAGTCGATGGAGCCCATTCTCTCCGTTCATCCTGAGGAGCCATTGAGCTTGTCGAAATGGCGTCTCGAAGGGCAAGGACGCGGCGCTACGGCCCTTCGAGACGGGTCTTCGGCAAGCTCAGCCCCTCCTCAGGACGAACGGAGAGGGGCATCGAAGGCCTCGGTATTTGCCGGATGACGGCGACCGTCACCCTCGACGACGCGCTCGCCAACGCCCGCCGGCTGCTGCGCGACCAGCCGGGTCCGGCGCTCGCGCAGGCGCGCGCGATACTCGACGCCGCGCCGGCCTCGGCCGAAGCGCACCGGATCGCCGCGCAGGCGCTGCGCGCGCTCGGGCGCGAGGGCGAGGCGCAGGCGGCGTCGCTTGCCGCGGTGAGCGCGGCGATCCACGATCCCGCGATGATCGACGCGGCGCTCGCGCTCGCCGAGAACCGCCTGCCCGATGCCGAGGCGGCGCTGCGCGCGCGCTTGAAGGCCGATGCGACCGACGTTGCCGCGATCCGGATGCTCGCCGAGGTGGCGGGGCGGATCGGGCGCTATGGCGACGCCGAAAAGCTGCTCTCCCGCGCGCTCGAACTCGCGCCGGGGTTCGGCGCGGCGCGCGCCAATCTCGCCACCGTCTATTACAAGCAGAACCGCTATGCCGAGGCGGTCGAGACGCTGAACGCGGTGCTCGAGGGCGACCCCGACAATCCGGCGCACGCGAATCTGAAGGCCGCCGCGCTCGGCCGGATCGGCGGCTATGACGAGGCGATCACCCTCTATGAAGCGCTGACGCGGCGCTTCCCCGCCCACGCCAAGCTGTGGATGAGCTATGGCCACATGCTCAAGACGGTCGGGCGGCAGGACGACAGCATCGCTGCCTATCGCCACGCGCTCGCCGCCGACCCGGGGCTCGGCGAGCTGTGGTGGAGCCTCGCGAATTTGAAGACGATCCGCTTCGACGCCGCCGATCGCGCCGCGATGGAGGAAGCGCTCGCCGCCGCCGAGCCCGAAAGCGACGCGCGCGCCGACGACCGGCTGCACCTGCATTTCGCGCTCGGCAAGGCCTATGGCGATGCGGGCGAGGCAGAGGCCGCCTTTCGCCACTATGCCGCGGGCAATGCGATCCGCGCCGGCCAGCTCGGCTATGACGCGGCCGAGACGCGCGCGATCGTCGATGCCGCGATTGCGACCTTCACCCCCGCATTCTTTGCCGCGCGCGCAGGCGCGGGCGATCCCGCGCCCGACCCGATCTTCATCCTCGGCATGCCGCGCGCCGGGTCGACGCTGATCGAACAGATTCTCAGCTGCCATTCGGCGATCGAGGGGACGATGGAGCTGCCCGACATTCCCGCGCTTGCGCTCGGCCTCGGCCGCGAGGTGAAGGGCGACGGGCGGCACTGGATAGCGGCGCTCGCCGAAGCCGCGCCCGAAAAGCTCGCCGAAATGGGTGCCGCCTTCCTGCGGCGCACCGAGGTGCAGCGCAAGAGCGGCAAGCCCTTCTATATCGACAAGCTGCCGAACAACTGGCTTTATGTGCCGCTGATCCGCCTGATCCTGCCGAATGCGAGGATCATCGACGCGCGGCGCCACCCGCTCGATTGCTGCTGGTCGAACTTTCGCCAGCATTATGCGAAGGGGCAGGCGTTCAGCTATGGCCTTGCCGACATGGGCGCCTATTATCGCGACTATGTGCGGCTGATGGCGCATGTCGATGCGGTGCAGCCGGGCACGGTGCACCGCGTCGTCCACGAAGCGCTGCTCGCCAACCCCGAACGCGAGGTGCGCGCGCTGCTCGCCTTCCTCGGCCAGCCGTTCGAAGCGGCGTGCCTGTCGTTCCACGCCAATGCCCGCGCGGTGCGCACCGCGTCGAGCGAACAGGTGCGCCGCCCGATCAACCGCGACGGCGTCGGCCAATGGCGCGCCTATGATGCGTGGCTCGGCCCGCTTCGCGACGCGCTCGGCCCGGTGCTCGACGCCTATCCGGCGGTGCCCCCGCGCTTCGACTGACCCCCGCGTGTCCATTCGTTGCCTTTCGGCAACAGCTTCCGACATTTTCGACCAGCGGCGGGGACGCATAGGCGAAGGCGCTTGCGCTTGCGCCGCGCCGCGTCATGCTGGCGTCACATAGCTGTCATGCGAAGGGGGGTCTCATGCATAGTGTCAGGGCGTTGGTAGCAAAGAGCGGCGCGGTTCTGTTGGCGAGCACGATGCTCTGTTCGACGGGCGCGGCGTTCGCGCAGCAGGCGAACAGCAACAATGACGACGACATCGTCGTCACCGCGTCGAAGCGCGAACAGAATCTGCAGGACGTGCCGATGGCGATCACCGCGCTGGGCACAGAGAAGCTGAACGAGCTGCAGGTCAAGGAATTCCAGGATGTCGTCAAATTCCTGCCGTCGGTGACGATCCAGACGCTCGGCCCCGGTTTCAGTCAGGTCTATTTCCGCGGCGTCGCGTCGGGCGAGAATGCCAACCATTCGGCGTCGCTGCCGACGGTCGGCACCTATCTCGACGAAATGCCGATCACGACGATCCAGGGCGCGCTCGACATCCACGCCTATGACCTCGCGCGCGTCGAGGCGCTCGCGGGGCCGCAGGGCACGCTCTATGGCGCCAGCTCGATGGCGGGCACGATCAAGCTCGTGACGAACAAGCCCGATACGAGCGGCACCTATGGCTCGGCGGGACTCGAACTCAACAGCGTCGCGCACGGCGACATCGGCGGCGTCGCCGAAGGCTTCGTCAACGCGAAAATCAGCGACAGCGCGGCGCTCCGCCTCGTCGGCTGGTATCGCCATGACGGGGGGTATATCGACAATATCGCGGGGAGCCGCACATACCCGATATATACGCTCCAGGATACCGACGGCGACGGAGAGGTCGATACTCCGGTCGATCTTCCGGGCGACGAAATCACCCAGAACAACGACCAATATGTCGAAAAGGACTATAATGGCGTCGACACATATGGCGCACGCCTCGCACTCGGCATCGAGCTAGACGACGAGTGGATATTGCGTCCGACGGTGATGGGCCAGATCCAGAATGCCGACGGCAGCTTTGCGCAGGAACGCAGCAGTGCGGTGACCAGGGATCTGCAGACGGTCCAGTATAATCCCGAACGCAGCGAGGATAAATGGATCCAGGCTGCGCTGACCATCGAGGGCAAGCTCGGCAATTGGGACCTGACCGTCACCGGCGGCCACCTGCGCCGCAAGACCGTGGTCGACAGCGACTATTCGGACTATGCCTATTTCTACGACGCTCTATATGGATACTCCGCGTATATCCGCGACGACGACGACAATCCGATCAGCCCCAATCAATATATCCATGGCATCGACCGCTATAAGAAGAGCTTCTTCGAGGCGCGCATCGCCTCGCCCGCTGACGCGCGGGTGCGCTTTATCGGCGGCGTCTTCTGGCAGCGCCAGTCGCACAATATCGAGCAGCATTATATCATCGACGATATCGCCGACGCGATCACCGTCACCGGCACCGACAGCGACATCTGGCTGACCAAGCAGCTGCGCATCGACCGCGACTATGCCGCGTTCGGCGAGCTGAGCTTCGACATCACCGACAGGCTGACGATCACCGGCGGCGGGCGGCTCTACAAGTTCGACAACAGCCTCGTCGGCTTCTTCGGCTATTCGGCGGGCTATTCGAGCCGCACCGGCGAAGCGGCATGCTTCGCGGGCCCGGAGGTGTCGGGATCGCCCTGCACCAACCTCGACAAGAGCACGAGCGACACCGACTTCATCCCGAAAGTCAACCTGACCTACAAGGTGAACGACGACGTCCTCGTTTACGGCACCTTCTCGCGCGGCTTCCGTCCGGGCGGCATCAACCGCCGCGGCACCTTGCCGCCCTATGGCCCCGATACGCTCGACAATTACGAAATCGGGTGGAAAACGAGCTTCGGCCCGGTGCGCTTCAACGGCGCCATCTATCAGGAGGACTGGAACAATATCCAGCTCTCGTTCCTCGGCGCCAACGGTCTGACCGAGATCCGCAACGCGGGCATCGCGCGCATCCGCGGCATCGAGGCCGATCTGAGCTATCGGCAGAATGGCTTCTCGTTAAGCCTCGGCGGCAGCTATAACGACGCCGAAATCCGCAAGGATTTCTGCAAGATCGCCAACCCCGAATTCGACTGCACGATCGACGCCGATCTCGACGGCAGCGGCGCGATCGACGCTTCGAACGAGGAGAATGAAACGCTCGCGCCGGCGGGAACGCAGCTGCCCGTCACCGCGAAGTTCAAGGGCAATGCCGTCGCGCGCTACGATTTCCCGGTCAGCGGCTTCGACGGCCATATCCAGTTCGCGGTCAACTATATCGGCAAGCGCCGGTCGGATCTGCGCACCTATGAAAATGCGATCGTCGGCGATTTCGACGCCTATACGACTGCCGACATCAGCGTCGGGGTCAAGGGCGACGACTGGAGCGCCGAGCTGTTCGCGACCAACCTGTTCGACAGCCGCGGCGTCGTGAACAGCGCGGTGCAGTGCGGCGAATCGATCTGCGGCGACCCCGACGGGATCAGTTCGACCGGCGGCGTCTTCTATGACAATGTCATCCGCCCGCGCCTGATAGGGTTAAAGGTCAGCAAGGATTTCTGAGGATAGACATGATGCCGTGACGGACAGCGGGGGGCCGGGCCGGAAACTCGGCCTCGCGATGTGCGTCGCGCTGGTCATGGGCAATATGATCGGGTCGGGGGTGTTCCTGCTCCCCGCGAGCCTTGCGCCCTTCGGCTGGAATGCGGTCGCGGGCTGGGCGCTGACGATCGCCGGCGCGCTCGCGCTCGCGGCGGTGCTCGCGCGGCTGACCGTCGCTTTCCCCGAGGCCGGCGGCCCGACGGGCTTCGTCGAGCGCGCCTTCGGCCGCGTGCCGAGCTTCATGATCGGCTGGGCCTATTGGATTTCGGTGTGGACCGCCAATGTCACGCTCGCGGTCGCCGCGGTCAGTTTCCTGTCGGTCTTCGTGCCCGAACTCGCAGACCATATGGCGATCACGACGATCGCGCTGATCTGGATCGTCACCGCGATCAACTGGCGCGGCGCGCGCGCGGCGGGACGCTTCCAGATCGTCACCCTGGCGGTGAAGCTGGTGCCGCTCGCCGTCGTGATCGCGCTGATCCCGATCGCCTTCGCGAGCAGCCGCCCGGTCGCGCTCACCCCTTTTCCCGCCGAGGGCCTGTCGTGGACGACGGTGAGCGCCTCGGCGATCTTCACCCTCTGGGCGCTGCTCGGCTTCGAATCGGCGAGCGTCGCCGCCGACAAGGTCGATCGGCCGGCGATCACCATCCCGCGCGCGACGATGATCGGGACGCTCGCGACCGGCCTCCTCTATCTGATCGTCTGCTCGGCGATCATCCTGATGCTGCCCGCGGACGCAGTCGCGAAATCGAACGCACCCTTCTCCTTGTTCGTCGAGCGCTATTGGTCGCACGAGCCCGCGCTGTTCGTCGCCGCCTTCGCCGCGGTGAGCGCGCTCGGAACGCTGAACGGCTGGACGCTGGTGCAGGCCGAGCTCCCCGCTGCGCTCGCACGCCAGGGTCTGCTCCCCGCCTGGTTCGCGCGCGAGAACCGCCATGGCACCCCCGCCAACGCGCTGATTCTGTCGAGCGCGATCGCGACCGTCTGCGTGCTCCTCAACGCCAGCCAATCGACGAGCGAGATGTTCAACGCGATGCTCGTCCTCTCGACCTCGGTCACCTTGTGGCTCTACCTCGCCTGCGCCGGCGCGGCGCTGCGCCTCGGCGTCGCGACGCCGGTCGCGGCGCTCGGGCTGATCTATGCCGTGTGGACGCTGTGGGGCGCGGGGCTCGTCGTCAGCGCGATGAGCCTGATCCTGATGGCCGCCGGCCTGCCGCTTTATGGGTGGACGCGGATGCGTTCAGCGCCAGCGCGGCGCGAATAGGCCGCGGTCGCGCAGGATCACGCTTGCGGCATTATGCCCCGGCGCGCCGGTGACGCCGCCGCCGGGGTGGGTGCCCGCGCCGCACATATAGAGGCCCTTCACCGGTCCGCGATAGCCGCCGTTGCCGAGCACGGGGCGCGCCGCCCAGAGCTGGTCGAGCGTCATATTGCCATGCATGATGTCGCCGCCGATCAGGCCGAACTTGCGCTCGAGCCCCTTGGGTGACAGGCGCGTGCTGGCGACGATGCTCGCGCGGAAGCCTGGCGCATGGCGTTCGACCGTGTCGATGATCGTGTCGGCGGCCGCCTCTTCCTCATCGTCCCAGTCGCGTCCGTCGGGAAGCTCGGGCGCGAACTGCTGGCAGAAGAGGCTGGCGACATGCTGCCCCGGCGGGGCGAGGCTGTCATCGACGGTCGAGGGGATCAGCATCTCGACGATCGGCGCCTTCGACCAGCCGTGCGCCTTTGCGTCGAGAAAGGCGCGGTCCATATAGTCGAGCGTCGGCGCGAGGATGATCCCCGACTGGTGATGCTCGCCCGGTTCGGGAAGGCAGGTGAATTTGGGGAGTTCCGACAGTGCGACGTTCATGCGGAAGGTGCCGCTGCCCGCCTTGAACCCCTTGATGCGGCGCCGGAAATCGGCCGGCAGGTCGGCGGCGTCGATCATCCGCTCATAGAGCAGTTTCGGCCCGACATTGGCGACGACACGCGCGGCAGCGATCTCCTCGCCGCTGACCAGCTTGACCCCGACCGCCTTGTCGCCGTTGACGAGCACCTTTGCCACCGGGCTTTCGAGGCTGATCTCGACCCCCGCGGCTTCGCAGACCTTCGCCATGATCCGCGTGATATTGCCCATGCCGCCAACGCTGTGGCCCCACGCGCCCTTCTTGCCATTCACCTCGCCGAAGACGTGATGGAGGAGGACATAGGCGCTGCCCGGCGTGTCGGGCGAGGCATAGTTGCCGACGACCGCGTCGAAACCGAAGGCGGCCTTGACCGCCTCGCTCTCGAACCAGCTGTCGAGCATCGTCCGCGCCGATTTGGTGAAGAGGTCGAGCACGTCGCGCTGCTGTTCGAGGCTGAGCCCCGCGAAACGCCGCCCCTGCGTCAAGCCGTCGATCAGCGTGCGCAGCCCTTCGCCGACGTTCGGCGGCACCTTGAGCGCGAGATCGCGGAGCAGCCCGGCGACATTTTCGAGCGCGTCATAATATTGCGGCAGCACCTCGGCATCGCGCGCGCTGAACTTGCGAAACTCGGCCTGCGTGCGTTCGAGGCCGCCGCCGAGCTTCAGATAGCCGCCATCCTCCTGCGGCAGGAAATTGCTGATCGGCCGCTCGATCACGCGATAGCCGTGATCGGCGAGCCTCATGTCGGCGATCACCTTGGGCTGGAGCAGGCTGACCGTGTAGCTCGCGACCGAATTCCTGAAGCCCGGCGCGAATTCCTCGGTCACCGCGGCGCCGCCGACGACATCGCGCGCCTCGACGATGCGCACCTTCAGCCCGGCGCGCGCGAGATAGAAGGCACAGACGAGGCCATTGTGGCCGGCGCCGATGATCACGGCGTCATAGGGCTTGGTCATTGAAACTCCTTGGCGAGCGGGGATTCGACATGCTGGCGGCCGAAGCCGAGGCCGATCACGCGGCCCGGGATGCGACGAAGCAGGGGCAAGCGGTCGAGCAGCTTGACCGCGAGCGGCACGCGGTTCACCTCGCCGCGCAGCACGGGTTCGACGACGCGCAGATGCGCGAAGCGCTGGAACGCCTGCATCCGCACCGTCGGGGTCCAGCGGCGATCCTGCACGCGCTGGAGCAGCGGATCGGGATCCTCGCCGCGCGCGAGCGGCGCGGCGAGGATATTCGCCGCGGCGACCGCATCCTGCACCGCGAGGTTGATCCCGACGCCGCCGACGGGCGACATCGCGTGCGCGGCGTCGCCGATCGCGAGCAGGCCGGGACGCGACCAGCGGGTGAGCCGGTCGAGCGAGACCGAGAGCAGCTTGACGTCGTCGAAGCTCGCGATCGCGTCGATGCCCGCTGCCAGACCGGGGACAAGCGCGACGACATCGGCGCGGAACGCCTCGATACCTTTCGCTTCGATCGCGGGGAAGCCGCCCTTCTCGATGATCCGCGCGCATTGCCAATAGCCCGAGCGCGGGATGGCGACGACCATGCCGCGCGCCTCGATCGTCCCGAGCGGGACGTCGCTCGGCGCATCTTCGGGCATCGGAATGCGGAACCACAGCACGTCCATCGGCGCGCCGAGATCGTCGAGCGGCAGCTCGGCCGCCTCGCGCAGCACCGAACGGCGCCCGTCGGCGGCGATGACGAGCCGCGCGGGCAGCACCTCGCCGCTGGCCAACGTCACGCCGTCGACGCGCCCCGCGCTGTCGAAGGTCGGCGCCCTCGCTTCGGTCGACATGCGCAGGTCGAAGGTCGGATATTTGCGGCCCTCGCGCGCGATGAAGTCGAGCAGGTCCCATTGCGGCATCATCGCGATATAGGGCGCGGCGACGGGCAGATGCTTGAGCGTCGCGATCGTGTAGCGCCCACCGAGCAGGTCGAGCGTCGCGGTGTCGAAGCGTGCGTGCGGCAGCTTCAGCAGCTCGCCCAGCAGCCCGATCTCGTGGAAGAGTTCGAGCGTCGAGGGATGCACCGTGTCGCCGCGGAAATCGCGCAGGAAATCCTTGTGCTTTTCGAGCACCGTGACGCGCACCCCGGCGCGCGCGAGGAGCAGCCCCGCGACCATGCCGGCGGGACCGCCGCCGACGATGATGACCGGAAGATCGTCCATTCTCACCTCCCGCTTGCGGGAGGGGCCGGGGGAGGGCCTGTCCCGTCTTCAAACCATGAGAGAGCCACAGGCCCTCCCCTAACCCCTCCGGCAAGCGGGAGGGGGACCTATCGACTCCACCCCGCGACCGGCGCCTGTTCGAGCCGGGCCTCCGGAATGATCTCGCGCATCCTCGCGCAGAAATGCCTGAGGCATACCTCCTTGTCGCTCAAGGGTCCCATCGAGAAGCTTCGCGACGCCATCCCTTGCTGGACGCGCGTTATGAGTGCGGTGTCCTCGGCATTGACCTGCCGGTTGATGCGCCAGTTGAGATAGCGCGCCGCGCGCATCTCGCGCCGGTCGTCGGGGAGGACATAGGAAATTTCGCGGATCAGGCAGCTCGTCGGTCCGGTCGGCAGCCATTGCATGAAATCGACCTGATCGGGGTAGATGTCGAAGGCGACATTGGGCCACAGCTTGAAATAGAGCCAGTGGCGCTGACGGTTCGCGGGCAGGTGCGGCACCGGCGGCAACAGGCGCTGGTAAAGGCGTTCGGACCAGTTCGCCGACGGCCGGTCGATCAGATCGCCCCACATGCGATCGACCTGGGACTCGGCCTCGACGCCATAGCTCTTGCCGAACAGCCGCGTCAGGCCGGGGTGCGCGACGGGGATGTGGAGGCCGTCCGAATAATTGTCGCCGACATTCTTCCAGTTCACATCGCGCGGGCGCAGCGTGACGCGGCCGAGGGCGCCAAGCTCCTCAAAGCGATAGGGTTCGATCATCGCCTCATAGGGCGCCATCATCTCCGCGACCGACGGGCCGCCGTCGTCTTCCAGCCGGACGAACCAGAAACCGCGCCAGTTTTCGGCCTCGACCGGGGCGAGTCCCGCCCTGCCCTTGTCGAGCGTCGGATAGCTCGCCGAATCGGGGACGCCGGTCAGGCGGCCGTCGAGTTCGTAGGTCCAGGCATGGTAGGGGCAGACGAGCTTCTTCGCGCAGCCCGCCGCGCCGTCGACGAGCCGCGAGCCGCGGTGGCGGCAGACGTTGGTGAAGGCGCGCACGATCGCGTCGGTGCCGCGGACGAGGATCACGCTTTCGCCGACATAGTCGATGCTGTGCCAGTCGCCTGGATTCGCAATGTCGCTGTCGTGGCACACGACCTGCCAGCTCGGGCGGAAGATGCGCTCGACTTCGGCGGCGTAGAAGTCGGGGTCGCTATAGGTCCATGCCGGGAGCGACCAGCCGTCGAGGGGGTCGGCGTTTGCGCTGTGCAGGGGTGCTGTTGCCATTGCTCGTTCCTTGTTATACGTCCGTATAACAATATGACTTCCCTTCGCCAAGCCTTTACGCGCGAGAGCGCCGATGCCCGCCGCGCCGCCCTGATCGAGGCGGCGGCAGCGGTGCTGGCCGAGCGCGGGCTGGCCGGGACCAATGTGCGTGCAATCTGCGCCCGGGCGGGGGTGTCGCCGGGGCTGCTGCGGCATTATTTCGATGGTATCGACGATCTGGTCGCGGCAACCTATCAGGCGACGAGCGACCGGATGGACGCGGTTTTCGCCGCCGCGGTCGCCGCCGCCGGACCGGACCCCAGCGCGCGGCTGACCGCCTATCTGACCGCCAGTTTCCGCCCGCCGGTGACCGATCCCGAACTGCTCGGCGCATGGACCGCCTTTTGGGCGCTCGCGCGCAGCGATGCGCGGATGGCGGCGATCCATGCGACAAGCTATGCCGGATATCGCGCGCGGCTCGGCGAGCTGCTGACCGCGTGCGGCGCGCCCGACGCGGCGCGGCTGGCGATCCTGCTGACCGCGATGGTCGACGGGCTGTGGCTCGAACTGTCGCTCGATCCGACGAGTTTCGGCGCCGAGGCGGCAGCGGAGATGATCGAGAGGGCTGTGGCGGCGCTGCTATAACGTCGTCCCAGCGAAAGCTGGAACCGCCATCGGCCTGCTGAAACGCCAGCGGTCCCGGCTTTCGCTGGGACGACGTTATTGCTTCGACAAATCCCTGAGCAGGCTGTCCCAATGCGCGAGCGCGCCGGGAATCGCGGCGACCGGCACGCGCTCGTTGAGCCCGTGGGCGAAGCTGTCGCTTGCCTTGGAGAACAGGCCCGCGACGCCGTAGCTCGGCACGCCGACGGCGCGGAAATGGAGGCTGTCGGTCGCGCCCGCGCTCATCGAGGGAATGATCGGGATGCCGGGGAAGCGCGCATGGACCGCTTTCGTCACCGCCGTCACCACATCCTTTCGCAGCGGCGAGGCGTCGCTCGCGGTCGCGTCGGGGTCGGTTTTCACCGCCACGGCGGGATCGGCGATGACTTTTTCGAGTTCGGCGCGCACCGCCTCGACCGCGACGCCGGGGAAGATGCGGCAGTTGATGTTCGCTGTGGCGCGCTGCGGCAGCGCATTTTCGGCGTGACCGCCGTTCACCAGCGTCGGCACGCAGGTCGTGCCGATCTGCCCGACATATTCGGGATCGGCGGTGATCGTCGCGATCGCCGCGGCGTCGGCCGGGTCGGCGGCAAAGGCCTTGAGCGCGGCGCCGATTTCGCCGCCGACCTGGTCGGCGACGATCGGCATTCCCGCCCTGGTCAGCTCATTCTGCTGCGGCTTGAAATGATAGGCGCCGACCCTGGCGAGCGCGTTCGACAATTGCACGATCGCGTTGATCGGGCCGGGGCGCGAACTGTGGCCGCCGGGGTTGGTCACTTCGAGCGTGAAGTCGGCATAGGTTTTTTCGCCCGCTTGCAGCCCGTAATATTGCGCCTTGCCGTCCTCGCCGATCAGCCCGCCGCCGCCATCGCCGTTCAATGCCATTTCGGCGCCCTTATATTTGGCGGCGAGCGCGCGCGTCGTCGTCATCGACGTTTCCTCGTCGCCCGAGAGCAGCAGGATGATCGTGCGTTTCGGCCTGAAGCCGTCTTTCTTGAGCTGGGCCATCGTCGCGACCATCATCGCGACGTCGAACTTGTTATCCTCCGACCCGCGCCCGAAGATATAGCCGTCCTCTTCGACGGGCACGAAGGGATCGCGCGTCCAGTCCTTCGCGTCGGCCTCGACGACGTCCATATGGCCGAGCAGCAGGATCGGCTTCGCGTCGCTCGTTCCTTTCAGGGTCGCGGCGAAGGTCGCGGTCTCGCCCATCGGCGTGATCACGACATCGCCGTCGGCGAAGCCCGCCGCGGTCAGCACCTTTTTATAATAGGCCGCAAGCTCGGGCACCTTGCCGCGCCCCGCGACGGTCGGGATCGCGATGCTGTCCATCAATATCTGTTTCGCCGCGACCGGATCGGCGGGCCTGGCGTGAGCGGGCGCCGCGGCAAACAGGGCGGCGGCAAGAGCGAGCGGGGCGTGGGATATGCGCATGGCGCGACTATGCCGCGTCCCGCGCAGTCGGCAAGTGGCAATCGCTGCCGGAGTGGCGAGCCCGCCAGTGTCTTTCCTGTCGGGACCGAACCACTTCAAGCCCCTCACCTGAAGGGGAGGGGCCTGATTCGACTTGAACCGAACAAGGTCTGGATACAGAAATGGGGTGGGCGTCCCCACCCCCAAGACCGATCACATCCCGTCGACGCTCTTGCTGACGAGAATGTTCACCGCGACGCGGCGGTTCTGCGCCTTGCCTTCGGGAGTCTCATTGTCCGCGAGCGGGTCGGCCTCGGCCATGCCCGTCGGCGTCAGCATGCGATAGGGCTTCCACCCGCACGCCTGTTGCAGATAGTTGACGACGCGGCTCGCGCGCTTTTCGCTGAGCTCCTGGTTGAACTCCTGACTGCCGGTCGAATCGGTGTAGCCGACGACGAGCAGCAGCGCATTGTCGGTCGCCTCGGCCTGCGACGCCGCGGCGCAAAGATCGGCCTTGGCCTGTTCTGACAGGTTTGCCTTGCCGACGGCGAAGTTCACATTCGTCGTGCCCTTGATATTATATTTGTCGATGTCGCCCATGCGCCCGCGCAGTGCTTCGGTCGCGGCTTCCTGGGCCTCGAAGCGCTGGTTGGTGCCGGTGTGGATCATCGACGCGGTTTTCAGATCCTTGTTCTTGAGGTCGATCTGGCTCGCGAGCAGACCGCCGTCCCACTGCAGCGTCTCGACGCTGACCGGCAGGCCGTTCATCAGCGAATCGGCGGCGAGCTTGTCGCGGTCGAGGCCGAGGAAGCCGCCCTTGGCCCTGATCTTCGTCATGTCGCCAACCGCGACCGCGGTGCGGTTGCCGTCGGCGGTCGTGATCTGAATCTGGTCGCCGCTGCGCGCGGAGATGATCCCGTCGATCTGCGGCCCCTTGGCCATCGTGGCCGGATCGGGCATTCCCTGGCCATAGACGGTCGCCATGACGTCGCCCTCGGACTGGTCCTGCTGTTCCTGCGCCCAGCCGCCCGTCGCCGGAACGGCAAGCAGCGCCAGCAGCAACAGTGCCTTTGGACTTTTGGAAACGACACGCATTCTAATACTCCTTTGATGGCATCAGCCGACCGTGCATGATCGCGGGCCTTTCGTGGACCGCTTCCCCTGAAATGCCGTGTCGGGCTGTTACCCCCCACGCTCGCTGCATAGAATCTGTGCCGAAAATGCACGCAATTATGCGACGAATCGCCCGATGTTCAGGCCGGATTTCGGCTTCGAGTTTCGGGTTTTGCGCCCGAAAGGGCGGGGCGGGATCAGGCTGCGGCCTTTTTCGCCTTTGGCGCCAATGTCTTGGGCTTGTAGCGGCACAGATCGGCGACCGGGCAGCGCCAGCATTCGGGGGTGCGCGCCTTGCAGATGTAGCGGCCGTGGAGGATCAGCCAATGGTGCGCGCCGACGCGGAACGGCGCCGGGACCTTTTTTTCGAGCTGTTTCTCGACCGCGAGGGGTGTCTTGCCGGGCGCAAGGCCGGTGCGGTTGCCGACGCGAAAGATATGCGTGTCGACCGCGAAGGTCTCCGCCCCGAACGCCGAGTTCATCACGACATTGGCGGTTTTGCGCCCGACGCCGGGTAGTTCGACCAGCGCGTCGCGGTCGGCGGGCACCTCGCCGCCATGCTCGCGCACGAGGATTTCGGAAAGCGCGATGACATTCTTTGCCTTGGCGTTGAACAGGCCGATCGTCTTGATGTGCTGCTTGAGCCCCGCTTCGCCGAGGTCGAGCATCGCCTGCGGGGTCTTGACCTCCGCGAAGAGCCCCCGCGTCGCCTTGTTCACCCCGACGTCGGTCGCCTGCGCCGAAAGCACGACCGCGACGAGCAATTGATAGGTGTTGCCATAGTCGAGTTCGGTCCGGGGATCGGGGTCGAGTTCGGCGAGGCGGCGGAAGAATTCGAAAATTTCGGCTTTCGTCATCGCCTTCACGACAATCCCAGCACTTCGGCCATCCGATAGCGACCCCGCTTCTGGTGGATGAGCCACAGCGCCGCTTTCACCGCGCCGCGTGCGAAGATCATGCGGTTTTCGGCGCGGTGCGACAGCGTCAGCATCTCCTCCGGCCCGGCGAAGATAACATCATGGTCGCCGGCGATCGTGCCGCCGCGCAGGCTCGCGAAGCCGATCTTTCCATGACAGCGCGCGCCGGTGAGCCCGTCGCGGCCGCGTTCGGAGCAGCGATCGAGGTCGATGCCGCGCCCCTCGGCCGCCGCCTGCCCGAGCAGCAGCGCGGTGCCGCTCGGCGCGTCGACCTTGGCGCGGTGATGCATTTCGAGCACTTCGATATCCCAGTCGGCGTCGAGGCGCGCCGCGGCTTCGCGCACCAGATGCGCGAGCAGGGTGACGCCGAGCGAGGTATTGCCCGTCTGGAGCACTGCGATATCCTTTGCGGCATCGTCGATCAGATAATGATGCCGCTCCTCGAGCCCCGTGGTGCCGATCACGATCGGCTTTTTCGCGGCGATGCAGGCGTCGAGCGTGGCTTCGAGCGCCGCGGGCGAGGAGAAGTCGACGAGCACGTCGCTGCGCTCCGCGAGCTTCGCGACATTGCCGCCCTTGTCGATGCCGTGATGATGCTGCCCGGCTTCCGAGATCGCCGCGGCGAGCGCGACGCCCATCCGGCCGTGGCTGCCGACGATGCCGATATTGGTCATGTTCAATCCCCTATCCGGCCCCCCTTTAGACGTTCGTGTCGAGCGAAGTCGAGACATGCTCCCGAAATCGTCATCCCGGCGAAAGCCGGGATCGCTCTCGGCCTGTTGCCTCGATAGCGGCCCCAGCTTTCGCTGGGACGACGGCTTTCGGGGCATCTCGACTTTGCCGCGCGCATGGATAAGAGGGCGCATGTCCCCGATTCGGAATATCGTCGTCCTGACCGGTGCGGGCGTCTCGGCCGAGAGCGGCATCGACACCTTCCGCGACGCCGGCGGGCTGTGGGAGCAGCACCGCGTCGAGGATGTCGCGACGCCCGAGGCTTTTGCGCGCGACCCCGACCTCGTCCACCGCTTCTACGATGCGCGGCGCGAGGCGATCCAGGCGAAGGCGCCCAACGCCGCGCACGAGGCGCTCGCGCGGCTCGACGCCGGGTGGCCCGGCGAGCTGCTGATCGTCACCCAGAATGTCGACGACCTGCACGAACGCGCGGGCGCGAAGCGGCTGATCCATATGCACGGCGAGCATCTGAACGCCTGGTGCATCGCGTGCGACACGCGCAGCCGCTGGACCGGAACGCTGATCGAGCGGCCCGCCTGCCCGGCGTGCGGGATGCCCGGCTATCTGCGCCCCGACGTGGTCTGGTTCGGCGAGATGCCGTACCGGATGGAAGAGATTTACGCGGCGCTGAACAAAGCCGACCTGTTCGTGTCGATCGGCACCTCGGGCGCGGTCTATCCCGCCGCGGGCTTCGTGCGCGAGGCGCGGGCTGCGGGCGCAAGGACGCTCGAACTCAATATGGAGCCGAGCCAGGGCAGCTATTGGTTCAGCGAGGCCCGCCACGGGCCGGCGACGCAGCTCGTTCCGCAGTGGGTCGACCAGATATTGGGGTTTTGACGCGGCTCAGCGCCGCGCCGCGAAGAAGTCCCTGAGCAGCGCCGCAGCCTCGCCCGCGCCGATCCCGTCGTAAACCTCGGGCCGGTGATGCGCCGTCGGCTGCGCGAAGAGGCGCGGGCCGTGCGCGACCGCGCCGCCCTTCGGATCGTCGGCACCATAATAGAGCCGCGCGATGCGCGCGTGGGCGATCGCGCCCGCGCACATCGCGCAGGGTTCGAGCGTGACGTGGAGGTCGCAGCCGTCGAGCCGCTCGTTGCCGAGCTTCGCCGCCGCCATGCGAATCGCGACGATCTCCGCATGCGCGGTCGGGTCGTGCGATTCGCGCGGTGCGTTGTGCCCTTCGGCGATGATCTCGCCATCCTTGACGACGACCGCGCCGACCGGCACTTCGCCCCATTCGGCGGCGATTCGGGCGAGGTCGAGCGCGCGGCGCATCGGGTCGGGGAGCGGGAAAAGAGCCATGTCCTTCCCGCTAATCCCTTGACGAATCCCCGGCAAGCCGATAAGCGCGCGCCTTTCCCGGCCCACCCGGTCTTTTCGGCGCCTTTCGCGCCGTCCGGCACGCCGCCCAGATTTTGTGAGGACTTAAGACATGTCGCGCATTTGCGAACTGACCGGCAAGGGCCGCCAGGTTGGCCACAATGTCAGCCACGCCAACAACAAGACGAAGCGCACCTTTCTGCCCAATCTGCAGAATGTGACGCTGCTTTCGGAAGCGCTCGGCAAGGGCGTGAAGCTGCGCGTGTCGACGCACGGTCTGCGTTCGGTCGAGCATAATGGCGGCCTCGACAACTGGCTGATGAAGGCCGGCGACGAGCAGCTTTCGGCGAATGCGCGCAAGCTGAAGAAGGAAGTCGCGAAGAAGCTCGCCGAAAAGGCAGCGTAATTCGCCATTCCTTGTGCGGCTCCGGCCCGCATCGAAGCGATCAGGCGGCCCGGCTACGGCGCCGCCTTTTTGCTGTCCGTTTTGCGCGGCGGGAGGCCGACGAGGTCGAATTCGAGCAGCAGGCTGCGCTGCCAGCTGTTGAAATTATTGTCGGAGACGAGCCAGAGCCGCGTCCGGCCATTCTCGAGCGCGACCGCCGCGCCTTCGAAATTGTCGGCGAGCGGCCGTGGCACCCGGCCGATCGGCACCGAGCGGACCACCGCGTCCTTCCGAATATCCGCCGGATCGACGATCGCGAGGATGGTCGTGAAAAACGGATCGAAACCGAGCTTGCGGTGGACGAGCAATATGCGGCCGTCGGGAAGCGGTGCGGCGTCGCTGACATTGCCCTTGCCCTCGGCATCGTAGAAAAAGCGTAGCGGCTTTGCTCCGGGCGCGGCGGGATCGTCCGCGAAGAGCAGCGCCTGGCGCCCGCGGGGGTCGTCGCTCGCATCCTCCGAAAAAATGACGGTGCGGCCGCCCGCGATATGCGCCATGGCCTCGGGGCCGCGGTTGCCCGGCCAGTCGGGCAAATGATTGCGCGACGCGACCCGTGTGAGCGCAGCGTCGAACCGCCAGACCTCGTTGATCCCCTCGAGCGCGACGCGGCTCTCGCCGGTGGCCGGATCGAAGGTCATGGCTTCGGTATCGACCATCGTCTTGCGCCGCGGCCGCCCTTCGGGAGTGGGGATCCTGCCTATCCGCACCGCGCGCAGCCGATCGCCGCCGCCGAAATCCATCCTGACCCAATAGCCATTGTCCCCGACCAGTTGGTATCGGCCCGGCCCCATGCGCGCGAGTGCCGAAAAACCCCCGAAATGGCTGTTCGGGCTGACGAGGTGCCAGCCGCGCACGAAGCGCAGCGTCCCCGACGTCTGTGCTGCGAAGTCGATGGCGATCGCGCGCGCTTGCTGGCTTTCGTCGGGGACCGGAAACCGCATCCTCGCCCCCGGCACGGGACCGATCGCGAGAAAGATCAGGATCGCGGGGAGGAGGCGGCGCATCGGCGCGGGGTTAGAGTGGCGCGCCGCAAATGGGAAGATGCACCCTTCGAAAAGATGAACGGCAGGCAACCGAAGCTGAACGAACGCCGACGCCGATGTTCAGCCCCGGCTCAAAGCGAATCGGGCAAAAGGGCATCATCGATTCACCGCCCCGTCCGGGCGCCGAACGGAAAGAAGGAGAAAAGAGATGAAAAAGACGATGACGCTCTCCATCGCCGCCCTGATGTCGGCCGCGACGCTGGGCCTGGCGACGCCCGCCACCGCACAGACGGGCTATTACGACCGCGACGGCTATTCGCGCCATTATGCCGGCTATGACCGCTACGACCGTTACGACCGGCGCTACGACCGCCGCGCCGACCGCTATGACCGGCGCTACGACCGCCGCTATTACAACAATCGCTACAACGACCGCCGCTATCGCCAGTGCGACAATGGCACCGGCGGCACCGTGATCGGCGCGATCGCGGGCGGCCTGGCCGGGAACGAGATTGCGGGCCGCGGCGACAAGACCGTCGGCACGATCATCGGCGGCGCGATCGGCGCGATCGCCGGCCGCGCGATCGACAAGGGGAATGACGGCTGTCGCTAGGACCAGTCCCGACCCCCAAATAATATGTTCGTCACCTGTGCCCGCCCGGCCCCAGCGCCGGGCGGATTTTTCGTCGCGCGGCGACCGGCCGGCCCGCCCGGCTTGCCTTTGCCGCGGGGCGCGCCTAGTCTTGCCGCCAAGTGCTCGTCCGCACCCAGGCGGACGCGTGAGAAGACAGGTCAACATAGCCATGCGGCAAATGGCAGCGCCTTCAGGGCGGTCGCCGCGGCCCCGGGCAGCGGTGGCGAAAGACAGACAGCAGGGCGGCTCCGTAACCCGCCCCTTTCCCTTTACGCGCGCGAAGAGCTATGGCGCGATCGACCTGGGCACCAACAATTGCCGGCTCTTGATCGCGCGCCCGCAGGACGGCGAACTCGTCGTCATCGACGCCTTTTCGCGCATCGTCCGGCTCGGCGAAGGCCTGCACGGCAGCGGCCGGATCAGCGACGCGGCGATGGACCGTGCCGTATCGGCGCTCGCTATCTGCGCCGACAAGCTGCGCCGCCGCCACGTCACCCTGTCGCGCGCGGTCGCGACCGAAGCATGCCGCCGCGCGAGCAATTGCGACGAGCTGGTCGCGCGGGTCCGGGCCGAGACGGGGATCGTCCTCGACGTGATTACCGCCGCCGAGGAAGCGCGGCTCGCGGTGCTCGGCTGCCACAATCTGATGGAGCCGGGCGACGGCCCTGGGCTGATCTTCGACATCGGTGGCGGCTCGACCGAGCTGATGCAGGTCGAGGCGTCGGGCCATGACGTCGTGATTCACGACTGGATCAGCGTGCCGTGGGGCGTCGTCTCGCTGACCGAACATGCGATTCCCGCCGCCGACGACCTGGCGGCGCGTCGGGCGAGCTATGCGCGGATGCGCGAAGTCACGCGCGAGGCTTTTGCCGCGTTCGCCGACCGTGCGACGCGCTTCGCCGGGCAGCCGCTGCGCCTGCTCGGCACCAGCGGCACGGTGACGACGCTCGCCAGCGTCTTCCTCGACCTGCCGCGCTACGACCGGCGCGTCGTCGACGGGCTGTCGGTCCCGGCGGACGAGATGCGCGCGATCAGCCGCCGGCTCGCCGAAGCGAGCATCGCCGACCGCGCCGGCATCGCGTGCATCGGCCGCGAACGCGCCGATCTGGTCGTCGCCGGCTGCGCGATCCTCGAAAGCATCATCGACCTGTGGCCCGCGGCGCGCGTCGGGGTCGCCGACCGCGGCATCCGCGAAGGCATTTTGCGCACCCTTGCCGTACAGGGTCGCGACGTTCCGGTCACCCGCCGCGAGTTTCGCAAATGAGCGGCCGCAAGGGGGGCAGCGGGGGCGGACGCGGCGGGCTGCACGAGCGCGTCAAGACCGCGCGGCGGCGCACCGCTTCGTCGACGCGCTGGCTGCAGCGCCAGCTCAACGATCCCTATGTCCGGCGCGCGCAGGCCGAAGGCTATCGTTCGCGCGCCGCCTATAAGCTGCTCGAACTCGACGAGAAATTCGGCTTTCTGAAAAAGGCGCGCGCGGTGGTCGACCTGGGCATCACGCCCGGCGGCTGGTCGCAGGTGGTGCGAAAGGCGAACCCGCGCGCCAAGGTCGCGGGCATCGACCTGCTCGCCTGCGAGCCGATCGAGGGCGTCGCGATCCTCGAGATGGACTTCATGGACGATGCCGCGCCCGACGCACTGTTGGGCGCGCTCGGCGCCGCGCCCGACCTCGTCATCTCGGACATGGCGGCGAACACCGTCGGCCATCCGCAGACCGACCATCTGCGCACGATCGGGCTCGCCGAAACCGCCGCCGATTTCGCGGTACAGACGCTCCAGCCCGGCGGCACCTTCGTCGCCAAGGTGTTCGCCGGCGGCGCCGACCGCGAGCTGTTGACGCTGCTCAAGACGCATTTCGCGAGCGTCAAGCACGCCAAGCCGCCCGCGAGCCGCAAGGGATCGCCCGAGCTTTATGTCGTCGCGCAGGGATTCAAGGGACGCGCCGAACGGGACGAAAAGGAGGAGTGACGCTATGAGGGGGTGCAAGGGTTCGATCGCGGCGATCACGCTCGCGGCGCTGATGCTCGCATCGTGCGGCGGCGGTGGCAACGGCAGCGCGTCGCCGGTCGCGGTCACGCCGACTCCGTCGCCCACGCCAACCCCCACGCCGACCGCGACCTGCAGCCTCTCTTCGCGCCAGGCCTTTGCCAAGGCGGTGATCGACGAATGGTATCTCTTCCCGAACGATGTCGCGACGAACGTCAACCCGGCGAGCTATAGCGACGTCCAGACTTATATCGACGCGCTGCTCGAACCGGCGCGCGCGCAGAACAAGGATCGCTATTTCACCTACATCACCTCGATCGCCGAGGAGGAAGCCTATTATGCGAGCGGGTCGAGCGCGGGCTATGGCGTGCGCCTGGCCTATGACCCCTATAACGAACTGCTGCTGATCGCCGAAGCCTATGAAGGCGCGCCGGCGCTGTCGGCGGGGATCGACCGCGGCGCGACCATCTCGGCGATCGGTACGAGCGCGAGCACGATGCGCTCGATCTCGAGCATCGTCGCCGCCGAGGGCACCGCGGGGATCATCGACGCGCTCGGCCCTGATCAGCCGGGCGTGACGCGTGTGCTGCGCGTCACCGACGCATCGGGAACGCATGACATCGCGGTGACCAAGGAGGAATATGACCTCGATCCCGTGTCCGACCGCTATGGCGCCAAGGTGATCAGCGAGGGCGGGCGCAAATATGGCTATGTCAATCTGCGCACCTTCATCAGCTCGGCGGGGCCGCAGCTGCGCGACGCCTTTCAGATGTTCCGCGACCAGGGGGTGACCGACGTGGTCGTCGACCTGCGCTATAATGGCGGCGGGCTGGTATCGGTCGCCGAACTGTTCGGCGACCTGCTCGGCGGCGGGCGCAATGCCAGCGACCTCTTCTCGCAGCTCACCTTCCGCCCCGAAAAATCGGCGGAGAACGACCGGCACTTCTTTACCGCCCAGCCCGAAGCGATCGCGCCGACGCGGCTCGCCTTCATCGGCACCGGATCGACCGCCTCGGCGAGCGAGCTGGTGATCAACGGGATGCTGCCTTACCTCGGCACCAACATGACGCTGGTCGGCAGCAACACCTATGGCAAGCCGGTCGGCCAGATCGCGCTCGACAAGAGCGAATGCGACGACCGGATGCGCGTCATCGCCTTCGCGCTCGCCAATGCCGATGGGCAGGGCGATTATTACAACGGGCTCGCCTCGCGCATCCCGAACAGCTGCGCCGCCGACGACGATCTCGCCTATCCGCTCGGCGACCCGCGCGAGGCGTCGGTACGCGCCGCGATCGACTTCCTGGCGGGCCGCGCCTGCACGACGCGCATCGCCGACACCCGCTCGGCCTCGGCCGACCAGCGGACGGGCGCACCGCGCACGCCGCCGGCGATGCTGATGCCCGCGAAGCCGAGCACGGCACAGCGCGAACAGCCGGGGCTCTATTGATCCGGGGTTCGCGCCGGCGCGGCGGCGGAACAAGTTTTCGGGATAGGTCGAACCTGCGTTGACCAATCCGCGGTTATTGTGGCAATCGGCGAGCGCATTCGACGCGGGCGGTGGGCTTCAAGGCAAACCGATTCGCGTCGTCCGGAGGAAACCCATGGGTTTCCAACGGTGTGCGGGTGTAGCTCAATGGCAGAGCAGAAGCTTCCCAAGCTTACGACGAGGGTTCGATTCCCTTCACCCGCTCCACCCATTTCCGACCATCGCGGGTCAGCTGCGCGGCTTATCCGCGCAGCGTTGCGCCCAGCTTCGCCGCCGCGGCGACCACCTTGTCAGCGATCACCTTCAATTCAGCGTCGGTGAAGCTCTTATCCTGAGGTTGCAGCTCGACCTCGACCGCGAGGCTGACCTGCCCTTCGGGCACGCCCTGGCCGGCGAAGCGGTCGAACAGGCGGGCATCGACGATCGCGGCCTTGTCGGCACCGCGGATCGCGCGGACGAGGTCGGCGGCGGCGAGCGTTTCGGGCGCGAGGAAGGCGAAGTCGCGGCGCACCGATTGCAGCGCGGGCGGCGCATAGGCCGCGCGTGCGGGTCCGCTCGCGCGCTTCGCCGGGATCGCGTCCATGAAGATCTGCACCGCCATCACCGGCCCGTCGACGTCGAAGTGGCGCGTCAGCACGGGGTGAAGCGCGCCGAATTCGGCGAGCACCGCCTTCGGCCCGAGGCGCAGCGTCGCCGACTGGCCGGGGTGCCAGATCGCGCCCTCGCTCACCGCCTCCATCACCTGCAGCCGGTCGGTCGGCGCGCCCGCGGCATCGAGCAGCGCGAGCGCCGCCGCCTTCGCGTCGAACGCGTCGAACGGTGCGGCTTTGCCCGCTTGCCAACTGCGCGCGCGCTTGTCGCCCGCCATCAACAGCGCCAGCGTCGGATGCTCGGCGTCGGCGAGATAGCGGCGGCCGATCTCGAACAGGCGGATGCTCTCCGCGCCGCGATTCTGGTTGCGCGCGGCGGCCGAGAGCAGGCCGGGGAGCAGCGAGGGGCGCATGACCTTCAGATCCTCGCTGATCGGGTTGGCAAGGCTCCACGCGCCGCCGCCGAAGGGCGCGGCTTCGCGCTCCGACACGAAGCTCCACGTCACCGCCTCGTGATAGCCCGCCGCCGCGGCGGCGCGGCGCAGGCGGCGTTCGAGCAGCTGGCCGGGCGTGGCGGTCGGCCGCGCGACGCCATCTGCACGCGGCAGCGGAGTCGAGGGGATCGCGTCGAAGCCGTGGATGCGCGTGACTTCCTCGACCACGTCGGCGGGGCCGTCCATATCGCGGCGCCAGCTCGGCACGGCGACCTGCCACGGCGCGCCTTCGGTCACGCCGAAGCCCAGGGCTTCGAGGATTTCGCGCTGGCGCGCGGCGGGAATCGCGATGCCGCCCAGGGTTTCGGCGAGCGCCGGATCATAGGCGATCGTCCGCGCTTCGACCGGCAGCGTGCCCGCGCGCGTGACCGCCGACGGGGTGCCGCCGCAGATGGCGAGGATATGGCCGGTGACGATCGCGGTCGCATCGTCCAGGAAGGCGGGATCGACCCCGCGCTCGAAGCGGCTGCGTGCATCGCTCGTCAGGCCGAGCGCCTGGCCGGTGAGCGCGATGCGTTCGGGGGCGAAGTATGCGATCTCGATCAGGATGTCGGTCGTCGCCTCGCCGCACCCACTATGCTCGCCGCCCATGATGCCCGCGATGTCGTGGACGCCCGCGTCGTCGGCGATCACCGTCATCCTGTCGCTGAGCACATAATCCTTGCCATTGAGCGCGGTGACGGTTTCGCCGTCCTTCGCGCGCCGCGCCGCAAGCGCGCCGGTCAGCTTGGCGCGGTCGTAGATGTGGCTCGGGCGGCCGAGGTCGAACATCACATAATTGCTGATATCGACGAGCGCCGAGATCGAGCGCTGGCCGATCGCTTCGAGCCGGCGGCGCATCCAGTCGGGCGCGGGGCCGTTGGTGACGCCGCTGATCGTGCGGCCGTAAAAGGCGGGGCAACCTTCGGGGTCGTGCGTCGCGATTTCGGTCGCGGGGGCGCCCGCCCCCTCGATCACCGGGACGTCGAGCAGCTTCAGCGTACCGAGCCCGGCGGCGGCAAGGTCGCGCGCCAGACCACGCACCCCCATGCAATCCTGCCGGTTCGGGGTGATCGAAATGTCGATCACCGGGTCGTTCGCCCCGGCGTAGTCGGCGAAGGGGGTGCCGACGGGCGCGTCGGCGGGCAGTTCGATGATGCCGTCATGCTCGTCGCCGAGCTCGAGCTCGCGCACCGAGCACATCATGCCGTTCGATTCGACGCCGCGCACCGCAGCGACCTTCAGCGCCATGCCGTTCGCGGGCACGACCGCGCCGGGAAGCCCGAGCACGCCGACGAGCCCCGCGCGCGCATTGGGGGCGCCGCAGACGATGGTGAGCGGGGGGCCGCCGTCGCCGGCATCGACGGTCAGCACCTGCAGCTTGTCGGCCTGCGGATGCTTCTCGGCGGTCAGCACTTTCGCGACGCGGAAGCCCGCGAATCTTTCGGCGGGATTTTCGACGCCTTCGACCTCGTGGCCGATGCGGTTCAATGTGGCGACGACATCGTCGACGGTGAAAGTGCCGTCGAGATGATCGCGAAGCCAGTCGAGGGTGATCTTCATGCCGAAATCCCCCCGCTCAGCGTGGGCACCGACAGCGCGCCGAAGCCATAATGGGCGAGCCAGCGCAGGTCGCCGTCGAAAAAGGCGCGAAGGTCGTCCATGCCATATTTGAGCATCGCGAGCCGGTCGACGCCGACCCCGAAGGCGAAACCCTGCCATTCATCGGGATCGAGCCCGCAATTGGCGATCACGCGCGGGTGGACCATGCCGCTGCCGAGCAGCTCCATCCACGCATGGCCCGCATCGTCGCCGTCCCCGCCGACGATGCGGCGGCCCTTTTCCTGGGCATAGCCGACATCGACCTCGGCCGAGGGTTCGGTGAAGGGGAAATAGGAGGGACGCAGGCGGAGCACGATGTCGTCGCGCTCGAAATAGGCCTTGAGGAAGGTTTCGAGCGTGTATTTGAGATGCCCCAGATGGATACCGCGGTCGATGACCAGCCCTTCGATCTGGTGGAACATCGGTGTGTGCGTCGCGTCGCTGTCGCTGCGATAGACGCGCCCCGGTGCGATGATGCGGATCGGCGGCGCCTCGCGCATCATCGTGCGGATCTGCACCGGCGAGGTGTGCGTGCGCAGCAGCATCGACCGGCCCTCGGCGTCGGTGTCGGGGAAGTAGAATGTGTCGTGCATCGCACGCGCCGGATGCGTCTCGGGAATGTTGAGCGCGGTGAAATTGTGCCAGTCGTCCTCGATCTCCGGCCCCGTCGCGACCGCGAAACCCATGTCGGCGAAGATTTCGGCGAGTTCGTCCATGACCTGACTGACCGGATGGACGCTACCCTGCGGCGCGGCTTCGGCCGGCAGCGTCATGTCGAGCCGTTCGGCGGCGAGCTTCGCGTCGAGCGCGGCGGCTTCGAGCGCCGCCTTGCGCGCGGCGATCGCTTCGGTCACGGCCTCGCGCAGCGCATGAATCTGCGGCCCCTTCGCCTGCCGCTCGTCGGGGGTCATGCCGCCGAGGGTCTTGAGCAGGGCGGACACGCTGCCCGTCTTGCCGAGCGCGGCGACGCGCAACGCCTCGAGTGCGCCCAAGTCGGCGGCGGCGGCGATCTCGCTCACGAGCTGGGCCTGCATGGCCTGATAGTCACTCATCGTCATTCGTCCTGCGGCGGCGGATCGCCGGGAAGGCGCCGCCGCTGTCTGTTCGTGTCGCTTGTCGGGCTGCCGGCAGCGGAAAACCCGCCTTTGCCCCGCCGCCGCTTGCACCGAAGCGGCGGCATGGGTCAACCCATATGAGTCGCCGCTAGGCTCCGGGCTTGTGCAACCCCTGCACCGCCTCGCCCGCCGCGGCGGCGCGGGCGCGCGCGGCGGCGGCGAGGATCGGCTTCGGCAGCGCGGCATAGGCGCGCGGGCTCATCCCCATGAAGCGATGGAAGTCGTGGGTGAATTGCGACTGGTCGTAATAGCGATGGTCGAGCGCATCGACCCATGCCATCGACGGGTCGAGAATGAAGCGCGCGAGGCTGCGCAGGAAGCGCTGCCGGCGGAGGAGCAGCTTGGGCGCAAAGCCGAAGGCGCGATGGCACAGCCGCTCGACCGAGCGCACCGAAAGGTCGAGCGCCGCGGCGAGCTCGGCGACGCTGACCCATTCGTCGTCGACGAGCGCGCGATAGGCGGCGAGGACCGCGCCGTCATCCTCGGGTGCCTCGTACAGCAGCGCGGCAAAATGCTTGTCGATAAGGCGCGCCGCCGCCGCGAAATCGTCGATGCCGGCAAGCGCGTCCGCGAGCGGTGCGATCGCCGCGAAGGCGGGATGGCGGCGGCCGTCGCAGAAGCGGTCGGCGAGCTCCTCGGCCGGCACCGCGAAAAGCCGCGCCCAGCCCATCGGCAGGATTCCGATGCCCCACGCGCGCATCGCCCCTGCGGCGAAGCGCGTCGCATGGCTCGTCGGTCCGGCGACGACGAAGGGGGGAACGGGCACCGGCACCGCGTCGCCGATCGCCGCCAGCGGCGCTTCGCCGTCGATGAAGCGCAGGTTCGCCCACTCGGGATGCAGATGGTCCTCGACCCGCACACCGGGCGGCGCATCGACCTCGAGGCTGTAGATGGTGCTGGCATAGGGGCGGAGCGCCGCGGACACTGGAAAGAAGCGCGTGACGACGCGCGCCTGCCCACCCTGTTGGTCGCCCTCATTGCCCACGGCGTTGGTCCTTGAACAAGGAGCATAGCCCGGAACGGCACAATGTTCCAACAAATTGCCCGGAGAACGTGTCGGTTTCCTACAATTTCCATACCCGCGGCGGCGATATAGATCGACGTCCGGCACACGCGCGTGCCGGTTCCACCGGACTCCCGCCGGACCGTCGGCTTTTTGCGACCCAGGGCTCGTCGGAACGGAGGGAGGGGGGCGGTACGTCCTTCGGATCATCCCCGGGACGGCGTGGGGGAACTCGCTTCCGCGCCGTCCTTCTGTCTGCGCGTCGCGCGCGGACACGAAAAAGGGCGGCCCCGCGGGGGCCGCCCTCTTACTGTGTCGATGCGCGAAGCGTCAGGCGGCCTTGGGCCCTTCGACGTCGCTCAGGACCTTCTTTGCCTGCTCGATGATCGAGGCGAACACCGCGCCTTCGTTCATCGCGAGATCGGCCATGACCTTGCGGTCGAGTTCGATCCCGGCAAGCTTCACGCCGTGCATGAACTGCGAATAGGTCAGGCCTTCGGCGCGGACCGCGGCGTTGATGCGCTGAATCCACAGGGCGCGGAAATTCCGCTTTTTGACCTTGCGGTCGCGATAGGCGTACTGGCCGGCCTTTTCGACGGCCTGGCGCGCGATGCGGATCGTGTTCTTGCGACGGCCGTAATAGCCCTTCGCCTGTTCGAGAATCCGGTTGTGCTTGGCGCGCGTGGTCGTGCCGCGTTTGATACGGGACATGCTTGGCGCTCCTTACTTCAGGCCATAGGGCGCCCAGAGGCGCACATGGGCTGCGTCCGAATCGCTGAGCACGCTGGTGCCGCGATTGGTACGGATATATTTGGCGTTGTGCGAAATCAGGCGGTGGCGCTTGCCGGCGACGCCGTGCTTCACCTTGCCCGAGGCGGTGAATTTGAAGCGCTTCTTTACACCGCTCTTGGTCTTGAGCTTGGGCATTTCGGTCTCCTTTGAAGTCCGCTTTGGTATCGGCATGGCAGCCCTTTCAGCCAGCCGACACAATCGGAAGGCGCGCGCTTAGGGGGATTCGCCCGGAAATGCAAGCATTGCCGCATATGGGGTGCTTCGTCCCTCCGTTCGGCTTTGAGCGCGGGCAGCGGCGATATTTGTTTCGCGCAAAGACGCAAAGGCACGAAGAAGGTCGCGTCAGCCTTTGCGGGCGTTTGTCGCCGCAGGCGATCAAAAAATGGGCGCTTCGCGCAGTTTGGCAGGCAACGAGGCCGTTGTCCGCCGACCTCTTCGTGTCTTTGCGTCTTTGCGCGAAACCCATTTTCGCCCGACTCCGGCTGCGCGGAGTCCCCTCTTAAAAACTCGCGCCGTCGACCTTCTGGATATTCAGCGCGTCGAGATCGGCCTCGGGCACGCAGCGCAGGTTGACCGCCGCCATCTTCGATCCATCGGGGCCGGTGCCGACGGCAAAGCCCTGACAGCCGCAGTCGGTGCAGAATTGATGGTCGATATTATGCTTGTGGAACTGGTATGATTTGAGCTTGCCGGCGCCGCTTTTCAGGCGGAACCGGTCGATCGGCACGAAGCTGAGCAGAAAGCCCTTGCGGCGGCAGTGCGAGCAGTTGCAGCTCATCGCCTCGCCCGGAATATCGCCCTCGACTTCATAGGTCACCGCGCCGCAGTGGCAGCTTCCTTCATAGGCCATGTCCGTTCCTCTCCATCTCAATGGTGGCAAGCGAGTCCTTCGATAACGTCCTCGAGCCGCGCGGGGTCGCCGAGCGCGATGACATGACCGCTGCTGTCGGCGTTCAGCGGGTCGCCGTTCCAGTCGCACATCATCCCGCCCGCGCCGTCGACGACGGGAACCAGCGCGGCATAATCGTGGAGCTTCAGCCCTGCCTCGACCACTAGGTCGACATGCCCGCTGGCGAGCAGGCCATAATTATAGCAATCGCCGCCAAAGACCATGCGCTTGTGCGAGGTCTTTGCCGCGAGCGCCATGAAATGCTCGCCGTCGTGATCGCTGAAATATTGCGGGCCGGTGGTCGCGAGCGTCGCGTCGGCGAGGTCGCGGCAGCTGCGCGTCGCGGCGGGGCGGCCGTTGAAGAGCGTCGGTTCGCCTGTCGCGCCGACCCAGCGCTCGCCGCTGACCGGCTGGTCGATGATGCCGAGCACGGGCCAGCCGTCCTGGAGCAGCGCGATCAGCGTGCCGAAGATCGGGCGGCCGGCCATGAAGCTGACAGTGCCGTCGATCGGATCGAGCACCCATTGCCGCGCGGCGCCCGCGCGCTCGGCGCCATATTCCTCGCCGATGATGCCGTCGCGCGGCGCCTCGGCATCGAGCAGCCGGCGCATCGCGGCTTCGGCGGCGCGGTCGGCCTCGGTCACCGGCGAGGCGTCGGCCTTGGCTTCGTGCGCATAGGCGGTGCGGAACAGCGGGCGGATGGCAGCCCCCGCGGCATCGGCGAGGCGATTGGCGAGCGCGAGATCGGATTCGAGCGACATGGGTGTGGGCTAGCGCAAGGCGCGCGCTCTCGCCAGTGCGTCCAGGAGAGGCTGGCGGAAAATGCGCGAGGATGGAGCGCGCGCGCGCGGGGAATCAGGGGAAAGAAAACGGCGAGCGGACGTTGTGGAATATTTGCCTCACGCAAAGGCGCAAAGGCGCGAAGAAGTTGCGCGAGCCGCGAAGCGGCTTTCTCATTGGAACGTCGCGTCGAAAAGTGGACCTGAAAAATGAAAACGGACCTTGCGGTCCGTATCCTTCTTCTTCGCGCCTTTGCGCCTTTGCGTGAGATAAATCTTTCCCAAGCGCCCGCCGCAAGGAGCGGGTCGGCGGACCGGGCAAGCGCAGTGGCGAGATATATGAATTTTACAATTTCAGTATAGATTGTAAAATTCGTCCGTGACCGACGCCTTTGCCCTCGATCCAATCGTCGCGACTTTTGCGCGCTATGGGGTGCGGCGGACGTCGATGAACGATCTTGCGCGGGCGCTCGGCGTGTCGCGGCAGTCGCTCTACAATCGCTTCGGATCGAAGGGCGCGCTCGCCGATTGGGCGGTGCAGGCGTTGATCGACCGCTCGCTCGCCGAAGCCCTCGCCAACATCGAGCAGCCGGCGAAGACGCTGCCCGCACGGATCGTCGATGCGCTCGATGCGTGGGTCGGACGGCATCGCGCGGCGCTGCATGCGTCGCCGCACGGCGCCGAGATCGTTGCGGCAATGCAGCCCGACCCGTCCGAGGCGGTGCGCGCCGCCGAACGGCGGCTCGTCGCGGCGATGGCCGAGGCGATCCGGCTCAGCGGCCCCGGATCGGCGGTGCCGCGCGCGGGCAGCATCGCGCAGGCCCTATGCTGGACGGCGCGCGGGCTCGTCCATGCGGTGCCCGACCACGACGCCTTTCGCCGCCAGATGGATCATATCGCGGGCGCGCTGGTGGCGCGGTGATGGCTTCAAGAGGCGTCGCGTCCTCGCCGAAATCCAGACCCTCGAATGACCTAGAGTGCGTTCGATTTTGATAGAATCAAAACCGGCACTCTAGATTCTTGTTTTACCGTGATTTCCGAGCCGTGAAATGTTCCATTTCACTCGAAATCACTCTAGCCGCGTGCTCCCGCGAAGGCGGGAGCCGATCTTCAAACGGCTCGATCGCGAACCGGCCGGAGATGGGTCCCCGCCTTCGCGGGGACGCACAAACAGGATCAGCTCTGCCCGTGCTCAGTCGAACAGCGACGAGACGCTCGTTTCGTCGGCGATGCGCTTGATCGCTTCGCCGAGCAGCGGCGCGACGGTGAGCGCGCGCACCTTGGCGCTGTCGTTGACCGCGTCGGTCGGCTGAATCGAATCGGTGATGACGAGTTCGGTGAGCTCGCTCGCCTCGACGCGTGCGACCGCGCCGCCCGACAGGACGCCGTGGGTGCAGTATGCGACGACGCCTTCGGCGCCCGCCGCCTTGAGCGCCGCGGCGGCGTTGCACAGCGTGCCCGCCGAATCGACGATATCGTCGATCAGGATGCAGAAGCGGCCCGCGACGTCGCCGATGATGTTCATCACCTCCGATTCGCCGGCACGCTCGCGGCGCTTGTCGACGATCGCGAGCGGGGCGTTGTCGAGCCGCTTGGCGAGCGCGCGCGCGCGCACCACGCCGCCGACGTCGGGCGAGACGACCATCAGATTCTTGCCGCCGAAGCGCGCCTGAATATCGGCGCTCATCACCGGCGCGGCATAGAGATTGTCGGTCGGGATGTCGAAAAAGCCCTGGATCTGCCCGGCGTGCAGGTCGATCGCGAGGACGCGGTCGGCGCCCGCGGTGGTGACGAGATTGGCGACGAGCTTGGCCGAGATCGGCGTGCGCGGACCGGGCTTGCGGTCCTGCCGGGCATAGCCGAAATAGGGGATCACCGCGGTGATGCGCTTGGCCGAGGCGCGGCGCAGCGCGTCGACGATGATGAGCAGCTCCATCAGATTGTCGTTCGCGGGAAAGTTGGTCGGCTGGACGACGAACACGTCCTGACCGCGCACATTCTCGTGAATCTCGACGAATACTTCCTCGTCGGCGAAGCGGCGCACGCTGGTATCGGCGAGCGGCAGCTCGAGATAGTCCGCGACCGCGCGGGCGAGCGGAAGATTGCTGTTGCCGGAAATGAGTTTCATGCGCTGCCCCTTGACGCCGTTGGGGATGGATGCGCGCCCCTTAGCCAGCGGGCGCGGATAGGGGAAGGGCGAAGTTGCCCCGAACGGCGCGCGCGCCATTGCCGCGCTGCGCGGCGCGGCATAAAGGCGGGGGCATGACCAACGCTCCCGCCACGCTCACCATCGTCCTGTCGCAGATGACGCAGGCGGTCGGCGACCTTGCCGCCAACGCCGCGGCGATGCGCGCGGTGCGCGCGCGGCACGGGCAGGCCGATCTGATCCTCTATCCCGAGCTGCAACTGATCGGCTATCCGCCCGAGGATCTGGTGCTCAAGCCCGCGCTCGCGACGCGCGCCGCGGCGATGCTCGCCGAACTCGCCGCCGATACCGCCGACGGCGGCCCGGCGATGCTCGTCGGCTCGGTCGAGCGCGACCCCGAGGGGAAGCTCTACAATATCGTCGCGCTGCTCGACCGCGGCCAGGTCGTCGCGGTGCGGCGCAAGCACGAGCTGCCCAATTACGGAACTTTCGACGAGAAGCGCGTCTTCGCACCCGGCCCCTTGCCCGACATCGTCGAATGGCGCGGGGTGAAGCTCGGCCTGCCGATCTGCGAGGACGGCTGGCTGCCGGCGGTGTGCCGCCATCTCGCGGGGCAGGGCGCCGAGCTGCTGATCTCGGTCAACGGCAGCCCCTATGAGATCGACAAGGACGACCGGCGGCTCTCGCAGGTGTTCGGGATGCGGGTTGCCGAGAACCGGCTGCCGCTTGCTTTCCTCAACCGCGTCGGCGGGCAGGACGAACTGGTGTTCGACGGCTGCTCCTTTGTGCTGGGTGCCGATGGCGCGACCATGCACCGGCTGGTCGATTGGGAGGAGGAAGAGCGCGTCACGCACTGGACCAGGGGCGCCGACGGCCGCTGGAGCTGCGCGCCGGGTGCGATCGCCGAATGGGACGCGCACCCCGCCGACATCTATCATGCGATGGTCGTGGCGCTGCGCGACTATGTGGAGCGTAACGGCTTTCCCGGCGTCGTGCTCGGCCTGTCGGGGGGGATCGATTCGGCGATCTGCGCCGCGATCGCCGCCGATGCGCTCGGACCCGACAAGGTCTGGTGCGTGATGCTGCCCAGCCGCTTCACGAGCCGCGAAAGCCTCGACGATGCGAAGGGCTGCGCCGAGATGATCGGGTGCCGGCTCGACACCATCCCGATCGTCCCCGCGGTCGAGGCGTTCGACACGATGCTGTCGGACAGTTTCGCCGACAAGGACGTCGACATCACCGAGGAGAATATCCAGTCGCGCATCCGCGGCGTCACCTTGATGGCGCTCAGCAACAAATTCGGCCCGATGCTGCTGACGACGGGCAACAAGAGCGAGATGAGCGTCGGCTATGCCACCATCTATGGCGACATGGCGGGCGGCTATAATCCGCTGAAGGACGCGTACAAGACGACGGTGTTCGCGATCGCCAAGTGGCGCAACGCGCACGCGCCGCGCCTGTCGCGCAACCCGGTGTTCCCGGTGATGCCCGGCCGAATCATCACCAAGCCGCCGAGCGCCGAGCTGCGCCCCGACCAGAAGGATGAAGACAGCCTGCCGCCCTACGAAGACCTCGACCGCATGCTCCATATGCTCGTCGAGGAGGAAGCGAGCGTCGACGATGTGGCCCAGCGCTACGGCTTCGACCGCGACGCCGTTGCGCGGATCGAGCGGCTGCTCGCGATCGCCGAATATAAGCGCCGCCAGGCGCCGCCGGGGGTCAAGCTGTCGACGCGCAACTTCGGCCGCGACCGGCGCTATCCGATCACGCACGGGTTCCGGACGGGGTGATCCGCCCTATGTTCGCGCCACGCTCGCATCGCGCGCGAATCGGGCTATAGGCGCGCCATGACCGTCACCACCCGCTTCGCCCCGTCGCCGACCGGCCATCTCCACGTCGGCAATGTCCGCACCGCGCTTCACAACTGGCTGTGGGCACGCAAACATGGCGGGCGCTTTCTGCTGCGCATCGACGACACCGACCTCGAGCGATCGAAGGAGGAATATGTCGCGGCGATCCGTGCCGACCTCGCGTGGCTGGGGTTCGACATCGACGGCGAGGAGCGGCAGTCGGCGCGCTTTGCGCTTTACGAGGCCGAGTTCGAAAAATTGAAGGCGGCGGGGCGCGTCTATGCCTGTTACGAAACGCCCGAGGAGCTGGAGATCCGGCGCAAGATCCTGCTCTCGCGCGGCCTCCCGCCGGTCTATGAGCGCAGGCCCGAGGGCGCGCCGGTGCCCGATGGCGTGGCGCCGCACTGGCGCTTCCGGCTCGACCATGAGGCGCCGATCGAGTGGACCGACCTGATCCGCGGCGCCCAGCATTTCGAGCCGAAGACGCTGTCCGACCCCGTCGTGCGGCGCGCCGATGGCAGCTGGCTCTATCTGCTGCCGAGCGTGATCGACGATATCGCGATGGGCATTTCGCATGTCGTGCGCGGCGAGGATCATGTGTCGAACACCGCGGCGCAGATCCAGATGTTCGAGGCGCTCGGCGCGGCGCCGCCCGCCTTCGCGCACGAGGCGCTGCTCGTCGGAACCGAAGGCAAGCTGTCGAAGCGGCTGGGCTCGCTCGGCATGGCCGATCTGCGCGAGGCCGGCATCGAGCCGGTCGCGCTCGCGGCGCTGCTCGCGCGGCTCGGGACGAGCGATCCGGTCGAGCCGGTGACGAGCCTCGCGCCGCTGATCGCGGGGATCGACTTTGCGCGCTTCGGCCGCGCGCCCGCGCGCTTCGACGAAGCCGAGCTCGCGCTGCTCAACCAGAAGATACTGCATCACACCGACTATGCGGCGGTCGCGCCGCGCCTGCCTGCGGCGATCGGCGAGGCGCGCTGGCTGGCGATTCGCCCGAACCTGATGACCGTCGCCGAGGCGGCCGAGTGGGTCCCGGTGTTCGACGGGCCGTTCGCGCCGCCGCCGCCCGAGGCCGCCGACCTGCCGGTGCTCGACGCGGCGGCCGCTGTAGCGCCGGCGATCGACTGGGACGCCGACCCCTGGCACGCGCTCACCGACGCGGTGAAGGCGGCGACGGGGGCGAAGGGCCGCGCGCTCTTCCTGCCGCTGCGCCGCGCGCTCACCGCGCGCGACCATGGCCCCGACATGCGCCAATTGCTGCCGCTGATCGCCAAGGACGAGGCGCTGGCGCGGCTTTCGGCGCGCTGATCCATTCCGGATGAATCGCTTGCGCAGGCTCGTGTGTTCCCGCCCTTCGACTGCCTTGCAGGCGCTCAGGATAAACTTCAGCCAAAGGCTGAAGGCGGGGACCCATCGCCGACCGGTGCAGGATCGCGCGATCGGGAGATGGGCTCCCGCCTTCGCGGGAGCACTCGGGCTTGAGAGCGCTTCCGCTCGCGCCGCACTTTGCCGACTTCTCCGATTGACAATCGGCGTCACGTTATATTATCTCATAACCCGACCTGGCCGATAGCCGCGGTCAAGATGCGGCGGGGTTCGGGTCGTCACCGGCAAGGAGAGATGCCATGACGCTGAAACCCCTGATTTCCGCTCTTGCCGCCACGCCCGAGCGCGCGCCGGCGTCCGCGGGCACCCGCTATGGCTATGATCCCGGTGTGCGGCACCGGCCCGTCGCGGCGGCGATTGCGATCGGACTGCCCGCGGCGCTCGTCGTCGCGGTCGCGCTGTCGCCGATGGTCGTCGAAGAAGCACCGCATACGATACCGCTCGTCGGAACGCTGATCGAGTTGCCAAAAACGCCGCCACCCGAGCCGGACCCTCAACCCGACGTAAAAGCGCAGCCCAGGACCGATACGGCTGCCGACACTCCCGACACAGTATTCAAGCTGCCTTCCGACAACAGCAACAGCGTCGCCGACGGGCCGGTCATCCTCGATCCGCCGCCGCTGCCACCCGGCCCCGCTGTCGAACTCGATCCGCCGGCGCCGCCGAAGCTGGTCACCGCCCAGATCGACCCGCGCTACGCCGGGCAGTTCCAGCCCGACTATCCGCTGCGCCAGCAACGCGCCGGGGTCGAGGGCAGCGTCGTCGTGCGCGTGCTGATCGGCACCGACGGGCGGGTGAAGGCGGTCGAGCTGGTCCGCGCCGACGACCCCGCCTTTTTCGAGGCGACGAAGAAGCGCGCGCTTGCCAAATGGCGCTTCAAGCCCGCGACGCGCGGCGGGGTCGCCGTCGAAAGCTGGCGCGAGATGACGGTGAGCTTCGTGATCCGCGACGTCTGACGCCGCGGCGGGCGGGGCGTGCGCACCGCCTCGCCCGGACGCGCCGCCGCGCGGCTTTCGCTTGACAGAAGCGGCGAATCCCGCCAAGGGCGCCCGGATAAATGGGGGCGGCGCCCGGCGCGCGGCCCTCTTCGTTTTTCACACCAACCGCCGGGGCCGCAAAGCCCCGCCGCATCGGTCGGGCGCCCGGCGGATGTGCCAGATAATCCAAGGATAGGGCCATGGCCAAGCCGACGACCGTCAAGATCAAGCTGGTGAGCACCGCCGATACGGGCTTTTTCTATGTCACCAAGAAGAATCCGCGCACGATGACCGAGAAGATGTCGGTGCGCAAATATGACCCGCGCGCGCGCAAGCACGTCGAGTTCAAGGAAGCCAAGATCAAGTGACGCATTTTCCCGCGCGCCGAGCGCGCGCGGTTTGAAAATGCGTCATCCCGGCGAAAGCCGGGGTTCAGAGGGCGGCCGTTTGCGCCGCCCTTTTTCGTGCGCGCCGCGCCTTAGCGATCGCGCAGCGGCCGCCGTGTCGTGTCGTCCTCGACGATCGTGCGGATGGTGATCAATGTCGTGAAGGAATGCACGCCCTTGTCTTCGCCGAGCACGCGCCGGGTGAAGACGTCATATTCCTCCATGCTGCCGACCTGAATCTTGAGGAGGAAATCGTCGTCGCCGGTGACGTCCCATGCACCGGTGACCTCCGGGTGGCGCGCGATTTCCCTGGCAAAACCGTCCATCGTCTGCGGTCCCGCCTGCTGCATCCGCACGAGCACATGCATGGTGAGCGCCGAGCCCGTCAGCGCCGGATTGATCACCGCAATATCGGCGACGATCACCTTTTCCTCGCGCAACCGCCGCAGCCGGCGCAGCACCGCCGAAACCGACAGGCCTACCTTGTCCGCCAATATCCGGGCGGGCGCCAGATTATCCTGCCGCACCAGGTCGAGCAGCCGGCGGTCGAATCGATCGAGGGTGACGTTTTTTCGCATATTTTTCCTCATAGCGCGGAATTTGGTCGATGTGACTATCAATTTTCGCGCCAGTGGCCGCGGGTATCGCCCTAATGATGTGCCAGCCGCGCCGTCCGGCCCCCTCCCTGCACCGACGGCCCAAGGAGATCAGACATGACCCGCGATACTCGCCGCGCCGGCTGGCTTGCCAGACTCTGGATGATATTGATGGACGCTTCGCAAGCGGCGGTGGCCATCCACTACGGAGCCCCGTGGCGCGCGGACATTCCGCCGCCGCGCGAAGCGGGCTAGGACGTGAACCCATAAATTGGCCGTTCGAGGCTTGAAGCGATTTTGTCCAGTGCGAGGAGGCAAGGCGCCGGAATATGTCGATATTTCAAGGCTTGCCGACGAAGCAATGGACAAAATCGGTCAAATCCCGAAGGGACGCCGAAATGGCTTCGATCTCGCCTCCGCGCGGTCTTGCGGGTAGAACCACTACCCGCTGCGCCCGCCCGAAGGCGATATCTTCGCCATTTCGACGCCTCGAACGGCCAATTTATGGGTTCACGTCCTAGGGTGGATTGAGCCGTTCGGGACGAGCCGGCGCCGCTTTCCCCGCGATTCCTCCGGACAATTTTCAAGGGCGGCCGCGCGCCGCCCTTTTTCCTGCACCGGATCGCCCGGCCGGCGTTGCCGGGGGTTCAGCTTGCCCGAGCTAGGTTGCGCAAGAACGCGTCCGTGCACGATTGTTTCAATCCTGCACAGGCTGCGGCAAATTGCCGCAAATCGGCACAGACTGAAGCGGCTTTTTTGGGCAGTTTTCGGCTTTGGCGGCAGCCAGGGGAAAGCATCCCAAAGAGATGGATACGGGTCGAGTGATTTGGATCAAGGCGGAAGAGGCACCGGAGGATTGGCGCGATGGACGCCATTTGCTCGGCTGGCACCCCGACGCATTGTTTCCGGGGCCGCTGATCGTCAGCTGGAGCGATATTTTCCGGCGCTGGATCACCGAGGATCGCGTCGACGTGCCCGTGTCGCACGTTGCGCAGGTGGATGCTCCCGACTGAGCAGGATCAGCTGAGCAAGGGTTCGAGCGCGTCCCATTCGCGCTCGACCGCGCGGCGGCCGGCGTCGATCGCGGTGCGGATCTTGGCCGGATCGAAATCGAGCGTGTCCGAATATTCCGCCTCGGGCTCGATGATGCGGATCGGCGCGAAGCGGTAGCGCGCGATCTGGACGTCGATCGGGCGGAGGATGCGCGCCGCCTGCGCGCCGCCGATGCCCTCGGCCTGCAGCGCGCGCAGCTGCGCCTCGCGCGCCGCGATCAGATCGTTGACGAGCGCCGCGCCGGCGAGGTCGTTCGCCGACACTTCCGACTGGAGAATGTCGACCGCGCGCAGCCCGATGTCGATCAGATTGCCGAAGGTCCGTACCGGACCGGGCTGCGGCGCGGGTGAGGCGCGCACCGCGATGACGCCGCGCGGATTGAGCTGCAGCGCCGCGCTCAGCGGCGTCACGTCGCGCACCCCGCCGTCGACCCATTGTTCCTCCGTCCCGTCGCCGGCGCGCGTCTTGAGCGGGTCGAAAAACAGCGGCATCGCGCAGCTCGCATAGACCCAATTGTGGATGCCGGGGACGCTTTCGTCGATGGTGCGAAAGACGCCGGTGCCCAGATTGACGACACCGAGCAGCAGCTTGCGTCCGCTGGCGCGCAGCCGCGCATCGTCGGCAAAGCCCTTGAGCAAGCGCCGCAAGGGCGCGGCGTCATAGATCGCATCCTCACCCAGAAAGCCGCCGACGACGCCCAATGGCCGTTCCTTGTAGATCGACGCATTGCCCCTGATCCCGAGCCACGCGTCGAGCAGCCCCGGCACATCGTCCTGCGCCACCCCCAGCGCCTGGATCGCGCCGGTCGACACCCCCGCGACGATGTCGATCGCGACCCCGCGATTGACGACGAGTTCGTGGACGACGCCGACCTGAAACGCGCCCTTGGCGCCGCCGCCGCTCAGCACGATTGCCAGACCGCCCGCCATGCCGCTCTCCTTTGGACGGCGTTATACAGCGAGGACTGCGCAATCCCAAGACAAGGGCGGTCGTTTGCGTTGATACAATGGGGGCTGACCTGTGACCCTCTGCCCGCTAACGCGGGGTCCGAAGGGGACGAATATGCGGGTCATGCTGCTCGGCGCGGGAGGATTTATCGGGCGCCATATCCTGTCGGCCTTGGCGGCGGGACATGAGGTCGTGGCAGTCGTCCGGTCTTCCAGCGGACTCGAGCGGCTGTTTCCCGATGTGCGTTTCGTGACCGTCGATCTCGCGCAGGCGACCGACGAGGCTGCGTGGCGCGATCGGTTGGCCGGCGTGGCGTGCATCGTGAACGCAGCGGGGCTTTTGCGTGGGCCGTACATGGAGGCGGTCCACATCGCGATGCCGCGCGCGCTCTATGCCGCGGCGCGCGCTGCCGGGGTCCGGCAAGCCATATTGATGTCGGCGATCAGCGCGCGCCCGGACGTGCCGACCGACTATGCAAGGACGAAGTTGGCGGGTGAGGCGGTGTTGCGCGAATCGGGCCTCGACTGGACGATCCTGCGCCCTTCGCTTGTCTATGGCGACGGCAGCTACGGCGGCACGTCGCTGCTTCGCGGCATGGCGGGGTTCCCATTCGCCATCCCCCTTCCGGGCGCGGGCGATCAGGCCTTCACGCCGATCCACGTCGAGGATCTCGCGCGCGACGTCGTCCGCCTCTGCGGCGACGCGGCTTTCGCTGGGCGCGCGCTCGAACCCGTCGGTCCTGCGACGATCGACCTGCGCTGGCTGTTGCAGTGCTATCGTGCATGGCTGGGCTTTGGGGAGGCGCGCTTCGTTTCGGTGCCGATGCCTATTATGCGCGCACTCGGCCGGATCGGCGATTTCACTGGGGATGGCCCGGTATCGAGCAACAGTCTTTCGCAACTCGTCGCGGGCAATGCGGGCGACAGCGCCGCCTACGCCGAGGCCATCGGAACGAAACCGAGGCGTCTGGAGGACGCCTTGCGAGCACATCCCGCCGACGTACAGGATCGCTGGCATGCGCGGCTCTTCTTCCTCGCACCGGCGACCCGCGCCGCGCTGATATTCTTGTGGCTTGCCTCGGCGTGGCTCGGTTTGGTTTATGGTGAGACGGCGACGCGCGAGGTCGTGAAGGGCCTTGGCCTTTCGCCGGCGCTAGACGACCCGTTGCGAATCGGCGCCAGCCTGGCCGACGTAGGGATCGCGACGTTGCTGTTGTCCGGCCGCAGCATTCGGCTCGCTACGATCATCCAGATCGCTGCCATTCTTGGCTATTCGATCGTGATCGGTCTGGCGCTCCCGCGCCTCTGGCTCGACCCGCTGGGGCCGCTTCTCAAGAATTTGCCGATCTTGCTGCTCGTTGCGGTGTACGGCGTGATCGGGGAGAAGAAATGATCGACCCCTATCTGTTGATGAAAACGCTTCATATCGTCGGCAGCACCGTGCTGTTCGGCTTCGGCGCAGGGACCGCATGGTATTTCTGGTCCGCGCATCTGACGCGCGATGCCGCAACGATCGCCAGCGTCGGGCGCATGGTGGTGCGTGCCGACTGGATATTCACCGGGACGAGCGGGATCGTCCAGCCGGCGAGCGGCCTCTGGCTCGTCTTTCATGCCGGCTATTCGCCCACCGAGTCATGGCTTGCTGCGACCTATGCCCTGTACCTGCTTGCGTTCGCTTGCTGGGTGCCGGTCGTGGGGCTTCAAATTCGCGCGACACGTCTTGCCGCTGCCGCCGCGCAAATGGGAACCCCGCTTGGCACTGATTATGCCCGGACGATGCGGTTATGGTTCCTGCTCGGCTGGCCGGCCTTTCTGGGGCTGCTCGGAGTCTTTTGGTTGATGGTCGCCAAGCCGGCGCTGTGGTGACGCGGGCAACGCCCTCGCCTCAAGCAAACGCGCCGACGCTCTCAATGAATTTGATCACCGAGATCGGCTTCGACACATAGGCTTCGGCGCCGGCGGCGCGGATCTGTTCTTCGTCGCCCTTGCCGGCATAGGCGGTGACCGCCATGATCGGGACGGGGCGTAATGCCGCGTCGGCCTTCATCTGGCCGATCAGCTCTAGCCCGCTGACATATGGCAGCTGAATGTCCATGATGATCAGATCGGGCGACACCTCGCGCGCCCTGGCGAGGGCGTCGCGGCCGTCGCGCACCGGATGCGCGCTGTAACCGTGAGCGTTCAGCAGGTCGCAAAAGAGGCGGAGGTTGAGTTCATTGTCCTCAACGACCAAAATGGTCTTGCCCATGCTTCACGCTTTCCCCGCTTGCGTCCCACACCGGTTTAGGCGAATCGGTCCCGCGACACAATTGCCTCGCGCAGAAGGAGTTTTTCGACGTGCATGACGGCGATGAAGCGGTGGCGCTCCACGCGCTGGGCTGGATACTGGCCGACGAGCCGCGCGCCGAGCGGCTGCTCGGGATGACCGGCCTGACCCCCGAGGGGCTGCGCGCCGCGCTGGACGAGCGCGCGACGCTCGCCGCGGTGCTCGGCTTTCTTGCCGCGCACGAGCCCGACCTTGTCGCCTGTGCCGGGGCGCTCGATATGAAGCCCGAAGCGCTCGCCGCCGCCGCCGGCCGGCTCGAAGGACAGGAAGGACCGCCATGACCCGCCCGCTCGTCATCACCGATTGCGACGAGGTGCTGATGCACATGGTCGTGCCCTTCGCCCGGTGGGTCGACGAAGCGCATGGCGTGCTGTTCCGCATGGAGGATGCGAGCTTTGCAGGCGCGCTCAAGCGCAAGGAATGCGGGACGCCGCTCGAAGCCGCCGAGGTCTGGCCCTTGCTCGACGGCTTTTTCCGCACCGAGATGGAGCGGCAATATCCGATAAGGGGCGCGATGGCAGCGATGGCGGCGATCGGCGCCGCGGCCGACATCGTCGTGCTCACCAATGTCGGTCCCGACCATCAGGCGGCGCGCGCGGCGCAGCTCGCCGCGCTCGGCCTCGCCGCGCCGGTGATCGGCAGCCGCGGCGGCAAGGGCGAACCGGTGCGGCGGCTGCTCGACGAGCGGCGGCCGAGCGTCGCGGTGTTCATCGACGACCTTGCCGGCCATCATCATTCGGTCGCGCTCGAAGCGCCCGACGTGTGGCGCCTGCACATGGTCGGCGAACCCGCGATCGCGGGCAAGATCGCCCCGGCGCCGTATGCGCACGCGCGGATCGACGACTGGGCCGAAGCGGCGGACTGGATCCTCGCGCGGCTCGACGAAAATATCCCGGCCCCCCGGCCCCAACTGGTATAAGGACGCATCATGGACATCCCCGCCAAGCTCGCCGAACTCGGCCTCGACCTTCCCAGGCCTGCCGCGCCGGTCGCCGCCTATGTACCCGTCGTCGAACAGGGCGGGCTCCTGCACATCAGCGGCCAATTGCCCTTTCGCGGCGGCGACGTGGTCACCGGCCGCCTCGGGCTCGATATGGACGAGGCGTCGGGTTACGACGCCGCGCGCCGCTGCGCGCTGATGCTCGTCGCGCAGATCGGCAAGGCGGTGGACGGTGACTGGTCGCGCGTCGAAAAGATCGTCAAGCTCGGCGTATTCGTGAACAGCGATCCCGGCTTCACCGCGCAGCCCAAGGTCGCGAACGGCGCGTCCGAGCTGATGGAGCAAGTGTTCGGCGAGGCGGGACGCCATGCGCGCAGCGCGGTCGGCGTCGCGGTCCTGCCGCTCGGCGCCGCGGTCGAGGTCGACGCCATCGTTGCGGTGAAACCCGCCTAAGAAGCCCATGGCCGAGGCCGACCCGCCCGCGCGCACCCTCTCGCTCGGCAGCGGCGTCGCCGCGGTCGATGCCGCGGCGTGGGACGCGCTCGCGGGCGGCGCCAATCCCTTCGTGAGCCATGATTTCCTGACGCTGCTCGAAGAATCGGGCAGCGTCGGGCCGGGCACCGGCTGGCAGGCAGCGCCGCTGCTCGTCGAGGACGAAGCCGGCGCGCTCGTCGCGGCGGCGCCCGCCTATCTGAAGGCGCACAGCCAGGGCGAATATGTCTTCGACCACGCCTGGGCCGATGCATGGGAGCGCGCGGGGGGCCGCTATTATCCGAAGCTGCAGATCGCGGCGCCCTTCACCCCGGTGCCGGGGCCGCGGCTGCTGGCGAAGGGCGCGGAAGATGCGGCGCTGCTGATCCGCGCCGCCGAAGCGGTGGTGCGGCAGAACAATCTCTCCTCGGCGCACGCGACCTTCGTCGCGCCCGAACAGATGCCGCTGTTCGAGGGCGCCGGCTGGCTGGTGCGGCGCGATATCCAGTTCCATTTCGCCAACAGGGGCTATGCGAGCTTCGACGATTTTCTCGCGACGCTGACCTCGGCGAAGCGCAAGCAGCTGCGCAAGGAACGTGCGCGTGCGGTCGAAGGACTGCGGATCGAGGAGGTGACCGGCAGCGCGATTACGTCCGCGCATTGGGACGCGATGTGGGCCTTTTACCAGGACACCGGCGCGCGCAAATGGGGGCAGCCGTACCTGACGCGCGCGGCGTTCGACCTGATGGGCGCGCGCATGGCCGATCGCATCATCCTCGTCCTCGCGTGGGACGGCGCGCGGCCGGTGGCGGGGGCGATGCACTTCCTGGGTGCCGATACGCTCTACGGCCGCTATTGGGGGTGCCTCGCCGACATTCCCTATCTGCATTTCGAGCTTTGCTATTACCGCGCGGTCGACATTGCGATCGAACGCGGGCTGGCGCGTGTCGAGGCGGGGGCGCAGGGCGGGCACAAGCTCGCGCGCGGCTATGGGCCGGTCGCGACCTGGTCGGCGCATTTCATCGCCGACCCGGGCTTCCGGCGTGCGGTCGCGGAATTCCTCGAACGCGAGCGGATGGCCGAAGAGGCCGAAATGGACTGGCTCGAAGGGCAGATGCCGTTTCGGCGGGCGGATCAGGAATGAAATTTCACGCGAAGACGCGAAGAGGTCGCGTTTGCCGCGAAGCGGCTTTCTCTTTCAACCGCTGCGGCCAGCTGCATCGTTTGTGAAGAAATGGGCCTGTCGGCCCGAGCCGTCTTCTTCGCGTCTTCGCGTCTTCGCGTGAACCAAAATCAGGCCGCGAAGCGCCGGGCGGCCGGGCGGCGGGCCGTTTCGTCGAGCCAAGCGCGCGCCTGGCGCTGCGCTTCGGCGATTTCGTCGCGGCTCATTTCGCCCGACACGTCGGCGCGGCATTGCTGGCCTTCGAGGCTGCCGCCGAGCGCGGCGAGATTGAACCATTTATGGGCCTGTATGAGGTCGACATCGACCCCGCCGGTGCCGGTCGAAAAGGCTATGCCGAGATCGAAATAGGCACCCGCGTCGCCCCGCGCCGCGTCGAGCAGGCGGCTCTCGATCAGAAACCGGGCGGACTTCAGACTATTGGCCATGATAACCCCCTTTGCCTCCCCCCACAGGAGACCTCGGGGTTCAACAAAGCGGCTTATGGTCAACAAAGCGTTAACCGTGCGGCGATTTTTCGGGGATAAGCGGGGAAGGGCGCGGAAATCGGCAATTAGCGTCGCCCCCGCCTCCGCGGGGGCGATGATTCATCCCACCGGCCAATTGTCGATCAGCCGCGTGTTGCCGATCCTCGCGGCGGCGAGCAGGCGGGCCGGAGCGCGAAATTCGGTGAGCCGTTCGAGGCTGTCCGCATCGGCGAGCGCGACATAATCGACATGCTCGAAGCCGCCCGCATGGATCGCGGTCGCGGCTTCGGTCAGGCTCGTCTCGACGTCGGCGCCGGCGGCGATCGCCGCCGCGGCGGCCTTGAGCGCGTTCGGAAAGGCGACCGCCGCCGCGCGTTCGTCCTTCGACAGATAGGCGTTGCGCGACGACAGCGCGAGCCCGTCGGAATCGCGCGCGATCGGCGCCCCCAATATGTCGAGCCCGAAGTCGAGGTCGCGCGCCATGCGGCGGATGATCGCGAGTTGCTGCCAGTCCTTTTCGCCAAAGATCGCCATGTCGGGATGGACCTGGTTGAACAGCTTGGCGACGACGGTTGCGACGCCGTCGAAATGGCCGGGACGCGCGGCGCCGCAATAGTCGGCGCCGAGCTCGGCGACCTCGATATGCGTGCTGTGGCCGCCCGGATACATGACGTCCACATCGGGTGCCCAGAGCAGCGACACCTTCTCCTGCGCCAGCAGCGCGGCGTCGCGCGCCTCGTCGCGCGGATAGGCGGCATAATCCTCGTTCGGGCCGAATTGCGTCGGGTTGACGAAGATCGACACGACGACATGGTCGGCGACCCGCCGCCCCATGCGCACGAGCGAGAGATGGCCTTCGTGGAGCGCCCCCATCGTCGGGACCAGCGCGACGCTCTTGCCGCCCTGCTTCAGCGCCGCAACGGCGCGACGAAGCGTGGCGATATCACGGATGATTTGCACCGCCGTTCAGCCTCCGATATTGGCGGCGCAAACGCCACCTCATGCGGCCGCCATGCCGCGCCGACAGGAAAATCGCAACGGTCATGACGAATCCCGCGCCGCACCGCATCATATTCGCCAATGAAAAGGGTGGTACGGGCAAATCGACCTGCGCCGTGCATTTCGCGGTCGCGCTCGCGAGCCAGGGCTGGCGCGTCGCGGGACTCGACCTCGATCCGCGCCAGCGCACCTTTCACCGCTATCTCGAAAATCGCGAGAATACGGCAAAGCGGCGCGACATCGCGCTGCCGACGCCGCGGTTCGAAGTGTTCGCCGGTTCGACGATCGAGGAACTCGACGATCAGGTCGCGCGGCTGTCGGACGGCGCCGACTATTTCATCGCCGACACGCCGGGCCGCGACGATGTGTTCGCGCGCCATCTGGCGACGAGCGCCGATACGCTGGTGACGCCGATCAACGACAGCTTCATCGACTTCGACCTGATCGGCCAGGTCGATCCCGAAAGCTTTCAGGTCACGCGCCCGAGCTTTTATTCCGAACTGATCTGGGATGCGCGCAAGGCGCGCGCGAAGAATGACGGGCGGACGATCGACTGGATCATCCTGCGCAACCGCCTGCAGCACGTCGATGCGCACAATATGCGCCGCGTCGGCGAGGCGCTGACCCAATTGTCGCGCCGCGTCGGCTTTCGCGTGATCCCGGGGCTCGGCGAGCGCGTCATCTATCGCGAGCTGTTCCCGGCCGGTCTCACCCTGCTCGACAAGGCGCATCTCGGCGGCATGGGGATGGGACATGTCGTCGCGCGGCAGGAACTTCGCGAAGCGATGGGGGGCCTCAATCTTCCCGCGCGCGAGCGTTTCCACCCCGACGGCGATCTTTTCGCCATGGCCTGACCATCCCCCTCCCCCAGCAAGCGAGCGATCCGATGACCCATGTTTTCCATTCCACGATGCTGCGCGAATATGACATCCGCGGCGTCGTCGGCGATACGCTGACCGAAGCCGATGCCCGCGCGATCGGCCGCAGCTTCGCGACGCTGATCGCGCGCGCCGGGGGCAAAAGGGTCGCGGTCGGCTATGACGGGCGCCTCTCGTCGCCGATGCTCGAGGCGGCGCTGGTCGAGGGGATCAACGCCGCGGGCGTCGATGCGCTGCGCATCGGCATGGGACCGACGCCGATGCTCTATTATGCGGCGTCAACGGAAGACGTCGATGGCGGCATACAGATAACCGGCAGCCATAATCCCCCCGACTATAACGGCTTCAAGATGGTGTTTCAGGGCCGCCCCTTCTTCGGCGTCGACATTCAGCGGATCGGCGCAATGGCGGCTGCGGGCGACTGGGAAAGCGGCGAGGGCGGATCGGACAGCATCGACATCGTCGACGCCTATGTCGACCGGCTGGTCGAGGGTTTTGCGGGCGGCGCCTATCGCATCGGCTGGGACGCGGGCAATGGCGCCGCGGGTCCGGTGGTCGAAAAGCTCACCGCGCGCCTGCCCGGCGAACATCATCTTCTCTACACCGACGTCGACGGTCATTTTCCGAACCACCATCCCGATCCTACCGACGAGAGGAATCTGGCAGACCTCAGGAAGCTCGTCGCCGAGCGAAGCCTCGATTTCGGCGTCGCTTTCGATGGAGATGGCGACCGCATCGGCGCGATCGACGGCGAAGGGCGCGTGATCTGGGGCGACCAGCTGTTGCAGATCTATGCCGCCGCGGTGCTCCGCGAGCATCCGGGCGCGACGGTCATCGCCGATGTGAAGGCGAGCCAGGCGCTCTTCGACCGCATCGCCGAGCTGGGCGGAACGCCCTTGATGTGGAAGACCGGCCACAGCCTTATCAAGGCGAAGATGAAGGAAACCGCGAGCCCGCTGGCGGGCGAGATGAGCGGGCACATCTTCTTCGCCGACCGCTATTACGGCTATGACGACGCGCCCTATGCCGCGGTGCGGTTGATCGAGGCGGCGGCGAAGCTCGGCAAGAGCGTCACCGAATTGCGCGGCGACATGCCCGCGATGGTCAACACCCCCGAAATGCGCTTCCAGGTCGACGAGTCGCGCAAATTCGCCATTGTGGACGAGGTTCTCGATCGGCTTGCCGCGTCGGGCGCCGAGGTGAATCGCACCGACGGCGCGCGCGTGCTGACGGACGACGGCTGGTGGCTGCTTCGCGCGTCGAACACGCAGGACGTCCTCGTCGCGCGCGCCGAGGCGAAGGATGCCGCGGGGCTCGAGCGGCTGGTCGCGGCGATCGACGACCAGCTCGCGCAGTCGGGGGTGACGCGCGGCGAGCCGGTGGGGCATTGAATGAAGGGAAACGCCCTCCCCTGAAGGGGAGGGGCTCAACAGACGCAACAATCGTCCCGCGCAACAATCAGATGCAATAATCCTGCCAGATTGACGCTGGCGCCGCTCCTCGGGTAACGAACCGCCTATGACCGACGATCCCAAGCTCGCGACGCTGACCGAGGCCGACCATGGCGTCGCCGAAAATGTCGCGCATGTTCAGGAAGAAGCGGCGGCGGGCCACGGGCTGGCGGTCGTCTCGATCGCCAAGAGCTACGACAAGCGCGTGGTGCTCTCCGACGTGTCGTTGTCGGTCGGCAAGGGCGAGGTGGTCGGGCTGCTTGGCCCCAATGGCGCGGGCAAGACGACCTGTTTCCATTCGATCATGGGGCTGGTGAAGCCCGACGCCGGACGCATCATGCTCGACGGATCGGACATCACCGCGCTGCCGATGTATCGCCGCGCGATCCTGGGCCTCGGCTATCTGCCGCAGGAAACCTCGATCTTTCGCGGGATGACGGTCGAGCAGAATATCGCCGCGGTGCTCGAACTCGCCGAGCCCGACCGCATCGCGCGCGAGCAAAGGCTCGACGAGCTGCTCGCGGAATTCGGCCTGACCCGGCTGCGCGACGCGTCGGCGATGGCGCTGTCGGGCGGCGAGCGGCGGCGCGCCGAAATCGCGCGCGCGCTTGCGGCGAACCCGTCGATCATCCTGCTCGACGAGCCGTTCGCGGGCATCGACCCGCTTTCGATCAGCGACATTCGCGACCTCGTCGCCGATCTTAAGACGCGCGGCATCGGTGTGCTGATCACCGACCATAATGTCCGCGAAACGCTCGACCTCGTCGATCGCGCGTGCATCATCTATGACGGCAAGGTGCTGCTCGCGGGGTCGCCCGCCGAGCTCGTCGCCGACCCCGAGGTGCGCCGCCTCTATCTCGGCGAGGGTTTCTCGCTGTGACCGCTGCGTTGCGGCTCGACAAATTTGCGTGCTCCCGCGAAGGCGGGAGCCCATCTCCGGCAGGTGCCATTTCGAACCGGCAGGAGATGGGTCCCCGCCTTCGCGGGGACACACGCTTTTGCTGACGGGATAGCCGCTCTTGGCTCTGGGTCCCCGCCTCGATTTACGCCAGTCGCAATCGCTGGTGATGACGCCGCAGCTTCAGCAGGCGATCAAGCTGCTCGCGCTGTCGAACCTCGAACTCGAATCCTATCTGGCCGAAGCGCTCGAAGGCAATCCGCTGCTCGATACGGCATCGGCAGAGGGCGAGGGCGGCGCCGACGAGCCGGCCGACGAAGCGCCCGCCGCCGCGGCCGAAGCGCCCGAGACCGATGCGGCGCTGTCGTCCGACGCCGGGACCGCCGACGATCTCGACGTCGATTTCGCCGAGGAGCGCTTCCATCACGACAGCGCCAGCGATTCGGTCGGCCTGTCGGGGTCGAGCGAAGGAATCGACTTCGACAGTTTCGCCGGCGCCGACGAAACGCTTTACGACCATCTGCTCGCGCAGGTCGGCGAGCGTTTTTCGGGGCTCGAGGCGATGGTCGCCGAGCAGATCGTCGCGCTGATCGACGAAGCCGGCTATTTGCGCGCCGACCTTCCCGAACTCGCGCAGCGGCTGGGGGTGCCGCTCGCGCTCGTCGAGGCGGTGCTCGCAGGGGTTCAGACGTTTGACCCCGCGGGCGTCGGCGCGCGCGACCTGTCCGAATGCATCGCGATTCAGGCGCGCGAGGCCGACCGCTACGACCCCGCGATGCAATGCATGGTCGCGCACCTCGACCTCGTCGCGAAGGGCGCCTTTCCGCAATTGAAGCGCATCTGCGGGGTCGATGACGAGGATCTCGCCGACATGATCCGCGAGCTGCGCGGCTATGATCCCAAGCCCGGGCTGCGCTTCGGCGGCGGCGCGGCGCAAGCTGTGGTCCCCGACCTCTACGTCCGCCGCACCGCCGAGGGCTGGGCGGTCGAGGTCAACAGCGGCACCCTGCCGCGGCTGCTCGTCAACCGACGCTATTACGACGAGCTGGCGCAGGGCGCGGCGGCGAAGAACAAGGCGTGGTTGTCCGAACAGCTCGCGGGCGCCAACTGGCTCGTGCGCGCGCTCGACCAGCGCCAGCGCACGATCGTCAGGGTCGCGAGCGAGATCGTCAAACAGCAGGAGGGGTTTTTCCTCCACGGCGTCGCGCATATGCGCCCGCTGACCTTGCGTCAGGTCGCCGAGGAAATCGGTATGCACGAATCGACCGTCAGCCGCGTGACGAGCAACAAATATCTGTCGTGCGCGCGCGGACTGTTCGAACTCAAATATTTCTTTTCGAGCGGCATTTCGGCGACCGCCGGCGACGGCGCGGTGTCGGCCGAGGCGGTGAAGAGCCGGATCAGGGCGCTGATCGACGCCGAGGACCCGAAGGCGATCCTGTCGGACGAGGTGATCGCGCAGAAGCTCGCTGCCGAAGGCCACGATATCGCGCGGCGCACCGTCGTCAAATATCGCGAGGCGATGGGCTATGGCTCGTCGGTGCAAAGGCGGCGGCAGAAAGCGCTGGCGGGATAATCCTCTTCGTCCCCCCCCGACTCGATCCGGGGTCCATGACGTCGGCGCGGCGATGGATACCGGGCCGAGCCCGGCATGACGAAATTAGGGGAGAGGGGCGGTTGACTTTTTGGCCTTATCCCCATAGTTGCGCCGCTTCGCGTGACAACGCTAGAGATTTACGGACAAGAGCCATGAAGATTCGCAACAGCCTGAAGTCGCTGAAGGACCGCCACCGGGACAACCGCGTGATCCGCCGCCGGGGCCGGACCTATGTGATCAACAAGACCAACCGCCGCTTCAAGGCGCGCCAGGGCTGATGTCCCTGCCGGGGCGATTACCGCCCCTGCGCGATTTGCGAGTTAGCGTAACGCCGTCGGATGCTTCCGGCGGCGCTTTCGCGTGCGTGGGGGACGCATGATTCGGCAAAGCGTGATCTTCGACGTCGGCAAGGTGCTGTTCGAATGGGATTTGCGCCATTTGTTCGCGAAACTGATCGACAATGCGGGCGAGCTCGAATGGTTTCTGGGCCATGTCGTCACCCCCGAATGGCATTTCCAGCACGACGCCGGCCGCCCGCTCGCCGACATGGTGCCCGAGCGCCGGGCCGAATTTCCCGACCATGCGCATCTGATCGACGCCTATGCCGCGCGCTTCAACGAGACGATTCCTGGCCCGGTGCCCGGCAGCCTCGACCTTGTCGAGCGGCTCGCCGCCGCGGGTGTGCCGCTGTTCGCGATCACCAATTTCGGCCATGACTTCTGGCACGGCTTCCGCCCGACCCAGCCGATATTCGACCGTTTCCAGGACATCATCGTCTCGGGCACCGAAAGGCTGATGAAGCCCGATCCCGCGATTTACGCGCTCGCGATCGAACGCTTCGGCATTGACCCGGCGGGCGCGCTGTTCATCGACGACAACCCCGCAAATGTCGCGGGGGCCGAAGCGGCGGGGATTGCGGCGCACCGGTTCGAGGATGCGGCGGGGTTGGAGGCTGAACTGGTGACACGGGGCTATCTGGGCTGATAGCCAATCTCGTCATTCCCGCGAAAGCGGGAATCCGGCTTCTCCGTTCGCTCGCTGGATTCCCGCTTTCGCGGGAATGACAAATATAGTGAATTACTCCTCCACCCCCAGCTGGGTCAGCACGAAGGCATATTCCTCGGCATCCTCGCGCAGCGCGCCCCAGCGGCCCGACTTGCCCGCGTGGCCCGCGCCCATGTTGGTGCGCAGCAGCAGCGTCGCATCATTGGTGCGCGTAGCGCGCAGCTTGGCGACCCATTTGGCGGGCTCCCAATAGGTGACGCGCGGATCGTTGAGCCCCGCCGACACGAGCATCGGCGGATAGGCCTTGGCGCTCACATTGTCGTAGGGGCTGTAGCTCAGCATATAGTCGAACGCCGTCTTGTCGGTGACCGGATTGCCCCATTCGGGCCATTCGCCGGGGGTCAGCGGCAGATCCTCGTCGATCATCGTGTTGATCACGTCGACGAAGGGCACCCCCGCGAGCACCGCGCCCCACAGCTCGGGCGCTTCGTTGTAAACCACGCCCATCACCTGCCCGCCCGCCGAGCGGCCTTCGATCGAGATCTTGCCCGCGCTCGTATAGCCTTTCGCGATCAGGCCTTTCGCGACGTCGATGAAATCGTCGAACGTGTTCTTGCGGCGGCCGGTCTTGCCCGCGAGATACCATGAGCGCCCCAGATCGTCGCCGCCGCGCACATGCGCGATGGCATAGATCATCCCGCGATCGACGAGGCTGAGCCGCGTCGTCGAAAAGCCCGGCGCGACGCGATAGCCGTAGCTGCCATAGGCATAGAGATGCAGCGGCGCGCTGCCGTCGAGCTTCGTCCCCTTCTTGTAAACGAGCGACGCGGGGATCATCGTCTTGCCGTCGCGGCTCGGCAGGTTGACCCATTCGGTTACATATTGTGAAGAATCATAGCCAGAAGGGATTTCCTGCACCTTTAGCGTTTCGAGCGCCCCGCTCGCGACGTCATAATCATAGACGGTGTCGGGGGTGACCATCGATTCATAGTCGAGCCTGAGCTTGTCCTGATGATATTCGGGATTGTCGCCGAGCCCCGCCACATAGGTCGCCTCGGGGAATTTGATCCGCCCGGGGGTCAGCGGCGCGTCGTAACGGCGCACGTCGACCTGATCGAGCCCCTCTTCGCGGCTTTCGAGCACGAAATAGTCGCGGAAGACCGCGAGGCCGGTGATGTAGGTCGAATCGGACCCCGGAACCAGCGTCGTCCATTCGCCCGGCCGTTCGGGAGAGGCGGTCGCGATGCGGAAATTGGGATGCTCGTCGTTGGTGTGGATGTAGAGCGTCCCTTCGCGCTCATCGACGCTATATTCGCGCCCCTTCCGGCGCGGCGCGACGAGCAGCGGCGTGGCTTCGGGATCGTCGGCGGGGAGCAGATAGACCTCGCTCGTCTCGTTATCCCCCGTCGCGATGACGATATAATTGTCCGCCGCGGTCTTGCCGATGCCGACCCCGAAGCCGATGTCGGCCTCCTTGTAGAGCAGCTTGTCGCCGGAAACCGGCGTGCCGAGCTTGTGGAGGCGGACATTGTCGGTGCGCCAATTTTCGTTCGCGAGGCCATAGAGCAGCGCGTCGCTGCCTGCCGTCCAGACGAGCGCCGACAGCGTGCCCGGAATCACGTCGGGCAGCAGCTCTCCCGTATCGAGGTTGCGGAAACGCACCTCGAACCGCTCGGAACCATTGTCGTCGAAGGCATAGGCCATCAGCCTGCCGTTCGGGCTTACCGCCATGTCGGCGAGGCGGAAATATTCCTTGCCCGCGGCGAGCGCGACTTCATCGAGGATCAGCTGCGGCTCGCCGCCCGCGGCCGGCCTGCGATACCATTTCTTATATTCGGCGCCCTGTTCGAACTCGATCCAGTAGAGCCAGTCGCCGTCCTTTTGCGGCACGCTCGCATCGGCTTCCTTGATACGGCCCTTCATCTCCTGGAACAGCGTCTCGACCAGCGCTGCGTGCGGCTTCATCGCCGCCTCGAAATACGCATTCTCGGCCTTCACATAGGCCAGAATATCGGCGTCATCGACCACCGGATAGCTTTCGTCGCGCAGCCAGTGCCACGGGTCGGACAGCGTTTCGCCGTGGAGCGTCAATTCGTGCGGCCGCTGTTCGGCGAGGGGCGCGGAAGGCATTTGGGTCAAATCGCGGTCTTTCTCTTGGGCCGAAAGCGGCTGGGATACGACAAGCGGGGTGGCAATTGCGGCCAGAAACATCCAAATAGCGCGCATAGACCGACACCCCCGCTGCGCCGCCCCCTCTGGGCAGGAACGGCAGCGATGTAGGAACAAGGAAGCAAGCATGTCCACCCCCGACTATCGCGCCCGTCTCGCGAAGCTCCGCGCCGAACTCGCGCGCCGCGGCCTCGACGGTTTCGTGATTCCGATCAGCGACGAGCATATGAGCGAATATGTCGGCGCCTATGCGCAAAGGCTCGCATGGCTCACCGGCTTCGGCGGTTCGGCGGGCACCGCGGCGGTGCTGCCCGCAAAGGCGGCGATCTTCGTCGACGGGCGCTATACGGTGCAGGTGCGCGATCAAGTCGACGGGTCGCTCTACGACTATGTGGGGGTGCCGCAGTCGAGCGTCGCCGAATGGCTTGGCGCCAATGTCAGCGCGGGGCAGAAAATCGGCTATGATCCGTGGCTCCACGGCATCGACTGGGCGCGCGGGCTGGCGAAGGCGCTCGAGGCGAAGGGCGCCGAGCTGGTCGCGGTCGAGAGCAATCCCGTCGACGCGGTGTGGGACGACCAGCCCGCGCCGAGCGACGCGCCGGTGACGGTCTATGACACACGGCAGGCGGGCCAGTCGGCCGCCGACAAGCGCGCGGTGATCGCCGACTGGCTGAAGACGCAGGGGCTCGACACGACGGTGATGACCGCGCTCGATTCGATCGCCTGGACCTTCAACATTCGCGGATCGGACGTCGCCCATACCCCAGTCGGGCTCGCCTTCGCGCTGCTCCACGCCGACGCGACCGCCGACCTGTTCATCGCCCCCGAAAAACTCACCGACGCGGTGCGCGCGCACCTCGGCAACAGCGTGCGGATCCATGATCGCGACGCGTTCGAGGGCGCGCTCGCGGGTCTCGCCGGCAAGAAGGTCGCGGTCGATCCCGACCGCGCGGTCGCGGCGATCTTCACCGCGCTCGAGGCGGCGGGCGCACACATCGCGCGCCACCGCGACCCCGCGGTGCTGCCCAAGGCGATCAAGAATGATACCGAACTCGGCGGCACCCGCGCCGCGCATGTCCGCGACGGGGTCGCGGTCGCGCGCTTTTTGAAATGGATGGAGGAGACGGCGCCGCAGGGCGGGCTCGACGAGCTCGGCGCCGCGGCGAAGCTCCGGGCCTTTCGCGACGAAAGCGGCGCGCTCGTCGACCTGTCGTTCGATACCATTTCGGCGGCGGGGCCGAACGGCGCGCTGCCGCACTACAAGGTCGATGAAACGACCAACCGCAAAATCGAGACCGGCACGCTCTACCTCGTCGATTCGGGCGGCCAATATGCCGACGGCACGACCGACATCACGCGCACGATCGCGATCGGCACGCCGACCGCCGAAATGCGCCGCCGCTTCACGCAGGTGCTCAAAGGCCATATCGCGCTCGCCACCGCGCGCTTTCCAAAGGGCACGCGCGGCAGCCAGCTCGACATTCTGGCGCGGCAATATCTGTGGGCCGACGGGGTCGATTATGCGCATGGCACCGGCCACGGCGTCGGCGCCTATCTGGCGGTTCACGAGGGGCCGCAGCGCATCGCCAAGCCCGCCGGCGGGCAGGCGGGGACCGAGGAGCCGCTGCACGCGGGGATGATCCTCTCCAACGAGCCCGGCTATTACAAGGCTGGGCATTTCGGCATCCGGATCGAAAATCTGGTGATCGTCGTGCCCGCCCGGATCGACGGCGCCGAAGAGGAGATGCTGGGATTCGAGACGATCACCTTTGCGCCGATCGCGCGCGATCTGGTCGAACCGGCGCTGCTCTCGCCGGCCGAGGCCGACTGGCTCGACGCCTATCACGCGCAGGTTTTCGAGAAACTGGCGCCGGGGATGAGCGAGGGCGACCGGGCATGGCTCGAAGCCGCCTGCGCGCCGATCGCGCGTGCTCCCGCAGCGCTCGCGGCCTGATCCGCGGATGACCGGTCATCGCAGCGCGGTGCCGCTCGGCGACTTTCGCGTGCGCGAGGTGATTCGCGTGCGCTTCAACGAGATCGACGGGCAGAATATCGTCTTCAACGGCAATTATCTCGTTTACGCCGACATCGGCGTCACCGAATATTTCCGCGCGCTCGGCGAAGGGCAGCCCGGACCCTATTTTCACCAATATGGTACAGATATTCGCGAAACCCATTGCGAAATCGACTATCACGCGCCGGCGCGGCTCGACGAATTGATCACCATAGCAGCGCGGATCAGCCGGTTCGGACGAACCAGCTTCACACTCCACTGCGGCATTTTCCGCGACGAGGAGCGGCTGACCGACATCGAAATCAGCTATGCGCATGTCGACAGCGACAGCGGCCAGCCGACGCCGCTTCCGGGCACATTTATCGCGGAAGTCCGGCGATTCGAGATGCGAACGCCGCTTCAGGACTGATCGGGAAAGACCCCGATTCGCGAGGGGCGGTGCGACTCTCAACCAAAAAAGTCGAAAAAAAGGGCCGCCCGAAGGCGGCCCGTGAAAGTTTTGGGAGAGGATGCCTAAAAGGCAAGTGTGATATTGCACTGCACAATGAATTGTGCAACTGCGAAATCAGCATCCGTGATTGCATTTTTTGCAACTGGTAGCGCTAGCAATCTTCGTCGCGCGCAATCCTCGCTTTTGCTCGCCATCCTGTCCACGATCGCCTAAATTGGCGCGATGGGAATGTTGAACAATTGGGATATCGGCGGCGGCGTCTCCGACTTCTGGGACTATGTCCGCCAGCCGCGGCCGCACCGCTGGACGAGCTGGGGCGTGGCGATCGCGATCGCGATCCTGCTGTTCTGGGGATTTGGAAAATATCTGATCCCCTATGAAAAGCCGAAACCGCAGATCATCTATTTCGAAAATTGGAAGGCCGACCGCAGCGAGGCCGATATTCGCGCCGACTGGATCGCGCGTGCCAGGGAAACGACGCGCGAAAATGCACGGCGCCGCGCCGAATTCCAGAAGCTCGCCGATATGATGGGGGTCGATTATGATTCGCGCGAAGCCGACAGGGTGACGCGCGAAACCTTGGGCAAGGAAGCCGACACCCTCGACGAAAAGCCCGCGCCGCCCAAACGCTCGACGCTCGCCGAGCGCGCCGCGCGGACCCCGCCGCCCCCCGCCGACGAGGCGCCGCGGCGCTGATGCAGCGACCGCGCGCCGATGCCGACTGGATGGCCGCCGCCGTCGCGCTGGCATGGCGCGGGCGCGGCCTGACGGCGCCCAATCCCAATGTCGGCTGCGTGATCGTTGCGAAAGAGCGGATCGTCGCGCGCGGCCGGACCCAACCCGGCGGCCGTCCGCACGCCGAAGCAATGGCGCTCGCCGCGGCGGGCGATGCGGCGCGCGGAGCCACCGTTTACGTCACGCTCGAACCTTGCGCGCATACGAGCGCGCGCGGCCCGTGCTGCACCGACAGCCTGATCGCCGCCGGCGTCGCGCGGGTGGTGGTTGCGGTGCAGGACCCCGACCCGCGCACCGATGGCCAGGGTATCGCGCGGCTGCGCGCGGCGGGGATCGCGGTGGAAACGGGCGTGCTCGCGCAGGAAGCCCGCGCGGCGATGGCGCCCTGGTGGTTGCGCGCGACGCACGGGCGGCCGTTCGTGACGCTCAAGCTCGCGACCTCGCTCGACGGTTGCATCGCCATGCCCGACGGGTCGAGCCGCTGGATCACCGGCGACCGCGCGCGCGCGCACGGCCATCTCGAGCGCGCGTTGCACGAGGGCATATTGGTCGGGCGCGGCACGCTCGCTGCCGACAGGCCGCGGCTCGACGTGCGGCTCGCCGGGCTCGAGGCGCGCAGTCCGCGGCGTTTCCTGCTCACTCGTGGGGACGCCCCCGACGGCTGGACCGCGCTTGCCGGACCCGAGGCAGACCCCGGCGTCGATTCGCTGCTCGTCGAGGGCGGCGCGGGGGCGGCGTCGGCCTTCCTCGCTGCCGACAAGGTCGACCGCCTGCTCCTCTATCGCGCGCCGATCCTGATCGGCGGCGGCCGGCCTGCGCTCGGCGACATCGGCCTCGCCGACCTTGCGACGGCGCACGGCCGCTGGCGGCTCGCCGACAGCCGGATGCTTGGCAGCGACCGGCTCGACGTCTACGAGCGCATCAGGAAGGATTGACCGCTTCATGTTCACCGGAATCGTCACCGACATCGGCACCGTCCGCGCGCGCGAGGATCGCGGCGATACGCGCCTGATTATCGGCACCGCCTATGACGTCGACACGATCGACCTCGGCGCGTCGATCGCCTGCTCGGGCGCGTGCCTGACCGTGGTCGACAAGGGGGTCGATGCGGGCAGCAACGGCCCCGCGGGCTGGTTCGCGATCGACGCGAGCGCCGAAACGATCGCGCGCACCGCGCCCGGGATGTGGGACGTCGGCCGCCGCCTGAATCTCGAACGCGCGCTCAAGGTCGGCGACGAGCTTGGCGGGCATATCGTCACCGGCCATGTCGATGCGGTCGGCCGGATCGTCGCGGTCGAACCCGTCGGCGACAGCGTCAAGGTCACCGTCGAAGCCCCGGCGTCGCTCGCGCCGCACATCGCGCCCAAGGGCTCGATCACGCTCGACGGCGTCTCGCTGACGGTCAACGAAGTGACCGATCAGCCGGGCGGAGCCGCGCATTTCACGCTGAACATCATCCCGCATACGCAGGCGGTGACGACGCTCGACGAAGCCGCGGCGGGGCGGCCGGTGAACCTCGAGATCGACGTGCTCGCGCGCTATCTGGCGCGGATGCAGCAGGTGCGGGGTTAGCCGGTTTCACGCGAAGACGCGAAGGCGCGAAGAAGAAGGTCTGGGGCCGTCAGGCCCTCTTCACCATCGACGGCACAGCCAGAGGCAACGACGAATAGGCAAAGGCCACTCCGCGGCAGACATGGTCTCTTCGCGTCTTCGCGCGAAAAAATTTCAGACGCCCTCGCCCCATCCGGCCGCCAAATCGGGGTCGGCGGCGACCATAGACCGCCGCATCGCGAGCCGTCCGATCCGCAGCAGCTCGGCCTTGCGGCGCGCGGGCGCTAGGTCGCAGCGTGCCGCCTCGCGCACCACTGCGGCGCCATAGCGGTCGGCGACGATCAGGCCCGAGGTTTCGGGGCGGTAATCGGGGGTTTCGAGAATCGCGGGATCGAGCCCCGCCGCGAGCGCCCAATAGAAATGGTCGCACCAGTCGCAATAGTCGGGCCATTTGCCGTCGCCGTGCAGGTCGGCGCGGCTGACCTTGATCTCGACGATCGTGATCCGCCCTTTCGCGTCGATCGCGGTAAGGTCGGTGCGCCGCCCGTTGGGCAGCGGGACCTCGGGAATCGCGACGAGCCCGGCCTGCACGAACAGCCGGCACACGCCGCGCGCGACGTCCGCGGCGGTCAGCAGGTCGCTCGCCATGCCTCAAATCCTCAGAAGGGGACGTCGTCGTCCAGATCGTCGTCGAACGGGGGGCGGCCGCCACCGCCGCCGCTTCCGCCGCCGCCCTGGTTCCAGCCACCGCCGCCCGAGCTTCCGCCCGAAGCGCCGCCCTGATCCCAGCCGCCCGACGATCCGCCGCCCTGGTTCCAGTCGCTGCCGCCGCGCGATCCGCCGCCGCCCGGCGCGCCGTCGAGCATGGTCAGATTGCCGCCCATGCCCGCGATCACCACTTCGGTCGTATAGCGGTCGTTGCCGTCGCGGTCCTGCCATTTGCGGGTGCGGAGACTCCCTTCGATATAGACCTTCGAGCCCTTCTTCAGATAGCGCTCGACGACGCCGACCAGCCCGTCGCCGTTGATCACGACATTATGCCATTCGGTGCGCTCCTTGCGCTCGCCGGTCATCCGGTCCTTCCACTGCTCGGACGTCGCGATGCGGATATTGGCGATGCGGCCGCCGTTCTGGAACGACTTGATTTCGGGGTCGGCGCCCAGATTGCCGATGAGAATAACCTTGTTGACGCTGCCAGCCATCGCCGCTCCGCTCCGCTAGATGTGAAAAGGATCAGCCGAGCCCGAAGGCAACCGCCGTCCAATAGGTGATACCAGCAGCGGCATAGGCGAGCAGGAACAAATAGCCAACCATGAACATTGGCCATTTCCAGCCGTTGGTCTCGCGCCGGGTGATCGCGATCGTCGAAATGCATTGCGGCGCAAAGACGAACCAGGCGAGAAAGGCGAGCGCGGTCGCGAGGCTCCATCGTCCCTGCAACCGCTCGCCCAGCGACTGCGACATCGCTTCCTCGTCGTCGCCGGCGTCGATCGCATTGGCGGTCGCGAGCGCCGAGACCGCGACCTCGCGCGCCGCCATCGCGGGGATCAGCGCGAGCGCGATGTCATGGTTGAAGCCGATCGGCTTCACCGCCACCTCGAGCCCGCTCGCGATGCGGCCCGCGATGCTGTAATCGACCTGGCGCATGTCGCTGTCGGCCGGGGCCTTGGGAAAGCTGAGCAGCAGCCACAGGATCACCGTGGTCATCGCGATGATCGTGCCCGCGCGGCGCAGGAAGATCCACGCGCGCTGCCACAGGCCGATCGCAATGTCGCGCAGCCGCGGCATCTGATAGCGCGGCATTTCCATCATGAAGCTCGCCGAATTGCCGCGCGCGACGGTGCGGCGCAGGACGAAGGCGACGACCAGCGCACCGACGATCCCCGACACATAGAGGCCGAACAGCACGAGCCCCTGCAGCCCGACCGGCGATCCGCCGACCGCGCGGTCGGGGATGAAGGCGGCGATGATCAGCGCATAGACCGGCAGCCGCGCCGAACAGGTCATCAGCGGCGCAATCAATATCGTCGTCAGCCGGTCCTTGGCGTCGGGAATCGCGCGCGTCGCCATGATGCCCGGAACGGCGCAGGCGAAGCTGGAGAGGAGCGGGATGAACCCGCGCCCCGACAGGCCGACCTTCGCCATCAGCCCGTCCATCAGAAAGGCGGCGCGCGTCATATAGCCCGAGGCTTCGAGCAGCAGGATGAAGAGGAAGAGGATCAGGATCTGCGGCAGGAAGACGACGACCGCGCCGACCCCGGCGAGCAGCCCCTCGACGATCAGCCCGCGCAGGATAGTGTCGGGCATCGCGCCGACGACCCATTGCTGGAGCAGGCCGACCCCCGATTCGAGCAGGTCGGCGGGCGCTTCCGCCGCGGCATAGACCGCCTGAAACATCACGAACATCAGCGCGAGCAGGATCAGGAAGCCCGCGACCGGATGCAGCAACACCGCATCGACGCGCTGCGTCCAGCGGCGCACCGGCGTTTCCGACAGGGTGGCGGCGCGCGCGATCGCGCGGGCGCGCCGGTGCAGCGCGACGTCGCCGGGCGGCGGTGCGGCGTGCGTGTGCGTTTCGAGCTGGTGGACCAGTATTTCATGGTCGATCGCCGCGAGCAGCTCGGACAGGCCGCGGCGGCGCACCGCGACGGTCGGCACCACGGGAACGCCGAGTTCGCCGGCGAGCCGCTCGGCATCGAGCGTCAGCCCGTCGCGCTCCGCAAGATCGAGCATGTTGAGCGCAACGACGGTCGGCAGGCCGAGCGCGATCAGTTCGAGCGCGAAGCAGAGATGATTGTCGAGATTGGCGGCGTCGACGACGATGACGATCGCGTCGGGGCGCTTCTGTCCCGCCTGCTGCCCCAGCACGACGTCGCGCGTCACCGCTTCGTCGGGGCTCGACGGGGTGAGGCTGTAGCTCCCCGGCAGGTCGATCAGCGACAGCGGGCGCCCGTCGGCGAAGCTCGCGTGCCCCGCCTTGCGCTCGACGGTGACGCCGGGATAGTTGGCGATCTTCTGCCGCGCGCCGGTCAGCGCGTTGAACAGGCTCGACTTGCCGGCGTTGGGGTTGCCGGCGAGCGCGATCGTGGGAATGGCACCGGTCATGCTGCGGCCGCGATCGCCTCGACCTCGATGGCGGCGGCCTGCCTGGCGCGGATGATCACCTGCATCCGTCCGACGAGAAGCGCGAGCGGCTCGCGCGAGAAAAGGCTGCCGCGGTGCAGCGGCGTGATCTCGACCCCCTCCATCAGCCCGAATTCGCGCAGGCGGCGTCCCTCGTCGTGCGAGAGGAGCGGCCAGTCGATGCGGGCGATGCGCACGGGGGTTCCGAGCGGCGCGGAATCAAGTTTCGCGATCATTTGCGAGCGATTATCAATAACGGTGCGCCAATGCCAGCGTTTGTTTTGCCGCCGGCCGGACCGTCCTACCGCCCCGGATAGCGCAGCCGCCCGGCGAAACGCGCGAGGCTCGGGCGCTCGGCGCGGCGGGCGGCGCGGCGGTGCTTCCAGCCTTCGAAACGCATCACGCCGTCGATCCGCCGCGCGAGGAAGGCGCGCGTGCCGGCGAAATTCTCGCTTTCGTCGTTCAGAAAGACCGCGAGCGTCGAAGCATAGACGGTGCCGAGGATCGCGCGCTTGCTGTAGTGATTATAGTCGGTCGCGGTGTCGCCGGCGAGACGCCACATGACGTCGGCGCTGCGCCAGCCCAGCTTTGCGGCGAACGGCAGGTTGGTCGGCAGCGCGAGCAGGGCGAGTGCGCGGCGCAGCGATTCGCGGCGCGGCGCGAGCAGGTCGAGCCGCGTTTCGACGAGGGTGGTGATCCGCTCGCGAATCTTGAGCGTCGCGAGTTTTTCGGCGGGCCAGCGGCGCGCCATCGAGGCGTCGATATCGGCGAACCAGGCGTCGACCTGATCGCGCGCGCCGCCGGGGAAGGCGAGGCGCGCGACGTCGAGGTCCACCCCGATACGCTCGGCTGCGGCCGTCAGCGCGGCCTCGCCGAAACCGTCGAAGGCGGCGTTGTCGGCGATCAGCGGCGCGAGCGCGGCGCGAATCTCGTCGAGCGTCGGGTCGGCGGGCAGGATCGAGGCCATGACCTTCAGATACGCCGCGCGGCGCGCGACGGCAACCGTATCAGCACGAGCGCCGCGCCGACCATCGCCCCGCCGAGCAGATCGACCGGACCCAGCCGTTCGCCGAACATCAGCCACCCCGCAAGCGCCGCGAACGCCGGCTGGACGAGCAAGGTCAGCCCGACGACGAGCGACGAGAAACGCGGAAGCGCCCAGATGAGCAGCCCCTGCCCCATGATCTGGCTGGTGAGCGCGAGGATGACGACGACGGTCCAGCTCTGCGGCCAGATGCGCTCGCCGAGCAGGATCGCGGTTCCGAGCAGGATCGGGACGCCGGCGGGAACCGAAATCGCCAGCGCCGACCATGCGCCGAGCTCGCCGCGGACGCGCTGCATCAGCAGCACATAGGCCGTATAGAAGCCGCCCCCGAGCAGGCAGAGCAGGTCGCCGGCCAGATAGGCGGGGGAAAGCTCGTAGCTTTGCCCCATCAGCAGCGCCGCACCCGCGAAGGCGAGCAGGATCGCCAGCGCCTGCCACCCGCGCGGCAGTTTGCGTGCGAGCATGATGCCCCAGATCACGAGCAGCAGGCTCGCGCAATTGCCGAACAGCGTCGCATTGGCGACCTTGGTGCGGATGATGCCGAGGTGCCAGGCAGCGAGGTCGAGCGCGAAAAGGGCGCCCGCGCCGGCGGCGACCAGAAGGGCGTGACGCGACGGCAGCCGCCCGCCCGCCTCGCGCCAGCCGAGCAGGGCGATGACCGGCAGCGCGAGCAGCAGCCGCCAGAAAGCCGCGGCGACCGGCCCGGTATCGACGAGCCGCACGAGCATGGCGCCGAGCGACAGGCAGATATTGCCCGCGAGCAGGCCCGCAAAGGCCAGAGCCTGCGGCAGCGTCGCCGCGCTCTTGTCCAGGCTGTCGGTCTTGGCGGTCATTTAGATTTTCTTTTGCTACCGGCTATTGTTTCATATGGCGGGCGTCCATAGCTCGGTCGGCCCATAGCGGCGGCCCGCCGGACCGTCGCGGCAAAATTGAAACAAGCCGGAGGATTTATGACCGCAACGCTTTTCGATCCGATCACGCTGGGCGCCATCGAGGCGCCGAACCGCATCGTCATGGCGCCGCTGACGCGCGGCCGCGCGGGGCCGGGCTTCGTGCCGAACGAGCTCGCCGTCGAATATTATCGCCAGCGCGCCGCCGCCGGGCTGATCATTTCGGAAGCGACCGGCATTTCGCAGGAAGGGCTCGGCTGGCCGTCGGCGCCGGGGCTGTGGACCGATGCGCAGGTCGAAGGCTGGCAGCCGGTGACCGATGCGGTCCACGCCGCCGGCGGGCGGATCGTCGCCCAGCTCTGGCACATGGGCCGCCTCGTCCATTCGGTGTTCAACGACGGCAAGCCGCCGGTTTCGGCCTCGGCGACGAAGGGCGAGGGCCGGGCGCACACGCCGGTCGGCCGCCTCGACCTCGAGGAAGCGCGGCCGCTGCGCCTCGACGAAATTCCGCGCGTGATCGCCGATTATGCGAAGGCGGCCGAGAATGCGAAGCGCGCAGGCTTCGACGGGGTGCAGCTCCACGCCGCGAACGGCTATCTGATCGACCAGTTCCTGCGCGATCGTACCAATTTGCGCGACGATGATTATGGCGGCCCGGTCGAGAACCGCATCCGCCTGCTGCGCGAAGTGACCGAGGCGCTGATCGGCATTTGGGGCGCCGACCGTGTCGGCGTGCGCCTGTCGCCCAATGGCGAGACGCAGGGGGTCGACGACAGCGCGCCCGAGAAATTGTTCCCGGCCGCGGCGGCGGCGCTCGACAAGCTCGGCATCGCTTTCCTCGAACTGCGCGAGCCCGGCCCCGACGGCACCTTCGGCCGCACCGACGTGCCCAAGCAGTCGCCGTCGATCCGCGCCGCGTTCAAGGGCCCGCTGATCCTCAACAGCGACTATGACGCGCAAAAGGCCGAAGCCGATCTGGCGAGCGGGCGGGCCGATGCGATCAGCTTCGGACGCCCCTTCATCGGCAACCCCGACCTTGTCGAGCGTATCAGGACCGGCGCCGAATGGGCCGCCGACAATCCGAAGACCTGGTACACGCCGGGCCCCGAGGGCTATATCGACTATCCGGCGCTCGAAGCCGCCTGATCTACTGATCTATATGCGTCGCCCCAGCGAAAGCTGGGGCCGTCATCGGCTTGCCGCAGATGCGATGGCGTAAACCGACGGCGGCCCCAGCTGTCGCTGGGGCGACGAGCCCCATATGCCGCACGGGCTATTCGCGCGTCGCGAGCGCCTTGTCGATCAGCGAGGCGCCGATCGGCGCGACGATCTTGTCGGCGAAGCGCAGCGCGAGGAAGCCGGCGACGAACAGCAGCGGCAGCGCGATCAGCGCGGTGACGACGGTAATCGCCAGCACCATGAACAGGAAAGCGATCAGGCCCGCGTTGAGTTCGGCCTGCCCCCTCGGGCCGACCTGCACGGTGCGCGGCCCCTTCGCGTCCCACCATTTCGCGGTGGTGATCGTCTTGCGACCGGGAGAGGGCGGCGCGCGATCGGGGATACGCGCCGGCGCGGGCTGTGCCCGACGCGATTCGGGCTGCGTCGTCTCCTTTCCCCACGGCCGGTCGCCGCGCGCGGCGCGGCCCCGATTCGCGGCATCGCCCTCGTGCTTCGCCTGCTGCAAGCCGGCGGCGGGAGCGGCGACCGTTCGGGGCGGCGGCGCCGGAACAACCAGCGTTTCGGACACGGGTTCGGGCATGGCGGGACGGGCCGCTTCCAGCCCCATGCGCCGGTCATGGTCCGCCATGCGCTCGGCCGCGCTCGGCGGCGTGCGCCCGCTTTCCCGGTCGATCACCACCAGCCGCCCGCCGCGTTCGACGACGGAAAATCGGCTGGGCGGTGGTCGGTCAAGCAACGCCGAACTGTTCCTTCAGGGCCAGCATCGCGAGCGCGGCCTTCGCCGCCTCGCCGCCCTTATCCTTGCGCGTCTTGTCGGCGCGCGCAAGCGCCTGTTCTTCGTTTTCGACGGTCAATATGCCGTTGCCGATCGCGAGCCCGTCGAGCGTCAGCGCCATGATGCCGCGCGCGCTTTCGTTCGACACCACCTCGAAATGATAGGTTTCGCCGCGAATCACGACGCCGAGTGCGACATAGGCGTCGAAGCGCCCGGTCTCGTGGCCGAGCGCGATCGCGGCGGGCACTTCGAGCGCGCCGGGCACGGTCACCGTTTCGTGGCTGTGCCCCTCGGCCTCGAGCGCGCTCTTCACGCCACCCAGCAGCATGTCGTTGAGGTGCGAATAGAAACGGGCTTCGACGATCAATAGGTGCGCCATCATGCCTCTCCCGGAATCGCGCGTTCGCCGACGATCGACAGGCCATAGCCTTCGAGCCCGACGAGGTTGCTGTGCGTCGGCGTCAGCAGCTCCATCGCGTGGACGCCGAGGTCGGCGAGGATCTGGGCGCCGATGCCATAGGTGCGAAGGTCCATGCCGCCCGACGGCGGCGGCGCGGCTTCGGCGGCGGCCGAGCCGGGCAGCGGACGCATCAGCAGCACGATCACGCCCGCACCCGCCTCGCCGATCGCGTCCATCGAGCGTTGCAGGCGGCGCTTCTTCGGCCCCGGGCGGCCCATCAGATCGTCGAACAGCGACACCGGATGCATCCGCACCAGGGTCACGCCCTCGGGATCGACCGCGCCCTTCTGCAGCACCATGTTGACGCTGCCGTCGATCTTGTTGCGATAGGATTTGAGCCGCCAGTCGCCGCCATAGTCCGATTCGAACGGCTCGTCGGACACGCATTCGACCAGCCGGTCGCTGCGGCTGCGATAGGCGATCAGCTCGGCGATCGTCCCGATCTTCAGCCCGTGGCGGCGCGCGAAGGGGATCAGGTCGTCGAGGCGCGCCATCGTGCCGTCCTCGTTCATGATCTCGCAGATCACGCCCGCGGGGGTCAGCCCGGCGAGGCGCGCGATGTCGACCGATGCCTCGGTATGCCCCGCGCGCACGAGCACGCCGCCGTCGCGCGCGATCAGCGGAAAGACATGCCCCGGCGTCACGATGTCGTCGCGGCCCTTCGAGGCGTCGATCGCGACCGAGACGGTGCGCGCGCGGTCGCCCGCCGAAATGCCGGTGGTGACGCCCTCGCGCGCCTCGATCGACACGGTGAAGGCGGTTTCGTGGCGCGTGCCATTGTTGCGGCTCATCAGCTCGAGCCCGAGCGCCTCGACGCGGCTGCGCGTCATCGCAAGGCAGATCAGGCCGCGCCCGTGGGTCGCCATGAAGTTGATCGCATCGGGGGTCGCCATCTGCGCCGGGATGATCAGATCGCCCTCATTCTCGCGGTCCTCGTCGTCGACGAGGATGAACATGCGGCCGTTGCGCGCCTCGGCGATGATTTCCTCAGGGCTGGCCATCGGCGACAGGTCACTGCCGTGCGCGAGCCAGTTTTCGAGCTTGCGCAGCGTTTCCGCCGTCGGGTTCCAGCCGGGCGAATCGAGATCGCGCAGGCTGTTGGCGTGGAGGCCGGCGGCGCGGGCGAGGCCCGAGCGCGACATCGCACCATCGTCGACGATGGCGCGGATGCGATCAATGAGCTGCGTAGACATGCCGCCAATATTCACATCATAATGTGATTGTCAATCCGTCAATCACATCACCATGATCATTTTGGTCCGAAAACGGCTCCCGTATCGCGCGCCGCGGCGTCGGCCTTTTCGTCGAGCAGCGCCGCCATCCGGCCCGAACGGTCGTTGCGCCGGGCGTAATCGCGCGCCGACATGCCGGCGATATGATCGGCCTTGTCGGGATTGGCGCCGCGCCGCACGAGCAGCCGCACCATCGCGGGGTTGTTCGCCTGCACCGCTAGGATCAGCGCCGTCTCGCCGCGCCGGTTGGTCTGATCGATCGGGGCGCCGTCGTCGAGGAGCAGCGTCGCACCGTCGGTGAAGTCGAGCATCGCCGCGTGCATCAGCGGCGTCATCCCCTGGCGGTCGGCGATCGACGGATCGGCATCCTTGGCGAGCAGGAAGCGCAGCCAGGTCGAATCGCGGCGCTTGACGACGATCATCAGCGCGGTTTCGCCGGTGTCGGGGTGGCGCGTGTTGACGATGCCCGCGTCATTGTCGTTGAGCAGCTTCGTCGCTTCGTCGCCGTCGCGCTTTTCGACCGCCTGCAGGAAGCTGTAGCTGTCGCTGAACTGCGCCGCCGCGGGCGCGGCGAGCAGGGCGGAGGCCGCAAAGGCGGCGGTCAGGGCGGCGAGGCGAAAGTCCGCGCGACGAAACATGGATGAAACCCCCGGGGCAGAAGCGTCGTCGATGCGACGACAAAGGTTGATTTTCGGAGCCTGGCCGATCAAGGCTGGACCGATGATGAATAGCGTAATTATGGGCCGAAAGTTCGTCCGTTCAAGCCTTGTCCTGATGCTGGCCGCTGCGCTCGCCGCGTGCAATGGCGCGGCGCCCGCTGGCGATGCCCAGCCGCCGCTTGCCGGCGCGCGCATCGGCGGGCCGTTCACCCTCACCGACCAGAACGGCCGCACCGTCAGCGATACCGACTTCGCCGGCCAGTATCGCATCGTCTATTTCGGCTACAGCTTCTGCCCCGACATCTGCCCGGTCGATCTGCAAAAGCTGATGCGCGGGCTCGCCGCGTTCGAAAAGGCCTCGCCAAAGCTCGGCGCGAAGGTGCAGCCGCTGTTCATCACGGTGGACCCCGCGCGCGACACGCCCGAGGCGCTGAAACCCTTTGTCAGCCGCTACCATCCGCGGCTGCTCGGCCTCACCGGAACGCCCGAACAGATCGCCAAGGTCGCCAAGGGCTATGCGGTCGTTTACAACAAGGTCGAAGGATCGGCGCCCGACCGCTATCTGATGGCGCACACGCAGATCGCCTTTCTGATGGACCCCGATGGCAAGCCGATGGCGATGCTGCCGCTCGACGATCCCTCGACCGACATCGACGAAGGCGCGCCGGACAAGGTCGCCGCCGAGCTTGCGAAATGGGTGAAATAGGCACGCGGCCCTTTTGGGAGGCCCCGCTCGCCAGCCTCGACGCGGGGCAGTGGGAGGCGCTGTGCGACGGCTGCGGCAAATGCTGCCTGCACAAGCTGGAGGATGAGGATACCGGGCGCATCTATCCCACCAATGTCGCGTGCCGGCTGCTCGACCTTTCGACCGCGCGCTGCGGCGATTACAAGCACCGCCGCCGCCACGTCCCCGACTGTCTGACGCTGACCAAGGGCAAGGTCGCCGATATCGAATGGCTGCCGCAAAGCTGCGCCTACCGCCTGCGCGCGGAGGGGCGGCCGCTGCCCGACTGGCATTATCTCGTCTGCGGCGACCGCGACGCGGTGCATCGCGCGGGCGAATCGATCGTCGGCTGGACGGTCAGCGAGGACATCGCCGGCCCGCTGGAGAATCATCTTGTTCGGCGCATCGTCTGACCGCGCGGCGGCGCCCGAAATATTGATCGGCGAGGAGGCGTGGCCGGTGCGGCTCGTCCACCATGCGCGCGCGCGCCGCTATCGCCTCGTCTTCGACGCGGCGCGCTCGGAACTCCGCTTGACCTTGCCGCGGCGCGGCAACAGCGCGAAGGCGCTCGCATGGGCCGCAGAGCAACAGGATTGGCTCGCGGCGCAGCTGGACAAGGCGGTGCTGCCGGTCACCGTCGGCGCGGGGAGCGAGGTGCCGCTGCGCGGCATTGCGCACCCTATCGACTGGAATCCGGCGCGCCCGCGCGCGGTGCGCGCCGAGGGCGGCGCGCTGCTTCTGGGCGGCCCGGCCGAAACCGTCGGGCGCCGGATCGAGCGCTGGCTGCGGGCCGAGGCGCTCGCGGTGATGGAAGCCGAAAGCCGCGCGCTCGCCGCGCGCGCCGGGCTGGCCGTCGGCCGCGTCGGCGTCGGCGATCCGCGCAGCCGCTGGGGCAGCTGCACCGCGACCGGCGACCTGCGCTACAGCTGGCGGCTGATCATGGCGCCCGACCATGTCCGCCGCGCGACCGTCGCGCACGAGGTCGCGCATTTGCGGCACATGGACCATGGCCGTGCCTTTCACGCGCTCGTCGACGAATTGCACGATGGCGACGTCGCCGCGGCGCGCGAGTGGCTGCGCCGCGAAGGACGCGGACTTCACCGCTATCGCTTCGGCGCGGGTTAGCGCCTGTCTTGCTGAATTAACCGTAGCCCTGAAAAACGATTCCGCCGGAACAGGAGCCTCTACCCGCCCGCGTTGGGCGATGGCTCGCGCGGCGGTACGGCCTTTGGCGCGGTCGGCGTCCCATTCTTCGGCGCGGCAGGGAGCGGGACGCGGATCGGCGGTGCCGCCTTGGGCGCCCCCGCTTCGGGCTGCGGCGGTCGGCGGCCGGTCTGCTCCTCGATCCACTGCTGGTTGAGCACCGGTCCGTCCTCGCCCGGCGGCGCGGGCTGCGCCTCGCCTTCGGTGCCGGGCAGCGGCGCTGCGCCGGGAAGCTCGATCGGCATGCCATTTTCGTCGACCAGCCCGCTGCCGTCCTCGGGCGCGCCGAACCAGGCGTCGTCATCCTCTTCGAGCTGCCATTCGGGCAGCACGACCTCGGTGTCGAACGGCTCGACCGGGCGCTTCGCGACGGCAACACGCATGAAATCGGCAAAGGCGCGCGCCGGCGACCGGCCGCCCTGCAACCCGCCGACGGGCTTCGCATCGTCGCGGCCCATCCAGACGCCGGTGGTGATGCCGCTCGAAAAGCCGAGGAACCAGCCGTCCTTGTTGCTCGACGTCGTGCCGGTCTTGCCCGCGACCGGGCGGCCGATCTGCGCCGCGCGGCCGGTGCCGGTGTTGACCGCGGTCTGCAACAGGTCGGTGATCCCCGCCGCGACCCAATGATCGACGAGCACCTGCCCGCGGTCGGCCTCGCGCTGATAGAGGAGGCGCCCGTCGGCGGTCGTCACCTTGGTGATGCCATAGGGATGCACCGACACGCCCCCCCGTGCGACCGCGGCGAAGGCGGCGGTCATGTCGATCACGCGGACCTCGGCGCTGCCGAGCACCATCGAGGGGTGGGTGTTGATCGGCGTCGTGATGCCGAAGCGCCGCGCCATGTTGGCGACCGAGGAAAAGCCGATGTCGCTGCCCAGCTTGGCCGCGATCGTGTTCACCGAATAGGCAAAGGCGGTGCGGACGCTCATCGGCCCGGCGAAGCGCCCCGACGAGTTGCGCGGGCTCCAGCCCTGGATCGTCACCGGCTCGTCGACCAGCTGATCGTCGACCTTATACCCCGCCTCGAGCGCCGCCATATAGACGAACAGCTTCCACGCCGATCCGGGCTGGCGCACCGCCTGCGTCGCGCGGTTGTAGTTGGAGGCCACATAGTCGGTGCCGCCGACCATCGCGCGCACCGCGCCGTCGCGGTCGAGCGCGACGAGCGCGCCCTGCGCCCCGTTCGGCACATCGGCCTGGATCGCCGAGGTCGCCGCGCGCTGCATGCCGAGGTCGATCGTCGTATAGACGTCGAGCGGCTCATTGCCCTCGTCGATCAGCATGTCGAGCTGCGGCAGCGCCCAGTCGGTGAAATAGCGCGCGCTGTTCTGTCCGGTTTCGGACGCGAGTTCGACGTCGGCGGGTTTCGCGCTGTCGGCCTGCGACCGGGTGATGAAGCCCGCATCGACCATCGTGTTCAGCACCACGCCGGCGCGGCCCAGCGCCGCCTGCGCGTCGGCGGTCGGCGAATAGCGCGACGGCGCCTTGACCAGACCCGCGACCACTGCCGCCTCGGAGAGCGACATGTCGGTCGCGCTATGCCCGAAGAAGCGGCGCGAGGCGGCGTCGATGCCATAGCTGCCGCCGCCGAAATAGACCTTGTTCAGATAAAGCTCGAGAATCTCGTCCTTCGAGAATTTCCATTCGAGCGCGAGCGCCAGCACCGCCTCGCGCAGCTTGCGCGACCAGGTATAGCTGTTCGACAGAAAGACGTTGCGCGCGAGCTGCTGGGTGATCGTCGAGGCGCCCTGCATCCGCCGCCCGGTGCCATAATGTTCGACCGCGAAGATAGCGGCGCGCGCCATGCCGACCGGGTCGACCCCGGGGTGATAGCGAAAGCGCCGGTCCTCGACCGCGACCATCGCGTCCTGCATTACCTCCGGCGTCTCGCTCAGCGTCAGCCAGCGTCCGTAATTGGGGCCGAGCGACAGAAAGATGGTGCCATCGGCGGCGTGGATGCGGATCGTCTGGCCGGCGGGCGATTTCTTGAGCGCCTCGAAGCTCGGAATGCGCTGCACCGCGATGCCGACCGCGACCGCGAGCGCGACCGCCCCCGCCAGCGCGAGGCCGAGGCCCCAGCGGACGATCCGGCGCAGCCACAGCCGCACGCCCGACGGCGCGCTGCCGCTTTTCTTGCCCGATGACGATTTACCCGAAGATGCTTGCTTGCGGGGCAAAGCCCAAATTCCTTCTCTCGCTCTGCCCCGGCGCTGGTCCCCGAAGGGCCGACGATCAGCCTTCGTTCGTGTCCGCCTCATCCCGTCCGCGCTCGGCGAAGTCAAGCGCCGCGCTGTTGATGCAATAGCGCAGGCCTTCGGGACCGGGGCCGTCGGGGAAGACGTGGCCGAGGTGGCCTTGGCATTTGGCGCAGCGCACCTCGGTGCGGATCATGCCGTGGCTCGCGTCGCGATGCTCGCTCACCGCCCCGTCGCTCGCGGGCGCGGTATAGCTCGGCCAGCCCGACCCGCTGTCATATTTGGTCCGGCTGTCGAACAGCGGCGCGCCGCAGCCGGCGCAGCGGTACATGCCGTCGCCCTTGTGGTCGGTATATTTGCCGGTGAAGGCGCGCTCGGTGCCGCCTTCGCGCAGCACATGAAAGGCCATCGGGTCGAGGGCCGCGTCGCTCCTGGGATCGGTCATGGCGATGATCTCCTTGCCGGGCCGCGAGTGCGCGGCCGTTCGTCCCGCAATATCGGCACCGCGCCGGCGCATCGCAAGGGGCGCCCCAAGTGGCCGATCGCCGCTTTACGCGGGATTAACCACGAATGATCTAGGGTCAGGACCCAAGAATTGCGCGCTCGAGGTTTGAAGCGATTTTGCTCAGGGCGAGGAGAAAAGGCGCAGGAATATGCCGATATTTCCAGACTTTTCGACGAAGCCATGGGCAAAATCGGTCAAATCCCGAGGGGACGCCGAAATGGCTTCGATCTCGGGCCCGCGCGGCCTTGCGGGTAGCGATGCTACCCGCTGCACCCGCCCGAACCCGATATCTTCGCCATTTCGACGCCTCGATCGTGCAATTCTTGGGTCCTGACCCTAGGATGGAGGCGTGAATTTGCGCTCTTTCCTCGTTCTGGGTCTGCTCCTCGCCGCGCCGTCCGGTGCCGGCGCGCAATGCCTGCTCTGCGCAAAGGACGATAGCAGCGCATTCGGCAGCGGCCGCGCGGCCGGGCGCGACACGCCGCTGCACGTCGAAATCGAAACCCAGCTCGATTTCAGCCGCGTCGCGGTCGGCGCGATGGGGGGCGAAGTCGCGCTCGACCCCGCCACCGGCGCGCGGCGGCTGAGCGGGCAGATCGTCGATCTCGGCGGCTATGCGGTGAGCGGCGTCGTTTCGGTGCGCGGCGCACCCGGCGCCGAGCTGCGCGTGATCCTGCCGCCGACGGTCGATCTCGAAAGCAGCAGCGGCGGCCGCGCGCGGGTAACGGGGCTCGTCACCGACCTTGCGGGCGTCCCGCGGCTCGGCCCCGACGGCCGGCTGCGCTTCCGCTTCGGCGGACGGCTCCAGCTCGACGCGCGCGACGACGGCGACTATCGCGGCCGGATTCCGGTGACCGTCGAATATCAATAACGCCTCGGCACCGCATTCCTATTCCATCATTGGCACGCCCGCCGCTTCGCGGCACAAAGGGGCGCATGAAGCATATCCCCCTCGCCGCCGCGCTGCTCGTTTCCGCCCTTCCCTTCCAGTCCGCCGCCGAACCCGCGGCACCCGATCCGCTGGCTTTTGTCGACCCGATGATCGGCACCGGCCCCGAAGGCCACACCTTCCCCGGCGCGACGGCGCCCTTCGGCATGGTTCAATTGTCGCCCGACACCGATGCGACGTGCCGGGTGCGCGACTGCTATGACCATGCCGCGGGCTACAGCTATCCCGACCCGACGATTCAGGGGTTCAGCCACACGCATTTCTCGGGCGCCGGCCATTCGGACCTCGGCGACATCCTCGTCATGCCGCAGGCGGGAGAGGTCCGGCTCGACCCCGGCGATCCCGCCAAGCCCGGCTCGGGCTATCGCCAGCGCTTCGACCATGCGACCGAGAAGGCAAGTCCCGGCTATTATGCGGTGACGCTGGCCGACAGCGGCATCCGCGCCGAACTGACCGCCGGAACACGCATCGGTATCCATCGCTACAGCTTTCCGGCGGGGAAGGAGGCGCATCTGCTCCTCGATCTCCGCGCGTCGCTCTATGATTATCCGGGCAAGATCCTCTGGTCGGGGCTGCACCTGCGCCCCGACGGCACGCTCACCGGTTTTCGCGAAACGCGCGGCTGGGCGCCGGGGCGCAAGCTCTTCTTCGCGATGCGTTTCTCGGCGCCGGTCGCGAACCATGCCTTCCTCGATCGCGACGAAAATATCCCCTACAAGGGCTTTCAGGCGCCGGGGCGCGGCAGCGACGCGCTCGCCGAAAAGCTCGGCAAGGCGCTCGAGGCGCGGATCGACTTCGGCACGCTGACGGCGCCGCTCGAGGTGCGCGTCGCGCTGTCGGGGGTCGACGAGGCGGGCGCGATCGCCAATCTCGATGCGGCCGAAAAAGAAGCCGGGGGCGCGAGCTTCGACGCGGTGCGCGCGCGCACCGAAGCCGCGTGGCGCGAGGCGCTCGGCCGGCTTCGGATCGACGCGCCGGCGCCGATGCGCACCAATCTCTACACCGCCCTCTATCACGCTTTGCTCGCACCGAGCGTGTGGAGCGACGTCGACGGCCGCTACCGCGGGCCCGACGACCAGGTGCATGTCGCCAGGGATTTTACCGTCCGCTCGACCTTCTCGCTGTGGGATACGTTCCGCGCCGAGCATCCTTTGCTCACCCTCGTCCAGCCCGAGCAGGTGACGACCGACATCGTCAAATCGCTCGTCGCGAGCCGGGAGCACAGCCCGCACGGCATATTGCCGGTCTGGCAGTTCGCGGGGCGCGAGACATGGACGATGATCGGCTATCACGCGGTCCCGGTGATCGCCGATGCCTATCTGAAGGGCGTCGGCGATTTCGATGCCGACGCGGCGCTCGCCGCGATGGTCGCGAGCGCCGACTATGCGCCCTATGGCGGGCTCGGCGACTATATGAAGCTGGGCTATGTCCCGATCGACCGCGAGCCCGAGGCGGCGTCGAAGACGGTCGAATATGCCTATGACGACTGGACGATCGCGCGCATGGCCGAGAAGATGGGGCGCAAGGATGTCGCCGACCGCTTCTACAAGCGCGCGGGCTATTGGCGGAACAGCTTCGATGCAAAGTCGGGCTGGCTGCGCGCAAGGCTGAGCGACGGCAGCTTCCGCACCCCCTTCGATCCGACCGCGATCAACTATGGCTCGGACTATACCGAGGGCAATGCGTGGCAATATAGCTGGTTCGTGCCGCAGGATCAGAAGGCGCTGTTCGACCTGCTCGGGGGCGATGCGAAGACGATCGCCAAGCTCGACGCGATGTTCGATTATGACGTGTCGAAGCTCGACTACAGCCATGCCGAGGACATCGCCGGGCTGATCGGCCAATATATCCACGGCAACGAACCGAGCCACCATGTCGCCTATCTCTACGCCTATGCCGGCGCGCCGTGGCGCACGCAGGAGCGGCTCAAGCAGATCGTCGACAGCCAGTATAAGCCGACCCCCGACGGCCTCTCTGGCAACGACGACCTCGGCCAGATGTCGTCGTGGCTGCTGTTCACGGGGCTGGGCTTCTATCCGGTCGCGCCGGGGTCGAACCAATATGTGATCGGCCGCCCCTTCGTCGATCATGCGGTGCTGACCCTGCCGAACGGCAAGCGCTTCACGGTCGAGACGGCCGGGCTGTCCGACGCGAACCGCTATGTCGGCAAGGTCGAACTCAACGGCAAGCCGCTCGCGCGAAGCTGGATCTCCGACGCCGAAATCCGCGCCGGCGGCACGCTGCGCTTCACGATGCAGGCAGAGCCCGACAAGGCGTGGGGCAGTGCGGCGTCGGCGCGGCCCTATTCGATGTCGAGCGCGCGCTAGAGGGGCTCCTCGAAACGGAAAGGACGCAGACATGGATGCGCAGAGCGGTGGTTGCCAGTGCGGCGATGTGCGTTTCGAGACGCGCGGCGAGCCCTATCGCGTCGGGCTTTGCCATTGCCTCGATTGCCGCAAGCATCATGGCGCGCTCTTCCACGCCTCGGCGATCTTTCCCGCCGATGCGGTGACGGTCGCGGGAGAAACGCGCGCCTATGAAGGACGGCATTTCTGCCCGCGCTGCGGCTCGTCGCCGTTTGGGCGCAGCGGCGACGAGATCGAAGTGAATCTCGGCGCGTTCGATGGGCCCGATCGCTTCGTTCCGACGTATGAAAGCTGGATCATCCGCCGCGAAGCGTGGCTGCCGCCCTTCCCGCTCGCGCGCCATTATCCACGCGACCGCGAAGGAGTGGGGCGCTCCGAAGCATAGGCGCTCGATTTGACATGCGCGGCGGCAATTGCCACCTAGCGCGCGTTACCGATAGCCAGAGGAGCCACGCCCCGCCGCCGGCGGGCACGACGCCATGCGCCAGTTTACGACCGAAAGCCTCAGCCTCGACCTCGCCGACGCCCTGCCCTTCCTCGGCCATCTGCCGCCCTGGGCCGAAACCCTGCTTGGCCTCCTGTTGCTCGCCGCCGTCGCGTGGCTCGCCAACTTCATCGTCAAGCATATCGTGCTGCGTATCGTCACGCGCTGGCTGCCGCACGACGACCTGACGCCGCTGCCTGTTGCGGCGCGGCTCGCCAATATCGTTCCGGCGCTGATTATCTCGTCGGGGATCGTCCTCGTCCCGAATCTGCCGGGCGCCATCGTAACGCTGGTCAGCAATGTCGTCGCGGCGTCGATCATCCTGTTCGTCGCGATGGCGCTCAGCAAGGCGCTCAGCCTCGGCAACGACATCTACAATCACCGCCCCGACGCCGCGAGCCGGCCGATCAAGGGTTATATTCAGCTCTTGAAAATCGCGCTCTATGCCGGTGCCGCGATCCTGATCGTCGCGGCGCTGATGGACCAGTCACCGTTCCTCCTCCTGTCGGGGCTCGGTGCGATGGCGGCGGTGCTGCTGCTGGTGTTCAAGGACACGATCCTCTCGCTCGTCGCGTCGGTCCAGCTCACCTCGAACGACATGATCCGCGTCGGCGACTGGATCGAAATGCCAGCGCTCGGCGCCGACGGCGACGTGATCGACATCGCGCTCCACACGGTCAAGGTGCAGAATTGGGACAAGACGATCAGCACGATTCCGACGCACCGGCTGATCTCCGAAAGCTTCAGGAACTGGCGCGGCATGTCCGAAGCCGGCGGGCGGCGGATCAAGCGATCGCTGTTCATCGACCAGAACGGCATCCGCTTCCTTTCGTCCGACGAGAAACAGAAGCTGCACCGCTTCCAGTTGCTCGACGCCTATCTCGGCCGCAAGCAGAAGGAACTCGGCGAATGGAACGCCGCGCTCGAAAAGGCGGGGCGCGATCCGGTGAACGAGCGCAACGTCACCAATATCGGCACCTTCCGCGCCTATGTGGTCGAATATCTGCGCGCCAACGCCCATATCGCGCAGGGCATGACCTTGATGGTGCGCCAGCTCGACCCGACCCCGCAGGGGTTGCCGCTCGAAATCTATTGCTTCACCAACACGACCGCATGGGGCGATTATGAAGGCATTCAGTCGGACATCTTCGACCATCTGCTCGCGATCCTGCCCGAATTCGGCCTGCGCGTTTTTCAGCAGCCGAGCGGGCTCGACCTCCAGCGCGGGCTCGCGGCCCGATCGTCCGTCGACAGGCGCCCCGCGAGCGCGTAGCGCTGGCGCATGTCCGACGCGCTTCACATTCGTCCCCCGGTGCAGGGCGACTTCGACCGCTGGCTGCCGCTGTGGCACGGTTATAATGAATTCTATGGCCGCAGCGGGCGCGCCGCGCTCCCCGCCGATGTCACCTCGGCGACCTGGGTGCGCTTCTTCGACCCCGACCAGCCGATGCACGCGCTCGTCGCCGAAGCGGATGGCGAGCTCGTCGGCCTCGTCCACTATCTCTATCACCGCAGCACGACGTCGATCGCCGACGTCTGCTATCTGCAGGATCTGTTCACCGCCGAAAGCGCGCGCGGCCGCGGCATCGCCTCGACGCTGATCGCTCGCGTGGCGGAAGAGGCGCGCCTCGCGGGGGCGGCGCGCGTCTATTGGCAGACGCACGAAACCAACCATAATGCGCGCCGTCTCTATGACGCGCTCGCCGAGCGTTCGGGCTTTCTCGTCTATCGGATGACGCTTTAGGGCGGAGTGAGGGGAAGCCACATCATGGCGGCGACGCCTATTGCCGCACCGGCGAGCGCGGTCAGCGCATAGCGCCACCAGACGCGCCGCTCGCCCGGTTCCCACATCAGCGGAATGTCGGGCAGCGGCGGTGCGGGCGGCGCGGCGCCTTTCCTCGGCAATTGCTCGTCGAGCCGCCGGATGATGTCGGGGATCAGCGCGAGCGTCCCCGCCTGCTTGCGCAGCCCGTCGGCGAGCGCGGCCTCGGGGCCGAGTTCGTCGCGAATCCATTCGCGCACGAACGGCCCCGATACGTCCCACATGTTGATCGCGGGGTTCAGCATCGTCGCGACGCCTTCGACCATCACCATCGTCTTTTGCAGGAGCAGCAGGTGCGGCTGCGTCTGCATGTCGAAATCGCGGGTGATCGCGAACAGCCCGTCGAGCATCTGCCCGACGCTGAGCTCGCTCACCGGCTTGCCGCGCATCGGCTCGCCGACCGCGCGCAGCGCCGTCGCGAACTCCTCGACATTGTGATAGTCGGGCACATATTGCGCCTCGAAATGAATCTCGGCGACGCGGCGGTAATTGCCCGTGGTCAGCCCATAGAGGATTTCGGCGAGCCAATAGCGCGCGCGCCGGTCGATCCGCCCCATGATGCCGAAATCGACCGCGGCGATCGTCCCGTCGGCCTTCACGAACAAATTGCCCTGGTGCATGTCGGCGTGGAAAAAGCCCTCGGCGATCGCCTGGCGCAGAAAGGCGTGGACGAGGTTCGCCGCGAGCGCCTCCATGTCGTGCCCCGCGGCGATCAGCTGGTCGCGGTGCGAAATCTTGATCCCGTCGATCCACCCGAGCGTCATCACCCGATTGGCGGTGCGGTCCCAGTCGATCGGCGGCACTTCATAGGTCGGGTCGGCCGCCATCGCGTCGGCGAGCTCCGACGCCGACGCCGCTTCGCGCCGCAAATCCAGCTCGCGCAAGGTCCAGCGGCGGAAATTGGCGATCACCTGCCGCGGCCGCAACCGCGCCGCCTCGCCGCCGAACGCTTCGAGATGCGCGGCGGCCCATTCATAGGTTTCGATGTCGCGCGCGAACTGCTTGTCGATGCCGGGGCGGCGGACCTTGACCGCGACCTGCCGCCCGTCGGCGGTCACCGCGCGGTGAACCTGTGCGATCGACGCCGACCCGACCGGTTCGGGGTCGAATTCGGCGTAGAGGCTTTCGAGCGGCGCCTCGAACGTCGCCTCGATCTCGGCCCTGATCCGGTCGAAGGCGACGGGGGGCAGGGCATCCTGAAGCGAGAGGAGGTTGCGCGCGGCCTCCTCGCCGACGAGGTCGGGGCGCGTCGCGAGCGTCTGGCCGAGCTTGACCGCGGCGGGGCCGATCGCCTGAAACGCGGCGGCATAGTCGGGCACGCGCGGCTGGATCGTGCCGAGCCGCGCGATGCGGCACAGCCTTTTGACCCCGCTCGGCGTCGCCGGCGCGCTCTCGATCCCGCGCAGCGCCCCGTGGCGCGCGAGGATGCGGCCCCATTTCAGCAGCCGGAAAATATGGGTGACGGGACGGGTCATGCGAAATCCCCCTCCCGCTTGCGGGAGGGGCTAGGGGAGGGCATGTCGAGGCGGGCGCGGGACAAACAGGCGCTCCCCCGACCCCTCCCGCAAGCGGGAGGGGAGAGACGGGTTCGCCCCCTCACGCCTTCCACCCGCTGTGGATCGCGACCAGCCCGCCCATGATCGGTTCGACCTTGACCTGCGAAAAGCCCGCGTCGCGGATCATCTGCGCAAATTCGGGCATCGGCGGGAAGCGGCGGATCGATTCGATCAGATAGCGATAGCTGTCTTCATCGTTCGCGATCAGCTTGCCGAGCTTCGGCACCAGATGGTGCGAATAGGCATCGTACAGCTGCGCGAAACCCGGCCATTCGTTGGTCGAAAATTCGAGGCAGAAGAAGCGCCCGCCATAGCGCAGCACGCGGTGCGCTTCCTTGAGCGCCGCCGGAATGTCGGTGACGTTGCGGATGCCGAAGGCGATCGTATAGGCGTCGAAAAACCGGTCCGGAAAGCTCAGCGCCTCGGCATTCTGTTCGGACCAGACGAGGCTGTCGATGCCGCGCTCCGCCGCGCGCTCCATGCCGACGCCCAGCATGTCGGGATTGATGTCGGCGACCGTGATGCTCGCGCCCGAGCGCTCCATGCGAAAGGCGATGTCGCCGGTGCCGCCCGCCATGTCGAGGATTGCCTCGCCGGCGCGCGGCTTGACGCGGCGCACGAAACGGTCCTTCCACAACCGGTGCATCCCGCCCGACATCGCGTCGTTCATGATGTCATATTTGCGCGCGACGCGGCTGAACACTTCGCCGACCTTCGCGGTCTTCTGGCCCGCGGGAACCTGTTCATAGCCGAAGCTGACGGTATCGGGGGTGGCCATGGAGTCGCGCCTTTGCGGGGAGTGGAGAAGTGAAGCTGCGCCTTTAGCCGGGCCTTGCCGCGCGCGCAAATGGCGCGTAGCCGCGAGGACATCATGCCCGAGCTGCCCGAAGTCGAAACCACCGTGCGCGGCCTCGCGCCCTTCCTCGAAGGGCAGCGGCTCGTCACCGTCAGCACCTTCCGCCCCGACCTGCGCCGTCCCTTTCCGGTCGACCTGGCGCAGCGGCTGACCGGGGCGACGGTCACGCGCCTGTCGCGGCGCGCCAAATATGGCATCGTATCGACCGATCGCGACGATCACATGATCTTTCACCTCGGCATGTCGGGGCGCTGGCGCACCGAGGGCGGCGAGGCGGGAAAGCACGACCATCTGCTGCTCGAAACCGGCGCCGGGCACCGCCTCTTCCTCCACGACCCGCGGCGCTTCGGATCGGTCGATCTGGTAAGCGGCGATCCGCTGACGATCTTCCCCGCCTTCGTGACGCTCGGGCCGGAACCGCTTTCGGATGCGTTCGACGCCGCGCATCTGGCCAAAGCGTTCGCGGGGCGCCGCGCGCCGGTCAAGGCGATGCTGCTCGACCAGACGATCGTCGCGGGGCTCGGCAACATCTATGTCTGCGAGGCGCTCAACATGGCGCGGATCGCGCCGGCGCGCGCCGCGGCCGACGTCGCGCGCGCGAAGCTCGCGGCGCTCGTCCCGGCGATCAAGGCGGTGCTCACCGCCGCGATCGCCGCGGGCGGATCGACCCTGCGCGATTTCCTCAGCCCCGAAGGCGACCTCGGCTATTTCGCGAAGGACTGGCGCGTCTATGGCCGCGAGGGCGAGCGGTGCGAATGCGGCGGCACCATCGCGCGGATCGTGCAGAGCGGACGGTCGACCTTTTACTGCCCCAAATGTCAGCGCTGAGGTTCGGCCCCGGTTTTGACGAAAATTTCACGCGAAGACGCGAAGGCGCGAAGATATGGCGATTGCCGCGAAGCGGTCTCCTCAATCACCCCGTTGGATCGTGAGGCGCCGTGGAGACAGGAAAGAGGCCTGTCGGTCTCCGCTTTCTTCTTCACGTCTTCGCGTGAAACCAAAATCGCGCCAGCGCATCGCCGGGATATGGTATTACATGCGGGCAAACCGCCCGAAAACCATTGACCTTCGCGGCCCGCATGGCTATGGGCGCACCCTTCGAGCAGGGTCCGGTCATCCGGAACCGGCCGTATCCGGACATTGATTCGCCGCCCGCGCGCGATTCGGCTGCTCCGCTTCCGGCTGTGCTCCGACCGTTGAACCGATTGGATTTTTGAGGAACTTATGGCCAATACGCCGCAGGCAAAGAAGCGCATCCGCCGCAACACGGCGCGCACGATCGTCAACAAGAACCGCGTGTCGCGCATCCGCACGCTGGTCAAGAAGGTCGAAGCCGCCGTCGCTGCCGGCGACAAGAACGCCGCGACCGCGGCGCTCGCCGCGGCGCAGCCCGAGATGGCGCGCGGCGTCGCGAAGGGCGTGCTGCACAAGAATACCGTCGCGCGCAAATATTCGCGCCTGACGAAGAGCGTCAACGCGATCGGCTGATTCGCCCTTCGCACCGATGCGAAAGACAAGGACCCGCCGGCCCTCCGGCGGGTCTTTTTTTGTGACCGCTAAAAGTCATTGCTGTTGCAATGCGGTAAGTGACGGATTCGTGGCGATTCGTTGGTGACCGGGAAAATTGTCAGCTATATCTATCTGAAATCAGGCAATAAATTGCCCATTTCTTGCTTTTCCGGGGGGTCCGGCGAGTCAAGAATTTTATTTCAGAATTTTTACGCGTCGCGGCCTTGATCGTTGCTCTTTCTCCTGCCTAACAAGGGACGTCGCCAGCCATCGCCGGCGGCCGCCACATCGACATGATTCGTTCGCTTTCGGGCCACGTGCCCGGGACGGGACGTCTGCGCCCTGCGGTCAGGCGGAAGAAGCAGCGTGGCGGCGGCTCCCGGCTCGAGCGGCGGCGACACGGGGGCCAGCGAGGGATGGATCAGGTGACGATGAAGGGGACAGCCATGATTGCAGCGCGGGACATGGGCCGATGAGCGGCGACGCCGCGGCGCTCTGGCCGCGCGTTGCCGAGGGGCTGCGCCGCGATCTCGGCGCACGCACCTTCGACCACTGGCTGAAGCCGGTGCGCTTCGCCGATTATTGCACATTGTCGGGCGTCGTGACGCTCGAAACGGCGAGCCGCTTTTCGGCGAACTGGATCAACGAACGCTTCGGCGACCGGCTCGAACTGGCTTGGCGGCACCATCTGCCCGCGGTGCGCTCGGTGCTCGTGCGCGCGGGACCCGGCGCCGCCGAGCGCCAGGCGGCGATGACCGCGGCGCCGCTGCCGCCGCTCGCGCCCGCTGCCATCGCTGCGCCTGCCGCGCCATCGGCCTTCGATGCGAAGCTCAGCTTCGAACGCTTCGTCGTCGCGCGCAGCAATATCCTCGCCGCCAACGCCGCGCGCCGCATGGCGATGGTCGAGGCGCCGCAGTTCAACCCGCTCTACCTCTGCTCGGGCACCGGGCAGGGCAAGACGCACCTGCTCCACGCGATCGCGCAGGCTTATGAGGCCGAGCATCCGGCTGCGACGATCATCCTGATGTCGGCGGAAAAATTCATGCTCGAATTCGTCGGCGCGATGCGCGGCGGCGACATGATGGCATTCAAGGCGCGGCTGCGCGCCGCCGACCTGTTGCTGCTCGACGATCTGCAATTCGTGATCGGCAAGAATTCGACACAGGAAGAATTGCTTCACACGATCGACGATCTGATGTGCTCGGGCAAGCGCCTCGTCGTCACCGCCGACCGGCCGCCTGCGATGCTCGACGGGGTCGAGGCGCGGCTTTTGTCGCGGCTGGCGGGCGGGCTCGTCGCCGACATCGAGGCGCCCGAGGACGATCTGCGCGAGCGCATCATCCGCCAGCGGCTCGCCGCGATGCCGATGGTCGAGGTGCCCGATGAGGTCGTCGCCTGGCTGGTCAAGCATTTCACCCGCAACATCCGTGAGCTCGAGGGCGCGCTCAACAAGCTGCTCGCCTATGCGGCGCTCACCGGGGTGCGCGTCGACCTCGCGCTCGCCGAGGACCGGCTCGCCGAAAATGTCCGCTGCGCGCGCCCGCGGATCACGATCGACGAGATTCAGCGCGCGGTGTGCGCGCATTACAAGCTCGACAAGGCCGAAATGGCGTCGAAACGCCGCGTCCGCGCGATCGCGCGCCCGCGTCAGGTCGCCATGTATCTCGCGAAGGAACTGACCCCGCGCTCCTACCCCGAAATCGGCCGCCGCTTCGGCGGGCGCGACCATTCGACGGTGATCCATGCGGTCCGCACGGTCGAGGCGCTGCGCGTCAGCGACAGCGAACTCGACGCCGAAATCGCCGCGATCCGGCGCAGCCTGAACAGCTGAAATCGGGGCGGCCGCTTTCGGGCGGAAGCAGACCCATCCGACATCGTCACCCCGGACTTGATCCGGGGTCCACTTGAGGCAGCGCTGGAGAAATGGATCCCGGATCAAGTCCGGGATGACGAAGAAGGCAAACATCCGCAAAAAAGCCCGCCTTCCACGCCGGAAAGCGGGCCTCTTCTTTCGCCTCGACCGGCCTCAGCCCTTTTCGGGCGGCGCCACCGTGATGCGGACGCGCTCGCCCGAATTGCCGGGGAAGCCGGTGAACATCGCCTGCACCAGATTGGGGACGATTGCGGTCAGGTCGTTGTCGCGCGACTGCGCCTGCGCGCGGCCTTCGAACAATCGCTCGCCGGTCGACTTGCGGTCGATCGTCAGGTTGAGGTCGCTCGTATAGACGGTGTAGCTGCTGACGTCGTCATAGCCCCAGCCCGCCCCATAGCCGCCCCACAGAAAGGGGTCGTAATAGCCGGCGATATAGCGGCGCCCGTGGCGCCCGCGCACGACGACCGGGGTATAGAAGCCCGGGCCGTACCAGCCGCCGTACCACGGATCGCGAAAGCCCGGCGTGCTCACGACGCGTTCGCGGCCCTTGTCGATGCCATAGTCCATATGCACGACCATGTCGGCGTTTTCCCCCGGCGCGGCGGGGCGATAGCCATAGCGGGTCAGTTCGCCCGCAACGAGATTGGCATATTGGCCGAACTCGATCCCGCCTTCGAGCGCCGGATTCGACGCCTCGACGACGAAGCTCTGACCCTGCGGCGCGGGCAGCTGCGCCTGGAAGCGCGCGACGTCGGCCTTGAAGGGGGTGGCGCAGCCCGCGAGCGCGAGCGCCGCCCCGGTGAGGACGGCGAGACCCAGCCGCCGGAAATTCGTCTTGCTCATGGTTCTGCTCCGTGATTCGGTGCGCGCTTTGCCCGCGCGCTTTATACCATGACTACACCAATGCGACTTAACCTTGGTTGAACTCGGCTCGTCGCAGCTTCGTTCGCGCCAAAATCCGCTTGTGCCTGAATCAGCGGCACAATCCCAATGCCTGATAGGTGGTGTCGAGCGTCGGTTTTGCAAGCGCCCGCGCCTTTGCCGCCCCCTTGTCGAGGATCGCGTCGAGCGCGGCCTGATCGTCCTTCAAGGCGACGAAGCGCGCGGTGATCGGCGCCAGCTTTTCGACGAGCAGCTCGCCGAGCGCCGGTTTGAACGCGCCGAACCCCTGCCCGGCGAACTGGCCGAGCACCGCATCGACGCTGGTATCGGCGAGCGTCGCATAGATGCCGACCAGGTTCCGCGCCTCGGCCCGCCCCTCGAGTCCCGCGGCTTCGGAGGGCAGCACCTCGGGGTCGGTGCGCGCCTTCTTCACCTTCTGCATCATCGTGTCGGCATCGTCGGTCAGGTTGATGCGGCTCATGTCCGACGGGTCGGACTTGGACATCTTCGCGCTGCCGTCGCGCAGGCTCATGATCCGCGCCGCGCCCGGCGGGATGATCGGTTCGGGCAGGGTGAAGACCGGACGATCCTCGCTCGCGAAATCATTGTTGAACTTCTGTGCGATGTCGCGCGCGAGCTCGAGATGCTGTTTCTGGTCCTCGCCGACCGGGACGTGCGTCGCCTGATAGAGCAGCACGTCGGCCGCCTGCAGCACCGGATAGGTGAAGAGCGCCGCCGACGCGCTTTCGCGGTTCTTGCCCGCCTTGTCCTTCCACTGCGTCATGCGGTTCAGCCAGCCCATGCGCGCGGTGCCGTTCAGCAGCCATTGCAGCTCGGCGTGCGCGGGGACGCGCGCCTGGTTGAACAGCGTCGAGCAGTCGGGGTCGATCCCGCAGGCGACCAGCGCGGCGGTCATCGCGCGCGTGCTCGCGGTCAGCTCGGCGGGGACGTGCGGCATCGAGATCGCATGAAGGTCGGCGAGGAAGAAGAGGCATTCGCCCCCCGCCGCTGCGGCCTCGTCCTGCATCCGCACCCAGTTGCGGATCGCGCCCAGATAGTTGCCGAGGTGCAATTGTCCGGTGGGCTGGATGCCCGATACGATCCGCATGGTCTACTCCTGTGCCGGCGCCGGCCTGGCGCGCCGCCGCGTCAGCATGGCGAGGAGATCCTTGTCAAGCGCGCCGACCACCCAAGCAGCTGCAAAGAAGCTGGTTCCGCCCGCCGCGACGAGCGCCGAAAGCGACCAGGCGCGCTCGAACGCGCCGCCGCTATAGTGAGCGGCAAGCAATGGCATCAGCCACCAGAGCAGCGCCGACATCGCGGCGACCGCGACGAGCTGGCGCAAAATGCGAAGCCCGAGCTTCGCGGTGAAGCGGAACCAGCCGCGCCGGTGCAGGATCGCGTAGAGCAGGAGGCAGTTGATCGTCGCCGACGCCGCGGTCGCGCCTGCAAGGCCGACGATGCCGAAGCGGCGAACGACATAGAGGTTGATCGCGATGTTGACGATCAGCGCCGCGAGCGCGGTCCACACCGGCGTCCGCGTATCCTCGCGCGCGAAGAAACCGGGGTTCAAAATCTTGACGATCACATAGGCGGGCAGCCCGGCGACGAGCGCGACGACGATGTTCGCCATGATCGCGCCGTCGGCGGCGGTGAACTTGCCCCCGACGAAAAAGGCAGCGGTGAAGGCGGGGGCACAGATCGCGAGCGCCGCGGCGGCAGGCAGGGTGAGCAGGGTCGCCATTTCGAAGGCATTGCTCTGCAAGCGCTGCGCCTCGGCGGCGTCGCCCGAATGGATATGGCGCGACAGCATCGGCAGGATCGCGGTGCCGAGCGCGATGCCGACGATGCCGAGCGGCATCTGATTGAGGCGGTCGGCGAGCTTGAGCAGGGTCAGCGATCCCTGCGGCAGCGACGTCGCGAAGAAGGTGTCGACGAACTGGCTGACCTGATAGATTCCGGCGCCGAAGGTCGCGGGCAGGATCAACATGCCGAGCCGCCGCACCTCGGGGGTCAGCTTCGGCACGCGGATATGGAGCTTCAGCCCGGCGCGGCGCACCGCCCACCAGAGATAGGCGAGCTGCGCGACCCCGGCGAGGCTGACCGAGATGGCGAGAGCGAGCGCGACGATGCGGTCGTCATGGCTGTCGCCGCGCAGCCAGGCGCCGGTCAATATGCCGCCGATCAGCACGATGTTGAGCAGCACCGGGGCAAAGGCGCCCGGCGCGAAGCGCGACCGCGCGTTGAGCAGGCCCGAGAGCATCGCGACGAGGCTGATCAGCGCGAGATAGGGAAAGGTGACGCGGCTCAGAAACACCGCGAGCTCGAATTTGCCGGGCACGTCCTGATAATCGCGCGCGAGCACCCACACGACCCCCGGCATCGCCGCCATCATGACGCCCGAAAAGACGAGCAGCGCCCAGAGGAACACCGACAGCACGTCGTTGGCGAAGCGGTCGGCGGCGCCTTCGCCGCCTTCCCCGTGCAGCGCGCGGCTGTACATCGGCACGAAGGCGACCGAAAAGGCACCCTCGGCGAACAGGCGGCGAAAAGTGTTGGGCAGGATGAAGGCGAGCTGGAAGGCGTCGGCCGCGAGCCCCGCGCCGAGCACGCGCGCGAGCAGCATGTCGCGCACGAAGCCGAAAATGCGGCTGACCAGCGTCAGCCCGCCGATCGTCCCGACATTTTTGACCAGGCTGCTCATCGGCGGAGCATGATGGGGTCAAGACAATGCGTCATTGCGAGCGAAGCGAAGCAATCCAGAGCGGTTTCATCCACCCTGGATTGCCACGGGCCTCCGGCCCTCGCAATGACGACGGAAGCCAAATGCGTCCGATCGCGCTTCGGGTCAGGCCTCGCCGGCCGGCGCGGCCATGGTCTGGCCGTCGCCCTGCTGCGCCTGCAGCTGCTGCTGAAACAGGCCGTGGAAGTCGATCGGCTCGAGCAGGAAGGGCGGGAAGCCGCCGTCGCGCACGGCGTCGGCGACGACGCGGCGCGCGAAGGGGAACAGGATGCGCGGCGCTTCGGCGAGGAAGAAGGGCTGAAGCTGGTCCTCGGGAATGTTGCGGACGCCGAACAGGCCGGCATATTTCAGCTCGACGACAAAGCCGGTGCCTTCGTCATTCTTCGCGGTCACGTCGATCTTCAGCGTGACTTCGAACAGATTCTCGCCGACGCCCTCGGCGCCGATGTTGAACTGAACGTCCATCTGCGGGGCCGACTGCCACTGATAGACCGCGGGGGCGTTCGGATTCTCGAACGACAGATCCTTCACATATTGCGAGATCAGGCCGATCGCGGGGCTGTTGTCCTCGCCGTTGGTCAGCGTTTCGGGCGTGAAGTCGGGGGTGGTGTCGTCGGCCATGGAATCAAGCTTTCACTGGAAATTCGAACGGAAGCCGCGCGCGCCGCGGGCCGGCCGCACGGGCGTTGCGGGCGCGCTTAGCAGCGCGCCGCCGCCAGCACAATGGGGCTGCCCGCCGCGCACCGCGCACGGTGCGTCGCAACCCGGACGCGGGCAAAGCGTTGACCTGTCAGCGCCCAGACGCCATGGCATTTGAAACATGGCCGCCCATCGCCTATGTTGGTGGGGATATTTCGCACGCATTGGACCTTTGCCCGTGACCGCATTCTCGATCGTATTGCTCGCCATGATTGCCGCTTTCCTCGGCATGCGGCTCTATTCGGTGCTCGGCAAGCGCACGGGACATGAGCAGGAACCGGTGCTGCCGCGCCGCGAGGAGCGCACCGCGCTGGCGCCGGTGCGCGTCGATGAGGGCGATGCGCTGCCGCCGCCGGCGACCGCCGCGACCGACGCCGCGGGCCTCGTATACGAACCCGCCGCCGAGGCCGGGCTGCGCACCCTGCTCGCCGCCGACCGCCATTTCGACGCCGGCCGCTTCGTCGAGGGCGCGAACGCCGCCTATCGCATGATCCTCGAAGCCTATTGGGCGGGCGACCGCGACACGCTGCGCGACCTGTGCGACGACGACAGCTATCAGGCGTTCGCGGACGCGATCGACGCGCGTGAGGCGCGCGGCGAAACGCTCGACAACCGCCTTGTCGGTATCGAGGCGACCAGGATCACCGCGGTCGAGGTCGGACGCAGCGACGCGCGCATCACCGTGCGCTATCAGGCCGACATCAGCGCGGTGACGCGCGATGCCGAGGGCAAGGTGATCGCGGGCTCGCTCAGCGACGCGGTGCCGGCCACCGACCTCTGGACCTTCCGCCGCGCGGTGGGCAGCAGCGACCCGAACTGGGTGCTCGACGAAGCCGAATCGGCCTGATCCCATGCCATTGCGCGGGGGGAGCGAGCGGAGCCGCCCGTCGGCCGCGCAAAGCGCATTTCCGGGACTCGCTTCGCATCTCTGCGGCCTCTGCGCCTCTGCGCGAATATTTTTCCCGCGCAGAGGCGCAGAGGCCGCAGAGAAAGAGGTTCACGCGGAGACGCGGAGACGCGGAGAAAAGGCCTTGGGCCAAAAGACCCTTTTCTCTCCCGACGCCGCATCGCGGCAGGATGTGGGCCGGGAAAGGCCGCTTCGCGGGAAACACGGCATCTCCGCGCCTCCGCGTCTCCGCGTGAACCCCGCAAGGCGCCGCCCGTCGGCGTCGCGTTACGCGCTGTTCGCCATCCTGCCGCTGCTATCGGCCTGCGCGTCGGTGATACCGCCCGCCGACGCGCCCGCCGCGCGGCCGGTGCCGGCACCGCGTCCTGCGCCATCGCCGGACGCTGCCGCGCAGCCGGTCCCCGCGACTCCGAACCCGCCGCTCGCCGCCGCACCGGCTCCCGAAGGTGCGACCACCGCGGTCGAGGCGGGGATCGTGCTCGGCCCCGAATATAATGAACTCGGCGTCGCCCCCGAACAGGCGACGGCCGCGCTCAAGGCGTTCCGGCTGAGCTGCCCCGCGCTCCAGCGCCGGACCGACGCGAGCGGACTCACCCAAAGCGGCGAATGGACCGAAAGCTGCGCCGCCGCGACCGGCTGGCCCGATCGCGACGCGGGCAATTTCTTCAGCCGCTATTTCGGCACGGTGCAGGTCGGCGCGGGCAGCGCCTTCGTCACCGGCTATTTCGAGCCCGAGATCGCGGCATCGCGCACGCGGCGGCCGGGCTATGAGGTTCCCATCTATCGCCGCCCCGCCGACCTCGTCGACGTCGATCTCGGCCTTTTCTCCGACGCGCTGAAGGGCAAAAAGATTCGCGGCCGTGTCCAGGGCAGCAATTTCGTCCCCTATTACGACCGCGCGGCGATCGAGGGCGGGGCGCTCGCGAATCGCGGGCTCGAAATCGCCTGGGCCGCCGACGCCGCCGAATTCTTCTTTCTTCAGATTCAGGGATCGGGCCGCCTGCGCCTCCCCGACGGGTCGGTGATGCGGATCGGCTACGACAGCCAGAACGGGCGCGACTATGTCGGCATCGGCAAGCTGCTGCGCGACCGCGGCGAGCTCCAGCCGGGGCAGGCGTCGATGCAGGGCATCCTCGACTATCTGCACGCCGACCCGGTGCGCGGCGCCGCGGTGATGAACGAAAATCCCAGCTGGGTCTTCTTTCGCGAGCTGACCGGCGCCGGTCCGCTCGGCGCGCTCGGCGTGCCGGTCACCGGGCGGGTCAGCGTCGCCGCCGATCCCAAATATGTCCCGCTCGGCGCGCCGGTCTTCCTCTCGCTCGACCGCGCCGAACCGAACGGGCTGTGGATCGCGCAGGATACCGGCGGCGCGATCAAGGGGGCGAACCGCTTCGACAGCTTCTGGGGGGCGGGCGATAGCGCGCGGGCGATTGCCGGCGGTATGGCGGCGCGCGGCTCGGCCTTGCTGCTGCTCCCGCGCGCCAGCGTCGCGCGGCTGACGGGGCGTTGAAAATGCGGCACCGGCCCACTCCCCCACCCGGCCTCCCCGATCCTGATAGTCTGTGGGAGGCCGGGTGGGGGAGTGGGCCGGTGCCGGAGCGCCACTAATGCCCCGGCGCCTCGACCCCGACGAAGCGGCGCTCTGGAAAAAGGTCGCCGCGACGGTCCAGCCGCTCCGCAAGGGGCCGGCTTCGCTTCCCCCCGAAGCGCCGCCCACGGTTCGGCCGCCGAAAGCGGCTCCGCGCAACACCGCGGCACCCGCCGCGCCGCCGCGCCCGGCACCGCTGCCGCCGCCGCGCCGTACCCACAGCCAGGCGACGCTCGACAGCCATTGGGACCGGCGCCTGCGCAAGGGGCTCGTGCGCCCCGACGCCTCGATCGACCTCCACGGCCACAACCTCGCCTCGGCGCAGGCTTTGCTCGACGATGCGATCGGCCGCGCGCTGATCCGCGGCGCGCGCGTGCTGCTCGTCGTCGCGGGGCGGCTGCGTCCCGGCGCCGACCGCCTGCCGCAAATGCACGGCGAACCCCGCCCGCGCGGTGCGATCCGCGCCTCGCTCGCCGACTGGCTCGCCGCCTCGCCCTTCGCCGGCCGCATCGTCGCGCTCCGCCCCGCGCACATCAGCCACGGCGGCGCGGGCGCGGTCTATGTGATTTTGCGGCGCGGGCGCGATTGAATAAATTTCTCACGCAAAGGCGCAAAGGCGCGAAGAAGGCAAAAAAAAAGGATCTCACACAAAGACACAAAGAGGGTAGTTCACACCGATCAGGTTATTCGAAGATCGCGCGAAGCGCCTTTGTAAATGTCGCCTGCGGCGACAAGCATTCGCCGCGCGGACGAACTGACATCTTTGTGTCTTTGTGTGAGATTTTTCTTCTTCGCGCCTTTGCGCCTTTGCGTGAGATCAATTCAATCGAGCAGCGCGCGCATCAACACGCCGCGATAGATGGCAGCGAGTTTGTGCAGATCGGCGACCGCGACCGCCTCGTCGAGCTTGTGCATCGTCGCATTGGGCAGCCCGAATTCGACCACCGGGCACAGCGCGTGGAGGAAGCGCGCGTCGGAGGTGCCTCCCGTCGTCGACAGTTCGGGCATGATGTCGGTTTCGGCATGAACCGCCTCGGCGACGAGCGCGGACAGGTCGCCCGGCGGGGTCAGAAAGGCTTCGCCCGAAATCTTGCCCACCACCTTCGCGCGCGGCTCGACGTCGTGCGCGATGCGCTCGATCATCTCGACCAGTTCGGCGCCCGTCTGCTGGTCGTTGAAGCGGATCGACAGCCGCGCCCGCGCCGAGGCGGGGATGACGTTGGTCGCGCCATTGCCGACCTCGATGTCGGTGAATTCGATGTTCGACGGCTGAAACCAGTCGGTTCCCTCGTCGAGCGTCACCCCGTCGATCGCCGCGAGGATCCGCACCAGTTTGGGAATCGGATTGTCGGCAAGGTGCGGATAGGCGACATGTCCCTGCACCCCCGGCACGTCGATCCAGATATTGACCGATCCGCGCCGCCCGATCTTCATCATGTCGCCGAGCCGGTTCACCGACGTCGGTTCGCCGACCAGGATCATGTCGGGGCGGACGCCGCGCGCATCCATATGCTCCATCAGCGCGCGGGTGCCGAAGATCGCCGCGCCTTCCTCGTCGCCGGTGACGATCAGGCTGATCGTTCCCGCCTCGACCGGCGTTGCGGCCGCCGCGGCGACGAAGGCGGCGATCGCGCCCTTCATGTCGACCGCGCCGCGCCCGTAGAGCAGATTGCCGCGGATTTCGGGGACGAACGCGTCGCTTGCCCAGCCCACTCCCGGCGGCACGACGTCGAGATGGCCGGCAAAGCCGAAATGCACCGGCCCGGCCCCCCGCCGCACCGCGAGCAGATTTTCGACCGGCCCGTCGGGCTCGATCCCGTCGATGAAGCGCTCGACGGTGAAGCCAAGCGGGACGAGCGCCGCTTCTAGCACGCCGAACACGGCGCCGGTGGCGGGGGTGACGCTCGGCGCGGCGATCAGCGCTTTTGCGAGATCAATGGGGTCGATGGTCATGATCGCCCCTTACCCGCTGGCACCGGGTGAAGTCGAGACGGCAGAATGGGGCTCGCACAAAGACACGAAGACACAAAGGGGGTGCGCTTCGCGCGATCGGCAAGAGTCGCCGGTCCCGCATACAGCCTCTTTGTGTCTTCGTGCCTTTGTGCGAAACAAAAGAGGAGCCAACGCAAGAGGACTGCCCCATGCCCAAACTCGACCTCGACACGATCGAACAGACCAACGCCACCGGCTATCCCGCGCCCTTCGACCAGCCGGTGCAGGGGCGCTGGTATCGCCGCCTCGCGCCGCCCTCCGGGCTGACCGATTTCGCCGCGAGCCATGTCGTGCTGAAACCCGGTGCCTGGTCGTCGCAGCGCCACTGGCACGACGGCGAGGACGAGATGCTGGTCATGATCTCGGGTGAGGCGGTGCTGATCGAGGACGACGGCCGCACACCGATGGCCGCGGGCGACATCGCCGTCTGGCCGAAGGGCAGCACCAACGGCCATCACCTGGTCAACGAATCGGACGCCGATTGCGTGTTCGTCGCCTTGGGCGGCGGCAAGAAATACGACACCGGCGGCGGCTATTCGGACATCGACATGCTCTTCACCCCCGAAGGCTATACGCACAAGGACGGCACGCCCTATCCGACGACGCGGGTGCCGTGACGATGGGCGGCTTTGGGGTGGTTAGCTGCCGTGTTCAGCAGGAGCCCGAGTTTGTGAAAAGAGCAGTGCGAGAAGAGGCCCGAGAACGGCCAACGCACCCGCAACAACGATGAAAGGATCGTCTTTTCCGATGATTACTAACAACCAGATGACTGATACGGCGAGCATGTTGCCGCCCCTGAGCCAGATCGATCCAGCCAGCCTGCGACCAAGTCCGTTCGCCAGACACAATGCTGGGAGAGGCGTAAGAAATGCAGCCCAGAAGGCCAAGAGCCAAACATCTTCCGGCTCTTCGGCGTAACGGCTCATTGACTGCGCCATTGAACCGATTGCAAGTAGCGCAGTAAGACACAGCGTTACGCCCAGTAAAAGGTTGTAAGAGCGGACGAGTTTCATCGCACGAATTTACCCGGTTCCACGATGTCCGCAATGGGGTCGTCTCCCGCCCCGCACGCCCTCACCGCTGCTCCGGCCCCTCGAACTGTTCGATCACCCAATCCTCGGCCTGCGCGCCGCCGATCCATTCCTGCATGCACGGGTGGCTGATCACCGCCTGGCAATAGGGGATGGCAAAGCGCGGCAAGGGAATCGAATAGGTCAGGAAGCGCGTGACGACGGGCGCGAACATCATGTCGGCGGCCGACCAGTCGCCGAACAGATAATCGCCGCCGTCGCCGAAGCGCGCCCGCGCCTCGGCCCAGATCTGCAGGATGCGCATCACATCGGCTTCGACCTCGGGCAACAGCTCGGCGGTGGGGTAGATGCGGCGGATGTTCATGCTGTGATGGCGGCGCAGCGCTGCAAAGCTCGAATGCATTTCGGCCGCCATCGACCGCGCCATCGCGCGCGCGGCCCAGTCCTCGGGCCAAAACCCTCGCGTTCCGCCGGTCTTTTCGTTGAGATAGTCGATGATCGCGAGGCTGTCCCACACGACGATGTCCTCGCCGTCCCACAGGATCGGCACCTTGCCGCCCGACGGCGCGAACTCGTCGCCCTCGCGGCGGTTCGACCAATCCTCGTCGTAAAGCGGGACGGTCACCTCCTCGAACGCGAGGCCGCTGTGCTTGACCGCGAGCCAGCCGCGCAGGCTCCAGCTCGAATAGGCCTTGTTGCCGATGAAGAGTTTCATGGCGACTCCATATTCCCCTCCCGCTCGCGGGAGGGGTTAGGGGAGGGGCTGTTGCGGCCCGCGGGTCGGTATGACATGCCCTCCCCCGACCCCTCCCGCAAGCGGGAGGGGAGAATTAACTCTCCACCGCCTCGAGCACTGCGGTCCTCAGCTCGGCGATCCCCATGCCCTTTTCGCTGCTCGTCGCGATCACCTGCGGGTGCGCGGCGGGATGCTTGCGCGCTTCGGCCTCGGTCGCCGCCTGCACCGCGGCGAGGTCGCTCGCCTTGATCTTGTCGGTCTTGGTGAGGACGAGCCGATAGCTGACCGCGGCGACGTCGAGCATCTCCAGCACCTCGCGGTCGACGTCCTTCAGCCCGTGGCGGCTGTCGATCAGCACCAGCGTCCGCTTGAGCACCGCGCGCCCGCGCAGATAATCATTCACCAGGAAGCGCCATTTCCTGACGACATCCTTCGGCGCCTTCGCAAAGCCATAGCCGGGCATGTCGACGAGGCGGAAGGCCAGCGGTTCGCCGACGTCGAAATAGTTGAGCTCCTGCGTGCGCCCCGGCGTGACCGAGGTGCGCGCGAGCCCGTTGCGATTGGTCAGCGCGTTGAGCAGCGACGATTTGCCGACGTTCGACCGCCCCGCAAAGGCGATCTCGGGCACGCTCGGCGCCGGCAGATGCTGGAGCGCGGGCGCCGATTTCAGAAAGGCGATCGGCCCCGCAAACAGCTTGCGCGCGCGTTCGGAAAGGATGGGGTCGATCTCGTTATCGGTCATTGTCGTGTACCCCCGCGAAGGCGGGGGTCCATCTCCTGTCGTTCAAATCCGTACCTGTCGGAGATGGGTCCCCGCCTTCGCGGGGACGCACGCCGACAGGGTCGGTATGCTATTTCGCCGCCACCGCCTTCAGCTGCGGATATTTGCGGTACATCCACTGCTGCTGCGCGATCGACAGACAGTTGTTGGTGATCCAGTAGAGCAGGAGGCCCGCCGCGAAGGGCGCCATGATGAACATGAACAGCCACGGCATGATCTTGAACACCTGCTGCTGCACCGGGTCGGTCGCCTGCGGGTTCAGGCGGAACTGCAGCCACATGGTGACGCCCAGGATCAGCGCGAGCACGCCGATGCCGAGGAAGGACGGCGGCGTGAAGGGCAAGAGGCCGAACAGGTTCAATATGTGCAGCGGATCGGGCGCCGACAGATCCTTGATCCACAGGATGAAGGGCTGGTGGCGCATCTCGATCGTCAGCATCAGCACCTTGTAGAGCGCATAGAAGATCGGGATCTGGATGACGATCGGCAGGCAGCCGGCGAGCGGATTGATCTTCTCGTCCTTATAGAGCTTCATCAGCTCCTGCTGCATCTTCGGCTTGTCGTCCTTGTGCCGCTCCTGCAGCGCCTTCATCTTCGGCTGGACGAGGCGCATCTGCGCCATCGAGCGGAACTGCCGCTGCGCGACCGGGAACATCGCGGCGCGGATGATCAGGGTCAGCAGCATGATCGCGACGCCGAAATTGCCGACCATGCGGAACAGCCAGTCGAGCAGCTTGAAGATCGGCACCTCGAAAAATTCGAACCAGCCCCAGTCGATCGCGTTCGACAGGCGGGTGATGTCCTGCTTGTTCTGATAGGCCGACAGGATGCCGACTTCCTTCGCGCCGGCAAAGATGCGGCTCGTCGTCGTGACCTGCCGGCCCGGCGCGACCTGTGTGAAGGGCCGCGCGAACAGCGTCTGGTAATTGTCCGCCGACGGCGTGCTGATCGACGCGGTGACGCGCTCGCCCTTGGCGGGGATGATCGCGGCTAGCCAATATTTGTCGGTGAAGCCCAGCCAGCCCGCACTCGCATATTTGACCGCGCCGCTCTCGTCGAGATCGTCGTAGTCGACGTCGAATACCGATTTGCCGTCGAGATAGCCGGTCGGGCCGACGTGGATTGTATAGCTGTCCTTCTCGTGCGGGTCGGTCGGTTTGCCGAGGCGGTCGATCAGCGCATAGCTGCTCGCGGTCACCGGCGCGCTGCCGCTGTTGGCGATCGTCTGCTTCGCGGTGATCAGGTAATTTTTGTCGATGCTATATTCGATGCGAAAACTCTGGCCGCTGCCGTTCGACCAGCTCAGCGTCACCGGCGTTTCGGGGGTCAGCTTGTCGCCGCTCGCCGTCCAGACCGTATCGGCGCCGGGGGTTGCGATCCCCTGCGCCGACCAGCCGATGCTCGCGAAATAGGCGGCCTTGGTGCCCGCGGGGGCGAACAGGCGGACGGGGGGCGAATTCTTCTCGACCGTCTGGCGATATTTGGTCAGCGTGATGTCGTCGATGCGCGCGCCGACGAGGTTGATCGATCCCGACAGCGCCGGGGTTTCGATTCCGATGCGCTGTCCGCCGCCGAGCACCGCCTCGACAGGGCGGATCGCCTGCGTCGCGGGCTTTGCCGCGGGCACCGCCGTCCCGGCCTCGGGCAGGCCGTTGGGCTCGCCCTGCGCTTTCGGCGCCGCACCGTCGCTTCCGGCGACCGTCGTGGTCACATCGGGCTTGTCGGGCGTCGGAAAGAATTTGTCGGCGACGAAATTCCATCCGAGCAGGATGGCCACCGACAATAAAATCGCCGCGATCAGGTTCCGCTTGTCGTCCACGCTGTTCAGTCTCTCTTCGTCTCTAATTGGTCGGGGGAAAATGCGCCTACGGAACCGGGTCGTAGCCGTGGCCGCCCCAAGGATGGCAGCGCAATAGCCGCTTTGCCGCAATCCAGCCACCCTTGATCGCGCCATAGCGCGAGAGGGCGGTGATCGCATATTCGCTGCACGACGGGGCATAGCGGCACGTCGGCGGCAGGATGCGGGACGGGCCGATCTGCCAGCCGCGCGCGAGCAGAATGAGCAGCCTGGCGATCATGCCGAAAGCTCAGAAAACTGCGCAACGTCACGCGCGATTCGCACGCCCCTTCCTTCGTCATCCCGGACTTGATCCGGGATCCATTCACGCGACGTAGAAGGATTGGACCCCGGATCAAGTCCGGGGTGACGAGAGAGGGGCGCTGCCACGCGCACGGCCGTCATCGCGCCAGCTTTTTCGCGGCGCGCTGCAGCGCCGAATCGAGATGTTCGCCAAGGTCGGAAAAGGCGATATCGTTGCCGCCCGCGCGGCCGATCAGCACATGGTCGGCGCCGGCGATTCCCGCTTGCGGCAGCGCGGCGCGCGCCAGCGCGCGCAGCCGGCGCTTCATCCGGTTGCGCGTGACGGCGTTGCCGACCTTCTTGCTGACGGTATAGCCGATGCCAATGCCTGCATCGCCGTCGCCGCGCGGGCGGACGAGCAGGACGAAGCCGGGCATGGGAAAGCGAAGGCCGCGATTCGCGGCCAGAAATTCGCTTCTTTTGCTGAGGGTGCGCACGGGCGGCGCACCGGCGGCGCTCAGGCCGACAGCTTCTTGCGGCCGCGGGCGCGGCGGGCGGCCAGAACCTTGCGGCCGCCGACGGTGGCCTTGCGGGCACGGAAGCCGTGACGGCGCTTGCGCACGAGGCGGCTCGGTTGATAGGTGCGCTTCATCGCGGTTTTCCCTAAATCTTGTCAAAAGCTCGAACAGAAAAGGGCCGCCAAGCGTGGGCGGCCACCGTTGGGGGCGCGGATAAGCAAGAGTCGGCGGAAAGTCAATCGCCATCTGGCTTTTCCAAGGCGCCGCGCGCGCGCCGCCGCGCGGCGCTGACCCGGCGCATGACGCGGTCGGTCCACGCGCCGTAGCGCGGATGGCGCCGCTTGAAGTCGACATAGCGCCGCTTCGCCCACAGGCTGTTCTGAAGGCTCAGCATCAGCCCGATCGGGAACAGGATGATGAACCCCGGCCCCGGCAGCACCCCGACGATCGGCGCCGCGATCATCAGCACGATGCCCGTCACGAACAGCGCGAACCGCACCTGCGCATTCGCGCGCAATCGCTGATAGAGGCCGGGCTTCGCCATAGCCCGCGATGTGGGGAGGCGGCAGGCGTGTTGCAAGCATAGGGCAGTTGGGAGCGCACCGTTGGCTGGCGGCGCGCGGCGGCATTGGGGTGGGGAGCGGACGTTCGACCGACCCCTCCTCTTCAGAGGAGGGGCAGCGAGACTTGCGCGCTTTGCGCGTTAGTCGCAGCGGGGTGGTGCAAGGGCGCCTTGCGCGCTGTCGCGCGCCACCACCCGGCGTCGGGTGAACAGTTCCCCGGACTGTTCAGGTCGGTCCGGGGGACCGACCGGCCCGACACCCCCCTCCTCTGAAGCGGAGGGGCTTATAATGGCAGCGACCGCCCGCTCCGCCCCCCGCCGCGGCTCAGTTCAGCGCGACGAAGCGCGCCATGTCATCGCGCGTCAGATAGCGGACATCGTCGAACGGCGTGCTGTTGGTCAGCGCGTAAAAGGCACGCGCCTTCGCATCGTCCATGCCCATTTCGCGGTAATAGGAAAGATATTCGGCGTGGACGGGATCGCTCGCCGGGTAGTCGCGCGCCTCGCGGCCATATTCGTCGATCCAGCTATGCACCCCGAATTCGGCGTCGGGGGCGGCGCGGCGATGGACGCCCGCGAGCCACAGCTCGACCGCGCCGGATCGCACCGACCCGCCGCTCGGCACCTCGGTCTCCAGCCCCGCGCGCCGGATCGCGCGCGCGAGGATCAGATTCGCCTCCTCGTCGAGACTCCCCGGGCAATCGACCATCTCGATGCGTTTGAGCCCCGGAAAGGCCGCGAGCATCGCCGCGAACTGGCGCGGCGTCGCGCTGGTGACGTCGCCCGCCATGCGCGCGGTCGCGGCGTCGATCACCGCGAACGGACCGAAGCGCGCCTTCGCCTCGCCGAGCGCCGCCAGCGCGCCCGACGGCGCATAGCGCCGCGTCGCCGCCGCATCGTCTGCCGCGACGTCGCTGTCGTCCGCTTCCCACGTCCAGGTGGTGACGGTCGTTGTCGTGGTGACGGTGACCACGCGCTGCGCGTGCGCCGGCGCGAGCGCCAGCACGGCGGCCGCGAGAGCGACGACGGCGAGGCGGGCGAGGGCGGCTGGCGAAACCATGCCCCCGTCCTCGCGCGCGCGCGGCTAGCAAAGTGCAAAGAAGTGCGGTCAGCGCGCCGTTAACCGCATAATGGGTCAGTCGCGGTCGGGCGCCCCCAAGGGGAAATAGGCGCGGTACGGCCGCGCATCGTCGACGCAGCGCTTGACCGGCGGGTGCGCGAGCAGCCGCGCGCGATAGGCGCGCAGCGCCGCATAGCCCGGCGCGATTTCATGCACCCAGTCGGCATAGAAGAGCGACGGTGCCGCCGCGCAATCGGCGAGTGAAAAGCCGTAAGGCGTCGCCCACTCGCGCCCCGCGAGCGTCTTGTCGAGCCAGCCATAGACGGTCTCGAGCGCCGCCTTCGCCTTGTCGACGATCATCGGCATGTGGTTTTCCGGCCCGCGCAGCGCGTCGGCCACGACCTCCTGCATCGGCGTCATCACATGATTGTCGAACACCCGGTCGAACAATCGCACCTCCAGCGCTGCGTCCGCGTCGGCGGGGATCAACCGCGGCTTCGGATAGCGCGCGTCGAGATATTCGATGATGATGCTCGCCTCGAACAGCGCCCGCTCGCCATCGACGAGCAGCGGGAATTTCCCCACCGGCCAGTGCGCGCGCAACTCTTCGCCATGCTGCGGCCGATCGGGCTCGATGACGCGATAGTCGAAACGGACACCCTTCTCGTAGAGCGCGATCAGCGCCTTCCACGTATAGGAGGAGAAGGGGTGGCCATAGAAAGTCGGGATCATTGCTTGTCCCCCCGAAGATAGAGCCAGGCGAGCGGCAGCCCGACGAAGGCGATATGCGGAAACAGCGCGACGAGGCCCTTGACCGGATCGGCGGGCGGAAAGGGCGCGCCGAAACGCAGCGGCAGCACGGCTGCGTTCATGATGAGGTAAAGCAGCAGCCCGTAAAGCGTGCCGGTCAGCCACCACGGCCAGCCCGTCCGCGCCGACCAGCGCGGCGCGAAGCCCACAAAGGCCGCGACCATCGCGCCCATGATCGCATAATGGGTGGCAAGCCCCGCGACCGCGCCGCCGGGCCCCCAGCCGGCGGCGCCGTCGCCGAAGGGGCCTTTCGCGACCCCGCGCAGCATCCCGCCGACGGTGCCGCCGGCGGCGATGCTCCACAGCGCGGCATAGGCGATGTCGAGTGTCCCGCAGAGCAGCCACGCGCGGAGCGGCGAAGGTCGCGCCGCCACTCTCAGCCCCCCTTGACCGCGGCCTCGATCGCGGCGACGTCGATCTTCTTCATGCCCATCATCGCCTCGAACGCGCGCTTCGCCGCCGCCTTGTCGTCGCCCGTCGTCGCGTCGAGCAGCACGCGCGGAGTGATCTGCCAGCTCAAGCCCCATTTGTCCTTGCACCAGCCGCACATGCTTTCCTGCCCGCCGCCCTCGACGATCGCGTTCCAATAGCGGTCGGTTTCCTCCTGCGTGTCGGTGTGGACCTGAAAGCTGAAGGCCTCGCTATGCTTGAAGGCGGGACCGCCGTTGAGGCCGACGCACGGAATGCCGAGGATGGTGAAGTCGACGGTCAATACGTCGCCTTCCTTGCCGCTCGGATTGTCGCTGGGCGAGCGGTGAACCGCGCCGACCTTGCTGTTCGGGAAGGTCGCGGCATAGAAATTCGCCGCTTCTTCGGCGTCGCCATCATACCACAGGCACAGCGTCACGGGGGTCTTCGCCATCATTTCTCTCCTTTCAGCGGGGTGCCGATCGACCACAGATGGCCGAAGGGGTCCTTGACCTGCGCATAGCGGTCGCCCCAGAACATGTCCTCGGGCGCCATCACGCTCTCCGCGCCGGCCTCGACCGCGCGGCCGTACCAGCGGTCGGTGTCGTCGACCTGCAGATGCAGCACGACCCCCGCCGGTGCCGGCGCCGGATTGCCGCTATATTCGGGGAAGTCGTCGTGCATCATCAGCGATGCGCCATTGACGTGCATATGCGCGTGCATCAGCCGCACGCCGTCGTCGGCGGGCACGCGCACCACCTCGGTCGCGCCGAACGCCCTGGCGTAAAAGTCGATCGCCTCGGCCGCGCGCTTGTCGCGGATCGTGATGTGCGGGGTCAGGCCGCCGGTCGGAGCCTGGTTCGCGGGTATGGTCATCGTCCTTCTCCTCTCCTTTTCTCAGCCCCTCCCCTTCAGGGGAGGGGCTGTTGATTATTTCCGCGGCCCGACCAGCCCGAACGCAGCGCCCTGCGGGTCGATACCGTTCATCGCATATTCGCCGCCGGGGATTTCCATCGGCCCGTTGACCAGCGTCCCGCCTTCGGCCTCGATCGCCGCCTTCGCGCGGTCGATGTCGTCGACGCCGATGTAGAAAGTCCAGGCGGGCGCGGGCATATCGGGCATCATCGGCATCACCGCGCCGATCCCGACCTCGCCGACCTGCAGGAAGCGATATTGGCCCATCGCGCCCATATCCATCGCGCCTTCCTGCCCCCAGCCGAAATGTTTGCGGTAAAAGGCGATCGCCGCTTCGGGATCGCTCGTCGACAATTCGTTCCAGCGCACATGCTGCGCCTCGGTCACCGAAAAAGCGTCGCTGTCCATGTCCTCCTTACCCGCGGGCGGGATCGGGTTCATGATATAGAAGGGCGCGCCCTGCGGGTCCGTCACCATCGCGATGCGCCCGACGGGCAGGTCGGTCGCGGGCATGTGCAGCTTGCCGCCGTCGGCTTCGATCGCCGCGATCGTGCCGTCGACATCGGGGGTATAGAGATAGCCCATCCACGCGGGCCGCGCGCCGCCCGCGAGCATGTCGGCATTGAGGGCGAGCACGCCGCCGGCATGGCCGCCGTCGCCGCGCACGATCATGCGATAATCGACGCCGCCGGACGCCGCGGGGTCGCTATGCGCCGCGATCGTCCAGCCGACGACCGCGCCGTAAAAGCGCGCCGCGCCGTCGGGGTCGCTGGTCATCAGCTCGTACCAGATGAAACTGCCCTTGGGATTGGTCGTCGTCGAACTGTTCATCATCCTTCTCCTCTCCGAAAGGAAGGCCGTGGTCAGCGGCGGTGAAAACGTAGCGGCTTGGTGTCGGCGCGCGCCACCACGCCGCGCGCCTCAAGGTCGAGCTGGACGCCTTTTTGCCACCAGCCCGCCTTGGCGCCGCCGGGGAAAAGCTCTTCGGGCAACAGGGGCAACAGCCCGGCCTTGATCTCGGCCGCGGTCAGGCCGGGGGCAGAGGCGGGGATCACCGCCAGCATCGCGTCGCGCATCGCTTCATATTTGGCGCGTTCGACCCGTACGACATGGCCGGGGCTGTTGACGTTCAGCATTTCGACGCGGTCCTCGCTTCTGGCCTTGCTCATGCCTCTTCCCCCAGCACGCGTCCCATGGACGGCGTGCGAAACCCCATCGCGGCCCAGGCGGCGAGCAGTCGCCACATGAATTTGCCCGAATGGCGGGCAAGATTGGGTATATCGTCGGGCAATTCGACGCCTTCGCGCCGATCGGCGGTCATGGTCCGCATTTCGACCGGCGGCCGGTCCTCGGGCGGCAGGCGGTCGCGATAGATGCTGAGCCAATGTCCTTTGAGGAATTCCAGAAACATCGGCGTGCGGCAGCAGGCGGCGATCATGCGCCGGGTCGGTGCGTCGGGGCTCAGCCGATAATCCTCCAGCCGCGCTGCGCCCTTGATACAATGGACGCGGTCCTTGCGGAACACGACATAGGGGGTGCCGCCGTCGCGGTCGAGCGTCGCCGCGCCTTCGGCCGCAAACCGTGCGCCTGCTGTCTGGCAGCTATGGCAATGGCAGGTCACGGTCAGAATCGGTGCCCGGCGAAGCTCGATCGCCACCGCGCCGCAGGCGCAGGATGCGACGCGGCGGTGCGCAGGCGATTGTTGGCGGGGCTGCGTCATCCTCGACCGTCCCCCGCATAGGACAGGCTGGGGAAGAAGTTGCCGCGCCCCTCGGGGGTCATGTCGAGCAGGCCCCACAGCGGATCGACGAGGTCGCCGGCGCGGTGATGCTCGCCGGGGTCGGACGGGCCGTAGCTCATCTCGCTCGCCCAATGGTGGCGGACGGTGTCGCCGTCCTTCTGAAAGACGTTGAAGATCGTCTCGTCCCAATCCTCGCCCTCGGCCATGCCGCGCTCGGCGCGCTTCGCTGCGGTCAGCTTCGAAGTGTCGCCATAATAGTCGGCCGAATAGCGGCCCTCGACGTCGGAGAGGAAGGCAAGGTGCGGCCAGCGCCGGTCCTTCGCCCACGCCTCGAGCCGCGCGACCGGCGACTTGGCGACGATATAGAGCGGCGCGCGCTGCCCGACGTGACGCGCGCTGCCGTCGATCGCGTCGAGCATATGGGTGCAGCCGGGGCACGGATTGTCGCGCTCGGCGCCGAACATGAAGCTGTAAAGGATGATGCTGGGGAAGCCGCCGAACAATTGGGACAGCTTCACCGGTTCGGGCCGGTGATGAACGCCGATCCGCTCGAACACATAATCCTCGGGCACCGCGCCGCCCGGCGGCAGCGCGCGCCGCTGCGCCGCGACCGCCTCGATCCGGCGCCTCAAGTCGATCTCGGCATCGAGCAACGCCGCGCGCGCGTCGCGATAGGCGGCGCTTTCGTTCGGGAAGGAGAGCTGTTGCATCGTCTTTCTCCCTTTTCGCCCCTCCCCTTCAGGGGAGGGGTTGGGGGCGGGGGTCGCGGGACTGCGCGAGGCCGATGGGCCCACCCCGCTGCGCCCCGGACTTGATCCGGGGATCGCTGCCCCTCCCCTGAAGGGAGGGGCAGCCTCAGCCTCAAGCATCCAGAATCGGAACAAAACCGCCATAGATCATACGCTTGCCGTCGAAGCTCTGATCATTGGGGTCATGCTTCATCCGCTCGTCGGCCATGGACTTCTCCCAACCCGCGACGCGTGCCTCCTTGCTCGGCCATTCGATCCAGCTGAACACGACGCTCTCGCCCGGTTCGGCGTGCGTCGCGCGCTTATAGTCGGTGACCTTGCCGTCGATCACATCGTCGCCCCAGCATTCGAGCACGCGCGTCGCGCCATGATCGAGGAAGACGAGCGCGGCCTTGTCGGCCATCTTGCGATATGTCTCCCGGTTGGCGTCGGGAACGGCAAGGACGAAGCCGTCGGTATAGCCCATCGCGCCGCCGAGGCCTTCCTCGACGAACGAATCGAACCCCGATACGATCATCCGCTGCCCGTCGAAGGGCATCGACGCGCCCATTTCCGCCATGCGCGGGTCGCTCATCATCTTCGCGTTCGCGGCGTCGCGCGTCGCCCGGTCGGGATATTCGAACCAGCTGAAGACGATCTCCTCGCCTTCCTTCGCCGCGACCGCGGTGCGGAAATCGTTGAGCTTGCCTTCGGGGACGTCGTCGCCCCACGCCTCGACGTGGCGGCGCACGCCGAATTCCTTGAACAAAGCCACCGCATCGGCGGCGTGCTTGCGATACGCGTCCTTGTTCGCGGCGGGCACCGCGAGGACAAATCCTTCGACATAGGTCATCGTCTCTCTCCTCATTTCCTTCCCCTCCTCTTCAGAGGAGGGGCAGCGAGACTTGCGGGGCTTGCCCGCTAGTCGCAGCGGGGTGGTGCTGGACGTCTTGCGCGCTGCCGCGCGCCACCACCGGCGTCGGGTGAACAGTCCCCCGGACTGTTCAGGTCGGTCCAGGGGACCGACCGACCCGACACCCCCCTCCTCTGAAGAGGAGGGGCTTCAATCGTCACGCCGCCACCGGCTCGTCGCTGAACGACGCCAGCTGCGCGGCGAGCGCGCGACCGAAGGCGGGCCGCGCCGTGCAGCGCTCCAGATAGGCGGCGAGCCGCGGCTGTTCGGCGATCAGGCCTGCCTCGACCGCTTCGCGCAGCACCGTCGCCATCGCGATGTCGGCGACGCTGAACTCGCCCGCCAGATAGGGATTGTCGCCGAGCGCATCGGCGAGCCGCGACAGCCGGCCACGAATATGTTCGATCAGCCCGGGGCGGCGCAGCTTCGCCCATTCCTCGCCGGCGGAAAATATGTCGACATTGCCGAGCTCGAACAGCATCGGCTCGACGCTGTTATAGGCGGCGAACAGCCAGCTCAGCACCGTCGCGCGCTCCTGCGGATCGCTCGGCAACAGCCGCTCGTCCTGTTCGGCGAGGTGGAGCAGGATCGCGCCGCTTTCGAACAATTGGATCTCGCCGTCGCGCAGCACGGGCACCTGGCCCCATGGCTGGTCGAGATAATGGTCGGCGGGGCGCTGCGTCGCGCTGATCAGCTTCTCGCAATAGTCGCGGCCCATTTCCTCGCACGCCCAGCGCGGCCGGAGGTCGCGGACGAAACCGCGTGCGAAATCGGGAACCCAGTCGAACGAGGTGATCTGGGTGGGGGCATCGGGATTGACGGACATGGATCCTCTCCTTGGATCGTGGGGGTGGAGTCAGTCTCGTGCAGGCGCCGGCAGGACTAGCAAGCGCAGCGCGGGCGAACGCAGCCACAGGCCCGCCCAAAGCATCAGCGCCAGATAGACGCCGAATAACGTATGACTGAACAGCGGGTTGCCGATGCGGACATGCGTCGCGACCGCGCCGCCGATCCACGCGGTCAGCAGGATCGCGCCGAGGAAGGCGGTGCGCGGCCAGGCATAAAGCGCGGTGCAGGCGAGCAGCAGCCAGCCGAGCCCCGCCCAGAAGCCGGGGTCGCCGGGCCAGCCGAGCTGCACCGCAGTCTCGCCGACGATTCCCAGCCGCGCAATCTTGATGCCCGCATCGAACAGCAGAAAGGCGATGACGAGGCCGCTCAGCACGCGGCCGGCGATCAGCGCCTTGGGGGAGGGGGTGGTCGTCGTCATCGCTACGTCTCCTTGGCCCGCGCGTCAGGCCGCGACTTCGGGCAGCGGCGCCTCGCCGCTTGCGACCGCGGGGTCCATCCAGAAGGGGCCCCAGACATGGCCGTCGGGGTCGAGGATGTCGCGGCCGTACATGAAGCCGTGATCCTGCACCGGATTGACGTCGGCGGTGCCGCCGGCGGCGGCCGCGGCTTCGACCATCGCATCGACCGCTTCCTTGCTTCCCAGCGCCAGCGCCAGCGACACCTCGCTCGACCCGCGATCGGCGATCGGCCGGTCGGTGAAGCTCTTCCACTTGTCGTGGGTCAGGATCATCACGAAGATCGTTTCGGACCAGACCATCGCGGCGGCGGTCTCGTCGGTGAAGCGCGGCTCGTTGGTGAAGCCGATCGCTTCGTAAAAGGCCTTCGACTTTTCGAGGTCGGCGACGGGCAGGTTCACGAAAATCATTCTGGGGGTATCGGACATGGGGAAATTCCTCTCTCGTCTCGGGGGATCAGCCTCTGCCGAACAGCATGAGGATGTAACGCTTCAGATGGGTGACGCTGTCGCGCGCGATTCCGGCGTCGTTCGCGGTCTTCGCCATGATGAACGCGCCCTGCAGCACCGCCTGGATATGGCGCGCGAGGCTCATCGCGCCGACGCCGTGGGCGATGCCGTGGCGCGCGATCGCCGCCTCGATGTCGGGGGTCAGCGCCTCGCAATAGGCGTTGATGCTCGCCTCGCACGCGGCGCGGATCGCGTCGTTGGTCGCATAGGCTTCCTGCACCATCGTCCCGACGAAGCAGGTGAAATCCTCGACCGGGCCTTCGAGCATGGCGAGGCGGAAGTCGATATGGCCGAGCAGCCGGTCGAGCGGGTCTTCGAGCCGGGTGTGCGGCGGCAGCTCGAACATCGGGCGCGCGCGTTCGGTCCAGCCCTCGGCCGCCGCGACCGCGAGCGCGTCCTTCGAATCGAAATGGTGGAAAAAGGCGCCCTTGGTGACGCCCGCCGCGGCGCAGATCTCGTCGACGCTCGTTGCGGCATAGCCCTTGCGGCGCACCGTCTGATGCGCGGCGGCGATCAGCTTGGCGCGCGCGCTGCCGCGCGGCGCCCGACGCGCGCTACCGCCGCCCGCCGGGGGGACTGCACGGGCGGCGGCGCTCGCGGGGGAGGGGTTTGAGCTCATGTCACGAGGCTCTTGAAGTCGAGGGGCGATTCGTCGTCATGCGACTCTACATACCAACCAGTCGGTATGTTGTCAATTGTGCAAGTCCGATTGCGCGCTGGGCGACCTTCGCGACTTTGCCGAAGCGCGGAAAAAGACTCGACCTCTCCGCCGCTTGCCCTACAAGGAGATGGGAACAAAGCGGGCACGCGGCCGAGCGGGCGCTCGCCGCAGGGGGGATTTCATTGGTCGCGATCGTATCCACCGTCGCCTATCTCGGGCTCGACGCGCGCGCGGTCGAGGTGCAGTGCCAGATCGCGCCGGGCGTCCCCGGCTTCGCGGTCGTCGGCCTTCCCGACAAGGCGGTCGCCGAAAGCCGCGAGCGCGTCCGCGCCGCGCTCTCGGCGATCGGTCTCGCGCTGCCGCCCAAGCGGATCACCGTCAACCTTTCGCCCGCCGATTTGCCCAAGGAAGGCTCGCACTACGACCTGCCGATCGCGCTCGCGCTGCTGGGTGCGATGGGGGTGGTCGATCCCGAAACGCTCGCGTCCTACGTGGTCGTCGGCGAACTCGGTCTCGACGGGCGCGTCGCGCCGTCGCCCGGCGTCCTCCTCGCCGCGCTCCACGCCGGGACCGTCGAGCGCGGGCTCGTCTGCCCGGTCGCGCAGGGGCCGGAGGCGGCATGGGCGGGCAATGTCGAGGTGCTCGCGGCGCCCGACCTGCTCGCGCTCCTCAATCATTTCAAGGGCACGGCGCTGCTCGCCGCGCCGCAGCCCGGCACCGTCGAAGAGCCGGTGCGCGCCGCCGATCTTGCGCAGGTGAAGGGGCAGGAAACCGCGAAGCGCGCGCTCGAAATCGCCGCCGCGGGCGGACATAATCTGCTGATGTCGGGGCCGCCGGGTGCGGGCAAGTCGCTGATGGCGGCGTGCCTTCCCGGCATCCTGCCCGAGCTGACGCCCGCCGAAGCGCTCGAAGTGTCGATGATCGCCTCGGTCGCCGGACATCTCGAGGGCGGGCGGCTCGTCCGCGCGCGCCCGTTCCGCGCGCCCCATCATTCGGCGTCGATGCCCGCGCTCGTCGGCGGCGGGCTGCGCGTGCGGCCGGGCGAGGTCAGCCTCGCGCATCTCGGCGTCCTCTTCCTCGACGAGCTTCCCGAATTCCAGCGCGGCGTGCTCGATTCGCTGCGCCAGCCGCTCGAAACGGGCGAGGTCAGCGTCGCGCGCGCCAATGCGCATGTCACCTTTCCGGCGCGGGTCCAGCTGATCGCGGCGATGAACCCCTGCCGCTGTGGCCACCTCGGCGACCCGGCGCTCGCGTGCAGCCGCGCGCCGCGCTGCGCCGCCGACTATCAGGCGAAGCTGTCGGGACCGCTGCTCGACCGCATCGACCTCCACGTCGAGGTCGAAGCGGTGAGCGCCGCCGACCTTGTCCTGCCGCCGCCCGCCGAAGGCAGCGCCGAAGTCGCGGCGCGCGTCGCCGCGGCGCGCGCGGTCCAGACCGAACGCTATGCGAGCCAAAAGGCGCGCACCAACACCGAAATCGACGGCGAACTGCTCGAAGCGGTCGCAACCCCCGACGAGCCCGGGCGCAAGCTGCTCGCGCAGGCGGCCGAGGCGATGCGCCTCTCGGCGCGCGGCTACACCCGCATCTTGCGCGTCGCGCGCACGATCGCCGACCTCGCCGGCGCCGAAGCCGTAGGGCGCATTCACATCGCCGAGGCGCTCAGTTACCGGCGGCAGGCGCCGCGGAATTGAAGGGGCGGGCAGCGGGCGAAGGTGGTCGTTCTTAAGCCCCTCCTCTTCAGAGGAGGGGTTTGGGGTGGTGGACGCCGGTGCAGGAGCACCACCCCGCTGCGACTAGCGAGCAAGCTCGCAAGTCTCGCTGCCCCTCCTCTGAAGAGGAGGGGTTGAGACAATGTCTCGAATCCACCCTGAAGTCGACACTTCGACAGAGGGCGTGAATCGCCGGCCGGTCAGATGCTCGCCGATGCGCTCTTATTCTCCACCACCTCGAGCGGTGGCGGGGCCTTGGCCATGCCGGGGGCGCCGGCGCGGCGGTGGGTCAGCTTGCCGTCGACCTTGCCGCCATTTTCGATCGTGATCGTTTCATAGACGACGTCGCCGGTGATCCGCGCGCTCGCGTGGACGATCAGCGTCTTCGCCTCGATCGACCCGTCGAGCAGTCCTGCGAGCTTCGCGGTGTCGGCAGCGACCGCGCCCTTGATTTCGCTCGCCTCGCCCTGGACGAGGTTCGCGCATTTGAGGTCGCCCTCGATCTTGCCGTCGACGTGCAGGTCGACGCTCGCGGCGACATTGCCGGTGATGACGACGTCCGATCCGATGATCGAAAAGGTCGTGTGACGCGCGCCGGTCGCCATCTTAGCGGGCACCTGCGCGGGCGGCTGCGGCGAGGGCGTGGACACGCTGTCGGGCGTCGGCTTTGACTTCGAGAACATCGGCTTTGGCCTCCAGGAAGCGGCGCGGGTTGACCGCGACGCCGTTCAAACGGACTTCGAAATGAAGATGGCTGCCGGTCGAACGGCCGGTCGAGCCCATCTTGGCGATCTGCTGACCCGCCGTCACCTGCGCGCCCACCTTGGCGGTGAAGCCCGACAGGTGGGCGTAGCGGGTCAGGATGCCCTGGCCGTGATCGACCTCGACGACATTGCCATAGCCCGAGCGGCGGCCGACGAACACGACCTTGCCCGGCGCGGCGGCGAGGATCGGCGTGCCGAGCGGTCCGGGGAAGTCGAGCCCCGAATGCATCGCGCTCTGCCCCGTGAAGGGATCGCGGCGATAGCCATAGCTCGACGAGAGCATCAGCACATGCGCGGGCTGACCCGAGGGGATGGCGACGAGGGTGCGTTCGAGCACCTCCATGCGGAAGAGCGCGCCTTCGAGCGCGGCGAAGCTCTTGCCGAGCGCGCTCGCGCGGCCGGTGCGCCCGCGCCACGGAATGAAGGGACCGCCCTGTCCGATGCTGGCCTTGCGGACGAGCGATTTGGGATCGAGCCCGAGTTCGGCGACCGCGGTTTCGGCCTTGGTCGCGCGGGCATCGACCGCGGCGAGCAGGCGCGCGGCGAGCGATTCCTGGCGCGCCTCGATGCGCGCGAGCGCCTGCGCCTCGGGGGGCAGGCGCGGGTCGATCGCGCTGGTTTCGACGGGCTTGGGGGCTTCGGCCGCGGCGGCGTCGGTTTTGGCGCCCTCGGGCAGCGCCTCGTTACCGAAATAGGTCTTCTGCCAATCCTCGAGCTGTGCCTGGCGCTCGTCGAGGTCGGCGGCGATTTCGGCGACGCGGTCGCGATATTTGGCGATGCGCGCTTCGGCGGCCTCTGCCGCGGCTTCCTTTTGCGCGACTTCGGCGCGCTCGCCGGCGGTGAGCAGCTGGTTGACGAACACCGATAGCGTGACGCCCGCCCACGCGAAGAGCACGAGCCCCGCGATCAGCGCGACGCGCTTTTGCCAGACAGCGCTGATGCGCAGGAAACGCACATGACCGTGCGTGCGGATAAAAATTTCATGGTCCTGAAACAGCGCATTGAAGCGCTGCCGCCAATGGCGCAGACCCGTCGATTGCGAAGACAAGCTACGACCCCGTCTCGTTGTTTTGTTGGAGCCCCTCCGCCCCGACTGGGAAGCGCACTTAACAGCGGTGTCAGTGAAGCGCGAATCCTGAAGGGGCGAGTCGGGGTGAGTCGAACCATGCACGCGATGAACGGTGGAACAGTGCCAGAATGGCGGCTTTTTGGCCGAAAAAGAGGTAGGCGAATCGGCCGATTATCATTGACGCCTTGCTTACCATTTTCGACTAGATCGACCGCGTGACGCATCCATCGACAGCCGCATCCCTTCCCGCCGCCGACGCCGATCCGGGGCGGCGCGCGCGGCCGCGTTCGGCGGTCAGCGCCGGGGTCGGCCTCGTCGGGCTGATCGGGCTTTTCGCTTATCTGCTGATCGCGCGCTACGCCCCCCAAATCGCCGGCGCGTTCGGTATCGACTGGGGCGGGCGCGGGCCGATGAGCGGGCCGGCCTCGGCGGTCGCGAGCGTGCTCGCCTGCGGCCTGCCAATGGTGCTGTGGTCGGTGTTCGTCGACAAGGTGCATCGCAATCCGTCCACCGGCATCGACTGGTCGCGGCGCCGGCCGTGGCGCGAAACACTCGACATCAGCTTCACCAAGCTCGCCGGCCTGTGGGCGACCTGGGCGCTGATCGCCTTCGCCTATTTCGTGATGCGCTATTATTGGCAGGGCCCCTATGCCTTTGCGATGAGCCTGCTCGCGCATGCGGCGCCGTGGCTGCTGCTCGCGTCGGTGCCCTATATGCTGTGGCTCGACCGGCGCATGATCGAGCCGCGCGACGGTTGCTACGCCTTCGGGCGCTGGCTGATCGCATCGGGGGCACCGGTCGATGCCCGCGCGATCGCGCACCATCTGCGCGCGTGGACGGTGAAGGGCTTCTTCACCGCCTTCATGCTGTCGATCGTGCCGGGGAATTTCTCCGCGCTCGTCGCGGTGCAAATGAGCGAGGTGCTCGCCAATCCCTATATGACCGGGCTGTGGACGATCAACCTGCTTTATCTGGTCGATGTCCACATCGCGACCGTCGGCTATATCCTGACCCTGAAGCCGCTCGACGCGCATATCCGCACCGCCAATCCCTATGGCATGGCGTGGGTCGCGGCGCTGATCTGCTATCCGCCCTTCATCCTGATGAACGGCGGCCCGCTCGACTATCAGGTGGGCGGCGCGGACTGGGGCTATTGGCTGCAGGGGCACGAGACGCTGATGACGATCTGGGGCATCGTGCTCGCCCTGCTGATCGCCGTCTATGCGTGGGCGACGATGGCGTTCGGCATCCGCTTTTCAAACCTGACGCACCGCGGCATCATCACCCACGGCCCCTATGCCCTCACGCGCCACCCCGCCTATATTGCGAAGAATCTGAGCTGGTGGGTCGGCTCGATGCCCTTTCTCGTGACAAGCGGAAGCTGGGTCGAGGCGCTGCGCAATATGGTGCTGCTCGGGCTCGTCAGCGGTGTCTATTACTGGCGCGCAAAGACCGAGGAGAAGCACCTCCTCGGCGACCCCGCCTATCAGGCCTATTGGAACTGGGCGCAGGCCAATGCACCCGTGCCGCGATTCTTCGCGAAGCTGACGGGGCGCACGGTGCCGCTGATCCGCCTTGAGCCCGATCCGCGCGTCGGGCCGGTGGCGTGAGGATTCCTGAAGCCCCTCCTCTGAAGAGGAGGGGCTTTTCATTCGTCAGAACTTCACGCCCGCCTCGACGCCCCAGATGCGGGGTTCGTTGACGTAGCTGGTCAGATTGTTGAAATCGATACCGCCGGTCGGCGAGGCGTCGCCGGTGATGTTGCGCACGAAGGCCGCGAAATCATAGCGATCGGTGCGATAGCCGACGCGCAGCCCGCCCTCGATCATCTCGTCGTCCGAAAATTCGACCGAGCGATAGAGGAAGAACTGCACCTTCGACCGGTAATACCAGTCGGTGAAGGCATAGAGGGCGCCATTGCCGACGGGAACTTCATAGCCCGCGGTCCAGTTGGCCGTGAACTTCGGCGACTGCGGCAGCTGGTTGCCGTCGATCGAATAGATGCCGGGGCTGCCCGCGCGCACCGGATCGAGCACCGTGCACGGCGTCGCCGAACCGCAGCCGGCGACGAAGGCATTGGGGTCGTCGATCTTGGCGACATTCCATGCGCCGCCGACGCTGAAGGTCAGCCCGCGCGCCGGCGCCGCCTGCAATTCGGCCTCGATCCCGTGACCCTTGGCATCGACGTTGAGCAGGCTCGCGACGTTCGACGTGCCGCCGACCGCGGTCAGCTGCAGATCCTTGGTGTCGAAATAATAGCCGGTGAGGTTGAAGCGCACGCGATCGTCGAGGAACGCGGTCTTGATGCCCGCTTCATACGACATCGTCTCTTCCTGATCGGCGGTCGAGATCGTCCGCGCGAAGGTCAGGCGGCCCTGCACCGACGGCGCGCGATAGCCGCGCGCGACGCGGGCATAGAGCGTCACATCGTTCGACGCTTCCCAGGTCGCGCTCGCGTCCCACGTCACCAGCTCGCCCTTGACCTTGGCCGCCTGCGGCGGGACCGGCGTGTTCGGATTGACGACGAAGTCGGGGCGCGTTTCGACCGGGCGCGACGCGACGAAATCGCGCGTGTCGTGGTTGTAGCGCGCGCCGGCCTGCAAGGTCAGGCCATTGTCGAACGCATAGTTGAGCGAGCCGAAGATGCCATAGGCTTCGCTCTCCTGGCGCTGGATCGCGATCGCCGACGGGGTCGCGTCGGTCGGGCCGCCGAATTCATAGCTCGAAATGTCGAGGTCTTCGTTGAAGTAGAAGACGCCGCCCTGATAGCCGAACCCGCCGTTATTGTTCGAGGCGACGCGGATTTCCTGCGTGAACTGGTCGAGGCTCGGGACATTGTCCTGGCTCTGCGCCTGGAAGGGGATGAGCCCCGGACCCGATTCGGGCAGGAAAACGGCGCCGAAGCCGCCGTCGATGTCGCCGCGGCTGCGGAAATTGCCGTTCCAGTAAGAGGTGATCGAATAGAGCGTGACGGGTCCGAAATCATATTCGAGGTTGAGCCCGGCGTTGTAGGTATTGAGCTTCTGGAAGTTGATTCCGTCCTGCCACACCTTGTCGCGCTCGAACTCGGTGCCGGCGCCGCCGAGGCCGACGAGATGGTTGCTGCCCGGAACCTGCGTGTTCGCCCGGAAGATGATCGCCGAGCCGTCATAGACGCGCACCTGACCGATCACGCGGCCGGTGAAGGGACCATTTTCATATTGCAGCTGGAGCCGCGCGGCGATGTCGTCATAGCCGCCGAGGTCGTCGCTCTTGGTCGTCGCGATATTGTCGACCCAGGCGTCGCGGTGCTGATAGAGGCCCGAGAGGCGGACCGAAAAGCCGCTGTCGTCGGCGGCGCCCGCCGCAACCTCGACCTGGCTCGTGCCATAGCGGCCATAGCTGACGCGCGCATAGCCGCCGGTCTTGCCGGGCTTGGCGGTGTCGAACTTGACGATGCCCGCCGGCGTGTTGCGGCCGAACAGCGTGCCCTGCGGCCCGCGCAGCACCTCGACGCGGTCGAGGTCGAAAATCGGGAAGCCCTTGAGGATCGGGTTTTCGAGCACGACGTCGTCATAGACGAGGCTGACCGGCTGCGACGCGTTGAGGTCGAAGTCGGTGTTGCCGAGGCCGCGGATATAGAAGCGCGGGAACGAGCGACCGTAGGAGCTTTCGATGTTGAGGCTGGGGACGCGGCCCGCGAGCGCGCGGATGTCGGCGCCGGTCGAGGTGATCGCGCCGAGCGTGTCGCCCGCGAGCACGCTGACCGCGATCGGCACGTCCTGCAGATTTTCCTCGCGGCGCTGCGCGGTGACGATGATGTCGCCGAGCCCGCCCGCTTCGGCGGCGGGCGCGTCCTGCGCGGCGGCGGGGGCGGCCCAGCCGGCGGCGAGGGCGAAGCTTATAGCAAGGGCGGAAGGAAGATGGCGCATGGCATATCCTTTGAAAAGCGAAGCGGTGAAGTTGAGAATATGCCCCGGCGTTGCCGCGCGCGCGCCGCGCGGTCAACGGCCGAGCGCACCGCCGCTGAGTTTCGTGACGACAGTGTTGCAGAATTGCTGCACCGCAGCGACTCGCCGAAACGGGCCTAGAAGCTCAATTCTTCATAAATATGAGAGAGATCGCCGCCCCACGGACCCTCGTAGCGGTCGAGCAGGTCGTGCGCCGGCGATTTGCCGCTCTTGGCGATCCGGCGCAGCGGTTCGAGAAAGCCGACCTCATTGTCGCCCATCGAATTGACCTCGCCGCGCGCCGCGAGGCCTGCGGCGGCGATGTCCAGCACCCGGTGTGCGAGATCGCCGACGCTGCCGCCGCCGGGCGCCGGGGCGCAGAGGCCGTCCCTGGGCACCGCGTCGCGCAGCGCCTGCTGTTCCGCGATGCTCCAGCCCTTGACCATATCCCACGCCGCATCGAGCGCGCTCTGGTCATAGAGCAGCCCGACCCACAGCGCGGGCAGCGCGCAGATGCGGTTCCACGGCCCGCCGTCGGCGCCGCGCATCTCGAGAAAGCTTTTGAGCCGCACCTCGGGAAAGGCGGTCGAGAGATGGTCGGTCCAGTCGGAAAGCCGCGGCAATTCGCCGGGAAGCGCGGGGAGTTCGCCGCGCAGAAAATCGCGGAAGTTCTGCCCCGCGGCGTCGATATATTTGCCGTCGCGGAAGACGAAATACATCGGCACGTCGAGCATATAATCGACGTAACGCTCATATCCGAAGCCGTCCTCGAACACGAAGGGCAGCATCCCCGTGCGCGCGGGGTCGGTGTCGGTCCAGATATGGCTGCGATAGGAAAGATAGCCGTTCGGCCTGCCCTCGGTGAAGGGCGAGGAGGCGAAGAGCGCGGTCGCGAGCGGCTGCAGGGCGAGGCTGACGCGAAATTTCTGCACCATGTCGGCTTCGGACGCATAGTCGAGGTTCGTCTGGATGGTGCAGGTGCGCAGCATCATGTCGAGCCCGAGCGAGCCGACGCGCGGCATATGGCGGAGCATGATTTCATAGCGCCCCTTGGGCATCACCGGCAGCTCGCCGCGCGTCTTGTCGGGCCACATGCCGAGGCCCAGAAAGCCGAGCCCGAGTTCGGCGCCGACCTCTTTCACCTGTTTCAGATGGCGCCCCGTCTCGGCGCAGGTCTGGTGCAGATTTTCAAGCGGCGCGCCCGACAGTTCGAGCTGGCCTGCGGGTTCGAGGCTGACCGTGCCGTCGCTGCCCGACAGCGCGATCACCTTGCCGCCCTCGATCACCGGTTCCCAACCGAAGCGGGTGAGCGCCATGAGCAGGTCGCGGATGCCGCCGGGCTCGTCGTAAGAGGGGGCGCGGTGGTCGCTCGTCCGATAGACGAACTTCTCGTGCTCGGTCCCGATGCGCCAGGCCTCGCGCGGTTTTTCCCCCTTGATCATGGGCGCCGCGAGCTGGTCGCGGCTTTCGATGATGGGATCGTTTTGATCCGAAACCGTTCGCGTGCTCATGGCGCCATTTAGGGAGCGGCGACGCGTCTGACCAGAGGGGGATTCGATCGCCGCTTCAAATGATGTCGGCCGCCCCGGCATCCGCGCCTTCGCCGGCCGCCCGCCAGTCGCCGTGCGCCGCCATCCACGCCGCCATCGCGGCGATCGCCGCGGTTTCGGCGCGCAGGATGCGCGGGCCGAGCGTCATGCGGCGGACGGCGGGCGCTTGCAGCAACAACTCGCGCTCGCGGGTCGTGAAGCCGCCCTCGGGTCCGGTCAGGATCGCCGCGGGCGCGGGCGCGTCGAGGCGCGCGAGCGGCGCGCCGCCCGCTTCGTCGGCGAACAGCAGCGCGCGGCCGGCGGGCCAATCCGCGAGCAGCGCGGGCAGCTTCACCGGATCGGCGAGTTCGGGGAGTGCGGTGCGCCCGCATTGCTCGCACGCCTCGACGATCTGCGCCTCGAGCCGTTCGCGCTTGACGCGCTCGACGATCGTGCGCTCGGTGATCACCGGTTGCAGGCGGCGGACGCCCAGCTCGGTCGCCTTTTCGATGATCCAGTCGAGCCGCGCCTTCTTGACGGGCGCGAAGCAGAGCCAGAGGTCGGGCACGGTTTCGCGGTCGCGCGTCTGACGCTCGACGCGCAGGGTCAGCGCGCGCTTGCTCGCGTCCGCGACGGTCGCCAGCCATTCGCCGCTGCGATCGTCGAAGAGCAACAGCGGATCGCCCGGCTTCATGCGCATCACGTTGAGCAGATAATGGGCGGCCGCGCCGTCGAGCGTCGGCGCGGCGTCGGGGCCGAGCGGCTGGTCGACGAACAGGCGGGGGGTGCTGGCGGGCGGCCAGGCGGGGGTGGCGGGCATGGCGGAGCGATAGCAGAAGGACGCCCGCGCGCCCATAGTTTCGCCGGTGCGGCCGAACCGTCCCGCTTTGGGCCGAATCCGGTGCGGCACGGCGACTATTGCCCTGCGGCGATTAGCCATTTGGTAAGCAGTTTGGCCTTAGGTGCATTGTGCCAGACGCGCATCTGAGTGGGCCGCGCGCCTGGTCCTAGAGGGGGTCAGTGACCATGCGTGGGACCATCATTCGCCGCTTCCGCTCGGGCGCCGGGAAGCTTCTTCGCGACCAGCGCGGCAACGCCCTGATGCTCACAGCCGCCGCGGTGGTGCCGCTCGTTGGTATCGTCGGCTCGGCGGTCGATATCGGCCGCGCCTATATGACCCAGCTTCGCTTGCAGCAGGCGTGCGACGCGGGCGTGCTCGCGGGCCGCCGTGCGATGGCCGGCGGCACCTATACCGACGCTGCCGAGGCCGAAGCGAACAAGATGTTCGACTTCAACTTCCCCGACGGCATATATGGCAGCAGCGAGATCAGCTTCGCGTCGGAGGCGAGCAGCCCGTCGGACGTCATCGGCACCGCGAGCGCGCGCCTGCCCACCGCCTTGATGCAGATTTTCGGCTTCACCAAATTCGACCTCGCGGTGAATTGCACGGCGAAGCTCGAAATTTCGAACGCCGACGTGATGATGGTGCTCGACGTCACCGGGTCGATGAACAGCACCAATTCGGGCGACACGGTCAACCGCATCACCGCGCTTCAGACCGCCGCAGTCGATTTCTTCGACACGCTGACCACGGCGGAGATCGGCGACGGCCGGCTGCGCTTCGGGGTCGTTCCGTACAGCTCGACCGCCAATGTCGGCGCGATCCTGATGGACAAGGATCCCGACTGGATCTCCGACTATATGCTCGTGCCCTCGCGCACGCCGGTGATCCGCTACAATTGGAGCGGCGGCAATATACCCTCGGGCGTGACAACGGGCACGACGAGCTATGGCGATTGGTCGACGATCACCGCGGTCGCCAGCCCGTCGAGCAGCTTCTGCTCGGGTCTTACACCGCCTGCCGATTCGGAATCGACATCGGCGGCGACACCAAGCATGAACCGCACGACCTGGTTCGTCGACAAAAATGGCACGCGTCGCTACGTCAACGACAACAAGACCGTGCATCGCCGCTATAATTATCGTTATACATGGTCGGACGGAAAATGTCTGTTACAGGGGCGCGAGGTGACCTTCACCCACGCGGCGGCGAGCAATCCAACCTCGTCGTCCTTCGAGAATAGATATCGCTACGAAGACCGGCTGTTCGATGTGTCGAGTGTCAAATCGGGCTCGGCCTTGGTGACCGACACTGGCGACAATGGCGCGAGCCGCTCCTACAATTGGGGCGGCTGCGTGATGGAGCGCTTCACTGAACCCTTCGATGACGACGAGACTGCGTCCAGCGATGCTCTCGACATGGACGTCGACAGCGCACCGACCGGCGACGAGTTTACCAAATGGCAGCTGCTGATCCCCGAAGTGGCCTTCCCGCGCGCGGCCAGTCCCGGTTCGAGTCCGTCTACGAGCGGTGCGCTGACGGTCGATGTTTATGATTCATACGGGCGGCGGCGGATCTCTCAAGAGACCGACACTAACGGCAGTTGGCAAAATTACTCGCGCTATTGGAGCAATGGCTGGGGTGTCTGCCCGGCGGCGGCGATGAAGCTGACGACGATGACTGCGGCCGACAAGAGCGATTTCGAGGATTATATCAATTCGCTGAAACCGCTCGGCGGCACCTATCACGACGCCGGAATGGTGTGGGGGGTGCGGCTGCTGTCGCCCGATGGCATGTTTGCCGACGAAAATGCCGAGGCGCCGAACAAGCGCCCGATCAGCCGCCACATCATCTTCATGACCGACGGCGAGATGGCGCCGAACTGGGGCAATTTGACCTTCCAGGGCTATGAGGAATTGATGCACCGCGTCAGCGGCACCTACAGCACCAGCTTGACGTCGCTCCACAACAACCGGTTCCAGCAGCTATGCACTGCTGCCAAGCGGAAGAATATCACCGTCTGGGTGGTCAGTTTCGGCACTTCGCTCAACAGCTCGCTCGAAAATTGCGCGAGCCCGGGCAAGGCCTATGAGGCGAAGAATGCCGCCTCGCTCAACGAGAATTTCCAGGCGATCGCCCGGCAAATCTCGAAGCTGAGGCTGTCGCAATGATCGGGCGGCCGTTCGTCCGGCGCGGTCCGCGTCGCCTCGGCCGCGACGAAAGCGGCATTGCCGTGGTCGAGTTTGCGCTCACTGCGCCGCTCTTCCTGCTGCTGATCATGGGCATCTTCGATTTCTCGTGGCAGATGTATGCGAACCAGGTGTTGCAGGGCGCGGTCAGCAAGGCCGCGCGCGACGCGACGCTCGAAACCAATGCCAGCGACCAGTCGGCGCTCGACGCGAGTGTACGCGAGCGCGTTCTGAACGTCTTTCCCGATGCCCAGGTCAGCTTTACGCGCCTCGCCTACAACAGCTACGACGAGGTCGGCGATCCCGAATCCTTCAACGATACGAACAAGAACGGCGAATATGATGCCGGGGAGTGCTTCGAGGACGTCAACGGCAACGGCGTCTGGGACAGCGATCGCGGGCAGACGGGCAACGGCGGCGCCGACGACGTCGTTCTCTATACCGCGTCGATGCGGATCACCCGCGTCCTGCCGGTCTGGCGCATGCTCGGCCAGTCGCAGGTCGTGACGCTGAAGTCGACGACCGTCCTGCGCAACCAGCCCTATACGACCAGCACCGAAACGAGCGAGGTCATATGCGACTAGCACGCCGCTTCCGGATATTCGCCCCCGCCGCGATGCGTTTCGCGCGCGATCGGCGCGCGACGGTTCTCATCGAGATGGGCTTCGCCATCCCCTTCCTCGTCTTCGTAGGATTTGCCGGGATGGAGGTCGCCAACCTGACCCTCGTCAACACGCGCATCAGCCAGATCGGCCTCAGCGCCGCCGACAACGCCTCGCGCATCGCCTTCGGCAGCAACCTGTCGCAGCCGCAGGTGCGCGAACTCGACATCAACGAGGTATTCACCGGTGTCGCCGAACAGGCGCGCGGGCTCGATTTCGCGCAGCACGGGCGGATCATCCTGTCGAGCCTCGAACGCAATGCGGACGGGGGGCAATGGATCCACTGGCAGCGCTGCTTCGGCAGCCTCGACGTCGATTCGAGCTATGGGCCGCAAGGGACCGGCGCGACGGGCACCGATTTCAAGGGCATGGGCCCTGAAGGCAGCGAAGTGACGGCGGCGGCGGGAACCGCCGTGATGTTCGTCGAAATTTCCTATGAATATCAGCCTTTGCTTTATGGAAAGTGGCTCGGACCCAAGACGATCCGCTCGACCGCCGCATTCAACATCCGCGAGGGCCGCGACCTGTCGAAAGTCTATAATCCCTCGCCCGCGGCGTCGGTTTCAAGCTGTAGCTGACCCGGGCGCGCAATCGCCCATTTATCCCCGGCGCTGCGGCTGCTATCGCTCGCGCGCGTGATGACGGCGATCCATCCTCCCGACAGCCAGCATCAGGGCTTTCTCGCGCTGCTGCCCGCGCGGGCGCGGCCCTATGCGCTGCTCGCGCGTTTCGACCGTCCGATCGGCTGGTGGCTGCTCTATTGGCCGTGCGCGTGGGGCCTCGCGCTCGGCGGCGGGGCGCGGAGTCACTGGACGCTCTTTTTCTGGATGCTGCTCGGCGCGATCGCGATGCGCGGCGCGGGCTGCGTCTATAACGACATCGTCGACCGCGACCTCGACGCACAGGTCGCGCGCACCGCGTCGCGCCCCGTGGCAAGCGGTGCGGTGCCGGTGAAGGCGGCGCTTGCCTGGACGGGGCTGCTCGCTCTCGTCGGGCTGGTCGTGCTGCTGCAGCTTTCCTTGCCTGCTCAGATCGTGGCGCTCGCAAGCCTCGCGCTCGTCGCCGCCTATCCGTTTATGAAGCGGATCACCTGGTGGCCGCAGGCGTGGCTCGGGCTCGTCTTCAGCTGGGGCGCGCTCGTCGGCTGGATCGCGGTCGGCGGGCCGCAGGGGCTCGCGCTGCCCCTGCTCTATGCCGGCTGCATCGCGTGGGTGATCGGTTACGACACCATCTACGCGCTTCAGGATATCGAGGACGACGCGCTCGTCGGGGTGAAGTCGGCGGCGCGCGCGCTGGGGCGCCATGTCCGCGGCGGGGTTGCGATCTGCTATGCGGCGGCGCTCGCGCTGTGGGCAGGGGCGCTGTGGCACGTCCGTCCCGACCCGCTGGTGCTCGTCGCGCTCATCCCCGCCGCCTTGCACCTGACCGGGCAGGTCGCAACGCTCGATCCGGCAAACCACGCCGACGCGCTCGCGAAGTTCCGCAGCAACCGCTTCGCCGGGCTGCTGGTGTTCGCGGCGATGCTGGTGGTGGGAAGCGCGGGTTGATTATTCGGCCGCGAGCAGTTCCTCGGCGCCGCCAAGGTCGACCGAGACGAGGCGGCTGACGCCCTTCTCGACCATCGTCACGCCGAACAGCCGGTGCATACGCGCCATCGTCACCGCATTGTGGGTGACGATCAGATAGCGCGTGTTCGTCTCGCGCGTCATGCGGTCGAGCAGGTCGCAGAAGCGCTCGATATTGGCGTCGTCGAGCGGCGCGTCGACCTCGTCGAGGACGCAGATCGGCGCGGGGTTGGTGAGGAAGAGGCCGAAGATCAGAGCCACCGCCGTCAGCGCTTGCTCGCCGCCCGAGAGGAGGGTGAGCGAGCCGAGCCGCTTGCCCGGCGGCTGCGCCATGATTTCGAGCCCCGCTTCGAGCGGATCGTCCGAATCGACGAGCTCCAGATGCGCTTGCCCGCCGTTGAACAGCGTCGTGAAGAGCCGCTGGAAATGGCCGTTCACCGCCTCGAACGCGGCGAGCAGCCGCACGCGGCCTTCGCGGTTCAGATTGCCGATCGAGCCGCGCAGCCGGTTCACCGCCTGTTGCAGCTCGTCGATCTCGGCGGCGCTCTTCTCGCGCTCGGTGTCGAGTTCGGCGAGTTCGTCGGCGGCGACCAGATTGACCGGGCCGAGCCGCTCGCGCTCGCCGATCAGCCGGTCGTGCGCCGCCGATTCGGTGCCAGCGTCGCCGACGCTGTCGCTTTCGAAGCCGGCCTTTTGCGGCAGCAGCGGCGGCGGGCATTCGAAGCGTTCGCCCGACACGCGCCCCATCTCGATCCGGCGCTGTTCGGCATTTTCGGAGCGCGCGGCCGCGCCGGCGCGCGTTTCGCGCGCTGCGGCGACGCGCTCGCGGATCGTCGTCAGCGCCGTCTCGGCTTCGCGCAGCGCCGCCTCGGCTTCGCGTTCGCGCGCTTCGGCGGCGGCCGCCTGCTCGCGCAGTTCGGCCTGCCGCGTCTCGGCGGCGGCGCGCTCGGCGGCCAGCTTTTCGGGCAGGTCGGCAAGTTTCGCGACTTCGGCGGCGAGCGCGTCGCCGCGCTTGTCCATGTCGGTCACGCGCCGCGCCGCCTCGCCGGCGCGCGCCTTCCAGCTCTTGATTTCGGCGGCGACGACCGCTTGCCGTTCGGAGAGGCCGGCAAGGCTGCGCTCGTGCGCGGCGAGCGCGTCGCGCGCGGCATGGGCATCGGCGCGCGCGCCTTCGGCGGTTTGTTCCTCAGTGTCGAGCGCCGCGCGGGCGAGACTTTCGTCGGGGAGCGCGGCGAGCGTCGCTTCCTGCGCCGCGAGCGTTTCGGCGGCTTCGCTCGCGGCCGCGGCGATCTCCTGACGCCGCCGGTCGAACAGCGCGGCGGCGTCGCGGTGGCGGTCGAGCGCCGCCTGCGCCTGATCGGCGGCGCGCAGTGCGGCGCGGCGCGCCTCGTCGGCGTCGGCGAGCCGCTTGCGCGCGGCCGCGGCGCCGTCGGTCCGCTCGGCGAGCGTGGCCGCCATTGCGTCGCGCCGGTCGCGCAGCGCCTGCACCCCGCGTTCGGCGTCGGGCCGCTGCGCCGCCAGCGCGTCGAGGCGGTTCTGGCGCATCAATCGCTCGCTCGCGGTTGCGCCGTCGCCGCGCGTGACGAAACCGTCCCAGCGGCGCATCACGCCGCCCATGGTCACGAGCCGCTGGCCGGCCGCGAGCGGCTGGCCCGCGTCGCTTTCGACGACTGCGACCTGCGCGAGCCGCCGTGCCAGCGCGGGCGGCGCGTCGACGACCTCGGCGAGCGCGCGCGTGCCGGCGGGGAGCACCGGGTCGGCCTCGCCCTTCCCGGCCCCACGCCAGCTGCGCGCGGCATCCTCCTCGGTGCCCGCGTCGAGGTCGTCGCCGAGCGCGGCGGCGAGCGCGGCTTCGTAACCGGGCTTCACCTTGATCCGGTCGAGAATGCGCGCCGCATCGCTCCGCGCGGCGGTGAGCGCGCGTTCGAGCGTCGCCGCCTCGCTTTCGAGCGCGGCGAGCGCGGCGCGCGCTTCGGCGAGTGCGGTGTCGATTTCGGCGAGCGCGGCGGTCGCGGCCTCGCGGTCGGCTTCGGCCTCTTCGAGCGCGGCTTCGGCCGCCTCGATCGCGGCCTCGGCCTCGGCGGCCGCGCCGGCGCTGCGTTCGACCGTTTCGGCGAGCGCGTCGCTGTCGCCGAGCGCGGCGACTTCGGCCTCGACGCTCGCGCGCTGGCCCTCGACGCGGCGCACCGCCGCTTCGGCGGTGTCGCGGGCGTTGATCGCGACGCGGCGATCGGCGGCTTCGCTCGCCGCCTTCGCCCGTGCCTGCGCGAGCGAGACTTCGGCGTCGCGCAGCCGCGTCTGCGCCGTCTGGCTCGCCTCGACGAGCGCCGCCTTGCCGGCATCGTGGCTCGCGATTTCCCGCGCCAGTTCCTTGGCTTCGCTGTCGAGCGCGGTCAGCGCGGCGTGGGCGTCGCGCGCCAGGTCGCCCTCGCGCGCGCGGTCGTCGGCAAGCCGCGCCTGCTGCGCCGCCAGATCTTCGAGCCGCTGCCGCGCCGCCCGTTCCTCGCCGGCGAGTCGCACCTGCGTCGCGGTCGCCTCGGCGAGCGCATCGCGCTGCGCCTGTGCCTCGCTGCGCGCCGCGGCGACGCGGGCCGCGACTTCGGCCTGCGCCTTCGACACGGCTTCGAGTTCGTCCTGCGCGGCCTTTACCGCGGCTTCGGCGGCGTCGGCGTCGCGGCGCGCCTGATCGGCGGCGGCGGCGGCGTCGCGCCAGCGCGCATAGATCAGCCGCCCCTCGGCGATGCGGATCTCGTCGCTCAGCCTCTTATATTTCTCCGCCGCGCGCGCCTGCCGCCGCAGCGCGTTCGCGCGCACTTCCATGTCGGCGACGATTTCGGAGAGGCGTGCGAGATTGGTCTCGGTCGCGCGCAGCTTTTGCTCGGCGTCGTTGCGGCGAACGTGGAGGCCGGCGATCCCCGCCGCCTCCTCCAGCATCGCGCGGCGGTCGGCGGGTTTCGCCGCGATGACGCCCGCGATCTTTCCCTGGCTGACGAGCGCGGGGCTGTGCGCGCCGGTCGCCGCGTCGGCGAAGATCAGCGCGACATCTTTCGCTCGCACGTCGCGGCCGTTGGCGCGATAGGCGCTGCCCGCGCCGCGCTCGATGCGGCGGATAACCTCGAGCTCGTCGCCGTCGCTCTCGCCCGCCAGCCCGGCGACAATCGCGCCCCCGGTGTCGCAGTGCAGCGCGACTTCGGCGAAATCGCGCGGCGGGCGCGACGAGGTGCCCGCGAAGATCACATCCTCCATCCCGCCGCCGCGCATCGACTTGGGCGAGGATTCGCCCATCACCCAGCGGATCGCCTCGAGCAGGTTCGACTTGCCGCAGCCATTGGGGCCGACGACGCCGGTCAGCCCCGGCTCGATGCGCAGCTCGGTGGGTTCGACGAAGCTTTTGAAACCGGTGAGGCGCAGCCGTTTTATCTGCACGAAAACCCCCCGTGCAGTCGGTCGAATCGCAGGCCGTGTAACGTCGGCGTCACATATCCCCCTTTGCTGCCGTCATGCCGCGCGGGCGGGGGAGTCGCAAGAGGTGTCGAAAGGTTCACGCGGAGACGCGGAGACGCGGAGGCGCGGAGGAAGGCATTCGGGGCCGGCCCTTCTTTCGCCGCGGTTCGGTTTGGCACAATCGCTGGGCGGAGGGCCGCTTCGCGGCCTGCACGATTTCTCCGCGCCTCCGCGCCTCCGCGTGAAACTCTTTCTCCGCGCGCTCTGCGCTTCAAATCTGACGGCGTCAGCGCGCGCCCATCGTGCGCAACCGGTCGCGCATCAGCGGCCAGGTCGCGACGCCCTCGGTGACCTGCCCGTTGATCAGGAAGGTCGGCGTGCCGCGCACGTCATATTTCTTGACCGCTTCGTTGGTCGCATCCTCGAGCTTCTGGATATCGTCGACCTTGCCGAGGCAGGCATTGACCTGTTCGCCGGTCATCCCGCGCGACTGATAGAATTGGTCGAGTTGCATCGCCTTGGCGAGCTGCTGGAAACGGACGCTGGGCGGCGATTTCATCGCGGCCTCATAGCCCTGCGGATTGGCCTGCGCGGCTTCGAAAATCTGCGCCTGCGAGGCAAAGGTGCTCTGCGTCAGCGGGAAATAGCGCTCGACCGGCGCGCAATGGGTGATCGCGGCGGCGGTCAGGTCGAGCCCGTCGCGGATGAAGTTGCGCAGCTCCAGGCTGACGCGGCCGGTGTCGATGAAGTCGCGCTTCATCTCTTCATGGCTTTCGGTCGCGAAATCGGCGCAGTGCGGGCAGGTCAGCGACGCGAATTCGACGATCTTGATCGGCGCGTCGGGGTTGCCCATCACGCGGCCGCCCTCGGGCGTCACGGCGACGACGTCGGACCAGCTCTTGCCGGCGGGCGGCGCGACCTTGGCGATCACCGCTTGCTCTTCGGTGGTGTCGGTCTTGCTGTCGCCGCAGGCGGCGAGCGCGAGCGCGCCGAGCGAGGACAGGATGGCGAGGCGCAGAAGGGGCTGGGTCTTCACGTCATTCTCCGGAAACATTCGTCGATGCAGAATCATTAGGAGCCCTTGATCGCGGCGTCGAGCAGGGTTTTGAGTTCGGGCCAATGACCGACTTCGGCGCGGCGGCCGTTGATGAAGAAGGTGGGGGTGCCTTTCACGCGGTCGGCATTGAGGCCGATATTCGTCATCCCCATCAGTTCGGCCTCGGCAACGCCGCTCGAAAGGCAGGCCTTGATCTGCGCCGCGCTATAGCCGCGCCCGCGCATCAGCGCGTCGAGCCCGACATCGGCGGCGATGCGCGCCGTGCGTTCGCCGAGCGCGCCCTGATACCATGGCGCCTGCTGCTCCTTGGTCAGCTTCGCGGCCTTGGCGAGCCAGACCGGCTGCGCGGCAAAGATCGCCTGATGATTGGCGGCGAAGGCCTTCGCCCCGCCGCAGCGCGCGAGCATCGCCGCGGTCATGTCGACGGGGTCGCGGATCAGGTTGCGATATTCGAAAAGGACGCTGCCCTTGTCGATATATTGCGCCTTGAGCGGCACCCCCGCTTCCTTCGCGAACTCGGCGCAGTGCGAGCAGGTGTAGCTGAAATATTCGACCAGCTTCACCTTAGCCTGCGGGTTGCCGACGCTGTAGGCGCCGATGCCGCTCTCGCCGATCGTCGCCGACCAGGCGGTGGCGGCCGGGGGGGCGGCTGCGGTGAGCAGCGGGATGCTCGACAGCGGCAGCAGCACGGCGGCGAGAAGATACCTGGGGATGTGGACGGGTGGACGGGCCATCGGGTCTTTCGTTCAGCTGATCTTGGGGAGCTTCGGCGGTGCCGCGAGCCCCGCCGCCATGCGTTCGAGCACGGTGCGAAGCTCGGGGTCGCCGATGTCGCGCAGACTCTCCCCCAGCTCGGCGGGTACGGGCTTCAGCATTGCGGCAGGCTGAACGGGCGGCGCGCGTTCGATCTGGCCGTGGGTCATGCGAACCTGCGCGATCGCGGCATAGCCGAAGAAGCGATTGACCGCGGCGATGATGTCGGGCGTGACGTGCTGGAGCATCGGGGCGTGCGCGCCGCTGATCGTCAGGTGCAGCGTGCCGCCGGCCTTCTGCCCCGTGGGAAAGCGGATCATCGCGGGCTGGGTCACGTCGGCGAGCCGGTCGCCGACGATCTCGCGCCAGCGGCTGACGACCGACGACTGGATGAAGCCGAACTTGCGAAAGGCGGCGCGGCCGATCTCGGGGACGAGGTCGGCGATCGCACGCGGCTCGCCGCCGCGCGGACGCTCATAGGGGCGCGCGGGCGCCTTTTTCGTCCCCGTTTTCGCCTTCGCCTTTTTGGCGGGCTTATCCTCGCTGCCTGCTTTCGCCATGCGCGCCGCCATGCCATAGGCGGGGGGTGAGCGTCCAGACTTCCGAGCCCCCCGATGCCGCGTGCGGCGATTTCGCCGGCCGCCTGCTCGACTGGTACGACCGGTCGGCGCGCGCGCTGCCATGGCGGGTGCCGCCGGGAAGCGGAAGGGTGCCCGATCCCTATCGCGTCTGGATGGCCGAAGTGATGCTCCAGCAGACGACCGTCGCCGCGGTCGCGGGCTATTACGAGCGCTTCACCGCGCGCTGGCCGACGGTCGCCGACCTTGCAGCAGCGGACGATGCCGACGTCATGGCGGCGTGGGCGGGGCTCGGCTATTATGCCCGCGCACGCAACCTGCTCGCCTGCGCGCGCGCCATCGTCCGCGATCATGGCGGCGGTTTTCCGGACAGCGAAGCGGGACTGCGCAGCCTGCCGGGGGTCGGCGACTACACCGCCGCCGCGGTTGCGGCGATCGCCTTCGGCCGGCCCGCGGTCGTCGTCGATGCCAATATCGAGCGGGTGATCGCGCGTCATCGGCTGATCGAAACCCCGCTTCCCGCAGCCAAGCGCGCGTTCAAGGCTGAACTGGCGCCGCTGGTCCCCGCTGATCGGCCGGGCGATTTCGCGCAGGCGCTGATGGACCTCGGGGCGGGCGTCTGCACCCCGCGCGCTCCGGCCTGCGACCGCTGCCCCGTCGGCGCCGATTGCCGTGCGCGCGGGCGCGCCGACATCGAACGCCTGCCGGTCAAGCCCGCGAAGAAGGCGAAGCCGCAGCGTTACGGGATCGCCCACTGGATCGAGCGCGACGATCGGTTGTGGCTCGTGCGACGTCCCGAAAAGGGGATGCTCGGCGGGATGCGCGCGTTGCCCGGCGGCGAGTGGGCGGCAATGCCGCCCGCCGAGTCGGGGATTGCCGAAGTCGATCATGGCTTCACCCATTTCGACCTTCGGCTGACGCTGGTGCGGCGCGAAGCCCCGCTTGCCGCAGCGGAAGGCGAATGGTGGCCGCTCGCGACGCTTGACGCGGCGGGCCTGCCGACGCTCTATCGCAAGCTCGTCGACAAGATGCGGGAGAGAAAGGGATGAATCGGATGGTTTCGCGCCGGGCGTTGCTCGGCGGCATGGCGCTCGGCGGCGCCGCGGCCTTTCTGCCCGGCGCGGCCTTTGCGTTCCGCGCCGACGGCGCTGCGCTGTTTCCGGCGACCAATGCCTTCATCACCGGTTTCGTCGATCGCGGCGAGCTTGCGAGCACGCTCGCCTGCATCGGCAAGGGGCAGGAGGCGCCGCTCTATTTCGGCGCGGGGACGCAGGCGATGGATTCAACGAGGCCGGTCGGCCCCGACACGCTGTGGCGGCTCTATTCGATGACCAAGCCGGTCACCGCGATGGCGGCGATGCTGCTGATCGAGGACGGCAAGATGGGGCTCGACCAGCCGATCGCCGATTTCCTTCCGGCTTTCCGCAATATGAAGGTTCAGGATACGCCCGACGGGTCGATCACCGCCGTGCATCCGGCAAAGACGCCGATCACGGTGCGCCAGTTGCTCACCCACACCGCGGGGCTCGGCTATGGCATCATCCAGAAGGGGCCGATCCGCGACGCCTATAACAAGGCGGGCATCCTCGGCGGGCAGGTCAGCCGGCTCCCGATCCCCGGATTTGCCGATGCGACGCCCGCGCCCAGCCTCGCGGCCTTTGCCGACCGCCTCGCCGAACTGCCGCTCGTCTATGAGCCCGGCACGCGTTGGAGCTATTCGGTCGGGCTCGACCTGATGGGGCGGGTGATCGAGCTGGTCTCGGGCCAGCCGTTCGAGGCCTTCCTCAAGGCGCGCCTTTTCGATCCGCTCGGCATGACGAGCACCTGGTTCCAGGTTCCCGCGAGCGAGGTCGGGCGGCTGACCACCAACTATGCGCCCGTCGCGGGCGCGCTGATCCCGATCGACCCCGCGACCAGCTCGATCTATCTCGACAAACCGCCGGTGCCTTATGGCGGCGGCGGGCTGGTTTCGAGCGCGCGCGACTATGACCGCTTCCTCGCGATGCTGCTCGGCGAGGGCGCGACGGGTGGCGTGCGCATCATGAAACCGGAAACCGCGCGCCTCGCCATGTCGAACCTGATCGACGACAGCATCGACCGCAAGGGCACGTTCATCGACGGCGAAGGCTTCGGCGCGGGCGGGCGCGTCTCGCTGCCGACCTCGCCGACCGGCGAGGGGCTTTACGGCTGGGCGGGCGCCGCGGGAACGGTGGGCTTCGTCGACCGCAGGCGCGGCTATCGCGTCGGCGGCTATACGCAATATATGCCGTCGAACGCGCTGCCCTTTCAGGCCGATTTCGGCAAGAATTTCTACCTGGATGTGATGAGCTGATGCCCAATCCATTGGGTTTTGTCGGGGCGTGGCTCGACCGCGCCGACCAGCTTCGCACCGATCCGCAGGCGTTCGCCGCGGCGTGCGTCGATCCGCGCGCGCGCTGCCTCGCGCTCGACGGCGTCGATTTCGTGCCGGGCGACGGCGGCGGGCTGCGCTGGGAGCCGCTCGATCCCGCCGACGACCGCGCACTGATGCTGCTCGGCCGCGACGATCGCGGCATCCCCTATTTCGTGCGCGAAGCGCCGCGCGGCGCGCGCATCGACGCGCGCTCGCGCACCGTGATGCGGCTCCTGCCGCTGCTGTCGCCTCAGGACCTCGCGCTCTATGGCGGCGCGCGCAGCCTCGTCGACTGGCACGCGCGCCACGGCTTTTGCGCGGTGTGCGGGTCCCCGACCGGGATTTTCCGCGCCGGCTGGGGGCGTCGCTGCGGCGGCTGCGGCGCCGAGCATTTTCCGCGCGTCGACCCGGTGGTCATCATGCTCGCCGAACATGACGGCCGCGTCCTCGTCGGGCGCCAGCGGCAATTCCCGCCGGGCATGTTCTCGGCGCTCGCGGGCTTCGTCGAGCCCGGCGAATCGCTCGAGGAAGCGGTCGCGCGCGAGCTTTTCGAGGAAGCCGGAATCCGCGTGTCGGACGTGACCTATGTCGCGAGCCAGCCCTGGCCCTTTCCCTCGTCGCTGATGGTCGGTTGCCGCGCCGTCGCCACCGACCCCGCGCTGACGCTCGACGAAACCGAGATCGAGGCGGCGATGTGGGTCGACCGCGCCGAGGTGCGCGCGGCGCTCGGCGGCGATATGGAGGCGCCCTTCATGGTGCCGCCGCCGCTCGCGATCGCGCGCTATCTGCTCGAAGACTGGGCCGGCTGGATGCCCTGAACCCGCCCTAAGGCACCACCACGTTGAAGCGCGGATCGGCCGGCGGGTGCAGCGCGAACCACGACAAGAAGGCGGTGCGGTCGCCGTCGATCTTGATCGCGCCCGATTGCAGCAGCGCCGGAAATTGCGCCTGGCCCAGCATCACGTCGTCGAGCGTCGCCCGGTCGACGGTGATCGTCGCGACCGGCGCCGGATCGGTGACGCCATAGCGCGGGAATTCGACCCCGCCCTCGACGACGACCGCGACCGCTTCCTTGCTGTCGGGCAGCACGAACTGGAAGGTGCCGGCGAGCGCCTTGCCCTTTGCGGCGTCGAAGCGCGTCGCGAGCGCGTCGAAAAAAACCGGCGTCGGGATCGCGCTGACGAACGAGCGGCTTTGCCCGTTGCCCGACACCGTATCGAGCTCGGTGCCGCGCAGCGTCGCCGCGGCGGCGAGATAATAGTTGCGCCACGCCCCCGATTCGGCCTGATAGCCGAGCTGGTCATAGGCCGAGGCGAGCGCCGCGCGACCGGCCGCATTGTCGGGCTCGGCAAAGACGAGCTTGTTCAAAAGCTCGGCCGCCCAGCGATAATCGCCCGCCGCGATCGCCGCCTGTCCCGCCGCGAGCAGCCGGTCGGCACCGCCCGCCAGCGCGACATATCGGGCGGCGCTCTGTTCGGGGGGCAGGGGGTTCAGATTGGCGGGATTGCCGTCCCACCAGCCGAAATAGCGCTGATAGGTCGCCTTCATATTGTGGTTGAGCGTCCCGTAATAATCGCGGGTCGAAAAGTCGCGGCCCTGCACCGGCGCTTCGGGCGTCTGATCGGCGAGCTCGTGCAGCGTCGCGCCGCGATTGGCGAGGAACAGCGTGCGGTCGTGGACGTAGCGATAGGCATCGCGCTGATCGGTGAGCAGCGCCTTCACATTATCCGCGCCCCACGTCGGCCAGTGATGCGAGCCGAGCGCGACCTCGGCCTTGCCGCCCCATTTGAGCAGCATCGCGTCGATCACCTTCGACCAGCGCAGCGCGTCGCGCACCTGCGCGCCGCGCAGGGTCAGGATATTGTGGAGATTGTGGGTGACGACCTCGGTCGTGTGCAGCGCGCGGTAGGCGGGGATATAGAAGACCATTTCGGCCGGCGCCTCGGTGCCGCCGGCGTCCATCGCGTCGAATTCGATCCCGTCGATGGTCAGCGTCGCGCCGGTCGCCGGGACCGTCTCGGTCGGCTCCATGTAGCCGATCGTCCCCGCCGACAGCCGCGGACCGAGCCCGGTGTCGACCTGGCCCTTCGGCCCGGGCGGCAGGATCGACCCGAACATATAGAGCGCGCGCCGGCTCATCGCGCCGCCGGCGAGGACATTTTCCGACGTCGCCTCTTCGGAAAAGCCGTGCGGGGCGATGATGCGGATCTTCTCCTTCGCCACCTGCTCGGGCGTCACGATGCCGCCGACGCCGCCGAAATGGTCGCTGTGGCTGTGCGAAAAGATGACCGCTTTGATCGGGCGCTTGGCGCCTTTCGCCTCGACCGTTTCGGCGAACAGCTTCCACGCCGCCGCCGCGGCTTCTTCGGAGAGCAGCGGGTCGACGACGATCCAGCCGGTCTTGCCGCGGATGACCGTCATCACCGACAGATCATAGCCGCGCAGCTGCCAGATTTTGTCCGGAACGACCTCGAACAATCCGTGGATCGCGTTGAGCCGCGCCTGCCGCCACAGCGACGGATTGACCGTATCGGGCGCCGCCGTGCCGTTCAGAAAATCATAGGCGCGGCGATCCCAGATGACCTTGCCGTCCTTGGCGACGATCAGTCCGTCCTTGATCTCGGCGATCTTGCCGCGCGCGGCGTTGGCGAAATCCTGCGGGTCGTCGAGCGGCAGCCGCGCCGCCAGTTCGGCCTGCGCGGTTCGCGTCGCCTCGCTCGCCGCGTCCTGTGCCGCGGCGGCGCCCGCCCACGGCAACATCGCTATCATCATCCACGCGCGTTTCATCGCATCCTCCCCGGTTCGGCCAGCTTGCGTCCCGCGCCCCGGCTTGGCAAGCCGGGGCCGCGCCGCGCTGCGCCGGCACGATAGGGGATTTGGCGATGGCGAAAAGCAAGCTGCTTATCATTTGGCACAGCCGGACCGGCGGCAGCCGCGCGCTCGCCGCGGCGGCGGCAAAGGGGGCGGGCGATGCGGCCGTGTCGATCCCGGCGGCGGAGGTGCATCCGGAGGATTTGTTCGCCGCGGCGGGCTATCTGTTCATCGGCCCCGAAAATCTCGCCGCGCTGTCGGGCGCGATGAAAGAGATGTTCGACCGCTGCTACTACCCCTGCCTCGGCCGCCTCGAAGGGCGCGCCTATGCGACGATCATCTGCGCGGGCAGCGACGGCGAGAATGCGCAGCGCCAGCTCGACCGGATCGCGACCGGCTGGCGGCTAAAGCGCGTCGCCGACCCGATGATCGTGAACACCGATGCCCAGACCCCCGAAGCGATCCTCGCGCCGAAGACGATTCCGCCCGCCCGCCTCGCCGAAGCGCGCGACCTGGGCGCGGCGCTCGCCGAGGGACTGGCGGCGGGGATTTTCTGAAAATTCGAATGTCCCGTCCCGCCCGAAGGCCGTCAGCCGATGCGGTGCTCGCCCTTCACCCAGCGCACGGTGCCCGATGAAGCGCGCATCACGACGCTTTCGGTGGTCAGCACGCCGCCGCGGCGATGCTTGACCCCGCGCAGCAGCGATCCGTCGGTGACGCCGGTCGCGGCGAAGATCACGTCGCCCTTGGCCAGATCCTGAAGGTCATAGACGCGGTCGAGATCCTCGATGCCCCATTTCTTCGCGCGCAGCCGCTCGTCGTCGTTGCGGAAGAGCAGGCGGCCCTTGAACTGGCCGCCGACGCAGCGCAGCGCCGCGGCGGCGAGCACGCCCTCCGGGGCGCCGCCCGATCCCATATAGATGTCGATATTGGTCTCGGGGTTGGTCGTCGCGATCACGCCCGCGACGTCGCCGTCGGGGATCAGCGCGACGCCGCAGCCGATGTCGCGCAGCTCGGCGATAATGCCCTCGTGGCGCGGGCGGTCGAGCACGCAGACGATGATGTCGTGCGCCGCGCAGCCCTTTTCGCGCGCGACCGCCTCGACATTCTCGCGCACGCTCTTGTCGAAGGTCACGATGTCGGGCGAATAGCCCGGGCCGACCGCGAGCTTGTCCATATAGACGTCGGGGGCGTTGAGCAGGCAGCCTTCCTCGGCGATCGCGAGCACCGCCAGCGCGTTGGGGCCGGCCTTCGCGGTGATCGTCGTGCCCTCGAGCGGGTCGAGCGCGATGTCGATCTTCGGCCCCTTGCCCGGCGCGCCGCCGACCTTTTCGCCGATATAGAGCATCGGCGCCTCGTCGCGCTCGCCTTCGCCGATCACGACGGTGCCGTCCATATAAAGGTCGTTGAACGCGGCGCGCATCGCTTCGACCGCCGCGGCGTCGGCGGCCTTTTCGTCGCCGCGGCCGATCAGCTTGGCGGCGGCGATCGCCGCGGCTTCGGTGACGCGGACCATTTCCAGCACGAGCACGCGATCGAGATTGCTGCCGCTCTTCGTCATTTCCGCTCTCCACTCTTTACTTGTGCCGCCCGGCCGGCATGGTGCGCCATATGGTCGCCCGCGCCGCTTGTCGAGAAGGCTTCGTCCGATTCGGGGCACTGGTGACGCTCCTGTGCGTCGGCGGCGTGACGCTGCCCGGCGCCGCGGCGCAGCCCTCCGACGAACCCGTGCGCGACGCCGACGAGGCGATCGCCCGGACGCGCGAACTCGTCGATCCGATCGAGCGCTGCAAACCCGCCGACGACGGCTCGATCACCGTGTGCGGCAACGACACCGAACGCTATCGCCTGACCCCCGAACAGCGCGCGATCGCCGGTGTCGGACAGAAGGCCGACGCTCCGCTGCCGCGCGCCGAGGCAAAGGCGATGAGCCTCGACCGGCTGCCCTACAACTGGATCTCGATCGGCAAGGGCTATCCGCCCGGCCCCGAATATAATCCGCTCTACGAACTGGCGAAGGAACGCACCGCGCCCGGCGCGGACGCCACGGCGGAGGAGGGAGAAGGCGCGGGAACGCCATAGATCCTGATTGTCCTTATGATTGAAAAGACCGAGTGTCCCCGCGAAGGCGGGGACCCATCTCCGGTCGGTTCAAAAGGAAGCGCCGGGGAGATGGGCTCCCGCCTTCGCGGGAGCACACAAGCCTGTTCAGCCAAAGACAGTCATGCCCTTAAAGCGCCAGGATCGGCATGTGCATGGGCTCGCCGACCAGATGCGCCGAGGCGCGCAGCGGGGCGAGTGCGGCGTCGATCGCGCGCGCGGGCGCTTCGTGGGTGACGAGCGCGATCACGACGCCGCCGCCCTCCTCGTCGCCGCGCTGGATGAAGCTTTCGATCGACACGCCCGCATCGCGCATCGCGGCGGTGATTTCGGCGAGCACGCCGATGCGGTCCTCGACGATCAGGCGGATATAATGTTTGCCGACGCGCGCGCCCGCGTCCGCCGCCGGCGCCTCGTCGAGTGCGTCGACCGGCATCGCGAAGGCCGGGCCATATTCGTCGCGCGCAATGTCGATGATGTCCGCGACGATCGCCGAAGCCGTCGGTCCCGCCCCCGCGCCGGCGCCCTCGAAAAACAGGCGGCCGACGAAATTGCCCTCGGCGACGACGGCATTGAGCGCGCCGGGGACATAGGCGAGCGGATGGTCGGCGGGAACGAGGCACGGCTGGACATTCTGATAGAGGCCGCCGCCGTTCGCTCCGTCGTCGCGCTCGGCCATGCCGATCAGTCGCACCCGGTGTCCCAGCGCCTCGGCCTCGCGGATGTCCGCAGCGATCACGTTCCGGATGCCCGCCGCCGCAACCGCGTCGATGTCGAGCCGCGCGCCAAAGCAGAGCGCGGCAAGGATCGACAGCTTGTGCGCGGCGTCGATCCCGTCGACGTCGAAGCTCGGATCGGCCTCGGCAAAGCCTTCGGCCTGCGCTGCGGCGAGCGCGTCGGCGAAATTGGCGCCGTCGCGTTCCATCAAGGTCAGGATATAATTGCAGGTGCCGTTGAGGATTCCATAGACGCGCGCGATCTGGTTTGCCGACGCGCCTTCGCGGATCGCCTTGATGACGGGAATGCCCCCCGCGACCGCCGCTTCATATTTGAGCGGGGTGTCGGCCTGTTCGGCAATGCGCGCGAGGTCGAGGCCGTGGTGCGCGATCATCGCCTTGTTCGCGGTGACGAGCGCCTTGCCCGCGCCGAGCGCCTGGCGCGCCAGCGTCAGCGCGGGACCGTCGGCGCCGCCGACCATCTCGACGACGACATCGACGTCGTCCGCCGCGACCAGCGCGCCCATATCGTCTTCCCAGCGATAGGCGGAAAGGTCGATGCCGCGATCCTTCTGCCGGTCGCGCGCCGAAATGGCGACGATCTCGATCGGGCGGCCCGCGCGGCGCGCGATCAGGTCGCGGTTCGCTTCGAGCAGGCGGACGACGCCGCCGCCGACGACGCCGATTCCGGCGAGCGCGACGCGAAGCGGGGCGCGGGCGGCACTGGGGGCGGGATGGGGCGACATGGCGGCACTCCGTCGAAGCTGGCAAAAAGGGGCGAGGCCCGGATGCGAGCGCCCCTATCGCCTTTTCGCGCCGATACAAGGGGAGGGCGGGCTATTTATCCTTTGCCTGCCGAAAGCCGGCGGGCGGGCCGCGGCGATCAGGCGCCCGGCGGCGGCGTGCGCGTGCGCCCGCATTCGCCGAGCGCGCCGAGCACCGCGGCATAATCCGATGCCGCCTTCTGGCGATCGGCGGCCGGGGTGCCGGCGAGCTTCGACAGCGGCAGCGTCCTGGGCAGCCCGCAGGCGAGGCGATACCAGGCAAGCGTGTTGCGCTTCGGAATCCCGGCGCCCTCGACGATTTCGCCAAAGGCGGCCGACCAGCGCCGCGACCCGTCGGCGCGCGTCGTGATCGTCAAGGAAACCGGATCGCCGTTCGCGGTGTCGAGGAACAGCTGCGTTTCGCCTTCGCCCGGCAGGGTGCCGGGGACATGGAAGCCGTTGGCGATGCCCGTGATCCTGGGCGGCGCGCCGGGCTTCACCAATTCGGTCAGGATCGCCCGAAGCTGCGCCTCGGTCGCGGCGTCCCACGCGAGCTGTGCGTCGGGCGCGACAAGGCGGATGCTGCTGGTGCTCGCCGAACCGCTGCCGCCGGCCGCGACAGGCTGGGCAAAGATCAGGACGGGCTGCTTCTTCCTGAGCTTCGCCGGTTTGCCGCGCGCGTCGAGCGGCAGGTCGACGAGATAGGATATGCGTTTTGCCAGCGGCGCCGAGCCGCGAATCAGGCTGACAATATCGGCTTCGACATAGAAGCGGCTGTGCCCTGCGGCGAGGCCGGGGGCGCGTTCGGACTCGACCCCGGCGCTGTCTTTTATCTGCGCCCGGATGACGATCGGAGCCGCGACGGCCAGGTCGGCGAGGTCCGAATAGCTATAGGGACTTTGCGCCCCGGTCGCGGCGGCATCGTCATCCTGCATCGCGAAAACGGGCGGGATTCCAATGCTTAGAAGGCTAAGGCCAAGGGCGGCGGCGGCGAGAGGGAAGCGCATCGGCAATATACTTTCTGTCGCGGTCTGGGCTCGTTGGGGCGGATCAGCCCCATCATGGGGCACCGCACATTAACCGCCGATAAAGGGTTTGCGAACTTGTCGCCACCGCGATAGGACGTCCGGCGAAGCGCCCGGAAGAACATAACAGCCGGAAGCTAACCGCCGGGTCTCGCGGAACGCATCGGAAATCATCCGGGCATGTGCGCAACCGAACCCGTCGGCATGGATTTGGTGTCAGGATGATCTAGCAAGGAGCGTCGTCCCTGAATGGCTTATGGTGATAATGTCGACCCTAAAAACAGGGTAGTGGCGATTGTCTTGGTCGGTCTGTTTACCGCATTGCTGGGCTACGGCCTGGTAAATGGGTTGAATATCAGCATCGTCAAGAAGATCGCCGAAAAATTGGACGTGGTGGACGTCGAAGAGCCGCCGCCGCCGGAGGAGCCGCCGCCGCCGCCGCCGCCGGACAATAAGCTGCCGCCGCCGCCGCCGGTCGTGACGCCTCCGTCGCCGATCCCGCCGCCGGTGACCACGAACACGGTCCAGTCGGTTCCGAAGGCGCCCCCCGCGCCGCCGCCGCCGATCTATGTTCCGCCTGCGCCCCCGGCGCCGGTCGTCGACAACAGCGCCGCCGCGTCGCCGAAGGGCAATCCGGGCCGCTGGGCGACCAACGACGACTATCCGGCGCGCGCGATGCGCGAAGAGCGTGAAGGCACGACCGGTTTCCGCGTCACCATCGGCACCGATGGCCGCGTGACCTCGTGCGACATCACCTCGTCGAGCGGGCATGCCGACCTCGATGCCGAGACGTGCAAGCTGATCTCGCGCCGCGCCCGGTTCAACCCGGCGAAGGACAAGGCGGGCAACCCCACGACGGGAAGCTACAGCAATCGCATCCGCTGGCAGATCCCGAAGTGATCCGCCCGACGGTTACGATTTTCCATTTTCACGGTTTTTGATCTTACGATTATTTTGAGAGGGAATTTCCAATATGTTTAATCTGATCGCAAATGCCGCTGCTGCGGCGGGTGGCCATGATGTCGGCATGACCCTCATGCCCGCTTCGATGTGCGTGAAGAGCGAAGGCGAGAACCCCTATGGTCTCGTTCCGGCGCTGTGCGAGGGCGGGATCGTGTCGCAGGTGACCTTCCTGGTGCTGCTGATCATGTTCGTCGGCACGCTCTACATCCTGTTCACCAAGCTGTTCGAGCAGAATAAGGTGATCAACCAGGGCAAGGCCGTCGACGTCAATTTCTGGCGCGCTCCGACGCTCGCCGACGGCGCCGCGAAGCTCGAAAAGAACAGCGCCTATCGCCAGGTGGTCGAAGACGGCCTGCGCGCCGCCGAAGAGCATAACAAGCTGACCGACCCGGTCGAAGCGCACGACTGGATGCACGGCACGCTCGAGCGGTCGCAGAACCACATCAACTCGAAGCTGAACTCGGGCCTCGCCTTCCTCGCGACGGTGGGTTCGACCGCGCCGTTCGTCGGTCTGTTCGGTACCGTTATCGGTATTCTGCGCGCCCTCGTGAAGATCGGCGCGTCGGGCCAGGCCTCGATCGACACCGTCGCCGGTCCGGTCGGTGAAGCGCTCATCATGACCGCGATCGGTCTGATCGTCGCGGTTCCCGCGGTGCTCGCGTTCAACTGGCTGCAGAGCCGCAACAAGGCGATCGCCCGCCGTCTGTCGACCTTCTCGAACGACGTTCTCGGCTCGATCATGTCGGGCGGCCAGGTGAAGCCGAGCGTTGCGCCGGCAAAGGCCGCTGCTCCGGCCGCGGCGCCGAAGAAGGCCTGATTTTCCGGGTCTCCGCGCCGTTCGGGCAACCGGCCGGCGCGGGGTCCGCGGACGTGGCGGGCGCGGTGCGCCCTTCACGGGCCATGACAGAAATTTTGTGACAGGATGCTAATCCTATGGCGATGAGTGCAGGCAACAAGGGCGAAGATGCCCCGATGTCCGACATCAACACGACGCCGCTCGTGGATATTATGCTGGTGTTGCTCATCATCTTCCTCATCACGGTTCCGGTGGTGTTGGAGACGGTGAACCTCAAGCTGCCCGACGTGGTTTTCGAACCGACGACCACCAAGCCCGAGAATGTCAACATCTCGGTGCGCTCGGCGGACACGGACGGCGACGGCGAACCCAACCCCGAAAGCACCGCATGCGAGGTTTTCTGGGGCCAGACGCCGGTCGATTCGCGCCAGCTGCTCGAAATGGGCCAGAACAAGCTGGAAAAGCTGCTCGAGGATATCGGCGGCCCGCAGAATATTACCGAAGAGAATTTCCCCGAAGTGCATATCCGCGGCGACATCAACACGCCGTACCAGTGCATCGGCGGGGTCATCTATACGATGCAATATGCCGGTTTCCAGAAGATCGGGTTCATTTCCGAACCCGCGCCTGGGTCGGGCACGCTGGGCCGCCTCTAAGGCGTCGGTCCGCTCAGTTATGAAGGAATAATCCTATGGCCATGGCAGTTGGCGATCGGGACGAAAATGAACCGATGATGGAAATGAACACGACGCCGCTGATCGACGTCATGCTCGTGCTCCTCATCATGTTCATCATCACCATCCCGGTCCAGACCCACGCGGTGAAGATCGACCTGCCGGTTCCGACCGATTCGCAAAACAATGTCGATCCGGAAAAGAACAAGGTGATGATCCTCGCCAACGGGACGATCACCTGGAATGGCTCGGCGGTCGATCTTGCGCAGCTCGCGCAATATCTCGAACAGACCAAGGCGATGCCGGTCGAGCCCGAGCTGCAGGTGCAGCCCGATCCGTTCGCGCGTTATTTCGTCGTCGACAATGTGATGGCGGTGATCAAGCGCAGCGGCGTCGGCAAGCTCGGCTTCGTCGGCAACGAGCAATATGCCCGCGTCTTCTGATCGCTGATCCGACGACCGGACGAACGGGGCCGCGAAGCGATTCGCGGCCCCTTTTTCATGCTCCCGCCGCGCGCCCCAAACCCTTGTTTCACTTAGCCCTTGGAACTGCACCGGAAGCGCGTCATCATGGCGCGCATCGGACTCGCCGGGCGCTGCGAGTCCAACCGGCAATGGGGAGCAGAGCATGACGATCGCATCGCATCGCAAGATTTTTCTCGGATTGACTGCGCTCGGGGCGCTCGCGCTCGCGGGCTGCGCCAAATCGGGCGGCGCGCCCGTCACCACCCTCCCGGTTCCCGACGCGACCGCGCAGCTCGCCGACGCCGCCGGCGCCGACCGCGGCCGCGTCGACATCTTCAAGGACGGCAGCGGCCTGAAGATCGAGGTCGTCGCGCGCGGCTTTGCCCCCGGCACCTATGGCATGCACATCCACACCACCGGCCAATGCACGCCCCCCGATTTCTCCAGCGCGGGCGGTCACTGGAACCCGACCGGCGCCCAGCACGGCCGCAACAACCCGCGGGGCGCGCATCACGGCGACCTGCCGAACCTTGTCGTCGAGGATGGCACGATCGGCCAGGCGTCGATCCAGCTCGTCGGCACGCCGCTCAGCGGCGCGAACGGCATTCTCGACGCCGACGGCGCCGCCTTCGTCATCCACGCCGGCCCCGACGACATGATGACCGACCCGAGCGGCAACAGCGGCGGGCGCGTCGCCTGCGGCGTGCTCCACGTTCCGGCAGCCCAATAGGGCCTCAGATCGCTTCCCCCGCGGCGCGGGCGCGCTCGACGACGTTTGCGGCCGCGGCCGGGACGCGGCGATAGGCGATGACCAGCATGGCGAGGCCGAAGGGCACGATCGCCAGCGTCGACAGCACGCCGGTCGACAGGCTGTGCGTCATCGCCGACACCTGTCCCGCCATATAGGGACCGAGCGCGAGCCCGACGAGCGTCGTCGACAGGAAGAAGGTCGCGGTCGCGGTGCCGCGCATCCGCGGCAGCACCAGATCCTGCGTCGTCGCCGCCGCGGCACCGAGCGCGCTCGACGCGAGCAGCCCGGCGAGCGAGGCAAAGGCGGTGAAGCGGATGAAATCGGCGCTCCCCGGTTCCGGTTTCGTCGTGAAGGCGATGACGATCGGCACGATCGGCGCGAGCAGCCCGAACATCACGACGAGCAGGCGCCCCGCTTCGCTCCGCTGGCGCAGCCAGTCCGACATGCGGCCGCCGAGGATGACCCCGAGGAAGCCCGCCAGCGCCCCCATGCCGCCGACCCAGAAGCCGACCGTGGCAGGGTCCTCGCCGAGCATTTCGAGCGCATAGACGGGCGCAAAGGCGCTCGACGCATAGGACATGAAGGCGACGGTGCCATAGCCGAGGATCGTCGTGATGAAGGCTCGCGATCCCCAGATCAGATGAAAGGCCGGCGCATCGCGGCTCCTGAGCGAACTCGCCCAGGAAAAGACGGCGTAATAGCCGAAGGCGATGCACCACCATTGCAGCGCCGCGCCGGTGACCCGGATCATCGCCAGCGCGCCCAGCGCCAGCAGTGCGGCGACGGCAAGATTGATCGCCAAAGCGCGGCCGCCGCGCGACATCGCCGCGAGCAGGGTGAAGGGCGGAATGATCGCATAAAGCTCTTCGAAAAAGCCCTTGAACGGGGTCGGCGAGGGCTTGGTCGGCACGCCGTCGACGAGTCCGCGCACCGGTTCTTTCAAGGTCGCGACCCACGCCGCGAGGAGCAGGCCGGGAATGCCCACCGCCATGAACGCCGCCTGCCAGCCGACGAGCCCGAACGGGCCGCCGCCGGGCCAGGTGCGGTTCCACCCCTGAACGATGAAGCCGCCGATCATCAGCGAAATGCCGCCGCCGAAATAGAGCCCGGCCGAATAGATGGCGAGCGCGGTTGCGCGCATATGCTTTGGAAACAGGTCCGAAATCAGCGAATAGGCCGCCGGCCCGGCGGTCGCTTCGCCGACCCCGACCCCCATCCGCGCCGCCGACAGTTGCAGCTTTCCGGTCGCGAGCCCCGACAGTGCGGTCATCGCCGACCAGACCGACAGGCCGACGGTCAGCAGGCGGATGCGGTGCCACGCGTCGGCAAGCCGTCCGAGCGGCACCCCGAACAGCGCATAGAAGACCGCGAAAGCGGTGCCATAGAGAAAGCCGATGTCGGCGTCGTCGAGCCCCAGGTCGCGTTTCAGGTCGGGCGCAAGGATGGTGATGATCTGGCGGTCGATGAAATTGAGCACATAGACGAGGAACAGGATGCCGAGCGCGTACCAGGCATAGGGCGTCGCGCGGGTCGCGGCCACCGGCGCGCCGGGCGTTTCCGATCCCGGCGCTGCTGCAAATTCGCGATCCGCCATTGGCAAGCCTCTCCCTGACCCGTTATCGTCCGTCTCGGGGCCCATGGCTAGCAGAGCGCGACGTGCGCGCAAGTTGAAAGAGGATTCACCTTTTGCCCGTTTCTCCTCCGCGCCGCGATGCCGTAACGGCGGACGGCCCTGCGATCCTGTTCCTGTGCCTCGGCAATATCTGCCGCTCGCCGCTCGCCGAGGGTGCGGCACGCGCGGCCTTCGACGCCGCGGGCTTCGCGGCGACGCTCGATTCGGCGGGGACGGGCGACTGGCACGCCGGTCATCCGCCCGATGCCCGTGCGCAGGCCGAGGCACGGCGGCGCGGGATCGACATCGGCGATTTGCGCGCGCGCCAACTGGTGCCCGAGGATTTCCGGCGCTTCGACCTGATCCTTGCCGCCGACGAGACCAATTTGCGCGATGCGCGCGCCATCGCCCCCGCCGATGCGACCGCGCGGCTGCTGCTGATGCTCGATCTGGTGCCGGGGCGCGCGGGGGAAAGCGTGACCGATCCCTATTATGGCGCCGATCACGGCTTTGCGGCGACGTGGGACGACGTCAGCGCGGTCGCCTCGGCGTTGGTGTCCGAATTTGCGTCGAGCACGTAGCGCGCGACGGGGTGATAGCGCGAGCCGCCGTGCGCCAGCTCGCTTTCATACAGGATCACATGGTCGAAAACGAAAGGCGGGCTCGCGAGATCGCCGTTGAGGGCGAGGAAGGGCGCGACCGGACCCGCCGCGCGATTGAGGCGCGCGAGCGTGATGTGCGGCACGAAGGCGCGCGTTTCGGGGGCGATGCCGACGCGCGCGAGGCATTGGTCGACCTTGCGGTGAAGCGCGGCGAGCGGCTCGGCAGGCTCGATCCCCGCCCAGATCATGTGCGGCCGCCCCTGCCGCTCGAACAACCCGACGCCGGCAATCCGCGCCGCGACCACATGGCCGTGCAGCGTGCCGAGCGCCGCCGCAATATCCTCGGCCCGGTGGCGGTCGACCTCGCCGACGAAGCGCAGGGTCAGGTGAAGCTGCTCGTCGCTCTGCCAGCGCGCCGCGGCGATGCCGTGCATCGCACCGGTCAGCAGCGCGCGAACGGCGCGCGGCGGACGCAGGGCGACGAACAGGCGATGCGTGGACATGGCGGTGCCAGCATAGGCGCTCGCGCGCGCGATTCCAGCCCGCCCGCGCGCGGCTGTCCGGTTTCGCTTGAAAGCGGCCGCCAAAACACCGATATTGTCCGCACGGCCGGTATGTTCTGGCCGGTGATGGAGATTTGAAATGGCTAATTGGAACGACCCCAATATGGCGGCGTCCGGCTTTGGCACCGCCCGTCCGGCGGAGGGAGCCGTCGATGCCGGCCTGCGGTCGTACATGCTGTCGGTCTATAATTATATGGCGTCGGGCGTGCTGCTGACCGGCATCGTCGCGCTGCTCTTTTCGAACTGGTCGGGCGCCCCCGCCCTGCTGTTCGGTCCCGGCATCCTCAAATGGGTGATCATGCTGGCTCCGCTGGCGTTCGTCATGGTGCTGAGCTTCGGGATCAACCGGCTGTCGACCGCGGCGGCGCAGGGCCTTTTCTGGGCGTTCGCGGTCGTCATGGGCCTGTCGATGGCGTCGATCTTCTTCGTCTATACGGGCGCGTCGATCGCGCAGACCTTCTTCGCGACCGCCGCGGCCTTCCTCGGTCTCAGCCTCTATGGCTATACGACCAGGAAGGATCTGTCGGGTTTCGGCACCTTCCTGATCATGGGTGTCGTCGGCATCCTCGTCGCGATGGTCATCAACATGTTCATGCAGTCGAGCGCGCTCAGCCTCGCGATCAGCGTGATCGGCGTGCTCGTGTTCGCGGGCCTCACCGCCTATGACACGCAGAAGATCAAGAGCATGTATTTCCACGTCCGCGGCACCGACTTTGTGGGCAAATCGGTCGTGATGGGGGCGCTGAACCTCTATCTCGACTTCATCAACATGTTCATGTTCCTCCTCCGCCTGATGGGCAGCACCCGCAACTGAGGCGGCGGAAAAGGACGGAATTCGAAGGAGCCCGGCGAAGCGATTCGCCGGGCTCTCTGCTTTGGCGTGGGCGGTTGCATCTTCGGCGCCCGCCCCGCCAGAGTGCCGGGTTCGATGACCAAAACCGGCACTCCAGATTCTTGTTTTGCCGTGATTTCCGAGCCGTGAAATGTTCCATTTCACTCGAAATCACTCTAGTGCGGCCGCACGATGTCCGCTCCCGACGCTCTCCTTCCGCTTCTGAAATCGACCTTCGGCTTCGACCATTTCCGCGGACGCCAGGCCGATGTGGTCGCGCGGGTGATGGCGGCCGAGCACACGCTGGCGGTGATGCCGACGGGGGCGGGCAAGTCGCTGACCTATCAGTTGCCCGCGGTCGCGCTCGATGGCTGCGTCGTCGTCGTGTCGCCGCTGATCGCGTTGATGCACGACCAGCTGCGCGGTGCGCGCGCGGCGGGGATTCGTGCCGCGTCGCTCACCAGCGTCGATGCCGATTTCGCCGATACGCGCCAGGCCTATCGCGACGGCCAGCTCGACCTTCTCTACATCGCGCCCGAGCGCGCGACGGGCGAGGGGTTTCGCGCGCTGATGGAAGCGCGCGTGCCTGCGCTCTTTGCGATCGACGAGGCGCATTGCGTCAGCGAATGGGGACATGATTTCCGTCCCGACTATCGGCTTTTGCGTCCGCTGCTCGACGCCTTCCCGCAGGTGCCGCGCCTCGCGCTGACCGCGACCGCCGACCGGCACACGCGCGAGGATATTCTCGTCCAGCTCGGCATCCCCGCCGAGGGGCTGGTGCTCGCGGGCTTCGACCGCCCGAATATCCGCTATCGGGTCAGCCCGCGGATCGGCGCGGCGAAGCAGCTTGCCGACTTCATCGCCGCCAATCCGGGGCCGGGGATCGTCTATTGCCCGACGCGCGACGGCGCCGAGCGGATGGCCGCGCGGCTCGCCGCGGCGACGGGGCGCAGCGTCGCCGCCTATCACGCCGGGCTCGACGCCGAGCGCCGCGCGCGGGTGCAACACGACTTCGTGGCGTCGGAGGACGGGATCGTCACCGCGACGGTCGCTTTCGGCATGGGGATCGACAAGCCCGACGTGCGCTTCGTCGCGCACGCCGGGCTGCCGAAGTCGATCGAAAGCTATTATCAGGAAACGGGGCGCGCGGGACGTGACGGCGATCCCGCCGAGGCGCTGATGCTGTGGGGCGCCGAGGATTTCGCGCGCGCGCGGATGCGGCTTGGCGAGCTGCCCGAGGCGCGCCTTGCGGGCGAGCGCGCACGGCTCAATGCGCTTGGCGCGCTCGTCGAGACGGTCGAGTGCCGCCGCGCGCTGCTGCTCCGCCATTTCGGCGAGCATCCGCCCGAACGCTGCGGCAATTGCGACAATTGCCTCGACCCGCCGAAACAGCTCGACGCGACGGTGCTCGCGCAGAAATTGCTCTCGGCGGTCTATCGCACCGGACAGAGCTTTGGCGCCGGGCATGTCGAGGCGGTGCTCACCGGGCGCAGCGACGAGCGGATTGCAAGCCGAGGCCACGACAAGCTGTCGGTCTTCGGGATCGTCGAGGGCGACGAGGCGCGGCTGATCAAGCCGCTGGTGCGCACGCTGATGGCGCGCGAGGCGCTGAGCACGACCGAGCATGGCGGGCTGATGTTCGGTCCCGCGGGGCGCGCGGTGATGAAGGGCGAGGTGCCGGTGCTGATCGCCGAGCCGCCCGCGCGGCGCACGCGGCGCGGCGGCCGCGCCGATCGCGCCGCAGCGAACCCGGTCGGCGATCCCTTGTTCGAAGCGCTGCGCGGCGTAAGGCGCGACCTCGCGAATGAGGCGGGGGTGCCGCCCTATGTCGTCTTTCACGACGCGGTGCTGCGCGCGATGGCGGCCGACCGCCCGGCCTCGCGCGCCGAGCTCGCGGCGATCCCCGGCGTCGGCGCAAAGAAGCTCGAGGCGTGGGGCGATGCGTTTCTGGACGTGATCCGGCGGTTCTAGAATAAGGATTTTCGCACGAAGCCACGAAGCCACAAAGAATTCTCTCATCCGCTCGTGCCGAGCTTGTCGAAGCACCGTTCTTTTGTTCGCCGCCTGCTGGAAAAACGGCCCTTCGACAAGCTCAGGGCGAACGGAGGCAGGAAAGCTTCTTTGTGGCTTCGTGGCTTCGTGCGAACAAAAAGGAGGCCACGGCAATGGCTTGTCCTCGCGGGGCCGCTTTCACGCTTGTCAGCAAAGCCGGCCATTCTATACATCGCAGCCATGACCGATTTTCGTCCCCTGACCGCCGGCTACAGCGTCTCGCCCCAGATCAGCCTCGAGGATGTCGCGGCGGCGAAGGCGGCGGGTTATGCGCTCGTCATCAACAACCGTCCCGACGGCGAGGACCCCGCAGCGCCGCAGGGCGCCGACATCGCGCACGCCTGCGCCGCCGAAGGGCTCGCCTATGCTGCGATTCCCGTCGGCCATGCGGGCTTCAGCCACGCGCAGCTCGACGCGCTCGACACGCTGCTCGGCGACGCGACGGGGCCGGTGCTCGCCTATTGCCGCTCGGGGACGCGCTCGACGCACCTGTGGGCGCTGGCAAGGGCGCGCGCGGGCGACGATCTCGATGCGATCTGCAACGCCGCGGCGGCGCGCGGTTACGACCTGTCGGCGCTGCGTCCGATGATGGACGCCCTGGCCGGGACGCGGTGACCACAGCCGTCCTGATCCAGCTCGTCGCATCGCTCGTCGCGGTGCTCTTCATCGCGTGGCTGGTGGGACGAATGGGCCTCGGCGCCGATCCGCGCATCGCCGACGACGCGCACGCGATCCGCCTCGCCGACGAGGCCGAGACGGGGTTCGGCGGGGTCGAGGTCGCGCGCGACCGCGCGGGTTTCGCGGCGATCGTCCGCAATGCCGAGGGGCGGATGCTGCTGATCCGCGCGCACGGCAATCATTTCGCGGCGCGCCCCGTCGATGCCGGAGTCGAAGGACGGCTCGACAAGGATTTCCTGACGCTGAGGATGCCCGAACGGACTTTCGGGGCGGTCACGCTGCACCTCGGGAAAGAGGCGGGGGTGTGGGCCTCGCGGATGCGGGAGGTTTCCGGTCGTTCGGCGAGACCGAACGAGGCGGCACCGGCCCGCTCCCCCACCCGGCCTCCCACAGAATATCCTGAAATGGGAGGCCGGGCGGGGGAGCGGGCCGGTGCCGCAGTGCCTTCGTCAAAAGGGGGCAGGACGCATGGATAAACTACCCGATCCCGTTGTCTATGCCGTCCCGGCCTTCATCCTGCTGCTGATCGTCGAGATGATCGTCTCGCTGCGCGCCGACAGGAGCCGTTACGAGGCGCGCGACACGCTGACCTCGCTGATGCTCGGCACGGGCAGCCAGGTCGCGGGCGCGCTCGTCGGCGCGGCGGTCGTCGGCATGGCGCTGTGGGTCTATCAGTTCCGCCTGTTCGACATCGGCATCGCGTTCCGGCAATGGTGGTGGGCGTGGGTCCTGTGCTTCATCCTCGACGATCTTGCCTATTATGTCTTTCACAGGAGCGCGCACCGCGTGCGCTGGTTCTGGGCGAGCCATGTCATCCACCACAGCTCGCAGCACTATAATCTCTCGACCGCGCTCAGGCAGACATGGACGGGCTTCTTCAGCTTGGGCTTTATCTTTCGCCTGCCGCTCTTCCTGATCGGCTTTCCGCCCGCGATGGTGTTCTTCTGCGCCGGGATCAACCTGATCTACCAGTTCTGGATCCATACCGAAGCGATCCGGCGGATGCCGAAATGGTTCGAGGCGGTGATGAACACGCCGTCGCACCACCGCGTCCACCACGGCGTCAATCCGCGCTACCTCGACGCCAACTATGCCGGGGTGTTCATCATCTGGGACCGGATGTTCGGCAGCTTCGTCGCCGAACGCGACGACGATCCGGTGCGCTATGGCATCGTCAGGCAGCTCGGCAGCTTCAACATCCTGTGGGCCGCGGTCCACGAATGGGTCGGGATCGCGAAGGATGTGTGGCGCGCGCCGTGGCGGCACAAGCTCGCCTATCTGTGGCGCGAACCCGGCTGGAGCCACGACGGCAGCCGGCTGACGAGCGCGATGATCAAGGCGCGCTGGCGCGCGGTGCGGCCAGTGGAAGAGCCGGCGGAATAACAATCGTCGTCCCCGCGAAGGCGGGGGCCGCTGGAGAAAGAAATAGCCTAACACCGACGGCTACCCCAGCCCGTGCGGGGGCGACGTGGGAATCATTTCGCGCAGAGGCCGCAGAGCGCGCAGAGAAGCACGATAGGATTCACGCGGAGACGCGGAGACGCGGAGAACTTGTGCGGGCCGACAGGCCCCATTTTTCCTGCACCGATTCCTCTTGGCGCGACCAACGGAAAAGAAGCCGCCTCGCGGTAACGCGTCTCTCCGCGTCTCCGCGTGAATCAATTCTCTGCGTCTCTGCGCGAAGCTCTTTCTCCCTTGCCCTCGGCATTGATGACATTCATGTCAGCGGGACGAGGGAGAGCGCAATCATGGATCAGTTCGACATCATCGTCATCGGCGGCGGCAGCGCGGGGAGCGCGGCGGCGGGGCGGCTTGCCGGGGACGGGCGGCGGCGCGTCTGCCTGGTCGAGGCGGGCGGGACGAACGACATTGTCCGCGTCAAGACGCCGGGCTTCATGCCCTTCATCCCCAAGGCGTCGAACTGGCAATATGACACGGTGCCGCAAAGGGGGCTGAACGGCCGCATCGGCTATCAGCCGCGCGGGCGCGGGCTCGGCGGGTCGAGCGCGATCAACGCGATGGTCTATATTCGCGGGACCGCCTTCGATTACGACCAATGGGCCGAACTCGGTGCGACCGGCTGGAGCTATGCCGATGTGCTGCCCTGGTTCAAGCGCAGCGAGGGCAATGAGCGCGGGGCCGACGAATGGCACGGCGCCGACGGGCCGCTCAACGTCATGGACCAGCGCTGGCCCAATGTGACGAGCCGGCGCTTCGTCGAGAGCGCGGCGGCGCTGCAATTGCCGCGCACCGCCGACTTCAACCGCCCGAGCAACGAGGGTTTCGGTCTCTATCAGGTGACGCAAAAGGCGGGCGAGCGCTGGTCGGCGGCGCGCGCCTATGTCGAGCCGCTGCGCGGGCGCGCCAATTTCGACATCCGCACCGGCGCGCTGGTCGAGAAGATCCTGATCGAGAAGGGCCGCGCGGTCGGGGTCGCGATCCGTCGCGGCGGCAGGCGCGAAACGCTGCGCGCCGCGGGCGGGGTGATCCTGTCGGCGGGCGCGTTCGGGTCGCCCCAGATCCTGATGCTGTCGGGGGTCGGCCCTGCGGCGCATCTGCGCGAACATGGGATCGAGGTCGTGCGCGACCGCGCCGGGGTCGGCGCGAACCTTCAGGACCATATCGACTATGTGTCGAGCTGGGAAACGCGCTCGACCGAGCCGTTCGGCGACAGCCTGGGCGGCACCTGGCGGATGGTGAAGGCGATTTTCGAGCATCGCCTGCACCGCACCGGTATTCTCACGACCTGCTTCGCCGAGGCGGGGGGCTTCTGGAAATCGCGCCCCGACCTGCCCGCGCCCGATGTGCAATATCATTTCGTGCCCGCGATGCTCGAGGATCATGGGCGCACCAGGGTAAAGGGGCACGGCTTTTCGTGTCACGCCTGTGTGCTGCGCCCCGAAAGCCGCGGCAGCGTGACGCTCGCCTCGGCCGATCCCGCCGCGGCGCCGCTGATCGACCCCGGCTTTTTGACCGACGACCGCGACATGGCGACCTTGCGCGCCGGCGTGCGGATGATGCACCGCATCGTCGCGACGCCGCCGCTGGCGGACTATGGCGGGGTTGACCGTCATCCGGTCGATCTGGACGACGACGCGGCGTTAGACGCGCTGATCCGCGACCGTGCCGACACCGTTTATCACCCCGTCGGCAGCTGCCGCATGGGCAGCGACGCCGATGCCGTGGTCGATCCGGCGTTGAAGCTCAATGGGATCGAAGGGCTGTGGGTCGCCGACGCGAGCATCATGCCGCGCCTCGTCAGCGGCAACACCAACGCGCCGAGCATCATGATCGGCGAGCGCGCGGCCGATTTCGTGAGGGCGGCCTTGGGGTGAGACGCCCTCTCCCGTTCAGGGGAGAGGATAGCGTTTGCAGACATGCGGCGGCTTTGGGGTGGGGAGCGCACGTTCCTCCCCCTCCCCGTGCCGGGGAGGATTGCATGTCCGCTACCGCCCGGAAGCCGCAATATCCGTCTCTGAAGCGGGGGCGTTCAGGCGCACGCCTCGGCCAGCAACCTTCCGCGCGGCGTAAGATCGTAGCGACTCGCGGGCGGCCGCATGTCCACGACCTCGCGCGTGACCAGCCCATGCTTGCCGAGCGCGGTCAAACCCTGCGACAGCGCGCGCGGGCTCGCCGGGGCGAGCAGGCGGGAGAGGGCGTTGAAGCGGTCGTGGCCGCCGCGGATGCCGGCGACGATCGGCAGGCCCCAGCGCGTTGGATCGCCGGGCGACAGGCCGATCCGCGTTTGCGCCTCGGCGATCGGCGCCGCGCGTGCGGCGGCGGCCTGTCCCGCTTCGGTAAGTATATATTCGGGGCGCAGCGGGTGGCCGTGATCGGGGTTGCGCCGCACCCAGCCCAGCGTTGCCGCAGTATCGAGCGTGCGGGTCAGACTGTCGCGCGGCAGGGCAAGACGGTGGAGCAACTCGACGAAGCGCGCGCCGTCATGCGCGACGAGATCGGCGAGCAGCGGGACCAGCCAGCGATGGCCGGAAAGCCGGATCAGCAACGGGTCGAGGGCGCTTGACCGCATTTGCAACTAACTATACAAACAGGACCGTGAAGGCAAGACGATTCCGAACCGAGTTCGGGGTTGGCGAGCCGTTTCGGCATGGAGGGGCTTATGGCATTGCAGATCGGATCCGAACTTACCTGCTCGATGGGCGCGACCGACATCGATGCGTCGATCGCGTGGTACGAGCGGGTGATGCAGTGCAAGCTGCTCTATCGTGTCGACGAGATCGGCTGGTGCGAACTCGCGACGCCGATGGCAGGGGTCAATATCGGCCTCAGCCAGGTCGAATCGGTGACGCAGGGCGGCGGCGCGACCAATGTGTTCGAGGTCGCCGACATCGACGCGGCGAAGGCGCATCTTGACGCCGAGGGCGTGCGGCAGGACGGCGATATCCTGCATGTGCCGGGGCTGGTGAAGCTGATCACCTTTTACGATCCCGACGGCAATGCCTTCATGTTTTCCAGGGCCGAGCCGCGCGACTGAAAGGGGCGCCGGAACGCGTAAGCTCCGCCATATCTCTGCGGCGGGGCTTCCCCAGGTTCCGTCCGAAGACGCGAACCTAATTCCACTCATTCTTTCGATCGAGCAGGTTCGTAAAACGCACCGCCGCGGCCGATGGTTCCACGCGCGGGCGAAAGTTTGCGGAGGAGCGAACATGATGATTCGCACGCGGCGATTCGCACCTGCAAAGATTCGCCGAGGGTCCGGACCGCGCTGCGAACGCACGCTTTTCCGGCGTCTGCGCTGCCGTCGGGGCGTGAAGGCAAAAAAAGAGGGCCGGGACTTGCGTCCCGGCCCAGCCTTTCAGGCTCTCCCCTCCTGAAACTGTTGACCCAATGAATGCCATATTAATGTCATGATGAAAAGGCCTAAATTGGCGGCACCGCTGCTCATAATTTGTGCAAACGGTTTCACGGCGCGACTGCACAAAAAGAGGCCGGGACTAGTCGGTCCCGGCCTTTCAGTGGTTCGCAGGAGGAACCTCGGTAGGACCCCGCCGCCCGTTTGAAAGAGGAGAGAGTGCGGCGGCGGGTGTCCTGTCTCGTCAATAATTGTAAGCGCGCTCCCCATGCTCGCCGAGGTCGAGGCCTTCGCGTTCGACCTCTTCGCTGACGCGCAGTCCGGTGACCGCCTTGGCGATGTAGGTGGCGATCATGGTGCCGACGGCGGCCCAGACGATCGCAACGAGCACCGCGACGATCTGCGTCGCAACCTGCGCGCCGATGCCGACACTGCCGTCGCCGGGACCGCCGAGACCGGGTGCATAGACGATGCCCGTGCCGATCGCGCCGACCATGCCGCCAATGCCGTGGATGCCGAAGGCGTCGAGCGCGTCGTCATAGCCGAGCCTGGTCTTGAGCACGGTCACCGCATAGAAACAGATGACCGAGGCGACCGCGCCGAGGACGATGGCGCCGAACGGTCCCGAGTTGCCCGCGGCAGGCGTGACCGCGACGAGGCCGGCAATGATGCCCGAGCAGAAGCCGAGAGCCGAGCCCTTGTGGCCGTTGAGGCGCTCCGCGAGCATCCAGAACAGGCCCGCAGACGCGGTGGCGACAAAGGTGTTGATCATTGCGAGACCCGCCGAGCCATTGGCCTCCAGCGCCGAGCCGGCATTGAAGCCGAACCAGCCCACCCACAGCATGCCGGTGCCGACCATCGTCAGCGTCAGCGAGTGCGGCGCCATGATTTCCTTTTGATAGCCCATGCGCTTGCCGAGGATCAGCGCAGCGACGAGCGCCGAGACGCCGGCGTTGATATGCACCACGGTGCCGCCCGCGAAATCGAGTGCCGCCGGCAGCGAAGTCCCGAACATGCCGCCTTCGAAAAGGAAACCGCCGCCCGCCCATACCATATGCGCGATCGGGAAATAGACGATCGTCAGCCAGACGATGCCGAATATCATGACGGCCGAGAATTTCATGCGCTCGACCACGGAGCCCAGCACCAGCGCAAGCGTGATCGCGGCGAAGGTCATCTGGAAGCAGATGAACACATATTCGCTGATCACCTCGTCGGTGAAGGTCGCGGCGGTCGAATCCTGGGTCACACCGGCGAGGAAGAACTTGCCCCAGCTGATGAAGGCATTGCCTTCGGGGCCGAAAGCGAGGCCATAGCCGTACATCACCCAGATCAGCATCGCGAGGCAGGCGGCGGCGCCGACCTGCGTCATCGTCGAGAGCATGTTCTTGGTGCGCGTCAGGCCGCCATAGAAGAGCGCGAGGCCCGGCAGGATCATCAGCAGGACGAGCAGCGACGAGGTCATCATCCACGCATTGTTGCCGGGATTGGCGACCGGCGCCGCGGCTTCGGCCGCGGGCGCGGCCGCTTCCTGCGCCCAGGCGGGCAGCGCGGCGAACAGCGCAAGGCCGGCAGCCCCGGCGCTCGCCGCAATTTTCTTTGCGAACGTCATATTTTCCCCCTTCGTCATTACAGAGCCGCCTCGCCGGTCTCGCCGGTGCGGATGCGCACGGCCTGACCGACGTCGAGGACGAAAATCTTGCCGTCGCCAATCGACCCGGTTCCGGCGCTTTGCTGCAGCGTTTCGACCACACGCGGTGCGAGTGCATCGTCGCACACGAGTTCGATCTTCACCTTCGGCACCATGTTGGTCGCATATTCGGCGCCGCGGTAGATTTCGGTCTGCCCCTTTTGCCGGCCGAAGCCCTTGACCTCGGTCACGGTCATGCCGGCGATACCCAGCCCGGTCAGCGCTTCGCGCACTTCGTCGAGCTTGAACGGTTTGATGATAGCCAGGATCAGCTTCATGATGCCCCCTTTTGCTAATGGCATCGTGCTGCGCTGCAACAGCCGTGCCAATCGGGCGAGCGGCTTGCGATTGTTAATATTTTGTGACGTGAGTGATGCCAGAAAGCGAAGAATCGTTCGCTTTATAGGCAGGGTGCGCGCACTTTTGCACAATTTTTAGGCATTGTGCGTTTCGGTCCGAAAGCGCGCCCAGATCGGCAGATGGTCGGACGCGCGCAGGGCGAGCGCGCTCTGATGCACCCCCGCGTCGACGGGCTCGAGCTCGGGCGAGGCGAAGATCCGGTCGAGCCGCGCGACGGGGCGGCGGCTGTGAAAGCTGTGCCCGGTGTCGACGAGGCGATGATCCGCGCCGAAATCGGCGAGGCAGCCGCCGCGATTGCGCCATTCGTTGCAGTCGCCCATCAGGATCGTCGGCAGATTTTCGCCCGCGTCGACATGATCGAGGATCGCGCGCGCCTGATGGCGGCGGCGCAGCCCCGAAATGTCGAGGTGCATCCCGACGACGCGCAGCCGCGTGCCATCGACGCACACCGTCGCCGCGACCGCACCGCGCGGCTCGAGCGTCGGCAGGTGCAGCGCATGGCTTTCCTCGACCTCCACCCCCTTGCGAACGAGCAGGGCATTGCCGTGCCACCCTATCGCATGTGCGCGACCATCGAGCAGATCGACCGGCACATAGTCGCTATGCTCTTCGAACATATAGGGCGGAATCGCGCTGGCACGCGTGCCGAAGCGGCGGTCGGCCTCCTGCAAGGCGACGATGTCGGCGTCGAGTTCGCCGAGCACCGCGAGCACGCGCCCGGGATCGCGGCGGCGGTCGAGCCCGATGCCCTTGCGCATATTATAGCTGGCGACCTTGATCATGGGGAGAAAGGACTGTCCTTCGGCTGTTCCGATGCAAATGACGAACGGGAGGAAACCGGGTTGCCTCCATGCCCGTCATTGCGAGCGCAGCGAAGCAATCCAGAGCGGTTTACGCAACCCTGGATTGCTTCGTCACTTCGCTCCTCGCAATGACGGCGGATATTCAGCCCGCGCCGAATTCTTCCATCAACGCCTGCGCCTCGGCCAGATCCTCGTCGAGCACCATCACGCGCACGGGGATCATCAGCCCGACGCTTTCGGCGATGTTCATCCCCGCGTCGAAGCAGACCGCGTGGACGCCCGCACTTTCGAGCCGGCCGCGCAGCAACTCGGCCTCGACCCCGTTCGGCAGCCGCACCAGCTCGACCAGCGGCATCAGGCGTCGGCGCCTTCGGTCTCACCCGCGATATAGCGGTCGGTCGGGCGCGTCGGCAGCCCGTCGATGCTGCGATTGCGGGCCTTGAACTTCTCGGTCCATTCGGCGGGATCGGCCTGGCGGTGATATTTCTGCAGCGTGCCGCGCTCTGCGACCAGCTCCATCCGCGGCACGCCCCAGCCGCAGCTCGTCTGCACGCTGTCGATGTCGATCACGAAAATCTGCCGCGTGCCCGGAAGCAAGGTGAAGGCGCGCGCGACCTCCTGCCATTCGGCATCCTGCGGCAGCACCGCGCGGCCGCGGCCATAGAGGCGCAGGATCAGCGCGCTGCGGTCGAAGGCGCAGAACATGATCGTGATGCGGCCGTCGGCGGCGAGGTGCGCGTGCGTCTCGTTCCCCGACCCGCCGAGGTCGAGATAGGCGACCCGCCGCTCCGAGAGGATTTTGAAGCTGTCGGCATAGCCCTTGGGCGACAGATTGATCCGCCCTTCGGCCGCCGCGGTCGCGGTGAAGAAAACCGGCTGCGCCTCGATGAAGGCGATATGCTTGTCGGTCAGCGCGTCGAAAAATTCGGCCATGGTCGATGCTCCGGCAGGTTCGGCTCCCGCCCTATCACCAATTGCGGCCCTCTTCCATCGCCGCCGCTTCGCCGGCCCGCGACGCGCGCCCGAGCGGCGGGCGACGCCTGAAGACTCCCCAAGGCCTCACCCCATGCGAATATATCTGCAAATGCTGAACACCCCAGCCAGATCGCTTCGACCTAAATCCGCACCATCAAATGCCGGGATCAAACATCTAGCCAGCGGGCTTGTCCTTGTCGGCAAGGCGATAGGGCACGAACTCGCCGAGCGAGACGAAGCCCGTGTACATATGGCTGTTGCGGTCGTGCAGTTCGATCGTGTCGATCGAGCACAGGCGCGTGCTGTTGAGCTTGGTGACCAGAATATCGTCGTCGTCGAGCGATTCGGCACCGCTTCTCGGCCGATTGACCCACAGCGTGCTGCCGATGCGATAGACGATCGCCGTCTTGTCGATCACCTCCGAACTCGATGCGGCGGGCAGCGAGATGCAATCCTGCGGTTCGCCGGCGACGCGGCCCTCGAGCATCTTGCTCAACTTCGCTTCGCCGGTGAGCTTTTCCTTTGCCGCGGCGGGTGCCGACAACGCTCCCAACAGCGAAGCGGACAACAGAATAGCGATTATCGGACGCATGGTTCGACTCCCTTGCAAAATGGTCTCACCCTTGCTGCGAGCATATCATGTTGCAGCGAGTGGTTGCTGATTATTTTGCGGTCCGATACCCCGCGCGCTCAGCAGGCTTCGGGCGGCAGCGGGATGCCGAGCGGGCCCTTGCACTTCTTTTTCCTGGGTTTCTCGGCGGGCGTCGCAGCGTCACCACCGCCCGAACCCATGCCCGCGAAGTCGGCGCCGATCATCAGCGCCGTGTGCGAGCGGAAGCGGACCTTCGCGGTCCAGTCGATGTCCCACACGGCATTGCCCGCAGGCTTCGGCGGATAGGCGAAATTGGCCTCGGGGCCGAAAGCGTTCAAATTGCCGAACATCATCTCGCCTGCGGCCTTCCTGACCTCGGCGGGAATCGCGCAGCTCGTCTGCGTCGGCGGCATCACGACCTTCTGGCCGACGAGTTTCGCGACCGTCGCGGGCGGCAGCCAGTCCCACAGGCCGCCGCCGAATTCGCGTGCGTTGCTGCTCGTCCACCAGACGATATCGCCGCCGGCGTCGCCGCGGTCCATGCCGCCGAACGCCCAGGCGACATAGCCGGTCGCGGGCGCGAGCTGGTTCCAGCGCAGCAGCACCGATCCGTCGCCCTGCATCGTGGTCTGCGCGTTGAGCGCGGGCATATAATCCTGTGCGAGCGTGAAGCTGATGTCCGATCCGACGTTGCTCGCGACACGGTGCGCGCCGAGCAGCGAGGCATCGGCGGGCGGCACCTTTGCCGACTTGTTGTTCGGCCAGGCGGCATAGCTCTTGCTGTTCGTTGTCATAACCTCGCGCACACGCGGCACCGTCGTCGTGAAGAGGTTCGGCGGCATCTGCCCCGCCGCGAGCTTCGAAAAGTCGATGATGACGGGCTGGCCCGGCCCTGCCTTGGCGCCGCAGCCCCAGAAGAGCAGCATCCGCCCCTTGGGCCGCTCGAAATTCTGCGGCATTTCGTCGCTTTCCTCGCGCGGCATATATTTGCCGGGCTCGGGGCCGAGCAGCGGCACCGATTTGCCGAGCTTCGCCTGCGGCTCGAAATAATGCTCGCCGCGCACCGGCGGGTTCGACGGCGCCTGGTTCGAGCCGAGGCGGAGGTCGAGCGTATGGACGACTTTCCCCTCGGGGCCGCCGCCGAACATCATCCCCATCGCGCTGCCGAGCCCCGGCTTTCCTCCGCCCGCAGTCATCGCCGCGAAGCCCGAGGCGGTCGCGGCATCCATTTCATAGCGTTCCTTCGGTCCCGTCGTCCTCTGCGCCGAGCCGGGAACGGCGGCGAGCGTGGCGGCGAGAGCGGAAAGCGAAACCAGTCGCAGAATCGAGCGCATGCAATCCTCCCCTGTGGCCGGAAAGCTCCGGCGGATGTGCGGCCCGAATCTGTTGTTGTCGTTATGCGCCTATACGCTGGCGCGGCGGGAGCGCCAAGCCAATGACGTCGATCACACTCCCCCGTTTTGCGTCGCGAAAGCGAATATTACGCCGTGCCGCCCACCGTCAGCCCGCTGACCAGCAGTGTCGGCTGGCCGACGCCCGCGGGGACGCTCTGGCCGCCCTTGCCGCACACGCCGATGCCCTCGTCGAGCGCCATGTCGTTTCCGATTCCGGTCACCTTGGTGAGCACGCTCGGCCCGTCGCCGATCAGCGTCGCGCCCTTGATCGGGTCGCCGAGCCTGCCATTCTCGATCCTGTAGGCCTCGGTGCAGGAAAAGACGAATTTGCCCGAGACGATATCGACCTGACCGCCGCCGAAGCTCTTTGCGAAGATGCCCGATTTGACGCGGCCGAGCAGCTCGGCAGGATCGTCGCCGCCGCCGCGCATGAAGGTGTTGGTCATCCGCGGCATCGGCGCATGGGCAAAGCTCTCGCGGCGGCCGTTGCCGGTCGGCTCGACCCCCATCAGCCGCGCGTTGAGGCGGTCCTGCATATAGGCCTTCAGGATGCCGTCCTCGATCAGGATATTCTCCTGCGTCGGCGTGCCTTCGTCGTCGATGCTGAGCGAACCGCGCCGCTGGAGGATGCTGCCGTCGTCGATCACGGTGACGCCGGGCGCGGCGACGCGCTCCCCGATGCGGCCCGAAAAGGCGCTCGTGCCCTTGCGGTTGAAATCGCCCTCGAGCCCGTGGCCGACCGCTTCGTGGAGCAGCACGCCGGGCCAGCCGGGGCCGAGCAGCACGGTCATTTCGCCCGCGGGCGCATCGACCGCGCGCAGGTTGACGAGCGCCTGCGCCAGCGCTTCGTCGATCGCGCGGTTCCACTGACCCTCTTCGAAGAGATGATCGTACATATAGCGGCCGCCGAGGCCGAAATAGCCGCTCTCGCGCCGCCCATTCTCCTCGACCACGATCGAGACGTTCAGGCGGACGAGCGGGCGGATGTCGGTGGCGAGGAAGCCGTCGGCGCGGACGATTTCGACCACCGACCAGCTGCCGGCGAGTGCGACCGACACCTGCGCGACGCGCGGGTCGCGGGCGCGCGCGGCGGCGTCGATCTTTTGGCAAAGGTCGACCTTCTTCGCGAAGGGCACGAGGTCGAGCGGATTCGCCTCGTCGTAGAGATGGCGGTTGGTGCGCGCGGGCGGCCCGGCGGGCGGCACCTTGGCCGGGTCGAGCAGCGCGAGCGTTTCTGCGGCGCGGCGGATCGCCGGCGCGCTGATGTCGCTCGCATGGGCAAAACCCGTCATCTCGCCCGATACCGCGCGCAACCCGAAGCCCGCGTCGGTCGAATAGTCGGCGGTTTTGAGCCGCCCGTCATCGAAGCCGAAGCTCTCGGTCGCGCGATATTGCAGATAGAGCTCGCCATCGTCGGCCTTGGCAAGCGCGTCGCGCGCAAGTGCCTGCGCAAGATCGGGGTCGAGCGCGTCGGCGCGGTAGAGGAAGCTGCGGGGATCGGTGGGGCTGTTCATCGGGTCGATATAGGGGCGTGCCGTGGTGTGCGCAAACGGCGTTCGTCATTGAGTGCGCGGATTGTCGAGCGGTAGTCGGACGAAGGCATTGGGATGGGGAGCGGACGGTCCTCCCCCTCCCGTGCCGGGGAGGACCTTTACGACCGCAATCGCCCGTTCCCCGACCTACAGATAATTGACCGTCAGCGTGAAGGTGCCGCTATAGTCGCCCGCGGGCTGGTTGGCGGGGACGGTCAGCGTGCCGCCGACATAATAGGTTTGCACGCCGCTCGGGAACAAGATCGCACTCGCGCCGAGCAAGGCGGTGCCGCCGCCGTTCGTCGTCGCGGCGCGGGTCAGCGTCGCGGTCATCGGCGCGGCACCGCCGCCGGCGCGCGCCAATGTGGCCGAATTGCTGCCGCTGACGAAGAGCAGCAGGAAGCCGCCGGTTCCCTGAAACACTGCGCGCTGCTCGCCGGCGCCCACCGGGGTCACGCCGCCGCTCGTGCTGCGCGCGCCGGTGACCGGGTCGATCGTCACCGTGCCGCCGGTCGCGCCGCTTGCGAGTGTTCCGAAATCGAGATCGCCGGTTTTGATCAGGGTGTTCGGGCGGATCACTGCTGCATTGGCGGTGCTGCTCTGGTCGGCCGCCTGCGCCGGCGCCGCGATGGTGCCGGCTGCGAACGCTGCAATGAAGGCGAGGCGGCGTATCGTCGCGCCGCGGCCGCTGGTCCCTTGAATCCCCACGATTCCGCTCCTGTCTGGCACAGCTTATGCCAGCGGCGGGTGAGTCGATGATGCACGGCTATGGTAAAGGCGCGCTTTACCTTTGACGGCTCACGCGCTCATTCGTGGTCGGCGACCCCGCCGATGAGGACGAAACGCCGATCGCAATAGCCGCAGTCGACGAAGCCGTCTTCGGGGTCGATTTCGAGCCAGACGCGCGGGTGGCCGAGCGCGACATCGGCGAGCCCGTCGCCGGTGCCGTCGCAGGCGATGCGGGTCTGGGTGACGCGGAGCGTTTCGGGCGCGGGGGCGGGGACAGGCTGGGTCATCGACCGCGCCCATAGCAAGCGGCTCGCGCCTCGGCAATCGGCTGCGGACAGAGCCTGCGCTGCGGGGCCGTCACAGGTAGTTCAGGGTGATCGTGAACGTCCCGCTATAGTCGCCGGGGGCCTGATTCGCGTTGACGTAGAGCGTCGCGCCGACCGGGAAATTATAGTTGCCGAGCGGCGCGCCGATGCGAAAGCGGATGGGGCTGGTCGACAGGATCGCGGTCGGCGTGCTGCCGATCTCGAAATCGCGGACGCGCATCCGCTGCCCGGGCCCGGTGATCCAGATGTTGTGCGGTGACAGCGCGATATTGACCTGGCGGTTGTAGGTGCCGAGCCCCGCGAAGCGCGCAGGCTCGGCGTTGCCGCCTGCAAGCGCCGCTCCGCCGCTCGCGCTGCGGGTGCCGTCGGGCGCGATACGCACCGTGCCCGCGGTGTTCGACGCGATGATGCTCCCGAAGTCGAGGTCGTTGACCTTGAAGAAGGAGAGCGGCCGCAGCACGATCGCCTCGGCGTCGCCATTGGCTGCCGTTTGGGCATGGGCCGGCGCGCCGACGGTGATCGCCGTCGGAAGCGCGCAGACGGCGATGCCGCGCAGCAGGCGCTGCGGGATTTTGCTGTGCCTGGTCCTCACGCTGCCCCTGCTAGCGGCGAGGCGCAAAAATATGTTTAACGCGGGGGCCGCACATCCGAAAGGCGCGAGCCTCTTTCGTCCCGCCGCCGCCGCCGCTATGAGAGCCGCCATGACCGAAGCCGCGATCCGCATCGACTCCGTTTCCAAAATCTATGCGGGCGGCAAGCAGGCGCTCGACGATGTGAGCTTCGACGTGCCGCGCGGCCAGATTTTCGGACTGCTCGGCCCCAATGGCGCGGGCAAGTCGACGCTGATCAACATCCTCGCGGGGCTCGTCAACAAGACCGGCGGGCACGCGAGCATCTGGGGCTTCGACATCGACGCCGATCCGCGCAACGCCAAATATTCGATCGGCATCGTGCCGCAGGAAATCGTCTTCGATCCCTTTTTCACGCCGTTCGAGACGCTCGAGAATCAGGCGGGGCTCTATGGCGTGCCGAAGGACAAGCGGATTTCGGACGCGCTGCTCGCCGCGGTGCATCTGACCGACAAGCGCGATGCCTATGCCCGCACCTTGTCGGGCGGGATGAAGCGCCGCCTGCTCGTCGCCAAGGCGATGGTGCATTCGCCGCCGATCATCGTCCTCGACGAGCCGACCGCGGGGGTCGATATCGAGCTGCGCCAGCAGCTGTGGGACTATGTGCAGGGCCTCAACGACCGCGGCGTCACCGTCGTGCTGACGACGCATTATCTGGAAGAAGCCGAGGAGCTTTGCGACCGCATCGCGATCATCAACCACGGCAGACTGATCGCGAACAAGCCGACGCGCGAACTGGTCGACATGGCGCGCGAGAAAATCGTCGTGGTGACGCTCGACGAGGATGTGACGATGCTGCCCGAGCATCCCGCTTTCGACAAGATCGAGCGCGAGGGGACACGCGGCCTCGCGATCAGCTATAACAAGGATCGCATGAACGCCGGCGAGGTGCTCGCCGCAGTGGGTGCGATGGGGCACCATATCGTCGACGTGTCGACGCGCGAGGCCGACCTCGAGGATGTGTTCCTCAACCTGACGCGCAGCGCGGCGTAAGATTCGCCCTACCGCCGGTAGCGCGCGAAGAAGGTCCACATCGCTTCATTGTCGGCGACCCATTCGTGGCCGCGGCCCGCGACGATCCGCCCCGCGACGCGCGCGTCGCCGCGGCAGTTCGAATAGATTTGCTCTTCGGCGGTGCCGGAGACAGTGAAGATCTGCGGGCCGATGCGGCACCCATCGAGTTCCGCCCAGCGTGCGAGCGCGGTCGCCATCGAATATTGCCAATAGCCGGCGCCGCCGCCCGCGACGGGGTTGGTCGTGTCGTCGCTGCCCGCAAAGGCATAGACGGGAACCGCCTTCTTCGGCTGGCAGGTTGCAGGGTCGGGGCGCTGCGGATCGTCCGCCGAAGGATTGCCCGCGCGCAGCCCGACGACGGGCGCGATCGCCGCGAAGCGGTCCGATGCGACGCAGCCGAGCCACGAGGTCATGCGTCCGCCGCCCGACAGGCCGGTCGCATAGACGCGCGCGACATCAATGCACTTTTGCGCCGCGAGCCAGTCGATCGCGGCGGTCAGGTAAGCGACGTCGTCGGGATCGTCGGCGGCCGGCACCGCGCCGGTGACGGTGGGCACGCCGGGGATGTTCCAGACGAAGCCCTTGCCCGCGGGAATGCCGGCATCGGGCGCGGCGAGCAGAAAGCCATGATGGTCGGAGGTCGCGGCGAGTCCCGAATAGTCGAGCATTTCCTGCCCGTTGCTCGTGCTGCCGTGGAGAAGGAAGACGAGCGGCAGATCGCGGATATGGCGCACGCCGACCGGGATATGGATCAGCATCGACCGCCCGGTGCCCGCGACCGCGACGCGCTGCGTCGTTCCCGGCGCGCCGAGGGGGCAGGCGGGTGCGGCGAGCGCGGGCGCAGCGAGCGCGGCGAGGCCGAGGAACAGGGCAAGGCGGGAAAACAGGAGAAAAAGGGGCATCGAGACATCCCAATTGGCAGCGCAAATGCGCGGATTGTTCCTGACGGTGTGTCCCCGCGAAGGCGGGGATCCATCTCCGCTCGGCGCAAAATGGAACCGATGGGAGATGGGCTCCCGCCTTCGCGGGAGCACACGCTGCACTCAAAACGGCTTTGGCATAGGCGAGCGGACGACCCTGCGGCAAGCGCGCACATCGAATTGAACCGCCGTCGCTTTCGCGTATAGGTGCGCGCTTCGAAGGCCGAGAGGAACCTGCCTTGCCTACCCATATCGCGCAGCACGACGTCATCATCATCGGCTCCGGTGCCGCAGGATTGACCGCCGCGATCAGCCTCGCCGACCATTGCCGGGTGCTCGTGCTCGCCAAGGGCAATCTGACGGGCGGCTCGACCGCATGGGCGCAAGGCGGCATCGCCGCGGTGCTCGACGCGGGAGACACCTTCGAAAACCATATCGAGGATACGATGGTCGCGGGCGCGGGACTGAACCGGCGCGAGACGGTCGAGTTCGTGGTCGAGAACGCCCCGCATGCGATCGAGCGGCTGATCGAGATGGGGGTCGCCTTCAACAAGGAGGAAGGCGCGCTCCACCTGACGCGCGAGGGCGGGCATTCGCACCGGCGGATCGTCCATGTCGACGACGCGACCGGCTGGGCGGTGCAGGCGGCGCTGCTCCAGACCGCCGAGGCGCATCCGAACATCACCTTGCTTCCCGGGCAGGCGTGCATCGACCTCATCACCGGGCGCCACGAGGCGCGCTACTCGGGGTCGGGGCGCGTGTGGGGGGTCTATGCGCTCGACGAGGCGAGCGGCAAGGTCCACGCGCATGTCGGGCGCGCGACGATCCTCGCGAGCGGCGGCGCGGGGCGCGTCTATCAATTCTCGACCGCGCCGAGGGGCGCGACCGGCGACGGCATCGCGATGGCGTGGCGTGCGGGTGCGCGGGTCAGCAACATGGAGATGATGCAGTTCCACCCGACCTGCCTCTATAATCTTGAGGTCAAGAATTTCCTCATTACCGAGGCGGTGCGCGGCGAGGGCGGACTGCTCAGGCATCCGGTCACGGGGCACCGCTATATGCCCGATTATGACGCGCGCGCAGAACTTGCCCCGCGCGACATCGTCGCGCGTGCGAACGACGACCAGATCAAGCGCTACGGCCTCGACTATGTCCACCTCGACATCAGCCACAAGGACCCCGATTTCGTCGCGGGGCATTTCCCGAACATCTACGACAAGCTGCTTTCGCTCGGCATCGACATGACGAAACAGCCGATCCCGGTGGTGCCGGCGCAGCATTATACCTGCGGCGGCGTGCTGATCGACCTCGCCGGGCGCACCGACCTGCCGGGCCTCTATGCCGCGGGCGAAGTGACCGAAAGCGGTCTCCACGGCGCGAACCGCCTTGCCTCGAACAGCCTGCTCGAATGTTTCGTCTTCGGCGAGGCGGCGGCGAAGGACATCGTCGCGCGCTGGGACGCGCTCGAACCGCCGCCCGCGATCCGCGCGTGGGACGAAAGCCGCGTCACCGATTCGGACGAGGAAGTCGTCATCAAGCAGAACTGGACCGAGATCCGCCGCTTCATGTGGAATTATGTCGGCATCGTCCGCACGACCAAGCGGCTCGAACGCGCGCAGCACCGCATCAAGATGATGACCGATGAGGTCGAGGATTATTACGGCCACTTCCGCGTCACCACCGACCTGATCGAGCTACGCAACCTGCTGCAATGCGCCGACCTGATCGTCAGAAGCGCGCTCCACCGCAAGGAAAGCCGCGGGCTCCACTACACGCTCGACTATCCCGACACGCTGCCGGAGGCGGCCGATACGGTGCTGGTGCCGTGAGGGTCGAGTAGAGAATATCTCACGCAAAGGCGCAAAGGCGCAAAGAAGGGGGCGTGTTGGAGATCGAGGAATTGGCCCGCATGGCCGTCGACTGCGGCTTCCATCTCCACAAGAATCTGGGGCCGGGTCTGCTTGAATCGGTTTACGAAGCGATCATGGCCGATCAGCTCGCTCGCCGCGGGCTGACTATCGAGCGGCAAGCGCCGATCCCGATCCGTTATGACGGTGTGCAATTGCCCGAGGGCTTTCGCGCCGACCTTCTGATCGAGGGGAAATTGCTCGTTGAACTAAAATCGGTCGAGCGGCTTTCGCCGCTCCATGGAAAGCAGGTCCTGACCTATCTTCGCCTGCTGGATTTGCCGCTTGGACTACTCATCAACTTTGGTGGCGAGACCTTCAAGGAAGGGGTCCGGCGCGTGGCTAACAATCATCGCTGCTGAAGCTCCCTTCTTTGCGCCTTTGCGCCTTTGCGTGAGATCATTTCCTATCCAAACCCCTCAGTCAAAAACCGCTCTGCCAACGCCGCATGGAGCGCGGCGCCGCGGGCCATGACGCTCTCGTCGAGGACCATGCGGTTCGAATGGAGGCCGCAGCAGCTTCGCCAGTCGCTCCCCGCCTCGCTCGCGCCGAGCCAGAACATCGCGCCGGGGACTTTTTCGAGGACATAGGCGAAATCCTCCGCCCCCATCACCGGATTGTCCATCGTCAGCCAGGCGTCCTCGCCGAAGGTTTCTTCGACGACCCCCTGCCCGAAGGCGACCGCGCGGGCGTCGCAGACGGTGACGGGGAAACCTTCCTCGATATGCACTTCGGCGGTGCAGCCATGCGCTTCGGCGATCGCGGGGGCGAGGCGCCGAAGCTCGCGCGCGACCATCGCACGGCGCTCGGGCGACAGGGTGCGGATCGTGCCGGTCATCTCGGCACTTTCGGGGATGATATTGTTCGTCGTCCCCGCCGCGATCTTCGCGATGGTGACGACCGCGGGATCGAAGACCGAGATTTTGCGCGTCACCATCGTCTGGATCGCCGAGACGATCTCGCACGCGACGGGGATCGGGTCGATGGTATCCTGCGGCATCGAGGCATGGCCGCCGGCGCCCTTGACCGAGATGTTGAGCACGTCGGATGAGGCGAGCAGCGGCCCCGCGCGCCCCGCGAAGATGCCGTGCGGCGCGTTGGGCATGATATGGAGCGCGAAGGCGGCGTCGGGGAGCGGGTCGATCAACCCGTCCTCGAGCATGAAGCGCGCGCCATGATGCCCCTCTTCGCCCGGCTGGAACATGAACATCACCGTGCCGGCCAGGCGATCGCGCGCCGCGCAGAGCAGCTTCGCCGCGCCGACGAGCATCGCGACATGCGTGTCATGCCCGCACGCATGCATCGCGCCGCTCGTTTCGGACGCGAAATCGAGCCCCGTATCTTCGAGCAGGGGCAGCGCGTCCATGTCGCCGCGCAGCAGCACGGTGCGCCCGTTCGCGGGCCCGCGCAGGATCGCGATCAGCCCCGTGGTCGACGGCCCCTCGCGCAATTCGAGCGGCAGCCCGGCGAGTGCATCCTTGATCTTCGCGAGCGTCTTGGGGGTCTGGAGGCCGAGTTCGGGCTCGCGATGAATCGCGCGGCGCAGGGTCACCAGGTCGCCCAAAAGCGTTTCGGCCTCGGCGGGCCAACTTGCGGTCATTTCGTTCACGTCTTTCCTCCGCCGAATAATTGCCGTCCGGCCAAGTCTAGCATGATTTCCTCGCTGCCGCCGCCGATCGCGTTGACGCGGACCTCGCGGTAGATGCGTTCGACCTTGCTGCCGGTGATATAGCTCGCCCCGCCGAGGATTTGTGCCGCCTCGCGCGCGACAGCCTCGAGCATCCGGGTCGCCTGCACCTTGAGCATCGCGAAGTCGGCGGGGCGATCCTTGCCCTCCTTCACCTGCCACGCGCAGAGGTCGACCCACGCCTGCGTCGCTTCGATCTGGCGCTCCATGTCGGCGAGCTTGATGCGGATCGACTGATGACCGACGAGCGGACGCCCAAAGGTCTCGCGGTTCTTCGCCCATTCGGCCGCCTCGGCCATCGCGACGCGGGCGTAGGCGCAGCAACCCATCGCCATGCCGAGCCGTTCGCTGTTGAAATTGCGCATGATGCCGATGAAACCGCCATTCTCCGGCCCGATCAGATTGTCGGCGGGCACGCGCACATCGCTGAAATGGATCGCCGCGGTGTCGCTGCAGCGCCAGCCCATCTTGTCGAGCCGGCTGCGCTCGACGCCGGGCGCGCCCATGTCGATTAGCAGCAGCGAGATGCCCGCCGCGCCCGGCCCGCCGGTGCGCACCGCGCAGGTCAGCCAGTCGGCGCGCATGCCGCTGGTGATGAACATCTTGCCGCCGTTGACGACATAATGATCGCCTTCTCTCACTGCGGTCGTCTTGAGGTTGGCGACGTCGCTGCCGCCGCCCGCCTCGGTGATGCCGAGCGCGATGATCTTCTCGCCCGCGAGCACCGGCGGCGCAACGCGCTGCTTGAGCTCCTCCGATCCGAGCGCGAGAATCGGCGGCAGGCCGATGCCATGCGTCATCAGCGATGCGCCGAGCCCGCCCGCGCCGACCGCGGCCAGCTCCTCGGTGACGACGAGGCTGTGGAAATTGTCGAAGCCCTCGCTGTGCCCGCCATATTGCTCGGGATAGCGCAGCCCCAATATGCCCGCCTCGGCCGCCTTCCGGTGCAGTTCGCGCGGAAGCTCCCCCTCGGCTTCCCACCGGTCGATATGGGGCGCGATCTCGCGTTCGACGAAGCGGCGGACGCTCTGCGCGAGCGCGTCGTGGGTTTCGTCATAATAGGGAGAGCGGGTGCGCCAGTCGTCGAATGCTGTCATGCGCGCGATGCTGCGCGCGATTGACGTTAACGTCAAGTTGGGCTGCGCCGACGGCGCCATTTTGGTCTCACGCGAAGGCGCAAAGGAGAAAGAAAAAGAGGACTCGCACAAAGGCACGAAGGCACGAAGAGGGTGGATTGCGCCTGGCCTGTTGTGGGCGACCCGCGCGACGCGCCACTTCGTTAATCGCCTGCGGCGACAGGGTCGCGCGCGCTGTTCGATGCCCTCTTTGTGCCTTTGTGTCTTTGTGCGAGATTATTCTTCTTCGCGCCGTCGCGTGCGTCCCGTTGACGCGACCTGTCGAGCCGGCCCTGTCGGCTGCGGGCTTGCGCGCCGCCGCCGACCAGCTAGGTTCGCCGTCCATGAAAAGACCTCATCAGCTCGCCGGCCTCGCCGCCTTCGCCCTCTTCGCCAGCTCCGCCGCAGCACAGCAATCGCCCGAGGCGGTGGCCGAAGCCGCGCTCCGGGCCGCGCCGGTGTTCGACGGACACAACGACGTGCCGTGGGCGCTGCGCGGGCGGGTGCATAACGTCATCAACGATTTCGATTTCGTCGATACGACCGACACCGCGACGCTCGATGGCGATCCTCCGCGCGCTGCGATGCACACCGACCTCCAGCGGCTGCGCAAGGGGCATGTCGGCGCGCAATTCTGGTCGGTCTATGTCCCGTCGAACGACGACGAAGCCGAAGCTGTGCAGCAGACGATCGAACAGATCGACGTCGCGAAGCGGCTGATCGCGCGCTATCCGAAGCAGATGATGCTCGCGTCGAACGCCGCCGAGCTGGAGCAAGCGATGAAGGCGGGCAAGGTCGCCGGAATGCTGGGAATGGAGGGCGGCCATTCGATCGGCTCGTCGCTCGCGGTGCTGCGCCAGATGTATGCGCTCGGTGCGCGCTATATGACGCTGACCCACGGCAGGAACACACCCTGGGCCGACAGCGCGACCGACGCGCCCGCGCACGACGGGCTCACCCCTTTCGGCGAGCAGGTGGTGCGCGAGATGAACCGCATCGGCATGATCGTCGATCTGAGCCACGTGAGCCCCGCGACGATGAAGGACGCGCTGCGCGTCGCAAGGGCGCCGGTGATGTTCAGCCATTCGGGCGCGCGCGGCGTCGCCGACCATCCGCGCAACGTCCCCGACGACGTGCTGCCGCTCGTCAAGGCGAACGGCGGCATCGTGATGGTGGTGCTCTACGCCGCCTTTCTCGATCCCGAGTTGCGCAAGCATGGGCTCGATCGCACGGCGGCGAAGGCGCGGTTCGACGCGCAATATCTCGGCGATCCGGCGGGCGCCGCAGCGGCATTGAAGGCATGGGACGCGGCGCACCCGGCGCCGCAGGTGCCGATCGCGCGCGCCGCCGACCATATCGACCATATCAAGGGTGCGATCGGCATCGACCATATCGGCATCGGCGGCGATTACGACGGGATGGACGCCACCCCGGTCGGGATGGAGGATGTTACCGGCTATCCGGCGCTGTTCGCCGAACTGGCGCGGCGCGGCTACAGCCGGTCCGACCTCGAAAAGATCGCGAGCGGCAACATGCTGCGCGTGCTGAAGATGGTCGAAGCCTATGCCGACACGCAGGCGGGTCACCCGCCGATCGAGACGCCGGTCGCGGACAAGGCCGCCGACTAGAGTGCGTTCGGTTTTGATGGAATCAAAACCGGCACTCTAGAGTCTTGTTTTTCCGTGATTTCCGAGCCGTGAAATGTTTCATCTCACTCGAAATCACTTCAGCGCCCGATCGCAGCGAGCATCGCCTCGATACTGACGAATTTTTCGCGCGGCGCGCCCTCGATCGCGGCCCTGACCTCGGCCTCCTCGATCCGCCGCCAGTCGCGGAAAGTCACGGGCGTCGCGCCGCGGCTCGCGAGCAGCGCGTCGAGCCCCGGACGCCCCGGCTTGCCCGCGCCGCGCCCGATGTCGCCGAGCACCAGTTCGGCAACGCGCGCGCCGTCGGGCTTGTTGGTGCCGATCGTCCCCGTCGGCCCGCGCCGCGCCCAGCCGACGCAATAGAGGCCGGGCAGGATGCGTCCCTCGTCGTTGGCGAAGCGGCCGCGGCCGTGCTCATAGGGGACGCCGGGGATCGGCGGGGTCTGATAACCGATACAGCTGATCACCAGCCCCGCGTCGATCGCATAGGTTTCGCCGGTGCCGCGACTGCGCAGATCGGCGTCGAGTTCGGTCTTCTCGACGATCACGCGCTCGACACGGCCGTCGCCCTCGATGGCGACGGGGCTGGCGAAAAAGTCGAAGTCGATCGTCACCGGTTTCGCGACCGGGTTCGCGGCAAAGTCGCGCAGATGCGTGACCGACTTGCGCATTCCGGGCTCGAGCAGCGCGTCGTCGCCCTCGGGCGGCAGGTCGGCGGGGTCGACGCGCGGGCTCGCGCGGTCGAGATGGCCGAGTTCGCCCAGTTCCTTCGGCGTCATCGCGATCTGGTGCGGCCCGCGGCGGCCGAGGATATGGATTTCGCGCACCCCGCTATGCGCTAGCGCGTCGCGCGCATGGGCGACGATGTCGCTCCCCGCGAACTCGGCGGGCGACTTGGCAAGGATGCGCGCGACGTCGAGCGCGACATTGCCGTTGCCGATCACCGCGACGCCGGGCGCGCCCAGCGGCGGGTCGAGATCGGCGAAATCGGGATGCCCGTTGTACCAGCCGACGAAAGCGGCGCTACCGATCACCCCCGGCAGGTCGGCGCCGGCTATGCCGAGCGGGCGGTCGTTCGGCGCCCCGGTCGCGAGCACGACCGCGTCATAGAGCGACAGCAATTCGTCGATCGACACGTCCTCGCCGACCGCGACATGGCCGACGAAGCGGACATTGTCGGTCAGCGCGACGCCCTCATAACGGCGCGACACCGCCTTGATCGACTGGTGATCGGGCGCGACGCCGGTGCGGATCAAGCCATAGGGGACGGGCAGGCGGTCGATCACGTCCACCGCGATATCATCGGCCTTCTGCAAGGTTTCGGCGGTATAATAGCCCGCCGGACCCGACCCGACGATCGCGACATGACGCATCAGTCCACCTCCATCCCGGGTGCCTGCGCGCGGGCGCGCGGCCCCTTTTCTTGTAACTGTCGATGCTAGCGGCGAAATACATCAGGGCAAGCGGGCATGTGCGACAAGGCGGCGGTTCCCTTCCAGATGGCGCCCGCTACCCCCTTGACCGGCGCAATCGCGCCGACTATCTGGCGCCCCTCACTGCCCCGTCGTCTAATGGTAAGACTACGGATTCTGATTCCGTCTATCGAGGTTCGAATCCTCGCGGGGCATCCAGATTTTTCATCTATTTTCATATCTTAATGCGTGGGATGCGGTGTGCGCGCTGCGTTTCCGGTTTGTGGGAACGCGCCGCGTTTCCGGCGTATTCTGGTCAGTGGCGGCGATTCCCGGCGGCTGTCCAATGGAAACGCGACGCAGGCCTCACCCTTGATAAATGCCCGTGGGATTGCCGCGAACGCCGCTGTCGATTTCGAAGAGCGCGCCATCGAATTCCGAGGCGGGGAGACCGGTAGCCGCCGACGTCACGAACATGCGGTCGAGCCGGTCACCGGCGAATGTGATGTTGGTCACGCGCTGAGCGGGGAGCGGAATCGTCCGATCGAGCCGGCCATCGGGCGCGAAGCGGCTGATGCGCGCGCCGTCCCAATGCGCGACCCACAGAAAGCCTTCGGCGTCGCAGGTCATTCCGTCGGGGTAGCCGTCGCTTTCCCCGAACCGGATGAAAGGCGTCTTTCCGCCGATCTTCGTTTCGTCGGCCTCGAACCGATAGATGGTACGGCGCGCCGTGTCGGCGTGGTAGAGCCACCGGCCGCACGGGGAGAAGGCCGGGCCGTTGGGGACCATATAGCCGCTGTCCACGACATGGCAGGCGCCATCGGGCGACAGGCGATAGAGCGATCCGCGCGCCTCTTCTTCGGCCATGTCCATCGTGCCGCACCAGATCGCGCCCATGCGATCGGCCTTGCCGTCGTTCATGCGATTGCCGGGCAGGTGGGGTTCGGGATCGTGGATAGGCGCGATGTCCGGAGGGGCGAGCGAGATCCGGCCGAAGCCGCTCTGGAACCCGCCGATCAGTTCGCCTTGCCGGTTTTCCACAACCCAGCCCAGCGGCTCGGGCATGTCCCAGCGCTCGATCGCGCCGTTGGCGAGCGACAGCCGGTTGAGCGCCGGCGCGAGGATGTCGACCCAATAGACCGCATTTTCGCGTGCGCTCCACAGCGTGCCCTCGCCCAGACTGTCCCGAACCTCGCGTTCGATCTTGCGCCACCGGCCCAATCGGGGTCCCTTTCTCAGTGATTGTCGCGGGGCAGGCCCATCGTCTGGGCGATGCGCTGATATTTTTCGGCCCCTTCGAGGATGGCGCCGGTATTCATCTGGCCGACGATATTGCGCTGGATCTCCTGCCAGGGAGTCTGCGAAGCCGGATAAGGATAGCCGCCTTGCGCCTTGAGGGCGGCCCGCCGCTCGTTCAGTTCCTCGTCCGAAATCAGCACATTGACCGTGCCCTTGCCGAGGTCGATGCGCACGCGGTCGCCCGTGCGCAGAAGGGCGAGCCCGCCCATTGCCGCGGCCTCCGGGCTGGCGTTGAGGATCGAGGGACTGCCGCTCGTGCCCGACTGGCGGCCGTCGCCGATACAGGGCAGCGCCGAAACGCCTTCGGTGATGAGGTAGGCGGGCGGGCGCATGTTCACCACTTCGGCGGCGCCGGGGTAGCCGATGGGGCCGGCGCCGCGCATGAACATCAGCGTCTCGCGCGTGATGCCGAGCGCGGGGTCGTCGATGCGGCGGTGATAGTCCTCCGGCCCGTCGAACACGATCGCCGGTCCTTCGAAAGCGTCCGGATCGTCGGGGTTCGAAAGATAGCGGTCGCGGAACTCGTCGCTGATGACGCTGGTCTTCATGATCGCGGCATCGAACAGATTGCCGCTCAGGACCAGGAAACCGGCGTCCTTGCGCAGCGCTTCATCGAAGGGCTTGATGACGCGATCGTCCTCGATGGTCGCGTCGCGGCAATTGTCGCCGATCGTGCGGCCGTTCACGGTCATCGCCTGCTCGCGGATCAGCCCCTGCCCGATCAACTGTGCAACCACCGCGGGCACGCCGCCGGCACGGTAATAATCCTCGCCCAGATATTCGCCGGCGGGCTGCAGATTCACCAGCAGCGGAATCCTGTGGCCGATGGTCTCCCAGTCCTTGAGTGGCAGGTCGACGCCCATATGGCGCGCGATGGCGGCCAGATGGATGGGCGCATTGGTCGATCCGCCGATCGCCGAATTGACGGCAATCGCATTGTGAAACGCATCGAGCGTCAGAATGTCGGAGGGTTTGAGATCCTCGTGGACCATCTCGACCGCGCGCTTGCCGGTGCGATAGGCGCATTCCTGCCGGTCCCGATAGGGGGCCGGAATGGCGGCCGAACCGGGCAGCATCATGCCCAGCGCCTCGGCGAGCGAATTCATCGTCGTGGCGGTGCCCATCGTGTTGCAATAGCCGGTCGAGGGCGCGGACGATGCGACCAGCTTGATGAAGCCTTCTTCGTCCAGTTCGCCGGCGGCGAGCAACTCGCGGCCCTTCCACACGATCGTGCCCGATCCCGTCCGCTCGCCCTTGTGCCAGCCGTTGAGCATCGGTCCGACCGACAGGGCGATCGCCGGAATATTCACCGTGGCGGCGGCCATCAGCAGCGCCGGGGTCGTCTTGTCGCAGCCGGTTGTCAGCACCACGCCGTCGATCGGATAGCCATAGAGCGCTTCGACCAGCGCGAGATAGGCCAGATTGCGGTCGAGGCCCGCGGTCGGGCGCTTGCCCGTTTCCTGAATCGGATGGACGGGGAATTCGATGGCGATCCCCCCGGCCTCGCGAATACCCTCGCGGATGCGTTCGGCCAGGACGAGGTGATGCCGGTTGCACGGGCTGAGGTCGCTGCCGGTCTGGGCGATGCCGATGATCGGCTTGCCCGACCGCAATTCCTCGAGGCTGAGCCCGAAATTCAGATATCGCTCGAGGTAGAGCGACGTCATGTCGATATTGTCGGGATTGTCGAACCAGGCGCGCGATCGCAGCTTCGCTGACGGCGTTCCGGGTGATTTGCGGTTTGTCATGAAAGTCCGTTTCGATCAACGCGAAGTGGAAAGACGATAGATCATGACATGTCGGTAAGGCTTGCCGGGATCGACGCGGGCGGAAACGAAATCGGGATGGTTGGGCGCATCGGGAAATTTCTGCGGTTCGAGCGCGATGCCGTCGCCCATCCGGTAGAGATGTCCCTGCTTGCCGATCAGCGTCCCGTCGAGGAAATTGCCGGAGTAGAACTGCACGCCGGGTTCGGTCGTCAGGACTTCGAGGACGCGGCCGGACGCCGGATCCTCGAGCCGCGCCGCGAGCTCCGGCCTGGCGGTCACGCCCTTGTCGAGCGCGAAATTATGGTCGTAGCCGCGGCCATAGACGATCTGCTGATCGGTGCCGTCGCGCAATCCGTCGGCGACGCGGCGCGCCTGGCGGAAGTCGAACACACTTCCTTCGACCGGGCGCAATTCGCCGGTCGGGATCAGATTGGCGTCGACGGGGGTGAAGTGACTGGCGGGAATCGTCAGCATCTGACCCATCGCTCCGTTGCCCGACCCCTCGCCCGCCATGTCGAAGATCGCATGGTTCGTCATGTTGATGACCGTCGGCTTGTCGGTCTTCGCTTCGAAAGCGATGCCCAGATTTCCGGCTTCATCGAGGGTGTAGGTGACGGTCGCGACAACGCGGCCCGGATAGCCCGAATCGCCGTCGGGGCTGACATGCCGGAGCACGACGCTCGCGGTCGGGCCGGACTTCGTCGAGACGACCTCCCAGGCGGTCTTGTCGAAGCCATGATCCCCGCCGTGCAGGCTGTTCCGGCCGTCGTTGAGGGGGAGCTGATAGGTTTTTCCGTCGAGCGTGAAGCGCCCGCCGGCGATGCGATTGGCATAGCGGCCGACCGTCACGCCGAAATAATTGGGATGCTCGACATAGTCCGACAGCTCGTCATAGCCGAGGAGGACGTCGGCAACCCTGCCGTTGCTGTCCGGCGCGAGGAGCTTCTGCAGCGTCGCCCCATAGGAGAGGACCGTGGCGGAAATACCATTGTCGGCGGTCAGCGTGATCGCGCTGACCTGGGTGCCATCGGCCAGAGTTCCGGCGATTTCGCGCTTGACCTCGGCGGCATGGGCGGCCGGACAAAGTCCTGCCACCATCGCTGCCAAGGCTGCGCCGGCCAGCGCCTTTTCCAGTTTTCTCATAGCTGATCGCTCCAAACCCCCGGTGGAAACATCGCGGCCCATTGACGGGACCTGCACCGCGATATAGTCCGACAAATGGAAAAGGTGCAAGCCGGTTCGCAAACGAATTCATGCGTACCCGATCGAGAGGATAATCATGCCCACACTTGTCTCGTCGTCCGGCGATGCCGCCGAAAACGCGCAGGAGCCCGGAATCCGCTACGGAAGGCCGCTTGCTCTGCTTGCGAGCCTCTTTTTCATGTGGGGGTTCATCACGGTCATCAACAACACGCTGCTTCCTCATCTGCGCAGC
>NZ_FZPA01000003.1 GCF_900188185.1 Sphingopyxis indica | reverse complement strand
CAAAACAGCCTCAAGGCCGATCCCGTCGCCGACGCCATCGTCCAGTTGCTCCAGCCAATGCCCGCGTCGCTGCGACGGTCGATCACCTTCGACAATGGCACCGAATTTACCCGCCATCACCGCATCGAAAGGCAACTCGCTATCCAGGCCTTCTTCTGCGATCCGCACGCCCCATGGCAGAAAGGCGGCATCGAAAACGCCATCGGTCGCCTCCGTCGATACCTCCCCCGAAAAACCAGCCTCGACGACTTGCCCCCCAACGCCTTCGACGCCATCATCGCAATCTACAACAATACTCCCAGAAAATGCCTCGGCTTCCAAACCCCAGCCGAAGTCTTCATACCGTTGCACTTCAAATGTGAATCCACACCCGGATCAAGTCCGGGGTGACGATGATCAACAGGGCAGCAATCGGTCGTTAGCCGACATCTTCCTTTTCCCGTTCGCTCGGTGCGAACGGGTTATGGATGGCAAACCGGTCGCTTGCCGACCTTCGTCATCCGGCCAAAAGGAAAGGGCGGGAATGACCCCGCCCCGATCGACCGCCCTTGGCTTGCCGACTCAGTCGCCCTCGCCGGGTTCGGGCGAGAAGAATTTCTCGAACTTGCCTTCGACGCCCTTATATTCGTCGGCGTCGGCGGGGCTGTCCTTCTTGGTCGTGATGTTCGGCCATTCGGCGCTGAACTTGGTGTTGACCTCGAGCCACTTTTCGAGCCCGCTCTCGGTGTCGGGCAGGATCGCCTCGGCCGGGCATTCGGGTTCGCACACGCCGCAGTCGATGCATTCGTTCGGATTGATGACGAGCATATTCTCGCCCTCATAGAAGCAATCGACCGGGCAGACCTCGACGCAGTCCATATATTTGCAGCGGATGCAGGCGTCGGTGACGACATAGGTCATGGGTATCGGCTCCATCTGTCGGCGGCCTCGCCGCCGCCCTTCCATGCGATTCCCAGCCTCCTATGCCGCCCGGCGGCGGCGCGTCAACGCTTAGAGTCTGCCTGATGGATATTTGCGCGCTGTGACGGAGCCGATTTTGGCCGAGCGCGAGGAGTGAGGAGGGAGCCATGCCGAAGCATAGGGACCGACGAAGGACGCGGCGATCGGCCAAAAGCGGCCCGCCCCTTGGGGTTGCCGCAGGAAGCGCCCCGGACGGCGTCGCGTTGCTGGTCCGGGCCACCAGCCCGGCCTGCGCAACGCTCCTTGCCGGGACGCTTCCTGCGGCAATCACAGTGCGCAAATATCCATCAGGCAGACTCTTGCGGCAGTTGCGAATCACTCTCACTCCATAGGCCCTGCGGCGCGGAGAGTGGCGACAGCTTTTTCTTGCGCGCCGAAAGTTCAGCTCGCGGCGGGCGGGGCCGCAGCATCGAGCCTTTCATAATGCGCCTGCGCCTCGCTTGCCGGGCCGCGGCGGCCGGGGAGCGAGAGCAGGCGCACCACCTCGATCCGCTCGCCGAGCGGCAGGACCAGCGTTGCGCCGGGGTGGACCGCGCACGACGCGCGGGTCACGCGGCGCCCGTCGAGGCGGATGTGCCCCGCGGCGACCATCGCCTGCGCGATGCTGCGCGATCGGGCGAAGCGCAGATACCAGAGCAGCTTGTCGAGCCGGATGCTGCCTGCCGCGCCGGGACTGGCCATCAATCCTCGCGCGCTTCGGCGAGCAGGGCGGCGAGGCCGGCGAAGGGGCTGTGCGGCGAGGGGCCGCGGCGCGGAGCGCGGTCGCCGCGCGGCGGGCGCGGGCCGTCGTGGACGGGCTTGCCGCCGCCTTTCGCCTTTTTCGGCCGCGCGGCCTTGGCGGGCTTGGCGCGGGGGGAAGGCGCGTCGTTCGGGTGCGGCCCCCGCTCGCGCGCGTCCTTGCGCCCGCGCTTCGCCCGCTTGCGCGTCTCGGCGCGCTTGCGCCCCGACCAGCGCCAGCGTTCGAGCGCCGGGTCGCCGACCGCGCGAAAGCCGAAGCTCGCGAGCAGCGCGCGCCGCGCCGTTTCGTCGAGGCCGAGCGAGGTGGCGAGCGCGGGGTCGATCGCAAAGCCCGGCGGTTCGGGCGCGTGCGGATCGCCGCCCGCCTCGTCGTGATGCGCGTCGTGCGGGTCGCCGCTCGCGACGGGCGCGGTCGGCGGCGCCGCGGCCTGCATCCGCGCGGCGTGCGCCTGACGCGCGAGTTTTTCGGCCATGTCGATGCGCAGCCACCCGCTCGCGCAGCGGCGGAATCCCGCGACGGCAAGCCCCGTCGCATCGCCGTCCTTCTGCAGGACCGCGCCGTGCGGCGGCAGCGGCGGGATGCTGCCGCCCTGTTGCGCCGCGAGCAGCGCCGCGCGCCAGCGCACCGCTTCGGGCTTGAGCAGTTGCGGGTGGAAGATGTCGAGCGTGCCGATGGTGAGCCCCAGCTTGCGCAGCTGCGGCCGCTCTTCGGCGCTCATCGCCGCGAGCTGGTCGTCGACCGCGGCGCGCTCGATCAGCCCGCCGCCGTCGGTCATCGCGGCGAGCAGCGCGCGCACGCGCGGCGGCGTGAACAGGTCGCCCGCGGCCTCGCCCATCGTCGCGAGCGGGCGGGCGTGGCGGGCGAGCTGTTCGGCGACGAAGCGCTGGAGGCGCTCGGCGATCGCCTGCACCTGCGGCGGGTCGAGCCGGCGCAGCGCGGGTTCGAGCTGAATCGACGGCTGGATCAGCGTCGTGCCCTTGGCGAGCGCCGCGACGACCGTGCCGTTCCACGCGAGCCGCGGCGGCGCGCCGGCTTCGGCGACCAGCGCGAGCGCGCTGCCGTCGCCTTCGGCGAGCGCGGTCGCGCGCCGCGCGAGTTCGCCGCGCAGATGCTTCTCGGCCGCCGCGAGCAGCAACCGGTGGTCGCTCGCGCGCGCCGTGGCATCGACCTTGAACTGAAAGCCGGTCAGCGTGCCGATCGCCTCGCCATCGACCGCGACGGTGCCGTCGTGGCCGACCGCGACCGGCAGCGCGGCGTTCCGCTGGCCCGCGTCGCGGATCAACAGCGCGAGCCGCCGGTCGACGAAACGCTGCGCGAGCGCGGCGTGGAGCGCGTCGGACAGGCGCGATTCGAGCGCCTGCGTCTGCTCGGTCCAGCCCGCTGCGTCGGCGATCCAGTCGCCGCGCTGGGCGATGAAGCAGAGGGTGCGGACCGCGGCGATGCGGCTCGCGAGCTGGTCGATGTCGCCGTCGGTGTCGTCGAGCCGCGCGAGGCGGCGCGCGAACCATTCGGCGTCGATCGTGCCGCTGCCGCTGGTGCGCCACTGCCACAGCTTCAAAACCGTGCGGCTGTGATGTTCGGCGCCCAATTGTTCGAAATCGGGGAGGCCGCAGACGTCCCACAGCCGTTCGACCGCTTCTGAGTCGCGCCCGCGCGCCGCGACCTCGATGTCGCCCGCCAGATGCCTGAGCACGGCAAGGTCGACCGCCTCGGGCGCCGCGCGCAGCGACGGATGCGCAGGCATCTGTCCCAGATCACCGATCAGCCGGTCGAGCGAGGTGAAGCGCGGCAGCGGGTTGCGCCAGAAGAGGCTGGCGAGCGGCGGAAAGCGATGCTCCTCGATCGCCATGATTTCCTCAGGCGTCATGCCGCCCTGCGGCTGGCCGATCGTCCCGAAGCTGCCGTCCTGCTGGTGCCGTCCTGCGCGGCCCGCGATCTGCGCCATTTCGGCGATGGTCAGCCGGCGCAGGCGGCGGCCGTCGAACTTTTGCAGGCTGGCGAAGGCAACGTGGGTGACGTCGAGGTTCAGCCCCATGCCGATCGCGTCGGTCGCGACGAGATAATCGACCTCGCCCGCCTCGAACATCGCGACCTGCGAATTGCGGGTCCTGGGGCTGAGCGCGCCCATGACGACCGCCGCGCCGCCAGCGAAACGGCGCAGCATCTCGGCGATCGCATAGACCTCCTCGGCCGAGAAAGCGACGATCGCCGAGCGCTTGGGGAGCCGCGACAGCTTCATCGGGCCGGCATAGCTCAAGGTCGAAAAGCGCGGGCGGGTGACGATCTCGGCCTCGGGCACCAGATCGCGGACAAGGCCGGTGATGCTCGCCGAGCCGAGGATCATCGTCTCCTCGCGCCCGCGCGCGCGCAGCATCCGGTCGGTGAAGACATGGCCGCGTTCGGGGTCGGCACCGAGCTGCGCTTCGTCGATGCCGACGAAGGCGACGTCGCGCTCCACCGGCAGCGCCTCCATCGTCCCGAGCAGATAGCGCGCGCCCGGCGGCATGATTCGTTCCTCGCCGGTGACCAGCGCGACCTCGCCCGGCCCCTTGATCCGCACGACGCGGTCATAGACCTCGCGCGCGAGCAGGCGCAGCGGAAAGCCCATCATGCCGCTCGCATGCGCCGTCAGGCGCTCGACCGCCAAATGGGTTTTGCCGGTGTTGGTTGGGCCAAGGACGGCCTTGACCGGGGAGGTGGCGGGAGAAGGCATCGTCTTTGCGGTGATGCTGGCATGAGCCGCGTTGCGGCGCAACAGCGATAATCGCGGGTCCGGCACTTTCGGGCGCGGTGCACCTGAATCGGTGCGACTCGCCATATCCCGCGCGGGCCACGCTTCATCGCAGCGACGCGCCGCGACTCTCCCGTTAAATTGACTTTAACGGCCTTTGTTTACAGAAAAACGCGCACGGAAATTTGGATCGGCGCCCGGCTGATATTCGAGGATGGGAGGGCGCCGGGCGGGGGTTGCAACTTGTTCCAGCGTCACGAACCCGTCGCGGGGATGTCCGGCAATGCCGCCGCCCTCGCGATGTCGCAGGCGATCCCGCTCCAGCGGGCGCAGGGCGGGCTTGCGTGGCACGAAAGACTGCGCGACCGGCTCACCGAGCTCGACCTCGTTCCCGACCTCGGCAGCAATATCGGCTCGGCCGAATGGTGGCGCGGGCTGGCGACGCTGACCCTGCTGTGCGGCAGCGCGATCGCGACCTTCCCGGGGGTTCGGCCGCTCGTCGCGGGCGGCGCGCCGGCGCTCGACACCGCCGATTTCGACGAGGCGCGCGCGCAGATGATCATGCCGCTGGCGCTCGGCGCCGACACGGGACGCCACATGGCGGCGACCGATGCGGTGCGCCCGCTCGCGCACGCGCCCGAACGGCCGCAGATCGAACTCACCGCGACGCTCGGCAACGGCGACAGCTTTGCGCGCCTGCTCGAACGCTCGGGGGTCGGGCGGGCCGAGGCGCAGGCGCTTGCCGGGCAAGTGTCGACCGCGGTGCCGCTCGCCGACATCGCGCCGGGCACGCGCATCGACCTCGTCCTCGGCCGGAGGGCTGCGCGCACGATGCCGCGCCCGGTCGATGCACTCGCGATGCGCGCGAGGCTCGACCTCCGGATCGAGATGGAGCGCGTCGGCGGGCGTCTCGTCATGCGCCGCATCCCGATCACCGTCGACGACACGCCGCTGCGCATCCGCGGCAAGGTCGGCGCCGGCCTCTATCGCTCGGCGCGCGCCGCCGGGGCGCCGCCGCAGGCGATCCAGTCCTGGCTGCGCGTGATCGGCAGGCAGATGCCGGTGTCGGGCATTCGCGCGTCGGACGAATATGACATCATCGTCGATTATCGCCGCGCCGAGACCGGCGAAACCGAGACGGGCAAGCTGCTCTATGCCGGGCTGATCCGCGGCGGAAAACCCAAGCTCTCGATGCTCGAATGGCAAAAGGACGGCCGCAGCCAATGGTTCGAGGCCTCGGGCGTCGGGCAGCAGACGGGCGGGATGGTGCGCCCGACGCGCGGGCGCATCACCTCGGGCTACGGGATGCGCCGCCACCCGATCCTCGGCTATCGGCGTATGCATTCGGGGGTCGATTTCGGCGGCGGCTATGGCGCGCCGATCTATGCGGTGACCGACGGCAGGGTGACCGTCGCGGGTCGCACGGGCGGCTTCGGCAATTATGTGAAGCTCAATCACGGCGGCGGGCTCGGCACCGGCTATGGCCATATGAGCCGCATCGCGGTGCGCGCGGGCCAGCATGTCCGCCGCGGCCAGATTCTCGGCTATATCGGTTCGAGCGGGCTTTCGACCGGCCCGCACCTGCATTTCGAAGTCTATCGCAACGGCCATGCGGTGAACCCGATGTCGGTCAGCTTCGTCACCCGGGCGCAGCTCGAGGGCAAGGAACTCGCCGCCTTCCGCGCGCGCATCCGCGAGCTGACCGCGATCGAACCCGGCGCCGCGCTGACCCCGATCGCGCCGAAGCCGGTGGAGGGACCGAAGCTCGGCACGCTCGCCGACGTGGCGGCGAAGCGGGCCGGCGACGGGATCTGATGTCGTTCCACCCCTCCCCTTCAGGGGAGGGGCAGCGAGACTTGGTTCGGCGCAAGCCGAGCCTTAGTCGAGCGGGGTGGGGCTTCGGGACCTTGTGCAAGGCCGATGGCCCCACCCCAACCCCTCCCCTGAAGGGGAGGGGCCAATTGCACGCCAATATCCGTTTCCCCCGCGCTCAAGCGCGGCTATGCACGCGCCATGACTCACGCCCCCTTTCCCGACACGCGCCTGCGCCGCACCCGCCGCACCGGCTGGAGCCGCGCGATGGTGCGCGAGCATCGTCTGACCCCGGCGAACCTGATCTGGCCGCTCTTCGTATGCGACGGCACGGACGCCGAAGAGCCGATCGCGAGCCTGCCCGGCGTGTCGCGCTGGTCGGTCGATCGGCTGGTCCAGCGTGCGAAAGAAGCGGTCGCTGCCGGCATCCCCTGCCTCGCGCTCTTCCCCTATACGCAGGCCGAGCGGCGCAGCGACGACGGCGCCGAAGCGCTCAACCCCGGCAATCTGATGTGCCGCGCGACCGCCGCAATCAAACATGCGTGCGGCGACGATATCGGCATCCTCACCGACGTCGCGCTCGATCCCTATACCAGCCACGGGCAGGACGGGCTGGTCGACGATGCGGGCTATGTCCTCAACGACGAGACGGTCGAGATATTGGTCGGGCAGGCGCTGAACCAGGCGCGCGCCGGCGCCGACATCATCGCGCCGTCGGACATGATGGACGGCCGCGTCGGCGCGATCCGCGAAGCGCTCGAACTCGAAGGCTTCGGCCACGTCCAGATCATGAGCTATGCCGCCAAATATGCCTCGGCCTTCTATGGCCCGTTCCGCGACGCGGTGGGCTCGCGCGGGCTGCTGAAAGGCGACAAGACGACCTATCAGATGGACCCGGCGAACGTCGAGGAGGCGCTGCGCGAGGTCGAAATGGATCTCGCCGAGGGCGCCGACAGCGTGATGGTCAAGCCGGGCCTCCCCTATCTCGACGTCGTGCGCGCGGTGAAACAGGCCTTTGCGGTGCCGGTCTATGCCTATCAGGTGTCGGGCGAATATGCGATGATCGAGGCCGCCGCCGCGGCGGGCGCGGGCGAACGCGACGCGCTGGTGCTCGAAACGCTGCTCGCCTTCCGCCGCGCGGGCGCGTCGGGGGTGCTCAGCTATCACGCGCTCCACGCGGCGCGCCTGCTCGGCGCATGATCGAGACTGAACGGCTGGTGCTGCGTCCTCCGGCGTCGGATGACCTGCCATGGCTCCGCGAGGAGATGAACAGCGAAGCGGTGATGCGCCACCTTGGTGGAGCGCGTAACGATGCCGAGGTTGCCGACGGTCTTGCTGCCGATATCGCCGCTTTTGCCGAGCCGAAAGGATGGCGGCGCTGGACAATATGGCGGCGCGACGATGAACGCCGCATAGGTCGCTGCGGTCTTTTTCATGTGCGCAGCGGTGCCGCGCCTGATGGTCTGCGCGGCTCGAACGAGATCGGCTGGACGCTCGCCGAACGGTTCTGGGGTCAGGGCTATGCGACGGAAGCGGCGCGCGCGGTGCTGAGCTACGGTTTCGGTGCCGCTCGTTTCCCGATCATCTTTGCGCAGACCAGCGACTCAAATGTTGGTTCGACGCGAATGATGGTGCGGCTGGGCTTCGACCGCCTGCCGGCGCTCGACTATACCGACCCCGATTATCCGCCCGAAGATAATCCGACCACCGTGTGGCGTATGACGCGCGACGTTTGGCGCGCGCGCGCATGACCGCCGCCGCATCGCCGCGCCGCTGGCTGTTCGTGCTGACGATCCTCGTCGGCAGCTTCCTGTTGTTCCTCGTCCAGCCGATGGTCGCGCGGATGGTGCTGCCGCGGCTCGGCGGCGCGCCGATGGTGTGGAACAGCGCGATGCTCGTCTATCAGGCGCTGCTGCTCGGCGGCTATGCCTATGCGCATTGGCTCGCGCGCTTCGCGGTGCGGCGGCAGGCGGCGATCCATCTCGCGCTGCTGCTGTTTGCCGCCCTGTGGTTGCCCATCGGCATTGCGCAGCTCGCCCCGCCGGCGCCGGGGCAGGAGGCGCTGTGGGTGCCGCTGCTCCTCACCGCGTCGATCGGCCCGGTCTTTTTCGCGGTCTCGGCGCAGGCGCCGCTGATGCAGCGCTGGTTCGCCGCCGACGCCTCCGCGGGCGATCCCTATTATCTCTACGCCGCATCGAACCTCGGCAGCTTCGCGGGGCTGATCAGCTATCCGGCGCTCGTCGAGCCGTCGATGCCGCTCGCGGCGCAGAGCTGGGGCTGGACCGCCGGCTATGCGCTGCTCGTGCTTCTCGTCGCGGCGAGCGCGGCGGCGCGCTGGCGCGGCGCGGCGGCGACGCCCAAGGCCGCCGAGGCCGATGCGCCGCGCCCGACGCTGGCACGCCGGCTCCACTGGCTGCTGATCGCGGCGGTGCCGTCGGGGCTGATGCTGTCGACGACGACGCACCTGACCACCGACATTGTGGCGATGCCGCTGCTGTGGGTGCTGCCGCTCGGCCTCTATCTATTGAGCTTCGTCATCGCCTTTTCGACGCTGACGCGGCTGACGATGACCTTCACGGTCGTTGCGCCCGCGGTGCTGCTCGGGGTCGGCGGGCTTGCCCTGCTCAGTTCGGGGGGCGGCTCGATGATGGTGGCCTTCGCCAGCCTCGCGATGCTGTTCGTCGTCGCCGTGGCGCTGCACGGCTATCTCTATCATCTCCGTCCCGCGCCGCGGCACCTGACGCTCTTCTATCTCGTCATGTCCGCGGGCGGCGTGCTTGGCGGCCTGTTCGCGGCGCTTGCCGCGCCCCTGTTGTTCGACTGGGTCTATGAACATCCGATCCTCGTTCTCGCTGCCGCCCTGCTGCTGCCGCTCCCCAGGCTGATCCCGTGGGACAGCGCCTTTGGACTCGCGCCGAGAACTGCGAATGTGGCCGTCGTGCTGCTTGTTGCGGTGGCCGCCATCGCCGCCTGGCGCATGGTCGGCGACTGGACCGGCCGATACGAAGGCGCTGCGATCGGGTGGAGCGCCGTGCTCTTCGTCATCGGCCTGTTCGTCATTGGCTGGCGCTGGGCCTATGTCGCGGTTCTCGCGATGCTGATGCTCGGCGTCGGCGGCTGGAGCACGGTGCAGGAAAGCTTCACCGACATGCGCGTGCGCAGCTATTTCGGCATCTATACCGTCACCGACGATCCCTATCGCCACCAGCGCCGGCTCGCGCACGGGACGACCTTGCATGGGTTGCAGCGCACCGACGCGGGGCACGAATATGACCCGACGACCTATTACGGGCATGATTCGGGGGTCGGCCTCGCGCTCGATCGCGCGCCCGCCGAAGCGGCGGTCGGCATCGTCGGGCTGGGGGCGGGCACGCTCTCCTGCTATCGCAAGCCGGGTCAGCACTGGACGATCTTCGAGATCGACCCCGCGATGGTCGCGATCGCGCGCGATCCCGCCAAATTCACCTTCCTCTCGCACTGCGCCCCCGATACGCCGATCATCCTTGGCGATGCGCGGCTCGAAATCGCAAAGCAGCCGCCGGGGCGGCTCGACGTCCTCGTCATCGACGCCTTTTCGTCCGATGCGATCCCGCTGCATTTGCTGACGGAAGAGGCGATGGGCATTTATGCGCGCGCGCTGAAGCCCGGCGGCCTGCTCCTCGTCCATATCTCGAACCGCTTCTTCGACCTCGAGCCGGTGCTCGCCGAAGAGGCGCGGGCGCGCGGCTGGGCGGCGGCGATCCGCATGGACCCGGGGCCGCCGCGCGAGGACGGCAATCTGACCGGATCGAACTGGGTCGCGCTCGCGGCGAGCCCCGAACGGCTTGCGCAATTGACGGGACCCCTCCGCCCGCGCGACAAGGCGCGCGACGCGGGCGCGTGGGTGCCGCTCGAAGGGCGGCCGCATTTCGACCGCTGGACCGACGACTATGCCTCGACATTGCCGGTCCTCTTGTGGAAGCATCTGATCGGAGGTCGCGAATGACCCGCAACGACGTCAGCATCATCGCGGTGAACGGCAAGGCGCCGCGCATCGACCCCAGCGCGTTCATCGCGCCGGGTTGCCGGATCATCGGCGACGTCGAGATCGGCCCCGACGTCAGCATCTGGTATAATTGCGTGCTGCGCGCCGACGTCAGCCACATCCGCATCGGTGCGCGCTCGAACATTCAGGACGGCAGCATTCTCCACTGCGACGGACCGATGCCGCACCGGCCCGAGGGCTTTCCGACGATCATCGGCGAAGATGTGCTGATCGGCCATCTCGCGATGGTGCATGGCTGCACGCTCGCCGATCGCGCATTCGTGGGCCTGAAAGCCACGGTGATGAACGGGTGCCGGATCGGCAGCGACGCGATGCTCGCGGCGGGGGCACTGCTCACCGAGAATAAGGAGATTCCCGATCGCGAACTATGGGCCGGGGCGCCCGCGCGGCGTATCCGCGCGATCGACGACGCGCAGGCGGCGGGGATGCAGGCGGGCGTCGCCCATTATGTGCTCAACGGCCGGATGCACAGGCAAGCGGTGGAGGAATAAATCTCCCCTCCCGCTTGCGGGAGGGGGCGGGGGTGGGCAGCGACGTCGCAATGGCCCACCCCGCTGCGACTAGCGAGCAAGCTCGCAAGTCTCGCTGCCCCTCCCGCAAGCGGGAGAGGAGATTAGCCGTCGCTCTCTTCCGTCGCCGCCAGCCCGTTCCTCATCATCACCGGAAGCTGGGTCAGCGCGAAGAGGAAGGAGAGGGCGGTGACGCCCCACACCTTGATCGTCAGCCACAGATCGAAGCTCATCCGCCCCGTCTCGATCAGCTCGTACATGATGTGGTTGGCGATGCCGAGCGCGGCGAAGAAGATCCCCCAATTGCGCGACAGGGTCAGCCAGCCCGTTTCGGTCACGCCTTCGAGCGCCGATTGCAGCAGATATTTGAGCATCGGCCGCTTCATCAGCCAGCCGCCGAGCAGCAGGGCAGCGAACGCGGCATAGATGATCGTCGGCTTCATCACGATGAAGCGCTCGTCGTGGAACCATACGGTCAGCGCGCCGAAGCCGAGGACGAGGATGCCCGACATCCACAGCATCGGCGAAATTTTGCCGAGCTTCCATTTCGACACGATCATCGCGACGACGATCGCGGCCATGAAGGCGACGGTGCCCTTGATCGCGCCGGTGGTCGCGGCGAAGGAGCCCTCGCCGCCGGAGGTGAATTTATAGGTCAGGAAAAAGACGAGCAAAGGCCCGAAGTCGATCGCGAAATTGAGCCAGCCATGCCTGGCGGGCGGCGGAGCGGGGATCGGCTCGGGGCCGCCCGGCAGCTGTTCGAGCGGCTCGCTCATCGGATATTTCCTGCAATGATGCCGGCGATCTCGTCGGCGTCGAAGGGACGCAAATCGCCCAACGTCTCGCCGATGCCGATCGCGTGGATGGGAAGGCCGTGGCGCTCGGCCGCGGCGACGAGGACGCCGCCGCGCGCGGTGCCGTCGAGCTTGGTCATCACCAGGCCGGTGACCCCCGCGACCTCGCGGAACACGTCGATCTGCGACAGTGCATTCTGCCCTGTCGTCGCGTCGAGCACGAGCACGACATCGTGCGGCGCGGCGGGGTTGAGGCGGCCGAGGACGCGCTTGATCTTGGCGAGTTCGTCCATCAGCTCGCGCTTGTTCTGAAGCCGCCCGGCGGTGTCGACGATCAGCACGTCGATGCCCGTCGCGGTCGCCTGTTTGACCGCGTCGAAGACGATCCCCGCGGCGTCGCCCCCCTCTGGCCCCGCCATGATCGGCACCCCGAGCCGTTCGGCCCAGACCTTCAATTGCCCGATCGCGGCGGCGCGGAACGTGTCGCCCGCGACGAGCATCACGCCATAATCCTGTTCCTGGAACAGATGCGCTAGCTTGGCGATGGTGGTTGTCTTGCCCGATCCGTTGACGCCGATCACCAAAATCACCTGCGGACGCGGAAAGGCGTCGATTTCGAGCGGTTCGGCGACCGGGCGCAGCACCGCGGCAATCTCGTCGGCGACGATTTTCCTCAGTTCCTCGACATTGCCCGCGACCGCGTCGCGCCGCGCCGCGAGCCGCTCGCGGATACGCGCCGCCATCGCGGGGCCGAGGTCGGCGGTGATCAGCGCTTCTTCGATCCGGTCGAGATCCTCGTCGTCGAGGCGCGACTTGCCCGTAAGGCCCGACAGATTTTCGCCGAGGCGCTCCGACGTGCGGCGGAGGCCGCCGAACAGCCGCTCGCTCCAGCTTGCGCCGCTCATGCCGCGATCCCCGTCGCCACCATCGTCGCGTGCATCCGGTCGTCGTCGCGGGCGTCGATCCGCACGCGGACGATGCTGTTCGGCGCAGCGGGCGCCGCGAGGGTCAGCGGCGCGAAATTCTCCGCATGACCGCTCCGCCCGTCGCGCTCGACGAGCATCGCGGTTTCGCGCCCGCGCTGCGCGTCCATCCAGCGGTGACGGCGCCGGGCATTAGCCTCGCGCAGCCGCGCGGCGCGTTCGCGCGCCGCCGCGCGGCCGACCTGCGGCATCCGCGCGGCGGCGGTGCCGGCGCGCGGGCTGTAGGGAAAGATATGGCCAAAGACGATGTCGGCATCGTCGATCAGCGCCAGCGTATTGGCAAACATGGTGTCATCCTCGGTCGGAAATCCGGCGATCAGGTCGGCGCCGATCGCAATCTCGCCGCGCGCGGCCTTCAGCCGTTCGACGAGCCGCACCGCATCGGTGCGGCGATGGCGCCGTTTCATGCGCGTCAGGATCATGTCGTCGCCCGCCTGCAGCGACAGATGGACGTGCGGCATCACCCGCGCTTCTCCGGTGAGCAGCGCGAACAGCGCATCGTCGATCCGGTCGGGGTCGAGCGACGAGAGGCGCAACCGCTCGACCGGCAGCGCGAGCAGCGCCTCGACCAGCGCGGCGAGGCTGGTGCCGCTGTCATCGCCATAGCTCGCAAGATCGACCCCGGTGAGCACGATCTCGCGCTGTCCGCGGTCGAGCGCAATCCGCGCGGCCTCGACGACCGCTTCGACGGTGGCCGACCGCGCGGCGCCGCGCGCGAGCACGGTCGCGCAGAAGGTGCAGCTGTGCGAGCAGCCGGTCTGGACGCCCAGAAATGCGCGCGCATGGTCGGCGCCCGAAAGGGCGGGGGCGTAGGGACCCACGGCCTTGAATAAATCCGTGTGCTCCCGCGGAGGCGGGAGCCCATCACCCGCCGGTGCGATGTCGAACCGGCCGGAGATGGGTCCCCGCCTGCGCGGGGACACGCTTGCCTGATAGCTCTCCGCCAGACCCTTGGCGTCGTTTCCGACCACCCGCGCGCCCATCGCTTCGAAGGCGCTGCGTTCGAGTTCCGCGGCGCACCCCGTCACTACCACTTCGGCGCCCGGCCGTTCGCGCAAGGCCCGCCGCACCGCCTGCCGCGCCTGCCGCACCGCTTCGTCGGTCACCGCGCAGCTGTTGAAGACGATCGTGTCCGCCGCGCCGGCCGCGATCGCCGCCGCGCGCACGGCTTCGCCCTCGGCGATGTTCAGCCGGCATCCGAAATTGACGACCTCGACCCCGGCGCGAGCGCTCATCCGAAGCGCGCCCAGTCGGTCTCACCCTCGAACACGCGCGTCGCCGCGCCGCTCATCACGATCGGCTCGCCATCGCGCCATCGAATGACGAGGTCGCCGCCGGGCAGCGAGATGGTGACCGGCGATTTTGCGAGCCCCGCACGGATCGCGGCGACCGCGGTCGCGCAGGCGCCGGTGCCGCACGCCTGCGTCAGCCCGACGCCGCGCTCCCAGACGCGCAATTGCAGCCGGTCGGGGCCGTCGAGGCTCGCGACATTGACGTTGACGCGCTCGGGGAACAGCGGGTCGGTCTCGATCCGCGGTCCGAGGTCGGTCAGCGCCACCGCATCGGCTTCGGGGACGAAGAAGATGATGTGCGGATTGCCGACATTGACCGCCGCGCCATGTTCGAGCTCGTCCCACGCGACGGGCATGTCGCGCGTGTCCATCGGCATCGCGAGCGGGATCTGCTCCCAGTCGAAGGCGGGCTCGCCCAAGGTCACCTCGGCGCCGCCGTCGGCGGGGCTGACGCGCAGCATCCCGCCCAGCGTCTCGATCACCGCGGGCTTGCCGATCAGCGTCGCGACGCAGCGGGTCGCATTGCCGCACGCCTCGACCTCGCCGCCGTCGGCGTTGAAGATGCGCATCTTCACATCGGCCTTTTCGGACGGTTCGAGCAGGATCAGCTGGTCGCAGCCGATGCCATGGCGCCGGTCGGCGATCGCGTGCGCGCGCGCCGCGGTCATCTCGACCGCGTCTTCGCGCGCGTCGATCACGACGAAGTCGTTGCCGAGGCCATGCATCTTGGTGAAGCGATCCGCCATAGTGTCGCGCATTTAGGAGCGCGCGGGCGCGAAGTCTAGCGACGCGGGTGCGGCCTTCTCATTCTCCTCTCCCTGGAAGGGAGGGGAAACTATGCCGTCTTGCGGAGCGGTTCTTCCGTGCCGCCCGCGGGCAGCATCGGCGCGCGCAGAAGCCCGCGCTCGGCGAGCATCGCCGCGGTGTCGTCCGCCGACATCGCGCGGCCATAGTGCCAGCCCTGGCCCTTGGTGCAGCCGAGCCGCGTCAGCTCGATCGCGGTCGCCTCGTCCTCTACCCCCTCGGCAGTGATCGGCATGGCGAGGCTTTCGCCGAGGCGCATGATCGCGACGACGATCGCCTGCGCGTCGGCGCTGCCGCGCATCGCGGTGATGAAGCTGCGGTCGATCTTGATGCGGTCGAAGGGCAGCGCGCGCAGGTGCGAGAGCGAGCTGTAGCCCGTGCCGAAATCGTCGAGGGCGAGCGATACGCCCTGATTCTTGAGGCTGGTGACGATCGAGCGAACGAGCGGCAGATTTTCGAACAGCGAGCTTTCGGTGATCTCGACCTCGAGCTGGCTCGCCGGAAAGCCGGTTTCGACGAGCAGCTTGGTCAGCTTCTGGCTGAACCACGGGTCTTTGAGTTGCTGCGGCGAAATATTGACCGCCAGCGACACCGCCGGGTCCCATGCCTTCGCGCTTTCCATCGCCTCGCGGATGACGTGCAGCGACAATTCGCCGATCAGCCCGCTTTCCTCGGCGACGGGGATGAAGCGTTCGGGCAGGATCATGCCATATTCGGGCGAGTCCCAGCGCATCAGCATCTCGAAGCCGATCAGGCGCCCGCTCGCAATGTCGACCTGCGGCTCGAAATAGGGGATGAACTCGCCGCGCGGCATGCCTTCGCGAATGCCGTTTTCGATCTGGTTGCGCACCTGGACCGCCATTTCCATGCCCGTCTGGAACCAGATATAGCGGTTCCGCCCTTCGTCCTTGCAATGATACATGGCGATGTCGGCCTGACGGACGAGCGTCTCCATCGTCGCGCTCGCCTCGGTCGCGAGCGCGATGCCGAGCGAGCAGCCGATGCGGATGCGCCGCGCGTCATAGGGCACGGGTTCCTCGAGCGCGGTGACGAGCTGGCCGGCCAGCGCCTCGATATCGGGGCGTGCCGCGGGTTCGAACACCAGCATCGCGACGAATTCGTCGCCGCCGAGGCGTGCCTTGGTCGCGCTCGGCGGCAGGATCGCGGAGATGCGCTCGGCGGCGATCTGCAGCACGCGGTCGCCCGCGACATGGCCGTGGATGTCGTTGACGGTCTTGAAATGGTCGAGGTCGAGCAGAAAGAGCGCGACGTGCCGATGCTCCGACGCGGCGCGTGCGATCAGCGCCTGGCCCTGCGCGAGCAGCGCGCGGCGGTTGAGATAGCCGGTCAGCGGGTCGGTATCGGCCAGGTAGCGCGCGCGCTTTTCGGCTGCGGTGCGCTCGCGAATCTCGCGGTTGAGGTCGTCGTAGCGGCGCCAGCCGAACAGGATCAGCGCGATGTTGAGGATCAGCATCGTCGCGAGCACGCGGTCGGTGCCGCCGCCGAAACCGGCGATCGTCCGCACGACCGATTGCATCACGCTGCTGCCCGTGCCCACGAACAGCAGGATCGCCGCGACGACGATTCCCCCTGCGAGGACGTCGCGCTTGGCGCCTTCGCTACGATTCCATTCCTTCGGCACAGCCGGTTCGACGGTCATTGAATTTCCCCACAGTCGCGGTCTGTTTGCGCCGCAAGCGGTGAAATTTGCGTTAAGTGCGCCGCGGCCCGCGCTTGCCTTTGCGCGCGCATTGGCGTAAGGGCGCCGCGTCCGTCCGCATCATGCGGAGGGGCGCACAAGACATCCGCGACGGAAAATCTGTCCACGGATAGCCGCTGGTTGGCGAGGTTTCGCTCACCGGCGTCTTTTGCGTTGCGGGTCGTCAGAAGGGTAAAAGGACGCATGTTCGACAGTCTGAGCACTCGGCTTGGCGATGTTTTCGGGAAGCTCCGCGGCCGCGGTGCGCTGACCGAGGCCGACGTGCGCGCCGCGATGCGCGAGGTGCGAATCGCGCTGCTCGAAGCCGACGTCGCGCTGCCCGTCGTGCGCAGCTTCGTCGATCAGGTCACCGAACTGGCGATCGGCCGGAATGTCCTGCGTTCGGTCACGCCGGGGCAACAGGTGGTCAAGATCGTCAGCGACGCGCTGACCGAGATGCTCGGCTCCGAAGCCGCCGAGCTCGACCTCAATGTCACCCCGCCCGCAGTGATCATGATGGTCGGCCTGCAAGGCTCGGGTAAGACGACCACGACCGCGAAGATCGCCAAGCGGCTGAAGGACAAGGAGCGCAAGAAGGTGCTGATGGCGTCGCTCGACGTCAATCGCCCCGCCGCGCAGGAACAGCTTGCTGTGCTTGGCACGCAGATCGACGTCGCGACCCTGCCGATCGTTGCGGGTCAGCAGCCCACCGAAATCGCGAGCCGTGCGATGCAGGCGGCGAAGCTGCAGGGCTATGACGTCCTCATGCTCGACACCGCAGGCCGCCTCCACGTCGACCAGCAGCTGATGGACGAGATGCAGGCGGTGGCGCGCACCGCGAACCCCGCCGAAACCCTGCTCGTCGTCGACAGCCTGACCGGCCAGGACGCGGTTCAGGTCGCGCAGCGCTTCACCGAGCAGGTGCCGCTCACCGGCGTCGTGCTGACCCGCATGGACGGCGATGCGCGCGGCGGTGCCGCGCTGTCGATGCGCGCGGTCACCGGCAAGCCGATCAAATTCGCGGGCACGGGCGAAAAGCTCGACGGACTCGAACTCTTCCAGCCGTCGCGTATCGCCGGCCGCATCCTCGGCATGGGCGACGTCGTTAGCCTCGTCGAGCGCGCCGCCGAGACGATCCAGGCCGAAGAGGCCGAGGCGATGGCGAAGAAGATGGCCAAAGGTCAGTTCGACCTCGACGATCTTCGCACCCAACTCAATCAGATGCGCCGCATGGGCGGCATCGGCGCGCTCGCGGGGATGATCCCCGGTCTCAAGAAGGCGCAGGCGGCGATGGCGCAGAGCGGCGCCGACGACAAGATGCTGATCCATTTCGATGCGATCATGGGGTCGATGACCCCCAAGGAGCGCGCGGCCCCGGCGATCATCAACGCCAAGCGCAAGATCCGCATCGCGAACGGATCGGGGACGAGTGTTCAGCAGGTGAACAAGCTGCTCAAGATGCACCAGGAAATGTCCACCGCGATGAAGAAGATCCGCAAGATGGGCGGGCTCAAGGGGCTCGGCGCGCTGCTCGGCCGCGGCGGCGGCATCCCCGGGATGGGCGGCATGGGCGGCGGCGCCGGCGGCCTTCCCGGCCTCGGCGGCGGCGCGATCCCGCCCGACCTGGCCAATTTGATGAATAAAAAGAAATAACCCGGACAACCAGTTTAGACTCAGAAGGACAATATCATGGCTACTTCCATTCGCCTCTCGCGCGGCGGTTCGAAAAAGCGCCCCTATTACAAGATCGTCGTCGCCGATTCGCGCTCCCCGCGCGACGGCCGCTTCATCGAGCGCATCGGCAGCTACAACCCGCTGCTCGCCAAGGATAACCCCGAACGCATCAAGCTCGATGCCGATCGCGCGAAGCATTGGCTGAGCGTCGGCGCGCAGCCGACCGACCGTGTCGCCCGCTTCCTCGACGCCGCCGGTCTCAAGGAACGCGCCGCGCGCAACAACCCCAAGAAGGCCGAGCCGGGCGAGAAGGCCAAGGAACGCGCCGAAGAGCGCGCCGCCAAGCTGGCCGAGGCCGAAGAGGCCGCCAAGGAAGCCGCTGCGGCTCCGGCTGAAGAGGCGCCCGTCGCCGAGGAAGCCGAATCGGATGCGACCGGCTCGGTGAAGAGCGAAGAGACCGCCGAAGCCGTTGCCGACGCGGTGGCTGACGAAGTGCCCGCCGAAACGACGGCCGAAGACGCCGCCGCGATCGCCGAGGAAGTCGCCGAGGGCGGCCCGGCGCCGGCCGAAGGCGAAGAAAAGGCCGAGGGTTGATTCTTCTCCCCTCCCGCTTGCGGGAGGGGCCGGGGGTGGGCAAGGACGCGGGATATGGATAGCTCGCCTTCGGCTCGCCCCACCCCTAACCCCTCCCGCAAGCGGGAGGGGGACAAGGCCGACCGCCCCGTCACCCTTGCCGCCATCGCCGGCGCGCACGGGGTGCGGGGCGAGGTGCGGCTCAAATTATTCGGCGAAGGCGTGCAAGGCTTGCGCGCCTTTTCCGCATTCGATGCCGGCGGGCGCAAGCTCACGCTGAAATCGCTGCGCCCCGCCAATCAGGGCGCGGTCGCGCAATTCGCCGAAATCACCGACCGCAGCGCCGCCGAGGCGCTCCGCGGCACCGTCCTGACGGTCCCGCGGTCGGCGCTGCCGCCGCTGGGCGAGGGCGAATATTATCATCACGACCTGATCGGGCTCGCCTGCACCTCGACCGACGGCACCGCGCTCGGCACCGTCATCGCGGTCGAGAATTTCGGCGCGGGCGACATCCTCGAAATCGAGCGGCCGAGCGAAGGCGGCAAGAAGGCGAAGCGCTTCATGGTGCCGATGAATGCGCAGGCGGTGCCGGCGTGGAGCGACGACGGTGTGACCGTCAACGCGGCTTTCGCCGAATAAAGCGGCGGGCCGGGCACCCGGCGGTCACCGAGCGGCGTGCCCATTTCAGATGGAATCGTTTCTCGCCACGGAATCGTTTCTCACCGAAGCCCTGAGCCTGTCGAAGGGCGCCTCTCGTCGATAGCCGCCCTTCGACAGGCTCAGGGCTACGGTTCAACCTAAATTGAGCGGTATCCGATCAGGGAAAAGGTTGGACGGGAATAGCGCCGCAAGGGGGGAGCGGCCGCGGCGCCGGTGGCGCGTCGGCACGGTCGACGCTATTCCCGCCCGTCTCAGTGCGCGCCGGCGCGGGGCTTTGCGCTCCCGCCGGCGCCCGGGCCGCGGCGGCGCCACGACCGCCAGGCTTGCGCAATCTGCGAAAGGCCGCGGTCGAGATCGGCGCTGAAGCGGCCGTGATTTTCGGCCCAGCCGCGCATCCACATCTCGTCGATCATCGGTCGTCTCCTGCTGGGTGGGTGCATCTTAAATGCGCCTTCCCTGGCTCCGGCGCCAACAAAAGCTTTGCGGTGCAGCATAAGTTCACCTTATAAGATGGCATGTCCCGCCTGCCGCCGCTCGCCGCGATCCGCGCTTTCGAATCCGCCGGAAGACTGGAGAATTTCTCGCGCGCCGCCGAAGAGCTCGGGATGACGCAGGCGGCCGTCAGCTATCAGGTCCGCCAATTGGAGGATCGGCTCGGCCGCGCGCTGTTCGTGCGCGAAAAGGGGCGCGTGCGCCTGTCGGAGACGGGGCAGCGGTTGCTCCCCGCGATCAGCACCGCCTTCGCGTCGATGGGCGATGCTTTCGCGGCGCTCGGCAATGACGAGGCCGATATTTTGACGATCAGCGCCGCGACGACCTTTGGCGGCACCTGGCTCAGCGCGCGCATCGGGCGCTTCCAGCTGCGCTATCCCGACCTCGCGGTGCGGCTGTCGATGTCGAACGCCTATGTCGATTTTGACGCGTCGGACGTCGACGTCGCGATCCGCATCGGACCGGGCGGCTGGCCCGGACTGCGCGCCGATTTCCTGTTCCGCAGCCATGTGACGCCGATCTGCGCGCCGGCTTTCCTCGAGGCGAATCGCATCACCGCGCCTGCCGATCTGCTCAATGTCGAACGGCTCGCGCCCAACGACCCCTGGTGGGCGGGCTGGCTTGCCGAGGCGGGCGTCGACGTCAAACCGCCCCCGCGCCGCGGGGTCGAACTCGACAGCCAGCTTCAGGAGGCGAGCGCGGTGCAGGGCGGCTACGGCATCGCCCTGATGACCCCGCTGCTCTGGCGCGCCGAACTCGACAGCGGGCGGATGGTCCAGCCGTTCGAGACGCTCTACCAGCCCGGCGGCGCGAACTGGCTCGTCTATCGCGAAGGCCGCAGCCGGGTGCGCAAGATCGAGCGCTTCCGCGAATGGCTGCGCGAGGAATTCGAAGCGGATCGTCCTTTGCTGCCAGAGGCGCTATGGCAGCCGCTCGATTAGCATTGCTTGAAATGATCGCTGATGTATATACATCATGTATATACGGAGTTTCCTATGACCAAGGAATATCGCGCCAAAGTCTTCAAGTCGGGCAATTCACTCGCGCTGCGCTTGCCAAAGGCATTGGGGATCACGGAAGGAGATGATGTCGTGATTGCTCCGCACAAGGATGGCAGCTTTTCGCTGTGGAAGGAAAGCGATAGCCTGTCGGTGCTGATGGGGCTCTATGGCGCCTTCTCGCCCGGCTTTATGGGGCGTGGACGTCGTGACACCGATCAGGAGGATTATGATTGGGGTGATGGTGACGCCGGCGGGCGTGCCGCCTGACCCCATGTATATGCTCGACACCAACGTCTGCATCGACTTCGCGCGGGCGCGAAGCGAGAATCTGCGCGACAAGATGCGAGAGAATTTTGCGAGCGGCCTTGCGATCTCCGCCATCACCCTGTCCGAACTGCGCGTCGGCGCGCGCGAGAGCGGCGACGATACGCGCGACGACGAATTGCTCGACACGCTGATCCGATTGATCGACGTCCACTCTTATGACGATGCGGCGGCAGACGCCTATGGGCGAATTGCGCGCCAGATCGGAATCCGGCGGCGCAATTTCGATCGCTTGATCGCTGCGCATGCGGTCAGTCTCGGTCTGACGCTGATCACCCGCAACGCAGCCGATTTCGCCGATGTGCCGGGGCTGACGGTCGAGAATTGGACGCTATAGGCGGCCGATGCCCTTCACCGCCGTCCCGCTCACGCTCTATCCCGACATGTTCCCCGGTCCGCTGGGGCACAGCATGGCGGGGCGCGCGCTCGAAAGCGGGACGTGGAATTGCGCGCCCGTGCAGATTCGCGATTTTGCGACCGATCGGCACCGCACGGTCGACGATACGCCGGCGGGCGGCGGGGCGGGGATGGTGCTTCGCGCCGACGTGCTCGCCGCGGCGATCGACCATGCGAGCGCCGCGCATCTGGGCCTGCCGCTGCTGGCGATGACCCCGCGCGGCGCCCCGATCACCCAGGCCCGCGTGCGCGCGCTCGCGGCCGGCCCCGGCGCCATCATCCTCTGCGGCCGCTTCGAAGGTTTCGACGAGCGGATTTTCGAGGCGCGCGCGATCGAAGAGGTGTCGATGGGCGACATCATCCTGTCGGGCGGAGAGATGGGCGCGCTGATGCTGCTCGACGCTTGCATTCGGCTGCTTCCCGGCGTAATGGGCGCGGCTTCAAGCGGCGACGACGAATCGTTCGAGGACGGTTTGCTCGAATATCCGCATTATACCCGGCCCGCGACGTGGGAAGGGCGCACGATCCCCGAAGTGCTGCGATCGGGGGATCATGCGAAGATCGCCGCCTGGCGGAAACAAAAGGCGGAAGAGGACACACGGTTACGCAGGCCGGACCTTTGGGAGCGCCATGAGGGCGCTCGGGACCGACCTGCCTCTGGCGCGCGGCAAAAGAAGAAGGACTAGAGGCATGAACCTCATCCAGACGATCGAAGCCGAAGAAATCGCCAAGGCTGGCAAAGAAATTCCGACATTCCGCCCGGGCGACACGCTGCGTGTCGGCGTGCGCGTCGTCGAAGGCGAACGCACCCGCGTCCAGAATTTCGAAGGCGTGTGCATCGCGCGTTCGAACAAGGGCATGGGATCGAACTTCACCGTGCGCAAGCTGTCGTTCGGTGAGGGCGTCGAGCGCGTCTTCCCGCTCTATTCGCCGAACATCGATTCGATTACCGTCGTCCGCAAGGGCGCCGTCCGCCGCGCGAAACTTTACTATCTGCGCGGCCGCACCGGCAAATCGGCGCGTATTGCGGAGCGCCGCGACAACCGGCCCGGAACCGAAGGCTAAGGAGAGCTTCTCTCACCCAAAGCCGAAACAGCTTTCCAAAACGGCCGGTTCCGCCAACAGGCAGAACCGGCCGTTTGCATATCGGAAGACGAAAAACGCGAACCAACCATCACCGCCGTTCGTCCTGAGGAGGGACGCAGTCCCGTCTCGAAGGACAGTAGCGCACCGTCGCGGCCCTTCGAGACGGGACTTCGCCAAGGCTCAGTCCCTCCTCAGGGCGAACGGAAATACCGGAAAGGCAGAAACATCATGGGTTATCGTATCGTCGTCGCGGGCGCGACGGGCAATGTCGGGCGCGAAGTGCTCGCCATTCTCGCCGAGCGCGAATTCCCCATCGACGCGCTCGCCGCTGTCGCCTCGTCGCGCAGCCAGGGTACCGAAGTGGAAATCGGCGACACGGGCAGGACCGTGAAGTGCCAGAATATCGACAATTTCGACTGGTCGGGCTGGGACATGGCGATCTTTGCCATCGGCAGCGACGCAACCGCGATCCACGCGCCGAAGGCTGCGGCGGCGGGCTGCATCGTCATCGACAACAGCTCGCTCTACCGCATGGACCCCGACGTGCCGCTGATCGTGCCGGAAGTGAACCCGGAGGCGATCGACGGCTACACGGCCCGGAACATCATCGCGAACCCCAATTGCTCGACCGCGCAGATGGTCGTCGCGCTGAAGCCGCTGCACGACGCCGCGACGATCGAACGCGTCGTCGTCTCGACCTATCAGTCGGTGTCGGGCGCCGGCAAGGCGGGGATGGACGAGCTGTGGAACCAGACGCGCCAGATCTTCGTCGGCGACGAAAAGGATGTGCAGAAATTCACCAAGCAGATCGCCTTCAACGTCATCCCGCACATCGACAAATTCCTCGACGACGGCTCGACCAAGGAGGAATGGAAGATGGTCGTCGAGACGAAGAAGATCCTCGATCCCAAGATCAAGGTCACCGCGACCTGCGTGCGAGTCCCCGTGTTCGTCGGCCATAGCGAGGCGATCAATATCGAGACCAAGGACGAGCTGTCGGCCGAGGAAGCGCAGCGCATCCTGCGCGAAGCCCCCGGCGTCGTGCTCCACGACAAGCGCGAGGACGGCGGCTATATCACCCCCGTCGAATGCGTCGGCGATTTCGCGACCTTCGTCAGCCGCGTGCGCGACGATCCGACGGTCGACAACGGCCTGAACCTCTGGTGCGTCAGCGACAATCTGCGCAAGGGCGCGGCGCTCAACGCGGTGCAGATCGCCGAACTGCTGGGCCGCCGGCATCTGAAAAAGGGCTGAGGCGCCGCGCCCCCGTTCGCGCGGGGGCGCCGGCGTCGCCCGGCCGCGCGTGGTGCAAAAGCCTGTAGCCCTTGCGGCGGCGGGTGCGGTAGGATGCCGTTCCGGTCATATAAGCTGAAGGGCGGGCGATGCGCAGACTGACGACGATTCTGGTGCTGGCGCTCCTGGGTGCCTGCAAGCCCGTTGCCGCGCCTGAAGAGCCCGACGAGGCGATTGTCCCCACCGCGCCCGAAATGCCAGCGGCGAAGGCCGGCGGGCCGGCCGCGGCAACGACCGCGATCAGCCTCGACGGCGAAGGGCTGCGCTTCGTCGACAAGGCGAGCGGCAAGGCGAGCCTCCTCGCGTTCGGCGCCCCGCGCGACCAGGCCGAAGCCGCGCTCGCGCGCGTTGCCGGCGCTGCGGAGGATCGCAGCACCAATGTCGAATGCGGCGCCGGTTCGATGGAGTTCACGCGTTTCGATGCGATGACGCTCAACTTCCAGGACGGCAAATTCGTCGGCTGGTTTCTCGGCAACGAGCCCGGCGCCGGCCGCTATTCGACGATGAGCGGCATCGGCATCGGCACGACGCGCGCCAAGGCAAAGCAATCGGTGAGCATCGTCGACGTCGAGGACAGCACGATCGGCGAGGAATTCACGATCGGCAGCGGCGATAGCGCGATCGGCGGCATGTTCGCGGCGCCGGGCGATACGGCGAAGATCGACGCGCTGTTCGCGGGGGCCAATTGCTTCTTTCGCTGACGCGGCCGAAGTTCGACGAAATTTGGCGAGCAAGCACCGGCTCTGCTAGGCTGCGCGCCGATGACGGCTTTCATCCCCTACGCGCCGCTCAACACGCTCAAGCCGTTCGGCCCCGACATCTGGACGGTCGACGGTCCCGAAATCCGCATGGATTACGGGCCGAGCTCGATTCCTTTTCCGACGCGGATGACCGTGGTGCGGCTCGCCGGCGGCGGGCTGTGGCTGCACTCGCCGGTCGCCCCCGAAGAGACGTTGCTCGCCGCGATCGACCGGCTCGGCCGCGTCGCGTGGCTCGTCGCGCCGAACAGCCTTCACTATTGGTATGTCGCCGACTGGCAGCGGCGCTATCCCGCGGCGCGGACGCTCGCGGTGCCCGGGCTTGCCGACAAGGCGAAGCGCGCGTTTCGCATCGACGCGGTGGTCGGAGAGGGCGCAACCCCGCTCCCCGAAGGACTCGAAGCCGTGCTGGTTCCGGGCACCGCGGTCAGCGAGGCGGTCTTCTTTCACCGCGCATCGCGCACCGTGATTCTGACCGACCTCATCGAGAATTTCGAGCCGCAGCGGGTGCGAGGCCGCTTCTATCGCTGGCTCGTCCGCCTGTCGGGCGCGGCGCACCCGAACGGCAAGGCGCCGATCGACCTGCGGCTGACCTTCTGGCCCAGGCGCCGCCGCGTCCGCGAAGCGGTGGCGACGATTCTCGGCTGGGATTGCGAGCGTGTCGTGATGGCGCATGGGCTGCCCTATGCCGCGGACGGCGCAGCCGAATTGCGTCGCGCGTTCGACTGGGCCGTGTAGGCGCTACAAAATCTCGTGAACCCGATCCTGCGGCCGGCACAGGCGCACGCCCTTGTCGGTTTCGACGAAGGGGCGTTCGACATAGGCGGGGTTCGCGGCCATCGCGGCGATGATCGCATCCTCGTCCGCATCGGGCAGGCCGCGTTCGGCGGCGTCGGTCCCGCGCAGGCGCAGCGCGTCCTTTGCCGCGAGCCCGGCGTCGGCGAAGAGCTGGCGCAGCTTCGCTTCGCCATAGGGCTGTTTCAGATATTCGATGACGGTCAGTTCGACTCCGGGCGCTTCCTGAAGAATCGCGAGGGTCTTGCGCGAGGTGCCGCAGGCGGGGTTGTGCCAGATGGTCGCTTTCATGCGCGCTTGCCTATCGCCCGGGACCGGCCGACGCAATATGCGGGGTGTAAACTCGCTGTTCATGGTAAATATGGCACAATTGCCCGCATGATTGGACACAGGCTGCTTGCTTTTGATGGGCGAGCTGCCGTTTATGGCCGCACGAGGGATCGCCGAAGGCGGCATGCGGGGTTGGGTTGCAAGACGTGAACAGGTTTATCGATCGCAGGGCGATGCTGGCGACAATGGCAGGGGCGGGCGCCCTTGCCGCGCTGCCGGCGCGTGCGCAATTGCCCGACTGGATCACCGCCAGGGCGCCCGCGGCGCCGCCGGTCGACTATCTGGCGGTCGCGCGCGCACAGCTGGCGCGCGAGGGAAGCCGCATCAAGCTGGCCGACCGCGTCGGCATCGTCGATTATGGATTGCCCTCCTATCGTCCGCGCTTCGCGCTGGTCGACATGGTCGCGGGCACGATCGACATGTTCCCGGTGACGCACGGGCGCGGGTCCGACCCGCAGCACGACGGCTGGCTCAAGAGCTTTTCGAACCTGCCGGGCTCGCTCGCCAGCTCGCGCGGGGCCTATCGCACCAGTGACTATTATTGGGGCTCGAACGGCTCGTCGATGCGGCTCGCCGGGCTCGATCCCGACAACAGCAACGCCGACATGCGCGCGATCGTCATCCACGGCGCCTGGTACGCCGAACCGTCGCTGATCGCGACGCAGGGCAAGCTCGGGCGCAGCGAGGGCTGTTTCGTGTTCGGCGAGGAATTGCTGCCGCAGATCCTGTATAAACTCGGCCCGGGGCGGCTGCTCTATGCCGACAGGCTGAGCGCACCGCCGCCGCAGCCGGTGCTGCCGCCGCTGCCGGGGACCGAGAATATCGTGCGCACCGGCGCGACCAGCGGAGAGATGCCGGGCGCCACGAAATAGCTTCGGGCGGCGCCCAATCTCCCCTTGCCGATTTCCTGCGAGCGGCCTATATGCACGCTCACTCCTAGACATGGATAGCCAGATAGGACGTCGGGGCCGCGGGCCGCGGCGGCCAGAAACGCATGGCTTTCCGGTCTGCAACCTTGGGACGAGCATTGGTCGATTTCGACGCCCTCAACGCGATCATCGCGCCCGAAGCCGAGGCGATGGGCCTTGCGCTCGTGCGCGTCGCCTTCTTTGGCGGCGACAGCGACCCGACCCTGCAGGTGATGGCCGAGCGGCCCGACACGCGCCAGCTGACGATCGACGATTGCGCCGACCTGTCGCGCCGCATTTCGGACCGGCTCGACGCGCTCGAGGAAGCGGGAAAGGACCCGATCGAGGGCGCCTATCGGCTCGAAGTCTCGTCGCCCGGCATCGACCGGCCGCTGACGCGCCCTGCCGACTTTGCCGACTGGGCGGGGCATGAGGCGAAGATCGCGCTCAAGGAAAAGCGCGAGGGACGCCAGCGTTTCAATGGCACGCTCGTCGGCATCGACGGCGATACCGTCACGATTTCGGACAAGGAGGGGGTGGAGCACAAGCTGCCGTTCGACGCGATCGACACAGCGAAGCTGGTGCTCACCGACCGATTGATAGCTGCAACCGTCCCGCTTTCGATGGAAGGCGCCGACGATATGGAAGAAGAAGGACAGGACTGATGGCCACAGCCATTTCCGCCAACAAGGCCGAGCTGCTCGCGATCGCCAATTCGGTCGCCAGCGAGAAGATGATCGACAAGGGCATCGTCATCGAGGCCATCGAGGAAGCGATCCAGCGCGCCGCGCGCGCGCGTTACGGCGCCGAGAACGACATCCGCGCCAAGCTCGACCCGCAGACCGGCGACCTGCGCCTGTGGCGCGTCGTCGAGGTCGTCGAGCAGGTCGACGATTATTTCAAGCAGGTCGATCTTGCCGCGGGGCAGAAGCTGCAGAAGGATGCGAAGGTCGGTGACTTCATCGTCGATCCGCTTCCCGCGGTCGATCTCGGCCGCATCGACGCGCAGTCGGCGAAGCAGGTCATCTTCCAGAAGGTGCGCGAAGCCGACCGCGAGCGCCAATATGAGGAATATAAGGACCGCGCGGGCGAGATCATCACCGGCGTCGTCAAGTCGGTCGAATTCGGCCACATCGTCGTCAATCTGGGCCGCGCCGAGGGCGTGATCCGCCGCGACCAGCAGATCCCGCGCGAACTGATGCGCGTCGGCGACCGCGTTCGCGCGATCATCCTGTCGGTGCGCCGCGAGAATCGCGGGCCGCAGATTTTCCTGTCCCGCGCGCACCCCGATTTCATGAAGAAGCTGTTCGCGCAGGAAGTGCCCGAAATCTATGACGGCATCATCGAGATCAAGGCCGCGGCGCGCGATCCGGGCAGCCGCGCGAAGATCGGCGTGATCAGCTATGACGGCTCGATCGACCCCGTCGGCGCCTGCGTCGGCATGAAGGGCAGCCGCGTCCAGGCGGTCGTGCAGGAAATGCAGGGCGAAAAGATCGACATCATCCCCTGGTCGGAGGATACCGCGACCTTCGTCGTCAACGCGCTCCAGCCCGCGACGGTGCAGCGCGTCGTGATCGACGAGGACGACGGGCGCATCGAGGTCGTCGTTCCCGACGATCAGCTCAGCCTCGCCATCGGCCGCCGCGGCCAGAATGTCCGCCTTGCGAGCCAGCTTACGGGCAAGCAGATCGACATCATGACCGAGGCCGATGCGAGCGAGAAGCGCCAGCGCGAATTCGTCGAACGTTCGACGATGTTCCAGGAAGAACTCGACGTCGACGAGACGCTCGCGCAGCTGCTCGTCGCCGAGGGTTTCGGCGAACTCGAGGAAGTCGCCTATGTTCCGGTCGAGGAACTGGCGGGGATCGAGGGCTTCGATGAGGAACTCGCCGAGGAACTGCAAAGCCGCGCGACCGAAGCGCTCGAACGCCGCGAGGAAGCCGCGCGCGCCGAACGCCGCGAACTGGGCGTCGAGGATGCGCTCGCCGACATTCCGCACCTGACCGAAGCGATGCTCGTCACGCTCGGCAAGGCGGGGATCAAGACGCTCGACGACCTTGCCGACCTCGCGACCGACGAGCTGATCGCCAAGAAGCGCAGCGAGAATCGCCGCGGTCCGTCGCGCGATCGCGCCGAGGACAAGGGCGGCGTGCTCGGCGAATATGGCCTGTCGGAAGAGCAGGGCAACGAGATCATCATGGCGGCGCGCGCGCACTGGTTCGACGACGAACCGGCGGCAGAGCCGCAAGACGGGCCCGCGGCGGAACCGCAAGACGGGCCCGCGGCGGAGCCGCAAGACGGGGAGGCCGCCGATGCGGACCCCGCGCAATGATCAGCTAGGCGACACCGACCGCGCAAAGGGGCGCGGCCAACATGCGCCCGAGCGGCGTTGTGTGGTGACCGGCGACGTGGCGCCGGCCGAAAGGCTCGTGCGCCTCGCGCTCGGGCCCGACGGCGTGATTGCGCCCGACGTGCTGGCAAAGGCGCCGGGGCGCGGCGCATGGATCGGCGTCGACCGTGCGACGCTCGAGGCGGCGCAGGCGAAGGGCAAGCTCAAGGGCGGGCTCGCGCGCGCGCTGCACGAGGGCGCTTTCGTCATTCCCGACGATCTCGGCGCGCGGATCGACGCGCAGCTCGAACGCGCGACGCTGAGCCGGCTCGGGCTCGAGGCGCGCGCCGGGACGTTGCTCACGGGCAGCGAGCGGATCGAGGAAGCGGCGCGGCGCGGACAGGTTCGCCTGCTTCTCCACGCGCGCGATGCGGGCGAGGATGGGCGGCGGAAACTGGCGCAGGCGTGGCGCGTCGGCGAGGATGAAGAGGGCTCGGGGCGCGAAGGCACGGTCTTGCCGGTGGACCGAAGCACCCTATCTATGGCATTGGGGCGTGAAAATGCGGTGCATCTGGCGCTTGTCGACGCCCGCGCCGCGGACCGGGTGCTGGCGCATCTCTCCCGCTGGCAGTTTTTCACCGGATGGTTTAGGGACGCGGCGAACCGCGGTCCCGATACGGATTCCCGCACGGCGGGTAATGGGGCGGCGTCCACGGACTCCGCCGTTTCGGACGCGTAGAAGGATATTTGGTTTTCGATGAGTGACGAACAGGACAAGCCGACTCTGACCCGCAAGCCGCTGGGGCTCAAGCGGACGGTCGAGGCCGGCCAGGTACAGCAGCAATTCAGCCACGGCCGCCGCAACACGGTGGTGGTCGAGGTGAAGCGCCGCCGCGTCATCGGCCGTCCCGGCGAAACTCCGAGCGCGCCCGAGGCCGAAGAGGCGAAGGAAGCGCCCGCACCCGCGCCCGCCGCTGCGCCCAAGCCCGCGGCGCCGAAGCCCGCCGCGCCGCGCAAGAGCGAGGCCGACAGCCTGATGTCGCGCCAGGAGCGCCAGGCGCAGCTGCTGCGCGAGGCCGAGGAAGCACGCCTCGCGGCGCTCGAGGACGCGCGCCGCCGCGAAGAGGCCGAGCGTGCGAAGGCGATCGAAGAGGAAAAGGCGCGCGCCGCCGAAGCGAAGCAGGAAGAGGCCAAGCCGGAAGAAGAGGCCAAGGCCGCGCCCGAAGCCGCGCCGGCCGCCGAGGCCCCCGCGCCCGCCGAGGCGAAGAAGGAAGAGGCCGCGCCGCGTGCCGCGACCGCAGCCCCCGCGCCGCGCCGCTTCACGCCGGTCGAGCCGCCCAAGCGTCCCGAGCCCAAGCGCCCCGAGCCGAAAAAGGAACATCGCGGCGATCATCGCCGCCAGTCGGGCAAGCTGACCGTCACGCGTGCGCTGAACGAGGATGAGGGCGCGCGTGCGCGCAGCCTCGCGGCGCTCAAGCGCGCCCGCGAGAAGGAAAAGCGTGCGCATATGACCCCGTCGTCGGGTCCGCGCGAAAAGCAGGTCCGCGAAGTGGTGGTGCCCGACACGATCACGGTGCAGGAACTCGCCAACCGCATGGCCGAAAAGGGCGCCGATCTGGTCAAGGCGCTGTTCAAGATGGGCATGATGGTCACCGTCAACCAGACGATCGACCAGGACACCGCCGAGCTGCTCGTCACCGAGTTCGGGCACGAGATCAAGCGCGTCAGCGAAGCCGACGTCGACATCCGCCACGACGAGGACGTCGATGCGCCCGAGGCGCTGAAGCCGCGGGCGCCGGTGGTCACGATCATGGGCCATGTCGACCATGGCAAGACCAGCCTGCTCGACGCGCTGCGCGGCGCGAACGTGCAGGCGGGCGAGGCCGGCGGCATCACCCAGCATATCGGCGCCTATCAGGTGAAAGCAAAGGACGGCAGCGTCATCACCTTCCTCGACACGCCGGGCCACGAAGCCTTCACCGAGATGCGTGCGCGCGGTGCGAACGTCACCGACATCGCGATCCTGGTGGTCGCGGCCGACGATGGCATCAAGCCGCAGACGATCGAATCGATCAACCACGCCAAGGCGGCGGGAGTCCCGATCATCGTCGCGATCAACAAGATCGACAAGGACGGCGCCAACCCGCAGCGGGTGCGCGAGCGCCTGCTCGAGCACGAGATCATCGTCGAAGCCATGGGCGGCGACGTGCAGGACGTCGAGGTTTCGGCGCTCAAGAAGCTGAACCTCGACAAGCTGCTCGACGCGATCGCGCTGCAGGCCGAGATCATGGAGCTGAAAGCGAACCCCGACCGCAATGCCGAGGGCACGGTGGTCGAGGCGAAGCTCGACAAGGGCCGCGGCCCGGTGGCGACGATCCTCGTCCGCCGCGGGACGCTGAAGGTCGGCGACGTCTTCGTCTGCGGCGCCGAAAGCGGCCGCGTCCGTGCGCTGATCGACGATCAGGGCAAGCAGGTGAAATCGGCGGGTCCGTCGATGCCGGTCGAGGTGCTCGGGCTCGGCGGCGTGCCGATGGCGGGCGACACGCTGACCGTCGTCGAGAATGAGGCGCGCGCCCGCGAAGTCGCCGCCTATCGCCAGGAACAGGCATTGAAGAAGCGGACGGCGCAGGCGCCGGTCAGCCTCGAAGGCATGTTCTCGGCGCTCGCCGACAAGGCCAATGTCATCGAGTTTCCGGTGGTCATCAAGGCCGACGTGCAGGGCTCGGTCGAGGCGATCGTCAACGCGCTGGGCAAGCTCTCGACCGACGAGATCCGCGTGCGCGTGCTCCATTCGGGTGCCGGCGCGATCACCGAAAGCGACGTGACGCTCGCGGCCTCGACGGGGGCGCCGATCATCGGCTTCAACGTCCGCCCGAACGCCAAGGCGCGCGAGATCGCGAACCGCGAGAAGGTGCGCTTCCTCTATTATGACGTCATCTATCACCTGACCGAGGAAATCGCGAAGGAGATGGCGGGCGAACTGGGTCCGGAACGCGTCGAAACCGTCGTCGGCCGCGCCGAGGTCAAGGAAGTCTTCCCGGCCGGAAAGCGCGACAAGGCGGCGGGCCTGCTGGTGCTCGAAGGCGTCATCCGCAAGGGGCTCCACGCGCGCCTCACGCGCGAGGACGTCATCGTCTCGGCGACGACGATCGCCTCGCTGCGCCGCTTCAAGGACGACGTCGCCGAAGTGCGCGCGGGCCTCGAATGCGGCGTCGTGCTGGCCGACACCAACGACATCAAGCCGGGCGACCATCTCGAGGTGTTCGAGGTCGAGGAACGCGAACGGACGTTGTAAAAGCTATCCCTGCACCCCCGCCCGGCGCGGGGGTGCAGCAGGACATAACCGATGCGTCATAATGATCAGAACCAAGGTCCCTCGGTCCGCGTGCTTCGCGTCGGCGAGCAGGTGCGCCACGTCCTGTCCGAAATCCTCCAGCGCGGCGACGTCCACGACGAGGTGCTCGCCAAGCATCCGGTGAGCATCACCGAAGTGCGCATGTCGCCCGACCTGCGCCATGCGACGGTGTTCGTGAAGCCGCTGCTCGGCAAGGATGAGGATGCGGTGATCAAGGCGCTCAGAACCAACACCGCCTATCTCCAGCGCGAGGTCGCGCATCGCATCCGCATGAAATATGCCGCGAAGCTGAAATTCCTGCCCGACGAAAGCTTCGACGAGGCGAGCCACATCGACAAGCTGTTGCGCGACCCGAAGGTCGCGCGCGATCTGGAGGGCGGCGAGGGCTGAGGTTCCCGGGCTGGCTGGCGCGGGCTGTGCGGCCGCGCTATGGCGCGCCCATGGCCAAGCTCTATTTCTATTATGCCAGCATGAACGCCGGCAAATCGACGACGCTGTTGCAGGCGGATTTCAACTATCGCGAGCGCGGTATGGAAACGATGCTGTGGACCGCGGCGCTCGACGATCGCTATGGTGCGGGCCAGATCACGAGCCGGATCGGCCTGCTCGCCGAGGCGCATAAATTCGATCCCGAAAGCGATTTGTGGGAAGCGGTGAGCGCCGAGAACCGGCAGCGCCCGCTCGCCTGCGTGCTCGTCGATGAAGCGCAATTCCTGACGCGCGATCAGGTGCTCGACCTCGCGCGGCTTGCCGACGAGGCCGATATTCCGGTGCTCTGCTATGGCCTGCGCACCGATTTTGCCGCGAACCTGTTTCCGGGTTCGGCGGCGCTGCTCGGCCTTGCCGACGCGCTCGTCGAACTCAAGGCCGTGTGCGAATGCGGGCGCAAGGCGACGATGAACTTGCGCGTCGACGGCGATGGGCATGCGGTGGTCGAGGGCGCGCAGACCGAGATCGGCGGCAACGACCGCTATGTCGCGATGTGCCGGCGGCACTTCATGGAAAAGCGGCGCGCCGCCGCAAAGGCGCCCGCCGATGCTTGACCGCCTCTATGTCGAACTCGCCGACGGCGATCTTCGTCTCGTCAAGCTCGCCGAGCCGCACCGCGAGGGACTGCGTGCGGCGTGCGCCGCCGATGCCGACATCTGGCCGATCTATTCGTCGAGCTTCGACCCCGATCATTTCGACGCGAGCTTCGATGCGCTGGTCGGGCACGAAAGCCGTATGCCCTATGCGATCCTCGACGGCGACCGGGTCGTCGGCATGACCGCCTGGCTGCGTCCCGACGTGTCGGCGCAGACGATCGAGCTCGGCAACAGCTATATCCACCCCGATGCGCGCGGCACCGGGTTCAATGGCCGCGTGAAGGCGCTGATGCTGGATCACGCCTTCGCGGTGGGCATCCGCCGCGTCGAATTCCGCATCGACGAGCGTAATGCGCGAAGCCAGGCCGCCGTCGCGAAGCTCGGCTGCACGAAGGAAGCTGTGCTGCGCGCCGAGCGGATCACCTGGACCGGGCATGTGCGCGACACCGGGCTCTGGTCGTTGCTGGCGGAGGAGTGGGTAACGGGCGCTTAAGCCCCTCCTCTGAAGAGGAGGGGGAAGGCTGGGTCAGCCTTTGTTCAGCCGCGCCCTGCTAGACGCGCCCGCATGATACGGAATCTCGCACTCTCCCTGGCCGCCGGTCTGCTTCCCCTTTCGGCAGCGGCGGCCGACGAGCCCGGCAAGCCCGTGCGCGAAATCGGTGCTGAGGCGAGCATCGTCTTCCCGAGCGATTCGACGATCCGCAACTGGGAAGGCGACGACGATCGCGGCGTGTGGATTCAGGACCGTCACGGCGATTGGTATTACGGCCAGTTCGCGGGGCTTTGCCGCGACCTCGATTTTGCCCATGCGATCGGCTTCGAAACGCGCGGCGCGTCGCGGCTCGACCGGTTCGCGACGCTGATCGTGCGCGGCGAGCGCTGCCCGCTCGTCTCGTTCGTCAACTCCGCACCGCCGCCGTCGAAGCGCGACAAGAGCAAGGACATCGCGGGCGACAAGGCCGAAAAATCGAAGGCAAATTGACAAGCCCGGCCCATGCGCCCTAGCCGCGGCGCATGAACGGCTGGGTCATTCTCGACAAACCGGTGGGCCTCGGCTCGACGCAGGCGGTGGGCGCGGTCAAGCGCGTGTGCCGCGAGGCGGGGCTCGGCAAGGTCAAAGTCGGCCACGGCGGGACGCTCGACCCGCTCGCGTCGGGCGTGCTGCCGATCGCCCTGGGCGAGGCGACCAAGCTCACCGGGCGGATGCTCGATGCGAGCAAAGTCTATGATTTCACCGTCGCGTTCGGGACCGAAACCGCGGGGCTCGATGCCGAGGGCGAGGTGGTGGCGACCAGCGAGGTCCGGCCGACGCTGGCCGAGGTCGAGGCGGTGCTGCCGCGCTTCACCGGTGCGATCGAACAGGTGCCGCCGGCCTTTTCGGCGATCAAGGTCGACGGACAGCGCGCCTATGACCGCGCGCGCAAGGGCGAGGCGGTCGCGATGAAGGCGCGGGGGGTGACGATCCATTCGCTTCAAATCCTCCCCACTTGTGGGGAGGTGGCGGCGCGAAGCGCTGACGGAGGGGGTTGGCGGCCTGAGGCTTCGGTTGATGCTGCGCCCCCCCTCCACCACCCTTCGGGCGGTCCCCCTCCCCGTACCGGGGAGGAATTGGAGAGCATCACCCTCACTGCCCATGTATCGAAGGGCACCTATATCCGCAGCCTCGCGCGCGACATCGCCCGGGCGCTCGGAACCGTCGGCCATGTGACGATGCTTCGCCGCACGAAAGCGGGGCCATTCGCGCTCGATCAGGCGATTTCGCTGGACAAATTGAACGCGTTCGGCCAAGGCGCCGCGCAATCAGATGTGATTCTGCCGCTCGAGGCAGGGCTGGTCGACATCCCGGCTCTGGACCTCTCCCCGGAAGCGGCAGGGGCGATCCGTCAGGGTCGCGTCTGGACCGGGGGAAGCACGCAAGACGGGCTCTATTGGGGACGGGACAGCGAAAAGCGGCCCGTCGCGCTGATAGAGGTTTCGGCGGGAACGCTGAAGGTCGTGCGGGGCTTCAATCTCTAAAGCGATGTTCGAAGGAAGAAGCACATGTCGATTACCGCCGAGCGCAAGGCCGAGCTCATCAAGGAACATGCCCGCGAAAAGGGCGATACGGGTTCGCCCGAGGTGCAGGTCGCGATTCTGACCGACCGCATCAACACGCTGACCGAGCATTTCAAGTCGCACCACAAGGACAATCACAGCCGCCGCGGGCTGCTGATGATGGTCAACAAGCGCCGCAGCCTGCTCGACTATCTGAAAAAGAAGGATGAGGGCCGCTACACCGACCTCATCGCGAAGCTCGGACTTCGCAAATAAGAATTTTCAGCGGCCCCGGCATCCGGGGCCGCTGTCATATTGGTCTGCGCGAAATGTGCATGCCATAAGGGGCTTTCCCGCATCCGGCGGGTCCGCCATCGGGGCAGACAGACGCCCCACACCGTCCGGGCCGGACTGCCCGGAAAACAGAGGCCCCGCCCGGCATAGGGCCCGGCGGGCGAAGGAAACCAAATGTTTGATGTGAAAAAAGTATCGATCGAGTGGGGCGGTGAAACGCTGACCCTCGAAACGGGCAAGGTTGCCCGTCAGGCCGACGGCGCCGTCGTCGCCACCCTCGGCGAAACGGTCGTCCTGTGCGCCGTCACCGCCGCCAAGTCGGTGAAGGAAGGCCAGGACTTCTTCCCGCTGACCGTCCATTATCAGGAAAAATATTCCTCGGCCGGCCGCATTCCCGGCGGCTTCTTCAAGCGCGAACGCGGCGCGACCGAAAAGGAAACGCTGGTCAGCCGCCTGATCGACCGTCCGATCCGCCCGCTGTTCCCCGAAGGTTTCTATAACGAGATCAACGCCATCGCTCAGGTGCTGAGCTATGACGGCCACAACGAGCCCGACATCCTCGCGATGGTCGCGGCGTCGGCCGCGCTCACCATCTCGGGCGTCCCCTTCATGGGGCCGATCGGCGCCGCGCGCGTCGGCTATGTCGATGGCGAATATATCCTGAACCCGACCGACGAACAGGTCGCCGAAGGCGACCTCGACCTCGTCGTCGCGGCGACGCACGACGCGGTGATGATGGTCGAATCCGAAGCCAATGAGCTGTCGGAAGAGGTGATGCTCGGCGCGGTGATGTTCGCGCACGACGCGTGCCGCGAGGTCATCAAGGCGATCATCGGCCTTGCCGAACAGGCCGCGAAGGACCCGTGGGAACTCGCCGCTTCGGACGACAATGCCGCGCTCAAGGACAAGCTCAAGAAGCTGATCGGCAAGGATATTGCCGCGGCCTACAAGCTGACCGACAAGTCGGCGCGCTCGAACGCGCTGAACGAGGCGCGCGCGAAGGCCAAGGAGCAGTTCGTCGCCGACGGGCTCGACCCGCAGGCGGTGATGGCCGGCATCAAGCTGGTCAAGAAGCTCGAGGCCGAAATCGTCCGCGGCGCGATCCTGAAGGACGGCACGCGCATCGACGGCCGCTCGACGACGCAGATCCGCCCGATCGAGGCCGAAACGCACTTCCTGCCGCGCGCGCACGGTTCGGCGCTTTTCACCCGCGGCGAGACGCAGACGATCGCGACCTGCACCCTCGGCACCAAGGAAGCCGAGCAGATGATCGACGGCCTGACCGGCCTGCGTTACGAAAGCTTCATGCTGCACTATAACTTCCCGCCCTATTCGGTCGGCGAAGTCGGCCGCTTCGGTCCTCCGGGACGCCGCGAGGTCGGCCACGGCAAGCTCGCGTGGCGCGCGCTGCACCCGGTGCTGCCGTCGAAGGAGGATTTCCCCTATACGATCCGCCTGACCAGCGACATCACCGAATCGAACGGGTCGTCGTCGATGGCGACGGTGTGCGGCGGTTCGCTGTCGCTGATGGACGCCGGCGTGCCGATCAAGCGCCCGGTTTCGGGTATCGCGATGGGCCTGATCCTCGAAGGCAAGGATTATGCGATCCTCAGCGACATTCTGGGCGACGAGGATCACCTTGGCGACATGGATTTCAAGGTCGCGGGCACGTCCGAAGGCATCACCACGATGCAGATGGACATCAAGATCGCCGGCATCACCAAGGAAATCTTCGAGGCGGCGCTGAAGCAGGCCAAGGAAGGCCGCGCGCACATCCTGGGCGAGATGAACAAGGCGCTCGGCGAGACGCGCAGCGAATTGTCGGCGCATGCGCCGCGCATCGAGACGATCACTATCGACAAGTCGAAGATCCGCGACGTCATCGGCACCGGCGGCAAGGTGATCCGCGAGATCGTCGCGACCACCGGCGCCAAGGTCGACATCGACGACGAAGGCATCATCAAGATCGCCTCGTCGGACCCGGCGCAGATCGAAGCCGCCAAGGCGTGGATTCTCGGCATCGTCGAGGAGCCCGAGGTCGGCAAGATCTATAACGGCAAGGTCGTCAATCTCGTCGACTTCGGTGCGTTCGTGAATTTCATGGGCGGCAAGGACGGTCTGGTCCACGTCAGCGAAATCAGGAACGAGCGCGTCGAAAAGGTCGCCGACGTCCTGTCCGAAGGGCAGGAGGTCAAGGTCAAGGTGCTTGAGATCGACCCGCGCGGCAAGGTCCGCCTGTCGATGCGCGTCGTCGATCAGGAAAGCGGCGAAGAGCTCGAAGACACCCGCCCGGCGCGCGAACCGCGCGGCGACCGCGGTGATCGTGGTCCCAGAGGCGATCGGGGCCGCGAAGGTGGCGACCGTGGCCGTGGCGGCCGCGACCGCGGGCCGCGCCGCGACGGCGGCGACCGCGGCCCGCGCCGCGAGCGCAGCGACAATGTCCCCGAGGACGAGGGCCATGTGCCCGACTTCCTGAAGGACTGATCGCTTCGGGATCGAAAAGCAAAGGGGCCGCGAAAGCGGCCCCTTTTTTGTGCTGCGAGCGTCGGCCTTGGGGTGGGAAACGGCCGTTTGACCAAACCCCTCCTCTTCAGAGGAGGGGCAGCGAGACTTACGCGCTTTGCGCGTTAGTCGCAGCGGGGTGGTGCGCCTTCACCGGTGCCCACCACCCCAAACCCCTCCTCTGAAGAGGAGGGGCTTAAGAACCTCCGCAACCGCCCGCAAGCGGTCCTTCGTATCGCGCCTCAGCCGAAAAAGCGTTCGGCATAATCGCTGCGCAGCTGCGCCCAATTGTCCCAGTGCGGCGCCGGCGCCGTGCCGCGCAGCCGCGCTTCGAGGACGTCGATATGGGCGTGCCAGCCGGCGCTGACGTTGAGCAGCACCGCGCTGTCCTCGACGCGCTTGTGGACCAGCGTCAGCAGCACCTCGTCGCCTTTCTCGGCCAGGGTGAAGGTCACGCCGCCGGTGCTGCCCCAGCTGATCGCGAGCTTGTGCGGCGGGTCGATCTCGATGACTTCGCAGGTCATCCGATGCTCTTCGGCCATCTCGTCGGGACGCTGGCCCGGCGGGTCGGTGAGCTCGTCGTTGCGCCAGACGAGTTCGACCGGCGCGCCGACCTGCTGCTCCATCGCGCCCGCGGCGAGCCACTGGCGGCGAAGCTCGCCGTCGACCAGATAGGTCCAGACGCGGTCGATCGGGCCGGGCAGCAGGCGCTCGATCTTCAGCGTCGCAGGCTCGGCGAGCACGCCATAATCGTCTTCAGTCAGCATGGCAGTCATCGTCATTCTCCTTCGTCTTTCGGGGGGGAGGGGTGTCTTAGAGCAGTTTTCGACCAATCTGGGTCGCCGGGACGGAGCCGATTTTGGCCCGGCGCGAGAAGCGAGGAGCCGTGCGATGCGGGACATCGTGCGCGACGAGCGACGCTGCGATGGGCCAAAATCGGCCCGCCGCCGGGCGGTTGCGCCAGACAGCCCGCTGGACAGCGTTGCGTCGCTTGCAGGGGCAACCAGCCCCTGCCGCACGCCGACGCCTCGCCAGCGGGCTGTCTGGCGCAATCACGACGACCCAGATTGGTCGAAAACTGCTCTAGGGGGACGCGGAGCATCCTCGGCGCGCAGCAGCTGCTCGAGGGTGTCGAGGCGGCCGGTCCAGAAGCGGCGATAGACGCCGAGCCACTGGTCTGCGGTCATCAGGGGCGCCGGATCGAGGCTGCACATATGCGTGCGGCCGCGCACCTCGCGGCGCACGAGGCCCGCCTTTTCGAGCACCTTGATATGCTTCGACGCCGCCGCGAGCGACATGGCGAAGGGCTCGGCGAGCTCGCCGACGCTGCGCGGTGCGGCGGCGAGCTCGCCGAGCATCGCGCGCCGCGTCGCGTCGCCGAGCGCGTGGAAGATCGTGTCGAGGGGGAGCGAATCATGTTCAACCATGAGGTTTAATATTCGCGATTCGCGCCTTATTGTCAACCGAAAGGTTGAATATAAGGAGAGGGGTCGCCATCGCCGCCGCCTTTGGGTTATGCCTTGCCCATGTTCACGATGCTTCTCCCGCTCCTCGCCCTCGCCGCCCAGCCCGCAGCCGCAGCGGCCGATCCGCCGCCCTCCGCCGCTCCCGACACGCGGCCCTATGTCGCGCTCGATACCGATCTCGGCACGATCACGCTGCGGCTCGAGGACAAGCGCGCGCCGATCACCGCGAAGAATTTCCTCCGCTATGTCGACAGCAAGCGCATGGACGGCTTTGTATTTTATCGTTCGACGCGCAGCTGGGGACCCGCGAGCAAGCTGATCCAGGCGGGCAATCGCGGCAATGCGGCGAATAATTTTCCGCCGATCGCGCACGAGCCGACGACCGAAACGGGGCTCACCAATTGCGACGGCGCGCTGTCGATGGCGCGGCTCAACCCCGGCGATGCGACGACCGACTTCTTTCTGCTGCTCTCCGACATCAAGGGCTTCGACGCCGATGCGCAGGGCGGCGACGGGGCGGGCTTCGCGGTGTTCGGCGAGATCGTCGGCGGCCGCGAGGTGGCGGAGAAAATCTATGCCGCTCCCGTATCGCCGACCGCGGGCGACGGGCCGATGCAGGGGCAGATTCTCGATCCGATGGTGACGATCAGGACCGCGCGCCGCGTCCCCGCGCCCGCCAATCCGCCGCAGGGCTGCGTGGTCAAGGCGGCATCGCCCGCCGCACCGGCGCAATAGCAGGGTAGAGCGCCGAAACAGCCCATCATTTATTTTGCGTTCATCCGCGCTGTGGCTATACCGCCCGCATGACTGACCGGACTAACCCGCGCGCCGCCGTGCGCCTGCTCGCCGCAGCCCTTGTGATGACGCCCATGCTTGCGGCCTGTGCCGGGGGCGGCGGGGTGAAAAAGGACACGCGCTATGTCGCGCGCGACGTCAGCACCCTCTATCGCGCGGCGCAGGACCGGCTCGACCGCGGCCAGTACAAGCTCGCCGCCGCGCTGTTCGACGAGGTCGAGCGCCAGCATCCCTATTCGCCCTGGGCGCGCCGCGCGCAGCTGATGAGCGCCTTTTCCTATTATATGGACCGCGAATATACGCCGGCGATCGCAGCCGCGCAGCGCTTCCTTGCGATCCATCCGGGCAACAAGGATGCGCCCTATGCCTATTATCTGATCGGGCTCAGCTATTATGAGCAGATCAGCGACGTCACCCGCGACCAGAAGATCACGCTGCAGGCGCAAGCCGCGCTCGGCGAAGTGATTCGCCGCTATCCCGACACGCGCTACGCCGCCGACGCGCGGCTCAAGATGGACCTTGTGCGCGACCATCTCGCGGGCAAGGAGATGGAGATCGGCCGGTTCTACGAGCGCAGTTCGAACTGGCTCGCCGCCTCGATCCGCTTCCGCGAGGTCACCGACAAATATCAGACGACGAGCCACGCGCCCGAAGCGCTGTATCGCCTCGTCGAATGCTATCTCGCGCTCGGCGTGCCGTCGGAGGCGAAGAAGTCGGCCGCCGTGCTCGGCGCCAACTATCCGGGCAGCAAATGGTACAAGCGCGCCTATGAGCTGATGCAGAAGCACGCGCCCGCGGCCTGAGGCGGACAGCCGGGAATGGAGATTCGCGCAGAGCTCGCAGAGGCCGCCGCGATTTTTGTTCACGCGGAGGCGCGGAGGCGCGGAGAATCAGGGCCGATAGGCCCCTCCATCTTTTCCAATCAAGCCTCGTCGCCATCGCAGCAGGAGAAGAGCCGCTTCGCGGCAAGCGCCATCTCTCGGCGTCTCCGCGTCTCCGCGTGAACTTGTTTCCCTACGTCTCTGCGAGCTCTGCGCCAGTCCCAAATCCTGCCTTGACAGTTTCACTCCCGAATAGATTCGCGCTTTGTTCTAATGTAAGGGTCGAATCGTGCTGACCGCCCTGTCCATCGCCAATATCGTGCTGATCGAACGGCTCGACCTCGATTTCGAGGCAGGGCTCGGCGTGCTCACCGGTGAGACGGGGGCGGGCAAGTCGATCCTGCTCGACGCGCTCGGCCTCGCGCTCGGGATGCGCGCCGACACCGGGCTGGTGCGGCAGGGGGCCGACAAGGCGCAGGTGACGGCGAGCTTTGCGGCGCCCGCGCCCGGCACCCCGCTCGCGGCGCTGCTCGCCGACAACGATATTTCGCTCGAAGCGGGCGAACCGCTGCTGATCCGCCGCACGCTCAAGGCCGATGGCGGCAGCCGCGCCTTTCTGAACGATCAGCCCTGCTCGGCGGCGCTGCTGCGCGAGGTCGGCGGGCATCTGGTCGAAATCCATGGCCAGCACGACGATCGCGGCCTGCTCGCGCCCGCGGGGCACCGCGCGCTCCTCGACGCCTATGCGCGCGCCGACACCGGCGCGGTCGCGGCGGCGCATGGCGCGTGGCGCGCCGCCGAGGAAAGGCTCGCCGCGGCAAGGGCTGCGCTCGACGAAGCCGAGCGCGACCGCGAATGGCTCGAACATTGCGTCGCCGAATTGCAGGCGCTCGCCCCCCAGCCGGGCGAGGAAGCCGAACTCGCCGAGGCGCGCGCGTCGATGCAGAAGGGCGAGCGGATCGCCGGCGACCTTGCGACGATCCTTGAAGCCTTCGACGGCAGCGAAGGCGGCCCGGCGTTATTGCGCGGCGCGGCGCGGCGGCTCGACCGGCTCGCAGGCGATCATCCGCTGCTCGCCGAAGCGCTCGCGAACCTCGACCGCGCGATCATCGACGCCGACGAGGCCGAGGCGAAGCTCAACGAAGCGGCGCGCGCGATGGAATATGACCCCGAACGGCTCGAAGCGGCCGAGACGCGATTGTTCGAACTGCGTGCGCTGGCGCGCAAGCACGGCGTCCAGCCCGACGAACTGCCGCAGCTCGCCGGCGACCTTGCCGCGCGGCTCGACGCGATCGAGGGCGGCAGCGCGGGGCTCGCGAAGCTTGAGGCGGCGGTGCGCGACACCGCGGCGGCCTATACCCACGCCGCGACCGCGCTGTCGAACCAGCGCACGAAGGCGGCAGCGCGGCTCGACGCCGCGGTCGCGGGCGAACTGGCGCCGCTGAAGCTCGATGCGGCGCGCTTCCAGACACTCGTGGAGCCGCTGCCCGCCGAGCGCTGGGGTCCCGACGGGATGGACCGCGTTGAGTTCCTGATTTCGACCAACCCCGGCGCGCCCTTCGCGCCGCTCGCCAGGATCGCGAGCGGCGGCGAACTGTCGCGCTTCATCCTCGCGCTCAAGGTCGCGCTCGCCGAAGAGGGCGGGGCCGACACGATCATCTTCGACGAAATCGACCGCGGTGTCGGCGGCGCGGTCGCGAGCGCGATCGGCGAACGGTTGGCGCGGCTCGCCGGCGCGGGCAAGCAATTGCTCGCCGTGACCCACAGCCCGCAGGTCGCGGCGAAGGGCGCGGCGCATTTCGTCATCGCCAAGTCGAGCGAGGGCACCGTCACCCGCACCGGCGTCCGCGCGCTCGACGATGCGGGGCGGCGCGAGGAAATCGCGCGGATGCTCTCGGGGACGGAGGTCACCGAGGAGGCTCGCGCGCAGGCGGAGCGGTTGCTGGAGGTCGTGGGGTGAGCGAGGCGACCATCACGTTGTGGCGGCCGGTCGGTCCTGAGGAACTTGCCCTGATCCGCGATAGCGGCATGCGAGCCTTTCCGCCCCGATTGCCCGAGCAGCCAATTTTCTACCCCGTGACGACCGAAGAATATGCGATCAAAATCGCGCGCGATTGGAACGTCCGCGCGAGCGGCAGCGGCTATGTCACTCGGTTCGAGGTTCTGAAGTCCTATCTGGATGGCTATGCGGTCGAGACAGCGGGCGGACGCGCGCATCAGGAATATTGGATCCCCGCAGAGGATCTGGATAATTTCAACGCCGCCATTGTCGGCGAGATCGTCGTGACAAGCGAATTTTATCCCGACGACGGAACATGATCCCCAGACACCCCCTCGACCGCCCCGTCTGGTCGATGCTCACCGGACGCCAGGCGCATCTGGCGACGGGCGACGCACGGGCGGTGCGGATTGATCGCGGCTATGGGCCATTCGGCGCCGCCGCCGATAGGGGCGCCGCGGCGCAGGCGGCGCTCGCGGCGCTGGTCCCCGATGACGGTGAACTGTGGATCGTCGAGGGCGAGCCATGGCCGCTGCCGCCGGGCACGCGCGAGGTGAAGCGCGCGGTGCTCGCGCAGATGGTCGCCGAAGGGCCGCCGCCCGCCCTGCGCGCCGGCGAGCCCGCGATGGTGCCGCTTTCCGATGCCGACGCGCCCGACATGGCGGCGCTTGCGACACATGCGAAGCCGGGGCCGTGGGGGCCGGCGACGCATCGCTATGGCCCCTTTTTCGGCGTGCGCGAAGACGGGCGGCTGCTCGCGATGGCGGGGCAGCGGATGCTGATGCCCGGCATGGCCGAGGTCAGCGGGGTCGCGACCTGCGCCGACTGCCGCGGGCGCGGGCTCGCGCGGGCGCTGATCGGCCATGTCATGCGCGCGATGGCGGCGCGCGGCGAGACGCCCTTCCTGCACAGCTATGCCGACAACGCCGGCGCGATCGCGCTCTATGAAACGCTCGGCTTCCGCATCCGGCGACAGGTGCATGTGCTGGTGGTCGCGCGATTGGATACTCGCGCCGAGTTCGCGTCGGTGGCAAAAGCCGGGGCATGACCGATATCGAATCGCTGACCGAGGCCGAAGCCGCGAACGAGCTGATGCGGCTTGCCAAACAGATCGCGCACCACAACAAACTCTATCATGCCGAGGACAGCCCGGAGATTTCGGACGCCGACTATGACGCGCTCGTCCGCCGCAACAATGCGATCGAGGCGGCTTTTCCGCATCTGATCCGCGCCGACAGCCCGAACCGGCTGATCGGCGCCGCGGTCGAGGCGTCGCCGCTCGCCAAGGTCACCCATGCGGTGCGGATGATGAGCCTCGACAACGCCTTCGCAGCCGAGGATGTCGAGGAATTCGTGGCGCGCGTGCGGCGTTTCCTGGCACTGGGCGAGGGCGAGGCGGTCGCGCTGACCGCCGAGGACAAGATCGACGGCCTCTCCTGCTCGCTGCGCTATGAAAAGGGCGAGCTCGTTCAGGCGGCGACGCGCGGCGACGGCACGGTGGGGGAGGACGTCACCCCCAATGTGCGGACGATCGCCGACATTCCTCAGAAACTTTCTCCCCTCCCGCGTGCGGGAGGGGTCGGGGGAGGGTCTGTTTCGTCAGAAGCGGCGCGCGACATGCCCTCCCCAAACCCCTCCCGCGCGCGGGAGGGGCTTCATGACATCCCCGACGTCTTCGAGATCCGCGGCGAGGTCTATATGGCCAAGGCCGATTTCGCCGCGCTCAATGCCCGCCTGCTCGCCGAGGCCGACGACCCCGAAAAGGCGCGCCAGTTCGCCAATCCGCGCAACGCCGCGGCGGGCTCGCTGCGCCAGAAGGACGCGAGCGTCACCGCGTCGCGCCCGCTGCGCTTCCTTGCGCACGGCTGGGGCGAGGTCAGCGACGTGCCGGAGGCGACGCAGTTCGCGATGATGAAGCGCATCGAAAGCTGGGGCGTGCCGGTGTCGCCGTTGCTGAAGCGCTTGGACGATGCCGCGGGCGTGCTCGACCATTATCGCACGATCGAGGCCGAACGCGCCGACATGCCCTATGACATCGACGGCGTCGTCTATAAGGTCGACCGGCTCGACTGGCAGCAACGGCTGGGCTTCGTCGCCAAGGCGCCGCGCTGGGCCATCGCGCATAAATTCCCCGCCGAACGCGCGCAGACGACGCTCGAAGCCATCGACATCCAGGTCGGGCGCACCGGCAAGCTGACCCCCGTCGGGCGGCTCACCCCCGTCACCGTCGGCGGCGTCGTCGTGTCGAACGTCACCCTGCATAATCGCGACGAGATCGAGCGGCTCGGCGTGCGGCCGGGCGACCGCATCGTCGTCCAGCGCGCGGGCGACGTGATCCCGCAGGTCGTCGAAAACCTCACCCGCGACGAAAAGCGCGATCCCTATGTCTTTCCCGATCATTGCCCGGTGTGCGGCAGCGAGGCGGTCGCCGAAGAGGGCGAGGTCGATGTGCGCTGCACCGGCGGCCTCATTTGCGCGGCGCAGAAATTCGAGCGGCTGCGCCATTTCGTCAGCCGCGGCGCGCTCGACATCGAAGGGCTGGGCGAAAAGAGCATCGAGGAATTTCTGGCGCTCGGCTGGCTCGACAAGGGGCCGGCGGACATTTTTCGCCTGAAGGCGCACCGCGACGAATTGCTCGGGCGCGAGGGGTGGAAGGAGAAATCGGTCGACAATCTGCTTGCCGCGATCGAGGCGAAGCGCGAACCCGATGCGGCGCGGCTGCTCTTCGGCCTCGGCATCCGGCACATCGGCGCGGTGACCGCGCGCGATCTGCTCAAGGGATTGGGCGATATAAGGCGCCTGCCCGGCAAGGCGGCCGAATTGCGCGCCTGGGGCGACGCCAATCCGCGCGAGGAAGGCGAGTCCGACGGCAAATATGCGAGCCGCAAGCTCGACGCGATCAAGGCGATCCTCGAGGTGCGCGCCGACGGCATCGGCCCGGCGGTCGCCGAGGCGCTGAGCGACTTTTTCCACGAACCGCACAACCGTGCGCTGTGGGACGATCTGTTCGGCGAAGTCTCGCCGCCGCTCTATGTCGTCGAGACGCAGGAGAGCGAGGTGTCGGGCAAGACCGTCGTCTTCACCGGCAAGCTCGAGACGATGAGCCGCGACGAGGCGAAGGCGCAGGCCGAACGGCTGGGCGCGAAGGCCGCGGGATCGGTGAGCGCGAAGACCGATCTCGTCGTCGCGGGGCCGGGCGCGGGGTCGAAGCTCAAACAGGCGAGCGCGCTTGGCATCCGCGTGATCGACGAAGCGGAGTGGGCGAAGATCGTCGAGGCGGCGGGATAGATTTTAGCTCGTCACCCCGGACTTGATCCGGGGTCCACGGCGCGGGGGGCGGAAATGGATGCCGGATCAAGTCCGGCATGACGATGGTGAGGGACGGCGCAAATGGCGAAACGCGACTATCTGCAAAATCTGATGCGCGACCTCGAATCGCACACCGAGGTGCGGCGGTTCGGGAGCGGGTGGCTGTCGGGCTTCTTCGCGCTGCTGTTCGCGATCAGCGGTTTCTTCATGGTCGTCGCGCTGCGCTTTCCCGACTGGTTCGCGACCCCCGAGCTCGAAGTGGTCAAGGGCTGGACCGGCTTTCGCGGCGCGGTGCATCTCGTCCTGCTCGCGAGTTACGGCCTGTCGCTGCTCAGCCTGCTGCTGCGTCCGCGCAAGATACTCGGGCTCACCGCGCTGATGATCGGTCTCGCCGCCGCGCTGATGGGCGGGGCGAACGTCCAGCCCGCCGAGACGCGCGACTGGGGGATTTTCTTCGGGCTCGACTTCTTCGTCGTGAACCTGCTCGTCACCGGCTTCATGTTCGCGCCATTGGAACGCGCTTTTCCGCATCGCCGCGCGCAGCGGCTCTTCCGCACCGAATGGCGCGAGGACCTGTTCTACTATCTCGTCAGCACGATGTTCGTGCAGGTGCTGGGCTTCCTCGCGCTCGCGCCGCAGGCGTTCGTCAACGACCATACGAGTAGCTGGGCGGCGTTCCGCGCCGGGGTCGCGTCGCTGCCGTGGGTGGTGCAGTTCGCGATCGTGCTCGTCGCGTCGGATTTCGTGCAATATTGGTTCCACCGCAGCTTCCACCGCTTCCCTTTCCTTTGGGGCTTCCACGCGATCCATCACAGCGCGAAGTCGATGGACTGGCTCGCGGGGTCGCGGATGCATTTTGTCGAAATCATCCTCTTGCGCTCGATCACCTCGCTGCCGCTGTTCACGCTCGGGTTCAGCCCGTCGGTGATGCAGGCCTATATCGGCTTCGTCTATGTCTGGTCGTCGCTGCTCCACGCCAATGTCGGGGGCAATTTCAACCGGCTCGGCCACTGGCTCGCGACCCCGCGCTTCCACCATTGGCACCACGGGCTCGAACGCGAGGCGTTCGACGTCAATTTCGCGATCCACTTCCCCTTCCTCGACAAGCTGTTCGGCACCTTTCATCTGCCCAAGGATCGCTGGCCCGAAAATTACGGCATCCCCGAAGATGTTCCGAAAAACTATGCCGGCCAATTCCTCTATCCGTGGACGCGCACGGGAAAGAAGACCGACGGGGCGCCGGCCGAATAGGGCGCCAGGGCAATCGCATAGGATCTCGCCGCACCCCCTGTCTCGTCACCCTGAACTTGTCTGGCGATTATCCCTATTGCATCCATATGCCCTGTCATTGCGAGCGAAGCGAAGCAATCCAGAGTGTGCGTAAACCGCTCTGGATTGCTTCGCTTCGCTCGCAATGACGATATCCAGAATACGGATGCGAAGGGATTATTCGCCAACTTGTTTCAGGGTCCATGGTCTGCCCTTTCTAGCTTCGCGGCGCTTGTTCAAAGGATGGGCCATGGATGCTGAAACAAGTTCAGCATGACGAAGGGCTGGGAAGGAGCAAAGCCTTATACGATTGCTCTGAATGGGACGATTTGTCCGCTTGTCAGGCGGTAGCGTGCGCCATAAGGGGCGCTTCCGTGGGCATCCTCGCCGCCTTGCGCCGTCCCGGCATCCTGCTGCTGCTTCCCGTGCTGCTGGCGCTCGCGGCGCGCACCTTCGTCGCGCCGGGCTGGATGATCGAGAGCGATGCGAGCGGGTCGATCACCGTGCGCGTCTGTTCGGACCCGGCGAACCCCGGCGCCACCTTGACCATCCCGCTCGAAAAGAGCGGCGATCACGAGGCGTCGAAGACCCAGCATTGCCCATGGGGCGCGCTGGCGGTGGCGCCGATCGTGCCCGGCACGCCGGTCCTGCCGCCGATGCTCGCGCTCGCGATGCCCGCGCCGGCGCCGGCGGCGCTGTTCGGCTTCGCGCCGGGCGCCGCGTCGCCGCTGCCGCCGAGCACCGGACCACCCGCCTTCGCCTGAATCCAGCCTGACCGGCCGGCCACGCAGTCCCGCGTGCGCCGGTCCGCACCTGTATTCCATGCGAAGGATTAAATATGAAAACCGAAGTGACCCGCGCGGCGCCCCTGCTGGCGCTCGCCCTTGCCATGCCCGCGGCGGCCGATGCCGCAGACGCCGACCGCACGATCATCGTCACCGCGCCCGGCGAAACCGACGCCGCCGAAGCGCGTGCCGACAAGACCCCCGGCGGCACCGACGTCGTCGCCCATGAAGATTATGCCGACAAGTCGATCGTCTCGCTGCGCGACACGCTCGCTTTCTCGCCCGGCGTCTATCTCCAGCCGCGCTTCGGGCAGGAGGTGCGCATCGCGATCCGCGGCTCGGGCCTCTCGCGCGGCTATCATATGCGCGGGATCACGCTGCTCCAGGACGGCGTGCCGATCAACCTCGCCGACGACAATGGCGATTTTCAGGAACTCGAACCGATCTTCTTCGACCATCTCGAAGTCTATCGCGGCGCCAATGCGCTCCGCTTCGGTTCGGGGACGCTCGGCGGCGCGATCAATGGCGTGACGCCGACCGGACGCACCGCCGGGGGCGTCTATCTGCGCGGCGACGCCGGCAGCTTCGACAGTGTTCGCGGCCTCGTGTCGGCGGGCGTCGCGAGCGATCGCGTCGATGCGTGGGGCGCCGTCAGCGCCGACACGTCGGACGGCGACCGCGACCATGCGCAGCGCCACAGCCTGCGCTTCCACGGCAATGTCGGGATGCAGCTGACCGACCGGATCACGACGCGCCTCTATGCGAGCTACAATAATATCGATCAGCAGCTTCCCGGTGCGCTGACCTATGACGAGGCGTTGACCACGCCGCGTCAGGCCAATGCGGGCAGCGCCGCGGGCGATCAGGCGCGCGACATCGAATCGCTGCGGCTCCAGAACCGCACCAGCTTCGATTTCGGGCGGGCGAAGCTCGACGTCGGGGTCTTTCTGAACGCCAAGTCGCTCTATCACCCGATCTTCCAGCTCGTCGATCAAAAGAGCGTCGACCGCGGCGGCTATGTCCGCCTCGACTATGCAGGCGGACCGGTCGAGGCGACGCTGGGTGGCGAGCTGCGCGTCGGCGACGTCAATTCGAAGCGTTTCGTCAACAATGCCGGAAAGCGCGGCGCCAGGACCTTCGACGCGAAGCAGGATGCGCGCACCGCGACCCTCTATGGCGAGCTGCGCTTCAAGCCGGTCGAGACACTCTCGCTGATCGCAGGCGGCATCTATGCCGACGGGATGCGCGAGCAGCACGAGACGTTCAACGGCTTCGCGGGCGGCGTAGTGGACAACTATGGCCGCGCCGATTTCGACAGCTTCTCGCCGAAGTTCGGGCTGTTGTTCGAGCCCGTGGCGGGCGTGCAAGTCTATGGCAATTACAGCCGCTCGGCCGAATTCCCCGGCTTCATCGAGCTTGCGCAGGTATCGACCTTCGTGCCGCTCGACGCGCAGTCCGCCTGGACGGCGGAGATCGGGACGCGCGGGCAGGCGGGGATGCTGAGCTGGGACCTCTCGCTCTATCGCGCCGATGTGAAGAACGAGCTGCTGCAATATACGGTGAGCGCCGACATTCCCGCCTCGACCTTCAACGCGGGCAAGACGCGGCACGAGGGGATCGAGGCTGCGGTCGAAATCGCGCCGACCGATTGGCTGCGGCTGCGGCAGGTCTATAGCTACAGCAATTTCCGTTTCCGGGGCGACGTCGAGTTCGGCGACAACCGCCTTCCGGTCGTGCCCCGCCACGTCTACCGCGCCGAACTGCGCCTCGGAACCGACGCGCTGCATATCGCGCCGAATTTCGAATGGGTGCCGAAGGGGCCTTATGCCGACTACAGCAACACCGTGCGCACGCCGGGCTATGTGCTGCTCGGCTTCACCGCCGGTGCGCGCGTGACCCGCAGCATCGACGCCTTCCTCGATGTGCGCAACCTGACCGGCAAGAAGGCGATCGGTGACATCGGCGCGGTGATCGCCGCGACCGACGCTTCGGCAATCTATTACCCGGTCGAACGCCGCGCGGTCGCTGCCGGCCTTCGCGCGCGGTTCTAGAAGAAATGCTGTGTGCTCCCGCGCCGCCTTCGGCTCCGCGGGGACACACGCCCTTATACTCGAAGCTACGCCGGTTCGGCCGCCGCCCGCTGTGATGCGGACGCGACCGGCGCGGCGCCGGGGATCACCGCATTCACATCCTTGTTCTCGGGAAAGATCGGCCACAGCAGTTGCTGGCCCAGCGTCGCGGGCGGCAGATCCTCGACGCCGTAGCTTTCGGGGAAGCGCCGCGTGATCTTGGCGGTTCCGAACAGCACGTCCCAGAAGAAGAGCAGATTCCCGTAATTGCCCTTGTAGTTCACGGCGGGGTCGCTCGCGTGGCGGCCGTGGTGCGCATGGTGCGTCGCGGGGGTGCTGATCGTGCGTTCGACCACCCACATCACCGGCGCGAGCGCCTTGATCCGATAGAGCGGCGCGTCCCACGCGACATCACTGTGCGCGCCGATGATCACCGCCATCTTCACGATCAGGTAAAAGGCGTAGAACCAGCCGAGCCCCAGATAGACGAGCACCCCGGCAGTCCAGAGGTTCGGCATCATCGCATAATAGATGATGTTGTTCCGATAGACGAGCCGCACGCTCATATAGCGCGCATTATGGTGCGCGCGGTGCAGGTTGTAGAGCCATGGCGTGCTGTGCGATGCGCGGTGCCACCAATATTGCGCCATATCCTCGCAGACGAGGAACAGCGCGAGCGCGGCATACCAGGGGGTATCGACCAGCGCGCCTTCCCAGGCGGGGAAGAAGGCGTGGCCCAGCGCACCGACCGCGAGAAGGATCGCGGGCTGGGTCACCGCCAACAACGCGAACATGCTGACGATCTCGACGATCGCGTCGTGGCGCGACTGTTCGGGCTTGGCGAAAAATTGCGTGCGCAGGATCTCGATCAGGCAAAAGACCAGGTAGATTCCCGCGACAATCAGGCTCGATTGGGCCGAAGTCAGATGCATCCCGTATCTCCCGCTGCGATGCGCGCCACTTGTCTTTTGCCGGCAGCTGTCACAAGAGGGCGGACAAGAATGCAAAGAAGTTATCAGTTGACCCTTGCCGAGCGCACGCGGCTGTCCGCCGACGAGCGCGCGCGCCTGCTCGGGCTGGCACCCGCGCGCAGCTTCGCCGACGGGCAGTTCGTCCAGCATCAGGGCGACCCCGGCGATGCCTTCTGGGCGGTGATGGAAGGACATGTGCTCGTCGGGCGCTATGCGGAGGATGGCGGCTTCACGGCTTTCGGGGTCATCGGCCCCGGCGACATGTTCGGCGAGCTCGCCTTCTTCACCGGCATCCCGCGACAGGCCGACGCGGTGGCGAGCGGGCCGGCGCGGCTCGTCGCCATCGACCGGCCGCTGCTGCGCCGGCTGATGCAGGAGGATGTCGGCTGGGCCGAGCTGCTGTTGCGCAGCCTGGGCCGCCAGCTCGCCGTCTCGCTCGACATCATCGACGCCGAGCGGCGGCTGCCGGTCGCCGAACGGCTGCTGCGGCTGCTGCGCGCGATGGCGGCCGACGGATCCGACGGTGCAAGCGTCCGCGCGACGCAGCAGCAGCTCGCCGACCTGCTCGGCGTGTCGCGCGTGACGCTCGGCGCGGCACTGCGCGAACTCGCCGCGCGGGGCCTCGTCGAGCCGGGCTATGGCCGCATCGCGCTCAAGGCGCCGCTTTCGCCTGCGGGGTGAGGCGGCTATAGCCGGGACATGCCCGCCCTTCTTCGCCGCCGGTTCATGCTCTTCCTCGCCGCCATCCTGCTCGCGCCCGCCGCGCACGCCGCCGAGCGCGGCCCGCTCGTCCTCGCGGCGGCGAGCCTTCAGGAATCGCTCACCGCCGCCGCCGACGCCTGGGCGGCGAAGGGGCATGTGCGGCCGATCCTCTCCTTCGCCGGATCGTCGGCGCTCGCGCGGCAGATCATCGCCGGCGCACCCGCCGATCTCTTCCTGTCGGCCGACGAGCCGTGGATGGATGCGGCCGAGAAGGCGGGGCGGATCGAGGCGGGCACGCGCACGACGCTGCTCGGCAACCGGCTGGTGCTGATCGGCCCGGCGTCGGGCACGCTAAGGCTCGCCCCGGCGCGCGGCTTTCCGCTCGCGCACGCGCTCGGCGGCGGACGGCTCGCGGTGGCGAATCCCGACGCGGTGCCCGCGGGCAAATATGCGAAGGCGGCGCTGACCGCGCTCGGCGTGTGGAACGGCGTCGCGGGCAAGCTCGCGCCCGCTGAAAATGTCCGCGCCGCGATGGCGCTCGTCGAGCGCGGCGCGGCGCCGCTCGGCATCGTCTATGCGACCGACGCGAAGGCATCGAAGCGGGTGAGGGTGGTCGGCGTCTTTCCGGCATCGAGCCATCCGCCGATCCGCTATCCGGTAGCGCAGCTGAAAACCTCGCGCCATCCCGACGCGGCGGCTTTTCGCGCCTTCCTCGTATCGAAGGCGGGCCGCGCAATCTTTGCGCGCTATGGCTTTTCGGCGCCCTGAACGCATGTGGATGCAAACCGACCCCGTCATTGCGAGCGCAGCGAAGCAATCCAGAGTGTGCGTAAACCGCTCTGGATTGCTTCGCTGCGCTCGCAATGACGGCCAGAAAATGATCGCGCCCTGATGCTGTCGGCGGAAGAATGGGGGATCGTCGTCCTGTCGCTGAAGGTCGGCGGGGTCGCGGTGCTCGCGACGCTGCCGATCGCCTTTGCGCTGGCGTGGGTTCTCGCGCGCTATCGCTTTCCCGGGCGGCTGCTGGTCGATGGCCTCGTCCATTTGCCGCTGGTGCTGCCGCCGGTCGTCACCGGCTGGCTCCTGCTCATCGCCTTCGGTCCGCTCGGCCCCGCCGGCCGCTGGCTCGAAAGCTGGTTCGGGGTCAGCGTGATGTTCCGCTGGACCGGCGCGGCGCTCGCTGCGGCGATCATGGCGCTGCCGCTGATGGTGCGCGCGATGCGGCTGTCGATCGAGGGGATCGACCGGCGCTACGAGGGCGCGGCGCGCACGCTCGGTGCCGGGCGCTGGCACGCCTTCCGGACGATCAGCCTGCCGCTCGCGCTGCCCGGCGTGCTCGCGGCGCTGGTGCTCGGCTTCGCGCGCTCGATCGGCGAGTTCGGCGCGACGATCACCTTCGTTTCGAACATCCCGGGCGAGACGCGCACCCTGCCGCTCGCCATCTATTCGGCGTTGCAGGTGCCGGGGGCCGAGGCGATGGCGACGCGGCTCGCGCTCTTTTCGGTCGCGCTGTCGCTCGCGGCGCTGATCCTTTCCGAATGGCTCGTGCGCCGCACTCACGCCGGAAGGGTCCGGCATGGCGATTGAGATCGACGTCGCGAAACGGCTCGGCGATCGCACGATCGCCGCGGCCTTTACCGCCGGTCCCGGCCTGACCGCGCTGTTCGGCCCGTCGGGGGCGGGGAAGACGAGCCTGCTCAACATGGTCGCGGGGCTGCTCCGCCCCGACCGCGGGCATATCCGCATCGGCGAGCGGACGCTGTTCGGCGCCGGCATCGACCTGCCGCCCGAAGCGCGGCGCATCGGTTATGTGTTTCAGGACGGGCGGCTCTTTCCGCATCGCCGCGTGCGCGCCAACCTGCTCTATGGCCACGATCTCGCCGCGCCCGCCGAGCGCTGGATGAGCCTCGACGAAGCCGCCGCCTTCCTGGGTATCGCGCATCTGCTCGACCGCTGGCCGCGCAGCCTGTCGGGGGGCGAGGCGCAGCGCGTCGCGATCGGCCGCGCGCTGCTGCGCGGGCCGGAGATATTGCTGATGGACGAGCCCTTGTCGTCGCTTGACGCGGCGCGGCGCGGCGGCATCATGGCGGTGATCGAGCGCATCCGCGACGAACTCGCGCTGCCGATCCTCTATGTCAGCCACGACCGCGCCGAGGTCGACCGGCTCGCGACGCAGGTGGTGGCCATCGGAGAATAAAGTTTCACTTGAAACCAATTTCGTGATAGAAGTGACGCCATGGAGAGCGACTTTACCCACGTCCACGAAACCCCGCCGCCGGGCGCCGCGCCCGACTGGACGATTGCGCAGGATTGGGGGGCGTTCACCGCCGACGAACATGCGATGTGGGACCGGCTGTTCGCGCGACAGTCGGCGATGCTGCCCGGCCGCGCGTCGGAGGCGTTCCTGCGCGGGATCGACGTGCTCAAGCTCGAAAAGCCGGGCATTCCCGATTATCGCGAGCTCAATGCGCGGCTGACGGACGCGACCGGCTGGCAAGTCGTCGCGGTGCCTGGGCTCGTCCCCGACGACGTCTTCTTCGACCATCTCGCGAACCGGCGCTTTCCCGCGGGCAATTTCATCCGCACGCCGCAGCAGCTCGATTATCTGAAGGAACCCGACGTCTTCCACGACGTCTTCGGCCATGTTCCGATGCTCGCCGATCCGGTGTTCGCCGACTATATGGTGGCCTATGGCGAGGGCGGGCTGCGCAGCCTGAAATATGACGCGCTGAAGCAGCTCGCGCGGCTCTATTGGTATACGGTCGAGTTCGGTCTGATCCGTGAGGGCGGGGGCCTTCGCATCTATGGCGCGGGCATCGTCTCTTCCTATGCCGAAAGCGTCTTCGCGCTCGATTCGGACAGCCCGAACCGCATCGGCTTCGATTTGGCGCGCGTGATGCGCACCGATTACCGGATCGACGATTTCCAGCAGAATTATTTCGTCATCGACAGCCTCGAACAGTTGCTCGACGTGACGGTGAACACCGATTTCGCGCCGCTCTATGCCGCCAACGCCGCGCTGCCGCCGATTCCGATCGCCGACATCCTGCCCGGCGACGCGGTAATCACGCGCGGCACGCAGGAATATGCGCTGGCAAAGAGCGGGTAAGCACGGACGACTTTTTCCGGCGATTGCGATAGGGTCGGCGCCGAACCCGTCGAATCCGCAGGGCTTGCCGCTTTGGCCAAACCGGTATAAAGCCGCCGCCAATGTCCGGCCGCCCCGCGAGGGGCGGCCCTTATTATTTCCGCCCGTGGAGACTAGTCATGGCCAATGCCAATCCGACCCCGCTGATGCCGCACGCGACCGCCGCCTGGCTGGTCGACAACACCGGCCTCACCTTCGCCCAGATCGCCGATTATTGCGGCATCCACATCCTCGAGGTGCAGGCGATCGCCGACGAGACCGCGGCGACCAAATATACCGGCCGCGACCCGGTCCGCGCGCACGAGCTGTCGCTCGAAGAGATCGAAAAGGGCCAGAAGGACCCCAATTACAAGCTCAAGATGAGCGTGCAGGCGCAGGACACGATCCGCCGCACCCGCGGGCCGCGCTACACGCCGGTCAGCAAGCGCCAGGACAAGCCCGACGGCATCGCCTGGATCCTGAAGAACCATCCCGAAGTGTCCGACGGCGCGATCGGCAAGCTGATCGGCACGACGCGCAACACGATCGGCGCGATCCGCGACCGCAGCCACTGGAACAGCGCGAATATCGTCCCCAAGGATCCGGTGACGCTCGGCCTCTGCTCGCAGCGCGAACTCGATGCGATCGTCGCCAAGGCGGCGAAAAAGGCGGGGATCAAGGCGCCCGAGGACAGCCGCCTCGAAGGCGACCGCGAAGCGCTGCTCGAGGAGCTGCGCGCCGAACGCGCCGCGGCCGCCGAAGCGCTCGAAGCCGAGGAAATCCACGAAGAGCGGGATTGATCGCGGCATGGCGGGGCGCGGCGACGACGACGGCATCCCGACGGGCACCGGCTCGCCCGACGCCTCGCTGACGCAGGACGACAGCTTCACTGCGACGAGCCACGCGGGCCTCACCTATCCGTGGGGTGAGGCCGCGCCCGGCGCGGGCGAGACGATCCGCGTTGCGAACGGGATCAGCTGGGCGCGCATTCCGATGCCGGGCTCGCTTGGCCATATCAACAGCTGGCTGCTCGACGATGATGACGGGATCGCGGTCGTCGATACCGGCATCTGCCTGACGCTCTGTTCGGATGCGTGGAAGGCGCTCTATGCCGGCGCGCTGTCGGATGCGCGCATCACGCGGGTGATCGGCACCCACCTCCACCCCGACCATATCGGGCTCGCCGGCTGGATCGCGAAGAAACGCGGGGTCAAGCTGTGGATGACGCGCGGCGAAATGCTCACCGCGCGCACGATCGTCGGCGACACGAGCGACACTGTGCCCGAAGAGGTGCTCGTCCAGTCGCGCGCCGCCGGCTGGAGCGAGGCGGCGATCGAACGCCAGCGCGGCGAGGGCTGGGGCCGCTTCGCCGCGATGATCTTTCCGCTGCCGCGCAGCTATGTGCGGATCAAGGACGGCGATTCGCTCGACATGGGCGCGCACAAATGGCGCGTCGTCACCGGATCGGGCCACAGCCCCGAACATGCGTGCCTGTGGAACGAGCGCGAGGGCGTGCTCGTTTCGGGCGATCAGGTGCTGCCGCGGATCAGCTCGAACGTGTCGGTGAACATCACCGAACCCGACGCCGATCCCCTGGGCGAATGGCTCGCGTCGATCGACAAGCTGCTCGCGACCGTCCCCGCCGACGTGCTCACCTGCCCCGCGCACGGCGAGCCGTTCAAGGGGCTGCACGTCCGCCTGACCGCGCTGCGCGACGAGCATCGCATGCGCCTCTACAAGCTCGCCGAGGCGGCGGCCGAGGCGCCGATGCGCGCGGTCGACACCTTCCCGCTGCTCTTCAACCGCCCGATCGGCGAGCATAATCAGGGGCTCGCGACCGGCGAGGCGCTCGCGCATCTGAAGCGGCTCGAGGTCGAGGGGCGCGTGACCAGGGAGGATCGCGACGGCGTCTGGTGGTATCACGGCGTCGCATAGTCGGCGTAAACCCCACCGACCGTAGGCGAATAGCTATGAAGCGCCGGTCGGCTCTGGCCAAAAGAGCCGATCCTGTTCATAGCGTTGCCGCAATGCACAATTCGACTCGTCCCTCGTCCGCCCCGACGGCCCGGCTTCCCGGCGACCGCGAGATGGTGCTGATGATGGCGATGGTGATGGCGCTCAACGCGCTCGCCATCGACTCGATGCTGCCCACCCTGCCGGCGATCGGCCAGGCGCTTGGCGTAACCGTGCCCAACGACCGGCAATATGTGATCTCGGTCTATCTGCTCGGCGTCGGCTTCGGCTCGCTCGTCTACGGGCCGCTCGCCGACCGTTTCGGGCGCAAGGGCGTCCTCGTTCCCGCGCTCGTCGCCTATACCTTGTTCGCGATCGGCTGCGGGCTCGCGACGAGCTATCCGATGCTGCTCGCGCTGCGCTTCGGCCACGGCCTCACCAGCGCCGCACTCGGCGTGATCGTCGTTGCGGTGATCCGCGACCTGTTCGTCGGCGATGCGATGGCGAAGCGCATGTCGCTGATCTTCCTCGTCTTCATGATCGTGCCGATCATCGCGCCGTCGATCGGCGCCGGCGTCGCCGCGATCGCGGGGTGGCGTGCCATCTTCTTCCTCTTCGCCGCGATGGCGCTGCTGATGCTCCTCTGGCTTCGCCGCCTCCCCGAAACGCTCGAGCCGCACGACGTGCGCAAGCTCGACTGGCGCACGATGGTCGCGGGCTGGGTGACGGTCACGCGGCACCGCCGCGCCGCGGGCTATATGATCGCTTCGGGGCTGATGCAGGGGGCGCTGTTCGGCTATCTCAACAGCAGCGAACAGATCATCGCCGAAGTGTTCGACGCGCGCACATTGTTCCCGCTGATCTTCGCCTGCGTCGCGATCGGCATCGCGATCGCCAATTTCTCGAACGCGCGCATCGTCGAGCGCTTCGGCGCGCGCCGCGTGTCGCAGACGGCGGTCTTCGCCTTCATGGCGACCGCGGCGATGCAGATCGTCGCGGCATTGAGCGGCGCCGAGACGCTGGTGATGTTCACGGTGCTGATGATGGTCAACGTCGGCCTGATCGGCTTCATCGGCAGCAATTTCGGTTCGATCGCGATGGAGGATTTCGGTCATATGGCGGGCGTCGCATCCTCCTATCAGAGCTTTGCCAAGACGCTGCTCGCCGCGGTCGTCGGTGCTGCGATCGGCCAGCAATATGACGGCACGACCCTGCCGCTCGCCTATGCCTTCATGCTCTGCGCGGCGGTCGGCCTGGCGCTCGTGCTGTGGGCCGAAGGCGGCAAGCTCTTCACCCGCCCCGGAACCGCGCCGAAAAGCCCTTTCTGAGCAATGCCGTGCGGCATCAATCGCCGCGATGCATCACCCAGCTGAACGCCATCGCGTTGAAGATGGTATAGAGGCCATAGAGCATCAGGGCGGTGAACCAGTTCCGCGTCGCGATTCCCATCGCGCCGACGAGCAGCAGGAATTCGAAGACATAGGTGACGTGCGGCCCGACCTTGTCGGCGAGCGGCTTCACCATCTGTTGCACCAGCGGATCGTCGCTCTCCATAAAAGCACGGTGCATCGCGAAATTACCGACTCCGGCGCAAAAGATGGCGAAAAATGCGATCAGCATAGGATTGCACATGGGGGGTAATACCAAGATGCAATGATCGCAACCTATGAGGACGGTCTTCTGGCGGTTCCCGGCGAGGAGCGCCCGAAGGGGCGATGCGGTGCATCGTGCCGAGGGCGTGACGCTGTCCGGGGGGCGCCAGAAGACCGCCCGCAGGGTTGCCAGTCCCGTCCGCTGGACGTCGTCGCAGCGTCGCGACGATGAACCACATCGCCGCTTCCGCTGCTCCTCGCCAGCAAACGGGACTGGAAATCCTCATAGGTTGCGATCATTGCATCTTGGTATAGGGGTGGAAATGCCAGTCGCTTTGCGCTTATGAGCGGGCCGGGGGGAGGCGAAGCCCCTCGATCCGATCGAGAGATCCTCACCTCCTCCCCGGCGAAGGACCCGTTCGATGAAGAAATTTGCACCGCTGTCGGCATTTGCCCTGCTGCTCGCTTCGGGCGCCTCGCCAGTGCGCGCACAGATGGCTGACCCGACGGTGTCGCCGCTGCTCATCCCGCCAGCGGTGACGGGCCTGGTGCTCGAAACCGCACCCAAGCCGCTGCCCGACGCCGTGCGCGCGATGATCGAGGCCGCGCTCGATGGCGGCAAGAAGAGCGAGGTCGACACCGTGGTGTCGCTCGCCAAAGCGACCAATCCGCGCTCGATCGACGACATCGACGCGATCCTCGCCGCCTTCGAGGCGCGGCGTCAGGGCGACCTCGCGGCCGATCCCGATCCGGTCGGCGACATGCTCGCCGCGGCGATGGCGAGCAAGAAGGACGGCGACGTCGAAGCGGTCGGCAAACTTGCAAAGAAAGCGCGGCCCGACAAGGCGGCGGAGATCGACGCGATGCTCGCCGATTATCGCGCGAAACGCACGCAGGAAAAGGAGGCCGCCGCCGCTGCCGAACGCGAGCGGCTTGCGAACGCGAAGATCTGGGAAAACTGGAAGGGCGAGGGACAGATCGGCGCCTCGCTGAGCAGCGGCAACACCGATTCGAAGGGCCTCAGCCTTGGCGTCGCGCTGACGCGCAAGGGGCTCGACTGGAACAATCGCGTGATGGCGCAGGCCGATTATCAGCGCACCAATGGCAAGACGACGGTCGAGAAGTTCATAGCCGAATATGAACCGCAATACCGGCTCAACGACCGCACCTTCGTCTTTGGTCTCGGCCGCTGGGAACGCGACCATATGCAGGGCTTCGACGCGCGCTGGAACGTGTCGGGCGGCCTCGGCTACAAGGTGATCGACGGCAAGGCGATGACGCTCAACCTGAAGGCGGGGCCGGCGTGGCGCCAGACCGACTTCATCGACGAGCCCGACGACAGCGAAATCACGGGCCTCGCCGGGGTCGATTTCGGATGGCAATTGTCGCCGGCGCTGAAGCTTACCTCGACCGCCTCGACGATCGTCGGCGAAACGACGACCTCGACCAGTTCGCTGACCGCGCTCAATGCAAAACTGTCGGGCGCGCTGACCGCGCGCATCGCCTATTCGGCCGCCTATGACACGCATCCGGCGCCGGGCGTCGAAAAGCTCGACACGCTGACGCGCTTCACACTGGTCTACGGCTTCTAGAGCATCGTGCCGGAAATCTGCACCGTCTCCCCGAGCGAAGACGAGGGGCTCGTTCGAGCGGAGCGAGAACCGCAGCGTCGCAGCCTCGACTTCGCTCGGCAGAGCCCCTCGTCTTCGCTCGGGGAGACGGGTCGATTCAGATTTCCTGCAATTTGCTCTAATCGAACACTTCGGCGCCGCCGATCCGTTGCCCTTCGGCAAGCAGGCCGGCGCCGGGGACGTGGTTGAATTCGATGCGGATGCCGTCGGGGTCCTCGAACAGGATCGAATAATAGCCGGGCGCCCACGGCTCTTCCTGTGGCCCATGGACGAAGACGATGTCGCTGCGGTCCTTCAGGAAGGCATAGAGGCGGTCGACCGCGTCGCGGTCGCGCATCCGGAAGCAGGCATGGTGCAGCCCCGGTGCGCCCTGGTCGAAGCGCTTGCCGGCATTTCCGGGGCTGCCGGTGCGGATGCCGATCGCGGTGCGCCCGCCGACGCCATAGAGCATCGCGTCATTGTCGAGCACCAGCTTGAGCTCGAGATAGCGGATGACGTCGCGCCAGAAAGCGGTCGAACGTTCGAAATCGCCCGCGGTCAGGATGACGTGCGCGACGCCGTTGAGGTCGGACATGGCCTTACGCTCCCTCCAATAACCCCTCGTCCCTGATCCGCTTCTGCCACACCAGCGGCGCGTTGACGTGGACATTCTGGCCTTCGCTGTCGACCGCGACGGTGACGGGGAAGTCCTTGACCTCGAATTCGTAGATCGCCTCCATGCCGAGGTCGGCAAAACCGACGACCTTGCTGCCCTTGATCGCGCGCGCGACCAGATAGGCGGCGCCGCCGACGGCCATCAGATAGGCGCTCTTGTGCTTCGCGATCGCCTGGGTCGCGGCGGGGCCGCGTTCGGCCTTGCCGACGCAGGCGAGCAGGCCCTGTTCGAGCATCATATCCATGAACTTGTCCATGCGCGTCGCGGTCGTCGGACCCGCCGGCCCGACGATTTCCTCGCCCACCGGATCGACCGGGCCGACATAATAGATGACGCGGCCCCTGAATTCGACGGGCAGCTCCTCGCCCTTTGCCAGCATGTCGGCGATGCGCTTGTGCGCGGCATCGCGGCCGGTGAGCATCTTGCCATTGAGGAGCAGGCGGTCGCCCTGCTTCCAGTTCGCGACCACCTCGGGCGTCAGCGTGTCGAGGTCGACGCGCTTCGCAGCGCTGTCGGGCGCCCATTCGATCTCAGGATAGTCGGCGAGCACCGGCGGTTCGAGGAAGGCAGGGCCGCTGCCGTCGAGCGTGACATGGGCGTGGCGCGTCGCGGCGCAATTGGGGATCATCGCGACGGGCTTCGACGCGGCGTGGGTCGGCCAGTCCCTGATCTTGACGTCGAGCACGGTCGAAAGGCCGCCGAGCCCCTGCGCGCCGATGCCGAGCGCATTGACCTTTTCATACAGCTCGATGCGCAGCTCCTCGAGCGGCGAGGCGGGGCCGCGCGCGAGCAACTCGGTCATGTCGATCGGGTCCATCAGCGATTGCTTGGCGAGCAGCATCGCCTTTTCGGCGGTGCCGCCGATGCCGATGCCGAGCATTCCCGGCGGACACCAGCCGGCGCCCATCTGCGGCACCATGTCGAGCACCCAGTCGACGATGCTGTCGCTCGGGTTCAGCATCTTGAACTTCGACTTGTTCTCGCTGCCGCCGCCTTTCGCCGCGACGTCGATATGCACCTTGTCGCCGGGCACCATCTCGACGTTGAGCACCGACGGGGTGTTGTCCTTTGTGTTGACGCGGCTGAAGGCCGGATCGGCGAGGATCGAGGCGCGCAGCTTGTTGTCGGGGTGGAGATAGGCGCGGCGCACGCCCTCGTCGACGACCTGTTGCAGGCTGCGCGGGGAGTCGAGGCGGCAGTCCATGCCCCATTTGATGAAGACGGTGACGATGCCGGTATCCTGGCAGATCGGGCGATGACCCTCGGCGCATAGGCGGCTGTTCGACAATATCTGCGCCATCGCGTCCTTCGCGGCGGGCGACACTTCGCGCTCGTAAGCAGCCCCGAGCGCGCGGATATAGTCCATCGGGTGGAAATAGCTGATATACTGGAGTGCGTCGGCGATCGTCTCGACCAGATCGTCTTCGCGGATGATGACGCTATTCATGCAGGCAGTCCTTCGTCCGTTGTTCGGATTCGCGGGTTTCCCTAGACCCGGCGTCCGGCCACGAAAAGGGGGGTATAAACCGTGTGCTCCCGCGAAGGCGGGAGCCCATCTCCCGACGGCCCAATCTTGCACCGGTCGGAGATGGATCCCCGCCTTCGCGGGGACACACGAATGTTCACAGGCGTTTCAGTCAAAGATGATCATGTCTTAAACGCTTGCGGCCGAAACGGCTGGCGGACGTGATCGGGGCAAGCTCGCGGGGCGGGGCAGTGCGCCGTGGCGGCGGTGCCGGTTCGAAATCGGCGAGCGGACGTCCGTGCGCGAGTGCGCGCCAGCTGCCGATCGCGGCGAGCGCGAACAGGCCGATCCAGCCGGCGCCGACCGCTGCGGGCAGCGTCCAGCCGAACGCCGGCGGCGAAACCAGCGCCATCGGAATCGTGATCGTCGGCGCCATGACGAGCGAAGCGGGAAGCTGCCAGCGGGGGCCAAGCTCGGTCATGCCATAGGCGATGACCAGATTGGCGAGGCCGAGCAGCACGAACTTCGCGCCGGCCGGCCCCGGCAGGCTCGCCATCGAAGGCGAATAGTCGCCGAGGGTGAAGGCCGATTGAATCTCGAAGAGCAGCGCATTTTCCCAGGCGTCGCACAGCGCGGCCGCCAAGGGCAGCGCAATGGCCGCGAACAGCACGCGCGACCGCAGCTCGCGCCACAGGGCATAGATGCCGCACGCCAGAAAGCCGGCGTAGAAGAGCAGGAAGAGACAGTCGCCCTCATTCCCCGCGCGCATCGCGGCGAGCCGCGCGACCTGCAGCGGGTCGCTTTCGCGGCCGAAGACGGCGAGCAGGTCGGCTTGGCCGCGCGCGAATTCGAAGGCGAGCACCGGCGAGCCATAGCCGTCGGCGAACCCCGCGCCCGTCGCCGGGAAGATCTGCGCGAGTTTGATGCCGAAAAGCAGCACCGCGATTCCAAAGGCCAGCGCCGCATACCAGGCGCGTGCGGGCGCGGGTGCGCGAAGCCGCTGCGCCTCGAACCATTGCTGGAGCCGCGTGCCGTCGGACGCGGCGCGCATCATCGCCTCACTGACACTCGGCGCATTTGCCGCGCACTTCGATCACCGGACGTTCGGCTGAAAAGCCCGTCGCCTCGGCCGCGGCGCGGACGCCGCCTGCTATCTTGTCGTCGTCGACATGCACCGCGGCGCCGCAGCTGTCGCAGATCAGGAAGATGCAGTCGTGCAGGCAGCCCGGGTGGCTGTTCGCGACGAAGGCATTCGCGCTCTCGACCCGGCGCACCAGATTGTTCGCGACGAACAGGTCGAGGATCCGGTAAACGCTGTTCGGCGCGACGCGCTTTCCGCGATTTTGCGAAACGATGTCGGCGATTTCATAGGCGCTCGCGGGCTTGCCGATTTGGGCGACCGCGTCGAAGATGGCGGCGCGCATATCGGTCCAGGCTTCGCCGCCCTTCTCCAGCGTGTCGCGCGCCGCTTTCGCGAGCGAGGCGCCGCTGGCTTCGATATGCTTATGCTCATGCTTGCCCATGGCCGATCCTCTGCGCGCGGGGGGAGAAATGCCCCGTGCCCGGACAATGTAAGCCTTCCGGCAGGGCCTCGCAAGCTGTGGCGATTGCGGATCAGTGCGTTGCGCGTCTGTTAAGATCGTGGCCGAGCGCCACGACGGCGACGCCGATCATCGTCGCCAGCACCTCGCTGCCGTCGTGCGGCCTGGCGAGCGCCCCCGCCATGATGCCGAGCCCGAAGCTGCCGACCGCGAAAGGCATCATATAGCCGTGGCTGAGCACCCCCGCGAGCAGGGTCACCAGCGCGAAGCCGATCGCGATGATCAGCCCGATCTCGTGAAACAGCGGGTTGTGCAGCACGCCGCCGACCGATGCGATCGAGGCGAAGATAATCGTCGTCGCGAGGCAGTGGACGAGGCACAGGCCCGACAGGCCCATCGCGAGCTGGTCGCCCGACAAGGCGGTGAGCGGCCGCGAATCGCGCGCAGCCCGCACAATCGCGCCAAGGCGCGTCAGGGCAGGGGTCTGGCTGGCGACGTGGGTCACCCGATTCTCCGTGGCCGGTGGGACGGGCAGCGATATGGCATAACATGACAGAGGTTACAACATAACATTGCAGCTGCCATCGAATGGGCAAAAGGCCTCAGCCGCTCGCTTCGGCCCGCAGCGCCTTGCGGTCGAGCTTGCCGATCATTGTCTTGGGCAGCGCCCCTCGCACTTCGACCCCGACGACGCGCTCATGCTTGCCGAGCTGGGGGTTGAGCCATGCGGCAAGCGCCTCGCCCGAAACCTCGAACCCGTCCTCGAGCGTCACGAAGGCCTTCGGCATTTCGCCATGATAGGCATCGGGGACGCCGAGAACGATCGCTTCCTTGACCGCGGGATGCTGGTGCAGCCGCGCCTCGATCACGCTCGGATAGACTTTGAAGCCGCCGACCGCGATCATATCCTTAAGCCGGTCGACGATCGCGATATAGCCGTCGCCGTCGATCGTCGCGACGTCGCCGGTGCGCAGCCAGCCGTCGGCGGTGAAGCTGTCCTTATCGGCCTCGGGCCGGTTCCAATAGCCGCGCATCACCTGCGGCCCCTTGACCGCGAGTTCGCCGGGCTCGCCGGCGGGCGCGTCCTTCGACGGGTCTTCCTTGTCGAGCAGCCGGATGTGCGTCGCGGGGATCGGCTGGCCGATCGTCCCCGCCTTGACCGGGCCGTCATAGGGGTTGGTCGCGACGACCCCCGCGCTTTCGGTAAGGCCATAGCCCTCGACGAGCGAGGCGCCGGTTGCCGCGACGAATTTCTCGCGCAGCTCGGCGGGCATCGGCGCGCCGCCCGAGATGCAGACGCGCAGGCTGGAAAAATCGGTGCTCGCAAGATCGGGATGGTCGAGCAGCGCCTGATACATGGTCGGCACGCCAGGAAGCGCCGTCGCCCTGGTCCGCGTGATCGTCTGCAGCGCCTGTTTCGCATCGAAGCGCGGCAGCATCGCGATCGTCCCGCCGTTCAGGATCGTGCGGTTGAGCACGCAGGTGTTGGCGAAGACGTGGAAGAAGGGCAACACGCCGAGGATGCGGTCGGGGGCGTCATGGTCGGGGTCGATGATGTTCACCTGCCGCGCATTCGCCGTCAGATTCTGGTGCGTCAGCATCGCCCCCTTGGGCGTGCCCGTCGTGCCGCCCGTATATTGGATCAGCGCGACATCCTGTTCCGGGTCGATTGCGACGGGTATCGGCGCGCCGTCATTGTCGGTGAGCGCCGAGAAGCGGATCACGCGCGGATCGTCGGGCAGCGCCGTGACCTCGCGGCGCCGGAACAGGCGATAGAGCACCGACTTGGCGGCGGGCAGGGCGCCCGCGACCGATCCGACGACCAGCCGCTCGAGGCTCGACCCGTCGAGCACTTCCAGCGCGGTCGGCAGCAGCGCAGAGGCGCTCATCGTGAACAGGATTTCGGTTCCCGAATCCTCGACCTGCGCTTCGAGCTCGGCGACAGTGTAGAGCGGCGAGAAATTGACCACGGTGGCGCCCGCGGCGAGCGCGCCATAATAGGCCGCGACATAATGCGGAACGTTGGGAAGGAACAGCCCGACGCGGCTTCCCTTGCCGATGCCGAGGCTCTGGAGCCCGCGCGCGACGCGCTCCGCGCCGCCGGCGACCTCGGCGTAGGAGAAATGACGGCCCATGAAGTCGAGCATCGGCGCATCGCCCTTTCTCGCGACGCTCGCCGCCAGCATGTCGGGAAGCGACAGCGGCGCGAAGATCTGATCCCATTCGGCCGGATGGCGATAGTTGGTCGACCAGGAAAAGGGGCTGTTCACGGGCGCTTCCTTCATGCCTTCGCCTGCGGCGGCAGGGGCTTGCGCCAACCCTAGGCACCGGAACCGCGCGCCGCAATCCGTACCGCAAAGGCAGGGGCGGCGCTTGCAGCGCGGCCGGGCGGCGGCTAGGCAGAAGGCCGTCATTGCCGTCAGGGGGTCGCCATGCCGCATCCGTTACCGCGTCTTGCTGCGCCGTTCGCCGCCATCGTCGCGGTGATGGCCGTTCCTGCCACCGCGAAGGACAAGGAGCCGCCGCCGCGTCCGGCTGAGATCGAAGCGCTTTACGCCTGCCGCGATATCGCCGATCCGACCGAGCGGCTCGCCTGCTTCGATCGCACCGTCGGCGCCCTGTCGAGCGCCGACGAGGCGCGCGAGATCAGCTTTGCCGACAAGGAAACGGTGAAAAAGACGCGGCGCGGACTGTTCGGCTTTTCGCTGCCCGACCTCGGCCTGTTCGGCGGCGGCGATGCCGACAAGATCGATCATATCGAGACGACCGTCGTGTCGGCGTCCGATGCCGGCTATGGTCGCTACCGGATCGAGATGGCCGACGGATCGGTGTGGGTTCAGACCGACAACGACATCATGCCGCTGCGGCCGCGTCCGGGTCAGAAGATCGAGATCAAGTCCGCGGCGCTGGGCACCTATTTCCTCAGCCTCGAAGGCCGCCCCTCGATTCGCGTCCGCCGCGAGCAATAGGGACGGGATTCGGACGAGCCGCCGCGGGAGAAGGACCCCGTGATATTGGGGGACAGCAAGTTGGCGGTCGATGCAAAGGCTCAGCCCTTCGTCCTGCTCGACGATGCGCGGTGCGAGGGGGCCGCGGCGGCGCGGCTGTTTCGCGGCCCCGTCGACACGCTGACGGCCAAATCCCCCGCCGACGTGCCCGCCTTGCTGGAGGCACTTGATGCGGCGCGGGCGCGGGGTCTGTATGTCGCGGGTTACCTCTCCTACGAAGCCGGAAAGGGGCTTTCCTCCGCATGGCGCGGCGCCGACCGTGGCGCATCGCGGGCGGACGGACCGCTCGGCTGGTTCGGCTTGTTCGAACAGGTCGAGCGGATCGACGCCGAAGCGGTCGCGGACTGGCTGCCCGACCCGGCGGGCGCCTGGATCGGCGAGGTCGAACCGCGCGTCGCGCGCGCCGATTATGAAGCGGCGGTCGCGGCGGTGCTCGACCTGATCGCGGCGGGCGACATCTATCAGGCGAACCTGACCTTTCGCGCCGGCGTCCCCTTTGCCGGCAACCCGCTCGCCGTCTATGCGCGGCTGCGGCGCACCGCGCGCGCGGGCTATGGCGGCTTCGTCTGGACGGGGACGCAGGCGATCGCTTCGCTGTCGCCCGAACTTTTCTTCGCGCTGCGCGGCGGGCGGGTGGTCGCGCGCCCGATGAAGGGAACCGCGGCGCGGCTCGCCGACCGCGACGCCGACGCCGCCGCCGCCGCCGCGCTCGCGAGGGACCCCAAGCAGCGCGCCGAAAATCTGATGATCGTCGATCTGATCCGCAACGACCTGTCGCGGGTCGCGGTGGCGGGGTCGGTCGCGGTGCCCGACCTGTTCCGGGTCGAGAGCTTTCCGACGATCCATCAGCTCGTTTCCGACGTCGTCGCGACGCTGCCCGATGGGGCGGGAGCCACCGACGTGCTGCGCGCCGCCTTTCCCTGCGGGTCGATCACCGGCGCGCCCAAGGTGCGCGCGATGGAAATCATCGACGCGCTCGAGACGGATGCGCGCGGGCTCTACACCGGGTCGATCGGCTTCATCGCGCCGGACGGCGAGGCGGCGTTCAACGTTGCGATCCGCACATTGATCTTTCCACCGAGCGGGTTGCACGATGCGCCGGCTTGCGCCACGCTGGGTCTGGGTTCGGGAATCGTCGCCGACAGCCGTGCGAGCGAAGAGTGGCGCGAATGTCTGGCCAAGGGGGAATTTGTGGGCGCAGCGGGGGAAAGCTTCGACCTCATCGAAACGATGCAGTTCGATCCGGTCGAGGGCATTCAGCGACTGGAAGGGCATCTGGCGCGGATGAAGGCGAGCGCCGCCGCGCTCGGCTTCGCCTTCGACCGGCACGGCGCGCGCAACAGCCTGCAATCGGCGACCTTCCGCCTGCGCCACGCGGCGCGGGTGCGGATGCGGCTCGCACCCTCGGGCGCGCTCGCGGTCGAAGTGTCGCCGCTGCCGCGCCTCGCCGAACTGCCGGTGCCGGTCGCGGTGTGCCCGGCACCGATGGCGGCGGATGATTTCCGCCTGACCCACAAGACGAGCCTGCGCGCCGTCTATGACGCCGCGCGCGAAGAGCGGGGCACGCCCGAAGTCGTCTTCGTCGACGAACCGGGCTTTGTCACCGAAGGAAGCTGGAGCAATATCTTCGTCGAGCGCGAGGGGCTGCTGCTGACCCCGCCGCTCGCGCTCGGGCTGCTCCCCGGCGTGCTGCGCGCCGAACTGATCGAAAAGGGGAGGGCCGTCGAATCGCACCTGCGCGTCGCCGACCTTGCGGACGGCTTCTTCATCGGCAATTCGCTGCGCGGCCTGGTGCCGGCGCGGCTTGCCGGCGGCGCGGCGGACGCGATAGGCTGACCTCGCCGCTGCATAGGTAAATTTTCCGCCGCCCGCCTTGCGATTTGCGGGCGGAGGCGATAGGCGCTGCCGCGCGCAATTTTCTGTCGAACCCGCTGCCACGGAAAGCCTCTTCCATGACGCTCAAGCCGCACACGTCCGCTGCCCTCAACCGCATCCAGCCCTCCGCGACGCTCGCGATGACCGCGCGCGTGTCGGCGCTGAAAGCCGACGGGGTCGACGTGATCGGCCTGTCGGCGGGCGAGCCCGACTTCGACACGCCCGATTTCGTCAAGGAGGCGGCGATCGAGGCGATCCGCGCCGGGCAGACCAAATATACGCTCGTCGACGGCACGATGGCGCTCAAGGAAGCGATCCGCGGCAAGTTCCGCCGCGACAACGGGCTCGACTATGGGCTCGACCAGATCACGGTGAATGTCGGCGGCAAGCACACGCTGTTCAATGCGCTCGTCGCGACGGTCGATCCGGGCGACGAGGTGATCATTCCGGCGCCCTATTGGGTGAGCTATCCCGACATCGTCCATTTCGCCGGCGGCACGCCCGTGGTGATCGAGGCGTCGGCGGCGCAGCTCTACAAGATCACCCCCGAACAGCTCGACAAGGCGATCACGCCGAAGACGCGCTGGGTCATCTTCAACTCGCCGTCGAATCCGTCGGGCGCGGCTTATTCGCCGGCGGAGATGGACGCGCTCGGCGAGGTCATCCGCCGGCACAGCCATGTGATGGTGATGACCGACGATATGTACGAGCATGTCTGGTACGCCGATTTCGCCTTCACCACGCTCGCGCAGCGCTGCCCCGACCTGGTCGATCGCATCCTGACGGTGAACGGCTGTTCGAAGGCCTATGCGATGACCGGCTGGCGCATCGGTTTTGCCGGCGGCCCCGCGTGGCTGATCAAGGCGATCGGCAAGCTGCAATCGCAATCGACGTCGAACCCCTGCTCGGTGGCGCAGGCGGCGGCGGCGGCGGCGCTCGGCGGACCGCAGCAGTTCCTCGAAGAGCGCAACGCCGCCTTCAGGAAGCGCCGCGACATGGTCGTCGCGATGCTCAACGACGCGCCGGGGCTGAGCTGCCCCGTCCCCGACGGCGCCTTTTATGTCTATCCCGACGCGAGCGGCTGCATCGGCAAGCGCACCCCGGCCGGTCATGTGATCGACAGCGACGAAGCGCTGATCGACTATTTCCTCGATTCGGCGCGCGTCGCGGCGGTTCACGGCGGGGCCTTCGGCCTGTCGCCGGCGTTCCGCGTCTCCTATGCGACGTCGGAAGCGGTGCTCAAGGAAGCGTGCGTGCGCATCCAGCAGGCCTGCGCGGCGCTGAGCTGAGAGATAAGCCGGGACGGCGGGGTGCGGAATCGACCGAAGGCGGACATCGAAATCCTCCCCGCTTGCGGGGAGGGGGACCGCCGCCGAAGGCGGTGGTGGAGGGGGCTGTCGGCCTGACGCGCCGCCGAAGGACGCTACCCCCCTCCGTCAGCGCTTCGCGCTGCCACCTCCCCGCAAGCGGGGAGGATTTGAAACGTCTGCTCCCCACCCCAATGCGGACATCCGCCGCAAAAAAAACGCTGTCCTACATCATTCGGCTGTGCCAGCCTTCGTCTCGGCTCTTTCGATAGGTGGATAAAAGCGATCACGGCCCGGCTTGCGGATGCGGGCGGGAACCGGCGCAGTATGTTCGGCAACCGCGCCCGATCGGCGGCTGCACAAGGCTGAACTTTGCTGAACTTTGAAACGATGGCGCGGACCCGGCCCGCGATAACCGACGACCGCAACGTCCGCTTCCCGCCCCAACGCTACCCCCCCTGTATCGGGGGCCTCCGCGCGGTCGATGCTAATGAATGCCAGACAACCGGCCGGTTCAGCGCAAAGTCAGCCGGCGCGGCTAAAAGTGACCCGCATCACTGCAACGGCGGCCGGGGCGCGCCACCGGTTGGGTGTAACCGGGACGGCATCGTCCCCGAATATCAGACCATGACCGAAAGAGACCGCCATGCTCGCCCTGCTTCGCTCCGATTGGCTTCCGACCATGCTCGCCGGCTTCGCGATCGGCACCCTGCTCGTGGTGCTCAAGACGCACGACATCGCGCTGCCGCTGTGATCGGGCGCGCCGGGCTCGCCGCGCTGGTGGCAGCGGTGGCCCTCGCGGGCTGCACGCCCGCCCAGGCGGAGAGCGTCGTCAGGCTGCCCGCCGCCACATTCGATCCGGCCGTCAAGGCGAGCCGCGCGACCGCGATTTTCGCGGGCGGCTGTTTCTGGGGCGTCGAGGGCGTCTTTTCGAACGTCAAGGGCGTGATCGCGGTCGAATCGGGCTATCATGGCGGCAGCAAGGCGAACGCCAGCTACGATCGCACCTCGACCGGCACGACCGGCCACGCCGAATCGGTGCGCATCACCTATGACCCGCGCGTCATCAGCTATGGCGACCTGCTGCGCATCCTGTTCTCGGTCGTCGCAGACTCGACGCTCAAGAACCGGCAGGGGCCCGACAGCGGCCCCCAATATCGCGCTGCGATCGTCCCGCTCGACGCCGCGCAACGCAAGGTTGCGGCCGCCTATCTCGCGCAGATCGGCAAGGGCGGTTATTTTGCGAAGCCGATCGTCGCGCGCGTCGAGCCTTATAAGGCCTTCTATCCGGCCGAGGCCTATCATCAGGATTTCATGCGGCGGCACCCCTCGAACGCCTATATCGTCCGGTGGGACGCGCCGAAGCTTGCGGCGCTCAAGCGCCTCTACCCCGCTATGGTGCGCGCGAAGCCCGCCCCTTGACGCGCCCGGGGTTCCCCCGCTTATCGTGCGCGAAGAATCGTTCGTCGCAAATGGCTGGCCGGAGTGGCGGCGCTGCAGAACGATGATCCCCGGCCGCCAGGGCCGGGGAGAGTTTTGGTTCGCATTCGGGGTTGCAATGAAGGTTGAATTTTCGGGCAGGCGCCTGCTCGCGGTCGTGTCGAGCGCGGTGGTGCTGGCGGGATGTGTCGGAAGCAGCGTGATCCCGGCGCCGCGGGCGGCGACCCCCGCGCCGCGTGCTGCAAACGGGGCGGCTGCGGTGCCGGTCGGAACCCCGGTGCGCACGGCGCCGCCGCCGGCGCCTGCGGGCGTGGTCGATCCGGGCTTCCAGCGTCCCCCGGCGGGCCTCGAGGCGCGCATCCACAGCCTGTGGCAGAGCTTTCCCGGCAAGACCGGAATTGCGGTCCAGCGCATCGACGGCGACTGGGCGTTTGCGGAGCGCGGCGACGACCTCTTCCCGCAGCAGAGCGTATCGAAGCTGTGGGTGACGCTGACCGTGCTCGACGCGATCGACCGCGGCGAATTGAGCTTTGACCAGAAGGTGCGGATCGGTCCCGAAGACCTGACCCTGTTCCACCAGCCGCTCGCGGCACGGGTGCGCAGCGAAGGGTCGGTGACGATGACGATCCGCGACCTCATCGAAACCGCGATCACGCACAGCGACAATACCGCGAACGATAGCCTGCTGCGCACCGTCGGCGGCCCCAAGGCGGTGAACGGCTTCATCGCGCGCAAGGATCTGGGCGCGATCCGCTTCGGACCCGGCGAGCGCCTGCTGCAAAGCGGCACCGCGGGACTCAAATGGCAGCAGGCCTATTCGTCGGGCTATGCCTTTCAAAAGGCGCGCGCCGAGCTGCCGGACTGGGTGCGGCAAAAGGCGATGGACTCCTATCTCGCCGACCCGCCCGACGGCGCGAGCCCGTCGGCGATCGCGCGCGCGCTGACGCGTCTCGCGCGCGGGGAGTTGCTCTCGCCCGAATCGACCAAATATGTGCTCGGGGTGATGAGCCGCACGCGCAGCGGCCCGAAGCGGCTCAAGGCGGGGCTACCCGCGGGCTGGGAGTTCATGCACAAGACCGGCACCGGCCAGGATTACAAGGGCATGACCGCGGGCTATAACGACATCGGCATCGCGACCGCGCCCGACGGCACCCGCTATGCGATCGTCGTGCTGCTCGGCACGACGACCTCGTCGGTCCCGGCGCGGATGGCACTGATGCAGGCGGTGTCGGGCGCCGTCGCGGACTATCACGGGCGATAGGCGTGCGACGCAAGCGCGCGGCGTGGCCGCTCCTGCTGCTGCCGCTCGCGCTCGCGGGCTGCGCGACGCCCGAGACGCGGCTGCGGAGCGGGCTCGCCGAAGCGGGGCTTTCCGAACCGATGGCGGCATGCATGGCCGATCGCATGGTCGACCGGCTGTCGCTGACGCAGCTTCGCCGGCTCGCCTCGCTCGGCAGCCTCAAGAACGGGCGCGTCGCCGATCTGACGCTCGATCAGTTCCTTCATAAGGTCCGCGCGCTCAAGGACCCGGAGATATTGGCGGTATCAACGAGTTCCGCCGCCATTTGCGCGCTCGGCTGAGCGAAAGAATTTCTATCGCCTCCCGCGGCGCCCCGCGACTTCCGAAGGGGTGGCAATCCGCGCTTCTTTGTGCTTAGGCGGCGCCGATACTCTCCCGCTCCAGAGTCGAAAGGCCCGGCAGACCTCATGAACATCCACGAATATCAGGCGAAAGAATTGCTCGCGAAATATGGCGTCGCGGTGCCCAAGGGCATTGCCGCGATGAGCGTCGAAGAGGCGGTTGCCGCCGCGAAGCAGCTTCCCGGGCCGCTCTATGTCGTCAAGGCACAGATCCACGCCGGCGGCCGCGGCAAGGGCAAGTTCAAGGAACTCGGCCCCGATGCCAAGGGCGGCGTCCGCCTCGCCAAGACGCTCGATGAAGTCGAAGCTCATGCGAAAGAAATGCTCGGGAACACGCTGGTGACCGTTCAGACCGGCGAAGCCGGCAAGCAGGTCAACCGCCTCTACATCACCGACGGCGTCGACATCGGCAAGGAATTCTACCTCGCGCTGCTCGTCGACCGCGCGACGAGCCGCATCGCGGTGGTCGCCTCGACCGAGGGCGGCATGGACATCGAGGAGGTCGCGCACTCGACCCCCGAAAAGATCCACACGATCACGATCGACCCCGCCACCGGCCTGATGCCGCACCATGGCCGCGCGGTCGCCAAGGCGCTCGACCTTTCCGGCGACCTCGCCAAGCAGGCGGCGAAGATCCTTGAAGGCCTCTACAGGACCTTCCTCGCCACCGACGCGTCGCAGATCGAGATCAACCCGCTCGCGATCTGCCCGACCGCCGAGGGCGACAAGCTCTACGTCCTCGACGCCAAGGTCGGCTTCGATTCGAACGCGATGTTCCGCCACAAGGATCTCGCGGACCTGCGCGACCTGACCGAGGAAGATCCGGCCGAGGTCGAGGCGAGCGAATATGACCTCGCCTACATCAAGCTCGACGGCAATATCGGCTGCATGGTCAACGGCGCCGGCCTTGCGATGGCGACGATGGACATCATCAAGCTGAACGGGGCCTTCCCGGCGAACTTCCTCGACGTCGGCGGCGGCGCGTCGAAGGAAAAGGTCACGGCGGCGTTCAAGATCATCCTCAAGGACCCCGCCGTGCAGGGCATTCTCGTCAACATTTTCGGCGGCATCATGAAGTGCGACATCATCGCCGAGGGCATCGTCGCCGCGGCGAAGGAAGTGAATCTGTCGGTGCCGCTCGTCGTCCGCCTCGAAGGCACCAACGTCGAGAAGGGCAAGGAAATCCTGGCCAGCAGCGGCCTCGCGATCGTCCCCGCCAATGATCTGGGCGATGCGGCGAAGAAGATCGTCGCCGAGGTCGCGAAGGCGGCGTGATGACAGATTTCCCTCTCCCCTTGGGGGAGAGGGTTGCGCAGACTTGCCAGCTTGCTGGCTAGTCGGAGCTGGGTGAGGGTATGCGAGCCACGGGCTCGCGCGGAACTCCGCTCCGCCCACCCTCATCCAGGTTCGCCCCGGACTTGATCCGGGGCTCCCGGTCCTTCTCCCATCGAGGGAGAAGGGATAAACGGGTTCGACTGGTTGACGTTTACGTAAACGCCAATTATGGCGCGATGCACAATTTTTCGAGAGGAGCTCAAAAAGCCATGAAAATCCTCGTCCCCGTGAAGCGGGTGCTCGATTACAACGTCAAGCCGCGGGTGAAATCCGACGGCACGGGCGTCGACCTGGCGAACGTCAAGATGTCGATGAACCCGTTCGACGAAATCGCGGTCGAAGAGGCGATCCGCCTCAAGGAAAAGGGCGTCGCGACCGAAATCGTCGCGGTGTCGATCGGCCCGGCGAAGGCGCAGGAAACGCTGCGCACCGCGCTCGCGATGGGCGCCGACCGCGCGATCCTGGTGCAGACCGACGATGCCGTCGAGCCGCTCGCCATCGCGAAGATATTGAAGGCGATCGCCGATGCCGAAACCCCCGGCCTCGTCATCCTCGGCAAGCAGGCGATCGACGACGACAACAACCAGACCGGCCAGATGCTCGCCGCGCTGACCGGCTGGGCGCAGGGCACCTTCGCGAGCGCGGTCAATGTCGAGGGCGATAGCGTGAGCGTGACGCGCGAGGTCGACGGCGGGCTCGAGACGGTGAAGCTCAAGCTTCCCGCGATCGTCACCACCGACCTTCGCCTCAACGAGCCGCGCTATGCGAGCCTCCCCAACATCATGAAGGCGAAGTCGAAGCCGCTCGATACCAAGACGCCCGCCGACTACGGCGTCGACACGAGCCCGCGCGTCAAGCTGCTCAAGGTTTCGGAGCCCCCCGTCCGCCAGGCGGGCATCAAGGTCGCCGACGTCGACGAACTGGTCGCCAAGCTGAAAGCCATGGGAGTGCATTCATGAAAACGCTTGTTTGGGTCGAACATGACGGCAGCGCCGTCAAGGACGCCACGCTCGCTGCGGTGACCGCGGCTTCGAAGCTCGGCGAAGTGCATCTGCTCGTCGCCGGCGAAGGTGTCGATGGCGTCGCCAAGGCGGCGGCGGAAATCGCGGGCGTCGGCAAGGTCCATGTCGCCGACAACGCCGCCTTCGCGCACAATCTGCCTGAAAATGTCGCGCCGATGATCGCCGGACTGATGGCGAGCCACGATGCGTTCGTCGCCCCCGCGACCACCACGGGCAAGAATATCGCGCCGCGCGTTGCCGCGCTACTCGACGTGATGCAGATTTCGGACATTCTTTCGGTCGAGGGCGACAAGAGCTTCACCCGCCCGATCTACGCCGGCAACGCGATCGCGACCGTCGAGAGCTCGGACGCCAAGCTCGTCCTCACCGTGCGCGGCACGGCGTTCGAGAAGGCCGCTGCCAGCGGCGGTTCGGGTGCGGTCGAAGCCGTGGATGGCGGCAGCGACGCCGGCATCTCGAGCTTCGTCGGCGCCGAAATCGCCAAGTCGGAACGCCCCGAGCTCACCTCGGCCAAGGTCATCGTCTCGGGCGGCCGCGCGCTCGGCTCGAGCGAGAAATATGAAGAGGTCATCGTCCCGCTCGCCGACAAGCTCGGCGCTGCATTGGGTGCCAGCCGCGCCGCGGTCGATGCGGGCTATGTCCCCAATGACTATCAGGTCGGCCAGACCGGCAAGATCGTCGCGCCGGAGGTCTATTTCGCGATCGGCATCTCGGGCGCGATCCAGCATCTCGCGGGCATGAAGGATTCCAAGACGATCGTCGCGATCAACAAGGACGAGGACGCCCCGATCTTCCAGGTCGCCGACCTCGGCCTCGTCGCCGACCTCTTCACCGCGGTGCCCGAGCTGACCAGCAAGATCTGATCGGGCGCAGCATTTGAATACGAATGGCGGTCCTGCGGGGCCGCCATTTCGTTTGATCGGCCGGCGGGCTTCCCGCAGAACCGTCCCGTCACGATAAAAGACGGGAGAGCAAAATGCGCCGATCCTTTTTCGCTCTGGCTGTTGCCGCAATGCCGCTTGTCGCGGCCCCGGCCTCCGCTCCGGCCCAGACCACAGCCGCTGCCCCCACGCTAGCCATAGACAAGGCCCGCATCGACGCCGCGCTCGCGGCGATGGTCGAAAGCGGGCGTGCCGCGGGCGTCTCGGCGCTCGTCTGGAAGGACGGGCGCGAGGTCTATTTCGGCACGGCGGGCATGGCCGACCGCGCCGCGGGCAAGCCGATGCGCCGCGACACGATCGCGCAAATCTTTTCGATGACCAAGCCGGTGACCGGCGTCGCGCTGATGCAATTGTGGGAAGCGGGCAAGGTCCGCCTCGACGATCCGCTCGCCAAATATCTTCCCGAATATGCGCAGATGCGCGTCTATGCGGGAAAGGACGCCGCGGGCGCGCCGCGCTATGTGCCCGCCGACCGCCCGATCACCGTGCGCGACATCATGCGCCACACCGCGGGCTTCGCCTATGGTGCGGGGCCGACGCCGGCGCACGACGCCTTCGTCGCCGCCGACCCGCTCGCGCTCACCAACAGCCTTGCGGAAGCAAGCCGCCGCATCGCCAGCGTGCCGCTGCTGTTCCAGCCGGGCACCCAGTGGAGCTATAGCGCCGCGGTCACCGTGCAGGCGGCGCTCGTCGAAAAGCTCGCGGGCGAACCCTTTGCCGATTATGTCCGCACCCACATCTTCGTGCCGCTCAAGATGACCGACACCGCGTGGCGCGAGCCCGAGGCGAAATTCGCCCGGCTGTCGGCCATGTACGCGATGAAGGACGGCAAGCTCGTTCAGCAGGACGCCGCCGAGACGCGCAAGCTCAACTTTCAGGACAATGCGCTGACCCCGGGCGGTTTCGGGCTCGCCTCGACGCTCGACGATTATCAGCGTTTCGCGCGGATGCTGCTCAATGGCGGCGAACTCGACGGGGTGCGGATCCTGAGGCCCTCGACGGTGCGGCTGATGGCGACCGACCAGCTCGACCCCGCGGTGACCGAACGGCTGTGGCTGCCCGGCAAGGGCGCGGTCGGCTTCGGCCTCGATTTCGCGGTTCGCTATGCCCAGCCGCAGACGGCGGAAGAGAATCGCGGTGCAGTCGGCGAATTTTTCTGGGACGGTGCCGCCTCGACGCTGTTCTGGGTCGACCCCGCGAACAAGCTCACGGCGGTCTTCTTCGCCCAGACGATGCCTTTCGACGGGACGCTCCACCACGACATCCGCGCGGCGGTCTATGGCGCGGACTATAAGGGGCCGGCGGGCGATTGATGGCGGCGGCTGTCATGTTTCTGTCACCGCGGAGCGCTTGAGCGTGGCTTTGGCCGTCCGAGGAGTCCGACATGCCCCAGCCCGACAAGCGCGTCTTGCTCGCCGAGGGCCTTGCCGCGGGCGAGGATGACGCGGCGCTTCGCGCGCGTCTCGTCGGCGCGGGCGTGTCGGCGGCGTCGGCGAAATATGAGGTCGACCGGATCGTCAGGGACCCGATGGCCGCGGCGCTGCGCCGTCAGGGTGCGCGCATGGCGAAGCAGGGCTGGCTGCTCGCGAACCTCGACCGCCTCGCGCGCGAGGCCGACGGCGGCTTCGCGCTCGACACGCTCGACAGGCCCGACCCCGCGCCATTCTACCGCCATTATTATGAGGCGAACCGTCCGGCGAGGCTCACCGGCATTGTCGATCATTGGCCGGCGCTGACGCGCTGGTCGCTCGACCATTTCGAAGCGACCTGCGGTGCGGCGACCGTCGAGGCGCAGGTCGAGCGCGAGCGCGACGGCGACTATGAACTCGCCAAGGACGCGCACCGCCGCCTCGTGCGCTTCGCCGAACTGATCGACTGGCTGCGGGGGGATGCGGCGAGCAACGACATCTACCTGACCGCCTATAACAGCGGCACCAACGCGCAGGCGCTCGGGCCGCTGTGGGACGATCTCGCGCCCGTCGAACTGCTCGAAACGCGCGGGAATCGCGACGGCTTCTTCTGGCTCGGGCCGAGAGGAACGCTGACGCCGTGGCACCACGACCTCACCAATAATCTGCTCGTGCAGGTACTGGGGCGAAAGCGCGTGCGCATGGCGCCGCCGTGGGCTTTTGCGCGGATGAGGAATAGCCGCCACTGTTTCTCCGACTGGGCGAACGAACCGCTCCCCGCCGGACCGGGCGATGCCGGCACGCCGCCGGTGCTCGAAACGGTGATCGGCCCCGGCGAGGCCATTTTCCTCCCCGTGGGCTGGTGGCACCAGGTCGAGGCGCTCGACCTGTCGGCGAGCATGAGCTTCACCAACTTCCGCCGCCCCAATGCGCATGTCGAGGATTATGCGTCCTATGGGGCGTTGTAGGGCTTGCCTTCGTCGGGTGCGCGGGGCAGGATTTACGAATGGGAGGAAGGGCGCGTTGTCTTGCACTGCTCGCTATGGCGCTGGGATTGCTGTCGTCCGGCGCGGCGCCGGCCAAGGATCGCGAGCCGCTGCGGCTTGCCCCAAGTTCGAAATGGCATCTCGACTACGCCAAGGATAGCTGCCGGATCGGGCGCAGCTTCGGCGAAGGCGACCAGAAGGTCACGATATTGATCGACCGCTATGAGCCGGGCGATCCCTTTCGTCTGCAATTGATCGGCAAACCCGTGCGGACCCGCCGGTCAGACGGCATTGCCGAACTTCGCTTCGGGCCGGTCGGGCCGATGCAGGAACGATCCTATTATTCGGCAAATGCATCCGACAAGACGCCGGCGATCGTCCTTCGCGGCGCGATGCGCATCATACCGCAGCCCGACGAACCTGAATTCGAGGACGCAGCCGATCCGGACGCGGGCGACGATGCCGCTGCCGAGAAGGCGGCCAGGATCGCGATTGCGAAAGCGAAGCGAATCACGCCGGCGGAAGAGGCGGCGGCCACATTTCTCGAAGTGAGGAAACCCGCGCATCAGCCCCTTCTTCTCGAAACCGGACCGCTCGACAAAGCGCTCGCGGCGATGCGCCAATGCACCGACGAACTGCTCGATCATTGGGGAATCGACGTTGCCAAACATGCGACCCTGTCGCGGCCGGTGATCCCGAAAGGCAATCCGGGGCGCTGGGTGCTGCCCGGCGACTATCCGCCGGGCAAGGCCTGGATGGGGCAGCGCGCGATCGTCATGTTCCGGCTGAATGTCGATGAGAATGGCAGCGTCAGCGCGTGCCATATCCAGAATTCGATCGGCGACAAAGCGTTCGACGAAGCGGTTTGCGATGCCCTCAAACGACGGGCACGTTTCGAACCGGCGCTCGATAGCGACGGACGACCGATCCCGTCCTATTGGCTCAATGCCGTGAACTTTCACGTCTGAATGACGCCGGCGGGCGCCGCGAAAGATACGCCATGCCCCTCGTCCTCATGACGGCAAACGCGCTTTGGGTCTTGCAGCCGGCCAAAATACTTAGCATCATTAAGTAATGACCGACCTTGCAGCATCCCTGTCCGCCTTCATGTCGCGCGTCGCCGGGCCCGGAGAGTTGTCCGGCCTCGAGCGCCTGTCGGGCGGGGCGAATATGGAAAGCTGGGCGTTCGACTGGGCGGAAGAAGCCTATGTCCTGCGCCGTGCGCCGTCGGCCGACTATATGGCGGGCCGTCCCTATGGCCATGCGGTCGAGGCGGCGCTGGTCAAGGCGGCGCACGCGGGCGGGGCGAAGGCGCCCGAAGTCGTCGGCGTGCTCGCGGAGGGCGACGGCATGGGGACGGGCTATGTGATGCGCCGCATCATAGCCGAGGTGAGCCCGGCGAAGATCCTGGCGGCGCCGCCGCCATCGCTCGTCGCCGATCTGGGGCGCGAGCTGGCGCGCATCCACGCGCTGCCGCGCGAGGTCATTCCCGAAGGCATTCCCGCGATGGACACCGTCGAAGCGCTCGCCGAGCTCAAGGCGCGCTTCCTCTCCTATGGCGGCGACCGGCCGGCGATCGCGCTCGCGGTCAAATGGTGCGAGGATCATCTGCCCGCGCCCGCCGAACCGGTGCTCGTCCACGGCGATTACCGGATGGGCAATGTGATGGTCGATGCGGGCGGCCTCGCCGCGGTGCTCGACTGGGAACTCGCGCATCTGGGCGACGCGCACGAGGATCTGGCGTTCGGTTGCATGACGGTATGGCGCTTCGGCCAGCTCGACAGGCCCGCGTTCGGGGTCGGCAGCCTCGAGGCGTATTTCGCGGCCTATGAGGCGGCGGGCGGGCGTCCGGTCGACCGCGAACGCTTCCGCTTCTGGCTCGTCTATCGCACCCTGTGGTGGGCACTCGGCTGTCTGCAGATGGGGCAGGCGTGGCGGAGCGGCACCGACACCACGGTCGAGCGCGTCGTCGTCGGGCGGCGCACCGCCGAGCAGGAACTCGATCTCGTCCGCCTCCTCGAAAGCGAGGCGCCCGAGGCCGAGCGCGCCCGGCCTTTGCCGCCATCGCCTGTCGCGCCCGAGGTGCCGGTGGGCGAGCCGACGAACCGCGAGATGGTGCAGGCGGTGCGCGACTGGCTCGGCGAAGCGATCAAGCCGGGGGCCGAGGGCCATGGCAAGTTTCAGGTCGTCGTCGCGATGAACGCGCTCGGCATCGTCATGCGCGATCTCGACGCCGGCGCGCGGGCCGAAGACAAGAGGCTCGCCGAAGCGTTGATGCGCGGCCAGACGACGCTTGCCGAGCCCGGACTGCTGGCCAGGCTGCGCCGCGCGGTGCTCGACAAATGCGCGGTCGACAGCCCGAAATATGCGGCGCTCGCGGCGGCGCGCGCGGACTGGGGCGGATAGCGACGATCTGACGCAATCGAATCACTTCTCCCCTGAAGGGAGGGGCTTGGTCAAAGGGAGAGAGACATGGATTTCGCGGTTCCAGCCGACTTGCAGGCCTATCTGGACGAACTCGATGCCTTCATCGAAGCGGAGATCAAGCCGCTGGAAGAGGCCGACGACAATATCCGCTTCTTCGACCATCGCCGCGAACATGCGCGCACCGACTGGGACAATCAGGGCCTGCCGCGTCCCGAGTGGGAGGCACTCTTGAAACAGGCGACGCGCAAAGCCGACGCCGCGGGACACTGGCGCTTTTCGGCACCGAAGACATATGGCGGCAAGGACGGGTCGAACCTGTGGATGGCGGTGATCCGCGAGCATTTCGCCGCCAAGGGGCTGGGCCTGCACAACGACCTGCAGAACGAGCATAGCATCGTCGGCAATTTCCCTTTCGTCGAGATGTTCGAGCAGTTCGCGACGAGCGACGAGCAGAAGGCGGAGTTCATCCTCGGCGGCTTCGAGGGCAAGCGGCGGACGGCGTTCGGCCTCACCGAGCCCGAACATGGCAGCGACGCGACGCATATGGAGACGCGCGCGGTCAAGGAGACCCGCGACGGGGTCGAGGGCTGGCGGATCAACGGCGCGAAGATGTGGACGACGGGGATGCACGTCGCGACGCACTGCGCGACCTTTTGCCGCACCAGCGGCGACGATGGCAATGCCAAGGGGATCACCTGCCTGCTCGTCCCCAACCCGTCGCCGGGCCTCAGAATCGAGGAATATCTTTGGACCTTCAACATGCCGACCGATCATCCGCGTGTCAGCTTTACCGACGTATGGGTGCCCGACAGCGCGCGGCTCGGGCCCGAGGGCGGCGGATTGTCGATCGCGCAGAGCTTCGTCCACCAGAACCGCATCCGCCAGGCGGCCTCGTCGCTGGGTGCCGCGGTCTATTGCATCGAAGAGAGCGTGAAATACGCGCGGGAGCGCAAACCGTTCGGCGAGGCGCTCGCGAAGAATCAGGCGATCCAGTTCCCGCTCGTCGAGCTCGCGACGCAGGCCGAAATGCTCCGCCTGCTGATCCGCAAGACCGCGTGGGATATGGACAATATGCCGCACCAGGAGATCGAGCGCACCCTCTCCGACAAGGTGAGCATGTGCAATTACTGGGCGAACCGTCTCGTCTGCGAGGCCGCCGACCGCGCGATGCAGGTACACGGCGGCATCGGCTATTCGCGCCACAAGCCGTTCGAACATATCTATCGCCACCACCGCCGCTACCGGATCACCGAGGGCGCGGAGGAAATCCAGATGCGAAAAGTGGCAGCCTATCTGTTCGGCTATCTCGGCCCGCGGCGCGAGACGCTGGGGAAGATTTGATCACAAAGATCGGCGTGGGGTGGCCGGTCGCCGCTTGAACGGGGAACGGACATCCCCTCTCGCTTGCGGGAGGGGCAGCGAGGCTTGCGAGCTTGCTCGTTAGCCGCAGCGGGGTGGGCACCGCACCGTCGCTGCCCACCCCCCAACCCCTCCCGCAAGCGGGAGGGGAGAATTGCGGCCACTCCTGTCCGAAGATCGTCACCCCGGCTTTTTGAACCGCAGCGCGAACTGGTCGGTCTTGCCGCGAATCGCCGCGTCGAAGACGTTCGCGGTGCGCGGGTCGTCGGGGTTGGCGTAGAGGTCGTTTTCGGCGTCGAGCACGAAGCCCGCCTTGGTCAGCGCATCGACCACCGCGGCCTTGTCGATGCGGTGCAGGCTGTCCGAAAGCGTCGTGCCGCTGCCGTCCGCCGCGCTGTGATCGACGACGACGAGCGTGCCGCCGGGCTTGAGCGCCGCGAACAGCGCCGCGCTCGCCTTCGCGCCCGTATCGGCGGGGAAGGGCTTCAAATAGAGGTCGTGGAAATTCTGCACCGTGATGATCGTGTCGAGCGGCACGGGGAAGGCGGGCGCGGCGAAGGGCCCTGCGACGGCGTCGACATTGTCATAGGCCGCGGCGACCGCTTGCTGGTCGGTGCCATATTGCGCCTTGAACGCGATGAATTCCTGCGGCTGAAAGGCATAGACATGCCCCGCAGGCCCGACGACGCCCGCGAGGATGCGCGTGACATAGCCGCCGCCCATCACGAAATCGCCGACGCTTTCGCCGGGAGCGACCTCAGCGAAGTCGATCAGCCTGGCGGGCATGCGCGCCGCGTCGCGCGCGCGGTCGGCATCGGGGCGTTTGGGGTCGGCGAGGATCGCGGCATAGTTGGTCGCCATCGGCGCCGGCGCGGCCGAGGCGGCGGTGGCTTCGCCTTCGCCAGAGCCGGTCGCGGTGCAGCCGAGCAGCGCGAGCGCGCCGGCGGCGGTGAGCATCATACGGATCATGCTGGTCTCTCCCATCCTGTTGCCGCGCCATCATAGCGCTTCGCCGCGACACTGGCGCGACAATTTGCATCGCGCGATTTTGATGATAGGTTTCGCGATGAAACCAAATGACGGGAGAGAGAGATGTACGATCTGGTGATTCGCGGCGGCACCGTCGTCGACGGCTCGGGCGGCGAGCCTTTCGTGGCCGATGTGGCGGTCGAGGGCGACCGCATCGTCGCGGTGGGATCGGACATCGGCGCCGGGCGCGAAGAGATCGACGCGGCGGGCAAGATCGTCACTCCCGGTTTCGTCGACGTCCACACCCATTATGACGGGCAGGCGACGTGGGATCGGGAAATGGCGCCGTCGAGCTGGCACGGCGTCACCACCGTCGTCATGGGCAATTGCGGCGTCGGCTTCGCCCCGGCGCGCCCCGACCGTCACGACTGGCTGATCGGCCTGATGGAAGGCGTCGAGGATATTCCGGGCACCGCGCTCGCCGAAGGGATGCGCTGGGACTGGGAGACCTTTCCCGAATATATGGACGCGCTCGACAAGCTGCCGCGCACCGTCGATGTCGCCTGCCACGTCCCGCACGGCGCGGTGCGCGCCTATGTGCTCGGCGATCGCGAACAGCCGGGCGCGGTGCCGACCGCCGAAGACATCGCCGAAATGTCGCGCATCGTCGAGGACGGCGTGCGCGCGGGCGCCCTCGGCTTTTCGACCAGCCGCACCGTGATCCACAAGTCGGTCGATGGTGAGGTCGTCCCCGGCACCACCGCGACCGCCGAAGAGCTGATCGAGATCGGCCGCGCGATGGGGCGCGTCGGCTATGGCGTGTTCGAAATGGCGAGCGACCTCAACCGTGAGTGGAACGAGTTCGACTGGATGGGGAAGCTCAGCCGCGAAACCGGGCTGCCGGTGACCTTTGCCGCACTCCAGTCGATCGCCAAGGAATTGCCGCTGGGCGAGCAGATCGAAACGATGCGGCGCGAAAATGCGAAGGGCGCAAATATCGTCGCGCAGATCGCGCTACGCGGCAACGGCATCATCATGGCGTGGCGCGGCACGGTGCATCCCTTTCGGTTCCGCCCGTCGTGGCGCGCCATCGAAAATCTGCCGTGGGACGAGCAGAAGGCGAAGCTGCTCGATCCCGCGTTCAAGGCGCAGCTGCTCTCCGAGGAGAATGATTTCAGCGAGGCGCCCAAGGACATCATGGGGCTGCTGATGGTCGTCGCGGGCGGCTGGCCAATGCAGTTCGAGATGGACGAGGATTTCGATTATGAGCCCGGACCCGAAGCGAGCATCGCCGCGCGCGCGGCGGCGGCGGGGGTCGATCCCGCCGACTATGCCTATGACCTGCTCTGCCGCGACGATGCGACCGGTTTCGCCTATCTGCCGATCCTCAACTATGCCGACGGCAATCTCGACTTCCTCGAAGCATTGCAGGACGCCGACGACACGGTGAACAGCCTGTCCGACGGCGGCGCGCATTGCGGGACGATCTGCGACGCCGCCTCGCCGACCTTCATGCTCCAGCATTGGGTGCGCGATCGCAAAAGAGGCGGGCGCATCCCGCTCGCGCGCGCGATCAAGCGCCAGTGCCGCGATACGGCAGTGCTCTATGGGCTCGAGGATCGCGGGCTCGTCGCGCCGGGTTATCTCGCCGACCTCAATGTCATCGACATGGAGAGGCTGAAACTCGGCAAGCCGTGGCTGGCCTTCGACCTTCCCGCGGGCGGCAAGCGCCTGTTGCAAAAGGCCGACGGCTATGTCGCGACGGTGAAGTCGGGGCAGGTGACCTTCAAGGACGGCGAAGGGCAGGGCGTCTATCCCGGCGGCGTCATCCGCGGGCCGCAGCGCGTCGAAATGGCGATGGCGGCGGAGTAGCGGGAAGCCATGCACCATCGTGTATCCCCGCGAAGGCGGGGATCCATCTCCGGCCGGTTCAGGATGACACCGGCAGGTGATGGGCTCCCGCCTCCGCGGGAGCACACGGCTTCTTGCTGAATGACGGCGCTATTTTCCCAGCGCCGCGACCGTCTTCGCCACATCCTCCACACCGCTGTAGGCGTGGAACGACAGCCGCATCACCGACCCCCGAAAATCGGCCTTGATCGCCTGCGCGTCGAGTATCGCTGCAACGCGCGGCTGGTCGGCGCCGGTGTCGATGCACAGCGTCCCGCCGATCGCCCCCGCCGGCCAGCGCCATTGCGGGGTCTGCGCCTCGAGCGTGTCGCGGAGCATCGTCTGGAGCGCCAGATTATGCGCGCGGATGCGCTCGACCCCGATGCTGGCGATCTCGGCGATCCCCGCGGTCGACAGGATGAAGGGCGCGACGTCGGGGGTGCCGCCCCACCAGCGGCGCGCGTCGGGGGCGTAGCGGAAGTCGGCTATGTTCATCCCGAACGGATTTTCGTGGCTCCACCAGCCGCGCTCGGCGGGGTCGAGCGCGGTGCGGTCGTGCGGCGCGACCCACAGCCACGCCGCGCCGGGGCCGCCGCACAGCCATTTGACGCTGGTGCCGAGCAGCGCATCGACGCCCCATAGGGCGGGCGTCACCGGCACGATGCCGACCGCCTGCGCGCTGTCGGCGATGCAGCGCGCGCCCGCGGCGTGCGCGGCGGCGGCGATGCCTGCTAGGTCGGCGAGCGCGCCGCTGTTCGAGCTGACGTGCATCGCGATCACCAGCGCGACCTCGCCATCAAGCGCCGCCGCCCAGCTCGCGGGATCGCGAACGTCGGCGTCGGCGGGCAGATAGCGCGCACTCCAGCCTTCCGCCGCAAGCCCGCCGACGACATAGCCGATCGTCGGAAAGGCGCTCGGCGCAAGCAGGATCGTGCGCCGCGGCGTCGCCGCGCCGAGCGCCGAGAGATAGCGCGAGAGGCCCGCGCTGACATTGGTAGCGGGGCAGAGGTCGCGCGGCTCGACGCCGAGCAGGCCGGCAAGTGCGGCGCGCCACTCGTCGATCGCCTCCAGCCAATGTGGCCACGCCTCGCCGGTCTCGGCCCAGGGCGTCAGCAGCTTGTCGCGCAGCAACGCTTCGGCGGCGCGCGGCTGACAGCCGACGCTGTGGCTCTTGAGATAGGTGACGCCGGGGGGCAGGTGGAAGCGGCCCGCGACCGCTTCCGGCAGCAGCGCGCCGCTCACAGCCCGCTGCCGTGGCCGGGGGCGCCATGGCCGCTGATGCTGTCGCGCTTGACGCCATATTCGGCGCCCCAGCGGTCGGTCATCTCGGCGCGAATGTCCCACAGCTCGGGGAAGAAGCGATGCCGCGCGCCGGCATTGAGCAATTCGACCGGGCGGCCCTTGAGCGACTTCGACCCCATGCCGATCGAGCGGTGGATCAGCTGGATATGGTGGGCGCGGAACAGCTGGAACAGCTCGTCATACTCGACCAGCGCCTCGGCGACCATATAGGCCTCGTCATGCCGGTAGCCGCTGTCGTAAACGTCGGCGACGCTGCGCCCCTCGGGCTCAAGATAGACGGCCTTGTAGCGCGCCCACAGCGGCTGCGGCAGGGTGAGCAGGAGCTGGAAGCCGGGGCTTTCCTGCCCCGAACCATTGCCGAGCTGGAGCCGGATCGACTGGTAATCGAACGGGCTCATCGTTTCGAGCAGGGCCAGCTGGTCGGTCATCAGCCGCATCAGCCGGTGGACGCGGTCGAACAAGGTCAGCACGCGCATCGTCTCGCGCGCCGCCATATGGCCGTCGATTTCGGCGAGGGTGAAGGCGATGAGCTTCATCCACAGTTCCTCGACCTGGTGGACGATCTGGAACTGCAGCTCGTCGGGGGTGCAGAGGTCGGCGAGCGGCTTCTGGCAGCCGAGCAGGCGGTCGACGGCAAGATAGACGCCATAATCCTTCATGTCGGGCGTCTCGATACGGCGATGGGTCTCGGTCCTGTCGAGCATGGGGAATTCCCCTTCAAAAATGTGGCACGGGCGATCGAAAGGGCGCGCGGGCACGCGCGCCGGATCGTCAGCCGCGCGGGGCGACCCCCGCGGGCGGGCGGCGGGGCGAGCCCCACTGGCCGAGCCACAATATGGCGGCGGCGCTGCTCATGGCGCGAGCAGGTCCGCGGGCAGCGTCGGTTCGCTGAGCATCAGCGAAAAGCGCCGCCAGATTTCGTCGCGGTCGGCACCGCCGCGTTCGAGATAGTCCTTCACCATCGCCTCGCCGATAGCATAGTTGATGACGTAACTGCGATATTGTTCGGTGAAGGCGACCGATTTTTCGGCGCGCTCGCGCGAGACGAGCTGATATTTCTGCGTCAGCGCGACTGCGGCCTGCCGGTCGATCTGCCCGTCGAGATATTGCTGCGCGATCGTCAGCCGCGCGCCCTGCAACGCCTTCATCGCATCGAGGAGTTGCCAGTAGCGATCGTCGGTCGGCGTCGCGATCTCGGCGAGCGGCATCAGCACGTCGCGCTCGGTGTCGGGGCGCGTCTTGTCGGGAAAGGCGAGGTCGATGCCGTAATTGGCGCTGCCCTCGGCGAGCAGGCTTTGTGGGCTGTAGAGCGGATAGACGCTGAATTCGAGCCAGCCGCGCGCCTTTACCAGCTGCTCCTCGATCTTCATGTTGAACAGATGATGGCCCGGATAGCCCTCGTGGCAGCCGAGGTCGAGCGCGCGCGACAGGCGGATCGGCAGGTCGGTGTTGATCTCGATGATGCTCGTATAGGCGCCGACATAATGATTGTAGCCGCTCCAGCTCTTGCCTGTGACGAACTTCATCACGAAATTCTCTCCCTCGGGCATCGTCACATGCGCCGCGGTGCGCCCGCGGCAGCGCGCGATCGCGGCGTCGAAGACTTTTTCGAGGCGGTCCTTGGGAATGGTGAAGCGGTCGAGATACGCCTCGACGCGGTCGGCGAGCGGGCCGTCGCCCGGCACCAGCGCCGCGATTTTCGCCAGCTCAGCGTCGTAGCTCGCGAGCGGTTTGAGCTCGGGACGCACGCCGAACAGCCGCTCGGCCTCTTCGGCGAAGGGAAAGCGCTTGCCCTGCATCATCATCAGCCGCGTCTCGGCGGCGACGAGCTGCGCACGCAGGAAGGCGGCGCGGCGGCGCTCGATCGGATCGGCGAGGTTCGGCGCTGCAGCATCGAGCAGGTCGATCAGCCGCCGCGCCTCGGCCTGCAGGGCCGGCACGTCGCGCGGCGCGGTCAGCGCATCGGCGATCAGCTTGGGCGGGCCGTAATAGGCGTCGATATAGCCCTCTTCATGCGCGCCCGCCTCGAGCGTCAGGATGAGGTAGGCGGCGGCGGCTTCCTTGAGCCTGTCCTGCGCCTGCGCCGCCGCTGCGGGATCGACCTTTGGAGCGGTGAGCGGCCAGGCGTCGGGGACGGCCGGCGGCGTGGGAGCCGGCGGCGGCGGCGATTCCGGTGCCGCCGCGTGCGACGCGCCTTCCTTCGCCTTGCGCTCGGCGACGTGGCGGCGCATCTCGGGATCGAGCGCATAGCAGCCCGACAGGGCGGGCGCCGCCACCGACGCGAGCAGCAGACAGGCGATCGCGCGGCGCATCAGGCGGTCGCGGTTCCCCGCGCGTCGGACGTGTCGCGCACGTCGCCGTCGCCGTCGATCTCGCCATCGGACTCGGTTTCGACTTCGTGATGGCGCGGGTGCAGCGGCGCGAGGCGCAGCACGGCATAGCCGGTGAGCGCCGCGAGCAGCGATCCCATCAAAATGCCGATCTTGGCTTCCTCGACGAGCAGCGGCCGGCCCGGAAAGGCGAGCCCGCCGATGAACAGGCTCATCGTGAAGCCGATGCCGCAGAGCACCGCGACGCCATAGATTTGCAGCCAGGTCGCGCCGCGCAGCTTGCCCGCGATGCCCAGCTTCACGCTGAGCCAGACGCTGCCGAAGATGCCGATCTGCTTGCCGAGGAACAGGCCGAGCGCGATGCCGAGCGGCAAGGGGGCGAAAATCTGTGCGAGCGTCAGCCCGCCGATGTCGACCCCGGCATTGGCGAAGCCGAACAGCGGCACGATCGCGAAAGCGACCCAGGGGTGCAGCGCATGTTCGAGGCGATGGAGCGGCGAGGTCGCGCTGTCGGGGTGGCCGGGGGTCTTTTCGAGCGGGATCGCCATCGCCGCGAGCACCCCGGCGATCGTCGCATGGACGCCCGAGAGCAGCATCGCATACCAGAGGATAACGAAGAGCAGCAGATAGACGATCAGGCTTTTGACCCCTGACCGGTTGAACAGATACATGATGCCGAGTACCGCCGCCGCGCCGCCGAGCGCGACCAGGTTGATCTTGGCGGTGTAGAAGAGCGCGATGATGACGACCGCGCCCATATCGTCGACGATCGCGACGGTGACGAGAAACAGCTTCAGCGAGGTCGGTGCGCGCTTGCCGAGCAGCGCGAGGACGCCGATCGCGAAGGCGATGTCGGTCGCCGCCGGAATCGCCCAGCCCTGCGCGAGCCCCGGCGTGCTGCCTGCGGTCGCCATATAGAGGATCGCGGGCATCGCCATCCCCGCTGCCGCGGCGATCATCGGCAATCGCCGCCGGTCCCAGCTCGCGAGGCGGCCGTCGACGAACTCGCGCTTGATCTCGAGCCCGACGAGCAGGAAGAAGATCGCCATCAGCCCGTCGTTGATCCACAGATGGACCGTCATCGGCCCGAGCTTGTCGGTGAGCACCGGGCCGGTTACCGCATGAATCGCGTCGTGATAGAGATCGCCGAGCGTGCTGTTCGCGACGATCATCGCCAGCGCCGCCGCGGCGATGAGCAGCATCCCGCCGGCGCTTTCGCTTTCGAGGAAGTCGCGCAGGGCTGAACGGGGCGAACTGAGAGCCATCGAGCCTAAAATCCTGTCATTCTGGTTCTAATTGGTCGCCCTCTTAGCGTCCCGACGGGGGTTCGTCACCTTTACAAACCCGATTCAATCCTTACGCCTTGATGACAGGGGGCGGCGGCAACGCCGCGAGGGGGATCGGGGCGAACAGGTGGAACTCGCAACCGAATGGCTCGCCTGGCTGGTCCAGCGCGTCGGGCACGAACTGATGCTGTTTGCTGCGGTCGGCGTGCTGCTGATCGGGCTCGACGACCTGATGCTCGATGCGTTGTGGCTGGCGATGCGCGGCCGGCGCCGCGCGGCGCCGCGCGGCGGCAGCGAAAGGACGCCGATCGCCGGCCGCTTCGCCGTCTTCGTCCCCGCGTGGGACGAGGCGGCTGTGCTTCCGGCGATGATCCGCCGGACGCTCGCCGCCTGGGAGGGTGAGGATTTCCGCCTCTATGTCGGCTGCTATCCGAACGATGCTGCGACCCTGATCGCCGTCTCGCCACTCGTCGCGCGCGACCCGCGGCTGCGGCTGGTCGTCGGCGACGCGGATGGGCCGACGACGAAGGGCGACAATCTCAACCGGCTGTGGACCGCGCTCGGCGAGGACGAGCGCGCCGAGGGTCTGCGCTATGCCGCGATCCTGCTGCACGATGCCGAAGATCATGTGCATCGGGGCGAGCTTGCGCTGTTCCGGCTCGAACTTGCGCATCATGCGATGGTGCAAATCCCGGTGGTTCCGATCATCGAGCGCGGCGACCGCTGGATCGGCGCCCATTATGGCGACGAATTCGCCGAGGCGCACGGCAAGGAACTCGTCGTGCGCTCGGCGCTCGGTGTGCCCTTGCCGTCGGCGGGCGTCGGCTGTGCGCTGACGCGGCAGGCGCTCACGCTGCTGGCGATCGAACGCGGCGGCCAGCCGTTCCGCGCCGACAGCCTGACCGAAGATTATGAGGTCGGGATGCTGATCGGCGCCTATGGGCTGCGCTCCGCCTTTGTCACGGCGACCGACCCCGACGGCGATCCGATCGTCTCGCGCGGCGAATTTCCCGCGCGGCTCGACTGCGCCGTGCGGCAAAAGGCGCGCTGGATCGCGGGCATCGCGCTCGAGGGCTGGGATCATCTCGGTTGGCTCGATCCGATTGCGGGCGGCAAGCCGGTGCGAAGCTGGGCCGCGCGATGGATGCTGTGGCGCGACCGCCGCGCGCCGCTGGCGGCGCTCGTCCTGCTCGCGGCCTATGGCGGTGCGGTCCTCGCGGCCGTCGCCCTCATCGGCGAGGCATGGCTCGGCTGGGTGCCGCGGGTCGAGAGCGAGGGGATGCGGCTGCTGATCGCGTTCGATGCGGCGCTGCTCCTCTGGCGGCTCGGGATGCGGGGGCATTTCACGGCGCGCCGGTATGGCGGCCGCGCCGCGCCGATGGCGCTGCCGCGTGCGTTCGTCACCAACATCATCGCCATCCTCGCCGCCCGCCGCGCCATTCTGCTGTACAGCCGGATGCTGCGATCGGGCGAGGTGGTGTGGGACAAGACCGATCATGGCGTGACCGAAGCGCCGGTGCGTCCCATGCTTGCCGCCATACGCCGCCGGTGATGGTGCGGCGACAGGGGACGCGCGCGCATCGCGACGCGCCGGCGCTGCGCTTTTTGCTGCTTTGTCTCGCGGGCTGGACCGCGTTTCGCCTCGCGGCGAACTGGAACCCGGCGGCGCCCGAGCCGCCCCTCATGCCCGCGCGCGCATGGGCGACACCGGCGATCGCCGGGCCCGCGCAGGCGAGTGTCCGGCCGCGCCGCCGGACGCTCGCCATCGGGATGCTGGCGTCATCGGCGGCCGCCGGGCGGCGCGTGGACGGTCCTGGCCGCCATGCGCCGGGCCCGGCTCCGACGAGCGGGCTTCCGGCCTCGTCCCCCGGCAGGGCTTCATCGGCGGCGGTGCCCGGGCCCGCCCCGTCGTGGCGGGGGCCGCATGACTTCCCGCCGACCGCCGGGCCGGCAAGCGGCGGACCCTTTTGGATGCGCCGCGACCTGTCGGGCTGGAGCGCGTCGGCCTGGGCCTTCGTGCGGAGCGGCGCGGGCGCGGCGCCCGAAGCCATCGCCGCGGTGGGCCAGATCGGCGGCAGTCAGGCCGGGCTGCGCATCGCCTATGGCCTGGGTCGCGACGGCCGCGCCCGTGCCTATGGCCGGGCGACTGTCGCGCTCGACCGGCCGCGGCAACGCGAATTTGCCGCCGGTATCGCTTTTGCGCCCGTGCCCGCGCTGCCCGTCGACATTGCCGTCGAGCAGCGCGTCGCCGCCGGCAGCGAGGGGCGCACCGCGCTCGCGGCGATGGCCTTCGGCGGGGTCGGCGATGTCGCGCTTCCCGCCGGCTTTCGGCTCGAGGCCTATGCGCAGGCGGGCGTGGTCGGCGCACAGCGTCTCGACGGTTTTGCCGATGGTGCGGTCGTGGTCGATCACCGCATCGGATCGAACCCGTCGCTGCCGTTCAGCGTCGGCGCGCTCGCTGCGGGCGCGGTGCAGCCGGGCGCGGCGCGGCTCGATGTCGGACCCAGGCTGACGCTGCGCCTGCCCCGCCTCGCGAAGGGGAGCCGGATCGCGATCGACTGGCGACAGCGGATTGCGGGCGATGCGGTGCCCGGCAGCGGCGTCGCGGTCACGCTCGCCGCCGATTTCTGATTTTCTGCCACACCGCACCGCAGTCGATTCCCCACCCCGCGAAAATCGTCTAGGGTCCAGCGGAATCGGCGCTATCCGGGCGCCGTGGACGTCACCCGAGGCCCATGGATCTCTATCTTCCCGTCGCCAATCTGTCGGTCAATGCGCTGGTCATCGTCCTGCTCGGCGGCGGGGTCGGCTTCCTGTCGGGCATGTTCGGGGTCGGGGGCGGATTTCTGACCACGCCTTTACTCATCTTCTATGGCATTCCGCCGACGGTCGCCGCGGCGTCGGCGGCGACGCAGGTGACGGGTGCCAGCGTGTCGGGCGCGATGGCCTATCTCGAGCGCGACGGGGTTGATCTGCGCATGGGATCGGTGCTCGTGACGGGCGGGATGATCGGGTCGTTGATCGGCGCCGGCCTGTTCGAACTGCTCACCGCCTGGGGACAGATCGATACGGTGATTTCGATCCTTTACGTCGCGCTGATGGGATCGGTCGGGACGATCATGGGACGCGAGGCGCTGGGCGCGCTGCGCGCGATGCGCGAGGGGTTGCCGCCGCCGGCCCGCAAGCGGCGCCACCACCCGATGGTCGCCAACCTGCCGCTGCGCTGGCGCTTCTATCGCTCGGGCCTCTATATCTCGCCGCTCGCACCGCTGCTGCTTGGCATGGCAGTGGGGATCATCACGATGCTGCTCGGCGTCGGCGGCGGCTTCATCATGGTCCCGGCGATGGTCTATCTGCTCGGCATGGGGACGCAGGTGGTTGTCGGAACCTCGCTGTTCCAGACGCTGTTCGTGACGATCGCGACGACGATGGTTCACGCGCTGACCACCGGCGCGGTCGACCTGGTGCTCGCCGCGCTGCTGCTGGTCGGCAGCGTCACCGGCGCGCAGATCGGCGCGCGCTTCGCGCAGACGGTGCGGCCCGAATATCTGCGCGCGATCCTCGCCGCGATCGTGCTGCTCGTCGCGCTGCGCATGGCTGTCGATCTCTTTATCCGGCCCGACGAAATCTATACGGTGCAATGAGGCGCGCGGCGCTCTTTCTGGTCGCGCTGCTCGGCGCGGCGGGCTGGGCGATCGCCGCGCGCGCCGCCGATCCGCGGCTGGTGCCCGACGTGTCGAGCCGCGCGATCGACATCCAGTACAGCTTCACCGGCGAGGAGCTGTTGCTGTTCGGTGCGATCCTCTATCCTGGACAGCGGCTGCCCGACGACCGCGCCGACATCGTCGTCGTGCTGAAGGGGCCGGTGCGGCCGATCATCCTGCGCGAAAAGCAGCGCGTCGCGGGGATCTGGGTCAATGCCGACAGCATCCGCCTGCGCACTTCGCCCGGATTTTACGCGATCGGTTCGTCGCGCCCGATCGACCAGCTCGTCGACGAGCGCACCGCGGCGATCTTCGAGCTGGGGCTGAGCAACCTGTCGATGTCGCCGACGGGCTTTTCCGAAGCGAAGACGCTGGCCCGCTTCGAGAACGGGCTGATCGACCTCTATCGGCGGCAAGGCCTGTTCTATGAGGATCCGAAGGCGGTCGAGATCACCGAGGGCGTGCTCTATCGCGCGCGCATTCCGGTGCCCGCGCGCGTGCCGGTCGGCAATTATCGCGCCGAAACCTATCTGATCAGCAAGGGGCGCGTGATCGCGGTCGCCGCGCGCGATGTCGAGATCCGCAAGGCGGGGTTCGAGCGTTTCGTCGCGCTCGCGGCGCAGCGGCACGGCTTTCTCTATGGGCTGACCGCGGTGCTGCTCTCGGTCTCGCTCGGCTATGCCGCATCGGCGATTTTCCGCCGCCGCTAGGGACGGCGCCCGGCAACAACATAAGCGCTTTCTTTACCAACTGCTGCGATACCCCATACCGGGACCACAACAGGCGGGGCATTGGGATGGATATGCAGGGAAGCGGCCAGCGAGCCGGCGAAGCGATGGCTGCGCAACATGTGCGGCTGGCAGGGGGCGGAACGGTTACCCCGGCGACGGTCGCTGCCCCGGCAGCGGCGCATCACCGCGACGAATTGCTCGTCGGCGAAGTGATCGACATAGCGGGCTCGGCCTCACGCATCCTGCTCGATGCAGCCGCGCTGCAGCGCCTGTCGGCCTCGACCGACGCGGCGGTCGCGATGGCCGGACAGGTCGGCGCGCAGGTCAAGGTGCGCGTCGGCAATGTCTGGCTGCTTGCGAGCATCCGCGACCAGCAGCTCCACCAGGGCGGCGACGGGCTGATCGCCGCCTCGGTCGATTTCCTCGGCGAAGGCGACGAGGAGAAGCTGACCGGGCGCATCCATAATTTCCGCCGTGGCGTGACGCGCTACCCGGTTCCGGGGAGCGAGGTCTTCGCGGCGACGAGCGCCGACCTCAAGCAAATCTATGCCGCCGACGAGCGCGCGCATGTCGAGATCGGCACCGTCTATCCGACCAGGGATATTCGCGGCTCGCTTTATGTCGACGCGATGCTCGGCAAGCATTTCGCGCTGCTCGGCTCGACCGGCACCGGCAAATCGACCAGCGCGGCGCTGATCCTCCACAAGATCTGCGAGCTCGCGCCGCAGGGCCATATCGTGATGGTCGACCCGCACGGCGAATATTCGGCGGCCTTCAAGGGCACCGGCGCGCTGTTCGACGTCGACAATCTCGCCATGCCCTATTGGCTGATGAACTTCGAGGAGCATTGCGAGGTTTTCGTCACCAGCGAGGGGCGCGAGCGGCAGGGCGACTGCGACGTGCTCGCCAAATGCCTGCTCCAGGCGCGGCAGAAGAACCGGCTCGCCGAAGGGATGAGCAAGATCACGGTCGATTCGCCGATCCCCTATCTGTTGTCCGACCTGCTCAGCATCCTCACCAACGAGATGGGCAAGCTCGACAAGGCGACCTCGTCGGCGCCCTTCATGCGGATCAAGGGCAAGATCGAGGAAATGCGCGCCGACCCGCGCTATAATTTCATGTTTTCGGGGATGCTCGTCGCCGACACGATGGCGAATTTCCTCGGCAAGATCTTCCGCCTGCCGTCGGATGGCCGTCCGATCTCGATCATCGACGTGTCGGGGGTGCCGTCGGACATCACGGGGGTCGTCGTCGCGGTGCTGTCGCGCCTGACCTTCGACTATGCGATCTGGTCGCGCGGCGAACCGCAGCGGCCGATCCTGCTCGTGTGCGAAGAAGCCCACCGCTACATTCCGTCGAAGGACGTCGGCCAGGGGCAGGCGGTGCGCAAGATCCTCGAACGCATCGCCAAGGAAGGCCGCAAATACGGCGTGTCGCTCGGCCTGATCACGCAGCGTCCGTCGGATCTCGCCGAAGGCGTGCTGTCGCAGTGCGGCACGATCATCTCGATGCGCCTCAACAACGAACGCGACCAGCATTTCGTCAAGGCCGCGATGCCCGAAGGCGCGCGCGGGTTCATCGATTCGATCCCGGCGCTCCGCAACCGCGAATGCATCATCTGCGGCGAGGGTGTGTCGATCCCGATCCGCGTCTATCTCGACACGCTCGAAGAGGACAAGCGCCCGGCGTCGAACGATCCGCTCTTCTCGAAACTGTGGCGCGAAACCGGCGGCGAGGTCGAAATCCTCGATCGCGTGGTCAAGCGCTGGCGGAGCCAGGGTCGGTAAAACGGCCGACCAGCCTCATGTCGTCATCCCGGCGAAGGCCGGGATCTCGCCGTTGCGTCAGGATGCCAGGTCGAGATCCCGGCCTTCGCCGGGATGACGAATCTAGCTGCTCGCCGGCGGCTCCCAAAGCTCGATCGGATTGCCCTCGGGGTCGTGGACGCGGGCGAAGCGGCCGACGGCGGGGTCGTCCCACTCCTCCTTGATGATGATTTCCTCGCCCGCCTCGCGGAACGGCGCAAGCACGGCGTCGAGGTCGTCGACGCGCAGGTTGAGCATATATTGGCGATCGGCTGGGAAATAGTCGCTGTCGGCCTTGAACGGCGCAAAGACCAGCGGACCCGCCGCGGTGCTCCAGCTCCATTCCTCGACCGGCCCGGCGGCGTCCGCGCTGCACCCGGCGCCGACGCCGAGCCGCTCGCGATACCAGGCGTTCAACCCGTCGGGATCTCTCGCGCGAAAGAAGAAGCCGCCGATGCCCTTGACATGTCCCATGGCAAACCTCCGTCGTTGAGGTGATGGAGGCAGTCTAGGCGCGCGGCGTCAGCGAATCCACTCCCCGCTGTTCTGGAACTCATCGCGGACTTCGCCCGACCGGTTGAGCCGCGGATCGGCATAGGTCGGCTGTGCCGGTGCCGGCTTTGCACCGGGAACGGGCGTGCCGATCGCGCGATCGCCCTGAGCCATCGCGCTCGGCAGCGGGGCGGGCGCGACATCGGGGAGCGGCGCGGCGGTGCTGCCGCTGCCCGCGGGAAGCAGCGCGGTCGGCGCGGTGCCCAGCGCGCGCGCGGCGAGCTGGTCGGCGACCGCCAGATAGGGCCCGGGAACCGGCTCGCGGCCGAGATAGGGCACGCGGAACGCGTCGGGCATCCCCCAGCGCCCGCGCCAGCGGTGGAAGATATGCGCGCCGACGATGTTCGTCATCACCAGGCTCTGCCCCCAGCGCGGCCAGATCGCCGTGGTGTGATAATGGGTGGCGAGCCCGACGCCGGGAAAGACCGCGCCGCCGAGCGCTGCCGAGGCGATACGGCTCGCGCGCAGCCAGCCGGCGCGGTTCGGCGCGCGCGCCATCGCGCCGTCGCAGGCGAAGGTGAACTGGCAGACGCCGGCGCGCTGCGACCCCTGAAAGACGACGCCGCACACGCTGTTCGGGAAGCTCGGATGGCGGACGCGGTTGAGCACCGTCTGCGCGACGCCGCGCATCCCGGCGTCGGTCTCCGACCCCGCCTCGTAATAGACCGCGGCGGTCAGGCAATAATGCGCGCGCTCGCGGTCGGTCGCGCTCGCGCCGCGAAAGACATAGGGTTTGGCGGGCGGTCCCACGAAGGCTTCGTCGCGCAGCGCGGCGGGATCGACGGGCGGCAGCGCGGTCGCATCGGCATAGTCGATGCTGCGCGGGTCGGGCAGCGACGGGTCGATCTTCAGCGCGTCGGCATAGCTCTCCGAATTCATGATCGCCCAGCGCTCGGGGTCAAAGGGCTTGAAGTCGAGCGGCACACTGACGCGATACGCCCCGCTTTCGCGCGGCCGCAGCTGGCCTGCCGACAGCAGCATCGCAAGGCAGGCGACGGTGACCGCCGCGATCAGCCCGGCCCAGAAATTGCGCGACGGCCCGGCCGGCGCCGCGGGCGCCGGATCGCGCCAGCCGGACGACCCGGCCCGCTCGGTCAGATGAAGTTCGGGCTTCATGCGCGCGCTATACTTCCAATTGCGTCGCCGGGCGAATGATTCGCGGGGGCGAAACCCGGCAGTCTGTCATAGCGCGCGAGGTGCGAATAAATGATTGAACCGCGCCTCAGTGGTCGATGTCGGCGCGATACCAGGCGCCGTGCGTGCGAACCGCGATCGGCAGGTCGAACAGCGCGCTGAGCGCATCGCTGGTCAAAAGCTCGGCCTTGGCACCGTCGCGCGCGATCCTGCCGCCGCGCAGCATCACGATCCGGTCGATTTCGGGCAATATCTCCTCGATGTGATGGGTGACGAGCACCAAGGTCGTGCCGCCCGCCGCGATGCCGCGCAGCATGTCGAGGAAATGGTGCCGCGCCGCCGGGTCGAGCCCGGCGCAGGGTTCGTCGAGGAGTAGCGCGCGCGGGCGGTGCGCGAGCGCACGGGCGATGAGGACGCGGCGCGCCTCGCCGGTCGACAGGCTCGCGATGCTGCGCCCGATCAGATGATCGGCCGCCACTTCCGCGAGCGCGGCGCGCGAGGCGTCGATCATGTCCTGCGTATAATGCTGGTGCGCCCACAGGCCGCGCGAGGCGAAAAAGCCGGAAACGACGCAATCGAGCACCTCGAGCGGCGGCTCGGCGTCGAAATCGAGCTGCATCGTCGAGGAGACGATGCCGAGATGCCGGCGCAGCTCGAAGACGTTCCAGCTGTCCTGCCCGAAAATGCGCACGTCGGCGCCCCAGGCGGGGTAGAGCTCGCGCGCGATGAGCTTGACCAGCGTCGACTTGCCCGACCCGTTGGCGCCGAGGATCGCGGTATTCTCTCCAGCCGCGATCGAGAGCACGGGAAGGTCGAGAATGCAGGCCTCGTCGGCCATGACGCGGACGCCCGCAAGCGCGAGGAGGGGATGTTCGTCAGCCATGACCGCGCCCTCAGCATGACGCGATGCGCGAGGGAAGAGGAAATCGCTGCCGCGCCGGCGCGGCGCCATCAAAGAGAAGGCCCGCCTGCGGAGGCCGGCGGGCCATCGGTCTTGGGAAATATACGGGCCGCTATCTGTCGCCGCGCGGGCGACCGGCCCATGGAGCCGCTAGGGCGCGAGGATCGCGACCGTCAGATAGAGCAGCACCGGCAGGCCGAAGCCGAGCAACGTCAGCGCGACGAATGCGACGCGCGTCCACAAGACGTCGAAGCCGAAATGGTCGGCCATGCCCGCGCACACTCCGAAAAGCATGGCGTCACGACGATTCTTGCGAAAACCCTGTTTCATTTCTTTCCTTTCCATGCCGGCCCCCCGGGCCGGCGCTTGCTGGGGTGTGGGGGGCCGCCGGTCAGATGACCAGACGGCCGAATTCCGTGCCCGTGGGGCCGACCGCGGCCAGGAACATCATCGAGCAATAGAGCGAGGCAACCGCGGCGATCGCGTAGCTCTTGAGCGAGTCGGTGTTGAAATGAGCCATTTTTGAAGTCCTTTCGTTCCGTCCTGCCGGACCATCCGGTGGATACCCGATACTTTGCAGGGACCGTGCCAAACTCATTCATTGGCGGTTAACCGCCGTTTTCGTCGACGTTGAAATAATCAGCCGCCGAAAATTTTCCGATAGGGAGGTGAAAAATCCCGTCGATGGGAAAATTTTCACTGCGTCGGTCGCGCGGCCGGGCTGGCGCCACGACGAGTGGTGGGTTAGTCGCGGGATGATGACGCTGATCCGCCTCTCCCTGACCGACTTTCGCAATCACGCCGGCGCGGATCTGGTCGCGGCGCCGGGGCTCGTGGCGCTGTACGGCGATAATGGCGCGGGCAAGACCAATATATTGGAAGCGATCTCGCTGCTCGCGCCGGGGCGCGGCCTCCGCCGCGCGCCGCTGGCCGAGATGGTGCGCGACGGCGCGAGCGGGGGCTTTGCGGTCTTTGCAGAGGTGCTTGCGGGGCATCATCCGGCGCCCGTGGCGCTCGGCACGGGGATCGAGCCCGCGCATCCCGGGCGGCGGCTGGTGCGGATCAACGGCAGTCCGGCGGCGGCGGCCTCGCTCGGCGACTGGCTCGCGGTGCTGTGGCTGACGCCGGCGATGGACCGGCTGTTCGTCGAGACCGCGGGCAATCGCAGGCGCTTTCTCGACCGGCTCGTGCTCGCGCTCGACCCGCGCCATGCGCAGCACGGCAATCGTTACGAGGCGGCGATGCGCGCACGCGGCAAATTGCTCGCCGACCTCGCCGCCGCCGATCCGCAATGGCTCGCCAGCCTCGAGGCGCAGATGGCCGAGCATGGCGCCGCGATCGACGCGGCGCGGCAGCACATGCTGGCGGCGCTGTCGGCCGAACTCGCCCGGCAGCCCGACGCGCCCTTCGCGCGGCCGCTGCTGACGCTCGTCGACAGCGAGGGCGCGCCGCGCGATGCGCCGTGGACGGTCGAGGCGCTGCGCACGCTGTTCGCCGGGCGGCGGCGGATCGACGCGGCGGCGGCGCGCGCGACCGCGGGGCCGCACCGCGACGACCTCGCTGCCGGGCACGCCGCGACCGGGCGCGCAGCGGCGCGTTGCTCGACCGGCGAGCAAAAGGCGATGCTGCTGTCGCTGGTGCTCGCGCACAGCGATTGCGTGGCGCGGCTGCGCGGTGCGCGGCCGGTGCTTTTGCTCGACGAGGTTGCGGCGCACCTCGACCCGTCGCGCCGCGACGCGCTCTACGATCGGATCGCTGCGCAGGGCGGGCAGGCGTGGCTGACCGGAACCGAGGCCGCATTGTTCGATGCGATGCCCGCGCCGGTCACGCGCTTTCGCATCGCGGACGGGCGGATCGCCGCGGGCTAGCGGTGGCCGGCAAAGTCCAGCGGTCAAAGAGGCTGGACCCGACCGGCTTGCAAGTTCATGATAGGCGCATGGATATGGCACCGACCTGGTTCACCGGCCAGCTGCTGCTCGCGCTGCCCGGCATCGGCGATCCCCGCTTCGAGCATTCGGTGATCGCGATGATCAGCCATGACGAAGACGGCGCGATGGGCATCGGGATCGCCGACCCGATCGACGGGATGAGCGTCGGGGCGGTGCTCGACCAGCTCGAGATCGCGCACGACGACCCGCTCGACACGCCCGTCTTCCTCGGCGGCCCGGTCGAGCCGTCGCGCGGTTTCGTGCTCCACTCGGACGATTGGGGCGGCGAGGGTGCGGTGCAGGTCGCCGGTCGCTGGATGATCTCGAGCTCGCACGACATATTGCGCGCGATCGGCGAGGGGCGCGGGCCGTCGCGCTGGCTCGTCGCGCTGGGCTATGCCGGCTGGTCGCCGGGGCAGCTCGAGGAGGAATTGGTGCGCCACGGCTGGCATGTGACGCCGGGCAGCGATGCGCTGTTGTTCGATACCCCGCCCGATCAGCGCTGGCAGGCCGCCTTCGCCGAAGCGGGGGTCGACGCGCGGCTGCTGACCACCGAGGGCGGTGAAGCCTGAAAAAGAAGGAAAGCCCCTCCGGCCGGAGCGGAGGGGCGTGTCGAATCAGCGCGCGAGCGCGATCTGCGCGCGGCCGGCGTCGAGATTGGCGAGCGCGGTGCGCGCGGCCCAGCGCGAATCCATATAGTCACCGCTCGCGAGTTCGAGGTCGTAGCGGATTGGGCTCGCCGCGGCGGCCTCATAGGCGGTGCGCGCTTCGTCGGTGCGGCCGAGGCGCGCATAGGCTGTGCCGAGGTTGATCAGCCGCGACGGATCGCGCGCGCCGAGCGCCGTGTTGCTCGTCAATTTGGCAACCGCCGCCTCGTTCTGGCCTGCCTTCAATTCGGGATAGGCGACCGGCAGCACCATCGAATCGGGCTGCGGCGCGGTCACGACGACGATTGATTGCGCCGTGGCAGGGGTTGCGAAGGCCAGTGCGACAAGCGGAACCAGGATTTTTTTCATCGAAACTATCTCCCCAAAAACTTTAGGAGATTTTCCGTCCGCGGCGCCGAAAAGTCAATATTCCGGCCTATGTGTCACACAGGTGTCACATAGGCTTTTTATGCTCATCGCAGGTCGCATTATAAGTCTTGATTTCCATAATCTTGGCGCAGGCGACTCGGTGTCACAAATCTGCGCTGCCGATTGTCACAATCGGCGCGCCTCAAAATTTTTTTCGCGCCGCCGCCGAATTGGCGGCCTGCGAATCGTGCGCGCTGGTCTCGCGCGGGCCGGCTCCGGCTTGCGATATAAAGAATAGTTTATATTTGATGGGAGGCGCGCTTTGGGCTAAGGCGCGCAATATAATTGCTCGCCATTTCGGGCCGCGCCCAAGCGGCCGCAAACCGCCTGACAGGAGATATCGACCGTGGCCACTCTCGCCGCCGACACCCGTGACTATGTGATCGCCGACATCGGCCTCGCCGATTTCGGGCGCAAGGAAATCGCGATCGCCGAAACCGAAATGCCCGGCCTGATGGCGCTGCGCGACGAATATGGCGCGGCGCAGCCGCTGAAGGGCGCGCGCATCACCGGCTCGCTGCACATGACGATCCAGACCGCGGTGCTGATCGAAACGCTGAAGGCGCTCGGCGCCGACGTGCGCTGGGCGACGTGCAACATCTATTCGACGCAGGATCATGCCGCCGCCGCGATCGCCGCGGGTGGCACGCCGGTGTTCGCGGTGAAGGGCGAAAGCCTCGCCGACTATTGGGACTATGTCGGCCGCATCTTCGACTGGGGCGACGAGACCGCCAACATGATCCTCGACGATGGCGGCGACGCGACCATGTTCGCGCTGTGGGGCGCGCGCGTCGAAGCGGGCGAGGAATTGTTCGAGCCGACCAATGCCGAGGAAGTCGAATTCGTCCGCGCGCTGAAGGCCTTCCTCGCCGCGAAGCCCGGCTATCTCACCAAGAGCGTGCGCAACATCAAGGGCGTGTCCGAAGAAACGACGACGGGCGTCCATCGCCTCTATCAGATCGCCAGGGAGGGCAAGCTGCCTTTCCCCGCGATCAACGTCAACGACAGCGTCACCAAGTCGAAATTCGACAATCTCTATGGCTGCAAGGAAAGCCTCGTCGACGCGATCCGCCGCGCGACCGACGTGATGCTCGCGGGCAAGGTCGCGTGCGTCGCGGGCTTCGGCGACGTCGGCAAGGGCTCGGCGGCGAGCCTGCGCAACGGCGGCGCGCGCGTGCTCGTTACCGAAGTCGATCCGATCTGCGCGCTGCAGGCGGCGATGGAAGGCTATGAGGTCGTGACGATGGACGAAGCGGTCGGCCGCGCCGACATCTTCGTCACCGCGACCGGCAACGCCGACGTCATCACCGCCGAGCATATGGCGGCGATGAAACCGATGGCGATCGTCTGCAACATCGGCCACTTCGACAGCGAAATCCAGATCGCGGCGCTCGCCAACTACGACTGGACCGAAGTCAAGCCGGGCACCGACCTCGTCAAATTCCCCGACGGCAAGGAAATCATCATCCTTGCCAAGGGCCGCCTCGTGAACCTCGGCTGCGCGACGGGTCACCCGTCGTTCGTGATGTCGTCGAGCTTCACCAACCAGACGCTCGCACAGATCGAGCTGTTCACCAAGGCCGGCGACTATCAGAACCAGGTCTATGTGCTGCCCAAGCATCTCGACGAAAAGGTCGCGGCGCTGCACCTCGAGAAACTGGGCGTCAAGCTGTCGAAGCTGACACAGAAGCAGGCCGACTATATCGGCGTGCCGGTCGAAGGGCCGTTCAAACCCGATCATTATCGGTATTGATTGCAGCTTCGCACCACATGAAACCGAAAGGCGGCGCCGGACGATTCCGGCGCCGTTTTCATTCGGCAAGCTTGCCCAGTGCTTCGCGCAAGGGGCCGAGCCATTCGGCATAGGGCCGCCACACCTCCATCCCGTCGCGGTTGAGCGGGCGGCGCACCTGTTCGCTCGACGGGGTGCGGACGACGCGGTCGAGCTTGTGGAATTCGAGCACCGCGGGGTCCCAGTCGAGCCCGAGATGGGCAAGCGCACGGCGAAGCTGCGGTTCGGAATCTTCGACCATCGCGGCATAATCGATGTGATGGATCAGCCCCGGCGCGATGCGGTCCAGATGCGTCATCAGCCGCACATAATCGGCATAGCATTGCCCGATATGTTCGAGCGCAAAGGAAGAGGCGTGCGCGCGCGAGAAACTCTGCGTGAAGTTGGAAAAGCAGCAGTCCATCGCCGGGCGGCGGATGTCGAGGAACTTCGCCTGCGGCAAAATCTTACGCAGGAACAGGATGTTGCTCCAATTGTGCGGTAGCTTGTCGATGAAATGGCGCGCGTCCGTCCGGCGATGCAGGCTCGCGCGGCGGAGATAGTCATCGCCCATCGCCGCCGCCTGTTCGTCCGAAAGGGCAGCGATCAGCTGCGGCACGGTTGACGGTCCCCGGCGGGTCGCCATTTCCATCGCTCCGCGCAGGATGGCGGGGGCGTAAGGGAGTTCGCCGACGGGCTCGACGTCGGGGTGGCTGCCGAGCATCTGCTCGAGGAGGGTCGAGCCCGAGCGCGGCAGGCTGACGATGAAAACGGGGGTTGCGTCGCCGGCCGGTGCCTCGGGGAGCGACGCGATGAAGTTACGATCCACCACCTGCTCGATCTCGGCGACCTCGTCGGTCAGCTCGCGCGCGTCATAGCCGATGCTCTCGGCACGCTGGCGGTTGCCCTCGCGATAATGGTCGAACGCTTCGGCGTAGTGCTTGCGGTCGTGGAGTGCGCGCCCGAGCGCGAAATGCAGCGGTGCGCTGTTGCGGATGTCGATCGCGACGTTCAGCCCCTTGCGCATCGTCTCGATATCGGCGTCGGTGAAGATGCGGCTCTTGATGCTTGCAAGTCCCCACCAGGCTTCGCCGCATTCATAGTCGATTTCGGCCGCTTTGCGATAGGCAGCGACCGCCTCGTCGACCTGCCCCGCGGCGCGCAGAATATGGCCATGGCTGATCCGATAATGCGGCTGGTCGGGGTGCGCCTCGATCAGCTGTTCGAGGATCGCGCGCGCTTCGTCGGCGCGTCCCAGCTTGTCGAGCGCCAGCGCGTGCAGCGCGGCGATCGTCGGATCATCGCTTTCCTCCGCCAGCGCCTCGAACATCGCGCGCGCCTCGTCGAGCCGCTCCTGCTGGTTGAGAACCGAGGCGAGGTTACGGCGGACGCCGATCCCGTTTTCGCCGCGCAGGATCGCGCTGCGCAGGAATTGCTCGGCCTGGCCGAGTGCGCCGAGAAGCATGGCGAGTTCGCCGAGCTTGGCGAGTCCCTTGGGTTCGTCGGGGTGGCGGCGCAGATGCTCGATCACCCGCTGTGCCGCCGCCTCAAGCCGGCCCGCGGCGGCGAGTTCGTCGGCCTTGGTCAAGGCCGAATAGGTCGTCACGGTGCCGGTCACATTCACGCGCGCGCTCCCGCCCCTATTCATAACCGAGCAGCGCGCGAAGGCCGGGCGCCTGATAGTCGACCAGCGCACGGTGGCGCGGCCCGAGCGTTTCGGGAAAGTCGATGCCGACCCCGGTGAGATTCTCGCGCGCGGTCCCGCTCTGTTTGCGATCGGACCCGACGCGGACCCGTTCCTGCCAGTCGCCCGGCCGGTCGATCCCGCACGCGGCGAGCAGATCGGCGAAAAAGCCGCCGGCCGCATTGCTGTCGAGGTCGGAGAGGTGGCGCACCAGATCCTCATATTTGACGACATGGACGCGCGCGCCGAGCCAGGCGGCGGCGTTCATTTCATAAATGTCGCTGAGCGAGGGAGCCTTGCCGGGAAGGCCGAAGATCATCATCGTCAGCAGCTCGTCGGCGGTCAGCGCCCCCGACTTCAGATGCTCCATATTGCCCGAAAACTGCTCCGAGGCGAAGAAGCGCGCGCGCGCGATCACCCAGTCATAGGGATCGCGATAGAGGAGGATGCGCCGCGCCGGCGCGGTCTCGATCGCCGAGGCGTCGGCGAGGAAAAGATGCCCCCAGCTGAGCATCGGCCGTGCCGGGTCGAAGGCGGCGCGGTGCTGCTGCAGATTGGGCCACTGGATGAAGTCGGCGCCATATTGCTGCTCGACCGGCACGAACATGCGCATGATGTTGCGCAGCAGGTGGCTGCCGCTCTTGGGCACGCTGTTCAGGAAAACGGGCTGGCGCAGCGGCGCCTGCGCGAAGCGGCGGTTTTCGTCGTCGAGCGTGTCGGGCTTCACGAGAACGGTGGGCACGGCCGGTCGGCTCCCTTGCTGTCCGGTCAAAAGAAACGGGGCGGCACGTTTCCATGCCGCCCCGCCCCATAGTCTGTCAAATCGATCAGAATTTGCTCGAAATGTTCAGGAAGGCCCTGCGTCCGGTGAACGGATATTGCGAGGCGAGAACCGCGGGCCCCAGCAGCGCAATCTGTCCGCCGTTCAGCACCGACACCCGCGGCGGGCGGGTGTCGAACAGGTTGGCGATACCAAAGGTGATCTCGAACCGGTCGTTGATCTCCTGCGAGATCGAGACATTGTGGTAGAAGGTCGTCGGCGTGGTCAGCTTCGGGCAATAGCGGCCATAGATGCTCGAATCGATGCAGGGATCGCCACCGTTGCGGTCGAGGAAATCCTGCACGTCGGACGTGCCGCCATAGACGTTCATGCCATAGAAGAAGGTGAAGCCGCCGCGCGATTCCCACGTCGCGCGGAAATCGCCGACCCAGTCGGGCGAACCCGCTTCGCCATTGTCGGACGTCGTGGGCGAGGTCGGCAACAGCTTGAAGTCGTCGCGCGTCTGAAAGGTCATGCCGGCGGTGAACGACAGCCGGCCGGCGTTGCCGAGGTCGTGACGCAGGTTGATCTCGACGTCGACGCCGCTGTTGCGCTGGCTCGCGATATTCACGAACTGGTCGGTGATGTCTGTGATATTATATTCGGTGACCGAACCGGCGGGGCTGCGGACGAACAGGTCGCACAGCGGATCGTTCGGAAAACTCTCCGAATCATAGCAGCCGAAGATGATGTTGCTTGCGCCGAGCTGCGTGATTTCGCCCTTCACCTTTATATCGAAATAATCGACCGCGATGTTGAGCGTGGTATCGGGCAGGAAGTCGAACTTCGGCGTCAGAATGCCACCGACGACGAGCGCGTTCGAGGTTTCCGACTGCAGATCGCCAAGACCGCCCGACGAAATCGACGTCGCGGTGATACTGCCGCCCGGGTAATTGCCCGGGATGCCGTCCGCGGCACAGTTCGCTGCGACGCGATCGGACGTCGTGCCCTGGTCGAGGCCGCGCTGCCACTGGATACAGGGGTCTATATTGCGCTGCGAAACGAAGCCCGTCTCATCGGCAAGGAACTGCTCGAACAGCGCCGGAGCGCGGAACGACGTGCCATAGCTCGCGCGGAAGCGCAGCCAGTCGTTGAGCGCCCAGTTGGCACCGATCTTGTAGGTCCAGTTGCCATTATCCTCGTCGGATACGCCGTCGGACCGCCGCGTCGCCTTCACGCTGGTGACGCGCGCCGCCGCCGAGAGGGTCAGCTCTTCGAAGAACGGCTTGTTTGCAAGCACCGGAACGTTAATTTCGGCAAAGGCCTCCTTGGTGAAGCTCTTGCCCGCGGTGATCCCCGACGCCGACGCACCCCAGGCGTTCGCGGCAAGCGTGATCTCGCCCGGCACGTCATTGATCTTGTCCTGCCGTCCGTTCAGGCCGAGCGCGATCGAGACCGGTCCGGCGGGAAGGTCGAACAGCGCACCCGACACCGTCGCTTCGCCGGTCAACTGAGTGTAGACGGTTTTGCCTTCCTCCCAGTCGAAGAGGAAATCGACCTGTTCGGGCGTGAGTTCGCCGCGCAGGAAATAGGGATCGGCCCATGGCAGGTCGATGCACTGCTTGCCCGATACCGGCGTGACCGTGCCGACGCACGACGACGACTGGAAATAGCCCGTCTCATAGACGTCCTGCAGGATCTGTTCGCTGCGATAGCGACCGATGCTCTTGCTGTACTGGCCATAGATTTCCCAGCGCCAGCCACCGAAAAAGCCTTCGCCTTCGGGCGCCTCGCCGCGCAATCCGGCGACGCCGCGATAATAGTCGACCTTCTGGCTGCTGTCGGCATGATTGGTGATCGCCGTCGGGCTAAGGAAGTTCACGCCTTGCCAGCCCGGCGCCCAGATCGTGCCCGAACCATAGAGGTTGCCGGTGCCGTAGAGATCGCCGGTGAAGCCGAAGTTCCAGAACTGGCGGAAACCGTTCTGATAGGTCTTGCGGCGGTTGAACAGGAACTCGCCGAACATTTCGACATCGTCGGTCAGCTCGTAGGAACCCTCGGCGTAGCCCGTGATCAGCGTCGTCTTCGGGATGATCGTCTGTTCGTCGTAGAAGGGGTGATACGCGTTGAGCACCCGCTGCGATTCGGTGTTGTAGCCGACCGGATACCAGCCCGCCGGCGTGCCGAGATCACCGAAATAGGCGGGCGCGCCATAGGCCGGGATGCCGAGCGTTTCGCCCGGATACTGATACTGGATCAGGACGGTTTCGCCGTTGGGCGAGGTGTTGAGCCCAGTGTTCGGGCCGCCCGGACCGTCGAGCTGCATATTGTCGATGAGGTTATAGGTCCACACATGCCCCCACGGCAGGTCCTGGCACCGCGGCTTGCCCGTGCGCGGGTCGATCAGGTCGGCGCGGCTGCCGTCTTCGCGGAAGGTATAGGCTTCGGGGCACGCCAGATAGCTGCGGTCGCCGCGCGCCAGTTCCTTGACGTGCGTATAGTCGCCCGCGATCAGGAAATGGCCGCGGCTGAACGTCTTGCCCCACAGCGCGCTGGCGCGATATTCCTCGCCGCCGCTGTCGAACGGGACCGAGGTGTTGAAGTCGAGCTGGAGCCCGTCGATGTCGGTCTTGGTCTTGATGTTGACCACGCCCGCGACCGCGTCCGAGCCATAGACCGACGATGCGCCGGTCTTGAGGATTTCGACGCTGCTCGCGATCGAGGCGGGAAGCACGTTGAGGTCGAAGGACGACACGCCGCCGCGCGTCCCCGCCGGACCGGCGCGGCGGCCGTTGAGCAGGACCAGCGTGCGGTTGGGGCCGAGGCCGCGAAGGTCGATCGTCTGCGCCCCCGGGCCGCCGTTGGTCACGAAATTCGACGAGATCGCCGCGGTGATCTGCGTCGAGCCCGCCGCAACCGGCGAGCTTTGCAGCGTCGAAGCAAGGTCGAACTTACCCTCCTTCGCCGCGATTTCCGGGTCGATGACCGAAATCGGGTCGGGGCTGTTGAACGGCGTCACGGTGCGGATGCGCGAGCCGGTGACGACGATCGATTCATCGGGCGCCGGCGCCGGTGCTGCCGCAACGTCGCCGTCTTCTGGTGCGGTTTCGTCGGTCTGTGCAAAGGCCGGCGTCGCGATCACCACCGCGATCGCAGACAGACTCGCCAAGCCCAGATGCCGCCGCAAATGCGACGGAGCGTCGATCATTGATTTCATATCTATATTCCCCGGTTTTAAGTGCAAGGCCGCATTGCCCAATTGGCCCTGTGAAACGTCGGATCGCGTCGGCGTCTGTGCGCCGTCCGGCCCGCCATGGATCGCAGCGTTTCAAAGCTTTGGAAACAAGTCAACCCGGTTAAGTCTCGTCTTATCCTTTCTCTGTGCGCTGTGGCCAATCTGCTTCACCTCTGCGCCCGGCTGCGGCAAGGCGACCCGCGCCCGGGGGCGGGCGTCGCGCCCGACGATTGAAACGCCCCCGCACACCCGATAGGGCGGATCAATGTCCATGCTTCTCCAGGCCCCGTTCATCATTCGTGGAGCGCGACGCCGATGACGTCGTCGCCGGGGGCGCTGTTCGCATTGGGGCTGTTCGCCGCGCTGTGGTTCTTCGCCGGGCTGTGGGCGGTCGGGCGCGGGATCGCGATGCAGCGCCGCTCCGCCTTCGTCGCCGCGCAGACCGAGCGGCTCGCGAGCCTGGTCGACGCGTCGCCCTATCTGCCCGTCGTCGTGCGCGCCGACTGGCGGATCGAGGCGGGCGAGCGGCTCGGGCGCTGGCTCGGCCTTGAGGGCGGGGTGCGCAATTTCGACGAGTTGGCGGGCGCCGACTGCGGCCTCGACCGCGCGGGGCTCGACACGCTGCGGCAGGCGATTCTCGGCGCACAGCGCGGCGCGCGGCCCTTTACCCTGAGCTTGCGGCCGCAGGCGAGCGGCCGCACGATCGTCGTCCACGGCGCCCCCGCGCCGCAGGCGGTCGGCGGCCCCGGCTGCGTGCTGCTGTGGCTCAGCGACGCGACCGAAGGACAACAGGCGCTCGCCGACATGCGCCGCGAGCGCGACGAGGCGCTCGGCGCGTTCGAGGCGCTGTCGGGGCTGATCGAGGCGGCGCCCTTTCCGATGTGGTTCCGCGACACCGAGCTTCGCCTCGCGCTCGTCAACGATGCCTATGTGCGCGCGGTCGAGGCGGCGAGCGCCGATGCGGTGATCGACGGCGGCATCGAACTGTGCGAGCCCGTCGCGGGCATCGGCGCGATCGAAGCCGCCGAGGCGGCGCGCGCGGCGGGCAGCGCGCAGATGCGCACCATCCCGGTGACGATCGAGGGCGAGCGGCGGATGATGCGCGTCGTCGACGTTCCGCTCGCGCCGCAGGACGGGCCGCCGATCGGGGTTGCGGGCTATGCGATCGACGTGCAGGAACTCGAAAGCGAGCGCGGCGCGCACCGGCGCTTCGCCGACACCCAGCGCGAGCTGCTCGACCGGCTGTCGGCGGCGGTCGCCCAATTCGGCCCCGACCAGGGCCTGCTCTTCGCCAACCAGCCCTTTCGCCGGCTGTTCGAGGTCGAGGCGGAAGAGGTCGCCGAAGGCAAACCCTTCGCGCGGCTGCTCGACGCGTGGCGCGACCGCGGGCGCACGCCCGAGGTGCGCGACTATCCGCAATGGCGCGAGGCGCGCGTCGGCTGGTTCGCGCTGCCCTATGCGAGCGAGGAGGAATGGCTGCTGCGCGACGGGACGCATCTGCGCGTCGTTGCGCAGCCGACCCCCGACGGCGGGCTGCTCCTGATCGCCGAGGACCGCACCGAACAGGTCCAGCTCGCGGGTGCGCGCGATACGTTGCTGCGCGTGCGCACCGCGACCTTCGACAATCTGTTCGAGGCGGTCGCGGTATTTGCGCCCGACGGGCGCTTGCACCTGTGGAACCAGCGCTTCCGCCGGCTGTGGGTGGTCGACGAAGGGGCGCTGGCCGCGCATCCCCGCGTCGATGCGCTGATGGCGGGGCTCGCCGACCGGCTCGCGCGGCCCGATCAGGCGAGCCTGATGCAAGAGGTGATCCGCGCCGCGACGCTCGAACGCACGCAGCGCGGCGGCCAGATCCGCTTCGCCGACGGGCGCCATTTCGATTTCGCCGCGATCCCGCTCCCCGACGGCAATGCGCTGCTCATCATGCTCGACATCACCGACAGCCGCAAGATCGAGGTCGCGCTGCGCGAACGCAACGAGGCGCTCGAGGCCGCCGACAAGGTCAAGACCGCCTTTCTGTCGCGGATGAGCTATGAGCTGCGCACCCCGCTGACTTCCATCGGCGGGTTCGGCGAAATGCTGCGCGCGGGCTATGCCGGCAAGCTCAGCGAGCCGCAGAGCCAATATGTCGAGGCGATCATGGACTCGGTCGGGGTGCTGTCGCGCCAGATCGACAATGTCCTCGACCTGGCGCAGGGCGAGGCGGGGACGCTGGCGATCGAGCGCGTCGCGGTCGATGTCCGCACCCTGCTCGCCGAGGCGCTCGACGATGCCCGCTCCTTCGCCGAGGCTGAGGGGATCGAGCTTGTCGGCGATCTTGCCGAGACGATCGGGACGATCGGCGGCGATGCCTCGCGGCTCGCGCGGCTCGTCGCGGGGCTCGTCGACAATGCGATCCGCTATACCGCGCCCGCGCGCCGCCACGGCGGGCGCGTGCTGCTCCATGCGTGGGGCGATGCCAAGGGGGTCGAGATCATCGTATCGGACAATGGCCCCGGTATGCCCGACGCGGTCGCCGCGGTGACCGAGGGGCAGCAGACGGCGACGACGAGCGGCGGCATCGGCCTAGCGCTCGCGCGCCAACTCGTCGCCGCGCACGGCGGCTCGATGGAGGTGGTAAGCGAAAGGGGGCAGGGGACGATGGTGCGCATCCTTTTGCCGCGGGCCGAATGACGCCATTTCGTTGCGACTATAATCTCGACGAAGCCGGGCGCATCGGTGCGGCGATCGGCCGGGCGCTGGCGGCCGGCGACGTCGTGCTGCTGTCGGGCGATCTCGGCGCGGGCAAGACGACGCTTGCGCGTGCGATGCTGAAGGCGCGCGGGCTCGCGGGCGAGGCGCCGAGCCCGACCTTCGCGATCGTCCAGCCCTATGCGCCGCCCGAGGTCGATTTGCCCATCGCACATGTCGATCTCTATCGGATCGAAGGCGCCGACGAGCTGATCGAACTCGGGCTCGACGATTATCTCTATGACGGCGCGTTGCTGATCGAATGGCCCGAGCGGCTGGGCGGCGAGGCGTGGCCGGAAGCGCTTGCGCTCAGCATTTCGGGAAGCGGCGACGCGCGCGTCTTGACAGCGACGGTGCCGCCCGCTTGGGAAACGCGATGGCCGCTCCGATGATTCCGCCCGACCATGCGCCCGCCTTTCTCGCCGCGCACGGATGGGGCGACGCGCAAATCCGCCCGCTCGCCGGCGATGCGTCGTTCCGCCGCTATTTCCGCGTGACGGCGCCGGGGCGGCAGGCGGTGCTGATGGATGCGCCGCCGCCGCACGAGGACCCGCGCCCCTTCATCGCGGTCGCCGAATGGCTGTGCGCACGCGGGCTGACCGCGCCGGCGATCCTTGCGCGCGACCTCGACAAGGGGCTGCTGCTGATCGAGGATTTCGGCGACATCCGGCTGCGCGAGACGCTCGATGCGGCGCCGCACGACGAATTCGACCATTATGCCGGCATCACCGACCTGCTCGTCCATCTGCACGGCGAGTCCCCGATGGAAGGGCTGCCGGTACACGGGCTCGACCAGTGGCTCGACGAGGTGATGCTGTTCACCGACTGGTATTGCCCGGCGATGGACATCGACGCCGACCGCGACGCGTTTCGCGCGGCGTGGCAGGCGGTGCTCGCGCCGGTCGAGGCCGACGGGCTGCCGCGCGTCACGGTGCTGCGCGACTATCATGCCGAAAATATCATGCTCGTCCCCGGGCGCGACGGCATCGCGCATTACGGCCTGCTCGATTTTCAGGACGCGCTTGTCGGCCATCCCGCCTATGATCTCGCCTCGGTGCTCGAAGATGCGCGGCGCGACGTCTCGCCGGCGGTCGAGGCGGCGATGCTCGATCGCTATGTCGCTGCGACCGGGCAGGGCGAGGCGTTTCGCACCGCCTATTGGGCGCTCGCCGCGCAGCGCAACACGCGCATCCTCGGCGTCTTCGTGCGGCTGTGGAAGCGCGACGGCAAGGAGGGCTATCGCCGCTTTCAGCCGCGCATGTGGGGGCTGCTCGAACGCGATCTCGCGCACCCGGCGCTTGTCCCCGTCCGGATATGGTTCGACGCCAATGTCCCCGCGGCGAAGCGCGCGGAGGCGTGGATGGAGCGGGGGATATGAGCGCGAAGATCGAAAGCGCGATGGTGATGGCGGCGGGGCTCGGCAAGCGGATGCGTCCCTTGACCGCGACGCGCCCCAAGCCGCTGGTGCGCGTCGCGGGCAAGCCGCTGATCGACCATAGCCTCGACCGGATCGAGGCGGCGGGTATCGGCCATGTCGTGGTCAACGTCCATTATCTGGCCGACGCACTGGAGGCGCATCTGTCGGCGCAGAAGCGGCCCTTCACCATCGCGATTTCCGACGAGCGGGGGCAACTCCTCGAAACCGGCGGCGGGATGGTCAAGGCGCTGCCGCTGCTCAGGGGCGACCCGATCCTGATCGTCAACAGCGACAATATCTGGACCGACGGGCCGCAGGACAGCATCGCGAACCTCGCGCGTCATTGGGATGCGGGCAAGATGGACGCGCTGCTGCTCGTGATCCGCCAGGCGAGCGCGACCGGCCATGGCGGCAAGGGCGATTTCCACATGGACGCGGCGGGACGGCTGTCGCGGCGGCGGCCCGGCCGCGTCGCGCCCTTCGTCTATACCGGCGTCCAGCTCGTCTCGCGGCGCTTTCTGGAAGGGGCGCCCGAGGGGCCCTTCTCGACCATGGTCCTGTGGGAACGGGCGATTGCGGCGGGGCGGCTCTATGGCGTCGCGCATATGGGGCAATGGTTCGACGTCGGCACGCCCGCCAGCATCGCCCCGACCGAAGCTGCGCTGACACAGATGTGACGGGCCATCCCCGTCATTGCGAGGAGCCGAAGGCGACGCGGCAATCCAGGGTTGCGCAAACCGCTCTGGATTGCTTCGCTGCGCTCGCAATGACGCGGCGTGAACTCGATGGCTGATGCCAGGCCCACCCTCTTCTCGATCCCGGTTCACCGGGCCTTTGCCGATGCGCTCGCACAGGGGCTGATCGACCGCTATGCCGACGGGGCGCTCGGGCTCGCCGAGGGGCTGATCCTGCTCCCCAGCAATCGCGCGCGCAGCGCGGTGCAGGCGGCGTTCGTGCGCGCGGGGGGCAAGGGGCTGCTGATGCCGCGGCTCGCGGTGATCGGCGACGCCGACCTCGACGAAAGCGTCGGGCTGGCGCTCGACGCGCTGGACGGGACCGAGCCGATCCCGCCCGCAATCGACCCGCTGCGCCGCCGCCTGCTGCTCGCCGAACTGATCGAGCGGCACACGCCGGAGGGGGAGGCGCCGATCGGGGGCGCCGCCGCCTTCCAGCTCGCCGACGGACTCGCGCGGGTGATCGACCAGCTCCACTATGAGGAGGTGCGCCCGCGCGCGCTCACCGACCTCGACCTCGGCGCCTTCGCCGAACATTGGCAGGCGTCGCTCGGGCGGCTGCGCCTGCTCGTCGATCATTGGCCCGCGGTGCTCGCGGCGACGGGCAGCATCGACCGCGCCGAGCGCCGCAATCGCCTGCTCGACCGGGTGAGCGCGGGGTGGTGCGCCGCGCCGCCCGCGCGCTTCGTCGTCGCGGCGGGCATCACCACCGCCGCGCCCGCGATCGCGCGGCTGCTGCGCACGGTCGCCGGCATGAAGCGCGGCATGGTCGTGCTGCCGGGGCTCGACCAGGCGATGGCGCGCGAGCAATGGGACGCGCTCGGTCCGACGAAGGCCGATCCTGAAAATCCCGCGCGCCCGCTCGAAACGCACCCGCAATATCATCTGAAGCTGCTGCTCGATCGCATGGCGATGAGCCGTGAGGAGGTGCAGCCATGGCCCGCGGCATCCGCCTTCGACGGGCCCGAGGCGCGCACGCCGTTCGCCTCGCTCCTCTTCGCGCCCGCCGACTATAGCGCGCGCTGGCAGGCGGCGGGCGATCTGTCGGCGGCGACCGCCGGCATAAGCGGCGCGGTGTTCGCCGACGACGGGCAGGAAGCACAGGGGATCGCGCTGCTGATGCGCGAGGCGATCGAGACGCCGGGACGCACCGCGGCGCTCGTCACACCCGACCGCGCGCTTGCCGAGCGCGTCGCGGCTGCGCTCGCGCGCTGGGGGATCAAGGTCGACGATAGCGCCGGCCAGCCGCTGGCGCGCACCCCGCCCGGCGCGCTGCTGCTGCTGCTCGCCGAACTCGCGGCCGATTTCGATTCCGTGAAGCTGGTGTCGCTGCTCGGCCATCCGCTCGTTCGCAAGGGGGAGGAGCGCACGGCATGGCTCGACCAGCTGCGGCGGCTCGACCTGATCCTGCGCGAACCCGGACTCGAGCCGGGGTGGCCGGGCGTGACCGCGCGGATTGCGGGGCGCGTCGCCGATCCGAAGGCGCGCGGGCATGGGCGCGCGGTCGAGGTCGAACCATGGTGGCGCGAACTGGCGGCCGCGCTCGAAGCCGCGCTCGCGCCCTTCGCGGCGGGACCGCAGCCCCCCGCGGCCCTGCTGTCGGCCTTGCAGGCGGCGCTCGACTATCTGACCGGCGAGGCGGTCTGGGCCGGCCCCGACGGGCGGATGCTCGCCGAGCTGTTCGACCAGTGGGCGCTCGCGCGCGGCGACGGACCGGCGCGCGTCGATCCCGGCGATTTCCCCGCGATGCTGGGGCAGTTGCTCGCGCAGGCGAGTGTGCGGCCGCCCTATGGCGGGCATCCGCGGCTGTTCATCTGGGGGCTGCTCGAGGCGCGGCTTCAGCGCGCCGGCCTGATGATCCTCGGCGGGCTCGACGAAGGGCGCTGGCCCGCCGCGACGCAGCCCGACCCGTGGCTCGCGCCCGGCATCCGCCGCCTCCTCGGCCTGCCCGCGCCCGAGCGGCAGCAGGGACTTGCGGCGCATGATTTCGCGGGCGCGCTCGGCGCGAGCGAGATCGTCGTCACGCGCGCGCAGCGCAGCGGCGGCGACCCCGCGGTCGCCTCGCGTTTCTGGCTGCGGCTGACCGCGCTCGCGGGCGACCTTCCCGAGCCCGCACCCGGCGGCGTTCCGCTCACCCGCCTCGCCGCGATGCTCGACGTGCCGCCGGGCGACCCGCAACCGGCGGCGCGGCCCGCGCCTTGTCCGCCCGTGGCCAACCGCCCGCGCAAGATCAGCGTTACCGCGGTCGACCGGCTCGCGCGCGATCCCTATGCCTATTATGCGAACGCGATGCTCGGCCTGTCGAAGCTCGATCCCTTGAGCGCGGCGCCCGATCCGCGCTGGCGCGGCACGCGCGTCCACAAGCTGTTCGAGGACTGGGTGCGCGATGGCGCGACGCGCGAGGGGTTCGAGGCCGAACTCGACGCGCTGCGCCACGACCCCGCGCTCGACGCGATCGCGCGCGCCTTCTGGCTGCCGCGCGTCGAGCCGGCGCTGCGCTGGGCGGCGGCGCAGCTGCTCGATGCGGAGGGGCGCAAGCCGCTCGGCGTCGAGCTGCGCGGCGAAACGGTGGTCGACGGGATCACGCTGCACGGCAAGGCCGACCGCATCGACCGCGACGTCGAGGGACGGCTCGCGATCGTCGATTATAAATCGGGCGGGGCGCCGAGCGCCAAGGCGGCCTATGACAGGCTCGACAACCAGCTCGGCCTGCTCGGCCTGATCGCGCAGCGCGGCGGCATGGAGCGGATCGACCCCGCCGAGGTCGCGAGCCTCGAATATTGGAGCCTGCGCCCCGATCGCCGCGCGGGCGGCGCCGGCAAGATTTCGAACATTTATGGTCCGCGCAGCGGGCTGAAGAGCGCCGGGGAAGCGATCGACCATGCCGCCGACGCGCTCGCCGACCTCGCCGCGCGCTACCTGATCGGCGATGCGCCCTTCGGTCCCGGCGAGGCCGCGGGCTATGGCGATTACGACCAGCTGATGCGCCGCGACGAATGGTTCGGGCGCGGGGAGGGCGGGTGATGGCCGCGCCGTTCAAGCGCCTCGACGATCTCGACCCACGGCAGGGCGCCGCCGCCGATCCTGAAAGCCACGTCTGGCTCGGCGCGTCGGCGGGGACGGGCAAGACGCAGGTGCTGTCGGCGCGCGTGCTGCGCCTAATGCTCGAGGGCGTGTCGCCCGAAGCGATCCTCTGCATCACCTTTACGAAGGCGGGCGCCGCCGAAATGGCGCACCGCATCCACGAACGGCTCGCGGCGTGGGTGCGAATGGACGACGGCGATTTGCGGCTCGACCTGCGCGCGCTCGGGCTCGACTGGGACCGGCCCGGGCTGATCGAGCGCGCGCGATCGCTGTTCGCGACGGTGATCGACAGTCCCGGCGGCGCGATCCGCGTCCAGACGATCCACGCCTTTTGCCAGACATTGCTCGCCAGCTTCCCGCTCGAAGCAAAGCTGCTCCCCGGCTTTCGCGCCATCGAGGAGGATGAGGCGCGCGCGTTGCAGCGGCAGGTGCTGAGCGAACTGCTCGAAAGCCCCTCCCCTTCAGGGGAGGGGTTTGGGGTGGGGCCTCGAAGCCTCGCGCAAGGCCGCGGAGCCCCACCCCCGGCCCCTCCCCTGAAGGGGAGGGGAGAGGAGAGCGACCTGCGCGACGCCGCCGCCATGCTGTCACGGCGGCTCGGTCCCGATGCGGCGCTGTCCTTTCTGTCGAGCTGCGCGCCGATATTCGGCGGGCCGGCGGCCGCGCTGCCCCCACGCGCGCACGACCTGCGCGAAGCCTTTGGATTGCCGACAGGCGACCCCGATCGGTGGCTGATCGAGCAGGTCGCGGCAGGCGCGGTCGCCGACGACGACGTCAAAGCGGTCGCGGCGAGCGGCGCCAATTGGGGCACCAGGACCGGGCTCGCCTGCAACGATGCGATGATCGGCTGGCTGATCGCCGACGCCCCCGCGCGCGCGGCGATGCTCGACGAACTGCTCGGCTGTTTCCTGACCGGCAAGGGCGAGCTGCGCGCCGACTTCGCGGGCGAGAAGGGCAAGATGCGCGACTGCCTCGATGCCGCGGTGCGGATCGTCGAGGCGGCGCAGCGCCTGCGCACGACCGCGACCGCGATGCGCGTCGCCGACGATCTCGCCGCCGCCTGGCATCTCGGCAGCCGCTTCGCCGAGGCCTATGCGCTCGCCAAGCGCGAGGCGGGGCTCGCCGATTTCGACGATCTCATCACGCTCGCGGGGTCGCTGCTGCGCGTCAGCCACTTCGGCGAATGGGTGCGCTTCAAGCTCGACCAGCGCACCGACCACATCCTCGTCGACGAGGCGCAGGACACCAATATGCGCCAGTGGGGCATTGTCCTCTCGCTCGCCGAGGAGTTTTTCGCGAGTGCGCCCGACGATGCCGAGCGCGTCCGCACCCTCTTCACCGTCGGCGATCGCAAACAGGCAATCTTCGGCTTTCAGGGCACCGACCCGCGCGCCTTCGGCGCCGCGCGCGACCTGTTCCACGGGCTCGGCGAGCGCGCGGGGCAGGCATTTCGGCAGGTCGATCTCGTCTCCAACTATCGCTCGACCCCCGCGGTGCTCGCGGTCGCCGATGCGTGGCTCGCGGCGGGCGGCGCCAAGGCGATGGGACTCGACGGCGCCGAGCCGCCGCACCGCCCGTTCCGCGATGCGCACGCCGGGCAGGTGGAGCTCTGGGCGCCACTCCCCGTCGGCAAGGCGCTCGATGCCGAGGCCGAGGAGGGCGACGGCGACGATGGCGGCGACGGCACGGCGCCCGCGTCGGACCCTGCCTCGATGCGCCTCGCGCGCGCGATCGCCGACGAGGTCAGGGAGTGGACCCTGCACGGCAAGGACGGGCGGCCGGTCGCGCCGGGCGACATCATGATCCTCGTGCGCCGCCGCCGCGATCTTGCGGCACGGATCGTCGCGCGATTACAGGCGCTGCACGTCCCCGTCGCCGGCGTCGACCGCTTTGCGCTGACCCAGCCGCTCGCCGTGCAGGACCTGATCGCGGCGATGCGCTTCGCAGTGCAGCCGCACGACGACCTCAACCTCGCGGCGCTGCTCGTCTCGCCGCTGATCGGCTGGACGCAGGAGGAACTTTATGCCCGCACGCGGGCGCGCGGGCGTGCGGCGATATGGGAGCATCTGCGCGCGACCGAAGGCGATCTGCCGCCCGCGACGATGGCGACGCTGCGCCAGCTGCTCGCGATGGCCGATTTCACCACGCCGTTCCGCTTTCTCGAAACCATATTGTCGGGGCCGATCGACGGGCGACGCAAACTTTATGCGCGGCTCGGGCGCGAGGCGCGCGACCCGATCGACGAATTGCTGGGTCAGGCGCTCGCTTTCGAGGCGCGCGAGACCGTCTCGCTGCTCGGCTTCCTGACCGCGGTGTCGGGGAGCGCTGCCGACATCAAGCGCCAGACCGAGGCGCGCAGCGACGTCGTGCGGGTGATGACCGTCCACGGGTCGAAAGGATTGCAGGCGCCGATCGTCATCCTCGCCGACGCGACCGACGACGCCGGCATCGGCCACCGCCCCTTCAGCGTCGATGCTGCGGGGTGGGAAAAATTGCCGGTGTTCGCGCTGCCGGCCGACGAACGGCACGGCAGGCTCGCCGAGGCCTATGACAAGGCCGCGCTCGCGGCGGCCGAGGAGCATTGGCGGCTCTTCTACGTCGCGATGACGCGCGCCGAGGAAATTCTCGTCGTCGCGGGGGTGACGAAAAAGCCCGACCGCACGGTCCCCGAAGCGAGCTGGCACGCCGCGGCCGAAGCCGTGCTGGCGGGCATGGGGTGCGATTGGGAAGAGGCGGGGCCGCACTGGGGCCGCCGCCGCGTCCACCGCGCCAATCCGGGCAAATGGGCAAAGGTCGCCAAGACCGCGAAGACCGCGCCGCCGCCGCTCGCGCTCCCCGCTTGGGCGCACGCCGCAGCGCCCGAGGAAGCGCGCCCGCCGCGCCCGCTCGCCCCCTCGGCGCTCGGCGAGGACGATGTCGCGGTGCCGCCGCAGGGCAGCGCGCGCGCCGATGCGGTGACGCGCGGATTGCTGCTCCACGGCCTGTTCGAGCGGCTGCCGCCGGTCGCGGCCGAAAAGCGGCGCGACGCCGCGCTGCGCTGGCTCGCGGCGCAGGCGCCGGCGCTGGACGAGGCGGCACGCAGCGCGATGGCGGAGGAGGTGCTGGGCGTTCTCGACGATCCCGCGCACGCCGCGCTCTTCGGCCCCGGCAGCCTCGCCGAAGTGCCGCTGTCGGCGGTCGTCGATGGCATGGTCGTTGCGGGGATCGTCGACCGGCTGCTCGTCACCGACGAGGCGGTGACGGTGATCGACTACAAGACCGGGCGCCAGGTCCCCGCGACCGCCGCCGAGGTCGCGCCCGCCTATCTGCGCCAGATGGCGGCCTATGCGGGCGCACTCGGCGTCATCTTTCCGGGGCGGCGCATCGCGGCGGCCCTGCTCTACACCGCGGCGCCGAAGCTCGTGCAGCTCGACGACGCGATCCTCGCGGCGCACAAGCCCGCCTTCCCGGCTGCCAAGGCGAATTTGCCCTCCACGCCCCTTGAGCCCGGCGCGCCGACTGCTTAGCTTGGAGAGCAAGAGGGAATTCAGGAGTCAGACTATGGGTACCAAAGCGATCAGCGACGCGAGCTTCCAGTCGGACGTGCTCGACAGCGACACCCCCGTCCTCGTCGATTTCTGGGCCGAATGGTGCGGCCCGTGCAAGATGATCGGCCCGGCGCTCGAAGAGATTGCCGACGAACTGGGCGACAAGGTCGTGATCGCCAAGCTCAACATCGACGACCATCCCGACGCGCCGGCGAAATATGGCGTGCGCGGCATTCCGACGATGATCCTGTTCAAGAACGGCGAGGTCGCCGAAACCAAGGTCGGCGCGGCGCCCAAGAGCGCGCTCAAGGGCTGGCTCGAAGGCGCGCTGTAAAACTCCGTCATTGCGAGCGAAGCGAAGCAATCCAGGGCGGTTTACGCGAGCTCTGGATTGCCGCGTCGCTTCGCTCCTCGCAATGACGAAGGAAGCTCAGCTCCGATAATCGGCGTTGATGCTGATATAGCCGTGCGTCAGGTCGCACGTCCACACGGTCGCGCGCCCGTCGCCGAGGCCGAGATCGGCGCCGATGCGGATGTCCTGTCCTTTGAGGTGCGCCGCCACCGGCGCTTCGTCATAGCCCTCGACCGGCAGGCCGTCCTTCGCGACCATATGGTCGCCGAAGCGGATCGCGAGCCGGTCGCGGTCGGCGGGCTCGCCCGCCTTGCCCACCGCCATCACGACGCGGCCCCAATTTGCATCCTCGCCCGCGATCGCGGTCTTGACCAGCGGCGAGTTGGCGATCGTGAGCGCGACGCGCCTGGCGCTTTCGTCGCTGACCGCGCCCGATACCTGAACTTCGATGAACTTCGACGCACCCTCGCCGTCGCGCACGACAAGCTGTGCAAGGTCGAGCGCCACCTGTTCGATCGCGGCGTAAAGCGCATCGGCACCGGCATCATCCCACGATGCGAGCGGCACATTGCCCGCCTGCCCGGTCGCAAAGAGCAGCACCGTGTCGCTCGTCGAGGTGTCGCTGTCGACGGTGATCGCGTTGAAGCTGCCTGCGGTCGCCTTCGTCAGCATGGCCTGAAGCAGCGCCGGCGCTACCGCCGCGTCGGTGAAGATATAGCCGAGCATCGTCGCCATGTCGGGGGCGATCATCCCCGATCCCTTGACGATTCCCGCAACCTCTACCGTGCGATCGCCGACGATCGCGCTCGCGTGCGCGCCCTTGGCAAAGGTGTCGGTCGTGCCGATCGTCTCGGCGGCCGCCTCCCACGAGCAGGGCGCGGCGGTCAGCGCGGCGGCGACGCCCTCGCGCGCCTTGTCCTTGGGCAGCGGGACGCCGATCACCCCGGTCGAGCTGACGAATATCTCGCCCGGCGCGCAGCCGAGATGCTCCGCGACCTGCGCCCTGATCGCCTCGACCGCCTCGCGTCCGCGATAGCCGGTGAAGGCGTTGCTGTTGCCCGCGTTGACGATCAGCGCGCGGCCGCTGCCGCCCTTCACCTGCTCGCGGCCCAGTTCGACCTCGGACGAGCAGCAGACATTGCGCGTGAACACGCCCGCGACCGTCGTGCCGGGCGCCAGCTCGATATAGGTCAGGTCGCAGCGATCCCATTCCTTGTAATGTGCGCGCGCGATGCGGCGCGTCACCCCGGCGATGTCGGGAAGGGCAGGGAAGGCGGCGGGCGCAAGCGGCGAACGGCTGGTCATGGTGGAGCGCGTTTAGCCGCAAGACGCACGAATCAAAAGCCCCTCCCCTTCAGGGGAGGGGTGATGGCGATTACGCCGGAACGCCGCTGATCGCCTTGACTTCCATGAAGTCCTTGAGGCCGAACAGCCCGCCTTCGCGGCCGTTGCCCGACGCCTTGTAGCCGCCAAAGGGCGCGCCGGGGGCCGGACCCCAATTGTTGACCGCGACCATGCCCGCGCGCAGCTTCGGCGCGACCTGGGCGGCCTTGGCGGGGTCGCCCGAAACGACCGCGGACAGGCCATATTCGGTGTCGTTGGCGATCGCGACCGCCTCGTCGAGATCGGCATATTCCATGATCGTCGCGACCGGGCCGAACACCTCTTCCTTGGCGATGCGCATATTCGGGGTGACGCCCGAAAAGACCGTCGGCTTGATGAAGAAGCCGCGGTTGACGTTCGCGGGCAGGCCGGTGCCGCCGGTCTCGAGCGTCGCGCCTTCGTCGATCGCCGACTGGATCAGGCCCTGGATCTTGTCGAACTGCGCCTTGTTGACGACGGGGCCGATATGCGCGCCTTCGGCCATCGGGTCGCCGACCTCGGTGCCGTCGAACATCGCCTTGATCACCGAAACCGCTTCGGCCTTGCGGTCCTTCTGGACCAGGATGCGCGTCGGTGCGATGCAGCTCTGGCCGGTGTTGACGAGCACGCCCTGCACCGTCGGCGGCAGCACCTTCTCTAGCTCGGCGTCGGGAAGGACGAGGTTCGGCGACTTGCCGCCGAGTTCCTGATGGACGCGCTTGACCGTGTCGGCCGCCGCCTTGGCGACGAGGATGCCCGCGCGGGTCGAGCCGGTGAAGCTCACCATGTCGATCCCCGGATGCGCGGCGATCGCGTTGCCGACCGTCGGGCCGTCGCCCTGCACGAGGTTGAACACGCCCGCCGGCACGCCCGCGGCGTCGAGGATCTCGGCAAAGATCGTCGCATTGCCCGGGCATTCCTCGGAGGGCTTGAGGATCATCGTATTGCCCGCGGCGAGCGAGGGTGCGACCTTGAGCGCGATCTGGTTGAGCGGCCAGTTCCACGGCGTGATCATGCCGACGACGCCGATCGGTTCGTAAACGACCTTGTTCGCGCCCATTTGTTCGCTGAAGCTGAAATTCTTGAGCGCCTCGATCGTGCCGAGGAAGCCGCCGATGCCCGCGCCGACCTGCGCGGTCGCGGCAAAGCTGACCGGCGCGCCCATTTCGGCGGCCATCGACTTGGCGAGGTCGCCGGCGCGCTTCTTATATTCCTCGACGATGCGGCCCAGGATTTCGAGCCGTTCCTCACGGCTCGTCTGCGACCAGCTCTTATAGGCCTCCTTGGCCGCCGCGACGGCATCATCGACGTCGGCGGCGGTGCCGAGGATGATCGTCGAGGCGGGCTCTTCGGTTGCGGGGTTGATGACGTCGTGCGGTTTGCCGCCCTTGCTGTCGACCCATTGGCCGCCGATGAAATTCTGCTTGAAATGCTGGTCGCTGCTCATGTCCTGTCTCCCATCGGCGTGAATTTACGTCTCGGATTGCTACCTAGTCGCTATGGTGAATGAATCAAGCGTGATAGGCAGTGGAAGTGTCCAAGGCCGTCCGTGTGTCCCCGCGAAGGCGGGGACCCATCTCCTGCCGGTTCAAGATGACGCCGTTCGGAGATGGGCTCCCGCCTTCGCGGGAGCACACAGTAATATTGTGAAAACAGTAATTTTCTACCGCTTTTCCGCAGCCAGGCGCGACATCAATATCGCGGCGCGCGTCGCCTGCCGCGCGATGCTGGGCAATTCGACCGTTTCCTCGGGGCCGTGGTCGCCGGTCGAATAGGTGCCGAGCCCCGCGAGCGCGTCGATGTCGGGGGCGACGAAACTGATGTCGGCGGCGCCGCGCTTGATCGGGTCGAGCGCCGCCATCTCGGGCAGGCCGAGGTCGCGGTTCACCGCATTGAGCCGCGTCAGCAGCGCGCGATTGCCTGTCGTCGGCGCCATTGCGGGATAGCCGCCGGGATCGAACGCCAGGCTCGCGCCGGTGCCGGGCGCATGGTCGGCGACGATCGCCGCCATCTTCGCCTTCACCCGTGCCGCCTGCTCGCCCGACAGCGTGCGCAGGTCGCCGCGCGCGATCGCGGTCGCGGGAACGATGTTCGTCTTGCCGCTCGCGCTCGCCCGGATCTTGCCGGTGTCGAGGCTCGCCTGCTCGCCGCCCGCGATCAGCCCGACGTTGAAGGTCAAATTGGGCTCGGGCAGCTCGGTGCGGAAACGATGCAGGATGCGCGCGAGCTCATAGATCGCCCCGTCGCCCTGTTCGGGGGTGAAGATGCCCGAGCTGTGTCCGGTCTTGCCGCTCGCGGTCACCGTCCAGCTTTCCGACGAGCGCCGCGCGACCGAGCTCATGTCGGCGCCGCCGTCGCGCACCAGCCCCTCGAAACCGAGCGCGACATCGCTGCGCTTGCCCGCCGCGATCAGCGCGGCGCGCGCCTTTTCGATCGGATCGCCGGCATCCTCCTCGTCGCCGGTCAGGTGGATTTCGATATTGGCACCATCGAGCGTCCCCGCCGTCTTCATCGCGCGCAGCGCCGCGACGATCACCGTCATCCCGCCCTTGTCGTCGCCCGCGCCCGGTCCCTTCGCCTTGTCGCCCATGCGCTCGAAGCGCTGGAAGGGCGAATCGGGTTCGAACACCGTGTCGAGGTGGCCGATGAGGAGCAGGCGCTTGGTATCGAGCCGCCCCTTGTGAACCGCGACCAGATGCCCCGCGCGGCCCGTCCCGGGCATCGGGGTCCAGGTGACGGCAAAGCCCAGCGGTTCGAGTTCGGCGCGCATCATCGCGCCGACCTTTTCGACGCCTGCAAGGTTCAACGTGCCGCTGTTCTGGTTCACCAGCCGCTCGAGCAGCGCGACGTTGCGCTCCTGCTCGGCCGCGACCGTCCTTGCCATCATCTGCTCCGCCGGCGACAGCTTCGCCTGCGCAGGGAGGGCGAGGGCGAGCGGGAGGGCGAGCAGCGCGGCGAGCGATTTCATGGGCGGCAGACTCCTTTGCCGCCCTTGTGGCCGCTCGGCGGCGAAGGAGCAAGCGGGTCGGCCCGGGTCAGGCCTGTTCGTCGACCTCGTCGAAATCGTCGAGCTTCCTGAGCGCGTCATGGGCGACCGAACGCAGCTTCGCGCTGTTGACCGCGAGCCCTTCGGTGTCGTGCCCCGACAATTCGTCGACGGTGAAGGCGACGCGCGTGCGATCGGGCGCGAGTTCCTCGAAGGTGAATTTCAGGCCCGTCGCGAGCGCGCCGTCGTCGACGCTATAGATCATGTGCGCCTCGCGCGGGATTTCCATCGCGACCGCGATCTTGACCTTATAGGCATCGGGCCGCTGTTTCGGCGCGATCCGCTCGAACCCGGGCTCGCCCTTTTCGACGACCAGTTCATAAAGCCGCGTCGAGCCGCCGTTGGTGACGAGCGGCAGGCCGGCAAAGGCGCCGTCGTCGCCGAACATCTTCGCGAACACCGCCTCGCGCGGCGCGGCGACGGTGCGCGTCTGGCTGACGAGCTCGACCGCCTTGCCGCAGCCGCCCGTGACGAGCAGCGCGGCGATCAGCAACAGATGACGCAGCATGGCCATGACAGCTTCCCTTCGTCAGAGCTGCCTAGCCCCCATGCCTTACCAAAGCGTAAGCCCGGGCGTTTATCGCGGTATCGCTTCGGCGTGCCGGCTTCGCCCAGGCCGTCGTTGACAAAGCTGTAAATAGTGGCATTCTGCAACCGACCAAGGCCGCGCCAGACGGCCCCCTGCCGAGAGGAGCTGCCCCGATGGCCACCCAATATCGCGTTTCCCCCGAAAATCCCGATCCTTTGGACGTCACCCGCGCCGAGCTTTGGAGCGAGGACCGCTGGCAGGAGCCGATGGCGCGCCTGCGCGCCGAGTCGCCGATCCATTATTGCGAGGATTCGAAATTCGGTCCCTATTGGTCGCTGACGACCTACAAGCCGATCCAGCATGTCGAGGCGCTGCCCAAGATCTTTTCCTCGTCGTGGGAAGTCGGCGGGATCACCGTCGCGGGCGACGGCGTCGAACATCTGCAGGAGGGCGAAATCCCGATGCCGATGTTCATCGCGATGGACCCGCCGCAGCACACCGCGCAGCGCCGCACCGTCGCGCCCGCCTTCGGCCCGTCGGAGATCGAGCGGATGCGCGCCGACACGATCGCGCGCACCGCCGCGGTGCTCGACACGCTGCCGATCGGCGAGACGTTCGACTGGGTCGAGAAGGTGTCGATCGAACTGACGACGCAGATGCTCGCGATCCTCTTCGATTTTCCGTGGGAAGAACGCCACAAGCTCACCGCCTGGTCCGACGCGCTCGGCGACATCGAAAGCTTCAATACGCTCGAAGAGCGGCAGGCGCGGCTCGCGATCGCCTATGAAATGGGCGGCGCCTTTCAGGAACTCTGGGCGCGCAAGGCCAGGAATCCGGGGCAGCACGACCTCATCTCGATCATGCTCCAGTCCGACGCGATGAGTCATATGAGCGAGAATGAGTTCATGGGGAATCTCATCCTCCTCATCGTCGGCGGCAACGACACGACGCGCAATTCGATGTCGGCCTATGCCTATGGCCTGTCGCAATTTCCCGAAGAGCGCGCGAAGCTCGAGGCGAACCACGACCCCGAACTCGCGGTCAACGCGATGCACGAGATCATCCGCTGGCAGACCCCGCTCGCGCATATGCGGCGCACCGCGACCGAGGATACTGAACTCTTCGGCCACCAGATCAGGAAGCGCGACAAGCTCGCACTCTGGTATGTCTCGGCGAACCGCGACGAGAGCATCTTCCCCGACGGAGACCGGATCATCGTCGACCGCGAAAATGCGCGGCGGCACCTGTCGTTCGGCTATGGCATCCACCGCTGCGTCGGCGCGCGCGTCGCCGAACTGCAGCTCACCGCGCTGATCGCTGAGATGCAGCGGCGCCGGCTGCGCGTGAACGTTCTCGGCGAGCCCGAGCGGGTTCACGCCTGCTTCGTTCACGGCTATCGCCACATGGATGTGCAGCTCGAAAAATATTGAGGCGGGCTGAAACCTCCGCCGCGTCCGCCACGTATCATTCGATATGATCGAACGGCGACATCTTATCGGCGGTCTCGCGCTCGGCGGCGCGCTCATCGGCGCGCCGATGCTGTTCGCCAAGCCGGGCCGGCGGCCGCAGGCCGAATCCGGCTGGCGGCTTTCCGAGGCCGAATGGAAAAAGCGGCTCACCCCGATGCAGTTTCGCGTGCTGCGCGAGGCGGCGACCGAGCGGCCCTTTACCAGCCCCCTGAACGACGAGCATCGCGCCGGCATTTTCCTGTGCGCAGGCTGCAAGCTGCCGCTCTATTCGAGCAAGACCAAATATGACAGCGGCACCGGCTGGCCGAGCTTCTGGGCGCCGCTGAAAAATGCGGTCGGCACCGCGACCGACCGCGAGCTCGGCTATCCGCGCACCGAGGTCCACTGCCGCCGCTGCGGCGGGCATCTGGGGCATGTCTTCGACGACGGCCCGAAGCCGACGGGCAAACGCTATTGCATGAACGGCGCCGCGCTCAGCTTCCGGCCGGCCTGACGCGGTAGACGCGAAGGTCGCCCCGCGACAAGGACTCGTCGAGGTCCAGCCAGCCTATGCGTTCGCCCCGCGCGAGTCGCGCCGCCAGGCCGTGCGGTCGTGCTCGGACATAGTTGCCGATTTCGGGCAGGCGCAGGCAAAGCGCTACATAGGCAGCCCCGCTCCTGCGTATCGACAATTCGGCCTTGGCGGGATCTGACAGAAAGGTGTCGATCACGCGGTTCATTTCCACGTGGCTGCGATGATGACCGGTTGCCAGCACGCTGTGCCGAGTCCCGACCAGGATCGACGGGCCAATATCCAGCGGCGCGAAGACCAGCTGGGGGGGCTGGCCGGCAAGCGGCGCGAGCATTGCCATCGTGGGACAGCTCGCTTTTTTCGCTTCCGCCCGATCCTCGATCGTTGCCACGCGGTTGGAAAAGAACTCTATCGCCAGACGGTCAGCAATCCATGAGTCGAACGCGGGAAGCGCGGCGAGTACCAGCATGGCGCCGCCGACGCGACCGAGCGCCGTGCGGCGTGTCCGGCTCCATCGCCACAGCCCGGTTGCCATAGCGCCGAAGGCGGGCACCAGATAGGCGTGCGTCGTCGCAGCGGTGCGGAACACGAGAAGCGACAATAGCGAGCTGCCGAGAAGTACGAAAAGCATGCGGTCCCAGTCATATGCGCAGCCGGTCCCGCGCGCGCGCCGCCATGCCATGATCGCCGCTCCCAAGCCGACGAATATCGGTGCCACGTACAGCGCGGCGAAGTCGATCTTTTGCGCCCAGACCGGCTGCCCTTCCAGAACCCGGTCGTACCAGTAATGGCGCACCAACGGTTCCAGCGCACCGAACGGCCCGTCAAGGCAGGATGGCCCCGAGAGTGCAAACGCCACTGTTCCCGCAACGCCTGCCAGTCCCAGAGCCGACGCGCGCCGCTGCCAGGAATGGGCAAGCATCGGCAGCAGCAGCCCGGCCAGGAGCACTACCGCAGTGGTGGTGGTGGCGATTATATAGGGCCTTGAAAAGGCGTCGCATTGCACGCTCACCAGAACCTCGGGACCGCGAAAGGCGAGCAGCCACAATGCAGGAAAGACGCACAGTCCAGCAACGAAGCCCTTCAATCGAGGGGCTTGCCGCGGGTCGCGCAGCCAGTCGAATGCAAACAGCGCGCCGAACAGGGTGAGATAGGGAAAGCCCTCAAGCGATATTTCGAGGTGCGCCGTGATGACAAGCGCCGCCGCTAGACCGCGCCGAAAATCGGGTTCACCAAGCGCGAGCCACAGCATCGCGACCGAAAGCAGCAACTGCCAATTATGATGGTCGATCCGAAGCGGTGCGAAATAGTGAAGGAAGCTTACTCCGACCGCCGCGATGAGCAATGCGGCGATCGTCTCGTCCCGGCCCCCGAGCCGCGCGGAAATCCGCCCGAGGAGCAGGAAGAGCGGCAGAATCAGGACCAGAGGATATAGGGCCGCCGCCCAACGCTCGGCCGCCTCAGGCGACATGAAAGGGCGCAGCGATGCTGTCAGCGCCACAATCTGCGCGTCGATGAAGCGCGACCAGTGCATCGGCCCGCCGCCGCCCGCCGGATTGATTCGATATTGGGTGACGTCGAACCAGCTCTGTCCCGCGATCAGGTCCCGGACCTCGGCGAGCCGCATCAGGTCGTCGGCGTCGCGCAGATCGAGCGCGGCGATCCCTTCGCGATAGACGAAGAGGCTCACCGCGACGACCGCGAGCCATAGCATGAAGGCGAGGCGGCCAAGGCCCGGCGGCAGAGCTGCTGGTCTTCGCGCCGCTTCCGTCATCGCGCGTCCGCGAAAACGAGCGTCTTGCGCAAATAATAGGTTGCGACGAAGCTGATCCCGATTGCCGCCAGCTTCGACAGGCGCGCATCGACGTCTATCCTGTCCCCCACAGCAACGATGGCCACGGTAATTGCCAGCCCAATCAAGGCCGACGCGACGAACAGGCTCTTCTGACGCATCCGGTGCAAGCCCGCGGTGCGCGCGCCGTCGATGAAGACAATGCGCGAGCTTATCAGCCAGTGGATGGCGATCCCCGCGCAATAGCTTGCCGCAGAAGCGGCCGCAGGCCGCCAGCCCGCCATGAGGAAGACCAGAAAAAGTGCCATATCGCCTCCGAGCGCAACCGCGCTCGCGCCGACATAGCGCAAGATGGTCAGGTCGGTGACCCGGCGCAGCAACGGGGGCAGCGGCATTACGGCCCTACGCCGCCTTGCCGACGCGCTGCGGCACGTCGCGCACCGATGCGAGCGCGGCGCGTTCGCCTTCGCTGCCGCTCTCGTGATATTCGGCGTCCTCGTTGACGCCCCAGATGTCGTATATCCGTTCGCCCGCGACGATATTGCGCACCGTCAGCATCGCGGTCATCATCGCATGATCCTGATTGTTGTAGCGGTGCATTCCGTTGCGCCCGACCATGTGCAGCGTCGGGTAGCGCGCTTCGAGTTCCTCGCGCATCGCGGCGACATGCGCGGCATAGTCATCGTCATAGACCGGATAGGCCTTTTCCTGCCGCACCACCGCGCCGCCGACGACATCGGCCGGATCGCACAGGCCCAGGATCGCCATCTCGTCGGTCGCGAGCGCGATCAGATCCGCGTCGCTCGACGACCACAGCCCGTCGCCTTCGAAGCAGAAATATTCGAGGCCGACGCAGGCAAGCTCGGGATCGGGCACCATTTCGGGCGACCAGCTGCGGAAATTCTGGACGCGGCCGACCTTGACCTTGCTGTCGTGGATATAGATCCAGTTGTCGGGGAACAGATCCTCCGAGCGGATCTTGAGCGCGACGGTCAGGAAGTCGCGATATTTGAGCTTCGGCGCCGCGGTGAGCGCCGAAGCGGGCAGCGGATGGATGCGCGCCGCAAGCTCGCGCATCGGCGCCGAGCTGATGACATGCGCGGCGTCGATCACGACATCGCCGTCGGGTCCGGTCGCGGTGAGCCGCCAGCGTCCCGTGGTCTGGTCCTGCGTCAGCTGCTTGAAGCTGTGCCCCATCAGCACATGGTTGCCGCCGGCGATCACCTTGCCCGCCGCCGCGTCCCACATCATTCCGGGGCCGAGCCGCGGATAGCGGAAGGTTTCGAGCAAGGTCTTGGTCGCCATGCCGTCGTTCGGCGCCTTGTTGAGCCCCAGGCTGCGCTTCAGCCCGTCGAGCACCGCGGCGCCGAGGCTCAGCCCCTTGATGCGCTGCGCCGCCCAGTCGGCCGACATCTCGTCGCACGGCATCCCCCACACCTTCTCGGTATAGGTTTTGAAGAAGATCGAATAGAGCTTGTGCCCGAACTGACCCACCGTCCAGTCCTCGAAACTGCGCACCGCCTTGTTCGGGAAAAGTTTCGCCTTGGCATAGCTCGCCATGCACAGCGCCGACCGGAACAGGCCGAGGTTCCACAGCGCCTCGAACGCGCGCAGCGGATAGGAGTAGAATTTGCCCTCATAATAGATGCGGCTCATCCGCGGGCGCTGGATGAAATCGTCGGGCAATATCTCGTTCCACAGATCGACCACTTCCTGCGATTTGGAAAAAAAGCGGTGCCCGCCGATATCGAAGCGGAACCCCTCATGCTCGACCGTGCGGCTGATCCCGCCGACATAGTCGGGGTCCTTTTCGATGACCGTGACGCGGTAGCCCTCTTTGGTCAGCAGATAGGCCGCGGTCAGTCCCGCCGGTCCCGCGCCGATGATCGCGACGTCCACGCTCGTCGGCCGGCTCGCACTATTTGTCATCCGATTTCCCCACGCAGCAAAATGCTTCGCGTCCGCTGTGGGGGAATGGTTCTAAAAACTGGTTAACGGAGCGCTAGGACTTGATCCTTCCTTGCGGAACAGAATGAAGACGCCAACAAAAAGGGCGTCCGGTCCCCCCAGACCGGACGCCCCGTTGGCGTCGCTGATCGGTGACGATCAGGCGCTGTAATACATGTCGAACTCGACCGGGCTCGGGGTCTGCTCAAAGGCATAGACCTCGTCCCACTTGAGCTCGATATAGGCTTCGATCTGATCCTTCGAAAAGACGTCGCCCTTCAGGAGGAAGTCGTGATCGGCGGTCAGGCTGTCGAGTGCTTCGCGAAGCGAACCGCAGACGGTCGGGACGTCGGCGAGTTCCTCGGGCGGCAGGTCATAGAGATTCTTGTCCATCGCGTCGCCGGGATGGATCTTGTTCTGGATGCCGTCGAGGCCCGCCATCAGCAGCGCGGCATAGGCGAGATAGGGGTTCGCCATCGCGTCGGGGAAGCGGAATTCGACGCGCTTCGCCTTGGCGCCCGCGCCATAGGGGATGCGGCACGAAGCCGAACGGTTGCGGCTCGAATAGGCGAGCAGCACCGGCGCTTCGAAGCCCGGGACGAGGCGCTTGTAGCTGTTCGTCGTCGGATTGGTGAAGGCGTTCAATGCCTTCGCATGTTTGATCACGCCGCCGATGAAATAGAGGCACATGTCCGAAAGCCCGGCATAGCCGTTGCCGGCGAAGCTCGGCTTGCCCTTTTCCCAGATCGACATGTGGGTGTGCATGCCGCTGCCGTTGTCGTCCTTGATCGGCTTCGGCATGAAGGTCGCGGTCTTGCCATAGGCGTGCGCGACCTGATGCACGACATATTTGTAGATCTGCATGCGGTCGGCGGTTTCGGTGAGCGTGCCGAAGGTCAGGCCGAGCTCGTGCTGCGCCGCGGCGACCTCATGGTGGTGCTTGTCGCAGGGCAGGCCCATTTCGAGCATCGTCGAGACCATCTCGGCACGGATGTCGACCGCGCTGTCGACCGGCGCGACCGGGAAATAGCCGCCCTTGGCGCGCGGGCGGTGGCCGAGGTTGCCGCCCTCATAGCTGCGGCCGGTGTTGGTCGGCAGTTCGATGTCGTCGATCTCGAAGCCCGACTTGTTGTAGCCGGTTTCGAAGCGGACGTCGTCGAACATGAAGAATTCGGCTTCGGGACCGACATAGACGGTATCGCCGATGCCGGTCGAGGCGAGATAGGCCTCGGCACGCTTCGCGGTCGTGCGCGGGTCGCGCGCATAGCCTTCGCCGGTCGAGGGTTCGACGATGTCGCAGAAGATGACGAGCATCGGCGTGGCCGAGAAGGGATCGTCGTAGACCGCCTCGAGGTCGGGCTTCAGGATCATGTCGCTCTCGTTGATCGCCTTCCAGCCGGCGATCGACGAGCCGTCGAACATCAGGCCGTCCTCGAGTGCGTCCTCGTCGATGACGCCGGCGCACATCGTCAGATGCTGCCATTTGCCCTTGGGATCGGTGAAACGCAGATCGACCCACTCGATGTCATTATCCTTGATCCGGGCGACGATATCCTTCGGCTTGGTGGCCATGGTCTTACACTTCCTTCTTGCGATGAAATCCCGGGCGGCCCGGGGCGTTGAACTGGGTTGTCTAGAGCGCGTCCTCGTCGCGCTCGCCGGTGCGGATGCGCAGCGCGGTTTCGACGGGAATGACGAAGATCTTGCCGTCGCCGATGCGGCCGGTCTGCGCCGCGGCGGCGATCGCCTCTACCACGCGTTCCGCCATATTGTCGTCGACGATCACCTCGAGCTTCACTTTCGGCAGGAAGTCGACGACATATTCGGCGCCGCGATAGAGTTCGGTGTGGCCTTTCTGCCGACCGAAGCCCTTGGCCTCGGTGACGGTGATGCCGCTCACTCCGACCTCGTGCAGCGCCTCTTTCACCTCGTCCAGCTTGAACGGTTTGATGATCGCCTCAATCTTCTTCACTTAACTCATCCCCCTTTGGGCTCGCCACCGTCGCTCGCGGCCAAAGCCGGACAGGCGCGCCTGTCCGGTTCCCCGGTCGAGTCGGTGCGGTGTCCCGCCATCTTGCATCAATCAAGAGCCGTGCCAATTGGCGAATCGCAAGCTTTCGGCAAGATTTTTGGCACGAAGTTGCGCCGCTGCCCGGTCTTTGGGCAATGCGGTAACGGCGGTGCCTAAAAAAACGGCAACGCGTTCGGGCCCGGCCGCGGACGGGTCACTCTTCGGTGCGGATCAGGATCATCTCGCCGATCAGTGCGAAGAGGATGAACGGCCCCCACGCGGCTAGGAAGGGCGAATAGGCGCCGAGGTCGCCCATCGCGAGCGCGAAATTGTCGGCGACGAAATAGGCGAAGCCGAGCGCCATTCCCAGGATCGCGCGCACGAACAGCTTGCCCGACCGCGCGAGGCCGAACGCTGCGACCGCGCCGAGCAGCGGCATCAGCACCGCCGACAGCGGCCCCGAAATCTTGTGCCAGAGCACGCCCTTCAGCGAATCGACCGGCCGCCCCGCGGCCTCGAGATCGGCGATCGCGCTCTTCAGTTGCAGGAAGGGCAGCTGGTCGCCGTCGACCTGTGCGAGGGTGAACTGGTCGGGGCGCACGCCCTTGGCCGCGACGATGGTGCCCAATTCCTCGACCGTCCCCGACCGGCGCAGGAAGCGCCTGGCGTTCGTCAGCTCCCACCCGCCGTCGACCGCGCGGCCCGTGTCCGCCGACAGGACCGACGACAGGATGCCGCCGGTGCGCTCATAGATTTTGACGCCGCGCAGCACGATCGCCGGTCCGCCGGCCTCGACCGTCTGCGCGTTGATCAGGTCGTCGCCCTCGCGCACCCAGATGTTCGAGCGGACCCCGCTGTCCTTCGGCACCTCGGCATATTCGACCTTTTGCCACGCGCTGAGCGCCGCGGTCGCGCGCGCGACGATCCGCTCGTTGAAGCCGAAGCTGATCGCCGCGACGAGCAGCGCGGCGAGGAACAGCGGCGCCAGCACCTGGTGCGCCGACATGCCCGCCGCCTTCATCGCGATCACCTCGCTGTTCTGGTTGAGCGTGATCAGCGTCAAAATCGTGCCGAGCAGCACCGAAAAGGGCAGGAAGGTCTCGATGATCTGCGGGACGCGCAGCCCGACATAGCGCCACACCTCGGCGTCGCCATTGCCCGCGACGGCCAGGATCTTGCCGCTTTCGCCGAGCAGGTCGAGCGTCTGGAGGATGACGACGAGCGCGAAGAGGATGGCGAAGGTGCGGACGAAGAACAGCCGCCCCATATAGAGCGCCATCGTGCGCGACGGAAAGAAATGGAACTGGTGCATCAGGCGGGTTTCTGCTTGCGGCCAAAGACGTTGAACAGCGCCTTGACGCGCTGCCCCGCCTTGGCGGCGACGCGCTCGAGCGCGCCGATCGGCTGGCCGCCGGGGACGTGCGCGAGCGTGTAATACATCCAGATCGCGAGCGCCGCGAAGAGCAGGAAGGGCACCCATAGCGCGATGATCGGATCGACGGTGCCGCGCGCGCCCATATCCTCGGCATATTGGTTGATCTTGTGCTGCGTCACCAGAATGACGATCGACAGGAAGACGCCGAGCGCCGACGTCGAGCGCTTGGGCGGGATCGCGAGCGCGACCGCGAGCAGCGGGATCAGGAACATCGAGGCGACCTCGACGATGCGGAAATGGAAATTGGCGCGCGTTTCGAGCCGTGTCGCGAGCGGTTCGCTCTTGTCGCGCCCGACGACGAACAGCTCGGGAATCGTCAATTCGCGGTCGCCGCCGCCGCGGGTGCGGAACGCCTCGATCTTGGGGAGCGGGATCGGCAGATCGTGATTGTCGAAGGTCAGGACGCGCGGCACCGGGAATTTGGGCGATTCGTGGATCAACACCCCCTTGGTCAGCCGCAGGATGATCGTGTTCGGGTCGTCGGTCGCAAGGAACTGGCCCTGCGCCGCGGTCGCCGACACCGCCTGGCCGTCGTCATTCTCGCCGCGCACGAAAATGCCGCGCAAGCTGCGCCCGTCGTCGAAGCTCTGTTCGATGCGCAAGGTCATCCGGCTGCCGAGCTTGGTGAATTCGCCGACCTTGATCGACGCGCCGAGCGCGCCCGACCGCAGCTCGAACTGCAAGCCTTCATAGGCATAGCGCGCATAGGGCTGGATGAAGCCGACGATCGCGAGGTTGAGCAGCGCGAGCGCGAAAGCGAAGACATAGGGCATCCGCATCAGCCGCCCGAAGCTCATCCCCACGCCGCGCAGCACGTCGAGCTCGCTCGACGTCGCGAGGCGGCGGAAGGCCAGGAGGATGCCGAGCATCAGCCCGATCGGAATGCCGAGCGAGAGATATTCGGGGATCAGATTCGCCAGCATCCGCCACACGACGCTGACCGGCCCGCCCTCGGTCGCGACGAAATCGAACAGGCGCAGCATCTTTTCGAGCACCAGCAGCATCGCCGAAAGGACGAGCGTGCCGAGCATGGGAAAGAAGATGAGCCGCGCGATATAGCGGTCGATGGCGGGTAGTCTGTTCAAGCTTTCGTCGCCCCATCACCATGATTTGGCCGCAAAGGTTTCCGATATGCCGATTCAAGGGCGACAGGGACCCATGTCGGCGCGCGCATCGGCGCGACTGGCGTGGCTATAACCTCTGGAGGTATTGAGGTCATGTCGAAAATGTTTTTCGCCGGGATACTCGCCGCCGGTGCTGCCGGAGCGCTGATCGCGCCCGTCGCGGCGCAGGGCGCCACGCTGGGTCCGGCCGCGCATCTGTGCAACAGGAATGCGACCGCGGTGCTGGTCGACGTGCATGGTTTCAAGGCGCGCACGGGGACGCTGCGCGTTCAGGTCTACAACGCCGACAAAAGCTATCTCGAAAAGCGCAAATGGCTCGATCGCGTCGATGTGCCGGTGACCGGCTCGGGCGCGATGCAGGTCTGCGTGCCGGTCAAGCAGCCGGGCAATTACGTCATTTCGGTGCGCCACGACCTGAACGGCAACGGCAAGTCGGATCGCAGCGACGGCGGCGGCCTGTCGGGCAATCCCGACATGAAGGTCACCGATTTCATCTTCAAGCGGAAGCCGAAGCTCGGCGAGGTCAGCTTCGCGGTCGGCGGCTCGACGAAGCGCGTGCCGGTGACACTCAACTATGTCAGCGGCCTCTCTTTCGAGCCGGTCGATTAAGGAGGCTCCGGAGGGCAGTGGCCAGCGTAGCGCTTCTTTCCAACCCCCGCTCGACGGGGAACCGCGCCCTTCTGCCGAGGGTCCGCGAATATTGCGCCGCGCACCCCGACATCTTCCACTATGAGGTCGAACATGTCGACCAGATCGGCGAAGCGATCCGCACGATCGCGATGGTGTCCCCGCGCGTCGTCGCGATCAACGGCGGCGACGGCACCGTCCAGGCGGCGCTGACCGAGCTCTATTCGGGCGGCCATTTCGGCGGCTCGCCGCCGCCCGTCGCGGTGCTGCCCAACGGCAAGACCAATTTGATCGCGCTCGACCTCGGCGCCGCCGGCGATCCGATCAAGGCGCTCGAGCGCGTGGTCGAGCTGGTCGGAAGCGGCCATATCGACGATCATGTGATCGAGCGCCAGCTGATCGCGCTCGACAGCGGCGGCGAGCGGCCGGTGCTCGGCATGTTTCTGGGCGGCGCCTATCTTGCCGATGTGATGCTTTATTGCCGGAATCGCATCTATCCGCTCGGCCTGCCGAACGGCGTATCGCATTTCCTGGCGGCGATGCTCGCCCTGTTCGCGATTTTGTTCGGCGTGGGTGGCGGGCGGCTGCCGCCCAAGCCCGAGGCGATGACCGTGTCGCTGATCCGTCAGGGCGAATTCAAGGGCAAATTCTCGCTGCTGATCGTCACGACGCTGGAGAAGCTGCTGCTTTCGATCCGCACCAACGACAAGCCTGGCGCGGGCGGTCACATGAAATTGCTCGCGACCGAAAGCAATGTCGGCGCGCTCTTTCGTATGCTCGGCGCGACCTGGCGCGGGACGCTCGGCCAACATGAACTCGCCGGCGTCCATTTTCAGCAAGGCGACGAGATACGCATCGAGGGCAAGCGCTCGAACGTCATCCTCGACGGCGAGATTTTCGAGGCGCAGGGCGGCAAGCCGATCATCCTGACCTCGACCCAGCCGGTGCCCTTCCTGCGCCTCGCAGCCTGAGGCGAGGTTTCGCCAATGCGTGGTCCTATCCTTTCCCCTGCATCCCCGAGCGAAGACGAGGGGGCCGGCCGAGCGCAGCCGAGGCCCGGTGAGAATTCTCGCTTCGCTCGAATGAGCCCCTCGTCTTCGCTCGGGGATGCGGGTAAACTGACGCAGCTGGTCCGCGAGGAATTGTCGACCCCCGTCGATCCGCGCGTCGCGGCGATGGCCCGCGCGATCGCCGCCCAATATCCGGCCAGCGCGCGCGCGGTGCTTTTCTATGGCAGCTGTCTGCGCGAAAGCGCGCTCGACGGGCTGATGCTCGATTTCTACCTGATCGTCTCGGACTATGGCGACGCCTATGACCGGCGCTGGCTCGCGCTCGCCAACCGGCTGATCCCGCCCAATGTCTTTCCCTTCGAGCACGACGGGCTGATCGCCAAATATGCGGTGCTCAGCGAAGGTGATTTCGACCGGCTGAACGGTCCCGAAACGCGCAACGTGTCGGTCTGGGCGCGCTTCGCGCAGCCGTCGCGGCTCGTCTGGGCGGTCGACGATACGGCAAGGGACCGCGCGATCGCCGCGGTCGCGCGCGCCGCGCCGACCCTGCTCGCCGCGGCGGGGAAGGTCGCGGGCGAAACCCCGCTCGACTGGTGGCGCCGCGCTTTTTCGCTGACCTATTCGGTCGAGCTTCGCGCCGAGCGCAGCAATCGTGCGCAATCGGTCGTCGACGCCGAACCCGAACGCTATGCGCGTTTCGCCGCCGCGGTCGCCGCCGCGATTCCGGCGCGCGCACGCAGCGGCGGCTGGACGCGCCGGCGGATCGAGGGCAAGGCGCTCAGCATCGTGCGGCTGGCGAAAGCGGCCTTCACCTACGCCGGCGGCATCGACTATCTCGCGTGGAAGATCAATCGCCACGCCGGCACCCGGATCGAGATCAAGCCCTGGCAGCGCCGCTGGCCGCTCGTCGCCGCACTGACCCTCGTTCCGCGCCTGGTGAAGAGCGGCGCGATCCGTTAACTCGCCAGCCGCGTGCCTTCGCGGGGGCTGCCGCTGCGCTGGATCGCCTGGTCGAGCGCGGCGAGGGTGAAGGGTTTGCGCAGCACGTCATGGTCGCCGAAGCTCGCAAGCTCGCTTGCGTCGCCTGCATAGCCGGTGACGAACAGCACCGACAGATTCGGCCACCTTGCCTTCAGCCGCGCGATCATTTCCGGCCCCGTCAGCGCGGGCATCAGCACGTCGGACAGGACGAGGTCGAACCCGCCATGCTTCTCGACCATCGCTTCGGCTTGCAGCGGATCGGGGCAGGCGACCGCAGTGTGGCCGAGTTCGTTCACCGCATCGACCGTCGCGGCGAGAACGCGGCGATCGTCCTCGACCACCAAAATGTCGAGTGCGTGCCCAGGCACCGTCGCCGGGACAACGGTGGCGGTGTCGTCGGCGTCGGCCGCGTCGTGCGCCCGCGCGACGGGCAGCAGCATCGCGACGCTCGTGCCTTCGCCCTCGGTCGAATGTATCTGCACCTCGCCTCCCGACTGGCGGCAAAAAGCGAAGACCTGGCTCATCCCCAGCCCCGTGCCCTGACCGACGGGCTTGGTGGTGTAGAAGGGGTCGAAGACGCGCTCGATCACCTCGGGAGACATGCCGCAGCCGGTGTCGATCACCTGCACCGCGAGCGCCGCGCTTTCCTCTTCTTCGTCGCGCAGCGTGCGGATCGTCAGCGACCCGCGCCCCTCCATCGCGTCGCGCGCGTTGACCGCGAGGTTGAGCAGCGCATTTTCGAACTGCTGGCGGTCGATCCGGCAGCGCAGGCCCGCCGCGTTGAGGTCGAGCGTCAGCGCGATCCGGTCGCCGATCGTCCGCGCCATCAGCTCCGAAAAGCCCTGGATGCAATCGTCGATGTCGGTCATTTCGGGGCGGGCGGGTTCGGCGCGGGCAAAGGTCAGCAGGCGCCGCGTCAGATCGGCGGCACGGTTGGCGCCGTCGAGCGCGTTGCGGATATGCCGCTCGGCCTTGTCGGGCGCCTCGGTCAGCCAGCGCTGCGCGAGTTCGAGCCCGCCGACGACCACCGCGAGCATATTGTTGAAATCATGCGCGATACCGCCGGTGAGCTGGCCCACCGCCTCCATCTTCTGCGCCTGCCGCAGCCGCGCCTCGGCGGTCTCGCGCTCGCTCATCTCGCTGCGCAGCGCCTCGTTGGCGTCGGCGAGTTCGGCGGTGCGCGCGACGACCGCCGCCTCCAGCTCCATCGCGCGGTCGCTTTCGGCGAGCTGTTCACGCCGCGCGAGACGGCGTTCGCTTTCGGCGCGCAGCAGCGAAAAGGTCGCGCCGATCGCGACGACCGCCGCCGCCGCACCGAGCAAGGAGAACATCAGAATCGCCTGATTGAGGCTGGCGCGGTCCGATGCCGCGATGCGGTTGCGCTGCGCGAGCAACGCGCGCTCGTCGCGGATCAGCTGGGTCACCAGCTTGTCGATGCGATTGAGCGCCGGATCGTGGCCCGCGGCATTATATTTGGAGATGGCGGCGACGGTCTGCCGGTAATTAGCGCTGAGCGCCGCGTCGCCGAGCTGTTCGCCGCGCTGGTTGAGCTCTTCGGTCAGCGCCGCGACGAGCTGGGCCTGCGCCGAATTGTCGCGCACGTTGCGTTGCAGAAGCCCCAGATATTGCATGGCGACGCCCCATTGCTGCTGGAACATCCGGCCGTCTTCTTTCTGAAGCCCGACCGCGAAGCGCCCGAGCGCCGCCTCGGCGCGCGCGAGCGCGGCATCGAGCGAGCGCGTCTGCGAAATGACCTCCAGGCTGTGCGCCTGCCAGCCGAGCGAGCGGTCGTAATTGTCGTTGGCGCGCATCAGCAGCAGCACGAGCGCGGTGACGACGCCGACCAGAATCGCGCCGACCCCGGCGGTCAGCCAGAAGCGCAAGCGCTGGCGCCGGCCTTCGGCGATGCTGTCGCTGTCCTGCTCAAACACCGGCTCGTCTTACCGGCAATCGCCGGTGCCGCAAAGCCGCGAAGATTCCGGCGATGGCCAAGTCCCGCAATTCGCCGCGAAAAAGAGTCGGTTTGTCGGCGGGAAATCCCGGCTCAGCCGATAATCCCGACGCGCTTGCCTGCGCGTTCGAAGCGCGACAATATCTCTCCGACCTGATCGGACGAATGTTCGGCGCACAGCGAACAGCGCAGCAACGTCATCCCCGCCGGGGTCGCCGGCGGGCGGGCAAGGTTGACGTAAAGACCCTCTTCGAGCAGCGCCTCCCACATCGCGGCGCCCCTTTCGAGGTCGGGCATGATCACCGCGATGATCGCCGATTGCGGCTCGTCGGTGCCGAGCGTGAAGCCGCGGTCCTTGAGGCCCTTGTGCAGCGTCTTCGAATTTTCCCACAGATGCGCGCGCTTGTTGCTCCCGTGCATCAGCTTGCGGATGCTCGTCGCCGCGGTGGCGACGACGCTCGGCGGCAGCGAGGCGGTGAAGACATAGGGGCGGCAGACGAGCCGTAATATCTCGAACTTCGGATGGTTCGACACGCAGAAGCCGCCGACGGTGCCGATGCTCTTGCTGAACGTGCCGATGATGAAGTCGACGTCGTCGATTACGCCCTGCGCTTCGGCGACGCCGCGGCCATGTTCGCCGATGAAGCCCATCGAATGCGCTTCGTCGACGAGGACCATCGCGCCATTTTCCTTGGCGATGCGTACCATTTCGTTGAGCGGCGCGACGTCGCCGAGCATCGAATAGACGCCTTCGAGCACGACGAGCTTGCCCGCTTCGGCGGGCAGGCGCTTCAGGCGTTTTTCGAGCGCCTCGATGTCGTTGTGGCGGAAGGCGACGATCTCCGCGTCGCCCATCTTGCAGCCGTCATAGATCGACGCATGGCTGTCGATGTCGAGGATGACATAGTCGCCCTTGCCGGCGATCGTCGAAATAATGCCGAGGTTCGCCTGATAGCCCGTCGAAAACACCATGGCATGATCCATGGCATAAAAGTCCTTCAGCGCCTCCTCGACCTCCTTGTGCCCCTGATAGGTGCCGTTGAGAACGCGGCTGCCGGTGGTGCCGCTGCCGAACTTGTCGAGCGCGTCCTTGCCGGCGGCGATGACATCCTCGTCGAAGGTCATGCCCATATAATTATAGGTGCCGAGCAGGATCGTTTCGCGCCCGTTGCAGATCGCGACGGTGGGCGAGAGCACTTTTTCCATCACCAGGCTGAACGGGTCGGTGACGCCGGTGGCGAGCAGGTCGGCGCGCTGCTGGATCAGCGGATCGAATTTGGTGAAGAGGTCGGTCATGGTGATACTCTCATATCCGTTCGTGCTGAGGAGGGGCTGAGCTTGGCGAAGACCCGTCTCGAAGCACCGTGGCAGGCCCTTCGAGACGCCATTTCGACAAGCTCGATGGCTCCTCAGGGCGAACGGGAATCCTTGAACTAGCCCTGCAGCTTTTCCACCGCTGCAACCAACTGGCCGACGTTTTCGATCTCGGCCTGCTGGTTCATGCTGATGATGATGTCGAACCTGTCCTCGACCTCGGCAACGAAATCCATCACCGTCAGGCTGTCCCATTCGAGGTCGCCCGCGAACGTGGTGGCGTCGGTCAGCTCGACGCCCTTCTTGTTGAAGGGGGCGATCAGGCCGTAAATCTGCTCTTTGAGGGCGGTGCTCATGGGGGTGCGTCCCTATAATGAAAACTGCGCGCGGACATGCCGCGCCGCTGCCCGATTGGCAAGCGAATGCGGCGGCAATCGGGCAGCATCTTGCCGATACCCGCCGAACATGGCATCGCATGGGGGCGAAACGGGGACTGGCCTATGAGCAATGAAGGCGAACCGGCCGCGACGGGCTTTCCGTCCAACGCGGTGCATCTGATGCGCACCAACCAGCAACTGACGATGCAATTGTCGCAGATGGCCGACCAGAAAGCGTCGATCCTGATGGGCGCGACCTTCGTCGTCTTCACCATATCGGTGGGGCAGCTGCGCAGCGGCGCGATGGCGGTGCCGCTCGCGGTGCTCGCGACCTTTGCCTTTCTTTCGGCGGTGCTCGCGATTTCGGCGGTGATGCCGCGCTTCGGGTCGATGCCGGCGGAGGGCGATGCGGAGGGCGATACGCGGCGCAACCTTCTCTTCTTCGGCCATTTCTCCGCGATGTCGGAGGAGGCGTTCATCGCGGCGGTCAAGGCGCGTTCGCGCAGCGAAGAGGACATGTACGACATGATGCTGCGCGACACCTATCAGAATGGCGTGGTGCTGGCGCGGCGCAAATATCGCTATCTCGGCTATGCCTATCGGCTGTTCGTCGTCGGGCTGACCCTGACCTTCATCGCCTTCGTGATCGAACTCGCGGTGGGATGGGCGCGGTTGGTTTAGGCCGGCGTGCGTAATCGCGTATGAGATTGCTGCGTGTCGCAGCCTCCCCGCCCGCTTGCGGGAGGGGAAGCGAGGCTTGCGAGCTTGCTCGCTAGCCGCAGCGGGGTGGAGCCTTGCGACGTGGCTACCCACCCCCAACCCCGCCCGCAAGCGGGAGGGGAGAGTCGCTTGCATATGGGATGCTCATCCTCCGGCAAGTCGCGTGGCGGGCGACGTGGCGGCAGACGATGGCGCCACACCCGCTGTTGCCATTTGGCCACCCCTGCCGAGGATTCGTTCGTCGCTATCCAATTGAAGTGGCGCGGCCGTGCCGCTTCTTATATCCGGGCCGGCTATGCTGGCCGAACCCGCCCCCCTGACCGGCGAACCCGCGTCCACCCTGCGCCGCGAATTCCCGGCGACGCTCGCGCTCGCCGTGCCGCTCGCCGCGGCGAATCTGCTGCAGATGATGGTGCATGCGATCGACGTGATCTTCGTCGCGCGGCTCGGCGATGGGGCGCTCGCGGCGGCATCGCTCGGCGTGTCGATCTTCGGGCTGCTCCTGTGGACCGGCACCGGGCTCGTCGGCGCCGCCGCACCCTTCGTTGCCGCCGAACTCGGGCGCCGCAAACATGCGGTGCGCGAGGTGCGGCGCACGGTGCGCATGGCGCTGTGGCTCAGCCTGATCGTCTCCGCGCTGTTCATGGGGGTCTGCGCCGCGGGCGGGCCGATCATGCGCGCGACAGGGCAGGACCCCGAAATCACCCGCCACGCGGCGAGCTTCCTGCTGATCCTGATGTGGGGCATGGTCCCGATGATCGCGGCGAGTGTGCTGCGTATCTTCGTCTCGGCGCTCGGGCGGCCGACGATCGCGACCGCGATCACCTTCCTCGCGCTCTTCGTCAACGCGCTCGGCAACTGGGCGCTCGTCTTCGGCCACCTCGGGATGCCGAAGCTCGGCCTGCACGGCTCGGCGCTGTCGAGCGTGACGACGAGCACCGTGATGCTGCTCGCCTATGTCGTCGTCATCCAGAGCGACCGGCGGCTGCGGCGCTATCATCTGTTCGGTAACTGGTGGCGCTCCGAATGGCCGCGCTTTCGCGAGCTGTTGCGCATCGGGCTGCCGATCGGGCTGATCATCCTCGCCGAAGCGGGGCTGTTCACCGGCGCGGCCTTTCTGATGGGGCGGATCGGCGAGGCGCAGCTTGCGGGGCACACGATCGCGCTCCAGGTCGCGGCGCTCGCCTTCCATATCCCGTTCGGGGTCGCGCAGGCGGCGACGATCCGCGTCGGCCTTTCCTATGGCGCGCGCGATCATCGCGGGATCGCGCTCGCCGGGCAGGCGTCGCTGATCCTCGGCATCGGCTTCATGGTGCTGACCGCGGCGACGATGTGGATTTTCCCGCGGCTCGTGCTGTCGATCTACGTCGATGTCGACGCGGCGCGCAACGCCGCGCTCGTCGGCTATGCGATGCAGTTCCTGGTCGTCGCCGCCGCCTTCCAGCTCTTCGACGGTGCGCAGACGGTGGCGGCGGGCGTGCTGCGCGGGCTTCAGGACACGCGCGTGCCGATGATCATTGCGGTGTGCGGTTATTGGCTCGCGGGCTATGGCACCGCCATCTATCTGGGCTTCTGGACCCCGCTCGCCGGGGTCGGCATCTGGATCGGCCTTGCGGTGGGGCTGGTCGTGGTGGCGGGGCTGCTTCTGCTTCGCTGGCGAATGCGCGCCCGTCTCGGCCTTCTGCCGGCCTGACGAAAAAGTTCGAAAGAATCTTCGGGCAGTGCTTGACGCCCTTCAGGGGTCAACCCATATGCCCGCCTGTTAGCACTCTCGTCCTGTGAGTGCTAAACTGACATCCATTGCATTTCTGGAGGGACATCCATGCAATTTCGTCCGCTGCACGATCGCGTGCTCGTCCGCCGTATCGAAGCCGAGGAAAAGACGGCCGGCGGCATCATCATCCCCGACACCGCCAAGGAAAAGCCGCAGGAAGGCGAAGTCGTCGCCGTCGGCACCGGCGCCAAGGCCGAAGACGGCAAGGTCACGCCGCTCGACGTCAAGGCCGGCGACCGCATCCTGTTCGGCAAATGGTCGGGCACCGAGGTCAAGGTCGACGGCGAAGAGCTGTTGATCATGAAGGAATCGGACATTCTGGGCGTCATCGCCTGAATCCGCTCCCCCGCCCCCGGCGGGACATAATCCACAGTGAAGTTACGCAGTTTTCTGCGGGATCGAAAGGAAGCACCACATGGCTGCCAAGGACGTTAAATTCAGCCGCGACGCGCGCGAGCGCATCCTGCGCGGCGTCGACACCCTCGCCGACGCGGTGAAGGTCACGCTCGGCCCCAAGGGCCGCAACGTCGTGATCGACAAGAGCTTCGGCGCGCCGCGCATCACCAAGGACGGCGTCACCGTCGCCAAGGAAATCGAGCTCAAGGACAAGTTCGAGAATATGGGCGCGCAGATGCTCCGCGAAGTCGCCTCGAAGGCGAATGACGCGGCCGGCGACGGCACCACCACCGCGACCGTGCTCGCCCAGGCGATCGTGCGCGAAGGCATGAAGTCGGTTGCCGCCGGCATGAACCCGATGGACCTGAAGCGCGGCATCGACCTTGCAGTCAACAAGGTCGTCGAGACGATCAAGGCGCAGTCGCAGGCGGTCAAGGGCTCGTCCGAGATTGCGCAGGTCGGCATCATTTCGGCGAACGGCGACAAGGAAGTCGGCGAAAAGATCGCCGAAGCGATGGAAAAGGTCGGCAAGGAAGGCGTGATCACCGTCGAAGAGGCGAAGGGTCTCGATTTCGAGCTCGACGTCGTCGAAGGCATGCAGTTCGACCGCGGCTATCTGTCGCCCTATTTCATCACCAACCCCGAAAAGATGCTGGTCGAGCTGACCGACCCCTATATCCTGATCTTCGAAAAGAAGCTGTCGAACCTCCAGTCGATGCTGCCGATCCTCGAAGCGGTGGTGCAGTCGGGCCGTCCGCTCCTCATCATCGCCGAGGACATCGAGGGCGAAGCGCTCGCGACGCTCGTCGTCAACCGCCTGCGCGGCGGCCTGAAGGTCGCGGCGGTCAAGGCGCCGGGCTTCGGCGATCGCCGCAAGGCGATGCTGCAGGACATCGCGATCCTGACCAAGGGCGAGATGATCAGCGAAGACCTGGGCATCAAGCTCGAGAATGTCACGCTCGGCATGCTCGGCCAGGCGAAGCGCGTCACCATCGACAAGGACAACACCACGATCGTCGACGGCGCGGGCGATGCCGAAACCATCAAGGGCCGCGTCGAGCAGATCCGCGCGCAGATCGAAACCACGACCAGCGACTATGACCGCGAAAAGCTGCAGGAGCGTCTCGCGAAGCTCGCCGGCGGCGTGGCGGTGATCAAGGTCGGCGGCGCCTCGGAAGTCGAGGTCAAGGAACGCAAGGACCGCGTCGACGACGCGCTCCATGCGACCCGCGCCGCGGTCGAGGAAGGCATCGTCCCCGGTGGCGGCACCGCGCTCCTCTATGCGACCAAGGCGCTCGAAGGCATGAGCGGCGAGAATGAAGACCAGACCCGCGGCATCGACATCATCCGTCGCGCGCTGCAGGCTCCGGTCCGCCAGATCGCCGAGAACGCCGGCTTCGACGGCGCGGTCGTCGCGGGCAAGCTGTTCGACCAGGCCGACACCAACCACGGCTTCAACGCCGCGACCGATACCTATGAGGATCTGGTCAAGGCCGGCGTGATCGACCCGACCAAGGTCGTGCGCACCGCGCTGCAGGATGCGGCTTCGGTCGCCGGGCTGCTGATCACCACCGAAGCGGCGGTGACCGAGCTTCCCGACGACAAGCCGGCGATGCCGATGGGCGGCGCCGGCGGCATGGGCGGCATGGGCGGCATGGACTTTTAAGTCCGCACCGCTCGGCACCTGCCGACGACAAGAGGGGCCGGAGGGAAATCCTCCGGCCCTTTTTCTTGGCGCGGCCATTGCCTGTTCATCGCCGCTGGCATAGCGGAGGCGGCATGAGCCTCTTCCTGGCCTTCCTCGCCGCGGTCGCGTCGCCCGCCGCTCAGGCGGCGCCCTCGGCACCGGCGCCGCAGCAAGCCGTCGCACGCTGCGGCTATCGCATCGTCCGCAGCTATCCGCACGACCCCCAAAGCTTCACCCAGGGCCTTTTCTGGCACGACGGTCATCTCTACGAAGGCACCGGTCAATATGGCCGTTCGCGCGTTGCGCGGCTCGACCTCGAAAGCGGCAAGGCGGTCGCCCAGACGCCGCTGCCCGCCGACCAGTTCGGCGAGGGTATCGTGCGCTGGCGCGACCAGATCATCGGGGTGACCTGGCAGGGCGGCGTCGGCCACCGCTGGCGGCTCAGCGATCTCAAGCCGCTCGGGACCTTCCGCTATGCGGGCGAGGGGTGGGGCGTCGCGATGCTGGAGGGCCGGCTGGTGCTCAGCGACGGGACGCCGATGCTGCGTTTCTTCGATCCGGCGACGATGCGCGAGACCGGAACGCTGGCTGTCACGATCGCGGGGCAGCCGCTGCCGATGCTCAACGAACTCGAAGCGATCGACGGCGAGATCTGGGCCAATATCTGGATGACCGACGCGATCGTGCGCATCGACCCCGCGAGCGGCGCGGTGCGCGCGGTGATCGACATGCGCGGCCTGAAGGACGACGCCGGGGCGCACGGCTCCGACAGCGTGCTCAACGGCATCGCCTGGGACGCGAAGGCGAAGCGCCTGTTCGTCACGGGCAAATATTGGCCCAAGCTCTACGAGATCGCGCTCACCGGCTGCGATTAACCGCCGAGCGCCGCCGCCATCCGCGCCGCCGCCGCATCATAGACGCGCGCTTTCAGCCCTTCGGTGACGGCCGCGGGCGCGCGGTCGGGGTGGCCGCCGGCGAAGGGCGGGGCAGGATCATATTCGATCGCGAGCTGGATCGCCTGTGCGACCGCATCGCCCTTCAGCCGTGCGATCAGGGTGAGCGCGAAATCGAGCCCGCTTGTCACCCCGCCGCTCGTCACGACGCGGCCGTCCTCGACGACGCGGCCGGGCGCGGGCTCGGCGCCGACCAGTGGCAGCAAATGCGTATAGGCCCAGTGCGTCGTCGCGCGCTTGCCCGCGAGCAGCCCGGCGCGGCCGAGCAGGAAGGCGCCGGTACACACGCTCGTCACCCATTGGGCGCTGGCGGCCTGGCGCTTCAGGAAAGCGATCGTCGCGGCATCGCCGAGCGCATCGACGACGCCGTGCCCGCCGGGCACGCAGACTATGTCGGCGAGCGGGCAGGTGTCGAAATCGTGCGTCGCGACGAGCGAGAAGCCGCTGTCGGTGGCGATCGGATCGAGGCTGGCCGCGGCGGCGGCGAGCTTCGCGCCGGGCATCCGGCTCAGCGCCTGCGCGGGCGCGGTGAAATCGAGCTGGGTGATGCCGGGAAACAGCAGGAAAACGATCTGGGTGGAAGCAGCGTCGGGCATCGGGATGGTCCTTTTACATGAACCGCTTCCCCGAGCGAAGACGAGGGGCTCGTTCGAGCGAAGCGAGAACCCGCGCCGTCGCAGCCTCGACTTCGCTCGGCAATGCCCCTCGTCTTCGCTCGGGGAGGCGGAATGATTTCAGATTTCGCGCATTTCGCTCTAATCGTGTGACGGTGCTCCGCCGTTGCTGTCCGCGGCATCGTCGGCGGGAGGGTTTTCGCGACTTTCGAGCATCGCGGCGGCATCGTCGAGCGCCCTGGCTTCGCCGACGGTGACCCCGCCCGGGCCGGGCTCATTGTCGGTCCGGCTGCATCCCGCGGCGGACAGGAACAGCGCCGCGGCGCCGGCGATACCCATCATTCGCTTTCGGCTCATCGCCAATCTTCTCCCAAGAAAAAGGGCTCCGCTCCATGCCGGAACGAAGCCCCCCTTTCCCCGGTTGCACGCCGTAGCGCGCCAGCCGATTACTGCTTGTCGTTGGCCTCGGCCTTCGCCGTTTCCGACTCGATCTTGTCGCCGGCGGCAGCGGCGGCGTCGCCAGCGGCGTTCACCGCGCCCTCGACGGCGTTGCCGGCATCGTCGGCCGCAGCAGCGGTTGCGTCGGCGGCATCGGCCGCACCTTCGGCCATCGCGTCGCCGGTCGCCGCAACGTCATCGGCGACCGCCGATCCGGCTTCCGACGCTTCCTGCTGCGCCTTTTCCGAGCAGGCGGCGAGGCTGACGGCGGCAGCGGCCATCGAGACGAGGATGAACTTGCGCATGTGAATTCCTTTCGAATGGCTTGGTAGCCGATACCGGCCACTGCGGCGCAGGATTAACGGGGGATGAAGGGCTTGGCAACCGCACCGGTCGGACCGGAAGGCCCATGCCTTGTTTCAAAACGAAAAAAGGGTCGACGGCGCGGTGCCGGCGACCCTCTTTTCCTGCGGCCCGAAGGCCGGAAAGAAGCGGCTTACTGCTTGGCTTCTTCCATCGCGCCCTTGGCGGCGTCGGTCGCTTCCTTGGCGGCGTCGGCCGCTTCGGCAGCCTTGTCTTCGGCGGTCGCGGCGTCTCCGGTCGCAGCGGCGTCGGCGGCATCGCCCGCGGCTGCTGCGGCGTCGCCGGCGGCATCGGCCGCACCGGCAGCGGCGTCCATCGCGCCGTCGGCAGCGCCTTCGACGGTCGCCGTGGTGTCTTCGGTGGTCGCCGCCGTATCGTCGGCAGCCTTCTCACCGCAGGCGGCGAGGCCGAGCGACGTGGCAAGGACGAGCGACAGAGTGATCGACTTCTTCATGTGGGTATACCCCTCTCGATTGAAATTATCGACCGGCATGCGGATGCGAACCCTTTCGACCCGGCATTTTGCCAATCGCCCCTAGAGCTACAATCTCGAAAAAAGCGGTGCAACGCCCTTTTTGTCTTGCGCCGGTTCAATTCGATCAGTCGTGTCGCCGGGGGCGGCGCAAACGGCAGGAAAGGGGGACGCCCATCCGGTTGACCCGATATAAAGAAATCTTTATATGATGGGTCATGACCGAGCTGCTCGACATTTTTCGCGCCCTTGCCGACCCGACGCGGCTGCGAATCGTCGCGCTGCTGCGCGCGATGGAGCTCGCGATCGGCGAGCTGGCGGTCGTGCTCGACCAGAGCCAGCCGCGCGTCTCGCGCCATGTGCGCATCCTCGTCGATGCGGGCGTCGTCGAACGGCGGCGCGAGGGCAGCTGGGTGTTCCTGCGCATCGCGCGCGAGGGGCCGGTCGGCGACATCATCGCCCGCGCCGAAAACTGGCCCTTTTCGGCGCGCGAGGCGCGGGTGATCGCGCACGACGCGCGGCGGCTCGCGGCGGTGCGCACCGAACGCGAGGCCGCGGCGGAGCGCTATTTCGCCGAACATGCCGCCGAATGGGACGCGATCCGATCGCGCCACGTCGCCGAAAGCGAGGTCGAGGCGGCGATGCTGGCGATGGTGGCGGGGCGGCGGCTCGGCCATCTGCTCGACATCGGCACCGGAACCGGCCGCATGGCAGAGATTTTCGCGCCGACCGCGCGCCGCATCACCGCGCTCGACCGCAGCCCCGACATGCTGCGCATCGCGCGCGCCAAGCTCGCCGGCCAGACGGTCCCGATCGACCTCGTCCAGGGCGATTTCCTGAACCTGCCGATGGACGATGCGAGCATCGACAGCATCGTCATCCATCAGGCGCTGCATTTCGCGCACGAGCCCGACCGCGCGATCGCCGAGGCGGCGCGCGTGCTGCGCGGCGGCGGGCATCTGCTCATCGTCGATTTCGCGCCGCACGAGGATGAGGAGTTGCGCACGCTCGCGGCGCACGCCCGCCTCGGCTTTTCGGATGCGCAGATCCGCGGCTGGTTCGCCTCGGCGGGACTGCTGCTCGAATCCGCGCAGACGCTCGAGGGCGGAACGCTCGCCGTCAAGCTCTGGCTCGGCCGCCGGCGCAGCGACGAAGATCAACCGCCGGTCGCCCGCGACGGCGACGGCTCACGCAAAAGGCTTGCGGCATGACATCGAATCTGAACTCCATCGCCGAGGCGCGCCGCGCCGCCGCTTCGCCGCTCTTCGCCGATCTCGACGGCGATATCGGCGTCAGCTTCGAATTTTTCCCGCCCAAGACCGAGAAGATGGAGGCGCAGCTGTGGGACACGTTCCACGCGCTCGAACCGCTCGCCCCCCGCTTCGTGTCGGTCACCTATGGCGCCGGCGGTTCGACGCGCGAGCGCACCCATGCCACCGTCGCGCGGATCGCGAAGGAAAGCCGCGTGCCGGCCGCGGCGCATCTGACCTGCGTCGAGGCGTCGCGCGACGAGATCGACGCGGTCGCGCGCGACTATTGGGACGCCGGGGTGCGCCATATCGTCGCGCTGCGCGGCGACGTGCCGGGCGGCGCACCGTATCGCGCGCATCCGGACGGCTATGCCAATGCCGCCGAACTGGTCGCCGGATTGAAGGCGATCGCGCCCTTCGACATTTCGGTCGCCGCCTATCCCGAGGTTCATCCCGATGCGGCGAACGCGACCGCCGATCTCGACAATCTGAAGCGCAAGCTCGACGCCGGCGCGACGCGCGCGATCACGCAATTCTTCTTCTCGCCCGACGCCTTCCTGCGCTTTCGCGATGCGGCGGCGGCGGCGGGGATCGACGCTCCGATCATCCCCGGCATATTGCCCGTGTCGAACGTGTCGCAGACCCGGCGCATGGCCGATATGTGCGGCACCGCGATCCCGGCGTGGATGGTCGCGCTCTTCGAAGGGCTCGACGATCATCCCGCGGCGCGCCAGCTCGTCGCCGCGACGATCGCCGCCGAGCTCAGCCGCCGCCTTTACGCGGGCGGGGTGCGCGATTTCCATTTCTACACGCTCAACCGCGCCGAACTCAGCTATGCCATTTGTCATCTGCTGGGGCTTCGGCCGGTCGCTTCGGCAAAGGATCAGGCAGCATGACCTCCCCTTCGACCTCCAGCGCCCGCGAAGCGCTGACCGTGGCGGCCAAGGAGCGCATCCTGCTCACCGACGGCGGCTGGGGGACGCAGATCCAGCTCAGGAAGCTGGGCGAGGCCGATTATGCGGGCTCGCTCGGCCTGCCGCACGACCAGAAAGGCAATAACGACATCCTCGCGCTGACGCGGCAGGATGTGGTGACCGCGATCGGCGAAGCCTATCTGGCGGCGGGGTCGGACATCGTCTCGACCAACACCTTCAGCGCCAACCGCATCAGCCAGGCCGACTATGGCGCCGAAGCGCTCGTCGCCGACATCAATCATGAAAGCGCGCGCCTCGGCCGCGAGGCCGCCGACAAATTCGCCGCGCTCGATGGACACCGCCGCTTCGTCGCGGGCGCGGTCGGGCCGACGAACAAGACGCTGTCACTGTCGCCCGACGTCAACAACCCCGGCTATCGCGAGATCGACTTCGACGAATTGAAGGACGTCTATCGCGAACAGGTGGTCGCGCTCGCCGAGGGCGGCGCCGACTTCATCCTGATCGAAACGATCTTCGACACGCTCAACGCCAAGGCGGGGATCGCCGCGACGCTCGAGGCCGAGGCAAAGGTCGGGCGCGAGCTGCCGCTGATGATTTCGATGACCCTGACCGACCTGTCGGGGCGCAACCTGTCGGGCCACACGGTCGAGGCCTTCTGGTATGCGGTGCGCCACGCCAGGCCGCTGACCGTCGGGCTCAACTGCTCGTTCGGCGCGGCGCAGCTGCGCCCGCACGTCCGCGTGCTGTCGGATCTCGCCGACACGCTGGTCATGGTCTATCCGAATGCGGGCCTGCCCAACGAACTCGGCGAATATGACGAGCTGCCCGACACGACCGCGGGCCTCGTGCGCGAATGGGCCGAACAGGGCCAGGTCAATATCCTCGGCGGCTGCTGCGGATCGACGCCCGCGCATATCGCGGCGATGGCGAAAGCGATCGAGGGGCTGGCGCCGCGGCGCGTGCCGCAGGTGCCGGTGCGCACGCGGCTGGCGGGGCTCGAACCCTTCACGATGGCGGCGGCCTGACCGATGCCCGATCCTCTGCCATGGCGGGTCCGCGAGGCGGGCCCGGATGACGCGTCCGCGCTCGCGCTGGTCGGCGCGGCGACCTTTCTCGAAACCTTCGCGGGCATTCTCGACGGCGACGCGATCGTTGCGCACTGCGCCGCGCAGCACCGCGCGGACGCCTATCGCGCGCTGCTTGCTTCGGGCGCGCAGGCGTGGATCGCCGAAGCGCAGCCGGGCGGCGCGCCGGTCGGCTTCGCGCTGATCGCCAGGCCCGATCTGGCGGCGGCCGAGGAGGGCGATATCGAGCTCAAGCGCATCTATTCGCTGTCGCGCTTTCACGGCAGCGGCCTTGGCGCCGCGCTGATGGAGCGCGCCATTGCGGGAGCAAAGGGGCATCGCCGCCTGCTCCTCGGCGTCTATGCGCGCAACGAGCGGGCGCTCGCCTTCTATCGCAAGCAGGGCTTTGCCGACATCGCGACCCGCCGGTTCGACGTCGGCGGCAAGCTCTATGACGACCGCGTCCTCGCGCGGCCGCTCGCCAATTGATGTCTTTGCTGGATTTTCGATGACCGCCACCCTCTCTTCCTCGACCTTCGTCAACATCGGCGAGCGCACCAACGTCACCGGCTCGGCGGCGTTCAAGCGGCTGATCCTCGCCGACGATTTCACCGCCGCGGTCGAGGTCGCGCGCCAGCAGGTCGAAAATGGCGCGCAGGTCATCGACGTGAACATGGACGAAGGGCTGCTCGACGCGGAGCGGGCGATGACGACCTTCCTCAAGCTGATCGCCGCCGAACCCGACATCGCGCGCGTGCCGGTGATGATCGACTCGTCGAAATGGGAGGTGATCGAGGCGGGCCTGAAATGCGTCCCCGGCAAGCCGATCGTCAATTCGATCAGCATGAAGGAAGGCGAGGAGCCATTCCTCGACCATGCGCGTAAGTGTATGGCCTATGGCGCCGCGGTCGTCGTGATGGCGTTCGACGAGGCCGGGCAGGCCGACACGAAAGAGCGCAAGATCGAGATTTGCGAGCGCGCCTATCGGCTGCTCATGGGCATCGGCTTCCCGCCCGAGGACGTCATCTTCGATCCCAATATCTTCGCGGTCGCGACGGGGATCGAGGAGCATGACAATTATGCGGTCGACTTCATCGAAGCGGTGAAGGAAATCCGGCAGCGCTGCCCGCACGTCCATTTCTCGGGCGGCCTCTCCAACCTGTCGTTCAGCTTTCGCGGCAACGAGACGGTGCGCCGCGCGATGCACAGCGTCTTTCTCTATCATGCGATCCCCGCCGGGCTCGACATGGCGATCGTCAACGCGGGCCAGCTAGACGTCTATGACACCATCGACCCCGAGTTGCGCACCGCGTGCGAGGACGTCATCCTCAACCGCAAGGTTGCGGACGAGGCCGAGACGCCGACCGAGCGGCTGATCGCACTCGCCGAGCGCTACAAGGGCAAGGATGCGGCGCAGGAAAAGGCCGCCGAGGAATGGCGCGGCTGGGAGGTGCGCAAGCGGCTCGAACATGCGCTGGTCAAGGGCATCGACGCCTATATCGTGTCGGACACCGAGGAAATGCGCCTCGCAATGGAACGGCCGATCGAGGTGATCGAGGGGCCGCTGATGGACGGGATGAACGTCGTCGGCGATCTGTTCGGGTCGGGCAAGATGTTCCTGCCGCAGGTGGTCAAATCGGCGCGCGTGATGAAAAAGGCGGTCGCGCATCTGCTGCCGTTCATCGAGGCGGCGAAGGAGCCGGGCGCGAAGGGCAAGGGCAAGGTCGTGATGGCGACCGTCAAAGGCGACGTCCACGACATCGGCAAGAATATCGTCGGCGTCGTGCTTCAGTGCAACGGCTTCGAGATCGTCGACCTTGGCGTGATGGTGCCCTGGTCCAGGATCCTCGAGGCGGCGAACGAGAATGACGCCGACATGATCGGCCTCAGCGGCCTGATCACGCCGTCGCTCGACGAGATGGTGACCGTCGCCGAGGAGATGCAGCGCGCGGGCATGACGATGCCGCTGCTGATCGGCGGCGCGACGACGTCGAAGGTCCACACCGCGTTGCGCATCGACCCCGCCTATCAAGGACCGGTGCTCCATGTGCTCGACGCGAGCCGCGCGGTCGGCGTCGCAACCTCGCTGGTCAGCACGACGGGGCGCGACGCCTTCGTGGGCGGCTACAAGGCCGACTATGCGCATATCCGCGACGTGCGCGCGAACAAGGGGCAGAGCGCGCTCGTGCCGATCGCCGACGCGCGCGCGAACGGCTTCGTGCTCGACGAGCATATCCGCCCCGGCCCGCCCGAAAAGCCCGGCGTGCATGTCTTCGACGACTGGGATCTGGCCGAGCTCGTCGAATGGTTCGACTGGACGCCCTTCTTTCGCGCGTGGGAGCTTGCGGGCACCTATCCCGCGATCCTCGACGACGAGGTTGTCGGCGAAAGCGCGCGCAGCCTCTATGCCGACGCCCGCGCGATGCTCGAGCGGATCGTCGGCGAAGGCTGGCTCAAGGCGCGCGGGGTCGCGGCGCTCTGGCCGTGCCGGCGCGAAGGCGACGATGTGATCATCCATCTGGAGGAGGAAGAGCGCCACGTCCGCATCCCCTTCCTGCGCCAGCAGATTTCCAAGCGCGAAGGGCGCGCGAACATGTGCCTCGCCGATTTCGTCAGCCGCGACGGCGACTGGATCGGCGGCTTTTCGGTCGCGATCCACGGCATCGAACCGCACCTCGCGCGCTTCAAGGCGGCGCACGACGATTATAGCGACATCCTCTTGAAAGCGCTCGCCGACCGCTTCGCCGAAGCCTTTGCCGAACGGCTCCACGCGCTCGTCCGCACCGATCTGTGGGGCTATGCGCCAGCTGAGCAGCTGACTGCCGAGGCGATCATCAAGGAGGAATATCGCGGCATCCGCCCGGCGCCGGGCTATCCTGCATGCCCCGACCACAGCCTGAAACCGATCCTGTTCGATCTGCTCGAAGCGGGGCGGACCTCGGGCGCGACCCTGACCGAAAGTTTCGCGATGCTGCCGACCGCGGCGGTTTCGGGCTTTTACTTCGGCCATCCCGACGCGAGCTATTTCGGCGTCGCGCGGGTGGGCGAGGATCAGCTCGCCGACTATGCGGAAAGGCGCGGGGTCGACATCGAGACCGCGAGGCGCTGGCTGCGGCCGAACCTCGACTAGAAATGATTGCCCTTTAGAGCAAATTGCAGGAAATCTGAATCGACTCGTCTCCCCGAGCGAAGACGAGGGGCTCGTTCGAGCGGAGCGAGAACCGCAGCGTCGCCGCCTCGACTTCGCTCGGCAGAGCCCCTCGTCTTCGCTCGGGGAAACGGTGCAGATTTAAGGCTCGCTGCTCTAGAGCGCGATGTCATCGCGCTCCAATAAAGCATGTGTGTCCCCGCGAAGGCGGGGACCCATCTCCGGCGGGTTCAAAATAGAGCGATCGGGAGATGGGTTCCCGCGTTGGCGCTACGCGCCGCCTTCGGCTCCGCGGGAGCACACGGCTTATTCAGCCGAAGGGATCATGCTCTCAGGCTTCGCGCCCCACGGCGGCGCCGAGCCGCTTCAGCAGCGGCGTCGCCATCGGGATCGACAGCATCGTGCTCGCCACCGCCATCAGCAGCAGCGCAGTGAACGCCTCGTTGGTGATGATCGCCTTGTCGAGCAGGATGTTGACGAAGATGATCATGATCAGCGCCTTGGTCTGCAAGAGCCAGCCGATCAGCCTTGCCTCGCCCCGCTGCCAGCCGAGGATGCGCCCGGCGAGTCCCACCCCGGCGAGCTTGCCTGCGACCGACGCGACGAGCAGCACGCCGGCGACCGCGAACACCGCGGCGCCGCCGACGTCCCACTGCGTCCTCAGCCCCGTCGACAGGAAAAAGACCGGCATCACCGTCATCAGCACGATGTTGCGAAACCGGTCCATCGGCTCGTGCCCGAACCATTTGGCGTCGAGCACCGCGCCCGACAGAAAGGCGCCGACCATGAAGTGCAGCCCCGACCAGTCCCCCGCGAAACCGCAGGCGATCAGCCAGACCAGCCCCACCGCCCAGCGGTCGGGCGCATCGAGCCGGGCCATCAGGCGCCGGATCAGCCACGCCGCGACCGCAAAGCCCAGCAGGAACATTGCCTGCCGCCCGATCCGCTCCCAATCGACGAGGATCAGCGCGAGCACGCCCCAGATCGCAATATCGTCGAGGCTCGCATAGCGCAGGATGCGCTGTCCGATCGGCTCGCGCAGGATGGCGAGCTTTTCCATGAACAAGACGAGGATGGGCAGCGCGGTCACCGCGCACGCCATGCCGATTCCCGCCACAACCTGCCAATGCGCGCCCGCCGCCCCGATCCATCCGGGGGTGCGCAGGATGAACAGTGCGGCAACGGCGCCGAACAGCAGCGGCGTGCCGAGCGCCAGGCCCGCGGTAATGCCGGTTTCGCGGCGATGCTTCCACGCCTGGCCGATGTCGAGCTCGATCCCCGCGACCCAGACGAACATCATCACCGCCCACCAGGCGATGCCGTTGAGCGACGCGATGACTTCGGGCCGGAAGACGAAGGCATAATAGTCCGGAAAGACCGCGCCGAGCACGCCCGGGCCGAGCAAAATGCCGCCGATGATCTGCACCACGACGAGCGGCGCCCAATAGTCGGTGCGGAACACGCGCCACACGAACCACGGCACCGCGAAGATGATCAGCAGCGCGATCAGGAAAACTTCGGTATGCGTCACGCCCCACTCCCCCAAGCGATCGTTACCGGTTGCTAGTCGGAGCGTGTGTCCGCGGCAATGGTGAATAGGATTTCACCTTTGGCCACCCGGCTGTTCCGCGCTGGCACAGCGATCGGGCCGGCCCGCTTCGCGCGAGACTCGCGCGATCGGGGCGGCTATCCAGCGGGGATGGTCCAGTCGATTGTCCGCCGCCAGATGCTGCCGCTGTTCGCCCTGCCGCTGCTGTTCGCATCGGTGCCCGTGCCCGCGCAGCCTGGCCCCGCCCCCTATGTCGTCGCCGAAAGCGGGCGCGGCTATGCGCGATTGCAGGAGGCTGTCGATGCGGTCGGCGGCGGGCAGGGGACGATCCGCATCGCGCCGGGCTATCACCGCGACTGCGCGGTGCAGACCATGGGACGCATCGCCTTCGTCGCCGCCGAGCCGGGCCGTGCGATCTTCGACGGCGTGACGTGCGAGGGCAAGGCGGCGCTGGTGCTGCGCGGCGACGGCGCGCGCGTCGACGGCCTCGTCTTTCAGAATATGCGCGTTCCCGACGGCAATGGCGCCGGCATCCGGCTCGAACGCAGCAATCTCGACATCGTCAACAGCCTGTTTCGCGGCAGTGAAGAGGGGATACTCACCGCGAACGACCCGCAGGCGACGCTGACGATCGACCGCTCGACCTTCTCGCGCCTCGGCCGCTGCGATCGCGGGCTGAGCTGTGCGCACAGCGTCTATACCGGCGATTATGGCCTGGTGGTGGTGACCAACACGCGCTTCGAAAAGGGCAGCGGCGGCCATTATCTGAAGGTCCGCGCGGGCCGCGTCGATGTCGAGGGCAACAGCTTCGACGACAGCCAGGGCCGCGCGACCAACTATATGATCGACTTGCCGTCGGGCGCCACCGGCCGGATCGCGAACAATCTGTTCGTGCAGGGGCGCGACAAGGAAAATTATTCGGCGATCATCGCGGTCGCGGCGGAGGAGCGCAAGCATCCCTCGCGCGGGCTGGTCATCGAGGGCAATCGCGCGCGCCTGCCCGAAGACATGGGGCGCAAATCGGCCTTCGTCGCCGACTGGAGCGGCGAGCCGCTCGCGATCGGGGCGAATGATCTGGGGCCGGGGCTGACGCGTTTCGAGCGGCGCTGACGCGCTGGTTCATATCCGTTCGCATGGTTGAAGCCCGTGTGTCCCCGCGAAGGCGGGGACCCATCTCCGACCGGTTTAAAATGGCGCCGGCAGGAGATGGGCTCCCGCCTTCGCGGGAGCACACCACCCCTTTTTCAATCGGCGATAGTGGGCTGGATCAGGCCTCGCCGCGCGTTTCGATCAGCGAGGCGGCGAGCGCTTCGGACGGCGACTTGCCGCCCCACAGCACGAACTGGAACACGGGGTAAAAGCGCTCGCACTCGTCGATCGCGCTCTCGACCAGCGTCTCGGCCAGGTCGAGCGACAGCGCCGCGTCGCCGCCGACCAGCATCCCGTGGCGGAACAGGATCGTGCCGCTGTTCGACCACAGCTCGAAATGGCCGAGCCACAGCTGCTCGTTGATCAGCGCGAGCGCTTCGTGCGCGACGCTGCGCTTGTCCTCGACGACGCGGATGTCGGGAAAGGCGAGCATCTGGATCACGCCGTCCTCGGCGCGCCACACCGCGCGCAGCTCATAGGTCGTCCAGCTGCCCTGCGCGGTGGCGACGATCTCGTCCTCGCCGATCATCTCGTGCGGCCAGTCGTGCGCCGCAAAATAGGACGCCAGCATCTCCATCGGTGCGGCTTCCTGATTGTCGTCGTCGTAAATATCGTCGCTCATAAGGGGCGCCTTAGCGCTTGTCGCGCCATGTTGCGAGTCGTGCGACGATGCCCGGTCAGGCCTTCGGCTTGCGCGTCGCTGCCTTGGCGGCGGGTTTCGCGGCCGCGGGCTTGGGCTTCGCCGCGCCTTCGAGCTTGTCGAGCCGCGCCTTCAGCGCATCGGCTTCGGCGCGCGCCTTGGCGGCCATTTCCTTCACCGCCTCGAATTCCTCGCGGCTGACGAAATCCATGCGGCCGATGAATTCCTTCGCGCGCTCGCGCATCGCCGCTTCGGCCTCGCGGCTGGCGCCGGCGACCGTTCCGGCGATGCCGTTCACCATCTTGGCGAAGTCGTCGAAGATCCGGTTCTCGCTCTGCATGTCTCAAATCCTTCGTAGGGGGACGGGTCCCCTTGCCGTCACCCTATCTGGGTGCTCGCCGCCGCGGGAACAAGGGTTTCGGCATCGGGATTGCGCTGGTCGATCTGGAAATTGAGGATCGTCGCAAAGCTCAGCCACGCCATATAGGGGACGAGCAGCCACGCCGCCGCCTTGCGCATCGGCGCAAAGGCAAAGGCCGTCGCGACCGTCACCATCAGGATGAAGATGATGAGGTAGAGCGCGCTCGTCACCTGATGCTGGCCAAAGAACAGCGGCGACCAGGCGAAGCTGGCGATCAGTTGGACGAAGAAGAGCAAAAGCGCAAAACCGCGCCCCGTCGCGCCGCGCGCGTGGAGGATCATCGCGAGCGACAGGCCAAGACAGGCATAGAGGGCGGTCCAGACCACGCCGAACACCCAGCCCGGCGGGACGATCGCGGGACGGTCGAGCGCCGCGAACCAGCGATTGTCATAGCCGCTGTTCGACAAGAGCCCCATCAGGCTGCCGATCAGCACGATCGCGGGCACGGTGACGAGCGCCCAGCGCCAATAGGACATGCGAAGCTGGCCCGGCGTCGCTAATTCGGTCATGCTCGGCTCAGCCCCCATTGCGATTCTGACGAGCACAGATGTTGCGGCTGGCACGCGGGTCGTCAAGCGAACAGCTGCGGTTTTGTTTCACTCGGGGACATAAATTGTCTCACACAAAGGCGCAAAGGCACGAAGACGCCGGCAATCTCTCGCAAACCCGCTCGTTCGGGCGCGCGCAGCGCCTTTTCGATGGTCGCCGGTAGCGACAACGGGCTGACCTCTTCGTGTCCTTGTGTGAGAAACGGGAATCCGGCCGTTCAGTCTTCGCGCACCGCCGCGACCAGAAATTCGACATTTCCCTCGGGGCCGGTGATCGGGCTTTCGACCAGATCGACGACGCGCCAGCCTTCGCTTTCGAGCCAGTCGCGCACCGCGTCGCACACGCGCACATGCACCGTGGCGTCGCGCACGACGCCCTTTTTGCCGACCTCGTGCCGCGCGGCCTCGAACTGCGGCTTGATCAGCGCGACAAGCCGCGCGCCGGCTTTCGCAAAGGACAGCGGCACCGGCAGCACCTTCGACAGAGCGATGAAGCTCGCGTCGCAGACGATCAGGTCGGCGGGTTCGGGAATATGCTGGGCGGTCAGGATGCGCGCGCTCGTCTGTTCGTGGACGATCACCCGCTCGTCCTGGCGCAGCTTCCACGCGAGCTGGTTGGTTCCCGAATCGACCGCATAGACGCGCGCGGCGCCGCGGCTCAGCAGCACGTCGGTAAAGCCGCCGGTCGACGATCCGACGTCGATCGCCACCGCGCCCGCAACATCCCAGCCGAGATGTTTCAGGGCATGGTCGAGCTTGATCCCGCCGCGCGACACCCACGGATGGTCGCGGCCCTTGACGCTGATGTCGGCATCGGCGGGAAGCTGCTGCCCCGCCTTGTCGATCTTGCGGTCGCCGACGAAGGCGAGCCCCGCGAGGATCAGCGCCTGCGCGCGCGTCCGGCTCTCGGCGAGCCCGCGGTCGACGAGCAGCTGGTCGGCGCGCTGCTTCGCCATCATTCATCCTCCGTCATTGCGAGGAGCGGAGCGACGAAGCAATCCAGAGTCGCGCAAACCGCCCTGGATTGCTTCGCTGCGCTCGCAATGACGAGCGAACGGATCATTCCGCTTTCGCCCGCCCGGTCAGCAGCGTCGGGGTCAGGATCTGCGGCAGGATTTCGGGATCGGCCGTACCCGGCGCATACCAGAGGTAGAGCGGCACGCTATTGCGCCCGTGCGCGGCGAGCGTGCGCGTGATCGCGGGATCGCCGTTCGTCCAGTCGCCGACCAGCGTGACGACCCCCGCCTTGTCGAACGCCGCCTGCACCGCATCGCGCTCGATCGCGCCGGCCTCGTTCGCCTTGCACGACAGGCACCAGTCGGCGGTGAAATAGACGAAGACCGGCTTGCCGCTCGCGCGCGCCCTGGCGAGTGCGGCATCGGAGAAGGCCGAACCCGCGGCTGCGTGACCCCGCTGCGAGGGTGTCAGCTCGGCGGCAGCCCCGGCGACGCTGCCGAGCAGGAGCAGGCCCGGCGCCGCGAGCAGCCAGCGGCGACCGTCGCCGTGCTGGACCGAACCCATGTGCCACAGCAGTATGACGATCATCGCCACCGCGATTGCCGGATAGATCAGGGCGGCACCGCCTCCCGCCTGCCGCCACAGCAGCCACGCCAGCGCCGCCGCGGTCAGCCCCATCGGCACCGCCATCCACTTGCGGAAAGTCGCCATCCACGGTCCCGGCCGGGGCAGGCGACCTCGCAGCGCGGGGACGAAGCCGATCGCGAGGAAGGGAAGAGCAAGACCGAGGCCGAGGCCGCCGAAAACCGGCAGCGCCGCCCAGACGGGCAGCACCAGCGTCGCGCCGAGTGCCGCACCGAGCAACGGGCCGCTGCACGGCGTCGCGACGAAGGCGGCGAGCGCGCCGGTCCAGAAGCCGCCCGCGGTGCCCTCCCTGGCGGCCAGCGCCTGCCCGCCGCCGAAGGAAGGCAGCTCATAGACGCCCGCGAGATTGAGCGTGATCGCGACCGCGAGCAGCAGCAGGACCAGCACGCTCAGCGGATGCTGGAGCTGGAACGCCCAGCCCACCTGTTCGCCTGCCGCGCGCAGGCCGAGCAGCACGGCCCCCAGCAGCAGCGCGGTCAGCACTGCGCCCGCGGCATAGGCGAGCGCCTCGACCTTCGCCACGCGCGCCGCGCCGCCCGAGCGCGCGAGGCTCAGCGCCTTCAGGCTCAGGATCGGAAAGACGCACGGCATCAGATTGAGGATCAGCCCGCCGAGGATCGCGCCGCCGAGCGCGGTGCCGAAGAGCGCAAGGTCGAAGCCGTCCGTCGCTCCGGCGACCGGTTCGCCGGCCGGCGGCACCGCGCCCGGGTCGAAGCGAATCGACAGGCCGCGCCCGTCGGCGAGCTTGAGCAGCGCATCGACCTCGCCCGCCGCATCGCCATTGGCGCGCGTTTCGATAATCAGATCGCTGCCGTTGCGGCTGAAACTCTGCGGCGCCGCATAGTCGGCGAGGCGCGGCGTTTCGACGAACAGGTGCGGGTCGGAGAGCGCGGTGCTCGCGGGCAGCGGCACGGCGAAGCGCAACCGGTCCCCTCGACGCTCCCAGCGCCCGGCGCGGTCGAGCGGCTGCGGCAATGCCGCGCGCCACGCATCGAAGCGCGCGCGCGACGCTTCGGTCACGGCACCGTCGCCCGCGCGCAATGCGACCGAGACCACCGCGCGTTCGGGCACGCACACCTTGTCGGTGCAGGCGAGCCAGTCGGCGACGCCCGAGAGCGTCAGGTCGGTGCCCGGCACGACGCCGTCATCGACCTTCACCTCGGCGAGCAGCGCATAGGGATGCTCATAGACATGGTTCATCATGCCGAAGAGGATCAGCGGCTCGGGCACCGGATAACGGAAGGGGCTTATGGTCACCCCCTCGGGCGCATTCCATTTGACGCGCAGACCGAAACCCGCGTCGCCGCCATTGGTCCAATAACCGTGCCAGCCCTTCTCGGGCGTCATCGCCAGAGCGATCGCCGTCTCCCCGCCGGGCGCGGGCGCGGGGGATTCGGCAACGAGCTTCGGGGCGATATGCGTCGGCTGCGCGCGCGCAGGCGCCAAAGCGAGCGCCGCCAGCACGAATAAGCCGAGCGCGGCGCGCCACGCCGCTGTCATCATAGCGTCCCCGATCTGTCCCATGCCCGCCGCGCGTCTGCCTTTCGTTCGAGACTTGCCATATAGGCGGCTTTCGTCGAGAGGACAGCCCGCGCCAACCCCGGACGACGGAGAAAGCCTCGTGAAGCTCAAAAACTGCACCGCCCTGATCGCCGCCACGCTCTGCCTTGCCGGCCCCGCGGCGGGTCTTGCCCAGGATTCGGCGCCGGCAGTGCAAAAGGTTACCGCGGCAACCCCCGCGCCAAAACTTCTCGTCGTCGTTGCGGTCGATCAATTCTCCGCCGACCTCTTCGCCGAATATCGCAGCCACTTCACCGGCGGTCTCGCGCGGCTCGCCTCGGGCGTCGTCTTTCCGGCGGGCTATCAGGCGCACGGCGCGACCGAAACCTGCCCCGGCCACTCGACGATCCTGACCGGAAACCATCCCGCGCACACGGGAATCATTGCCAATAATTATTACGACCTGTCGGCGGCGCGCGCCGACAAGAAGCTCTATTGCGCCGAGGACGAGACGGCGCCGGGCAGCAGCTCGAAGGAGTATGTCGCCTCGATCGACCATCTGCTCGTCCCGACGCTCGGCGATCTGATGAAGGCGCGCGATCCCAAGGCGCAGGTCGTCTCGGTTGCGGGCAAAGACCGCGCGGCGATCATGATGGGCGGGCGCCGGGCCGACGAGCTGATGTGGCTGACGCCCAAGGGGCTGACGGGCTTCAAGGGGGTGACGCTGTCACCGACCGCGCAGCAGGCGAGCGCTGCGATCGCCGCGGCCATCGCCGAACCGCGCCCCGGCCTGACGCTGCCCGCCGATTGCGCGTCGCACGACATCGCGATTCCGCTCGACACGGGCGGCACCGTCGGCACTGGCCGCTTCGCGCGCGACGGCGGCGATTTCCGCCGCTTCAAGGCGTCGCCCGAAGCCGACGGCGCGGTGCTCGCGACCGCGGCGGCGCTGCGGCAGGTGCGCAAGATGGGCGAAGGCAGCGGCACCGACCTCCTGATCGTCGGCCTGTCGGCGACCGACTATGTCGGCCACGGCTTCGGCACCGAGGGCAGCGAAATGTGCCTGCAGATGATGAGTCTCGACCGCGAACTCGGCGATTTCTTCGCGCAGCTCGACGCGACCGGGATCGACTATGAGGTCGCGCTGACCGCCGACCATGGCGGCCACGACATGCCCGAACGCAACCGCCAGAACGCCTGGCCCGGCGCCCAGCGCGTCGACCCCGCGCTGGACGCCGACGCGATGGGCAAGGCGGTCGCCGAGGAGCTGGGCCTGCCGCAGCCACTCCTCTATGGCGACGGCCCCTTCGGCGACATGTATCTCGCGAAGTCGTTGACCCCCGAGCAGCGCCGGGCGGCGCTCGCCGCGCTCGTCGCACGCTATCGCGCGCATCCGCAGGTCGAAGCGGTCGTCACCGGCGAGGAACTCGCCCAATGGCCCATCTCGAAACGCGCACCGGACGTCTGGTCGCTGATGGACAAGCTGCGCGCCTCCTATAATCCCGAGCGCTCGGGCGACTTCATCGTCGTGCTGAAGCCGCGGGTGACGCCGATTCCCGAATCGGGGGTCGGCTATGTCGCGACGCACGGGTCGGTCTGGGATTACGACCGGCGCGTGCCGATCCTCTTCTGGCGCAAGGGGCTCATCGGTTTCGAACAGCCGAATGCCGTGATGACGGTCGACATATTGCCGACCCTCGCGGCGCAGATCGGCCTGCCGGTCGACCGGACGAAGATCGACGGCCGCTGCCTCGACCTCATTTCCGGGCCGGACGACAGCTGCCGCTGACAGGAAGAGAAAAGAACAGGGTGATGACGAATAAAGTGGGGAGTTTCGCCGGCCGGATGCTGCTGGTCGGATGCGGCAATATGGCGGGCGCGATGCTCGACCGCTGGCTCGGCGCGGGACTCGACCCGGCGCGGGTCGCGATCGTCGATCCCGCGGCCTCGCCGCGCGCTGGGGTTGCGCAATACGCCTCGCTCGCCGAATGGCAGGCCGCCGGCGGCACCGCCGACTGGATCATGCTCGGCATGAAGCCGCAGCAGCTCGGCGAGGTGGCGGAGGAACTGGCGCCGATGGTAACCGGCGAGGTGACGCTGCTTTCGATCCTCGCGGGCGTTTCGCTCGCCGATCTCGCCGCGCGTTTCCCTGATGCCAGGGCACAGGTGCGCATCCTTCCCAATCTCGCGGCGCGGATCGGCGCGGGCGTCTCGGCAGTGGCGAGCCTCGGCGCGCCCGATCGCGCGATGATCGCGGCGTTGCTCGACGCGCTCGGCGAGGTCGTCGCGCTGGACGACGATATGACGATGGACCTGGTCACCGCCTTCACCGGCAGCGGCCCCGCCTTCGTCTTCCGCCTGATCGAATCCTATGCCGCGGCGGGCGAACGCCTCGGCCTGTCGTCAGAGGAGGCGCTCAAGCTCGCCAATGCGACCTTCGGCGGCGCGACTGCGCTTCTGTCCGAAAGCGGCGAAAAGCCGGGCACGCTGATCGCGCAGGTCGCGAGCAAGGGCGGCACGACGCAGGCCGGTCTCGACGTCCTCGACGCCGACGGACAGCTCGTCGCGCTGATGACCAACGTGCTGCGCGCCGCCCGCGACCGCGGCCGCGAACTCGCCGATCTGGCGAGGGGCGAGGGGTAGTCTGTCCTGTTGAGGTGGATTCAAAGCCCCCCGTTCGTCCTGAGGAGCCATTGAGCCCAGTCGAAATGGCGTCTCGAAGGACCATGCGCCGCGTCTGGTCCTTCGAGACGGGGCTTCGACAAGCTCAGCCCCTCCTCAGGACGAACGGGCTTCAATCCGGCTGATCAGGACAGACTCTAACCCCCCTCGCGTCCCAGCCGCGCGACCCGCCCGCGGTCCCCCGGCGGCAGCAGCGCTTCGTTGACCTGCCAGAAGCCGGTCACCGCCGCCTGACCGGCGTGCGTATAGGCGCGGCTCATCGCGTCGCGCAGCAGGGTGAAGATCGCGCCTTCGATCTGGCGGCCGGCGCTGGTCAGGCGCAATTCCTTCTGCCGCCGGTCGCGATTGCCCGGCCGGGTCGTCAGGAGGTCGCGCGCTTCGAGTTCCTTGACGACGCGCCCGAGCGACTGCTTGGTGATCCCGAGCAGGGCGAGCAGGTCCGAAATCGTCAGCCCCGGTGCGCGCGCGATGAAATAGAGCGCCCGGTAATGCGCGCGTCCGAGGCTATTTTCCGCGAGCCGCGCGTCGATCGTGCGCCACAGCGCGGCGTGGCCGAAGAACAGATATTCGATGCCGCGGCGGACCTCTGCCTCGCGCAAGAAAAGGGCAGATGCGGCGGGGACTTGTGAAAGAAAATTTTCTTCGGCCATGGCGACTACCGTTGCGCCGCGCGCCCGGCTTTGGCAAGAGGCGCGCACCGGCCAATTCCGGCCGGCGCCCCCAACTGCAAGGTCTCGTCCATGTCCGCTCCCGCTTTCGCCCGTCTGCCGCATCCCAATCCGACGGCCGACGACGTACGCGCGGCGGCGACCGCGGACCCAGCGTTCGGGCGCGTCTTCACCGACCATATGGTCTCGATCCGCTATAGCGAAGGCAGGGGCTGGCACGATGCGCAGGTGATGCCGCGCGGGCCGCTGTCGCTCGATCCCGCGACCGCGGTGCTGCACTATGCGCAGGAAATCTTCGAAGGATTGAAGGCCTATCGCCTCGACGACGGGTCGATGGCGCTGTTCCGGGTCGAGGCCAATGCCGCCCGCTTCAACGCCAGCGCGCGCCGCATGGCGATGGCCGAACTGCCCGAGGAGCTGTTCGTCGCCGCGGTCAAGGAGATCGTCGCCGCCGACGCCGGCTGGTTCCCGCAGGTTCAGGGCGGGGCGCTCTATCTGCGCCCCTTCATGTATGCGAGCGAGGTGTTCCTCGGCGTGAAGCCCGCGGCCGAATATCATTTCCTCGTCATCGCCTCGCCGGTCGGCAATTATTTCAAGTCGGGTGCCCCCGCGGTGTCGCTCTGGGTGTCGGAGGATTATACGCGCGCCGCGCCGGGCGGCACCGGCGCCGCCAAATGCGGCGGCAACTATGCCGCGAGCCTGATCGCGCAGCAGGAAGCGATCGCCAAGGGGCACGACCAGGTCGTCTTCCTCGACGCCGCCGAGCATCGCTGGATCGAGGAACTGGGCGGGATGAACATGTTTTTCGTTTTCGAGGACGGCAGCATCGTCACCCCGCCGCTGACCGGCACGATCCTGCCCGGCATCACCCGCGACGCGATCATCACGCTGGCGAAGGACGCGGGGCTGGCGGTGCGCGAGGAACGCTATGCGATCGACCAGTGGCAGGCCGATGCGGAAAGCGGGCGCCTGACCGAAAGTTTCGCCTGCGGCACCGCTGCGGTCGTGACGCCCGTGGGCAAGGTGACGCGCGGCGACACCAGCTTCACCATCGGCGCTGGCGGGCCGGGGCAGGTGACGGCGATGCTCAAGAACAGGCTCGTCGACATCCAGCGCGGCCGCGCCGCCGATCCGCACGGCTGGGTCACGCGGCTTTAACCGGATCGCGGCCCAAGCTGCGCCTTGCCAATCCGGGGCGGCGCGTATAGGAGCGCGCTCGCACCGGCGACTTGGGGCGTAGCCAAGCGGTAAGGCAGCGGTTTTTGGTACCGCCATGCGCAGGTTCGAATCCTGCCGCCCCAGCCAGTGCCTCCGTTCGGGCGGCCAGCCGGTGGACGTCGATGTGCACGAACGGGCTGCTCATGCCTTGCCCCCGGCGCAACTCTGTCGCAGGGGCGGGCCGCGGCCCGGCAGGCAAAGGGCGCATAACCGGTCAGCCGCGCAACATCTGCATCGCCGCCGCGCGGATGCGCCGGTAATTGCCGTCGGCGAGCGGGCCCAGAATGCCGTGCTGCTCCTCGGGCAGAAAGGCGAGCGGATGGCCGCCCGGCCGAAAGACATAATGATCGAACCAGGCGCGCCACGCGGCGCGCTCGGCCTCGGGGCGCTCGGCGATCGCGATCATCGCGAGCAGCATCGCGGCCCACGGCCTGTCGGGGCCCGCGGCGAAGCCGTCCCACCAGAAGTTGACCAAAATGTTGAGCGCGTCCAGCGCCTCGACCTTGTGCCACCACAGCTTGGGTATGTAGATCGCGTCGCCGGCCTCGAGTTCGACGACCAGCGCGTCCTGCCGCCGCGTCTCGAAGCGCGGGTAGCGCGGATCGCCGGGCGCGCTGTCGACCGCGAGCCCGACCGGCTGCCCCGCGAGGGTGCGGTCGATCGGGCCGACGTAAAGATCGCCGATCGCCGACGGCGGGAACAGGGTGAAGCGGCGGCGGCCCGCCGCGACGCAGGCGACATTGTCCATCATGTCATAATGGCAGGCGACGTTCGACGCATGGCCGATCCAGATGCGCGGCAGCACCGTATCGGGAAGAAAAAGCAGGGGCGTCAGCCGCTCGATGCCGGGGAAATAGCGTTCCGAGGGGAGCGATCCCATATAGAGCGTTTCGCCGTCCGGCCCCGCCGCCGACCCGGCGATGCGCCGCAACCCCTCGCGCGTCGCGAGTTCCTCGCGCACGAAATTGAAGCCCGTCAGCGCCGCGTCATAATAATAGCGCCCCTCGATCGCCGCCTGCCCGACGAAAATCTCGGCCTCGCGCCCGGCATCGAAGCGGTGCAGCGTATCGACGACGCCGTTCGCGCCGCCCTCCAGCAGCGGCCAGTTGCGCGCCGCCCCGCGCAGCAGCACGGGACGGGCCGGCACCATCACCCGTTCGCGAAACGCCTCGGCATCGGCGAGCGCTTCGGCGTCCGCTGCGGCGATCGCCCCGCTCATGCCAGCGCGGCGCAAAGGCGATCGTTGCGGATACGCGCGAGCCGCCGGATGTGCTGGACCGAGGCCGATTGCGCATAGGCAATCTGCAGGTCGCCGCGGCGAAACAGGTCGAGCGCGGCATCGTCGGGCAGCGCGTGCAGCGCGTCGAGGCTGACCGAATAAAGGCCGTCGAGCCGCAGCCGGCCTCCGTCGTCGAAATCGAGCGTGATGTCGATCGGCTCGATCAGCCGATGGGCGAGGAAGCGCGCGATGATCGCCTCGGTTTCGGGGAGCCCGTGGTGGAGCGTCTGCACCGCGTGCCGGATGCGGCCCAGCCTCTCGCTCGGTTCGCCGTCCGCGTCGAACAGCGCCTCGCCCGCGCGGTCGAAAATGGCATCGTCGCGGTCGATCGCAATCTTGTCGTCGACCACGAAAAAGCCCTGCCGCACCAGGTCGGCTGGGCGGTAGCCGGGAAGCAGGCCCTCTTCGGCGAGCAGATTCTCGCCGGGCTCCAGCCCCATGATCGCCCCGGCATAAAAGGCCCCCGTCTCGGGATGTTTGGTGAACAGGATCGGATAGTCGTGCATCGCCGCGAGAAACTCGGCGGCGACGAGCTGGACGAAATTGCGCCGCGCGGCATTGCGGGTGTTCACGCTCAAGGCGCCATGCGCCCGGGGATCCAAAAACTCCAACATATTTCCTCTCCTCCCCGATCAAATGCGCCTGTTTTCTAATGGATGGCGCCATCCCAACGCAAATATTTACCGGTAACTCCGACAAAAACTTGCATCGCCTGCGATCGCGATTATGATAGCGCTACCTAATGCGACATGGCCAGCGGATTCTCGCGCCCCGACTCGGGACCGGAATCGGCCGGATCGAATCGTTGGAAAAGTTAGCCCTGATCGAAGTGGGGCAACGAAAGAGGGAGAGGCATGATGTTGAGCGCGTCCAAGCGTGTGAAATCTTCTGGTAGCGTTATCACCTTGTCGCTGGGCTGTGCCACGAGCGCGCTGGCGCTCGCATGGGCGGCCCCGGCCGCGGCGCAGGACAGCCAGGCGCCGGCCGCGGACGAGGTGACCGACGAAGCGATTGTCGTCACCGGTCTGCGCGGCTCGCTTCAACGCAACCTCGACGTCAAGCGGACCTCGTCGGGCGTTGTCGACGTGATCTCGGCCGAGGATATCGGCAAATTCCCCGACTCGAACGTCGCGGCGTCGCTGCAGCGCCTTCCGGGCGTGTCGATCCAGCGCAGCGGGTCGCGCGGCGAGCCGACGGGTATCACCGTTCGCGGCTTCGGCGGCGACTTCAACACGACGCTCTATGACGGACGGCGCATCTCGACCGCGACGGGCGGCCGTCAGATCGACTTCAGCACCGTCGGGGTCGATTTCATCGGCCAGCTGAGCGTCCTCAAGACTCCCGACGTCGCCCTGTCGGCCAGCGCCATCGGCGCGACGGTCGATATTGCGTTCCCCAAGCCGTTCGACAATCCCGGCCTGCGCATCGCGGCGACCGCATCGGGGTCGATGCAGGACCGTGCCGACGATATCGTGCCGACGGCGGGCCTGCTCATCAGCAATACGTGGGACGACACCATCGGCATCCTCGCCGACGTCATCTACACCCGGCGCGACACCGACACCAACCGCGTCTATGTGAACGGCTGGCCGGGCGGCAATTTCGCGCCGTGCCAGCTCGCCGGCAGCAGTGCGGCGACCTGCTCGCCGACCGCAGCAACGGTCGATCCCGCGGTTCCCGCGTCGGATCAGCGCACTATCCCGGGCTGGTTCCCCCAGCAATATGGTGCCGAGCAGCAGCGGGTGAAGGACGAGCGCATCGACGCCCGGCTCGCGCTGCAATGGCAGCCGTCCGACAATATCATGGTCACGCTCGACAATAATTTCTCGCGCCAGAAGGTGGTGTCGGAAAATTACGCTTTCGGCGTTTGGTTCAACCAGACCGACCTGCGCAATGTCGAACTCGACGAAAATGGCACGGCGGTCAATTTCACCCAGGCCGGCAGCCCGACCGACTTCACCTCGGCGCTGAACACCGAGGTGCTCAAGACCAACCAGACGGGCCTCAACGTCAAGTTCGACGCGACCGACAATCTGAACTTCGAGTTCGATGGTGCCTATTCGAAGAGCTGGCGCAATCCCGGCGGTAATATCGGCAGCCTCAACGCCGACATCGGCTATGGCGGCGACCTCGGCACCAATTTGCAGTTCATCGTCGACGGCAACAGCAAAAAGGCCTTTCCGTCGATCGCCAATTTCGGTCCCGCGGGCAGCGCCGCCGACTGGGACAATCAGGCGCTGATCGGCTCGCACGTCACGGTCAACCAGACCCAGCGCAACACCGACGAACTGTGGCAGTTCCGCGCGGTGGGAACCTGGGAACAGGATGATCTGACGGTCAAGTTCGGCGGGCAATATTATCAGGACACCTATGATTTCCTGAACCAGAGCACCTTCACCAACAATTTCTGGCAGGCCTATGCCGGCTATGGCGCCCCGTCGGGTCGCAACACCGGCATCGCGCCGCTGCCCGGTTCGCTCTATCAGGGCAGCATCAGCCTCAACGGCTTCATTCCGGGCTATAACGGCAGCCTGCCGCCGTCGGTGTTCCTGTTCAGCCCTGTCGACTATCAGAATTATCTGACGAGCCTCGGCAATCCGCAGACGCAGAATATTCCGGGTTTCAACTATGGCTCGGTCAACGGCTTCACGGGCACCTTCGACGAGGCGGTCGATCCCGGCAGCGTCCTCAATGTACGCGAGCGGACATGGGCGCTTTTCATGAAGGTCGATTTCAACACCGAAATTGCCGGCATGCCGTTCCACTTCAGCGCGGGCGTGCGGAACGAGAATACTCATCTCCGCTCGATCGGGCAGGGGCGGCTTCCCGTCTCGATCGCGACGAGCACTGCGGACCCGACGCTGCTCACCGTGTCCTACGGTCCGACGCAGCCGATCGAGCGCGGCAGCGACTATTCCTATCTGCTGCCCAGCATTGATGCGCGGCTCGAAATCACGCCCGAATTCCAGCTTCGCATGAGCGCGTCGCGGACCTTGACCCGCCCGGCGCTCAACCTGCTCAACCCGGTGCTCAACGTCGGGTCGGGCCAGCGTGTCGGCGCCTTGACCGCGAGCGGCGGCAATCCCGATTTGCGCCCCTATCTGGCGGATAATTTCGATATCGCCGCCGAATGGTATTATCAGCGCAACTCCTATTTCTCGGTCAACGCCTTCCTCAAGAATGTCAGCAACTTCATCGTCGGCGGCGTGACCACCCAGCCGATCAACGGCGTCGTCGACCCGACCACCGGACAGCCCGCAATCTTTGCCGTCACGCAGCAGATCAACGGCCCCGATGCGACGGTGCGCGGCGTCGAGCTTGCGTGGCAGCATGTGTTCGGCGATTCGGGTTTCGGCTTCCAGGCCAACGCGACCTTCGTCGATACCAATCGTCCCTATGACGAGCTTGACATCTCGCAGACCGGCTTTGCGGTCACCGGGCTTGCCAATTCGGCGAACTTCGTCGGCTTTTATGACAAGAACGGCTTCCAGATCCGCGCAGCGCTCAACTGGCGCGACGAATATCTGCTCCAGTTCGGGCAGAATCAGAATACGGGATCGTTCGGTGCCGAGCCGACATTCGTCGACCCGAGCTTCCAGGTCGATTTGAGCACGAGCTACGATATCAACGACAATTTCAGCGTCTTTGCCGAAGCGCTGAACCTCAACAACAACCAGCAAAGCACGCACGGGCGTTTCTCGAACCAGCTGCTCGACGTGTTCGACTATGGGCGTCGCTACACGCTCGGCGTGCGCTTCCGCTATTAACGGGGGCCTCCCATGGGGCGGAATGCGATCATTCGCATTCCGCCCGATTTTTTGTAACCCCGATTTTTTGTAACAATGGCCGCATGCAAGTGATTCAGCGCATTGTCATCGTGGGGGGCGGAACGGCGGGCTGGCTGACCGCCGGGGTGATCGCCGCGCGGCATCGCGGGCGCATGCCCCACGGGTTCGAGGTCACGCTGGTCGAATCGCCCAATGTTCCGATTATCGGCGTGGGGGAGGGGACCTGGCCGACGCTGCGCACCACCTTGCGGCGCATCGGCGTCTCGGAAACCGACTTTTTCCGTCATTGCGACGCGGCGTTCAAACAGGGCGCGCGCTTCAACCGCTGGACGACCGGCGCCGACGACGACGGCTATTATCACCCGCTGATGCTGCCGCAGGGGTTCGCGCAGGTGAATATGGTGCCGCATTGGCTGGCGGATGGCGACGGCAGCTTCTGCGATACGGTGACGCCGCAGGGGCGGCTGTGCGACGCGGGGCTTGCGCCCAAGACGATCGCGACGCCCGAATATGAAGCGCTGGCGAACTATGCCTATCATCTCGACGCGGGCAAATTCTCCGCCTTTCTTCAGCGCCATTGCTGCGAAACCCTCGGGGTCCGCCACATTCTCGCCGACGTGACCGAGGTACGGATGACCGAATCGGGCGACGTGGCGGCGCTCGAAACCGAGCAGGGGCCGGTGATCGAGGGCGACCTCTTCGTCGACTGCACGGGCTTTCGCGCCCTGCTCATCGGCGATGCGATGCAGGTGCCGTTCCGGCCGTGCGGCGACACGCTGTTCTGCGACACCGCGCTGGCGGTTCAGGTTCCTTATGCCGATCCGGCCGATCCGGTCGTCTGCCACACGATCTCGACCGCGCAGTCGGCGGGCTGGATCTGGGATATCGGGCTGCCGACGCGGCGCGGCATCGGGCATGTCTTTTCGAGCAGCCACATCAGCGCCGACGAGGCCGAGCGCGAACTGCGCGCCTATATCGGCCCGGCGGCGGACGGGCTGACCGTGCGCCGCATTCCCATCCGGTCGGGGCATCGCGAAACCTTCTGGAAGGGCAATGTCGTCGCGGTCGGGCTCGCGGCTGGCTTCCTCGAGCCGCTCGAGGCGTCGGCGATCGTCCTCGTCGAACTGTCGGCCAAGATGATCGCCGAGCAACTGCCGCCGAACCGCGCGGTCATGGACGTCCTCGCGCGCCGCTATAACGCGACGACCCATTATCGCTGGGGGCGGATCATCGACTTCCTCAAACTTCACTATGCGCTGACCCGGCGCGACGACAGCGATTTCTGGCGCGACAACCGGCAGCCCGAGACGATTCCCGGCCGGCTGCTCGACCTGATGGAGTTGTGGAAATTCCAGCCTCCCTGGCTGCACGACGAATTCGACCGCGCCGAAGAGGTTTTTCCTGCCGCCAGCTATCAATATGTTCTCTACGGAATGGGCCACCAGACCCGAACGCCGCAGGGCGAGGGGGCGACCGATGCCGAACTGGCGCGGCGCGCGCGGCGCGAGACCGAGGTGCAGACCGCGCGGCTGATGGCTGGCCTGCCGCGGCACCGCGAGCTGCTCGACAAGATCGCGCAGCACGGAATGCAGCCAATTTGATCGCCCGCCGCGCGGGCGGCGCATTTTTCCGAACGAAGGGGGTAGTGATGAATTGGATGGCTCGGCGCGTGATGGTTGCCGCCCTGATGTCGGCGGCGGCGGCGGTGCCCGCCGTCGCTCCCGCGCAACCCGCCGAGCAGCGCGGCGCAGAGGAGGATGCGGCGGTGCGTCTCGCGCGCGATCTGGTCGCGAAGATGACGCTCGAGGAAAAGCTGCCGCAGCTTCTGAACACCGCCCCCGCCATCCCGCGCCTCGACATTCCCGCCTACAACTGGTGGACCGAATCGCTGCACGGCGCGCTCGGCCCGGTGCCGACCACCAATTTTCCCGAACCGATCGGGCTCGCCGCGACCTTCGATACGCCGCTTGTCGAGCGCGTGGCGGACGCGATCGGCACCGAGGTGCGCGGGCTCCACACGCTGGCGCGGCAAACCGGCCGGCTTGGGCGGATCGGCACCGGGCTCGACACCTGGTCGCCCAACATCAACATCTTCCGCGATCCGCGCTGGGGTCGCGGCCAGGAAACCTATGGCGAGGACCCCTTTCTGACCGCCGAAATGGGCAAGGCGTTCATCCGCGGTATGCAGGGCCCCGATCCCGACCGCCCGCATGTCATCGCCACGCCCAAGCATTTCGCGGTCCACAGCGGACCGGAGGCGACGCGGCACAGCGATAATTTCTTCGTGTCGCCCTATGACATAGAGGACAGCTATCTGCCCGCCTTCCGCGCCGCGATCGTCGAGGCGCGTGCGGGGTCGATCATGTGCGCCTATAACCGGGTGAACGGCCAGCCCGCCTGCGCGAGCGACCTGCTGCTCAAGACGCATCTGCGCGGCGCCTGGGGTTTCGAGGGCTATGTCGTCTCCGACTGCGACGCGGTGCGCGACATCGACGAAAATCACAAATATGCCCCCGACGCGGCGGCCGGGGTCGCGATCGCGATGCGAACCGGGGTCGACAATGAGTGCAACACGAACACGCTGTCCAATACCGCGGGGCTCGAGCGCCGCTATCGCGATGCGCTGGCCCAGGGCTTGCTGACCGAAGAGCAGATCGACGACAGCCTCGTCCGCCTCTTCGCCGCCCGCTACCGGACCGGCGACCTTGCGGGCCTCGCCGATGCGCCGCCCGCCGTGCCCGCGAGCGCGATCGGCGCCGTCGAACACCGCCAGCTTGCGCTCGACGCCGCCGAAAAGGCGATGGTGCTGCTCAAAAATTCGGGCGTCCTGCCGCTGAAGCCCGAAAGCCGCGTCGCGGTGATCGGCCCGCTCGGCGACGCGACGCGCGTGCTGCGCGGCAATTATTCCTCGACGCTGACCGGCCCGCCGGTTTCGGTGGTCGACGGGCTGCGCGCGGCGCTCGGCGACGAACGCGTGACGCTCGTTCCGTTCGGCGAGTCGATCACCGACGGCGACCGCGTGCCGACCTCGGCGCTGCGCACCCCCGACGGCCGGCCGGGCGTGCTCGTGCGCTATTATAATCCGCTGACCCCCGTGCCGGCCGAGTTCGCACCCGGCGAGCGCGACAAATTCCTCAAAACGGTCGAATATTCGGCAACGCCGGTCGTGTCGCGGATCGAACCCGATGTCGGCGACCGCCAGCTGGAACTCGCCAAGGTCGCCGACGTGCATCGCCGGACCTTCACCGGCTTCCTCGTCGCGCCAAAGAGCGGCACCTATCGCGTCGGGCTGACCGGGCCCGGCGGGGTGCTGACCTTCGACGGAAAGCTGATCGCCGATCGCCGCGCCAGCCGCTACAACGACCTGCCCAGCCTGACGACGATGCAGCTGACTGCCGGACAGCGCTATTCCTTCACGATCGAGGGCGGCGGGTCCGATCTGGTGTGGAAGCGCATCTCGCCGACCCCGGCCGCCGACCTTGCGCGCGCCGCCGCGGACGCCGACGTGCTGGTCGCGGTCGTCGGGCTGACCTCCGACATGGAAGCCGAGGAGACATCGTTCCAGATCGAGGGCTTTGCCGGCGGCGACAAGACCTCGCTCGACCTGCCGCGCGATCAGCGCGTGATGCTCGAACAGGCGCGCGCGACAGGCAAGCCGATCGTCATCGTCGCGATGAACGGCAGTCCGATCAACCTGCAATGGGGCAAGGATCATGCCGCCGCGATCCTCGAAGCCTGGTATCCGGGCGAGGCCGGCGGCACCGCGGTGGCGAATATCCTGACCGGGCGGACGAATCCGTCGGGGCGCCTGCCGCTGACTTTTTATCGCAGTGTCGACGATCTGCCGCCGTTCGACGATTATGCGATGAAGGGGCGCACCTATCGCTATTTCACCGGCACGCCCGTCTATCCGTTCGGCCACGGCCTCAGCTACACGGATTTCGACTATGGGCCGCTGACCGTGCGCGCGGCGCCCGGTGGCGGGCAGGACGGCGTCACCGTCACGACCGAGGTCGTCAACAAGGGCGCGCGGGCGGGCGAGGATGTGGCGCAGCTCTATCTTTCCTTTCCGCCGCGCCCGGGAATGCCTCGACTGGCGCTGCGCGGTTTTCAGCGGGTTTCGCTCAAAGCCGGCGAGACGAAAACGCTGCGCTTCGAGCTGTCGCCGCGCGATCTGTCGAGCGTGACGCCCGGCGGCGACCGCCGGGTGACTGCGGGCCGTTACCGCGTCACGATCGGGTCGGGCCAGCCCGGAACCGGCGTCGTCGCCACCAGCGAAGCGAGTTTCGCGGTCGACACGCCGCGCGACCTGCCGCGATGAGCCGGAAGGGACCGCTACGGGTTGTTCCCGGTTGACTTGTCGGCGGCCTTCGCCTTGATCATGGGTCATGGACAAGGAAAAGGCGGGCGATCGGGCCGAAAAAGCCAGACGGGGGACAGGTGCCGCGCGTGAACGGGGGCCGGGGCGCCGCTTGCGCGGCGCGGTCGCGAACAAGCTCGGCACCGCGATCCTGTCGGGTGAGTTCGGGCCGGGCGATATCCTGTCGGGGGAGATTGCGGCGGCGGAAGCGCTCGACGTCTCGCGCGGCGCCTATCGCGAAGCGATCCAGGTGCTCGCAGCCAAGGGTCTCGTTCAGAGCCGGCCCAAGACAGGAACGCGCGTGCTGCCGCGCGAACGCTGGAATCTCCTCGACCCCGAAGTGCTCGCCTGGGCCTTTGCGGGCACCCCCGACGCGCGCCTCGTGCGCAGCCTGTTCGAGCTTCGTCTGGTGATCGAACCCGCAGCGGCGGGCTTCGCGGCGCAGCGCCGGACAAAGGCCGACATCAAGCGGATGCGCGACGCGCTGAACGGAATGCGGCACCATTCGCTCGCGACCGCGGAGGGGCGCGCCGCCGACCGCGATTTCCACGATGCACTGCTCCGCGCGACCGACAATGACGCCCTGATCGTGATCAGCGCGTCGATCGGCGCCGCGGTTTCGTGGACCACGCAGTTCAAGCAGCGCACGCGCGCACTGCCCCGCGACCCGATTCCCGACCATGCGCGCGTGCTCGATGCGATCGTCGCCGGCGATGCCGAAGGCGCGAGCGAGGCGATGCGGCTGCTCGTCGAACTGGCGCTCAAGGACACGAAGGACGTGATGGCGATTCCGCCCGCGGGCCCGGGGCCAGCCGACGACATCTGATCATCCGGCGGTCAGGCTTTCGCCGCGCAGCCGGACCGGCCGCCCGCCCGCAAGCGCGACCTCGACCGAGCGGCCGGCGCACGAGACGCGGCGTATGCCGCCGGCCTCGGCGGTCAGCACCGCCTCCTCGATCCGGCCGCCGCGCCAGCGAATATCGACCCGGCAGCGCCCGCGCGCGCGCAGACCCGCGACCGAACCGTCGGGCCAGGCGGCGGGCAGCGCGGGCAGCAGCCTGATCGCGTCGCCGCGGCTGCGCATCAGCATTTCGGCGATGGCGCGCGTGCCGCCGAAATTTCCGTCGATCTGGAAGGGCGGATGCGCGTCGAACAAATTGGGATAGGTGCGGCCCGGCCCCAGCAGAAAGGCGAGGATGCGGTGGGCATGATCGGCTTCGCCCAGCCGCGCCCAAAGCGCGGCGCGCCAGGCGGTCGCCCAGCCGGTCGATTCGTCGCCGCGCAGTTCGAGCGACCGGCGCGCGGCCGCGGCGAAGCCGGGCGTGCGTTCGGGGTCGATCTGGTCGCTCGGAAACAGCGCATAGAGGTGCGAGACGTGGCGATGGTCGGGCTCGGGGGCGAGCGCGTCCCAATCCTCGCGCCACTCCTGAAGCTGCCCTTGCGCGCCGATCCGGTCGGGGGCGAGCCGCGCCCGCGCGCGGCGGATCTCGGTCGCGAAATCCGCATCGACGCCCAGAATGCCCGCCGCCGTCGCCACCTGGTCGAACAGGTCGCGCAAAATCTGGTTGTCCATCGCGGGGCCGGCGCAGATGGCGGCCCCGAACCCATGCCGGTTTTCGGGTGAGATGGACGGGTTGGTCACCAGTTCGCCCGTGACCGGATCGCTTTGCAGCGTGTCGAGGAAGAACAGCGCGGCGCCGCGCATCAGCGGATAAGCCGCGCGCAGGAAGTCGCGGTCGCGGCCATAGTCATAGCGTTCCCATAAATGGGTACACAGCCACGCGCCGCCGGTCGGCCACATCCCCCATTTCGCGCCGTCGATCGGGGCGGTGGCGCGCCACAGGTCGCTGTTGTGATGGCACATCCAGCCGCGCGCGCCATACATCTCGCGCGCGGTCTTCTCGCCGGTGATCGCAAGCTCGCGCACCATCCGCAGCAACGGCTCGGTGCATTCGCCGAGCGCGGTGACTTCGGCGGGCCAGTAATTCATCTCGGTGTTGATATTGACCGTATATTTCGACTGCCACGGCGGATCGTCGGAACCGTTCCAGATGCCCTGCAGATTCGCCGGCTGGCTTCCCGGCCGCGAGGAAGCGATCAGCAGATAGCGCCCATAGTCGAAATAGAGCGCCGCCAGTGCGGGATCGTCGGCGAGGCGGTCGGCGCGCACCCGCTCGTCGGTCGGGCGCAGGGCTGCCGGCGTCGTGCCCAGATCGAGCGATACCCGCCGGAAAAGCGCCCGATGCGCCGCGACCGCATCGGCGCGCAGCCGCGCGAAGCCGCGCTCGCGGGCGCGGTGCAGCGCGTCGAGCGTCGCGGCTTCGGGATCGCCCGCGACATCGTCGAAGCGGCGATAGCTCGTCGCCATCGCGATCATCACGGTGATCGCGCGGGCGCCCTTCACGCGCAGCCGGTCGCCGAGCGGCGCGACTGCGCCGCCATCGACCTCGACCAGTGCGCGGGCGGCGAAGCGCAGCGCGCCCGCCACACCGGCCCGCGCGGCGTTGCGGCCGGTCAGCGTCACCATGTCGCCCGCCGCGACGGCGTGCGCTTCGGGCTGCCCCGACGTCAGGGCGACATCGAGGTCGAACGGCGCGTCGGCGGCAAGCCGCACCACGAGCACATCGTCGGGGGCGGAGGCGAAAATTTCGCGTCGGTGGCCGACGCCGTCGAGCCGAAAGCGCACCGTCGACACCGCCGAATCGAGATCGAGTTCGCGACGGTAGCCGGTGATTTCGCCAGGCTCGGCGGCGGGCAGGTCGAGCAGCAGATGCCCGACCGACTGATAGGCCATCTGAGTGCGCGGGGTGCCCATCAACCGGGCGTCGGCCAGCGCTTCGGCTTCGGCATATCGCCCTGCGGCGACGAGACGGCGCACCTCGGGCAGCGCGTCCCGCGCTGCCGGGTTGACCGGGTCATAGGGGCCGCCGGTCCACAGCGTATCCTCGTTGAGCTGGAGCCGTTCGTGCGCGGTGCCGCCAAAGATCATCGCGCCGATCCGGCCGTTGCCGACCGGCAGCGCTTCGATCCAATCGCTCGCGGGCTGGCGATACCACAGCCGGGACGCCGGGGCCGGGGGCGCCGGTGCCGCCGCCGCGCCGGCAGCGGGCAGGACGGCGGCGGCCGCGGTCATCCCCTGCAGCACGTCGCGCCGCGAGACGCCGGGGCCACCGGTTCCGTCCATGCTCAGCGCAGCCGCAGCACGACCACCGATTTGGGGGGCAGCCGCGTCGCGAGCTTGCCGCCGGCGACCCTCGCGGCGTCGAACGGCTTCGGCGCGACGGCGCCGGGATGCTCGAAGCTGTTGTGAGCATCCATCGCTTCGGCGGTCAGAATACGGCCCGACGCGGCGGTCGCGCGAACGCCTTTCAGATCGACGGTGACCGGCAAGGCGCGGTTCGGATCGACATTGACCAGCGCGACATGCACCGCCCCCGCGGTGTCGCGCACTGCGGAGACGCTGATCGCCGGAATGTCGACCGTGCCATTGCGATAGCGCGGCCCGTCGACCGTGACGGGCAGGCTCGTCGCATTCTGCCACGGCATATAGAGGTCGAAGGCCCAATAGGTCGGGGTCTTCACCATGCGCGGCCCGTCGGTCAGCAGCATCGCCTGCAGCACATTCACCATCTGCGCGATCGCCGCCATGCGCACGCGTTCGGCGTGGCGGGTGAAGATGTGAATGTTGAGCGCCGCGACGATCGCATCGCGCAGGCTGTTCTGCTGCTGCAGGAAGCCGGGGTTGGAACCGGGCGTCGGGTCGTACCACGTCCCCCATTCGTCGACCGCGAGCATCACGCGCTTTTCGGGGTCATATTTGTCCATGATTGCCGAATGGCGCGTGATAAATTCGTCCATCTGCAATGTGTGTTGCAGCGTCGAGGCCCATTCGGCCTCGGGGAAGCCGAGCGCCGGCCCCTTGTCGTTCCAGTCGGCGTCACGCGGGCGGGTGTAGAAATGCAGCGCCAGCCCGTCGATGGTTTTGCCCGACAGCCGCATCATCGTGTCGGTCCATTCATAATTGCTGTCCGACGGGCCGCTGGCGATCTTGAGCATCTTGCCCGATCCGGACTTCGCAAAGGTGGCGAAGCGGTTGGTCAGGTCGGCAGCATATTCGGGGCGCATATTGCCGCCGCATCCCCATAGTTCGTTGCCGATGCCCAGATAGGCGAGCGTCCAGGGTTCGGTGCGCCCGTTCGCGGCGCGTTCCCTGGCCAGCGAGCTGCTGTTCGCGGCCGCGGTCATATATTCGACCCATCGCGCGGTTTCCGCCGGCGTGCCACTGCCGACATTCGCCGAAACATAAGCGCGCGCGCTCAGCCGTTCGGCGAATCCCATGAATTCATGCGTGCCGAAGCTGTTGTCCTCGTTCACGCCGCCCCAGTTGGTGTTGATCTTGACCGGGCGGTCTTTTTGCGGGCCGATGCCGTCGCGCCAGTGATATTCGTCGGCAAAGCATCCGCCCGGCCAGCGCACCATCGGCACCTTGATCGCCTTCAGCGCCGCGAGCACGTCGCTCCGATAGCCGTTCTCATTGGGAATCGACGACCCCTTGCCGACCCAGATTCCGCCGTAGATTCCGGTGCCCAGATGCTCGGCGAACTGTCCGAAGATGTCGGCATCGACCTTTGGGCCTGGCTGGTCGGCGCGAATCGTCGCGGTGATGGTAGCGCCATCCTGTGCGCCCGCCGGGGCGGCGATTCCCGCGATGGCGAGCGTCAGCGCGCCGAAAAGGGCGCGGCGGCGGCGGCCCGGCAAGCCGGCTTCGTATGATTTTGTCACGTCGATTCTCTCCCCTGAACGGTCGTTTGCCGGGCGATCCGCCCGTTATTTTGTAGGAGTAGAAGGAAAATCGCCGGCACGTCAAACAAAAAGGGCACTTGGAAATGTTCGATGGTAGCGCTATCAAAATTCCCACGCCGCTCAGACGGCAGCCAAGGAGAAGATGCCGATGCGAAGTGCAACAATTTCCCTCGCAATCCTCGCCACCTGTCTGGGTGGTTGCAACGGCGGCGCCCCCGACGCGCCGACCAAGGCGACCGAATCGAGCGCCGACGGCGCGCGCGCGCCCGACGGGCGCCGCTATCTGGCGCAGCCGCTGGTCGATGAAATCTATACCGCCGACCCGTCGGCGCATGTCTTCGACGGCAAGCTCTATATCTATCCGAGCCACGACATCGACGCGGGCATCGCCGACGACGATCTGGGCAACCAATATGCGATGCGCGACTATCGCGTGCTCCGCCTCGACCGGCCGGGCGGGCCGGTGACGGTGGGGCCCGTCGCGCTCGACATCAAGGATGTGCCCTGGGCGTCGCAGCAGATGTGGGCGCCCGACGCCGCCTATAAGGACGGCACCTATTATCTCTATTTCCCCGCGCGCGACAAATCGAAGGACAAGAACGGCCTCGGCGCCTTCCGCATCGGGGTCGCGACGTCGAAGGACCCGATGGGGCCGTTCGTTGCCGAACCCTCTTATATCCCGGGCAGCTTTTCGATGGACCCCGCGGTGTTCACCGACGACGACGGCGCGAGTTATATGTATTTCGGCGGCATCTGGGGCGGCCAGCTCCAGCGCTGGAAGGACGGCGTCTATGATCCGAACGGGTCCGACACCGACCTGATGCAGGACGATGCGCCCGCCATCTCGGGCAAGGTCGTGCGGATGAGCGCCGACATGAAGCATTTCGATGGCCCGGTGCGCGACGCCGTGATTCTGGACGAGCAAGGAAAGCCGGTGAAGGGCGGCGACCACGACCGGCGCTTCTTCGAAGCCTCGTGGGTCTTCAAGCGCGACGGCAAATATTATTACACCTATTCGACCGGCGACACGCATTTCGTGAATTATGCGATCGGCGACAATCCCTTCGGTCCCTTCACCTACAAGGGGCATATCCTCGCCCCGGTGCAGGGATGGACGTCGCACCATTCGATCGTTCAGTGGAACGGCAAATGGTGGCTCTTCTACCATGACACTCAGCTCAGCGGGAAAAACCACCTGCGCAGCGTCAAGATGACCGAGCTCAAGTTCAACCCCGACGGGACCATCCCGACGATCGACCCCTTCGTCCCCTGATGTTCCTGGGCATCGACATCGGCACGTCGGGCGTGAAGGCCGTCGCGCTCGACGAGACCGGCGCCGTGGCGGGGCAGGGCGTCGCCGCGCTGTCGGTTCAGCGCCCGCATCCCGGCTGGTCCGAACAGGACCCCGACGCGTGGTGGCTGGCGACGACCGCGGCGGTGCAGGCGATCGACCCCGCCGTGCGGCGCTCGATCCGCGGCATCGGGCTGGCGGGACAGATGCACGGTGCGACGCTGCTCGGCGACGACGACCGGCCGCTGCGCCCCGCGATCCTGTGGAACGACGGCCGGTCCGAAGCCGAATGCGAAGCGCTCGAAGCGGCGGTTCCCGCGCTGCGCACGATCACCGGCAACATCGCCATGCCGGGCTTCACCGCGCCGAAGCTGCTGTGGGTGCGGGCGCATGAGCCCGCGCTGTTCGACCGCGTCCGCACCGTGCTGCTTCCCAAGGATTATGTGCGCCTGCGCATGACCGGCGACAAGGCTTCGGACCTGTCCGACGCCGCGGGCACGCTGTGGGTCGACGTCGCGCAGCGCGCGTGGAGCGATGCGGTCCTCGCCGCGACCGGGCTCACCGAGGCGGCGATGCCGAAGCTCTTTGAGGGCAGCGAGATCACCGGCACGCTGCGCCCTGAGGTCGCCGAGCTATGGGGAATGCCCGCGGTGCCCGTCGTCGCCGGCGGCGGCGACAATGCCGCGGGCGCTGCGGGCGTGGGGGTGGTCAACGACGGCGACGCGCTGCTCTCGCTCGGCACGTCGGGCGTCATTTTTGTCGCGACCGACCAATTCCGGCCCAACCCGGCGCGCGCGGTCCACGCCTTTTGCCACTGCCTGCCCGGCATGTGGCATCAGATGAGCGTGCATCTGTCGGCGGCGTCGTGCATCGACTGGGTCGCGCGGCTGACCGGCGCGGCGGGGGCGGCCGATCTCTTCGCGCGTGCCGAAGCGTCCGGCCCCGGTTCGGGCGAAGAGCTTTTCCTTCCCTATCTCTCGGGCGAGCGCACGCCGCACAATGACGCCCGCGTGCGCGGCGCCTTTCTGGGGCTCGACCACGACACCGACAGCGGCCGGCTGGCGCAGACGGTGCTCGAAGGCGTTGCCTTCGCGCTCGCCGACGGGCTCGATGCGCTCCGCGATGCGGGGACGCAGGTCGCGCAGCTGTCGGTGATCGGCGGCGGGGCGCGATCGGACTATTGGGGCCGCATCATCGCCGCGGCGTTCCAAGTGCCACTCGTCTATCTGAAGGGCGGCGAGGTCGGGCCGGCGCTGGGCGCGGCGCGGCTCGCGCAGCTCGCGGTCGACGGCGGCGAGGCCGCGGCGGTGTGCGCCGCGCCGCCGGTCGCGCGGCGGATCGACCCCGACCCGGCGCTCGTCGACCGGCTTTCGCATCGCAAGGCGCTGTTTCGCCAGGCCTATCCCCGAATTTCCTCCAAGAAAGGCTCTTGAATGTCTGCCACCGATTATTTCGCCGCGTTTCCGACCATCGCCTATGAAGGGCCGGAGACCGACAACGAACTCGCCTATCGCTTCTACGACAAGAACCGCAAGGTCCTCGGCAAGACGATGGAAGAGCATCTGCGCTTCGCGGTGTGCATGTGGCACACCTTCTGCTGGCCGGGGTCGGACGTCTTCGGGGCGGGCACCTTCGATCGCCCGTGGCAGCAGCACGCCGATGCGGCGGAGGCGGCGGCGATGAAGCGCGAAACCGCGCTCGGCTTCGTGCGCAAGCTCGACCTGCCCTTCTATTGCTTCCACGACGTCGATGTGATGGAGCCGGCCACCGACGTCGCCTCCTATCGGCGCCATTTCGCCACCGCGGTCGATCACCTCGAAGCGCTGCAGGACGAAACCGGGCGCAAGCTCCTGTGGGGCACCGCCAACCTCTTTTCCGATCCGCGCTACGCGGGCGGCGCTGCGACCAGCCCCGATCCCGAAATCTACGCCTGGGCGGCGCTGCAGGTGCGCTCGGCGCTCGAAGCCACGCACCGTCTCGGCGGCGCCAACTATGTGCTGTGGGGCGGCCGCGAGGGCTATGAGACGCTGACCAATACCGACCTGAAGCGCGAGCTCGACAATTTCGGGCGCTTCCTGAACCTGGTGGTCGAGCACAAGCACAGGATCGGCTTTACCGGCACGATCCTGATCGAGCCCAAGCCGCACGAGCCGACCAAACATCAATATGATTTCGACACCGCCACCGTCTATGGCTTCCTCAAGCGCTACGGGCTCGAGGACGAGGTGCGCGTCAATATCGAGGCCAATCATGCGACGCTGTCGGGCCATACCTTCGAGCATGAGATCGCCACCGCCGCCGCCTTCGGCATTTTCGGGTCGATCGACGCCAACCGCGGCGATCACCAGAATGGCTGGGACACCGATCAATTCCCCAATTCGGTCGAGGAAATGACGCTCGCGATGCTCGAGATCGTCCGTGCGGGCGGCTTCACCACCGGCGGCTTCAACTTCGACGCGAAAGTGCGCCGCCAGTCGGTCGATGCCGAGGATCTGCTGCACGGCCACATCGGCGGCGTCGATGTCGTCGGGGCGGCGCTGCTCAACGCCGAACGGATCATCGCCGACGGGCGGATCGACGCGTTCAAGAAGGAGCGCTATGCGGGCTGGGACGGCGAGCTGGGGCGGATGATCCATCGCGAGGGCACCAGCCTTGCCGACATCGCCGATCATGCGGTTGCCGCCGACCTCAACCCCAGGCACCGTTCGGGCAAGCAGGAACGGCTCGAAAATCTTGTCAATCGCTTCGTCTGACGGGTCCGCGGCGCGCGCTCCGGTGCGCGCCGCTCCCGTTCAGGGGCGCACGAAGCGCCAGCGTCCGGCGTCGCTCTGCGGATCGAAGCGCGCGAGCGTCGGCGTGCTCGCGCCGATCGCGACCAGCGCCAGATCGGCGCCGGCGCGCGTCTTGGGGGTGATGCGATAGCTGCCGTCGGTCAGCTGGTCGATCCGCCACAGCTCGGCATCGGCGCCGGTAAAGGCAGGCACCGCCTGAACCTCGTCGGCGGGGGTCGCGGCCAGCGCGCGCTCGGTGCCGGCGACGGTGATCTTGTAATATGGGGCACCGAACCAGCCCCCCGCTTCGGGGACCGGGGTGATCGTCCAATGCTGGTTCGGCCGCACCATATAGGCCGACAGGTCGACGCGCACCGCATCCTTCGGCCATGTCCCCGCGACATCGGAAAGACTCTGACCGGGCACCGGTTTCACCGGATCGTCCGGCCCCGCCATGAAACTGGCGCGCGCGTCGAACGGGATACGGACGAAATCGACCTTGAGTTGCAGCGCATTGCCGCTGCGCGCCGACTGGATTTCATAAGTGCCGGGGTCGAGGTTGCGGCCCGCGACCGGCCATCCGTCGCGCCACAGCAAAGGTTCGATCGCCAGCACGCTGCGCCCGCTGCGGTCCATGTCTGCCTCATAGTGCAGCGACATCTTCTCGATCCCGCCGCCCAGGTCGATGCGCCCGAAATGCCCCGCGCCGATCATCCGCCCTTGCGCGGCCGCGACCAGCTTGCCGCCGCCCTTGAGCAGGGGAATGCCCATATTGTCGACATAGGGGCCGCGCACGTCGCGCGAGCGGCCGACGCGGATATTATAGGTCGAATTGGGCCCGTCGCAGCAGGTGCCGTGGGTGCCGAGCAGATAATACCAGCCGTCGCGATAGAGCAGCGCGGTCGCTTCCATGTCGATCGCGATGTCGACGGGCTCGTTGCCTTCCAGCCGCCGGCCGCTTTCCGGATCGAGTTCGACGAGGCGGATCGAACCGAAATAGGTGCCATAGCTCAGCCAGAGCCGGCCATCGTGATAGAGAAAGGCGGGGTCGATCGCGTCATTATTTTCGACCCCGTCGCTCGACGCGACCGTTCCGACCTCATGATATTCGAAGTCTGGCGATGCCGGATCGAGCGACTTGGTCCACATGATCTTCACGTCGCTCGCATGTCCGCCCGACATGCCGCCGCCGCCGACCGCCCAGGCGACATAATAGCGATCGCCGATCTTCACCACATCGGGCGCGACGCCGCCGCCGGGGCGAACCGGCCCGTTCGCCCAGGTCCAGCCGTCCTCCGAAACCAGTCCGCCGCCGCGCGTGCCGAAGGTGAACCATTTGCCGCCGGATTCGACGACGGTGGACGGATCGTGGATGAAGACGTCGCCCGCCAGCTGCGCGGTGGCGGGGGATTGGCAGGCAAGCGCCAGCGACAGACCGAGCGTCGGGCGGAATAAGCGGGTCATGGAAGCTCCTGTGCGAAGGGGAGGGCGCGCCGCGCCGTCATTGCACCGCGATGGCCAGGTCGCGTATCGGCTCGCCGTCGGCGTCCAGAAAACGCAGGCAGAAATCGCTGAGGCCGGGGCCGTTGATCACCGCGCCATAGAGGATGTTGCGGCCCTTCTTCAGCGTCAGCCGGTCCGACAGCACATCGTCCATCACCATGCGCCGGTCGTCGAACAGCGTCGCCGCCTCGCGGCCGTTCAGCCACCAGACCGACGCCGAATTCGACCCCACCGCCATCCGCACATCGTGCATCTCGCGCGGGCTGTCGACGACGGTGACGGCCCAGAAGATCACGCCATATTTCGGCTTGCCCAGCGCCTGCGCAAAGTTGAACAGCTTGACGTCCCACAGCTTCGAATCGAGCGCGTGCCAGCGCAGCGCGCCGTCCGCGGCCGCCTGTCCATCGCGCGGCACCGCCCCGAAGCGGCCCGGAAAGGTCTCGGGCGCCAGCGCCGCGCGCACATAGCTGCCCGTGAACAGCGTGTTGGTCGGATTCGGCTTGCTGACCGGCTCGAGGAGCAGCCAGCGCCGGATGAACCCGTCGGCGTCGGGTGCGGCTGCGGCTGTGGTCGCGGGCTCGAAGAAGTCGGCGAGCGGCGGCACTCCCGGCGCCGGACGGGCGAAAGCGGGCGCCACCGCGGCGAGCGACGCCATCGACGCCGCAATGACGATCCAGGGTGTCGGGCCATTTTTCATATGTCTCCCCCGCTGCGCTCGCGCGTTGTCGCGCCGCTACCGCTTTCCCCCGACCTAATCACGTCTCGACAGCTTCGTCAACTTGTCCTACAAAAATATTGATCAAATCGCGAATTAATATTGATTAGTCGCGATTTGACTCAATCAAATGTAAGACAAATATATTGGGAGACAGGTGATGAAAGACACGAGCAGGTGTATCGGGGTTCGCGGTTCGGCGCGGCAGCGCAGAGGGCCGCTGGCCGCGCTCGCCGCGGCGGTCGCGCTCGCGGCGGCGATTCCGGCCGCGGCGCAGGACGATCGGATGACGCCGATCGAAACCCCCGCGCAGCCGACCGCGATCGAACTCGGGACCGGACCGCTCCCCGGGGCGACGGCCAAGGAATCCTGGCACAGCCAATATGGCAGCAAATTCGCTCGCAACGTCACGGTGGCTACGCTCACGCCCTTCCTGCCCGATCCGGCCAAGGCCACGGGGGCGGCGGTCGTCGTCGCACCCGGCGGCGGTTTCCGGACGCTCTCGATGGAGAATGAAGGCTGGGATGTCGCCCGCGCGCTCGCCGATCGCGGTGTCGCGGCCTTCGTGCTGAAATATCGGCTCAATCCGACCCCCGCCGACATGCCGGGCTTCGAGAAATCGATGCGCGAGCTGTTCTCGGGCAACGCGCGGCCCCCGCGCATGGACCCCGACCAGGCGATGAAGGCTATCGCGCCCCAGATCGCCGATTCGCGCGCCGCTTTCGCGCTCGTCCGCCGGCGCGCCGGCGAATGGCACGTCGATCCCGACCGGGTCGGCATGGTCGGATTTTCCGCCGGAGCGATGCTCACCATGGCGACGGCGCTCGCGGGCGAGGATGCCAAGCCGGCGTTCATCGGCAATATCTATGGTCCGCTCTCGGCGGTGACCGTGCCTGCCGACGCGCCGCCGCTGTTCGTCGCGCTCGCCGCCGACGATCCCTTTTTCGCGCACGGCGGCTTCGGCCTGATCGAAAGCTGGCAGGCGGCGAAGCGCCCGGTCGAATTCCACCTCTATGAACAGGGCGGACACGGGTTCGGCATGTATCCCAAGGAAACGACCAGCACCGGCTGGTTCGACGCCTTCGCGAGCTGGCTGGCCATGCACGGCTATCTCAAACCCGCGAAGTGACCCCGGCGCGCGGGGTCTTGCAGCGGCCCCGCGCGTTGTTATGGTAGCGCTACCAAGAATCAGAATGAGGGGAGGCTGCCATGGTCCGCCGATATGGTATTATGCTCGCGGCGCTGATCGGCACCGCCGGGGTTCCGGCCGCCGCGCAGGACGCGCCGCCGCAGGATGTCGCGTTGCGGCTCGACCGCGCCGATTATTTCGAGGCGCCGGGCGTCAACTGGTTGATCTTTTCGAACGTCAACGAAGGGCTGTTCGCCGACGCGAAGATCAGCGGCGTCGAGCTGATTCAGCAGGGCGTGCGCACCGCGACCAATGGCGATGTCCGGCTTTCGCCTACCCCCGGCCAGTGGGACCCCGCCGCCCGGTTCGTCAGCCGCCGCGTCGACAAGCAGGCCGGGGTGATCGAAGCGGTGATGCAATATCCGGACTTCGGCTACACCGTCCGCGCCGAGCGGCGCGGCGGATCGGTGGTGATTTCGGTGCTGCTCGACCGCCCGCTGCCCGCCGAGATGGTGGGCAAGGCGGGCTTCAACCTCGAATTCGTGCCCTCGGCCTATTGGCATCACGCCTATCTCGCCGACGGGCGCCCGGCCCTGTTTCCGCGGCACCCTGCCGACGCGATGCAGCTGACCGCCGAGCGCAACGCGGCCTCGGGGCGCAGCGACGGGCCGGGCGCCGAGCCGCTGCCCTTTGCGCGCGCGCGCCGCTTCGTCTTCGCGCCCGAAGAGCCCGCGCGGCGCGTCAGCATCGCCGCCGCCGACGGCGAACTGGAGCTGTTCGACGGGCGCAATCAGGCGACCAACGGCTGGTATGTCGTGCGCCAGCTGCTCCCCGGCGGGCGCAGCGGCAAGCTGCTCGAATGGGTGCTCGATGCCGAAAGCGTGCCCGGCTGGCTGCGCCCGCCGGTGATCGCCCATTCGCAGCTCGGCTATCTGCCGAAGGCCGCGAAGATCGCGACGATCGAGCTCGACCGCGACGACCGCCGCCAGCTCCAGCCGCGCCTGTTTCGCATCGACGCATCGGGGCAAAATGTGCCGGTGCCGCTGAAACAGGCGCGCGAATGGGGCACCTATCTGCGCTATCGCTATCTTCAGGTCGATTTCAGCGGCGTGACAACCCCCGGCGTCTATCGGCTCGAATATGGCGGCACGCGCACCGCGCCCTTTCCGATCGCGCCGGGCCTGTTCGACAGCGCCTGGCACGCGACGAACGACGTCTATCTGCCGGTCGCGATGGACCATGTCGCGGTCAACGAGGCCTATCGCGTCTGGCACGGCGACGCGCACCGCGACGATGCGCGTCAGGCGCCGGTCGATCACGAACATATCGACCTATATCGCCAGGGACCGACCACCGACACGCGCTTCGCGCCCGGCGAGCATATCCCCGGCCTCGCGGTCGGCGGCTGGCTCGACGCCGGCGATTTCGACATCCGCACCCAGACGCAATATCAGGTCGTCCGCCAGCTCGTCGACATATGGGAGGATTTCGGCCTCGATCGCGACACGGTCGCGGTCGACTGGGACAGCCGCCGGGTCGAGCTGCACGTCCCCGACGGCACCCCCGACCTTCTTCAGCAGGCACGGCACGGCAGCCTGCAACTGCTCGCGCAATATGACGCGGTCGGGCACGCAATCAACGGGATCGTCGAGCCCGACGTCGGGCAATATACCCACCTCGGCGACGCCGCGAGCAAGACCGACGGGCTGATCTATGATCCGGCGCTCAAGCCCTATGAGCGTGCCTATGATAGCGCCGGCGGCCGCAGCGGCACCCCCGACGACCGCTGGGCCTTCACCAGCAAGTCGACCGCGCTCGACTATGGCGCGGCCGCGGCACTCGCGGCCACCGCGCGCGCGTGGCGCGGCCGTGACGACGCCTTCGCCCGCCGCTGCCTCGATCGCGCGCAGCGGATCTGGGACGAGGAGCACAGCCGCCCGCCCGCGCTCTTTCGCCACGGCAATACGACCGGAGGGCCGCTCGAGGCCGAGGAGTTCGGCGCCGCGGTCGAGCTGCTCCTCGCGACGGGCGATCGCCGCTATGCCGCGCGCGTCGAAGCGCTCGCGCCGGCGATGCTGAAGGCCTTCGACTTCACCGCGCAGACGATGGTGAAAGCGTTGCCGCATATGCCGCCCGCCTATCGCGCCTCGGTCGAGCAGGCGGCGCGCCAGTGGGCGACGCGGGCGGAGGCGCTGCAAAAGGCCAATCCCTTCGGCGTCCCGATCACCGACGGCGGATGGGCGGGCAGCGGCACGGTGCTCGGCTTCGGGCTGACCGGCTATGCGCTCCACCGCGCCTTCCCCGACATCGTCGGCGCCGAGCCGACGCTGCGCGCGCTCGATTTCATCCACGGCCACCACCCGGCTTCGGACCGTTCCTTCGTGTCGGGCGTCGGCGCGCAATCCAAAGAGGTCGCCTATGGCAGCAACCGGGCGGATTTCTCCTTCATCCCCGGCGGAGTGGTCCCCGGCGTGCTGATCCTCAAGCCCGACTATCCCGAAAATCGCGACGACTGGCCCTTCTTCTGGGGGGAGAATGAATATGTCGTGCCCGAAGGCGCGATGTATATCGCGCTCGCCAATGCGGCCCGCGATCTGGAGCGCGAAATGCGATAGGCAAAGCCCGATCGCGGCGCCGGTTTGTCGCGGGCTTCCTCATCTTCGTGCCGTTCCCGATGGTCAGCAGCTATGGCAATGTAAAGCCGGGCGCTGACGACGGCGAACCCGAATATAGCTATATGTCCTGGTTCGCGATGCTGTTCGGCGCGGGCAGCGCTTCAGGCCGAAAGCAGCGGGATCGGCATCGACCTGTCGACGACTGCCGGCGCGCCCTTTCCGGAAACCGGCGGGCCATGCGCAAGCGCGCGTCCCGCGTCAGCTGCTCCCGCCGGCCACCGCCGCGACTAGCCGGCGAAAGCCCTGCGCCGCAGCGACCGTCGCGGGCAGGTTCAGGCAGCGTTCGTCGTCGTCGGCGACATGATGATAGCGGTGGATGCCGAACACGCCGGCGGCGGGGGCGTATCCCGCCTTGATCACTTCGTCGAGCTCCCCCGCCGAAAGCGCTGCGCTCGATACCGGCGCTTCATAGCCCGCCTGACCGGCGAACAGCGCACGCGCGAGCGGCAGCAGCTCGGGTGAGAGCGAGAGGAAACGCTGCGGATCGACGCTGGGAAGCGGCGCCACATGGCCGGGGATTTCGTGCCAGTCGCGCGCCGCGACATTGGCGCCGATGTGCAGCCAGAAGCGCGTCGCGGCGGGAGGCGGGGCGATCCGCTTCATCGCTTCGGCGGCGCCGAGATATTCATATTCGTGCCCCGTGTTGCAGATGAAGGCGAGGTCGTGATCGGGCATCGCGCCCGCCGCCCAGCGCGCGAGATCGAGCCACGCGGCAACGCCCGGTCCGCGTTCGGCGGCGCAGCCGAACCAGCCCGACCGCGGGGTCGAGATCGCGAGCCAGCGGCCCTTGCCGCGGTCGATCCGCCCGACGAGGTTGAACGCGGGGCGGCGGCCTCCCTTGCCGTCGATCGTCAATCGCGCCTCGGTGCGCTGCATGGCAGCGGCGAGGAAGGGATCGGCGTCCGCCGGCGCGAGCAGGGCGACGGGGCCGCCGAACATCGGTTTGCGTCCGTCGGTGTTGAGCGCGATCACCTGGCCCGTCGGGCCGTTGGTGATCGCGACCGCGGCCCGCGCGCCGCCCGCAAAGGCCGCTTCGATCGGCCCGCGCGCGTGCTTGGCGAGCATCGACGACCAGCGGGCGAAGGAAAGGTCGACGAGCGCGATCGCGCCCGCGAGCGAGGTCGCGGCGCGTCCTGCCGCATCGACGCGCACCAGCGGTCCCGATACGCCGCCCGGACCGGTCGGCACCACGATCGGCTGCGGATAGACGGCGGCGGCCTTGCTGCCGCTCGCCAGCGTCGCGGCCGAGGCATCGAAAAAGGGCACTTCGAACGATTGCCGCTCGACCGCATAGCCCGCGCGTTCCAGCTCTCCCGCGAGCCACGCGCCGCATGCCATGTCGCCCGGACCGCCCGCGCGCTTGTTGCCGAAGCCGACATAACGCAGCAGGTCGCGCTCGATCGGCTCGGCGGCGTGCCGGTCCGCGGCGGCGGCCGATGCGGCGAGCGGCAGCAAGGCGCCCGCGCCGAGGAAGCTGCGTCTGCTGGCGTCGGTCATGGACTCTCCCCGGCCTGTTCGATTGTCCCGATCATCCTGCAGGCCCCCGAAGCTGTCAACTATTGTACGACAATCTTGATTATATTGTCGCTCATTTCCTTGAGGGCGGGCGCCTCATCGGCTATCGCGGGGACCGATGAACGAAAGCGAAGCCAGACGGGAAGGCGGCTTGCCTGGCGCGGGGGGCGGCCGCGCCGCCGATGCGGTTGCCGACGCGCTGCGCCAGCGTATCCAGGCCAACGACCTCGCGCCGGGCGCGTGGCTGCGCGAAGCGCGCCTCTGCGCCGAATTCGGCGTCGGCCGCTCGATCGCCCGCCGCGCGCTGCGCATTCTGGGCGAGGACGGACTCGTCGAGATCGAGGAAAATCGCGGCGCGCGCGTGTCGGCGACGACGGCGGAGGAGGTGTTCGACCTCTATGAGGTTCGCGCGGCGCTTTATGGCCTCGCGGCACGCTTCGCGTGCCTGCGGATGTCCGATCGCGCGATCGGACAGATGATCGACGACATCGACCGGCTGCTCGATGCGGCCGCCGCGGGCGCGCCGGCCGAGCAGATCATCGAAGCGAGCGAGGCGATCTTCGGCGCGATGGCGGGCCATGCCAGCGCGGACGCGCAGCGGATGATCGCGTCGATCCGGCGCAAGACGCGGTTTCATTTTTCCTATGCCGCGCTCGCCTTGGCGGCGCATGGCGGCGGCGGCCCCTATGACCATTGGCGGCAGATCCGCGCCGCGCTGCCGCGCCGCGACGCGGCGGCGGCGAGCGAGGGCGCGCGCAACATTCTCTATTTCATGCAGGGCGAGGTCGCGCGGATCATGCTCGCGCACCGACGGCAGCCGCAGCCCATGCAAAGGACGGCCGCACCGGCGCGCTGAACGGGGGGAAGGGACATGCGAAACGCTTTGCGACTGACGGCGGCGATGATGGCAGCGCTGCTCGCCGGCTGTTCGCCCGCAACCGCGGCGGCTCCCGCGAATCCCGGCGCGGCGGACCAGCGCGATGCGGCGATGCGGGCGTTGCTCGACTATGTGCGGGCGCAGAAGACGACGGGCCTTCTGATCCAGCGCGGCGGCGAAACGCTGGTCGAAAGGAACTGGCCGGCCCCCGACGATGCGATGCTGGCGATCTTTCTCTATGGCAAGACCGCCGACGGCGCGCTGCTCGAAGATGTCGCCTCGCAGCAGAAGAGCTTTGTGTCGGTGCTCGTCGGCGTCGCGATCGACAAGGGCCTGATCGACGTCGACCGGCCCGTCAGCGATTATATCGGGACCGGCTGGTCGAGGGCGACGCCGGCGCAGGAAAAGGAGATCCGCGTCCTTCATATCCTGCAGATGAATTCGGGGCTCGACGAAAATTTCGCCTATGTCGCGCCCGCCGGCACGCAATTCTTCTATAATACCGCGGTCTATGCGGTCGCGAAGCGCATCCTGACCGCCGCCGCGCGGCAGCCGCTCGACCGGATCACGCGCGACTGGCTGACCGGGCCCGCGGGGATGGCCGACACCGCATGGCGCCAGCGGCCGGCGGCGCTCGCCGACGTCGGCAACCCGACCGGGCTCGTCACCTCGCCGCGCGACACCGCGCGCTTCGGGCGCATGATCCTGGCGGGGGGCGTCGCCGAAGACGGCACGCGCATCCTGTCACAGGCCAGCCTGAACGCGCTGTTCGCGCGGTCGGCGACGAACCCCGCTTATGGGCGCCTCTGGTGGCTGAACGGCGGCGATTTCACGGTCGGCGCGACGGGGCGCCGCCGCGCGGGGCCGCTCGTCGCCGCTGCGCCCGCCGATCTGGTCGCTGCCCTCGGCTTCCTCGACCGGCGGCTCTATATCGTGCCCAGCCTCGACCTCGTCGTCGTGCGCACCGGCGCCGACGCCCCCGACGCCGATTTCGACGAGCAGCTGTGGCGGCGGTTGATGCGCGTCCTGAACTGACCTTTCGGTCAGGCCTGCCAATGCTCCGTTTTCGCCGTCCTTGTGCCTCGCGATCAGGGATTCCCCGGATTTCCCGCGCGCCGCAAACGCTTATCGTCGCAGGACCCCGGCAAGGGCTGGAAGAACCCATGGCAACTGAATGCGTCGCATATAGGGATGGAAAGGGCGGGCTTCATTCGACCCCGGAAAAGGCGACATTGTCCGATCTGTCGAGCGTGCTCGGCCGGGTCGGCGAGGAAGGCGGGATGACCGCGGGCGTGGCGAAGCTGATCCTCGACAAGCGCGCCGAACTCGAACGCGTCTTTGCCGAACATGACAGGATGGTCGAGGCGGCGATCGCCGCCGGGCATGACGGTGCCGAGGTGGTGCCGCTCGACCGCGCGCACGACGGGTCCTGAACCGGCTTCCTCGCATCAGGCGCGGCAGGCCGCGACAAACGGGTTTCACCCGATTGATCGTATCCGCCATCGCCGCAATTCTCGTGCCCGTCCGCCCGGAACGAGGATAGCCCGCATGACCCGAAACCGCCAGATCACCGCCCTCATGGCCTCCGCCGCGCTGTTGTCGGCGGTGCCGTTCGTCCTCCAGCCGCGCGCCGCCTTCGGACAATCGGACGCCGTCGCCGTCGCGCCCTCGGGCAAGACCGTCGACGCGCGCGTCTGGCCGCGCTCCTACAAGGTCGATGGCGTCGAATTCGCGCTCTATCAGCCGCAGGTCGACAGCTGGGAGGGCAATGAGATCAAGGCACGGCAGGTGATGGCGGTCACCACCGGCCAGACCAAAGGCGCCGACGGCAAGGCCAGGAACAGCGAAACCTATGGCGTGCTGTGGCTCAGCGCAAAGACCGGCACCGACAAGGAGGCGCGGATCGTGGCGCTCGACGATCTTACCGTCGACAAGGGCAGCTTCCCAAGCGCGCCCGATCAGGAGGCGCGCTATCTCGCGGCGGCGCGCAAGGCCTTTCCGACGACGCAGCTCGTCGTCAGCCTCGACGCGATCGAGGCGCAGCTCGCGATCGCGGGCGAGACCGACAAGGCCAGCAACGTCCCGGTCTCCAACAAGGCGCCCGAAATCATCGTCTCGCTCGAGCCCGCGATGCTCGTGCTCGTCGACGGCGACCCGGTCTGGCGCGCGAGCGGCGTGGCGGGGGTCGATCGCGTGCTCAACACATCGGCGCCGATCCTGCGCTATCAGGGCAAGCTCTATCTCGGCCACGCCGGGCAGTGGATGACCGCGACGAGCCTCGACGGCCAGTGGGCGGCGGCTCCGACGCCGCCCGCGCCGGTCAGCCAGGCGCTCGACCAGCTGCTGAAACAGGGCGGCAATGCCCAGCAGCAACCACAGCAGAAAGCGGCCGCCGGCTCCGACGCGATCAAGACCGTCTATGTCCGCACTCACCCCGCCGAGCTGATCGCGATCGAGGGCGAGCCGAAGTTCGCCGACGTCCAGGGCACGTCGCTCAGCTATGTCACCAACACCCCCGCCGACCTGTTCCTCGAAGGCGCGGATAACTGGTACGCGCTGCTGTCGGGGCGCTGGTTCACCGCCAAATCGACGAACGGCCCATGGAGCTATGTCGCGTCCGACAGGCTGCCGCCCGACTTTCTGAAGATCGACAGCGACGGTCCGAAGGGCGCGGTGCTCGCGTCGATCGCGGGCACCCCCGAAGCGAAAGAAGCGCTCGTCGCCAATTCGGTGCCGCAGACCGCGACCGTCCAGCGCGCCGACGCGAAATTCACCGCGACCTATGACGGCGCGCCGCAATTCACCGCGATCGAGGGCACGCAGCTCAGCGTCGCGAAAAATTCGCCCGCGCCGGTCTTCCGCGTGAGTCCGACAAGCTATGTCGCGCTCAGCAACGGCGTGTGGTTCACCGCCTCGGCGGCGACCGGGCCGTGGCAGGTCGCGACCGAAGTGCCCGCGGCGATCTATGGCATCCCCGCGACCTCGCAATATCATTATGTCACCTATGTCCGCATCTACGGCTCGACGCCCGAGGTCGTCTATGTCGGCTATACGCCGGGCTATTACGGCACCGTCGTCAACAACAATGTCGTCGTCTATGGCACCGGCTATGCGTGCGACCCGTGGGTCGGCGCCTATTATTACGGCTGCCCGACGACCTATGGTTATGGCGCCTCCTTCGCCTTCGGCGCCGCGGTCGGCTGGTCGCTCGCCTTCGGCTTCGGCTGGTACGACCCCTGGTACGGACCCTATTGGGGGCCGTGGTATTATCCCGGCTATTATCCGGGATATTGGCCCGGCTATTGGGGCGGCGCCTATGCCTGGGGCGACGTCTATGGCCGCTGGGGCAACAGCGTCGTCGCGGGGCGCGGCGCCGCCTGGTACAACCCCTATACCGGCAATATCGGGCGCGCCGGGCGCGGCGGCTATTACAATGAAGCGACCGGCGGGCGCGGCTGGGGCTATGCCGGGCGCAACACCAATATCTACACCGGCAACACCACCGCCGCGGCGGGCGGCATTCGCTATAATCCGCAGACCGGGCGCGTCGTCGCCGGGCACGGCGGCGCGGCGGGCAATATCTACACCGGCGGCGGCGCAGCGGCAGGCGCGCGCACCGTGGTCAACGCCAACACCGGCCGCGTCACGCGCGAGGCGGGCGGCGCGACGCGCAGCGCCGGCGGCGCGACCGCTGCGGGCGGCTTCAATACGCAGGGCGCCGGCGGCGACGCCAGGGGCGCGGGCTATGTCCATTACGACCGGTCGAGCGGCGGCGTCTCGGGCGGCGGCGCGGTCGATGTCAACGGCAACATCTATGCGGGCAAGGATGGCCACGTCTATCGCTACGATCCGGGGAGCGGCTGGCAGTCGGTAACCGGCAAGCGCGGCGGCGGCGGGACCTATGGCCCGACCGACAATGGGCTCGACCGCGAGCGCGCGGCGCGCGACCGCGGCTTCGAACGCGACACCATGGCGGGCCGCGGCTTCGAGCGCCCGGGCACCCAGCGCCCCGCCTTCGACCGCAGCACCATGGGCCGCGGCTTCCAGGGCCGGATGGGCGGCTTCCGCGGCGGGCGCATTCGCTAGGGCGAAATCGCCACCCTCCAGAAAGGCTTGCGAAAATTGGTGTGTCCCCGCGAAGGCGGGGACCCATCTCCGACGGGTTCAGGATTGAGCGTCAGGAGATGGGCTCCCGCCTTCGCGGGAGCACACGGCTTTTTCTGTCAAGGATGATCTAGAGCAAATTGCGCGAAATCTGAATCATCCGCATCCCCGAGCCCTTCGACTGCCCTGGCGGGCGCTCAGGATGAACTTCGGCCTTTGGCCGAAGACGAGGGGCTCGTTCGAGCGGAGCGAGAACCGCAGCGTCGCCGCCTCGACTTCGCTCGGCAATGCCCCTCGTCTTCGCTCGGGGAAACGGTGCAGATTTCCGGCACGATGCTCTAGGGTCAGGACCCTAGCTCCAATCCGACCCCTTTGGATTCGGGGGATGCCCGCTCGACGTCCGCTCCGTCAGGCCGGTGAAGGTTCTTCGATGTCGGGAAAGAAACCCTTTATCCCCCGTCCGCCGCACTCCGACGGCCGCGACGGGGGAACAGGTTGTGTGTGCACGATAAGAACAATAAGGGAACAAAAATCCCCTGTCAACGCTTTTCCGCGGCTCTCCAATAAACTTAGCATTAAAAGTTTTTCACCCCACGCAGTTGACGTAAAGGGAAAGCCGGCTATCCCGTCGCCGAGCGCGCGAGCGCCACAGCAGCGGGAGAGAGGGATATGGCGAAGGATCCGGTTTTCGACCTGACGGGCCGCGTCGCGCTGGTGACCGGCGCGTCGTCGGGGCTCGGCGCGGGCTTCGCGCGGGCGCTCGCGGCATCGGGTGCGAAGGTCGTGCTCGCCGCGCGCCGCGCCGACAAGCTCGCCGAACAGGTCGCCGGAATCGAGGCGGCGGGCGGGCAGGCGGTCGCGGTATCGCTCGACGTCACCGACGAAGCCTCGACCAAAGCGGCCTATGACGCCGCCGAAGCCGCCTTCGGCCCCGTCGACACGATCGTCGCCAACGCCGGTGTCGCGACCGAAAAGCTCGCGCTCGGGCTCAGCGTCGACGAGGTCGACGGCCTGCTCGCCGCCAATGTCCGCGGCGTGTTCCTGACCGCGACCGAAGGCGCGCGGCGGCTCGAAGCCGCGGGCAGCCGTGAGAAGCAGCACGGCCGCGTCGTCATCATCGGGTCGATCACCGCCGACAAGATCTTTCCCGCAACCTCGGTCTATGGCGCGACCAAGGCGGCGGTGCGCCACATGGGCAAGGCGCTCGCGCGCGAATGGGCGCGGCGCGGGATCAATGTGAATATCATCCAGCCGGGCTATTTCGAATCCGAAATGACCGCCGATCTGTTCGCCAGCGAGGCAGGCCGGAAATTCGTCGCGACCTTCCCGCGCCAGCGGCTGCGTCCGCCGAGCGACCTCCACGCACCCTTGCTCTTCCTCTGCTCGGACGCCTCGCTGGGGGTCACCGGCAGCGTGATTACGATCGACGACGGACAGACGCTGTGAGCGGCGCGCTGCTGGTCGAGGCGCGCGGCGCGGTCGAGATCGCGACGCTCAACCGGCCCGAACGATTGAATGCGCTGAACGAAGGCCTCGTCGACGACTTGGGCGCCTATTTCGGCGGGCTCGCCGAGCGCAAGGAGGTGCGCGTCGTCATCCTGCGCGGCGCGGGGCGCGGCTTCTGCGCCGGACTCGACATTCAGGAGGACCGCGCGACCGGCGAAACCCCGGTGCTGCGCACGCTCCGGACCCAGACGAGCATCGGCAATATCTATCGCAAGATGCGCGCCTGTCCGCAGCCGATCATCGCGCTCGGCCACGGCGCTGCGGCGGGCGGCGGGCTGTCGCTGCTGCTCGCCTCCGACGTGCGCTACGCCGCGCCCGACTTCCGCTGCAACGCCGCCTATATCCGCATCGGCCTCGGCGGCTGCGACATGGCGTCGAGCTATTTCCTGCCGCGGCTCGTCGGCGCGAGCCTCGCGTCCGAAATGATCCTGACCGGCCGCTTCATCGACGCGGCACGCGCGCTGTCGGCGGGCCTGGTCAGCGAGATCGTCGACGCCGACAAGCTGCTCGACCGCGGCCTCGCGCTCGCCGACGAGATGCTCGCGACGAGCCCCTGGGGGCTGCGGCTGTCGAAGCAGGCGCTCAATCTCAACATCGACGCGCCGAGCCTCGACGCCGCGATGGCGATCGAGGATCGCCAGCAGGTCATCCTCTCGGCGACCGAGGACCACAAGGAAGCGCTCGCCGCCTTCCTCGCCAAACGCCCGCCCGACTATCGCGAGCGATAGAGGCGGGACCGGCCGCCTGCCATTGTGGGTGCGGACAAAGATTCGCGCAGAGGCGCAGAGACCGCAGAGGAAAAAATTGATTCACGCGGAGACGCGGAGACGCGGAGAAGCAATATTTGCCGCGAAGCGGCCTTCTTCATGCGGGTCTCGCCGTATCGTCGAAGCGGGAGAGAATGAGGGGGCCTGACGGCCCAAATCCCCTCCGCGACTCCGCGTGAACAAATCTCTGCGGTCTCTGCGCCTCTGCGCGAATCTCCTGCTACGCCGTCAGGACGCATCTTCCCTACCTTCCGGCATTTCGATCCGCGTCATCATCACCCCCGATTGCCAACGCAAATTATATTGGCATAATCGCTGCCAATAATTTACAAGGACGGGGAGGGGGCGATGGCCGGACGCTTTTCGACTGGGGGGTCGATGCCGCTGCGCGGCATTTTAGGGCGGTCGGCCGTCATCGCTTTATGCGCTTCGTTCGCCGTGATGCCCCTTCGGGCGGCTCCGGTGGCGGCCCCCGCTTTTCCATCGCCCGCACCGTCCCAGGCGCGCGCCGCGCATCCGAATATCGTCGTGCTGCTCGCCGACGATTGGGGGTTCAGCGACGTCGGCGCCTTCGGGGCCGAATTTGCGACGCCGAACATCGACGCGCTGGCCAGGGCTGGCACGCGCTTTTCGAATTTCCACGTCGCGGGGTCGTGCTCGCCGACACGCGCGATGCTGATCACCGGGGTGATGAACCATCGCAACGGGCTCGGCAACATGGCCGCAACCATTCCGCCCGAACATGCCGGCAAGCCGGGATATGACACGGTGCTCAACCACCGCGTCGTGACGATGGGCGAAATGGCGCGCGCCGCGGGCTATCGCACCTATTTCACGGGCAAATGGCACCTCGGCAAGGATAGGGCGCGGCTGCCGGGCGCACGCGGCTACGACCGCGCCTTCAGCCTTGCCGATGCCGGCGCCGACAATTTCGAACAGCGCCCGATCGAGGGGATGTACGACAAGGCCGACTGGTTCGAGGACGGCAAGCCCGCGACGCTGCCCAGACATTATTATTCGTCGCGCTTCATCGTCGACAAGATGATCGACTATATCGACGGCGGCGCGGCGAGCGGCAAGCCTTTCCTCGCCTCGGTCAATTTCCTCGCCAACCATATTCCGGTGCAGGCGCCCGACAGCGACATCGCGCGCTACCGCGCGATGTATCGCGACGGCTGGACCGCGCTGCGCGAAGCGCGGGCGAAGCGTGCGGCGGCGCTCGGCATCGTGCCGGAAGGCACGCCGATGGTGACGATGGCGACGACGCGCGACTGGGCGAAACTCGACGCCGACGAGCGCAAGGCGGCGGCGCGGGTGATGCAGGCCTATGCCGGCATGGCGAGTGCGATGGACCGCGAGATCGGCCGGCTCGTCGCGCATCTGAAGGCGACCGGCCAGTATGAGAACACGATCTTCGTCTTCCTGTCGGACAATGGGCCGGAGCCGACCAATCCCTATGCCAGCCTGCGCAACCGCCTCTTCCTGAACCTGCATTACGACACGTCCCTTGCGAATATCGGCCGCCGCAACAGTTTGAGCGCGATCGGTCCGGGCTGGGCGAGCGCCGCGGCGTCGCCGCTGTCGGGCTACAAGTTCAGCGCCGCCGAGGGCGGGCTGCGCGTCCCGCTGATCGTCGCCTGGCCCGGCCATGCGAGCGTCCGCGCGGGGGCGATCAGCAACGGCTTCGCGCACGTCACCGACATCGTCCCGACGCTCGCCGAGCTTGCCGGCCTGCCGCTGCCGCAGGGCGAATGGAAGGGGCGGCGGGTCGAACCCGTGGTCGGGCGCAGCCTTGTCCCGATGCTGAAGGGCGCGGCGGACAGCGTGCATGGCGACACGCCGCTCGGTTACGAGCTGTCGGGCAATGCGGCCCTGTTTCGCGGGAACTACAAGCTGGTGCGCAACCTGCCGCCGACCGGCAACGGCCGCTGGCGGCTGTTCGACATCGTCGCCGATCCCGGCGAAACGCGCGACCTTGCGGCCGAAATGCCCGATCGCTTCGCGGCGATGCAGGCCGACTACCGCGCCTTCGCGCGCGCCAATGGCGTACTCGACATGCCGCCCGGCTACACCGCCGACGCACAGATCAACGCCTATGCGTGGGAGCATCAGGGCAAGAAACGCGCGATCCGCCTCGCCGCCGCGGCGGGGGGCGTGCTGGCGCTGCTGATCGGCTTGGTCTGGGCGTGGCGCCGGCGGCGCCGACGGGCGAGAAGCTGGAGTCTGTCCTGATCGGCTGGATTCAAAGCCCCCCGTTCGTCCTGAGGAGCCATTGAGCCCCGTCGAAATGGCGTCTCGAAGGACCATATGCCGCGTCTGGTCCTTCGAGACGGGGCTTCGACAAGCTCAGCCCCTCCTCAGGACGAACGGGAGGCTTTGAAATCCGCTCGAACCGGACAGACTTCAGGGCGTTTCGGGACTCGCCGCGAGCAACGCCGCGACCATATGCGCGGTCACTGCGCCCGCATCCTCGGCGGTCAGGCCCTGATCGTGGCGCAGCGCGCGCCAGGTCTGGAACGACAGCGCCGCGATCAGCGCCTCCACCCGTATCCGGTCGGCCTTCACGGCGTCGGGCAGCAGCCGCAGCACCAGTTCGCGTTCGATCGTGACCACGCGGCCATATTCGGCCATCAGAAAGGCGGACTGATAGCGTTTGAGGTTCGCGGCGAGGCGGAAGGGCAGCATGGTTTCGAATACCCGCGCGCGCCGCCGCGCCAATTCGCGCACGTCGGCGCGCCAGTCGGCACCGTCATAGGGCGCGGTGGCGACCGGCATCACCCGCGCGGCGATGGTCGCCGACAGCTCGGCATAGAGCGTGTCCATGTCGTCGAAATGGCGAAAGACGGTGCGCAGCCCGACCCCGGCTTCCTCGGCGACGCGCGCCGCGCTCGGCATCAGGTCGCCGCCCTCGATCAGCTCGACCATCGCCGCGACGATGCGCCGCCGGCTCGACCGGCTGCGCGCACGCCGCCCGTCGCTGTCTGCCGTCCCCATGTCCGTTTTCGATGCCATAGGTCTCCGCTGGCCCACCGCGCCGCCAAGGTCAATGGCGGCGAGCCAATGCGCTTGCGCCGCTCCATCTATTGGCACATATAGTGTCATAAGTTCCGGGGCAACCGCCTTGCGGATGTGGGGAAAGATGATGAAGAAGCGATGGCTCGCGCTCGGCGCGGTGGCCCTGCTCGGTGCGGGCGGCTATTACGGCTTCCAGGCGAACAAATACCGCCTCCCCGGCCTGATCCAGGACTGGCAGAGCCCGGTGCAGCCGAACCGGCCGGTCGCGTGGCAGCAGGGTCCCGCGAAGCCGCCCGAAGGCAAGAGGCCGCCGAACATCATCCTGATCGTCGCCGACGACCTTGGCTGGAACGACATCAGCCTGAACGGCGGCGGGGTTGCGGGCGGGATCGTTCAGACGCCGAACATCGACGCGCTCGCGCGGCAGGGCGTGAATTTCACCGCCGCCTATGCCGCCAACGCGACCTGCTCGCCGTCGCGCGCGGCGATGATGACCGGGCGCTATCCGACGCGCTTCGGCTTCGAATATACCGCGGTGCCGGTCGAATTCGCCGAGAATCTGGCGCACGGGGGCGGCATCGGCCCGCTGAAACCCGTCTTTCACCAGGAGCTGATCACCGACGATATTCCCGATTATCCCGACATGGGCGTGCCCGCGAGCGAGGTGACGATCGCCGAGGCGGTGAAGGCGGCGGGCTATCACACCATCCACATCGGCAAATGGCATCTGGGCGAAGCGCCAGCGCTCCAGCCCAATGCCCAGGGGTTCGACGAGAGCCTCGCGGTGCTCGCGGGGGCAGCGAAATTCCTGCCCGACGACGATGCCGACGCGGTCAACGCCAAGCTGCCCTGGGATCCGATCGACCGCTTCCTCTGGGCGAACCTGCGCCATGCGGTGACCTTCAACGGCGGCGAGCGCTTCCATCCCAAGGGGCATATGACCGATTATTTCGCCGATCAGGCGATCGCGGCGATCGACGCCAACCGCAACCGCCCCTTCTTCCTGTATCTGGCGTTCAACGCGCCGCACACGCCGCTGCAGGCGACGAAGGAGGATTATGCGAAGCTGCCGCAGATCAAGGATCACAAGACGCGCGTCTATGGCGCGATGATCGCGCAGCTCGACCGGCGGATCGGCGACGTGATGGCCGAGCTCAAGCGCACCGGGCTCGACGATAATACGCTCGTGATCTTCACCAGCGACAATGGCGGCGCCTGGTACACGGGTATCCCCAACCTCAACGCTCCCTATCGCGGGTGGAAGGCGACCTTTTTCGAGGGCGGCATCCGCACGCCCCTGTTCATGCGCTGGCCGGGGCATATCGCGCCGGGGTCGGCGCGCGCCGACGCAACCGGGCATCTCGACATCTTCGCGACGATCGCCGCCGCGGCGGGCGCGAAGCTGCCGACCGACCGGGTGATGGACAGCCAGGACATTCTTGCCGGCCCCGCGAAGCGCAACGCGCTCTACTGGCGTTCGGGCGATTATCGCGCGGTGCGCGCGGGCGACTGGAAGCTGCAAGTGACGAAGCGCCCCGCCAAGGTCCGGCTCTATGACCTTGCCACCGATCCGACCGAACAGCATGATTTGGCGGCACAGCAGCCGCAGCGCGTCGCCGAACTGCAAGCGATGCTCGCGGCGCAGAACAGGGACATGGCAAAGCCGATCTGGCCCGGCCTGTTCGAAGGACCGATCCGCATCGACGTGCCGATGAACGCGCCGTGGAAGGCGGGGCAGGATTATATCTACTGGACCAACTGAATAGGAATTCATCGCACGTTGAATTAATCGCATTGCATCCTTATCTGCGCCGGGCGTTATTGTTTCAGGCAGCAAGGGGATGCGGCGGATGGCTCACCCATCTTCGCGGCGCGGGCGGCGGCCCGCCGATCAGGGCGACACCGAGCGCGGCATCCGCCTCGCGGCGCTGCGACGTTTCGCCGACCAGGGCTTTGACAGGGCGAGCCTGCGCGACATCGCCGCCGATGCCGGGGTCGACGCCGCGCTGATTTCCTACAAGTTCGGATCGAAGCTCGGCCTGTGGAAAGCCGTGGTCGAGCGCGTCGGCACAGTGACGCTCGAACAGATCGCCGCCGCCGCCGCCGCGAAGCCCGATCGCGGCGAACGCCCGCTTGCCGCCGCGATGGAGGCGCTGATCGACGTTTATTGCGCCAACGACACCGTGCCGCGCTTCCTGCTCCGCGACGCCGGGCACGACCCGCAGCGCGCGGCGTGGGTGTTCGACCATGTCTCGCAGCCGTTGCTCGACCATTATCTGCCGCTGATCCGCGCGGCGCACGATGCGGGGGAGATGCGCGCGCCGATCCCCGAGATGGCCTTCCTGACCTTTGCCTATGGCGTCGCGGTCAATGTCGTGCGGCGCGACATGCTTACCGGCTATGCGCCGCAGCTCGCGAACGACGATGAATTTCGCGCCGCGCTCTGCGACACGCTGATCGCGCCGCAGCTTCGTCATGGCTGATCCCGCGGCCTCCGGCGAGAGCGGCGCCTATGTCTTCAAACCGCACGAGCGCCCGTTCATGCCCGGATCGCCCGCGTCGCCCGATCATCCGGCGCCGCGCAAATTCGGCTATCTGCTGATCGGCCTCTATCTCGCGATCATCGCGGGCTTTCAGAACGGGCTGCTGATCGCCAACCTCACCGTTCTGCAAGGACATCTCGACCTCACCCCGGTCGATACCGGCTGGGTCACCGTCGCCTATAATATGACCAATGCGTGCATGAGCATATTGCTCTACAAGTCGCGCCAGCAATTCGGCATCCAGCGTTTCGTGCGCGTGATCATGATCGCGCTGCTGCTCGCCAATTTCCTCCAGCTGTTCGATGCAGGCTATCGGATGGAGCTCGTCGCGCGCGGGGTTTCGGGGATTGCGGCGAGCGGCCTGACGACGCTCGCCGCCTTCTATCTGATGCAGGGGTTTCCGCAGGAAAAGCGCATCGCGGGCTTCCTGCTCGCGATCGGGCTCGCGCAGGTCGCGGTGCCGCTCGCGCGCGCGATCTCGCCGCTGCTGCTCGCCGACGGCGACGTCTATAATCTCTTCGTCTTTCAGTTCGCGCTCTCGCTCGTCGCGGTCGGGCTGGTCAATATTCTTCATCTGCCGCCTGGCGAGACGATCCGCTCGTTCGAAAAGCTCGACCTCTTGACCTTTCCGATGCTCGCGGTCGGCGTCGGGCTGCTCTGCGCCTTCCTTGTCCAGGGGCGGATCGTGTGGTGGACGACGCCGTGGCTCGGCGCCGCGCTCGCGGTGTCGGTGCTGCTCATCGGGACGGCCTTCCTGATCGAGCACAACCGCGCCAACCCGATGCTCCAGACGCGCTGGATGGGCAGCCGCGACCTCGTCAAATTCGCTCTCACCGGTGCGCTGGTGCGCGTGCTGACCTCCGAGCAGAATTTCGGATCGACCGGCCTTCTATCGACGATCGGCCTCGTCAGCGATCAGCTCGTCCGCTATTACGCTGTCCTCTCGGCCGCGACGCTCGCCGGCGCGCTGCTTGCGATCCTGACGCTCAACCCCGCCGACCTGCGGCGCCAGACGCTCGTGTCGCTCGCGGTGATCGCTTTCGGCGCCTTCCTCGATACCCATTCGGGGCTGCGCACCGGCCCGGTGAACCTCTATTTCTCGCAGGCCGCGATCGCCTTTGCCGCGGTCTATTTCATGGGGCCGATGCTGATGGAGGGGCTGCTGCGCGCGCTGTCGAAGGGGCCGTCCTATCTGGTCAGCTTCGTCGGCGTGTTCAGCCTGTCGCAGACGCTCGGCGGGCTTGCCGGTGTCGCCGCGCTGTCGGCGTTTCACACGCTGCGCACCAAGGCGCATCTGATCACCTTCGCGAACAGCATTTCGCCCGCCGACCCGGATGTTGCGCAGGGCATCGGCCGCATCGCCGCGGCGCAAGCGGGGACGATGACCGACCCTGCGCTGCGCAGTGCCGTCGCCGGCGCACAGGTCGTGCGCGAGGCGATCCGCGAGGCGGCGATCCTTGCCTATAACGACGTCTTCTTCGTGATCGGATCGCTCGCGGCGCTGGCGTTCGTGCTGATGTTCGCGCGCTGGATCCACGACCGCCGCCGCGGCCACAATCCGCTCGCCGCCGAACTCGCCGCCCTACAGAAGATGAGAGCCGGAAACCAATGAGTCAGGAACAGGAAACATCGTCCGAAACGCCCGCCGAAGCACAGGAGGGCTGGAAGCCGCCGCGCTCGCGGCCGCGCGTCATCCTGTTCGGGTCGCTGATCCTGATCGGCGTGCTCGCGATCCTTTATGCCTGGGGCCTGCCGCCCTTCCGCGCCGCGAGCCAGACCACCGACAACGCCTATGTTCGCGGCCAGACGACGATCATCGCCCCGCAGGTCGGCGGCTATGTAACCGACGTGCTCGTGCGCGATTTCGAGCGGGTGAAGAAAGGGCAGGTGCTGGTGCGGATCGACGACCGCATCTATCGCCAGCGCGTCGCGCAGGGGCAGGCGAATATCGCCGCCCAGTCGGCGAGCCTCGAAAACAGCGCGCAGAGCCTGCGTTCGGCCGAGGCGCAGGTGCAGCTGCAAAAGGCCGCGGTCGCGAGCGCCAGGGCGCAGCTCGCGCGGGCGCAGGCCGATATGCGTCGCGTCGACGAACTCGTCGATGCGGGGTCGGTGTCGCTGCGCGAGCGCGACCAGACGCTCGCCGCGCTGCGTCAGGCCGAAGCGGCGGTGCGTCAGGCCGAGGCGCAGCAGGCGATCGCGGCGCAGCAGGTGCGTTCGGTCGGGGTCGGCCGCGCGGGGCTCGAAGCGGGGGTCGAAAATGCGAAGGCGCAGCGCGGGCTCGCCGACATCGACCTCGAAAACACGGTGATCCGCGCGCCGCGCGACGGCCAGCTCAGCGAGGTGACGGTGCGCGTCGGGCAGCTCGTCAACCCCGGCACCCAGCTCATGTATCTCGTCCCCCAGCGCCACTGGATCGTTGCCAATTTCAAGGAAGCGCAAACCGCGAAGATCCGCGTCGGACAGTCGGCGAGCTTTCGCGTCGACGCGCTCGGCGGCGCGAAGCTGACCGGCCATGTCGAAAGCATCGCCCCCGCGGCGGGCAGCGAGTTCAGCGTCATCAAGCCCGACACCGGATCGGGCAATTTCGTGAAGGTGCCGCAGCGCATCGCGGTGCGCATCCGCATCGACGCGGGGCAAAAGCTCGCCGCGCGGCTCGGCCCCGGCATGTCGGTGGTCGCGACCGTCCATACGGGTGCCGACTGATGCGGCGCGCCGTCCCTCGCGCCGCGCTGCTGCTGCCGCTGCTGCTCGCCGCCTGCGCGCCGGCAATCGGCCCGCGCCCGTCCGCGAGTGCGGTCGCGCCGCCCGCCGGCTGGCGCACCGACCTCCCGGCAAGCGGCACGATCGACGCCAGCTGGTGGACGCGCTTCGGCGATCCGCAGCTCACGGCGCTCGTCGAGCAGGCGCGCGCGAACAATGTCGATCTCGCGATCGCCGCGGCGCGCGTTGCCGAGGCGCGCGCGCAGGAGCGCGCCGCGCGCTCGCTGCTGCTTCCCTCGCTCAGCGTCGGCGGTCCCGCTGCCGAATCGCGCAGCCTCAACGCCTTCGGGGTCGCGACCGAAGCCTTCGCGGCGCAGCCCGCCTTTCAGGCGTCCTACGAACTCGATCTCTTCGGCCGCAACACCGCGCAGCTCGATGCCGCGCAGGCCAATGCCGCGGCGGTCGCGGCGGCGCGCGAGGCGGCGATGCTGTCGGTCAGCGCCGCCGCCGCGAGCGGCTATGTCACCTTGCTCGCGCTCGACGAACGGCGCACGCTGCTCAAAGAGACGCTGACCTCGCGCGGCGAGGCGCTGCGCATCGCGCGCGACCGGGCCGAGGCGGGTTATACCTCGCAGCTCGAACTCAGGCAGGCCGAGGCCGAATATCGCGCCGCCGAGCAGCAGATTCCGGCGATCGAGGCAGCGATCGCGCGGCAGGAAAATGCGTTGTCGCTCCTTGTCGGCGATACGCCCCACGCGATCGTGCGCGGCGGCGATTTCGATGCGCTGACCGCGCCCGCGGTGCCCGACCTCTTGCCCTCGGATCTCGTGCGTCGCCGCCCCGACATCGCGCGGGCCGAATATGCGCTCGCCGCGACCGACGCCAATCTGCGCGCCGCGCGGGCGCAATTCCTGCCGCAGATCCGCCTGTCGGGCTCGGCGGGCGCGGTAGTCTCGTCGGCGCTGTCGGACCCGGCCGGCATCTGGTCGATCGGCGGCAGTATCCTCGCGCCGCTGTTCCAGGGCGGGCGGTTGCAGGGGCAGTTCGACGCAGCGACCGCACAGCGCGACCAGGCGGCCTTCGCCTATCGGGGGGCGGTGCTCACCGCCTTTCGCGAGGTCGAGGACCAGCTTGCGCTGATCGACCGTCTCGGCGTGCAGGAAACTGCGCTCGTCGCGCAGCGTGCCGCGGTCGCCGATGCGTTGCGCCACGCGATGAACCGTTATCGCGCGGGCTATTCGCCCTATCTCGAGCAGATCGAGGCGCAGCGCGCGCTGCTCGCGGTCGACATCCAGCTCATCCAGCTGCGCACCGATCGGCTGAACGCCTATGTCGCGCTCTATCAGGCGCTCGGGGGCGGGGCGCCCGGCTGACACACGCACATCGCCTCTGGACCTTTTGCGCGGATACATTATATACCGACCGTTATGGAAAGCGAAACCATCCCCGCGACCAAGGGGCGCCCGCGCGAATTCTGCGTCGATCAGGCGCTCGCCGAGGCGCTGCGCGTCTTCTGGACCAAGGGCTATGACGGCGCCTCTATGGCCGACCTGACCGAAGCGATGGGGATCACCAAGCCCAGCCTCTACGCCGCCTTCGGCAACAAGGAAGCGCTGTTTCACAAGGCGCTCGACCTCTACGAATCCGAAAAGCTCGACTATACGCGCGCCGCGCTCGAACAGCCGACCGCGCGCGCGGTCGCCGAATATTATCTGCGCGGCGCGCTCGACCGCCATTGCGGCGGCGAAGATCCGAAGGGCTGCATGGGCCTGCTCGGCACGCTCGCGTGCAGCCCCGAAGCCGATTCGATCAAGGCCGACGTCGTGCGCCGCCGCGCCTCGTCGCAGCGCGCGCTCGTCGAACGCTTCGCGCGCGCAAAGGCGGAGGGCGAACTGCCGGACCATATCGACCCCGAAGGGCTGACGAGCCACATGCTCGCGATCCTGCAAGGCCTGACGGTTCAGGCGAGCGCCGGCGCGCCGCGCGCCGAGCTCGAGCGGCTGGTCGAAACAAGCCTTGCTTTATGGCCGAGCAGATAATTCTGTAACAGCTGGTATAAAACTCCTTGACAAGATGAACGGCGGATTTATATACCGCATAGTACAGATGGTCGGGGCGTCGAGTTCGCCGCGACGAGCGAAGGGAACGCTTATGCCCAACTGTCCGTTCACCAAGGCCTAGTTCGCTAGACCAACCCAGATAATTTGCGAAAGACCGGTTGCGACGCCCGCGGGGCGGCGGACGGGTTTTCGACTCCGAAATCTCCCCTCGCCGGGCGCAAGCGTCCCGGGGCGAAAGCCCCCTTGCGCCCGGCCCATGTCCAAGGAGGACCGGCCATGGCTACACTTGCCCTTGCAGAGCGCCCTGCGCGCGCTTTCGAATCCGCAATCCCCGGCGCGAAGCTGTTGCCCGCGCCGCGCCTCTCCGCAGCCCCCGTAGCGCCGAAAGCCCAGAATCCCGCAGGCTTTTCGGCGCTGGAATGGTCGGTCGTGATGCTCGCGCGTCACGACCGGCCATCGAGCCTCCGCGAACCCGGCCGCATCGCGAAAATCCTCGCCGCGCTGTTCGGGAACGGCGTCAACCGGCGGCTCGCCGACCCGAAGCTCGAGGCGCTGCGCCGCATGGCGGTGCTGACATGGCACCACAGCTATTCGGTGCCGAAGGCCGAGCTCAAGGCCTTCTTCGACGCGGGCTATTCGCCCGACCATTATGAACTGCTCGGCAAGCGCGTCGCCGAAGTCCATGTCGCGCGCCTCTTCCGGAAATAGTCTCTCCCTCATTTCGAAAGTCGCTCTCCCCATGAACATGCTCTCCCCGATCCGGCGCGAGGAGGCGGCGAAGACCGCCCCCGCGTCGGCCGCTACCCAGCCGTCGCGCCGCTGGCGCCGCGCCCTCCAGATCGGCCTGCCGCTCGCGATTCTCGTCGCGGCGGGCTATGGCCTCACCCACCGCGAAGGCCCGGCGAATGCCGCGCCGGCGCTCCCCGTCGTCACCGTCGCCGCGCCGCTGGTGCGCGAGATCACCGAATGGGACGATTATGTCGGCCGCTTCGAGGCAAGCCGCTCGGTCGAGGTGCGCCCGCGCGTCTCGGGCCAGCTCACCGGCATCCACTTCACCGACGGCCAGATCGTGCGCAAGGGGCAGCTGCTCTTCACGATCGACCCGCGCCCGTTCAACGCCGCGCTCGCCGAAGCACAGGCTGACGCCGCGAGCGCGCGCAGCAACCTCGCGCTGGCGCGCACCAACCTCGCGCGCGCCAACCGGCTGATCGCCGACGACGCGATCTCGCAGAGCGACGTCGATCAGTTGAACGCCGAAGTGCGCGCGGCGACCGCGGCGCTCGCCGCCGCCGAGGCGCGCGTCCGCTCGCGGTCGCTCGACGTCGAATTCACCCGCGTCCGCGCGCCGATCGGCGGCCGCATTTCGGACCGCCGCGTCGACCCCGGCAACCTCGTCGCGGCGGGCGAGGGGGCGGGCACGCTGCTCACGACGATCAACGCGCTCGACCCGATCTACTTCAGCTTCGACAGTTCGGAGGCGCTGTTCCTCAAGGCGCAGCGCGACCGGCAGGCGGGCCGGACGACCGGACAGCAGGTCGAGGTCCGGCTGCAGGATGAAAGCGACTACAACTGGAAAGGCCGTGTCGATTTCACCGATAATGCGATCAACGACCATTCGGGGACGCTCCGCGTGCGCGCGGTGATCGACAATCCCGACAATTTCCTGACCCCCGGCATGTTCGGCAACATGCGGCTCGCGCAGGGCGGGCAGGTGTCGGCGCTGCTCGTCCCCGACGCCGCGGTGCGCACCGATCAGGCGCGCAAGCAGGTGTTCGTGGTCGCGAAGGACGGCACCGTCGCCGCGCGGCCGGTCGAAACCGGCCCGCTCGTCGCCGGGCTGCGCGTCATCCGGTCGGGCCTGACGGCACAGGACCGGGTGATCGTGCAGGGCATCCAGTTCGCCCAGCCGGGCGGAAAGGTGACGGCGAAGCCGACGACGATCAAGCCGAAAGCCGCGCCCGCCGCGACCGCGATCGGCGAGGGACAGTCGCCCGCCGCTTCGCAGGCCACGCTCGCGGGATAAGCGCGCCCTTCGCCCCGGCGCCGTCCGGGGCGAGGGCCGCCCGCCGTCCGATTTCCATCTTTTGCCGGCCCCCGGTGGGCCGAGGAGGCTCGACATGCGTCTCAGCCATTTCTTCATTCGCCGCCCGATCTTCGCGGGCGTCATCGCGATCATCATCACGATCATCGGCGCCTTCGCCTATTTCGGGCTGCCGGTGTCGCAATTCCCCGCGGTCGTCCCGCCGACGGTGACGGTCAGCGCCAATTATCCGGGCGCGTCGGCCGAAACCGTCGCCGACACCGTCGCGGCGCCGATCGAGCAACAGATCAACGGCGTCGACAATATGCTCTATCAGTCGTCGCAATCAACCGGCGACGGGCGGCTGACGATCACCGTCACCTTCAAGCTCGGCACCGATCTCGATACCGCGCAGGTGCTCGTCCAGAACCGCGTCGCGCTCGCTGAGCCGAGCCTGCCCGAAGAGGTGCGGCGGCAGGGCGTCGTCGTGCGCAAGACCTCACCCTCGTGGCTGATGGCGGTCAACGTCCTGTCGCCCGACGGCTCGCTCGATCGCAGCTATGTTTCCAACTATGCGCTGACCCAGCTCAAGGACCGGCTGACGCGCGTCGACGGCATCGGCGACGTGCAGGTGTTCGGCGCCCGCGACTATGCGATGCGCGTGTGGATCGACCCCGGCCGCGCCGCCGAGCTCAACCTGACCGCGGGCGACATCGTCACCGCGCTGCGCGCGCAGAATGTCCAGGTCGCCGCGGGCGTCGTCGGCCAGCCGCCGTTCGACACCGGCGCCGCGCACCAGCTCAATGTCGAGACGCAGGGCCGCTTCAAGACCGCCGACGAGTTCGCCAATATCATCGTCCGCACCGACCCGACGGGCGCGATCACGCGCCTGCGCGACGTCGCGCGCGTCGAGCTGGGGGCCGAGGATTATGGCGTCAACGCCTATCTGTCGGGCCAGGATTCGATCATCATGGGGATCACCCAGCGGCCGGGCACCAACGCGCTCGCCGCCGCCGAAGGGGTGAAGGCGCAGCTCGCCGACGCGGCGAAGAGCTTTCCCAAGGGCCTCGAATACCGGATCATCTGGAACCCGACCGAGTTCATCAGCGAATCGATGCACGCGGTGCAGAAGACGCTGCTCGAGGCGATGATCCTCGTCGTCATCGTCATCATCGTCTTTCTGCAGAGCTGGCGCGCCGCGATCATCCCGATCGTCGCGATCCCCGTATCGCTGATCGGCACTTTCGCGGTGCTCGCCGGGCTCGGATACTCGCTCAACACGCTGTCGATGTTCGGCCTCGTGCTCGCGATCGGCATCGTCGTCGACGACGCGATCGTCGTCGTCGAGAATGTCGAGCGCAACATGGAGCACGGCCTGTCCCCGCGCGACGCCGCGCACACCTCGATGGACGAGGTGTCGGCGGCGCTCGTCGCGATCGTGCTCGTGCTGTGCGCGGTGTTCGTGCCGACGACCTTCCTCACCGGCATCACCGGCGAATTCTATCGCCAGTTCGCGGTGACGATTGCGACGGCCACCGTGATCTCGCTGATCCTGTCGCTCACCCTGTCGCCCGCGCTCGCTGCAATGCTGCTGCGCCCGCGCGCCGCCGAGGCTCCGGCGTCGGGTTGGCGCCGCTACGCCTGGCTCGCGGGCGACCGTTTCAACCGCGCCTTCGACCGGCTGAGCAACTGGTATGCCGACACCGCGCGCCGGATCATCGCCGTCCCGCGCAAGGCGCTCGCGACCTATGGCGGGCTGATCGTCGCGACCGCCGCGATCTTCTGGGCGACGCCGGCGGGCTTCGTGCCCGCGCAGGATCAGGGCTATGCGCTCGCCGCAATCCAGCTCCCGCCCGGCAGCTCGATCCAGCAGACCGACGCGGTGCTCAAGAAGGTGGTGAAGAAGCTGCTCGACGTGCCCGGCACCGAGGCGGCGGTGATGTTCGCCGGCTTCGACGGCGCCTCGGGCACGCAGGCGTCGAACGCCGGGGCGGCCTATGTCACCTTCAAGCCCTTCGCCGAGCGCGCGGGCACCGACCGCACCGAACGCAATATCGAGGACGATATGCGCGCGGCGCTCGCCGACGTGAACGACGCCTTCGTCTTCGTGATCCCGCCGCCGGTCATTCAGGGCATCGGCAACGGCGGCGGCTATCGCATGATCGTGCAGGACCGCAGCGACGCGGGCTATCAGGCGCTCGAACAGGCGTCGGGCCAGCTGATCGGCGAGGCGCACCAGCAGCGCGAGCTTGCGAACGTCTTCACCCTCTACAACACCGCGACGCCGCGCGTGTACGCCGACATCGACCGCGCCAAGTCCGACATGCTCGGCGTGCCGCCGTCGCGGGTGTTCGAGGCACTGCAGGTCTATCTGGGTTCGGCCTATGTCAACGACTTCAACCTGCTCGGCCGCACTTTCCGCGTCACCGCGCAGGCCGAAGCGGCGGCGCGCGACGATCCGTCGGACATCGCGCGCCTCAAGACCCGGTCGAACACGGGCGAGATGGTGCCGATCGGCGCGGTCGCGACCTTCAGCGACAGGACCGGTCCCTATCGCGTCACCCGCTACAACCTCTTCCCCGCGGTCGAGGTGGACGGCGAGACGGCGCCGGGATACTCGACCGGACAGGCGATCGAGGTGATGGAAAAGGTTGCCGAAAACCTGCCCGCGGGCTTCTCGGCCGAATGGACCGACATCGCCTTCCAGCAAAAGGCGGCGGGCAATATCGCGGCGCTGATCTTTGCGCTGTCGGTGGTGTTCGTCTTCCTCGTGCTGGCGGCGCAGTTCGAAAGCCTGATGCTGCCGCTCGCGATCATCCTGATCGTGCCGATGACGCTGCTTGCCGCGATGGCGGGCGTCAATTTGCGGGGTCTCGACAATAATATCCTGACCCAGATCGGCCTCATCGTGCTGATCGCGCTCGCGGCGAAGAATGCGATCCTGATCGTCGAATTCGCCAAACAGGCCGAAGAGCGCGGCGCGAGCGTGGTCGAGGCGGCGGTCGAGGCGGCGCGCGCGCGTCTCCGCCCGATCCTGATGACCAGCTTCGCCTTCATCCTCGGCGTGGTGCCGCTGGTCTGGGCGTCGGGTCCCGGCTACGAGCTGCGCCAGGCGCTCGGCACCGCCGTCTTCTACGGGATGATCGGCGTCACGCTGTTCGGGCTGATCTACACCCCGACCTTCTATGTCGTCTGCCGCACGATCGGCGACCGCATCGCGGCGCGTGGCCGGCAGGGCGGACAGGGCGCGCCGGCCCCCGTGGCAGCAGAATGATGGTGGCGACCGCGCAGAACCTTGGTGTGCTCCCGCGAAGGCGGGAGCCCATCTCCCGACGGCGCCATCTTGAACCCGTCGGTGATGGGTCCCCGCCTTCGCGGGGACACACAGTCCCAAATTTCAGGAGCCATTCAATGATCCTCCGCAGCTTCCTCATCGCAACCGTTTCCGCGCTGACGCTTTCGGCCTGCGCGGTCGGGCCGGACTTCGCGCGCCCCACGCCTCCCCCTGCGGCGTCCGGCCCGCTCCTTTCGGTCAAGGAGGGCGTGACGACCAGTGCGCCAGCCGACGCTGAATGGTGGCGGCTCTACAAGGACCCGGTGCTCGATGGCCTCGTCGCCGACGCGCTCGCGGCGAACACCGACGTCCGCGTCGCCGTCGCGCGAATCGCCAGGGCGCGCGCCGCCTTGCGCGAAGTGCGCGGCGACCGCCTGCCGTCGACCGATCTCAGCGCCGGCGCCACCTATGGCCGCGTCAGCGAAAGCCAGACCTTGCCCGGCGCCGACCGTGAGGGATGGCAGGTCGATGGCGGGCTGACCGTCGGCTACGAAGTCGACCTGTTCGGCCGCGTGTCGCGCGGGGTCGAAGCGGCGCGCGGCGATCTGGCGGCGGCACAGGCCGATGCCGATGCGGTGCGCGTCACCGTCGCGGCCGAAACCGCACGCGCCTATGCCGACGCGGCCTCAGCGGCCGAGCGGCTCGGCGTCGCGCGGCATATCGTCGACCTGCTCGACAAGTCGGTCGCGCTCACCGCGCGCCGCGCCGAGGTTGGACTGACGACGAAGCTCGACACCGCGCGCGTCGCCGCGCTGCGCGACCAGCGCCGCGCCGACATTCCGGCAATCGCCGCCGAGCGCGATGCCGCGCTCTTCCGCCTTGCGACCCTCACCGGCCGCGCGCCCGCCGATCTGCCGCCGATCGCGGCCGAGCGGCAGACGACCTTGCGGCTCGACCAGCCGATTCCGGTCGGCGACGGCGCCGCGCTGCTCGCGCGCCGGCCAGATGTGGCCGCCGCCGAGCGCCGCCTCGCCGCCGCGACCGCGCGCATCGGGGTCGCGACCGCCGACCTCTATCCGCGCATCAGCCTCGGCGGCTCGATCGGGCAGACGAGCACGGGCCTTGGCGACCTGTTCGGCGGCGGCCCGCTCCGCTGGCTGCTCGGGCCGCTGATCAGCTGGTCCTTCCCCAATCAGGAAGCGGTGCGCGCGCGGATCGACGGCGCCGAAGCCGACAGCCAGGCCGCGCTCGCCGAATTCGACGGCACCGTCCTCGGCGCGCTCGAAGAGACCGAAACCGCCCTCTCGACCTATGCACATCTTCTCGACCGGCGCACCGCGCTCCAGTCGGCGCGCGACCAGGCCGAAACCGCGGTCCGGATCACCCGCGCACAGCAGCGCGAAGGCGCGATCGACGGGCTCGAAGCGCTCGACGCCGAACGCACCTTCGCCGAAGCCCAGGCTTCGCTCGCGCTCGCCGACGCGCGCATCGCCGATGCGCAGGTCGACCTGTTCCGCGCGCTCGGCGGCCGCTGGTCGCAGGGGTAGCGGCAGCGTCCGAGCATCAATAGGCCGTGTGTCCCCGCGCAGGCGGGGACCCATCGCACGGCGGTGCCATATAGCATGGTTCGGAAGATGGGCTCCCGCCTTCGCGGGAGCACACGGCTATTTGGATCGGACCGAGCCAGTCTACCGCAACCCCAATCTTTCGGCGAGGAAGTCGACGAACACGCGGACCCGCGCCGGGGTATTCGCTCCGCCCGCGAAAACCGCGTGGATCGTCTCGACGTCGCCCGGATTATAGTCTTCGAGGATCGGGACGAGCTCGCCGCGCGCGATCTCGTCGACGACGCTGAACGCTCCGACGCGCGCGATCCCGACTCCCGCCGCCGCGAGCTGTCCCAGCGTTTCGCCGTTGTTCGCTTCGATATTCCCCTTCACCGACAGCGCGAAATCCTTGCCGTCGCGGCGAAAGGGCCACACCGGCTCGGCGCGGCGGAAGTTGAAGTTCAGGCAATTGTGGCCGAGCAGATCCTCGGGAAGCTGCGGCGTGCCGTGGCGCGCCAGATAGGCGGGCGAGGCGATCACGACGCGCCGGTTCTCGCCGAGCTTGCGCGCGGTGAGCGGGCTGTCGGCGAGCGGGCCGAAGCGCACCGCGACGTCGGCCTCGCCCGCCGCGACGTCGACGAGCCGGTCCGAGAGGCTGATGTCGACCACTATATGCGGATAGCGGCGCGCGAACTCGCCAAGCCGCGGGACGATGCACAGCCGGCCGTGCGCGTGCGCGGCGCTGACGCGCAGCCGCCCGCGCGGCGCGCCCTGGTCGGCGATCGCCTGTTCGCTGTCGTCGAGGTCGGCGAGGATGCGCTTCGCCGAGCGCAGATAGGCCTCGCCCTCGGCGGTGAGCGCCAGCGCGCGCGTCGAGCGCAGCAGCAGCCGCACGCCGAGCCGCGCCTCGATCCGGTCGACCGTCCGGCTCACCGCCGACGGCGTGAGGTCGAGCCGGCGCCCGGCGGCCGAGAAACTGCCCTCCGCGGCGACCGCGGCGAACACTTCCATTGCCCGCGCGCGGTCGGCGCTTCCATCCATCTTTGCGTCCATTGCAAAAATCCTTGGCGCATCCGGCCGCTAATCGGTCGCATGACGCGCCTCTATCTATGCGCCCTATTCGCAATTGAAAGGGATGACCATGGATTATCGCCAATTGGGATCGTCGGGCCAGCGCGTTCCCGCGCACACCCCCTATCGCCAGCAGGAGGGCTTCGCCCGCCTGAACCCGGCGATGGTCTGACGGGACGAAAGACGATGAAGATCAATCCGGCTCTCCTTGCCCTTTCGATCGGCGCCTTCGGGATCGGCATCACCGAATTCGCGCCGATGGGGATGCTCCCCGACATCGCGACCGGGCTCGGCGTCTCGATCCCCGCCGCGGGGCTGCTCGTTTCGGCCTATGCGCTCGGCGTGATGGCCGGCGCGCCGCTGATGACGCTCGCGACCGGGCGGATGAAGCGGCGCACCTTGCTGATCGCGTTGATGGGCATTTTCACGCTCGGCAACCTCTTGTCGGCGATCGCGAGCGATTATGCGATGCTGATGGCCGCGCGCGTGATTACCTCGCTCAACCACGGCGCCTTCTTCGGTGTCGGATCGGTCGTCGCGGCGAGCCTTGTCGCACCCGAACGGCGCGCGAGCGCGGTCGCGGCGATGTTCATGGGGCTGACGCTCGCCAACGTCGTCGGCGTCCCGCTCGCGCCGTGGATCGGCGAGAGCTTCGGCTGGCGCGCTGCCTTCGGCGCGATCGCGGTGTGGGGGCTCTTCACCATGGCGGCGTTGCGCGTCGCGCTTCCCGACATGCCGCGTGGCGAGGGCACCGACATGCTCGCCGAACTGGGCGTGCTGCGGCGGCGCGAGGTGCTCGTTGCGCTGGCGCTCACAGCGGTCGGGTCGGCGGCGATGTTCACGGTCTTCACCTATATCGCGCCGATCCTGCGCGAAGCGACGGGGGCGGGGACGCTGTTCGTGACCGCGATGCTCGTCGTTTACGGGCTCGGGCTGACGGTCGGGAACTGGCTCGGCGGGCTGTTCGCCGACAAGTCGATCGAGCGGACGCTGATCGTCGCGCTGGCGGCGCTCGCGGTGCTGCTCGTCCTGTTCGCCGCGACGATGTTTTCGGCGGCGGCAGCGGCGATCACCATCTTCGCTTGGGGCGTCGCGACCTTTGCGATCGTGCCGCCGCTCCAGATGCGCGTGATGGAGGCCGCGTCCGATGCGCCCAATCTTGCCTCGGCGGTTAATATCGGTGCCTTCAATCTCGGCAATGCGATCGGTGCGGCGCTCGGCGGCGCGGTGATCGGGCTGGGGCTTGGCTTCCCGGCGGTATCGCTCGCGGGTGCGGCAATGGCGGTTGCCGGGCTGGCGATCGTGCTCGCGTCGCGGCAGCGGAGGACATCCGCGGCGTGCCCGGCGGTGGCATATTCGGAACGCTGAAAATTCAAGCCATTATTGATCGAAATTTCCGATCAATGCGGCGCGGATTTCCAATTTCCGCACTGCACAATGAACCACTAGGGGAGGGCCTCCAATCACCAACAGGAGGCTCTCCATGTCCGTACTCAACACCACCCTCAAACCCTTCAAGGCGACCGCCTACAAGCAGGGCAAGTTCGTCGACATCACCGACGCCGATGTGAAGGGCAAGTGGGCGGTTTTCTTCTTCTATCCGGCCGACTTCACCTTCGTCTGTCCGACCGAGCTCGAGGATCTCGCCGACATCTATCCGCAGCTTCAGAAGATGGACGTCGAGGTGTTCGCCGTGTCGACCGACACGCATTTCTGCCACAAGGCGTGGCACGACACCTCGCCGGCGATCGGCAAGATCGACTATTATATGGTCGGCGACCAGAACCACGCGCTGTCGAACAATTTCGAAGTCCTGCGTGAAGGCGTCGGCCTCGCCGACCGCGGCACCTTCGTCCTCGATCCCGCGGGCGAGATCCAGCTCCTCGAAATCACCCCCGAGGGCGTGGGCCGCAACGCCGCCGAACTGCTGCGCAAGATCAAGGCGCTGCAATATTGGGTCAGCCACCCGGGCGAAGTCTGCCCCGCGAAGTGGGAAGAGGGCGCCGACACGCTGGCACCTTCGCTCGACCTCGTCGGCAAGATCTAAGACCGGCACAATGAAGCGGTGTGCCCCCGCGCAGGCGGGGGCCCATCACCGGACGGCGCGATTTCGCACCCTCAGGAGATGGATCCCCGCCTTCGCGGGGATACACGGCTCTTTCTTTCCTTCCCGCAGGAGCTCTCCCCATGCTCGACGCCAATATGAAGCAGCAGCTTCAGGGTCTTCTCACGAATCTTCGTGAACCGATCGAACTCGTCTCTTCGCTCGACGACGGCGCAAAGTCGGCGGAGCTTGCCGAGCTGCTCGACGAAATCGCCGCCCTGTCGGACAAGGTCGGCGTCAGCCGCGCCGACGACGATGCGCGCCGCCCGAGCTTCCTGATCCGCCGCGCAAGCAACCATGACGTCGCGGTGCGCTTCGCCGGCATCCCGCTCGGCCATGAATTCACCTCGCTCGTCCTCGCGCTGCTGCAGGTCGGGGGGCATCCCCCCAAGACTGCGCCCGAGCTGATCGAGCAGGTCGCGGCGCTGGGCGGCGACTATCATTTCGAAACCTATTTCTCGCTCTCGTGCCAGAATTGCCCCGACCTCGTGCAGGCCTTGAACCTGATGAGCGTCATCAACCCGCGCATCACCCATACGGCGATCGACGGCGGCCTGTTCCAGGCCGAGGTCGAGGCGCGCAAGGTGATGGCGGTGCCCACCGTCTTTCTGAACGGCGAGGAATTCGGGCAGGGCCGCATGGAACTCGAACAGATAATCGCGAAACTCGACAGCGGTGCCGAGGCGAAGGCGGCTGCAAAGATCGCCGCGAAGGACGCGTTCGACGTGCTCGTCGTCGGCGGCGGCCCCGCGGGCGCCGCGGCGGCGATCTATGCCGCGCGCAAGGGCATCCGCATCGGTATCGCCGCCGAACGCTTCGGCGGGCAGGTGCTCGACACGATGGCGATCGAAAATTTCATCTCGGTCCCGCACACCGAAGGGCCGAAGCTCGCCGCGCAGCTCGAGCAACATGTGAAGGATTATGACGTCGACATCATGAACCTCCAGCGCGCCGAAAAGCTGATCCCGGCCCGGCAGGAAGGCGGACTGCACGAGGTGCAACTGGCGAGCGGCGCGTCGCTGAAGGCGCGCACATTGATCCTGTCGACCGGCGCGCGCTGGCGCCAGATGGGCGTCCCCGGCGAGGACGCCTATCGCAACAAGGGGGTGGCTTACTGCCCGCACTGCGACGGCCCGCTCTACAAGGGCAAGCGCGTCGCGGTGATCGGCGGCGGCAATTCGGGGGTCGAGGCGGCGATCGACCTCGCGGGCATCGTCGCGCATGTGACGCTGGTGGAATATGAAAGCGAACTGCGCGCCGATGCGGTACTGCAACGCAAGCTCGCGAGCCTCCCCAACGTCAAGATCATCACCTCGGCGCTGACCACCGAAGTGCTCGGCGACGGGAACAAGGTGACGGGTCTTGCCTATAAGGATCGCAATAGGGATACGCCGCACCAGATCGAGCTGGAAGGCGTCTTCGTCCAGATCGGGCTGGTTCCCAACACCGAATGGCTGGCGGGCGCGGTCGCGCTGTCGGGCCGCGGCGAGATCGAGGTCGATCATCGCGGCGAGACGAGCCAGCCGGGCATCTTCGCGGCGGGCGACTGCACGACCGTGCCCTACAAGCAGATCGTCATCGCGATGGGCGAGGGGTCGAAAGCGGCGCTGTCGGCATTCGACTATATGATCCGCCTGCCGGTGAAGGCAGAGGCCGAAGCGGCGTAATATCTGTCTCGTCATGCCGGACCCTTCGACAAGCTCTGGACAGGCTTGATCCGGCATCCATTTTCTGCGGCGCCCGAATGGACCCCGAATCAAGTCGGCCATTATCCCGTGGACATCCGTGGAGGCCCGATACGCCGTCATTGCGAGCGAAGCGAAGCAATCCAGGGTAGGCGTAAACCGCCCTGGATTGCTTCGCGCAGTTTATCCTGAGCGCCTGCAAGGCAGTCGAAGGGCTCGCAATGACGAGATTACGGATGCGAGCGGGACAGTCGCCGATCAAGTCCGGGGTGACGATTTTTCGGGCGGTGCTGGCTTCGCTGTGATGGCGCCAAGGCACTCGGCCAGCCGCTCCACGTCCGCATCGGAAAAATGCAGCCCCAGCTTGCTGCGCCGCCACAATATGTCGTCGGTCGTCTGCGCCCATTCGCGCGTCGCCATCCACTCCACCTCGGCCGCGCTCAGCCCGTGCGCGATTTCGCCGCCGAGCGCGTCCCAGTCCTGCGCGCCGCCGAGCCAGCGCCGCGCGTCGGTGCCATAGGCCTTGACGATCCGGTCGATCGTCGCGGCCGGCAGGAACGGGTGGGCGAGGCGATATTCGGCCTTCAGCGTCGCGGCGCCGTCGGCCGGAAAATCGCCGCCCGGCAGCGGCGAGGCGCCGGTCCAGCGCTTGCCCTTCAGCGCGGGCACGACCTCGGCAAGCGCATCGACCGCCTCTTCGGCGACGTGGCGATAGCTGGTGATCTTGCCGCCATAGATGGTGAGCAGCGGCGCGCCTTCATCGCTGTCGAGGTCGATGCGATAGCCGCGCGTTGCCGCTTCGGGCCTGCCCGACCCGTCCTCGATCAGCGGCCGCACCCCCGAATAGGTCCAGACGACGTCGGCGGGGGTGATCGCGGCGCGGAAATATTGGTTTGCGCCCTCGCACAGATAGGCGATTTCCCCGGCGCTCGCCTGGATGTCGGCCAGCGAACCCTGATGATCGGCGTCGGTGGTGCCGATCAAGGTGAAGTCGCGCTCATAGGGGATGGCGAAGAAAATCCGCCCGTCGGGAAGCTGGAAGAAATAGGCATAGTCGTGGTCGAACAGCTTGCGCACGACGATGTGCGAGCCGCGCACCAGCCGCATACCAAAATCGGGCGGCGCCGACGCGAGGCGTTGCACGTCGAGCACCGCGGGCCCCGCGGCGTTGACGAGGCTGCGCCCGGTGAAGCTGTAGCTCCGTCCGTTCGCGCCAGTCGCCTCGACCACCCACAGCCCCTTCTCGACACGCATCGCCTCGGCGCGGGTGCGGGTGCGGATGCGCGCGCCCCTGTCGGCGGCATCGCGCGCGTTGAGCAGGACGAGGCGTGCATCGTCGACCCAGCCGTCCGAATATTCGAAACCGCGGACATAGCGCGTCTCGAGCGGCGCGCCGGCGGGATGCTTGCGAAGGTCGATCGAGCGCGTCGCGGGCAGCATCTTCCGCCCGCCGATATGGTCGTAGAGGAACAGCCCGAGCCGCAGCAGCCAGCGCGGGCGGAGCCCGTCGCGATAGGGAAGCACGAAGCGCATCGGCCGGACGATATGCGGCGCGATGCCCCACAGGACCTCGCGCTCCTTCAAGGCCTCGCGCACGAGGGTGAATTCATAATGTTCGAGATAGCGCAGCCCGCCGTGGATCAGCTTGGTCGACGCCGACGAGGTGCCCTGCGCGAGATCGCCCGCCTCGACGAGCAGCACCCGCGCGCCGCGCCCCGCCGCGTCGCGTGCGACCCCTGCGCCATTGACCCCGCCGCCGATCACGATGACGTCATAGGGTGGCGGCGGCGCGGTCATGGGTTCGGCCATAATGGGATTGGCGGCGAAATGGAATCGTTGGTGGCGGTGGTGTCGGCTTTCGGGCGGGAGCGGGCGTAATAAGCCCCTCCTCTTTAGAGGAGGGGTTGGGGGTGGTGGCGCGCGATAGCGCGCAAGACGTCTAGCACCACCCCGCTGCGACTAAGCCAGCAAGCTGGCAAGTCTCGCTGCCCCTCCTCTGAAGAGGAGGGGTTTGGTCGAATGACAGCTAACCACCCCGAAACGGTCGCTCGCGTCCGCGCGCGCTCAATAACTCCGCGGCATCCCCAGCACATGCTCGGCGACATAGGAGAGGATCATGTTCGTGCTGATCGGCGCGACCTGATAGAGGCGCGTCTCGCGGAATTTGCGTTCGATGTCATATTCGGCGGCGAAGCCGAAGCCGCCGTGCGTCTGGATGCACGCCTCGCCCGCGGCCCAGCTTGCTTCGGCGGCGAGCATCTTTGCCATATTCGCCTCGGCGCCGGCGTTCTCGCCCGCCTCATATCGGGCGATCCCGTCGCGGACGAGCAGCTCGGCGGCACGCATCTGCGCATAGGCGCGGGCGATCGGAAATTGCACGCCCTGATTCTGGCCGATCGGACGGCCGAACAGCACGCGCTCCCTGGCGTAGCTCGATGCCTTTTCGATGAACCACTTTGCGTCGCCGATGCACTCGGCGGCGATCAGCAGCCGCTCGGCGTTCATCCCCGACAATATATAGCGGAACCCCTTGCCCTCCTCGCCGATCAGGTTCGCGGCGGGGACGCGCATCCGGTCGAAGAAGATTTCGGTCGTCGCATGGTTCATCATCGTGTCGATCGGGCGGATCGTCAGCGTCCCCGCGGCGAGCGCCTCTTTCATGTCGACGAGGAAGACCGACAGTCCCTCGGTCCGGCTCGCCGCTTCCTCGCGCGGCGTCGTGCGCGCGAGCAGGATCATCAGGTCGCTATGCTCGGCGCGGCTGGTCCATAATTTCTGGCCGTTGACGACATATTCGTCGCCGTCGCGCTTCGCCGTGGTCTTCAGGCTCAGCGTATCGGTGCCGCTCGTCGGCTCGGTAACGCCGAACGCCTGCAGCCGCAGCTCGCCGGTCGCAACCTTCGGCAGATAGCGCGCCTTCTGCTCCTCCGATCCGTGGCGCAGCAGCGTGCCCATCACATACATTTGCGCATGGACCGCGCCGCCGTTGCAGCCCTGGCGCTGGATTTCCTCGAGGATCGCGGCGGCCGCCGAGAGCGGCAGCCCCGCGCCGCCATATTGCTCGGGGATCAATGCCGCGAGATAGCCTGCCTGCCCCAGCGCGGCGACGAACTCCGACGGATATTCGCGGGCCTTGTCCTTGGCCTGCCAATAGGGGCCGGGAAACTGCGCGCAGAGTTTCGCCACCTCTTCGCGGATGTCGGAATAATCGTGCAACATCTTCTCCCCTGTCCGCCCGTCGCCGTCATCGCAGCGAAGGTCACTCCATTCGATCAAGAAGCTGTGTGCTCCCGCGAAGGCGGGAGCCCATCTCCCGGCGATTCCATGTTGAACCGGCAGGAGATGGGTCCCCGCCTTCGCGGGGACACACGTCGCTCTTCGATTCGATCATTCTTCGACGCTATCGTTCTGCCACCTCCGCCAGCAGCTTTTTCGCCTCTTCGCCCTGCCAGTCGATCGCGCCGATGATCCGCCACACTTCCTTGCCGTCGGCATCATAGAGGATGCTCGTCGGCAGCCCGCCCGCGGCGGCGTCGATCAGCGCATTTTCGGGGTCGAGATAGGGCTGGAGCACGCTCAGCCCCGCCTGCTGAAACCACGGATCGACGACCTCGGCGCCCTGAATATCCTGCGCGATCGGCACTATGGTCAGCGCGCCGCGCCGCGCGGCGGCGAGCTTGTCGAGCGTCGGCATTTCGGCGACGCACGGCGCGCACCAGGTCGCCCACAGATTGACGAGCAGCGGACGCCCGCGAAAGGCCGCGAGCGTCACCGGCGCGTCGTCGGGACCGCGGAAGGTCGCGCTCGGTGCCGCCTCGCCGGCATGGCTGCGGTCGAGCTTATGCTCGAAACTCTCGATCCCGCGCTTCGCTTCGCCTTGCGAAACATTTGCTTGTCGCGCGTCCGCTTGCTCCGCCTGCGGCTTTTCCCTATCGCAGCCCGCGACCGCCCCCGCGAGCAGCAGGGCGAGCAGGGCATATTTCGGATCTGGGACGCGGCGAATGGCGAATTCTCCCGAGAGTAACAGCATGTGGGGCGGCCGCTTCGGTGGCGGCCCGGCGGCGATCATGCAAGAGATAAATGCGTCGATCCCCGTCGACAAACGGCTGTGGGAAGAGGATATCGCCGCAAGCCGCGCGCACGCCGCGATGCTCGGCGCGCAGGGGATCATCGCCGCCGAAGACGCCGCGGCGATCGATGCCGGCCTTGCGCAGATCGCGGGGGAATATGCGGCGAACGGCGTTCCCGTCGACCTCAGCCTCGAAGACATCCATATGACCGTCGAAGCGCGGCTCAAGGAGATCGTCGGCGAAGCGGCGGGGCGGCTGCACACCGCGCGCTCACGCAACGACCAGGTCGCGACCGACTTCCGCCTGTGGACGCGCACCGCCTGCGACCGCATCGACGCGGGGCTGAAGGGCTTGCAGGTCGCGCTGCTCGTGCGCGCCGAAGACCATGCGGACAGCATCATGCCCGGCTTCACCCATTTGCAGGTCGCGCAGCCGGTGACGCTCGGCCATCACCTCCTCGCCTATGTCGAAATGGCGCGCCGCGACCGCTCGCGCTTTCGCGATGCGCGCGCGCGGCTCAACGAATCGCCGCTCGGCGCCGCGGCGCTCGCGGGGACCAGCTTTCCGCTCGACCGCGACGCGACGGCACAGGCGCTCGGCTTCGACCGGCCGATGACGAACAGCATCGACGCGGTGTCCGACCGCGACTTCGCGCTCGAATTCTGCGCCGCCGCGTCGATCGCCGCGATCCATCTCTCGCGCCTTGCCGAAGAGGTGGTGATCTGGGCGAGCCAGCCCTTCGGCTTCGTCGCCTTGCCCGACGCCTGGTCGACGGGCAGCTCGATCATGCCGCAAAAGCGCAACCCCGACGCCGCCGAGCTGGTGCGCGGACGCGCGGGGCTGCTGCTCGGCGCCTTTCAGCGGCTCGCCGTGATCGTGAAGGGGCTGCCGCTCACCTATTCGAAGGATTTGCAGGACGACAAGGTGACCGTCTTCGAAGCGTTCGACGCGCTCGCGCTGTCGCTTGCCGCGATGACCGGCATGGTCGAGACGCTGACCTTCCGCACCGACCGGATGCGCGCGCTCGCCGCATCGGGCTATTCGACCGCGACCGACCTTGCCGACTGGCTGGTGCGCGAGGCGGGGGTGCCCTTCCGCGAGGCGCATCACATCGTCGGCGCCTGCGTGAAACGATGCGAAGAACTCGGCGTTGACCTGTCGCAGCTGCCCGCCGAAGCGGCGGCCGCGATCCACGCCGCGGTGACGCCCGCCGCGCTCGCGGCGCTGACCGTCGAGGCGTCGGTCGCGAGCCGCAAGAGCTATGGCGGCACCGCTCCCGAGCGGGTAAAAGACGCCATCGCCGCGGCGCGCGCCGCGCTGGAGAATTGACATGCGCATTCGTCTGATCGCTGCGACTTTCGGGGGAGCCGCCTTGCTGGCCGCCCTCGGCGGTTGCGGTCAGCGCGAGGATCTGAAACCGGTGGCGGGACAGGCCGCCCCGGTCATTCCCATCGGCGCGACGCGCCCCCCGACAAACGAGGAGCTTACGACGCCTGACGCACAGGCCATGCCGGTGCGCAGCGACGAACTTCTCAAACGCTCGGAAAAGCGCGAACCCGACGATTTCGACCTGCCCCCGCCGGGCTGAGTTTCAGGACCTTCTTTCATGGATCATTTTCAATACCGCGACGGCGTCCTCCACGCCGAGGATATTCCGCTGCCCCGCATCGCCGAAGAGATCGGCACCCCCGTCTATGTCTATTCGCGCGCGACGCTCGAGCGCCATGCGCAGGTGTTCCGCGACGCGCTGAAGGATGTGCCGAAGAAGCACATCGCCTTTGCGATCAAGTGCAACCCCAATCTGGGCGTGCTGCGCGTGCTCGCGCGGCAGGGCTATGGCGCCGACGTCGTGTCGGGCGGCGAGCTCGAACGCGCGCTCGCCGCGGGCATGGCGGCCGAGGACATCGTCTTTTCGGGCGTCGGCAAGACGCGCGCCGAGCTCGCGCAGGGGCTCGACCGCGGCATCGGCCAGTTCAATATCGAGCATGAACCCGAAGGCGTCGCGCTTGCGGAGATCGCCGCGGCGAAGGAAACGACCGCGCAGGCGGTGCTGCGCGTCAACCCCGACGTCGATGCCGGCACCCACGCGAAAATCTCGACGGGCAAGGCCGAGAACAAGTTCGGGGTCGGCATCGACGTCGCGCCCGCGATCTTCGACCGGCTCGCAGGGCTTCCGGGATTGAAGATGCGCGGGGTCGCGCTCCACATCGGCAGCCAGCTCACCAGCCTCGCGCCGCTCGAAGCCGCGTTCGAGCGCGTCGGCCGCCTGATCGCCGACCTGCGCGCCGCGGGGCACAGCATCACCCACGTCGACCTTGGCGGCGGCCTCGGCGTGCCCTATCGGCCCGAGGACAATCCGCCGTCGCCCGCCGACTATGGCGCGATGGTCGCGCGCGTGACCAAGGACTGGGACGTCACGCTGATGTTCGAACCCGGCCGCGTGATCGCGGGCAATACCGGCGTGCTGCTCACCGAAGTGCTGTGGGTCAAGCCCGGCGCGAGCCACCCCTTCGTGATCGTCGATGCCGCGATGAACGACCTCGCGCGCCCCGCGCTCTATGATGCGTATCACGATTTCGTGGCGGTCGAGCCGAACGGCGAGAAAATGACCGCCTCGATCGTCGGCCCGGTGTGCGAGACCGGCGACACCTTCGCGCGCGACCGGGTGATCGACGCGGTGAAATCGGGCGACCTCGCCGCCTTCCGCACCGCGGGCGCCTATGGCGCAACCATGGCCTCGACCTACAACAGCCGCAGCCTGGTGCCCGAGGTGCTCGTCGACGGCGACCGCTATATCACCGTCGCCGACCGCATTGCCGCGGGCACGATCATGGCCGCCGAACGCGTGCCCGACTGGATCGAGTGATCGGCTGCGTTGCGCGGAGGCCGGTCGCGGGTCTATCCCTTCCTTCGTCACCCCGGACTTGATCCGGGGTCCATTCGGCGCTTGCCCGCTGGTGCGAGGGCGAATGGATGCCGGATCAAGTCCGGCATGACGAACGAGAAGGACATTCGATGCACCAACTCCCCATCTTCCTGAACCTTTCCGGCCGCGCCGCCGTGCTGGTGGGGGAGGGGGAGGCCGCCGACGCCAAGGCGCGGCTGATCGAGCGCGCGGGCGGCCGCATCGTCCGCGCATGGGAGCCGGGCGCCACCATCGCCTTCGTCGCGCTCGCCGACGAGGATGCCGCGCGCGCCGCCGCCGAAGCGCTGCGCGCGAAGGGGCTGCTCGTCAACGTCGTCGACCGCCCGGCGCTCTGCGATTTCACCACGCCAGCGATCGTCGACCGCGCCCCCGTCACCATCGCGATCGGCACCGGCGGCGCCTCGGCGGGGCTCGCCAAGGCGGTGCGCCAGCGCATCGAGGCGCTGCTGCCCGCCCGGCTCGGCGACCTCGCTGCGGCGCTCTTCAAGGCGCGCGATGCGATGAAGGCGCGCTGGCCCGACCCCGCCAGCCGCCGCCGCGCGATCGACGCCGCGCTCGCCCCTGGCGCCCCGCTCGACCCGCTCGCCCCCGACGCCGCCGGCCAAGTCGAGGATTGGCTCGCCGCGCCCGAAACGGCCGCGCGCCCCGCGCGCCTCGAAACCATCCGCCTGACCAGCGCCGACCCCGACGACCTCACGCTGCGCGCCGCGCGCCTGCTCGGCCAGGCCGACCATATCTTCCACGCGCCGGGCGTCCCCCCCGCCATCCTCGCCCGCGCCCGCGCCGACGCGGTGCGTCACCCCGCCGACGCGCCGCCGCCCGCGCCGCCGCCGGGGCTGGTGCTGTGGGTGACCCTATAGGGCCGTCGTCGCGCCCGGCCGATCGCGCTATTCGAGCGGCAGCTCGATCTCGCGCATGATCCGGTCGGTTTCGGACAGGATTTTGACGATCTTCTGATAGTGGCCGATGTCGTCGAACGACAGCGCCCGCCCGCGCCGGTCCTTCAGCCACTTCTGCGCCGGCTGATAACCGCCGATATGGAAATTCCACGCGATTTCGGACACGTCCTCGAAATATTGATCCTTGTTGATGAACACACGGCCCGTCTGCCCTCTCCCCTTCGGGGGAGAGAAGGGAGGCGCGTCAGCGCCGGAAGGAGAGGGCGAGCCCGCGCTCCCCTGCGAACAGGGTTCGAACTTCGGAAAGCCGCTCGCCACCACATCGCCGCCTTCGCCGTCATAACGATAGGGCGTCTCGCCGATCGCGGCCGCTTCCATCAGATGCAGCCGCCGCAGCGCCTCACCCTTTTCGCTGACATGGCGAAACGCCTCAGGCGACTTGGGGTAGGGAATGCGCGGAAAGTCGATCTTCAGAAACTCGGCATAGGTCTCGCGATAGTTCGGCGCGTGCAGCACGCCATAGATATAGTCGAAAACCTTGACCTCGCTCGGCCGCGCGTCGCCCGTGGCGGCGCGGAAATCATAAAACCCCTCCCCTTCAGGGGAGGGGTTGGGGTGGGGGCCATCGGCCTTGCGCGACATCGCAGTATCGGTGGGGTCGATCCCGGCGGCGGCGCAGATGGCGGCGTAGAGTTTGGGATCGAGATTCAGGCGGATGGTCCGGTCGAGTGTCCCTTCCTTCGGATAGAGATAGAGAGGCAATAATTGCGAGATGCCCTTGTTTGAGAAGATAGCGCGATTGTCGATTATCTTATCAACGGCAACCACTTGGCTGTAACCAGCGTCGCCCTGAATGGCCTGCCGGGCAATCATCAAACCAAGATCGTTGCGCTTGAAGAAATGGTTCATAGCTCGCTCTCGCCGATGCACGGCAACATGAGAATCATAGACCGTGAACCTGACGTCGAAAGGCCGATAGAGCACTGGGGTTATCAGCGACCTCCAATCGGTAGTTGGCAGAGCCTTTTTTGCTGCCTGATAATTCCACTGGTTCTGAGAACAGAGCCGGAACAGCCTTCGCGCTTCGGCCTCATCATGCGTAGCCAACAACGCTTCGACCTTTTCAGCTGTTTCCAGACTATTCCATGAAATGGCGAACTCATCTTGGGTGGTTACGATACCCGGTGCAGGGCTGCCGTTCGGGGAAAACAGGTCGGCGACGGAGAAGCCGACAAGATACGCGGCTTCCGTTTCCTTATCGGTCGGCTTGAATCGCCACGGTGGGGATTCAGGCGAAACATCCTGGTCGCACAACGCCTGCACGGTTCCGGCCCATAAGGCTTCGTTCTTGGCGTTGCGACCGCCCCAAAGCTCGCCGTGGCGGATTTCCGAAAGCTCGGCATGCCGAGCCACTGCCGAGCCACTGCCGAGCCTAATTGCTATGAATATAGCAACACCTTGTTGAATATCAAAGACATTTTTGTCCGGAGAGCCGTCCGGAGCAACTTCTTTTTTCTTGGCATTGCCGTGCAGATCCAGAACATAGATGCGGTCGAACGTCTTCCGCAGGTGGTCCCGCATGTCGAGGAACGTGGGATTGTCGAGGTAGCCGTGGTTGGTGATGAAGGCCAACACGCCCTTGCCGTTCCGTTCGATCATATGCTCGCCGAAACGAATGAACTTCACATAGTCGTCGGAAAGCCATTTGGCTTGCGCGGGGCGCTTGAGTTCCGGGCTGACCTTGTAGTCGGCCATCAAGCTCTCGATCCAATCGCCTTTATTGGATGAGTGCCCAGAATAAGGCGGATTGCCGATGACGCACATGATCGGCGTCTGCCGCTTGACCTCGCTCGCCCCGCGTGCTTCCTCGGCGAGCGGCTGAAAGAACAGGTCCTTCACCTCGCGCTCGGCGGGTTCCAGCGCGTTGGTCAGCCACACCGACAGGCGCGGCGGCTTTGCGCTCGGCTTGTATCCCGTCTCGGTCAGCATCATGTCCAGCTTCATGTGGCACATGGCATAACTCGCCATCAGCAGCTCGAAACCATGCAGTCGCGGCAGCAGATCCTGTTCGACATAGGATGACCATTTGCCCGGCGCGCGCGCCTTCACCCGGTCCGAAATCAGCTGCACCGCCTTCGCCAGAAAGGTGCCCGTGCCCGTCGCCGGGTCCAATATCTGGACCTTGTGAACATCCTTCCTGATCGTGCGCGCCTTGCCCGTCTTGGGGTCGTCCTGCCCGGTGTCCCAGTCGACCGTCACCTTGCTGGTGTCGGCCAGCCCGTCGGGCAGGCCGAACTCGCTCTTCAGCACATCGTCGACCGCGCGGACGATGAAATCGACGACGGGTTCGGGCGTGTACCACACCCCCCGGCTCTTGCGCTTCCTGGGGTTATAGGCGGCGAGGAAGTCTTCATAGAAATGGATGAAGGGGTCGTTGCGCGCGGTGAACTTGCCGAAATCCTTGAACAGCGAATGCGGGTCGCTCGCGCGCAGCACCTGCGCCAGATCGTCGACAATATAACGCAGGCGATTGGGCAGCGCCGGGCCGGCGATATAATCGAACAACCCTTTCAGAAAGGGGTTCGACGCGGGCAGTTTCTCCAGCGCCTCGGCGCGGCTGAATGTGTCGGGCGTGTCGTCGTGAAAGCGCGCGGCGAACATGCCGTAGGTGATCGTCTCGGCATAAATGTCGGCAAATTCGTCGGGGGTCAGCGCGGGCAGCAGATTGGCCTTGAAACTTTGATACTGGCCGCCCAGCCCGCTGCGATAGTCGGGGTCGTCGGCCAGCGCGATACCGATCTCGTCCTTGATGATCGCCGCCTTCGCCGCCATCATCTCGGCCAGCTTTGCCGCCGACCGGATGCTGATCGGCTTCGCTTCCGCAAACAGGCGAAGCTGGCGTTCCAGTTCCTCGAACCGCTCCGGGTTCTGCTGCAACCCCAACAGGAAATCGGCGATCGACACGAAATGCACCGGCGCGCCGTCGCGGATGAACTCGAAATCGACGCCATTGGTATAGATCAGGTTGGGATAGGCCGCCTCATAGCGTTTGCGCTGCTCGACCGAATAGCCTTTCAGTCGGATGACGTCCTTGTCGATGTCTTTCGCCTCGGCCCAGCCGAAGGGCACGCCGTCGCGCTCGAACAGGAAGTCGACCATGCCCGCGTCGCCGCGCTTCGGTTCGTTGACCACGGTGATCGCCGGGTCGATGCTCTGAAACAGGCGGAACAAGGCGGGGCGATAGCTATGCTCGGTTGCGTGTCCGCTCTCGAACTGTGAACGCACCTCTTCCAGATAACCGGCAATATCCATTAATCTTTTCGCCCCGATCTGCCCTTCTCGACGGCGGCACAGTGGCGTCGCTCCCGCTGCAGGGCAAGCCTCTTCGTGCCTTTGCGCCTTTGCGTGAGATCCTCTTTTCTTCTTCTTCGCCTCCCCCCGCGTCTCCGCGCGAAAATATCGCTTTCCTACATTATCCCGCTGTGCCAGCATTGCCGCCATCGCTCTTTGACTCGTCCGATCCCGCCCTCCCGTCGCAACGCCTGCGCGTGCCGCCGCACCGGGCGGCTCGCTCACTGATTCGTCGGACACCGCCGGCCTTTCGGTGCGGCGGCCCCACCAGGGAAAGGACGCGTCACAAGGCTGAACTTTACTGAACTTTGGACGAAATCGCCTCGCGCGGGCCGCGCCGCCCACTCCTTGCTGACAGCCGCGCTTTCGCCTGCTAACGGCGCGCGATGACGACTCCTCTCTCGCATATCCGCAACTTCAGCATCATTGCGCACATCGACCATGGCAAGTCGACGCTCGCCGACCGGCTGATCCAGTTCACCGGGGGGCTGACCGAGCGCGAGATGTCGGCGCAAGTCCTTGATAATATGGACATCGAGAAAGAGCGCGGGATCACGATCAAGGCGCAGACGGTGCGCCTTTCCTACAAGGCGCACGACGGCGAGACCTATCAGCTCAACCTGATGGACACGCCGGGCCACGTCGACTTCGCCTATGAAGTGTCGCGGTCATTGGCCGCGTGCGAGGGCGCGCTGCTCGTCGTCGACGCGGCGCAGGGGGTCGAGGCGCAGACGCTCGCCAACGTCTATCAGTCGATCGAGCACGACCATGAGATCGTCCCCGTCATCAACAAGATCGACCTGCCCGCCGCCGACGTCGACAAGGTGAAGGCCGAGATCGAGGACATCATCGGCCTGCCCGCCGACGATGCGGTGCTGACCAGCGCCAAGTCGGGGATCGGCATCGAGGAGACGCTCGAGGCCATCGTCGCCAAAATCCCGCCGCCGAAGGGCGATGCCGCCGCGCCGCTCGTCGCGATGCTCGTCGACAGCTGGTACGACCCCTATCTGGGCGTCGTCATCCTGGTCCGCGTGATCGACGGCACCTTGAAAAAGGGCCAGCAGATCAAGTTCATGCAGGCGGGCACCACCCATCTGATCGACCGCGTCGGCTGTTTCACGCCCAAGCGCCAGGAGTTGTCCGCGATCGGCCCGGGCGAGATCGGCTTCATCACCGCGCAGATCAAGGACGTCGCGCAGGCGCGCGTCGGCGACACGGTGACCGACGCGAAGCGCCCCGCCGCGGCGCCGCTGCCGGGGTTCAAGGAAGCGCAGCCGGTCGTCTTCTGCGGCCTGTTCCCGACCGACGCCAATGATTTCGAGAAACTGCGCGAAAGCATCCACAAGCTGCGCCTGAACGACGCGTCGTTCAGCTTCGAGATGGAGACGAGCGCCGCGCTGGGTTTCGGCTTTCGCTGCGGCTTCCTGGGCCTCCTCCACCTCGAGATCATTCAGGAGCGGCTGACCCGCGAATATGACCTCGACCTGATCACCACCGCGCCGTCGGTGGTCTATAAGCTGAAGCTCGCGCGGTCGAAGGAGGGCGGCCCGACCGAGATGGAACTGCACAACCCCGCCGACATGCCCGACCCCAATCGCATCGACGAGATCGAGGAGCCGTGGATCGAGGCGGTGATCTATGTCCCCGATGATTATCTGGGGCCGATCCTGAAACTGTGCCAGGACCGCCGCGGCATTCAGAAGAACCTGACCTATGTCGGCGGCCGCGCGCAGATCACCTACGAGCTGCCCCTCAACGAAGTCGTGTTCGATTTCTATGATCGGCTGAAGAGCATTTCGCGCGGCTATGCGTCGTTCGACTATCACCAGATCGGCCACCGCCCCGGCGACCTGGTCAAGATGAGCATCCTCGTCAACAACGAGCCCGTCGACGCGCTCTCCATGATCGTCCACCGCGCGAGCGCCGAGGCCCGCGGCCGCGGCATGTGCGAGCGGCTGAAAGACCTGATCCCGCGCCACATGTTCAAGATCCCGATCCAGGCGGCGATCGGCGGCAAGGTGATCGCCCGCGAAACCATCGCCGCGCTGCGCAAGGACGTGACCGCCAAATGCTACGGCGGCGACGCGACCCGCAAGAAGAAGCTGCTGGAAAAGCAGAAAGAAGGCAAAAAGCGGATGCGCGAATATGGCAATGTGAACATCCCGCAGGAGGCGTTTATCGCGGCGCTGCGGATGGGGGATGATGCTTAGCGTCGGTATCGCGCTCCAAGACCGGTCGCCCCCCGGGAGGCGGCGCAGCGGCCGGGCATGTGCTCCGTTGCTCCGTTGCTCCGTTGCTCCGTTGCGGTGAAGAGCGAGGAGAAGCAGACCGCCGGCCTCCTGGTCCGCGCGCGCGACGTGGTGGTGGCTCTGGCCCGCGCCCTGCCCGTGTCCGGCCCCGCTTACGCCGGCAGGCGATAAGGAGCGCGGTAGCGGGGTGTGATCAGGGCGTTGGCTTCGGCGTCATCCTTGAACTGGCCCGCAACGGCATCCCAATGGACCTTGCGTCCGGTGCGCCAGGCGACGTTGCCCATCTGACAGACGATGGCGGTATTGGCGGCCGACTCGATGGGACAAGCGGGCGTGCGTGCGCGATCCTTCACGCAGGCGATGAAGTCCGCCGTGTGCCGGTCGAGCCCGTTGTCCACGGCATTGGTGACGGGAATTTCCGGAGTTAGCGCCTTGCCGTCGCTCATCTCGGGCGAGACCCACCATTTGCCGCGGTCCACCACCAGCGTGCCGGTCTCGCCCACAAAGGCCACGCCATGGTCGCCGCCGCCGAAGGGGCCGTGGCTGATGCCGACCGCATGCTCCCATTCCACCGAATAATTGCCAAAGTCGAAAATGGCGGTCTGGGTGTCCGGCGTTTCCATGGCCGAATCCGGATAGGCATAGGGGCCGCCGAGCGAGCTGACGGAATTCGGTGCCTCAGCCTTCATGCCGAGCAGGGCGATGTCCATCAGGTGGACGCCCCAGTCGGTCATCAGGCCGCCGGCATAGTTCCAGTACCAGCGCCAGGTGAAGTGGAAGCGGTTCGGGTTGAACGGACGCAATGGCGCCGGGCCGAGCCAGCGGTCGTAATCCACGCCGGGAGGCGGCGCCTGGTCGGGCTGGGGCGGGACGTTCTTCATCCATCCCTGATAGGCCCAGGCCTTGACCTTGCGCACGCGGCCGATGCCGCCCGAATGGACATGGGCGACGGCATCGGCCCAATGCTGGTTGCTGCGCTGCCACTGGCCGACCTGGACCACGCGGTTGTGGCGCTGCTTGGCAGCGACCATGGCGCGGCATTCGGCGATCGAGTTGCCGAGCGGCTTTTCGCAATAGGCGTCCTTGCCCGCCGACATGGCGTCGGTGAGTTGGAGCGCGTGCCAGTGGTCGGGCGTGGCGACGATCACTGCATCCACCGACTTGTCGTCGAGCATGCGGCGATAGTCGTCGTAAAGCCGCGGCGCGCGGCCGGAGGCCTTCTGCAGCTCGCTGCCGCGACCGGTCAGGACCGTGGCGTCCACGTCGCAGAGGGCGACGGGGGCGACGTCGGCGCCCTTGCTCATCGCCATGAGGTTCGCCCAGCCCATCCCCTTGCAGCCGATCAGACCCACTTGGACCTTGTCGTTGGCGGACGCGCGGCGCCGGTTCTGTGCAAAGGCCTGGCCAAGCGGCGCGAGGGTTGCGGCCGAGGCGGCGAGGCCGCCGGCGAGAAGGGTGCGGCGATCGAAGCTGGCGGTCATACGGGTCCTCTCCTCGACAATCGTTCCGGCGTTGGTAGCGCAAACATATCCCGGCGCAAGGCGTAAAGTGCGGGCCGCCGGGCAGGCCCAATGACTGCTTTCCAGCTCACGGGACCGCACAAGGCGGCTTGGCCCGGGCCGCAACTCAACTGTCATGCGGGGACGGATATGGTTGAAGAGGCTGGCGCGGGCAGTACGGCTCTCGCTTATCGATCCCGAAGGACCCACGGGCCACGTTTCGACCGCGCGGTTCACGCGGCGGCGAGAAGCCGGCGGCGCCCTCGCGCTTGCGCAGCTGATAGAGCGCCGAGGCCTTTGCCGCCATCGTCACCGACCCCGTCGCGGCGAGATGCGCGACGAAGAGGCGTTGCTTGTGCGGGATGATCCCCGCCCAGCGCTTCGTCTGTTGCGGCACGGGATCGAAGGCAAGCTCGGGCGGCAGGTCGTCGGGGTCGGCGACGAAGGGCTCTTCGCCGGGGGAATCGGGGGCGGAGGGGGCGGTGCCGGTGAGCGGCGGCAGGATATCTTGCGGCATGGCTGATTCGCTTTCGGTTCGTTGAAACTCAATAAAAGAACCAAATAGGATTGTTGTAGGAAAGCGAAAAATGCGGCGTCGCGTTTTCGGGCGCATTTGCGCGGCTTTCCGGGCGGGTCCTGCGACGAAGCGAGGCGGAACGGCGTCGAAACGAAAAATGTGATGTTGTAACATATGGACGAAAGGCGTAGCCGGACCCTCGCCTTTCGTGCTGCCGCGACGGGCGGACACATTTTTATATCATAACATATTAGGGGAAGCATTCATGCGGATGATCCTTCTGCGGGCCGGCTGCGCGATGATCGCGATGACGGGCGCTGCCACTCTCTCCCACGCCCAGGACACCGCCGCCGCGGACGGAACCACGGATCAGGCCGATGCCTATCACGACGAGCCGAGCCGCGACATCGTGGTGACCGGCGTGCTGCCGACCGCGCGGCAGGACATGCTGTCGGGGGTCGCGGTGCTCGAAGGCGCCGACCTGACGCAGAAGCTGCGCCCCTCGATCGGCGAGACGCTGGCGCGCACGCCGGGCGTGTCGGCGACCTCGTTCGGGCCGAGCGCGTCGCGCCCGGTGCTGCGCGGGCTGCAGGGCGAGCGCGTGCGCGTGCTGACCGACGGCATCGGCTCGATCGACGTGTCGAACACCTCGGCCGACCATGCGACGGTGGTCAACCCGCTGCTCGCCGACCGCATCGAGGTGCTGCGCGGGCCGCAGTCGCTGCTTTATGGCTCGGCTGCAATCGGTGGCGTCGTCAACGTGCTCGACAAGCGCATCCCGACCGAAGTGCCGGGCGAGCCGGTGCATGTCGGCGCGATCGCCACCTATGGCAGCGCGGCGAAGGAGCGCTCGGTCGCGGGCGCGGTCGACGTGCCGCTGACCGGGCATCTCGTCGTCCATGCCGACGGCAGCTATATGAAGTCCGACGACATGCGGATCGGCGGCTATGCGCTGACCCCCGAACTGCGCGCGCAGGCGCTCGAATCGGCGGCGCTGCCTGTCGATCCCGACGAAGAGGAGCCGGTCGACTTCGCCGCCAACGCCGCGGTGCGCGGCAAGCTGCCCAACAGCGCCGCGGAGACGTGGACCGCGGGCGCGGGCATCGCCTATATCGGCGAGGGCGGCAGCCTGGGCATCGCCTACAGCCATTATGACAGCCTCTATGGCGTGCCGATCCGCTTTGCGACCGAGCCGGGGCAGGAGCAGGAGGCGCCGCGGCTGAGCCTGTCGCAGGACCGCATCGACGCGCGCGCCGAGGTGAATGCGAACGGCAGCCTGATCGACAAGATCAAGCTGCGCTTCGGCTATGCCGACTATCAGCATTCGGAGCTGGAAGAGAATGGCGAGGTCGGCACCACCTTCTATAACAAGGGAATGGAAGGCCGGCTGGAGTTCACCCAGGCCAGGCGCGGCCTGTGGTCGGGCGCGACCGGTGCGCAATTCTATACCCGCGATTTCAACGTGGTCGGCGAGGAAGCCTTTCTGCCCAAGAACAGCACCGGGCAATGGGGGCTGTTCACGTTGCAGCAGCTCGATTTCGACCGGCTGAAGCTCGAAGCGGGCGCGCGGTTCGAGCATACGAGCCTGAGCGCCAAGCCGCTGCCCGGCCAGCCGCAATTTTTCGCCGGCGACCGCAGCTTCGATTCCTTCTCGGGCTCGCTGGGCGCGTCGTACCGTTTTGCGGACGACTGGCGTTTTGGCGTCAATGTGTCGCGGACCGAGCGCGCGCCGGCGGCCGAGGAGCTGTTCGCCAACGGGCCGCACGCGGGGACCGAGGCGTTCGAGATCGGCAATCCCGATTTCGACCTCGAAACCGCGTGGAGCGTCGAAGCGGTGCTGCGCGGGCAGGGGACGGGCTATACCTTCGAAGCCTCGGCCTATCATAGCTGGTTCTCGAACTTCATCTATGACGACCGGACCGGCGAGATCGAGGACGGGCTGCCCGTCTATCAGTTCAGCCAGGCCGACGCGCGCTATTACGGCTTCGAGGTGCAGGGGTCGCTGACGCTCGCGAAGCTGGGCGATGCCGAGATCGTCGCCGACGGGCTCGCCGACTATACGCACGCGCGGATCGTCGACGTCGGCCCGGCGCCGCGCATCCCGCCGCTGCGCCTGCTCGGCGGTCTCGGCGTCAATTCGCCCAAGATCGACGTGCGCGGCGAGGTCGAATGGGTCGACGACCAAGATCGCATTTCGACCTTCGAGACGCCGACGAAGGGCTATACGATGGTCAATGCCGAGATCAATTTCCGGCCGTGGGGCACCGACCGCCCGCTGAGCTTTGCACTGTCGGCGAACAATATCTTCGACGTCGACGCGCGGCGGCACGCGAGCTTCCTCAAGGATTATGCGCCGCTTGCCGGGCGCGACATCCGCCTGACCGCGCGGGTGAATTTCTGAGCCGCAGGGGCCGGGGCCGCCCTCCGCCCCGGTCTCTGCCCCAAGCAAATATTGGGCCGCGCCAGTAATTTCTGGCGCGGCCCGGCCCGTTTCGGGCGATCTTCGACGTTGACGCTTGGCCGCCACGCCGCAAAAATGCGCGCCGGGTCGCCGCGCGGAGGAGTCGTCACTCGTTCGCGCGTCCGTCCCGCTGTTGGGTGGCATTGGGGGGACGGATGCCGGATCGCGGCCAGTGGCGCTTTGGGGCGTTCGAATATGACGAGACCGCGGGCGCCGTCCGCGTCGGAGGCGAACCCGTCGAACTCGACCGCAGCGCGCTCGCCATCCTGTTGGCGTTGATGTCGAACGTCGGCAAGGCGGTCGACAAGGACCGGCTGCTCGAAGCGGGCTGGCCGGGGCGGATCGTCCATGAAAATTCGCTCGCCAAGGCGATCGCGCGGCTGCGCCGGACGCTGGGCGAGGACGGCAAGCGGATCGAGGCGGTTTACGGCGTCGGATACCGGCTGAACGCCGGCGCGGCGGCGGTGGCCGTGCCTGCTGCTCCGTCAGCGGAGCCGGTCGCGGCGCGCGGTCGTTGGCTGCCGCGCGCGGCGGGGCTGGTGCTGCTGTTCGCGCTCGCGGCGGCGCTGGCGCTCGTCTGGAGCCGCGGCGACGGCGCCGCCGCCGATCGCGACGAGGGGCTGAAGATCGGCGAACCCGCCGATGTGACGGGGCGCGTGCTGTGGGTCGACGACCATCCGGAGAATAACAGGAGCGAGCGGGACTTTCTGCTTGGGCACAAGGTCGCTGTTTATGACGTGACATCGAGCGCCGATGCGCTGAAGCTGCTCGCCATGTATAAATATGACGCGGTGATTTCGGACATGGGGCGGAATGGCGAGCCGCTCGCGGGGATCGAACTGGTCAGGGCGATGCGGGCGCGCGGCGACGTGACGCCCTTTTATCTCTACACTATCCTGCCGTCGAAAGCGCAGCGCGACCTGCTCGCCGAAAGCGGGGGGCAGGGGGTCGCGGTGACGCCCGAGGGACTTTACGCCTTCATCCTTCCCGACCTCGCGCCCGCGGCCTCGGCGCCTTAGGCCGATGGCGACGGGCGGGGAGGACGATAGCGAGGGCGGCCATTGGCGCATCGAAGATGCCGGCTTCGATGCGACGACGGGGCGGCTGACGGTCGCTGGGCGTGCGGTCGAGCTCGACCGGCCGTGCCGCGCGCTGCTCGCGGCGCTGCTCGCAGCGGATGGGCGGGCGCTCGGGCGCGACGCGCTGCTCGCCGCGGGATGGCCGGGGCGGATCGTTCACGAAAACTCGCTGACCAAGGCGATCGGCCGGCTGCGGCAGGCGCTCGGCGCCGAGGGCGCACGGATCGAGGCGGTCTATGGCAGCGGCTATCGGCTCAAGGGACCGGCCGAGCGGGGCGGCGTGACGATGGCGGGCGGCGCAGGGTCGCGGTGGCGGCAGGCGCTGGTCGGCGACCGGCGGCGCACCGCGACAACGCTGGCTTTCGCCGGGCTTGCGATCTGCGTAGCGCTCGCGGTGGCGGCGCTGTTTGCGGCGCAGGCGGCGCGCGCGCGGGCGGCGGAGGAGGCACGCGAGAAGGAGGCGCTGGTCGCCTTTCTGTCATCGGACCTGTTCGCTCCGGGCGAGCTGGCCGCGCAGGGACGGGACGGCCCTTCGCTGCGCGCCGCGGTCGCACGCGCGGCGGCGACGATGAACACCGAATTGCGCGACGATCCGGCGACCCGAGTGACGGTTCACCGGATGATCGCCAGCGCCTATGCCGGATGGGGTGATTATGAGGCTGCGGTGCTTCACCTCCATCGCGCGCGCGCGGTCGCGGAGCGGCTCCACGGCGCGAGCGCGGCGAAGACCACGCCGATTGATATCGCGCTGTGCAGCAATTTGCGCCGCGCGGGCGACACGCGGCTTGCCGAAACGACGTGCGCGCGGGCGGTGCGGGGCGCGCAGGGAAGCGATGCCCGCACCGTCGCGGTTGCACAGCTCGCCGAAGCGAAACTGCTCGTCGATATCGGCGACTATCGGCGCGGTGCCGCGCTGCTCGATGCCGCCGCGGCGCAGGGGGCGCGGCTGACCCCCGGCGAGCGTGCCGATCTGCAATGGTTTGCGGGCCGTGCGCAGGCAAAGCTCGGCCATTTCGCCCGCGCCGATGCGGCCTTTCGCCGCAACCTGGCACTGCGCGAGGCGATGGGCGGCGAGCGACCCTCGCTGACCGGCTGGGCGCACGCCGACTATGGCAGCTATCTGGCCTCGATCGGCGATTTTGCGGCCGCCGAGCGGCATTTCGCGCGCGCCGAGGCGCGGTTCGCGGCGGCGCGCGGTGTCGATGCGGTCGATGCGCTCGCGCCGGATTATGGGCGCGCGCTCGCGGCGCTCGATAGCGGCGACCCGCAAGGCGCGCGCGATCGCCTGCGCCCGATCCTCCAGCGCTACCGCGCCGCGCTCGGCGGCGACCATCTGCGCACGCTCGACGCGATGACGCTGCTCGCGCTGGCCGAAGCGCAGGCGGGCGATGCGGCGCGCGCGACGGCGCTGCTCAAGGAGGCGCGGCAGACGGGGGCACGGGTGCTGTATCGCCGCGACGGGCGCGCGGTGCGCTTTCACATGCGCCGGGCGCGGACGCTGGCGGCGCTGGGCGACACGGCGGGTGCCGACGCGGAGGCCGGCCGGGCGGCGGCGGCGATGGATCGCAGCGGCGTGCCGGCGAGCCATCCCTGGCGGGCGCGGCTGCACTGCGTCGCTGCGCGGATAGCGCTGGCGCGCGGCGACGCGGGGGCGGGGCGGGACGAAGCGAGGCGGTGCCTGTCGGCGCTGCAACGGGTCGCGGACCTGCCCGCGACCTATCCGGCGTTGGCGGAGGCCCGGCTGCTGGCCGGGGAGTGAGGCGCGCGGGCGGCGGGGCCGGGAGACCGTGCCGTTTCGGCGACGAGCGTTTGCCAACCGAGCGAGGAATGGCGGGTTTCGGGCGAAAGCAGCCGCAGGATTGAAGGAAGAGAACGGCGGAGGGATGCGAAGGCGGCGCAGTAGGCGAGCAACGCGCTGTGCTGCGAGTGCCGGCGAGATTTATTTGGCGCGAAGACGCGAAGGGGCCGGTTCGCGGCCGCAAGGCCGCCTTTTCCTTCATCGCCGCGCCCACCGCAACGCGAAAGGAGAAAAGCCGCTTCCCGGCAAGCACGACATCTTCGCGTCTTCGCGTCTTCGCGCGAAACAAGAAATCCCGATCCATCGGTTTCGACCAACGCCCTCTGCGCGCGCCTACTCGCACCAAAAGATGCCCATTCCCCACGCCGAATCTGCCGCCAGCCTGTTTACCTGCCGTCGGGATGCCTAGAGTCTTGTTTTACCGTGTTTTCCAAGTCGTCAGGTGATTCCACCTGACTTGAAAACACTCTAGCCCAGCTCGCTCAGGTCCAGCGCCGCGAGCAGCGCAGTGCGGGCGCGGCGGACGTCGGCGGCCAGGGCAGGGGAGGCGAGGTCGCCGGGGGCGATGGCTTCGGGCCAGTGCCTTGCAACCACATCGGCGATCGCATCGAGCTTGTCCGCGTCGGCGATGAAGCGCGGGTCGATCGTCGCGGGATCGGCGACGACGCGCAGCCGCAGGCAGGCGGGGCCGCCGCCGTTCGCCATCGACTGGCGCACGTCGACCGGAAACAGCCGGCGGATCGGGCCGTTGCCCGCGACATGCGCCTCCAGCCAGTTCCACACGCTTTGCGTTTCGCGCGCTTCGGTCGGCACGACGAGCCCCATGCCGGCGCCATCGGGCAGGCTGACGAGCTGCGCGTTGAACAGATAGGACTTGATCGCGTCCGGCAGGCTCACCGCGCTCGCGGGCACTTCGACGATCTCGACCTCGGGAAAGGCGGCGCGGATCTGTGCGTGCGCGCCTTCGCGGTCCTCGAACGCGGTTTCGTGCGTGAACAGCACGCGCTCGTTCGCGACCGCGACAACATCATTGTGAAAGGCGCCGCCCTGAATCGCGGTGTCCGACTGGCGGATGAACAGCGTCTTTGCCGGGTCGAGCCGGTGATGGCGCGCGATCGCCTTTGACGCGTCGAGATGCTGGCGCGCCGGGAAGCGGCCGCCGCCAACGCCATAGACGAAGATTTCGACCCCCGGCGCGCCGTGCCCGGCGCACAGCCGCATATGGTTCGCCGCGCCTTCGTCGCCGAAGGGGGCGGGGACGGGGCCGTGCACCGCGAAGGCGGGATGGGCAAAGGCGAGCCTCAGCTGTGCGAGCGTGCCCTGCCATTCGTGGCTGCGGTGCGGCATCGTCATCAGGTTGGCGACGGTCAGATGGCATTTGCCGTCGGCGCTGTCGGGCGCGGGCGAGACGGTCGCGGCGTTGGCCGCCCACATCGACGAGGCCGACCAGGCCTGCGCACGCAGATGCGGCTCGGCGGCGTCGAGCGTCGTGCCGAGTGCGGCGAGCCACGCCGCATCGGGGCGGTCGAGCGGCATGAAGAAGCCCTGCGCGAGCCCGAGCGCTAGATTGTGCCGCATCTTGTCGATGCCCTGCAGCGCCGCGGCGCGCGGCTGCGACACGTCGCCGGCGTGGCTCGACGAGGCGATATTGCCGCGGCTGAGCCCCGCATAATTGTGCGTCGGGCCGATGATCCCGTCGAAATTGATTTCGGTGAGCATATATTCTGTCCCATAATTTCCCCCTCCTCTTCAGAGGAGGGGCAGCGAGACTTGCGAGCTTGCTCGCTAGTCGCAGCGGGGTGGTGCTCCTTCACCGGCGTCCACCACCCCAAACCCCTCCTCTGAAGAGGAGGGGCTTTCTTCCGTCCTACCGCCCGATCCAGCTGATCTCGTCGCCGCGCGCGACGCCGAGCAGGTCGGCGCTCCTGGCGTCGATCGTGCCGCCCGCGCCGACCTTGCCGAAGCAGCAGCGGAAGCCGTCGAGCCGCCCGGTGGCGATCAGCGCGTCCTCGCCCTCCTCGGCGATCCCGGTCAGCTCGACGTGCCGCGCATCGCGAATGCTCGCGACCTGGTCGGTGCGCGCGGTCATCGTCGGGCCGCCGTCGAAGATGTCGATATAATTTTCGAACGCAAAGCCCTCATTCTCGAGCATCCGCATCGCCGCGCGGCCGCTGGGGTGCGGGACGCCGATGACGCTGCGCGCGCTTTCGGGCAGCATCGCGACATAGACCGGATGCTTGGGCATCAGGTCGGCGATGAACTGGTTGCCGTGCACCGCGTTGAACTGGTCGGCTTCCTGAAAGCTCATGCCGAAAAATTTGCCCGCAACCCCGTCCCAGAAGGGCGAGCCGCCCGCTTCGTCGATCACCCCGCGCAGCTCGGCGAGGATGCGGTCGGCAAAGCGCGCGCGGTGGCGGGCGATGAACAGATAGCGCGACCGCGCGAGCAAGAGGCCGAGCCCGCCGGCACGCGCCGCGGGGTGGAGGAACAGCCCGCCGACCTCGCTCGCGCCGTTGAGGTCGTTGCTGAGCATCAGTATCTGCGCGTGAAAGGTGCGGCCCAATTGCTCGCTATGCTTGCTGTCGGTGCCGATGCGATAGCTATAGAAGGGCCAGCGTTGGCCGACCTGCCCGAAAATCTGGCAGGTGCCGCGCACCTCGTCGGTCTCGCTGTCGGCGAGCACCATCAGATAAAGCTCGTCGGCGGGATATTCCCTGTCCGACGCAAAGCTCGCCTCGGCGCGTTCGAGCTTGGCGCCAAGCGCCTTTTTGTCGGGGGGCAGGTTGGTGAAGCCCCCTCCCGTCAGCTTCGCCATTTCGTAAATGCTCTGGAGATCGCCCGGCTTTGCCGCCCGGATCACATAGCTCACACAGTCCCCCGTTCCGCTAAACGTAAAAGTGTCAAGGTCGACAGCCGCGCGCGTTCGGGCAGGCTGCCCGTGATCAGAAATTCGTCCGGCGAATGGATGGCGCCGCCGCGCGGTCCCATCGTGTCGACGACGGGCACGCCGCACGCCGCGATATTATTGCCGTCGCACACGCCGCCGGTCGCTTTCCACGCGATGTCGATGCCGAGCGCGGTGCCGCAATCGCGCACCAGCTCGAACAGCCGCGTCGCCGGTGCGTCGAGCGGCTTGGGCGGGCGGTTGAAGCCGCCGTGGAGGTGGCAATGCACGCCATGCTCGCGCTCGATCGCGGCGATTGCGGCGTTCAGCGCCGCCTCGGCCGCCGTCGCGGCTTCGGGGGTCGCGGGGCGCATGTTGACGCGCAGAATCGCCTGGTCGGGGACGACATTGTTCGGGCCGCCGCCGTCGATCTTTGCGGGGTTGACCTTGAGGTCGGGCGCCTTGAGCGCAGCGAGGCGCAGCGCGAGGTCGGCCGCGGCGACGAGCGCATTGCGCCCCTCTTCGGGGTTGCGCCCGGCGTGCGCCGAGCGGCCGTGGACGAGAACCGAGTAATTGCCGCTGCCGGGCCGCGCGCCCGCGAGCGTGCCGTCGGGGAGCGCGGGTTCGTAGGTCAGCGCCGCGGTCTTGCCCTTCGCGAGCCGCGCGATCAGCCCCGCCGAGGCGTGGCTGCCCGTTTCCTCGTCGCTGTTGATCATCACGTCATAGCCGATACGCGGCGCGAGCGGCGAGGATTCGAGCGCCGACAATGCCGCAAGGATCACCGCGAGCCCGCCCTTCATGTCGGCGGTGCCGGGGCCGTTCAGCACGCCCTCTTCGAGCCAGGTGAGCGACTGGAACGGGTGATCGGCGGCGAACACCGTGTCCATATGGCCGGTGAGCAGCAGTTGCACCGGCGCGTCGGGCCGGACGCTGAGGTGAAGGTGCGCGCCGCGCTCGATCGTCTGGACCCGACCTGCGGCATCGACGCTTTCGACCGGATCGGGGGCGACGAGGCGAAGATCGCCGGGCAGCGCCGAATAGGCGTCGGCGAGCAGGCCGGCGACGGTTTTGAGGCCGGCGAGATTGCCCGTGCCGCTGTTTACCGCCGCCCACGCCTCGACCTGCGCGAGCATCGGCGCATCGCCCGCGCGCTCGATCGCCGCGGCTTCGGTGGATGAAAGGCTGGTCATGGAGCGCGTATAGCCAGACACGGTGGGGTTTGGCGACCCCCCGCACGCGAACGCCGGCCGCGCCGCGTCGCGGCTTGTCCGCTTGTCGAAACGCACCTATCGTGGCCGCCCAGCAGCGGCCGGAGGCAGGGCATGGCGACGAAGGCGGCTCCGCCGCTCAGCGGCATCGAAGTGCATAGCATGCTCCACGACGGCACCGCCGTCTGCCTGCGGGCGATCACCCGGAAGGACGAACCGCTGCTGCGCGCCGCGATCGCGAGGCTGTCGGCCGAATCGCGCTATCTGCGCTTTTTCTCGCCCGCCCCGATGCCGCCCGATCATGTCGTCGAGCGGCTCGCCGACGTCGACGGCCACGACCATATCGCCTGGGGCGCGATCTGCACCGAATGCGAAGGGCGGCCGGTGATCGGCGCGGTGCGCGCGGTGCGGCACCGTCCCGACGGGCCGATCGGCGAATATTCGGTCGCAGTGGTCGACGCCTATCACGGCCAGGGCCTCGCGCGGATGATGAGCGCGGCGCTGCTGATCCAGTGCCGCGCCGAAGGACTGGCCGAGCTCGACGTCCATATCCTGTCCGAAAATCGCGCCGCCGCCCGGCTGGTGCGCGCGCTCGCCGCGCGCTGGATGCAGGAATCGGCGGGCGTCGCCGAATATCGGCTCGACGTCGCGGCGGGGGTCGAAGCGCTGCGGCAGGACCGCGACGCGCGTGGGGTGCAGGATGTGTTCCGGGCGCTGGAGGGCGGGGTTTAGGGCGGCTTTCGACCGATTGCGGTCATAAGGGTCCTCCCCGGCACGGGGAGGATGTCCGCTCCCTACCCGCAAAGCGGACGTCGCCCTCCCGCACCAATGAAAAAGGGCGCCGGGGCATGGCCGCCGACACCCTTTGCCGTCTTCGTGCGAAGAGAGGCTTATTGCTTGGTCTGATCCGCAGGCGCGGTCTGGGTGTCGCCGGTGCCGCTCTCGGACGGGGCGATTTCGCCGCTGTCGTCCATCTGATTGGCCTTTTCTTCGCCCATTTCCTCGACCTTGTCGGCCTTTTCTTCCATGGCGTCCTGCGCCGGGCCTTCGGGCATGGCATCGGCCTGATCGTCGATGGCGTCGGCCTGCGTCTCGGCCTGGTCCTCGACCTTGTCGGCCTGCGGGCTCTGGCAGGCTCCCAGCGCGAGCGCCGAAGCGGCGGAAAGCGAGATGATGATCTTGCGCATGTGAATGTCTCCTTGATTACGCCCGGCCTTAACGCCGGGTGAACCCGTGGGTTGCAACAAAATCGTCAAACTGCGGGAAACCGCGGGTTATTCCGTTGTGCCGCGTCCGCGGCGGCGACGGCGGGCAAAAAAGAAGGCGCCGAAGCGCCCTCTTCCCTTCCGATCGGAGCGCGGCTCAGAAACGCTGCTGGCGCTCGTAGAGGTCGCGATAATGCTGGATGCGCGTGACGCGCAGGCCCGGCATCCCGCTGCGGTCGATCGACCGCTGCCAGCTTGCGAATTCCTCGAGGCTGAGCCCGTAGCGCTCGCACGCCTCGTCTACGGTGAGCAGGCCGCCGTTGACCGCGGCGACGACCTCGGCCTTGCGGCGCACGACCCAGCGCGTCGTGTTGGGCGGCGGCAGCGAGTCCAGCGTCAGCGGTTCGCCGAGCGGACCGATGACCTGGGCGGGGCGGATTTTCTGGTTCTCGATCATAATCATTCCATAAAGTCTTCAACGGGGGGGATCGGTTCGACCGACAGCCACCTGCCTATTCGCGAGGGATTCAACATCGGCTGAAACCCTCTGGTAAACGGGCTGTTCACGGTTTCGGGCAGCATGCCCCCGCGATCGGACAGATCGAGGAAGCGCGCCGGCCCCTGGTCGACGGAACGGGCCCCACCCGCATGTCCGCCCAGAGTCCTGCAGCGTGCATGAAGCCTTGCCGCCTGCGATGCGCGCTGCGCCCGCGCGCGGAGAAGGCACGCCGTCGGCAGCGCCGCCTGACGCGCGCCCGACACCGCCAATATGATGTCGAAGCCGGGCTTCGACAGGCTCGCGGTGCCGGCGGGTTGCGGGAAATCGGAGGCTGCAAGGTTCATGAGCATCGCTCTATCGCGAACCGCCTAAAGTCCCGTAAATGCCGGTTTCAGCACCTGTTAGCGAAGCTTAATCGCCGTCAATATTTTGACGCGCAGCGCCGAAAAGCTGGCTTTTTTGCAACATCGCCCCTAGATGGCGCCCGTGATGACCACCACCCTTGCCCCCGCGCGACTCGGCGATTTTCAGCTCGCCGGGCCGATGAACGCCCGGCGAATCGTCGTCGCCATGTCGGGCGGCGTCGATTCGAGCGTCGTCGCCGCGCTCGCCGCGCGCTCGGGCGCCGAAGTGATCGGGGTCACGCTCCAGCTTTATGACCATGGCGCGAAGGCGAAGCGCGTCGGCGCCTGCTGCGCCGGGCAGGATATTCGCGACGCGCGCGCGGTCGCCGACCGGCTGGGCTTTGCGCATCACGTCCATGACCATGAAAGCCGCTTCCGCGACACGGTGATCGACCAGTTCGCCGACGAATATCTCGCCGGCCGGACGCCGATCCCCTGCGTGCGTTGCAACATGGGGGTGAAGTTCACCGACCTGTTCGACCTCGCGCGCGATCTGGGCGCCGATTGCCTGGCGACGGGCCATTATGTGCGGCGGGTGATGGGGCCCGCGGGCGCCGAGCTGCACCGCGCGGTCGATCCGGCGCGCGACCAGAGCTATTTCCTCTTTGCGACGACGCAGGCGCAGCTCGACTATCTGCGCTTTCCGCTCGGCGGGCTCGAAAAGAGCGTGGTGCGCGAGATCGCGCGCGAGCTGGGCCTCGGCGTCGCGGGCAAGCCCGACAGCCAGGACATCTGTTTCGTTCCCGACGGCGATTATGCCGGTCTCGTCCGCAAGCTGCGGCCCGACGCCGACGACAAGGGCGAAATCGTCCATGTCGACGGGACGCTGCTCGGCGCGCACAAGGGGCTGATCCATTATACGGTCGGGCAGCGGCGCGGAATCGATATCGGCGGGCAGGCCGAGCCGCTCTATGTCGTGCGGCTCGACGCCGCGGCGAAGCAGGTGATCGTCGGGCCGCGGCGCGCGCTTGCCGTTTCGGGCGCGCGGCTCGGCGAGGCGAACTGGCTCGCCGAGGTCGAGGGGCGCCCGGTGCTCGCGAAGGTGCGCAGCATGGCAAAGCCCGTGCCCGCGCATATGACGGGCGACCGGCTGGTCTTCGCGGCCCCCGAATATGGCGTCGCGCCGGGGCAGGCGGCGGTGCTTTACGATGCGGCGGACGGAAGCCGGGTGCTCGGCGGCGGCTGGATCGAGGAAACCTTCGCAGCGGAATAGATTGAAACTTTCCCGCGGATCGCGCAGCCTGCGCGCAATCAGGGGAGAGCGAAGATGGTTCACTGGGTATTGCGCGGCGTCGTCCTGTTGTGGGCGGCCTTCTTCTTCATTTTGGGCGTGCGGGGCATCCTCGATCCCGCGACCTTCACCGACATGTTCGGCATCGCGGTCGACGGCGGCGCGGCGAATACGGTGCGCGCCGACCTGTCGGCCTTTTTCCTCGTCTCCGCGGGCGGCGCGGCGATCGGCGCGCTGATGCCGCGGTGGCGCGGCGCGCTGCTCGTGCCCGCGGCGCTCTATGGCACCGCGCTCGTCGGCCGGCTGGTCGGCGTTGCGAGCGGCGATCCGGTCAATGGCGCGATCGTGCAGGCGATGATCGTCGAGGCGCTGTCGACGCTGCTGATGGCGGGCAGCTGGCGCCTGTTGTCGCGGCCCGCCGGGCCCGGGAGCGCCGAGTCGGCGTGACGGGGCGGTCCCGGCGGCGACTTGTCATTTACGCAATAGTGTGAGCTATTGTGTATCGGGTCGGATCTCATATTCCCTTTGAGTGGGGAGGAACGACGATGCCGATGGACCAGGACAAGCGCGACGCCGACCGGCGCAAGAAGGACCGGCGGGTGGCCGACGATCCGAACTATAGCGGACCGGAGCGCCGCAAGGGCGACCGGCGGTCGGGCAAGGATCGCCGTTCGCCGCCCGATTGAGCGCGCCCGGAAGGCCGCGGCGCGCGAGGAGTTTGAGATGAGCGACCCTGCCACGCCGCGCCTTTCGGTCGATATCGTGTCCGACGTGATGTGTCCGTGGTGCATCATCGGCTGGCTGCGCTTTCAGGCGGTGATGGCGCATTTCGCCGGCCGGCTCGATTTCCGGGTGCAATGGCATCCGTTCGAACTCAACCCCGACATGCCGCCCGAGGGCGAGGATGCGGCGGCCCATGTGCAGCGCAAATATGGCATCAGCGCCGAGCAGTCGCGCGCGAACAGCGGCAAGATGGCGGCGATCGCGGCCGAGCTCGGCTTCACCTTCAACCGCGGCCCCGGCTTTCGCATGCGCAACAGCTTCGACGCGCACCGGCTGCTGAGCTGGGCGGGGGCGCTCGAGGAGCCCGAACAGGCCGCGGCGACGGGGGTGCAGACCGCGCTCAAGCTCGCGCTGTTCCGCGCGCATTTCACCGACAATCGCGATGTGAGCGACCATGGCGTGCTCGCCGAAGTCGCGGCATCGGCCGGGCTCGACGGCGCGCGCGCCGCCGCGATTCTGGCGAGCGACGATTATGCCGAGATGGTGCGTGTCGAAGAAGCCTGGTGGGCCGACCAGAATATCACCGGCGTTCCGGCCTTCATTCTGGACGGGCGGATGCTGGTGCCGGGGGCGCAGGACCCCGAGGTCTTCATCCGGGTGATCGAGCGCAAGGTGCTGGCCGACGCGGCCTGAGCAACCGGCGGCGCGGCGGCGCGTTGAGGGGGCAAAGAAAGGAGCCCCCCGATGACCGACGATCCCCGCAACCCGGAGGCGCCCGAGGCGATCAACCGCGAGCAACGCGACGACCCCGCGCAGGCGCAAAGCGTCGCCGACGAGGCGCGCCGCGCGCGCGGCCTCGAGGATTCGGACAAGACCCCCGCGCGCGACCAGACCGACGATGCGCAGGATCTGGTCGACCATATGCGCCAGATGGACCATTCGGGGCGCATCGACATGGACGCCTATCGCGGCGAGCGCAGCGACGACGACGAAGAGGATGAGCTCGGCCCCGGCGGGGTCGACGACGACGAGCCGCGCGGCGCGCCCTAGCTAACCCCGCGCCTGTGGTCAGTCCTTGCGCGCTCGGATGATGTCGATCGCGGCGACCGGGCCGAGGACGAGCATGAAGCCGATCGTCATCAAGGTGAAGATCAGGACCGGCGCCTGCAAGAGGGGGTGGGACATCGGGGTCGCTCCTTTCGAGGCCCGTCATCGCGCGGGCGGCCCATCGCTGCATTGATGCCGGTCAAAATGGCGCCGCGCCGGTGACGATCGGCGCGAGGCCGTTGCCGGAGTGGAGCCGAGTCTTTGCCATTTGCTAATCCCGCGCTGGCAGGGTCGGCGCCATGACCCGCCGCTATTCCCCGTCCCGCTATCCGCCGCCGCGCTGGCTGCGGCAGCGACGGCGTCGCCGCCGCCTTCGTTTCGCCGAATGGCTGGCGGTCGTGGCAGTCGGCGGCTTCTGCGGCACGCTCGCGGCGCTGCACCTTGCGCCCGACGGACCAACGGCATTCGCCGATATTGCGATCCGCTCGACAGAGCCCGACGCGCTTTCGGCGCAGTTCGGCTTTTGCCACAGCGGCGGCGGGCGCAACTGCGTCGTCGATGGCGACACCTTCTGGTTCGCGGGCGAGAAATATCGCATCGCCGACATCGACACCCCCGAAACGCACCCGCCGCGCTGTGCCGAGGAAGCGCGGCTCGGCCGCGCCGCGACCGACCGGCTGCGGGTGTGGCTCAACGCGGGCGCCTTCAGCCTCGAAGAAATCGACCGCGACAGCGACCGCTATGGCCGCAAGCTGCGCGTCGTGGTGCGCGGCGGCACGAGTGTCGGGTCGGTGCTCGTCGCCGAAGGGCTGGCGCGGCCGTGGGAGGGCCGTCGCCGGCCGTGGTGCTGATTCACCCGGCGGGCGGCGGCGGCAGTTCCTCGCGCAGCGGCGGGTTGGAGCCGGCGATCTGGCGGCCCACTTCGTCGGCGAGGAGCTGGGCGACCGGATCGTCCGCCATCGCGCGCCATTCGCTGCGGCGCGTCTCCAGCGCGGCGGCACGCTCGCCTTCGGGCAGCGCGAGGACGCGCAGATAGAAGCGCACCGCGCGCAGCCACGGCGCGTCGTCGGTCAGCGCATCCTCGGCCCAGCGGCTGAACGGGCCACCCGCGGGAAGCCAGTCGCCGCCCTGGCGACGGAGGAAGAAAAGCAGGCGCGAGCCGCGCGGCACCATGGTGCGGATGCAGCCCCCGGCATAAGCGAGCGGATGCGCCTGTTCGAGCTGATAGGGATTGCTGAGCAGCGCGAAGTCGCCGCTCGCGAGTCCGACGGGCAGCGTTGCCGGCGCGTCGGAGGCATCGCCCTTGAGCGCCGCGACCGGGCGGATGCGGACGCGCATCGCATCGGAGCCGTTGCCCGCTGCCGGCCCTTCGACCACCGCGAGCAGGATCATGTCGGCCGCCGCGGTGAGGTCGAGATTGGTGGGCACGCGGTAGCCCGGAACGGGCGAGCAGGCGGCCGCCGGCGAGGGGGCGGCGAGGAGCGCCAGGCCGACGAGAAGGAGCGCGCGCATGCCGCGATGCTAGCGGGCGCGGCGCGCCAGACCAAGGTGCAACTTGGTATTACCCAGCCCGGCGAAATTTCGTCGCGGCCCGTCCCATGCTATGCATCGAATCGCACAACCCAGGCGTATCATCGTTTTCACAGCGAGGAGAATGAGCATGGCCGAGCATGACCACAGCGCGATCAAGGAACATATGACCGTCGTCGGCGCCGATGGCGTCCATGTCGGGACCGTCGACCATCTCGACGGCGAGCGGATCAAGCTGACCAAGCGCGACAGCCCGCAGGCCGAGGACGGCGAAGGCGCGAAGCATCATTATCTGCCTGCCGGTCTCGTCGCGTCGGTCGAGGGCGACACGGTGCGCCTGTCGGCCACCGCCGCCAATGCGGTCGAGATGTTCGAGGAGGCCGAATAGCCCCTCGCCCGAAAAACCAGAGGGCCGCGCGGCGCAATCCGGCGCCCCGGCACGCAACTGGCCCGCCCGACCCCTTTCCGGCGCGGGCCATTTTCTTGGCGTGGCGCGGTAGTCTAGAGCAGCGAGCCTTAAATCTGCACCGTGTCCCCGAGCGAAGACGAGGGGCTCTGCCGAGCGAAGTCGAGGCGGCGACGCTGCGGTTCTCGCTCCGCTCGAACGAGCTCCTCGTCTTCGCTCGGGGATGCGGATGATTCAGATTTCCTGCAATTTGCTCTAGCCCCCGACTTCGCGGGCGCAGTCGATGCAGAGCGCGGCTTCGGGTTTCGCCTCGAGCCGCGCGGGGGCGATCGCCTGGCCGCAGCGGGTGCAGGCGCCGTAATCGCCCGCGTCGATGCGCGCGAGCGCGGCGGCGACCGCGCGCGCCTCGCGCGTGAGCAGCGCATCCTCGCCGGCGAGCGCGTCGTCGTCCTCGCGCTCGGTCGCCGCGTCTTCGCCGTCGGGGCTGACCGGCGCGGTCATGTCGCTTTCGACGCGCGCGCCGCGGGCGTGAAGGTCGGCGAGGCGATCGGCGAGGCCGGCGCGGATCGCGGCGAGTTCGGTGGTCGAGAAAGCCATGGCAATTCCTTTCGCTGCGCCCGGGTTAGCCGGACTGGACGAGGGCGTCTTTGCGCGGCGTCAACGACGCATCATGCGCGCGCAGGGGCGCGAGGCAAGCGAAAAGGCGCCGGGAAGGGGAACCCGGCGCCTTTGCTTGCGATCATGGGGGGAAGCGATCGCGGGTAAAGGAAACGGCTTAGCGAACGTCGGCGTCGGCGCCCGCATCGGCACCGGCATGGAGCGTCAGCGAATCCTTCGGAAGTTTGCTGACGAGGCTGCCCGCGGCGCCGTCGGCCTTGCTGTAGAGCTCCGACAGCGGGATGTTGTAGAGCTTGCCGCCGCTGACGACGACCGCATTGTCGCCATCGACGCTCTGCACCGTGCCGATGCTGTTGCCGTTCATGTCGGTGACATTGGCGCCGGCGCGGACCTGATCCTGCGTCGCGAGCTTGAGGTTCGCCGAGTCGGCCGTGTCGTTCACCATATCGTCGGTCTGGCCGACGACGTCGCCGACGGGCTGAGTGACGCGGCCGGCGGTGTCGCTCGCGACCTCGCCGGGATTGACCTGACCGGTGACGTCGCCGGTGACCTGCCCGGCGACGCCGCCGACCTGTGCGAAAGCGGGGGTGGCGAGCGCCGCGCTGCCCGCGGCGAGAAGAATGAGGGTGGTACGCATCGTCTCTCTCCTGTCGTGTGTCCGTTCGGGGACGGGGATGCGGAAGAAACGAATGAAGCGAGGGGCTTGTTTCATGAACGCCGGAGAAAACGCGCGTTCAGCCGGTCACCGGAAAGGATAAATGTCGTGATTTCACAGGTTGTTGGTGAATAGAGCTGGCGGCGAGGAGAGATGCGGTAACGCGGCGGGTCGCCGAAAATATGCGACGAACTCCGCCGCGCCCGCGCCGCCGCTCGTCAGTGCGCTTGACGGTCGGTGGCGATCAGCTTGTTGAGCGTGGCGATACGCCGCCGCGCGCCGGTCCAGTCGCGCTCGGGATGCGCCTGAATCCGGTCGAGGAGCGAGCGGACCTCCTTGCGGCGGTCGCCTTCGGTTACGGCCTGCATGGGCTTTCTCCTTTCCGATCGCCTGCATAGCATGGCCGCCCGGAGTCGGGCAAAGCGCCGGGCGCGACTGGCCGCAAGGCGCGGGCGGGCAATCCTGTTTTGCGCCGGCGCAGCGGCGCGCTATGGCGGCGCGATGGACATGGAGACGGCACGAGGGCGGCGATCGCGCGAAGTGGTGCTCGGCCGGCTGCGCACGGCGCCGGTGCTCGCGTGGGCGGGTGCGGCGGCGGCGGGGCTCGTCTGGGCGCTGTGGGAGCTTTTGTGGGGCGGCGGTTTTGCCGCGAGCGGCTTCTACCGGTTGCTCGGGCCGCTGACCGGGCCGCTGATCGTTGCGATCTTCGGCTATGCGACCTTCGATTTCGGGCGGATGTTCGCGCTGCGGCGGCGCTATCTGCGCCACGACGGGGTGCGCCTCTATCGCGGCGCCGACCGCTCGTGGCCGCTCGCCAATATCCGCGACGTCGTGGTGACGCGGGGCGCGCTGGGCATCGGCTCGCTGCGGCTGGTGGTCGACGATGACAGCGAGACGACGCGCGAGCTGGCAAAGCTCTATATGCTGGAGGGTCCGGTCGAGGCGGTGCGCGGCGCGGTGCTGTTCGCGACCGGGCGCCCGGTTCCGCTGTCGCCGACGCTGCATTGAGGCGCGGCGCGGTTCAACCCCGCCGCCCCCAAAACGCCTGCAGCGGCCGCTCGCCAAGGTGCGGCCAACCGAGATAGATGGCGAGGTAGGTGAGCAGCGCGGCGCTGATCACCCCGAGCCCGAGCGCCGGATTGGCATAGCCGAGGATCGCGCCGAAGGCGGCGGCGAAGGACAGCGCGGTCAGGCGGCCGTGCGCCTTTATGTCGTGCGTCTTGCGCCGCAGCCGCCGGCCGCGCAGCGACAGCGCGATGCGCGCGAGCGGCGGCACCGCAAAGGCGAGCGCCATCCACCCCCAGTGGTTGAAGACGCTGTCGGGATTGAAGATCCGCGCGACGAGCCCGGTGGGCGCGGCGCCGAACAGGCCGATCGCCGCCATGATCGCGAGCATCGCGAAAATCTCGACGAGGTCGATCGCCGCCTCGGCCGGGCCGTAGCGCGGGCTGCCGTCGGGATCGACCTGATAGGCGACGATCGCCCCCTCGCCATATTGCGCGGCGAAATAGAGGATCATCAACCCCGCCGCCCACAGCTGGTAACGGTCGGGAAAGGGCGCGGTGAGCGCGCCGAACAGGAAACTGCCGAGCAAGGCGGGATAGAGGAGGCCGTAGATATAGGTCGGCAGGCGCATGGGGAAGGGGTAGCGCGCCGGGGCGGCGGGGGGAAGGGGGGCGTGGGGCGGCTGGGCCGGACCAAAGTTCAGTAAAGTTCAGCCTCATGCGCTCTGCACATCGCCGCCGCCGGTGGAGGGCGGCGCTGCGCTGTCGCGATCGTCGGAAGGACAGGGCGGCAGCGCGCCATCACACAGATCGGCCACCTCCAGCGCCGCCGCCAGGTCGCCGGGCGCCAGCGATGCTTCGGGGGCTTCGAGGGCGGCGGGCGGCGCGGGGTGCAGATGGACCAGCGCCTCGGCCACCGCGACGGGCGCGGGATCGGTCCGCCCGTCCGCCGCGTTGCCGCGAAAACAATCGGGGCCATAAGCGCGCAGCAGGAACATCAGCAGCCGGTCGCTCTGGCGAAAGCGGCGGCCGACGCGGTTACCCTCGCGGTCGAACACCGGCTCGTCGGTGCCGACGAGCGCGCGTTCGAAGGCGGCGTCGAGCAATTTCTTGGCCGCGGCGTCGATCGCCGCCGACCAGGCGCGGTCGAACGCCTCGGCGCCGGGCGACCGGCGCAGGCGATAGGCGGAGGATTCGGACATGCCGACGCGCTGCGCCGCGGTGGCGACCGATCCGGTATCGGCAAGCACCTCGATAAAGGCGCGCTGCTTGTCGGGCGACCAGCCATCCTTGCGCCGCTTGCGCAGCACCGGCACCCACTCATAGGCGGCGGGGTCGTGCCCGTGCGCGTCGAGCGCGGGGGTGGCGGCGGGTTCGGCGGCGGGCGTGGGCACCGCGCCGGGCGAGGGGATGGGGGCAATGTGGCTCATCCGCCAGTTTGGAACATAAAAGGAACGTGTAGGAAAGGGATTTTTTTTGGGGGTGGGTCGCGTGTGGGACAGGCATTCGGTTTTGAACGGGGCGACGGCGGCCTATTCCCGCGTTCGTCACCCCGGACTTGATCCGGGTGTGGATTCACATTTGAAGTGCAACGGTATGAAGACTTCGGCTGGGGTTTGGAAGCCGAGGCATTTTCTGGGAGTATTGTTGTAGATTGCGATGATGGCGTCGAAGGCGTTGGGGGGCAAGTCGTCGAGGCTGGTTTTTCGGGGGAGGTATCGACGGAGGCGACCGATGGCGTTTTCGATGCCGCCTTTCTGCCATGGGGCGTGCGGATCGCAGAAGAAGGCCTGGATAGCGAGTTGCCTTTCGATGCGGTGATGGCGGGTAAATTCGGTGCCATTGTCGAAGGTGATCGACCGTCGCAGCGACGCGGGCATTGGCTGGAGCAACTGGACGATGGCGTCGGCGACGGGATCGGCCTTGAGGCTGTTTTG
>NZ_FZPA01000007.1 GCF_900188185.1 Sphingopyxis indica | reverse complement strand
GAGCGCGGGCTGCGGTGAGACCGGCCTGGGTCCGCTCGCGGATCAGGTTGCGCTCGAACTCCGCCAATGCCCCGAACAGGTGGAAGGTAAGCTTGCCCGACGTGGTGGTCGTGTCGATCGCCTCGTGCAGGCTCAGCAGAGGGAAGCGTCGCCCACCCCATCGACGGGGAGAGAAACGACCAATGCGATCGGGCCGGCGCAGCCCTGGCCGATCTCCGCAAGACCGGAAAGACTACAATCCGCGCGGCGGATTGGCCGAACGGCGCGCCAGCGCTACTCCGCCATGCTGATCGTCACCTGGCAGGGACGAGACCCGTCAGGGGCTCGGTCGGAGCGCAGCGGAGATAGAGCGGCGGTCCCGCAGGGAGGCGCCACCCCTGACCTTGCACTTTTCCGCTTCATCGACTAACATGCAGTCAATGACTTATGGAGTTGCATATGGCAGTCATGACGATCCGAAACATCGACGATGCGATCAAAAATCGTCTGCGCCTGCGCGCTGCGATGCACGGTCGGTCGATGGAAGACGAGGCCCGCGACATCCTGCGTTCAGCGCTCTCGACCGAAATCCCCCGGCCTCGCAATTTGGGACAGGCCATCCATGAGAGGTTCGGCGCGCTGGGCGGTGTCGATCTGCCTGAGCTGTACCGCGAGCCGATCCGGGCGGTGGACTTCGGCGAATGATTGTTCTCGACACGAACGTCATTTCCGAGCTGATGCGGCGCGAGCCTGACCCGAGGGTCATGGCGTGGATTGCCGAGCAGCCGATGGCGGGCGTATTCACGACGACGCTGACGCAGGCGGAAATCTTCTACGGACTGGCGCTGCTTCCCGAGGGACGCCGCCGCGATGACCTGCTGGCCGCCGCACGCCCCATGTTCGATGTCGATCTTGCCGGCCGCGTGCTGCCGTTCGATACCGACGCGGCCAGCGCCTATCCAGAGATTGCCGCCGGGCGGAAACAGGGCGGCAAGCCGATCAGCCAGATCGACGCGCAGATTGCCGCCATCGTGCGCTCGCGCGGCGCGCGACTGGCGACTCGCAATGTGCGCGACTTCGCCGAGTGCGGGATAACGGTCGTCGATCCGTGGGGCGAAGCATGACGCCCGCCGCCGCACGACCCTATCTGCGCTACGCCGCGATGAAGCCTTTGTGCGAAGTGCGGACACGCGGCAGCGTGTCGAGATGGCTCTTCCTCGCAAAGTCCGTCGCCGCACGCCCCGTCGCTGGGCCGAGTGCCCGGACGACCTGCACGACTATACCAATCCCGTCGCGCCGCGCCGGGCGTCGCGCCGGTCGCGCGACGATGACGGGCCGCTCGTCGTCACTGACGACTGGCCGGAGCAAGTTCCGATCGGCGACGCCGAGTTGCGCGCGATCGAAGGCCACATGCGGCAAGAGCTGGACAAGCTGTTCGGACCGCTGCCGTGAAGTGAGGAGTGAAGCGTTATGACCAGCGCCGCCCTGCGACGAGACGAGGATGAGGCGCCGGTCGTGGCGACCGCCCGCGCGGCGCTCTACCTGCGCGTCTCGACCGGCCGGCAGGCCGAGAGCGATCTTTCGATTCCCGACCAGCGCCGCCAGATCGAAGGGTATTGTCTGTCACGCGGCTGGGAAGTCGCGGCCCAGTTCGTCGAGCCGGGCAACACCGCGACCGACGATCGCCGGCCTGCCTTTCAGGCCATGATCGACGCGGCGATGACAAAGCCGCCGACGTTCACCGTCATTGTCGTCCACAGCTTCTCGCGGTTCTTCCGCGACCAGTTCCAGTTCGAGTTCTACGTCCGCAAGCTGGCGAAGAACGGGGTGAAGCTCGTCTCGATCACGCAAGACTTGGGCGACGATCCGATGAGCGTGATGATGCGCCAGATCATGACGCTGTTCGACGAGTATCAGTCGAAAGAGAACGGCAAGCACACGCTTCGCGCGATGAAGGAGAATGCGCGGCAAGGCTTCTGGAACGGCGCTCGTGCGCCGATCGGCTATCGCGTGGTCGCGGCGGGCGAGCGCGGCGCAAAGATCAAGAAGAAGCTGGAGATCGACCCGAACCAGGCGGAGACGGTGCGGCGCATCTACCGCATGGCGCTGAATGGCGTCGATAACAGAGGACCGATGGGCCTCAAGTCGATCGCCACTTGGCTGAACGAGAACAACATCCGCACCCGCGACGGCGGGCGCTGGGGCTTGGGCGCGGTGCATCAGGTGTTGACCCGCACGACCTATATCGGCCAGCACCGTTTCAACACGCGCGATCACAAGACCAGGACGCCGAAGCCGGAGAGCGAGCACGCCATCATGGAAGTGCCCGCCATCGTCTCGGAAACGGAGTTCGAGGCGGTCCAGCGGTCGCTCAAGGCGCGGAGTCCGAAGATGATGCCGCCAATGGCGGTGGGCGGCCCGACGCTGCTCACCGGCATCTGCTTTTGCGCCTGCTGCGGCGGCGCGATGACGCTGCGCACGGGCACCAGCAGCGTCGGGCGGGAATATCGCTATTACACTTGCTCGACGAAGGCGCGACAGGGCGCGACCGGCTGTCCCGGCATCACCGTGCGGATGGATCGGCTTAATGAGGCCGTGGTCGATCATCTCGAAGCGCGGCTACTCGACCCGGCGCGGCTCGAAGGTCTGATGAATCAGATCCTCGAACGCCGCGACGAGTGGGTGAATCAGCGCCGCGAGCATGTCGCCGATCTTGAGCGACGCGCGACCGAGGCGGAAGCCAAGCTCAAGCGGCTTTACGACGCGATCGAGAATGGCGTCATCGACGTAAGCGATCCGTCGCTCAAGGATCGCATCGCCGAGCTGACCGCGACGCGCGACCAGGCCAAGGGAGATTCTGAGCGCGCACTTGCCCATATCGTGAAGATCGGCCCGGCGATCACGCCGGAGAGCCTGCGCGCCTTTGCAGCCGCCCTGAAAAAGAAGCTGCGGAACGGCGACGGCACTTTCGCCCGCGATCAGGTGCGGGCGGTCGCCCAGCGGGTCGAGGTGGTCAGCCGGAAAGAGGTCCGTATTCGCGGCCTGCGCAGCGAGCTGCTCCGAACGCTAACCGCCGCCTCTGGCGTAGAGGCGGCGGTGCTAGGCGTTCGTGCCTTTGAACCGAAATGGCGCACCCGACAGGATTCGAACCTGTGACCTTCGCCTTCGGAGGGCAGCGCTCTATCCAGCTGAGCTACGGGTGCCGGTAGAGCGGCGCGTCTAGCAGGGCTCTGCGGCGCCAGCAATGGCCTATCGACCGCGCGGCGGCAATGTGCGAAGGCGCCCCGCACGGAAGGACGGGACGCGATGCAGGCATCCGAACGGCGCTGGCCGATGGCCGCCGACCTTTATGGCGAAATGCAGCTCGAGGCCGCGCCGCCGGCGCAGCGGCGCGTGCGCGACTATCTGCCGGGCGCGCTCGTCACCGCGATCGCGGCGCTCGCCGCGGCGTGGCTCGCCGACCATTATGCCGCGCCGATCGTGCTGATGGGCCTGCTCATCGGCCTTGCCCTGTCCTTTCTGTCGCAGGACCGGCGCACCCACGCAGGGCTCGACCTGATGTCGCAGACCGCGCTGCGGATCGGCATCGTCCTCGTCGGCGCGCGGATCACCGCGGCGCAGCTCGCCGAGCTGGGGCCGCTGCCCTTTGCTCTCCTCATCGGTATCATGCTCGCGGTGATCGTCGCGACGACGCTGAGCGCGCGGCTGTTCGGGCAGGATCGCGATGCCGCGCTGCTCGCGGGCGGCGCAACCGCAATCTGCGGCGCATCGGCGGCGCTCGCGCTCTACTCGCTGATCGGCGACAGGCGCGTCGACCAGGCGCGCTTCACGCTGACCCTCGTCGGCATCACCGTCGCGAGCGCGCTCGCGATGACGCTCTATCCAGTGCTCGCCGCGCAATTCGGGCTCAGCGACACGCAGGCGGGCTTCCTGATCGGCGCGTCGATCCACGACGTCGCGCAGGCGATCGGCGGCGGCTTTTCCTTTTCGCGAGAAGCCGGCGAGGTCGCGACGATCGTCAAGCTGACGCGCGTCGCGCTGCTCGCCCCGATGCTGATGCTCGTCGCGCTATGGCTTGGACGCCGCGGCGAAACCGCGCCCGGGCGCCGGATTCCGCTGCGCCTGCCGTGGTTCATCACCGGCTTTCTCGCGCTCGCGGCGCTCAATTCGCTGATCGCCTTCCCCAAACCGGTGCAGGACGGTGCGACGACCACGGCGCAGGCGCTGCTGCTGCTCGCGATCGTCGCCACCGCGATGAAGGCGCGGCTCGCGTTGCTGCTCGACCAGGGCTGGCGCAGCTTCGCGCCGATCATCGTCGCGACCTTGACGAGCTTCCTCTTCGCGCTCGCCGCCGCGCTCAGCCTGTGACGGCGTAGCGGTGTGGCGGCGTGGCGTCACGCCAAGCCCTTGATCGTTCAGCCTTTGGGCAGCGCCCAGCTGACGGTCAGCTGCGTCGCGCGGCGCGGGATGTCGAGCTTCGCTTCGCTGAAATTCGCCTTTTCGCCCGGCGGCAGCGTGCGCACCGGCGGCTTGATCGTCCAGCTGTAGACGATCGTCCCCTGCGCATCGCGCAGCTCGGCGAGGATCGGCGGGACGCGCTGTTCGCGGTCGGTCGGATTGATGATCACCCCCGACGCGGCGAAATAGATGGTGCCGTCGGCAAGCTCGCGATGATCCTGGTTCGGCGGCAGTTCGATCACCAGATCGGGTTCGCCGCTGGCGCCGCCGAGCCCCTGCGCCCAGTCGGGCAGGCCATAGACATAGAGCGCCGCAGTCGCCGCGATCATCAGCAGCGCCGCGATTCCCGCGACGAGCGTCCAGCGTTTCGCGGGGTTGCGGCGCGCGCGGCGAAAGGGCAGCGGCGCATCCTCGGCGAGCACGGGCGCCGGGCGCGGCGCGGGCGCTTCGGCGGCGGCGAAGGCCTCGGGCGGAGGCGGCGGGGGCGGCGCATCCTCGACCGGCGCGGCCGCGGAAGATGTTCCGGGCCGAGGCTCGGCGGCGGCGGGCGGCGGCGAGGACGGCGGCGCCGGCGGCGTTTCGGATGCGGCGGGCTGCGGCGGCATCGCCAGCGAGGCGGCGGGTTCCTGAAACCAGCTGTGACGGCAATTGGCGCAGCGCACGGTGCGCCCGTTCGGTCCGATCGCGGTATCGGGAACGACGTAGCGCGTGTGGCAGGACGGGCAGGCTAGGATCATGGCCCCCCTCTAAACACGCTGATTCGCGGCGTTGCAAGCGCCGCGTCGCGCGCGGGCCTTTACCTCGGCAGCGGGCCGTGCGACAGCCGGCGCATGAGGGCGGCGGACTATCGCATTTCCGGGGCAGGCGGCGCGCTTTTCGGCGCGTATCTGGCGTCATGACGGGCGCCGCGACGCAGCGCGCGGGCGGCGCGATGGTCGAATTCGACAATGTCGGGCTGCGCTATGGTCCCGATGGCGAAATCCTGTCGGACATCAGCTTCAACCTGCAACCGGGCAGCTTCTATTTCCTCACCGGCGCTTCGGGCGCGGGCAAGACCTCGCTGCTCAGGATGCTCTATCTCGCGCAGCGGCCGAGCCGCGGCATCGTGCGGCTGTTCGGCGAGGATCTGGGGTCGATGCCGCGTCACCGCCTGCCCGGCTTTCGGCGCCGCATCGGCGTCGTCTTTCAGGATTTCCGGCTGATCCCGCACCTGTCGGCGCGCGACAATATCGCGCTGCCGCTGCGCATCGCCGGGGTGAGCGAAGAGGATCTGGCGGGGCCGGTGGGGGAGATGCTGAGCTGGATCGGGCTCGACGCGCGCGCCGAGGCGCGCCCCGCGACGCTGTCGGGCGGCGAGCAGCAGCGCGTCGCGATCGCGCGCGCGGTGATCGCACGGCCGCAATTGCTCGTCGCCGACGAACCCACCGGCAACGTCGATCCCGAGATGGCGATGCGGCTCCTGGGGCTGTTCGAAGCGCTCAACCGGCTCGGCACCACGGTCGTCGTCGCTACGCACGACGTCCATCTGATCAGCCGCATCGACAATGCGCAGATGATGCGGCTCGAAAAGGGACGCCTTTCCGACCCCACCGGCGCGCTGCGCTATCCGCCGAACCGGTCGTGAGGGGCGCCGCATGATCATCCCGCGCGTTCCCGTCCAGCATCGCCGCCTGCTTCCCGAACCGCGCCTGTCGGGGCCGACGCCGTGGGTGATCGCGATCCTGATGATGCTGACTTTGCTCGCCGCCGGCGCCGGGGTCGGGCTCGCGCGCGCGGCCGAAGCGATCGGCGAGGCGATCGCCGGGCGGGTGACGGTGCAGATCGTCACCCCCGGCCCCGCGGCGCGCGCCGAACAGGCGGCCGAGCTTGAGCGCAGCGCAGCGCGCGAACCCTATGTCCGCGCCGCGCGCCAGGTCGGGCAGGACGAGTTGCTCGCGACGCTCGGCCAGTGGCTCGGCAGCGCGGGCGGCGACGATCCGGTGCTCCGCTCGCTGCCGCTTCCCGCGCTCGTCGACATCGACCTTGCCGCCGGCGACCGCGCGCGCCAGCTCGCGCAGCTCAAAGCGCTGGTCGACGAGATCGCGCCGGGCGCGCGCGTCATCCCGCACGCCGAATGGCTGGGGCCGGTCGCCCGGCTGATCCGTTCGCTCGCGTGGATCGCGGGCGGGCTGGTGCTGATGATGATCCTCGCGAGCGGCGCGGTCGTCGTGATGACCGCGCGCGCCGCGCTCGGCACCCATTATGCGACGATCGAGATGCTTCACCTGATCGGCGCGACCGACCGCCAGATCGCGCGATTGTTCCAGCGGCGCATCGCGATCGACACCGCCTATGGCATCGCGCTCGGCACCGCGGTCGCGGCGGCTCTTCTGCTGCTCGTCGGCTGGCAATGGTCGCGCGTCACCGCGGGGCTCGCCGCGACCGCTTCGCTCGGCACCGGCGGCTGGGCGCTCTTGCTGGCGCTGCCGCTATTGGCTATCGCGCTCGCTGCTTTGACGGCGCGCCAGACGCTGCTCGCCGCGCTCAAGAAGATATTATGATCAAGCGCCTGATCTCCCTCCTCTTCCTCGCCTGGGTGCTGGGCTTCGCCTGGTTCGCGCTGCTGCCGCCGATGCCCGCGCCACCGCAGAAAACCGACGCGATCGTCGTGCTCACCGGCGGCCCGGGGCGCATCGACCGCGCGCTCGAACTGCTCGAGGATGGGCAGGCAAAGCGCGTGCTGATCAGCGGCGTCGCGCGCGAGGTGAAGCCCAAGGAGCTCGCCGCCGAATATAAGCGCCCGCTCGCGCTGTTCGACTGCTGCGTCGCGCTGGGGTTCGATGCCGAGGATACGCGCTCGAACGCGACCGAGGTCGCAAGCTGGGTTGCGCGGCGGGGCTACAGGACGGTGCGGCTGGTGACGACCGACTGGCATATGCGCCGCGCGCACTATGAAATCGGCCGCGCGGTCGGCAAGGATGTGACGATCGTCCCCGACGCCGTGCGCAGCGAGCCGAGCTTCAGCACCCTGTTCCGCGAATATCACAAATATCTGGCGGGGCTGGTGGGCGGCCTGCTCGGGCTGTAATATCACGATGCGCTACGCGATCGCCCTTTTCCGCTCGATCCTCTTCTGGATGCTGTTCGGGCTGATGAGCGCCCTCTGCTCGATCGGCGCGGTGGTCGCGTTGCCCGTGTCGCACCGCGCGACGCAGTGGTTCGTGCATATGTGGGCGCGTTTCCACCGCTTCATCACCCGTTTCGTGCTCGGCCAGCGCGTCATCGTCGAAGGCGCGATGCCCGACAGCCCGCTGCTCTATGTCTTCAAGCACGAAGGCGCGTTCGAGACGATCGACCAGCCCCTGCTCTTCAAATGGCCCGCGGTGTTCGCGAAGGAGGAGCTGTTCTCGATCCCCGTGTGGGGCCAGGCGGCGCATCTCTATGGCCTGATCCCCGTCGACCGCGACGGCGGCGGCAAGGCGATGCGCGCGATGCTGAATGCCGCGAGGGCCGCGCTCGAAAAGGGCCGCCCGCTCGTCCTCTTCGCCGAAGGGACGCGCGTCCCGCACGGGCTCGCGCCGCCGCTGCGATCGGGCTTCGCGGGCGTCTATCGGCTGCTCGGCGTGCCGGTGATCCCCGTCGCGGTGAACAGCGGCCTCGTCTATCCGCCGCGCCGCTGGGTCAAATGGCCCGGCACGATCACCTATCGCGTCGGCGAAACGATTCCCGCCGGCCTGCCGCGCGCGGAAGCCGAGCACCGCGTCTGGCGCGCGATCAACGCGCTCAACCCGCCCGAGGCGCTCGAGCGATCCGAATAGATCGCCGCCCCAGCGGAAGCCGGGGCCGCAGGATGTGCAGCGCCCGGACCAGATGCGCTGGCTCGGGACGAAGCGGCGCAATGGGTTCGCACAAAGCCACGAAGCCACAAAGGGGTGCGGGCTTGCGCGAAGGTCTCTTGCCGCCGCAGGCGACGAACAAGGAGGAGCGCTGCGCGATAGTGAGCGACGTGCGCCGCTTCCTGCACCTCTTTGTGGCTTTGTGCCTTCGTGCGAATCATTGAAACGGCAAAAGGCTCAGCCAGCGCCCCAGCCGCCCGTCGCCACCAAGCCCCAAACGAGACCTAATGCTTCCGCCCGAAATCGGGCGCCGCATCGTCCTGTCCCTGCTCGATGATCGAGCGGCGGATCGCGCGGGTGCGGGTGAACCAGTCCTCCAGCTTGTCGCCGTCGCCGCGGCGGATCGCCTGCTGAAGCACGGTCAGATCCTCGTTGAAGCGCTGGAGGGTCGCGAGCACCGCATCGCGGTTGGCGAGGAACACGTCGCGCCACATCACCGGATCGCTCGCCGCGATGCGCGTGAAGTCGCGGAAACCGCCCGCCGAATATTTGATCACTTCGCTCTCGGTCACTTCCTCGAGCTCGCTCGCGGTGCCGACGATCGTATAGGCGATGAGGTGCGGCAGGTGGCTCGTCACCGCGAGCACCATGTCGTGATGCGCGGCGTCCATCGTCTCTACCCTGGCGCCGAGCGCGCTCCAGAAGGCTTCGAGCGCGGCGACCGCGCCGGCGGGCGCGTCGGCGGGCGGGGTGACGATGCACCAGCGCCCGTCGAACAGGCTCGCAAAGCCCGCCGCGGGGCCGCTGTTTTCGGTGCCCGCGACCGGGTGCGCCGGAATCACCAGATGCCCGGGCAAGGCCTCGCGCAGCGCGGCGCCGACCCCGGCCTTCGACGAGCCGACGTCGGATATGATCGCATCCGCCCTCAGCCCCGGCGCCACCGCGCGCGCCGCGTCGGCCATGCCGCCGACGGGCACCGCGAAGATCACCAGGTCGGCGCCGGCCACCGCCTCGGCGGGATCGGCGGCGATCCGGTCGCACAGTCCGAGCGCCTGTGCTTCGCCGCGCACCGCGGCGCTGACGTCATGGCCCGTCACCGCGACGCCGGGCAGCTTCGCCTTCACCGCGCGCGCGATCGACGATCCGATCAGCCCGAGCCCGACGATCGCGAGCCGCTCGATGGTGCGCGCCATGCGCGGTCAGCCCTGCAAAGCGGCGCGAATCGCCGCCGCGAGCCCGCGCGTTTCGTCTTCGGTGCCGATGGTCATGCGCAGCGCGTGCGGCAGGCCCTGCCCCGGCAGCCAGCGGACGATATAGCCCGCGTCCATCAACCGCTGATTCATCATCTCGGCGGTCACATCGCCCTCGAACAGCACGAGCAGGAAGTTGGTCGCCGAGGGGACGACGCGTACGCCATGATTGCCGAGCGCTTCGAGCTCGGCCGCCAGCCACGCGCGCCACTTCGCATTATGCGCGCGGCTCCGGCGCACGAAATCATCATCGCCGACCGCCGCGACCGCCGCCGCCTGCCCCGCGCGCGTGACGTTGAACGGCAGGCGGATGCGGTGCAGCGCCGAAATCACGTCCGAACTGGCATAGCCCCAGCCGATGCGCTCGGCGGCGAGGCCGTGGATCTTCGAAAAGGTGCGAGTGACGAAGACGTTGGGCGCACTCTTCGCCAGCTCGAGCCCGCCGTCCTCCTCCTCGTCCGACAGATATTCGGCATAGGCCTGGTCGATCACGAACAGCACGTCCTTGGGCAGCCCGGCATGGAGCCGCGCGACTTCTTCGCGCGTCGCGAGCGTGCCCGTCGGATTGTTCGGATTGGCGAGATAGACGACACGCGTCCGGTCGGTCACCGCAGCGAGCAGCGCATCGACGTCGGTCGCATAATCGCTGTCGTCGGCCTCGACCGGCACCGCGCCGACGCGCCGCGCCGCGATCTCATAGACCGCAAAGCCATAGCGGACATAGAGAATCTCGTCGCCGGCCCCGGCATAGGTTCCCGCCGCGAGATGGAGCAGCTCGTCCGAGCCATTGCCGCAGATGATCCGCGCCGGGTCGAGCCCGAACTTGGCGGCGATCGCCTCGCGCAAAATCACCGACCCCGGGTCGGGATAGCGCGACAGCGCATCGGCGGCCGCGAGCGTTTCGCGAAACGCCGCGCGCGCCTTGTCACCGGTGCCGAGCGGATTTTCATTCGCCGACAGCTTGATCAGCGGCCGTCCGTCGGCGCCCGCCGACTTGCCCGGGACATAGGGTGCAATGCCGCTGATCCACGGCTTGGGTTGAAGGGTCTGGGTCGCGTCGGTCATGCCGCGGCGTTTAACGGCTGCGGCCGCCGAGTCCAGTTTGTTGATGGGATTCGCGCAGAGACGCAGAGCGCGCAGAGGGAAGAAAAAGATTCACGCGGAGACGCGGAGACGCGGAGGATATTATCCGGGGCCGAATGGCCTCCTTTTTCCGGCTGCGCCGCGATCCTGGGCGAAGCCGTGGATCGACGGCCGCTTCGCGGCTGGCATCATTTCTCCGCGTCTCCGCGTCTCCGCGTGAATCAAATTCTCTGCGCGCTCTGCGTCTCTGCGCGAGTATATCCAAGCCCCGGGTCTTCCGCGCGCATCGTTGACACGCCCGGCGCGCCCGCTTAGCCCCGCCTTCCCATGGCAAGCCGGCTCCACGCGATTCAGCATCACAGCGTCACGATCGACGCGCCGCTGGCGCTCGACAGCGGGCAGGCGCTGCCGTCGGTGACGATCGCCTTTCAAAGCTATGGCACGCTTGCCGCCGACAAATCCAATGCGGTGCTGATCTGCCACGCGCTCACCGGCGACCAATATGTCGCGAGCGATCATCCCGCAACGGGCAAGCCCGGCTGGTGGGCGCGGATGGTCGGGCCGGGGAAGCCCGTCGACACCGACCTTTATTTCGTGATCTGCGCCAATGTCCTCGGCAGCTGTATGGGGTCGAGCGGCCCCGCGACTCCCGACGCCGCGACCGGCGCGCCGCTCGGCATGCAATTCCCCGTCATCACGATCGGCGACATGGTGCGCGCGCAGGCGATGCTGCTCGACCATCTCGGCATCGCGCGGCTTCATGCCGTCATCGGCGGGTCGATGGGCGGGATGCAGGCGCTCGCCTGGGCTTCGGCCTGGCCCGAACGGCTCGCCTCGGCGATCGTCATCGCCAGCGCGGCGCGCCATTCGGCGCAGAATATCGCGTTCCACGAGGTCGGGCGGCAGGCGATCATGGCCGATCCCGACTGGCAGGACGGGCAATATTACGGCAGCGACCGCGCGCCGACGAAGGGGCTCGCGGTCGCGCGCATGGCGGCGCACATCACCTATCTTTCCGAAGCGGGGCTGACCGAGAAATTCGGCCGCCGCCTGCAGGGGCGCGAGGCCAAGACCTTCGGCTTCGACGCCGATTTCCAGGTCGAATCCTATCTGCGCTATCAGGGGCTCGCCTTCACCGACCGCTTCGACGCCAACGCCTATCTCTACATCACGCGCGCGATGGACTATTTCGACCTCGCCGAGCCGCACGACGGCCGCCTCGCGGGCGCCTTCGCGGGCGCCAAGGACGTGCGCTTCACCCTCGTCAGCTTCGACACCGACTGGCTCTATCCGACCGCCGAATCGCGCCGCATCGTCCAGGCGCTGCAAAGCGTCGGCGCGGCGGCGAGCTTCGTCGAGCTGTCGGCGCCCTTCGGCCACGACAGCTTCCTGCTCGACGTCCCTGCGCTCGACCGGCTCGTCGCCGGCGCGCTCAAGAACGGCGGCTGACGATGGCGCTGCGCCCCGACCTTGCGATCATCGCCGCCGCGGTTCCGGCGCGCGCGCGCGCGCTCGACATCGGCTGCGGCGACGGCGAGCTGATCGCGGCGCTCAGGGACAAGGGCGTCGACGCGCGCGGGCTGGAAATCGACCCGTCGAACGTCACCGCGGCGATCGCGCGCGGCCAGTCGGTGGTGCAGGGCGATGCGAACCGCGACCTTATCGACTATCCCGCGGACGGTTTCGACTATGCGATCCTCTCGCAGACGCTTCAGACCACCGAGCGCCCCGACCGCGTCGTCGGCGAACTGCTGCGCATCGCGCCGCGCGCCTTCGTCAGCTTCCCCAATTTCGCGCACTGGCGCGTCCGCCTCGCGCTGCTGTGGAACGGCCGGATGCCGGTGACGCGCCTGCTGCCCGTCGCCTGGTACGAGACGCCGAACATCCACCATGTCACCGTCAGCGACTTCCGCCAGCTGATCGCCGACAAGGGAATCCGCGTCGAACGCGCCTGGTATCTGTCGGGCGACAAGCCGACGAGCGACGCCGCCGCGAGCTGGCGCGCCGAACATGCGATCTTTCTGATCTCGCGGGGCTGACCGCTCGGCTCGCGGCGGTTTGAGACCGATTTCGGACGTCAGGTCACCACCAGATTCGCGCAGAGGCGCAGAGAGCGCAGAGGGCAAACGTGAAAATCTCTGCGTCTCTGCGCGAAATGTTTGGGAGGCGGCATCCGACTGGTTTCGGACTTTCTTAAGCCCCTCCTCTTCAGAGGAGGGGTTTGGGGTGGTGCGCTGGCTGGACGTTCGGTCGAGGCGACCACCCCGCTGCGACTAACGCGCAAGGCGCGTAAGTCTCGCTGCCCCTCCTCTGAAGAGGAGGGGTTGGGCGAATGTCTCGAATCCACCCCCAAGCTGGCATTCAATCTTCCAATGGACGCCGTCCCACGACAACGGAATGATCGCCCTCAATCCCTCCTCTTCAGCCCGTTCGCCAGCAGATCATTGGCGATCGCGGCCACAGCCTCGATGTCGGCGTCGGCGTCCCACAGGCCATAGCGCATCCCCAGAAAGACATTCATCCCGCCGATCGCCCAGGCGTGGATCTCGCCGACGTCGGACCGGATTTCGCCGCGCACCGCGCCGGCCTCCAGTCGCTGGCGGATGCGTTCGACCGTGGTTTCATAGTGGCGGCGATAGCTGGCGTAATCGACGAATTCGGCCTCGTCGATGATGCGGTAAATCTCCTTATGCTCGCGCACGAAGCCGAGGAAGGAAGCGAGGCCGATGCGTTCGGCCTCGATCTCGTCGGGCGCGGCCTGAACGATCGGGGTCACATGGTCGCGCAGCTGCTCGCTCATATAGCGGACGAGCGCCTGGAAGATTTCCTCTTTCGAATCGAAATAGGTATAGAAGCTGCCGAGCGCGGTCCCCGCGCGCCGCGTGATGCCGCTGATCGACGCGTCGTGAAAGCCGCGCTCGCCGAATTCGACCGCCGCGGCGTCGAGCAGCTTGCGCAAGGTGCGCCGCCCGCGCTCGGTGCGCGGCGTCTTGTCGCCCTTCGCCGTTTCGTCCCGCCCGGCCATGCCTTGCGCCTGATCCATCGCTGCCATCCGTCCCCTGCCCCCTCGATCCCGGTGCATCGTGGCTTTTGCGCACCAGTGGCAAGCAAAAAATGCCCGGGCCGGTTTATAAGTTGAAACTTGGTTCACCTTTCATTATTGAGTGCATCACGGCTTGGCAAGCGCCCGGCCCAAGAAAATGACGAAACGGGCGGCGAGGGGCCGTCCGCGCACAAGGGAGAGTTCACATGCGTCCGTTCGCCCGCCGCTTCCGCACCATCGTCTGCGCATCGAGCGCGCTGTCGCTGCTCGCCTTCGCGCCCGCCGCCCTTGCGCAGGAAGAAAGCGGCGCAAGCGCCGAGGACGGCGACAATGCGATCATCGTCACCGCGCGCCGCCGCGACGAGCGGCTGATCGACGTGCCGGTCGCGATCACCGCCTATTCGGGCGACGCGCTGGACAAGGCGGGCGCGATGGACATCACCGACATCGGCCAGACCACCCCGAACACGACGCTCGAAGTGTCGCGCGGCTCGAACTCGACGCTCACCGCCTTCATCCGCGGCGTCGGCCAGCAGGACCCCGTGTCGGGCTTCGAACAGGGCGTCGGCATCTATCTCGACGATGTCTATCTCAACCGCCCGCAGGCCGCGGTGCTCGACATCTACGACGTCGAGCGGATCGAGGTGCTGCGCGGGCCGCAGGGCACGCTCTATGGCCGCAACACGATCGGCGGCGCGGTCAAATATGTCACCAAACCGCTGCCCGAGGACCCGTCGCTCACGCTCAAGGGCACCTATGGCACCTACGACCAGGCCGACCTCGTCGTAAGCGCGAGCGCGCCGATCGGCAACCTGCTGCGCATCGGCGCCGCGGGCGCGCGCCTGTCGCGCGGCGGTTTTGGCGACAATGCCACCACCGGCCTTGAAAATTACAACAAGGATGTCTGGGCGGCGCGCGGCACCGTCGAGCTCGGCGGCTATGGCGAGCCGGTGCTGATCCGCATCTCAGGCGACTATACCAAGGACAAGAGCGATCCGCGCGGCGGCCATCGCCTGATCCCGTCGCTCGCGACCGATCAGCCGGTGCTCGACGACGTCTATGACAGCCGCGGCGGGCTCAACGATCCCCGCCAGGAAATCGAAGCGTACGGCCTCGCGATGAACGTCTCGGCCGAACTCGGCGACGCGCTGACGCTGCGTTCGATCAGCGCGTGGCGCAAGGATAATTCGGCGACCCCGATCGACTTCGACGCGCTGCCCGCCGCCGACCTCGACGTCCCCGGCTATTATTTCAACGAACAGGTCAGCCAGGAATTCCAGCTTCTCTACGAAGGCGACCGGCTGAAGGGCCTGCTCGGCTTCTATTATCTGAACGCGAGCGCCGACACCTTGTTCGACGTCCGCCTGTTCAACACCTTCGCCGGCTTCACCGCCTTTACCGAGGCCGATGTCGATACCGAAACCTATGCGATCTTCGGCGACTTCACCTATGATTTCACCGACCGGCTCAGCCTGTCGGTCGGCGGCCGCTATACGTGGGACAAGCGCACCGCGTCGATCCTGCGCCAGAATTATCTCGGCGGCGGATCGCCGGTCTTCGGCGGCGCGGGGGTTCCCTTCGGCACCCCGAGCACCGATTTCGAGGGCAGCCGCAACTTCAACAAATTCACCCCGCGCGTCTCGCTGCAATTCCAGCCGACGCCCGACCATAATCTCTACGCAAGCTATTCGCAGGGCTTCAAGGGCGGCGGCTTCGACCCGCGCGGCGTCGGGGTCAACGCGCCGGCCGCCGATCCCGGCAACCCGACCGACGCCGAGGTCGCCGACTTCCTCAGCTTCCGCCCCGAACAGGTCGAAAGCTACGAGCTCGGCTATAAGGGCAGCCTGCTCGACCGGCGGCTCGACGTCGCGATCGCGGCCTTTTATGCCGATTACACCGACGTCCAGATCCCGGGATCGGTCGCGTGCAACGTCGGCGGCATCCAGACCTTCTGCGGCGTCGTGTCGAACGCGGGCAAGGCGACCTTCAAGGGCGTCGAGTTCGAAGGCCGCGCGCGCCTCGGCGACGATCTCGCGGCGGCCGGCGACCGGCTGACACTCTCGACCGCGCTCGGCTTCATCGACGCCGATTATAAGGAATATGTCACCAATATCGGCGGGGTCCCCACCGACGTCGCCGACTATCGCGAGGTGCAGAATACGCCGAAATGGACCGCGAGCGGCACACTCGACTATTCGGTCCCGGCCGGCGACGGCGACCTCGGCTTCCGCACGACGCTGTCCTATCGCAGCAAGACCTATCAGTTCGAAATCCCCAACCCCTATATCGACCAGAAGGGATTTGCGCTGCTCGACGCGAGCCTCGTCTATACCGCGCCCGGCGACCGCTGGAGCCTCGGCATCTTCGGCAGGAATCTGACCAACAAGAAATACAAGACGTCGGGCTACACCTTCGTCGTGACCGATCCGACGACGGGCGCGATCATCCCCGGCGCGAACGGCCTGCCGCAATCGGCGCTCGGCACCGAAGGCACGCTGACCGCCTTTTACGGCAACCCGCGCCAGGTCTTCGTCAGCGGCACCGTGAAGTTCTGACGTCGCGCCATCGACAAGGGGGAAAGGGGCGCCCGCCGCGGCGCCCCTTTTTTTGGGCGAGGTCTGCGCGGAGAGGACAGCTTTGGGGGTGGGGAGCGGACATCTTGTGGTGCGAGAAGGCACGCGCAGAGGGCGTTGGTTGAAACCGGCGGACCGGGATTTTTGTTTCGCGCGAAGACGCGAAGGGGCCGGTTCGCAGCCGCTAGGCCGCCTTTCCCTTCATCGCCGCGTCCGCCGCAACGCGAAAGGGAAAAGCCGCTTCGCGGCAAGCGCGACATCTTCGCGTCTTCGCGTGGGACAAATCTTGCCGTCACCCGCGGCACAGCGCGTTGCTCGCTTGCCGCGCGGCCTTCGCATCCCTACGCCGCTCTCTTCCTTCAGCCCGGCGGCTGCTATTGATCACCGGCGGCGACCGCCTTCGCGCCCCGCTCCCAGAATTTCCAACTGCTCCGCCCGCTGAGCACGCCCGAGCGGAAGAGACGGACCGACAGGGTGACGACGAGCGCGACCCAGATCGCCTGCCAGCCGAGCGCGAGCAGGTGGACCGCCTTCGCATCGTCGGTCGCGGCGCGCGCCGCCATCGCCATCGGCGACGAGAAGGGAATGATCTGCGCGATCGTCGCGACGCTGCTGCCCGGCGCGTTGGCGGCGCCCGAGCAGAGGCTGAACATCGCGACCTGAAGGATGGTGATCGGCAGGCTGAGCATCTGGATTTCGCGCACCGTCCCCGCCTGCGCGCCGACGCCGAGGAAGATCGCGCCGAGGAGCAGGAAGGACATGATGAAATAGGCGAGCATGATCAGGATGAAGAAGGGCCAGCCGGTCGCGGGCGTGACGCCGAACGCGGCCGAAGTCGCCTGCGCGTTCGCCGACGCGGCGCCGGCGTTCGCGAGCGCGCCGGGGTCGAGCTGCGTCATCGCGATCAGCCCGCCGCCGACCGCCATCGCGGTCCAGAAGGCGATGAAGAGGATTGCGACGCCGAGCAGCCCGAGCAGCTTGCCGAGGAAGACGCTTTCGAGCGGCACCGCAGCGGCAAGGATCTCGATCACCTTGTTGCCCTTTTCCTCGGCGAGCATCCCGACCGACTGACCGGCGAGGAGCAGGGTCAGAAGGAAGATGACGAAGACCGCACCAAGGCCCAGCCCCTGCTGTGCGGCGATGCTCGTGCCGCCTTTCTTTAGATTTTCAAAGCGCGGCGCCGCAGGGGCGACGGCACCCGCGGCACGGTCGCGCAGCACGTCGGTCGCGAGCAGCGCCAGATAGGCGCCCGACCGGCTGCCCTCCTCGCGCTCGACGATGCGCGGGGCGGCGAGCGGACCGCTCATCACCGCATAGGTGTCGGCCCCCTTTTCCTGCGCGACCGCGACCGGATCGACGTCGCGCGCGGCGACGCGCAGTTCGAGCGCCGGCGGCTTGTCGCCGGGCAGCGCATCGCGCAGCCGCGCGTCGGCGGCGCGCAGCGGCTCGACATCGGCCGGACCCGCAATCGCGACGATGCGCCCCGCGCCGCGCGCGCTGTCGGCGAGCTGCGAGGCGCCGAAGCCGCCGAGCGCGCCCATGCCGATCATGAACAGCGGCGCAAGCAGGAAGAGGAGAAAGGTCGGGGTCGCGACGATCGCCAGAAAGTCGCGCCGCGCAACCACGAAGATGTTGCGGAGGAAAGGCGTCACGCGGCGGACTCCTCGATGGCGTCGGCTTGCGCATCGGCCTCGAAGCCGGCGTCGACCTGACGGACGATATGGACGAAGGCGTCGTGGAGGCCGGGGCGGCTGATCGACAGGCCCGCGACCCCGTGCCCGCTCGCGGTGATGCGCGCGAGCAGCGGCTCGACCGCGTCGCCCTCAATCGCGAAATGCCAGTCGGCGCCGCGCCGCTCGGCACCCGGCGGCAGCATCGCCGCGACGTCGCCCGCCGCGTCGCGCGGGGTGTAGCGCACCTGCATCGGCAGCAGCGCGCGCGCCTCGTCGACCGTGCCCTCGAAGCGCCGCGCCGAGCGCGCGATGATCGCGATGCGGTCGCACAATCGCTCGGCGTGCGCCATCACATGCGTCGAAAAGAGGATCGTCGCGCCGCGCTCGCGCTCGCGCCGCACGAGCATTTCGAGCCGTTCCTGATTGACCGGATCGAGCCCCGAGAAAGGCTCGTCGAGGACGATCAGGTCGGGGGCGTGGACGATCGAGCCGATCAGCTGGACCATCTGCGCCATGCCCTTCGACATCTTGCGGATCTTTTCGTCGATCACGCGCTCGAGCCCCAGCTCGGCCATGAAATCGCCCGCGCGGCGGCGCCCCTCGGCCCAGTCGAGCCCGCGCAGCGCGCCCATGAAGGCGATCGCCTCGCGCGCCTTCATGCCGGGATAGAGGCCGCGTTCCTCGGGCAGATAGCCGATGCGATGGCGCACGCTTTGCGGCTTGAACCCGCCCAGCAGCCGGCTCGTGCCCGCATCGGGGTCGATGATGCCGAGCGTCATGCGCAGGCTGGTCGTCTTGCCCGCGCCATTGGGGCCGAGCACGCCGTAAATGCTGCCCGCCGGCACCAAAAGGCTGACGTGATCGACCGCCTTGAACGCCTCGAAATATTTGGTGAGGTCGCGCGCCTCGACGCAATATTCGGTCAAAATCCGGTCCTCGATTTGGGGTCTGTCAGCTGACCCGTTCGTCCTGAGGAGCGATTGAGCTTGTCGAAATCGCATCTCGAAGGACCATGCGCGGCGCTGGCGTCCTTCGAGACGGGTCTTCGACTTCGCTCAGCCCCTCCTCAGGACGAACGGAGGATGTGTTACCGCCAGGCTATGGCACGGCCGGGCGGCTGTCGTATAGGGGGCAATGGTTGCCAAGGCCTTGCCCCCTCTCGAAGACCGCCTCGAAGCGGTCGCGCGCGCACATGGCTTCGCCGCCTTCGGCATCGCGCGCGCCGACGCGGCGCCCGAGACCGCGGCGCGCCTCGACGCCTGGCTCGCCGAGGGGTGCCACGGCGAGATGATCTGGATGGAAAGCCGCGCGGAGCAGCGCGGCTCGCCCAAGGGCCTGTGGCCCGAAGTCCGGTCGGTGATCGCGCTCGGCATGAGCTATGCCCCCGCCGAAGACCCGCTGGCGCTCGCCGATCATCGGACACGCGGGCGCATTTCGGTCTATGCGCAGGGCGCCGATTATCATGATGTCGTCAAAAAGGCGCTGAAAGCGGTTGCGCGCTGGCTCGTCGCCGAAGCGCCGGGCGCCGAGGTCAAGGTGTTCGTCGATACCGCGCCGGTGATGGAAAAGCCGCTCGCCGCCGCCGCGGGGCTCGGCTGGCAGGGCAAGCACACCAATATGGTCAGCCGCGACCATGGCAGCTGGCTGTTCCTCGGCGCGATCTATACGACGCTCGACCTCGTGCCAAGCGCGCCGGGGCGCGATCACTGCGGCAGTTGCCGGGCGTGTCAGGATGCGTGTCCGACGCAGGCCTTTCCCGCGCCGTACCGGCTCGATGCCCGGCGCTGCATCTCCTATCTCACGATCGAACATGCGGGGCCGATCCCCGAAGAGTTCAGGCACGCGATCGGCAATCGCATCTATGGCTGCGACGATTGCCTCGCGGTGTGCCCGTGGAACAAATTCGCCGATACCGCCGCGCGGCACCGCGCCTTCCTGCCGCGCGGCGAGCTTGCGGCGCCCGCGCTCGCCGACCTGCTCGCGCTCGACGATGCCGGGTTCCGGCAGGTTTTTGCAGGCTCGCCGATCAAGCGCATCGGGCGCGACCGCATGGTGCGCAACGCGGCGATCGCCGCGGGGAACAGCGGCGATCCACGCTTTCGCACGCGGCTCGCCGAGCTGACCCGCGACGCCTCGCCGGCGGTCGCCGACGCGGCGGCATGGGCGCTCGCCGAGCTGGCGGAATGACGTCGCGCACCTGCGACTTTGCTCCCTCGGCCTCGGGCGGATTCCGGCTCGAATGTAGGATATTCCTGTTTCACGCGAAGACGCGAAGATATTGCGCTGGCCGCGAAGCGGCTTCCCCTTGCAGCGTCGCGTCGGAACGCGGGTTGGGAAAGGGAATGGGGCCTATCGGCCCGAACAGCTTCTTCGCGCCTTCGCGCCTTCGCGTGAAACAAATCTTTTCACCGAAGCGGGAGAGAGAAGGGCGTTACCGCCGCAAAGCTGCGATGCAGCTGTCGATATTGGCGTCGCGGCCGTCGGGGGTGCGCGCGTCGACGTGGGTGGCGAGCGGCTTCGCGCCCTGCCGCGGCGCGTAATAATAGACGTCGAGCACGCAGGGCCCGCCCGCGAACTGCAGCTTGCGCCCCGCCCCTTCGGTGACGTCGAGGCGCGGGCGGCCGAAGGCGCCGATCGCGGCGTCGGCGTCGTGGCCGATCAGCGCGTTGTTCTGGGTGACGCGCGGCGCCGTGATCGGCGGCACGCCCGCGCTCGCGGCGGGCGGCGTCGCGCGCGGAATCGCCGCGCCCGCGCAGCCCGCGAGCAGCAGCGCGAGGCCGGCGGCGCCGGCGGCACGGCTTTGTCGGATCATGGTCTTTCGCTCCCCATATGCAGCATATGGACGGCCATAGCCGCGCCAAGGATGGGGGCCAAGATATTGGCGACGGGCACCAGGAAGCTTGCGGCGGACAGCAGGCCGAGCGACCAGCGCGCGCCGCGGGCGAAGCGCAGCCGGTCGGGGTGGCGCGCGCGCACCATCGCTTCGAGGTCGCGGCCGAGCAGTAGCGCGTTGACCGCGAGCGCGAGCAACACGGTGCCGACCCCGGTGACGAGCAGCAGCAGGTAGAAGGGCAGCGCGGCAAGGTTGCCGAGGACAAGGCGGCCGAGCGAGGCGAGCGCAAGCGCGACGTTCTGACGCCAGCCGACATCGACCGCGCGCGCCGCGGCGGCGGGATAGTGGCGCGCCTCGACGTCGGCGACGATCGCATCGGCGAACAGCCCGACGACCGCGACGCCGACGCCGCGGAACAGCAGCCAGCTTCCCGCGACCAGCAGCAGTAGGACCGCCGCACCGGCAAGGTCGAGCCCGGTGCCGCCGAGCCACCCCATTTGCGCGATTCCCCAGCGCGTGCCGAAAAAGAGCGCCGCGCCGGCGGCGACGAAGATCAGCAAGGTCAGTGCAAGGCTCTGCGCGAGGACGCGCAGCACGCGCGGGCTGGAGAGGTCGCCAAGGGCGAGCAGCAGGGCGTGGAGCGCGCGGGCCATCGCGCGGGTGTGACGCGCGGGGGCGATGCGCGTCAAGTGCGGGACGGTCGGGGCCGGGCTCCATCTCCCCTCCCGCTTGCGGGAGGGGTTGGGGGTGGGCAAGCGACGCCGCTATGGCCCACCCCGCTGCGAGTAGCGAGCAAGCCCGCAACTCTCGCTGCCCCTCCCGCCCGCGGGAGGGGACGTCAAGCGCCGGCTTGCCTTGGCGTGCTTCGCCCCGTAAGGCGCGGCGCAGCTTTTCCCCAACAGCACAGGATAGTCCATGGCCTCCACCGCCCGTTTCGACGTCGTTGCGATCGGCAACGCGATCGTCGATGTTCTCGCCCGCGCCGACGATGCGCTGATCGAGGCCGAGGGCCTGGTCAAGGGGTCGATGCGGCTGATCGACGCCGAGGAGGCGGCGCGCCTCTATGCCGCAATGGGTCCCGCGGTCGAGATGTCGGGCGGGTCGGCGGCGAACACGCTGGCGGGCATGGCGGCGCTCGGCGAGCGCTGCGCCTTCATCGGGCAGGTCGCCGACGACCAGCTCGGCCAGGTCTTTACCCACGATCTGCGCGCGCTCGGCGTCGCCTACGACACGCCGCCGCTGGCGGGCGGGGCGCCGACCGCGCGCTGCCTGATCCTCGTCACCCCCGACGGACAGCGGACGATGAACACCTTTCTGGGGGCGAGCCATTTGCTCGAGCAGGCGATGATCGACGAGGAACTGATCGCGGCGTCGGAGATCCTCTATCTCGAAGGCTATTTGTGGGACCCCGAACTATCGCGCGCGGCGATGCGGCGCGCGATCGACGTGGCGCGGGGCGCGGGGCGCAAGGTCGCCTTCACCCTGTCCGACGCCTTCATCATCGACCGTCATGGCGAGGATTTCCGCGCGCTGATCGCGGCGGGACTGTTCGACATCCTCTTCGCCAACGAGGTCGAGATCAAGGCGCTCGCGGGTGAAGAGGATTTCGAGGCCGCGGTCGCGAAGATCGCGCCGCAGGTGCCGCTGCTCGTCGTGACGCGCAGCGAAAAGGGCGCGATCGCGATCACCGGCGGCGCGCGCACCGAGGTCGGCGCCGAGCCGATCGACGCGGTGGTCGACACCACCGGCGCGGGCGACCTCTTCGCCGCGGGCTTCCTGTCGGGCCACGCCGAAGGGCGCCCGATCGCCGACTGCCTGACCATGGGCGCCGTCTGCGCGCGCGAAATCATCGCGCAGGTCGGCCCGCGCGCGCAGACCGACCTCAAGGCCAAGGTCGCGGCGCGACTGGGGTAGTGGAACGGGCGTGAGGCCGGGTGTTGCCATTATCGCGCACAAAGCCACGAAGCCACAAAGGGGGCGCCGCGCCGTCCGCCAATTTGCCTCCACTTCGGGCTCAACGCCTCGAAGCATCGTTCTTCCTTTGCAACGTCGAAAGAAAGACGGCCCTTCGACAAGCTCAGGCCGAACGGGGTGCGGCCATTCTTTGTGGCTTCGTGGCTTTGTGCGAGACATTTTCCGCGGTTGGAGGAGCGCGCTTGACGAGCGCCCCTACGCTGCGACCGCGCTCTCGGGATGCTTTTTGAACAGCGCGCGGTCGGCGGGGCCGAAGCCGCGCGTCCAGATCAGCCACGCATAGATGCCGAGGATGACGGGGACGCCGAACAGCAGCTCGGCCCATTCGGGCATCTGCGTCGCGCCCCAGCCGAGGATCGCCGCACCCGCGGTCGCCCAGACGAGCGCCCAGCGCAGGCTGTTCACCGGCGCGTGCAGGATGCGGGCGAGCAGCCACGCCTTCGCGACCGACGCAAAGCCGAGCGCAAGCATCAGCGCGCCCGCAACCGCCCCCGCATAATAGATCGGCGGCAGCCCCATCGCCTGCGCGGTGAGGATCAGCGCGACGCTAAGCACCGCCTGCAGCCCCAGCGTCGCGAGGCTGAGCAGCAGATTGCGGTGGCGCGCGACATAGACGAGCGCCGCCTCGCTGACCACCGCGGTCGCGGCGACGACTTCGGCGGCGAGCAGGAAGGCGAGCGCGCCGGTGCCGCTGACGAATTCGGGCCCGACGAGCCCCATCACCGCCTCGCCCGGGATGCCGAGCGCGAGCGCGACCCCCGCCTGCGCGGCGATGATCCAGAAGCCGACCTGGCTGACCTGCGCGGCGACCGCCGAAAAGCGCTTTTCGGCGAGGTTGCGCGTGATGACGGGGCCGAGGATCGGCTCGAAGCTGGTCTTCAGCTTCTGCGGCAGCGACGCGACCTGCTGCGCCATATAATAAATGCCATAGATCGTCGGCGAGGTGAACTGGCCCAGGATGAACAGGTCGAGCCGCCGCGTCCCCCACTCGATCGCATCGGCGGCGGCGAGCGGCGCGTTGCGGCGCGCGAGGCCGATCAGATGCGCCATATGCGGGCGCCACACGCCCGGCCCGCCATAGTGGCGGATCATCGGCCACAGCGCGGTCAGGAAGGCGGCGACCATCGCAGCGGCATAGGCGAGCATCAGCCCGTCGCGCGGCGACACATACCAGAAACCCGCCGCCGCGATGCTGATCGTCCACGGCTCGACCACCGCGCGCGCGCGCACAGTCGCGCCGATGTCGAAGCGATAGGCACAGGCCGCGAGCGCGATTTCGGTCCCCGCGATCGCAAAGACGAGCAGCGCCATCCAGCGATCGACCGCCGACAGGTCGCCGGCGGGGTACATGAGCTGCGGCAGCAGGAACAGCACCGCCGATCCGATCGCCGAGGCGAGAAAGGCGACGAACATGCCGTCCCAAACGACGATTCGCGGGTCGGCGCCGGGCGCGCTCAATTGCTCGGCAAGCCCGCGCTTCAGCCCGAGCGTCGCAATCTGCGCGACCAGCTCGATGACGAGCACCGCAAAGGCGAAGCGCCCGACCGCCTCCGGCCCGTACCAGCGGCCGGCGATATAGAGGAAGGGCAGCCGCGCGACGAGGCGCAGCACGAAGCCGAAGAAATTGGTGCGGCCGCCCTTCGCCAGCGCGGCCGTGTCGGCTTCGGGCAAGGGGTCGGGCGAAGGTGGCGCGGCTGCGCTGTCGGTCTGGCTCAAGCCTGGCGCCCCCTCTGCTGCTCCCCTGCGCGCAGTCTAGCGCGGGGGCGTGGGGCAGGCAATCTTGTGTCGCGGGTCATCGCCCCTCGCGTCGCAGCGGGCGGCTGAGCAGCGCCTGAACGGCGTCGGCGACACCGGTCTCGCCGGCGACCAGCCGCGCGACCGCGTCGGTGATCGGCATGTCGATTCCCCCGGCGCGCGCCGCCGCGGCCACCACCGGGGCGCTGAACGCCCCTTCCGCGACGGTACGGCGGTCGGCCATCAGCGCAGCGGCGGTTTCGCCGCGCCCGAGCCCCTGGCCGAGCGCGAAATTGCGCGAATTGGACGAAGTGCAGGTGAGCACCAGGTCGCCGAGGCCCGCGAGCCCCGCGAGCGTCTCCGCCTCGGCGCCGCGCGACAGGCCGAAGCGCGTCATTTCGGCGAAACCGCGGCTGATCAGCGCCGCGCGTGCATTAAGGCCGAGCCCGGCGCCGTCGACGATCCCGCACGCGATCGCGAGGATATTCTTGACCGCACCGCCGATCTCGGCGCCGATCATGTCGGTCGAGACATAGGGGCGGAAATGCGGGCGCGCGAGCGCCTGCGCCAGCGCGTCGGCGAGGCCCACGTCGGCGGCGGCGAGGGTGATCGCGGTCGGCAGGCCCGCGGCGACCTCGTTCGCGAAGGTCGGACCCGAGAGCACCGCGAGCGGGCGGTCGGGGAAAATCGCGCGCGCGATGTCGATCGGGAAGGCGAAGCTCTCCGCTTCCATCCCCTTGCTGCAAAAGATCAGCGGCGCGTCGCCGGCGGGCAGCCCGGCGAGCACCGCGCGCAGATAGGGGACGGGAACGACGACGAGCAGCGCGTCGAGCCCGGCGAGGTCGGCGAGGTCGCCGGTCGCTACCAGCGAGGGCGAGAGCGCCGCTCCGGGCAGGAAGATCGGGTTGCGATGCTCGGCGTTGATCGCCGCGACGACATCGGCCTCGCGCGCCCAGAGCCGCACCGGCGCGCCCTCGGCGGCGAGCAGCTGCGCGAGCGCGGTGCCCCAAGCGCCGCCGCCAACGACCCCGAAATTGCTGTATGACGTCATGCCTTCACTCGTCATGCTTTTACTCCGGCGCCGCGCACCGCCTCGGCGGCGGGATCGAGCGGCCAGCGGGGCCGCGCGGCGGTGTCGAGCGGGTCGGTGAGCCCCGCCGCGAAGCGCTCGGCGCCCGCCCAGGCGATCATCGCGCCATTGTCGGTGCATAGCCACAGCGGCGGCGCGACGAAGCGTTTGTCATAGTCATGCGCGAGACCCGTCAGCGCGGCGCGGATCGCGCCGTTCGCCGCGACGCCGCCCGCGACGACGAAGGCGGTCGCCCCCGGACAGGCGGCGAGCGCGATGCGGCTGCGATCGACGAGGCAGTCGACGACCGCCTGCTGGAACGAGGCAGCGAGATCGGCGACGCTGTGCGCGCCCGACGCGGCGGCGCGCGCGACCGCGCTCTTGAGGCCCGCGAACGAGAAATGCGGCTCGGCACTGCCGACGAGCGGGCGCGGCAGCGGCACCGCGCGCGGGTCGCCGTCCGTCGCCGCGCGCTCGACCGCGGGGCCGCCCGGATAGCCGAGCCCGAGCAGCTTCGCGGTCTTGTCGAACGCTTCGCCCGCGGCATCGTCGATCGTCGTCGCGAGGCGGCGATAGGCGCCGACGCCCTCGACAAGCAGCAGCTGGCAATGCCCGCCCGAGACGAGCAGCAGCAGATAGGGGAAAGCGAGGTCGGGATCGGTGAGGCGCGGGCTCAGCGCATGGCCTTCGAGATGGTTGACCGCGACCAGCGGCTTGCCCGCGGCGTGCGCGAGCGCCTTGCCGGTGACCAGCCCGACCATCACCCCGCCGATCAGCCCCGGCCCGGCGGTCGCGGCGATCGCGTCGACGTCGGCGAGCGCGACGCCCGCGTCGGCGAGCACGCCCTCGACGAGCGGCGCGAGCCGGTCGACATGCGCGCGCGCCGCGATCTCGGGCACGACGCCGCCATAGGGCCGGTGCTCGGCCTCCTGCCCCGCGACGCGATGGGCCAGAATCTGCCGGTCGCCGGTGACGAGCGCCGCCGCGGTTTCGTCGCAGCTCGATTCGAGGCCAAGGATCAGGGTCATGGTGCCGCCCGTGCCTTACCCGCGCGAAGGGCACGGGGGCAAGCGGCGGGTGATTGCGATGATTTGCTCTCAAGAGCGCAAAGCGGGTCAAGATACTGGGGTTCACGCGGAGACGCGGAGAAAAAAGATGATTGCCGCGAAGCGGCCTTCCAGGTCCGGCGCCGCGGCATCGTGCGGCGTCGATTGTTTCAGGGCCTTTCGGCCCGAACCAACCTCTCCGCGTCTCCGCGTCTCCGCGTGAATCCATGCAACCCCAAATCGCTGCACCCTCTGCGGCCTCTGCCCGAATCCCCCGTCTTTCCTTTCGCGCGCCGAGGCCCTAGCAGCGACGGATGACCGATCGTCCCACGCCCGACCATCCGCTGCGCCTCGGCACGCGCGCGTCGCCGCTCGCGATGGCGCAGGCGACGCAGGCGGTCGCCGCGCTGGTCACGGCGCACGGGCTCGATCCCGCCGCGCTCGAAATCGTGCCGGTCACCGCGACCGGCGACCGGATTCAGGACCGCGCGCTCGCCGAAGTCGGGGGCAAGGCGCTGTGGACGCGCGAGCTCGATGCGATGCTCGATGCCGGCGTGATCGACGCGGCGGTACACAGCCTCAAGGATGTCGAGACGATCCGCGACGCGCGCTTCGCGCTCGCCGCGATGCTGCCGCGCGCCGACGCGCGCGATCGGCTGGTGGTGCGCGAGGGGGTCGCGGCGCGGACGATCGCCGAGCTGCCGCCGGGCGCACGATTGGGCACGAGCAGCCCGCGCCGCGCGGCGCAGGTCCGTGCGCTGCGCCCCGACCTTGAAACCCCGCTCCTGCGCGGCAATGTGGCGACACGGCTCGCGAAGCTCGCGGCGGGCGATTATGAGGCGACCCTGCTCGCCGCGGCGGGGCTCGAGCGGCTCGGGATGCATGATGTCGGCATCGTTCAGCCGGTCGAGGCGCTGCTGCCCGCGGCCTCGCAGGGTGCGATCGGCCTCGAATGCCGCGCCGGCGACGCGCGGGTGGCCGCGCTGCTTGCGCCGGTCGACGATGCGCCCACGCGGCGCGCGGTCGCGGCCGAGCGCGCCTTCCTCGCCGCGCTCGGCGGCGATTGCAGCTCGCCGGTCGCGGCGCACGCGCGCTTTCTCGCCGATGGGACGCTGCGGCTCGACGGGGCGATCTATTCGGAGGACGGCGGCGATCATGTCGCGGGCGACGCGCCGATCGCCCGCGACGGCGACGCCGCCGCGCTCGCGCAGCGCCTGCTCGCCGCGGCGCCCGGCACGGTGCGGCGCCTGTTCGCGGCATGAGCGCCCGACTGCCGCTGATCGTCACGCGCGCCGACCCGGGCGGCGCGGCGACCGCGGCGCGCGCCGCGGCGATGGGGCTCGACGTCCGGCACCTGCCGCTGTTCGCCGCGCATGCGCTGCCGTGGACAGTGCCCGATCCGGGCGATTTCGATGCGCTGCTGCTGACGAGCGCGCGCGCGGTTGAGCTTGCGGGACCGGGCCTCGCGCGGCTCGCCGGGCTGCCGGTTCATGCGGTCGGGGCGGCCACCGCAGCAGCGGCGGCAGAGGCTGCTGGACTGACGATCGAAGCGGTCGGGGACCGCGATGTGCAAAGCCTTCTTGACGCAATGACGTCACAAGGAATCGCGCGAATTCTGTGGCTTTGCGGGCAGGACCGCAGCGCCTTCGACGCGCGCGGCGCGGCGCTGGTGCCGCTCGCCTGCTATGCGGTCGATGCGGTGCCGCCGCCGCCGGGCTGGGCGGAAGCGATCGCGACGCCGGCGGTGCTGCTCGCGCATTCGGTGCGCGGCGCGCGGCGCCTCGCCGAACTGATCCCTGCGGGCCGCGGGCGGCTCGCCCTCGCCGCGATCAGCGCCGGCGTCGCCGCCGCAGCGGGCGAGGGCTGGGCGGCGGTCGCGGTCGCCGAGCGCCCCGACGACGCGGCACTGTTGGCAGAGGCCCATGCTTTGTGCCACAAAGGCCGCCAAATGGGGTCGTTCGAAAGATAGAAATGGCAATCGAAAGCGACAAAAATATCCGCGTGGACGAAGGTTCGGGCGGAAAGTCCTTTTCTTCCCGCAGCTTGATCGTCGGCGCCTTGATCGTCCTGATCGTCGGCGCGGTCGCGGGGGGCTGGGCGATGACGCGCCTGCTTTCGCCCGCCGGTCCCGCGCCGGCAGCGAAAGTCGTCCAAGCCCCAGCGCCGAGCCCGGTCGCCGATACCGCCGCCGCCGTGGCAGCGGCGACCACCGAGGCCGCACCGGTCGCTCCGGCCGCCGTCGACAGCGCGAGCGCGCTCGCGGCGCGCGTCGCCGATCTCGAAACGCGGCTGTCGCGGATCACGCTCGAAGCGGCGTCGGCGTCGGGCAATGCGACGCGCGCCGAGGGGCTGCTGATCGCCTTCGCCGCGCGCCGCGCGCTCGATCGCGGGCTGTCGCTCGGCTATCTCGAGGCGCAGCTGCGCCTGCGCTTCGGCGACGACCAGCCCAATGCGGTCAAGACGATCATCGACACGTCGCGCGATCCCGTGACGCTCGAACAGCTGCGCAGCGAGCTCGACACGCTCGCCCCCGATCTCGTCGGGCGCAGCGAGAATGGCGACGGCAGCCTGTGGACCGCCTTCCGCCGCGAAATGGGCGAGCTGTTCGTCGTGCGCCCGGCGGGCACGCTGTCGCCGCGCGCGTCCGAACGGCTCGAACGCGCGCGCCGCTATCTTGCGGGCGGGCAGGTCGACAAGGCGATCGACGAGGTGCAGGCGATGCCCGGCGCCGAGGTCGCGAACGACTGGCTGATGGACGCGCGCCGCTATCACGAAGCGCGGCGTGCGCTTGACCTGATCGAGACCGCGGCGATATTGGAGCCGCGCGACAGCCCGCCTGCCGCGCTGGCCCGCAGCCCCGCCCCATAGCCGCCCCGTCCGATCGGGGACGGCCTTTTAGGAAAGCCGATCCCATGGCCCTCGCCGATCCGCAGCGCATCGAGGCGCTCGACCCCTTCGACCCGCTCGCGCTCGACGCCCAGCTCTCCGAAGAGGAGCGGATGGTGCGCGACACCGCGCACGCCTATGCGCAGGCCGAACTGCTGCCGCGCGTTACCTCGGCGTTCCTGGACGAGCGCTTCGACCGCGAGATCATGTCCGAAATGGGCGCGCTCGGGCTGCTCGGCGCGACGATCGACCCCGAATATGGCGGCGCAGGGCTCAATTACGTCAGCTACGGGCTGATCGCGCGCGAGGTCGAGCGTGTCGATTCGGGCTATCGCTCGGCCTGTTCGGTGCAGTCGAGCCTCGTGATGCACCCGATAGGCGCCTATGGCAGCGACGAGCAGAAGAAGCGCTTCCTTCCCGGCCTCGCGTCGGGCGAGCTCGTCGGCTGCTTCGGCCTCACCGAACCCGACGCGGGCAGCGACCCCGCCGGAATGCGGACGCGCGCCGAAAAGATCGCGGGCGGCTATCGCCTCAAGGGCGCCAAGATGTGGATCACCAACTCGCCGATCGCCGACGTCTTCGTCGTCTGGGCGAAGTCGGAGGCGCACGACGGCGCGATCCGCGGCTTCATCCTCGAAAAGGGCATGAAGGGCCTGTCGGCGCCGAAGATCGAGGGCAAGGTCTCGTTGCGCGCCTCGGTGACCGGCGAAATCGTGATGGACGGGGTCGAGGTCGGCGAGGATGCGCTGCTGCCGAACGTGTCGGGCCTCAAAGGCCCCTTCGGCTGCCTCAACCGCGCGCGCTACGGCATCGGCTGGGGCGCGATGGGCGCCGCCGAATTCTGCTATGAGGCGGCACGCAATTACACGCTCGAAAGGAAGCAGTTCGGGCGGCCGCTCGCCGCGAACCAGATCGTGCAATTGAAGCTCGCGAACATGCTCACCGAAATCGCGCTCGGCACCGAAGCCGCGCTGCGCACCGGGCGGCTGATCGACGAGGGCCGCCTCGCGCCCGACCGCATCAGCCTCTTGAAGCGCAACAATTGCGGCAAGGCGCTCGACATCGCTCGGGTCGCGCGCGACATGCACGGCGGCAACGGCATTTCGGCCGAATATCATGTGATCCGCCACGCGGTGAACCTCGAGACGGTGAACACCTATGAAGGCACGCACGACGTCCATGCGCTGATCCTCGGCCGCGCGATCACCGGCATCAGCGCCTTTTCCTGAGATGAAGCCGCTCGCAGGCCTGCGCGTCGTCGAACTGGCGCGCGTGCTCGCGGGGCCGTGGTGCGGGCAATTGCTCGCCGACCTCGGCGCCGAGGTGGTCAAGGTCGAGCGCCCGGGGGTCGGCGACGACACGCGGCAATGGGGACCGCCCTTCGTCACCGGACCCGCCGGCGAAGATCTGGGCGCGGCCTATTATCACAGCTGCAACCGCGGCAAGCGCAGCGTCGCGATCGACATATCGAGCCCCGACGGACAGGCCGAATTGCGCGGCCTGCTCGCCGGTGCCGATGTGGTGATCGAAAATTACAAGGTCGGCGGGCTCGCCAAATATGGCCTGTCGCCCGAGCGGCTGCGCGAGGATTTCCCGCGGCTGATCATCTGCTCGGTCACCGGCTTCGGACAGACCGGTCCCTATGCGCACCGCGCCGGCTATGATTTCATCATCCAGGCGATGAGCGGCTTCATGTCGCTGACCGGCGAACCCGACGGGCCCCCGCAAAAGGCGGGAATCGCTTATGCCGACATCTTCACCGGCCTGTATGCGACCGTCGCGATCCTCGCGGCGTCAAGGCGTCGTGACGTCACCGGCGCGGGCGCGCATATCGACATGGCGCTGCTCGACAGCCAGGTCGCGGTGCTCGCGAACCAGGCGGCGAACTATCTCGCCGGCGGCGGGGTGCCGAAACGGATGGGCAACGGCCACGCCAATGTCGTTCCCTATCAGGCCTTTGCGACCGCCGACGGCGAGCTGGTGGTCGCGGTCGGCAACGACGGCCAGTTCCGGAAACTCTGCCATATCCTCGGCGAGCCCGGCTGGGCCGACGACGCGCGCTTCGCGACCAACGCCGCGCGGCTCGCGAACCGCAAGGCGCTGATCCCGCTGCTCGCGGCAAAGATCGCGGGCTGGGACGCGCAGCCGCTGTCGCGCGCGCTCGAGGCCGAGGGGGTGCCCGCGGGACCGATCAACGACATGGCCGCGGTGTTCGCCGACCCGCAGGTGATCGCGCGCGGCCTGCGCTTCCGCCCCGACGGCGCGTCGATCGACGGGATCGCAAGCCCGATCGTCATCGACGGCGAGCGCATGGTCGCGCGCGCCGGCGCCCCGCCGCTGGGCAAGGCGCGCGGCGGATAGCCCGCCCCCGCAACCGATCGGGGCTTATGGACAGGACGCCCCCCCTGTATAAGCCGGACCGCAAAGCTATGCGGCCTACGTATGCGCGTTGCAATCGCACCGGGCAGCGGTCACTTTCATCGTCGATATCCAAGGGGAATAGCGTGAGCGTCAAAGTCGGAACATTGGTGCTGTTCGGGGCCACGGGCGATCTGGCGCACCGGATGCTCTTTCCCTCGCTCTACAATCTTCACATGGACGGGCTGCTCGCCGATACGCTGACGATCGTCGGCTCGGGACGTTCGCAGATGGACTGCGCGGCGTTTCAGGCGCAGGTGCGCGCGGCGCTCACCGAACATCTGCCCGGGGACCGGGTCGAAGCCCCCGTCGTCGAGACCTTCCTTCAGCGGATCGACTATTGCGCGGTCGATGCCGGCAAGGGCACCGGCTACGACGATCTCGCCGCGCTGCTCGGGCCGCGCATGGACCAGCCGGTCGGCGTCTACCTCTCGACCCCGCCGTCGATGTTCGGTCCGATCGCGCAGGGGCTCGCCGCCGCGGGGATCGCCTGCGCCGAATGCCGGATCGCGATGGAAAAGCCGATCGGCCACGACCTCGCCTCGTCGCGCGAGGTCAACGAACAGGTCGGCAGCGCCTTTGCCGAGGACCATATTTTCCGCATCGACCATTATCTGGGCAAGGAAACGGTGCAGAATCTGCTCGCGCTGCGCTTTGCCAACATGCTCTTCGAGCCGCTGTGGAACGCGCGCGCGATCGACCATGTCCAGATCACCGTCGCCGAGACCGTCGGGCTCGAAGGCCGCGTCTCCTATTATGACGGCGTCGGCGCGCTCAAGGATATGGTGCAGAACCATATGCTCCAGCTGCTCGCGATCATCGCGATGGAGCCGCCGGCGAATGTCGGCTCGACCGCGGTGCGCGACGAAAAGGTGAAGCTGCTCCGCAGCTTGCGCAAGATGACCGCCGAGGATGTCAAGGCGCACAGCGTCAAGGGCCAATATACCGCAGGCGCGGTGAACGGCGAGGCGGTCGCGGGCTATGCCGACGAGCTTGGCAGACCCTCGAACACCGAAACCTTCGTCGCGCTGAAAGCGTTCATCGACAATTGGCGGTGGAAGGGCGTGCCCTTTTACCTGCGCACCGGCAAGCGTATGCCGCGCCGCCAGTCCGAAGTGCTGATCCAGTTCAAGCCGGTGCCGCACAATATCTTCGCGCGCGTCGGCGCTCCGAAGCTCGATGCCAATGTCATGATCATCAATCTGCAGCCCGAAGAGAATATCCGCGTCAAGGTGATGGCAAAGCAGCCCGGGCTCGACCGCGAGGGCGTCAAGCTGCGCGAGGTCAATCTCGACGTGTCGCTGTCGCACAGCTTCGCGGGCGAGCGGCGGCGGATCGCCTACGAACGCCTGCTGCTCGACTTCATCGAGGGCGAGCAGACCTTGTTCGTGCGCCGCGACGAGGTCGAGGCGCAGTGGCAGTGGATCGATTCGATCCGCGACGCCTGGGCCACGGTCGACATGGTGCCGCAGAGCTACACCGCCGGCAGTTGGGGCCCGTCGAGCGCCATCGCGCTGATCGAACGCGACGGAGCGAGCTGGCATGATTGATCCAGCGCGCCCGGCCGACGACTGGCTGCTGATCGACATCGACGGCGAGGACGTCCATTTCGGCACTTTCGCGCGCGGCGGCGGGTCGGGCATCGACCGTTATCGCGCCTATCGCTCGGGCGACCATATGACGGCGACCGATTGCATCATGCACTATGCGCGCGAGGTGTCGCTGCCGCTGCAGGGACGGCGCACCGCGGTCGTCGTGTCGGGCGCGGTGGGCACCGACAGCATTCGCGTTGCGCGCTCGCGCTGGATCGTGTCCAAGTCCGGGCTTGAGCTGCTGTTCGGCGCGCGCCCGGTCTTTCTGAACGACAGCGTTGCAAAGGCGTGGGCCAATGTCGCGCTGCGGACGCCGGTGCGCATCGTCGGCGGCGAGCGCCAGCCCGACTTTGCCGCGCCCGGCAAGACCGTCGTGCTCAACTATGCGACCGGGCTCGGCGGCGCGGTGATTCACGTCCCCGAAAGCGGCGCGGCCTTCGTCACCGAAACCGAATGCGGCCACATCGGCTTCGCGCCCGAAACCGACCTCGAACGCGACCTGTGCGGCCAGCTTGCGCGCCTCAATCCGCGCGTCACCTATGAACGGGTGCTGACGCTCGATCGCGACGATCCGGTGTGGAACAGATTGTCGCGCCCCGTCGCTCCCGCCGAACGCGACCTGCTGCGCGCCGCCGTGCTCGGCGCCTTCGCGGGCGATCTGGTGCTCGCCTATACCGCGTGGGGCGGGGTGTTTCTCGACGGCGAGCGCTGCGGCTTCCTCACCGACGCAGCGGCCGCCGCCGCCTTCAACGAGCGGTTCGCCGACAAGGGACATTTCCGCGCGAATGTCCGCGCCGCGCCACGCTGGCTCGCCCCTGCGAGCGATCATAATCTGAACGGGGTCGCGCACATGCTCGCGACCTCGCATTGACGGAAATCCCCCATGACCACCCTCCACCCCGCCATCGCGCGCGTCACCGACCGCATCATCGAGCGCAGCCGCAAGCGCCGCGCCGCCTATCTCGAGCTGATCGACGGCCAGCGCGCCGCGGGGACCAACCGCGGGATGCTGTCGTGCGGCAATCTCGCGCACGGCTTCGCCGCGTCGGGCGAGGACAAGCCGGCGATCCGCAGCGGGACGGAGATGAACATCGGCATCGTCACCGCCTATAACGACATGCTGTCGGCGCATCAGCCCTATGGCCGCTACCCCGAGCAGATCAAGATTTTCGCGCGCGAGGCCGGCGCGACCGCGCAGGTCGCGGGCGGCGTTCCCGCGATGTGCGACGGGGTGACGCAGGGACAGGCGGGGATGGACCTGTCACTGTTCAGCCGTGACACTATCGCGCAGGGCACCGCGATCGCGCTCAGCCACGCGATGTTCGAGGGCGCGCTGCTCCTCGGCATCTGCGACAAGATCGTCCCCGGACTGCTGATCGGCGCGCTGCGCTTCGGCCATCTGCCGACGATCCTGGTCCCCGCGGGGCCGATGCCCTCGGGGCTCGCGAACAAGGAAAAGCAGCGCGTGCGCCAGCTCTATGCCGAGGGCAAGGCGACGCGCGACGACCTGCTCGAAGCCGAATCCAGGGCCTATCATGGCGCGGGCACCTGCACCTTTTACGGCACCGCCAATTCGAACCAGATGATGATGGAGCTGATGGGGCTGCACATCCCCGGCGCCGCCTTCGTCAATCCGGGCACCAAGCTGCGCCAGGCGCTGACCCGCGCCGCGACGCACCGGCTGACGCAGATCGGCTGGGACGGCGACGATTATCGCCCGCTCGGCCGCTGCGTCGACGAAAAGGCGATCGTCAACGCCGCAGTCGGCCTGCTCGCGACCGGCGGCTCGACCAATCACGCGATCCATCTGCCCGCGATCGCGCGCGCGGCGGGGATCGTCATCGACTGGCAGGATTTCGACGAATTGAGCCGCGCGGTGCCGCTGCTCGCGCGCGTCTATCCGAACGGCGCCGGCGACGTGAATCATTTCCACGCCGCGGGCGGGATCGGCTTCGTCGTGCGCGAACTGCTCGACGCCGGGCTGATCCACGGCGACCTGCTGACCGTCGGCGGCGACATGGCCGACTATAGCGGCGAGCCGCTGCTCGTCGACGACGAGCTCCACTGGGAATCGCCGCCCGCCGAGACGCGTGACGATGCGATGCTGCGCCCGGTCGCGGCCCCCTTCTCGCCCGATGGCGGGATGCGGCTCCTGTCGGGCAATCTCGGCCGCGCGATCATCAAGACGAGCGCGGTCGAAGAGGATCGCTGGACGGTCGAGGCGCCCGCACGCATATTCGACGACCAGAATCAGGTGATCGCGGCGTTCAAGGCGGGCCAGCTCGATCGCGACTGCGTCGTCGTCGTCCGTTTCCAGGGGCCGCGCGCGAACGGCATGCCCGAGCTGCACAAGCTGACCCCGTCGCTCGGCGTGCTGCAGGACAAGGGCTACCGCGTCGCCTTGCTCACCGACGGGCGCATGTCGGGTGCGAGCGGCAAGGTGCCCGCGGTGATCCATTTGTCGCCCGAGGCGCTGCCCGGCATCGACGGGGTCGGCGGCCCGCTCGCTTACTTGCGCGACGGCGACATGGTGCGCGTCTGCGCGCGCCGCGGCGAGGTCGTCGCGCTGGTCGACGAGGGCGAATGGGCCGCGCGCGCGCCCGCCGCGCCGCCGCCGCCCGCGCTCGGCGTCGGCCGCGAACTGTTCGCGCTGTTCCGCCACCACGCCGACGAAGCCGAAAAGGGCGGCTCGGCGATGCTCGCGGCGATGGAGACGATTCTCTGACCGTCGCCCCCGCGGCGAATCGAAAAATGGAGTTTGAAAATGTCCGACAGCGCTATCGAACAGATCATGGCGCTTGCGCCGGTGATCCCGGTGATCGTGATCGACCGGGCCGAAGACGCGGTGCCGATGGCCGAGGCGCTCGTCGCGGGCGGGCTTCCGGTGCTCGAAGTCACGCTGCGCACCCCCGCCGCGCTCGATGCGATCAAGGCGATGAAATCGGTCGCGGGCGCGGTCGTCGGCGCGGGCACCGTGCTCAACGCGAAGATGCTCGATGACGCGCTCGACGCCGGCGCCGAATTCATCGTCTCGCCCGGCCTCACCGACAGCCTCGGCGAAGCGGCGGTCGCGGCGGGCATTCCCTTCCTGCCCGGCGTCGCCAACGCCGCGAACATCATGGCCGGGCTCGACCTCGGGCTCGGCAGCTTCAAATTCTTCCCTGCGGCGACGAGCGGCGGCATCCCCGCGCTCAAGGCGCTCGCGGGGCCCTTCGGCGGCGTCACCTTCTGCCCCACCGGCGGGATCAGCGCCGCGACCGCGCCCGAATGGCTCGCGCTCGATCCGGTGCTCTGCGTCGGCGGCAGCTGGGTGGTGCCGTCGGGTCCGCTCGACACCGCGCGGTTCGAGGCGCTCGCGCGCGAGGCGGCGGCGCTCGCGCGTCCTTGATTCGCGCCGTCGCCCCTGCCATCCTTTCGCCCGGGCGCGCCGATCGCGCCGCGGGCGGGAGGATATGGGGTGAGCGCGGACAATGAACCGATCGTCCTGCCGCCCTGGAAGGGCGGCGACGGGTCGAACCTCAACCTTACGCGCTGGCTGCCGCAGGGCGACCCGAAAGCGGTGGTGCTGCTCGCGCACGGCTATGCCGAACACGCCGGGCGCTACGCTCATGTCGCCGCGCGGCTGACCGCAGCGGGCCATGCCGTCTATGCCGTCGACCATTGGGGGCACGGCAGGTCGAGCGGGACGATGGGCTATGTCCCGTCCTTTTCCTTTTATCTGGACGGCATGAAGGGGCTGATCGAGCGCGTCCGCACCGCCTGGCCGGGCAAGCCGCGCCTGCTCCTGGGGCACAGCATGGGCGGGCTGATCGCGGCGCTGCTGCTGATCGAGCGCCAGCGCGACTTCGCTGCCGCCGCGCTCTCCGGCCCCGCGATCCTGCCGCCCCAGCCGCCGTCCAAGCCGATGATCCGGATCAGCCGCTTCCTGTCGCGCTATTTTCCCCGCGCCGGGGTGATGAAGCTCGATCCCGCCGGGGTCAGCCGCGATCCCGCGGTTGTCGCCGCCTATCTCGCCGATCCCCTCGTCCATCGCGGCAAGATGAGCGCGCGGCTCGCCGCCGAGATGTTCGACGCGATGGCCCGCGCGCGCGAGGGCGCCGGGGCGATCGCGCTGCCGCTCCTCATTCAGCACGGCGGCGAGGACCGGCTGACCGCGCCCGCCGGATCGCGCTTCCTGTTCGACCATGTCGCGTCGACCGACAAAAGGCTCGAAATCTATCCGGGGCTGTTCCACGAAATCTACAATGAGCCCGAACGCGATGCGGTGCTGGGCGATCTGATCGCATGGTTCGACGCGCATGTGGCAGGATAGATCAAACCCCTCCCCTTCAGGAGTGCGCCATGAAATACCTCCTCATCCTTATCTTCGCGCCGTTGATCGCGCTCGCGCTGCTCTATTTCCTCTTCCCCGGCCGGCTCGTCGCGCTGATGCGCTCGCTCGTGCGGCGGCGCGGGCGGCTGGTGCGCAAGAGCATCGCCGTCGACGGGCGCGTCTGGCCCTATCTGGAGGGCGGCGACCCGTCGAAACCGGCGCTGGTGATGGTTCACGGCTTCGGCGCCGACAAGGATCACTGGAGCTTTTATGCGCGCTGGATGACGCGCGACTATCGGCTGATCGCGCCCGACCTGCCGGGGTTCGGCGAGAATGATCGCGACCCGGCCCTGCCCTTCGACATCGCCAGCCAGACCGCGCGGCTCAAGGCCTTCCTCGACGCGCTCGGGATCGAGCGGCCGCATCTCGGCGGCAACAGCATGGGCGGCTGGATCGCGCTGCGCTTCGCGATCGACCATCCCGATCGCCTCGCCACGCTGACCCTGCTCAACAATGCCGGGGTGCTGGGCGAGAAGGAAAGCGAACTGCAGCGGCTCGCCGCGGCGCGCGACTACAACCCGCTCGTCCTCGCCAATATCGAGGATGCCGACCGGCTCGTCGAATTCGTCGCGCACAAGCCGATGCGCGTGCCCGCGCGCCTCAAACCCGCGGTCTATGCCGACGCGCTGCGCTACCGCGACCTGCTCGACAGGATTTTCTGGGTGATCGCCGACGAGATGGAGGCGAAACCGCTCAACGACGAACTGGCAAAGGTCCGCGTGCCGACGCTGATCGTCTGGGGCCGCCACGACAGGCTGATCGATGTCAGCTGCGTCGCGGTGCTCGAAGCGGGGATCGCGGACAGCCGCGCGCATGTCTTCGACCATGTCGCGCATGTCCCGATGATCGAGGACCCGAAAGCGACCGCCGAGGTCCAGCGCGCCTTCCTTGCCGCGCACGAATCGCCCGCCGCCCGGGCAAATCCGCCGCCAACCGTGCGCTAAGCCCGACGAACCGCGAAATTTTTCGCGCGCAGCTTCGTTGTTCCTTCGACCGCGACGTCACCCAGAATGTCGCCCCGGCCTGTGACGGCCGGCTGATTCTTCCCGGAGCGCTTCCGGGTCGCAAGGGAAGGGCGGAGGCCGCAGGGCGTCCGCCCTTTCTTGTGCCCCGCATCGCGGGCGCCTTTCCCCGCCCGCCCCCGTTGACGCACGACGAATCGCCCCTTGCGAAAGCCGGACCGAGTCGCGTCGGCCGCCGCCGACCATGCGGGTTCATCCCCGCGCCAGCTTCGCGCGCCTAATCTGTCCGCCGGGACATACAAGGAAAGGAACATCATGTTCTGGATCAAGAAACTGACGCTCTCCGCGCTGATCGGTGCGAGCGCCATCGCCGCTCTCCCCGCCGAAGCCGATGCGCGCGACCGTCACCATCGCCACGGCCATTACAGCCATCGCGACTATGACCGCTATCGCGACCACCGCCGCGATTACCGCCGCGACTATTATCGCGACCGCCGCGATTATCGCCCGCGCTATCATTGCCGGCGCGGCAGCGGGACGACCGGGCTGATCGTCGGCGGCGCCGCGGGCGCACTGCTCGGCCGCGAGGTCGATCAATATGGCGACCGCGCGCCCGGCACGATCATCGGCGCCGCCGCCGGCGCGCTTCTCGGCCGCGAAATCGACCGCGGCGGCCGCTGCTGAGACCACTCCCCCTTCCCTTCTTCGTAGGGGAAGGGGGTTTTCGGCGGCGACGGGCCGCTTTGCGCCACCCGCGCGCGATGCTATTCGCACATGCCATGGAAAGGCTCGCCACCTGCCACTGCGGCCAGCTTCGCCTCGCGTGCCTCGGCGAGCCCGCCAAAGTGTCGCTCTGTCATTGCTTCGACTGCCAGCGCCGCACCGGATCGCTGTTCAGCGTCGCCGCCTTCTTTGCGCGATCGCAGACACGGCTGATCGCGGGCACCGCCCAAAGCTACACCCGCCCCTCGGCGAGCGGCTTCGCCGTATCCTTTCATTTCTGCCCCGAATGCGGCTCATCACTGTGGTGGGAGCCCGAGCGGATGCCGCATCTGGTCGGCGTCGCCGCCGGCGCCTTCGCCGACCCCGGCTTTCCGATGCCCGAACAGGCGGTCTGGGCCGACGACGCGCACCCGTGGCTCGCGCTTCCCGCCGAAATCGCCGCGCACGCCAGGAATCCCGTAAAAGCCGCGCCGTCCGATTGACGGTCAGGGGCCGCTCGCCATCGCGGCGAGGCTTTGCGTCAGCGGTTCGAGCACCAGCGTGCCGAGCCGCACGCGCGGTGCCGCCGTCCCCGGCACCGCGGCGACGGCAAAACAGGGGTCGAGCCGCAGCGCCGCCGCCGACGCCTTCGCCGGCCGCACGATATAGCGGCCATAGGGCACTTTCTCGAACAGGAAATAGCCGTCGAACTCGCTCAAGGTCGCCGCGCGCACCCGCCCCTCGGCATCGACGAGCTCGAGGCTCAGCCCCTCGACCGGATTGCCGCCGCCGCGCCGCACCACGCCTTCGATCTCGCCCGCCGCGCGCATCGGCAGCACGATGCGCGTCGCGACGCCCGGGCGCGGGGTGACGACGACGCCGGGCAGCGCGGGCTGGACATAGGGATCGGGCAGGCTGCCCGCGTCGATTCCGATCAAGACCGGGCGCCACGGTTCGAGCCCGTCGACCACCGCCTCGCCGCGCGCGTCGGTCGCCGCATCGAGCGCCATCTGCCCCGCGGTCAGCGGCACCCCCGCGACCGGCGCCTCGCCCGCCTGGCGCACGCCGTCGCCATTGTCGTCCATGAACACATCGGCGAGCAGCTGCCCCCGCCCGCCGAGCTTCTCGCTCGACACGCGCCAGCCGCCGCCGCGCGGGTCGGGGCCGAAGCTGAAGGCGAGCGACAGCGACGCGCCGAGCGATCCGTCGCTCGCTACCTCGCCAAAGCCCGAAAGCTGCAAGCGATTGAAACGGCGCGTATAGCCGACCCCGGCGCGCGCGCGCGCCAGCCCCTCGTCATAGCCCAGCTCGGCGCGCCACTCAGCCTCGCCCGCCCCCGCCCATTCGGCGATCAGCGCAGCGCGCGAATCGCTGCTTTCACCCGCCAGCGCAAAGCGCGCCTCGCCGCGCAGGCGGACGCGCCCGATCCGGGCATTGGCGAGCAGCGTCGCGGTCAGCGTGTCGGGCGGATCGGGGCCGAAGGGCGTGTGGCTCTCTGTCCAGTCGAGCTGGCCGGTGAAGCTCATCGCGCGCGCGCTGACCGATGCGCGTCCGGTCGCGGTCAGGCTCGAAATCCCCGAGGCGCGCGTCGTGTGCGACAGGTCGAAATGGAGCGGCAGCACCCCGCGCCCGAGCGCGAGCGACTGGTCGACCGACAGGCTGTAGAGGCCCGTCACCCCGCCGACGAAGCGGTCCGATACGAAGCCGCCCCATCCGCGCATTGCATCGGCGCGGACATAGGTGTCGCCCACCGCGGCGAGCCAGCTCAGCCGCGCCGCGCGCCCGCCATCGTCGGCATAGGCGCCCGCAGCCTCGATCAGCGACGGCCCGATCGCGCGGCGCAGCGCGAGTTCGGCATAGCTGCGGCGGACATTCTCGATCAGCAGGCTGTGCGCATAGCCCGCGACCGAGGTGCGCGTGTCGAGCCCGCGCTCGATCCCCGCCGTGCCGCGCCAGCCGCGGCGCCAGACCGACGGACGATCGCCAAAGCCGATCAGATCGGTGTCCTCCTGCGCAAAGCCCGCCCAATACCAGGTTTCGCGCGGCGGAATCGAATCGGTTCCGACCTGCAACTGTTTGATCTCGCGTCGAATCTGCCCCTGCGAGCCGTAAAGCACGATCTCGAAGCGGTTCGTCCCATATTGCAGCGGGACGTCGAGAAATTCATAGCGCCCGTCGCCGTTCGGCGTCGCGAAGGCGAGCAATTGCCCGTTGCGATAGAGCTCGGCGTCCCATCCGGCGGGCAGGTCGCCGCGAAAGCTCGTCTTGTCGAACGCGTCGGGACGCTCGACCGGGCGGTTGGTCAGCACCGCCCCGCGCCCGGGAACCGACTGCGCGACGAGCCCCGTCGCGAGCAGATTGACGTCGCCCGCCGCATAATGGGTCGCTCGGAGCGCTCCGAGCAATTGCCCCGCCGGGTCGGTGCGATAGAGCCGCAGGCGCAGGCTGTCGGGAACCCCCTCCTCGTCCGACGCGAGCCGCGCGTCGAAGCTGTGCTTCAGCGCTTCGCCGGCGGCGAAAATCTCGTAGCGCGCCTGAACGTAGGATCCGCCGCGCCGGTCGTCGACCGCCGCCGCCGACGCGACGACATCGACCGACGGCGTCGCCCACAGGCGATAAGGGCGCGTCGCTTGCGGCAGGCTGGCGAGGTCGAAGTCGGCGGCAGGGCGGAGCCCCGCAGCGCGCGCTCGGCGCTCGGCAGCGAGCTGGAACGGCAGCTTTTCGCTGGTGTCGAGGCGCAGCACCGCATTGGGCAGGTCGGCGGCGACCGGGATGCCGAGCCACTCGGTCAGCCGCTCCAGATCGACGCACCATCCCGCCGCAGTATCGCGGATGTCGCTCGGCCCGATGCGGTGGGTTTCAGTGCCCGCGCGCACCGTCGCCGCGTCGCGGTCGATCGTCAGCGTCCGCCGCTCGTCGAGCACCCAGCCACTTGCGCGGCGCAACTTCCTGTCGATCCGCACCGCAAGGTCGAGCGCGAGTATCATGTCGCCGAGGTCGACGCAGACCCCCTGCGGCGTCTGAAACCCGCGCACCCCGCCACCGAGCCGATATTGCCCCGATCGCAGGTCGAACAGCCAGCTGTCGTCGGCGGTCGGCGTCCAGCCGTCGCCGACGACCGCCGCCGGCGCGCTATCGGCCGCTTCGGCGCTGGCGGAACCGAGTCCCGCCAGCGCCAGCGCGGCGACGATCAAGCGCCCCCACCGCATCGCGGCCGCGCAAATCTGTTCCCGGCCCAGAGCCGCCTATTCGACCACCCGATCAGCTTCGTCGATCGTGCCGCCGCCGAGTTCGCGATCCTCGCTGTAGCGGATATGCACCGGCCCCTTGAGCGCGGCGGCAACCTCGGCGGGCACGCGCAGCGACACGCGCCGCGCGGTCACTTCGGGATAGACCGCGATGCCGCGCGCGACGAGCAGCGGCTCGGGCGTGCCCGGCCGCGTCACCTCGATATCGCCATAGACCGATCGCGCGCCGCTGCGCGTCAGGTCGAATTCGAACGCCGGCCCGTCGGCGGTCTCCGCCACCCGCGCGGCGCCGATTTCGGCAGTCGCGGCGAGGTCGCCGACGCGGACGATCACCGGGATGGTGATGCCATAGATCGGGGTCAGCGCGATCGACACGCCGCTGCCGCCGATCGGCTTCGGCTCGGCCGCCGGCGCGGCGTCGGGCACCGCGCGGAACAGCATGTGCGCGCGATACTCGCCCGGCGGCGTCCCCTCGGGCACGCGCACCCCGACGCGGATCACCTGCGGCTGGTTGGGCGGCAGGGTGACGCGGCGCGGGCTGAAGGCGATCATGCCGAGCGCCGCCCTTTCGGCCGCATCGGCGTCGGCCTCGGCGATCTCGTCGAGCCCGCCCGCGGCGGTCATCCGCTTGATCTCCAGGCTGATGCGATAGGTCGCGGGCTCGGCGCCGATATTGTTGAGCACCACCTCGGTGCCGCGCGAACCGTCGAGGACGAGCCGCGTCGGCGCGACCAGCAGGTCGCCCGCGGCGCTCGCCGGAACCGAAGTGAATCCAAACAAGGCAATGGAAAGCAGGCCCGCGGCCCTCAAGACACGAAACATCGTCACGATCCCCACAATCGTCGCCGCGCGGACGCCCCCGCCCGCTCGGCTATTTACCGGAGCTGGTCCGCTCCGCTGGTCCGGCTACCGGACTGCACGAGGATGGTTGATATTTCGCTAACCATGCAAAGACCCCACGAAAAAGGGCCGCCGGCACCCGCCGGCGGCCCTTATCGACCGGCAGACCGTGCGGCCCGCCGTCCCCCCGCCCGAACCTTACTGGTAATTGGCGGTGACGTTGAACGTCCCCGAATAGTCGCCCGCGGTCTGGTTGGCGCCGACGCTCAGCGTGCCGCCGACCTGAAAGCTGCCGCCCGTCGCGCCCAGCGTGACGCTCGCCGCCGAATAGCTCAACGTCGAGGTCATCGTGCCGCCGAGCGAGCCGGTCAGCGTGACGTTGGCATCGCCGCTCACATCGACCAACGCGCCGTCGGTGCCCGCGATGTTGAAATTGGCTGCGGTCGCGGTGCCGGTGCAGGTCAGCCCCGACCCGCAGGTCCGCGCGCCCGCGGTCGATACCTGCACGGTCGACGCCGTCGCGCCGCTGATCACGGTCGCATATTGCAGGTCGCTGGTGTTGGTGAGCGTGATCTGACGCAGGATCTTGGCCTTGGCCGTCCCGGTCGCCGTCGCCGCCTGCGCGGCCGAAGCGTTGAGGGCGAGGGCAGCAATCGCGGCGCCCAGTAGGGCGCGCTTCATTCCAATGGTGCGCATATGATTTGGTCCCTTGATCAATCGAAAGTCGAATGGAAATCCCACCCCATTCGAAGGACCGTCTAGCGCATCACCCGTTCAATCTTTGCCAGCGACCATGGTTAACGGCACGTTAGGGTTCATGCTGATGCGCCAGAACTTTTATTGTTTCCCAATACCTTATGGAAATTTCGCGAAAACGCTGCCGCCGTACGACGATGTCATCGCCCCGCCATGACACAGATGTGCGCCATAGCCGCGCCGATTCGCGGGGCTCAGATTCCCTCGCCCGACAGGCGCTGGCAGATCATGTCGAGCTGGTCGAGCGAGGCGAATCTGAGCGTCAGCGCGCCCTTGCCGCCGCCGCCATATTGGATCGCGACGCCGATCCCCAGCAGTTCGGACAGATGCCGCTCGACCGCCATGATGTCTGGATCGCGCCCGACGCCGTCCATGCTCTTATATTCGAGCGGCGGCCCCCGCCCCCCGCCCTTTTCGGCGCGCACCAGCGCCTCGACCGCGCGCACCGACAGCCCGTCCCTGACCACCTTGCGCGCGATCGCCTCGGCGCCCTCGGCCCCGATCAGCGCGCGCGCATGGCCCATCGCAAGGCTGCCGTCACTGACCAGATCCTGCACCCCGCGCGGCAGGTCGAGCAGGCGCATCAGATTCGCGACATGGCTGCGCGACTTGCCGACGAGCCGCGCGAGCGCATCCTGGCTGTGCCCGAAATCCTCGATCAGCTTGCGATAGGCGTTCGCTTCTTCGATCGCGTTGAGGTCCTGGCGCTGGATATTCTCGACGAGCGCGATCTCATAGGTCGCGGCATCGTCGAGGTCGCGCACCAGCGCGGGGATCTGGTGCAGCCCCGCGCGCTGCGCCGCGCGCCAGCGCCGCTCGCCCGCGACGAGCTGATAGCCCTCGCCGCCCGGGGCGCGGCGGACGATGATCGGCTGGAGCAGCCCGCGCGCCGCGATTGATTCGGCGAGCTCGGCGATCGCCTCCTCGTCGAAACGCCGCCGCGGCTGCCCCGGCAGCGGGCGGATCGCGCCGACCGCTATATGCTGCACCGAATCGCCGGTCGCGCGCGGATCCGCCGCGCGGGCGCCGCCCTGACTCGCGAGCACCGGCGATTCGACCGCGGCATCTCCGAACAGCGCATTCAATCCGCGCCCGAGCCCCGATGGCCGCTTGCGCGCCGGGGACTGGACAGTTTCTTCTTTCTTTTCAGACATTAAGCAGCCTTGCGTATATTGGGCAGGCGATCAATCAGCTCGCGCGCGAGCGCGATATAGGCCGCCGATCCGGGACAGCGATGGTCATAGATCAGCGCGGGGAGCCCGTGGCTCGGCGCCTCGGACAGCCGGACATTGCGCGGGATCACCGTCTCGAACACCACCGGCCCCAGGCATTCGCGCACATCGTCCGACACCTGATCGGTCAGCCGGTTGCGCCGGTCGAACATCGTCAGCGCCACGCCGAGGATGAACAGCTGCGGGTTGAAGCGCCCGCGCACGCGCTCGACCGTGGTGAGCAGCTGGCTCAGCCCTTCGAGGGCGAAAAATTCGCACTGCAGCGGCACGATCAGCGATTCGGCGGCGATCAGCGCGTTCAAGGTCAACATGCCGAGCGACGGCGGGCAGTCGATCAGGCAGATGTCCCACTGCCCCGCTTCGGCGCTCGCCAGCGCCTTTTGCAGCCGGTGCAGCCGGTCCTCATAATCGACCAGCTCGATCTCGGCGCCCGACAGGTCGACCGTCGCGGGAACGATGTCGAGCCGCGGCACCGCGGTATGGATCGCGCATTCGGCGAGCGTCGCATCGGCGCGCAGCAGGTCGTAGCTCGAAAATTCGCGCTGCGCCTGACTGATGCCGAGCCCGGTCGAGGCGTTGCCCTGCGGATCGAGGTCGATAATCAGCGTGCGCCAGCCGGTCGCCGCGAGCGCCGTGGCCAGGTTGATCGCGGTCGTCGTCTTGCCGACCCCGCCCTTCTGGTTCGCCACGGCGATACGGATCATGCTTTTCCTCGCTTTTTCGGCGCGATACGCCCTTGCCCGACCAGGATGCGGCTCTCGGCATCGGTTCGACTATGTTCCACGTGGAACAGACTCTGCCATGCTCGCGGGAGCAATGCCAGTTCCTTAACCGCATTTCGCCCCTTTGGCAGCAGCCAGCGCGTCGATTCGGTGGAAAAACGCGCGGATAAGTCGATCAGCCGGTCGAGCGGCGCAAAGGCGCGCGCGCTGATGGTGCCGGCCGGCCGCGTTTCGACCGCCTCGAGCCGCGCCTCGGCGACCGCGACATGGCGCAATTTCAGCTCGACCGCGACGTCGCGCAAAAAGTCGCACCGGCGCCTCCGCGACTCGACGAGCAGCACCGGCCGCTCCGACAGGATCGCCACCACCAGCCCCGGCAGTCCCGGTCCGCTCCCCAGATCGACCCAAAGCCCCGCGCCGTCGCGGTCGAGGTCCAGCAATTGCGCGCTGTCGGCGATATGCCGCACCCACAGGTTCGGCACCGTCGACGCCGCGATCAGATTCTGCCGTGCATTCTCGGCAACGAGCATCGCCGCAAAGCGCTCGAGCCGTGCCCATTGCTCAGCCGTCGGCGAAAGGACGTCGGCGATCCAATCCCGCGCCTCCGCCTCGCTCGCCAAAACCGCATGATCGGAACTCACCAGCCATCTACCCAAATTTGTCATTCCCGCGGAGTCGCAGACGGCGCGCCGCGCCTCCGCGGGAATCCAGCCTCCTCTTCGCGCCTTTGCGTGAGGTTTTAGGAGCCTTAAGCAAAGGCACAAAGGCGCGAACTACCCGCTGACGCCCCGCTACCGGAGATGCAAGCGACAATCACACAAGGATATGAAGATAGTGGCGCGCGCGCCCATCCCACCGCCGCCCATTTCCGTCACTCCGGACCTTGATCCGGGGTCCATCGGGCGCCGGGCGCCGTTTGAACTCCAAGCAAACATTCCTCTCCCCTCCCGCCTGCGGAAGGGGGTGGGGCGGACAGCGGCGGTGGTCGACGGCGTACCGTAGCGCAACGGGGTCGCGACGCGGCGAAGGAGCCGCCGACATTCACATGTCCCTAACCTCTCTGCGACTAATGAAGTGGTCATGCTTCTGCGGTACGATGATATTATTGATCGCGTATCAGACCGTGCCCTCTGGTGGTTGGATGGCGTTCCGCGATACTGCGCATTTGATCCAGAGCTGGTGATATCTTCCGAAGTTGCTTTGGTGCATACGGAATGCCGGGAATGTCGGACGCGCTACGATGTGGCAGTTTGCCCCCGAGCGCCCTTATTCGCGAACGTGAGGGACCAGGTAGCATTCGAGAACCAAGTGAACGTTGGAGACCCGCCGGTTGCGTGTCATTTACTCGGCGCGCGGTGCGCTGGGGGCGCCACCATGACATCGCTTCAGGTGCGCATACTGGAATATTGGGTTCAAGATCGAGGCACTATTCCGCACATCTGGCGGCGCGAACCAAGTATGGAACGTCCGCTGGCCCATGCCAACTGGGCATCTGGCGGTGACGAAGACCAAGGAGTTTGGGGTCAGATTCTGGACTCGGATCGGATCGAGGAATGGACGCGAGCGCGTCAATCCGGCGACATTGCAGCAATGTGCGGCGTCCTCCAAGCATTCGACTGCGAACGCCCCGCCAAGGTGGCGCATATACTGGACGTCGAGCGTCGCTATCGATTGTTCAAAGACGAAATTTCGGCTCTCAGCATCGAGCGCTTCGGCGGAAATTGAGGGCCCGCCCTCACGTCGAGACGACGACCATAGTGAGACCCGCCGCGGCCTTGGCCCAAATCAGACCAATCAAGCCGCGCGTCGCCGGCTATGCACCATGATCGCGGTCAGCGCCGCCGGGGTCACGCCGTCGATGCGCGCCGCCTGTCCCAGCGTTTCGGGGCGCGCTTTCGACAGCCGCTCGACCATCTCGCGCGACAGGCCGCCGATCGCGGCATAGTCGAGCGCGGGGTCGAGCGCGATCGCCTCGTTCGCCGCGAGCGCGCGCAGTTCGGCGTCCTGGCGCGCGATATAGGGGGCGTAATGCGCGTCCTCGGCGAGTTCGGCGAGGATCGCGGGGTCGATCGCGGCAAGCTCTGGCGCCAGCGCCCCGAGCGTCGCCATCGTCACCCCGGCGTAGCGGAGCAGGTCGACGCGCCGCCGCAGGGTCCCGTCGCCGGGCAGCGCCAGCCCGACCGCCGCATAATCGCTGCTCGCGACCGGCGCGTCGAGCAGCGCCGCGGCGCGCGCGCGTGTCGCCATGCGCGCCTCGAACCGCGCAGCGGTCGCCGGGCGGACGAGCCCGATGTCGATCCCGTGCGGAGTAAGCCGCGTCGCGGCATTGTCGGCGCGCAGCCGCAGCCGATATTCGGCGCGCGCGGTGAGCATCCGGTACGGCTCGGTCACCCCCTGCAGCACCAGATCGTCGACCATCACCCCGATGTAGGAGAGCGAACGGTCGAGGATCAGCGGATCGCGCCCCTGCACCGCCAGCGCGGCGTTCGCCCCCGCGACCAGCCCCTGCGCCGCCGCTTCTTCATAGCCGGTGGTCCCGTTGATCTGCCCCGCGCACCACAGTCCGCCGATGGCGCGCACCTGCAACGTCCGGTCGAGCGCGCGCGGGTCGATATGGTCATATTCGACCGCATAGCCCGGCACGACCATCTCGACCGCCTCGAGCCCCTCCATCGTTCGCAGCATCGCCAGCTGGACGTCGGCGGGAAGCGAGGTCGAAATGCCGTTCGGATAGACCAGGGTGCTGTCGAGCCCCTCGGGCTCCAGAAACACCTGATGCCCGTCGCGGTCGGCGAAGCGGTGGATCTTGTCCTCGATCGACGGGCAATAGCGCGGTCCCGCCGCGCCGATCGCGCCGGTGAACAAGGGCGAGCGGTCGAGATTCGCCGCGATGATCGCGTGCGACTTGGCATTGGTGCGCGTGATCGCGCAGAAAATCTGCGGCACCGTCCGGCCGCTGTTCCACGTGGAACAGGTCCAGCTCGCACCCTCGGCGCTGTCCGACGGCTGCTCGACGAGCCGCGCCCAGTCGATCGTCCGCCCATCGAGCCGCGGCGGCGTGCCCGTCTTGAGCCGCGCCATCGGCAGCTTCGCCGCGCGCAGCTGTTCGGCGAGCCGGTGCGCGCCCGCCTCGCCGATGCGCCCGCCCGCCATCCGTTCCTCGCCGCGGAACAGCCGCCCGCCGAGGAAGGTGCCCGTCGCGAGCACCACCGCGCGCGCCGCGAGGCGCGTGCCGTCGCCGAGTTCGAGCCCCTCGACGCGCGCGCCGTCGTCCGACAGGATCAGCGCGGCGGCTTCGCCCGCCACGACTTCGATCCCCGTCTCCGCCGCGAGCAGCGACTGGATCGCCTCGCGATAAAGCTTGCGGTCGGCCTGAATGCGCGGCCCCTGCACCGCCGCGCCCTTCGACGCGTTGAGCATCCGGTAATGGATTGCGGCGGCGTCGGCGGCGCGCGCCATCCATCCGTCGAGCGCGTCGACCTCGCGCATCAGATGCCCTTTGCCGAGTCCGCCGATCGCCGGGTTGCACGACATGGTGCCGATCAGCGCCGGGTCGAAACTGACCAGCGCAACGCGCGCACCAAGCCGCGCCGCGGCCGCCGCGGCCTCGGTCCCGGCATGTCCCCCGCCGACGACGAGGACATCATATGCTGCGCGATCCTGCATGATGGCGGCGCCCTTAGCTCAAAGATGTGTGCGAATCCACCGCGCTGCGACGGGCGCGGCGTTTCACGTGGAACATCATTTCCCGATGCAAAAGCGGCCGAACAGCGCGTCGAGCATCTCCTCGACCCCGGCGCGGCCGGTGATGCGGTCGAGCGCGCTCGCCGCGAGCCGCAGCCGCTCGGCGAGCAGGATCAGGTCGGCCGCTTCGTGCGAGCCCGGCTCGACGTCGAGCCAGGCCTTCGCTTCGGCGAGTGCGTCGCGCTGGCGCCGGCGCAGCGCCGCCTCGCCCTCGCGCGGGAGCAGCGTGCGCGCCGCGGCGACGATCGCGCGGTGCAGCGCATCCATCCCCTCGCCGCTCGCCGCCGACAGGATCAGATCGCACCGCGCCGCCTCCGCCTCGGCCTGCGCATCGCCGCGCCAGCGGTCGGCCTGCGCGGCGATGCGCAGGCAGCGCGGGTGCGCGGGCGCCGCGTCGGGTGGGCCGAGCCACAGCAGGATGTCGGCCGCGGCGACCGCCGCCTTCGCGCGGTCGATCCCGATCGCCTCGATCGCATCGGCACTGTCCCCGCGCATCCCGGCGGTGTCCGAAAAGCGCATCGCGATTCCGTCGAGCGCGAGCGGCGTTTCGATCACGTCGCGCGTCGTCCCCGCAACCGGCGACACGATCGCCAGCTCTCTCTTAGCTAATGCATTGATAAGTGTAGATTTTCCTGCATTAGGTGGACCCGCGATCACCACCGAAAGCCCCTCGGCGATCACCTCCGCCGCCGGGCGCTCCAGCCATTCGCCCAGCTCCCCCGCCAGCGCCTGCATCGCACTTGCTACGCGATATGCGCAATCATCGGAAAGTTCGACATCCTCCTCATCGGAGAAGTTGAGCTCGGCCTCGACCTGCGCCATCAATCCGAGCAGCCGCTCCTGCCACGCCGCGACCGCGCACGACACATGCCCGCTCGCCATCCCGAGCGCCTGCACCCGCTGGCTCTCGGTCTCCGCCGCCAGCAGGTCGGCAAGCCCCTCGGCTTCGGCCAGGTCGATCCGCCCATTCAGAAACGCGCGCCGCGTGAACTCCCCCGCCTCGGCGCGGCGCAGACCCGGCATCGCCGCGAGCGCCGCCTCGACCGCCGCGACCACCGCGCGACCGCCGTGCAGATGCAGCTCGGCCAGATCCTCGCCGGTCGCGGTCGCGGGGCCGGGAAACCACAGGATCAGCGCGCGATCGAGCGGCGCACCGCCGGCATCCTTCAGCTCGCGGAGCGACGCGCGGCGCGCTTCGGGCACGCATCCGGCAAGCGCGGCGAGCGCCGCCCCCGCCCCTTCCCCGCTGATGCGTACGACCGCGATCGCCGCCGGCGGCATCCCGCTCGACAGCGCGAAAATCGTGTCGCTACTCCGGTCGTCGGTCAGCTCTTGCGCCCCCGCGCCGGCTTGTCGTCCGCATCGGCGCCCCTGGGCGGCGTGCCCATCATCCCGCCGCCGAACTGGCCGAGCAGCGACTGGATCAGGCTCAGCCCGCTCTCGCCCATCGGAACCCAGCTTTTGACCATCGCCTGCACCATGTCGGGGGTGATGCCCTTCGCCATCAACTCCTTGACGCGGGCCAGATAAATATCGTGCAGCGGTTCAAGATCGGGGAGTCCGACCAGCCGGCGCGCCTCTTCGGGGGTGCAATCGATCTCGATATTGAATTTCATCGCCCAATCTCCTGCCCCGGCGCGGGCCTTGACGCTTGAGCCGCTTGCCCCGCACCGCTAGCTTCGCGCTTTGACCGACAATTATCAAGAGCGAGGAGAGCCGCGATGTCCGCGAACGAAGCCCCGACCAACATCACCATCCCAGCGCTCGACGGCGAAGGCGACATCCCGGCCTATGTCGCGCGCCCCGACGCCGACAGCGCGCGCGCGATCATCGTCATCCCCGAAATCTTCGGCGTCAACGCGGGCATCCGCAAGAAATGCGACGACTGGGCCGCGCTCGGCTATCTCGCCATCGCGCCCGACATCTTCTGGCGCTTCGCTCCCGGCATCGAACTCGATCCCGATGTCGAGGCCGAGATGAACGAGGCGCTCGGCTATTTCGGCCAGTTCGATCCCGACAAGGGAGTCAAGGATATCGAAGCGGCGATCCGCTGGCTGCGCGCCGCGGGCGCCGACCGGATCGGCTGCGTCGGCTTCTGCCTCGGGGGGCGGCTCGCCTATATGGCCGCAGCGCGCACCGACATCGACGCCTCGGTCGGCTATTATGGCGTGATGATCGACACGATGCTCAACGAAAGCCACGCGAACTCGAACCCGCTGATGCTCCACGTCCCGACCGCCGACCATTTCGTCAGCGCCGAAGCCCAGGCAAAGATGCACGAAGCGCTGGGTCCGCATCCGAAGGTCACGCTCCACGACTATCAAGGGCTCGACCATGGCTTCGCGGCGACGAGCGGCGACCGCCGCGACGAAGCCGGGGCGCAGCTCGCCGACGGGCGCACGCGCGACTTTTTCGCAAAGCATCTCGCATGAGCGCCGGCTCCGCGGCCGACCGCGGTCTCGCCGCCTGGCACGCCTATATGGCGGGCGGCGGCGATCCGCAGGCCTTGCGCGACCTGCTCGCCGCGGATGCGGTTTTCCATTCGCCGGTGGTCCACACGCCGCAGGAGGGCCGCGACAGGGTCTTCGCCTATCTCCACGCCGCGAGCCACGTCCTCGGCGGCGAGAATTTCCGCTATCTGCGCGAGATCGTCGACGGCGATCAGGCCTGCCTCGAATTCGCGACCGAGCTCGAGGGCATCCAGATCAACGGTGTCGATATCATTTGCTGGAATGAAGACGGAAAGATCGTCGACTTCAAGGTGATGGTCCGGCCCCTGAAAGCGATCAACAAAGTCTGGGAGAAGATGGCGGCGATGCTCGCGGCGCAGGCGAGCTGATCCCGCGCGATGCGCCGCTGGCTCGTCTTTCCGGTGCTCGGCCTGCTCGCCGCGTTGGCCGCCTGGTGGGCGCCGGCGCGCTGGACGCTGCTGCTGTGGACCCCGCTCCTGCTGCTCGCGATCTACGACGCAGTGCAGCGGCGGCACACGCTGTGGCGCAATTATCCGCTGGTCGCGCGCATCCGCTGGCTGTTCGAGGCGCTGCGCCCCTTTCTCTATGCCTATATCGTCGAAAGCCCGCTCGACGGCCGCCCCTATGCCCGGAACGAGCGCGGGCTCGTCTATGCGCGTGCCAAGGGGCAGCTCGACGCGCATCCCTTCGGCACCGAACTCGACGTCTATTCGGACGAATATGAATGGATGAGCCACAGCATCGCGCCGGTCGAGGAACAGGATCGGACGCAGCGCGTGCGCGTCGGCACCGCGCAATGTTCGCGGCCCTATGACGCGGCGCTGCTCAACATTTCGGCGATGAGCTTCGGTTCGCTCGGCGCGCGGGCGATCGAGGCGCTCAACCTCGGCGCCAAGGCGGGCGGCTTCTATCACGACACCGGCGAAGGCGGATTCAGCCCCTATCACCGCGCGCACGGCGGCGACATCGTCTGGGAGCTCGGCAGCGGCTATTTCGGCTGCCGCGACGACGCCGGGCGTTTCGATCCCGAACGCTTTCGCGACACGGCGCAGGCGGATCAAGTGAAGATGGTCGAGATCAAGCTGAGCCAGGGCGCGAAACCGGGGCACGGCGGCGTGCTGCCGGGCGCCAAGGTCAGCGCCGAAATCGCCGCGACGCGCGGAATTCCGGAGGGCCAGGATTGCATCTCGCCCGCGGCGCACTCGGCCTTTTCGACTCCCATCGAAATGCTCCAATGGGCGGCGAAGCTGCGCGAGCTGTCGGGCGGCAAACCGGTCGGGATCAAGCTGTGCGTCGGCCAGCCGCACGAGGTCTATGCCGTCATGAAGGCGATGCTCGAAACGGGCATCCGCCTCGACTATATCGTCGTCGACGGCGCCGAAGGCGGCACGGGGGCGGCGCCGGTCGAATTTTCGAACCGCGTCGGTATGCCGCTGCGCGAAGGGCTGATCTTCGTGCGCAACGCGCTCGTCGGCTGCGGGTTCAAGGAAGAGATTCGCCTCGCCGCCTCGGGGAAGGTGCATTCGGGCGCGGGGCTCGCGGTCAATTGCGCGCTCGGCGCCGACTGGTCGAACGCGGCGCGCGCGTTCATGTTCAGCCTCGGCTGCGTCCAGTCGCTGCGCTGCCACACCGGCGCCTGCCCGACCGGCGTCGCGACGCAGGACCCCACCCGCCAACGCGGGCTCGTCGTCGAGGACAAGGCCGAGCGCGTCCGCCGCTTCCAGGCGGCAACCGTCTCGGCGCTGTGGGACATCGCCGGCGCGATGGGGCTGAAAACCCCGTGGGAGCTGCGCCCCCACCATCTGCACGAACGGCAGAATTCGGCGCGCTCGGACTCGATCGACCGCATCTACAGCTTCTTTCCGCGCGGCGTGCTGCTCGACGATCCCGATTCGGTCTCGAGCGCGCGCTATTGGGCGATGGCGCGCGCCGACAGCTTCCGCGCCGCGGTCGAAGGCACGCCGGGTTAGATCAGACTGAGTTCGACCAGCTCGCGATAGAGGTGCGGCGGCAGCTCGGCGAGGCCGCTTTGATCGTCGATACGCTTGGGCGCATCGGCGTCGTCCAGATAGCGCCAGCCCTGATGCGCGCGCTTCGGCTGCGGGTGGATGCGCTCGAGCGCCGCGCGGCACACGATGTCGACCCGCCCGTCGGCGCGATCGTCGAAGCGCAAGATTTCGACGCGCGCGACCAGCGTGTGCCGCACGATGAAATGGAGCTTGCCGCCGATCAGCTCATCGGCGCGTTTGGGGCGGAACCGCGTCGGAAAACGCACCTCGCCCCGCTCGGCGCGCGACGCGATGCGCGACGCGAGCGCCGGATAATCGGGGCAGCCAACGGCGGCGCGGGTCATATGAAGCTGGGGCATGGCTGTCAGATGGGGCGCGCGCCGCGAAAAGGAAGGCCGCCCGACGCCGGACGGCTTCATCGCTCAACCGAGCAGCGTCCCCAGCCCGACGCTCGGATCGACCCAGCCTTCGTGGATCATCTTCACCGCGACGTACAGGATCACGGCGAGCCCGATATAGGCGATCCAACGATAGCGCTCGATATATTTGGCGATGATGTTCGCCGCGACGCCCATCAGCGCGACCGCGAAGATCAGGCCGACGATCAATATGCCCGGATGCTCGCGCGCCGCGCCGGCCACCGCGAGCACATTGTCGAGGCTCATGCTGACGTCGGCGACCGCGACCGCCCAGGCGGCGCCGGCGAAACTTTTCGCCGGGCGCAGACCCGAATGCTCGTCGCCGGCGATTTCCGCCGAACCCGCCGATTCGCCGGCGTGGCGCAGCTCGCGCCACATCCGCCACGCGACCCAGATCAGCAGCAGCCCGCCGACGAAGATCAGCCCGACGATCTGCATCAGCTGGGTGACGACGAGCGCGAAGGCGATACGCAGCACGAGCGCCGCGAGCACGCCGATCAGGATCACCTTCTTGCGCTGGTCGGCGGGGAGCCCCGCGGCGAGCGCGCCGACGACGATCGCATTGTCGCCCGCGAGCACGATGTCGATCATCAGCACCTGCAGGAAGGCGGCGAGCGCCGCGGGTTCGGTGATGTTCGAGAAATCGGCGACAATATGCGACCAGATCTGGCCGATTCCGGCAGGCCCCTGCGCCGCCGCGGCAACCTGCGTCAACATATCCAACATCAAAGCTCGTCTCCAAAATAGCTGACTTCGGGCACCGGATCATAAAATGGGTGCAGCAGTGCCCGCCACTGGCGATAACGGTCCGATTGCCGAAATCCGATGCGATGGTCTTCGACCGACCGCCATCTTGCCAACAAAAGATAGGGCGCTCCGGTTCCGATCGGGCGGCGGATTTCGATCCCGAGGAATCCCGGCGACGCCGCGATCAGCGGCCGCGCTTCGGCGAAGGCGGCCTCGAAATCGGCTTCGCTTCCCGGCCGGACCGGCAGCAAGGCATGCTCGATCACGGCCATCGACGCGGCCTATTGGTTCATCGACTCGAAGAAATCCTCGTTGGTCTTCGAATCCTTGATCTTGTCGAGCAGGAATTCCATCGCGTCGATCGTGCCCATCTGCATGAGGATGCGGCGCAGCACCCACATTTTCGACAGCTTGTCCTTCTCGACGAGCAATTCTTCCTTGCGCGTCCCCGATTTTCCGACGTCGAGCGCGGGGAAGATGCGCTTGTCGGCGACCTTGCGGTCGAGCACGATTTCCGAGTTGCCCGTGCCCTTGAATTCCTCGAAGATCACCTCGTCCATGCGGCTGCCGGTATCGATCAGCGCGGTCGCGATGATCGACAGCGACCCGCCCTCCTCGATGTTGCGCGCGGCGCCGAAGAAACGCTTCGGCCGCTGCAGCGCATTGGCGTCGACGCCGCCGGTCAGCACCTTGCCCGACGACGGCACGACGGTGTTGTAGGCGCGGCCGAGACGCGTGATCGAGTCGAGCAGGATCACGACATCCTTCTTGTGCTCGACGAGGCGCTTCGCCTTTTCGATCACCATTTCGGCGACCTGGACGTGGCGCGTCGCGGGCTCATCGAAGGTCGAAGAGACGACCTCGCCGTTGACGCTGCGCTGCATGTCGGTGACCTCCTCGGGGCGCTCGTCGATCAACAGGACGATCAGATAGACCTCGGGATGATTGTCGGTGATCGCCTTGGCGATGTTCTGGAGCAGCACGGTCTTGCCGGTGCGCGGCGGCGCGACGATCAGCGCGCGCTGGCCCTTGCCCTGCGGGCTGACGAGGTCGATCACCCGCGCCGACTTGTCCTTCACCGTCGGGTCGAGCGCGTCGAGCGAGAGCTTCTGGTTCGGATAGAGCGGGGTAAGATTGTCGAAATTGACGCGGTGGCGGACGACTTCGGGATCGTCGAAATTGACCGCCGTAAGCTTGGTCAGCGCGAAATAGCGCTCGCCGTCCTTCGGCGCGCGAATCTCGCCCTCGACGGTGTCGCCGGTGCGCAGGCCATATTTGCGGACCTGGTTGGGCGAGACATAGATATCGTCGGGACCGGCAAGATAATTGGCCTCGGGGCTGCGCAGGAAGCCGAAGCTGTCGGGCAGCACCTCGATCGTCCCCGATCCGATGATTTCCTCGCCCTCTTCGGCGAGTTCCTTGAGGATCGAGAACATCAGATCCTGCTTGCGCAGCGTCGAAGCGCCTTCGACCCCCAGTTCCTCGGCCATTTCGACGAGTTGCGAGGGCGATTTGGTCTTGAGTTCTTTCAGATGCATGAATGGAGTCCGGATTACAGAAAATATTGGGAAAATTCGTTCGATTCAGGGCACCGGCCGGTGCCTGTCCGGCCGGGGGACGGCCGCTTCGACATCTTCGGCGCAAGGGAGTGCGCCGCCCGCGCGATGCGGGGTTGATCGGCCCCTATAACCGGCGCACAGCCAAGTCAATCGGGGCTGCGACGGAGCGGGCTCGCGCTCAGGGCCGGACGACGACGAGGATCACGATGATCGCGGCGGCGATCCCCGGTATCTCGTTGAGCAGCCGCAGCTGCTTTTCGCTGAGGCGCCGCTCGCCCTTCGCGAGCTTCTTCGCATAACCGACCACCCAGCCGTGATAAGCCGAGAGCAGCAACACGAAGAAGATCTTGGCGTGGAGCCAGCCTTCGCGCCAATAATCGCCGTTGAAGGCGAGCATCAGCCCGAGCACCCAGACGAGGATGATCGACGGATTGAGGATGATCCGGCGCAGCCGATCCTCACGCTCGATCCACTTCTTGTCTTCTTCCGACCCGACCGGGCATTGGTGATGATAGACGAAGAAGCGCGGCATCATGAACAGGCCGGCGATGAAGAAAATGACGAAAATGATATGCGCCGCTTTTACCCACAGCATCGTCGCCCCCAAAAAGCCGGTCCAGTCCATTTCGTCTGCCTGTCTGCTGCCTATCCGCCGCGGACGCGCCGGACCAGATGTTCGACATGGGCTACGGCCGTATCGGGCACGATGCCATGGCCGAGGTTGAAGATATGGGGCCGCGACGCGAAAGCTGCAAGGATGCGATCGGTCGCGGCATCGAGCGCCTCGCCGCCGGCGACGAGCGCGAGCGGGTCGAGATTGCCCTGCACCGGCAGATTTTCGGGGAGCGCCGCGTCGGCCCAGGCGGGATCGACCGTCTCGTCGAGCCCGATGGCATCGACGCCGGTTTCGCGCGCATAGGCGGCGAGTTTGCCCCCCGCCCCCTTCGGAAAGCCGATGACCGGCGTGCCGGGATGCAGCGCCTTCAGCCGCCGCACGATTTCGGCATTGGGTGCGATCACCCAGCGCTCGAACTGCGCGGGGCTCAGGCTGCCGGCCCAGCTGTCGAACAGCTGCACCGCCTCGACGCCATTTTCGATCTGGCACGACAGATAGGTTATCGTGACATCGGTAATCGCGTCGACGATCGCCGCAAAGGCCACGGGATCGCCGAATGCCATGCGCCGCGCCGCCGCCTGATCCTTCGACCCCTGTCCCGCGACCATATAGGTCGCGACGGTCCACGGGCTGCCGGCGAAACCGAGGAAGGTCGTTGCCTCGGGCAGCGCGGCAGCAACGCGCGCGACGGTCGCATAGACCGGTTCGAGCCGCTCGGGCGCCGCCTCGAGCGCCGCCAGGCTGCTATCGACGAGCGGCGGGGCAAGGCGCGGCCCCTCTCCCGCCTCGAACCACAGTTCCTGCCCCAATGCGTGCGGCACGACGAGGATGTCCGAAAAAAGAATCGCGCCGTCGAAACCGAAGCGCCGGATCGGCTGTAAGGTCACTTCGGCGGCTGCTTCGGGATCGTAGCACAGCTCGAGGAACCCGCCTCTGGTCTCACGAAGCGCGCGATATTCGGGCAGATAGCGCCCCGCCTGCCGCATCAGCCACAGTGCGGGCCGTTCCTGCCGCACCCCGCGCAACGTAGCCAGCAGCTGTTTCGGTGACCCGGTCACGCGGCCCTTCTTTCTTCCATCATTATATATTAGAATGATTGTGGTGGTTTGTTGGCGGTCGAATAAGCGGGCTTTAGGGCGCGGCACCGATTTTGCCAACAGCTTGACTCCTTTGCGGCCGATCCACCGCGGGGAGTCGCATTTCTTCTTCGCCTTCTTCACAGCCTGTGGATAAGTTTCGCGCGCTGTGGACAATCTATGGGGTGGAATCGACAGCGCCGGGGATGAAACCATCCTCCCCCTTTGCTCCCCGGCTTGTGCCGGATTTTATCCACAGGTGCCGATTTCGCTTCGTCGCTTGCCTTTTTCGGATCGGCGACGCCATGGTGCGGCGATGAGCCGCCTGCACCTGCACCTTATATCCGATTCCACGGGCGAAACGCTCGAAAATATCGCCAAGGCGGCGATCGCCCAGTTCGACGATGTCGAGGTGGTGCGCCACTTCTGGCCGATGGTGCGTTCGGAATCGCATCTCGATCGGATCATGGCCGAAGTGCAGGCGAGCCCGGGCATGATCCTCTTCACCCTCGTCAGCGGCGATCTGCGCGTCAGTCTCGAACGGCGCGCGGGCGCCTTGAACCTGCCCACCGTCGCGGCGCTCGATGCGGTCACCGATGCGCTGTCGCGGATGCTCGGGCAGGAGGCGAAGGCGCGCCCGGGGCGCCAGCATGCGCTCGACGCCGCCTATTTCGCGCGCGTCGATGCGATCCAGTTCACCGTTGCACACGACGACGGCATCGGCTGGGACAATTGGGAGCAGGCCGACATCGTCCTTGCGGGCGTGTCGCGCACCTCGAAAACGCCGACGAGCATCTATCTCGCCAATCGCGGTTACAAGACCGCGAATATCCCGATCGTCCCCGAATCGCCGCCCCCCGACGCGCTCTACAATCTGAAACATCCGCTCGTCGTCGGGCTGACCACGAGCATCGACCGGCTCGTGCAAGTTCGCCGCAACCGGCTGCTGTCGCTCAATCAGGCGCCCGAGACCGCCTATGTCGACGAGGACCGGGTGAAGAGCGAACTTGCCTTCGCGCGCCGCATCTTCGCCGACAATAGCTGGCCGGTGATCGACGTGACGCGCCGCTCGATCGAGGAAACCGCCGCGGCGGTGATCAAGCTCGTCGAAGATCGCGACGCGGCATGACCCGGCTCGTCCTCGCTTCGCAGAGCAGCGGGCGCGCGGCGATGCTGCGTGCCGCCGGCCTCGATTTCGAAAGCACCGCGGCGCATGTGGACGAGGAGGCGCTGACCGCTGCGCTGCGCGCCGAGGGACAGACGGCGCGTAACATCGCCGACGCGCTCGCGGAGGCCAAGGCGGTGAAGATTTCGTCGCGGCTTCCCGGCGTCACCGTGCTCGGCGCCGATTCGACGCTCGCGCTCGATGACGGAACGATGCTCGCCAAGCCCGAAAGCCCGGACGAAGCCGCCGACCATCTGCGCCGCATGGCCGGCACGCGCCACCGGCTGTTCAGCGCCGTGGTCGCCGCACAGGATGGCAAGCCCGTCTGGCGCGCGATCGGCGAGGCGAAGCTGTGGATGCGCCCCTTGTCGGACGGCTTCGTCGCCGACTATGTCGCGCGCCACTGGGACAGCATCCGCTGGACCGTCGGCTGTTACGAGATAGAGGGGGCGGGCGTGCAACTGTTCGATCGGGTCGAAGGCGATCCCTGGACCATCGTCGGCATGCCGATGCTGCCGCTCCTCGCGTGGCTGCGCGCCACGGGGCTGGCGCGGTCATGAGCGGGATTCCCTATGCGGAGGTGATCGGCGATCCGATCGCCCAGTCGAAATCGCCGCTGATTCACGATTTCTGGCTCGAAGCGCTCGGTCTGACGGGCCGCTACGAGCGTCATCACGTCAGACCCGGCGATCTGGCGGCCTATATCGACGCGCGCCGCGGCGATTCCGACTGGCGCGGCTGCAATGTCACCATGCCGCACAAGGCCGCGGTGATGGATCTTGTCGAAGATCCGGGCGACGTGCGCGGCACGATCGGCGCGATGAACACGGTAGTGCGCCAGCCCGACGGGAGGCTGATCGGCACCAACACCGACGCGGCGGGCTTTTTTGCGCCGCTCGCCGAACTCGATCTCGAGGGTGCGCCCGTCGTCGTGGTCGGCGCAGGGGGCGCGGCGCGGGCGGTGCTATTCGCGCTCGCGCGGGCGAAGGTCGGGTCGGTCACGATCCTCAACCGCTCGCCGTTGAAGGCGATGGGCCTGCTCGCTGCCTTCGGGCTCAAGGGCGAGGCGTTGGCGCTCGACGCGCCGCTGCCGCCCGCCGCGCTGCTCGTCAATGCGAGCAGCCTCGGCATGAGCAGCCAGCCGCCGCTCGATCTCGACCTCGCGCCGCTACCCGGCGATGCGATCGTCTATGACCTCGTTTATTCGCCGCTTCAGACCGGCCTCCTCGCCGCCGCCGAGGCGCGCGGGCTGGAGACCGTCGACGGGCTCGACATGCTGATCGGCCAGGCGGCGCTCGCCTTCGAGCTGTTCTTCGGCGCGCCGCCGCCCGAAGGCCGCGACGACGAGCTTCGCGCGCTGCTCACCGCATGACGCATTACAAGCGCCCTGCCTCGCGGCTTCGCCGCCCCTTCATCCTCGGCCTGACGGGGTCGATCGGCATGGGCAAGTCGGCCGCGGCGCAGATGTTCGAGCGCGAGGGCGTTCCGGTGTTCGACGCCGACGCCGAGGTCCACCGGCTGCAGGGCCCCGGGGGGGCGCTCGTGGGTCCGATCGAGCGGCGCTTTCCCGGTACGACGGGACCCAGGGGCGTCGATCGCCAGAAACTCGGCGCGCGCGTGCTCGGCGACAAATATGAACTCGCGGCGCTCGAGCGGATCGTTCATCCGGCGGTCGCCCGCGCGCAGAAGCGCTTTCTGGCGCGGCACCGCGCGCGGGCGCTCGTCGTGCTCGACATTCCGCTCCTGTTCGAAAAAGGCGGCTGGCACCGCGTCGGGGCGATCGCCGTCGTCTCCGCGCCGCTGTGGATCCAGCGCAAGCGGGTGCTGCGCCGGCCGGGGATGACGCACGCCAGGCTCAAGACGATCCGCGCGCTTCAGCTGCCCGATCGGGTGAAGCGCGCGCGCGCCGATTTCGTCATCGAAACCGGCCGCCCGAAAAGCGAGACGCATCGCCAGATTCGTGCCATCGCCTCTTGTTTCCGCGCCCGATAAGGTCCAGATTAATCCCTCGATGCGAGAGATAATTTTCGATACCGAAACCACGGGCCTTGATCCCCGCGCCGGGGACCGCCTCGTTGAAATCGGATGCATCGAGCTGGTCGATCGCCGTGAGACCGGCCGCAATTTCCACGCCTATTTCAACCCCGAGCGCGACATGCCGATGGAGGCCGAGGCGGTCCACGGGCTGTCGATCCAGTTCCTTTCCGACAAGCCGCTGTTCGCCAGCCGCGTCGACGAACTGCTAGAATTTCTGGGCGATGCGCCGATGGTCGCGCACAACGCCGCTTTCGACTTCGGCTTCGTCAACGCCGAACTCGTGCGCGCCGGGCGGCCCGCGCTCGACATGAGCCGCATGTGCTGCACCGTCCAGATGGCGCGCAAGCTGCATCCGGGCGCCAAACACAGCCTCGACGCGCTCTGCACCCGATATGGCATCGACCGCAGCCACCGGGTCAAGCACGGCGCGCTGCTCGACGCCGAATTGCTTGCGCATCTCTATATCGAGATGACGGGCGGGCGGCAGATCGGGCTCGGCCTCGGCGCCGAAGCGGCGCCCGCGTCGAGGCCCGTCGCCGCGTCGACGGCCGGCGTCGTTTCGTCCCGTCCCTATCGCGAACCGCGCCCGCACGCCGCAACCGCGGCCGAGCTTGCGCGTCATACCGAATTCGTGGCCACGCTGAACCAGCCTTTGTGGCACGATAGTCCGTGACGGTCGGCAGCCGCCGCCGTCGCTGAGGCCTTGAAGGAGAAGACAAATGGAAATCCGCGTCTCTGGGCACCAGATCGAAACCGGCGAAGCGCTGCAGGCGCATGTGTCGGACCGGATGAACGCGATTGCCGACAAATATTTCTCTCGCGCGATCGGGGCGCACGCCACCTTCGGCAAAGGGCCGCACGACAGTTTTCAGTGCGATATCGTCGCGCATGTGATGCAGGGACTCGTGCTCAAGGGGCACGGCCAGGCGCAGGACGCCCATGTCGCCTTCGAAGGCGCCGCCGAGCGCATCGAAAAGCAGCTCCGGCGCTATATGCGACGATTGAAGGATCGCAGCAGCCCCGGACAACCGTCGCCGACGATCGACGAAATCCAGGACAATGCGAGCTATATCGTCTTTGACGGCGGAAATGAGGACGACGATGCGGGCGACGCGCCGGCGGTGATCGCCGAAACGCGCGTCGATATTCCGACCAGCAGCGTGTCCGACGCGGTGATGATGCTCGACCTGCGCGACACCAATGCGCTGCTCTTCGTGAACAGCAAGACGGGCTCGCACAATATGGTCTATCGCCGCCGCGACGGAACGATCGGCTGGGTCGAGCCGCAATAGGGGCTGGATTTTTTTCGCCATCCGGCCTAAGGGCCGCGCCCAACGATGCCCGAACCGGCGGTGGCGAAACCTGCCACATTGATTCCAGACCGTTCGCCCAGAGCCCGCACCGGGAGGCGGGCGCCGCTGCTTTGACAGAATTTGACCTGATCGATGAACCTATCTTCCCTCCTCTATCCCGCGACGGTGCGCGCGCATGTGCCGATCGATTCGAAAAAGGCGCTTTTCCCGTTCATCGGGGACCTCGCGGCGCGCTCGCTTGGTCTCGACTCGGGCGAGGTTGCCGAGGCACTGCTCGAACGCGAGCGGCTCGGTTCGACGGGTTTCGGGCGCGGCATCGCGCTGCCGCATGCAAAGCTGCCCGATCTCGGCGGCGTGCGCGGCCTTTTCCTTCAGCTCGCGCGGCCGATCGAGTTTCAGGCGGTCGACGGCCTTCCGGTCGACCTCCTTTTCGTGCTCCTGTCGCCGCTCGACGCGGGGGCCGACCATCTGAAGGCGCTCGCCGGCGTGTCGCGGATGCTCCGCAACGAGAGCGTCGCCGACCGGCTGCGCGGCGCGAAGAACGACGAAGCGCTCTATGCGTTGCTCGTCGACAGCGAAGCGCGTGACGCGGCCTGACGCCGCGCACCGCCGCTCCTTGCCATGGCGCGGCTGACCAGCCGCTTTCTCGTCGATCTGTTGATTCGCCGCACCGAGGCGGCGGGCGGCTTTGCGACCGTCATCGCGGCGGGCGATGACCAGGCGGGCACGATCCTTGTCCAATGCCGCGATCGTGCCAGCATGGGACAGCTGCTCGAACGACGTTTCGCCCCCGGCGGGCGCTACGTCTGGGAGGCCGTCGATCCCGAAAATGACAGCGATTCGGAGGCGCGCGCAGCCTATGTCGAGCGGCGGCGCCGGACCGATCCCGACCTCTGGATCATAGAGGTGGACATCGCGAACGCGCCACAACTCGTCGCCGAGTGGGCATTATTGGCTTGACATTGGTGCGGCGCACAATAAGTGGCCCCGCAGTTTGCAACGCGCAGGTCGTTCCGCGGCGTCCCTTCGATGACGGGATTTTCCGACAAACGGAACGGACACGCAGTCGGATGATGACCGCAGGCGGCACAGGGCCATAACCCCCCCGCCTGTCTTTGAGGTTCCGGTTCATCAGCCGCCCTTTCGACGGACATTATGAGTCGCATATTGAACGCTGCCAGTGCGGCTGCCGTGGCCTTGACCGTGGCTCCCATGCTGTTTCTGGCCGAACCCGGCTTCGCCACCGGACTTGGCGCCGACGCCAATATTCCCGCGATCACCCTGCCGAGCGCCGAGGCGCCGGTGGTGACGGAAACCGCGGACCCGTCGACCGATGTCGCTCCGGTCGATCCCGATACCCCTCTTGCCGGCCAACCCGAAGCGCCGGTCGCGCCCGCCGAGCCGGCGTTCGTTCCGGCCGCGACGCTCGCCGCGCTCGTCGATGCGACCCCCCGCCCCGCCGAGGTCGATCCCGAACTGCGCTGCCTTGCTGGTGCGGTCTATTTCGAATCGCGCGGCGAATCGCTCGCCGGCCAGCTTGCGGTCGCGCACGTCATCATCAACCGCGCCCAATCGGGCCGCTTCCCCGACAGCTATTGCGGCGTGGTGCATCAGCGCCGCCAGTTCAGCTTCCTGCGCGGCGGCAAGATGCCGCGCATCCGCGAATCGAGCGCGCAATGGACGCGCGCTCTCGCGATCGCACAGATCGCCCGCGACGGCAGCTGGAAGAACAAGGCGCCGGGCGCGCTTTTCTTCCATGCACGCTATGTGCGCCCGGCGTGGCGCAAGACGCGCGTCGCGCAGATCGACAATCATATCTTCTATCGCTGATCCGCAACAACGGCTTTCGGGCCGTTCATTGCCAAGCCAGCTTCGAGGGCGCATCATGTCCGCATGATGCGTCATCTTCCTGCCGTTCTGCTCGGCACCGCCGCGCTTGCGCTTGCCGCCTGCGCCACCCCCGTCCCGCCGGTCGAGGTCACGCGCTTCCACAGCGAAGCGGTCGCGGGCTGGGCGCCCGGCACGCGCTACGTCATCGACGAGGTTCCGCTCGCCGATACGACGGGCATGACCAGCGGCATCCAGCCCTCGCTCGAATGGGACAGCTATCGCACCGCGGTCGAACGCCAGCTCCGGCTTCAGGGCCTCGTCCCGGCGGAGGGCGCGGCGACGAGCACCGCGCCGCTCAAGGTGCGCATAGGGTTCGAACGCGCCGATCGCGGCGTGGCGGCGAAGCGTTCGCCGGTGTCGGTCGGCGTTGGCGGCTCGACCGGCAGCTATGGGTCGGGGCTCGGCGTGGGTGTCGGGATCAATCTCGGCGGCGGACCGCGCGAGATGGACAATCTGCGCCTCAGCGTTCGCATCGACGATGCCGCGACCGGCCAAGCGCTGTGGGAAGGCCGCGCGCTCGCCGCGATTCCGGCAAAGGCACCCGCGGCGCAACCCTCGCTCGCGGCGGCGAAATTGTCCGAAGCCTTATTCAAGGACTTTCCCGGCGAATCGGGACGCACTATCACCGTCCCATGACCATCAGCATCAACGCCGCCTTCGACAGCGGCAACATCGTCGTGGAGTCGCTCGAAGGCACCTCTGCCCGTCTTTCGATCCGCAAGGACCGCGAATCGGACTTCTATCAATGGTTTCATTTCCGCGTCGCCTGCGCTGTGGGCGACGCGCTCGAGCTTGCGATCGAGGGGCTGGCGAATTCGGCCTATCCCGACGGCTGGCCCGGCTATGCCGCCTGCGCGAGCTATGACCGCGAAGATTGGTTCCGGCTCGACACCAGCTATGAAGCCGGCACGCTGGCGATCCGTCACACCGCCGAAGCGCCGATCCTGTGGATCGCCTATTTTGCGCCCTATTCGATGGAGCGGCACCACGACCTGATCGCGTCGGTCGCCGGGTGCGAGGGCGTGACCTATCGCTGTCTCGGCACCAGCCTCGAAGGCCAGCCGATCGACTGCCTCGAAATGGGCACCGGCGACACGCAGGTCTGGCTCTATGCGCGCCAGCATCCGGGTGAGAGCATGGCCGAATGGTGGATGGAAGGGGCGCTCGAAAAGCTCACCGACCCCGCCGATCCGCATGCACGCGCGCTGCGGGCGAAGTGCCGCTTCCACATCGTCCCCAACATGAATCCCGACGGCTCGCGCCGCGGCCATCTGCGCACCAACTATGCGGGCGTGAACCTCAACCGCGAATGGCACGAACCGACCCCCGATCGGAGCCCCGAAGTGCTCTGCGTGCGTAATGCCATGGACGAAAGCGGCGTCGACTGGGCGATGGACGTCCACGGCGACGAAGCGATTCCGGCGGTCTTCCTTGCCGGCTTCGAGGGCATTCCGTCGCTCAAGGACGAGCAGATGGCAGCGTTCCTCGCCTTCCAGAATGCGCTCGCCGCGAACACGCCCGATTTCCAGACCGAGCTCGGCTATGAATCCTCGCCGCCCGGCAAGGCGAACCTCTCGATGTCGACGACGCAGCTCGCCGAGCGCTTCGGTGCGGTGTCGATGACGATCGAAATGCCGTTCAAGGATAATCGCGACCTGCCCGACCCGGCACAGGGCTGGTCGCCCGAACGCTGCAAGCTGCTCGCCCATGCGTGCCTCGCGACGCTGGATCAGATGCTGTGAGTCCGAAGGCGGATGGGGCCTGGCGGATCGTCGAGGACGATCTGTCGGGCACGCCGATCCGCGCGCTGCTCGAAGCGCATTTTGCTGGGATGCTGGCGAATTCGCCGGCAGAGAGCTGTCATTTCCTCGATTTCGAGGGGCTCAAGGGGCCGGGCGTCACCTTCTGGTCGATCCATCGCGGCGATGATCTCGCGGGCTGCGGGGCGCTCAAGATGCTCGATGCGCGGCACGGCGAGATCAAGTCGATGCGCACCGCCGATGCCTTTCTGCGCCAGGGCGTCGCGGCGCGGATGCTCGATCACATCATGGCCGAGGCCAGGACGCGCGGCGCCGGGAGGCTCAGCCTCGAAACCGGATCGGGCGCGGCGTTCGAACCCGCACACGCGCTCTATCGCCGCTATGGGTTCGAGGAATGCGACCCGTTCGGCGACTATAAGCCCGATCCGTTCAGCCGCTTCATGACGCGGACGCTGTGAAGGAGAATTCTCGCACGAAGACACAAAGCCACGAAGATTCGCCCAAAATCCGCCAAAATCCGTTTGGGCTGAGCTTGTCGAAGCACCGTCCTTCTTTTGCGGCGTCAAAGAAAACAACGGCCTTCGACAAGCCAGATGCGATCGGTGACAGGGATTCTTCGTGGCTTCGTGGCTTTGTGTCTTCGTGCGAAAAAATGGCGTGCGCCGCCCGAATAAGAAGCGGGGTCCGGAAGGGACCCGGACCCCGTTCGTTCAAGCGCGGCGGCTCAGGCCGCTTTCTTGCTGTCGTCGACCAACGACGGCTTGCCGCCGCCGATCGCGATCTTGTGCGGTTTCATCGCGTCGGGCACTTCGCGCACCAGGTCGATGGTGAGCAGCCCGTCGGCAAGGTCGGCCTTGTCGACGCGGACGAAGTCGGCGAGCTGGAAGCGGCGCTCGAAGGCGCGCGTCGCGATACCGCTATAGAGCAGCTTGCGCTCCTCGCCTTCCTTCGCGGGCGCCTTGCGGCCGCTGACCGTCAGCATATTCTGCTGGGCGGTAATGTCGATCTCGTCATTCTTGAATCCTGCCACCGCAACGGTGATGCGGAAATGGTCGTCGGCGATCTTTTCGATGTCGAAGGGCGGGTAATTTTCCGCCGCGCCGCTGTTTTCGAGGAAATCGAACAAACGGTCGAATCCGACCGTCGAGCGGCGATAGGGGGTCCAGTCGAAACTGTTACGCATGATGCATTCCTTCCTTGTTCCAAAGCGAAGTCATGGGGCGGCGGCATGTGCCACAGCCTCGCCCGGTCCCGTTTCGGCAACCGGGTAAAACCAAAAATGGTAACGTCTGAAACCGTTTCAAGAGGGGCGGTGGTCCTCCCCGTCCGCGCGCGCTATGGGGCGGCGAATCGCGCGTACGGGCGCCCCTTTCAGGAAGGAAGACAATGCCGCAGCTCATCCTCATCCGTCACGGCCAGTCGCAGTGGAATCTCGAAAACCGCTTCACCGGCTGGTGGGACGTCGACGTCACCGAAAAGGGCGCGGCCGAGGCGTGGGCGGCGGGCGAATTGATGAAGGAAAAGGGGATCGCGCCGACGACCTGCTTCACCTCGGTCCAGACGCGCGCGATCAAGACGCTGAACCTCGCGCTCGAGGCGATGGGGCGGCTGTGGCTCCCGGTGACCAAGGACTGGCGGCTCAACGAGCGTCATTATGGCGGGCTCACCGGCCTCGACAAGGCCGAGACGGCGGCGAAACATGGCGACGAACAGGTCAGGATCTGGCGCCGCAGCTTCGACACCCCGCCGCCGCCGCTCGAGGCGGGCTCGCCTTATGATCTGTCGGGCGACCCGCGCTACGCCGGCATCGACATCCCGGTGACCGAGAGCCTGAAAGACACGATCGCGCGCGTGCTGCCCTATTATGAGAGCGCGATTGCGCCCGAACTCAGGGCCGGAAAGACCGTGCTGATCTCGGCGCATGGCAACAGCCTGCGCGCGCTGGTCAAGCATCTGTCGGGAATTTCGGACGCCGACATCACCGGCCTCGAAATCCCGACCGGCCAGCCGATCGTCTATGACCTCGCCGACGATCTCAGCGCGCGCGAACGCTATTATCTCAGCGAGCGGTGAGCGGACTTTCGCGATCCTTCACCTTGCGTTCTCGCATATTTTCGACATGATGTCAGAAAATTGCCGGGGGCGGTGACTTGCATAGAACAGGGTGGATATGGCTGGCGCTGGCGCCGATGATGGCGCCCGCACCGGCAAGGGCCGAGAATGACCAGGTCCAGCGGGGGCCGACGCCGGAATGGGTGATTCCGTCCGACCTGATGTCGGTGCCCGACGACGCGACAGGTCTGATTTTTGTCCGCCGACAGGATATCGTCGCGCATTTGGACGATCGCGGGCAGGCGCAATATCTTGGCTACCGGATGCGGCTCCTCCATCCCAACGCCCTGCAGCTCGGCAATATCTCGATCGCCTGGAACCCGGTGTCGGGACCGCCAGTCGTCCACATGATCAACGTGCATCGCGATGGCGCTACGATCGACGTCCTCAAAAACGCGTCTTTCGAGATATTGCGCCGCGAGGACCAGCTCGAGGCGGCGATGCTGGACGGCGTTCTGACGGCCGTATTGCGCGTGCCTGACCTGCGTGTCGGCGACGAACTCGAGGTCGGACTGACGACACGGTCGGACGACCCCACGATGGCGAACAATGATTCGGGCTTGCTCTTCCTTCTGTCCAGCCCGCAAGCGGGCCGGTTCCGCCTCGGGCTGAGCTGGGATGAAGGGTATAAGCCGCATGTTCGGATGACCCCCGACATGGCGGCCGTCGCACGGAATGGCGGTCGCAGCGTCGATTTCCTGTTCGACAATCCGGCGACGCTGACGCCGCCAAAGGATGCGCCGGCCCGCTATCAGTGGCAGCGGATCGTCGAATATAGCGATTTCGATGACTGGGCGGCGGTATCAAGGCATTTCGCGCCGCTCTATGCCAAGGCTGCGCGCATTCCCGAGGGGTCCCTGCTCAAGCTTGAAGCGCAGCGAATCGCCGCGGCCCATGCGAACCCGCTCGACCGGGGGGCCGCTGCGCTCAAGCTGGTCCAGCAGGACGTCCGCTATATCTATGTCGGTCTGGGGGACGGAAATCTGACCCCTGCTACGGCCGAAGAAACCTGGCAGCGCCGCTATGGCGATTGCAAGGCCAAGACCGCCTTGCTGATGGGATTGCTCGCCGAATTGGGAATCGAGGCGGAGGCCGTCGTCGTCAATAATCAGAGGAACGACGATGCGTTCGACGAGCGGCTCCCGAATCCGGGATTGTTCGATCATGTCCTCGTCCGTGCGCGGATCGACGGGAAGCAATATTGGATGGACGGCACGCTGCCGCCCGTCGCGATCCCTGCGCTCGATCCGGTAATCGACTATCGGTGGGTCCTGCCGCTCAGCGCGCGCGGCAGCAATCTGGAAAAGCGCGAATGGCGACCGGCCGAAAGGCCCGACGAAATCAACCTGTATGAGATTGATGCGCGCGCCGGTTTCGACCAGCCGGCGCGGGTGACCAGCACGACCATCACGCGCGGCATTGCCGGGCTTCAGCAACAGGCGCTCCTGTCGGGGTTGAGCGCCGATCAGTTGCTTACCGGGCTACGCCAGCAATTCGTGGGCAGCACCTGGCAGACGGTTGACGATGCGAAGTTGAGCTACGACGAAAAGTCCGGAGCGAGCATCCTGACCATCGTCGGCAAGTGGGAGGTCGACTGGGAGGACGATGGCGATGGAGCGCGGTCGCTCGCGCTGCCTGGCGGCGGATTCAATCCGCCCGAAAAGCGGGTTCGGCCCGCCGACCAGAATCAGGATCTGCCTTTTTTCAACGAGCCCCGCTTCAACTGCTACGTGACGACGGTCCGCCCGCCCTCGACGACGACGGCGGCGAACTGGACATACAAATCCGGCTTCGACACTCACATCTTCGGCCAGAACTATTATCGCGCTTTCGATATTCGCGACGGGTCGATACGGATGGTTCGCGGCTTTCGCGTCGAGAATATGGAGATAGATGCAGCCAGCGCGCGCCGGGACAATGGACGGATTGCGTCCTTTGACAACAGCAAGGGCTGGATATTCTATGCGCCGGAGGGCGGAGCCGCACCGAGTTCGGCGCGCAAGCTGGTGCCTGCCACCTATGATTTCGACTGGACCGCCGACAATGTCCCGTGCCTGTCGGCGGCCGCCCTCAATCGCGCAGCAGCTCGTTGATCCCGGTCTTGGCGCGCGTCTGTGCGTCGACGCGCTTGACGATCACCGCGCAATAGAGCGACGGCCCCGGCGTCCCGTCGGGCAGCGGCTTGCCCGGCAGCGATCCCGGCACGACCACCGCATAGGCGGGCACCTCGCCGATAAAGACCTCGCCCGTGGCGCGGTCGACGATCCTGGTCGAGGCGCCCAGATAGACGCCCATCGACAGCACCGCGCCCTCGCGCACGATCACGCCCTCGGCGACCTCGGCGCGCGCGCCGATGAAGGCGCCGTCCTCGATCACGACGGGGCCGGCTTGCAGCGGTTCGAGCACGCCGCCGATCCCCGCGCCGCCCGACAGGTGGACGTTCGCGCCGATCTGCGCGCAGCTGCCCACGGTCGCCCAGGCGTCGACCATCGACCCTTCGCCGACATGAGCGCCGATATTGACGAAGCTCGGCATCAGCACCGCGCCCTTGCTGATATAGGCGCCGCGGCGAACGATCGACCCGGGAACCGCGCGAAAGCCCGCCGCGCGGAAATGGTTCGCGCCCCAGCCCGCGAATTTCGACGGCACCTTGTCCCACCAGGTCGCGCCGCCCGGCCCGCCCTCGATGATCTCCATGTCATTGAGGCGGAACGACAGCAGCACGGCCTTCTTGAGCCATTGATTGACCTGCCACGCTCCATCGGCATCGCGGGCCGCGACACGAAAGCTGCCGTCGTCGAGCCCGGCGATGGCCGTCTCTACCGCTTCGCGCACCGCACCCTGCGTCGCCAGCCCCAGCGTGTCGCGGGCCTCCCATGCGGCTTCGATGGTGGCTTGCAGGTCGGTGCTCATGAAATTCCCCAGGGTTGCGGCAAAGAGTCGAGCCAGTCGCCGATGTCGTTCACATGGAAATCGACATGGTCCGGCAGGTGGCCGCGATGGCCGCTTTCGCTGCCATTGTCCAGCCACACGGTCGTCATTCCCAGCGCTTTCGCCGGGGTCAGGTTGCGCGCCATATCCTCGACGAACAGGCTGCGCTCCGGATCGATCCCCAGATGGCCGACCATGCTGTCATAGGCCGCGGCCTCGGGCTTGGGGGTATAGGCGGTGATGCGAATGTCACAGATTCCGTCGAACAGGTCGGCGATCCCGCGCGCTTCGAGGACGCGGGCGGCATAGTCGGCGTCGGCGTTGGTGAAGATCAGCCGCCGCCCGGGCAGGCGTTCGAGCCCGGCGCGCAGCCGCGCGTCGGGGGTCAGCCGGTCGAGCGCGATATTGTGGACATAGCGCAGGAAATCCTCGGGATCGACGCCGTGGTGACGCATCAGTCCCGCCATCGTCGTGCCATGATCGTGGAAATAGTGCTTCTGCACCCGCCGCGCCTCTTCGGCATCGCAGCCGAGCAGCCGCATGATGAACGCGCCCATGCGTTCGTCGATCAGGTCGAACAGCCGCGCCGACGGGTGATAGAGCGTGTTGTCCAGATCGAAGATCCAGCTGTCGATATGGTCGATGCGCGGGGCCATGCCGCGGCGCTTAGGGATTCGGGCGCTCGGGGGCAAGCGCCGCGCGCAGCCGCATCCACTGCGCCAGCTTCGCGTCAAAGCCGACCGTATTCGCGGCGCTGCTCGACGGCAGGTCGATGAGCGTTACCCGCCCGGGATTGCCGATCTGCCGCCGCCCGATCGCCGCCGCCTTGCCGCCGTTGAACGCGACCATCCGAAGCGCGGGGAGGCTCGCGACCAGTTCGGCAAGGTCATGCGCCTCGGCCTCGCGGATGTCACCGTCGCTGCTCGTGCGCCGCTTGGCGCTGCGGATCACGTCCCACAGGCCGACGCGCGCTGCGGCGAGCGCGGCGAGCCGCGCCTGATAGTCGAGGGCCGCGAGCGGCTGGCCGGTCACCGCGCCGAGCAGCCGCCAGAACTGGTTCGTCGGATGCGCATAATAGCGGCGTTCGGCGAGCGAGCGGGCGCCCGGCAGGCTGCCGAGAATCAGCAGCCGCGCGTCGGCGGCGACGTGCGGCGCGAAGCTGGCGTGGCGGACGGCGGGCATCGGGCCTTCGCTATCCGCCGGATTTCCGGGCCGCAACCCGCTTATCGCTTGACCGGCGAGGGAATCGGAGCTAGGGGCGCCCCCGTTCGAAAGCGGCGGACTTCTGCCGGTTCGGATCACAACAGCGCTTGAACATTGCTGGCGCGGATGGAGCCTCCGGAAGATCAGGACGATCTGCCGGGGTCTTTTGCTGTTACAAGGTCGGCCGTTTTCGCCCTTTCGGGGCGGTCGGGGCCGGAGCTTCATCCTCACGCGGTAGAGTAACCGTTCGCTCCGATGGGCGGACATTTGAAGGTGAAGCATTCATGCCCACGATCAACCAGCTGGTCCGCAAGGGCCGGACGCCGCAAAAGGCGAAGTCCAAGGTCCCGGCGATGGAAGCGAACCCGCAGAAGCGCGGCGTTTGCACCCGTGTCTATACGACGACCCCGAAAAAGCCGAACTCGGCGCTCCGCAAGGTGGCCAAGGTCCGTCTGACCAACGCCCGCGAAGTCATTTCCTACATCCCCGGCGAAGGCCACAACCTGCAGGAACACAGCGTCGTGCTGATCCGCGGCGGCCGCGTGCGCGACCTTCCCGGCGTGCGCTACCACGTCCTGCGCGGCGTGCTCGACACCCAGGGTGTGAAGGACCGCAAGCAGAGCCGTTCGAAGTACGGCGCGAAGCGTCCGAAATAAGGACCGCTTTTTCGGCTATTTGATCATCCCGCGAGGCGCATCGCCCGGGATGCTGTTGTAAAGGAATATCCCATGGCTCGTCGTCGTCGTCCCGAACGCCGCGAAATCCTGCCCGATCCCCGTTTCGGGGATGTCGTGCTGTCCAAATTCATGAACAGCGTCATGCTCGACGGCAAGAAGTCCGTCGCCGAAAGCATCGTCTATGGCGCATTGGAAGCGGTCGAAGCCCGCGCGAAGAAGGAACCGCTCGGCGTGTTCCACGAAGCGCTCGCCAACATCCGCCCGAGCATCGAAGTGCGCAGCCGCCGCGTCGGCGGCGCGACCTATCAGGTCCCCGTCGAGGTCCGCCCCGACCGCGCGCAGGCGCTCGCGATCCGCTGGCTGATCACCGCGGCGCGCAACCGCAGCGAAACGACGATGGCCGCGCGCCTGTCGGGCGAGCTGCTCGATGCGTCGAACAACCGCGGCAACGCCGTGAAGAAGCGCGAAGACACGCACCGCATGGCGGAAGCGAACCGCGCCTTCTCGCACTACCGCTGGTAATTGCACGGACGCTCCGGCGTCTCGCAATCGCAACAAATCTTCCTATATCGGGGGCGGCCCTTCCGGCCTCCCCCAAAACCCAAGGAAAAGATCATGGCACGCAGCCATCCGCTCGAACGCTATCGCAATTTCGGTATCATGGCGCACATCGACGCCGGCAAGACCACGACGACCGAGCGCATCCTCTATTACACTGGCAAGTCCTACAAGATCGGCGAAGTCCATGACGGCGCCGCGACGATGGACTGGATGGAGCAGGAGCAGGAACGCGGGATCACCATCACCTCTGCGGCGACCACCTGCCTGTGGAAGGCCGACGAGGGCAAGGGACCCGAGCATCGCCTGAACATCATCGACACCCCCGGACACGTCGACTTCACCATCGAGGTCGAGCGCAGCTTGCGCGTCCTCGACGGCGCGGTCGCGGCGTTCGACGGCGTGGCGGGCGTCGAGCCGCAGTCGGAAACCGTGTGGCGCCAGGCCGAGAAATATCGCGTTCCGCGCATGTGCTTCATCAACAAGCTCGACCGCACCGGCGCCGATTTCTATTATTGCGTCCAGACGATCATCGACCGCCTCGGCGCGGTGCCGGCGGTGCTCTATCTGCCGATCGGCGCCGAAGGCGACTTCAAGGGCCTCGTCGACCTGGCCAATGAGCGCGCGATCATCTGGAAGGACGAGAGCCTCGGCGCCGAATTCTTCTATGAAGAGATTCCCGCCGACCTCAAGGACAAGGCCGCCGAATATCGCGAAAAGCTCGTCGAGCTCGCCGTCGAGCAGGACGATGCCGCGATGGAAGCCTATCTCGAAGGCGAACTGCCCGATGTCGCGACGCTGAAGGCGCTGATCCGCAAGGGCACGCTCGCGCAGGCGTTCGTGCCCGTGCTGTGCGGCTCGGCGTTCAAGAACAAGGGCGTCCAGCCCCTGCTCGACGCGGTGGTCGACTATCTGCCGTCGCCGCTCGACATCCCCGACGTCCAGGGCATCAACCCCGACACCGAGGAAGCCGATTCGCGTCCGACCTCCGACTCGGCGCCGCTGTCGATGCTCGCGTTCAAGATCATGAACGACCCGTTCGTCGGCTCGCTCACCTTCGCGCGCATCTATTCGGGCACGCTCTCGAAGGGCACCTACCTCAATTCGGTGAAGGACAAGAAGGAAAAGATCGGCCGTATGCTCCTCATGCACGCCAACTCGCGTGAGGACATCGAAGAGGCTTATGCGGGCGACATCGTCGCGCTCGCCGGCCTCAAGGAAACCACGACGGGCGACACGATCTGCGCCTCGAACGCGCCGATCATCCTCGAGCGCATGGAATTCCCCGAGCCGGTGATCGAGCTGTCGGTCGAACCCAAGACCAAGGCCGACCAGGAAAAGATGGGCGTCGCGCTCAACCGCCTCGCCGCCGAGGACCCGAGCTTCCGCGTGTCGACCGACCATGAATCGGGTCAAACGATCATCAAGGGCATGGGCGAGCTTCACCTCGACATCCTCGTCGATCGCATGAAGCGCGAGTTCAAGGTCGAAGCGAATGTCGGTGCGCCGCAGGTGGCGTATCGCGAGAGCCTCGCGAAGCCGGTCGAGGTCGACTATACGCACAAGAAGCAGTCGGGCGGCTCGGGCCAGTTCGGCCGCGTCAAGGTGCAGGTCACCCCGGGCGAGCGCGGCAGCGGCATCACCTTCCTTGACGAGATCAAGGGCGGCAACATCCCGCGCGAATATATTCCGGCGGTCGAAAAGGGCTTCCGCGAATCGGCCGAGAACGGTCACATGATCGGCTTCCCGATCATCGACTTCGAGATCAAGCTGGTCGACGGCGCCTATCACGACGTCGACTCGTCGGCGCTGGCGTTCGAAATCGCCGGCCGTGCGGCGATGCGCGAAGTCGCGGCGAAGGCGGGCATCAAGCTGCTCGAGCCGGTGATGAAGGTCGAAGTCGTCACCCCCGAGGAGTTCATGGGCGACGTGATCGGCGACCTCAACAGCCGCCGCGGCCAGATCCAGGGCACCGACAGCCGCGGCAATGCGCAGGTGGTCGACGCGATCGTGCCGCTTGCGAATATGTTCGGCTACGTCAACCAGTTGCGCTCGTTCACCCAGGGCCGCGCGCAATATTCGATGCAGTTCTCGCACTATGAAGAAGTGCCGAGCAACGTCGCCGACGAAGTGAAGGCGAAGATGGCCTGACGGGACACGCCGCGCGGACTTGCGCCGCGCGGCAAGACCTACTAAGGGCGGCGCCTGATTCAGCAGGCTCGTCCGGGACTGATCAACTCAACACGCGAACAAGAAGGTTCAAAACATCATGGCTAAGGCTAAATTTGAGCGGACGAAGCCGCACTGCAACATCGGCACCATCGGTCACGTCGACCATGGCAAGACCTCGCTGACCGCAGCGATCTCGAAGGTTCTCGCGGAAACCGGCGGCGGCGCCGCGGTCGACTTCGCGAACATCGACAAGGCGCCCGAAGAGCGCGAGCGCGGCATCACCATCTCGACCGCCCACATCGAATATGAAACCGACGCGCGCCACTATGCGCACGTCGACTGCCCGGGTCACGCCGACTATGTGAAGAACATGATCACCGGCGCCGCGCAGATGGACGGCGCGATCCTCGTCGTGTCGGCCGCCGACGGCCCGATGCCGCAGACCAAGGAACACATCCTGCTCGCGAAGCAGGTCGGCGTTCCGACCATGGTCGTCTTCCTGAACAAGGTCGACCAGGTCGACGATCCCGAGCTGCTCGAGCTCGTCGAACTCGAAATCCGTGAAGAGCTTTCGAAGCGCGACTTCGACGGCGACAATATTCCGATCATCGCGGGTTCGGCACTCGCCGCCCTCGAAGGCCGCGACGACAACATCGGCAAGGAAGCCATCCTGAAGCTGATGGAAGCCGTCGACAGCTGGATTCCGCAGCCCGAGCGTCCGCTCGACAAGCCCTTCCTGATGCCGATCGAGGACGTGTTCTCGATCTCGGGTCGCGGCACCGTCGTCACCGGCCGCGTCGAGACCGGCGTGGTCAAGGTTGGTGAGGAAGTCGAAATCGTCGGCATCAAGGACACCAAGAAGACCACCGTCACCGGCGTCGAAATGTTCCGCAAGCTGCTCGATCAGGGCGAAGCCGGCGACAACATCGGTGCGCTGATCCGCGGCGTCGGCCGCGAAGAGGTGGAGCGTGGCCAGGTCCTCGCGAAGCCGGGCTCGATCACCCCGCACACCGAGTTCACCTCGGAAGTCTATGTCCTGTCGAAGGACGAGGGCGGCCGCCACACGCCCTTCTTTGCGAACTATCGTCCGCAATTCTACTTCCGCACCACCGACGTCACCGGCGAGGTCATCCTCCCCGAGGGCACCGAGATGGTGATGCCGGGCGACAACGTCCAGCTGTCGGTCAAGCTGATCGCCCCGATCGCCATGGACCAGGGCCTGCGCTTCGCGATCCGCGAAGGCGGCCGCACGGTCGGCGCAGGGGTTGTGGCTTCGATCACAAAGTAATATAGGGCCGCGAGCCGCGCGATTCGGACCGATTCGCGCGGCTCGTAGCTTTAGGAATTTCAATGGCCTTGCCGGCCTCCCTGCGGGGGCCGGCATGGGTCATTTCGGCTCTTTCGCATCGTCAGACGGGATTCGACTGGAACAGTCATGGAAACGCAGAATATTCGCATTCGCCTGAAGGCCTTTGATCACCGCGTGCTCGATCAGGCCACCACCGACATCGCCGACACGGCGCGTCGCACCGGAGCGCTTATTCGCGGCCCCATCCCGCTGCCGACGCGTATCGAGAAGTTCACCGTGAACCGCGGCCCGCACATCGACAAGAAGTCGCGCGAGCAGTTCGAGGTGCGCACCCACAAAAGGCTGCTCGACATTGTGCAGCCCACCCCGCAGACGGTCGACGCGCTGATGAAGCTCGACCTCGCCGCGGGCGTGAACGTCGAGATCAAGTTGGCCTAAACGCCAGCGCCGCCCCGGACCGTCGGTTCGGGGTCTCTATCGGCAGGCCGGTTCGCCGCCTGCGCAGACGATAGGGTGGATACCGCCGGTCGCTTCCATCGGAAGCATCAACGACCGGGCTGCGTCCCCCGTCTCGCCGCTTCTCCCTCGGGATGGCGGCACCTCAGCCCGGACGGGGCGATGTATCGAGATTTCGGGCTGGGAGGGTTCCGTAGAGGCTTGCCTCGCCGGGTCCCGCAAGCCGTGCGGAATGGTCCGCCCGGCCTCTGTTGAGGAGTTAAGATCATGCGCACTGGCGTGATCGCGAAGAAAATGGGGATGACCCGCCTGTTTCAGGACGACGGACGCCATGTGCCCGTCACCGTCCTGAGCCTCGAAGGCTGCCAGGTCGTCTCCGTGCGCGATAAGGAACGCGACGGCTATGTGGCGGTCGCACTGGGTGCCGGCTCGGCGAAGGCGAAGAATGTCGCCAAGCCGCAGCGTGGCGCCTATGGCAAGGCCGAGGTGGAGCCGAAGGCGAAGGTCGCGGAATTCCGCGTCGCCGACGATGCCGCCCTCGACGTCGGTGCCGAGCTGTCAGCCGACCATTTCGTCGCTGGCCAGATGGTCGACATCCAGGGCGTCACCCAGGGCAAGGGTTTCGCCGGTGCGATGAAGCGTTGGGGTTTCGGCGGTATGCGCGCCAGCCACGGCGTCTCGATCAGCCACCGTGCGCATGGTTCGACGGGTAACCGGCAGGATCCGGGCCGCGTCTTCAAGAACAAGAAGATGGCCGGCCACATGGGCGCGCGCAACCGCACCCAGCAGAATCTCGAAATCGTCCGCACCGACGTCGAGCGCGGCCTCCTCTTCGTCAAGGGCTCGGTCCCCGGCTCGAAGGGCGGCTGGCTGATGGTCCGCGATGCGGTCAAGCTGCCGCGCCACCCCGATGCCCCCTATCCGGCGGGCCTGAAGAGCGCGGCGAACAGCAACCAGCAAGCCCCGGCTGACGCGCCGGTCGAAACGCCGGCCGAAGACGCCGTCGTCGACACCGCGGCCACCGACGGCGCACAGGAGTCCTGATCATGAAGGTCAAGGTTCAGACCATCGACGGCAAGGCCGGCGCCGACATCGACCTCAACGACGAGGTCTTCGGCGTCGATCCGCGCGCCGACATCCTGCACCGCGTCGTCGCCTGGCAGCTCGAAAAGCGCCGCGCTCCCGCGCGTGCCGCGCGCGAGCGCAGCGACGTTGCCCGCACCGGCAAGAAATTCGGTCGCCAGAAGGGCGGCGGCACCGCGCGTCACGGCGACCGCAAGGCCCCGATCTTCATCGGCGGCGGCAAGGCGCACGGCCCGCGGGCGCGCACCTTCGGCCACTCGCTGAACAAGAAGATCCGCGCCCTCGGCCTCAAGATGGCTTTGAGCGACAAGGCGAAGGGCGGCAAGCTCGTCGTTCTCGACACGCTCGAACTCAAGGACGCAAAGACGAAGGCGCTCGCCGGCAAGCTCGGCAAGCTCGACCTCGGGGGCCGCGCGCTCTTCATCGACGGCGACGCCGTTCACGACAGCTTCGTCAAGGCGTCGGCGAACATCGTCGGTGTCGACGCGCTGCCCGCGATCGGTGCCAACGTCTATGACATCATGCGCGCCGACACGCTGGTCCTGACCCGCGCGGCGGTCGAAAAGCTGGAGGCACGCTGCAATGGCTAAGGCAAAAACCATCGAAGCGCGTCACTATGACGTGATCCTGTCGCCGGTGATCACCGAAAAGTCGACGCTGCTCAGCGAAAATGACGCGGTCGTTTTCCGCGTCGCGAACGACGCGACGAAGCCCGCGATCAAGGCGGCGGTCGAAGCGCTGTTCGACGTCAAGGTCGTCAGCGTCAACACGCTCGTCACCAAGGGCAAGACCAAGCGCTGGAAGGGCAAGCCCTACACGCGCAGCGACGTGAAGAAGGCGATCGTCCGCCTGGCCGAAGGCCAGTCGATCGACGTCACCACGGGCGTCTGAGCGCGCACGGGAAGGCAAAGAAAATGGCACTCAAATCCTATAATCCGACCAGCCCCGCGCAGCGCGGCCTGATCCTGATCGACCGGTCGAACCTGTGGAAGGGCAAGCCCGTCAAGGCGCTGACCGAAGGCAAGACCAAGACCGGCGGCCGCAACAACAAGGGCCATGTCACGTCGCGCGGTATCGGCGGCGGTCACAAGCAGCGCTATCGCGTCGTCGATTTCAAGCGCCGCAAGTGGGGCATGCCCGCGACCGTCGAGCGGCTCGAATATGACCCGAACCGCACCGCCTTCATCGCGCTGATCAAATATGAGGACGGCACCCTCGCCTATATCCTCGCGCCGCAGCGCCTGGGCGTCGGCGACACGGTGATCGCCGACAAGAAGACCGACGTGAAGCCGGGCAATGCGATGGAACTCGCGCAGATGCCGGTCGGCACGATCGTCCACAATATCGAGATGAAGCCGGGCAAGGGCGGCCAGATCGCCCGCTCGGCCGGCACCTATGCACAGGTCGTCGGCCGCGACCGCGGCCTCGTCATCGTGCGTCTCGGCTCGGGCGAGCAGCGCTATATCCGCGGCGAGTGCATGGGCACGGTCGGTGCGGTGTCGAACCCCGACAACACCAACCAGACGCTGGCGAAGGCCGGCCGTCGCCGCTGGATGGGCAAGCGCCCGCTGACCCGCGGCGTCGCCAAGAACCCGGTCGACCACCCGCACGGCGGTGGTGAAGGCCGCACCTCGGGCGGCCGCCATCCGGTGACCCCGTGGGGCAAGCCGACCAAGGGCGCCCGCACGCGCAACAACAAGCAGACCGACAAGATGATCATCCGGTCGCGTCACGCGAAGAAGAAGAGGTAAGTCATGGCTCGCTCGGTCTGGAAGGGTCCGTTCGTGGACCTTCATCTTCTCAAGAAAGCCGAAGCGGCTCAGGACGGCGGCAGCTCTGCCCCGATCAAGACCTGGTCGCGTCGCTCCACCATCCTGCCGCAGTTCGTCGGCCTGACCTTCAACGTCTACAACGGCCGCAAGTTCGTGCCGGTGTCGGTGAACGAGGACATGGTCGGCATGAAGCTGGGTGAATTTGCGCCGACGCGCTTCTTCCCCGGCCACGCGGCCGACAAGAAGGGCAAACGCTAATGGGCAAGGAAAAGTCCCCCCGCCGCGTTGCGGACAATGAGGCGCTTTCGGTCGGCACGCAGATCCGCGGCTCGGCGCAGAAGCTGAACCTCGTCGCCGCGCTGATCCGCGGCCGCAAGGTCGAAGACGCGATGAACATCCTCGCTTTCTCGAAGCGGGCGATGGCGGTCGACGTGCGCAAGGTTCTGGCCAGCGCCGTCGCCAACGCGGAAAACAACCACAACCTCGACGTCGACGCGCTCGTCGTCAAGGAAGCGAGCGTCGGCAAGGCGTTCACGATGAAGCGCTGGCACGCACGCGGCCGCGGCAAATCGACCCGCATCGAAAAGCCGTTCAGCCGCATCCGCATCGTCGTGCGCGAACAGGAAGAAGAGGCGTAAGATGGGCCAGAAGAGCAATCCGATCGGCCTGCGCCTGCAGGTTAACCGCACCTGGGACAGCCGCTGGTTCGCCGAAGGGCAGGACTATGGCCGTATGCTGGTCGAGGATCTGAAGATCCGCAAGTTCATCTTCAAGGCGCTGCCGCAGGCCGCGATCTCGAAGGTGGTGATCGAGCGTCCCGCGAAGCTGTGCCGCGTGTCGATCTATGCCGCCCGCCCGGGCGTCATCATCGGCAAGAAGGGCGCCGACATCGAAAAGCTGCGCAAGACGCTCGGCGAGATGACGGGCAGCGACGTGTCGCTGAACATCGTCGAGATCCGCAAGCCCGAAGTCGACGCCAAGCTCGTCGCGCAGGGCATTGCCGACCAGCTCGAGCGCCGCGTGGCGTTCCGCCGCGCGATGAAGCGCGCGGTGCAGTCGGCGATGCGCCTCGGCGCCGAGGGCATCCGGATCAACTGCGCCGGCCGTCTCGGCGGCGCGGAAATCGCGCGCACCGAATGGTATCGCGAAGGCCGCGTGCCGCTGCACACGCTGCGCGCCAATGTCGACTATGCCGAGGCCGAAGCCCACACCGCCTATGGCGTGTGCGGGATCAAGGTCTGGATCTTCAAGGGCGAGATCCTCGGCCATGACCCGATGGCGACCGACCGGCTGATGCTCGACGCACAGACGTCGGGCGTGCGCCCGGCGCGCGATGACCGCCGCTAAGGAACGCTGACATGCTGCAACCGAAGAAAACCAAGTTCCGCAAGGCCTTCAAGGGCCGCATCCACGGCAATGCCAAGGGCGGCACCAGCCTGAACTTCGGCTCCTACGGGCTGAAGGCGATGGAACCCGAGCGCATCACCGCGCGCCAGATCGAAGCGGCCCGCCGCGCGATCAGCCGTGCGATCAAGCGCCAGGGCCGTTTGTGGATCCGCGTGTTCCCCGACGTCCCCGTGTCGTCGAAGCCCGCCGAAGTCCGTATGGGCAAGGGCAAGGGTTCGCCGGAATTCTGGGCCGCGCGCGTCAAGCCCGGCCGTATCCTGTTCGAACTCGACGGCGTCCCCGGCCCGGTGGCCGCGCTGGCGTTCGAACGCGCGGCGATGAAGCTGCCGATCAAGACGAAGGTCGTCGCCCGCCTCGGCGACACCTCGCACCTGGAGGGTTGAGGGCCATGGCCAAGACCGAAGATGTGACCAAGAAGACCGACGACCAGCTGGCCGAACAGCTGGGCGAGCTGAAGCGCGAGGCGTTCAACCTGCGCTTTCAGGCCGCCACCGGCCAGCTCGAAAAGGCGTCGCGGGTCAAGGACGTGCGGCGCTCGATCGCCCGCATCAAGACCGAGCAGACCGCGCGCGTTCGCGCGGCTGCCGCGAAGTAAGGAGACTGTCATGCCGAAGCGCATTCTGACCGGCACGGTGGTGTCCGACAAGGGCGACAAGACCGTCGTGGTGAAAGTCGAACGGAAGGTGAAGCACCCGCTCTACGGGAAGATCATCCGCCGCTCGAAGAAATATCACGCCCACGATGAGGACAACGCCATCAAGGCCGGCGAAACCGTCCGCATCGAGGAAACGAAGCCCTATTCGAAGCTGAAGACGTGGAAGGTTCTCGACAAGGTCGAAACCTCGACCAAGCCGAAGGCCGCCGCGGCTCCGGGCGAAGTCGAAGCGTAAGAGATTCACGGAACCGCCGGGACGGCCCGGTAGGCCAAGGAAGAAGGAAATGCATCGATGATCCAGATGCAGTCACAATTGGAAGTCGCCGACAACAGCGGCGCGAAGCGCGTCCAGTGCATCAAGGTGCTGGGCGGGTCGAAGCGTCGCACCGCCGGCGTCGGCGACGTCATCGTCGTGTCGATCAAGGAAGCGCAGCCGCGCGGCAAGGTGAAGAAGGGCGACGTGCATCGCGCCGTCATCGTCCGCACCGCCAAGGACGTGCGCCGCGCCGACGGCTCGGTGATCCGTTTCGACAGCAACGCCGCCGTGCTCGTCAACAAGAATGAAGAGCCGATCGGCACCCGTATCTTCGGCCCCGTCGTCCGCGAACTGCGCGGCCGCGGTTATATGAAGATCATCAGCCTGGCGCCGGAGGTGCTTTGACCATGGGTATGGCCAAGATCAAGAAGGGTGACACCGTCGTCGTCCTGTCCGGCAAGGACAAGGGCAAGACCGGCGAAGTGACGCAGAGCCTGCCGAAGGACGGCAAGGTCGTCGTCGCGGGCGTCAACATCATCACCCGCCACAAGAAGCCGAGCCAGCAGGACCCGCAGGGCGGCCTCGAGCGCAAGGAAGCGCCGCTTCACGTCAGCAAGGTCGCGGTTGCCGACCCCAAGACGGGCAAGCCGACGCGCGTCCGCTTCGAAACCAGGGACGGCAAGAAGGTCCGTGTGGCCGTGAAGTCCGGGGAGACCATCAATGGCTGACAAATACACCCCGCGCATGAAGTCGCTCTATGACGACAAGATCGTCAAGGCGATGACCGAGAAATTCGGTTACAAAAATGCGATGGAAGTCCCGAAGATCGAGAAGATCACGCTCAACATGGGCGTGGGCGACGCGGTTCAGGACAAGAAGAAGGTCGAGACCGCCGCTTCGGAAATGGAGCTGATCGCGGGGCAGAAGCCCGTGATCACCAAGGCGAAGAAGTCGATTGCGGGCTTCAAGCTGCGCGAAGGCATGCCGATCGGCTGCAAGGTCACGCTGCGCCGCGAACGCATGTACGAGTTCCTCGATCGCCTGATCACGATCGCGATGCCGCGCATCCGCGACTTCCGCGGCGTGTCGGCGAAGAGCTTCGACGGCCGCGGCAACTATGCGCTCGGTCTCAAGGAACAGATCATCTTCCCCGAGATCAACTATGACCGCATCGACACGGTGCGCGGCATGGACGTGATCGTCACCACCACCGCTCGCACGGATGAAGAGGCCCGCGAACTGCTCCGGCTGTTCGGCTTCCCCTTCCCGATCGAAGCGCAGGAAAAGGAAGCCGCCTGATTCCCGCTGGGAAACAGGCCGTGCTCTCTCAAGAAGGAAAGAGAACTTAAGTCATGGCGAAACTGAGTTCGGTGAACAAGAACGAGCGTCGCAAGAAGCTGGTGAAGAAATATGCCGGCCGCTACGCGAAGCTGAAGGCCATTGCGGCCGACACCTCGCTCGACGATGGCGAGCGCCTGATCGCGCGCCTGAAGATGGCGGAAATCCCGCGCAACGGCAACCCGACCCGCATCCGCAACCGGTGCGAGCTGACGGGCCGTCCGCGCGCCTATTATCGCAAGTTCCGGCTTTGCCGTGTGCAGCTCCGCGATCTGGCCAACAAGGGCCTGATCCCCGGTGTTGTGAAGTCGAGCTGGTAAGGAAGACGCAAGATGGCAATGACCGATCCTTTGGGTGATATGCTCACCCGCATCCGCAACGGCCAGCAGGCGAAGAAGGACAGCGTCCTGACGCCGGCTTCGACCTTGCGCGTCCGCGTTCTCGATGTGCTCCAGCGCGAAGGCTATATCCGCGGCTACAGCGAAGAAATGCTGGGCGCCAAGGGCCAGCACAAGGGCATCCGCATCGAGCTCAAATATTTCGAGGGCCAGCCGGCGATCCGCCACGTGGCCCGCGTCTCGAAGCCTGGCCGCCGCGTCTATTCGGGCTCGAAAGAGCTGCCGATCGTGCGCAACGGGCTGGGCATCACCATCGTGTCGACGCCGCGCGGCGTGCTCTCGGACGCCGAGGCGCGCGAGCACAATGTCGGCGGCGAAGTGCTGGCGGAGGTGTTCTGATGTCGCGCATCGGTAAAAAGGCAGTCGCGATCCCCGGCGGTGTCACCGCCGCGATCGACGGCGGCGAGCTGTCGGTGAAGGGTCCGAAGGGCACGCTGGCGATGCCGCTGTCCGACCTCATCAAATATGAAGTCGGCGAGGGTGCCATTTCGGTCCAGCCCGCGAACGACAGCCGCGAAGCGCGCGCCTTCTGGGGCATGCAGCGCACGCTGGTGCAGAATCTCGTCACGGGCGTGACCGAGGGCTTCACCAAGGTGCTCGAGATCAGCGGCGTCGGCTATCGCGCCAATTCGCAGGGCAAGACGCTGAAGCTGCAGCTCGGCTACAGCCACGATGTCGATTTCGCGGTGCCCGAGGGCATCGAGATCAAGACGCCGGACAATACGACGATCGAGATCAGCGGCATCGACAAGCAGAAGGTCGGCCAGGTCGCGGCGGAAATCCGCCGTTGGCGCAAGCCCGAACCCTATAAGGGCAAGGGCATCAAATATCGCGGCGAGTACATCTTCCGCAAAGAAGGCAAGAAGAAGTAAGCCATGGCACATCTTACCCCTTTCGAAAAACGCCGCCAGCGCGTGCGTACCGCGCTCCGCAAGCGTGCCGCCGGCCGTCCGCGCCTTTCGGTGCATCGCTCGGGCCGTCACATCTATGCGCAGCTCATTGATGACGCCGCCGGCACGACGCTGGCCGCGGCTTCGACGCTCGACAAGGATGTCCGCGGCAAGGTTTCCGGCGCGACCGCCGCGGCGGCCGCCGACGTCGGCAAGCGCCTTGCCGAAGCCGCGAAGAAGGCGGGCGTGACGCAGGTCGTGTTCGACCGTGGCGGCTTCCTGTTCCACGGGCGCATCAAGGCGCTGGCCGACGCGGCCCGTGAAGGCGGATTGGAGTTTTAATGATGGCAGACGAAGTTCAGAACGCCGAAGGCGCGCCCGAGGCGACGACCGAAAACACCGGTGCCCCGGCGCGCCGTGGCCGTGGCGGCCGCGACGGCGGACGCGGCGGCCGTGACGGTGGCCGCGGCCGCCGCGACGATCGTCGCCCGCGCGACGAGGATGGCGGCGAAGAGCTGATCGAGAAGCTCGTCCACATCAACCGCGTCTCGAAGACGGTGAAGGGCGGCAAGCGCTTCGGTTTCGCGGCGCTCGTCGTCGTCGGCGACGGCAAGGGCCGCGCAGGCTTCGGCCACGGCAAGGCCCGCGAGGTTCCCGAAGCGATTTCGAAGGCGACCGCCGCGGCGAAGAAGGCGATGATCCGCGTTCCGCTGCGCGACGGCCGCACGCTGCATCACGACGGTCGCGGCCACTTCGGCGCGGGCAAGGTGACGCTGCGTTCGGCGCCTGCCGGGACCGGCATCATCGCCGGCGGTCCGATGCGCGCCGTGTTCGAATCGCTGGGCGTTGCCGATGTGGTGACCAAGTCGGTCGGCACGTCGAACCCCTATAACATGATCCGCGCGACCTTCGAGGCGCTCGGCGAGCAGACCAGCCCGAAGGCGGTTGCGCAGCGTCGCGGCAAGAAGGTGTCGGACCTCATCAAGCGCGGCGGTGCGTCCGATCGCGCGGCCGAGGCCGAAGCCGCGGCGGTGACGGAGTAAGACCATGGCCGACAAGACAATCAAGATTCGCCAGATCGGCTCGCCGATCCGCCGGCCGAAGGACCAGCGTGCCATCCTGACCGGGCTCGGGCTCGGCAAGATGCACCGCGAGGTCGAGCTGGTCGACACCCCCGAAGTGCGCGGCATGCTCCGCAAGGTGCCGCACATGGTGGAAATCGTCGAGGGCTGAGCCGCGATGAAGCTCTATCGCCTGTTGACCGGTCCCGACGACAGCGCCTTTTGCGCCCGCGTCGAGGGGCTGCTCAACCGGGGATGGCAGCTTCATGGCAGCCCCTCGATCACCAATGTCGATGGCCGCGGCTATGTCGCCCAGGCCATCGTGATGGAAAAGGCGGGACCCTATACGGGGTTCCAGCCTTCGAGCGAAATCGAACCGGACTGACAAGCGTCGGTCCATAGCGCGAACACAGCGAAAGCGAGTGCAACATGACGATCAAACTGAACGACCTTCGTGACAATAACGGTGCCCGCAAGGGCCGGATGCGCGTCGGACGCGGCATCGGCTCGGGCAAGGGCAAGACCGCCGGCCGCGGCCAGAAGGGCCAGAAGGCGCGCAGCGGCGTCGCGATCAACGGCTTCGAGGGCGGCCAGATGCCGCTCCACATGCGCATCCCGAAGCGCGGCTTCAACAATATCTTCGCCAAGGATTTCGCGATCGTGAACCTCGGTCAGGTGCAGAAGCTGGTCGATGCGAAGAAGCTCGATCCGAAGAAGACCGTCGATCACGGCGCGCTGAAGGCCGCGGGCGTCGCGCGCGGCGGCAAGGACGGTGTCCGTCTGCTCGCCAAGGGCGAACTGACCGCCAAGCTGAATTTCGCCGTCGCCGGCGCGTCGAAGGGCGCGATCGAGGCGGTCGAAAAGGCCGGCGGCAAGGTCGAACTGCCTGCCGCTCCGGCTGAGGAAGCCAAGGGCGAGTGAACCGACTCACCCCTCCCCTTCAGGGGAGGGGCAACGAGACTTGCGAGCTCGCTCGCTAGTCGCAGTGGGGTGGTGCCCTCGGGCTTGGCATAAGGCCGCGCACACCGCCCCCAACCCCTCCTCCGAAGAGGACGGGCTTAAATGAGGGCCTTTCCCCTTGCGCTTCGTGCCCTCCGAACGCACATAGGCGCCCGGGTCGCGGGGGGCGCGGTCCGCACTCGAGGAAAGATACCATGGCCTCTCGCGCCGATCAGCTTGCTTCCAACCTCAATTTTTCGAAGTTCGGCCAGGCGACCGAACTCAAGAAGCGTATCTGGTTCACGATCGGCGCGCTGATCGTCTTCCGCTTCCTGTCCTTCGTGCCGCTGCCCGGCGTCGATCCCGTCGCGCTGTCGAACCTTTATTCGCAGGCGGCGTCGGGCGGTGTCCTCGACATCTTCAACACCTTTTCGGGCGGCAGCCTCGAGCGGATGAGCATCATCGCGCTCGGCGTCATGCCCTATATTACCGCTTCGATCGTCGTTCAGCTCGCCGCTGCGCTGTCCCCCAGCCTCGCCGCGCTCAAGAAGGAGGGCGAAAGCGGGCGCAAGAAGCTCAACCAATATACGCGCTACGGCACCGTCGCGCTGACCGCGATCCAGGGTTATTTCATCGCCGTGGGGCTCGAAACGCTCGGGGCGAGCCAGGGGATCGCCGCGGTCGTCGACCCCGGCATGATGTTCCGCATCGGTGCGGTCATCTCGATCGTCGGCGGCACGCTCTTCCTGATGTGGCTCGGCGAGCAGATCACCAGCCGCGGCATCGGCAACGGCGTTTCGCTGATCATCATGGCGGGCATCCTCGCGCAGCTGCCGCGCAGCTTTGCGCAGATGTTCACGCAGGTGCGCGAAGGCTCGATGGGCGGCGGCACCGTCGTCGCGGTGATCGGCGGCGCGATCGTCATCATCGCGTTCATCAGCTTCATGGAGCGTGCGCAGCGCCGCGTGCTCGTCCAATATCCGAAGCGCGCGACCCAGCGGGGGGTGATGCAGGCCGACCGCAGCCATTTGCCGCTCAAGGTCAACACCGCGGGCGTGATTCCGCCGATCTTCGCTTCGTCGCTGCTCCTGATGCCGCTCACCGTCACGCAGATGCTCGGCAACCGCGTATCGGGCGAATCGGCGTGGGGCGATTTCCTGATCACGCTCAACCAATATCTCGCGCACGGCCAGCCGCTCTATATGGCGCTCTATGCCGGCGGCATCATCTTCTTCTGCTTCTTCTACGTCGCGGTCGTCTTCAACCCTGAGGAAACCGCCGACAATCTGAAGCGGCAGAATGGCTTCATCCCCGGCATCCGCCCGGGCAAGAACACCGCCGCCTATCTCGATTTCGTGCTGACGCGCATCACCGTGATCGGCGCGATCTATCTGGCGCTGATCTGCCTCGTGCCCGAATATTTCATCGCCGGATCGGGACTGCCCTTCCAGCTCGGCGGCACCAGCCTGCTGATCATCGTCAACGTCACGATCGACACGATCACCCAGATCCAGAGCCACATGCTCGCGCATCAATATGGCGACCTGATCAAGAAGGCCAAATTGAAGGGCGGCGTTGCACGGCGCTGATCACTCGGTTACGGCCGAAGCGAAGGTGCAACGGGAGACAGGGGCTTTCATGACGCTGAACATCATCCTGCTTGGCCCGCCGGGCGCGGGCAAGGGGACGCAGGCCGCGCGGCTCGAGGAAGAGCATGGCATGGTCCAGCTGTCGACCGGCGACATGCTGCGCGCCGCGGTCAAGGCGGGCACGCCGACGGGATTGCAGGCGAAAGCGGTGATGGACGCGGGCGAACTGGTGTCGGACTCGATCGTCTCGGGCCTGATCGGCGAGCGGCTCGACGCGCTCGGCCCCGACGTCTCGGTGATCTTCGACGGCTATCCGCGGACCGCTGCGCAGGCCGAGGCGCTCGACGCGCTCCTCGCCGAGCGCGGGCGCAAGCTCGACCATGTGATCGAGCTGGTGGTCGAGGAGGATGCGCTCGTCGATCGCATCACCGGCCGCTTTTCCTGCGCGAAATGCGGCGCGGGCTATCACGACCGTTACAAGCTGCCGAAGGTCGAAGGCACCTGCGACGTGTGCGGCAGCCACGAGTTCAAGCGCCGCCCCGACGACAATGAGGAAACGGTGCGCACGCGGATGGCCGAATATCGCGGCAAAACCGCGCCGATCCTGCCGATCTACGAGGAACGCGGCATCGTGACCCACGTTGACGGCATGGCGCCGATCGACGAGGTCAACGACGCGATCGAAACGATCCTCGCGACCGCGACCGCCTGAAGGCGCTCTGGTCAGTCCCCCGCTTCCCGGCTAAACAGCACGGGAAGGGGGACGGGCGATGAATTTCGGAATTCGAATGGCGAGCGTGCTGCTGTCGGCGGCACTGTTCTATGCGCCCGCGGCGGGTGCCAAGGTCATCGACCAGAGCGACATCGGCTTCACCGTGTCGCACACCGCCAAGGTCGCGGCGACGCCCGGCGATGTCTGGAAAATGCTGCGCACCCCCGACAAATGGTGGTCGGCCGACCATAGCTGGTCGGGCGACACCGCCAATTTCTGGCTCGATGCCCAGGCGGGTGGCTGCTTCTGCGAAAAGCTGCCCGGGAAGGACGGCGCGATGGGGAGCGTTCAGCACGCGCGTATCCTCTTTGCTCAGCCCGGGCAGATGATGCGCCTGTCGGGCGCGTTCGGGCCGCTGCAGGGCGAGGCTGCGACCGGCACATTGACGATCCAGATTCAGCCGACCGCCGCGGGCTCGGCGATCCGCTTCGATTATGTCGTCGGCGGCTATATGCGTTTCAAGACCGCCGAGATCGCGCCCGCGGTCGACAGGGTGATCGGCGAGCAGCTCGCCGGGCTCGCCAAGGCGCTCGGCGGCGCGCTGCCGGTGACGGGCGGCAAGGCCGATGTGCCGGACGAAAAGGCGGTGCCCGCGGCCGACGCGCCCGCGAAGGACGAACCCGGCAGCCTCGACGACGCCATGGCCGACCTGCTCAAGGGCGATGCCGCGACCGGCGGCGCGGGCGGAGATTAATCCTTCGGCTTGCCCTGCAGCTTTGCGAGCGCGGCGAACGGGCCGGTCTGCTCTTCGCTGAGCACGCCCTTCTCGGCAAGGATGCGGTCGGCGTCGGGGTGACGCGGAAAGGGATCGAGCGCGAGCGACAGCGTCTGCACCGCGGCCTCGCCCAGATCGACGCGGTCGCCGTCGAGCGGCAATATGTCGCAATCCGCGCTGTCGATCTCGATTTCCTCATCCGCCGCCGCGTCAGGCGCGGCGTCGCGCAGGAAGCGCAGGTCGAACGCCTCGCGGATCGCCCCCGGCACGGGCAGGTCGGTCGCGGCGCACGCCTGCACGACGTCGGCGTCGATCGCTCCTTTCGCCGCGATGCCGCCTGCGACCGCGCCGATCTCGGCTTCGACGGCAAAACGATCGAGCGCGACGAGACCGAGCCGCTTCGCGATCCGTGCGCGCGCGTCCGCATCGGCTACGAGCATAACGCGGCGGCCCCGCGCCGCATCGGCGAGCGTCACGAGATACGGGAACTCGCCGTCGCTCATCCATCTTGTCCGGGAAGCCGGTCGGCGGCGATCAGCGTTTCGACCGGCATCCGCGCGAGCGCGCGGCGCAAGCGCGCAATTTCGGTCGTCACATGGTCGAGCGCGGTGTCGGAGGGCGGGCTTCCGCGCCACAGGTTGCGGACCAGCGCCTGCCGTAGCTCGTCCGATCCGTCGGCGGCGCGATAGGCGCCGAGCCGGCCGCCGAGCGCGCCGACCATCCGGCCGATCTGCTTGCCCACCACCATGTCGCCAAAGCCGATCTGGCGGATCTGCCCGTCCATGTCGGCGACGAACAATTCGGTCAGCTGGACCCCCGCCGCGGCCTGTCCGGGATCGTCGTCGATGCGGTGGAGGACGAGCGACAGGACCAGGCAGACCATGTCGAAGCGCCCGTCGAGCGTGTCGGGCACGCCGCCTTCCCGATACCAGTGCGGTGCGCGGGCGGCGGCGACAACCGCCTGCCACAGCGGACGCCGCACCTCGCGCGGATCGGGGGCGGGGCGAAAGAGTTTGCGAAACGAAATCATGCCCGTTCGCTTAGGCGTATTCGGTGCGGCGGAAAAGGGGCGTGCGAGTCAGCTTCCAGCAAGCATCGGCGCGCCACAAGCGGCTTGTGCGCCGCGTCCGCTTGCGGTTAAGAGGCGCCAGACAAAGCGCAGCCAGCGCCGCCCGCCGCCGGGCGCACTGCGCGACGGAGACCATGATGCCGAATGCCAAGCCCGCCTTTGCCGCCCCTCGCCTGCGCCTTGTCGCGGCCGGCCTGATCGTCGCGCTGGCGGCGAGTGGCTGCACCCAGCTGCGCGGGCGCCAGGGCTATGTCGTCGACCCGACGCTGACGCAGGCGATCACGCCGGGCGTCGACAACCGCGAATCGGTCGAAAAGACGCTCGGTCATCCGACCTTCGTCAGCCAGTTCAGCGACAAGGAATATTATTATCTGTCGCGCGAAACGCGCCAGCTCGCCTTCGCCAAGCCGCGCCCGGTTTCGCAGCGCGTCATGCGCATCCGCTTTGACGCGCAGGGCAATGTCGTCGCGGTCGACAATACCGGGCTCGACCTCGTCAGCCGGATTAGCCCCGAAGGCGACAAGACGCCGACCCTGGGCCGCGACCGCAGCTTCTTCGACGATATCTTCGGCAATATCGGCGCGGTCGGCGCGCCTGGCATGAGCGGCGCGGGCGGCAACACCGGGCCTTAGTTTGGCGTCGCCCCCGCCTTCCCGGGCACAGCTTTGTTATAACTCGTTGGAAATAGCCATTTGAACCTTAGAGCGTCGCGTTATTAATCTGAATCGCGGGGATTCCCTTTGGTGCGGATTTATGATTCACCGTTGTTGGAGGTGGATCATGGGCAAGAGCAGTTCGGTTGATCTTCGGGATCGGATCGTTGGCGAGATAGAGCGAGGAAGTTCGCGCCGTGCAGCGGCGCGTCGCTTTGGGGTGAGCGCGGCGACGGCGGTTCGCCTGGCGCAGCGCAAGGCGCAGACGGGTTCGGTGGCACCTGCGTGTCAGGGCCGTCCGAGGGGGAGCGGTATGCTTGATCGCCATGCCGATGTTCTGATCGGTTGGGTCGAGGCGAATGGAGACATCACGATGCCCGAGTTGGCGGCGCGTCTTCTTGCGGAACGGGGGGTGAAAGCGCACCCGGCATCGCTATCGCGGTTGCTGCTCCGGCACGGTTTTACCGTCAAAAAAAACGCTGCTGGCGAGCGAAACCGATCGCGCTGACGTCGCCCGCGCGCGGCGGGTATGGAGCGGATATCGCCAGCCCTGGATGAAGAAACGGCCCGAAAGGCTGGTGTTCATCGACGAAACCGGGACGACGACGAAGATGACCCGGCTGCGCGGCCGGTCGCGCCGGGGGCAACGGCTGCGGATGACCGCGCCCTTCGGTCATTGGGGAACGCAAACCTTCATCGCCGCGCTGCGTCATGATGGGCTCACCGCGCCTTGGGTGATCGACGCCCCGATGAACCGGCGTCTCTTCGAGACCTATGTCGAAACCCAGCTCGCGCCGACGCTGAGGCCCGGCGACATGGTCATTCTTGACAATCTATCGAGCCACAAGAGCGAGAAGGCCAAGGCCATCCTCAAGGAACGCGGCGCATGGTTCCTCTTCCTGCCGCCCTACAGCCCCGACCTCAATCCCATCGAAATGGCCTTCGCCAAGCTCAAGGCCCATCTGCGAAAAGCCCAGGCTCGAACCATCGAGGCCCTCTGGCAAGCCGTCGGCTCGATCTGCGCACTCTACTCACCAGAAGAATGCCGGAATTACCTCAAGGAAGCTGGATATGTTGCAGATTAAACGCACGACGCTCTAATCGGGAAGATTGCTGGTCGGAATTGATGTCGCATGCAGCCTGATCGAATTGATGACCTCCGTTACCTTGGAATTCGGTGCTCGCGGCGTGCCGATGCGGCGCTGCTTACCCCCATTCAATTGCCTCGATCGGCAACGCCGTCATTCAATGGGCTGGCAACCGCTACGGTCTGCTTAGGTGTTTAGTCCCAGCGTGTGATGGTGTGGCTCCATATTGAAGATATCCGGCTTGGATTTCCAGAGTTCTTCGATGGCCTCATAGGGTGTCTTGAAGCGCAGTGCCTTCAACTGCTTGGCAAAGTTGTAAGCGACCAACCAGTCGCGGACATGGCGGCGCAGCTCGTTGATCGACGTGTAATGGAAAGATTTGACGGTGGCCTCCTTGATGGTGCGCACCATCCTTTCGGCCTGACCGTTGGTCCATGGGTGATAGGGTTTGGTGAGGCGATGCTCGATGCCGTTCTGCTCGCAGACACGGCCGAAGATATGGCCGATCCATCCCAGTGTGCCGCCCTGGTCACGCTGCACGAACTGCACGCCGTTGTCGGTCAGGATGGTGTGGATCCTGTAGGGAACCGTCTTGATCAGCACGCGCAGGAAGGCTGCCGCGGCGAGCTTGGTCGCCCGTCGATAGATGCGGGCGAACACCAGCTTCGAGGTGCGGTCCACCGCGACATAGAGGAATCCTTTGCCGCCTTCGTAGCGCAGTTCGGCGATATCGATGTGGAAATAGCCGATCTCGTACTTCTTGAACTTCTTCGGCTTCTCGCGATCCGCCTTCGGCAATCGGCTGATCCCGTGCCGCTGCAGGCAGCGGTGAAGCGACGAGCGCGTCAGGTTCGGGATCACGTCCTTCAACGCGATGAAGACGTCATCGAGCGGCAGCCGGGCCTGCACCCTGAGCGCCACGATCGCGGCTTCTTCCATCGGCGACAGCACGGTGCTGCGCCGTTCCTTCGGCCCCATCGGCATATCCTCGACCGACTGTCGGCGACGCCACTTGATCACCGTCTTCTCGTTGATCCCGCACCGCTTCGCGAGCTGCGCGACCGGAGCTTGCGATCGCTGTAGCTCCGCTCGAACGGCGTGCGTGGTCTTGGCGCTCCCATGTAAAAGCTGCCCCATAATCCCTCCCGCTGTGACGATAACAAGCTTACACCATCACATGCTGGGACTAAACACCTAGTCCAATGGCGGGAACGGAATCCTGTCGACCGCGCGATGAAGCCCATTTCAGCAAGCTGTTAGTGCTTCCCCCTCATCCATATGAAATGTAGGCCTGCGGGATAGACCCGGATGGACCGGCATGTGTCGCGTCCAAAGATCGTCAAACAGAGGACGCAGGGAAAGGTTCGAATGAAACGTTCTTCAAGAAATTATGTCGAGGGAGAGTCGCCGCGCGAGAGAATAGTCGATGCTGCTCGCAGATTGTTCGGTTCGAAGGGCTTTTATGCGACGACAACGGCGGAATTGGCGGAAGAAGCATCGGTCAGCGTCGGCCAGATATATCGACTCTTTACCGACAAGGACGACGTCATCCTCGCAATAGTAGAAGAAAATGTGCGCGTTCGCCTAGCCGAGATGCACTCGATTTTCGACGCTGTGGAACGGCGCGAGCTTGCGATGTTCGAGGCGATCAAGGCAATCGCTGCCAGTTCGTTGCACAATGAGGATAGCAGCCTGTTCTATGAGATTTTGGCGGAGGCTTGCCGAAATCCGACAGTCGCGGAGCGGTTCGAGACGCAGACCGCCTTTTACCGCGATGGCATACGCCGCCTCGCTGCGCTTGCGCGGCCCGATGTGCCCGCGGCCGAGCTCGACTCCTATGGAGATGTCATGATGGCCTGCTTCATCGGCCTCGGCCATCGCACGGCGATGTCGCCACCCGTCGATGCCGAGGCGACAAGCCACAGCACTGCTTGCCTGATGATGCGCGCGCTCGGTCTAGCGGGACTGGAAAGCGGTCGCGTGCAAGCCCAGCCGTGACGACTCCGAAATGCGCGCAAGGCCGTAAGCGGGGAAGGACCCATCGTGACATCGGTGACGGTGAAGCTTTTAGACCGCAGCCCTGACTTGCGGCGAGTATAAGCGATGATGCCGCTGGATTCAGCTGAGCAGCGGCTATCATCGGGTGATTGAGCTGTGTCCGCTGGGATCTGCCCTTTAAAGACCGGAAGCGCGAGGCGTATGATCGCAGCACAGACGCTGACCAGAATTGAATTTACTGCTTGACCAGAGAAACGGGGTTGCCTATTGGAAATTGGAATGAGCGCTCATTCCATAATGTGCTCCGGAGAGATAATGGGAACCAGCGCATTCATTCCCCTGTGGAAGCCGGCACGGTCGCTCGCGATCATGGGGTTCTCCGCAGCATTGTTTTTTCCGTTCGGTTTGACGGGCCCGTTTGCGCTATTTCTCCCTACCCTAGGCGCCGGGTCCCGCCACCTGCCAGCCGGTATTCCCTGAACCGGCTACCATTGTCCACTGGTCGAAGCCCTTCGGGTCGCGTCGCGCCGGCTGGCAGGACCAATGAAAGCATCGTCCGTCGAGGCGAACGCCGCGAAAGGCTGGTATGATGACCTTGGAAACACCAACGAGTGGCGGTCGGCGACCCATCCTTCGTCTCCGGGGCTGGCAGGACGAGCCGAACGGGGAAAACGAGCGGACCTCGGAGGACACAAGCGCGGAGCACCCTCGGCTGCGCCTGAAGAAGAGCGGATCAATCAACCGCAACTGAGCTGTATGTTCGGAAGAATAAAAGGAAGCACATGGACAACCTATCGTCGTCAGTCGTGCGGACACTTGGCGGATTGGCGCTCGCGTCTGCTGTTCTCCTGTCAGCCTGCGATAGCGGCACGACAAACGCGAGCAACACAACCAACGTCGCGAAACCGATCGCTCCCGCAAAGCTGCCACCGGCAATCGAGAAAAGTATGACCTATCGCTGCCAGGACAACGGCATAGTCTCGGTGGATTTCCTGAATGACGGTCTAACGGCCACGCTCCGAACAGATGGCAATCTTGCCCAACTCAAGGCGACTGAAACAGGCGGACCGTTCCAAGGCGGCGGAGTGACCATGACAGTAGACGCAAGCGGGATCACCCTGACCGGGCCTGGAAAGAAAATCAGACAGTGCAAATGACGAGACGCGCATGTAGAGGATGCGCGGGAGAGACGATGGTCGTGCCTATGGACTGCCCGCGATGACTGGTCCGGTTGCATAGTTAGTTGGAGATCGCCTCCGATGCCAGCCTTGGCGGGAGGCGGAGCGCAGCGGAGCCGAGCGGCCAGGCTGGCATTTTGATCGTTTCGGGTGCTGGTGGTCGATAGACCGATCTGACGGCAAGCCTGTTCCATTTTTTCAGCTTCCCCCGTCTGCCCGGCGGAAGACGTTTCCCATCCACCACCAAGAGCGAGAAAAAGGCGGACACGGTCTGCGGCGATCGTGGCATTGGAGACGGCCAGAGCGGCTTCGGCACTGGCAAGGCTTCGCTCGGCATCCAGCAGTTCAAGACTGGACGTCAACCCACCCCGCGTCATCCGCGACTGAAGAGCCGCAGCCTTGCGGCTTTCATCCAGCCCGACCTTAAGCTTCGCATTCTCTTCAAGATCGCGGGCATAAGTGCCAAGCGCGGTCTCTGCTTCGCGGAGCGCTGACAGCACGCTGCCGTCGAAGCGCGCGAGCGCGGCCCGCGCTGTCGCGTCCCATTGTGCTATGCGCGCGCGCGCGACGCTGCGATTGGGAAAACTCCAGGAGATCAGCGGACCGACACTGAACCGGAATGCCGAGCTGTCGACGAGCCCTTCAACGCTTCGCGACGTCGTGCCAAGCGAGCCTCCAAGGCTGACGCTGGGATAGAGGTCGGCGGTTGCGATCCCGACCCGGGCGGTTGCAGCGGCGAGTGCGCGCTCCGCTTCGCGGATATCGGGCCTGCGACGGATGAGGGCGGCGCCGTCGCCGATGGGCAGCGATTGCCGGACTGTAGGGATGACAGCGCATTCATCGAGCTGTGCCGGATAATCTCCAGGCGCCCGGCCGAGCAGGACGGCGAGGCTGTAAAGGGCAGCATTGCGGCTGCTTTCAAGCGGGGGCACGGCGGCTTCCAGTTGTGCAAGGATGGCCCGCGACCGGGTTGCGTCGAGCGGTGTGTAGAGGCCTGCACGCATCCCGCGCTCGGTAAGCGCCAGGCTCCGCCGTTGAAGATCGACCGAGCGGGTCGCGACCGCAATTCGCGCGCCGGCAGCGCACGCATCGCTGTACGCGCCGACGACATTTGCGGCCACGGTGATCCGCGCCAGATCATAAGCCGCCGACTGTGCGTCGGCGTCAGCCTGGGCGGCCTCGATGGTCCGCCTGATGCGGCCGACTACGTCGAGCTCGTAAGAGATGCCGATTCCGGCATCGAGCGTGGCATGCATGCCGGCCGGTGAGCCAATGCCGAGATTGGAGGTTTCCCCCACGGAAGCAACGCCGTCCAGCGAGGTCTTCACATCGGCTCGTGCCCGCGCTTCGTTCACCACGGCGCGCATCCGCTCAAGGTTGGCGGCGACGACCCGAAGATCGGTATTGACCTTGAGCGCCTCCTCGACCAGTTCATCAAGCTGCGGATCGGCATAGAGTTGCCACCAGTGCGCCGGCAGGGGGGCGGGCGAATAGGCTGGGGAGCGCCCTTCCTTGAAGCCGGTGGGCGTCTCTCCGACGTGAGCGGGAAGGGCGGGTGCTCTGTATTCAGGTCCGACCGCTGTACAGCCGGCGATGAGGCTGGCCGATACAAGCACGGCCAGCGCGTGAAACCGGATCGCTCTCACGACCGGCTGCCCCCTCCGATCAACAGGGCATCCTCCGCGCCCTCGACCGTCACGGTGACCGTGCGCCCGGCGATAAGATCGATCCCTGTCGGAACCTTGTCGATCGCAATGCGAACGGGGACACGCTGGGCGAGGCGGACCCAGCTGAAGGTGGGGTTGACATTGGCGAGAAGGCTCCCCGCAGCGGTGGTCCGCTCGCGGTCGTCGATACCGGCGGAGCGGCCCTCGACATGCCCCGAGAGGGGCTGGTCCTCGCCCATCACGCGAATCGTGACAGGTGCGCCCGGATGGATGTGGGAGAGCTTGGTCTCCTCGAAATAGCCCGCGACATAATAGCTGTCGGAGTCGACCAGCGCCATCACCGGCTGGCCGGCGGTTGCATAAGCGCCAGGGCGCAGCGAGAAATTGGTGACGATGCCGTTGACGGGCGCGCGGACGGCAGATCGTTCAAGATTGATACGCGCGAGGTCGCGGTCGGCGAGCGCCTGCGTATAACGCGCGCGCGCTTCCTCGGCCTGCGAACGTCGTTCGTCGCGCTGCTGGTCTGACACGATATCTCCGAGCTGCCGATAGCGTCTGTTCTCCCGCTCGGCCGCATCGAGTGTCGCACGCGTCACCGCGACGGCCGCCTCCGTCTGGGCCAGGGCATTGCGAAGACGCACACGATCGATGGTGAAGAGCAACTCGCCTTTGCGGACCACCTGATTGTCCCTGACATGCACCTCCTCAACCCGGCCGGACACATCGGCGGCCAGCGGCACTACGTCGGCGCGTATCTTTCCGTCCCGGGTCTGCGGCGCATAGGTATAGTAGGTGTAGAGATGCCAGAGCACGAGCGCGGCAAGGGCGGCGGCGAGAATGGTCAGTACCGGCTTGAGAAGGCGGAGTAGCGTGGCGCGGTTTAATGCTATCATCGATTTTCAACCATGGGTGAGCCCACGCAGCGCGAGGAAGGCCGCGCCGGTGAGGATGAGGAAGAGGGCGGTATCGAAGAGCGGACGCTGCCATATGGCCCGATAGAAACCGACGGTCTCAAGGAGGCGAGACAGCAGGATCCGGAGTATAAAAGCGACGGCCATGCAGAACAGCAACGGCGAGAAGAACACGCCGGCGAGGTTGATCTCACCGATCACGACGCGGGGATCCATGCCGGCGCGCGCTCGAACAGCGCAATGCGCAGTCCGGCAAGCGAACGGATCGCCTGGGTCACCGGACTGCTTTTCTGGCTGTCTCGTCGGGGCCACAGCTGGTTGAGCGCCTCGTCGACCAGGGCAAGCAGGCGGGGTGATGGCTGCGCTGCATCGAACTCCCTGCGAAACTGCTCGAGTACTCCCACGGTTGCGTCCCGCACCGCGGGATCAAGCATGGTCCCGATGATCCGTAGGTCGGCAATATTGACGCCGACGCGCAAGCGCGCGAGCAGCGCAGCGCTGCGCTCCACCTGGCCGCTTGCGGCAAGCCGCATGGTCATCCCGGCAATGCGATCGAGAGCCCGCTGCATATAAAGGTCGCGAGCGCGCCGGGTCGCCGAATGGCTGAGGCGGGCAATCTCCTGTGCTTCCCTCCGCAGGAAACGATGCACCTGATGCGAGACGCCCCATTGGCGGAACAAGCCCGCGCCCAGGAAGGCGACATACATGCCGATCAGGCTCGCGAAGCCGACCTCGAGGAAGAAGGCAAAATCGTACGGCATATAGTGACCTTGCAGGTTGATGTTGCTGAGGCCGAAGGCAAGGACGAGAACGCCCATCGGGTTTGCCGCCGCCCACATGCCGATCGGAAGCATGAACAGGCCCATGACGATCAGGAATGTCGGAAAATCGTTGGTCAGGGGAAGCAGTCCATAGGCGAGAATGGCGGCAAGGAAGAGTGAAAGGACCGCAAAGCGGCCGAACGCGGCTATGGCCTTGCCCGGTTCATCGCCCCCTCCGAAGAAGGCCACCGCGACGGTTCCCATCAGCACCGCATTAGGTCCCTGGTGCCATCCGGTGGCCAGCCACAGGCCGGAGAGCAGAATATAGGCTACGAAAATGCCGGCGGCTGAGCGCGCTGCATGATCGACATCGGACGCCAGCGGGAATGCTGCCGTCCGCCGAACCTGACCCGCGAGCTCCTGATCGAGCTCGGCCCCGCCCTCAAACGCCCTGTCGATTCGGCAGATCTCGCTCCAGAGCGTCAAGAGATCCATGAGCATGTCGGCGAGGGCATCATGGACCAGTTGCTGCCAGGGTCGTTCACGCCCGGCCTCTAGCGGAAGGCTGCGCACGCCATCGGCCAGGCGCGCAGAAGGCATTGCTCCGGTTCGGAAAGTATCGCGCGCCTCGGCAAGATATGGTGCAAGCGCGGCGCGGTCCGCCTGCGTCAGTCCCGCTATGCGAGCGGCGATCGCGGAAAGGAGCGGCACCATGCTCAGCAAACGCTGTTGGATGGCGAGGACGTGGCGCAGTTCGCCGCGGTCGACGGTCGGATCGTAGCGCAACCAGACCACCATCTGTGACAGGGCGGTGACGTCCGAGAGGATCTTCAGACGGTCATGTGCTTCCTGTGCGCCCGTTTCGCGGCCATCGACCACATCATTCGCCCAGCGTTCCATGTCGGGCAGCCAGCGACGCAGGTTTGAGCGCATCAAGCCGCCAAGTGATCGAGGCGCTACGACACTGTCGACTAATGTGGTCGCGAGCACGCCGAGACTGATCTCGGTGACGCGTGCGACAACCGTGTCGAACATCGTCTCGGGATGGTCCACGCCGGCAACGGCGACCAGCATCAGCGTCACCGCGAAGAGCTGGAACCCATAAGCCCGCGGGGTCCGATCGAGGAATGATACGCCAAAGGCGATCGTCGCAACGATGCCTGACGAGATGATCAGCAGGAGCGGTACGCTGGCGAAAAGCGCCACCATGCCGAGTGTCACGATGCCGGCGCCCAGGGTGCCGGCGAAGCGATAGACCGCCTTGGAGCGGATCGCGCCTGTGGCGGGGTTCATCAGCACGCAGCAGGTGACAAGCGCCCAATAGGGCTGCGGGAGCCCGATCCGGACCGCTACCGCGAAGGCCAGCATCGCCGCGATGAACAGCTTGACCGAGAACAGTATCTGATCGGACGTGACTTTCACCGGTTGACGCGCTCCGCCTGCAGGAACGCGCCGATCCGTCCCTCGAACAGTCGCAGGACGCGCGTGGCGGTCTCGATGTCCTCGACCGGTAGATCGCCGAGCAGCGCCTCGCGCAAATCTGCGACAGCCGCTTCCATCTTTCCAGCAAGACACTGTCCCTTGGGAAGAATGTGAACGGTATTAACGCGCCGATCCTCGGCCGACGCACGTCGCTCAAGCAGGCCAGCCGCTTCCGCCTGGTCCAGAATCCGCACCATTGCGCCGGGATTAACGCCCACTTCCTCGGCGAGGACATTTTGCCTGATCCCCGCGTCGCCGCCGCGCGAAGCCAGGATGACAGCAGTGGTGAGCGAACTGGGCAGCCCGAGCTCCGCAAGGACCATCATGACCGCCTGCACCCAGGAGCGCCTGATCGGCTGCAGAGTGTTGGTGAGCGCGAACAGCGCGGCCGCAGCGGGGCTACCAGAGGTTACTGACATGGCGCGAGCATTAGCACTCTCGGCGATTTATTCAATCGGCAATAGTTGCTTTAGCAAACGTATGTGGCCTGCCCATTAACTCAGGCCGCCGGGTACGACCGTCGCGATCCGCCGACGCGCCTCCGCGGTCATGGCGCCCTGCGCCAACACAACCTCCGCATCACGCAATGGTAGCCGGATGTGCACGCACCGCTTCAGAAGGAGGGTACCAGGAACGGCTGCATATCACTTCACATCGTCGAGTATTGCGTGCCGACGGCTGTCAATGGGCACCGAAGTTTCCGCAGAAGTGGGCGGTTAAAATTCCCTATGTTGGTGGTTGCGGGGTTTTGGTGATCAGCCGTGAGCTGGATCTTGATTTCCTTTCATTGACGGGCGGCCGCGCCGCTTTGGCGTTGGCGGATTGAACGCGGTGCCGCTGCGCAGGTTTTCGGGCACGAGCGCGGCATGTTCACGCATGCGGTAGCTGGAGCCCTCGATCTGGATGACGACGGCGTGATGGAGGAGCCTGTCGAGCAGCGCGGTCGCGACGACGGGATCGCCGAAGACCTCGCCCCATTCGGCGAAGCCGCGATTGGATGTCAGGATCATGGCGCCCTTTTCGTATCGGGCGTTGACGAGCTGGAAGAACAGGTTGGCGCCGCCCGGCGTGACCGGCAGATATCCGATTTCGTCAACAACGAGCAGCGATGCCCTGGTGAGGAAGCGGATCTTCTCCCGGAGCGTGCCTTCGCGCTCAGCCTTGGCGAGCTGCGCGATCAGATCGGCGAGCGGGATGAAGTAGACCGCTTTGCCGGCACGGACAGCCTCGACCGCCAGTGCTGTGGCAATGTGGCTTTTTCCGGTCCCGGGCGGTCCGAGCAGGTGGACGACCTCGGCGCGTTCGATGAAGTCGAGCCCCGCCAGTGCCAGGATGCGATTCCTGTCGAGCGAGGGCTGGAACGAGAAGTCGTAGCCGGCCAACGTCTTGACCACAGGCAGCCGCGCCATGCGCAGGGCCGCCTTGATCCGGCGGTTCTCGCGCAGTGACAGCTCTTCGCCCAGCAACTCGTCGAGCGCCTCGATGCCGTCGATCTGGCCCTGCTCGATGCGCCGCAAGGTCGCATCAAGGATTTCGAGCGCTCTGGGCATCTTGAGGCTCACGAGACTCCGGCGGATCGAGTCCACGCGCGCAGAAGGAGCCGCGCCGTTCATGGCCGCCCCTCCATTGCCAGGCTCGCGCCGATTGCCTCGTAAATCGCCAGCGAGCGCAGCGGCACATGATCGCCGATCCGACCGATCATCATCGTCGGCCGATCGGGCGTGCGCGCTTGCGGCCGCCCGGTGCGATGGCGCCGGTCGATGCGATATTGTCGGCGCCCTTCAAGTACGGGATGCTCGGCAACCACGATACTGCGGTCGATGATGCGGATCAGGTCCGGCAGCTGCTCGATCTCGACGACCCGACGTGTCCGGCCGGGCACGCTGTAGTAGTTTCCACCAACCGCCACGAGCCCGTCATGGCTGACCCGCCTCTCAAGCTTCAACACCGCATTGAAGCGGTGCTCAGGCAGGCGCTGCAGTTCGTCCTGTTCTTCGGCAAAGGCTTCAGCGACCACGCGCTGGGTCGTGCCATGGACCCGTGCATTGGCGACCGTGTCGAGCCAGACGATGAGCTGGGCATTGAGGTCCTCCATGGTGCGGAAGGATCGCCCCAGGAAGAAGTCCTCACGGATGTAACGGAACGGCCGCTCGACTTTCCCTTTGGTCTTGGCGCGATAGGGCCGGCACGCCCTCGGCTGGAAGCGGTAATGCTTCGCCAGCGCCAGCAGCGAGCTGTTGTAAACGATATGACCCTGGTCATCTTCGCCGGTCACTGCCGTCTTCATTCGATCATAGAGGATCTCGATCGGCGCGCCGTCCATCGCCTCGAACGCCTGCATATGGCAGCGCAGCAGCGTCTGCAGATCCTGGTGCAACACATAGCGGGCGAACAGAAAGCGCGAGTAGCCCAGCACCATGCTGAACAGCCAGACGATGCGCGCCACGCCAGGCTCGTCGGTAAACTCAACAACGAAGCGCGCGAAGTCGACCTGGCCTTGGACGCCCGCCCTGGTCTCGAAGCGGACCTCGTAAGGTCTGACATCATGTTCGGGCCGGATCGCCGCCAGATAGCGCTTCACCGCCGTGTAGGCGCCCATGTAGCCCATTTCCCGGATCTCGCGGGTCAGGCGCGACGCCGTCAGGTCGGGGAACGCTTTTACGCGCTCGCGCAGGAACTCCATGTACGGGGCGATCTTACAGGGCCGCCCTATTCTCCGTGGGCCGTAGTCCGGCGCTTCCACACCGCGCTCGATATACTTGCGAACAGTCTTGGGATCGCGGCCTGTGCGGCGGGCAATCGCAGTTACCGACAGCCCCTGCCGGTGCAGCTCCAATATCATCATGGCTTCTCCAAGTCGGATCATCGGCGTCGCCTCCTGTCGGGAGACCTTCTCGCGCCAATTTTGGCGTTCCCCAATGCGCCGGGGTTAACCCCGGCGCATTGGGGAACCAGCTCCAACAATCAGGGAATTTTCAATGCCCACTTTCGCGGAGAATTACACGCCCACTGACAGACGGCTGACTGAAATGAGAGATGAGGCGATGGGCTGTCTTGACTGCCTTTCCTGGAAGGTTTACTCGTTCGATGTTGGAGTGAGGGCTCATTCCAACGAGAAATGAGGGAGGGTCGTGAAGTGGAAGGAGCCTTCGGCCAATTTCCGAATGCGTCGCGTGCTCAGGATGAATCTGCTCGCCGATTGTTCTTGCAGCCATTGTCCTTGGCAGGCGAAGGTTCCTGTGAGGCCTACCTCCTGTCTGCTAGCCCGTCAGTCGATGGCCCCGCAGACGGGCTAGCCGACCGCGGGATTTCACCCTCCCTGTTGGAACGTCGCGCGATTTGGATCGGCATGCAAGATGCGGCTGCCGGTTATGGACCTCTGCCCTCTGGATCAACCTGGATCAGGCGACTTTATCGGCGTTTTTGCCGATGGACCGCGCAAGCAAACCTTCAACCTCTCTCAAATCCCCGTCTTGAAGCCTTTCGGTGTCTTGGTCTGCAGTTCGGCCAGGACGCCGCTGATCTGATAGAGGACAACCGTAAACTGGAGGATCGTAACCCTTGTTGCCTATCTGGAGAGATATCGCCGTTTTCCTCGCCGCCACGCCCGAGGGCGAACACATAGGTCGCCGTGCGGTTGCGATCGCGCAACGTCATAATGCGCATCTGGTGGGCGTCTATGGCGTGTCCCACGAAAACGCGCATCCCACCGAAACCTATGCAAGGGGCACTGCGGCGATTCGAGACGTGCTGACGCGGCAACGGCTTGCCGACGAACAGAAAATTATTGCCGCCGCCCGCCATTTTGGAGAGCTGGCCCGCGAATATGGCATCGGCTCCGAATTCCGGATCGTGTGGCGCGATGACCTGCGCGACGAAAGCATGTTGCGGGCGCTGCACTGCGATCTCATCGTCGCGGCGCATCCCAAACCGGCAGACCTCCCGTCAGGCTGGTCGGCCGAGCGACTGTTGCTGGCCACCGGAATTCCCGTGCTGATGATCCCTGCGGGATGGGGCGGTGAGACGATCGGCGAAAATGTGCTGATCGCATGGAATCGCAGCCGAGAAGCGCGGCGGGCGGTGAACGACGCAATTCCGTTCATCAATTCCGCGTCCAACGTGACGATACTCACCATCGACAGCGGCCGGAACCCCGAACGTTTTGGAACAGAGCCTGGTGCCAATCTCCTTGAACATTTGTCCAGACACGGCGCACGTGTCGAGATCGCCAACATCACGTCCGAGGGCGCACCGGTGGCGGATGTGATCCTCGACCAGGCGGCGGAACGCGACGCAAACCTGCTCGTGATCGGGGCTTACAGCCACCCGCGCACCACCGAGATACTCTTCGGCGGTGTCACTCGATCGCTGCTGTCGAGCGCGCGGGTTCCGCTACTGATTTCCCGCTGACCAGGGCGTATCCAGCCTAAAGACGTTGGCAGAAGATTGGACGCCAAAGATGTTCGATATATCGGAGATAACCGCAAAATGAGCGTCGTAACCAGTGCTGCCGCTTTCCTTCTGATCGGAACGCAGCCCGAAGAAATAGGCGTTGTTCACCAGAATGAGCCATTGGTCCGGACAGATCAAGCTCAGGCAGCTTCTGCCGAACCATGTCCGATGATTGTGGATTCACAGGGCGAAGTGCAGACCCCTGTCATGATCGGCGAAGAGCCGGTGGAAACGGGACAATCGATCGATGTGCCGGCGAATCCTGAAAATACGGCTGAAGCAGCGCCGGACGAGATTATCGTAACCGCGCGGGGCGAAGCGCCGCCGGGCGACCCACTCCAGAATGTTAATATTGAGGCCTTCCAGGTGGCTCAGTCGGTCGACAAGGCGCTCGTTGGGCCGATCGCCAAGGGATATGAGGGGGGCGTTCCGAAGCCGATCCGTGATGGTCTTGGCAACGCCTTGCGCAATCTCAGCGAGCCGATCAATTTTGTGAACTTCCTGCTCCAGTTCAAGATAGGAAAGGCTTTGGAAACGGTCGGCCGCTTCGCGATCAACTCGACGATCGGCGTCGCGGGTGTATTCGACGTCGCCAAAAAGGCGCCCGTCAATCTGCCCTATCGATCCAACGGCTTCGCAAACACGCTTGGCTTCTATGGGGTGGAGCCCGGGCTCTATTTCTTCCTTCCGCTGGTGGGGCCCACGACATTGCGCGATATGGTCGGCGACGGCATCGACCTGCTCGTCTTGCCCGTTTCCGTTGGCAAGCCTTTCAACCAGACCGCCTATGCTGTCCCGACCACCGTCATCAACAGGCTGAACGATCGTGTCGCGCGGGACGCGGAAATCGAGCGTTTGCAAGAGGAAAGCGCTGATCCCTATGTGGAGACGCGCAGCTTGTATCTTGAGATGCGGCAGCGGGAAATTGACGTGTTGCGCGGCAAGGGTCGCGATCGGGCAGGCCAGCCCGAAATCGTCATTCCCGACACGCTTGTCGCACCTCAGGCTTCCGATCCATCAGCCGACACAGCGTCAGATTGTGCAAAAACCTTGAGCAGAGGCACGACCCTTCCGATCGAAGACTGAGCAAATTCGCGGCCAGCGACAATGCTCGGATGCTGCGGTCTTCGAGACGGAGAATTGTCGATCAGCGTCAGAGTGATGCCACGCTTCACGAAAGCATAGGCGTTGATTGTTATGCCTATACTGGCGCGTGTCGGGGTCCCGGGCGGCGCCTATCGGGACCCCGGTCAAAACCACCTTTTTACGATAATTCAAAATGATAGATCGTGAAAGAGGAGGGGCGCGCGCCAACGCTGATCCACACTTGAAAAGCTGCGACTGCGATCGCGAGCGAATTGGCAACCAAAAATCGGCTTCCGATATCGTCCAGCCCTTGCCAAATTGTGTGATGGTTTCTATGATGGTTTCAGCGGTATCTCGTTGTTGATTGCATCGGATTTCCGCCGCTTTGATGCCCAGTTCAGTTCTCTTCTGGGCACCAGTCAACCACTTTATCGTGTTGTTTTTGCATGATAAAGTGGTGAGGCGAGAAAGCCAGCCCCACATATGTTCCCACGTTTTGTGTGGGGTTTGATGGTATGGTTCGGATCTTGCTGGGACGCCGTTGCAGACTCATTGATGATGCCGTGTCGATGATCGGTCGCGCATTCATTTTCGGGCACCCGGTTGCGATTCAAGTCCCCCCCGCAGCTTTTGGTCGCCCGAGTTGCAGCTGGACCGCGATTTCTGAAATGCTATGACCTTTGACCCGCTTCCTCAGCGATGGCAAGGTCTGTCTCTCAAACAACGCCGCCGAGCGTTCACTGCGCTGCGTGCCTCTCGGGCGCAAGTCATGGCTGTTTTGCGGCTCGGATCGCGGTGGCCAGCGGGCGGCGGTCGCCTATTCGCTGATCCTGACCTGTCGACTCAACAACGTCGATCCGCAGGCATGGCTCGCCTACGTCCTCGCCCGCATCGCCGACCATCCCGTCAGCCGCCTCGACGAACTGCTCCCGTGGAATTGGAAGGCCGCCCAAGTCGCGCTCGCCGCCTGATCCAAACTGCGCCGCGGTACTCGGCGTATGCTTACGGCCAACCCGGGCGCAGCACGCGCCGATCGTTCAGCTCGGCAAGCAGTTCGGCGATCGCGGCATTGAACTCGGCCAGGCTGTAGAAGGTCCGGCGTCGCAGACGCCCGAACAACCAGCGCTCGACGATCGGGACCTTCGCGGCCGAACTGGCGAGTTTCGGATTAAAAACAAATAAGCAATTGACATACCTTCTTTTCAGCAAGCCTCGGGCGCGTAGCGCATGGCTTGAACGATCAAGTCCGTGGTCGTGCGTATGTGCGTAGTGGCAAGCTCGACGAGCCGGTCGGCATCCCGCTCGATCGCCGCGTCAACCAGTGCCTGATGCTCGGCGGCACCATCCCGCTTCGAGCTGACATACACGGCGAGACGTTGATATCTGGCTGACTGTTCGAACAGATCCAGATGAAGCGCGATCAGGCGCTCGCTGCCGCAGGCGTTTATCAATGCGGTGTGGAAGGCGGAGTGGAGATCGGCCCACGGCTGGTGCAGAACGCGATCAGTTCCAGGCACGAATTGCTCGGTTCCGCGCAGGCGATGCGCGGCGGCAATCACGTTCGCTTCCCACTCCAGCCCGCCTCGTTGGACCGAACGCCGCAGCGCAATTCCTTCAAGTTCGCAGCGGAGGTCAGTCAGGTCTGTCAAGTCTTCGATCTTGAGAGGAGTAACGACGAACCCCTTCTGGTCTCTCGAAATGACGAGCCGTTCGGCAACAAGCCGCGAAAGCGCCTCCCGTACCGCGCCTGGGCTGATTCCAAGTTCTTCAGCAAGGCCCCGGATCTTGAGTCGTTCGTCTGCGCTAATCTCGCCCGCCAGAATGCCGCTCCTGATCTGCGCATAGGCATATGAGCTCTGGCTCATCGAGAAGTTGGCCGCTGAGAACTGCTCCATCGATCGCCTCGGAAGCGCGCCATTCGACTGCGCAGTTGAAGGCGCCGCAACTCTCGTTCGCATTCACTACGCCTCCATATAGAACAAAATCAGACCAGCGCAGGTTCGGCGCTGCGCACCCCTTCAAGGTGATCGGCCCCCACCGAGTGGTCCAGTTTGATTGTTAGCACATTGTCCTCTCCGGTGCCATGGCCGGCCGCACGGAAACAGGAGGGCGGCCGTGGCGGCGTCGCAGTCTCTGGGGCGGCCGGCCGGTAGCCCAGCGAGCTGTGCGGCTTGACGGTGTTGTTGTAGTGCTGCCGCCAGGCCTCGATCAGGATTTCGCCTCGGCCAGTGTATAGAAGATCTCCCCATTCAAGAGCTCATGCTGCTGCCGCGCCGTCTCGCTGTCGAGCTTCATCTACTCATCTAGCTAGCGGGGCAAAGCTTCTCTTCCTCTGCCTTGATCTGGAGGGCAACATATTTTGCATAGATTCGGCTGTGGACGAACGAACCGCCAGCGAACCACAGGCCAGGCTGTGCGGTAGGCGTCCACATGTTTCGTAGTTCCCCGGTTTCGGGGTCAATACCCCAGACTTGGCCCACCCTTTCAGCAATGTCATCGCCAAACCAGCGGGGGAGGGCATCATCATAGCCCTTGTACCCGGTTGCGAGCACGACGAGGTCGACCCGAATCCTGCGCCCGCCCAACAGAACGGGTCCGCCCGTCTCGAAGGACTCGATCTGGTCGAACTGGACGATTGAAATCTCGCCGTCGGCGATGAGGTCCGAGCAGCCGACATTCATGTAATAGCCGCCTCCCCGGGTGAAGTATTTCATCGGCCAGCCGCCACTCTCGGGATCGCGCTCGACCTTGAACCCAGCCTGTTCGAGACGGTCGAGCAAATCGGAATCATTAGCTCGCACGAGCTTTGTCAAACGGCGGTGCTCGGCCTTGACGATCTCGATCGGAGCCGAGCAGGCAATGAGGTCCTTGAGTGCAAGGGATGGCCCATCGAGTTCGTACAGCGCGTCGAGATATACATGCGCGCTTGGTTCGATCTTGATTACTTCGGTCGTCCCCCGCTGCACCATGGTGACTTGCGCGCCATGCGCGTGCAGTTCCTGGGCAATGTCGTGTGCGCTCGTCCCGGTCCCCATCACCAGCACTCGCTTTCCTGCCCAGGCCGCTCCCCCGCTGAACTGGCTGGAGTGAATCACTGGCCCCTTGAAGTTCGCAATGCCCGGGATATCCGGGATGTAGGGCGCGCCGATCTGGCTGGTGGCGAGTATGATGTGGGCCGGTCGCACAACGCGTTCTGCGGATATACCGGTCTTGAGATGAGCCTCCCATGATAGAGAGGGGCGGTCATAGGTCGCCGACACAAACTCCGTCTCTGGCCAGAAGTTAATCTCCATGGCGTCGGCGTAAAATTCCATCCAGTTGGCGATCTTGTCCTTCGGAATGTATTTGGGCCAGGTGGGCGGATAGCTGAGAAAAGGAAAATGCACGCTGGCCGTCGGGCTGTGGAGCTTGAGGCTGTTGTAGCGCTTCCGCCAGCTGTCGCCGATGCGCGCGTGGCGATCGACTACAAGGTTGTCCACGTTGAGTGCGTTGAGCCAGGCGGCTACCGTCAGTCCGCCGTGTCCGGCCCCAACAATCAGCACTCTGGGCTCGCGGTCAGCGAATGCCGCGCTCGACTTTCGCTGCTCGGTCCAGTTCGGCCGCTTCCAGTCGCGCTCAAAGGCAGTGCCGTCGCGCTTTCGGCGCTCGGTCTCGATATCATGTCCTTTGAGCTCGTCGATCGCCGTCATCAAAGTCCAGGCGCGAGGCGCCTCGGGGCCTTCGGCAATATCCAGCCTGACCTGGCCGACCCCGGTACTGACGGCGGTATCGAAGCGGAGCCAGGCATCGATCGTTCGCCGCCCGGCAAATTCGCCAGGCATCGGGGGAGCAAGTTGCGTATCGAGGCGGACCGCCCTCGTGCCGGACCGCCTGGCGGCTGCGGATAGCTCGCGCGCAATGCGCGGCGCGCCGCTTATGGTTCGGATTCCGCGCTCGAGGCCAGCCACATTTCGCCAATAGCCCTCCGGCAGGAAAACGTTCGCGAGCTGCGCTTCCTCGCCTGAAGCAAGCGCCCGGTTGAACCGCTCGACCCATCCGGCAGCTATGTCGGAGCTGTCCGCGGCGTTGTCGGCCCTCGAATCCGGCATGATCTCCTCAAACGCTTCCAACGGCTTTCCCCTCTCTCAACATGCGCAGCACCCGCTGGCCAATTTCCGTATCCACACCCTTGGGCCAGCTGCGCTTCAGCGGATCCGACACTCGAAGCGCGAGCCGACCGATGCCCTCAATCTCGGCTTCGACCATCTCCCCGTCCTGAAGCGGTCCAAGTCCCTGATGGTTGGTGCCGGTGAAGATGAGGTCGCCGGGATTGAGCGTGGTCACCGACGACACGTAGGAGATGCTCTCCCAGACGTTGTGCCCCATGTCCGACGTACTGAAATCCTGGCGAAGCTCGCCGTCGACCCACAGACGAACGCCGAGCCGGTGCGGATCGGGAATTTCGTCGGCGGTCGCGATCACCGGGCCGATTGGAGAGAAGGTGTCGTGCGACTTGTTGAAAAGGCTTTGCGGAAGCACATCGCGGCGGCCTGAGACATCTATTCCGACCATATAGCCGAAGACATGAGACCGGGCGTCTTGCGCCTTGATGTCCTTCCCCGTCTTGCCGATGACGGCGACCAGCTCTGTTTCATGGTGAAAGACTTTCGCCGCCACCGGCGGCAACCGAATGGTGCCTCCTGGCCCGGTGATCGATTGCGGCGATTTCACGAAGGCCCAGATTGGAAGGGGCGGACCATCGGTCCCTTCGAGATAGTTCGACCCCATGGCCACCACCTTGCCCGGCCGCATCACTGGGGAATCCAGCGCGGCTTCGGACAGGGGCAGTGAAGGCAGCGAGGCCCTGGCCCGGTCGAATTCGGATCTGAACCGGTCAAAGCCGACAATGATATCGACCATGCGATCGCAATGGTCGGTCCGTTCCATCGCGTCTGCGAGGTGGCTTGCATCCAGGAGTCGATCACCCTCCACGACCCCGAATCCACCGCTGCTCAATCGTGCAATTTTCATGTGCTCCCCAGTCCTCAATGATCACAGGCGAAAGATGTGCCGCTAGACGTTGACCATGATGGCCTCGCCCTGTCCGAAGCCGCCGCAGATTGCTGCAATGCCCCTGCCACCACCGCGCCGGCGCAGTTCCGCAATGGCGGTCATGACCAGCCGCGCACCGCTGGCGCCCATCGGATGGCCGATCGCGACCGCGCCGCCATTGGGGTTGGTCTTGCGGCGAAGGCGCTCGGCCGACGTCGTGTCAAATTCCGCAAGCACCAGCGTGCTGACGAGCGGTGTCGCCGCGAAGGCCTCGTTGATCTCAAGAACGTCTACGTCCGCAATGCTCAGGCGCTGCTCTTCGAGCATCTTGAGGATTGAAAGCGCCGGTGTTCGCGTGCCGGAGGTCGGCCCTTCCGCGACCGAGGTCGTCCCGACCAGTTCGGCTATGGGTTCGAGATTGTTGTTGCGCCCGGCCTCCTCATTGCCGAGCAACACGAAGGCCGCTCCATCGTTCAGGCCCGGCGCGTTGCCGGCCGTTATCGTTGAGCTGCCCCGTACAACGGGCAGTCCCGCGAGTGACTCGGCGCTGGTGTCACTGCGGGGGCTTTCGTCGGTGGTAACCGCATCCCCGGACGGGCCGCCTGTCGCCGGGCGGGCTGGGACGGCAAACCGCTCGTACGCAAAGAAGCCTTCCCGCTCCGCCTTGAAGTAACGTTCGTGACTTTGCAGGGCCCAGGCGTCCTGAGTCTCGCGATCTACTCCGGCTTTGAGCGCCTCTTCGCTCGTGTAACCCGCGATAGAGCCCTCGCCGAACGGGACATCGAGCAGCAGCGGATCCTTCAGCTCAAGGCTCCCCATCCTGTGAAACGAGCGCTCGAACAGGCGTGGAGTGCGGCTGAGCACTTCGACGCCGCCCGCGATGAAGAGTCCCGCTGCGCCCGCGGCGACCTCCGTCGCTGCCAGGGCGATTGCCGACATTCCTGAACAGCAGGCGCGGTCGACTCCCAGCGACGGCGTCGAGAAAGGAACGCGGGAGCGCAGCACGGTCTGCCTCGCAGCCGTGAGTGTTCCACCGCCCGGCATCGCAGTACCGACAACCACTCGGGTGACCGCATCAGGCGAGACGCCTGTCCGTTCCAGCAGAGTGTCTAGGGTCAACGCGCCGAGCTCGGCGGGGCTGTATCCCCCCAGGCGTCCAAGGAACCTGCCGAAAGGCGTTCGACCAACGGCGTAAATGAAAACGCCAGAGCGAATCATTGTGCAGCTTCCCGCTCCGCGAGCGCCTTCAGAGCCGATACATCGATCTTCCCGTTGGCTGTTCGTGGCAGGTCCTGCGCGAAGATCCACCGCTTGGGCGTTCGGATTCCGAGATCGCAGCGGGCCTTCCGGCGAAAGCTTTCTCGTCGTTCTTCGTCGTCAGCGGCCAGGACTACGACCGCTGCGAGTTCCTCACCCCACTCTGCGCTGGGCAAGCCGAAGACCGCGCACTGTCGAACGTCGGGAAGCTGGCAAAGGAACGACTGGACCTCGGCGGGGTACATGTTCATTCCGCCACAGATGATCATGTCCTTTCTTCGGCCGGCGAGCGAGAGATAGCCATCTGCGGTCCAGCGGGCGAGGTCACCTGTCCACAGCCATCCTTCACGAAGGACCTCCGCGGTCGCCTGCGGGTCGCGCCAGTAGCCGAGCATGATGTGGGGTGAGCGAACCGTGATCTCGCCGATTTCGTCCCCCTCGACCGGATTGCCGTCCTTGCGCCGAACCATGAGTTCGACGAAGGGATACGGCCTGCCGACCACACCATGCCGAAGCTCCACAAGCTTGCCGTTGCTGAACACAGCGTGCTCGTCGGGTGGCAAGGTTGCGCAAGTCATCATCGCCTCGGTCAACCCATAGTTCTGCGCGATGATCGGGCCGAAGCTTTCGACCGCCGCCCGCAACGTTGCGTAAGGCATGCTTTCGGCACCGTAGACGATGAGCCGAAGCGACTGCCGGGCAGCGGCGCAAAAAGCGTCAGATGCAATCAGTCGGGTCATGAGCGTCGGGACGCATTGCAGAACCGTGACTGAATGGTCTCGGATCTCGCGCGCCAGCGAATCGGGATCAGTGTTTTCCGGCAGGAAGATGGTCGAACCGGACAGCAGCAGGGGGACGACATAGGTGCCGGCAGCATGACTGAGTGGTCCGGTCAAAGCGACGACGTCACTTCGCCTGAAGTCCCTCACGGTCATCAGGTTGCGCCACACAGTCTCCCAGTTGAGGTGGCTCTGCATCACGCCTTTCGGCGCTCCAAGTGTGCCCGATGTGTAGTGAATCGAAGCAAGCGCGCCTTCATCCGCGTCAGGCCGTGCGCCCGGATCAGCATGGGCAATCGAGTTGAGGTCGAGCTGTTCGACCGGCACAGTCCGCACGCGTGTTTCGGACAACCTTGCCAGTGCTTCCTGGACCGGACCGGCCGAAGCCGAGTCGTGAAGAACCAGTTCCGCCTCGCTCGCCTTGACAACGTTAGCAAGCTCGAGAGGCGACATCCTCCAGTTCACGGGAACGCCGACCAGACCGGCGTCACGCAAGGATAGCGGGAGCAGGGCTGCGTCAATGCCGTTGTGCATGAAAACGACGATCCGCGCGCCGGGCTGCGCAAGCTGCGACAGCCGTTCCGAGAGCGCCAACATTCTGGCGAACATGCCGCCATAGGAAAGCTTGGCCCCAGGAGTGGAAATCGCATCTTTGTTGGCGAATGCGCGCGTAGCCTGCGCAAGCAGCCTCGTGATACGTGGAACGTTGCGATTCACTGACGGCAACGGTGAGGACACTTGCCCACTCCTCATGAGCTTTTAGCACACAACGTACCTGAGGCACTGCCAAGTCGATGGACAGGATATTACAATGGTCTGCATCTGCCGTCCACCGAAAAAATATTTTAAGCCACATGATATCTCTCTATTGCCTTTATATATCCCGTGGGGCATACTTGTCATGCGTCGGACTTCGGAAGGAGGGGGGGGTGATCAAGGCATGAATGTGACTGCTGCGGAAGCATCAATCGTGAAGTGCGCGACCAGTGGGCGAGCTTTCTGCGCGACGGCGAAGAAGCCGATCGGTCAAGAACGCGGCCGCGTGTTGCCAGATATGCGTGGGGAAGAAGGTGCCCGCTGGGACATCGACGGAGTACTCGAATGAGCGGGCGGGTCGAAGCCGAAGGTCCGACTCGGATTGCCCAGCCGAGACACGTTTATGCGACCGGTCTTCAGTTCGGCGAAGGCCCACGCTGGCACGATGACGCCCTCTTCGTTTCGGACATGTTTGGCAAAAGGGTGGTGCGCATCGGAGCCGACGCGACGGTTGAAACCATCATCGAAGTTCCTGGTGCGCCGTCCGGCCTCGGCTGGCTGCCTGACGGTCGGATGATCGTCGTTTCGATGACAGATTCGATGCTTCTCTCGGTCGCCGGCGGAAAGATGGATGCTTACGCGGATCTTTCGTCGATTTGCCGCGGTACGCCCAATGACATGGTGATCGATCGACATGGCCGCGCCTATGTGGGCAATGCCGGGTGCAATCTCTTCAAGGGCGTCGATCCCAAACCGACGAACCTCGTTCTGGTTGAGGATGGGAAGGCCAGCGAGGTTGCCGACGGTCTGATCTTTCCGAACGGCATGGCCATAAACGAAAACGGCGACACGCTGATCGTTGCCGAAACCTTCGCGCATCGTCTGACCGCATTTTCAATCCGGCCGGACGGTTCACTTGGGGACCGCCGCGAATTTGCTCGACTTGATGGCCGCACGCCAGACGGAATCTGCCTTGACCGCGAAGGCGCAGTGTGGGTGGCCTCAGCAGAAACTGGCGAAGTCTTGCGCGCGCGCGAGGGCGGCGAAATCGCCGTGGTGGTCGACGTCGATGGCCGCTTCGCGGCCGCATGTGTGACCGGGGGGGCTGACCGGCGCACGTTGTTCCTGGTCCTGTCGGAAACGACGCCGGAGAGATTCATGAGAGGCGAGTCATCCTGTTCGATAGAGACGATCGAAATCTCCGTAGCAGGCGCCGGGATTCCATAACTCATGAAAAGTGGGGCTGTGAAATGATTGTGGGACTCGATCGTGCGGTCAGACGAGCACCGTTGAGGGGAGAGACATGATGAAGGCATCCTTTGCCGTTTTGACGGCAGGGGTTTCCGTGCTTGCTGTCTGGAGTTCGGCGGCGATGGCGGAAACCGCGATGGTCCAGACTGGCGCAGAGCCGGCGGTTCAGCCGGTCAATCCGCCCGAAACCGAGCAGCCAAACGCACCGTCACCCGCCGCGACGTCGGCCGATGAGGTAGCGCAGGAAACCAAAGATAAAGATTTGGCTGTAGGCGACATTGTCGTGACTGCGAGGCGGAGGACGGAGCGGCTTCAGGACGTCCCCATCTCCGTCTCGGCGGTCAGCGGAAAATCACTGGACGTTTATAACATCCAAAGCGTCGAAACAGTTGCTTCCCGAGTATCCAACGTCCGCATCTCCCCGGGGCCTCTATCGGATCTGATTAACATTCGAGGAGTTGGCTCATCGCTCAATCTTGGATTCGAGCAATCAGTCGGGGTATTCGTCGATGGCGTGTATCGGCCGCGGTCGCGAGCGATCCGTGCTGCGTTGTTCGACGTCGAGCAGGTCGAAATCCTCAAAGGTCCGCAGACAACGTTCTTCGGAAACAACACCATAGCCGGCGCGATCAACATCACGACGAGAAAGCCATCGCAGTCGCTGGAGACCAACGCGACAGCGTTCTACGCTCCCAATTTCGGAGAATATAGCGTCGAAGCCGGGATCTCAGTCCCCTTGACGCCGCGCCTGGCGGTTCGTGTTGCCGGCCGAGCGAACGGCATGGATGGCTACATCAAGAACGAGTATCTCGATGACACGTCGCCGCGGACGCGGGAGAAAATCGGTCGTGTCGCGTTGGCATGGGAACCGGCGGAAAGCGTTTCCGTCGATGCGCGTGTCGACGTCGGCCGCATGCGCAACGATGGCGTCTGGTCGACTCAACTCGTCAGCTGTCCGCCACCGCCCGAGTTTCTGCCCCGGGCTGTTGTTTGCCAGCGCTACCTTGCCGCCGCCGGAGGCGATGCCGACGACGAGCTCGACGGCGTTTCGTCAACCGCGGGCTCGTTCTTCAACTACGATTATCTGGAGGCGGCGCAGACCACAACGATCGGCATCGGTCAGCACTCCTTGACCCTGACCACCGGATATTTCGAGCACGAGTATGAATTGTTGAATGATGTGCTGCCCTTTCCACCCGACCAGGGCGGTAGCGTGTTCAACACCACGCAATCCCTCCCCGACCTGATCTTAGAGGACTTCCACCTGTTCAGTCAGGAGCTGAGGTTCCAATCACCCACCGGTGGCACTCTCGAGTATATGGCTGGCCTGTACTATTACAACAGCAGCCTGGACGCGAGCACTTACCAGGGAGAGTTCTTCCTGCCCTTCGGCGCTTTCGCCCCCGGCTTTTTCACTCCAGCGGACAAGATCGCCTTCATGATCCGCAACCAGGAAAAGAATGACACCTATTCTGCCTTTGCGTCCGCAACGCTACGCCTTTTGCCGCACTCGCGACTGAATCTTGGCGGCCGCTATTCAATCGTGAAAAAGAAGGCTTCCCGAGAGACTGTTCTTGGAACCGTCGCTGACTCTCTGCCAAACCCCGACGACTTCACTCCTGGCCCGCCTGGCGGACAAGCGATCTTGTTTCCGATCGTGGGCGTGGAGCCAGGACAGTTCGACGACACTTCGCGAACCGACAAAAAATTCATGCCTGCTGTCAGCGTCGAGTACGACGTCCGCCCAAACGTGATGGCCTATGTGTCCTATGCCAAAGGATTCAAGGCCGGTGGCTTCGCCGGATACGCCGGCAAGTCGATCTTCGATCCCGAAACCGTGGATGCATTCGAAGCGGGTGTGAAATCGACAATCCTTGGCGGCAGGGGTGTCGTGAACGTCGCGGCATTTTACAGCGACTATAACGATTTGCAGGAGACAACGACGATTTTCACGGAGCTTGGAACGACCAGGCAGATCGTCGGGAACGTCGCGAAGTCGACGAGCAAGGGCGTCGAGCTGACTGCAAGGTTCACGATTGCCGACGGAATCTCGCTGGCCACGGATGTTGCGTACCTCGACGCGCGCTATAAGGATTACGAAAATGCGCCGTGCACGGCTCTGCAGTCGCTTTTCGCGAATCCCTGCACTCAGGACCTCTCAGGGAAACGCCGGGCCTTTGCTCCGGAGTGGAGCGGGAACGTAGCGTTATCCGTGGACCGGCCGCTCAATGCTGCTCTCGACTTCCGTTTCGACACCAATGTCTATTTCACGTCGTGGTACTATCAGCAGCCGATTGCCGACAAGAACCTCAGTCAGCCCGGCTATGCGAAGATCGACGCCCGGTTCGCCATTGGCCCGAGCAACCGCCGCTGGGAATTGGCGGTCGTCGGCAAGAACTTGACCGACAAGCGGACGGCGAACTGGCGCCAGAATATCGCGAGCCCGGGCAGCTTCCAGGTCCTTGAAGATCCCGGCCGCTCCGTGGGACTTCAGCTGTCGTGGCGGCAATAGAGGTGAGCGTTCGGCGGGCTCTTCTTCGTCTGCTGGTCGCTGCCGCTGCCCTTCTCGGCGGCGCGCCCAGCACGGCGGACAGGCCGCGGCAGACGACTCGCCCGCCCAACATCCTGCTGATCGTTGCCGACGATCTCGGCTTCTCCGACCTGGGCTCGTTCGGCGGTGAAATCCGCACCCCCCATCTGGACGCAATCGCTCGCCGCGGCGTTCGGCTGACAGGGTTCTACACATCGTCGACCTGTTCGCCGACACGGGCCATGCTTCTGACAGGAGTGGACAATCACAAGGTCGGCCTAGGCAGCATGGCGGAGTTGCTCACGCCGGAGCAACGCGGCGCCTTGGGTTACGAGGGATACCTCAATGAGCGCGCGGCGACACTCGCTGAACGGCTCAAGATGGCTGGCTTCGACACGATGATGACCGGCAAGTGGCATCTTGGAAGAAGGCGCGGCCAGTTTCCCAGTGACCGCGGCTTCGACCGTTCCTTTGCCCTGCTGCAGGGAGACCATAATCACTTTGGATATGACCAAGGGCCTGCTTACCGGATGGTGGGTGCAGGAAGGGATTACGTTTTGAATGGCCAACCTGCCTACTTCCCGCTGGGCGTTTACGGTGACGATTATTTTACGACGAAGCTGATCGAATTCCTTAAGCAGAGGCAGGCCCAGCGACCGTTTTTTGCCTATCTCGCCTTCACAGGTCCTCACTGGCCGCTTCAGGCTCCCGCCGAAGATATCGCCCGCTATCGCCATCACTATGACGCCGGCCCTGTCGTCGTCCAGAAGGCCAGGCTGGAACGGATGAAGCGGCTCGGCATCGTTAAGGACGACGTGGTACCTTATCCCGTGGATGCCGCGGCGTGGAACCGCATGGGTCCGCTTGAGAAATCGATCCAATTGCGAAAGATGGAAGTCTATGCCGCGATGGTGGATCGCCTCGATCAGAATGTCGGAAGGATCATTGATTATCTGAAAAGGTCGGGCCAGCTCGACAACACGATCATTATCTTTCTGTCTGACAACGGTGCGGAAGGATACCCGATCGAGCATCCATTCGATCTGCCGCAACCAGGTAAAGTCGCCGGCACGTCGATAGACAACAGCCTGGAGAGCGTCGGCACGGCGCGATCCTATACAGGAACGGGGCATCTTTGGGCGCAGGTCAGCTCGACACCATTCCGCGGAGTGAAACTGGATATGACGGAGGGCGGAATCCACACTCCGGCGATCATCGCCGGCCCGGGCGTCCGGAGCGCAAAGCTGAACGGAACGGTGACTCATGTCACCGACGTCGTTTCTACCGTGCTCGACTTAGTGCATGCTTCAGTGGAACGTGTCGTAAAGGGAAAGCCAGTCATCGCCCCCGAAGGACGATCCTGGATCGACCTGCTGGCGGGCCGTGTGTCGGAAGTCCGTTCCGAACGAGATATGGTGGGATGGGAACTGCTGTATCGGCGCGCCGTCCGCGTTGGTCGGTGGAAGGCCGTGTTCCAACCCAGCCTTATTCCGCTGTTCAAGGAACATACTCCGCTCGACCAAGTCCATTGGCAGCTATTCGACCTGAAGCATGATCCGGGCGAAATTCACGACCTTGCGGCAGAGCAGCCTCAGCGTCTTAACGCCATGCGGCGTGAGTGGGAACGCTATGCAGCACGGAACTCGGTAGTCTTACCTGGGCGCGCGTTTGCCAAAACCAGCGGAGACACACGTTGAAACTGCCATTCGCCAAGGCGTTCGCGTCTGGTTCGGCGATTGTCGTGACGGCACTTCTCGCGTCGCTGAGCAGCGGACCGGCTACCCCGCCGGTGAGTACTTGTGCCGGCAAACCCGGGCAAGTGCACGTGCCTGCGGCTGGCCCCAACGGCAGTGGGGGTTCGGCACCAGCTGGTCGTGCATTCCTTATCGATCGGACGGAGGTCACCGTTGCCCAGTTCGAGGCGTTCGTCAAAGCGACTGGTTACCGTACCCATGCCGAGCGCGTCGGCTGGTCGGCCGTCTTCCATCGCCGCTCCGATGCTGCCCGATTGACAGGAAACTGGTGGGTCGCGGTACTAGGAGCAGATTGGCGCCACCCTTTGGGCCCCGGTCAGCCAGAAGCAAGCCGATGCGAACCGGTTACCCAAGTTACTTACGACGACGCACTTGCATTCGCCAAATGGGCGGGAAGGGATCTGCCGACCGACGTCGAGTGGGAACGCGCAGCGACAGGCGGCGATTCCGCTTCCACGTCCTCGTTGAAATGGGCCTATGCTGTGGACGGAACTCCGCTGGCCAATACCTGGCAAGGACTTTTCCCGGATTTTAACACCGCCGAGGACGGATTTGCCGGCGTTGCGCCGGTCGGGTCCTTTCCGCCGAACCGCTACGGACTCTACGATATGATTGGAAACGTCTGGGAGCTGACACGCAGCGTCGCTGATGGAACCCCGGTCCTGAAGGGCGGGTCATATCTTTGTTCATTCAATGCCTGTGCAAATTTTCGGCCTTCGGCGGCGGTGCCGCAAGAAACCGAAATCGCCACTTCGCACGTTGGGTTCAGAACTGTGCGGCGTGAAAGGCTGCCCCACGGTCAATCACAACCATCAGGAGACTGAGATGACTAATGTGCAACAACCACTTCTTTCCCACCTAGGAGTTTATGTCTGGGATCTTCCGCTCATGGTTGAATTCTACCAGAATGTTTTTGGTATGATCGTCACAGACAGGGGGATTGGACGGTCGATTGGTGCCGAGCTCGTATTTCTCAGCAGTTCCCCGGAACATCATCATCAACTCGTACTTGCGACTGGCCGGCCCCGCGACACGACGTTCAGCACGATCATGCAGATCTCATTCCTGGTCCCTTCCATACAGATTCTACGCGACGTCCGTGACAGAGCAAAGAGCAATGGGGCAAAAAGCCTCTTGTGCTTGAACCACGGAACCTCGCTCTCCGTGTATGCCGACGACCCTGAAGGGAACAGGCTCGAAATCTACTACGAGACTCCCTTTTACATTCCGCAGCCTTACGGAGACCCTCTGGATCTCGACCAAAGCGACGAATCCATTCTGCAAAGGACAGAGGAGCTGTGCAGGAGCAATGCCGGCTTCATGCTTCGAGATGATTGGAAGCATCGATTCATCCGGCAGAACCTGGCGACTACAAATTTGACGTGATGGGATGGACGGCCCCTGCACCAGCGTAGCTTAGCTGTGCGATGATGGCCGTAGAGCCATCCCCCGGATCGTCGCCACCGGCGTTTGGGCGCGCACCGAAGAGGAAGCCCAGACATGGCTCCACCAATGGAATCAGCCGGACACCTTGATTTACCCTGTTCCGGCGCCGTGTTTAGCGTGAACGGGCAGACGGCAGCATGGATTTGTGGCCCTGCGGCCCTTTCGGCCCCAGCTGCCGGAAGGGTGAGCGGCTGCCGGGCCTGTCCGATCACGTCATTGCCGGCCTTGCTTCCCATGACGTGAACAGCGCGCCGGAAATAAACAAAACGGAATCAGACAAAAGGCACCCCCTGTATGTTCCGATCCATAGCCGCTGAGGCCCTATCGGCAAAGTGTGCAAACGGAACCGCGCGCGTCCAGTTCTGCCTTCGCATCACGGTAGGGGGCTTATCTGAATGGCGCAGCGCGTAGCCTTTTTTGTCCTTTTGGCCGTCGCTTGGCATTTCTCGATAACCTCCCGGTTATCGCGCAGTATCTCGGCGGCTTGATTGAGTGCGGCCCAAGCCTGCGGGCTGTCCGCCTGCATAAGCCGAGCACCTGCTTCCCATAAGGTCGGTTCGCCGATGATATGTGCCGCCATGCTTTCCGGCATGTGCCAGCTTTGCGGCAACACGCGCAACACAGTGCCGGGAAGGAACGACCATAGCAGGCACCCGGCAAGGACTCCGCCGCCGATGCTCCACCATAGATGCTCGCGTTGCTGCCCCCGCGTTCGAGCGTTACCAACGATCCGATGTAATGCCTGCACGGCTTCCGCCTGACTCTGCTGGACTTGCTGGACGCTGGCCCGGTCGGTCTCACGCGCCTTGTGCGCCGCTGCCGCGATGCGCGCGCCCATATCTTCCGGGGTCATGTCGAGTGCGGGCGCATCCTCGATAGCCTTCATCCGCTTGTGGATCGCTGCGAGGTAGGCGTTCGTCTTTTCCAGCGTCGGGTTATAGTCGGGAATCTCGATGTTCAGCCGCTCGGTCGCCATATGCTCGACGGCGCGGGCCATGAGCGCTATGCGCCCATCGAGTCCCGCCACCCGGTCGTCGAGCCGCGCGAACGCTTCCGCCGCCGTTTCCTCTCGGGGTTCCGGCTCCGGCGCATTCGACGGCAATCGTTGTTCGTCCATCTCTATTCTCCTGGCTAATGACCGATACCCATGCCGCGCCCGAGGTCGCGGACCTGATCGAAGGAAATGGAGTTCGCGAGGTCGCGCGATAGGCTGCGCCCCATGTCGCGGCTGATCTCGAGGCCGAGTTCGCGGCTGCGCCCGCCGAGCACCGATTCAAGCTGGGCATCGCGTTCGAGGCTCTTCGCCATGCCCGCCATGCTCTGCGCGACACGCTTCGCGCCGCGTAGATCGCCGTCACGCACCAGCTCTTCGCGCTGGCGCTGCAATTGCTGCCAGCCCTCGACGAAGCGGTCGGCGCGTTGGAATGGGTCGATGCGGATTTCCGCCTCAAGCTGCATTGCCCGGAGCGCGGATTGTCCGCGCCCTTCGGCTGCCTCGCGGACAAGCTCGGGCTGGCGCTCGAAGGCGGCGCCAAGATCGGTGGAGGCGTGGGGCCGGATCGCGTCCAGCGACTCCTTGGCCCGGTCGAGCGCTATGCGCTGATGAGGCATCGCCTCAAGTCCCTGCGCATGGGTTTGCTGTACGGCGTCGAGCGCCCGCGCATAGCGCGCCACCGCGCTGCGCAGCCCGCCAGCGGAAGCGGGCTGCGGGCTGCGCGCGAGCCGGTCGCTCCGTTCCGGTTGGTGCGGCCGGGGCGCTGGCCGAAAGCTCGCGAACATGTCGCGCTTGCGCTGCGTTTCGGCCTTGGGCCGGAAATTGTCGAAGATCCCGCGCGTCGTCTCGGGGATGGCCTTGACGATCTCGGCAACCCGCTCGCGGAAGCTGATGCCGCGCCGCTCGGCGAAGTCTCGCGCCGGATCACGGCGCTCGTAATCGCTCGCCATATCCTTGGCGCGCTCGCGGGACAGGGTCTGGACAAGGCGCCCGTCGTCCTTGAAGTCATCGCGGCCATAGTGCAGCGCCATGCCCTCGCGATGGCGCGACATGCCGACATAAGCGCTGTGGCAATCCATGCCGGGGGTGGCGAGAACATGGGCGCGGTCCACGGTCATGCCCTGCGCCTTGTGGATCGTGGCGGCATAGCCATGATCGAAGTCGCGATAATCTTTGGTGTCGAATGCGATGCTGCGCCCGTCATCGGTGCGCACCGCCATGCTGCTTTCGCTCATACGCTCGATCGTGCCGAGCGTGCCGTTCTTCACCTCCAGGCTACGCTCGTTGCGCAGGAACATGATGCGGTCGCCGACGGCAAAATCCCGATCGCCGCGTTCGACCTTCACGCGCACATCGTCGCCAAGATCGCCCGATGCGCGCATCGCCTCGCGTGCGGCGTCGTTAAGCTCGCGCACCTCGGCATTGGTGTGGGTCAGAATGATCCGGCTGGCATCGGGGCTCGCCCGCCGGTCGCGATCCCAGCGATTGATCAGCTCGGCTCGCGCCGTCTCGCGTGTGTCAGCAGCATGAACCATGCTGCGCCCGGCATAGGCGTCGATCGCCTCACCTGTGCGGCCGGTGGCAAGGTGCCGGGTCGCATCCTGCTGCCAGCCTTCGTGCTGGCGGCGCACCTCGGTAATCTCGATGCCGCCGTGCCATTCGTGGATCGAGCGGAACGCCGCGCCCGCCTCGATCGCCTGCAATTGCTGCGGATCGCCGACCAGCACGACCTTCGCGCCGGCGTCGGCGGCATGGGACAAAACGCGTTCCATCTGCCGCGTGCCGACCATGCCCGCCTCGTCGATGACGAGCACGTCGCGAGCGGTGAGCAAATCGCGGCCTTGCGCCCAGCCATGTTCCAAGCTCGCGATGGTGCGCGACGCGATGCCCGAGCCATTCTCCAGGCCTTCGGCGGCAATGCCCGACAGCGCCGCACCGCGCACACGGAACCCGGCATCCTCCCACGCTTCGCGCGCGACCCCGAGCATCGCGCTCTTGCCGGTTCCGGCATAGCCGATAACGACGCTGAGACCCTGCTTGTCGGTCACATGGTCGAACGCCGCGCGCTGCTCGCCCGACAGCACAAGCCCGCCCGCCTCCGCGCGCGCCAGCGCGCCCTCCCGGTCGGCATCCGACGTGCGGTGCCGATCGCGTTCCGCCATCAGCTCGCTGGCGCGCTGCAACCGTTGCTCGGTCTCGATCATCTCGCGGCTGGTGAACCGATCTTCGCCGCGTCCGTCCTGGCCAAGCGCGATCAGGTCGGGTGAGCCGCGCACTGCGCTCATTGCCGCATTGAACTGCTCCTGTCCGTCCGAATGGCGATGCACGAACATCGCCATATCGCGCTGCGTGAATGTGGCCTGCTGGTGCGTGATGGCGTCCAGAGCGATGCCCGGATTGGCGATAATCCGCTCGCCGTTCTCGCGCGCAATCTCGCGGTGGATTTCTGCGCGGTCAGCAAGCTGTCCCTCGCGCTCCATGCGCTGCGCGGGGCCGCCGATCTTGTCTTGCGGTTCAAGCGCGATGCCCTGTGCTTCCAGCGACCGGTGATCGATGCGGGCATCGATGTCGAGTTCGGCCAGCCGTGCGTTGACATGGCTCTCCCAGCGTTCGCGCCACAGGCCGACAGTCGCGTGCTCGTTCCACTCGCGCACCTTCGCCCCGAACCCGTCTTCGCCCACCTCGCGCATCGTGAGCATGATATGGGCATGGGGTTTCGCCATGCCGTCGGCGCCGATGTCCCAATGGACATTGAGGTCGGCGATCATGCCGCGATCGACGAACTCGGATTGTACGAAGTCGCGGGCGAGATCGATGCCCTGTTCCCTCGTCATCTCGCGCGGAATGGCGAACTCGACCTCGCGGGCGAGCTGCGCATCCTTGCGCACCTCGATCGCCTCGACTTCGTTCCAAAGCGTTTCGCGGTCGGAGAAGCGGTCCGGCACACCTTCGGGCAGGAGGATTTCGCTATGCTCGACACCCGAGCGGGCACGGAAGTCATGATCGCGGTCGAGGCGCTCGTCGTGCAGGCGCTCGCCCGCGCGATAGGCGGCTGCGCCGACCGCGCTGCGGCCTGAAGTGCGCCCGATGACTTGCACGCTGAAATGGAAGATCGCCATAGCGATCGTTCAGTTACACTGCGAAGCGCACGTCGGCACGACGTATAAGCGCGCCCTTCTCGAATAAATTCTCGGGCGGGACTAGGCGGTGTCAGACTGTCCCGGCGACACTACTGCGCTGGCGCCGCGCTTCTTCTATCATGACAGAATCGTCACTCAATGGAGACTTTGCGATGCGAAAACCCCGCGATATCGATTCGGAACTGAAGGCACTCGAAGCAAAAGCAAAGGCCCTCAAGGAACGCCGCGTTCGCCAGCTTGGCGAACTCGTCATTGCAACGGGCGCCGACGCGCTCGATGCCGATATGTTCGCCGGCGCATTGCTCGGCGCCGTCGCGGCCAAGGATACAAGCGTGAAGGAGGGCTGGCGCAAGGCGGGCGCGCGCTTCTTTCAACGCTCGGCCCGCAAGCCTGCGCCGCGAGCTGGTCGCGATAACGAAGGCGCTGCGCCGGGCGATAACAATGCGCCATCGGCTTGAGGCGGCGAAGGCGCGAAGCGACATGCGCGACTGGCAGGTCAAGCGCCGCGAGCGGACGCGCAGGCTCATCGAACTCGGTGGACTCATCGTCAAAGCCGGGCTGGTCGAGCTGACCGACGATGACCGCGCGATGCTTTATGGCGCTTTCCTGTGGATGGCGAACAAGATCAGGAGCGATGGTGGCGCCGATGCTTCTGCGCTCTGGCGGCGGCGCGGCAAGCGGGCATTCGCTGCAGAGGCGTTGCCCGACGACCACCCCAATGCCATAGGCGCGCCATGACGCGGGAACTGACCGACACCATTCTCCGGGTGGTTGAGCGCGCGCCGCAATGGGTGCGGCGCGATCTCGACGCCAAAGACCCGGTCGCGCGCATTCGCGCCGAAGAATCGCTCGCAGCGATGATCGCCGATGCGCTTGATCAAAAGGCAGACGCCAAGGCCTGACGGCTATTTCGCGTGGCGCGTGACGGTCTTCTTGCGCCCGCCGCCGCGGCCTTTGGTGCCGAGCCCGATCTCTTTCGCGAGCGCGCGGCGCTTCTCGGCGTAGGCGGGCGCGACCATCGGATAGTCTTTCGGCAGATTCCATTTGGCGCGATAGTCGTCGGGCGTCATGTTGTAATGCGTCAGCAGGTAACGCCGCAGCATCTTGAGCTTCTTGCCGTCTTCGAGGCAGACGATGTAATCGGGCTTCACCGATGCGCGGATCGACACTGCCGGTTCCTGTTTAACTTCGAGCTCGTCGGCCTTGCCCAGTCCGGCGAGTGCATCGTGCACCGACTGGATGATCAGCGGCAGATCGGAAACTGCGACATTATTGTTGCTGACATGCGCCGCGACGATGTCTGCGGTCAGCGATACGAGCGCTTCGGCATCTTCCATTTTCATACTCCCTCGACCCGGCGGAATGAACCGCACTGTTGTTGGCTATCGACATGCACGCATCAGGGTTCTGCTTCAAGTATGGCGCGCGGCGACCTTTCGGCATCGCGCCAACGCGCGCTCGATGCGCTTTTCAACCGCCTTGCAGCTTATTCCGAGTTCGTCGGCAATGTCCCGGTAGGTCATGCCGCGTAGGCGGTGCATCAGGAAGATGCGCCGTGTCTTTCGCGACAGGGGGCGAAGCGCCCGCCAATAGGCGCGCCGCAGTTCCTTTCCCTCGAACCGCCGCTCCTGTTCGGGCGGCGTGGCAGCCTCTCGCTCCTCGTCCAGCGGATAGAGGATTCCGCGCCGCTTTTGCTGACGTATCCGGTTCAGCCATATGTTGCGCGCGACCGTCGCCAGATAGGCCCGGGGACATTCTAGCGTCGCGAACCTGCCGCTACCATAAAAGCGCATGAACGCTTCCTGCGTCAGATCGGCCGCCTCGTCGCGCCCGACCTTTCGCCGGAAAAAGCCATTCACCCGCGCATGTTCGGCCCGATAGAAGGCGTCGAAGGCGACCGCCGAAGCCGGCGCGGTCACGACCGCACCGCCTTCCGCTCGCGGTCATTCAGCGGTGCATCGCGCGAGGCGCGATAGAGGGTGATGCCCGCTTCAATGCGGTCGAGGATGAAGGTGTCGCGCTCGGCCTTGGCGACGCGGATGTCGGCCTTCGAATAGAGTTCGAGGCTGACAGCGCAGCGGTTGCCGAGTTCGCTGTCGATGACCTCGCGGGCGCGGGTCCAGCATTCGGCTTCCTTGAACAGCGGATGATTGACGACGATCCAGAATTCGTAATCGGAAAAGTTGATCGTCTCGTCGTCTTCATACCAAGTCTTCCGCGCATAGGGGCCGATCAGGACGATGCGGCGGATTTCGCCCGGCTGGGGCGCTTGCACGCGGGTGGGATCGAAGCAGGCGCGCAGGATGCGTGTGATCCGTTCGACCTCCTGCTGCTTGCGGCGGATCAGATGGCCGACGCGCGCCATCACGACTTCGCGCGCGTAAACGTCGTTCGCTTTGGGGGTATGCATGTTGAGCTCGCACAGCGGCGGTCCGCGCGTCATCGCGCGAATGTGCAAGCGGTGTCCGCTGCGTGCCGATCGAGCGGCGTACAGCAACTGCCCGACCCTCGGCCGGACCTGCATGATGCTGGCAGGATAATCCTCGGAGATGGCCGCCAGTCATTCCATCCCGTGCGCGGGATTATGCCAGAAGCGCGGAGTCCCGGCAAGCCGGGCGGACGACCGCGTTTATTCGCGCGCCGCCCTTTCGAGTTCGGCGATCCTGTCGGTGCAGACCTGATGGACGACGCGGCCGAGTTCTTCGACGCGCTCGCCGAGCCAGGTCAGTTCCTCTTCGCTGATCCGGTAGTGCTTGGAATAGCGGGCCTTGGTGTAGGCCTCCTTCAACTTCTGGAACATTGCACGTTCGCGGCGATTAGCTTCGGGCCAGATGCCATAGAGACGACGATCCAGCCCCTCGGCGAGCGAACGCAGGAATGCGATGTTGTGGTTGTACGGCGTGTAATAGGTCAGCGTCAGCAGTAGGCAGGCATAAAGACGCTCGGTGGTCTGGTGCATATCGAAGGCAGCGTCCTTCAAATACCCCTTGTCGATTCCAAACCGTGCAAATTCATACCGCTTCATCGCAGACGGGAATCCGTCCTCAAAATATTCTCTCGCGGTCGCCAAAGCTTGCTCCGAAGTCTTCGGTTTCGGCGTCGCCAATTCGCGGTCATCGGCCTCGTAAAGCGCGATGCCGTCCTTCGCGACCTCCATGAAGAAGACCCGGCCGTGCGCAAGCCCGTCGTTTACCTCGTGCAGCGAATGGACAATGAAGTTCACCGGCGTCCGCAGCGTCTTTTCGATTGTATAGGCGCGGATCAGCCGCTCTTCGGTTTTGGACCAATATGCGGCGCGGTCGGTCAGCTCTTTCTGGCTGACAATGACCAGTATATCATAATCGGATTTATACTGGTTGGCGGATGCCGGGGCATCGACCCAATCATCCCTCGCATAGCTGCCGAACAGGATGATCTTGAGGATGCGCGCGCCCTTGCGGCGTCCGGTCGCATTCTCGGTCGCGGCACCGAACTCGTCGAAGATGATTTCGACGATGCGCTCAAGCTCGCGCTGCTTGGCGGCGGGAAGATGATCGACGTCGGTTCGCATGGGCGCAGGAATCTTCGGGCAATGCCCGTCACTTGGCAAGAGCAGATTGCCCGGCGCTTTGCGCCGGGCAAAATGTGGAGGAACAGGTGACTCGAGGCGCTTCAGGTCGATTACAATACAATTTGAATTTGGGCGTTTTTGGACCTAGGCATAGAACAAAGGAAGGACGGCTTGCCGTCCAGTGGAGGGATTTGACGATGCTGCCAGAGCCAGGCAAAACAGCGCACGCGGCGCCGCTCCTCTTTCGACATGCAACCCCCCGCACGTCGTCGGCGGATCTTCCCGGTCACTACGATCCAGCCCGGCAGCTCTGGGTGATCGAGACCGAGGCCGGGCTCGTGCCGGTGATAGAAATGGCGGCGTCGACCGTTGTCGAGACCAACACCTCGACCCGCGTGCGCCAGGAAGGCGACGATCAAGATTACTCGAACATGACCGAACTGGCCGCGATCGCGCTCGCCGAGACGACGATCACATTGGTGCGGATGGAAGCCGACGATCAGGATGCGTCGACCGACCTTCGTAGCTTCGATGCTTTGCTCGACACCAGCACGTTGACCAAGGTCCGTCAGGAAAGTGCGGACGACGATCTGACCAGCGACGAGACACTGGGAATGCCGCGTCGCCCTCTCGACATGCTCGCCGAACTCGCAACCAAGACGGACGTGCAGCAGGAAAGCGATGATCAGATGAGCGCGGGCACGCTGGAACTCGAGACCCGGTCGTTCAACAATCAGGAGGGGATTGATGACGATTTTCCCGCCTTGCTGCTCGAACTCCAGACCAAAACCTCAGCCGATGTCGAGGGAGACGATGACGACTTTTCGATGATCCATTGATCGGATCGTCCTAGCCGTGATTCTGCTCGTCACCAACAAGCGCGACCTCACGACCGACTTCATCGTCGTCGAACTGCGGCGCCGGGGTCGCGCCTTTCATCGCCTCAACACCGAAAGCCTACCACAAGCGAAGGTCCGGTTCGATCCGCGCGCCGGGCATGGCTGGGAGATTGAGACGCCCGACCTCACCCTCCGCCTCGACGACGTCGGTGCGGCGTATTACCGTCAGCCCGGTGCACCCGAGCCAGTCGTGGCCAAGGATGAGGCCACAACCAAATACCTGACCGACGAATGGTCGGCGGTGACCAAGGCGCTGTGGAATGCGCTGGAAGGCCGGTGGCTGAGTTCGCCATTCGCGATCCTGCGCGCCGAGGATAAGCCACGTCAATTGACCCTCGCGTCGCAGCTGGGGCTGGGTGTCCCCGAGACGCTGATCTCGAACGACTTCGCGGCGGCCAGCTCGTTCGTCGCGGACGGCAACGTGATTGGCAAACCACTCCGCCATTCGCTTGTCGAACGTGGAGAGGCCGGCGAGGTGCTGTTCACCGCGCGGCTCGATCCACTCAACCCGATGGATCAGACGGCGGTGTCGCTCGCGCCGGTCATCTATCAGCGCGAGGTGCGCAAGGCCTTTGACATCCGAGCGACCGTGATCGGCGACCGCGTCTTTGCCGCGGCGATTCATTCGCAGGACCATGGTGAGACCGAGGTGGATTGGCGGTCGGGTACACGGCTCGACCTACGCCATGAGACGATCGAGCTGCCGGCCGCCATCGTCGACAAATGCCTGGCACTCACCAAACAACTCGACCTGCGCTACGGCGCGATTGACCTAATCGCCGACCAAGACGGGCAGTACTGGTTCCTTGAGATCAACCCCAATGGCCAGTGGGCCTGGATCCAGCGCCGCACCGGCTTGCCGCTCGCCGCCGCCATCGTCGATGAACTCGAAGCGATCATCCAATGATGACAGGGATCGCGGCGCGCGCCGCGCAAGCGAGGCAAGAGCTCGTCAAATGGCTTTTCGCGACCGGCCAGTTCTTCTGGCCGTGGCTCGAAGATCTGACACCCGCGCAAAAGAAGAAACTTGAGGACGATCTCACGCGCGACGAGGCGCGGATCGATGCGCTCGATTTCGGCAAGGATCCCGAGGCAGCTTTGGAAGAAGCGCGTCGCCTTGCCGACAGTGAGACGGAGCGCCGCCGCGGCACTGACCAAAAGGCCGCGACCTACCTGCCGCTGGTGGCCGCTTTGATCCCGCTCGTACTGACTTTGGTCAGCGCGTTGTGGGAGAAGAAGGCCGGCAGCGCACCGATTTGGCTCAACATGGTGTTACTCGGGCTGGCAGTCGCCTATACGGCAAGCGCGGGCCACTGGGCCTTCCGAGAGCTGAAGGTATCTGTGTCGCACGAACCGGGCCTATCCGATTTCGAGAAGGCTTGGGCGGTTCCGCACCCGAGACAAACGCTCGCGCGGCGGTTGCTGCTCCATACTCGCCGCAACAGCAAAGGGGTCAATTGGAAGGTCACCTGCATCAAGATGGCGCATGAATATTTGCTGCGCGCCTTCCTAACCTTCTCTTTGTTGCTGCTCGTAAATATCGGCTGGTATCTCGCCGGCCTGCTGATGAAGATTTGGTGGCCCGCCCACGACCAGATGCTGACGACTCCCACGCAAGCGATCGCCGCTGTTGCCGAGATCGACAATCTCGCTGCACAGCTCAAAACCAGCCCGGCCTGGATGGTGCTCGACAAGAACTGTCGGCGCCCAAAGGCCGCCCGCGCTCCGCTGATAGTCGCGTCCACAACCGTGGCGATGACGTCAAAAATTCCCGCAGTTTTGCAACCAGTCACCAATGACGCTGGCGTGGTCCAGGACATTCGCCTCGCGTGCGGAGGTACCGCGGTTGGTCGGATGCGGGTGTGGTACATTTCGAACCGGCTCACAAAGCTGCCGCGGTCTCCCGGGCTGCCGGATCCGTTGGCAGTCTCGGCGTCCGAAACCATAGTCTTCCTCAAAAAGTACTGGCCCCCAACCGACACCAAGGACGATCCGGCGAAATTTCCGCCAATACTATTCCAACAAGCTAATCTCCGCCGTGATTCTGATGGCCGACCGATCGTTCTAGTGATCACCAGAATAAGGCCGGGAGCCATCACACTCCCATAGCGAAGCCTCAACACCATTGACGCCGCTTATCAGGCGCGAGCTGAAGCACGGTCCGGCGTGAACGGGTTTGCGGCGTGATGTCAGTAATTTCCGCCGAACATTGTGCGCTGAATTCCGTCGAATGCGCTCAGACGCGCCGAAACTGTAGTTTCCGGGAGGCGCGGTTCGGCCAATCCTTGGCGCATGACCTCATGAAATGATCTTTTCGCAACCTAGGCGATCGCCGAAAGCGAAATGGTGCCGGCAATCGCTCCGCCCACTCGATTCGGCGCGCTCGCGCGGCCACAAAGGCAAGCGTCGGCTGCCCTGCGCGACACCAAATCCGTGGCTGGGACGGCATGGGAAAAAAATTGTGGCCCCGCCGTCAAACGACAGCGGACGCCAGGAAACGACAAGAGACGACACGCCACCCTGCGCAGCCTGAGACACCACGAAGAGACAGTTGTTCCCCGCGGCGGGATCACCAATTCTAGGCCCAAGGGAGCCCAGCCAACCCCAGCCGAAGGAGTAAACCCATGCCTGTGACCGAACGGATCATCCGCCTCCAGACCGTTCTCGCCCGTACCGGGCTCTCACGCTCGACGCTCTATCGCAAGATTGCCGACGGCACCTTTCCGGAGCAGGTGAAGATCAGCGTTCACGGCGCGGGATGGCACGAATCCGCGGTCAATCGTTGGATCGCAAATCCGCCTGCCTACCGCGCCGACAATGACAACCGGGACCCGGAAAATGAACCGGTATGAAAGGCGATGCGGCGCCTGGCTCGCGGTCGCTCGAAGCCGCGAACGACAATCCGTCCGTCCTCGAATCCACCGCCGTCGATGCGGCGCTAACGCGCATCGCCGAAGCCATCGGACGCCATATCGCACGGGAGCATATCGGTATCTGCAAAGCGGCGAATGACAATGAACCGATCTCGAAGAATCCGTCGGCCCCCAAGCGTTGAGGTTAGGGTAATTCCGCGCGAGACTGTCTAGTCCGGCCGGGCGGACTTCCAGTCCGCCCTTTGCAGAAGGACAATGCCATGATCCGCGCCGCGCTCTATGCCCGCTATTCGTCCGACCAACAGAATGCTGCATCGATCGCCGATCAGCTCCGTCTCTGCCGCGAGCGCGCGGAGCGTGAAGGCTGGGTGATCGCGGGGAGCTACGAAGACGCCGCCATATCGGGGGCGAGCGTGATCCTGCGACCGGGCATCCAATCGTTGCTTGCGGATGCCCAGGCGGGAAAGTTCGACATGGTGATCGCGGAAGCTCTCGACCGCGTATCGCGCGATCAGGCCGATGTCGCGACATTATACAAACATCTCCAGTTCGCGCGCGTGCCACTCGTTACCCTGGCCGAAGGCGAAATCTCCGAGCTGCATGTCGGGCTCAAGGGCACGATGAACGCGCTGTTCCTGAAAGACCTCGCCAAAAAGACCCATCGCGGGCTGCGCGGGCGGGTCGAGAAGGGTTTTTCCGCCGGGCCGAATGCCTATGGCTATCGCATCGTCCGGCGCCTCAACGGCGAGGGCGAGCTCGTGCGCGGCGAACGCGAGGTCGATCCGGCCGAAGCGCTTGTCGTCGAGCGCATCTTCCGCGAGTTCGCGAGTGGCAAAAGCCCGCGCGCCATCGCGCGCGATCTCAACGCCGATGGTATCCCCGGCCCGAAAGGCATCGCATGGCGCGATACCAGCATCCGGGGCGATGCGCGGCGCGGCACCGGCATCATCAACAACGAGCTGTACGTCGGCGTCCGCGTCTGGAACCACAAACATTATGTCAAAGACCCCGCGACGGGAAAGAGCGTCACGCGCCTGAATCCCGAATCCGAATGGATCAGGAAAGAGGTTCCCGAGCTGCGCATCGTCAGCGACGAGCTGTGGGCGGCGGTCAAGCGCCAACAGGAGGACATCGCCAGATGCTACGCGGCGGTCAAACAAGCGGCACAGGCGCGCACGCTGCATGCCAAGCGGCGCCCGGCCTATCTGCTCTCGGGACTGCTCGAATGCGGCGTCTGTGGTGGTCCTTATGCTGTCGTCGTCCAGGACCGCTACGGCTGCACCGGACATCACCGCAAGCGCACCTGCACCAATGGGCGGACAATCAAGCGCAAACTGCTCGAACGCCGTGCGCTCGCGGGCATGGTTGACCGGCTGGTGTCGCCCGACAAGATCGAGGCGGCGGTTGCCGCCTATGCCGCCCATATTAACCGCGAAAACCGCGAGCGACGTATCCAGGCGGATGCCGATGAGCGTGCGCTCGCCAAGATCGACCGTGCGGTTGCTGGCATCATGGCGGCGATCGAGGACGGGCTTTATCAGCCGTCGATGAAGGCGCGCATGGCCGAGCTTGAGCGCGAACGCAAGGAAATCACCGCGCGGCTCGCCGAAGTGCCGCCCGCCGTTCCCGACGTTCATCCCGGCATCGCCGAAATCTACAAGCGCAAGGTCGCAGCGCTCACCGATGTGCTCAGCGACCCCGACGCGCGGCTCGACGCCTCATCCGACATCCGGTCGCTCGTCGGCAAGATCGTCCTCCATCCCGGCGATAAGCGCGGCGAGATCGGCGCCACGCTCCACGGCTCGCTCATGGGCATCCTTGACTTCGCAAACGACAATCCGCAACCGGGCCAAAGCCGAGTTATAACATCGGTGCCCCCGGGTTCGCGGGGGCGGCGGTTCAATCTACGCAGGACAAACCTTATCCCGTAATCCCGCCCGCCGCGAGCACCGCAAGCGTGACGAGGTCCGACGCCGGCGACGACATGGTCGCGACCTGCACCGGCTTTTCCATGCCGACGAGCACCGGCCCGATCACCGCGCCGCTGCCGAGTTCGCGCAGCAGCTTGGCCGACAGATTCGCCGATTGCAGCCCGGGCATGACAAGGACGTTCGCCGGCCCCGACAGGCGGCAGAAGGGATAATTTCTCATCAGCCGTTCGTTGAGTGCGACGTCGGGCGCCATTTCGCCTTCATATTCGAATTCGGGCTGGCGATCGTCGAGGATGTGGACCGCCTCGCGGATATTGTCGAGCCACGACCCCGGTGGATTGCCGAAGGTCGAATAGGAGAGGAAGGCGACGCGCGGTTCGTGCCCCATGCGGCGCGCGACCAGCGCGGTGCGCTCGGCGATGTCGGCGAGCATTTCGGCGGTCGGCCGCTCGTTCACCGTCGTGTCGGCGATGAAGATCGTGTGCCGCTGCCCGACCCAGATATGCATGCCGAACGGCGTCTTGCCCTCGGCATGGTCGATCACGCGGCGCACCTCGCGCATCGTCTGCGCATAGGTGCGCGTGACCCCGGTGATCATCGCGTCGCCGAGCCCGAGCTTGAGCAGCAGCGAGCCGAAGATGTTGCGGTCGCGATTGACCATGCGCTCGCAGTCGCGGCGCAGATAGCCGCGGCGCTGGAGCCTTTTGTAGAGCATGTCGACCATCTCGGGCACATGCGGCGAATTGACGCTGTTATGCACCTCATAGCTTTCGGGGTCGGCGACCCCCAGGTCGCGCAGCTTGTCGTGCAGCCCCTCGCGCCCGACGAGCACGGGAATGCCGTAACCGCCCTCGCGGAACTGGATCGCCGCGCGCATCACCACTTCCTCCTCGCCCTCGGCAAAGACGACGCGCTTCGGATTCTTGCGCGCCGCTTCATAGGCGAGCGTCAGCACCGAGGTCGTCGGGTTGAGCCGCGCGCGCAGGCTCGTGCGATAGGCGTCGAGGTCGGCGATCGGTTTTTGCGCGACCCCCGATTCGCTTGCCGCCTGGGCGACCGCGGCGGGGACGATTTCCATCAGCCGCGGGTCGAAGGGCGAGGGGATGATATAGTCGGGGCCAAAGCTCGACGCGCGGCCCCCGTAAGCGGCGGCGACTTCTTCGGGCACCTGCTGGCGCGCGAGTTCGGCGATCGCATTGGCGGCGGCGATCTTCATCGCCTCGTTGATCGCGGTCGCGCGCACGTCGAGCGCACCCCTGAAGATGAAGGGGAAGCAGAGGACATTGTTCACCTGGTTCGGATAGTCCGAGCGGCCGGTGGCGATGATCGCATCGGGCCGCGCGGCGCGCGCGTCGGGCGGCGAGATTTCGGGATCGGGGTTCGCCATCGCAAAGATGATCGGCGCGGGCGCCATATGCTTGACCATCTCGGGCTTGAGTGCCCCCGCGGCCGACAGGCCCAGGAAGACGTCGGCGCCGACCAGCGCTTCGGTCAGGTCGCGCGCCTCGGTCGGCACCGCATGTGCCGACTTCCACTGGTCCATGCCCTCGGTGCGGCCCTGATAGATGGTGCCCTTGCGATCGCACATGATGACATGGTCGTGCGGCACGCCCATCGCCTTGATCAGCTCGGTGCAGGCGATCGCCGCGGCGCCCGCGCCATTGACCACGACCTTGATGTCTTCGAGCTTGCGCCCGGTCAGGTGGCAGGCGTTGATCAGCCCGGCGGCGGTGATGATCGCGGTGCCATGCTGGTCGTCATGGAACACCGGGATGTTCATCTTTTCCTTCAGCGCCGCCTCGATGATGAAGCAGTTGGGCGCGGCAATATCCTCCAGGTTGATGCCGCCGAAGCTCGGTTCGAGCAGCTCGACCGCGTCGATGAAGGCTTGCGGGTCCTCGGTCTTCACCTCGAGGTCGATCGAATCGACATCGGCGAAGCGCTTGAACAGCACCGCCTTGCCCTCCATCACCGGCTTCGAGGCGAGTGCGCCGAGATTGCCGAGCCCCAGGATCGCGGTGCCATTCGAGATCACGGCGACGAGATTGCCCTTGGCGGTATAGTCATAGGCGGCGGCGGGGTCGTCGGCGATCGCCTTCACCGGCACCGCGACGCCGGGTGAATAGGCGAGGCTGAGGTCGCGCTGCGTCGCCATCGGCTTCGAGGCGACGATCTCGATTTTCCCGGGACGGCCATAGCTGTGATAGAGAAGCGCTTCGCGATCCGAAAACTGCACCTTGCTGCCGCTGTCCATTCCTTATCCTCTCGATTGATTCACAAGATGCGCGCCCGAGCCTTTCCCCTAGCGCCGCCTCGTCAAAATGAAACCGCGAATGTTGGTCCCGATCTACCCGGCGAGACCGCCGTGCCGAATGTTTCGCGCAGAGGCCGCAGAGTGCGCAAAGAATTTGTTCACGCGGAGACGCGGAGGCGCGGAGGAAGTCGTTCCGGGCCGAACGGCCCTTTTCCTGCCACGGTCAAGCCTCACGCGAGGCGGGAGGAAAAGCCGCTTCGCGGCAAATGCTATCTCTCCGCGTCTCCGCGTGCACCCCATTTCCTTCTCTGCGATCTCTGCGCCTCTGCGCGCATTCTCTTACATGGCAGCTAAACCGTGATTGCTGACGTCGTCACCCCGGACTTGATCCGGGGTCCATTGGCGCGGCGCTGTTAGAATGGATTCCGGATCAAGTCCGGAATGACGAAGAAGAGGAAATGGCGCCGAACTGCCTCCCGGAAGCCGTCTTCGAACGCCATCTGACGACCACCGACGATGGTTGCCGACGCAGGGCTGCTGTGCGATGTAAATTTCATGGGGGAAATTCTTCGACGGATCGCCGGGGTGGCATTGTTATCGGCTTGCTTCTGCGCCGTTACCGCATGTGCGGAAGGATGGAAGGCGAGTGAGGCGGAGAGCCGTAATTGGCTTCCCGGCGCATATCCGCATCTCCAGCGCGTAATCGTGCTCTTGCGACTGTGCCAGCCAACCCGTTCAAATGGATATCAGACCATTTGGGTTGATGGCTCGAATGATGACGTGAAGCCTCGCTGCTTGTTGGGGAACGATGGTCAGATTGCGGAGATTCGCAATGAGTTACGGGAGGCGCGCCTTTTAGGTGTGAATTATTTGCCGAGCGGTGACTCTCGTGTCCCGGTGAGTTGGGCGGAGTTTATCCTGTTCAGGGAGGGCATTGCGGCGTCCGGCTCGATGACGTCCGTGAGATATGAGGCCACGCCTCAGCCCTGTGAAGCGACATCCGATGGGGACGAAAGCTTCCGTGTCCTGTATCGGCCGATCACGTCTGCACCTTGTCGATGGTTTTGGGTGCGTTCAGAAGGCTGACGTCGCTCCCCACCCCGACGCCTCCAATAACTTCCGCCGCCACCTTGCCATGCCGCCCCCAATCACTAAGCAGGGGGCGATGCCCGCCACCGCTCGAAAACCCGCGAACAGCAACGCCGCGCCCGCCGCCGCGACGCCGATGATGGCGCAATATTGGGCGCTCAAGGAAAAGGCGGGCGATTGCCTGCTCTTCTATCGCATGGGCGATTTTTTCGAGCTGTTCTTCGACGATGCCAAGGCGGCGGCTTCGACGCTCGACATCGCGCTGACCTCGCGCGGCGAGCATGGCGGGGCGCCGGTGCCGATGTGCGGCGTGCCCGTCCATTCGGCCGAATCCTATCTCGCGCGGCTGATCAAGGCGGGGCACCGCGTTGCGATCGCCGAGCAGGTCGAAACCCCGGCGGAGGCCAAGGCGCGCGGCGGGTCGAAGGCGCTCGTCGCGCGCGACATCGTGCGCTTCGTCACCGCGGGCACGCTCACCGAAGAGGCGCTGCTCGAAGGGCGCAGCGCGAACCGCCTCGCCGCGATCGCCGAAGTCGGAAGCGAGGGCAGCGTCGCGATCGCCGCCGCCGACATTTCGACCGGCCGGTTCGAGGTCGTCGCGGTCGCCCCGGCGCAGGTCGAGGCCGAGCTCGCGCGGCTCGCGCCGTCCGAGCTGCTGGTGAGCGACGCGGCGGCCGATCTCCCCGCATGGGGTGCGCGCCAGCTCGTGCGGCGCCCGGCGGCGGATTTTGCCAGCGAAGCCGGGCGAAAGCGGCTCGAGGCGCTGTTCGGGGTGCAGACGCTCGACGGTTTCGGCCAGTTCGGTCGCGGCGAATGCGCGGCGATGGGGGCGCTTGCCGCCTATCTCGACCATGTCGCGACCGGGCAGCCGATCTTCCTCCAGCCGCCGGTGCGCCTGTCGGCGTCGGACCGCATGGCGATCGACGCGGCGACGCGCGAAAGCCTCGAACTCGTCCGCACGATGGCCGGGACGCGCGAGGGCAGCCTGCTCGGCACCATCGACCGCACCGTCACCGCGGCGGGCGCGCGGCTGCTCGCCGACGATCTGGCGAGCCCGCTCACCGACCGCGCCGCGATCCTCGACCGGCTCGATCTCGTCGATGCGCTCGCGCGCGATGCGCTGTGGCGCGACGAATTGCGCGCCGACCTTCGCGCGCTGCCCGACGCCGGGCGCGCGCTCGGCCGGCTCGTCGCGGGGCGCGGCGGCCCGCGCGACCTCGCGCAGCTGCGCGACGCGCTCGGCGGGGCGCGGCTTTTGCGCGAGCGGCTCGCGCGGCGCGGCGACCTGCCGCCCTTGCTCGCGCGGCTGCTGCCCGGGCTCGACGGGCATGGCGCGCTCGTCGACGAGCTGACGCGCGCGCTGATCGAAACGCCGCCGGTCGATGCCGCGCAGGGCGGCTATATCGCCGAGGGTTATGATGCCGCGCTCGATGCGCTGCGCGAAACCGCGCGCGACGGGCGCAAGGCGATCGCCGCGCTCGAGGCGCAATATCGCGAGCGCACCGGAATCGCCTCCTTGAAGATCCGCCACAATGGCGTGCTCGGCTATCATGTCGAGGTGCCCGCTCGCCATGCCGACGCGCTGATGGCACCCGAATCGGGTTTCACCCATCGCCAGACGCTCGCGGGCGTCGTGCGCTTCAACTCGGCCGATCTCCACGAGGCGGCGAGCCGGGTGACGCAGGCGGGCGTCCACGCGCTCGCCGCCGAGGCGGCGCATCTCGAAGCGCTGACCGAACAGGCTACCCGGCGCCGCGAGGCGATCGCCGCGAGCTGCGATGTGCTGGCGCGGATCGACGTCGCCGCGGCGCTCGCCGACCATGCGATGAGCCACAATTGGTGCCGTCCCGATCTCGCCGACGAACCGTGCCTCGACGTGACGGGCGGCCGGCACCCGGTGGTCGAGGCGGCGCTGGCGAAATCGGGCGAGCGCTTCGTCCCCAACGACGTGTCGCTGTCGGAGGCCGACCGGCTGTGGCTCGTCACCGGCCCCAATATGGGCGGCAAATCGACCTTTCTGCGGCAGAATGCACTGATCGTCGTGCTCGCGCAGGCGGGCGCCTTCGTGCCCGCGAGCGCGGCGAGGCTCGGGCTCGTCGACCGGCTGTTCAGCCGCGTCGGGGCGAGCGACAATCTTGCGCGCGGGCGCTCGACCTTCATGGTCGAAATGGTCGAGACCGCCGCGATTCTCGCGCAGGCGACGCCGGCGAGCTTCGTGATACTCGACGAGGTCGGGCGCGGCACCTCGACCTACGACGGGCTCGCGCTCGCCTGGTCGGTGGTCGAGGCGGTGCATGAGGTCAACCGCTGCCGCTGCCTGTTCGCGACCCATTATCACGAACTCACCCGCCTCGCCGAGACATTGGAGGCGCTGTCGCTCCACCATGTCCGCGCGCGCGAGTGGCAGGGCGATCTGGTGCTGCTCCACGAGGTTGCCGAAGGCCCGGCCGACCGCAGCTATGGCCTTGCGGTCGCGCGGCTCGCGGGGGTGCCCGCCGGCGTCGTCAAGCGCGCCGAGGCGGTGCTCGCGAAGCTCGAAGCGGGGCGTCAGGCGACCGGCGGGCTCGCGGCGGGGCTCGACGACCTGCCGCTCTTCGCCGCGACGCTCGCCGAAGCGCCGGCGGAAAAGACCGATGCGCTGCGCGCGGCGCTGGCGGATATCGACCCCGACGCGCTCGCGCCGCGCGAGGCGCTCGATGCGCTGTATCGGCTGAAGCAGATACTGGCGGAGGGGGGATAGAGATCGTGGAGATTCGGCCCGGATCATGGAACAAGCCGTGTGCTCCCGCGAAGGCGGGAGCCCATCTCCTGCCCGTGCAAAATGGCGCCCACCGGAGATGGGTCCCCGCCTTCGCGGGGACACACGGCTTTCTCATGAGAGGGGCAACGACCCCGTCATCTGAGCCCGGGCGTGCGGGCAGTCAGGGGGCATATCGCGGATGAGCGAGCTGTTCGCCCATCTCGAAGGCCGCCGTGCGATCATCGACCGGCGTGCGATTGCCGAGCGGCTCGAGGCGATTGCCGCCGAGACGCGCGACGCCGGCAAGCGCCGCCGCGCGCTCGTCGACGAACTCAGGGCCGCGCTCGAAGCGGGGCGCGCCGAGGTTGCGCGCCGGCTGATCGTGCAGCCCTCGTCGGGGCGGCTCGCGGCGCAGGCGACCGCCTTCCTGATCGACCAGATCGTCCGCCTTTCCTATGATTTCACCGTCGATCATCTCTATCCCGCGAACAATCGCTCGGCGGGCGAGCGCATCACGGTGATTGCGGTCGGCGGCTATGGCCGCGCCGAAATGGCGCCGTTCAGCGACGTCGATATCGGCTTCCTCACTCCGTTCAAGCAGACGAGCTGGACCGAACAGGTGATCGAGGCGCAGCTCTATACTTTGTGGGACCTCGGGCTGAAGGTCGGCCATTCGTCGCGCTCCCTGGACGAGATGGTGCGCGCGGCCAAGGACGATCTTACTATCACCACCGCGCTGCTCGAAGGCCGCTTCGTCTGGGGCGACCGCGACCTCTATGACCAGGCGGCGGCGCGCTTCGATGCCGAGGTCGTTGCGGGCAATGCGCGCCATTTCGTCGCCGAAAAGCTCGCCGAGCGCGACGAGCGGCACAAAAGGATGGGCGATTCGCGCTATGTCGTCGAACCCAATGTGAAGGAAGGGAAGGGCGGTCTGCGCGACCTCCACACGCTGTTCTGGATCGGCAAGTTCATCCACCGCGTGCGCACCGTTCCCGAGCTCGTCGATGCGGGGCTGCTCACCGCGAAGGAGCTCAGGCAATTTTCGCGCGCCGAAAATTTCCTGCTCGCGGTGCGCTGCCACCTCCATATCCTCGCGGGACGTGCCGAGGACCGGCTGACCTTCGATTTCCAGCGCGAGATCGCGGCGCGGATGCAGTTCGCCGACCGGCCGGGGAAGAGCCCGGTCGAGCGTTTCATGCAGCTCTATTTTCTCCACGCCAAGAGCGTCGGCGACCTGACCGGCACCTTCCTCGCGCATCTCGACGAACAGATGGCGGCGCGCGGGCGGCGCTTCCTGCCCACGATCCGGCGCCGGCCGGGGAAGCTCAATGGCTTCGTTCTCGACCGCGGCCGCCTCGCCCTGCCGTCGGACGATTTCTTCGAGGCTGACCCGGTGCGGTTGCTCGAAATCTTTGCGCTCGCCGACAAATATGGGCTCGAAATCCATCCGCAGGCGATGCGCCAGGCGCGCCACGATGCGAAGCTGATCGACGGAAAAATACGGCGAATCGCGCGCGCGAACGAATTGTTCCTCGACGTGCTCACCAGCCCGCGCGATCCCGAAACGGTGCTGCGCTGGATGAACGAAGCCGGGGTTTTCGGCCGCTTCGTGCCCGATTTCGGCCGTGTCGTCGCGCAGATGCAGTTCGACATGTATCACCATTATACAGTCGACGAACACACGATCCGCGCCATCGGCCTCCTCTCCGACATCGAGCAGAACCGGCTCAAGGAGGATCACCCGCTGTCGACCGCGATCATGGACCAGATCCAGTCGCGGCGCGTCATCTATGTCGCGGTGCTGCTCCACGACATCGCCAAGGGGCGCGGCGGCGATCATAGCGTGCTCGGCGCCGAACTCGCGCTGCGCGTCTGCCCGCGGCTGGGGCTGAGCGAGGCCGAGACCGAGACGGTGTCGTGGCTCGTGCGCTATCACCTCCTCATGTCGGCGACCGCGTTCAAGCGCGATCTCGCCGATTTCAAGACGATCCTCGACTTCGCGCAGGTCGTGCAGAGCCCCGAGCGCCTGCGGCTGCTGCTCGTGCTCACCGTCGTCGACATCCGCGCGGTCGGTCCCGGCGTATGGAACAGCTGGAAGCGCCAACTGCTCACCGAACTCTACGATGCTGCCGAAGAAGTCCTCCGCCTCGGTCACAAGCAGCGCGGGCGCGAGGTGCGGATCGCGAGCAAGAAAGAGGAAGCGCAGGCGCTGCTCCGGATGGAGGGCAAGGATTTCGAAAAGCTCGCGAAGCGCCTCCCCGAAAGCTACTGGATCGCCGAGCCGGTCGAGGTGATCGCGGCGAACATGCTGCACATCCAGCAGGCCGGAAACGCGCCGCTGCACATCGCCGCGGTGCCCGACGACGATCGCGGCGCGACCTTGGTGATGGTGCTCGCCGCCGATCACCCCGGGCTTTTCTATCGAATCGCGGGCGGCATCCACCTTGCCGGCGGCAACATCATCGACGCGCGTATCCACACCACGCGCGACGGCCTCGCGCTCGACAATTTCCTGGTTCAGGACCCGCTGGGCCGCCCCTTCGCCGAGGCCGGGCAGATCGTGCGGCTGACCCGCGCGATCGAGGATGCCCTCGCCAACCGGCAGAAATTGCTGCCGAAGCTCGAAGCGCGCGCGCTGCCGCGCACCCGCGCCGAGGCGTTTCGGGTGGCGCCGAACGTGTTCGTCGACAACAAGGCTTCGAACCGGTTCACGGTGATCGAGGTCAATGCCCAGGATCGCCCGGCGCTGTTGAACCAGCTCGCCTATGCGCTCTTCCAGTCGAAAGTGACGGTGCATTCGGCGCATGTCGCGACCTATGGCGAGCGCGCGGTCGATACTTTCTATGTCACCGACCTGATCGGCGACAAGATCGACGGCGGCGCGCGGGTGAAAAGCCTTGAAAAACGACTGCTCGAGGCAGCGGGCAGCAGCAGCGAGGACGCGGTTGCGGCGTGAATCGCCGAACTGTTGCACCATTCGTCGCTGAAAGGCCACTCTTTGTCGCGCCCCTGTCTCGGCAAAGAAACATGCTGCCGGCGCCGAGGGTTTGAATCGCGTTCGCCCGTCCGGGCGGATTTGACAAGGGAGTGAACCCATGCGTTTCCAGCCCTTCATGCTCGTCGGCGCCGCCGCGCTGCTGCTTTCGGCTTGTTCGAACAATGAGGAGGTCGCCGCCGCGCCGCCGCCCCCGCCGCCTGGCGCCATTCCGGGGAGTGTGGCCGCCGATCGCGACGGCGACGGGATCATCGACGGCTATTACACCGCCGACGGCATCTATCACCCGAACGTGCAGCCCGCGCCGCCGCCGCCGCCGCCGGCCCCGACGCAGGTCGGAGAGAAGGGCTGACCGCGCGCGCGAGGGGAATGGGGCGCCGCCGCCTTTCCCTCGCGTTGCTGGTCTTCGCCGCCGTGACGGCCTTCGGCGCGCCGGCGGCCGTCGCCGCGGACCGTTCCGCGGCGCAGGGCGCGGCGATTCCCATCGACGACCGCGTCGCGCTGATGCTGCGCGAAGAGGCGGGCGGCGATCTGAAGGATTTCTACGCCGGGCGCGGCTATCGCCCGATCTGGGTGCATAGGGGCAAGATCGGCGCCGAGGCGGCGACACTGCTCGGCTGGCTTGAGTCGGCGCGGCTCGACGGGCTCAAATCCTCCTCCTACGACGTCGATGAACTGCGCGAACGCCTCGCTGCGGCGAAAGGCGGCGACGTCGCGGCGCTCGCGCGCGCCGAACTCGCGCTTTCGAAGCGCTTCGCCCATTATGTCCGCGACCAGCGGCGGCCGCGCGACGTCGGCATGATCTGGGCCGACAAGGATCTGAAGCCGCGGCGGCCGAGCGTCGAATCGGTGCTGCGCGCCGCGACCTTCCCGGAAGATTTCGGCTCCTATCTGAGCGCGATGGGCTGGATGAGCGAACATTATGTGCGGCTGCGCCGGCTGATGGAACATGCGCAGAAGCGCGGCGCGTCCGAGGCGGCGCTCGAGCGGATCGCGCTCAACCTGGATCGTGCGCGCGTGCTGCCGGGGCCGTGGACGCACCATATCGTCGTCGATGCGGCGGCGGGGCTGCTCTATTATTATGGCGGCGGCAAGCGCGAGGGGATGATGCGCGTCGTCGTCGGGGCGCCCGAAACGCAGACGCCGATGCTCGCGGGCAATATCCAGTGGGCGATCCTCAACCCCTATTGGAACGTCCCCGACTATCTCGCCGGACGCAGCATCGCACCCAAGGTGCTCGCGGGACGCAGCCTTGCGTCGCTGCATATGGAGGCGCTGTCCGACTGGGGCCCGAGCCCGCGCAAGCTCGATGCGTCGGAAATCGACTGGCACGCGGTCGCTGCGGGACAGCAGCTGTTGCGGCTGCGCGAACTGCCGGGCCCCCGTAATTCGATGGGCAAGGTCAAATTCCTCTTCCCGAACGATGAAGGCATCTATCTCCACGACACCCCCGATCGTGCGCTGCTCCGAAAGAAGGACCGCCATTTCAGCAACGGCTGCATCCGGCTGGAAAAGGCGTCCGAACTGGGGAAGTGGCTGTTCCAGAAGCCGCTGCGCGCGAAGGACGGAACGCCCGAACAGGCGGTGCCGCTGCCCGTCGAAGTGCCGGTGTATCTCACCTATTTCACCGCGATCGCGGTCGAGAAGGGGGTGGCGTTCCGCGACGTCTACGGGCGCGACGGCTAGGTCGTAAACTCATAAATGGCGCCATCGAGGCGCCCAAATGGCGAACAGGTCGGGGGGAAAGACGCGCCGGGAAGGCTGGTTGCCTTTCCAAGCGGCTTTCGCCCCGAGATGGAAGCCATTTGGGCGTCCCGAAGGGATTTGACCAAAATGGCCCATTGCTTCGTCGAGAAGTCTTGAAATATCGACATATTCCTGTGCCTTCTCTCCTCGCACTGGGCCATTTTGCCTCAAACCTCGATGGCGCCATTTATGAGTTTACGACCTAGGGTCCGGACCCATTAATTCCACGTTCGAGGTTTGAAGCGATTTTGTTCAGGGCAAGGAGGAAAGGCGTGAGCGCCGGGCGCGAAGCGCCGCCGCCGCCTTCTTCTCGTAGGAGGTGTATGCCGGACATCTTTCGAGCCGGATTCTACTATTCTGGATATTCGGGCTCGATACCATTGCCCACCCGCTCTTCGCTCCGTTAGGCTCCGGGCGAAAGGGGGCACTGGATTCCATGTCCTTGCAAAGGAATAACGGAACCGATCTCGAACTCGGCTTCGACCCGGCGCGGCCCGACTGGCTGCCGTCCTTCCTGGTCATCGGCGCCGTCAAGTCCGCGACGACCTGGGTGCTCGAACAATTGCAGGCCAATCCGGCGATCTACATGCCCGATCCCGAGCCGCATTATTTCAGCAGCGAATATCATCGCGGCGAAGATTATTATCGTGGCTTCTTTGCGAGCGAAGGGGCGGCAGGCCGTCTGCGCGGGGAGAAGTCGGCCGATTATCTGGCACATCCGAAAGCCCCCCCGCGCGTTGCGGCGATGCTGCACGGCGCACGGCTGGTGGTTCAGTTCCGCAACCCGATCGAGCGCGCCTATTCGGACTATAAGATGCTCTATCGGCGCGGCACGATTCGCGGCGCCCCCGAGGAGTATCTGACCTCGCTCGACGACAATCCGCATCCGCGCTTTTTGAACGACGGGCTCTATGCCGCGCATCTGCGCCGCTGGCTCGACCATTTTCCCGAAGAGCAGATCCACAGCTTTCTGTTCGACGACGTCAGGCGGCGGCCGCAGCGGGTGATCGAGGCCATTTCGGCGCATATCGGCGTCGCGCCGGTATTCGACGCCGGCGAGCCGGCGAAGCGCGCCAACGACAGTTCGGAACGTTTCCTGCCCTTGCCGGTGCGCCGGGCCCTGTCGCCGCTGAAGACCGTCGTGGCGCCGCTGAGGGGCACGCGCTGGTTTGAGGCGACGCGCGGGGTTTTCGCGAGCGAGATCGCCTATCCGCCGCTGTCGCAGCCGCTGTGGCTGCGGTTGCGCGATTTCTATGCCGACGATGTCGGCGCGCTCGGAAAAATGCTGAACCGCGACCTGTCGTCGTGGCTGGAGGATCGCGACGAAGCGCGCGCCCTCGCCGACGGCCCGCCGCCGGGCTATGGGCTGACGAGCCTCGACAGCTCGCATCTTTGACGAGGGGACATTGCGCCTTCAGCGCGCGGCTTCGCAGATCGTTTCCATCGCGACGAAGGTCGAGGTGCTCGCGACGTGCGGCAGCGTCGAGATCTTCTCGCCCAGCACGATGCGATAACGACGGATGTCGGCGGTGCGGACCTTCAAGAGATAGTCGAAGCTGCTCGCGATCATGTGGCACTCCTCGACTTCGGGCAGGCGGCGCACCGCGGCGTTGAATTCGCGCAGCGCCTCTTCGCGCGTGTCCGACAGCTTGACCTCGGTGAAGGCGACGTGATCGAGCCCGACCTTCGCCGGGTCGACGATGGCGCGGAAGCCGACGATCAGTCCGCTCTCCTGCATCCGCTTGACGCGCTGCTGGCACGGCGTTTTCGACAGGCCGACCTGCTGCGCGAGCTCGGTAAAGGTGATGCGGCCATTTTGCCCGAGAATCGCGAGGATTCGGCGATCGAATTCGTCAAGATCGACTAGCGATGGTTTTGTTTTCATATGATTCGACTAAAACCAATCAGAAAATAGGTCGATATGGACAGTATATCGCCGATTTGAAGGCAGAATGCAATCTGTCGATCGGCTATGATCGGGCCATGACCGAACCCGCCGATCGCGCCGCCATCCGCGCCCTCGCCCGCCGCAGCGAAGCCGACATCGTCGCCGACCTGCGCACCGCTCTTGCCCGTTCGCCCGCGACCGCGGAGGCGGTCACCGCGCGCGGGCTGACCTTGATCCGCAAGGCCAAGGCCGAGGGCGAGCGTGAGACACTCGTCGCGCAGCTGATGAACCGCTATCGCCTCTCGACCGAGGAAGGCGTCGTGCTGATGTGCCTCGCCGAAGCGCTGCTGCGCGTCCCCGACAATGCGACGGCCAACGCGCTGATCCGCGACAAGATCGCGGGACGCCACTGGGCCGAGGGCGACGACGAGGACAGCCCGCTGGTCGTCGCGCTGTCGGCGCGCGGCCTGTCGCTGGGATCGGCGACCCTGATGCTCGACGCGATGGGCAGCCAGGCGAAACCGCTCGCCATCCTCAGGACGATGATCCGCCGCTCGGGCGAGCCGGTGATCCGCCAGGCGGCGCTCGCGGCGATGAAGCTGCTCGGGCAGCAGTTCGTGATGGGCGAAAGCATCGACGCCGCGGTCAGGCGCGCCGACAAGGACAAGAGCGAGCTCGCGAGTTTCGACATGCTCGGCGAGGCGGCGCGCACCGCCGCGGATGCGCGGCGATATTACGACAGCTATGCCGCGGCGATCGCGCGCATCGGGCGCGACGCGAAGCCGGGCGATCCGTTCGCGAATCACGGCATCTCGATCAAGCTGTCGGCGCTCCACCCGCGCTATGAATATCTGCAGGGGCAGCGCGTTCGCGACGAGCTGATCCCGCGCGTGATCGAGCTGGCGGTGGCGGCGCGGCGCGTGAATATCCCACTGATGATCGACGCCGAGGAAAGCGACCGGCTCGAGCCGCATCTCGACGTCTATGGCGCGTTGATCGACGCCGGCATCGCCGACGGCTGGACCGGGCTCGGCATCGTCGTCCAGGCCTATCAGAAGCGCGCAAGCGAGGTGATCCGCTGGGTCGCGGCGCGCGCGCGGCGTCGTGGCGTCATGCTGTCGATGCGGCTGGTCAAGGGTGCCTATTGGGATACCGAGATCAAGCGCGCGCAGACGCTGGGCCTCGGCGATTTTCCGGTGTTCACGGCAAAGCTGCACACCGACCTCAACTATCTCGCCTGCGCGCAGATATTGCGCGAGTGCCAGGATTGTATCTTTCCTGCCTTTGCGAGCCACAATGCGATGACGCTCGCCTTCGTCACCGAGCTGTTCGCGGGCGCCGATTACGAGCTGCAGCGGCTGCACGGCATGGGCGAAGGCGCGCACGACGCGATCGTCGCGCTGAGCCCGCCGCCGCGGCCGGTGCGCGTCTATGCGCCCGTCGGCACCCACCGCGACCTGCTCGCCTATCTGGTGCGGCGCCTGCTCGAAAATGGCGCGAACTCCAGCTTCGTGCATCAATTTTCGGACCCCGACGTCAGCGCCGAGGAGCTGGCGGTCGATCCGCGCAGCGTCGCGAGCGCGCCGTCGAAGCTGCCGACCGGCCTTCAGCTTTACGATCCCGTGCGGCGCAATTCGCGCGGCTATGATCTCGGCGAGCCGGGCGTGCCCGAGGCGCTGATCGCGGCGATCGCCGAAGCGCGCGACGCGGGCGCCGTCGCGGCGCCGATCGTCGGCGGCCGCGAACGGCGGGGCAAGGGCGAACCGGTGCATAACCCCGCAACCGGCGTGGTGATCGGGCGGGTGGTCGAGGCCGACGCCGCGGCGGTCGAGGAGGCCGTTGCTGCCGCCCGCAAGGCACAGGGCGACTGGAGCCTCGCCGGCGGCGCCTTTCGCGCCGAGCGGCTCGAACGCGCCGCCGACCTGATCGAGGAACGCGACGCGCTGTTTCTGGGGCTCGCGATGGACGAGGCGGGCAAGACGCTGGTCGACGCGGTCGCCGAGGTGCGCGAGGCGGTCGATTTCCTGCGCTATTATGCCGCGCAGGCGCGCGCCGATTTCAGCTGGCCGGTCACCCTCCCCGGCCCGACCGGCGAGCGCAACGAGCTGATCCTCGAGGGCAAGGGCATCTTCGCCTGCATCAGCCCGTGGAACTTCCCGCTCGCGATCTTTCTGGGGCAGGTTTCGGCGGCGCTCGCGGCGGGGAATGCGGTGCTCGCCAAACCCGCCGAGCAGACCCCGCTGATCGCCCACGCCGCAGTCGAAACCCTGCTCGAAGCCGGGGTGCCGGGCGATATTCTCCACTATCTGCCCGGACGCGGCGAGACGGTCGGTGCGGCGCTGACCGGGCACGACGATGTGATCGGCGTCGCCTTCACCGGATCGACCGAGGTCGCGCGTGCGATCAACCGCTCCCTCGCGATGCGCGAGGGGCCGATCGCGACCCTGATCGCAGAAACCGGCGGCGCCAATGCGATGATCGTCGATTCGACCGCGCTCCCCGAACAGGTCGCGCGCGACGCGGTGGCGAGCGCCTTTCAGTCGGCGGGCCAGCGCTGCTCGGCGTTGCGGCTGCTCTGCGTGCAGGACGATGTCGCGGACGCGATGATCGCGATGGTCGCGGGCGCGATGGCCGAGCTCAATGTCGGCGATCCCGCGATCCTCGCGACCGATGTCGGCCCGATCATCGACGAGGAGGCGCAATCCAACATTGCAGCCTATGTCGAAGAAGCGCGCGCCGCGGGCCGCCTGATCGCCGAGGCGGCGCGCACCAAGCTGCCCGCGGGCGGCACCTTCGTGGCGCCGGCGATGATCCGGCTCGACCATGTCACCGACCTGAAACGCGAGATTTTCGGCCCCGTGCTGCACGTAGCGACGTGGAAGGGCGGCGAACTCGATGCGCTGATCGACGCGATCAACGCTTCGGGCTATGGGCTGACACTCGGCGTCCACACGCGCATCGACAGCGTCGCGGCGCATGTCGCGGCGCGCGCCCAGGTCGGCAACGTCTATGTCAACCGCAACCAGATCGGCGCGATCGTCGGCTCGCAGCCCTTCGGCGGGCGCGGCCTGTCGGGCACCGGGCCAAAGGCCGGCGGCCCCAATTATCTGCGCCGCTTCGCCGAGGAAAAGTCGATCAGCACCGACATCACCGCGGCGGGCGGCAATGCAGCGCTGATGGCGGGGTAGATGCGCCTTGTATCGAGTGTGTCCCCGCGAAGGCGGGGACCCATCTCCGGTCCGCCCCAACTAGAGCCTGCCCTGTTTTGGTGGAATCGAGCCCCTCCCCTGAAGGGGAGGGGCTTAAAATGGTTCAGTCTGAACAGGACAGATTCTAGCGCCCGCAGGAGATGGGCTCCCGCCTTCGCGGGAGCACACGGCAGGTTTGACTGTTCGCGCTAAGCCCCCGGCACCCCGAGCATCCGTGCCTGCGCCTTCAACCGGTCCGCCGCGCCGGGGTTCGCCGCGGCGGCGTCCTTCAGCGCCTGCGCCGCCTTTGCCGTCTCGCCCAGCGTCATGCGGCTGCGCATCAGCATGATCCAGCGGTCGACGTCGCTGGGGTTCGCCTTCAGCTTCGCCTCGAGCCCGTCGACCATGCCGGCGATCATCGCGTCCTGTTGCCCCTTGGGGAGCTGCGACGCGGCCTCCATCTCGGCGCGCGTGGGGCCGGGAATGGCGCGCGCGGCGACGGGCATTTCGTTCGGCGTCAGCGCGCGTGTCTGCGTTTTTGCGAGGCGATCGGCGACGTCGATCTTGTGGATCGCCCCGACCTGTTCGATCGTGCGGCGCAGGTCGGCCTCCCACGGCGCGCCCTGCGGCGTGTCGGCGAGCAGTGCGAACCAATCGTCGATCGCGCCCCTGTGATCGCCGCCGACATCCTTTTTGACCGCCAGGAAATAGCGCGCGCGCGGGTCCTTTGCATCGAGCGCGATCGCCTTTTCGAACGCGGCGAGCGCGGCGGGGGGCATCGGGTCGCGCGCGCTCGCCATCACCCGCGCCTCGCCGAGCGCCGACCATAGCTCGGCCGACTCGGGTGCGAGCGCCGACGCCTTTTCGTAAGCCGCGGCCGCCCCGGCGAAATCGCCGAGATCGAAGCGCGCGGCGCCGAGCGCGCTCCACGCCTCGGCACTCTTTGGCGACGCCTGCGTCCGCGCCTCGATCGCGGCGAGCGGGTCGCCGGAGGCGGCCGCGGGCGCATCAGGGGCGGGCGCCGAATCGCGCCACATCGCATAGCCGACCGCGGCGGCGAGCAGCAGGAAGGCGGCGACCAACATCGCGCGATTGGTGCCCGACATGCCCTTGCTCTCGCTCATTTTTGTCGCTCTCCCCCGTCAATAAAGCCGCGCCGACGCCTTGCCTTTGCGAGCCGATGGTGTAGCCTCGATCCATCGAGGTCGGTCAACGAAAAATCGTCAAAACAAAAGGGAGTCGCACCGGTTTTTCCCGATCGTTTGCATGGGGAGGGGTGCCATGGCAGTTTCGGATCACGTCGATTTCCCGACGTTCATGGAAGGGGTGAAAAAACGCAACCCCGGCCAGGACGAGTTCGTCCAGGCGGTGCAGGAAGTCGCCGAGGATATTTTCGACTTCATCGCCGACAAGGAGGAGTATCACGCGCAGCAGATCCTGCGGCGCATGGCCGAACCCGATCGCGTCGTGTCGTTCCGCGTGTGCTGGGAGGACGATAACGGCCATATCCGCGTCCAGCGCGGCTGGCGGGTTCAGAACAACAATGCGATCGGCCCCTATAAGGGCGGCATCCGCTTCCACCCGAGCGTCACCGAAAGCGTGCTCAAATTCCTGGCGTTCGAGCAGACGTTCAAAAATGCGCTGACGGGGCTGCCGATGGGCGGCGGCAAGGGCGGGTCGAACTTCAATCCCAAGGGCAAGAGCGTGCGCGAGATCATGCGCTTTTGCCAGAGCTTCATGACCGAGCTTTACCGCCACATCGGCGCCGACGTCGACGTCCCCGCGGGCGACATCGGGGTCGGCGGGCGCGAGATCGGTTTCATGTTCGGTCAGTATAAGCGGATCACGAACCAGTTCACCGGGGTGCTCACCGGCAAGGGCATCGAATGGGGCGGGTCGCTGATCCGGCCCGAGGCGACCGGCTATGGCGCGGTCTATTTCCTCGCCAACATGCTCGCGGTGAAGGACCAGGATCTCGTCGGCAAGCGTGCGGTGATTTCGGGATCGGGCAATGTCGCGACGCACGCGGCCGAAAAGATCGTGCAACTGGGCGGCAAGGTGCTCACCCTGTCCGATTCGGGGGGCTTCATCCACGACCCCGATGGTATCACCCAGGAAAAGATCGACTGGGTGAAGGCGCACAAGACGCACCGCCGCGGGCGCATCGAGGATTATGCGGGCGAGTTCAAAGGCGCGACCTTCACCCCCGGCAAGACGCCGTGGGGCGTGCCGTGCGACGTCGCGCTGCCCTGCGCGACGCAGAACGAACTGCTCGGCAAGGATGCGAAGACCTTGGTCAAGAACGGCTGCATCGCGGTGAGCGAAGGTGCGAATATGCCGACCGATCTCGACGGTGTTCACGTCTTCAAACATGCGAAGATCCTCTATGCGCCGGGCAAGGCGGCGAACGCCGGCGGGGTCGCGGTGTCGGGACTCGAGATGAGCCAGAACAGCGAGCGGCGCAGCTGGTCCGAGTCCGAATTGCAACAGATGCTCAAAGACATCATGGCGGGCATCCACGAGCGCTGCCTGACCTATGGCGAGCAGGGCGGCGGCTATGTCGATTATGTGAAGGGTGCCAATATCGCGGGATTCAAGAAGGTTGCCGATGCGATGCTGGCTTTCGGGGTGGTTTAGGCGCTAGGGTTGCCGGACAGGGCAAGGGGGCTCGGGGCATGACGAGGCACGCAGCGGCACAGCGCGGCGACAGATGGTGGGCGGCGCTCGCCGTTTTCGCGGGCGTCCTCGCGGTGCTCGTCCTCGCCGCGACGCTCGCCGCCCCGCCGGCGCGCTCGCAAAGCGAAAGCGGCGGCCGCTTCCTCGGCGTCGCGTCGTGCGCCGGATCGACCTGTCACGGCCGGATGGAGGCCGACGGCACCGTCGTGCGTCAGGACGAGCTCAAATTATGGCAGGAACCCTCGACCCCCGGCGGCGCGCACAGCCGCGCCTGGGCGGTGCTGTCGAACAGCCGCAGCCGCTTCATCGCGGCGAATCTCGGCATCGGCGACCCCAGCCGCGCGGGCGCCTGCCTCGGCTGCCACAGCGACGCCGCGGTGAGCCGCGGCACCGCGCCGCTCGCCGACGGGGTGACGTGCGAATCGTGCCACGGCCCCGCGGGCGGCTGGATCGCGAGCCATTATGCCGGCGTCGGCACCACCGCCGACCCCGGCGCCGAAATGCGCGAAAAGCATCTCGCGAACCTGCGCGCGGGGTTGCGCAAGCTCGAGGACCCGGTGGTGCGCGCGGGCGTCTGTGTCGATTGCCATTTCGGCGCGGCGGGCGAGGGCCAGTTCGTCACCCACCGCATCATGGCGGCGGGGCATCCGCGCATCTCGTTCGAGCTCGACCTTTTTTCGGCACTGCAGGCGCATCATAGCGAAGACGCCGACTATGGCTGGCGCAAATTCGGCGCCCCCGCCGCGCGCACCGACCATGTCCAGATGTGGGCGGTGGGGCAGGCAACCGCGCTCGAACGCAGCCTTGCGCTTTTCCGGTCGAAGCGCGGGACCGAGGGGATGTTCCCCGAATTCGTGTTTCTAGACTGCCACAGCTGCCACCGCCGCATCTACGATCAGGCGAAGCCGGTGAAGACGAGCATGGCCAACCCCGGCCGCCCGGGCGTCCCCGAAGGCATGCCGCCCTATAATGACGAGAATCTGATCATGCTGTCGGCGGCGGCGCGGCTCGCCTCGCCCGCGCTCGCCGAGCAGCTTGCGGCGCGCTCGGCCGCCTTTCATCGCGCCATCGCGACCGACCGGGCGAGCGCGGTCACGGCGGCGGCGCGGCTGGGTGAGACCGTCTCGGCATTGAAGGCTGCCTTCGCGTCGCGCGGTTTTTCGGGCACCGACACCTTCGCGCTCGTTGACGCGATCGCGGCGAAGTCGGTGGGTGCGCGCTTCACCGACTATGCCGGATCGTCGCAGGCGGTGATGGGGATCGACACGCTGCTCGGTGCGATGGTGGCGTCGGGGCGGATCACGGTCGGCGCCGCGGCGGGCATCCGCGCCGACATCGACCGCGCCTATGCCGCGGTGAAGGATCCGAACGCCTATCGCCCCGCCGATTTCCAGGCCGCGCTCGGCCGCGCGGTGCGCGCGATTCAGGCGCTGCGGTGATGGCGCGCTCTCCAATTCCACCCGTATCCCCGAGCGAAGACGAGGGGCTCGTTCGAGCGGAGCGAGAACCCGCACCGCGCCTCGACTTCGCTCGGCAATGCCCCTCGTCTTCGCTCGGGGATACGGGGTCGAGTGGGCGCACCGCGCTGTTTCGTTCGACGGCCTTCACCGCACTCGGCGCGCTGCTGCTCGCCTCGTGCGGCGGCGGGGACGGCGGCGGCACGCCGACGCCGAGCCCCGCTCCGGCTCCCGCGCCGACCCCCACGCCCAGCGGCGTCTATACCCCGCCCGCCGCCGCGGCACTGAGCATCGCCGAGGTGCAGCAGATCCTCGCCAATGCGATCGCCGAAGCGCAGGCGCGCGGCCTGCCGTCTGTGATCGCGGTGACCGACCGCGTCGGCAATGTCCTCGCCGTCTATCGCATGACCGGCGCGCGCGCGACCGCGGCGACTTCGGCGGCGCCGAACGGCGACAATATCGACGCGCAGAACGTCAGCTTCCCCGCCGAAGCCGGCGCGATCGCCAAGGCGGTGACCGGCGCCTACCTCTCGAGCGGCGGCAACGCCTTTTCGACGCGCACCGCGAGCCAGATCGTGCAGGAGCATTTCCCGCCCGCGCCGACCACCGCGGGGCTCGAAAGCGGGCCGCTGTTCGGGGTGCAGTTCAGCCAGCTGCCGTGCAGCGACCTTGCGGCGCGCTTCGGCGGCGCCGGCAGTGCGGCGCTGATCGGACCGAAACGTTCGCCGCTCGGCCTCGCCGCCGATCCGGGCGGACTGCCGCTTTACAAGAATGGCGTGCTCGTCGGCGGCATCGGCGTGATGGGCGACGGCGATTACGGCAGCGATCCGGACATCCTCGACACCGACAGCGACGCCGAGGAATTTATCGCGCTTTCCGGCACGCGCGGCTTCGAGGCGCCCGTGAGCATCACCGCCGACAAGATCACCGTCGACGGGACGAGCCTGCGCTTTTCCGACGCGACCTATTCGGGGCTGATGACCGGCGGCGGCGCGAGCTTCGCGAGCCTCGGCGCCAGCGCGGGGGCGCTCGTCGCGGTCACAGGCTATGCCAACGCCGCCGTCATCGCGGGCACCGCCTATGGCAGCGAAGCGTCGGGCATCCGCCCCGCGACGCTGAGCGAATTTGCGAACCCCGACGCCTTTGTGCTGAGCGACGGCAGCGGCGCGAACCGCTTCCCGATCCGCGCGGGCACCGACGGCGCGAGCAATGGCGCGCCGCTGACCGCCGCCGAGGTGCGCGCGCTGCTCGAGGAAGCGTTCGCGGTGATGAGCCGCGCGCGCGCGCAGATCCGCCGCCCGCTCGACAGCCGCGCGCAGGTGTCGATCAGCGTCGTCGACACCAACGGCGCGGTGCTCGGCATTGTCCGCTCGCCCGATGCGCCGATCTTCGGCACCGACGTGTCCTTGCAAAAGGCACGCACCGCGACCTTCTTTTCTGGGGTGCAGGCGGGCGCCGAGCTGTCGGCGAACGCGAGTGCCGACGTGCGCCAGTTCGTCCCAGCGGTGCGCAGCTTCCTCGGCGACCCGTCGGCGCTGACCGGCAGCTTCGCCTTTGCCGACCGGTCGGGCGGCAACCTCTCGCGGCCCTATTTTCCCGACGGCGAGGTCGGGCGGCCGCACGGCCCGCTGTCGCGGCCGATCGCGCAGTTCAACCCTTTTTCGACCGGGCTGCAATCGGCGCTGATCATCGGCAATCTGGGCGCGCATCTTGCCTATGTGTCGGGCGCGAGCGCGACCGATACACCGCAGCGCTGCACGACGCTGCCCGATGTCGCGGCTGGGCAGAACCGGCTGCAGAACGGTATCCAGATCTTTCCGGGCTCGGTTCCCATCTATCGCGGCGACCGGCTCGTCGGCGGGATCGGCGTGTCGGGCGACGGCATCGACCAGGACGATATGATCAGCTTTCTGGGACTGCACAACGCCGGCGCGCGGGTCGGCGGGATCGGCAACGCGCCGCCCGCGATCCGCGCCGACCGGATCGTCGTGCGGCTGGCCGACGGCGCGACGGTGCGGCTGCGCTATATCAATTGCCCCTTTGCGCCCTTCCTCGACACGGCGCAGCAGAATGTCTGCGACGGGCTTTAGCGGATGATGGCTGGGGGCAGCCTTTGGCCGGTCATCGCGAGCCTCGCGGCGCAAGGAGTGCCCGCGAGCGCCCCGCCTTCGGATCCGCCCGCCGCCGAACAGCCTGTCGGAGAACCGCCGCTCGACGAGCTTACCCCGCCCCCGCCGCCGGCCCGTTGGCAGGAGATGGTCGGCGAGGATCTCGCTACCCAGATCCTCGAAGGGCGCCGCCGTCCGGGCTATAATCCCGAACTTCCCGAGCCGCTGAGCCAGGACAATCAGGGGGCGCTGCGCCCGCCGCCGCCGGAGGCCTTTCCGGGGATCGAGGACCAGCTTCCCCTCCCCGACCGCTGGCGGCTGATCGAGACGCTCGGCGTGGTCAAGGAACGCTGGTTCGACCCCTATCACCAGAACACGCTGAAGGGCGACCGGCCGATCGACCGGGCGAAGGTGCCGTGGCTGCCGATCGAGGGCGACGACTGGTTCTTCGTCTTGAACGCGATTTCGGACAGCGTGTTCGAACCGCGCACCTTTCCGATTCCGGTCGGCGTGCAGACGACCGAGCGTCCCGGCAGCCTCGACGTGTTCGGCAGGAACCGCAGCTTCGTCGCGGCGCAGACCTTCATCGGCGGGGTCGCGCTGATCAAGGGCAACACCGCGTTCAAACCGCCCGATGTCGAATATCGCCTGACGCTCGCCTATAATCTGAACTATGTCGACGTGCCCGAACGCCGCGTCCTCGACGTGCGCCCGTCGAAGAAAAGCCATCGGTACGACAGCTTTCTGGGGGTGCAGGAAGCCTTTATCGACAAGCATCTCGGCAACGACAGCGACCGATACGACTTCCATTCGATCCGCGTCGGCATCCAGCCGTTCCAGAGCGACTTCCGCGGCTTCCTGTTCAACGACAGCCAGCTCGGCATTCGCCTGTTCGGCAATCGCGACAACAATCGCTTCCAATATAATCTCGCGGCCTTCTGGCGGCTCGAGAAGGACACGAACAGCGGCCTCAACGACGTCACCCAAAGCCCGCGCGACGATTATATCCTGACCGCCAACGTCTATCGCCAGGACTTCCCCTTCGTCGGGCTGACCAGCCAGCTCTCGGCAACATGGAACATCAACCGCGAAAAGGGCGACATTCAGATCGACCATAACGGCTTCCCCGTGCGCCCGGCGCTGCTCGGGAATTTGCGCGGGCGCGACTATGACGCGGTCTATCTCGGCTACAGCGCCGACGGGCGGATCGGGCGGATCAACGTCACCGCGAGTTTTTACGCCGCGCTCGGCGAGGACCGCAGCAGCATCTTCACCGGCGAGCCCGCGAAGATCCGCGCCGGGTTCGCCGCCGCCGAGCTCAGCTATGACCACGACTGGATGCGCTTTCGCCTGTCGGGGCTCTACGCGACCGGCGACGGTGATCCCTATAATGATACCGAAGGCGGCTTCGACGCGATCTTCGAGAACCCCATCTTCGCCGGCGCCGACACGAGCTACTGGATTCGCCAGACGATTCCCTTTGCCGGCGGCGGGCGCGTGATTTCGATCAATGGCCGTAACGGCATCCTCAACTCGCTGCGCTCGTCGAAGGAAGAGGGGCAGTCGAACTTCAACAATCCGGGCACGATCCTGCTCGGCGCCGGCGCCGATTTCGACCTGTCGCCCGAAGTGCGGGTGAGCGGCAACGCCAACCATCTGTGGTTCGAAAATACGGCGACGCTGCAAGTCCTGCGCAGCGAGGGGGCGATCCCCAGCGATATCGGCTGGGACCTGTCGCTCGCGGGCATCTGGCGGCCGAAGGCGACGCAGAATATCGTCGGGCGGTTGAGCGCGGCGCTGCTCGTGCCGGGCAAGGGGTTCAAGGACCTGTTCGAAAACAAGAGCCGCGACACCGTCTATGTCTCGATCCTCGCCAATGCGATCCTGAGTTTCTAGCCATGACCCGCAAGCTCCTCGCCCTCTTCGTCTTCATGGCGGTGTCGCTGGCCTTCGGCGCGCAGATGGGCCGCGCCTCCGAAGAGGAAAAGCCCATAAAGGTCGACTATCGCTTCACCCCGCCCGCACCGCGCGAGCAGAGCGAGGCCGAGATGATGGCGAAGTCGGAGGGCTGTTACAGCTGCCACGTCCGCACCGACCGCCCGACGATGCACGCGACCCCGGCGGTGCGTTTGGGCTGCACCGATTGCCATGGCGGCGATGCGGCTGAGGTCGGCGATCCGAAGCTCGGCTATGACGACCCGCGCAACCTGGCGGTGATGAAGCGCGCGCATCCGCAGCCGACGCTGCCCGGCGCGTGGCACGACAGCTCGGCGAACCCGGAGCGCAGCTACACCCTGCTCAACAAGGAGGCGCCCGAATATATCCGCTTCGTCAACCCGAGCGACTATCGCGTCGCGCGCGAGGCGTGCGGCGCGTGCCACCTCGAGACCATCGAGGCGGCCGAGCGCTCGCTGATGTCGACCGCGGCGATGTTCTGGGCGGGCGCCGCCTATAACAACGGCATCGTCCCGTTCAAGACGTCGATCTTCGGCGAGGCCTATACGCGCACCGGCGAAGCGGCGTGCGTCCTGTCGCCCTCGTCACGGCTCACCGCCGAAGAATATAGGGAGGCGTGCAGGCCCGCCTTTCCGTCGGACAAGATATTGACCGACAGCGAGACGAAGCGCGGCGCGCTCGCGCGGCTCTATCCGCTGCCGCGCTGGAACGTCGTGCCGCCGAGCGACGTGTTCCGCGTGTTCGAGCGCGGCGGGCGCAATATCAATTCGCAATTCCCCGAAATCGGCCTGCCGAACCCGACGGGGAGCATCCAGCGGCTCGAGGAACCCGGCCGCCCCGACCTCAAGCAATCGAACCGCGGTCCGGGCACCGGGCTGCGCATCGCGATCGCGATCCTCAACATCCACAAGACGCGCCTCAACGACCCCTATATGTGGTTCATGGGCACCAACGACCAGCCCGGCGACTATCGCCAGTCGGGCTGCGCGGGGTGCCACGTCGTCTATGCCAACGACCGCGAGCCGCGGCACAGCCTACTTTACGCCGCCTATGGCCGCGACGGCCAGAGCGCGACGGTCGACCCGGCGATCGCGGGCAAGCGCGCGCACGGCGGCGGCGAGGGGCATGGCGCACTGATCGACCCCGACCACGCCGACGACCCGGCGCGCGGCGAATCGGGGCATCCGATCACCCACGCCTTCACCCGCGCGATCCCGACCGCGCAGTGCATGACCTGCCACATGCACCAGCCGAACATCTTCCTGAACTCCTACCTCGGCTACACGATGTGGGACTATGAATCGGACGCGCCGCAGATGTGGCCCGGCCCCGACAACAGCGCGCCGCGCCCGCCGGGGATGAGCGACGAGGAGTATGACCGGACCTACAAGCAGCAGCGCTATCCGAGCGCCGCCGAGGTCCACGAAGTGCTCGAACGCAATCCCGAGGGGGCGGGCCCGCGCGGGCTGTGGTCCGACGTCGAATTCCTGCGCGACGTCTATGACGTCAACGACAGCAACAGGGACACCCAGTTCGCCGACTATCACGGCCACGGCTGGAACTTCCGCGGCATCTTCAAGCGCGACCGCAGCGGCAATCTGCTCGACAAGGGCGGCAATATGGCGACCTATGGCACCGACACCGCGCATATCGTCGACCCCGAGGACCCCGAGAAATGGCGCAAGCGCTGCGCGAGCTACAGCGACGCGAAACAGCGCGACCTGTGCCTCGCGAGCGCCGATCCCGCAAAGCCGGGGGTCGAGGGCAAGTTCGTGCCGCCCGGCCTCAACCCCGGCAAGGCGGTCCATATGATGGACATCCACGCCGAAAAGGGGATGCAGTGCGCCGACTGCCATTTCGCGCAGGACGCGCACGGCAACGGCTATATCCAGGGCGAGGTCGCGAATGCGGTCGAGATTTCGTGCAGGGATTGCCACGGCACCGCCGATGCCTGGCCGAACCTTTTGACCTCGAACGTCGCGGCACGGCCGCAGGGCACCAACCTCGCGCTGCTGCGCAACCCCGATGGGCGGCGGCGCTTCGAATTCCAATATGGCGACGATGGCGAGATCGCCGGGCTGATCCAGCGCTCGATCGTCGATCCGAAGCTCGAATGGCAGGTCAGCCTGGTCAGGCAATCGGTGACGCCGGGGCCGCATTTCAATGCCAAGGCGGCGCGCGCCAAGCTGATGTCGCGCTCGGGCGCCGACGACGGGAGCTTCGGCTGGGGGCCGGGCGTAGCGAAATCCGACCGCGCGCACGGCGATGATCGCATGGCCTGCTTCACCTGCCATTTGTCGTGGACGACGAGCTGCGGCGGCTGTCACTTGCCGATCGAGGCGAACTGGAAGACCAGCATGCACCATTTCGAGGGCGAGGAGACGCGCAACTTCGCGACCTATAACCCGCAAGTGGCGCGCGACGAGATGTTCCAGCTCGGCCGGCACCAGCTGACCAAGCCCGGCGAGCCCGACGCGGACGGCAATGCGCGCGGCATCATCGCGCCGGTCCGCTCCTCCTCGGCGCTGATTCTGTCATCGACCAACATCAACCGCGAGCGCATCTATGTGCAGCAGCCGCCGATCTCCGCCGCGGGCTTTTCGAGCCAGGCCTTTGCGCCGCATTTCCCGCATACGGTGCGCTTGCAGGAAACCAAGCAATGCACCGACTGTCACCTGTCGGCCGCCGACGACAATAATGCGATCATGTCGCAGCTGCTGTTGATGGGCACCAATTTCGTCAATTTCGTCGGGCTGAACCTCTGGTCGGGGCTCGAGGAGGGTTTTCAGGCGACGCGCGTCACCGAATGGGACGAGCCGCAGGCGGTGATCGGCAGCTATCTGCAGAAATATGCCTATCCCGACTATTGGCGCCTCCACGTCGAACAGAATCACCGCGAACTCAAAAACTGGGTGCGCGGCAAGGCCTTCGACAAGAAGGGGTCGGGCGAAAGCCATTCGCTCGAGGAATTCGCCAATATCGTCCAGGACACGAGCGGCCGGGTGAACTGCCTCCAGCAGCGCGGCGAATATATGTTCGTCGCCGAAGGCAAGGGCGGTTTCCGCGTCTATGACATCGCCTCGATCGGCAACAAGGGCTTTTCCGAACGCATCGTCCGCGCCCCCTTCTCGCCGCTCGGCCACGATACGCATGTGCGGACGGCCGATGCGACCTGCATGGCGATCGGCACCACCCAGCCGATCAGCGTCGCGCGCAACGACTATATCCGTCGGAATTTCCCCGAAAATCACGAACAGGCGCTCGCGCCCATCTATCGCTATGCGGTGATTACCGACAGCGTCGAGGGGCTGATCCTCGTCGATATCGACACGATGGCCGACGGCAAGTTTCGCAATAACAAGCTGTCGCGCGCGCTGACCTGGAATCCCGATAACCGGCTCGCCGGGGCGCGGCACATAACCCTCGCGGGCAATTATGCCTATATAACCGCCGCCAGCGGCCTGATCGTCGTCGACCTGTCGGTCCCCCTCGAACCGAAGATCACGGCCGAGCTGCCGCTGACCGACGCCCGCGCGAGCGCGGTGCAGTTCCGCTACCTCTGGGTCACCGACGCCGAGGGGGTGAAGCTGTTCGACATCACCCATATGGACCGGCCGGTGCCGGTGCCCGCGGGCACGGTGCGGATCGCCGACGCGCGCAAGCTCTATCTCGCGCGCACCTATATGTATGTCGCGGCCAAGGCCGACGGGCTGGTGATCGTCGACATCACCCGGCCCGCGGCGCCGGCGGCGTGGCCGCCGCTGACCTTTGGCGGCGCGATGACCGACGCCGAGGATGTGATCGTCGGGACGACCAACGCCTCGCTCTTCGCCTATGTCGCTGACGGGAGGAACGGCATCAAGGTGCTCCAGCTCACCAGCCCCGACAATCCGGGCCTCTATGGCTTCTCGCCCCGGCCGGCGCCCGAGCTGATCGCGTGGGCGAAGACCCCCGCGCCGGCGCTGTCGCTATCGAAAGGCCTCGACCGCGACCGCGCGGTCGACGAAACCGGCGGACAGGTGGCGATCTTCGGCCGCATCGGATCGCGCCCCTTCACGCGCAGCGAGATGGAGAGACTGTTCCTGAACAGCAAGGGGCTGGTCTACAAGGTCAGCGACGCCGTGGACGATAAGAGCTGGCGGCCGCCGCTTCTCTACGAAAATTGATGGCGAATGTCCGGGTCCGACCGGTTGCTGCCCTATTTATCATCGTCACCCCGGACTTGATCCGGGGCCCATGACTTCGGCGCTGCTGTGGATCCCGGATCAAGTCCGGGATGACGAAAGAGAGCAGGCGAACGTCAGTTCCCCGCCCCAAAGCGGCCGTTGCAATCCCACCTAAAGCCGCTCGGCCTGAACCACCGTGTCCGACGCGCGGAGCGCCGACAGGATGCGCATCAGATGGTGGACGTCGCGCACCTCGACGACGATGTCATAGGTGTGGAACTCGCCCTCGCGGTTCGACAGGCGCAAATTGGTGATGTTCGCCGAATTGGCGGCGAGGATGCCCGACATTTCGGCGAGCGTACCGGGTTCGTTGCGGATCACGACGCACAGCCGCGCATTGCCGCCCTCGCTGTCCTCCTGCCAGCGCAGGTCGATCCAGTCGGCGTCGATGCCGTCGGCGAGGCTGGGGCAGTCGATGACATGCACCTCGATCCCCTCGCCCTCGCGCGCGAGGCCGACGATGCGGTCGCCGGGAACGGGGTGGCAGCAGTCGGCGAGCTTGTAGGCGACGCCGGGGGGCAGCCCCTCGATCGACACCGCCGCGCCCTGCCTGAGCTTGCCCGGCTTCGACTTCTTCTCGGCGGTGATGCCGGGGACGAGCGCCTCCATCACCGCATCGTCGGAAAGCTGGCGCTTGCCGATCGCGACATAGAGCGCGGTATCGTCGTCGAGCTTGAGCCGCTCGATCGCCGCGGCGCGCGCCTTGTCGCCGATCCGCCCCGGCAGGCGCGCGACGATCTCGTCATACATCTTGCGCCCGAGCGCCGCGAGCTCGACCTTTTCCTTCGAGCGCACATGGCGGCGGATCGCGGCGCGCGCCTTGCCCGTCACCGCGAAGCCGAGCCATGCCGGTTGCGGCGTCTGCTTGTCCGACGACAATATTTCGACCGTGTCGCCGTTCGCGAGCTGAGTGCGCAGCGGCACGAGCCGCCCGTTGACCTTTGCCCCCACCGTGCGATCGCCGAGGCCGGTATGGACGGCATAGGCGAAGTCGATCGGCGTCGCGCCCTTGGGCAGCTGGTGCAGCACCCCCTTCGGCGTGAAGGCGAAGATGCGGTCCTGATACATCGCGATGCGCGTATTTTCGAGCAGCTCGTCGGGGTCGTGCGTCTGTTCGAGGATTTCGATCAGGTCGCGGATCCACCCCGCCTGCCCGTCGGGGGTGCTGCCGCCCTGCTTGTACGCCCAGTGCGCGGCGAAGCCGAATTCGGACTGTTCGTGCATTGCGCGGCTGCGGATCTGGATTTCGATCCGCATATTCTGGTTGTGCATGATCGTCGTGTGCAGCGACTTGTAACCGTTGCGCTTGGGCGTCGAGATATAGTCCTTGAAGCGCCCGGGCACCATTTTCCACTTGCGGTGGAGCACCCCCAGCGCCGCATAGCAGTCGGCCTCGGTCGGGGTGATCACCCGAAAGGCGATGATGTCGGTCACCTGCTCGAAGCTGACGTGGCGCTCCTGCATCTTGCGCCAGATCGAATAGGGATGTTTTTCGCGCCCCGACACCTCGGCGTCGATTCCCGCCTCGGCGAGCAGCTCCTTGAACTCGCGGCTGATCGCGGCGACCTTGTCCTTGCCCCCCGCGGTCAGCTTGGCGAGGCGGCCGGTGATCGTCGCATAGGCCTCCGGTTCGAGCTCGCGAAAGGCGAGCAGCTGCATCTCGCGCATATATTCATACATGCCGATCCGCTCGGCGAGCGGGGCATAGATGTCCATCGTCTCCTTGGCGATGCGGCGGCGCTTGTCGGGATTCTGGATGAAATGCAGCGTGCGCATATTGTGCAGCCGGTCGGCGAGCTTGACCAGCAGCACGCGGATGTCGTCCGACATGGCGAGCAGGAATTTGCGCAGATTTTCCGCCGCGCGCTCATTCTCGGTCTGCGCCTCGATCTTCGAAAGCTTGGTGACGCCATCGACGAGCCGGCCGACGTCGCTGCCGAACAATCGCTCGATCTCCTCGGGCGTGGTCAGCGTGTCCTCGAGCGTATCGTGGAGCAGCGCGGTGACGATCGTTTCGCTGTCGAGGTGAAGATCGGTCAAAATCCCCGCGACTTCGACCGGATGACTGAAATAGGGGTCGCCCGAGGCGCGCTTCTGGCTGCCGTGCTTCTGGACCGTGAAGACATAGGCGCGATTGAGCAATCCCTCGTCAACGTCGGGGTCATAGGCGCGCACGCGCTCGACAAGTTCATATTGCCTCAGCATCGCTCCTAATGTCGGTTCCGGTGCAATAATTGCAACGCGAAAGTTATGTGCGCCGGCGCAGGGGAGGTTAGCAACTTTGGTAAAGCCTGTTGGAAGCATTCCCCGCGCCCTCTACGACCGGGAGCGATGGGGACCGATGCTCTCGATTCGACGGCTTTGCCTGCAGTGCCGGGGCGTGGGGGAGCGCGTCCGCATCTGATGATCTTCGCCTATTGGTTTCCGCCGGCCAACGCGATCGGCTCGTCGCGTCCGGCCGCGATGGCGCGCTATTTCGCCGCGCGCGGCTGGAAGGTGAGCGTCGTCGCGGGGGCGAGCGAGGCGGTGCCGCCGACCTTTGCCGCAGACCTGACGGGCTTCGAGGTCGATTATGTGCGCGACGGCTGGCTCACCCGGCTGTCGAGCTTTCGCGCCGATCGCGGCGCGCTCGCCCAGCGGCTGAGCACCGCGGTGCGCCTCTTGTCCTGGCCCGACCATGTCTGGCCCGTCGCGCGCGCGATGCGGCGCCGCGCGCTGGCGACGATCGGCAAGGAGGGGGCGCCCGATGTCGTGCTCTCGACCGCGCTGCCCTTTTCGGTGCATGGCGCCGCGCGCGCGGTGGCGCGGAAATGCGGGGCGCTGTTCGTCGCCGACAATCGCGACATATGGGCGCATAATCCCTACAAATGGTCGGCGCGCCTCTACAAGCCCCTCGAACCCCGGCACGAGCGGGCGATGCTTGGTGCCGCCGATCTGGTGGTCGCGGTGAGCGGCGGGATGACCGCGCAATATGCCGCAAATTACCCCGAGCTCGCCGACCGGCTGCTTACGGTGATGAACGGGGTCGATCCGGGCGAGGCCGCGCCGCCCCATCGCCGCGATCCCGGCCGGCTGCGGCTCGTCTATACCGGCATCCTCTATGGCGATCGCCGCGACATGACGCCGCTGCTGCGCGCCGCCGACAGCCTCGGGCTCCCCGTCGCGATCGACTTCTACGGCTCCGAGCCCGACGTCGTTCGCCAGATCGCGCGCGATTTCCCGCGCCTCGCGATTGCCGACCGCGGGCGCGTCGCGCGCGGCGAAGCGCTCGCCGCGCAGGCGCAGGCCGATGCCGCGATCCTCGTTGTCGGCACCGACGCGTGGGAGGACACGCTGCTGCCCGGCAAGCTGTTCGAATATGCGGGGTCGGGGCGTCCGATCATCGCGCTGGCGAACCCCGGTTCGGATTCGGGGCGGCTGGTCGCGCGCCACGAACTGGGCATCGCGACGACCGACGAGGCCGAGATCGCGGCCTTTCTAAGCCGTCTCGCGGATCGCGGCATCGCGACGCGTCGCGAAATACCCGCGGCGCTGACCCGCGACAGCCAGCTTCGCCTGCTCGAAACGCGGCTTGCCGCGATGCGCGCGGCGCTATGACCAATATGCCAAAAAATTTGGCTTTGCCCCGCATAATGGGTTAGTGCTTGGGGATGGACAAGCTACGCGAACCGCTCAACGACCTGAATGGAAGCTGCGCGCTGCCGCTCGCGCTCGAAGCGATGGGCGAGCGCTGGTCGTTCATGATCCTGCGCGCCGCCTTCAACGGCGTCCATCATTTCGAAGAGTTCCAGCAGGAGCTGAGCATCGCGCGCAACATCCTGTCGAACCGGCTGTCGCGGCTCGTCGATCATGGCATCATGGCGCGCGAGGTGATGGCCGAGGATCGCCGCAAGGTGCGCTATCAGCTCACGCAGAAGGGCATCGAACTGCTTCCCGCGATGATCGCGCTCAGGCAATGGGGCGAGAAGTGGGGCGCAGGCGTCCCCTCGACCCCCGTGCTCGTCGATGCGCGCGACGAGCAGCCGATCGGACCCGTGACGATCACGGCGCACGACGGCCGCGCGCTCGGCTATGGCGAGCTGATGTGGAAGCATCGCTCCGAATTGCAGCCGCTCGGGCAGGCGCGCCAGCGCAGCGACACGCACGCGGCGCCGGTCGCGGCCGAATGATGCCGCGCCGGGACCGGCGCGTCGCGCCGGGACAGCGAATATAGCAAGCCAGACCCCCTCGATGCCGCTTTTCGGTCTTTCCTCGCCGGGGCCTTTCTTCGGCAACAAGGTCCGCGCCTTCTGGAACCTCCAGATCGCCGGATGGATCGCGTGGCTCGGGCTGCGCGGCGTGTCGGGGCTCGCCGGCGGGCAGAGCTTCGACTTCCTGTTGCCCGTGCTCGTCTCGGCGATCACCGGCTTTTCGCTCAGCCTGCTGCTTTCGGTCTGCTATCGCGCGCTGATCAACCGCCGCCCGATCCTGATGTGGGGTGCGAGCTTCGGCCTGCTCGCGACCGCAACCGCGATCTGGGCCTTCATCGACGCCTGGTTCCTGCAGATATTGAAGCCCGACAGCGAATCGGGCTTCACCGGGCTGCTCCTCGCGCTCGTCTATGTCGACGCGACCTCACTCGGCGCTTGGTCGGCGCTCTATTATGCGATCAACTATTTCCTCCAGCTCGAGGAACAGAATGACCGCATGTTGCGGCTCGAGGCGCAGGCGGCGTCGGCGCAGCTCGCGATGCTGCGCTACCAGCTCAACCCGCACTTCCTGTTCAACACGCTGAACAGCATTTCGACGCTGGTGCTGCTCAAGCAGTCCGAGCCTGCGAACGCGATGCTCTCGCGCCTGTCGGCCTTCCTGCGCTACACGCTCGCCAACGAGCCGACCGCGCGCGTCACGCTGGCGCAGGAGATCGAGACGCTGAAGCTCTATCTCGACATCGAGAAAATGCGTTTCGAGGACCGGCTGCGCCCGCATTTCGCGATCGACCCCGCCGTATCGCGCGCGCGCCTGCCCTCGCTTCTGCTCCAGCCGCTGATCGAAAATGCGATCAAATACGCCGTCACCCCGCAGGAAGAAGGCGCCGACATCACCATTTCGGCACAGCTGGCCGGTGAAAAGGTTCGGATTGTCGTGACCGACACCGGCACGGGATTGCCAGCGGGCAGCCCCGACCCCACGACGGGGCATGCAACGGAATCGACCGGCGTGGGTTTAGCAAACATCCGAGACCGGCTGGCCCAGGCTTTTGGCGATCAGCAGCGTTTCGAGGCGCAGGCGGGTGCGAACGGCGGCTTCACGGTCACGATCGAGTTTCCGTTTCAACCCGATGGACAAGCAAGGATTGGAACCGGACAAACATGACGATCAGAACCATCCTGGTGGATGATGAGAAATTGGCGACCCAGGGCCTGCAATTGCGGCTCGAAGCGCATCCCGATGTCGAAGTGGTCGACACCGCCCAGAACGGCCGCGAGGCCATCCGCAAGATCAAGACGCACAAGCCCGACCTCGTCTTCCTCGACATCCAGATGCCCGGATTCGACGGATTTTCGGTGATTCAGGGGTTGATGGAGGTCGAGCCGCCGCTCGTCGTCTTCGTCACCGCTTACTCCGACCATGCCATCCGCGCCTTCGAAGCGCAGGCGGTCGATTATCTGGTCAAGCCGGTCGAGCCCGAACGGCTCGCCGACGCGCTCGACCGGGTGCGCCAGCGCCTCACCGAAAAGCGCGGCGCGGCCGAGGTCGAGCGGCTCAAAAATGTGCTTGCCGAAGTCGCGCCCGAAGCGGTCGAGGAATATGACAGCGAACATGCCGCCGAGGCGCCGGCGGCCGAGCGCTATGAAAAGATGATCAATATCAAGGATCGCGGCCAGATCTTCCGCGTCGACGTCGACAGCATCGAACGCATCGACGCCGCGGGCGACTATATGTGCATCTATACCGCCGACAACAGCCTGATCCTGCGCGAGACGATGAAGGATCTGGAAAAGCGGCTCGACCCGCGGAATTTCCAGCGCGTCCACCGCTCGACGATCGTCAATCTGTCGCAGGTCAAGCAGGTCAAGCCGCACACCAACGGCGAATGCTTCCTCGTCCTCGGATCGGGCGCGCAGGTGAAGGTCAGCCGCAGCTACCGCGACGTGGTGGCAAGGTTCGTGCATTGAATTGACTCGCACAAAGGCACGAAGCCACAAAGATTCCCCAAACGGTGGGGTATGGTCTTTGTGGCTTCGTGCCTTTGTGCGAGTCGAAATAGCGACCTCGCGGTCAGAGCTGATGCCCCGTCCGGTCGCGCTTCGTCGCGAGATAGCGTTCGTTGTGCGGATTGGCCGGCAGCGCGAGCGGTAAGCGCTCGACCACTTCGACGCCCTCCTTTTCCAGCCGCGCGACCTTTTCGGGGTTGTTGGTCATCAACCGGATGCGCGGGACGTGGAGCAGCTCGAGCATCCGTGCGGCGATCGCGAAATCGCGCGCCTCGACCGGAAAACCGAGGCGCAAATTGGCATCGACCGTGTCATAGCCCTGATCCTGCAGCGCATAGGCGCGCAGCTTGTTGACGAGGCCGATCCCGCGCCCCTCTTGCCTCAAATAGAGCAGCACCCCCCACGGCGCGCCGGCCATCGCGTGAAGCGCGGCATGGAGCTGCGGCCCGCAATCGCATTTGAGGCTGCCGAGCACGTCGCCGGTCAGGCATTCGCTGTGCAGCCGCACGACGGGCGGGTTCGCGTCGCGCTTGCCGATCAGCAGCGCGACATGGTCCGACGCCTCCTCGGGCGAGCGGAAGGCGACGATCTCGGCGCTTTCGCTCGCTTCGACGGGCAGCCGGGCGCGCGCCGCGATCTCGAGCCGCGCCGGGTCGAGCAGCGCCGCAACATCGCCCGCCGAACACTCGGTCTCGGCCTCGCCCGACGCGTCGCGCACGAAAAAGGCCGGGAGCAGCCCCGCGTGGCGCGCCATCGTCATCGCCGCCGCGGCCGCCGCCTCGCCGCCGGTCGCGACGGTGCGGAATGGGCCCTTGAGCGGATTGGCGAGATCGAGCGCGGGGTCGGCGATCGCAAGCGCCGCCGCGACGCTCTCCGCCGCGCCCGCGATTCGCACCGGCCCCGGCGTGGCTGCGGGGCGCTGGTTGGTGAGCTTGAGCGTCACCGCGCGCTCGCCCGAGAGCAATATGTCGCCGCTCGCGAAACCGGCGAGCGCCGCGTCGCGCGCGCTTTCGACCGCGATCAGGTCGAGCGCGCCGTCGGCGCCGGTAATGCGCAGCGCCCAGCCGCGCCGCAGCGCGTCGATCGCGCGCGCGGCACGCCGCGCCGCGGGATCGCTCGGCGTCTCGCTCAAAAGGTGAACTCCGTCACCAGCGGGATATGATCCGACGGGCGTTCCCAGCCGCGCGCGGGCTGGACGACGCGATGCGCGTGCGCGCGCTCGTGAAGGTCGGGGGTCACCCACATATGGTCGAGCCGGCGGCCTCGGTTCGACGCGAGCCAGTCCTTCGCACGGTAACTCCACCAGGTATAGAGCGGTTCGGGTGCGGCGACGAAATGGCGGCCGAGGTCGACCCAGTCCGACGCCGCCTGCAATTTCGCGAGCGTTTCGACCTCGATGGGCGTGTGGCTGACGACGTCGAGCAGCGCCTTGTGATTCCACACGTCGCTTTCGAGCGGCGCGACGTTGAAATCGCCCGTCAGCACCGTCGGCGCGCCGTTCAGCGCGCTCGACCATTCGGTCATGCGGCCGAGGAAGTCGAGCTTCTGGCCGAATTTGGGGTTGAGATCGCGGTCGGGAATGTCGCCGCCCGCCGGGATATAGACATTGTCGAGCCGCACCCCCGACGGCAGCGTCACCCCGATGTGCCGCGCCTCGCCATTCGCCTGCCAGTCATATTTGCGCACCTCGGCGAGCGGCAGCCGGCTGACGATCGCGACGCCATGGTGCATCCGCTGGCCGTTGGTGACGATGTGGGTATAGCCCAGCTCCTCGAACATCTTTTTCGGGAAAAGCCCGCATTCGACCTTGGTTTCCTGCAGGCACAGGATGTCGGGCGCCTCTTCGCGCAGGAACTTCTCGACGATGCCGATGCGGGCGCGGACGCTGTTGATGTTCCACGAAGCGATGCTGGTGCGTGTCATGGCAATGGCTCTATCGGCGGCCGCCGGCCTTCGCAATGGCGCTGCCGTGGGAGAATGGCGGGAAGCGGACGATACCGGCCGTCGCCCCAGCGAAAGCTGGGGCCGCTATCGGCCTGTTCTTCCAGCGCTGCGACAAGAGGACGACGGCCCCAGCTTTCGCTGGGGCGACGGTTCATGGTCGGTCGGATCGCCCGAATCATAAACCCCCGTCCCAGGGGCGGTGGAACGGGGGCTCAAGGTCAGCGTTCGTCACGCTCTTGAAAGAAGGTGCCTGGCAGCCCGGTGGGGCAACAGGGGGAAACCCAAATCCGGGGGCCGTGTCGGCGCCTTCGAGGGTTGGAATAGGCGATATTCCCTGTCGCCAAGCTGAACAAAAACGTGCCATCGCGGGGCGAAATGTCGTTCGTCCGCGCTGCAATGCCGTTCGTCGAAGAACGGCCCGCCATCCCACTTGGGAAGGCGGGCCGCAACGGCGCGATGATGGCGCGAAAAACTCAGCGGCGCGTCTTGGGCCGCGGGTCGGTCCAGCGGAAGGTCGAATCGGCGACCGGCACGTTGAATTTCTGGCTCGAAAGGTCGATCCGCGTCCGGTTGTTCTGCGAATCGAGCGCAACCCAGCCGCGCAGCCGCAGCCCGGCGGGCGCCGACGCGTCGCGGACGAAGACCATCGTGATCGTGCCATATTCGGGGCGCTTCGGGTCCTTGACCTCGACGCTCAGCACATCGTCGCTGCCGGTGGGGATCAGCTTTGCGTAGCGCGAAATGTCGCGCTCGGGGTCGAGCAGCACGCCGAGCGGCGAATTCTTTACCGGCCAGCTCTGCACCTGCTTCACCTCATAGTCGATCAGCGTCAGCCGGCTGCCGTCGCCGACGATGAGGAGCGGCACGCCCTTTTGATATTGGAAGCGGATCTTGCCGGGGCGCTTGAGCGTCAGCGTGCCCGACAGGCGCTGGCCGTTGCGGTCGGTCTGCACAAAGTCGGCGACCATCGAGCTGGTCGAGCGCAGATGCGCCTGCACTGCGGCGAGCGTGTTCGAGGTCTGCGCGGTTGCGGGCGCGGCGAGCGCGGCGCCCGCCGCGGCGAGCGGCGCGAGCGCCCACGCCGCGGCGCGGGTTAGGGTCTTGTTGAAACTCATCTGGCTCTCATTCTTCTTTCGTCGGTTCATTCATCGCAAGCGAGCGTTGAACGCGTCCTGAACTGGCGTTTCATCTCTCCGTCATCCCGGCGCAGGCCGGGATCTCACCCCCGCTTCATGGTGCAACGGCGGGATCCCGGCCTGCGCCGGGATGACGAGGAAAGAGGCGTTGCGCCTTGTCGTCCGGCCCCAAAGGCCCCGTCACCGCGGCTGGCCATATTGGTCGGTCAGCACGTCGCGGCGGCCGACATGATTGGGCGGGCTCACCAGCCCTTCGTCCTCCATCCGCTCGATCAGGCGCGCGGCGCTGTTGTAGCCGATCCGCAATTGCCTTTGCAGCCAGCTCGTCGAGGCTTTCTGGCTTTCGGCGACGATCTGGCACGCCTTCGCATACATGCGGTCCTCGGCGCTGTCGCCGCCCGCGGGCGCGCCTTCCATCGCGAAGCCGCCGTCCTCGGGCTCTTCGGTGACGCTCTCGACATAGTCGGGCTGGCCCTGGGTGCGCCAGTGATCGGCGACCTTGCGCACCTCGTCGTCGGACACGAAGGGGCCGTGGATGCGCGTGATCTGCTTGCCGCCCGGGACATAGAGCATGTCGCCCTTGCCGAGCAGCTGTTCGGCGCCGCCTTCGCCGAGGATCGTGCGGCTGTCGATCTTCGAGGTGACGTGAAAGCTGATGCGCGTCGGCAAATTCGCCTTGATGACGCCGGTGATGACGTCGACCGAGGGGCGCTGCGTCGCAAGGATCAGGTGGATGCCCGCCGCACGCGCCTTTTGCGCGAGGCGCTGGATCAGGAATTCGACCTCCTTGCCCGCGGTCATCATCAGGTCGGCGAGCTCGTCGACGACGACGACGATCTGCGGCAGCGGCTGATAGTCGAGCGTCTCCTCCTCATAGACCGGCTGGCCGGTCTCGGGATCATAGCCGGTCTGGACGCGGCGGCCGAGCGACTTGCCCTTGGCGAGCGCGCCGCGCACCTTGTCGTTGTAGCCCGCGAGGTTGCGGACCGACAGCGACGACATCATCCGGTAGCGGTCCTCCATCTGTTCGACCGCCCATTTCAGCGACCGCACCGCCTTCTTCGGCTCGGTGACCACGGGCGCGAGCAGGTGCGGGATGCCGTCATAGACGCTGAGTTCGAGCATCTTGGGGTCGATCATGATCATCTTCACCTGGTCGGGGCCGAGGCGATAGAGGAGCGAGAGGATCATCGCATTGAGACCCACCGACTTGCCCGAGCCGGTGGTGCCCGCGATCAGCAGGTGCGGCATCGGCGCAAGGTCGGCGATGACCGGATCGCCGCTGATATTCTTGCCGAGGATGATCGGCAGCGCGCCGGTCTGGTCCTGGAACAGCTGGCTGCCGATCATTTCGTGCAGCACCACGGGCTCGCGCTGCGCGTTGGGCAGTTCGATGCCGATCACGGTGCGCCCCGGAATCGGCGCGATGCGCGCCGAGAGCGCCGACATGTTGCGCGCGATGTCGTCGGCGAGGTTCGAGACGCGGCTCGCCTTCGTCCCCGGGGCGGGTTCGAGCTCGTACATGGTGACGACGGGGCCGGGGCGCACCGCGGTGACGACGCCCTTGACCTGAAAATCCTCGAGCACCGATTCGAGCAGGCGCGCATTGCGTTCGAGCCCCGCCTTGTCGATCTGTCCCGCGGGCGTTTCGACCGGCGGGTTCAAGAGGTCGATCGAGGGCAGCTGATAATGGGTGAACAGCTCGCTTTGCGGCTTGGGGCGGGGCTTCGACGGCGCGCTCCGCTGTACCGGATCGGCGATTTCGGGTGGCGCGCGGTCGCTGGGTTCGGCGAGGGCGCGTGGCCGGACGACGCGGTCCATCAGGTTCGGCGCCTTTGCACCATCGCTTGCCACCCGCGCGGGTTCGGCAACACGGCCGCCCTCGACCGCTGGCAGCTTGAAGCGCGATGCCCAGCCTTTTTCGAGCCGCAGCGCGCGATAGGCGAGCCAAAGGCCGATTCCGACGAGCAGCAGGATGGCTGCGATGCGGATCAAGGCCGCGGCGGGATCGCCCGCGCGCTCAATAAGCGGATCCAATACGCGCAGCCCGAGGGCCTGGGCAAAGACGCCTCCAAACCCAGCGGTAAAGGGCGTTTTTTCGTCCTGCGCCCATAGCTGCATCCCGGTTGCGACAAGTAAGATGCCGGCAAAGCAATAGGCTAGCTGACGCTTCCAATAGGGTTGCGGATTCGCGGTCCATAGCCGCCATGACATGATAGCGAGTAGAGGTAGCACCAGCGCGATGGGTAAACCCGCTATCAGAAAGCCGAGTTCAACGAGCGACGCTCCGGGTCGGCCCATTAAGTTGGCTGTCGATCCGCTAGCGTCGTTCAGAGATGGGTCTGTGCTATGATAGGTGATTAGTGCTAGAGCCAGAAACAGCGTGAACAGGCCGAGCGCCGCCGCCGCGGCGATCACCAGCGATCGCGCGATGCTCTGGCGGAAAACGGTGCGCCAATCGGCCTTTGCGGTCGCGGTCTTGCGACTTGCCATGCGAAAACCCGGTCCTTCACTGATTATGCGCCCCGATATGCGCACGCGCCGGACTCGCCGTCAAGCGGACCCCGTCCTTCCATGAGCAGAGCGGATACCGGGACGCGACCGATAGGCGAGATTCTGCGTCTTATAACGAAGATGGGGAACGGCGGTTCACCACCGCTGATGTCGCCGTGGCATCGCTGCGCTCACGGCGCGGCTACGCGAAGCCCTTTCCACGCGCCGCGCGGCAGACTAGAGCGGCATCATGAGCGAAACGCTGCGCAGCGATGTCCTGATTTCGGGTGGCGGCCTCGTCGGCCAGACGCTTGCGCTCGCGCTCGCGCATCATGGGTTGTCGAGCCTGATCGTCGATCCCGCCGATCCGACCCGGACGATCGCCCCGGGCTTCGACGGCCGCGCGTCGGCGATCGCGAGCGCGGTGTGGCAGATGTTCGGGGTCATCGGGCTGGCCGAGCGCCTTGAACCGCAAGGCTGTCCGATCCGCGCGATCAAGGTCAGCGACGGCGGCCAGTCTGGCGAACTCGATTTCGCCGCCGCCGACGATGCGCCCGCGCTCGGCACGATGGTCGAGAACCGGCAGCTTCGCCTTGCGCTCGCCGCCGCGGTGGCGGACGCGCCGCTCGTGCGCCTGTGTATGCCGGCGAAGGTCACCCGGCGCGACATCGACGCGCATGGGGTTACGCTGACCCTCGCCGGCGGGACGGTGCTCGCGGCGCCGCTGCTGATCGTCGCCGAGGGGCGCGGCTCGCCGACGCGCGAAGCGATGGGGTTCGCGATCGCCAACTGGTCCTATCATCATCATGCGATGATCGGCGCGGTCGCGCACGAGCGGCCGCACGGCCATGTCGCGCACGAAATCTTCTTCCCGTCGGGGCCGTTCGCGCTGCTCCCGCTCGTCGACGACGAGGCGGGGCGTCATCGCTCGGCCTTCGTGTGGACGGTGTCCGAAAAGGACGGCCCGGGCTTTGCCAAGCTCGGGATGCGCGGCTTCACCGCCGAGCTCGAAAAGCGCGCCGGCGGGGTGCTCGGCGCGATGCAGCTGGTCGCGCCGCGCATGACCTATCCGCTCGGCTTTCATCACAGCGCGCAGATCGTCGGCGACCGGGTCGCGCTCGTCGGCGATGCCGCGCACGGCATTCATCCCATCGCCGGACAGGGCCTCAACCTCGGCCTGCGCGACGTCGCGGCGCTCACCGAAGTGCTGGTCGAGGGTGCCCGGCTCGGGCTCGATCTCGGCGACGCCGCGCTCCTCGTGCGCTACCAGCGCTGGCGCGGGCTCGACAATCTGATGGTCAGTCTGGCGACCGACGGCCTCACCCGCCTGTTCGGCATTCCCGGCCGCACCGCGTCGGCGGTGCGCCGCGCGGGGCTCGGCGCGGTGCAGCGGATGCCGGCGCTCAAGCGCTTCTTCATGGACGAGGCACGCGGCGAAGCGGGAGACCTGCCGCGCTTGCTCGCGGGCGCGGAAATCTAGGTATTCCTACTTAGCCCGGATTGCGGGTCTCGCTAAGCCCCGCATCCTATCGCTTCGATGCGGCCCCGACGCCGCGCCAAGACGGGACGGGACCATGTCCGCACGGAGTGACGCCCTCGAAGAGGCGGTGACCGAATTGCTTGCAGCGCGCACCGCGCAAGAGGCGAAACCCGGTGCAAGGGCCAGCGCACGCGCCGACCGCGCCTTTGCCCGCCTCGCTGAGCTCGCCGCACCCACCATCCGCTATTTCGCGCGCCGCTACGGCCTGTCGGACCATCTCGACGATGCCGGGCAGGCCGGCGCGATCGCGCTCCACCGCGCCACCGAACGCTATGACGCGTCGCGCGCGCGCTTCACGACCTTCATGAACTGGCAGATCCGCGCCGAATTGCAGGCGCTCGCTCAAAAGCTCCACGGCGGCGCGCCGGTGTCGCTCGATGCCCTATGCGACGCAGGGGCCGACGAGTGGCTTGCCGATCCCGAGGCGCTGGCCGCAACCGAGGCGCGGGCGTCGGATCGCCTCGCCGCGCGCTGCGCCGATCGGCTGATCGCCGAATGGGCGGCGCGGCGCGGCGCGACCATTCGCTCGACAGACAGGGAGGGCCGCCGCAGCAGGCTTGCCACCGAGGGCGCGCTCGTCCGCCACCAGCTCCTCGACGTCGAGGCGGTCACGGCGCGGTTGTGCGAGGCCGACCGCCATATCGTCCGCCGCGCGCTCGCCGACATCGCGCGGCACGCGGGGACGACGGCGCATTAGGCCAGATTCCTTCGGGAGCGAGAGCGGTCGTACAAAATGTGCCTTCTTTGTGACTTCGTGCCTTTGTGTGAAATATTTTTTCTCGCACAAAGACACGAAGGCACAAAGAAAGGCGCGTTTCCAGGGCGGCGTGGCGCATGGCCTTCCACTCCTGCGGAAAAGACCACTGATCTGGCCGGCGGTCCTATTGCAACGTTGCGCGGCCGTCGTCGCTGTCGAAGCGGCCGAAGAATTGCATCATCTGCACGACCAGCTCGGCGCGCGCGTCGATCGAGCGCGTTTCGAGCAGCGCCTGCTTCGCCGCGGCGTCGAAGGGCGCGACCTGCGCGATGCCGTTGATCAGCGTTTCGTCGTCGAGCTGGCCGACCGACTCCCAATCGACGACATAGCCCTGCCGCGCCGCGAAGCGCTTCGCTTCGCGCTCGACGCTCGCGCGCTCGATGCTCGACAGCACCGCATCCGCGTCGGTCTCGGGCTCGATTTCGGCCTCGACCTGGCGGAAAGGGGTGGTGACGTCGAGTTCGCGCCGCACGCGAAAGCGCGCAACCCCTTCGAGCACGAGGTTGAAGCGCCCTTCGTCGAGCGCTTCGACATCGACGATCCGCCCGACGCAGCCGACGTCGTAGAGCGCGGGGGGTTCGCGATCCTCTTCGCCGGCGATCTGGCGCGGCTGGATCATCCCGATCTGCCGGTCGCGCGCGAGCACCTCCTGCACCATCGCCGTATAGCGCGGCTCGAAAATATGGAGCGGCAGGTGCAGCCCCGGGAACAGCACCGCGCCGGGAAGCGGAAAGATCGCGATCCGCTGAATGGTCAAAGGCGCATCGGTTCCCACGGGCCGCAATGCCTCACCCGAACAGGATCAACGACAGGCGGCGGCGCTGCGCCGCAACCCACGGGTCCTCGAGCCCGACCGCCTCGAACAGTTCGAGCAGCTTGGCGCGCGCCGCGCCCTCGTTCCAGTCGCGGTCGGCCTCGACGATGCGGAGCAGATTGTCGGCCGCGGCGTCGCGCCGGCCCGCGCCGATCTGTGCGACCGCAAGGTCGAAGCGCGCCCGCGGGTCGTTCGCGTCGGCCGCGACCGCGGCTTCGAGCGCGGCGAGTTCGCCTTCGCCCGGCGCATCGGCGGCGAGCGCGAGCGCGCTCTTCGCCTGCGCGATTGCCGGGTCGTTCGCGATTTCGGCGGGCACCGCGTCGAGCGCCGCCTGCGCGGCATCGGCCTCGCCCGCAGCGAGCAATGCGCGCACCAGCCCGCCATGCGCCGCGGCATTGTCGGGCGCCATGTCGAGAATCTGCGTGAAAATGCCCGCGGCGCGCGCGCCGTCGCCCTCGGCGAGCACCGCTTCGCCCATCTCGATCAGCGGCGCGATCTCGACTGCAAGATCCTTCGCCTCGCTCTCGACCGGCAGCTGCGCGAGCAGCTGGTCGAGGATCGCCTTCAACTGGCTTTCGCTGCGCGCGTTGGTCAGGTTCGCGACCGGCTGGCCCTGAAAGATCGCATAGACGGTCGGGATCGACTGGACCTGAAACTGGCTGGCTATGAAGCCGTTCGCGTCGACGTCGACCTTCGCGAGCACGACGCCCTTGTCGGCATAGTCGGCCGCGATCTTTTCGAGCACGGGCGCGAGCTGCTTGCACGGCCCGCACCATTCGGCCCAGAAATCGAGGATCACGAGTTTCGTCATCGACGGTTCGACAACGTCGCGGCGGAAGGCCTCGACGGCTTCCTTTTCCTGCGGGTTCAGCCCCAATGTGGCCACGTCCTGTGCTCCTGTTTCCTGTGTTCGCGTCCGGCACCGGCGCGCCGCCCTTCGCCGGGGAGGCGTCCGGGAGCCGCCTTCCGCCTCGGCGAAAAAGACTCGGTCCAGCCGCTTATGTGGGATTTGCCACGCCGATGCCAACCCCGCGAGGACAATCGCGCAGAAAAGCGATATTGGGGGCTTGCCGACTCCAAAAGCCGGTGCTAATCGCCCGCCTCACCCGCTGGCACCCACGGTCGCCAGCCGCCAGAGCGGGCGTAGCTCAGGGGTAGAGCACAACCTTGCCAAGGTTGGGGTCGAGGGTTCGAATCCCTTCGCCCGCTCCAGTTTTCTCAATAAAATCAACGATTTACGTCCTTCCAAACGGTCGATATTTTGCTTACACGACTTCAATCTACGCCCGTGTAAGCACTATGTAAGCAGCCCGGGGCGAGCTAATGGCGATTCTGGCGTGCGTTAGCGTAGAACCATCGCGTTGAGCTGAGCGTTGGTTGCCTCTTGGATGCTCCTGTCGTTCCCGCGAACAAAGCGGCCACTGTACCGCTCTAAACGGTTCCCTGAAATCTGCCCTTCGTTCATCAGCCTGCGGCGGGATAGCTATCGACCGGCGTTGCAACTTTGCTGCCGTTCCAACGCACTGCGTCGAATGGCCAGTTGGGTCAGACGCCGACATCCAGCCGTTGCCCGACCGGTATCTTCGAATGACAGAAAGTGGTGGTTGCAAACAGGTGGCTATTGGGTCGTCTGTCCAAGTGACTGGGCATTACTGCCTTGATCGATCTGCGGCGTAGGTAAGTAAGGCCGCCAGCACGTTGTGAGGTCGTCTTCTGGTCAGGAAGCGGCGGCCCCGAGCGGATTCGTTGCAGGCGAATCAGCCGGCGTGATCTTTGCCGGGCCGGATTGATCACGCTGGCGGACTTCGATCGAGGCGGCGGCGAGATACAACGTCATGACCGCACACAGTAGCACGCCCATCAACAGCATGGTCATGCGTTGAGCAATTCCGGCGAGATAGTCGGCGTCCCAGATCGCCTTCGGGTTGTTGACCTCGTTATGACCGTAGCCGCTCATGAACTTCTCAACGGAAAGGCCGGAACGGGCCTCGAAGGCGGTGCGTGCCTCAGTTCGCATGCGGCTCACAGACCCGATGACGACCGTGCGCGACTGCAGCTTGCCGAACCAGCTCTTCTTCTGGCGACCGTCGACGCCGACTTCGGGTATCTTGCAGGTGCGCTTTCGCCTCAATCCGTCGAACAGGATGACGAAAAGCATGGTTGCGGCCCCGAAGCCGACCGCTACCCATTGGAAAAATTGTGCATTTTCCTTGCTGATCGTCAGGAATGTCGCCGCGATCAGGCCGATCGCGATCGCGCGGACTGCCAGCGTCACGATGAAGGGAGGCGTGTCCTCAATCAGGTACGTCCAGTTGCTGACCTTGCCGACCATCTTTAGCAGCAGGAAGCTGAACACCGCGAGCAGGCACCCTGCGATCGCGATGGTCTCGGCAAATGGCCCATATTTTCCAAGGTCCATGGGATCGCCTTCAATAATGGAGGTGGACGGCCGGCTGACCGGGCAGCGTCACGACCGATGCCGTGTCCCAATGAACTTGCGATCCATACGCGCCTCCCTTGACCCCGAACACGTAGGTGCCCGACTGCAACGTGCCCGTCGCGGGTGATGTCGGATGGCCGAAATAATTGGGCGCAATATAATATGCGCCGGACCAATAAACGTTCAGATGGTCGGTGTCGGTCGTCACCTCGAAGGCGCATCCCGGCAACGTCATGCGCGCCCCGCCGCGGTATTGCGCCATACTGAGGCTTGCGCGCATTCCCGCATCAGCCCGATTTTCCCGCCATTGACGGACGCTCGCGATCCGGTTGGCAAGAAAATTCACGGCATTGCGCAGGAATGTGGAGCGCGCCTCAGGTACCGAAAGGAAGGTAGTCTCGTCCTCCAACCTGCGCACGCGATAGGCAAGATCGTCATAGATGAAGTCGCGCGGGAACATTCGGGACAGGCGACGAAACGGTAGGGGCGAGGCGATCGCGCTGAGTGAAACCGGGACCGGCCCTACCTCGGCAAGCTGCAGGCAGGGGACCAACTCGCCGATTTTTTCAAGGACCAGGAGATCCTCGTTGAATTCGCGGGCATGTGCCTCGACATCGACAATCGAGACGCCCTCCGCCACCCGCCATTCCCTGAAGCCGCCATCGAGCAGGCCTTCGACAATCCCGCTGGCTTCTTGAGCGTCTTCCTCGCTGAACTCCGCCATACCCCGCCCCCATATTCAACAGTCTCTGTAGCAGATCGATAGCGTTGCGAAAATGATCTGCACCGGTCCGCTCCGACGACCTTTCTGGTACGATAGTGTTCGCTGTTTCCGCTTGCTGCGGAATTTGCGCCGCACCAAATTGGTCTGCGCGAAAATACTTCACACGATGATCGAGTCATTTCAATGAAGCGGGAATAGCGGGTTTCGGCAAAGGCAGCCGCTTTGGTGCAGTTCGTCACATGGTCGGAAGCCGCCGGCTCCGGAAAGCACAGACGCCATGTCCACGACCGCCTGAATAACCGTCATTCCCGGCTTCGGATTAGCTCGCTAAAGGCTGCCCTGCATTCAGGCATTCGCCGATGACGGCAGCGGGCTTATTGCTGACACCTCGGCAGAAATAACCATCAGCATCGAGAACCCATGTTCGATCCAGCACCAACTCGGCCTGGCCAAAGGCGGCAGGGAGTCTCGTCCCTTGCGTAACCCATCTCGAAGACGTCACAAGCTCCGGATTCGCTCCGGCGCGAAACCGATTCGACTCGGCGTGTTTTGCGGGATGCTGCAGGACATATTACACCGACATTGATAGGGTGCCGAATCGCCATGAGGCGATTCACACTAGGGGGTGAGTTGGTTTAGCCTATGGCTCGCAGCGATTTGATTGTGTCTCTTGTACGCGCTGGCGCCGTCGGCGATCGAGAGATGCTGCGGACTACCGCCGAAGCGCTAATGGCTGACGAGCGCGCAAAAAAGCACCACATCGTCGCCGATCGACTACAGCGTGCTTTGTCCGCTGTGCCAATTACCCCGCCAGCACTAAGCACTTCGCAGCCGCATACCGCGCCCAACCACGGGCGCGATACGATCCTCGAACTCGAACCTCGGATCCAGTTGGACGACCTGATGCTCCCACTCCCGGCGCGTGAGAGTGGGCGCCAGCTGGTTGAGGAACATTCTCGCGCCGACGTCCTGCGCGCGCATGGTTATGAGCCCCGCCACCGCATTTTGCTTTCCGGGCCACCCGGCAACGGAAAGACCTCCTTTGCCGAAGGGGTCGCCGAAGCACTGGCTTTGCCCTTCTTCGTCGTCCGATACGATGCGTTGATCGGTAGCTATCTCGGCGAGACCAATGCCCGACTGCGTCGGCTCTTCGACTATGTTCGCACCCAGCCAGTCGTTCTATTTTTCGACGAGTTCGACGCGATCGGCAAGGAGCGGGGCGACACACACGAGACCGGCGAAATCAAGCGTGTCGTATCGTTTCTCCTGCAGCAGCTCGATCAACTTCCGAGCTACGTCCTCGTGATTGCGGCAACCAACCATAGCGAGCTTCTCGACAGTGCCGTTTGGCGCCGATTCCAAATGCGGCTGTCCTTTCCGTCACCAGATCGAAAGATGATCGCCACCTTTTTGGATAAGATTCTTGAGCATTGGCCAGAACGACCGCGATTGCAGACATCGCGAATTGCAGGCAAACTCGGTAAGGTAAGCTATGCCGAGGCGCTCGACTTCTGTCAGAATGTTCGGCGCCGGCAAATCTTAGGTCTGGGAGAGTTCGGGATTGATGACGCCTTGCGACTGGAATTGGGCCTATGGTCGTCGCGCGTAACGCCTGAATCGCTAAATGCCGACCGACCCGACCAAACCGCTACTGAGGCTGATTCCTCAAGCTGACCGGCCCCGCACCATCGGGGTGCCAAGAGCAATGCCCCGTCCCGAGCCGTTCGATAACGCTCGTCAGCGCGGCGCCATCGGGCCCAAGTTTACTCGCCTCGCGCAAGTTTTGGAGCGAGGAGGCAATGCCCTTGAGCTTCGTGCCGATCCAACGGCGCTCGCGCCCGAACGGCTCCTCGTATTTGAAGTGCGCGGTGCCATCAATGCGTTCGCCAACGCAATCCAGCGGGTGCCTGGTCTCGAACTCGTCGACGAGGAAGAGCTTTCCGCCGATGAGGAAGACAAGGAGCCTGTTGCCTATTTGCTGATGCCGGACGTCGAAGCGTTGCGGCAGCTCGAATCGCTTTGGCGCCGGTGGCAACGTGGGCAACTGGTCTTCGGTGAGACGCCTTGGCGCGATGTCTTCCAGACTCTTCGCGACCTTCGTCCATGGGGACCGCAGGATCGCGTTCAGCCCATCGATGCGTCACAGCTTGCCGAGGAGATCGAAGGTCGAGACGAAGCGGAGCTTGTCCGCTTGGAGATCGAACTCATCTTCCGCGTCAATGCCGCGGCTGGAGCCCGTAGCGAGGATGAGGTGCGGGCAGCAATCGTTGCGCGCGGGGGTCGCATGGTCTCGCGCGCTCGCATTGACGATATCGCCTACCATGCGTTGCTGGTCGACCTACCGGTATGGGAGGTTCGACAAATCATCGATCAGAGCATCGAGGGTATCGCCGGGTTGGAACCGGTGATGCATATTCGCCCGCAGAGCGTGGCGACCGGCATCGAGACAGCGGACGCCGAACCGGCTGCGGTGGCCGCCGCTGGCGATGCGCCGCTGGGAGAGCCTATTTTGGCACTGCTGGACGGCGTTCCCGTCGCTGCTCACCCCTTGCTTGCTCGACACCTGGCGCTCGACGATGCTTTCGACCTCGAGCCTGGGGCGCTCGTCGCCAACCGTACGCATGGTACAGCGATGGCATCGCTTATCGTTCATGGTGACCGCAATCGTCGCGAAGCCCCTCTCCCGAGGCGAGTACATGTTGTGCCGGTGCTGGGCGATCGCGACGCGTTTCCCGAGGACCGTCTGGTTGTCGACTTGATCTATCTTGCGCTCATGCGGATGAAAACCGGAGACGCACCGACTGCCCCCAATGTCATTCTGGTTAACCTCTCGCTCGGCAATCGCCGACGCCCGTTTCATGGTCAGCTTTCGGCTTGGGCGAGATTGCTTGACCGGCTCGCCTATCGGTTCGGCGTCCTCTTTCTAGTCAGCGCCGGCAACTCGACTGACCCGTTCGCCGTACCCGATTTCATCAGCCGCGCTGCGCTCGAAGACGCTAACCCTCGCGATCGTGCAGTCGCCGTCATCAGCGCCTTGGGTGCGATCGTCGCGGATCGTCGTCTGTTCGCCCCGGCTGAGACCGTGAACGGCATCACCGTAGGAGCATGCAATGAAGATGCGATCGAACCGGCAGCCCGGACCGCCGCTCGCGTCAATGTCGATCCGTTCCCGGACCACCGACTTGCAAACCCGTCGAGCACTTTAGGACCGGGCTTCGCTCGCTCGGTCAAACCCGACATCCTCATGCCCGGAAGCCGGGAACATGTAATGGTTGTACGCAATCACGACCATATCGATGTTCAACCGGTTGGGCCATCGCGCGCCGCCGGTCTCAAGGTCGCTGGACCGCCGACCGCGGGCCGGGAAAACTCGGAAACCTTCACCTGCGGAACGAGTGCGGCGACTGCGCTTGCGACCCGCACATGTCATCGGATCCACGACGCGCTCGAGGCGACCTATGGCGATGTGTTTACCGGCCTAACGCATCATCAACGCGCAGTCCTGCTCAAAGCCTTGCTTGTGCACCCGGCCCACTGGCCGGGAGAGTCCGCAGCGCTCATTCGCGAGGTCCTCGGCCCTGCGGATGGACGTCAGCATGTGCGACAAAAGGATAATATCCGGCGCTTTCTGGGCTTTGGTTGGGTAGACGCGGATGAGGCAGTCGCTTGCGCCGAGGACCGTGCAACGTTCTGGGCAGCTGGCACGCTCATGCCCGAGCGAGTGGTCAACGTCTCGGTTCCGATTCCTCAAGCCATTGCGGGGCAGGCTCGGCTTCACTCGCTTTCAGCAACCTTGGCGTGGTTCACGCCGGTTTCACCGGGGCGTAAGCGTTATCGAACATGCCGGTTGAAGATCTTGGAACCGGCCGGTCTCGGGGACCTAGCGGTCCGCGCCCATGGAGATCAGCCCGATAGCAACCAGACAAATCGCGGCACGCTCTTCACGCGCTGTTGGCGTGGCGACCGTGCACCTGTCGTAGGCCCCGATCACAGCATCGTAATAACAATCCAGCGCGATCCCGATCAAGGTGGAGTCGTTGACGATCCCATTCCGTTTGGCCTCGCGATCAGCATAGCCATGCCCGGCGCCATCGGAGTCTATGAACAGGTGCGTCAGCGCCTTCAGCCCCAAGTACGAGCCGGCCTATAACGCGTTTCCTAAGCGCTGACGGTTTACGTGTTGGTTGAGGTCGATGTTGCGGTGATTCTGGGCGCCGATAAACCTGATGCAGCCAATCTTTATCTGGCGATGAGGCGCGGCTCCCGGTTACTGGCGATCTGCTCGCATCCTCGATCCTGGACTAGTGATTACAGTTGACGGGATGCGGAGCGCAGCCACTCGCGATTAGCAGATCATCAGCGGACACTGTTGTAACGGTGGGTTCCTTCGACCCAGGCTGGCGGGGGTTTTTCGGCGATGACATAATCCCGGACGGCCTGCCCTATCTCGCATGTCAGTCGGCCGATGCCGGCGGTGGTCCAGATTTGATCGATGAGGCCATGCTCGGAATGAACCCAGTCGATAATCGTGAGGCGCCTGTCTTCCGCGACTTCCTTGCGCTGGAAGGATGGAGATATGCGCGCGGCGTTGGCGGTCGCGATGGTCAGAATCGATCCTTTGACGGGGTTCTTCGCGTCAAGTTTGTTGGCCGCAATTAGAGCGGTGCCCATGACTGGCAGGAGCGTCATGACTCCGCTGCCGAGCGCCACGCAATCGTCGGAACCGTCGCGCACGCCGGCTTCCCGGATCACTTTGGGCCAAAGGCCAGAGATGTCGGCGAACTCGCCCTCTGCGATGGCGGCACGTGCGAGGCAACCAGTTCGGGAAACGTGGCGCATAAGCGAGACGGCGATCGCGGCACATCGATCGAGCCCAGGTTCATGAAAATCTGCGACGATGATGAAGCCGTCGCCGAACTGGTGAGCGAAGAAGCGGTCCCCATCGCCACGATAGACTTGGTTCCCGATGCGATAGATGCCTTCCATAAGCGCGGTCAGGCCGAGAACTGCCTTGTTTTCACGGCCCCAAAGCGTGCTGAAACCTTCAATATCGATCCAGATTGACCAGCGTTTGCCTTCCTCGATTGAATGAGATGGGGCGTCCGCAGCTGTCGCGTCTGTCATCTGCGGTCTCCTGCCGAACTCCCTGACGGTATTACACTCCGAGAAGTGTTCATGAATTTCCGTGTCCACACGGGCGAGGAAACGATGGACATGAAAGCAGACACGCTCCCGCGTCTTGCTTTCGAGACTGACCGCCCTACGTTGGCCGTCGATTGAGGTTCAGACCTAACAGCGGCGATTACTAGACGCCATCAATCGACTAGGAATCTTGCATTCTCGCTAAACAAAATATCGAAACGAGGTTTCGTCAGGATCCATCTCTCCGTATTCGTTAAGAATTCCGCCGACGCGTCGGGCGAATGACAGTGTTACCGGCCATTTCCCGCGGATATCTGCCGTGTTCCAGTTCATTCGCGTCAGATTGAATATGTCGGTCGCCGCTGCCAGTGGATCCTCGGGACCGATTGAACGCACCTCAAATGGTTGAGGAATGTGGGGGCCGGGGTAAGTTTCGATCTCTGGAATATAGCCAGATGTGTAGACGAAGGTTCGCGCCCCGTTCACCGTGCAGATCGTGCCCACTTTGGGTGGGTACATTCCGAAGCGCACGAGACGGAATGCACTTGGCACCATCGTCACGAGGCTGACGATAGGAATGTCTCCAAGAGCGGCGCGGAAGCCTCTGATCTCCGCTTGGTCGAACTGACTAGTCTTGTGGATCACCAATCGCAGCGGAGAGCGACCTGTACGCGCCCCGTATTCCGCGATGATACGCATGCCGAGATCATAAGCCTGATCCTCGGAAAGATGTACGTTCAACCGCTGATCTGCCTCGGCTGGCACGCCCGTACCCCGGATTGCGAAACCCTCGCCTTCGCTAGAGAAGGCCTGGGCCAAACTTGATTGCACGATGTGGCGCTGCTTCGTGCGATAGTGGTGGAAGCTTATCCCGACGAAGCAGGTCTCCGGTCCTGGTGGACTCAATCGCCAAGGGACACCACCTGCCTTATAATAAAGGCCAACCGAGAAGTTCCAGGCGCGGGTGGCGGGATCCTCGCTCTTGGGACCATCCTCAAGCAGCCGCGGTGTGACGATCTGGATCGGCAGCCGCGCGGCCAAGGCTCTGGCCTTGAGTGCATGTCGCAGATCGCGTTTGAGAAAATCGTCCTCGCTTTCCTCGACTTCATCAAGAAGATCGAAGAAATCGGTCTGCCGACTGGCACGTGCTTTCCGGATCGCCTTCGCCCGCTCTCGCTCAGCTTCCGTATTTTGGCGCTCTACCGTTCTGCACTTATCGAGAACACTCTGCGGTAGACAGACCAACACAACATCGGGACGGTTTACGTCTCGCCCAGCGAGGCGCTGGAGAGCCACATCGTAGAGATCTATGATATTCTGAAAGCGTACGAATGCATCGGTAACTGACAGCGCTAGCTCGATCGGATCGCTGTTTGCCTCGGTCAGCGCAATGGAAAGGTGTGCCGAATAGATAAGCTTCTTGCGGTAGACCTCCGAAAAGCCAGGAAACGGCCGTCGCAATGATGTAGCTGGGCCGAATGACGGAATTCCAGCATCGCAACGGGTCAGCCATTTCTGCGCGCTATCGACCATGTCCGCAGGACCAATAACACCGACATGGATCGCATCCTTCCGAGCAGCCCCAAATCGAAGATCGAAAGGTCCTGCGCTGTCGAGCCCTGATTTAGGGTCGGATGTCGATGCTGCCCCACCGAATTGCAGAGGAGGCGGGCGCAGTTCGAACAGTGACAGGTCAGTCATCGTCGATCACCCGCTCGGAAAAGCTCGGCAATTCGGACCCCCGCAAATCGTCCAACTCGACCATGTCGGCCAACTCCGAGAGCTCCCTGTCAAGTTCGTCGAGTTCATCCAAGTCGCCTTGGGCAATCGCAAGTTCTTCGAAGACGTTGGAGTTCAAGGAGCCGCCGGGAAGCTGGTTACTCATGACGATATTAGGGGCGAACCGGGATAACCCATCACTCACATCTGGCTGGAGCGAGAATAGCCCCTCCATCTGTTCCGCCAACATGGCTTGCCAGAAAGTAAGGTCGTTGTGGACATTTGAATTGAAGTCTTTCGCCGCCCTCCGCGTCGAGAGGCTGTTTATTAGCTCATTGCCGATCAGCCGGCCGAATCCGTTCCGCGTGAAAGCGTAGCCCGGCGAAAGAATGACGCACCACTCAGCCCCATAAGGCGCGACGGAGATCGAAAGTGCTTTGTGCTCGTAATAGGAGACCTCGCCTGAATCCCGCTTGGTTCGCACCTTGACCACCGTTCTCGTGGCCCGCTTGTAGCGCGCCTTATAGGTGATCCGACGTTCCTGCTCGTCCTCAAAACGCGGGAAATGTGCGCGCTTCCGCTTGAAGTCGATCTGCATCCCAAGCGCCCGGCAATGTCCGAGTACGGCGTCGACGAGGAGCTTGATTAGGATATTTTCCCCGTTGGGAAGATCGATGAGTTCTTCAGGCGTGACAGTCTCGACGTCCCCCGGATCGAACGGTGTCACCAACGCGTCGGTGATCCCTTCCAGATCGTAAAGCGTGTAAAAGCGGCCATCCTGCACGTGTCCGGGCGGCACCGGGAGATCGCCAGCGGAGCGAAACAGCCCCCCCGTATAGGTCGCGGTCGTCCCAGCATGCCAGATTCGATTGGGCATCGTACGGATGGGTAGAAGGTTTGTAGTGAAGCGTGTGACCTGCGATTCATCCGCGATGGCGGTATTAGTGATGTCATCCACGGCTTCCGGCCGTGCCCGGATCTCGACGGTGAACGCCTTGTTCCCATCCTCAGGTCCGAAATCCACGTCGCCATTATTGTTGATGGTCTCCTTCCACATGTCCGACAGACCGGAACCCGTATGGTCCATCTGGCCGCCACCATAGAAGAGATCGGAGATGACCGGATTCCGGTAGCCTTTGATGCTGCGCCGGCCGGCCTTGATGAGCGCCTGAAGTTCTTGGTCGTAAATTTGCGCTGCGACAGTATCGACAAGACCACCTGGGCTCCGGGTAACGATCCGCTCGGGAGTCACCACAATCTCCACCGGATCGGTGCAAGCATAGTCCCGATGCACCAGAGCGTTCACGATCATCTCCTTGAGCGCCAATGGGCTGTAGGAGCGAACCTGCCGCGACACCTCCTGTTTTAAGCGAAACTGCCGATTGACGCGCGATAGCAGTTCAGTGAGTTGGTCGAGTTGCGACCACAGATTGCCGCTGATCTCCACTTCGACGAGAGAGCCTTCCTCGTCAGCTTCGTGCAGTAGATCGATGTCCTCGCCCAGGCATTGACGCAGCCAGGTCGCGGGCCCGACCGCGCGGAATCGTACGAATGCACCGGGTACCAGTGGGGTCGGATCATTGGAGAACAATAACCAACCCGCCACCGTCGGAACGGTCGCATCGTCTTTGGCGACGAGCAAGTTAAAGGTGGTTGCGATCCGGAGCGTCCAGTCTTCCTCATAGGAGTCCGGTGCCCAGTTGTTGAGAACAGCGGCATACTCACGGAGGCGAGTGAACAGCAGGACGCGATCGATGCCATCGAGAAGCCCGCCGCTAATCGGAGTCATGTCGAGCGGCAGCTCAGGCGTTCTATAGCCGTGGCTGCGGCGGGTCGGTTGCGCCCCCTCGGCCACCAATCGATTGTATAATTCGATCTCGAAAAGATCGTCGAAACCCGAAATTGGCACCTTGGTGAAATTACCGCCGACGGCCGACGCAAGCTCCGAGACCATTGGTGGCATCGTCGCATCGACCTCTCGGTCTAGCACGCACCAGTAAATCCCGTGATAGAACTTGTTAGTATAATCGATATTGTCGAGGAAGAGGCCACGCATAACCGAAGGTTCGGCACCACGATAGCCCACAACGATAATTGGGTGGTCGCGAAGCAGCGGGCGCACTCGCTCGACGATCTCACTGTCCATGTCTTGGACATCGATAGCCAGATTTTTGTCAGTTAGATGCTCAACCGAGCCGTGCAGATAAACGAGTTGCGGATTTTGCGGTGCGGAAGAGAAGCGAACCATATCTGAAGGTGTCTTGATCGCCACCAGATGGTGAGGCCGTGTTACCAGCACTCGAGCCTTCTGAATACATTCGTCAAAGTTGGTCGTGAGGACAGTCGATATCCAGCCTTGATGCAAGATGTTAGCAAGGCCACGGTAGCCGCGATTGGGATGCACGGGCGGATGGATCATGTCCTCGAAGAAGACGCGCCGGTCGTTCGCAACGTTCAGCAGGTTTTTGACCGCGTCGGGATATAGCTCCGCCAGGAGGACGTCTGCTGAAAACCAGGGCTGCCCGGTCAGCCAAGGCCAATAGTCCGCGCGTCGGACGCTTGGATCATTAGGCAGCCGATCATTGTCCAGGCACCACCGCCATTTGGCAATCCTCTCCACAGCTTCGCCTGCAGCCGGGATTCCCGACGAGATGGACGCGCCCGCTCCCAGCAAAAGAATAGGCTCAGGCTGTCCTAGCAGCAGCGATCGCAGCCGGCCCGGCACAGCACGTTGAATCTCTGTCGAGATGAATTCGGAAGCCTGACTACTGCTTGCCAAGCGAACTCCCCAGGCAATGGATAACGAACAAATAACGAACAGCACTCTGCGCGATTTGCTTCGCGAAAGAAACCCCCGGGGCAGTTTATCCAGATTCTCGAAGACGCGTCGCCTTGGATATGGCTCCGCGCGGCATCTGCAGCGCACCGCCGGTGACCTCGCGAGAATGATGGGCTTCAGGCTTCAGTCTCGGCATTCCGATCTACGAGAATGAGGGCGCGTCAACGTCATGGCTTCCGGCCGCCGGGAATGTCCGCTTACCCCAATTCCATTCTCATAACCTGACCAACCGGATCGTCCAACTTAGCTGCCTCGACCTTAGGCGCATGTCCGATTCTCTCTGGCAGAAGCTCACCGCAACTTAGCTTCTCTTATCGAGCCGGCGTCCTGGCGTAGGGTCATCTCTTGTTGCCGCTACGTGCCTTGATGTCATACTGTCCGATACTCCGAAAACTACTCCCTGAGTACCAGGACAAGTGGCGGCGGCTTTCTACAAGTGCCTCAAAATCCTTTGAAGTGCGCAGGGGCAATGACAGGCCGCGATCGACTTATTGCATAAACCACCCATGGCTGACGACGATCGATTGCCCGGTCAGCGCATTTGTGGGGAACCCGGCGAGAAACACCGCCGTGCGGGCGACATCGTCGACCGTCGTGAATTCCCCGTCGACGGTCTCCTTCAACATCACCTTCTTGATGACGTCTTCTTCGCTGATCCCGAGTTCCTGCGCCTGCTCGGGTATCTGCTTTTCGACCAGGGGCGTGCGAACGAAGCCGGGGCAGATCACATTGGCGCGCACACCATGGGCCGCGCCTTCCTTGGCGACGACCTTGGCGAGGCCGATCAGCCCATGCTTGGCGGTAACATAGGGCGCCTTGAGCACCGAGGCTTCCTTCGAGTGGACCGAGCCCATGTAGATCACGCTGCCGCCGCCTTGCGCGTACATGTGTTTGAGGCATGCCCGGGTCGTCAGGAACGCCCCGTCGAGGTGGATCGCCAGCAGGCGCTTCCAGTCCGCGAACTTGAACTCGTCGAGCGGCGCCACGATCTGGATGCCGGCGTTGGACACGAGGATGTCGATGCGGCCGAAACGCTCGACGACTTTGGCGATCCCCGCCTCGACTTGATCCTCGTTGGCAACATCCATTTCGACCGCCATTGCGGCCTCACCGCTCGAATCGAGCGCTTCGGCTGCCGCCTGTGCTTTGGCAAGCTGCAGGTCGGCGATCGCCACCTTCGCGCCGTTGCGAACGAATTCGAGGGCGATATCGTTGCCGATCCCGCTTGCCGCACCGGTAATGACGGCGACCTTGTCTGATAGCATCATGATGTTGCCTTCCTGCTGGGTTTTTTGCGTGGGGGAGTTCGAGCGACCGCAGCTTGCGCATCCGCCTGCGCCAGTCCCTGCAGGATGGCATCGGCCCCCGAATGGGACTTGCCCGTCGACGATGTGCCTGCGGCCGCTTCCGCATCCTTTATCTGTTCGAGCGCCGCGCTGGCCTTGGGCGTCGCCGTGACGCCCGCCTTGCTCGTCTGCGCGAGCGTCCGCTTCACCAGGGCATAACCTTCGTCTTGAAGGTAGCGGATCGATTCATCGGAAAAATCATAGTCCCTCGAGGACGCCTCGCCGGGTCTGCGCGGACGCTGGAACCGGGTGATTTCATTGGCAAAGCCATCGCCCATCAACTGGATGTAGCGCGGATGGCGCATGATCTTGGCGCGATCGACCGGACTTATTCCCGACACGATGACATTGATCATGCTGCGATAGGCATCCATCATCTCGCGCGTGCGCAGGTCGCTGCGAACGCGTTCCGAGTAGAGCACCTCATCGCGGCGTGCGAGCACTTCGATCATGTTGCCGGGAAGCGGCGCCTCCCCCTCGAACAGGTCGACGATGTAGACCTGCTTTCCATCCGGGCCGCAGCGATCGAGCACCAGGTCAAGCGGCGAATTGCTGACGATGCCGCCGTCCCAATAGGGTGTGCCGTTGACCATCGTCCAGGAGAAGCCGGGAGGCAGGCTGCCGCTCGCCAGAATGTGATCGGGGGTAAGATCATCGACATAGCTGTCGAAGACTTCCATCTGCGCTGTCGTCACGTTGACCGCGCCCACCAGCAGCCGCACGGGACTGTTTTTCAGGCTCGGGAAATCGACATAGTCGGCGATCAGCTTGCGCATCGGCGAGGTGTCATAATAGCCCGTCCAGGGCGTCAGGAGATCGAACGGCGGCATCCAGCGCGGCTTGAAGAATTTGGGCACGCCGAAGGTAAGGATCTGACCGGCAACGGCTGCGCGGCGCATCTCTTCAAATGGTAGTGGCGGCGCTACCACCGTTAGATCATTCCAGAAGGCGTGGAGCGCTTTGGAAGCATGGCGCGGATTGCCTGCCACGATTGCGCCGTTCAACGCGCCGATCGACACTCCCGCGACGATATCGGGATAGACGTTCTCTTCTTCGAGCGCTCGGATGACACCGCATTCAAAGGCACCGAGCGCGCCGCCGCCCTGAAGGATCAAGACGTTCTGCATCGGAATCTTGTCGAGTAGATAGGCGGGGTCGCCAAGCCGCTCTTTATAGTGCTCGATGTTCACGCGATACCGGATCAGTCCTTCCGCGACCCGGATTTCGCCTGGTGGCCGCCCCATCGAGAAAATCGCGCGCGGAACTTCGTCGCGGAGATAGAATAGCGTGTACGACCCGTCTTCCAGCTTGCCGCGACTGACCCATTCCGATGCACCTTCCGGAATTCCCAGCATGTCGAAGCCGAGTTCGCCCATCTCGCAAAAGAAATAGGACACCTCGTCGTATCGGCGGCGTTGCCCGAGCATGTTGCGGGCGGCGAGGCGGCCCTGCCGAACGGCGTTATCCCAATGCTCGATATGACGTCGGCACCTGAACACGGGATCGTAAAAGCGCGTGACGTCGCCCGCCGCGAAGACATCCGGCACATTCGACCGCAGCCTGTCGTCGACCGCAACGAAGCCGTCATCGAGCACTATCCCGCTGTCATCAAGAAAGTGCGTGGCTGGCTCGACACCGATGCTGACCAGCACGATGTCGCACGCCAGCTCTATGCCCGCGACCGTGCGCACGCCGGTCACATGATCGTCGCCGAGCACTTCGCTCACCGTGTCGCCGAGCAGGACGGTGGCGCCCTTGCTTTCGGCGTGGCGCTGGAAAAAGGCGGAGATCGGTTCGGACTCGACATGCGGCAGCACACGCTCACCGACATCGAGCATTGTCACCTCAAGCCCGAGTTCAAGGAGCGAGAGCGCGATTTCCATGCCAAGGAAACTGGTCCCCAGGATGACGGCTTTGCGGCCGGGCTTTGCCATTTCACGCACGGCATCGCATTCGGACTTGCGGCGCAGATAGCAGACGCCCGCCTTATCGGCGCCCGGCACCCCAAGGCGGCGCGGGGAGGCTCCGGTGGCGATAAGCAGCTTGCCATATTCGATTTCGCTGCCGTCGCTCGTCCGAACTGTCTTCGCGGAAGGATCGACTCCCACGACATCCATGCCGAGGATGAGCTTGATGTTGTGCTGGCGGTAGTAGTCGACTGGGTGGACGAGAATATCGACATCGCTCGACGTGCCGACGAGATATTGCTTGGAAAGCCGCGGCCGGTGATAGGGTGGAAATTCCTCCGCCGAGAGAATGCCGATCGTGCCGACCGCGCCCTCGCGCCGCAAGGTTTCCGCAGCAGTGGCGCTCGCCAGTCCGCCGCCGAGCAGCAGGAAGTCGAAAGCCTCACGCGCCATGAGACTGCGCTCCGCCGGGGACATCACTACGCATTGGCCATTGGCGCGCGCATCTGCTGCGTGGACGGCCGTTCCATGGGTTCCCGCTCATGCCTGCTGCTGATCATCCAGATAATCGTAAACGACCTCGCCCAGGCCAAGCGTGAGATCGGCGATGAAGTGCGTTGCCGAGATCACTTCGCGCACCGGCAGCCGCGCGACGTCGGCAAGCGCGTGCGGATATAGGTCGAGCGCGGCAGGACCGCTCCATGCGCCCTTGAGGTCGATGTCCTCGAGGTAATAGCGTACCAGCTCGCAGATGCGCGGCGTGCAATCGACGTGAGGCACGATCTTGAGCATGAAATTGGGCTGGCGCATGGCCGCAAGCACCGGCTCGTGGTCCAGGATGACATGCTTGTAGCCCATCGAACCGAGCGCGCAGAGCGCGCTACCATAGTGGAGCTTGCCGACGATCACGTCCGATTCGTGCGCGATCGAAGGCCTGGCCAGTTTTTTGGGAAAGCCCCAGATCTCGCGGCCGCCGGCGATTGGCGCGTCGTCATCCAGATACATGGAATGGACAAAGCCGCCCGCGACGCCGTTGAAGCGCACGGGAATGACCTGGCCGGTTTCGGTGTAATCGCCAAAGCCCGTCGAATCGGGCATCCTGATGAATTCGTAATTCACGACTGGTTCGACGATTTCGAGGGGTTCGGGGACTACTTCGCGCAGCGCATCGAGATCGGTGCGGTATTTGATCACGATATATTCGCGATTGTAGAAGCGGTATGGCGGTCGCGGATAGGCAGGGTTGCAGACCGGCATCGCGAATGCGCGTTCCTTAACCTCATCGATGTTCATTAGGCGATGCTCCTGTGACTCGTCCCTGCGACAATCCCATTATGGCGCGCACGCGAGACAATAGGTCGATACCGCGCGGCAAGTCAACCGAACCGTTCGGTTGACTTGCCGCGCTGCTCTGCTTAGTAGGCCAGAATCACCTCCAATTAGGAGTGCATTCGCTCATGGCTGCAGATGATCGCGATCGCCCGGACGAGCGCGGCGAGCAAGTGACCGCCGAGGTCAAGCGTGGGCGGGAGCGGCTATCGCTTTCCTATAGCGCGCGAAAGCACAAGGCTGCGCGGCCCACGTCGTCCGCGATCCCAGACCGGAAGAAATGATCGCTCGACTTGCTAGGTGAAATGCGATGGCTGTGAGCCGCGCCTTTTGGCGTAGTGTTCGTCTCGGCCCTCGAGACCTGTCCTGGATGGCCCCAGGCTCGATCCTGTGAGCCATAAGACCCTTTTCGTCCGTGGCGGTCAGTGGACTCGTCCGTGACTGCGAGTGATCAGATTAGCGGGGAATTCGCGATGCTCGCGCGCTCGATTGAGTAAGGTCAGCGCTGATTTTCTCCAGCGTGTACGATACGTAGCGTTTTTGCGCCTACCGTACTAGCGCCACCCCTATCCGCAGACGCGTGGTGCTCTTGTTGTAATCCAGCAGGTTTTCGCCGTAGCCAACGAAGCTCTGTGCGAAGAGATAGAAATCGGGGCCGCCCCCCAGGAGCCGGTTCATCGGGTAAGACAAATCGGCGCCCAGCGACCCTTTGCCGCTCCAGAAATTGAATCGTGACGATGTGGTGAGCCGAAGCCCATTGTCTCTGCCGATCTGAACAACCAATCCTGTATTGCCGCGATACCGGCGTATATCAGGATTGTCGGAGCGGTCTCCGACATAAAGCCACAAGCGGGGCGCAACGATTAGTCTCGCATCCCCGCCCAATGAGAATGCGCCCATCGGAGAGACGTAAATTCCGTTCACGCTGCGCGAGTCCGGTCCAGCCTTGCCATTCGACTCGTGGCGAATGCCAACCTGGCCACTGACCGTCGCCTTTTGCGAGGCTGTCATTGCTGGCGAGAGATAGAAAAGCTCAGGCTGGTAGTCGATATTGCGGAACGGTGAGGATTCCGCCTCCAGATCCCAGAACATGCGTTGGGTGTAAGCGAAGTAGAGGCCATCGGCCAAGGACGATGCGCCCTCCTGGCGCGCATGGCTCCCAAAGAGCTGATATTTGAAGCTAAGCTGGATGCGTGCATCGGTATTCGTACCCGGACCGTAAACAGCGTAGATGGGCTCATATGCTGAGAGATTGCTGAGGAACGCATTACCTATCCTGCGGTCTGTCGGTGGCGGCGTCGGCGGTATGGGCGTTGGCGCAACGGAAGTCGCTGTCGCCATGTCTTCGGCAATGCCTTTAATGTTAGCCCTATGGGATGGGTTGCGGGTGTTGGTGACGATGGCAACGTATTGATTGCTCCAGGCGGGAACCGAAAGAATCGCGGTGTCGGCGATTTGTGGCAGATCTACGCAGTATCGGGCTGAAGCGAAGCCGCGCGCAGCAATCGAAATCGAAGCCGGCGTCTGCGCGGCGCGGTCGAGCCAGACTCTGCGATTGTCATCGCGCATCACCAATTGAGCGGAAATGCGTTGGGGCAAATCGACGTTCTGCGTCTGATCGCCTGCATTGAGTATTCTGATCTCCACAATCGCGGTTCCGTCAACCAACCGGTCTCCGACACGCACGACGACGACCTCGAGAGGATTCTGGGCGTTTGCTGGAGCCGAGATGAGTGCCAGCGCGGCGAAACCAGCATAATACATTTTCTTTGCGTCCACGTCCGGCATCCCCAGTTTTTGCGATTGGTCAGTGGCAAACCAAACGGCCAACGACGACGCCTAAGATAACCGAACGGTTCGGTCAAACCCGCAGGATGGTTTAAGGCAAAATGGAAATTCAGCCTCTGTCCTCTCGGACCAAGAGTTCCGAAAAAGGGAATGCCCGTAAAGTGGGTTGCAGCAGACATTGTAGCTCAACCGAACGGTTCGGTTGACTCGCCTTCCTGGAGAGCTTATGGCGCCTTCTGTCAGAACAAAGGCGAACGCAATCATGGAACAAGATGCAGTGAAAAGAACCGAAGCGGGCTTTGAGCGAGAGGCTGACGCGAACTTTGAGAGGATGCACAAATTTGTCGACATGGCGATGCAAACGGGTCGCTCGTCACTGAATGCTGCCGGCGAAAAAAGTATTCAAGCCAGCAAGCTCGCCGTCGAAACGACCACCAAAACCCTCGCGTTTTCCCAGGCAGCCGCCGCCGAAACTGCAGAACACCTGATGCGAATGACGAAAACGCACGACCTCAAGGAAGCGACGCAGCTTCAGTCGGAATTCATTCGAGCGCGGCTCAACGCGTTCCAAGACTACCTCAAAGACATCAGTTCTGCGGCCGAAGCCATGCTTGGTGGCGCCGAACCGAAATAATCGGAATGTGTGGATGCATGCACCCTTCGAGTCGCAAACACTGGAGCGTGCCAGCTTAGACGCCGTCAGAGATACAAGCATGATAAAAGCGGCGCGGAGAGGATGCCAAAATGGAGCTGCGAGCTGGTCAGGCTCCGTGCCTGGCCGAACACCCCCCTGATCTTATCATATATGCAGTGCGCTGGTGGTGCTCCGCGCGGTGCGAGAAGTTGGCTGTCCTTCCGCGACTAGTCCAAGTTTTGGCACCCTATTGCGGCGAAATGCTTGCGCCTGTTTTCGATGCATTGTTTTCCAGCTTTGAAGCCTGTCTTGGAAGGTCGATCCTTGAGGGGCGAAGACATTACTTGTCTTCTGACGAGCATGAATTGCTCGGGTTGATTGACAGTCCCAACTTGGCGATCGAGCGCTTTTCGAACTCGGGGACGGTCGAAATATTTTACACAGCCCTAGTTTCAGCGCGCGCCATGTGTGAGTTGGATCCTGCACACTGCCGTTCGTTTCGACTCGCCAACGGGAGCTTTGAGGCTCATAATCGAGTCATGTCTACGGCACATGACAGCGGCAATGTGCAAGCTTAGTCGATGGTCAGAAGCCCGACAAAAGCGGCGATGGAAACCAGCACGAGGAAACCGTTCACGGAAATGAAGAGCCATGCGGGCAGGCGCCGCATCGCCGGACGAGGCCGAATGTCTGGCAACAGCTCTCTCCATACCGCGGTGACGAAGCAAAATCCGCCGAATAGAACGATCAGGCAACCGGTCGAGACGATCAACCAGTCTGCGACTACACCATCGAGCAGGGCGCGTGCGCCGATCCCGGACGCAAGTGCGGCAAGGCCTGTACGCATCCAAGCCGCGTAAGTCCGCTCGGCCGCGAGCACTGTTCTATCAGCGGCCAGTTCTGTACGGTGATCGGCGCTATCAACCTGTTCAACCGCGCTCGCTTTCATCACTCGCGCGCTATGCTCAAGTTTTGTGTGCGTCGTCTCAGCGCGGTGTTGGGCGGAATCAGTCATGCCGTCACAACGAAAAATCAGGCTTCGTGTTTCCCGATGGAAGGTTACCGAGCACAGTTGTTTTCGCACGTTCCAATAGGGCAGAGTCCCGATTCATAAGCCGCTTTGCCGCTGATAGGATCGCAGAAATATATCGACGGCCAGTGCGGCGTCCGCATCAATCTCATTCAAACTCACCGAGGAAGTTAGCGCGAAAGCGGCGCGACGGTAGCATCGCGAGTGGCAAAGCGCGGCGAGCACTTCTGCCGCCTCGAGGGGATCGGCCTCCCGGAGGAGGCCTTTGGTCATGCCCGCCTTCAGCGCTTCGGCCAAAGCACTGTGGAGGCGTGCGGGCGCCTTCGAGTAAAAGAAGCAGCCGACGTCGGGGAAGCGCACGGCCTCTGCTGTCACCACGCGGCGTAACGCCAAGGCGTCGGGCGAAACGATGAGTTGGATCAGCCTCCGGCAGAACCTGAGCAAGCTAGGTTGGAGATCGTCTGCTAGGTCAAGATCCACGATGAGTTCGCGTCGGAATTTCGCGGCTTCATGCTCGATCACAGCCTTGAAGAGAGCTTCCTTGGAAGGAAAATAACGCCACAGCGTCCCTTTCGAGCCGCCCAGGTTTTCAGCGATTAGCGACATCGACGTCGCCGAATAACCCGAGGCCAGAAATTGCTTTCGGGCGATGTCGATTATGGCCTGGCGCCTTTTTATGTGACGCAAGTCTCTGCGATTTCGCGCGTGTCCCGCTACCGCGATTTCATCGTGTCCTTTTGATAGTACCATGGTTTACGAACTATGGACTGCGAGCCAGCGCTTCGCCAGTGCGAACAGTTCTTGTCTCGGCCAACGCAGAAATCGGTCTCGGTCGAATGTCGGCCTCGCGAGACCGAGCGGTACAACGGATGCCCACAGTGCATTGCTATGCGGCTCGCTTTAGGCGCGGCTTCACCGTTTCGTTGAGTGTGAGCGACGGGCGGACTCGCTTCGAGCAGTGGATTGCGATTGCGCGCTCGTCACATCGATCTCCGGCTGAACCGACATGCCGACACGCAAGCTGGAGGCTAAAGGCTGGTCGGGAGTTAAACGGATTCTCACAGGCAGACGCTGCACGATCTTGGTAAAATTACCCGTGGCGTTGTGCGGCGGGACCGGTGAATAACTCACCCCACTCGCCGGTCCCAAGCTTTCGACCGTGCCGTTCAATACTTCTCCAGGAAAGGCATCGACCCTGATTTTCACCGTCTGCCCGACGCGCACACGCGCCAACTGCGTTTCCCGAAAGTTGGCAGCGATGTAGACGTCCTGCAGCGGAATGATTGCCAGAAGAGGTTTTCCTGCATTGACGAATGCTCCCACGCGGATCGCTTTCTGACCGACCGTCCCACCGATAGGCGCAACGATCTTTGTGTAAGAAAGCTGCAGTTCAGCAGTCGACTTTGCGGCTTGTGCCTGAGCCAGTCCTGCTCGGGCACGTTGGAGATCTGCTTCAAGAAGGCTCACTTGCTGCCGCGCGGCCAACAGCCCGGCCTGGCTCCTATCCCGGCTTGCCTCCTTGATGCTTAGCTCCGCTTCAGCTTGCTGTTTTGCTTGCTGCGTACCGGAACCATCTGCCGCCAAGTTACGATAACGCTCGGCGTTGGCCCTAGCTAGAGTGAGCGCCGCATTGTCAGCCGCCAACGCCGCCTGTGCTTGGCGAATAACGCTTTGCTGCAACCCCAAGCTCGATTCCAGTTTATCAATATCCGCCTGCGCAGCGGCCACTCTTGCTCTGGCAGCCTCCAGGGCAACAACAAAATCACGATCATCAATCATCGCCAGCAAATCACCCGCTTCGACCCGCTGATTGTCGTCAACCAATACCTCGGCTACGACTCCCGATATTTGCGGTGCGACGACCGTAAAGTCTGCCTGAACATAGGCATCGTTCGTGGATTGAGTTGATGAACTGGATTCCGGACGATTGAGTAACAGGAACACGCCGATAGCTGCTACAACCAGCAGAAAAGCGACGGCGATTTTGATTGGCTTTCGCGCCATTTTTGTCTCACCCTTGCGAAGACGAAGATTGATCCGCAGTCCCCTTAAGGTCGGGTGCGGGAATGTAATTTGTTAAAAAGACAACGGGTGCTAGCAGGAACGCCAGAATGCCCAGCGCGCGGTACGTATCGGCGGTTGCGAGTACCAATGCTTGGGAACCTATGATTCCCATAAGTGACGAGGGATCAGGTTGCTGGGGTAGCGAATTGCCCACAAGAGCGGCGTGATCTAACAGCATTTCCGAATGGAAACGGCCTCGCACCGTTACGAACTGCTGGATAAGAGCACTGCCGATCAAGGTGCCGAACACACGCAGTGCGTTCACCATGCCGGATACTGAGGGTCCTTCCGAGGGATGTACCACGCTTGTCAGCAAGAACAGAATCGAAACGACGACCATGGGCTGTCCAACAGCCTGCAACGTCTGCGGGAGGACAAACTGTTTCCAATTCCAGTCCGAAGTTAGATAGGAACCGCTGAAACAAGCCAGCGCGATCGTTAACAACCCCAAAGCAAAGACCACACGTGCGTCCACCCACTTCTGATACAAAAGCAGGGCAACGACGGAGCCCAAGACCAATTGCGGTAGAGCAACGATAAGGCCTACGGGTGCACTCTGGAGCGGGCGATAATCTTGGATCGAGCCCAGATAGAGCGCCGGAAGCAACGCGCCGGACAGCAATACGACCAAGATACACGTAAAAAGCGGAAACCCGACACCGAGATTACGGCGACCAAGTAAATGCAATCTAACGAAAGGTGTGGGGTGAAACCACTCCATCAATAGATAGATCACCAGAAACCCTATACCAAAGACGAGCAACTGAGTGATTAAGGATGAATTGAACCAGTCGAGGCGCACACCTTGGGTGAGTACAATGGCGATGAGAATAAGCCCCGGAATACCGAATACCATTCCCCACCAGTTTCCGTCCTGAAACCGCCCCAGTTGGATGGGTTCGCGCGGCAGCCCCTGGGCGATAAGGAGCCCTGCCAAAGTCGCGGCCGGGATAAATTGCCAATATATCCAGCGCCAATCTGACAGCGCATCCGACCATTGCCCCGCAAGCCAAATCGAGAGGTTTGGCGCAAACGTGGCGGTTAGCGCATAAAGCGCCAAACCGTGGAGACGAATAGACGGCGGCAAAAATTTTAGCGCCGCCATCATCAAGACGGGAATCAGCCCGCCTGCAGCGACACCTTGAAAGAACCTGAGGGCCACCAGAAGATTCAAGTTATGAACAAAGGGCAGCATTGCCGCCAATAAAGCTGCAGTCCCTAACAGCCATAGTTGGAACCGCCGTACAGAAAGCGTGATCGCAAACCATGCTGCGAATGGCATGACGACAAGTTCACCCGCAGCATAAGCGGTATCGATCCAAGAGCCGTCATCAAGACTTATACCAAGCACGCCGCGTACATCAGCCAGAGCGAGCGCGCCCACTCGATTGTTGAGTCCTGAAATCATCGCAGCCAGAAGAATTCCGACGAGCGCCCCAACCGCGCGCGGAGAAGGTTTCGCCGCAGAGGGTGCAGGCGGCGCTGCGGAAGCGGGGCTGGCCGCAATGCTGCTCATGGCCTTTCCCCCGCAATCTCTTCTTGCGCCGAAAGATGTGTGTCATCAGCACTCGTAGATAAGAGTGCCAATTCTCCAGGGGCCCAGCCTCCGCCCAATGACTTGTAAAGATTGACAAGTGCGAGAGCGACGTTGGTTGAACTCGAATTGAGGCGTGTCTGGCTGGTGAGAACGTTGCGTTGTGCGATCAGCACCGTCAAATAGTCCGCCGAACCTTCCTCGTAACCTCGTTCAGCCGCGCGCAGAGCTTGGCGGCTCTGATCATATGCGATGAGCAGGTCAGCGTGCTGACGTTGCTGCGAAACCCATGCATCCAAGGCGTTGTCGACTTCATGCCAAGCGCTAAGCACAGTCTGTCTGTAAGAGATGGCCGCCGTCTTCTGACGCGCCTCGGTCAATGCTAGGCGCTGAGTCAGTCGTCCCCCCTGAAATATTGGTAGATAAACAGTAGGGCCGACGGAAAATGCGCGAGAGTCCCAGTCAATCAAATCGGACGCTTCGAAGGACTCCGTCCCCAACGCTCCGGTCAGGCTTATGCGAGGATAGAAGTCCGCTTTCGCCACACCGATCGCGGCCGTCGCCGCATGCAATTGCGCTTCCGCACGCTGAATATCAGGCCTCCGACGCGCAAGTTCCGAAGGCAGCCCGACAGGAACGGCTTCGGGAAGCGACGGCAGAGGCAAGGCTTCTTGAAGCGCCGTATCGAGCGTACGAGGCGCTTCACCCAACAACAACGCCAATGTGTTCATCAATGCATTGCGACGTTGAAGCAGTTCAGGAAGCATTGCGTCTATGATCGCGACCTGGCTCCGAGCGGTTGCGACGTCAAAGCGAGTAGCCACTCCGTTGCGCTGTCGACTTTCCGTGAGGGCCTGTACTCTGGTGGCTATCTCTTGATTGCTCTCCGCAATACCGATCTGCGCCTGTGTCTGACGGAGCAATAGATATGCGCGTGCGATTTCGGCGGTCAGTGATACACGGACCGCTTCTCGCTCAAACGTCGCGGCTTCCAAAGATGCCGCTGCGCTTTCATTGGCCCGCCGCGCTCTTCCCCATAGATCGAGCTCCCAACTCGCATTGAAACCAAGCTGCCAATAATTACTCGAATCTGTCGGAGCCCCCAATGCTGCGAGTCTTCCATTCTCACTTAATGCCTGCCGAGAATAAGTGCCGCCCGCACCGATAGCCGGCCATAGTTGAGAGCTGACGATTCCTAACTGGGCCTGGGCTTCTTGAATCCGCATCGAAGCCATCTGCAGAGTAAGGCTGGAAGTCTGCGCCTGGGCTTCCAGTTCCGCGAGTACCGGATCGTCGAAAAGCAGCCACCAATTCGATGGAACGTCGGCCTCTTTGATCTGAGTCCCGTCGGGATAGCTGACCCTGGGAATCAACGTTGCCTGTTCGAGCCCACTGGTCGGTCGAACAAAATCTGGGCCTACGGTGCAACCAGAGAGCAAGGCCGCAAATAGCAGCAAGCCAGAAGCGCATAGTTGCCGGTGATTGTACGAATTCGTGATCCGCCCGTTCATTTCTCTACCGCTACCCTCAACGCAATTCACACATGCTTGTGGCTGACTTGTTGACCCGGATGATCGCAACGTCCCCACCGCGCAAGCGGAAAGGGTACGGGGCGTTACCGCTTGTCTTGACAAATAAGGTAACGTACCGTACCTGTCAAGGGGCGTCCTAACAAACTGAAGATACGAGGAATGGTCGACGGAGAAATGATGGCGGCTGGGTTGATGGAGGGCAAACGCGGCTTAGTGATGGGAGTAGCCAACGAGAGTTCAATCGCGTGGGCCGCTGCCCAAGCGTTGCATGCTCATGGTGCCGAAATGGCCTTCACCTACCAGAGCAATGTTTTCCAGAGTCGTGTTGCACCGTTGGCAGAACGCGTCGCAGCCCCGCTTGTGCTGCCGGCTAACGTACAAGACGCAAGCAGCTTGGATGCACTATTTGAGGCTATAGAGAAGAAATGGGGGCACCTCGATTTTCTGCTACATGCAATCGCCCATTCTGACCGAACTGAATTGCAGGGCCGCTATCTCAACACCAGCCGAAACAACTTTCTGAATACCATGGAAATTTCCTGCTTTTCGTTCACTGATTTGGCGAAGCGGGCGCGTCCCCTGATGAGGCCTGGAGCATCCTTGCTCACCTTGACATATCTTGGTTCAGAGCGAGTAATTCCAAATTACAATGTCATGGGTGTGGCCAAAGCCGCCCTTGAAGCAAGCATGCGCTATCTCGCCTTCGACCTCGGTTCTGAGGGAATTCGCGTAAACGCTCTTTCTCCAGGTCCAATGAGGACATTGGCTGCCTCTGGCATCCGCAACGTTCGAAAAGTTCATACGGAAGCTGCGAGTAACGCACCGCTCCGCCGCAATGCCACATTAGACGAAGTCGGCAGCGCGGCTCTCTTCGTGCTATCTGATCTCAGCGCCGGCATAACCGGTGAGGTCATCTATGTGGATGGCGGCTATCACATCATGGGAATGGCCGCCGAAGAAAATCTATGACGAGACGCCGGAACGTGCCGGACACTTATTTCACTCCACAGGCTAGGCAAGGTTCGTTGGACTAGATTGGTATGGCACCTTACCTTACCGAATTCCTTGGGTAGACAGACTGCATAACAATGAAGAGACCATCATCAGAGGAACGTCGGGCCACCATCTTAAGGGCTGCCGCAGAAGCCTTCTTTGAGCATGGTTATGAAGCGACGAGTATCGATACCATTATTGAGCGCATAGGTGGATCAAAGCGCAGCATCTACAATGAATTTGGGAACAAGGAAGGGCTGTTCACTGCGCTAGTATCGGAGAGCGCAGACGAGGCGCTTACCGCATTGGCGGTTGAAGAAATGGTTGGTCGGAATATCGAGGATACACTTCTGGAATTTGGCCGGCGTCTGTTATCTATCTATATGTCCAAAAATTTGGTCGGCGTATATCGTGCGATTGTTACCGCAGCTTCTCGCTTTCCCGACCTGGCAAGTGCCTTTTACCAAAAAGGCCCTGAACGCTCGGCAACTCGCCTTGCAGAAGTCTTGGAAGAAGCTCGCTCTCGAGGCGAGATCGATATCGATGATTGCCAAATAGCGGCCAACCATTTTGTAGGCATGCTGCGGAGCAACCTCCACCTTCAGGTGGTGCTTGGCCTGCGTGAACCGCCCTGCAAGAAAGAGGCGGAAACCATCGTCCAGTCGGCGGTTGACATACTGCTTGATGGTGTCCGTCTAAGAGTCTGATTCAAAATTATCCTTCATAATTTCATAGCCTTGCGATGCGGCGAGTGAAGAGTTGTATCGAGGCGACGAAGAGCCATGCGGTTGCCGATGCGATGGTCTGTTCGAAGT
>NZ_FZPA01000008.1 GCF_900188185.1 Sphingopyxis indica | reverse complement strand
AAAGGCCAGCAGGCAAAGAAGATCGAGCGCCGCGTGAAGCGCCGCCGAAAGAAACAGGATTAGGAGAATGGGGAGTCAAGTATATAATTCCCAAAAGAAGAACAACGGCACGAAGAAGACGGCGAGCGCTGTGGCGGTGAACATGCCTCCGACAACACTTCGGCCGATGGCATTCTGGCCGCCCGATCCCGCACCGGTGGACAAGGCCAGAGGCAGAACACCGAAGCCGAATGCCAAAGAGGTCATCAGGATCGGGCGCAAGCGCAGCTTCGCCGCCTCGTAGACCGCCGTTGCCGCATCGAGCCCGGCGCGCATTCTTTCCTCCGCGAACTCGACGATCAGGATCGCATTCTTTGACGCCACACCAATAGTCGTGATGAGACCCACCTGCAGATAAATGTCGTTGGCCAGACCGGTCAGCCAGGCTGCCATGAGAGCGCCGATGGCACCGATCGGCACGACGAGGATGACGGCGAACGGCACCGACCAGCTTTCGTAGAGCGCTGCGAGCGCGAGAAAGATGATCAGGATCGACAGGGCGTAGAGCGCCGGGGCCTGCCCTCCTGCGAGACGCTCTTCATAGGATATGCCGCTCCATTCGAGGCCTATGCCGGGCGGTAGCTGCCTCGCCAGTTCCTCCATCCGATTCATTGCCGCGCCGCTGCTGTAACCGGGCGCCGGTGCGCCGAGGATTTCGACAGCCGGACGGCCATTGTAACGCTCGAGGCGCGCAGGACCATAACCCCAACTCGTGTCGGCGATGGCCGAGATCGGTACCATCTGGCTTGATGAGCCCCGGACATAGATGTCGCCGATGTCGGCAGGATTGCTGCGATAGGCAGCATCTGCCTGGACCATGACCTTTTTCACCCGACCACGGTCGAGAAAGTCGTTTACATAACTTCCGCCGAGCGCGGTCGAGATGGCATCGTTCACGTCGCCCTGGTCAAGACCGAGCGCACCTGCTCGCGCCTGATCTACATGCAACTTTAACTGCGACACGTCTTCAAGACCGCTTGGCCGGACCTGGGTTAACACAGGGTCCTTTCGAGCCAGTTCAAGCAGCTCGTCGCGCGCGGCGATCAGCCGGTCATGTCCAAGGCCGCCCCTATCGGTCAGCTGAAGATTGAAGCCGGTTGCATTTCCCAGTTCGAATACGGCCGGTGGAATAAAGGATATCGCGGTACCGCCACGGATTTGCGCGAGCGCCTTATTGGCCCGCTCGGCAATGGCCGACGAGGTATTTTCCTTTCCAGGCCGCTCGCTCCAGTCGCGAAGTTTCAGAAACGCGGCGGCAACATTCTGACCCTGTCCGATGCCGTCGAATCCGGCAACGCTGAACACGGTTTCTACATTGTCCTTTTCACCAGAAAGGAAGGTGCTTTCAACCTGGCGCATGACATCGGCCGTCTGTTCCATGGTCGAACCGGTCGGCAGCACCACTTGGGCCATCATCATGCCTTGGTCTTCATCGGGAAGGAAGCCGCCCGGTAAGCGCGCGAATAGTATGCCCAGAACGGCGATGACGAGCCCATAGACCATCATTGATCGTTTCCAGTTCCGGTTAACCGCATGCACGCCTTCACCGTAGCGTTCAATACCGCGATCAAACGTCCGGTTGAACCATCCGGAGAAGCCCCTGCGTTCGTTGTGGATGCCATTGGACGGTTTCATGATGGTCGCGCAAAGTGCGGGCGTGAAAATGAGTGCGACGACCACCGAGAGCGCCATCGATGTAGCGATCGTGATCGAAAACTGCCGATAGATGATGCCGGCCGAACCGCCGAAGAACGCCATCGGCAAGAACACGGCCGCAATTACCACGCCGATGCCGACAAGTGCGCCGCTCAGTTCATCCATGGACCTGCGCGCGGCCTCGACCGGCGAGAGTCCCTCCTCCTGTATCAACCGCTCGACATTCTCGACTACGACGATGGCGTCATCCACCAGCAGGCCAATCGCCAGCACCATGCCGAACAGTGTCAGGCTGTTGATCGAGTACCCCAGGGCAAGCAGAATGGCGAAAGTGCCCAGCAGGACGACTGGCACTGCAATGGTCGGGATGAGCGTGGCTCTGAGATTTTGGAGGAACAACAGCATGACGAAGAACACGAGCACGACTGCTTCGATAAGCGTGTGCACAACCTCTTCCACCGACAGCTGAACGAAGGGGGTTATGTCGTATGGATAGTCGATCCGGATATCGGGTGGCAGATCCTTTGACAGCCTGGCGATTTCGGCCTTCACTGCTGCAATCGTATCGAGAGCGTTTGCGCCTGCCGCGAGAGTGATGGTCAGCCCCACGGCAGGCTTGCCATTGACGCGGGCGTCGAAGTTGTAAAGTTCGCCTCCGATTTCCACCCTCGCGACATCGCCGAGGCGTACTGTCGATCCGTCCGGGTTTGTGCGCAAGAGGATGTTGCGGAACTGTTCGGGCCGTTCCAGGCGCGATTGCGCGGAAACCGTAACATTGAGCGCTTGCCCCGGCTGGGCAGGAAGATTGCCGATCTCGCCTGCCGAGACCTGAGCGTTCTGCTTGCGAATTGCATCCTTGATGTCGCCAAAGGTCAGCTGAAGATTGGCCAACTTGATCGGATCCACCCAAACCCGCATTGCGTATTGCGTGCCGATGATCTGCGTCGTGCCCACACCCGTGATGCGGCTGATCGGATCCTGTAGCTTCGAGCCCATGAGATCGCCGAGGTCGGTCTGGTCATGACTGCCATCGGCCGAGCGCAGCGTGACAATCAAGGCAAAGGCCGACGACGACTTCTCGACCTTCACCCCCTGCTGCTGCACTTCCGGCGGCAGCAGCGCCATCGCCTGTTGGACCTTGTTCTGGACCTGTACCTGGGCGGTGTCGGGATCGGTGCCCTGTTCGAATGTGATATTGGTCGCCAGATTGCCTGCCGAATCGCTCGTGGAACGGAAGTAGCGCATGTGATCGATGCCCTTGAGCTGCTGCTCGATCACCGCCGTGGTCGAATCGTTCAGCGTCTTGGCATCGGCCCCCGGATAAAGCGTGCTGATCTTGATTACGGGGGGCGCGATCGTCGGAAACTGGGCGACAGGCAACGCACGAATAGCCAGCGCGCCCGCAAGCATCGCAACAATAGCCAATACCCACGCAAAGATCGGGCGATCAATAAAGAAGCGGGACATCGACTTTTACTTTCCCGAAGCCTGAGAGGCTTCAGCGGCCGTTGTTTTCTTCGAGGAGAGTTGAAGAATCTTGGGCCGCACCGTTTCCCCCAGACTGGCGCGTTGGCGTCCTTCGACGATGAGCTTGTCTCCCTCGTGCAGCCCCCCCGTGATCACCCATCGATTTCCAATCGCGGAACCAGCAGTGACGATGCGCTGCTCTACCTTGTTATCCTTTCCGATCACCAATGCGTGGGCGCGGCCGCGCTCGTCACGGAATATCCCCTGTTGCGGCGCGAGAATGGCTTGCTGACGCACTCCGTCGATCAACTTAGTACGCACATACAGTCCAGGCAGCAGTTCCCCATCGGGATTCGGGAAAGTGGCTCGTAGGGTGACCGCCCCCGTCTCAGGATCAGCGGTAATCTCTGAAAACTTCAATCTGCCTTCCAGCGGATAAGCCTTGCCGTTAGGCAACAGCAGAGTGACACGGGCGCCTTCGGCGGACCGGGACAGCCCGCCAGTTCCCATGGCATCGCGAATGTCGAGAATTTCGGACGCCGATTGCGCCATATCGACGTAAACAGTGTCGGTGCGCCGGATCGTGGCGAGCGGTTCCGTCTGCCCCGCTTGCGCAAGCGCGCCGCGGGTGAACAACGAGCGGCCGATCTGTCCGGAAATGGGGGCTCGCACCCGGGTGAAGCCGAGATTGACCTTGGCGGCCTCGACGGCAGCGCGCTGCGCAGTAACGTCCGCGCGCGCCTGCGCTGCAGCCGCCTCTGCATCATCGGCCTCCTGCCGGCTGACGGCGTTGATCTCGACCAGATCACGATAACGCTCCGCCTGCAGCCGCGTTGCGTTTATCGCCGCCTCTGCACGCGCGAGCCTCCCTTGCGCGTTCGCCAATGCGGCCCGATAGGGCGCGTCCTCTATCTGATAGAGAACTTGCCCTGCTCGCACGAACGCGCCCTCTTCGAACATCATTCGCCGAATCACACCATCCACTTGCGGGCGCACTTCGGATGTTTCGACCGCCACGATCCGGCCAGGCAGTTCGCTCGTCATGACTGCGGATTCTGCTTTGAGTACCACGATGCCGACTTCGGGAGGAAGTGCCTCCTGCGGCTCCGACGCGCTGCATGCAGACAGCAACAAACCGCAGGAAAGCAGAGCGATTTTGAATGGGCTGGGCAAGGGCATTTGGGGAACGTTCCTAATCCGCATAAAAAAGGAATGAGCGCTCACTCCATAATGCTGCAGTGCATTAGTGTTGTTGCGTACGCTTGGCAACAGCTTAATTGAGAACAACCATCTGGCGGGCCGCGTCACGCGGAATAAACCCGGGCATATCGTGAATACTGAATGCCGTTGGCAATCGAAGTGCCCTGCAGTTCACAACGCCCCAGTAGGAGGCGACTTATGACTGTCCGCCGGGCGGATTAAGATGCATTCTTCGCCAATGCAGACGCTGGTGCGATGCGCCCTGCTAATTATGCTACCTCAGGGTATCCTAGGCAATTGCGGTAGGATCAGCCGATAGAGTCGGAAATTTCCGCATTTCAGCTCGTTACAAACCAGGCTCAGCAAAAAATCCCTGTCAAAGTCTTTTTTAGATTGAGGGCGAAAGACCCAGTGCCCGTATCAACACACAGGCCGCGTTCTCGCTGGTCACGTCTATATCGACGCATCGCGAAATCGCCGTACGATGACCAAGGCCGATAAAGCATGCCATCATGATATCGACATAGGCGCCTAGTTCAGCCTGACCCACATCAGGCCGTGCGCTAGCAGCGAGGTGCTGGATACCGTCCCGGTAAACGTCGATCATCGGTTCAAGCCGGTCTGCGACGGAACTGTTGCGGCATGCTCCTGCTAAAATTTCGTAGAACAGTCCTGCATCCTCGCCTTTCAGAGCGGTCCTGGCGACAGCCCTGATCGCCTCGACCATCGAGATTTCGCTCCGTTCGACGGCAGCGAAGATTTCACGCATTTCGCCGACGCGATCACCGACATTTTTCTCGACGATTGCGAGGACGATGTCATCTTTGTCTTCGAAGAGACGGTATATCTGGCCAACACTTACTGATGCCGCAGTTGCAAGCTTGTCAGTGGTAGTCCCGTGAAAGCCGTGTGCTCCAAACAGCCTGCGTGCAGCGTCAATAATTCTGTCTCGCGGCGCGTTCCCCTTGGCATCCCTTTTTGAAGGCTGGTTCATTCTCTCTCCTTCCGACCGCTACCCTTACAACTCCGCAGCCGCCTGTCAGCCTTCTTTTTCGTCCCCGCATTAGAATACGTCCCGAGGCAAATGCGTGAATGCCGCATATGTCGCACCAATCAGTCATAACAATGGCGACAAAATGCGTAGTGCTATCCGAAGGCTTGACCAACCTGAAAATAACACCTATTCACTCGGAGTGAGCGCTCATTCTTTTATGAGTGATTTTGGCAGTTGCGATGTCGGCCACACGCAATTCTAAGCGCAACTTGTCGCTCGCATTGCTTGATTGGGCAGGAACTGGTGTGCCTCCCGAAGTGCCAGGCACTGCCCCCTGCCAGTCGGTGTACCTAGCCCCCCTTGGTCGACATCGGCTGGCAGGCGATGGGAGAGAAAATGACCTAAGGCTGTAAAGCGACGTGCGATGCAACGTTTCGACGAAAGTCGATTAGAGTGCCGCAATTCAATCCCGGGATGTTCGGGGCGTCGAAAGAACGGTTTCCTAGTGGAGTCAAGGCGACTCAAAGAACCCGAACCTCCCGAATTTTCGATGCAGTCGTCGTGGAGCGCAATTTATAATAAAAGAACCGCAACCGAATCCTAGTGCGGAATGGTTGGCGGTGGGAGGTTTTGTGCCGTTTAATATCCGCCAACTTCGTTACGCGATTGCGGCGGCGGATCACGGCAGCTTCTATCGGGCCGCCCGCGCCCTTGATATCGAGCAATCAACCTTGAGCAGGGCGGTCCTCAAACTGGAACGATCAATCGGCACTGAACTCTTCGTCAGAACCCGCGCAGGCGTTACCGTCACCACAATCGGGAGACGATTCCTGCGAAATGCCCGCACCATGGTCGCCAACGCGGATCGCATGCTCGCCGCGACCAGAGCGGCCGGTAAGGGGCGCGCCGGTGGCCTTACGCTCGGGTTCAACAGTTCGGTATCCGCTGGCAATCTTCGCGCTACGTTAGTCGCGGCAAGGCAAGAGAACCCTGATGTCGAGATTGACGGGATCGAAACGGGTCGTAGCGCGCTTTTCGCAGGACTCGATAGTGGCGAGATCGATATCGCCATCCTCATGGGCGAAGTTCACCGCGACGACTTCCGCCACGCTTCGTTCTGGAGCGAGCATGTCTTTGTCGCGATGTCGAACTGCCATGCGCTGTCGGAGCGCGATGTCGTCAACTGGGTGGATTTGCGCGACCAACGCTTCGCGCTCCCAACGGCCGATCCCGGCCCGGAAATCCGCGACATGCTGATCGGGCGGCTCTGGCAGTCGGGCGCGCGTCCGGACATCGAGTTACACCCCGTAAACCGCGAGACGATCCTGAGCTTTCTTGGCGAGACTGGGATGTTGTCGGTCGCCTGCGAGGGCGCGACCGGAGCGCTTTATCCTAACGTCGTCTATCGGCCTGTGCATGGCGAACAAGGACCGGCACTCGTCGCCTATTCTGGATACTGGCGGGATGACAACGCCAATCCTGCCTTGAAGCGATTCCTGGCCTTCGTCCGCAAGCGCTATGCGCTCTCGTTCGAGATTGGCACACCGACCACCGAGAACATTCAGCCTTCGGGAGAAGCACCATGACGCAAGGCAAAACCGTCATCATCATGTTCGGCGTGCTCGTGATCGGGTTCGGCGCGGGGTTCGTGTTACGACCTGTCGATGCTCCTCCGACATCAACGACCGCGCCCTTGGCGCCAAAATCCACTGAAGCGCGCGGCGTCCAGTATTTCGAGGCCAATATCGACGACGCGCGGCAAATCGTTGAAAGGTGCCGCGAGAGCTCGGTTCGCAATGCAGAATGCGCCAACGCCGAAGAGGCAATCATCAAGGTCGAGGCTGAGGAGCGCCGCCGCCGGTTTCTCGGCGGCTAACTGCGGATTTGGCCGAGCGCCGATGTTTGGCGAACCCGCGATCCGTGGCCATGAACCGCTCGATCATCGGCCTGACCAGTTTGTCCGGCGACACGGCATCGCCGCCAGTCTCGGCGGCGAGCGCAGCGGCGTAGGTGATAAGATCACGATGTACGGCGGCAGGGAGCTCAACGGTCAACTTGACCGGCTTGTCATCGACCAGCGGCCCCAGTTTGAGTTTCGTCATCGCATCTCTCCGATGGGCTCAAGGACAAGGTCGCGCGTCAGGATCACGCGGAGCGGATGGCCGGGTCGTATGGTGAGCGTGGACTGGATATTGAGCTGTCGATCCACCATCCGTTGTCCGGTCTGATTGATCGTGTCCTGGCTGCCGCGCCGCAGCGCACGGACGAGATCATCGTCACCGTCCGCCCCGAGTTCGGCGCCGATGCCGAGCAGCGTTGAGATGGCGGCAGCGCGTAACAGATTGCCCAAATGCTGGTTCACGCCGTCCTGCAGACCGGCAAACCCGGCGCCGTCTGCGGCCGGCTGGCGATCAAGCGCGATCGAGCGCCCGCCGGGGAGGATTAGCCGGTCCCAAGCGAGCAGCACGCGGGTCTGCCCGGCGGCGATATCGCTGTCATAGTTGCCGATGAGCCGCGATCCCTGTGGAATCAGCAGGATGCGACCCGTCGGACTGTCATAAACATTGGCGGTTACCTGGGCGGTGATCTGTCCGGGAAGATCGGAGCGGATCCCCGTAATGAGCGCGGCCGGAATGATGCTGCCAGCCTGGACGACGTTCGGCGATAGGGGCCTTGTCAGCCGTTCAGCGCTGGCCGTGCGTCGGTCGGACGCGCGCTCTAAGAAGGCGCGCCTGTTCGACGCATTGCTTTGCGCTGCAGCCACAGGCTGTGGCCCGGCATCCGAGCCTGCGGGAGCGACAGTCAGGCTCGGGAACGACGGATTGGCTTCTGACAGCACCCCTCCGCCACCGGTTCCACCGAGAAATACATTGCTTGTGCGCGCGGCGTCGCGTTCCTGTGCGGCACGCTGACGAGCGGCCTCGGCAGCCTGCGCGCGTGGATCAGGCGGCGGCACCTGCGTGCCGACCGGCGGCAGCGGCACATCCTCAGCCCGCTCCTGAGCCGCGACGATCGGTCCGCCAAGATCGCCGGGAAGCGGCGGGCCGAGCTGGGGAACTTCTGCATAGTCTCGTGGACCCGAGGTGATGGTCTCGGCTTCGGAGCGGCTCTCGACATTGAAGAGCTCCTCCGATGGGCGGTCTTCGCTGGGTAGCAATGCGTAGATCAGCGCGCCGCCAACGCCGAGCCCCGCGATCCCGCCGATGACGGCCAAAGCCCTACGCGACAGGCGCACGACACGCGGCGCATCGCCCCGCAGCTGAAACGGTCGCGGATCGGCAGGCGCGCGTAGCGGAATTTCGTGCGATTGGTCCAGCTCATCCGCCCCATCCGGGTCGAACGCGATCTTGTCCTGATCGTCGCTCATCGCCGCCGCTCCAGGCCATCGGCGCGGATTATCCGTACGCGCCGCTCACTGCGGCGGTCGCCCAAGCGCAGCTCGGCGGCGGCAAACAGGCGGTCGACCACCATGTAGCGGCCATGCACGCGGTAATTGACGAGTTCAGCATCGCCCGCCGCACCGGTCACGAAGAGCGGCGGCATCTCGCCCTGCGCAATCCCTTGCGGAAACTCGATGAACACCTGCCGCCCGTCATCGAAGGCGCGCAAGGGTGTCCAGGGAACACGGTCGCCCTCGATCCGGTAGCGGAAATTGAGCGAAGCGATATCGACGCCGCTCGCCACCGGCGCGGTCGCCGCCGCTGCGGCATTGGCACCGCGAAGCGCGATCAGCTCGTCCTGCGGATAGGTCCAGGAGACCGAGGCCATATAGGTCGACGGCGTCGCCCGCAGTTCGAGATGATAGGTGCGCCGGTCGGTGTTGACGACGAGATTGGTGGCGAGATCCGGACGAGTCGGCTTGACGAGGATATGGACACGCGCTGCGGGTCCGCTGCCGCTCACCGTATCGCCGATGATCCAGCGCACCGTATCGCCCGCCGCGACCGGTCCCGGCCCGACCAGTTGTTCGCCTTCTTGCAAGGCGATGTCGGTCACCTGCCCGGGCGCTGTATAGACCTGATAGAGCGCGCCGTCAGTCCAGGGGTAGAGCTGGATCGCGTTGAGGAACCCATCGCGTACCGGCTGCACCCGCGCCGCATCGTTGGCGGCGCCGATGCGGCGGCGCGGATCGGCGGGTTCGGGTTCCGGCTCGCCGTCCGGCACCGGTTTCAACTGGCCGGGCAGCGGCAGCGGTTCAGGGATTGCGACCACTTGGACCGGTCGCGCCGGCTCGGGCGCAGACAATACCAGGATTTCCTGAGGTGGATCGTCATAGGCAATATCCGGCGCATCGGAGGTGGTGGCGCAGCCGGCAAGGCCAATCGCGGAGACGAGCAACGTCGCTGGAGCAGCGCGTTGAATTGATGGGTGCGTCATTGCGACAGCTCCTTCGACCAGTTGAGGGCGTTGACGAATATGCCAAGGGGGTTCTTGCGCAGCGCGTCAGGCGTGCGCGGCGGCTGCACGACGGTCGTGAGGATCGCCGACCAGCGTTCGGTGGCGGTGAGGCTCCCGTCCTGATAGCGGCGCTCGGTCCAGGCGACGCGGAAGCTGTCGGGCGAGGCGCGGATGACGCTGGAGACTTCGACCGCGACCTGCACTCTGCCGACCTCGGCGAGGGGGTCGTTGGCGCGGGCGTAATCGTTCAAGGCCAGCGCGCCGCGATCGGTGGTAAAGTCGTAGGCGCGCAGCCAGTTCTGCCGCACGATCACAGGATCGGCGGGAACCGAGCGCACCTGCTCGATGAAGCGCGCCAGATGGAACGCGATCTGCGGATCGGTCGGGCTGTAGCCGGCCTCGGCGGGCGCGACCGCCTGCGCCTGCCCGAGCGCATCGACCTCGACCACCCAGGGCACGATATGTCCGCGCGCCGATTGCCAGACGAGTCCGCCCGTAAGCACGCCTGAGAGGGCGAGCGTTCCAAAGAAGGCGAGCCGCCAGTTCTTCGCTTGGACGCGAGCCGAACCAATGCGGTCGTCCCAGGCCTGTGCCGCGCGCTGGTAGGGGGTCACCGGTTCGGGCGTCTGGCCGTAGCGGATGGAGGGTCGTTGGAACATTGCGTCAATCCTTCTCTCTGACATCGACCGAGGCGCCGCCGCCCCCGCCGTCGCCCGAGCGCAGCGTATGGGCGGCGACGGTCGCGCCGTGGGACATGGTCTGACGGCGCTTCATGGCGGCGGCCCAAGCGGGTTGGCCATCGGGAGCGGAAGCGGCGGACGGCGCACTGCCCGAAAATGTCGCGCCAGCGGCGGTAGCGCCTGCGCGACCGCCCGAACGGTAGCTGTCCTTCAGGGAGGAAGCCGCCCTGCGAAGGGGCGAGGTGGCCGCGCCGAACGCGGCCTTGCCGACGCCTGCGGCTCCGCCCGCCAACGCCGCACCACCGCTCTTTCCGGCCGAACCCAGCGCGTAGGCGCTGCGCGCCCCGCCCGCGGCGAAGGCGGTGCCCTTTGCGGCTCCGGCGGCAGCACCTAGCGCAGCACCGGTGCCGAGCGTGGCAGCGGCGGCTCCGCCAACCACCACACCGCCTGCGGCGAGTGCGGTTCCCGCCGCCGCACCCGCGCCCAGCGCCGGGCCGCCCGAGACGATGCCGTTGGCGATCGATGGGCCGAAGATGCCGAGACCCAATAGGCAGAGCGAGGCGAGCACGATGGTCATCGCGTCCTCGATCGTCGGCTGCACGCCGCCGAACCCTGCGCGGAACTCCTCGAACAGCGTGGAGCCGATGCCGACGATGACCGCGAGCACGAGCACCTTGATACCCGAAGAGATCACCAGCCCCAGCACGCGTTCGGCCATGAAGGCGGTCTTGCCGAAGAGGCCGAAGGGGATAAGCACGAAGCCGGCGAGCGTTGCGAGCTTGAACTCGATGAGCGTGATGAAGAGCTGGATCGAAAGGATGAAGAAGGCGAGAATGACGAACAGCCAGGCGATCAGCAGTACGGCGATCTGGATGAAGTTCTCGAAGAAGGCGACCCAGCCCATAAGGTCGGAAATGGATTCGAGGATCGGCTGTCCGGCGTCGAGCCCGACCTGCGCAACGCGGCCGGGCTGGAGCAATTCGGCTGCGGTGAAACCCGTACCGGAAGCCTTGAGCCCCAGGCCCGCAAAGCTCTCGAACACAATGCGCGCGAGGCTGTTCCAGTTGCCGATGATGTAAGCGAAGACGCCGACGAAGAGCGTCTTCTTGATGAGGCGGGCGAGGATGTCGTCGTCAGCGCCCCAGGTCCAGAACAGCGCGGCCAGCGTTACGTCGATGACGATCAGGGTGGTGGCGATGAACGCGACTTCGCCGCCGAGCAATCCGAACCCGCTATCGATATAGCGGGTGAAGACATCGAGAAAGCGATCGACGACGCCGGTCCCGCCCATGTCAGTTGCCCTCCGCCGGGGTGTCGTCGATGCGTGCCATCGGCCGAGCGCCGGGTGCGAGGAAGCGCCGCCGGTTCTCCGCCCAGGCGCGTAGACAGTCGCGATCATCGGCGCCCGCGGCGCCGAGCGCCTGGCAGCGGCGCAATTCGATCAGCAACGGATCGGTTTCGTTCGCTGCAACAGGGGCAACAGGCTCCTCGCGCGACGGCTCGGGCGCGCGGCTCATCTCGATCGCCGTCATGGTGATCGCGATGGCGACGAAGATGATGGCGCCGATGCGCACGAGGAGCTTGGGTTCCATGACGCGTCTCAGTCGCGGAACATGCGGGCGTTGCCGGGCTCGTAGCCGACACGCGGGGTGAGGAAGCGGCGAAGCTGCTCGCGCGCCTGTGCCTTGGCGGCGGCGCGCTCGGCCATGTCGAGCGCCTGCGCGCGGCCCTGCGCCGCCATCAGCGCCGTGAGGTCAGCGAGTTGCTGCGACTGGAGCGCGACGAGCTGGTTACCGGCCTGCGCTGCCTGGAGCGCGCCGGTTGCGGACTGGCTCGCGGTGACGAGCCGTTCCAAGCTCGCGCGCGATCCGTCGATATTGCCGACGACGCCCGCCTGCACCTTGAGCGCATCCTCGAACGCCGCAACGCTGGTTTGCCAGCGCGCCTGCGTGTCGGCGACGAGTTGCCGGTCCGAGCCAGACAGGTTGGTGCCGCGATAGCTCTGGGCAAAGGTCTGATCGATTTGCTGGACATCGTAGGCCAGCCGCTGTGCCTGCCCAAGCAATTGCTGGGTGCGCTGGAACTGGGTCTGCACTTCCTGCAGCTGGCTCAGCGGCAGCGAGGTGAGATTACGTGCCTCGTTCAACAGCGATTGCGCCTCGTTCTGGAGGCTCCGGATCTGGTTGTTGATCTGTTCGAGCGTGCGGGCGGCGGTCAAGACGTTCTGCGCATAGTTACTGGGATCGTAGACGATGCCGCCGAACTGGGCGTGCGCGGGTGTGGTCATGGCGACGACGCCGAACACGCTGGTCGTGGCAAGGGCGCCCGCCATCAAAGCGCGGCGCAACATGGATTGAGTCATATCTGGGGTTCCTTTTCGAGGAGCGGGTGCGCGTCTTCCCGGTCGCGCGCCGGCGATGAAGATTCGGATGCGGGAAGGAGGTCGATCGCCCAGGCGCAGCCGCGGTGGCGCAGCCATTCGGCGGCGAAGGCGGACTGCCCATGCGCCTCGATCAATTCAGCAATCTTGAGCTGGTCGGTCTTCGAGGAGGCCGCGGCGAAGGCGAGTGCGACTTCGCCGAGCCCCAGCTCGAACAGCCGATTGCCCCGCCGTGATTGACAATAGTAATCGCGCTTCGGAGTAGCCCGGCTGAGTATCTCGATCTGCCGCGCGTTCAATCCGAACCGCTCGTAGATGGCGGCGATCTGCGGCTCGGCCGCGCGCTCGTTCGGCAGGAAGATGCGCGTCGGGCAGCTTTCTATGATGGCCGAAGCGATGCTCGAGGTCTCGATATCGGCGAGACTCTGCGTGGCGAAGACGACGCTGGCATTCTTCTTACGCAGCGTTTTCAGCCACTCGCGGAGTTGCGCGGCGAAGTCCGGGCTGTCGAGCACGAGCCAGCCTTCGTCGATGATGATGAGCGTCGGCGAGCCGTCGAGCCGCCCTTCGATCCGGTGGAACAGGTAGGACAGCACCGCGGCAGCCGACCCGGCACCGACCAGGCCTTCGGTCTCGAATGCCTGGACCGATGCTTCGCCCAACCTCTCGGCCTCGGCGTCAAGCAGCCGGCCCCACGGCCCACCGACGCAGTAAGGCTGAAGCGCCTGCTTGAGCTGCTGACTCTGCAATAGGACGGCCAGACCAGTCAGCGTCCGCTCCTGCATAGGCGCGGACGCCAATGAGCCGAGCGCCGACCAGATATGCTCCTTGGCCTGTGGATCGACCGCCACCCCTTCAGAGGCGAGGATCGCCGACAGCCATTCGGCGGCCCAAGCCCGCTCCGCCGGGTGGTCGACGTGCGCAAGCGGCTGCAGCTGCACGCCATCGCCAATCTCGTCGGCGAGCATCCCGCCGAGATCCTGCCAGTCGCCGCCCATACCGAGCGCGGCGGCACGGATGCTGCCGCCGAAATCGAAGGCGAAGACCTGGGCACTTTCGTAGCGGCGGAACTGCATCGCCATCAGCGCGAGCAGCACCGATTTACCGGCGCCGGTCGGACCTATGATGAACGTATGGCCGACATCGCCGACGTGAAGGGAAAACCGGAACGGGGTCGAGCCTTCGGTCTTGCCGTAAAGCAAGGGGGGAGCGCCGAAATGCCCGTCCCGTTCCGGTCCCGCCCATACCGCTGACAGGGGGATCAGGTGGGCGAGATTGATGGTCGAGATGGGAGGTTGGCGGACGTTGGCGTAGGTGTGACCGGGCAGGCTCCCCAACCACGCCTCGATCGCGTTCATGCCCTCGGGGATCACGGTAAAGTCGCGACCCTGGATGACCTTTTCGATCAGCCGCAGCTTTTCAGCCGCAATGGCGGGATCGCGGTCCCATACCGTCACCGTCGCGGTGACATAGGCCATGCCCGCATAGTCGGCGCCCAGCTCCTGTAGGGCAGTGTCGGCGTCGGCCGCCTTGTTCGAGGCGTCGCTATCGAGCAGCGTCGACGCCTCGTTGGTCATGATCTCCTTCAGGATCGCCGCGACCGACTTGCGCTTGGCGAACCATTGCCGGCGTATCTTCGTGAGCAGCTTCGTCGCGTCACTCTTGTCGAGCATGATCGCGCGGGTGGACCAGCGATATTCGAAGGCGAGCCGGTTGAGTTCGTCGAGCAGGCCGGGGAATGTGACGCTAGGGAAACCCACGACAGTCAGCGTCCGCAGATGATGCTCACTCAAGCACGGTTCGAGCCCGCCCGTCAGTGGCTCGTCGGCGAGCAGCGCGTCGAGGTGCATCGGTGTTTCCGGCACGCGCACGCGCTGGCGACGGGTCGAGATGGTGCTGTGCAGGTAGGTCAGCGTCTCGGCGTCATCGAGCCAGCGGACCTCGGTCACGAAGCCCTCGACCAGGTTGAGCACGCGGTCGCTGCGATCGGTGAAGCTCTTGAGCATTTCCCACGGATCGGCGCCGGAGGTCGAACGGCCCTCGAAGAGCCAGCCTTCGGCGCGCGCGGCGTCCTCGGCGGGCGGCATCCAGAGCAGCGTCAGGAAGTAGCGGCTCTCGAAATGGCTGCCCTCTTCCCGGAACTGCTCTCGACGCTCCGTGTCGACCAGCGCCGACACCGGATCGGGAAAGTCGCTTTCCGGATGATCGAGCGCCGGTCTGCGCTGCGCCTCGACGAAGATCGCCCAGCCCGAACCTAGGCGCCGCAGCGCGTTGTTCAATCGCGCCGTCGTCGCCACCAGGTCGGCGGGCGTTGCGCTATCGAGATCGGGACCGCGGAAACTTGCGGTGCGCTGGAATGAGCCGTCCTTGTTGAGCACGACGCCTTCGCCGACTAGCGCGGCCCACGGCAGGAAGTCGGCGAGGTGCGCCGCCTTGTTGCTGTATTCGCGCAATTTCATCATGGCTGCATCCATGTCGGGAAGCGCAGGTGCCGGCGTGCGACGTCCACGAATTGCGGATCGTGGCGTGCAGCCCAGACGGCTAGAGCGTGGCCGATGATCCAAATGACGATGCCTGCGATCCACAGGCGTAAGCCAAGGCCAATCGCGCCCGCCAGCGTTCCGTTGACGATGGCGAGCGCTCGCGGCGCGCCGCCAAGCAGTATCGGCTCGGTCAGCGCGCGGTGGACCGGCGCATAGTAGCCTGGCATCGGCTCACCGCTTTCCATCACACCAGCGCCCCGCCGCCGAAGCTGAAGAAGGAAAGGAAGAAGCTCGAAGCGGCAAACGCGATCGAAAGGCCGAACACGATTTGGATCAGCCGGCGCGCGCCGCCCGAGGTATCGCCGAACGCCAGCGTCAAGCCGGTGATGATGATGATCATCACTGCGATGATCTTCGCCACCGGTCCTTCGATGCTTTCAAGGATCGACTGGAGCGGGGCTTCCCACGGCATCGACGATCCGCCGGCTTGGGCCGGAACGGCAAGGGTCAGCGCGATCAGGCTGGCAGTGGCGGCAAGCATGGCGCGGTTCGCACCACGCCGGAGGGCATAAGTCATTTGTGGTCTCCACGGTTGAGGGTTGTGAGGGAGGTCAGCCGGTAATCTCCGGTGGCCGCATCAAGCCCGTCGACGCGGGCCAGTTCGGCGAGGCGGCGGCCGTGCCCGTCGCGGACGAGGACGGCGACGAGGTCGATGGTCTCGGCGAGCAGCGCGCGCGGGACCGTGACCACGGCCTCCTGGATAAGTTGCTCCATGCGGCGGAGCGCACCGAGTGCGGTCCCGGCGTGGATGGTGCCGATACCGCCGGGATGGCCGGTTCCCCAGGCTTTGAGCAAATCCAGGGCTTCCGCGCCGCGCACCTCGCCAATGGGGATGCGATCAGGGCGGAGACGTAGAGACGAGCGGACAAGATCGGACAGTGAGACGACCCCCTCCTTGGTCCGCATGGCGACAAGGTTAGGCGCGGCGCATTGCAGCTCGCGCGTGTCTTCGATCAGCACGATGCGGTCGTCGGTCTTGGCAACCTCCGCCAGCAGCGCATTGACCAGTGTGGTCTTCCCGCTGCCGGTGCCGCCAGCGACGAGGATATTGGCGCGGGCGACGACGCCTTCGCGCAGCATCCTGGCTTCGCCCGCCGACATGATTCCGGCCTCCCCATAATCGTCGAGCGTGAAGACGGCGACGGCGGGCTTGCGGATCGCAAAAGCTGGTGCGGCGACGACTGGCGGTAGCAGACCCTCGAAACGTTCGCCGCCTTCGGGCAGTTCTGCTGAGACGCGAGGACACCTTGCATGGACTTCGACGCCGACATGGTGTGCCACGAGGCGGACGATCCGTTCGCCATCTGCCGCACTAAGCGTCATGCCGGTATCGCCGAGTCCCGCGCCGAGCTTATCGAGCCACAACCGACCGTCCGGGTTCAGCATCACCTCGATCACAGCCGGATCTTCGAGCCAGGACGCGATCGATGGCCCGAGCGCGGTGCGCAGCATCCGCGCACCGCGCATGTTCGCTTCGGATCGGATCGATTGGACGGTCAAGGTTCGGCCCCTTTAATCGTGCCGGGCGAACTGCCGCCCGGCTGTCGGGGCACATCAAGAGACGCACCAAAGTGCTTGGTGCAACAGATAGTTCGCGGCGTAGTAGAGGCGGCGGCAGCTACTTACTCAGGGCGGAAACGTAGGTCACGGCACACCATAAGCGACAGCCCATCCCGATCGGCAATGCCCGAATCGATCGGCCGCAAAATACTTGGTAGGAAACGGACATTTGCTTGATACTGAGGTCTGGGCCGTTCGCTGAAAAGCGGGTTCGCGACGCTGCAGGGCGGAAAGCAGTCGTCCAATAAGGCAGTTATGGCCGGCAGATCTCAACCAACTTTGGTCGTTCCTGAGCGAAGTCCGAATGTTTGCTCCTGAGAGAAGCTGCCGATGGGATCCTCAGAGGCAGATCGTCAGCAAATCGCCCTTATTCCGTTGAAAAATCTCGCTTGCGAACGACGTGAAGTCCTGATTCAGTCTTCGCAGGCGGAGATCAGGCTGATGATCGGCAAGCGGATGATGATGCAGGAGGCGCTGTTCTACGGCTTCCGCATCGAGGATTACGTGCCGGATGATCATCTGCTGCGTCCGGGGTCCGTCGGCTTGCCCAGACAGTGAGGTTCCATCTTTGCCCATTGGGCGTCGGTCAGTACAAAGCGCTCCATCCGAATGGTAAATCATATCTTCGGCAAAATGGGAATCCTGATTCCCACAACCCCTAGAGAACCCGCCGGATCAACGAAGAAAAGGCCCCTTTGCCCGGTCGAGTGCAGCCTTAGGTGAGGCGCCAGAGAGGCGTTTGATCTCTCGTGTCATATGTGCCTGGTCCGCAAAGCCGTATTCGGCCGCATGATCTGCAAGATTGTCACAGCAGGGAAGAGTTTCGAACGCGCTTTGAAAGCGCCGAAGCTGGAGAAATTTCCGCGGCGGCAGGCCTACATTTCGTTGAAACCAGCGCTGCAACCGCCTCGGGCTACGTCCGCATCGACTGCTCATCTCAGCCACGGTGGTAGCGCCGAGTATCGCTATCCCCTCACGGTTGCGTCTCGGTGAATTTTCCAAGACACGGACTATCTCGGGAATGCTGGGACCATCCCAAGGGGCCCATCGATCGGCAAGGCTGCCGAGGGGAAGATCGGAGAAGAGGCTCACCGCCCATGGCCATAATCGTATTGCGTCGAAGGACGCGTCACCGCTGATCTGGAATGGTTGGGAACGAGTGATGAGACCTACCACAAAGCGGCTCGGCTGCTCGCTCTTCCATGACGAGCGCCCTTGTGACCTGAAAATTACCTCAATGCAGCCGTCAGGCGTGGCATTTTGCTCGACCCAATTCACGGCTTTCCCGGTGCCGCGCAGCGTCCATCGCGTTTTGATCAGCCCAGCGAGATGAGTAGGCGACAACTGCTCTTGGTAATCCATTGCCCCATATACCCTAAGACTGTCGTGTGGGTTCAAGACTAAAGTTGGTTGGCTCCTACAATACCAAGCGGACAAGGAGGACCAGATATGAAAATACAGGCGATGTTGGCTGCAATAGCTCTTACCGCTTCAGCCCCCGCATGTGCCCAGGTTGCCGACCTCGCCTGGTTGTCGGGCGAGTGGATGAGCGACGCTGGCGGGGTATGGACCGAAGAACGCTGGAGCATACCTCGCGGCGGGATGATGCTCGGAACCAGCCTGTCCGTAAAAGCTGACAAGGTCCTCGAATTTGAGTTTCTGCGAATAGAAACGGACCGGTATGGTAAGCCGACTTATGTGGCGCAGCCACGAGGAGGATCACCGGTCTACTTTCCTCTCATTCGAATGGAAAGCGGAAGTGCGACCTTCGAAAACCCCAAACACGACTTTCCCCAACGCATCACATATATTCGGGACGGGCAGGCGTTGACCGCGACTATCTCTTTGATGGATGGATCGAACGCGATCAGTTGGACGTTCAATCAACGCTAAGTCTTTGTCGCCCATTTTGCAGGGATCGTATAGGCAGGTCTCCAAACAGCTCACACCAAGCTCGACGATGCGGGGCGCTCGCCGAATGGCGGCTTCCCCCCCGTGGTTACCTAAACCGGGCGGTATGCAGGCGGCCCAGTTTTCGTCATTCTGCCAAGCCGCCTAGGCGAGCGCTGACATTCCGCTTCTGACAAGAGTGGCCGTTCAACCTGTGAATTGGGAACAGCGGCTTCGTCCCAGGCCCGGCCTTTGAGTCCCATAGGCAAGTATGTCCGCTTTCATGCGGTAGTCAGGCAATCCGCTATCACAGACATTGAGGCGCTTAGCCAACGATGTTCCGTTGCTCGCTAATGGGCGCTTTGGGTAGCAGTGCTGAAGCGCCGAATGGCTAAGCTCAAGATCGAAACCGATCAGCTTGACCTATTGTCATCGTAATTCGGATAGTCATTATCAGTTCGCGGCCACACGTCCTCGGGAATTTCGTCGAGCAACGTTTTGCCGCTGGCATACCGGCGCCCGAGTGTTTCGATGAACCCATCGTAGCGCTTTCGCCCCTTGATCTGTGCGCTTGCCTGATCCTCTTCCGGGAGGGGAGGCGTCACTGCGAGCCAGAACCGCACGAACAGCGCCAGCGTTTCGATGGTCAGACCGGTATTTCGCTCCAAACGCTGCACCTGACGCGAAAGCCGGTCGAGCCGGCGCGCGAACGCCGCTTCCAGGCGGTCCGACCCATCGGGCGACATATAGGAGGTGACCGCCGCCTCAATGATCGCCGAACGCGAAATGCGCTTGCGGATCGCCAATTCGCTGACCTGCTTGGCAAGCGTGGGCGGAAAATAGACATTGAGCCGGGTTCGCATGACTTCTCCTACAGATGGATGCCGTCGTTCGGATCGAGCGAGGCCTGCCGCGCCAGACCTTTCGCTTTGCGGCGCAATGCCGATGCCCGCGCCACCTCGTCAGGATCGTCCTCGACGATCGCAAATTCCTCGGCAGGCGAGACATCCTTCGGCTCGGCCGCGATATGCTCGTGCAATTCGGGCTCGCGGCGCAATCCACCGTTGGCGGCGTCTTCGGCATTGAGCACAATGCGCGCGACCTGGCTGGCATCGGCCGCGGCCTGTTTGCCGGTCCAGTCGTCGGAACGCACTTTTCCAGCTTTCAGCGCTGGCGCATCGACAAGCCTTTCCGTGAAACGGCGATCCGTAAAATAGCGCGCTTTCTTCGCGCGGATCGGAGGAACGCCCGCCACCATCACGATCTCGTCGTCTGGTGGCAATTGCATCACCTCGCCGGGTGTCAGCAACTGCCGTCCCGTTTCCTGGCGCGAGACCATCAAATGCCCAAGCCAGGGCGACAAGCGATGCCCGGCATAGTTTTTCATAGCCCGCATCTCGGTCGCGGTTCCGAGCGCGTCGGACACGCGCTTGGCGGTCCGCTCGTCATTGGTCGCAAAGCTTACCCTGACATGGCAGTTATCGAGGATCGCGTTGTTCGGCCCATATGCCTTCTCGATCTGGTTGAGCGACTGCGCGATCAGAAAGCTCTTGAGGCCATAGCCGGCCATGAACGCGAGCGCGGACTCGAAGAAGTCGAGCCGCCCAAGCGCAGGAAATTCGTCGAGCATCAGCAGCACGCGATGACGGTTACGCTTCGGCGTCAGCTCCTCGGTGAGGCGGCGCCCGATCTGGTTGAGAATGAGGCGAATGAGCGGCTTGGTCCGCGATATGTCGCTTGGCGGCACGACCAGATAGAGCGTCGCGGGGCGTTCGCCTTCCACCAAATCGGATATGCGCCATTCGCAGGCGCGCGTAACCTTGGCGACGACGGGATCGCGGTATAGCCCGAGAAAGGACATGGCGGTGCTGAGCACGCCCGACCGTTCGTTGTCGGACTTGTTCAGCAATTCACGCGCCGCGCTGGCGACGACGGGATGAACACCTGCCTCGCCCAGATGCGGCGTCGCCATCATCGCGGCCAGCGTCTGTTCGATGGTACGCGAGGGATCGGAAAGAAACGACGCCACGCCAGCGAGCGTCTTGTCGGGCTCAGCATAAAGGACATGGAGGATCGCTCCCACCAGAAGCGCGTGCGACGTCTTTTCCCAATGGTTGCGGCGCTCGAGGCTGCCCTCCGGATCGACCAGCACGTCGGCAACATTCTGCACGTCGCGCACCTCCCACTGGCCGCGCCGTACCTCCAAAAGTGGATTGTAGGCAGTCGATGCGGCATTGGTCGGATCGAACAGCAGCACGCGACCATGCCGCGCGCGAAAGCCAGCGGTCAGTTGCCAGTTCTCGCCCTTGATGTCGTGGACGATCGCCGAACCGGGCCAGGTTAGCAGCGACGGGATTACCAGCCCGACGCCCTTGCCGGAACGCGTCGGCGCGAAGCACAGCACATGCTCGGGTCCGTCGTGGCGCAAAAAATCGCGACCGAGCTTGCCCAGCACCACTCCGTCAGAATCAAGCAGACCGGCGGCGCGCACCTCGCGCTCGCTCGCCCAGCGCGCCGAGCCATAGGTTTCAGCGTTCTTCATCTCGCGCGCCCGCCACACCGACATGGCAATAGCGACCGCGATTGAGGCGAAGCCGCCCGAGCCGGCGATAAATGCGCCTGTCCTGAAAATCTCGGGCGCATAAGCATCGAACGAGAACCACCACCAGAAGAAGGCGGGCGGCAGGTAGACCGGCTGATCGAACGCGACAAACCACGGCGGCCCGAGTTCGGGCTGATAGGCCAGCGCCGCGGCTGTCCACTGCGTTGCGCCCCAGACCCCGGCGAGCACGATCAGGAAGACCGCGATGATCTGGCCCCAGAGGATTTTTGTGGCAGACATGGCTGGCTCCTTTCCCGCTTACCGGCCAAGGCCGCGCTTGCGACCGAGCATGAGATCGACGCTGCCGCTGCTACGCACTACGCCCGATATCTCGCGCCCGAGCTGACGCTCGATGCCGCTCGACCAGGGGACGAGGCGGAAGCCGAGACCGTCATCGATCATCGCGAAACGGCCCGAGGAGAGCGCGAGGCGCTGGCGGACCACGCCCGCGACCTTTTCGCCGGCTTGCGTCGGCCGGTAGGGGAGTCCGGTCTCGCCCGCGATCTTCCCGCCGACGCTGTCCAGCTCGCGCTTGCGGAGCCTGTCGAGCAAACCGCGCTCGAAGACGGTGCGCTCGCCGAAGCGCCGCGCCAACCCCTCGCTCACTAGATGATCGGTACGCGCATCCATCGCCCGGCGCACTTCCGTGCCGAACCCGGCGTCGGCAATGTCGGTGCCGCGCTCGATCAGTCGATGGTCGAGCCAGGTCGCACCGTGCGCCTTGACCTGTTCCGCAAGATCGAGATCGGAGCGCGTGGCGAGGAAAGGTATGGACTTATTGCCATCCCGCGTTGCGACCGCGCGCAATTCGACGATGCCGCCTGAGTTCGGGCTGTGCTCCATCGCCTCGATGCCGGGCAACCGGACATGGTGGGTGCGCCCGTCGGTGCCGTCGATCACGGCATAGGCGCTGCCGGTCAATTCATCGTGCAGTCCCTTGTCGATCAACCGCCCGGCGATTGGCTTTTCCGGCGCGCCACTTACGACGGCGTAGCTGTCGAGCGCCCGATCCTGACCTTGCTCTTTGAGGGCCCGACCAATCGTGCGGATGATGTCGCCGCGCGCGGCTAGTTCGCGTAGTTGGTCGCGTGCGCCTCCGGCCACCGCCCATTGCCCGGGCTCACCTTCGGCGGCAAGGCCCATATTCTCCAAGTATTGCAAGCGACCGATCATCAATCGGCGCAGCCGTGGATCGTTGGGTCCGGCGCGCTCGGGGCGCAGGTCGATCACCCCCATCTCATCGGCGGCGCGGTCGATTGCGTAATCTAGGGGCGTCCATCGCTCGGCGGATACCTCGCGATCAAGCGCGCGCTGCACCTCATGCTCAGGTTTCGGCCCGAGTTCGGCGAGCGCCAGTTCCTCGGCGCGCGAACGCAAGCCGTGACCGATATAGTCGCGCGCGATGACGAGATCCTCGCCGCGCTCGTTGACCCCGCGCACCAGCAGATGGACATGCGGATTATCGGTGTTCCAGTGATCGACCGCGACCCAGTCGAGCTGCGTGTCGAGGTCGGCTTCCATCTGGCGTGCGAGGTCGCGCGTATATTCGCGCAGGTCGGTGAGGTCCGCCGCGTCCTCGGGCGAGACGATGATGCGGAAATGATGCCGGTCGTCCTGGCAGCGTTCGGCGAACCCACGGTCGTCGGCATTGTCGCGATCGACAGCGAACAAACCCGCAGGCGAGCCATCGCGGGTGACGCCCTCGCGCTTCAAATAGGCGATGTGGGCGGTCAGAGGCGCCATGCGTCGGCCGCCGATGCGGTGGCGGACCGGGAGCGCCTTCACAAGGACGCGTCGGCCCGAGCCGAACAGACGGCCTCGGGCAAACGCCGTGCGGCCACTGCCAAAGCTCGATCGGCCGCGCCGACGCGGTCCGCCCCAGCCTTTGCGCTTCGTCCCGCCATGCAGCGCGGCGACGCGCAGCACCTCAGCGACCAGACCGCGCGCATTGCGGTTTTGCGCCTTGCTGCGGTTCGCCTTGCCCAGCCGGATGCGAAAGTCACTGTCCTCGCTCATGACCGGGCCGCTTTCCGCCAAAAACGGCCTATGGTGCCATTCGAAGCCTTGAAATCTTTACCTTTTTCCTTCCGAGCGGCACGCTCGCCGACCGACGCCCCCATAGTAAGCCAAGGAAAAGCCTGCCTTTTCCGGCGAAACGGGGTGCGCCTTGTATCTTGCAATCGTCTCCTACCCGGTATTCCAGCTCCTCCTCCCTTCTTCTCAGATGGAGACATGATGTCGCGGACAGCGGCAATCATTGCGGTCGGCCCGCGCCGGCGCGGGGGACGAACAGCGTGTCCGTCGGCGCGGGTAATTGCGGTTCCTTCGCCTCACCGCGGGCGGTCTGCGAACTTTCGGGCTGCAGATCACCTGCATAATGAGTTGTCGCGAGATGGTCGGACGAATGCCTCTCGGAACGCACGTCAACTGCGCTCGCGGTGCGGACGAACAGTCCGGCGCGGCGCCAGGCATGCGGATCAGGAAGCGACGCCGCCGCGACCTGCACCGCGCCCGAGGTGCCCGAAATCGGCGCGAGCTTGGCGAGATAGGCGCGCGTTTCAGCGGGCAGCGGACGACCGCGCGCAAGATACTGATCATAGCGTCCGGGCCCCGCATTATAGGCCGCGAGCATGGCGGTCACATTGCCATAGCGGTCGTACATCGCGCGCAGATAGGCCGCGCCCGCCATGATGTTCGCGCGCGGATCGAATGGATCGGAGCCGAGCCGATGGCGCGCACGCAGCTGCGCCCAGGTGCCGGGCATGATCTGCATCAGGCCCATCGCACCGGCGCGCGAGACGGCATTGCGCCTGCCGCCGGATTCTACCCGCATGACAGTCCATATCCACGCCTCTGGAATGCCGAAACGCTGCGCGGCTTCGACGACATGGCCCGCATAGGGATGGCTCATGGCCGCACGGCTCGCAGGCACGTCCTGCGCAATAGTAGTGCCCGGCGCGGTGATGCTTGCCAGCAGCAGGATGACAGGGAGCAGACGACGCGACCGCACGGCCTCAGTCCCGCTCGCGGCGCGGTTGCGGACGGGTCCAGCGCAGCACCCAGGACGAATTGTCCACTTCGTTTCGGAACAGAGCGGCACGTAGCGGCTGCGCGAAGGCGGGATCGTCGATGCGCAGCGAGACGTAATCGCCGGCACGCTCGCCGGTTTCGTTCCAGCCCGCTCCGATCTCCGGTCCCTCGGCATCGGAACCGCGATGGATGCGCCAGTCGGGCGCCTTGTCGGTGTCGTTGCTTTCGGCCGGAACGAGCGAGATACGGAGGTCGAGCGTCGCCGTTTCGATCATACCTTCATAGCCATTGTCGGTGCGGATGAAGTTGCCGATCTGCATGGGAATGTCCTTTCATGGGTTGAATCGGTTGCGGGATCAGGGGCGCCCGAAACGCCATTGGAGCGACGCGCCGGGCGCATTGCGTGTGAGGATCGGACGCGCATGACCGAGCACGCTGGACGCCTCCAACGGACCGAAATAGCGGCCGTCGAGACTGTCGGGATGCGCAGGATTGAGAAGAAAGAGTTCGCCGTCGCGAAGCGTGCGGCAGCCCTGCCAGACCGGCAGCGGGCGCCCAAGCCTGTCACTTGAAAGCGCGGTTGCAACCGGGCGCGCATCCACGCTGACGATGTCGCCGATTCGGCATACACCAGCGCCGGACTTGCCGAGGACGTGCTTCAGAAGCGGTACGTCCTCGCCGAGATAGCCGCGCTCGGTCATCCAGCGCGCGAGTTGCTCGGGCGGAGCGACCGCGACCAGCGAACCGACGGGCGGATCGTTATCCGGCGTGATGCGATAGAACCCGATCGGAACGCTGGCGCTGGCATTCCAAATGACGCGTGGCAGGGGATCATTGATCGCAATGGCGGTGTAGCCGGCAGCGAACAGCGTTGCGGCGATCGCCGTCGCACGGATGTAGAACCGGCGGGTCATCCCTCGGCCTTCCTTCGCTTGAGCCAAGCGCGGTGGCGTTCCAGTGTATAGGCACGCGGCTCCTGTCCGGCGGTGATCCGATTGTGAACATGGCGCCAGTGATCGGGCGCGGCGTCGCACGGATCGACGCCCGCCGCATCGGTGGTATCGATGGCGGCGAGCACCTTTGAAACCTTCGGCCAGCCTTGGATGGAGAGCAGAATCTCGCCACCGGGACGAACGAACGGCAGCGTCGTGAACGGTTCGTTCGCGGCAACCGCACGCACCACATCGACGCGCGACATGATCGTCCCGTAATCGTTGGCCGCCCAACGGACGAACGCGAAGATCGCGCCGGGACGGAAGCTGACGATACGACGGCGGCGGTCAATTATCTGATCCTTGGCCACGCGGCCGAAGCGGATCCAGTGCTCGATCCGCTTCTCGATCCAGGTCAGTTCGACATGCGTCAGACCGTTAGGATCGAGCTTTTGGAGGCTCACCGGCAGGCGCGTCATTTGCGGCTCTGAGCGAATGCCGAGCCTTCGCGCGGCAGAAGGTCGTTCTGGCCGGGATCGCTGGTCGAATGCTTGGTGCCGAGATCGGCCCACGCCTGAAGATCGTCGACCGAGTAGATCACCCGCCCGCCGATGCGGCGATAGGCAGGACCGGTCCCGAAATAGCGGTGCTTTTCGAGCGTGCGGCCCGAGAGGCCGAGGAAGCGCGCGGCTTCGGGCGTCCTCAGATAGCGGGGCGGGAGATTGTTCGTCGTATCGGCCAAGGTCGTGCTCCTGCGGTCGTGGGCGGCAGGAGGCGTTTGTGGCGGATCGCGAGCGTAGCGATGGAGTATGAAGATCTGCGATGGCGTCGATGTGACCACCCCTCCCGGAATCAGCGGATGCGCAGCAGCTTGCGATAATCGCCGTTCATCATGGCGGTGGCATCGCGCACAAGCCGAATGACGAAAGAGCGCCCGGCTGACATCTTCCACTCAGTGGCGGGCAGTTTCGCATCGCCATCACGTCCCAGCGCCACCGCGATCTCGCGATAGGTCGCGCCCGCCTCACGCAAATCGAGCGCCCGCAGCATCAGATCGAGGCGCGCAAGCCGGTAGGCGCTGAGCGGCCATCCGCGCGGTGGCGGCCCCGGTTCCTTGTCGAAGAGGCGACGATGGAAGCGCAGCAGGCTCGTCATCCGTGTGACGAAATCCTTGTCGAGCGGGACGATCGCTGCGAGCGGCTTGCCGGGCACCGGATCGCGCAGCCAAAGCCAGTGATCGCCTGCAGCATCTGCGACGATGATGTGACGGCCGTCTATGCCTGCCTCGTCGACATGCAGCGCGCCGAGCGCATGCGGTTCGACGCTCGTCGCGGCGTCGAACCCTTCCGGCACTGTCTCCAGAATGACGGTGACGGCGGTCAGCTCCGGGCGCCAGACGATCGTCCTGTCGAGGTCATCCGGCCCATAGGCGAAAGGACAACCCCCATCGCCGGGCGAAGGCCGCCTCGGCGGCTTCCTCGGCGATGGCGCCGCGCGCGATCCGTTGTCGCATCCGCGCGTGCTCGGATCGATATTGTCGATTGCGCTTCAGAAACTCGGCGGCGAGTTCTGCGCGACCGCGTTCCGGGGGCTTGCTTCTCTGGCGTCGCTTCGATGATCTCGGCATGGCATCCTCCTGACCGCCATTGGTGCGGCCCTGGAACCGCAGCGTGGCCTTCGTTGATGCGCGCTGACAGCGCCGAGTCCGCACCAAGCGATGCGCGAACAGACCGATGATTTGCTCGAATTCGGATGAAAAGTCAACGCTTTAGCGCGTCGCGGTGGCCCAAAAGATGTGCATATCCGACCTCGGTCATCCACCGCGCACGGGCGAGATGGCTGGCATGCATTCGTTCAGCTCGCGCCGGTTCGGCGGTCGGGTCGATCTTGAAGAGAGCTACGACTGTCTCACGCCAGTCGGACCCTTCTTCCTCGGCATCGAGCAGACGGAGATAGTCGGACAGGTGGTCATCGTCATACGGTGTCAAAACCGGTCCATCGGGCGCGTGATCGTCAAATCTGCATTTGGTCATCGCGCCCCCGGTCGCACAAAATGTGTTAACCATAATAGAACAATTCTTGTGCCGGACTATGCGCAACTGCTGCATCGTTGCATGCAGGGTGCGCGGGTCTAAAAGCCTAAAACAGCGTCTAATTTCGTTCTTTGAGGTCGCTTCATGAACCAATAGCAGCACGCCGGTGTAGCTGCTTGCGCAATTAGCCACGAGTCCAGACGAGTCGTTGTAGAGAATACTCCGTGGCGGAATACTCCACAAGCATGGCCTTTCGGCCGCATGGATATCCGCGAGGTTCTGGCTGGCAATCTGAAGCGTTATCGCAAGGCAGCGGGTCTGTCGCAGGAAGAGCTTGCGCATCGTGCCGACATCGACCGTACCTATATCAGTTCGCTCGAACGCTGCATCTATGCGGCTGGCATCGACGTAGTCGATCGCCTGGCGCGGGAACTTGGCGTGGAAGCCGCCGACCTGCTGACGCGTCCGAAACGCGATGAAAGTGCATAAGACGAGATTATGAAAATAACGAAGAGCCCCACCCGGGCGAACCCGGGCGGGGCGTCTGCCCGGCTCAGTCGCCGTTGCGACGACCGTTCGGGCGGGACCAGATGAGCGAGTAGCTCTCGCCGCCTTCGTCGTCGAAGAGGTTGGCGTAGATGGGAGCGGTGAAGCTCGGATCGTCGAGTTTGAGACCGAGGTAGTCGCGGCCCTCGTTCGAGCGCTTCTCCCAGGCGGCACCGATTTCCGCCTTGCCGGCGAACACCCGGTGCGAGGGGGCGTTCCCGCTTGCGCGCGTTTCTTCGGGAACGATCCGGACGTTCTTCGCCTGGACCGAGAGGGTGACGATCTCGCCGGAGAATTCCTCGCCCGACTTCTTGAAGGTTCCGATGGTAGCCATGTTCAATTCCTTTCCGTCTTTGCGAGCCGCGGACTTGCGGTCTCGACGGGTGATCGACAGGCCGGGGCGGACGTCGCCGCACCCGAAGGGCCGAAGCGCAGCGGAGGATGGCGGAAGGTGGCTTTCTTGAAGCGCGAGGAATGACCGAAGGTCAGGGGAAGAAAGTTGCCGGTCCGCCGTTGCGGCCAGGCGGCCGAGGCGCAGCCGTGCCCGGGCAGATCAAGCCCGTGAAGAGACGGCAGTCGGTGGCGTGCTGACGGACAAGAAAAATGGCGACCGAAATCGCAGGTGTCAGGCGAAGAGAACATGCGAGTAAATCGGTCAGTGCACGGCACTTTTGAGTTCGGGGCGCTATTTGTAGAAGCCGAAGATGATTTTCGGCTCCGGTGTGGTTTTTACGCCCGATCTAAGTGTCGATAGCGTCTGGGCAATGAACGACGGGCAATTAAGACACACGAGGGTTGCATGTGGGATATTCAGACATTATAAAGCAAGAATGTAGCGTAATCATGCGAGGCTTATATGGCGACGATTGCCCCTCCCGCTCCTGCAGTGACGGCCTTTCCAAAGGCTGCTGTGATCAAGGCGCTGACCGACGAGCTGCTCTCCGTAGCGCAGATCGAAGCGCAGCTGCGCGGCATCTCCCTGCCCAAGGATAAGGCGGGAACCATGAAGGCCGCGGTTCCGCTCGATTCACTATCGATCGTTGATACGCTGTGCGCCGTGGAGACCGTTGTGGGCTTCGAGTTGCGCGACAACATCGTGCGGACAGGGGGATATGATTCGATCGAAGAGGCGCTCGCCCATGTCGTGCCTCGGATCGAGAAGGTCTGGGTCAAGAAGAAAGGAGCCAAGCCATGAGCAATGTGGCTATCAGCCAGGAAAGCGATGACGCGATGGAACGTCAACGCCTGGGCAATCGTCTGCGCGACGCGCGCAAATATCTCGGCCTCAAGCAGGACGAAGTGGCGAGCTATCTCAAGATTCCGCGCACGGCATTAACCGATATCGAAAATGGCCAGCGGCGGGTCGAGGCAATCGAGTTGACGCGCCTCGCCAAGCTCTACCGACAGTCGGTCGCCTATTTCACTGGCGAGGACGAAGCTTCGGCAAGTCTGCCGCCCGACGTTGCGCATCTGGCGCGGCGTGTGGCGGATCTTTCGAGCGAGGACCGCGCGGAGCTTGGCCGCTTCGCCGAGTATCTACGATCGCGGTCGGCCGGAGGGCAGGCCTGATCCATGGCGAGAGACTATGACAGTGCGGTTCGCGCGGGCGCGATGGCAGCCGGCAGACTTCATCGCCGTCTCGACACGCAGGCGCTGATCGGACGGCATGGTGGCAACGTCGATGTCTTCGGCGCGATCCATGCGCTTGATCTTCCGCTGCTGTTACGGCCGCTCAAGGGCCTGTTGGGAGCCTATCTCAGTTCGCCGGCCCCGGGAGTGCTCGTTACCACCGAACGGCCGATGAGCATCCAGCGCTTCACCGCCGCGCATGAGCTCGGTCATTTCTTCATGCGGCACGAACCCAGCCTGGATGATGAAAGCATTTTGCGGCGCATGCCGATGAGCCCCGAACCGGGCAATCAGTTCCAGGAAACCGAAGCCGACGCATTCGCCATCGCATTCATGATCCCCAAATGGCTGATCGCGCTTCATTGCGCGCGGCAGGGCTGGACGGTTGATGAACTGCGTCGCCCCAACATCGCCTATCAGCTCTCTCTGCGGATTGGGGCCAGCTACGAAGCGACCTGCAGAACGCTCTTTCGATACAAACTCATTTCGGATGCCGTCATGCGCGAGTTGCTCGAGACCAAGCCGCGCAGCCTGAAGGTCGACCTGCTGCATGACTACCGACCTGCCGACTATCGGGGCGATGTTTGGCTGCTGACCGAGCGCGACGAGGGCGCGCGGATCGATGGCAGCCGCAATGACCTCTTCGTCCTGCGCCTCAAGGAACATTCTGGTGGCGGATTTCTGTGGGATCTCGACCAGTTGATGGCGAGCGGGTTTGCGGTGGTTCGCGATGAGCGCGAGGCATTCGACGCCGAAGCGGTAGGCGGGCCAGTGGTCCGGCGGGTGACCGCGGCGCCAGAAGCTGCTCAACGAGGGCGTATGTCGCTCAACGAGAGGCGCCCGTGGCAATCAGCCACGGCGAATGCGAGCCTGACGATCGATTTTGATTTCACCGGGCCGGAACAGGAAGGCCTTTCCCGAGCTGAACGGCGCCATTTGCTCGAGGCCGCCTGACTTCCCATGATCGACATAAAGACCGACCTGCGGCCGCTCCTAGGGCCTGTGCGCGATCAAGGTGCGCGACCGACCTGTCTTGCCTTCGCGGCGAGCGACACCCATGCCGGGTTACGCGAGGGATGGACTCCGTTGTCTTGCGAATATGCCTTCTTCCGAGCGCAGCAGCGCAGCGGGCGGCGGCATGACCAGGGTGCCACGCTTTCAGCTATGCTGGAGGCCTTGCGGCTCGACGGCCAACCTGCGGAAAGCGGATGGCCCTATCTCGATGCCGTGCCGGACGATCCCGCCCACTGGACGCCGCCATCTGACGTCGGCCCCCGTTTCGGTAGGAAGGGGGGACCCGCCGCAATCGACCTCGGCCCGATTGTCGAGGCCCTCGACAGCAGGAAGCCGGTGATGCTGCTTTCGACCCTGTCGCGGTCGTTCTTCGCACCGGCCAATGAAGGCGTGGTCGATCCGGCCAATGACGAGAAACCCGATCCGAGCCTGCGCCATGCGATCGTGGCGGTGGGCCACGGCCTGGCCGCCGGTCAGAAAGCGATCCTCATCCGCAACAGCTGGGGCGCCGGCTGGGGTGTAAATGGCCATGCATGGCTGACAGAGAAATTCCTGAAGCCGCGCCTATTTGCGACGGCAATACTGACGGAGGATATCGATGTATCTAGCCGTGCCACCGCAGCCTGACTGCGTTTCGGCCTGGCGCGAAGCTGTCCGTCTCGTGGACGCCAGGCCAGGTCATCACGAATACAATGTCCTGATCGATGTCGCCGATCCGCTGGCGCGGGCCAGCCTTGCCGATCCGGTAGTGGCAGCAGTCGATGCCTTTCACGAAGCGCACAAGGCCAAACCCATCGAGACAGTGGCGAACACGATATTTCCAGCTGGTCTCTATCGGCGCTACGGTTCACCACAGTTCTATGATCGCTTCCGCGACAATGTGCTTCCCAAAGTGCGCTCCAAGGAGAACTGGTCGGGCTACTATTTCGAACGGATGATGATCCTTCCTCGACCCGATGGAGAACCCATCAATCAGCTTGCCGAGATTATCGGACGCCTGAAGAACCCCTCCGTGCGCGCGCTCAACAAATTCGAACTGAGCGTTTTCGATCCGGCGCGCGATGTCGATGGGTCACCCTATGGGGGGCAATGCCTCAGTTTTGCGAGTTTCAAGCTAGTTGGCAGCGGAAGCGACCGCAAGCTCGGCCTAACCGCCATGTACCGAAACCACTATTATGTCGAAAAACTGCTCGGCAATCTGATCGGGCTTGGTCGGCTGCTGCAGTTTGTGTGCGAGGAGTCCGGCGTCGCGAGAGGACCGCTAACGATCCTCTCGACGCATGCCAGGATCGACACCGACAAGTGGAATCGTTCCGACATTAAGACGTTGCTGGAAAACTGCGATCAGGCCAGCGCTGAGCTTGCCGCAGCGGCGTAGCGCGGGCTGAGCGGTAGTTCGGGTGTTTGGCTGTCGTCGTCGGAAATCCCGTACAGGTCGAACATGCCTTCGATGAATTCGCGCTGCCCGCCATAACTTGGATGGCGGATCGCGGTAACTTCCGTTTCCAGCCCGGCCAGTGCCAGATGTGCATCGCGCCCGATCGCGACGATGCGCTTGGGCTGCACCATCGATACCAGCGCCTGAAGAAGTGGCCAGGTTTCTTCGCGCTCGGCGCGGCTATGGCAGCGGTTGGACATGGGATCATCCGCATCGTGGGGATGAAAGGGAAAGACATTCCACAACATGACAGGTTGTCCGATGCGGCCAAGCACCTGCCAGACGATTGCGGCAGTGCGTTCGGCAATTTCCGGCCCCTGCGTGGCACGCTCCAACGCGATACCGCCCATTAACGCCGATGCATGCGTAAGATGCACTTCGTCGGTCAGCGGCACCCCAGTGCGGCGTCCACCGCGATAACCAAGATCGCGGGCAATCCAGATCGTTTCGACATGCGCATCGAGGGCAGCTTCCAGCATGGCCTGGAGGTTGGAGCGGCGCCGCGCCGCGGCATCGCGCCGGTCATGGATGGAACAGCGGTCGCGCCAGGGGTTGAATACCGAGGGCAATTTCGCAGCCGCCAATGCCGATACGAAAATCTTGGGGGTCATTGCGGCAACTCCTTAATACGCAAGCGATGGCGGGCGAAATCGATCGTGATTCGTGCCCGTCGGTTTTTCTGGAGGAAGCGAAAGGCCGCGTATCCTTGGAGAATTGCTTCCTCCCAGAGCCACAGCGGACAGCGGTCAGCCTCGTAACCGGCGACGAATTGGCGCACATGCTTGAGCATGTCCAGTGGAAGTCCACCTCGTTTGACGTCTTCGAAAAAATTGAGCTGCTGCGCCTGGCCGAAAAGCCAGGAGGTGACACCTTCCTCGATCAGGATAGCGCGCGCGCCATCCTCGGCGTCGTCCAGCTTTGGGTCGCTCTTACGCTTGAGGCGCAGCAAGGCCCGGATGACGGGTGACCAGCCCAGCACCGCGACATAGGCGTAGTGAAAGACGTCGTGGAACCTATAGTCGTCAGGTTCGATGGCGTTGTCGGTCAGCCGGTCGCCGACATAAACCCCGCGCGACCGCTGGAAGACATAGTCCTGGCCACGCACCTTGCGCTCGTAAATGTCGATCTGCATCGAGCGGGGCAGTTGCTCTTCGGCGTTTTTGTCCGCATCGAAAGCGGGCGGGAAGATGCGCTCACGTGGCCATCGATCGAAAATCTTCTGCAGGTTTTTGATCGCCGCGGCCTCGATGGTGATCCCCGAGTCAGTCGAAGCGCGAATGAGGCAACGCGTAACCGCAACAAGTCTCTCGGCGACATCCGCGCGGTGCCGCGTCGAATTACCGCCTTCGATTTCGCGCGCAAGAAGCCCGACTTCGCTGGCGAGGGCAAGCAGGCTGTGTTCGAATTCGGGCATCGGCGCCTTGGCGAGCGGTATATGCGCGGGCTGTAAGGCGTGGAGACTGAGTGATTCGTTCGTGCCCTCCGCGTAAGGACGATCAGTCTTGAGCGCGGCGGCTGCAATGTCACTCAATGCGAGGCGGTGACGCCGTGCGATCGCGGCGAGATACCACAGAACGTCACCGATCTCCTCGGCGACCGCTTCGGCATAGCCGAGATAGGAAGCGGCATCTCGCTGCTTCTTCTTGGCTTCGGCGAGCAAGCTGCCGGTTTCGCCGAACAGGCCGAGCATCGTGAAACCGATCGTACCAGACCCTTTGCGTTGATCGGTTCGGGCCGCTTCGCTGGCATATTGATCGACCGTCAGCGTCTCGAAGTCGTCAGCCGTCATGTGCGCTTCCGCCGGTCTGCAATCGCGCCCTCGGGCACGACCACGCCATAAGCAGCCAAGGCTCTCAGCACGACCATTCGGATCGGTTCGCGACTATCGAGCGCGCGCTGTCCCAGATCGCGCTTGGTAGCAGTCGGCACCTGAACCTGAAGATGTTCATCCCCGCCATCATCCGAACTGTCTGACTTTTTCATGAAACCATAAAAACATGTTTTCATGAAAATTGAAAGTCCATTTGGAAGGCTACGGATCAGTGGCGCTTCGGGAGGAACACGGATGCGAGAATTTGTTCTGAGCCTGATCGGAGAAGCGCCCTTGGGACGACCTTCAGAACGGATCATAGACACGCACGATCAGGCTCGGATCCCCGTCGTAATCGGCTTCGGTCAGCACCGAATAGCCATCGCCGGTGTAAATCAGAACCACGCATGTCATCAGCGTCTGCGCGAGACTCCAGACGAACTTCTGGGCGGTGGGAAGTGACATGGGGCTGCTCCTGTCCTCGGAGCGGGGACCGTCCCCGCTCGACAGGCGCACGGGCGGCCGTCGCGGGGCCGCGATCACCGGAAGCGCAGCTGGAGGCCGCAAGCTTCGCTTAGCGGACCCCTCGCGGGTTGATCGTCACAAGGCCTTGCAGAGGCTAAGAGTAAGCTAAGGAGAGGGGGGGCTGTGCCCGCGGCGTAATTCGGAGAGCAGGCCAGCTTTCCATCGCCCAGAAGTTCGCCCCAGAAAGGAATGACACCATGTATATCGCAATGAACCGGTTCAAAATCGTGGAGGGTCAGGAAGCCGCCTTCGAAAAGGTCTGGTCGGACCGCGACAGCCATCTCGACGGCGTGCCGGGGTTCAAGGATTTCAAGCTGGTGCGCGGTCCCGAGCATGAGGATCACACGCTTTATGCCTCGCACAGCGTGTGGGAGTCGGAAGAAGCGTTCAGCGCCTGGACGCGTTCGGACGCATTTCGGCTCGCCCACCGCGACGCCGGCGACAACCGGGCACTTTATCTCGGCCACCCGGAGTTCGAAGGATTTACTGTCGTGCTCGGTGGCGACTGACCAAACAGGATGCAATGCACGCGGCACTTATGCGCCGCGTTTGCGAAAATCGAACAGTGGAATGCCAAGCTTCCTTGCCTTGTCGGCGAGGTTGTCCTGAATACCGGTGCCGGGGAACACCACTACCCCAATCGGCAGTACTTCCAGCATAGTATCGTTGCGCCTGAACGGCGCGGCCTTGCCGTGCCGGTTCCAGTCGGGCTTGAACGCGACCTGGCAGACTTTGCGGTTGTCGGCCCAGCAGGCGGCGATGCGCTCCGCGCCGGACGGCGCACCGCCGTGCAGCAGAACCATGTCGGGATGTTTGGCGCGCACGCGATCGAGCGCGGCGAAGATTGCATCGGTATCGTTGCAGTCCTTGCCGCCGGTGAACGCAACCTTGGTTCCGGTGGGAATCATCACCACGGTTTCGGCGCGTCGGCGAGCGGCGATGAAGTCTCGGCTGTCGACGACCGCTGCGGTCATCGCTCGGCGGTTGACCACACTGCCGTGGCGCGGCCGCCAGGCCGAGCCGGTGTGGGTGCGGTAAAGGTCCGAGGCGACATCGCGCATCAGCTCGTGCGCGTCGCGCCGTTCTATCAGCGTCAGCCCCTGGGCGAGAAGGCTTTCCAGTTCGACCGAGGTGACCTCGGAGCCGTCCTGTTCGCGCTGCGAGCGGCGCTGTGCCTGTTCGTTGTCGTCGAGTTCGCGTTCAACCCGCTCGGCCGAGCGGTGGAACAGGTTGACCGTGGACCAGAGCAGATCGTCGAGATCGGTTTCGAGGCGTGTGTCGGCCAGCGTGCCGACCAGCGCATCGAAGATGTCGGCGATGGCCCCGGCGACGCGGTCGCCTTCAGGTAGCGGTCGCGGATCGGGTTCGTCTTCGTAGCGCCGAAACCCGTAAAGCTGCAATTCGTCGAGAATGTGGGCGGTTTGCGATTGGTCGTGCGGGTCTTGGCGATCGGTCATGGCAGTTGCTCCGTTTTCGAAGACCGCGCTTCTCGCGGCCTTCACGGGCGAGCCGGGAGCGGGGGCGGAGCGGGCCGACACCTGAAAGGACGAAGCGAAGCGGAGGACGGCGGAGCGCGGCTTTCTTGGTCCGCGTGGAGCAGGCGCAGCCTGCGGGGAAGAAAGTCGCTCGTAGCCGTTGCCGGACCGGGCCGGCTCCGGTTCTCTCGCCCGCTCTGGAAGGCCGGGGCGCGGCTCTAACGGGAGATGGAGTTCACCATGTCCAACACGCGGCACACCCATTCCGCTTTCCGGTCATCAGCCGATGAACTGTTCGGCATCTTCGGGCATGAGCTGCACCCGGACATCCGCCCGCATGGCGTTCCTCCCGAACTGGCGCAGGTCGTCGTTGAAATCGCCGAGCCTGGCATCGAGCGGAACTGCATCGATCCCGGCTTTGTGCGCCCGGGATGCCAGGTCATCTTGCGCTTTGCGACCGGCGGCATCGTTGTCGCGAGCGATATAGAGCCGGCGCAGCATGGGCGGGAATTGAAGCGCTGCAAGGTGCGCGGCGGATAAAGCGACGATCATTGGGATTACAGGCATGATCTGGCGCAGCGACAGCATCGTCTCGATTCCTTCGCCCGCGATCATGGTTGAGCCCGACGGTCCGAACCGCACGCCGTGCCCGAGCAGGTCGCCCATCGCACGGCGCGGCGTAACGACCTGCGCCTTGCCGTTGCCGCGTGGATCGAGCCAAGTACGATGGAGGCCGGTGAGCGTGCCGTGATTGTCGCGCACCGAGGCGATTAGCGCGGGGAACGCTTCGTGCGTGTCGGGGGTATCGTCCCGGTCGGGGCGATACCAACAGTTCGGATGGAAACGCAGACCTCCGCAGTTTCGCAAGTCGTTGATACCGCGACCCTGCAAATAGGCCTCGGCCAGCGTGCCGTGGATAGGTCGCGAGATCGCCCACAGTCGCCGCGCAGCTTCGGGCGAGCCGGTCTGCGCGGGCGTGCGTCGCGCGGTGTCGGATGGTTCGGGATCTGGCAGCGACAGGAAATTTCGCGCCTCTTCGAGCGTTTCGCCGAGCGAGCCGAGCCGCTGGTTCGCGGCGATCAGGTCGAGCAGGTCACCGTGCTCGCCGGTGGCCGCATCGGTCCATTTGCCAGCGGCGCCCTTGCCGTACTCCGAGCCGGTCAGCCGAACGAACATGCTGCGCCCCGGAGTGCCCTCGACATCACCGATCAGCCAATAGCGGCCCTGCCGATGACCCGCCGGCAGATAATAGCGGCAGACGCTCTCGGCGTTGCGCGCGAGCCGGCGCGCGAGGTCGGATGCCTGGTGCATCGCATCCTCCTTCAGACAGAAAGAGGGTCCGCCGGATTGCCGGCGGACCCTCGGGATGAGCAGGCCCGGGGAGCGGGAACCTACTCGGCGGCGACGGCGTAGGGGGGATCGCCCTCGACCGCCTCATCATCGCCCAACGGCTCGACATCCGCCACGGACCGTGCGCCGTCATCTTCCGCCGATTGCGCTTCGCTGTCGGCCTCGTCGGCGGTTTCCTCGTCCGCATCGTTCGACCCGGCCGCAACCGACGCGGTTCGGAGGGGTTCGGGGAGCCAGCCCGTGCCCGCGATCAACTCCTCGGCGCGTTCGGCCTGCGCGTCCTTCTTCAGCCCTTCGATGGCCTCGGCGGCCTCGTCCCCCTTGGCTTCGCGTACCGCCGCGACGATCCGCGCCTTGGTGACCTTGCCGAGATAGTTCTCGGCCGTGGTGGTCCAGCCCGCATCGACCATATCGAGCCCGATGTCGGTCGCGAGCCGTTCGGCATGGGCGAGCGCGCGCGGCCTGCGGTTGTAGGCCTCGACCGCCGCGTTGACCGTCATCGCTACGCAATGCGCGAACAGCGCGTTCCTGAGCTTGACCGGCATGGCGAGGATCGCGTCCCACAGCTGCTCGCTGTCGTCGGGCAGCGCGCCCGCGAACGCCTCGTGCCGTTCGGTCAGCGCCTCGGCATAAGGCGTCTCGCCAAGCCCCGGCGCCTGCGAGCCGAAGAAAACGCATTTGGCGTCGAGTTCGAGGCAGCTGTCGGGCGCGTAGCTGTAGAAGAGCTTGAGCGCGAGCGCATGCAGGCAGGCGCAGAACGCCGTGCCGTAGCTGCCGCCGACCGCGAGCCGGAGCGCGACCGTGCGATGCGCGGTCAGCTCGGTGACGAGCCGGTCGGGGATCGGACGCAAGCCGTCGTCCTCCTCGTCGCCGTCCACGGTGTGCCCGGCATCTGATGTGCCGGATGTCGCCGTAGTCGGACGCGATGCGGGATTGATCCCGCCGTCGTATTCCGGTTCGACCTTCTCCTCATCCTCCGGCCGCACATAACCGCGATCCACGCGCAGCCGCCCGCCATGATCGACACTGACGAACACACCCGCGCGGGCAATGTCATCCTCGTCGTAACGCACCGGCCGGTCGTTGATCGCATCGATCGCGGTCTCGATTTCGCCGAGCCGTTCGTCGATCTCGTCGGGCAGTTCCGGCGCATCGGCATATTCGGCTTCGAGCTGGTCGAGCTCGGCCTGGAGCGCGTCGCGCGTCGCCTGCTCCTCGTCGGTGAGCTCGGATTGCTCGCCTGAAATGCTGCGCAACCCATAGGTATGGCCGTAAGGGAAATCGACGCCGACCTCGATCCACTTCCAGCCTTCCACGCGGATGGCCTCGGCTTCCTCTTTGAGCTTTTCGGTAACGAGCATCTCGACGAGGCCGACATCCTCGAGCCAGCCGCCATCGTCGCTCTCGAACAGGTCGCGCATCACCGCGCCGCCTGCTTCGACATAAGCGTCGATGCCGACGAATAGCGCGCGCTTGTCCGACGCCCGCACCGAATGCTCAGTGAGCATGCGGCGGATCTGGTAGGGCTGGTCATTGTAGCTACCGCGTACGGCTTCCCAGACCTGGGCCTGACGCTCATGGTCGGGATTGACGGTGAACGCCATCAGCTGGTCGAGCGTCATCTCGTCTTCGGCGAAGGCGTCGAGCAAAGCTTCGCCCACCGAAGCAAGCTTCAGCCGCTGCTTGACGACATTGGCTGAGACGAAGAACGCCGCCGCGATCTCCTCCTCGCTCATGCCCTTCTCGCGCAGCGCCTGGAAGGCGCGAAACTGGTCGAGCGGATGCAGCGGGGCGCGCTGGATGTTCTCGGCGAGGCTGTCCTCTTCCGCATAGCCGCCCTCGCGCACTACGCAGGGCACGGGCGCGGTCTTGGGCAGCCGCTTCTGCTTCACCAGCAGTTCGAGCGCGCGGTAGCGGCGCCCGCCCGCCGGCACTTCGAACATGCCGGTCTCCTTGCCCTCCGCATCGGTGACGGCGCGCACGGTGATGCTCGCGAGCAGCGTGCGCCGGGCGATGTCCTCGGCAAGCTCCTCGATCGAGACGCCCGCCTTGACGTGGCGGACATTGGCCTGGCTCAGCACCAGTCTGTCGAACGGAATGTCCCGCGAGGGGCTGAGGGCGATGGTCTTGACTGACTTGGTCATGGGTCTTCTCCATGACGGGCCGGCCGGGAGCCACTCTCCCGACCTCGAACCCGTCACGAAGCGCAGCGCCGCCCTCTTCCTCTACGAGGGCTGCGCTGCGATCAAGCGCGAGCGATTGGACTGGGCAACCACTTCATAAGCGTCGATCCGACAGGATGCCCCGAGAGCGGACGTTCCATCTTCACCGAACGGAGGTTCCTGATAAAAAGGCGGAATGCAGATCATGATGGCAGTCTTTCCAGATGACATGGATGCGGTGCTAGAAATCTGGCGCGAATTTATCGCGAACTCCCCGGTCAATCTGGATTATCAAAGCAACGATGCCGAGTTTGGACGGCTGGCAACGAAGTATGCGCCACCTGATGGTTGCGTGTTGTTAGCGCTGCAAGACGGTGAGGTCGTTGGCTGTGTGGCGCTGAGAAGGGTGACGTTGGATATATGTCAGATGAAGCGTCTGTATGTACGGCCCAAGGCTCGAGGCAATGAGCTGGGTCGCCAGTTGATCGAGCGACTGATCGTCCAGGCTCGCGAAATGGGCTATCAAGAGATGAGGCTAGACGTGCAAGCCAAGTCGGTTTCGGCAAGGAAGCTCTACAAAGCTCTCAACTTTACGGAAGCTGAGCCGGTCTCGTTCAATCCGGTTCCCGGAGCATCCTTTCTCGGATTGCACCTCTAGGCCGTTTCGACAGTTATCAGGCTGTCAGCGCCAGAAGCGGACGGTCTTGAAACTATCGGTTGTCAGACCTTCTCCAGTAGCTTTTTCGCGCGGGTCTCGAGGTCGAGCCGTGCGTCCTGCTGCGTCTTGGCGCGAGCATAGGCGGTGATGCCCTGCACGAAGTCGAATACGGACTCGGGCGGTCGGCCTTCCTCGGCGAGTACGGTCTCGACGATCCTGCCGGTCTCAGCCTTGCCGAACCCACGCTTGCGCAGGAAGTCGGTGCGCTCGTCGTCACTGCGGGCGACGATCCGTTCGCGGGCCGCGCGGATGCCGTTCACAAACGGCTGCGGCGAACTGTCGGCAAACCGGGTTAGCGCTGGTGCCGCTTCGTGCGCAAAGCGATTGGCAGCGTATTTAGAATGCCGGATGCTGATCTCCTGGAAGTCCTCTACGCCCCAGAGATTGCGGTTCTGGCACACTGCGCGCAGGTAGAAGCTCGCGATGCCGAGCGTCTTCGCACCCACCTCGCTGTTCCAGCAATAGAAGCCGCGGAAGAACAGGTCGGGAGACCCGTCGGGAAGCTTGCCTGCCTCGATCGGATTCAGATCGTCGACCAGGAACAGGAAGACGTCGCGATCCGACGCGTAAAGCGTGGTCGTATCGGAGGTGATGTCGACCATTGGATTATAGACCCCGGTCGACCAGTCGAGCACGCCCGGCACCTTCCAGCGCGTATCACCTGTTCCATTGCCCGCGATGCGCTGCACGGCTGCGACCAGCTCATGGTCGTAGATGCGGCCGTAGTCGGGGCCGGTAACGGCGCGCAGTTCGGTGCGGCCATCTTCGGTTTCCAGCGTCTTGACTTGCTCGGCGCGGTGGCTGGTGAGCCCGTATTGCAAGTTGATCGCGGCAAGTGGCGCGGGAAGCTGGCGCATATAGGCCGCAGGTGCGCCGACCAGACCCGCGAGCTGGCCGAAGCTCCAATGGGTCGGCGCCAGCGGCTTGCCCGCATCGGGCAGTACGAGCGCGAGGCGCTCGGGATCGTCGCGGTGGGCTTCGACCCGGATCGCCGCGCTCTCCACCGTGCGCGTCCGGCTGCGCTCGGCACGGCCCTTCACTGACGCCATAAGGTCATCGAGCGACGTGTAGCGCTGATCCGCCGGGCGGCTGAACCACTCCGACGAGACCCGCCCGATCCGCTGGCCGCGACCGACATCGACCTTGTAGCCGCCGCTCCGGTCGTGGCTCGCGTCGAGAACTTGAACTTGTGTCATGACATGTCTCCGCGACGGCCCGGCCGGGAGCCTCTCTCCCGACACTCGAACCGTCACGGCGACAGCCGCCGCCCTCTTACTCTCCAAAGACGTTGAAGCACGACGACTCGGTCGTGGCGAAAACCTCTGTCGCGGGCGTGAATCGACTCTCGCGGATCAGCGTGATCAGAACGCAGCCGCCCCCCGACGATGAAAAATGCCGTAAATGGCCGCTGCGAGTTCGATTTCGCGTGGGTACGAATTGGATACCAAAAAGCCTTCAAACAGGCTCATATCCAAAATGCATTGCCGCCGGGCCTCGCATCTAATTGAAAATAATAGGAAAACTGGAGCGGGCGAAGAGATTCGAACTCTCGACCCCAACCTTGGCAAAGTTGTGAAAGGCTACGCTACAGTTTTCTGTTCTACGAAAAATCACTATGAAACAAATAGTTGTGGCAACTTCACTACTCCGCTATACTCCGGAAATAGCCCCGAATTTCCGTTACGGTGGTGAACGGGTGGTGAACTGAAAATGCCTCAAAACCTACGCAAATCCGGGAATATTCCTCTCACAAAGAGGGTTGTAGATGCCTCTCCGCCGGGAGAAAAGCGCTATCATCTCTGGGATAGTGAGTTGCGGGGCTTCGGTCTTCGGGTCGAACCGAGCGGGATCAAGACGTTCCTGGCAAAGTACCGCGCCGAGGGTGGCGGCCGCCGAGCGCCGGAACGTCGTATCACGATTGGCCGATATGGAGCCTTGACGCCTGAGGAGGCGCGCCGACAGGCCAGGAAAATTCTTGGCGGTGCTGCCACCGGCGCCGATCCAGCCGCTGAGCTCAAGGCCAAACGCAAGGAAATGCGGATCGCCGAGCTGGTCGATCTCTATGAAAAGGAAGGCTGTTACATCCAGCGCGGCAAGCGGCAGGGTGAGGCGATGAAGCCGTTGACCAAACAATATACGCTGGCGCGCCTCCGCCATCATGTCGTCCCGCTGCTCGGCAGCCGCCGGGTCAGCGAAGTCAACGCAGGCGATATCGAGCGCTTCTTCCGTGACGTCGAGGCGGGAAAGACCGCGCGGGACGACAAGATCGGCCCGCGCAGGCGCATTGTCGTGCGAGGCGGCGCAGGGGCAGCACGCAAGGTGTTTCGCGACCTGTCCGCCGTATTCAGTTTCGCGCGGCGCAGAGAGATCGTCACCCGCAACCCTTGCGAGACCGCAGCGGTCAAGAAAACCGACAATCACAAGGAGCGATTTCTCACACTCGAAGAAATAAGGCGCTTCGGCGAAGCCCTGCGCGAGATGGAGAAGGGCGGGATCAACCGCAAGGCGCTCGACATCATGCGCTTGTGGATGCTGACCGGATGCCGCCGCGAGGAGATCGCGAGCCTCAGGTGGCAAGAGGTCGATTTCGAGCATGGCTGCCTGCGTTTTGGAGACACCAAGACCGGCAAAGCAGTGCGGCCGATCGGTGCCGCTGCGATCGCTGTGCTCAAGACGATTGAGCAAACCGAGGGTTCGGAGTTCGTTTTTCCCGCCGGAGAAGGCGACAGCTATTTCCGAGGCTACAAGACGCCGTGGAAGAAGGTCGTCGAAAAAGCCTGCCTGCCCGGTGTGACGCCGCACACGCTGCGGCATACAATGGGTTCGACGGCGATTTCTTCCGGCGAAGCGATGGCGTTCACGGGCGCGATCCTGGGGCATGCCAATCCGCGATCGACGGCTATCTATGCGCACGTCCAGCACAGCCCGGCTCGTCGCGCCGCCGATCGTGTGGCCGAGCGGATCGCCGCGGCGCTCGCCGGCATGAGTGACCTTGAAGTCGATACCCCGGCTCCCGACGAGGATGAGGAACTGCTCCGCAGAGTGGCCGAAACGCTCTTGAAGGGCGGTGCGGAAGCTGATCGCCTGCGGGTCGTCATCAATGCGCTTGCCGCCTGATTGAAGCGGGCCGATGTCATTCTGGTGCCAAGCTGGTGCAACGGACTTTGATGTCTGAAATCGCCTGCGGTTTGGAGGTGGTGCCGACCCACGGTGACGATCGTCATGATGATCGGCGCATTCGTGCGGCGGTCACCTATCGGCGAGGGGCTGGGATGACGGGGCATTTTCGGATCATTCGATGATCTTGTCGAGTTCGCCCCGGTCGAGCCATACGCGGCACTTGCCAGGACGAGCGGGAAAACGGCAAAGGTCCATTTCGGGAGCCGCTTGGTCATTCGCCGCCTCCATTGTCCCGGTAGGCAAGCAATCGCAGCGCATTGAACACGACAAGCAATGTCGATCCTTCATGGGCCATGACCGCCGGACCGATCCCGAGTCCCAAGATCGTCGCTGGTACGAGCAGGGCGACCACGCCGAGGCTGACAACCAGGTTCTGCCGGATGATCCAGCGGGTGCTGCGGCTCAACCCTACGGCAAAAGGAAGATGCGCAAGGTCGTCGGCCATGAGCGCAACATCGGCGGTCTCGAGCGCAACGTCCGACCCGGCGGCGCCCATGGCGATGCCGACCGTCGCATTCGCGATAGCGGGCGCATCGTTGACACCGTCGCCGACCATCGCGACCGGCGTTTGGGCGCGCAGCCGACCGATCGCCTCGACCTTGTCCTCCGGCATCAGGTCGCCCCAGGCCTCCTCAATGCCGACATCGGCGGCAACTGCGGTTGCGACCCGCTGATTATCGCCTGAAAGCATGATCATGCGCTGAATGCCGAGTGTCTTGAGCCGCGCGATCGCTTCCTTTGCGGCCGCGCGCGGCGTGTCCATGAGCCCGATTGCGCCCAGGTCGCGGTCGCCGATTCGCACTGCCATTGTAGTCCGGCCCTGATCGCGCAGGCGCTCGATCGTTCGCGCGGTTTCCGCTGACAGCGCAGCGAAACCATCCCGACCGAACATCTCGGCCTTGCCGATCAGGACCATCTCGCCATTGACGCGAGCCTGTACGCCGCGGCCGGTGAGGCTTGAAAGGTCGGTCGCCGCGAGAACCGGCTGGCCGTCGAGAAATTGTTCGCCGTCGCGAGCTATAGCAATGGCAAGCGGGTGATCGCTGAGTCGTTCGACGGCCACTGCAATCGCCATGAGCTCGTCATCGTTTACGCCGGTTGCCGGCACGATGTCCGTGATGCGTGGACGGCCCTCGGTAAGCGTGCCGGTCTTGTCGAACGCGAGAGCATTCAGCGACCCAAGGGTTTCAAGCGGACCGCCGCCTTTGATCAGTACGCCACCGCGCGCGGCGCGCGCAACTCCTGACAAGACTGCGCTCGGCGTGGCGATCGCGAGCGCACAAGGACTCGCTGCCACGAGCACGGCCATCGCGCGATAGAAGCTGTCGCGGAACGGCTCATCGATGACCACCCAGGCGAACAGCAGGAACGCGACCAACGCGAGGACGGAGGGCACGAATACCCGTTCGAAGCGGTCGGTGAAGCGCTGGGTCGGCGATTTCTGCGTCTCCGCCTCGCTCACCATTTTCACCACCTTCGCGAGCGTGGTGTCGGCGGCAAGGCGCGTTACGGCGATCTCAATCGCGCCCGGGCCGTTGATCGTGCCCGCGAAGACGCGATGCTGAGCGGACACCTTGTCCGGCTGGGCCGCCGCTTGCATTCGATCCGGGACCGGCTCCTTGTCTACAGGCACGCTTTCGCCTGTGACCGGCGCCTGGTCGATGCTCGATCGGCCTGCCACAACGAAACCATCCGCAGACAGGCGCTCGTTCGGTTTCACCACCACAGTGTCGCCGATCACCAGACTTTCAACGGGAACTTCACTGAGGCCGCCATCGCCGCGGCGCACCATCGCTGTCCTGGGTGCCAGCTCGGCCAGGGCTTCGATTGCGCGTTTGGCCCGTCCCATGGCGTAATGTTCGAGCGCATGGCCGAGGCTGAAGAGGAACAGAAGGAGCGCCCCCTCGGCCCATGCCCCGAGCGCCGCCGCGCCTGCCGCTGCGACCAGCATCAGGGTATCGATCTCGAACCGTTTGATCCGAAGGCTGTCGATCGCTTCGCGCAGCGTGTAGTAGCCGCCGAAGAAATAACTCAGCAGGTAGAGTGTCAGCCCAGCCCCACCGAAATCCGGGCGCAGCTTCTCGAAACCGAAACCGGTTGCAAGCAGCGCTCCGGAAATCACAGCAAAGATGAGCTCGGTATTGCGCCCGAAAATGCCGCCGTGCTCATGCTCCTCCTCTTCCGAAGCCGCGGATGCGGGAACGACAAGAGGGGCTCGCTGCCAGACACCCAATTCCGCAAGCGCGCGCCGGATGTCCTGCTCGGAGGTCACCGAACGGTCAAACTCAACGCGGACAGCGCCCACCGCGCTGGCCTCGGCTTCGATCACCCCCGCTAACCGGCGAAGTTGATCGCCGACTGTGCGCGCCCGGCGCTCATGGAGGAGGCCATCGACGTCCCAGCGTATATGGCCATATTGGCCGGTGATGGCGGCACCCGCACTCGTGGCGAGCTGACGGACGCGAGCAAGCGGGAGGAAATCGGGGTCGTAGTGGATGCAGAGCTGGGCATTCCCATTCCCCGGCGCCGGGACGATATGGGCTTCGCTTACGCCCTCCCGCCCCTGGAGTTCCGAGGTCAGCCTTTCGACGCAAGCGTCAGCTTCGGCCTTCACGTCTGGCAGCAGGAGCGGAATATCGAGCCGAACTTTTTCGGTCATATCGTGTCTCCGTTCAACGGATCGACCGCATGCGGTGCATCCTTGAATGCCCCAACACCGGGCAGCGTGACGTGCGGCTGCGGTGCGCGCGCCCCTCCGCCAGCGAGGCGAAGGGGAGGTATCATTGCGGCAGGCGGCGAGCGCGTGGCCATGCAACCTCGCGTCCGGCATGGCATGCCGCTAACGCGAGATCCGCGATCATGCACCCTTCTCCGCGATGGTCTGTCGTGCCTTCCCGCCAAGCACTTCCACCGGTTCCAGGGTCATCAGACCGACATCCGGAATATCGTCGAGACTATCGACAAAAGTCCGCAGCCGCTCATCCTCATCGACGATCTCGATGACCACGGCACGGTCACTTTCGAAGACGTGCCGACGGTGGACATGCGCCGATCTGCCGAAGCCGAGTCGGGCATCCAGAACGGTGATGCCGGCCAATCCCGCGTCGCGCGCGCGCGATGCAATCACCTCCAGCACCTTGCGATCACCCAGATAGGCGGCTTCGTCGGTGTAGATCCGCAACAGCTTGATCGTTTCAGTCATGATCTTCTCCTTCACGCCGGTTCTGGCGCAATCGGCGAGGCATTCTCGTCCCGCTTGCGCCGACGGTTTTCGATTGCTCCGAGCACAACCTTCGCAATCGACGGCAGCACCAACAGGGTGAGAACGGTTGCAGCAATCAACCCGCCGATAACCGTGACCGCGAGCGGCTTCTGGACTTCGGCCCCCGTCCCGGTGGCGATTGCCATCGGAATGAAGCCAATCGCCGGAACAAAGCCGGTCATGATGACTGCACGCATCTTCTCGGCCATGCCTTCCCGGATTGCCTCAACCAGAGGCAGCCCATGCTCCTGACGTTCACGAATGGCCGTCATCACGACCAGACCGTTCAGAACCGAAACACCGGCCAGCACGATAAGCCCGACCGCTGCCGAGACGGAAAAGTTGATACCGGTCAGGGCGAGGGTGAAAATCCCGCCGGCCAACCCCAGCGGCAAGGTCAGGAAGACCGCAATCGCCCGGCCTGCCGATCCAAGGGCCATGAAAAGCAGGACGAAGATGGCAACAAAGGCTAGCGGCACCACGATCGACAGTCGTGCCGTCGCCGCTTGCAAATTCTCGAACTGTCCGCCCCATTCCAGATAGTAGCCGGCAGGCAGTTCTACTTGTGCAATTTTGGCCTGCGCCTCCTCGACGAACGAGCCTGCGTCGCGATCCTCGAGATTCAACTGGACAACGACGCGTCGTTTTCCGTTTTCGCGCCGTATCTCGTTAAGCCCTTCAGTCAACTGGATATTCGCTACTAGCGAGAGCGGGATCTGTTGCCGGATTTCCCCGGGCTCTTCGGGCAAGAGCACAGGAAGCGCACGAATATCGTCAAGGTTTACCCGCGTTGCGTCGGGCACGCGGACCGCGATGTCGTAGCGGCGGTCGCCTTCATACAGCAACCCCGACTCCCGCCCGCCAAGAGCCGTTGCGACGGTGTCCGCCACCTCTTTGACGGTGAGTCCATAGCGGGCAATCATCGCACGATCCAGCTCCACATCAAGCAAAGGCGCACCCCCGACCTGATCCGCCTTCACGCTGGCCGCACCCGGAATGGCCTGAAGCACCTCGACCATTTCGTTGGCGGTCTGCGACATCTTGTCGAGATCGTCGCCATAGAGCTTGATCGCCACGTCACCGCGGACGCCTGAGATCAGCTCATTGAAGCGCAGTTCGATCGGCTGGCTGACTTCGTAGACCTGCCCGAGTTGGCCACTCACGGCCTTCTCGATGCGTTCAACCACGTCGGCCTTGCTATCCACTCCCGCAGGCCACTCGTCTTCCGGCTTGAGAATGACGAACCCATCAGAGACATTCACCGGCATCGGATCGGTAGCGACCTCTGCCGTACCGGTCTTGGAGAACATCAATTCCACCTCAGGCAGCTCTGCTACAGCCGCCTCGACCTTGCGCTGCATCGCCAGAGATTGATCGATGCTCACCGACGGTACGCGTGTCGAGGCAACGGCCAGGTTCTTCTCGTCAAGTTGAGGAATGAATTCCGAACCGAGCAGTCCAAAGACCGGGAACGCCACCAGAAAGAATGCCAAGCCCCCGGCGATGAACGGCATCGGCCGGGCCAGCGCCTTGTCGAGCAGCGGCAAGTAACGGTCCTTGCTCTTGCGGATCAGCCATACTTCCTTCTCGGCAACTCGCCCGCGAATGAGCAATGCCACCAGTGCGGGCACCAGCGTGAGTGAAAGGATGAACGCGGAGAATAGCGCCAGCATGATCGTGATTGCCATGGGCGAGAAGGTCTTGCCCTCCACGCCGGTGAACATCAGCAGCGGTGCGAAGGAGAGGAGAATAATCGCCTGACCGAAGACTGTCGGTTTGATCATCTCCTGCGACGCATGCATCGTTTCTTCGAGCCGTTCATTAAGGGTCAACAGTCTCCCTTCATGTTCCTGGCGATGGGCCAATCGCGCGAGACAGTTCTCGATGATGATGACGGCACCATCCACGATCAGGCCGAAATCGAGCGCCCCCAAGCTCATGAGGTTGCCCGGCACCCCAAACGTGTTCATCCCGGTTGCCATCATCAGGAAGGAGAACGGAATTACCAGGGCTGCGATGATCGCGGCGCGCCAGTTGCCTAGGAGCAAGAAGAGCGCAGCAGCGACCAGCAACGCGCCCTCGGTCAGATTGGTTTCGACTGTTCCTACGGTCGCACCGACCAGTTCGGCGCGGTTTAGGACGATGTTTACATCGACACCGGGGGGCAGCGTCTTCGAAACCTGATCAATTTTCTCTGTTACAGATTCCGCCACAATCCGGCTGTTCTGATCAATCAGCATGAGCACGGTGCCAATCACCGCTTCCTTGCCGTTCAGACTGCCAGCGCCGGTCCGCAAATCACCGCCGACCTTGACGTCGGCGATCTGGCCAACCGTGATCGGAACACCGCCGCGCGTTGCCACGACCGCGTTCCTGATTTCATCGCCGGAGCGCACCCGCGCATCGACACGCACGAGATAGGCTTCACCGCCGCGGTTGAAAAAATTGGCGCCTACCGCAAGGTTGGCATCTTCCAGTGCTTCGCCGAGTTCGCTGTAGGAAATTCCGTAACTAGTCAGTTTGGTCGGATCGGGCTCCACCACGAACGTCTTGGCATAGCCGCCGATCGAGTCGACCCCTGCCACACCGCGCACGGCCTTCAGCTGCGGGCCGATGATCCAGTCTTGGACGGTCCGCAAATATCCGGCTTTGGCAACCTCATCGGTGAGCAACTCGCCCTCAGGCGTAAGATAGCTGCCGTCGGGCTGCCAGCCCGCCTTTCCAGCCATTTTCTTTGCGCCCTTGCCGTCGGGATTGGTGTAGCCGACGGTATACATGACTATCTCGCCAAGACCGGTTGTCACCGGCCCGATCTGCGGCTGCACGCCATCGGGCAGGTTCTCGGTAACCTGGGTCAGCCGCTCCCCCACCTGTTGCCGTGCGAAATACAAATCGGTAGATTCGGAGAAGATTGCCGTTACCTGACTGAACCCGTTGCGCGAGATGGATCTGGTCGTTTCAAGTCCGGGGATGCCGGCCAGAGAGATTTCGACCGGGTAGGTGACGAGCTTTTCGATTTCTTCCGGGGACAGACGCGGATCGACCGTATTTATCTGCACCTGGTTGCTGGTGATGTCCGGCACTGCGTCGATCGGTAGCTTGAACAGCTGCCATGTACCGAGCGCTGCTACCGCCAGGAAGAGGAACAGGACCATCCAGCGGGCGCGGACGGAGAGCGCAATAAGTCGTGCGATCATGAATTAGTGCTCCTCGCCCGCGCCCTTGCCGAGCTCGGCCTTGAGCAGGAATGCGTTTCTGGTTGCGATCATCTCGCCCGGTTTCAGACCCGAGACGATCTCGACGCGACCGGCGCTGCGCCGACCCACCGTGACGTTGCGTAAGCGAAAACCCTGTTTGGTGCGCACGAAGACCACGTCTCGTCCTTCCAGGGTTTGAAGCGCATCTTCGGATATGACGATCGCGTCCGACACTTCGCCACGGCTCGGCAGCAAACGGACACGTACCGGAAGCCCTGGTTGGAGGCTTCCGGGAACGTCGAGCACGGCTGTGGCCGAACGCGTTTCGCCTGCGAGCCCCGGCGTGATCGCGCGAACCCTGGCCTCGATCGTGCGGCCGTCGGGCAACTCGACGATAGCCCGATCACCGGGAGCGAGACGCTCCGCATCGGTCGGCCCAACCGCAGCCTCGATTTGCACTTTCGACGGATCGGCGACGCGGAACAGCTCGGTTTCCGGTTGGACGAATGCGCCAAGACTTACATTTTCGGCAGTTACCCGTCCGGAAACCGGGCTGGCGACAATCGCACCGCTGCCATCGCCCGTGACATTCGCGGCCCTGGCCGCGACCTGGGCACGCCGAGCTTCTGCTGCTGCAACCCCAGCCTCCGCCTGCGCCTGTTCATAATCGACGCGGGCCGACACCTTCTGTTCATAGAGTTGCCGCTCCCGAGCGAGATTGCGCTGGGCGAGCACCGCGCGTGCTTCGGCCGCTGCCTTGTCCGCCGCGATCTGAGCGGCATCTCGGCTTTGGACAATGGCCAGCGCCTCTCCGGCACGAACTGGATCACCCAGCCGTTTGTACACACGAGTAACAGCGCCGCCGGCGCGCGCGGTGACGATGGCCTCACCATTCGGTGCTGCGGCAACGGTGGCCTGGGCAATAATTTCCGATCCAAGTCCGCCAGCGCGCACCGCTTCTACGGCGATTTCGGCAGCGCGGATCGCATCGGCAGTCATAGGCAGGCTGTCGGCGTGAGCTTCGGCGTCTTCTTCCGCCTTTTCGCCACTTTGGGTGTCGGCAGCCGGATCTGCGGTGCAGCGGGCGACCGAAAAGCCGCCGACTGCTGCGAGCAGCACGGCGCCAGCCACACCGCCGAGGAGGCGTTTGTCCTGTGTGATCATTCAACATCTCCGAATATCATGTGAGCTGGCCGCGACAGGTTGCGCTTCGCTGCGAGCCGTGACGCAGTGGTTGAGGAGTGCGGGATGGCGCAGGCTGTCGGTGATGACAGGGGGGTGCGAATCTCCGAGACAAACGCCGTCATTGGCCTATGTCCACAGCATCAGCCGCCGCAGCCTGACGCGCCAGGGTAGCCTGGGCTTCCGCCCGGGCGCGACGCGCCGCTATGAGTTCGCCCTGGGTCGAGGCATAAGCCTGCTGCGCGTCGAGCAATTCGATCAGCGAGGATTTGCCGGCCCGGTAGGACAGCTGCGCAAGACGCAGGGCTTCGCGCGCTTGACCGATGCCGCTTCCTTCGAGAGCGGCGACCCGCGCCTCGGCCGCGTCCAGGGCCGCGCGTGCGTTGGCGATTTCAGCCTGGGTGTTGGCGAGCACGCTGTTGCGGCGCGCCTCCGCTCCCTGCACACCCGATCGCGCGGCGGCGACATTGCCCTGATTGCGATCAAAGACGGGAAGCGGCACCGAAAGGCTGGCGATCAAAGCGCGGTCGCCGGTTTCGCGCAATTGGCGCACGCCAACACCGACAGACGGATCGAGCCGACCCTCCGCGCGGGCCTGGCGCAGCTCGGCATCGGCAATGACCCGTTCCGCTTCGGCAAGGCGTACATCGAGCGTCGCCATTGCATCGACAGTGGCTGGCGGGGCCAGCATGTCGCTGCCGGCGAGCTCTGTAGGAGGAACATCGACCCCAAGGAGCGCAGCAAGCGAACGGCGGGCGGCCGCCTCATCGGCTTCGGCGGCACGCAGCGCTGCCGTTGCCTGTGCAAGTGCTGCCTCGGCGCGCAGGCCCCGCAGCGGGGGTTCCTTTCCTGCATCGACCAGCTCGCGTGCGACGCGCGATAGTTCACGCGCCCGGTCTTCATTTTCCCTAGCAAGCGCCAGATTGTCGCGCGCGGCTACGCCAAGCGCGAAGAGATTGCGGACCTGCCGGCCGAGATCGGCGCGAGCGATCGCGAAGCGATATTCCTGGGCGGCGAATTCGGCCTCGGCAAGCGTCATCCTCGCCTTTCGCCTACCGCCGAGGTCGAGCCTCTGGTTGACCGAAACGGTGGTCTCGGTGCCATTGAAGCCCGAATAGGGTCCGGTGCCCGCGAAATTCTCGACTTCGACGTCCAGGACTGGATTGAAGCGGAAACGCGCCTGTCGCAGACGGCCGCGCGCGGCTTCGACGTCGGCCCGGGCTGCGACAAGGGCCGGAGATCTTACTTCAGCTTCCTCGATCGCGCGGGCAAGTGTCAGGACTGCGGGTAACGGCCCAGTGCGGACCTCGGGCGGGATGGCTGGTGCTGGGGGACCGGCAACCGCCGGATCCGCCACCTGCGCTGCAGCGGGCGAGGCTGATGTGGCCACAAGCGCCGCAACCATGGCGGACGCAAACAGAACATGCATGTACGAAGAACTCCTGACAAACCGAAGGCGCGGGCCCAGGCTCGGCCGGGCGAAGCTTCAGCTGTCAGGCTATCGGAGGTCGAAAGGTGTCAGAACGGGTCGGTGGAGAGAGGCTTGTGCCGTTTCGTGTCGGCACAGCCTTGACCGAAATCACGGGCGCGGGTTCGGGCTTCGCCCCGACCGGAATTCCGACATGGTGACAATGGCAGCCGTGAAAATTGGCCGACGCCTTGGAAGGGTCGGACTGGCCGTCGTCATTCTTTTTCGAGAAGTTCTCGCAACCGCCGATAGATGCAACAGCGCTGGTGCCCACGCCCAGCTCAGTTGCGTGCGCCATTGTCCCCGCCGTCACACCGAGGGCGAGGAAAAGACCGAGAATGATGGAAAGCCAGCCCTTCATCGCCTGCGCGTCTAGCCTCTTATGAGCTGGAAAGAAAGAGGGTAATTCCACATCTGCCCAAAATCACTTGGCAAACAGTGTTCGCCTATCTTCATGATATGGTGTGACATCATGTGTCGAGGCTGACCATCTTGTTTCGTTATTTTCGTTTGACTGAATCTATACCCGTAAAGTTGATTAAGAAATCTCAGAACGATCTCTCTCTTCCAGAGTGGCGGATTGCCAATCATATATTGTACTTGATGTCGATAGCGTGCTTGAGTTGCTCGCCTTGCCTCATCGGTTTCCGGCCGATCCGATGAATAAACCAGCGTTCAAGCTGTACGCGGCCCCAACAGGATCACGCCCGCGCCAACCAGACAGATCAACGCTCCCCATACATCCCAACGGTCGGGACGCACGCCCTCGACCGCCCAGAGCCATAGCAGGGAAGCGCTGATGTAAACGCCTCCATATGCGGCATAGGCGCGCCCCGCCGCATCGCTATCGATCAGCGTCAACAGCCATGCGAACAGCGCGAGCGACACCATCCCCGGGGCTATCCAGAGAGGCGATCGGTCAAGTCTCAGCCACGCCCAGAAAGCGAAGCATCCGGCGATTTCGGCCAATGCAGCCGCCGCATAGGCAAATGGCGTCAACATCAGTCTTTCTCCCCTCGTCGATTATCTCCAAGGAATGGCGGAATCGAGCAAACAGATTGACCGGAAGGGACTGGAACTTCTGAACGCTTACCCCCGGGATGCCGACCACCAGATGCGGCTCCCGCAAAACAGCAACTGAGCGCCGCGTGCGCGAGCTGGAAATGAGAGCGCCTATTCGGCAGCGGCACTAGCGGCAGCGTGCTTGCGTCCGTTGTACCAGAACCCGAGCCACAAAATCGCAAGCGCGAGGAACTGGAGAAGCAGCGGCTGCAATGACGGGAAGATACCCAGCATCGAGAGCCTCGGCACATGCGCGACCGGCGTGATGTCGATGAGCCCGGCCTCCTGAAGCGCGGCCGTGCCCTTGCCGGCGAGCACCACCGCAAGGATGGCGATGAGCACCGAGCTGTAGGCGAAGAATTTCCCGATCGGCAGTGAGCGGCTGTAACGCAGCATCGCCCAAGCAACCACCGCGAGCACCGCGACCGCGGTTGCCGCGCCTGCCGCGATGACGCTCCCGCGCCCTTGTGCTGCCAATGCTGCGAAGAACAAGATCGTCTCGAACGCCTCGCGATAAACGACGAGAAAGGCGAGGCCGAACAGGAACCAGGCCGAGCGGCGCGACAATGCCTTGCCGAGCGCCTCGCGGATATAGCGCTGCCAGCTTTCGGCGTGCGACTTGCCGTGCATCCAGATGCCCACAGAGACCAGCACCACCGCCGCGAAGAGCGAGCCGAACCCTTCGGTGAGTTCGCGGCTCGCGCCGCTGATCGAGATCGCATAGGTCGCAACCGCCCAGGTCGCGCCACCCGCGATAAGCGCAGCGATCCAGCCGCCATGGACATAGGATAGCACCTCGGGGCGGTCGGCCTTGCGCAGGAAGGCGATCATCGCAACGACGATCAGCAGCGCTTCGAGCCCCTCGCGCAGCAGAATGGTGAGCGCACCAATGAAGGTTGAGGCGTCGCTCGCCGCATCCGGAGACAACACGGTCTCTGCGTCTGTGAACAGACCCTCGATCACGGCGGATTTGCTGGCGAGGACGTCGGCCGGCTCACCGCGCCCGATCGCGGTTCGGAATTCCCCCATCGCGCCCTCGATGCGCGCCATCAGCGTCGCGTCTCGGGCAGTGAGGACCGGCTCAAGCGGTTCGAATCCGTCGAGATATGCGGAGAGCGCAAGCTGTTCAGCGCCGCGTCTGTCGCCCGCGCGATAGGCGGCAAGGCTCTGGGCAAGCTTTTCGCGCGCGACCGCGAGCGATGCGGGCGTCGGCGGGCGCAGCGCCTGCGGGTTCGCACGCAGATAGGCGATGACGGCATCCGCCTTGTCCTGCCCGATCGCGCGGCCGAGCGCCTCCGGCGTCATGCTGGTGAAGGCCTGGAGATCGGGAAAGCGCTGGCGCAGGGCCGGATCGGTCTTCCAGATGCGTTCGCCCGCAACGGTATCCTTGAACGCAAAACCGCCGACATAGGCCGAAAGCGCCCAACGGTCTTCCGATGGCAGATGCGCAAAGCTCTGCATCGCCGTGCCGTCGAGGCCTTGGTCGATCACCTGATAAAGCGCGAACAGGCTGCGCTTGCGCGCACGCTCTGCGTCAGTGAAGGCGATCGGCGGCGGATCCATTCCAATCGTCTGCGGGCCGTGACCATCGCCCTTGGCGCCGTGGCAGCTCGCGCAATTCTCGGCGTAGAGCGCCGCGCCGCGCGCCGGATCGGGCGCCTTGGCGGGCGCAAGCGGCACCGGATAGGCGGCCAGCAAATCGCTAGCCAAGGCTCGCGCCTTCTGCGCCACCGCTTCCGGCGCGGCCTTTGAAGCGATGGCGGCCTCAAGCCCTTGCGCCTCGGCGATCAGCCTGGCGCGTCCGGGATTCGAAGGGAGGGCCGCGATGCCGGTCCGGATCGTCGCCGAGAATTCGGTCATCTCGGCATATTCGGTCGTACTCGTGACGCGGCCGCCCGACACGGCTCCGGCATAGTCGACGGCCACATAGTCGAGAAGCCGCCAAACGGTCTGAACCTCGCCGCCTTGTGCTCGCGCAGCCGCCGGATGGAGCATGATGCCGCCCAGGGCAGCGAGGAGAAGGGTGAGCAGGCGAAGGCGGAAAAGCAAGACCACGCAATAAACTCCAAAGATCAAGCCGTCTGCGCCAGTTCGCGCAGCTCGCCACGCGCGCCGCGGAGGATTTCATAGGCGGAGTGGAGGAAGAGGACCGCGATCACCGAGGCGACCGCGAGGTCGGGCCAGGCGCTGTCCGTCCACGCGACGAGTCCCGCAGCCACGATCACCGCAACATTGGCCAGCGCATCGTTGCGGCTGAACAGCCAGACCGCGCGTACGTTGGCATCGCCTTCGCGAAACCGAGAGAGGACCAATGCCGAGGTCACATTCACGATGAGCGCTGCGAGGCCCAGACCTCCCATCAGATCGGCCTCGGGCGCGACGGCGGTCAGTGCGCGCCAGAACGCAACACCGATCACGCCCAGCCCCAGCGTCAGCAGGAATACGCCCTGGACAAGGGCGATCCGCGCACGCGCCACAGTGGTCCAGCCAAGGGCGATGAGCCCTGCCAGCGTGATCGTTCCGTCACCGATGAAATCGAGCGAGTCGGCCTTGAGCGCCTGGCTGTCGGCGATAAACCCGCCGACGATCTCGCATGCGCCGAAGCCGAGATTGAGCAGCACGACAATCCAAAGCGCACGCCTGTAGGCTGGGTCCTTTTCCGCCCGCGCGCTATCTCCAGTGCAGCCGCAGCCGCCTGCTTCATCCGAATCTGCCATGTGCTGCTTCTACAACCTCCAGTAACTGTAGAAGCAAGCATTTCTGCAAATGGTTCGCGTTATATGCTTTCGGGAACCTTGAAGTGGAACAGGCTGATCGCGCCGGTGAGTGTCGGGATCACCCGCCGGGGGGCCACCGGCGCGCCCACCAGATCGGCCAGAATGGCCTCGATCGCGCCATCCGCATTGGGCTGGGTGTCGGTCATGCCATCGAGGCGCTGCACGGTCAGCCGGAACAGCGATCGCATCAATGGCGATGTTTGCGCCGCGTAATCGGCGATATGTAGCTCTCCGCCGGGTTTCAGGGCTGCGGCCATCGCTGCAACACCGCTTCGCTTTCCTGCGATCGGCACCTGGTGAAAGACAAGGCTGGAGACCGTCTTGTCGAAGCGCACGCCCAAGGTGGCGGCATCACTTGCAAAACCTTGTCGCCACTCGATCTCCACGTCTGCCTTTCTCGCTTTGGCTTCGGCGCGATGAAGAACGTCCGGATCAGGATCGAGCCCTATGATCCGAGCACCTGGCGCCCGATCTTTCATCAGGAGCGCAAAGCTGCCCGTGCCGCAACCGACATCGAGGATGGTTTCGCCGTTGCGCGGCGCCAACTGCTCAAGGAGCGCGGTTCGCCACAGCCGCTCGCGCGTCAGCAGCCTGATCGCCAAATCATAGGCGCCGGTCAGTCCGGCTCGCCCAAGGGCGGGCGTGAAGCGCTCATCGGCTGAGACTGTTCTTTCGGGTCTGGACATGGATAGGCTATACAACCTCCAGTAACTGGAGGATCAAGAGGCATGACCAAGCGGCTGGCGATCGGTGATCTGGCGCGGCAGACCGGAACCAAAGTCAACACGATCCGCTTCTACGAGGATATTGGTCTCCTCCCCCGCGCCCTGCGCACCGCCTCGGGACGGCGCACCTACGGCGCTGCGGATGTGCGCCGCCTTGCTTTCATCCGACATAGCCGGGGGCTTGGCTTCTCGGTCGAGGAGATCCGCTCGCTCCTTGCGCTCGCCGACGAGCCGGAACGCGACTGTGCCGAAGCGGCAGCAATTGCACGCCGCCACCTCCGGGACATCGAAATGCGGATCGCTCGGCTTGAGACGCTTCGAGATGCACTCGCCGATGTCGCTATTTCCTGCGAAGGAGGCCGCGCCGCAGACTGCCGAGTGATAGAGGCGATTGCCGGCGCAGAACTGCCTGTTGAGGTCTGAAATAGGATGGACAGGATGGAACTGGCTGCCGAGCAGCGCAAGATCATCCAGCGGGCCGCGGCGGCAATTGTCTTTTGCGCGCTTGTGCTTGCCGGAAGCTACCTCCTGTTACCGCGCCTGTTCGCTTTTCCGACCGGTCTTGCCGAACGCATCGCGTTCGCGCTTCAGGCAGACCTCTTCGTTCTCGTCTGGATCGTCATCGGAGTCAGAATGGTGTCCAGGGGACGCTTTCATTCTGCCATCGATAATCCGGGATCGGCCTTTGCGCCGCCCAGCCCAGCGATCGCCGTCCAGGTGGCCTTCCTTCAGAACACGCTCGAGCAGGCGGTGGCCGCCGTCGGCGCTCATCTGGCGCTTGCAACCTTGATCAGCGGCCCACCGTTAGCGTTGATCCCCGGTGCCGTCTTCCTGTTCGCGATTGGACGGATCACCTTTTTGCGAGGATATCGGCAGGGAGCGGGTGCAAGGGCGTTCGGCATCGTGACGACGGTCATCCCGACCATCGGCGCCTATGGCTGGGCGATTGGCGTCATTCTTCTCCGATCGCTTTCCGGGCCGACGACTTGAGCCTAGCGCGGTCCCGATCGCAGATATTTCACAAGAGCCGCAGCCGCGAGCACAAGCACGACAATGACCAGAAGCCATATGAGCCCCATCCCGATCATCATCAGTCCGCCACCACCGCTCATCATCTCCATGCAGTTGGCAGGCATCGTTTCTCTCCTTTGTGCCTGAGTCCTGTTATGCGCCGTGAGACACCCAGCGGCGATAACCAGGCGGGTGCCATTCGCGGGAGATTCGATTCCTATGCGCTGCCTGCGCTTGAAGCGTGACGACAACAGGAAACGCGGAGCCTCGCTTATATGTGCATAATTCTTGATCTGCCTGATCGTTGCACGAACAGGATCGAGCCTTGCCCACGAGGAGAGTGAGCTGACCCCCAAACACCTCGTAATGCGGTGCGAATCCTTTCATCCGCCGAAGAAGGTGGATGATCCGAGCTTGACGCAAGTCGGCGAGAGGCAGACAATGTTCACATGAGACGAGCACTTCAATTCGTGCTGGTCATAGCCGCCTTGCTTGGGCTCTTCGGCCAGACGATGGCGATTGCTGCAAGCCCCGCCACGACGGCTATCGAGACAGCGGCTCCGGCAAATATGCCGATGGACTGCGTCGGCATGATGCAGGGCAGAGGCGATAATTCGGTTCCTTGCGATCGGATGACGCTTGCCTGTATCGCCGGCATGGGATGCGCCATGCTGCTGACGCTTGATGCTGGACAGGCCGTTGTTACAGCAGCGTTGGCTGACATGGGTTCCTTGGGATGGCCTTTAATGCCGTCAATGGAGGGTCAGTCGGCCACGCCTGAACTCCATCCTCCAACCTCCGCGGTCTGATTGTTCGCCGGGCGAGCTCCTTTGGCCAGCAGCGTAAAACGCTGCTGGCGCCCCTCAGGTTGGCTCGCCCATGGCAAATCCAGTCCAAGGAGAGGATCAATGAAAATCTTGATAACCTGCGCTTCAGCCGCAGTGGTCGCGTTGTTCATGGCCGGTTCGGCCCCGGCGTCGGCGCAATCGGATGCACCAAAGCCCGAAGCCAGCCGCTGCCAATGGCAATCGCAACCCCAGTATGGCCCGCGTGCGCCGCTGCGCGCGCCGGTCTGTATAAAGCCTGGAGATGAACTGAAGGGCACCGGCGGCCCCAATTGCGATCCGACCTATAAAGGCGAGACCGGGCGCTATGTGTGGCGCTCGCGGCCGCAATATGGTCCGCGCGCGCCGTTGCAAGCACCGGTCCGCGTTTGGGTCGACGGGACCGACGTCTGCTGATGGCGTGATGCGACGGCGAGGTGCCGAGGTGCCCTCGCCGTCGCTCATGGATTGGCGGACGTCACCTGTTCCAGACTTGCCGAAGCCTCCGTCGGCTGTCTATTGTTTCTGAATGGCCGTCACCTCACCGGCGTTGCCGTTAAGCGCGAGGTCGAAGGCAACCTTGTCGCCGACCTTCACGCTGTCGAGCAGTTCGGGTTTCGCCTTGAATGCCATTGTCATCGCGGGCCAGTCGGCTTCCGCAATGGGGCCATGGTCAAGCGTGATCGTCCCCGCGGACTTGTCGACCGCCGTCACCGTCCCGGCCCCTTTGGCCATCTTCGCGGAGCCTGCCATGGGCATCTCCATATTCCCCATGTCGCCTGACATATTACTGGCCATGGCGTCCATTTTGCCGGTCGCTTCGGCAGTTGTATTGGCTGCCGCGTCGTCGGTTTCGGCTTTCTGACCGCAGGCGGCGAGCAGCGCCGCAAGGCCAAGCATTGCCGCGAGTGTGAGAGGTTTCATCGTTTTCTCCTTCAGTGTTGATCGGGTTGAGGGTTGGGTTTGGCATTTCGCTGCCGCATCAGCAGATAGGCGGCGGGGATGACGAACATGGAAAGCAGCGGGGCGGTCAGCATGCCGCCCACCATTGGCGCGGCGATCCGGCTCATCACTTCCGAGCCCGCGCCCGAACCGATGAAGATCGGCAGCAGGCCGGCGATGATCACGGCGACCGTCATCGCCTTGGGACGTACACGCAGGAGCGCGCCCTCGCGCACCGCTGTTGCAACCTGCTCCGCCGTCGGATTTTCACCGTGATCCTCCAGAGCGCTCTTGAGATAGATCAGCATGACGACGCCGAATTCGGCGGCGACGCCTGCCAATGCGATGAACCCCACTCCCGTCGCAACCGACTGATGGTATCCAAGCAGGTAGAGGAGCCAGAAGCCGCCGGTGAGCGCGAACGGCAGCGTGCCCATGATGAGCGCAGCCTCATCGAGCCGACCGAAGGTCATGAACAGCAGCACGAAGATGATCGCCAGCGTGGCGGGTATGACGATTTTCAGCCGCTCGGTTGCGCGTTCCAGATATTCGAACTGGCCCGACCAGGCGATCGAGACGCCGGGCGTGAGTTTGACATCCTTCGCCACCGCAGCCCTGAGATCATCGACAACCGAGGCGAGGTCACGTCCGCGCACATCGACATAGACCCAGGTCGAGAGCCGGCCGTTCTCGGTCTTCAGCATGGGTGGCCCATCGCTTATCTTGAGCTCAGCCACGGTGCCGAGCGTGATCTGCTGACCCGAAGGCGTGAGGATGGGCAATGCCCGCAGTTCCCCGAGGCTGTCCCGGATTTCGCGGGGATAGCGGACGTTGATCGGATAGCGCGCCAGCCCTTCGACCGTCTGGCCGATATTTTCGCCGCCGATCGCGCCCGAGACGATCTCCTGCACATCGGCGATATTGAGGGAGAAACGAGCCGCAGAGGCGCGGTCGATGGTTACATCGACATAGCGCCCCCCGGTCAGTCGCTCGGCAAGGGCGGAACTGACGCCGGGCGTCTTTTTGGCTACCGTTTCTACGTCGTGGGCGATCCGATCTAGCTCGGCAAGATCGGGGCCTGAGACCTTGACCCCGATCGGGCTCTTGATGCCGGTCGCGAGCATATCGATGCGGTTGCGGATCGGAGGAATCCAGATATTGGCAAGGCCGGGCACCTTCACCACACGGTCCAACTCGTCGATCAGCTTTTCGGGTGTCATCCCCGGCCGCCACTCCTCGCGCGGTTTGAAGCGGATAGTGGTCTCGAACATTTCGAGCGGTGCGGGATCGGTCGCGCTCTCGGCGCGCCCCGCCTTGCCGAACACGCTTTCCACTTCGGGCACGCTCTTGATCATCCGGTCGGTCTGCTGGAGCAGCGCGGACGCCTTGGCGGCGGACAGGCCCGGCAGTGCCGACGGCATGTAGAGCAAATCGCCTTCGTTCATCGCCGGCAGAAATTCTCCGCCGAGACGTGACAGCGGCCAGGCCGTGGTCGCGAGCACCAGCGCGGCGATGATGAGCGTTGCCTTGGGCCGTTTCAGAACCCAGTCGATCGCCGGGCGATAGGCGCGTGTCAGAACGCGGTTGACCGGGTTGGCCTGTTCGGACGGGATTTTCCCTCGGATCAACCAGCCCATCAGCACCGGCACGAGCGTCGCCGACAGTATCGCGGCGGCGGCCATCGCATAGGTCTTGGTGAAGGCGAGCGGCGAAAACAGCCGCCCCTCCTGCGCTTGGAGCGTGAATATCGGCACGAAGGACAGGGTGATGATCAGGAGTGAGAAGAACAGCGCCGGGCCAACCTCCATCGCGGCTTCGGTAATGACGATCCAGCGCTTCGTTCCATCAAGATGTTCGTCCGGATGATCGGCCTCCCAGCGCTCGATCTTCTTGTGCGCGTTCTCGATCATCACGATCGCGGCATCGACCATCGCGCCGATTGCGATGGCGATGCCGCCCAGCGACATGATATTGGCGTTAACGCCCTGGAAGCGCATCACGATGAAGGCGGCGAGCACGCCCAAGGGCAAGGTCACGATCGCGACCAGCGCCGAACGGACGTGCCAGAGGAACAATGCGCAGACCAGCGCAACTACGACGAACTCCTCGGCGAGCTTGTGTGTCAGATTCTCGATGGCATGGTCGATGAGCTGCGAGCGGTCATAGGTGGTGACGATCTCGACGCCTGGTGGCAGACTCTTTTTCAGGTCGTTAAGTTTCGCCTCCACGGCGGAAATCGCGCTGCGCGCGTCCGCGCCCTGGCGCAGCACGACGATGCCGCCGGCCACTTCTCCCTCGCCATCGAGCTCGGCGATACCGCGCCGAATTTCAGGGCCGAGCTGGATGGTGGCGACATCGCCCAGCGTCACGGGCACGCCGCCGGCAGCCGTACGCAGCGGGATGGTGCGGAAGTCGTTGAGCGATTGCAGATAGCCCGAGGCGCGGACCATATATTCGGCCTCGGCCAGTTCGATGACCGAGCCGCCCGTCTCCTGGTTCGCCCGCCGGATCGCCTCCACCGCCTGGCTATGCGTGATACCGTAGCCGGCCAGCTTCACCGGATCGAGCACCACCTGATACTGCTTCACCATGCCGCCGACGCTGGCGACCTCGGCGATGCCGGGAATGGTTTTCAGTTCATAGCGAAGGAACCAGTCCTGCAGGGAGCGGAGCTGGGACAGATCATTGCGTCCCGTCCGATCGACCAGCGCATATTCATAGATCCAGCCAACGCCGGTCGCATCGGGTCCGATGGCGCTTTTGGCCGTCTCCGGCAGCCCGCCCTGCACCTGATTGAGATATTCGAGCACGCGCGAGCGCGCCCAGTAGAGATCGGTGCCATCCTCGAAGATGACATAGACGAAGCTGTCACCAAAGAAGCTGTAGCCTCGAACCGTCCTCGCGCCTGGCACCGAGAGCATGGTGGTGGCGAGCGGATAGGTGACCTGGTCCTCGACGATCCGCGGCGCCTGTCCCGGATAGTTCGTCCGGATGATGACCTGCGTGTCCGACAGGTCCGGCAGCGCGTCGATGGGTGTGGTTCGCACCGCCCAGAGCCCGGCGAAGACGAGCACCAGTGCGCCCAGAACTACGAAGAAGCGGTTCTGGACCGACCAATGGATGAGCCGGGCGATCATTGACCCGTCTCCCGCGTCATGGAGCGCACCGTTGGGCCTTCGGGCGGCTGGTCGAAAGTGAAGCCCACCCGGTCGCCCGCCTTGAACCCGCGTGCCTTCGCGGGATCGGCAAGCCGGAAGCGCATGGTCATGGACGGCCAGTTCAGGGCGGCGACGGGTCCGTGGTTCAGTGTAATGCTGTCGGACCCGATCTTCTCGATCAGTCCACTTGCCGTATAGGTCTTCGGCCTGGCTGCCTGGAGCGGCGCCGCACCACCGATCGGCCGCACGTCCATTCCCGACAGGCTGGCCTCGGAATCGATGAGGAACTGCCCTGAAGTAATGACCTTCTCGCCCTCGGAAAGCCCGGCGAGGATTTCCGTCTGGCCGTCCGCCTCCAGGCCGGTCTTTACTTCGGCTGGCTGATAGCGGCCCTTGTCCAGCGCCAGCATCACCAGCGCACGCTTCCCGGTGCGGATGACCGCCTCGGACGGAACAAGCAGCGCCGAACGCGGCGCGCCTGCGAAGTTCACGGTCGCGAACATGCCCGGCCGCAACCGTCCTCCACGATTGGCAAGCTCGATGCGCGCGGTGATAGTCCGGCTTTCGGTCTCCGCCTGCGGGAGGATCGCGCGCACCTGCCCCGGGAATGTCTCGCCGGGGAAGGCCGTCAGGATCGCCGTAACGGGTCTGCCGGGCCGTGCCTGCGCCGCCATCGCTTCGGGCACGGCGGCGTCAAGCCAGACCGTGCCAAGCCCATTGATCTCGGCAAGCGTCTGGCCGGCCATCACGCTCATGCCGGGACGCACACCCAGGGACTTGATCGTGCCGGCAATGGGTGAGGCAATGGTGATGACGGTGCGGGGCCTTCCACTCCGTTCGACCGCTGCGATGGTGGACGGCGGCATGCCCAGCAAGACCAGCCGCTGCCGCGCGGCGCTGGCGAGCGCCTGGTCGCCCGTGCGGCGCACGGCGAGATATTCTTCCTGCGCGCCGCCCCAATCGGGAATGAGGAGATCGACGAGCGGTGCGCCCGCGCCGATCACGTCGTCGGGCGCGCGGTTATAGGTACGCTGGACAAAGCCGCTCGCACGCGGCTGGACGATGGCGATGTCACGTTGGTTGTAACCGATCGTGCCGGTGACGGTCAGGCCGCTGCCCAGCGTTCCGCGATGCGCCTCGGCGGTGCGCAACCCCAGGCTCTGGACGAGCGCGGGGTCGATGCGCACGCCTGCCGCATCGCCTGCCTCACCGGCATATTTGGGGACCAGCTCCATGTCCATGAAGGGCGATTTGCCCGGCTTGTCGAAATGCTGGTTGGGGTACATCGGGTCGTACCAGTAGAGCACTTCACGATCGTCCTCGGTCGCTCCGGATATGCTTGCGCTGCTGCGGTCAAGGGAGGCCACGCCGTAGCCTGCAGCGGCCGCAACAAGCGCGATGGCTGTTGCCGCAGCGCCGAGCCGCGCCCTGGGCGAAAGGTCGAGCTTCATTGGTTGTCTCCATAGGTCAGCGCGAGCAGCGCCTCGTGCCGGGCAACGGCGGCTTCGCGGTCCAGCATATCGAGTTCGGTCCGGGCCAGTCCGGCTTCAGCCTCGATCACGTCGAGCAATGCGGCTCGTCCGGCGGCATAGCTTGCCGTTTCAAGTTGGGCTTCCCGCTGTGCGAGAGGCAGCAGTGTGTCGCGGGCGCGCATCCATTGATCGTGGTGCATCGCATGTTCGGCCAGCGCGGTTTCGAGCTGCGCCTCCAGCGTCCGGCGAATATCCTCCTTCTCGGCGCCGGCCGCCACCGCATCGGCGCGGGCCGCTTCGATTCGCGGGTTCTGCCGGCGGCCGGGAAAGAGCGGCAGCGTCATGGTGGCGCCGACCGAGACCATGCTGCCGAATTGCGGATCACGGCGTTGAAAAGCAACGTTGAACCCCCAGTCAGGACGCTTCTCCGCACGGGCGGCATCCACGTCCGCCAAAGCTTGACCGACACTGGCGGAAGCCAGCTCGAGCTCCGGATGACGCGCAAGAGCCGCCCTCAACGCTTCGCGCGACACCGCGAAATGCGGCAACGGGCCGGAGGGTTGCGGGTCGGGATCGCCCGTCCACCGCGCCAGTTCGGCGCGCGCCTTGCCGGCTTCGGCGACGAGCATGCTGCGGCGGTCTTCGAACAGCTCGGCAATCGACTGGCGGATATTGAGGCTCTGTGCTGGCCGACCCGTTCCCGCAGCCACCGCCGAGACAGCGGCGCCGGGCAGGCGGCGCAGGCGCTCCAGCACTACATCCATCGCCTCCAGGCGCTTTTGCGCGTAGTAGGCATCGATCCAGGCAAGGGCGGTGGCGACCCTGATCCTGCGAAGGTCAGCCTGGCTTCTTGCCCGGGCTGCCGTAATATCCGCTTCCGCCCGGTTTTGCTGGGCGTGCCGCTTGGCAAGGTTTGGCACGTCCTGCTCGATCCCCACGCGCTCCATCGTCATGTTCTCGCGCGTGAGACTGAAAGCGGGCGGACCGGATATCGGGAAGTTGTCGAGGCCGATCCCGAGCTTGGGATCGGGCAACTGCCCGGCCGCGATTGCGGCTGACTGCCGGGCACGAATTTGCTGCTCCCGCGCTTCGAGCAGGGGCGCGCTGTTCGCTGCGCGGGCAAGAGCCTCGTCGAAGCTGAGGGGCTCGGCAAGCGCAGCGGCCGGGAGTATCGCGAGCAGAGTCGCAAAGATGAATCGCATGGAATGCTCCTGATCGGGAGTGACCAGGCCGATACGCGAACGTCAGTCAGGCATGGTGGCGTCGGCGAAGCACCATGGCTCCGCCGACGCCACGCGCCTGGCTTTCATATTTATCGTTATCGGCCAGGAAAGCTTGCCTTACCCGGCCGACGGCTTCGCGCCCATATGATGCATGCCCTTCATGCAGTCATCGGCGCTCATCTTCATCATGTCGCAGTCGCAATTGGCCATCTGCGCATGGTCGGCCACCCAGACACGCTTCCGCGCCGGACCGGTCGCGCGCGGCCCGAATTGCGGAACCTCGCGCCATTCATAATGGCCACCGGACGGAGAAGCGTCCGCTTGCGCGAAAGCTGGAGTCGAGCCGAGGCCAAGCGAGAGGGCGGCAACGGCCGCGCCAAACAATATAGTCTTCATGATTCATCTTCCTGAATTGAATGTTGGAAAGGGCCTTGCATGGGCGACTGCCAAGCGCAGTCACGCTCTGCCCATATGAAAATCGGGCAAGCAGGTCGTGACATTCAAATCAGGCAGTAGGCGGAGGAGGCTCCGGTCCGGTCGATAGGCCGACAAGCTGATGGATGGCGGGCAGGAAATGCACCTGCCGTGCGTGCAACGACCCGCCGAGCGTGCCCGGTTCAGGCACGGCGAACAGTGGGATCGTGCAGCCCATCGCGGCGATACAGTCGAGCGTAAGCCCCTTGCACGGCATTTTGCCAGGCTCTTGCCGGCCTTGCTGCATCATTTCCATGCAGTCGCCCGACATCGCTCCAGCCGCCATTTCGATCATCGACGCGCGGGGGCCACTGGCGAACGCCGTCTCCTGACCGAGCAGGCCGGTCAATGCGCCGATGAGCAGAAGGAGTGACAAAAATCGTTTCACGACGACTGTGATTTACTGGCATCCGCGAACAAATTCAATCGCGACGCCCGGGTTTTCTTTGCCACGTCATTCCCGATGCGCCCGAGGCCATCGAGAATCGGGCATTCGGGACGCTCATCGCCGTGGCAGCGTTCTGCGAGGTCAAGCAGCGAACGGCGCATGGCTTCGAGTGTGCGAGCCTTGCGATCGAGTTCTTCCGCATGCATCAAGGCCAGCTTCTTGACCTCTGCGCTCGCGCGATTTCGATCTGACCAGAGCACAAGCAGCTTGGCGATCTCCTCAATCGGAAAGCCCAGATCGCGGGCATTGGCGATGAAACGAAATCGCTCGATTTCGGTTGGCGAATAGGCCCGGTAGCCACTGTCCCGCCTGGATGCCGGCGGGACGAGGCCGATCTTTTCATAGTGGCGGATCATCCTTTCGGACACTCCACTCGTTTTTGCTGCCTGTCCGATGTTCATAGCGTTTGCCGGTTGAGCCGCAGCGCGTTCCCCACCACGCTGACCGAGGAAAGCGACATGGCTGCGGCCGCGATGATGGGCGACAGGAGGATGCCGAAGAAGGGGTAGAGCGCGCCTGCTGCGACCGGCACGCCCGCCGCGTTATAGATGAAGGCGAAGAACAGGTTCTGGCGGATATTCGCCATAGTCGCCTGGCTCAGGCGGCGCGCCCGCACGATCCCCGTCAGATCGCCCTTCAGCAGCGTGACACCGGCGCTTTCGATCGCGACATCCGTTCCCGAGCCCATGGCGATGCCGACATCCGCCGCAGCGAGGGCGGGCGCATCGTTCACGCCGTCACCCGCCATCGCGACCACCTTGCCCGCCTGCCTGAGCCGTTCGACCACAGCACTCTTCTGGTCGGGCAGAACTTCGGCCTCCACCTCCGAGATGCCGAGCCGGCGTGCCACGGCCTCGGCCGTGGTCCGGTTGTCGCCGGTGAGCATGACCACGGCGATGCCTTCCCGGCGCAGAGCGGCAAGGGCGTCGGGCGTCGTTTCCCTGACCGGATCGGCAATGGCGAAGATGCCGGCCGCGGCCTCCTCGATGCCGATGAAGATCGCCGTCGCGCCATCGCGGCGCAGCGCATCCGCCTGTTCGCTCAGCATATCGGTGGCGATGCCGCCTTCCTTGAGGAAAGCAGCGTTGCCGAGAACGATCCTCTTGCCTTCCACCGTCCCCACCGCGCCCTTGCCAGTAGGGGAATCGAAGCTGCTGACCTCGGGAAGCGCCAGCTTGCGCGCCTCGGCCGCCGCAACGATGGCCTGGCCGAGCGGATGCTCGGAGGCCCGTTCGACGCCGGCCGCAAGGCGCAGCAATTCGCTCTCGTCCCACCCCTCGCCCACAACGATGCACGTAACGCTGGGCTTGCCTTCGGTAAGCGTACCAGTCTTGTCGATAACGAGCGTATCGATCTTCTCCAGCCGCTCCAGCGCCTCCGCGTTCTTGATGAGCACGCCCAGGCCCGCACCGCGTCCGACGCCCACCATGATCGACATGGGCGTCGCAAGCCCCAGCGCGCAGGGGCAGGCGATGATAAGCACCGCCACAGCCGCAATAAGGCCATGTGCAAGGCGCGGCTCCGGCCCCCAAATGCCCCAGGCGACGAAAGCGGCGACTGCCACCGCCAGCACGGCAGGGACGAACCACCCCGCGACCTGATCGGCGAGCCGCTGGATCGGCGCGCGCGAACGCTGCGCCTCGGCGACCATCTGGACGATGCGCGACAGCATCGTGTCGCGGCCGACCTTTTCCGCGCGCACCACGAGCGCACCGCTTCGATTGAGCGTGCCGCCGATCACGGGATCGCCGGCCGCCTTGGTGACGGGCATCGACTCTCCGGTCACCATCGATTCGTCGATCGCCGAGCGGCCCTCTTCCACCCTGGCGTCGACTGGCACCTTTTCGCCCGGACGCACGCGCAGCCGGTCGCCAACCGCAACTGCTTCGAGCGCGACTTCCTCGTCGCTGCCGTCCTGCCGGATGCGCCGCGCCATCTTTGGCGCCAGATTGAGCAGCGCCCTGATCGCGCCCGAAGTCCGCTCGCGTGCCCGGAGTTCGAGCACCTGGCCGAGCAGCACCAGCACGGTGATGACAGCCGCCGCCTCGAAATAGACGGCGACCGACCCGTCCACGCCCCGGAAGGCGGCCGGAAAGATCGACGGCGCGGCCGTCGCCACCACGCTGTAGAGCCAGGCAACGCCAGTTCCCATCGCGATCAGCGTGAACATGTTGAGGTTGCGCGTCCTGACCGATTGCCAGCCGCGCTGGAAGAACGGCCAGCCCGCCCACAGCACGACCGGCGTCGCCAACGCCAGTTGGAGCCATGTCGAGAGCCTCGGCGAAACCAGCTCGTGGAACGCGGGGCGCAGATGACCTCCCATTTCCAGAACCAGCACCGGCAGCGTGAGCACGAGCCCGATCCAGAAGCGGCGGGTCATGTCGACGAGTTCGGCGCTCGGCCCCGCCTCGGCAGTCGCGGTCTCCGGTTCCAGCGCCATGCCGCAGATCGGACAGGCGCCGGGATGGTCCTGGCGGATCTGCGGATGCATTGGGCAGGTCCAGATTGTCGCCTCGCGCGTATCAACCGGTGGGGGCGTTGACGCATTCGGATGCTGATGATGGCCGCAGCGTTGCGCCATAGAATCGCTCCTCATGTGAGATCTCCGCTTTTGCACCCTGACATGATGTCAGGGTCAAGCGCAAAAAAAATCCGGTTGAGGACGCTCGACTTGTTATCCTGCGCAACAGGAAAGCTTGGCGACATCCTTGCGGAAGCCCTGCGCCGCAAGCTTCAATGCTTCGACGGTTGTCAGGTAGGGAAAGATTGTCTCGCCAAGGGCCTGTGCCGTCATTCCGTGCTTGAGCGCCAACACCAAAGTCTGGATGCTGTCCGCACCTTCGGGCGCAAGGATCTGTCCGCCGAGCAGCAGCCCGGTATCGGCGTCGGCGACCAGCTTGACGAGCCCGCGCGTATCGCGGGCGGCGAGCGCACGAGGCACCTGGTCGAGCGAAATCACCGACGTTTCAACGGCAAAGCCCCGCTGCCTGGCCATGGCTTCGGTCAGTCCCACTCCTGCGACCTGTGGATCCGTGAACACGACCCACGGCATTGCGCTGTTGTCGTAGGCGAGGCTGTCGCCGTTCAGCGCATTGAGCGCGGCAAGCCTTGCCCCATAGGCCGCCATATAGACGAACTGGTCGCGGTCGGTGACGTCGCCAGCGGCGTAGACTCCCGCCTTTGACGTGCGCATGCGGTCATCGATGATGATGGCGCCGCGTGCATCTTGAGCGACGCCGGCGTATGGCAACTCCAAAGCTTCGGTATTGGGCGTGCGGCCTGTGGCGACCAGCAGCCGTTCGGCCTTGAGTTCGTGTCGCCGGCGCCCATCCTCGACACAGACGGTAACGCCCCTCTCGTCTTCCCGGCAGGCGTCGTACGTAATTCCGCAATGGAGCCCGATGCCCTCGGACCGGAACGCTTCCGAGAGCGCGGCGGACACGTCTGGCTCCACCTGTGGCAGCAACCGCGACCGGCAAACCACAGTGACATCGCCCCCCATGCGACGCATCATCTGAGCGAGCTCTGCGCCGATATATCCGCCGCCGACGACGATCATGCTTCTTGGCAGATCCTTGAGGTCCAGCAGCGATGTGCTGGTCAGATAGTTGACCTTCTCGATGCCCGGTATCGACGGCACGGCGGGCCGGCCGCCAGTGGCGATGACGATCTTGCCGGCTGCAACGGGCGTATCGTTGACGATGACACCTGCGCCGTTCAACCGCGCGCGCCCTTCGAGATAGGTGATGCCGTCATATTCAGACAGAAGGTCGATATATTTCTTCTGCCGCAACATCCCAACGAGATCGTCCTTGGCCGCGATCAGGCGGCGCCAGTCGGTAAGCTGTGCATCACCGGCAAGGCCGGGAAACCGTCCCGCTGCTCGCGCATCGTGAAGCGCTTCGGCCGCGCGAATCATGGTCTTTGACGGCACGCAGCCGACGTTGACGCAAGTGCCGCCGATAGTGCCGTGGCCGACGAGGACCACTTTTGCGCCCTGCTCGGCTGCGGTTATCGCTGTGGAGAAACCTGCCGACCCTGCGCCTATGACAGCCAGGTCATAGCTTCCCTTCCGGTTCACATGGCGAACGCCGATACCAGCCATATCAGTCCAATCAGTTCTTCGCGGTTGCCGGGTAACCGGCATTGGTCGATGCGGCGGCGATCGCCTTGAGCGTCGTGATAGATGGATCGAACACGACGGTCGCGGTCTTTGCATCGAAATCGACACCGACCGATCGCACGCCGCGCACGCTCTCCATCGCTGATTTGACCGTTACCGGGCAAAGCGCACAAGTCATGTTCTGGATCACGAAAGTCGCGGTCCGTGTGGCCTCAGTCCGTGCTGCCGCCGGTTGCGCCTCAAGCGGTGATAGAACGCTCAAGGAAGGGATTGAAGCAGCGCCCAGAGCGAGTGCGCCAGCGGCAATAATGACGGGATGTTTCATGTCAGCTTCTCCTAATAGAATAGCGGCGCCCACCAATTGATCGTCAGGGCCAGGGCGACCAGCAGCGTCGCCAGCCAGAGGACGGTCTTGATGATGAGCGAGGATTCCGGCCGCGCGCAGTACGAGCCATCCACACAGGCTGGCTTGGCCTTGAAATAGACCTGCCGGAAACCGAGGCCGATGAAGATGACGGCCACGGCCGCGAAATAGGGCTTGTAGGGCTCGAACGCCGTGAGGGTTCCGATCCAGGCGCCGGAAATGCCCAACGTCAAAAGCAGGAGGGGCGCGATGCAGCAGGTCGATGCGAGGATCGCGCCAATGACGCCGCCGGTCGCGAACAGGGTCTGCTTTCGCTTTTCGGTTGGCGTATTCAGCCCCGTCGTTTCGACATCGTTATAGCTCATGCGACTCGGCCTCGCTTTTGATTCGATATGAGGCTAAGGTCTGTAGTAGATACAGACTCAAGAGGTTTTTTTCTGAATGAACCATCCTGCCCTGGGAATGTGCCTGCAGCGCGCCGATTTGGCGAAAGCCACGGGCTGCAACCTCGAAACCATCCGCTACTATGAGAAGACCGGATTGCTCGCCGAGCCGCTGCGCAGCGCCAAAGGCTATCGCCTCTATGGCGAGAAAGACGTTCGTCGCCTTCGCTTCATCATGCGCGCGCGTGCGCTCGGCTTCACGATCGAGGAAATTCGCGGCCTGCTCACGCTGGTTGACGGCGGCACGCAGACTTGCGTCGAAGTGAAGGCGCGCACCGAACTGCATCTGGCCGACGTACGTGCGAAGATCGCGGACCTTCGCCGGATCGAGACCATCCTTGCCAAAACCGCGGCGCAATGTTCGGGCGATGCCGTTCCGCAGTGCGCGGTTCTCGAAGCACTGGCTGCATGAATGCTGTCATTCCAACGCGGAGATGCTGGCGACCGATTTCTAATGTACCCAAATTTTCGAAGGGAAAGGAGTGTGAAATAGGACATCAGGCGTAGCGTGAGACGGGATTCCTGGTGTCCATTAGTTGAAGGGCGGTGCGTGGGTTTGCGGGTTGGGACTGCGCTCGCGGCCGTAACAGGGGTCTATGCGACTTGCATTGGTGGAGTTACTTGGTGACAGCATTCTAACGGCATCTTCGATCGACGATCTACACGAGGCTTTGGCGCGCGCGGCCGGCGACATGGGTTTCGATCGTTTTGCGCTTTCGCTTGAAATCGGCTGCGGCGCCGACAGCGGCGCATCCTTGCTGGTCCATGATTATCCGGCAAGCTGGGCCGATGTGTATATCGGCTTCAATCTGGCGGCGACCGATCCGGTCCGCCGCGCGGCGGAGCGCAGCGTGTTGGGCTTCGGCTGGCAAAATATCCTCGACCTGGTTCCCATGACCGACATGGAAAGAACCACCTTCGAGACCGGACGACGGCATGGCCTTGTCGACGGGTTCACTGTCCCACGGCACCTGCCCGGCGACGTCATCGGGTCATGCTCGTTCGTTACCGGCCTCGGTAAATCGCTCCCACATGCGATGCTGATCGTTGCCGAAATGCTTGGTGCAATGGCAATCGCCAGCGCAAGGCGGCTCTCGGGATGGGCAGGCCGGCCGGGACACGCGAAGCTGACCGACCGGCAACGCGACTGCGTCCTTTGGGCCGCGCGCGGCAAGACGGACTGGGAAATCTCACGGATTCTCGGCATCAGCCATGAAACGGTGATCCAGCACCTCAAGGACGCCCGGGAACGCTACGATACGCACAAGCGCGCGTCGCTGATCCTTTACGCCTTGTACGACGGTCTCATCAGCTTCGCCGACATTTTCCGCTGGCGGATTCGACACTGAAATTCGATTCCTGCGGTTTCGCACCACGTCTCTCCCCATTTCTTGGTATGGGCCGCTGGTAGGCAACGATGTTCTTTCCTGCGTGGCTTCAACCACGGAGGGACTGTCATGCCAGAGGAGATCGGGGAACGGATCGAAGTTGACGAGGACAGCGCGCTGCGGGCGATGTTCCGGGCGCGTAAGGAGGTCTTCATCGATCTTCTGAAATGGGATCTGCCCGTCCTTGCAGACGAGTTCGAGGTCGATCAGTTCGACCGCCAAGCAGAATATCTCATCCTGCTCGAACAGGGCGTCAAGCATCGTGCGTCGACGCGATTGCTGCGAACCGACCAGCCCCATCTGCTCGGTAATCTTTATCCGCATCTGTGCGCGGGTCCGGTGCCGACTGGCACCACCATTCGCGAGATCACCCGTTTTTGCCTCGATCGCCACCAGCGGGCGTCCGAGCGCCGCAGCGCCCGCAACCAGCTCGTCACCGCACTCGCCGAGCACGCGCTGGCGACGGGCATCACGGCCTACACCGGTATCGCCGAGCAGGAGTGGTTCGAGCAGATTCGCCATTTCGGCTGGGACTGCAAAGCACTGGGCCAGCCCGTCGTTCACGAGGGACGCCGCCTCATCGGGCTTCACATCCGGATCGACAGCGATACGATCGAGGGCTTGCAGGCCAGTGGTGTATATGAAGCGCCAAAACTGATGTTGACGGCCCCGCGCACGGGCGGGAGCGGCCGATGAATAACCTCGTCCCTCTCCGCCGCGCCGAGCCGGCCTGGACCGATCAGCTCCGCACCGAGGGCTATTGCATCATTCCCGATGCTTTGCCGGTCGGAGCCATTGCCGCGCTCGAAACCGATCTTGATCCGGTCTTTGCGGCAACGCCCTTCTGCCGGGGCCGCTTCTATGGCGAGCGGACCAAGCGCTTCGGTTCCCTGCTCAAGCGCTCGCCCCATGCGGCGCAGCTCGTCCTCAATCCGATGATCCTTTCGATGGTCGAGGAGATTCTGGTGCCGGCCTGCGACCGGATTCAGCTCAACGTGGCGCAAGCCATCGAGATCCATCCCGGCGAAATGCGCCAGTTTCCCCACCGCGATCACGATATGTGGCAGGGCGAAAAGGGAAATCACGAATATCTCGTCAATGTGATCTGGCCGCTGACGTCCTTCACGCGCGAAAACGGCGCGACACAGATCTACCCCGGCAGCCACGGGCCGAAAGGCATGGCACGCGAGGAAACAGGTGAACCGATCATCGCCGAATGCGGTCCCGGCTCCGCCATCTGCTTTCTCGGATCGACGGCGCATGGCGCTGGCGCCAATCGAACCGACCATGTGCGGCGCGGTATCGTGATCGGTTACTGCCTTGGATGGCTCAAGCCCTATGAGAACCAGTGGCTCGCCTATCCGCCCGAGGTCGCTCGCACTTTCCCGCCCGAACTGTCCGCCCTCGCCGGCTATAGGCAGCACCGGCCCAATCTCGGCAATTTCGAGGGTCAATGCCCGTCGATCCTGCTCGGCAAGGACGTACCTGAACATATCGGGGCAATCGACGCGCTCAGGCCCGATCAGGAAGCGATGATAGAAGGCTTCGGTCAATCGGTCGGGGGCTGAACATATGAGTCCCGCCTATGTTCTCGAGCCAACCTACGATACGCTCAGGCGGCGCCTTTTCGCTGGCGTCTGGCCATCGGGGCAGCGCCTTGAAGCCGCCCGGCTCGCTACGGAACTGGGCGTCAGCATGACGCCCGTGCGCGACAGCCTCAATCGACTTGCCGGCGAGCGGCTCGTCCATTCGTCGCCCGGCGAGGGATTCCAGGTTCCCCTGCTTAGCGAGACCGAGCTTCGGGCACTGATAGACTGGCACCGTGCACTCGTAGGCATTGCACTTGGACGCCGGCGCACGATCACGATATCCAGGGATTTGCCGCAAGGCCATGACGGCATCGGCGAGCGCACGGCAATCCTGTTCACGGTAATCGCAGGCGCGGCTGGAAGCCTCGAGCTTCACTGGGCTCTCGGAAATGCCGCCGCGCGCCTCGGCTGTTATCGGCGCCATGAGGAAAACGTCCTCGATGGTGCCCATGCAGAACTGGCCGCTCTTGAAGCGCTTGTGCGTGAGGGAAAGCGGGCCGGGCTCGCGCGGGCAATCGACCGGTATCATGATCGCCGCCACGCCGTTGCCGGTGATCTGGTGCATGCTGCACGGTATGCAGGATCCTCTGATGCGTGAAGCCACGTCACGGACGCCGTTCGACCTCACGAACGGGACCACGGGAAGGAAAATGATGACGAAGAAGAAGCTGATCCTCGCGGTGTTGACAGGCCCGTTCAGCCTCGCGGCCTGTACCCAGGCCACCCCGCGCAGCAGCGAATATTTCGCCGAGCATCTGGAGGAGGCTCGTCAGGTCGTCGCCGGCTGCCGCGACGGCACGGTGCGCGGCGATGAGTGCGCCAATGCGAACATGGCCGTCGAGGAGGCCGATGCGAAGGAGCGGTTCAGGCGTTTCAGGGGCCGCTAATTGATCCGTGGTTACCGAATGACCGAAACTTTCACGCTGGCGGCATCCGCGATCGTTCGCCACGTCTTATCCGCCGTGAGAGCGGGCAATCCGTCGCGCAACGCCAGCGCCAGGCAGAATCTGTCGCCAAGCGACAAGCCCGCTTCGGCCGTGACCGCCCGTAGCCTTCCCGCAATGGTCGCAAGGGCTTGGTCCGCCTCGACAATGATCATCGGCAAGGGATGCAGCATCGCGTCCACTTCGCCTGCAGGCATGCCAGCATGAATGAAATGGCTCACCACTTCGGCATAGTTGACCGAGGTCATCCGCGATGCGGCGATCGCATCGGCAACTTTTCCCGCACCGGCTTCTTCCTTCAGCAATGCCAGCAGCGCCGAAGCGTCGAGGACCGCTTCGCTCATTCGCCCGAGTCCTCGCGGCGACCCGCAAGGAACGCATCCACCGATGCTTCGGATTTTCCGGCTGTATATTTTCGGGCGAGTGCCTGCGCATGCGCGATCGACTGGGCAACGGTTCGCAGGATGACGCCATCGGGCGTCTCTTCGACGAGCAGCGAACCGCCGCCGGCAAGGCCAAGGCGCTTGCGGATATCGGCGGGTAAGCTCATCCGGCCGTTCGGCGTGATCGTGACCTGAACCGTCATTGCGTACCTCTTAAACCCTTCGTTCCATGAGTGCCGAAGCCAGTCGTTACCCAGTGGCACCATTATGCCATGAATATCTTATCATGTCGCGATTCAATTTTTGAGGCATGATTGACGTTTCATGGGTGCAAAGCGCGCCCTGTGCTGTTAGGTTGTCCCCATGCGCACCGGCCTCGATCATCTTCCGGCACAGAAAAGACGCGAAATCGAGCGCGTCGTGCAGATCATCTTCGAGGAGTTCGAAGATGCGCTGGCGCTCGCCACGCACCAGTGGAAGAAGAAGGGCCGGATCGAGAAGATCATTCTCTATGGCAGCTATGCGCGCGGCGGATGGGTCGATGAACCGCATACGGCCAAAGGTTATCAGTCGGATTTCGACCTGCTGATCATCGTCAATGACAAAAGGCTGACCGACCGGGTCGATTATTGGCTGAAGCTGGAAGATCGGCTCAATCGCGAACTGTCGATCACCAAGACGCTCAAGACGCCGGTCAATTTCATCGTCCATACGCTACAGGAAGTGAATGATGGTCTGGCCCATGGCCGTTATTTCTTCATGGATGTCGCCCGCGACGGCGTCGCGCTCTATCAGTTCGAGGACAGCGAACTGCATAAGCCCAAGCCCAAGACGCCCGAACAGGCGCTGGCCATGGCGAAGGAGTATTTCGACGAGTGGTTTCCTGGCGCGATGCGTAAATATGACTTCGTAAAATTTGGGATCGAGAAGGGCCATTTGAAGGAAACGGCGTTCGAGCTACACCAAACGGCCGAAAGCCTATATCACTGTGTCCTTCTGGTCGTGACCTTCTACACGCCACACGTCCATAATCTCGGCTTCCTACGCACCCAAGCCGAACGTCTCGATCGCCGGCTAGTGGATACCTGGCCGCGCGAGCGGAAAGCCGACCGAACACTCTTCGAAAAACTCAAGGAAGCCTATGTGAAGGCCCGCTACTCGAAACACTATCGGGTAAGCGCCGAGCAGCTCGAATGGCTCGCCGCGCGCGTCGAGGCGCTGGGCATGGTCGTCCATGCGATCTGCACCGAACGCCTCGCCGCCCTCGAACAGGACGTCGCGCGGGAGGGATCGTAACCCTCAGGGGCCGGGACGCATGCGGCCCGGTCGCCCGCAACGCGGCGATAGAGCCCGACGGCCGCAAGGCCGGCCCGCCCAATCAAAAACTGACGTGACTGACCGCACCGGATTTGCAATTCACAATCCGCGCTGTTACAAAACCTCAAACTAAAATTGAATTTATCAGAGGTTTTGTAACATGCCGGCCATGCCGCACACTCAGCGTGATCATCTCCGCGCGATGGTGGCGCAGCATGGGATCGTTCGCGCGCAGGAACTGCGCAAGGCGGGGATTGCGGGCACGACCATCCAGCGGGCGCTCGAAGATGGCGAACTCGTCAGGATCGGCCGCGGCCTCTACCAGGATTCGCGAAGCGACATCGACACAGACCAGACGCTCGCCGAGGTCGCCAAGCGCGTCCCCAAGGGCGTGATAGCCATGATCTCGGCGCTCGCTTTCCACGGCCTGACCGATCAAATGCCGCGCAGGGTCTGGGTCGCGATCGGACCGAGCGACTGGTCGCCGGTCCCAGCCTATCCACCGACGAGGATCGTCCGTTTCACCGAGAAATATCTGCGGCAGGGCACCGAACATCACAAGATCGCAGGGGTCGATGTGCCAATCTACTCGGCGGCCAAGACGCTTGCCGACCTGTTTCGCAACGGCCGGCTGGTCGACCGCTCGGTCGCCGTCGAGGGGCTGCGCGCCGCAATCGAGCAGCGCAAGGCAACACCAGCGCAGATCGCCGAAGCCGCTCGCTCAGGTGGCGCGTGGCGGATCATGCGTCCTTATCTGGAGGCACTCACTTTCAATGGCTGACGGTCTCTCCAACATCGCTGCCTCGGTGAAACAGCGCCTGCTCAACAAGGCGCGGGAGGAAGAGCGTGCGTTCGATGTCCTGCTCATCCGCTTCGCGCTCGAACGCCTGCTCTACCGGCTTTCGCTCTCGCAATATCGCGATCGCTACATCCTCAAGGGCGGAATGCTTGTCACCCTGTGGCTCGAAGGGGGCGCAAGGGAAACGCGCGATGCCGATTTCCTCGGCTTCGGCGAAGCCGATGAGGAAACCCTGAAACAGATTTTCGCCGAGATCATGGCGGTCCCGGCGGAGGACGGACTGGTATTCGATACAGATGCGCTGACCGCCACAGCGATACGCGAAGACATGGAATATGGCGGCATTCGCCTGCGGACATCGGCCTATCTTGAGCGCACCCGAATTCCGGTCGTTCTCGACATCGGCTTCGGCGATGCCCTGGCAGATGCCGCGCATCGCATCGACTATCCCTCGCTGCTCGACATGGATCGGTCCAGCATCCGCGCTTATCCGCCGGCATCGGTCATTGCCGAAAAATTCCAGGCCATCGTCGCGCTCGGCCTTGCTAATGGACGCATGAAAGACTTCCACGACCTTTGGGCCATTCCGAAGATGGTGCCGATCAATTCGGACGTGCTCGACGCGGCGATCGCCGCCACATTCGCGCGCAGGTCAACCGAGGTTCCGGCAAACCGTCCGCCTGGCCTGTCTGAGGACATGGCGGCGGATCCCGCCGCGCGGCGACGATGGTTCGCCTATGGCGAATCACTTGAGCTGACCGGTGTGGATTTTGGCGAAGTGCTGGACGATGCGTGGGCTCTGCTTGGACCGTCATGCGAAAGGCTGAACAATGGTGCATGAGACCAACACGTCGCGCCATATAAATCCGTCACTCTTCAGCTATCGTGGTGAATGCTGAGTAACTTGAATGGCTTGCCTTCCCGGTTCGTTCCCGCCATGTTCGGGTTGCGAGGACGAACAGTCTGGCGATCGTTCGCGCCTTAATCGCGCCAGGCATCAAGAGCGCCGGTCCATGAAGGACAGGCGGCCGTACCGGACAAAGGCATCCGTCTGGATTGCCTGACGGCGGCACAGCGTTGGAAGTATCATGGCCGGCTTCCCGGCCATCATGCGCTGCTGTCCGGGAAGTCTCACGTGTCATCGTCCGCTCCGCCGTTTCGCGGCCACCGGCCTCCTTTTTCAGTCTCATCGGGAGCGCATAGCTGCCCTGTCGATGTCTTCGAGACCGCCTGTGAAGAGGCTCCGCCGACCAGTCTGGAGGAGACATTTCGCACCGAACGCAGCGCGCTCTTGCGCTATCTGGGACGCCGGGCGGGACATGACGTCGCGCCCGATCTGGTGCAGGAAGTGTTCGCGCGGGCGGCCGGCAGTGCGCAGGCTTCGCGTCTCGCCAACCCGGCGGCGTTCGTCAGGCGCATTGCCAGGAACCTGCTGATCGACCGCGCGCGCCGCCGCGGGAGCGACAATATTGTGATCTTTCCCCTCGACGAGCAGCGCGACGCGAGCGTTCCGCCGGAACAGACACTGGATCTCGAGGCGGCCGACCTGTTGCGCATCTATAAGCAGGCGGTCAATGATCTGCCCGAGAAGACGCGCCGGGTCTTTATGATGAGCCGCGACGAAGAACTGACCTATAGTCAGATCAGTGAGCAGCTCGGGATCAGCATGGCGACAGTGCAATATCATATGGTGCGTGCGATCGCCTTCGTCGCAGCGGCGGTGAAGGATCATCGATGAGCGGTGAAGAATGGCCGGGCGGCAGAGCCTCGTCATCAACCGATCTCGAAGCGGCAGCCTGGTGTTTCCGGTTGAAGGAAACGCCAACAGAAACGCTGCTCGCCGAATTTCAGTCCTGGGTCGACGCATCCAAGACCAACGCCGAGGCGTTCGCCAATGCGATGCTGGTGGCACCGATGAAGCCCGCCGAGCGTGAACGCATCGAACAGTTTCTGGGGCAATCCCTCCCGGCCCTCTACAAGCCCGGTCGTAAGACGCGAGCCGGTTCGCCCAGTGCAACGATTCACACCTTTCCGGCCAAGAATCATGCAACTCCGCTCAAACCCAGCCGCACGGGACGCAGATGGGCGACCGGCGCGATCGCGGCGGCGGCCATGGTTGCGCTGACCGTCGGGCTCCTCCCGAACTTGCCGCTCCCGTGGCTCTTGTCGCCGGCCCGAGCCGAGACCTATGCGACGGGTCATGGAGATATCCGGCGTTTCACGCTGGCCGATGGATCGTTGGTGACTCTCGACACCGACAGCCGGGTCGAGGTGGTGATCGACCGGAGTAAACGCCACGCCCTGCTGCGCCGGGGCCGCGCGCGCTTCGTCGTGGCGGCCGATCCGCGCTCCTTCACGATCCAGGCCGGTAATGGCGATGTCGTCACGGCCGAAGGGGCGATTGATGTCGGGGTGGACGGGAATGCCCACGTCGAACTGCGCCTGCGGTCGGGCTCGGCCAGCGTGAAGGCACGCGATACGAAGGATAAGCAGAGCGAGAGCATGCCGCTCACGATCAACCGTCCCGTCCTCTACGCGGGAGGCGATTTCGCGCCGCGCGTGGTTACGGCGCCGACGGCCGATACGCGCAACTGGCCGAGCGGATGGGTGGAATATCGCACGATCGCGCTCGGCGAGCTGATCCGCGATGCCAATCGCTATGCCAAGAGGCCGATCATCCTCGACGATCCGAGGCTTGCGAGCCTCGCCGCGTCAGGGCGGTTCCAGCTCACCGAGACGGACAGGTTCGCCAGTAGGATCGCCGAACTGTTCCAGCTTCGCACCTCCCACCGTGCCGACGGCATCCATCTGCGGCCCCAATAGCATCGCCCGTGGAATAATTTGCGAAGGGTGACTGACGGCACCCCCGCAACCTGCGTCGATACCCCGATCAAGAGCGAGCCGACCGGCATACGCTCATGATCATCAGGGGGCATTATGGCGGTGAAACGGTTTCAGAGGTTGGCGGTACTGCTAGCGGGTGCCGCGATGGCGACGTTTCCGATGCCGGCGCTGGCGCAGAGCGATCAGACCTATCAGTTCGATCTCCAGGCGCAGGATCTGGGTGATGCGCTGCGCAGCGTCGCGGCCAAGGCAGGCTGGGAGCTTTATGCGTCGGCCGAGGATGTGAACGGCGTTCCCGCACCCAGGCTCGAAGGCGCGCTCACCGCACGGCAGGCGATCGAGCGCTTGCTGGCCGACACGAACCTGCGTGCTCGCTTCCGCGACGGAGCGGTGATCATCCGGGGGCGATCGGCAGCGATAGCGACGGCAGACGATGAGGCGCCCGACAGCGAGATCATTGTGACTGGCACCCATATCCGCAGCGGGGAAACCACATCCCCGGTGATCTCTGCGTCCCGAGACGCCATAGAGAAGAGCGGTCGCACGAACCTTGGAGAATATATTCGCGACCTACCTCAGAACTTCAATGGCGGGCAGAATCCCGGCGTGGTCGGCGGCGGCACTCAGGGTGGAAGCGAGAACCTCGCATCAACCTCGACCCTCAATTTGCGCGGCCTTGGCCCCGATGCGACGCTGACGCTGATCAACGGGCACCGCATCGCCTATGACGGCGCATTTCAGGGCGTCGATATTTCGGCTATTCCGCTTGCCGCTCTCGACCGTCTGGAAATCGTCGCGGACGGGGCATCAGCCCTATATGGATCAGATGCCGTCGGTGGTGTCGCCAACATCATCCTGCGCCGGGACTTTGATGGCATTTGGTCATCCGCGCGAATCTCCGGCACAACCGAAGGGGGCAATTTCCAGCAGCAATATGGCTTGGTCACCGGTGCGCGGTGGCAGGGCGGCGGTTTCATGGCCGCGGGCGATTTCAATCGCTCGACCGAGATCGTCGCAGGTCAGCGATCCGTCACGGATCATCTCCATCGCTCGGCGACATTGCTTCCCGCGCAGCGCCAGTACAGTGCGGTCTTCGCCGGGCACCAGCGTCTGTCGGATCAGATCGAATTCGAGTTCGACGGGCAATATAGTCGGCGTCGGAGTAAATCCGCGAGTCCGCTGATGACGACCGCCCCGGCAACGACGAGCGGTTATCTCTATTCGCCGAGCGTCGAAAGTTACTCGGTCACCCCATCTGTCAGGCTTTCGCTGCCCAGCGGTTGGGAAATGAGCCTCAGCGGCACATTGGGACGCAGCCTGACCGAGGTCGAATCCCGAAGCTTCAGCGGCGGCGCGCTCGCATCGGTCACGCGGGTCGCATATGATAATCAGATCCAGTCGATCGAACTTCGCGGAGACGGCAACCTCGTCAACCTTCCCGGCGGCGATGTGGGACTTGCCCTGGGCGCCGGCTACCGCGGCTTCTCGCTGGATGCAGAATCCCGGCGACATATCGGCGCATCGACGGTCAATCTTCTGAACATCGACCATAAGGAAAATGTCGTCTTTGCCTTTGGCGAGCTCGCCATCCCCGTGTTCGGCCCGGGCAATAGTCGGCCATTTCTCGACTTCTTCCAGCTCACCGGGGCGATGCGCTATGAAAGATATGACGGGCTGGCCAGCGTAGCATCGCCCAAACTCGGCTTTATCTATCGGCCGTCGCCGGCGTTCACGATCCGAGGCGGCTGGGGAAAGTCGTTCAAGGCTCCCACCTTCTATCAGCGCTACAAGACCTATCAGGCCCTACTCCTCCCGGCCGCGCTTCTTGGCGCCACCGGGGACACCGCCAGCCGTCCGGTTCTATACGTCGCTGGCGGCAATGCGGACCTCCAACCTGAGCGTGCGACGGTCTGGAACATAAGTGCGAGCTATGAACCTCAGGCGATGCCCGCGCTCCGTCTCGAGGCCAACTACTTCAACGTGCGTTACCGGAACCGCGTCGCCGATCCAATCGCATCGGTCCTCGGGGTGCTGAGCAATCCTGCATACGCAAGCCTTGTCACCTTCAACCCCAGCGAAACCCTTCTGGACAGGCTGATCGCTCCCGCCGCGAGTGCGCTCGGCCTCCAGAACATCACCGGCCGGCCTTATGATCCTTCGACCGTCTATGCCGCCGTCGATGCGCGCTCGAACAATACCGCCTATCAGAGCGCCGAGGGCATCGACCTGTCTGCCCGCTACAGGTTCGATCTGGATCCGGGAGGGCACATCGATTTCACAGCCGCCGCCAGTTACATCGAGAGCGAGCGGCGCCTGATTGAAAGTGAGGATCCTAGCCCTTTTGCTGGCGTCATTTTCCGTTCGCCTCACTGGCGCGCCCGCGGAGGCGCAACCTTCGAGCAAAATAATGTCGCGCTCTCGGCCTTCCTCCAATATGTTGGAGGAGTCACCGATGACCGGATTGAACCCGATGTCAGGGTTGGGTCGTTTCTCGCGGCCGATCTCTCGGCCAAACTGTCAGGGTCAACTGGCATCTGGCGCGGCACTGATTTGACGCTGACAATCTCGAACATCTTCAACGAAATGCCATATCGGATTCGGTCCCGATCAGCGATCGATCCGGGTTATGATTCCACCAACTATTCGATCCTCGGTCGAACGATCAGCGTAACGCTCGCAAAGCGCTGGTAGCTATGGGCGCGCTCATGGCTGCGCTGGTTGGCATCGCTGCCGCGGCACCAACTGGCGATACGCCGTCGACCTTGTGCGCGGACATCGACTGGTCGGAGGCGAAACCCCCACCGATCATTCGTGCGCTTGTGCCCGAGGATCTCGTGCGACTTCGCGATGTAGGGCCTGCGGGCGATGCTGCGTCGGGTGAGCATGCCTTTTCCCTTTCGCCCGATCGCCGCTTCCTCGCTTTTGAAATTCGGCAAGCTGATGCCGAGGCGAATGATTACTGCATTGCGAGGGTCGTCCTCCCCCTCTTTGGAGACCGGAAACCCGTCATCGTAAATGCGGGTGGGGAGCTGCGGCGAAAACCTGCCGGCGGCAATACCCTGCCCCAGCGCATGACCGGGCTACCGGTAGCTGACGCGCCTATCTGGTCGCCGGACGGGAGCTGGATCGCCTTCTTGCGCCAGGACGGAGGTCGAACCAGGCTTTGGCGCGCAGCGATCGACGGCAGCGGTTCGGCACCCATTGCCGCTGTCGATTCCGATGCTCGCGATTTCCGCTTCGCAAACGGGGCAACGATCGTGCTGAAGCTGGATGGAGACGTGCAGGAAGCTCGAGCAAATATCGAACGCGAAGCCAAGGTTGGTTTTCACTTTGACAGCCGATTTGCCCCCTTCAGTTCCAGCGGCCCATACGCCCCGGTTTCAGCGCCCGATCGATTGGTCACGCTCGACATCCGCTCGGGAAGCCTCCGTCCTGTAAATTCCCACGAGGCCCAATTATTCTCATCGGCCCGAGATGCACCAAACCAATGGACCGGTGAGCAAGCAGAGGGGGGCTGCGACACCGGGCGCGGCGATCAGGGAAAAGGGGTTCCCCCGATCACGCGGCTGACGCTCCGTTGTTCCTGGCGGGCAGTTCAAACTTGTGACCATCCTGCCTGTTCGGCTGGCGTGGGCGCGGCCTGGCTCGTCCCTGGAAGCGCCACTGTGCGTTTCGTCCGACGGGAAGGTTGGGCTCGAAGCGAAACGGCCATTTACGATTGGGATAGTGGCCGCGACACCATAAGAAGGCGCTATGCGACGACCGCGCTGCTGATCGATTGTCAGCCGCGCGACAGGCGCCAACTCATCTGCCTGCGCGAGACATCGCTGAAACCGCGGCATCTCGCTGCAATCGATCTTGATCGCGGACGAGCTCACATCATTGCGGATTTCAACCCAGAATTCTCCCGCCTCAAGATGGGACGAGCGCAGCGCATAATGCTGAAGAGCTCCGTTGGAATCCAAGCCTTTGGCGACCTCGTCTATCCAGCGGATTACCGCGCGGGCCAACGCTATCCTCTGATCGTGGTTCAATATGAATCCCGTGGTTTCCTGCGTGGAGGGACGGGCGATGAATTTCCGATTCAGGCTTTTGCGAGCAATGGATTTGCGGTGCTCAGCATCCAGCGCCCCGCGCCGGTCGGAGCCCTGTCGAGGCCAAAGGACTATGTCGAGGTCGATCGTATCAACTTGCAGGGATTCGCCGATCGGCAAAATGTGCTGTCGGTGGTCGAACAGGGCGTCCGATTGCTCGTTGATCGCGGGATCGCTGATCCCAAGGCTATCGGGATAACCGGGCTCAGCGACGGATCATCGACGGTGCAGTTCGCCGCACTCAACAGCTCTCTCTTCTCGGCGGCGATCGTTAGCGGATGCTGTTGGGACACGAGCCAGACCGCGCTGCTCGGTCCGGCGGTTGCCGATCGATATGCCCGTATCGGGTGGCCGAGTATCAGCGAGGATGCTTCGTCATTCTGGTCGCGCATGTCGCTATCCCGGAACGCCCGCCGGGTCGCATTCCCGATACTCTTTTCGATGGCGGACGAAGAATTTCGAATGGCGCTCGAGGCGTTCACGGCGCTCCGCGAGGTCGGAAGACCCGCCGACCTCTACGTCTTCCCCGACGAGCATCACATCAAATGGCAGCCGGCGCACCGGCTCGTCGCCTATCGGCGCGGGATCGACTGGTTTCGTTACTGGCTTCGCGGTGAATTACCTGTTGCAGGCAGACGGCGAGAGGAAGCGCTGCGCTGGCAGGCGATGGACCGAAGACTGGCTGACTTATCACAGCCAGCTCGGGCGCAAATCGGCCGTGCTCCAGCCATCGATCCATGCTTCGGTGTCGAGCAGCGAGAGGATACGCGTGTAATGGCCTCCGCTGGCGAGGCTGGCTTCGGTGAGCGCCATCTCCAGGGCGCGCCCGTCAACGATATGGTTGCGGAGGAGCGCCCCGTCCATCAGGCGTGTGCGGATGGCCGGGAGGTGCGACCGGAGGATCTGCAGGGCGAAGTGATCGGGGCCACCCTTGATCCGCCGCTCAATGACGGTCGGCGGTAGATCGCCGGTAAAAGCCCGCCTCGTGAAGGATCGATCGCTGCCGCCGCGGCAGGCTTCCCAGCTCGGCACCGAAAGGCACGCCTCGATGATCGGTTGGGACATCAGCGGATGTACTGGGTCGAAGGGAAAGCGCCGATCCTGTGCCTCCATATAGCCTTGAGCCCGAATGATCATCGCGATATGCGCCGCTTTCCCAGGCAGGCTATCGACCGGCCCCTCGAGCCAGGGATGGGTCAGCTGCTCCTCCTTGAAGTGGTCGATAACGGCGGGCGCCAGCAACTCGGCATTGGGTCGCCAATGATATTTCGGACCGGGCACACGCGGAATTTGAAGGACTTGTCTGAAGACCTGCCATGGGGTCGATCCAGTAAGCCGGCAAATGTCCAATAGTGTCGAACGCAGATCGGTGAGCGTCCCGCCCATGAGATATCGGTCGACGAGCGGACGGGCCGAGTTGGATAAGTAGAAAACATTGTCGCCGCCCACGCCGGAGAAAAAGGCATTTGCCGAATGGCGCTTCGCGAGATCGACGAGCAGCTTGTCGTAGGCCTGTAGCTGCGCCCGTCCGCCGGGGCGGGGCGCATGAATGAAGCTGGAGCGAGAAATATCGACTTCAGAAAGATCATAGGTGGCTTCAAACAGCGGAATGTTGAGAGCGCGGGCGAGGCCGCGAGCAAAGGAGCGCTCATCGCCGCGCGGATCGCCGGTGGCGATTGTGAAGGCATGAAGTTCAGCGTGATGCCGCGCGCCAAGCGCGACGATCGACGAATCGAGGCCACCGGAAACCCCTATGAGGATCGAGGGGAATTGCGTGGCCCACGCCGTGATGCAATCGAGGACAATCTGCCGAAAGGTATTGAGGTTGGGAGCCTGACGATCGACGCAGGTCCAAGGGGACCAAATGATCGTCTCTTCGGCCCGCCCCTTTACAATCTTCAGCGTCATCCCCGGTAAGAGCTGAAAGATGCCTGCAAGGGCGGTCGTCCTTTGCGGCAGACCGTTGACGTATAATGTCCTGCCCAGTTCGTGCCAGTCGATCGCCGGCTGCTGGCCGCTTGCCTCGCAAAGGAGGGGGACGTCCGACGCGACGTAAAATATGTCGTCCCAGCTCCCATAATAGCAGGGTAGCATCCCTGAAGGGTCGCGCATGATTTCAACGCGGTCATCGCTCTCGAAGCACAGGGAATAGCTGCCCCAATAATGTTGCAGAACCTCGGCGGGGCAGCGAATATCAAGAATTCCGCTGCGGTCTGCTCCAGGCAGCGGTGTCGCGTCTCGCTCGAACAGATGGCCGAACGCCACCGTTTTTCCCCACCGCCGCATCGCATCCGGCTGATTGGCGAACAGGCGCACACGGGAACTGGAATAGATGAGCCGCAAATCCAGCTGAGCCAGGTGTTGCGCGACAGACTCTGATTCCGCTCGCCCGGGATCGCGGACCTCGAAGAGGAACCGGTGGGCCATCACAATGCAAATATGGGCGTGAAGCAGCGAACGCGTTCCAGGCTGTCATTGGCAACACAGTCTTCCGACTGGACCCAGCAATGGGCTGCAAAGGGGTCGAGCTTGACCCCGAGGACCAATGTGGGTGCGAAACCGAGGCGAAAGGCGAGCATCCGAAAGGCAATGGAGCGCGCGAGACATTGATCTGCTTCGCCCATCCACAGCGACGCGTGCTGAAACGCGGCATGAAGGTTCGCAAGCGTCTGAGCCGAGGCGTTGTGAGAACGTCGCGGCGCTCGATGTCGTTCGTGCGCCAAAAGCCGTGCGAACCGCCAGCGCTTCAGCCGCGATCGAACCAGCCAATGTGCCGCGCTGGCCCAAAGCACTGAAGATGCCCGATCGGACGGCGCCATTTCCCTGGTCGGTATCGCATGCGCATCCGGCCGAGCAGCAAATTCTCGCGGCGTAGGTTTTTCAATTCCCAGAGCGCGCAGACGCTCAGCATCGGCGCTGGCCATCGCGTCTCCATCGATCACCGTCCGGACAAAGGCTTGATTCAGCTGCGATGGCAGGCAGAAATAACGGTCTCGTTCGACATCGAGAAACACGGCACGATCATCGCACACGCAATAGCTGATTCCGGTTGTCGGAAGTCCCCCCATCATATCCGTCCGTGGGCCGGCGCGCCCGGGCTTGCCGGGCACGCCAAACCACTCAGTCGTCGGACAGGCCGGCGAAGTTCTGTTCGGTCGAAACGCTGTCGAGGATGAGTTCACCCCCGCCTTTGGTTTCGACGGACGCCTTGCCCAGTTCGACGATGTCTTCGGTCACATCAGTGCGTTCCATTGTCTCACTCCTTCCTTCACGCGACTCGAATAGCCGCAAGCGGAAGGGTTTCAGATCGAGTTGCGGCAATCTATTTTATAATCGAATTATAATCCGATTATAATCAATGCCGCGTTCGGTGAATGACTTTAGTTGACGCTATAGTGACCGAGTAGTGAGATCGTGCGTTGGGAGCACGCACCGACGCCTTTAGCTTGAGCCTGGACATACGCGTCAGTCACCCGGTCACCCGCTCGCAAGCAAGCGGTGGCGCTATTCTAGCGGATAGGAAGCGCATGTGTATCCGCTATCCGAAATTTAATCCGATTTGGACCCGGACTGACTTCTGTTCCTGACAAAACCGCGATCGGTGGCCATGAACCGTTCGAGCATCGGCGCAATCAGGCGCTCGACAGGGAGCGGCTGAGAAAGGCCCGTCTGGGCGGCGTGAACCCTGGCATAGGCAATGAGATCGCGGTGGACGGACGCTGGCAATTCCAGTGTCAGCTTGACCGGCTTGTCATCGTCGATCGGCCCCAGTTTCAGCTTGCTCATCACTGTTCCTCCCGCGGCGGCTCGAGCACCAAATCGCGCGTCACGATGACGTGAAGGACATGGCCTGGGCGTATGGTGAGCGTCGGCGGGATACCGAGTTGACGCTGCACGACCTGGCGTCCCGTTTGATTGATCGTGTCCTGCGTGCCGTAGCGCAACGCCTCGACCAACGCGTCGTCGCTGTCGGTTGTAAGCTCGGTGCCGACGCCCAGCAACGTCGAGATCAGCGCGGCCTTGAGCATGCTGCCCCAATGATAGTTCACGCGATCCCGAATCCCCGCCATACCGGACGCATCGGCACCTGGCTGGCGGTCCAGCAGGATCGAGCGGCCGCCTGGAAGAATAAGCCGATCCCAGGCGAGCAGCACGCGGCTTTGGCCCGCCGAGACTTCGCTGTCATATTCGCCGATCAGCCGCGAGCCCTGCGGGATGAGAAGAATGCGTCCCGTCGGGCTGTCATAGACATTCTGCGTGACCTGGGCGGCGATCTGGCCGGGCAGGTCCGACTGGATGCCGGTGATCAACGCGGCCGGGATGACGCTGCCCGCCTGCACGATATAAGGTGAGACCGGAGGAGCGATCCGCTCATCGCTGGCGGTGGAGCGGTCGGCGGCGACGGCCATAAAGCCCCGCTTGCCAGTCGGCGCGGGAGCCGGATTGGTTGCAATGCCAACTGAAGCGGGCGGCATAGCCTGCTCTGCAGACGCCGCCGAAGCGCGCGCGCCGCTCATTGCTTCGCCGAGGAACAATCGACTGGTGCGCGCGGTGTCGCGCTCCTGCACGATGCGCTGGCGGGCCTGTTCCGCTGCAGCGATGCGCGGGTCCACCGATTGAGGAGCCGGCGTCCCCATGGGCGGCGCGGGAACGGGCTGACCATTTTGCTGCGCCGAGAGAATCGGGCGGCCGAGGTCGCCCGGGAGCGGCTGACCGAGCTTGGGAACCTTGTCGTAGCTGGCCGGCGCCGCGGTCACATTATCCGCCTTATTCCGGCTCTCGGTTTCGACGAGATTCGGTGCGTCGGCATGACGCGCGGGCAGAAGTGCATAGACGAGCGCGCCGCCGATGCTGAGGCAGGCGACCGCACCGACAGAGGCAAGCGCCTTGCGCGAAAGGCGCATGACGGACGGCGGATCGCCGCGCAACCGGAATGCCTGCCCATCATGGACGGGGCGCGGAGCGGTAACTGGCGCCGCTTCCGGTTCCTCCCCGGTATTCGGCCTGGCTGCGGGATCCTGCGGCAGGCCGGCTACCGGCTCCCCAGCTTCAGCCCTTTCTCCTCCCGGCCCGCTCATGACCGGCCCTTACGGCACGGGCTTTCGCGCTCGATGCTGACCTTTGCCTCGCGTTTGCCCGAAGCAAGCCGCAATTCGGCACGGGAAAAAAGCCGGTCGACGATCATATAGCGGCCGACGACGCGGTAATTGACCAGCTCGGTGGTTCCGGTGTCGCCCACGACGAACAGCGGCGGCATGTCGGTGCGCTCCACGCCTTCAGCAAATTCGATGAAGATCTGCCGGCCATCATCGAACACACGCACCGGCCGCCAGTCGGGCCTATCCCCGTCGATCCGATAGCCAAAATTGAGGGCGGTGAGGTCCACACCCGAAGCCAGCGGCGTATTGCGCGCCCGCCCGGTTTCGGTGGTCCGCAGTGCGATGAGCTGATCTTGCGGATAGATCCACGACACCGAGGCCATCCAGGTGGAGGGCGTTGCACGCAGTTCCAGATGATAGGTGCGCCGGTCGGTATTGATGATCAGATTCGTGGCAATGTCCGGCCGGGTGGGCTTCGCGAGGATATGTACGCGCGCCGTCGGACCAGCCCCGCTCACCGTGTCGCCGATGATCCAGCGCACGGTGTCACCGGCCGCGACCGGCCCGGGGCCTACAAGTTGTTCGCCTTCCTGAAGCGCGATGTCGGTCACCTGACCGGGCGCGGCATAGACCTGATAGAGCGCGCCATCGGCCCAGGGATATTGCTGGATCGCGTTCACATAGCCGTTGCGAGTGGGCTCCACGCGGGCGGCGTCATTGGCCGCTCCGACACGGCGGCGCGGATCGACCGGCTCCGGCGGTAGCTGCGCCGTATCCCCGATCGGCTTCAACTGGCCGGGCAGCGGCAAAGGCTCGGGGATGGCTACGACCTGCACGGCCCGCTTCGGTTCCGGCGCTGGCGTCGCGAGCACCTCGCGCGGCGCTTCCTGGACGGTCGCGCGCGGCTTCGCGGACGTCGTGGCGCAGGCGCCAAGCGCGGACGCGGAGATCAGCAAGGCCGGAACAGCCTTGCGAAATGAAATCTGTCTCATTGGCTGAGTTCCTTCGACCAGTTGAGGGCATTGACGAACACGCCCAGCGGGTTCTTGCGCAGCCCTTCGGGGGTGCGTGGGGTCTGGACGGTGACGGTGAGGATCGCGGACCAGCGCGAGGTCTCGGCAAGCGCGCCGTCAGAATAGCGCCGCTCGGTCCAGGCGACCCGGAAACTGTCATTGGAGGCGCGGATCACACTCGACACATCGACCGCCACCTGCACCTTTCCGACCAGAGCGAACGGGTCGTTGCTGCGCGCATAGTCGTTGAGCGCGAGCCCGCCTTTGTCGGTGGTAAAATCATAGGCGCGCAGCCAGTTCTGACGCAGCACGATCGGATCGGCGGGAACCGAGCGCACCCCTTCGATGAAGCGCGCGAGATGGAATGCGATCTGCGGATCGGTCGGGCGATAATCGACGTCAGCGGGCGCAACGGCCTGCGCCGCACCCAGCTTGTCGACCTCGACCACCCAGGGGGTGATATGTCCCCGCGCCGATTGCCAAACGAGGCCCGCAGACAATCCGCCCGAAAGCGCGAGGCAACCGAAAAAGGCGAGCCGCCAGTTCTTCGCTGCGGATCGCGCCGAGCCGATACGATCGTCCCAGACCTGCGCGGCACGCTGGTAGGGCGTGACCGGCTCAGGCGATTGGCCATAGCGGATGGAGGGTCTTCGAAACATGCAGGTGTCCTTTCGAGAATTCAGCTCTTGTCGGAGACGTCGGGGCCGTTGCCGCCGCCATGGCTGTCGCCGCCCTTGAGGGTGTGCGCCGCCATGGTCGCGCCCTGAGTCATGGCCTGGCGATGCTTCATGGCTTTCGCCCAGGAGGGCGGCCCGCTCGATGAAGATGCCGGTCCCGCTCCGGACTCCGCGGGAGCGGCGGCAGTCGAAGCAGCCGGGCCTTCCGGTGCCGCTCCGAAGCTGGAGCGCGCGCCGCTGCGAAAGTTCGACCGCAATGCCTGCCCAGCCTTGTCGGCCATCTTGCGCAAGGGCGAGACGGCAGCCCTGCCGGCACCGGCAAGCGCGGCCTCTCCCGTAGCGGCCATCCCTCCAGCAACAGCGCTGGCGCCGGCCTTGCCGAACGAGCCCATGCTGTAGGCGGCAGCCGCGGCGCCGGAGGCGCGGGCGGCACCGCTGGCGGTCGCGGCGGTCGCCCTGCCGCCCGCAGCGACGGCGGAACCGGCCGCACCGGCTGCAAGCTTCACGCCTGCGGCGCCGCCGGCCAACGAAGCGCCCGCAACAAGCGCCGTTCCGGCGGCGGCGCCTGCTCCGAGCTGCGGGCCGCCGGCGACGATACCATTGGCGATCCCGGGGCCGAAAATTCCGAGCCCGAGCAGGGTCAGCGCACCGAGCGCGATCGCCATGACCTGTTCGATATCGGGTTCGGCGCCGACGCCGGCATTGGTGAACTGGGTGAACAGCGTCGTGCCGATGCCGGTGATGACCGCGAGCACCAGAACCTTGACGCCCGACGAGATGACATGGCCCAGCACCTTCTCGGCCATGAAGGCGGTGCGATTGAAGAAGGCGAAGGGAAGGAGCACGAAGCCGGCGAGCGTGACCAGCTTGAACTCGATGATGGTGACGAACACCTGGATAGCGAGCACGAAGAACGCCAGCACCACGATCAGCCAGGCGACGAGCAGGATCATGATCTCGGGGAAATTGGTGAAGAGGCCGACCGGCCCCACCAGATCCTCGGTCGCATCGAGCAGCGGCGCGCCGGCATCGAGTCCGGTCGCAGCGACCGTGCCGGGCTTCATGAAATCGCCGAGCGCCATCCCGCCGCCCGATGCCTTGAGACCGAGCCCGGCGAAGCTGTCGAACAGGATGGTGGCGAGCGAGGAAAAGTTGCCGATGATATATGCGAAGACGCCGATATAGAGTGTCTTCTTCACCAGCCTCTGAAGCACATCCTCGTCGGCGCCCCAGGCCCAGAACAGCGCGGCGATGGTCACGTCGATCGCGATCAGCGTCGAGGACAGAAAGGCGACCTCGCCGCCAAGCAGCCCAAACCCGCTGTCGATGTAGCCCGTGAAGACGCCGAGAAAGGTGTCGATAACGCCAGTGTCATTCACGGCCGATCCTCCTTGCCATAGAAGCGGCGGCGCTTTTCTTCCCAGGCGGCCTCGCAGCCGCTGTCGGGCATGGTGAGAGTGCGGCAGCGGCGAAGATCGCGTGTCTGTGGATCGGCTGCGCTCTCGTCCGCCGGGACGATCACTGTCTCGACGTGGCGGCCCTCGCGGAGCGTGATGCCGATCGTCAGCGCCATGAGCAGGCCGCCAAGCGCACCCGCGGCTGCGATCTTCGCCGTGCGGCTCATGTCAGTTCTTGCCCCGGAAGCGGCGGAACCGTTCGCGTGCCTCGGCCTCGATCGCAGCGTTGCGCGCGGATTCGAGCGCCTGAGCGCGGCCCTGCGCGGCGACCGCGGCGGTGAGGTCGGCGAGCTGCTGCGACTGGAGCGCGAGAAGCTGGTTGCCGGCCTGCGCCGCCTGCAAAGCGCCGCTCGCCGACTGGCTGGCGCCGACCAGCGTGTCGATCGACGCGCGGGCGCCGTCGATATTATCGACCACGCCGGCCTGCACGCGCAGCGCATCCTCGAGCGCCCCGACGCTGTCTTCCCAGCGCGCATTGGCATTGGCGACCATCTGGGCATGGTCGCCGGTGAGCGCACTGCCCTTGTAGCGGCCTTCGAACGCCTGCTGGATGCTCTGCACATCATAGGCGATGCGCTGGGCCTGGCTCAGCAACTGCCGGGTCTGGTTGACCTGGTTCTGCAAGGTCGAAAGCGTCGAGACTGGCAGACTGGCGAGATTCTTCGCCTCGTTGATGAGGCTGGTCGCCTGGTTCTGGATCTGCTGGATTTGATTGTTGATCTGTTGCAGCGCGCGGGCCGCCTGCAAGACGTTCGACGCATAGTTTGTCGGGTCATAGACGATGCCGCCGAAACCGAACTGCGCCTGCGCCGGAACGGCGGTCATCGCGCCGGTGACGGACAGCGCGATGCCTGCCAGCAAGGCGCGGCGAAGCGGATATTTCTTCATGAGCGTAACTCCTCGGGATCGAGCGGCAGCAAGAGCTCGTCGCTCGGGATGGGTGCTGTCAGCGGATCGGGTTCGGGGAGCAGGCTGGCGGCCCATTCGAGGCCGCGATGCCTGAGCCATTGGGCGGCGAAAGCGTGCGTCCCATGCTTGGCGACAAGCTCGCCGATGCGGAGCTGGTCGGACTTTGCCGATGCGGCGGTGAAGGCCAGCGCGACTTCGCCGAGGCCCAGTTCGAACAGCCGGTTGCCGCGCCGCGACTGGCAATAATAATCGCGCTTGGGCGTTGCCCGGCTCAATATCTCGATCTGCCGGGCGTTAAGCCCGAACCGCTGATATATGCGTGAGATCTGCGGCTCGGCGGCGCGCTCATTCGGCAGGAAGATGCGCGTCGGGCAGCTTTCGATGATGGCGGGCGCAATGCTCGACGTCTCGATGTCGGCGAGGCTCTGGGTCGCGAAGATGACCGATGCATTCTTCTTGCGCAGGGTCTTCAGCCATTCACGAAGCTGCGCGGCAAAGGCGGGGCTATCGAGCACCAGCCAACCCTCGTCGATGATGATGAGCGTGGGTCGCCCGTCGAGCCGGCCTTCGATCCGGTGGAAGAGATAGGCGAGCACCGCGGCGGCCGACGCCGCGCCGACCAGCCCTTCGGTCTCGAATGCCTGGAAACTCGCCGCACCGAGATGCTCGGTCTCGGCATCAAGCAGTCGCCCCCAGGGACCGCCGACGCAATAAGGCGCGAGCGCCTGCTTCAGCTCCTGGCTTTGCAGCAGCACGGCCAGCCCAGTGAGCGTGCGTTCGGACGGCGGCGCCGAGGCGAGCGAGCCGAGCGCGGTCCACAGATGCTCCTTGGCGGTGGGATCGACCGTGACGCCTTCACTGGCAAGGATGGCAGCGAGCCATTCCGCAGCCCAGGCACGCTCTCCGGGATCGTCGATCCGAGCGAGCGGTTGCAGGCACACGCCATCCCCGCCTTCCCGGTCATGTAATGCGCCGCCGAGATCCTGCCAGTCGCCGCCGCAAGCTATCGCTGCCGCCCGGATCGAGCCGCCGAAGTCGAAGGCGAATATCTGATTGTCGGCATAGCGGCGGAACTGCATCGCCATCAGCGCCAGCAGGACGGATTTCCCGGCCCCGGTCGGCCCGACAATCAGCATGTGGCCGACATCCCCGACATGAAGCGAAAGACGGAACGGGGTGGAGCCTTCGGTCTTGCCATAAAGCAAGGGGGCGTCACCGAAATGCTCGTCCCGTTCCGCCCCCGCCCACACCGCTGACAGGGGGATCAGGTGGGCGAGATTGAGGGTGGAGATCGGAGGCTGGCGAACGTTGGCGTAAGTCTGGCCGGGCAACGAACCCAGCCAGGCCTCGATTGCGTTCATGCCCTCGATCGTCGCGGTGAAGTCGCGGCCCTGGATGATCTTCTCGACCAGCCGCAGCTTCTCGGCCGCCAATGCGGGATCGCGATCCCACACCGTCACGGTTGCGGTCACATAGGCGATGCCCGAATGGTCCGCGCCCAGTTCCTGCAGCGCCAGGTCTGCATCTGCCGCCTTGTTCGACGCATCGGTGTCGGTCAGCACCGACGCCTCATTGGTCATCACCTCTTTCAGAATCGCAGCGACGCTCTTGCGCTTGGCGAACCACTGGCGCCGGATCCTGGTCAGCAATTTGGTGGAATCGGTCTTGTCGAGCATGATCGCGCGCGTCGACCAGCGATAAGGGAAGGCCAGCCGGTTCAGTTCGTCGAGCAGACCGGGAAAGGTCGCTGTTGGAAAGCCGGTGACTGTAGCCACGCGCAGATGATGCTCGCCCAGCTTCGGCTCGAGCCCGCCGGTCAGCGCCTCATCGGTGAGCAGCGCATCGAGATAGCAAGGCGTTTCGGGCACCCGCACGCGCTGGCGCTTGGTCGATACGCATGAATGGAGGTAGGTCAGCGTGTCGACGTCATCGAGCCAGCGCACCTCGGGCATGAAGCCTTCGACCAGGTGGAGCACGCGGTTCGTCCGGTCGATGAAGCCCGCCAGCTGCTCATGCGGATCGACGCCGCTGCCCGAACGGCCTTCGTAGAGCCAGTTTTCCGCGCGCGCGGCCTCCTCGGCGGGCGGCATCCAGAGAAGGGTCAGATAATAGAAGCTCTCGAAATGGCTGCCCGCTTCCCGGAACTGCTCGCCGCGCTCCATATCGACGAGTGCCGAGACCGGATCGGGAAAGGCACTTTCCGGATAGTCCAGCGCGGGAACGCGCTGTGCTTCCACGAACACGGCCCAGCCGGAGCCGAGACGCCGCAGCGCGTTATTGAGACGCGCGGTCACCGAGACCAGTTCGGCGGGCGTGGCGCTGTCGAGATCGGGGCCGCGAAAGCGCGCCGTGCGCTGGAACGATCCGTCCTTGTTCAGCACCACGCCCGGTGCGACCAGTGCGACCCAAGGCAGGAAATCGGCAAGGCAAGCGGCCTTGGAGCGGTATTCGGCAAGGTTCATCATGGCCGCATCCAGACGGGATATTTGAGGTGGCGGCGGGCGACATCGACGAACTGCGGATCGCGCCGCGCGGCCCAGACCGACAGTGCATGGCCGATCGCCCAGAGCGCGAGACCGGCAATCCAGAGCCGGAGCCCCAGGCCGATGGCCCCGGCGAGCGTACCGTTGACGATGGCCAGGCTGCGCGGCGCGCCGCCGAGCAGGATGGGCTCGCAGAGTGCGCGGTGGACCGGCGCGTAATAGCCCGGAATGTCGTCCGCGCCGTTCATCACACCAGCGCCCCGCCGCCGAAGCTGAAGAAGCTGAGGAAGAAGGAGCTGGCGGCAAAGGCGATCGACAGGCCGAACACGATCTGGATCAGCCGCCGGAACCCGCCCGAGGTGTCGCCGAAGGCGAGGCTAAGGCCCGTGACGATGATGATGATCACCGCGACGATCTTGGCCACAGGGCCTTCGATCGATTCGAGGATCGATTGCAGCGGCGCTTCCCAGGGCATCGACGAGCCGCCGGCATGGGCCGGACCGGCTGTCATCAGCGTGACGAAGATTGCAGATGCGGCGAACGCGGCGCGACGGGCGCCGCGCCGGACGGCATGGGTCATCGGATTTCTCCTTGGGGGGCTGAGTGGGCAATGAGGCGGTAGTCGCCCGAGGCGGGGTCGAGTCCGTCGACACGGGCCAGTTCGGCGAGGCGGCGGCCATGGCCGTCGCGGACCAGCACGGCGACGAGGTTGATGGTCTCGGCGATGAGCGCGCGCGGCACGGTCACTACTGCTTCCTGGATGAGCTGCTCCATCCGGCGCAGCGCACCCAGCGCGGTCCCGGCGTGGATCGTGCCGATGCCGCCGGGATGGCCGGTGCCCCAGGCTTTGAGGAGATCGAGCGCCTCGGCCCCGCGCACCTCGCCGATGGGGATGCGATCAGGGCGCAGGCGGAGCGAGGAGCGAACGAGATCGGAGAGCGACGCGACGCCGTCTTTCGTCCGCATGGCGACAAGGTTCGGCGCGGCGCATTGCAGCTCGCGTGTGTCCTCGATCAGCACGACGCGATCGTTGGTCTTTGCCACTTCGGCCAGAAGCGCGTTGGTGAGCGTCGTTTTGCCCGTGCCGGTTCCGCCGGCGACGAGGATGTTCAGCCGATCCGTGACGCCAGTGCGCAGCGCGTCGGCCTGGGGCTGAGACATAATGCCTGCGGCCACATAGTCTGCCAGCGTAAACACCGCGACGGCTGGCTTGCGAATGGCAAAGGTCGGCGCGGTCACGACCGGCGGCAACAATCCTTCGAAGCGCTCGCCGGTTTCCGGCAGTTCGGCCGAGACACGGGGACTGCGGGCATGAACCTCGACGCCGACATGATGGGCAACGAGACGGATGATCCGTTCCGCGTCCGCAGGGGCCAACCGCCTTCCGGTATCGGCAAGGCCGGTGCCCAGCCGGTCCACCCACAGGCAGCCGTCCGGGTTGAGCATGACTTCGACGACCAGGGGATCGGTCAGCCAGTGTCCGACCATCGGTCCGATCGCGGTGCGCAGCATCCGCGCACCACGCGATCTCGCTTCTGTATCGGTCCAGTTCGATGCCATCATGATCCCCGCTTCCGGCGCGGATCAGGAATGTCCGCGCGACGGGGATGATTAAGAGACGCAGAAAAAGTGCGGATTCAACAAGGATTTGCGATCGTAGCAGGCTGGCGAAGTAATACAGGAAATGGCGTAGGCTGCGGTGATCTTTGTGCAATCCGATAGAACTCTGTGCGAGGCGCCGGGCATGGAACAGCTGAGCAGACTCGAGGAAATTTGACGGGATGATTGGGGATGGCTGTAGATGAAGATATATATGTTCCAAAATTCTACATGTGATGATACACATGCGCTATAATGAATTCAGCCGACTCCGAACATTGGCTGGCCTTGCTGCACCAGCTTCCGGCAAAGCCGCCTTATCTGCGCGTGAAGATCTGGCGCCGCCTGCAGGCGATCGGCGCGGTGCCGCTCAAGAACGCGGTTCATGTGCTGCCGCGTCGCGAGGGTGCCGAAGCCGCCTTCCATGAGCTGTTGGCCGAAATCACATCGAGCGGCGGCGAGGCGGTGCTGATCGACGCGCAGATGATCGAGGGTCAGAGCGATGCCGAGCTACGCAGCCTGTTCGATGCGGCGCGCGACGCGGACTATGCCGAGCTGGCACAGGCCGCCCGCCACCTGCTCGACACTGGGCCACCTTCCGGCACCGAAATCGCCAAGCTCCAGCGGCGGCTCGCCGAGATCGTCCGGCTCGACTTCTTCGGCGCGCATGGTCGGCAGGGCGCCGAGGCGGCGCTGCGCGAGCTGGACGAGAAGCGCTATGCCCATCCCGATATCGGGCGTGCAGGCGAGCCGATACCGCTTTCGCCCGCCGACCTTACGAACCGTGTCTGGGTCACGCGGCGCGGCGTCCATGTCGACCGTATCGCTTGCGGATGGCTGATCCGCCGTTTCATCGATCCCGAGGTGAGCTTCAAGTTCGTCGGCGGCAAGGGCTATATGCCCGAGTCTGGCGAGCTCAGGTTCGACATGGCCGATGCCGAGTTCACCCATGAGGAGGATCGCTGCAGCTTCGAGACGCTGGTGCTGCGCGCCGGCCTCGATGATCCGGCACTGACCGCGATCGGCGAGCTGATCCACGAGCTCGACATTGCCGACGGCAAGTTCGACCGGCCCGAGGCACCCGGATTGGGCGCAATGCTCAATGGCATCTGCGCGTCGAGCGAGGACGATCTCGAACGGATCGCGCGCGGCAGCGACGCGCTCGACCAGTTCCACGCCTATTTCAGCAACCGAAAGGCGCCAAGATGACCGACGCCCTACCGCTCCAGACGAGCATCGAACCGGCAGCGCAGCCGAAGAACCACGGCATCCCGTTCGGCGAGGCGGTGAAGGTGTGGGCGCGGATCGCCGCCCTCTCCTTCGGCGGCCCGGCCGGCCAGATCGCGGTGATGCACCGCATCCTCGTCGACGAGAAGAAGTGGATCGGCGAGGAGCGGTTCCTGCACGCGCTCAACTACTGCATGTTGCTTCCCGGCCCCGAGGCGCAGCAGCTCGCGGTCTATATCGGCTGGCTGCTCCACAAGACCAAGGGCGGGCTGGTCGCCGGCGCGCTGTTCGTGCTGCCCGGCTTCCTCGCGATCCTGGGCCTTAGCTATGTCTACGTCCTGCTCGGCCAGGTGCCGCTGGTCGAGGGACTGTTCTTCGGCCTGAAGGCGGCAGTGCTCGCGGTGGTGTTGCAGGCGGTGGTTCGGGTCGGCTCGCGTGCGCTCAAGAACAACGTCATGCGCGGATTGGCGGCGCTGGCATTCCTCGCGATCTTCCTGCTCGACGCACCGTTCCCGCTGATCGTCCTCACGGCGGCGCTGATCGGTTTCTTCGGCGGCCGCGCCGGCCATCCCGCGTTCAAGGGCGGCGGCGGGCACGGCGCCGCCAAGGGCGAGGTGGTGCACGATCGCGACACGGCGCTCGGCGAGGGCCTGCCCGATCATGCGCGGCCGAACCTCTCCTGGTCGCTGCGCATTTCAGGCTTGCTGCTGCTGCTCTGGCTCGGCCCCGTGGCGGCCCTGCTGTTCGCGCTCGGCCCGGACGACGTGTTCAGTCGTATCGCCACCTTCTTCAGCCAGATGGCGGTGGTGACCTTCGGCGGCGCCTATGCCGTGCTCGCCTATGTCGCGCAGGAGGCGGTCGAAACCTATGGTTGGCTCCAGCCCGGCGAGATGCTCGACGGGCTCGGCATGGCCGAGACCACGCCCGGGCCGCTGATCATGGTGACTCAGTTCGTCGGCTTCCTCGCCGCGTTTCGTGAGGCGACCGGGCTGTCACCGCTCGTCGCCGCGACGCTGGGCGCGATCCTGACGACTTGGGTCACCTTCGTCCCCTGCTTCCTGTGGATCTTCGCCGGCGCGCCGTTCGTCGAGCGGCTGCGCGGCAACCGCGCGCTGTCGGCCGCGCTCGCCGCGATCACCGCCGCGGTGGTCGGCGTGATCCTCAATCTCGCGGTCTGGTTCGCCATCCACACTCTGTTCGGGCAAGTGCGGGAGATCCCGTTCGCCGCCGGCACGATCGACGTGCCGGTGCTGAGGACCGTCAACTGGCCGGCGCTACTGCTCGCCGGGGGCGCAATCATCGCCGTGTTCCGGTTCAGGGCGGGCGTGCTGCCGGTGCTCGGCGTCTGCTCGGTCCTGGGCGCCGCCTATGTGCTGATCATCTGAAGGAGTGAAGCATGACGACTGATCTTTCCCGACGCAGCGCAATCGCAACCCTCGGCATCGGAGCCGCCGCCATGACCATCAATAATGAAGCATCCGCGCAAACGCCGGCCGCCGCGCCGGCGCCCGTCCCCGCCTTTGCCGGCAACCATCAGGTCCGCCCGCTCAAGTTCGATCCCGCCAAGCTGGTCGGCCTGTCCGAGCGGTTGATCCGGTCGCATCACGAGAACAACTATACCGGCTCGGTTCGCGCGCTGAACATGATCGAGACCCGGCTTGCCGCGGCGCTCGCCGACCCGGACCTGCCGCCGGTCGTCTATGGCGGCCTCAAGCGCGAAGAGCTGCACCGCACCGGCTCGGTCGTGCTCCACGAGATCTATTTCGACGGGCTCGGCGGCAATGGCCAGGCGGCCGGCTCGATTCGCGACGCGCTGAGCGCGGCGTTCGGCTCGTTCGACCGTTGGGAGACCGATTTCCGCCGCACCGGCATGAGCCTTGCCGGCGGCTCGGGCTGGTGCGTGCTCGTCTACAATCTCCACACCCGCTCGCTGCACAATCACTGGGCGTGGGATCACATGCACGGCGCGATCGCCGGCGTGCCGCTGCTCGCGCTCGATATGTACGAGCACAGCTTTCACATGGATTACGGCACCGCCGCCGCGAAATATGTGGATGCCTTCTTCCGCAATATCGACTGGGAGACGGTCGAGCAGCGCTACACACAAGCGCTCCGGCTCGCCGCCACCTGAGCCGATCGGGTTCCCGAAAGAGAGGAGGTCCGCCATGAAATGGGTCACCCGCGAGCGTCCCAAGATCGACCGCATCGCCTGTCCGTGGCTGATCACACGGTTCATCGACGACGCGCCGGAATTCCTCTATGTGCCGGCCGATCAGGTCTTCGAAGTCGCCGAGCGCGAAGGCGCGATTGCCTATGACATACCCGGTGCAGAGTTCAGCCACGTCGGCGAGAAGTGCAGCTTCGATGCGTTTCTCGACAGATATGGCCTGGGCGAGGACCCCGCGCTCCAGCAGCTCGCGACAATCGTGCGGGGCGCCGACACGTCACATCTCGATCTGACGCCCCAGTCGAGCGGCCTGTTCGCAATCTCGCTGGGCTTGTCGGCGATCTTTCCCGACGACCACGAGATGCTTCGCCACGGCATGACGATGTATGATGCGCTCTACGCCTGGTGCCGTTCGGGCCAGGGCGAGACGCACAATTGGCCGCCGACGAAATAGGACGGCACTGGCCGCTCGCGTCGGCGCATTGTGCGGTTTGTCGTTTGCCGGATCAAGAGTCCGAGTGTTTTGCCCGTTAAGGAGAGGTCATGTGAAAATTCACTCTGCACTGCTCGCGCTCGCGCTCCTCGGTTGCAAGGAAGCCGCAGCACCGCCGCCCCTGAACGCGATGGAGCCCGGTCAGCCCATGCCGGCCGATGCCCTCACGATCGACTTCGAGGCCGAGGCGACCGGGGCGGCCCCCTCCGGTTTCTCGTCGGCCGTCAACAAGGGGCGGCCCGGCGCTTGGCGGGTCGAGCGTGTCGTAGGCGCTCCTTCGGGCACGAATGCCGTAGTGCAGACGGACGCCGACCGCACCAATTCGCGCTTTCCGGTGCTGGTCTACAATGACTTTCAGGCGGCCGATGTCGACCTGAGCGTGCGCTTTCAGCCGGTGTCGGGACGGGTCGACCAGGCAGCGGGGCTCGTCTGGCGCTACCGCGATGCCAACAACTACTATGTCGTGCGGGCCAATGCGCTCGAGGACAATGTCGTGCTCTACAAGGTGGAGAACGGCAAGCGCAGCGATCTGCCCGTCAAAGGCGCGGGCAGCGGCTACGGCGTCAAGGCCGATGTGCCCGATCAGGGGTGGGGCGAATTGCGCGTCACGGCCCGCGGGCCGCTGTTCGAGGTCTATCTCGGCGAGCGCAAGCTGTTCGAGGTTGAAGATCGGACCTTCACCGGCGCGGGCAGGGTTGGCGTGTGGACCAAGGCGGACAGCGTCACCCGCTTTGACGATCTGCGGATGGCGAACCTCGACGCTGCCACGCAACCGTCCCGCTAGGATACGCAAAATGGCTCGCCCGAGACTCGCCACCGCTCTTGCCATCCTGCTCACGATATTGGTCGGGGCCTGCTCGGACGGACCCGGGCCGTCCGCGGGCGAAGTGGTCGCCTATACGTCTGTCGATCAGGTCTATGCCGAACCGGTGTTCCGCCGGTTCGAGGAGAAGACCGGAATCAGGGTCCGCGCTGCGTTCGACACCGAGGAGACGAAGAGCACGGGCATGCTCAACCGGCTGATCGCGGAAGGGAACAATCCGCGCGCGGACCTCTTCTGGTCAGGCGATCCAGTCCGTCCGTTCGTGCTCATCGGTCGCGGTCTCGTCGCGCCATACGCGCCCGCGAATGCAGCAGCCATCCCCGCGACGTTTAGGGATGCGCAGGGCCGTTGGACCGGCACCGCCGCCCGCGCGCGCGCGCTGCTCATCAATCGCGAGCGGCTGCGAGGGCATCCCATGCCCACGTCGGTGCGCGATCTTGCCGATCCGCAGTGGAAGGGCGAAGCCGCCATCGCCAACCCGCTCTATGGAACGACGACCATGCACGCCGCGGCGCTGTTTGCGACGCTCGGCGAGGATGAGGCCAGCCGTTTCTTCGAGGCGCTGAAGGCAAACGATGTCCGGATTGCCGGCTCGAACGGCGAGGTTCGCAGGCTGGTCGTCGCGGGCGAGGTGACGTTCGGGCTCACCGACACAGACGATGCCTACGAAGCCGTGAAGGATGGCGCGCCGGTCGCGATCGTCTATCCCGACCGGCAAGGCATGGGAACGCTGGTCATGCCCACGAGCGTGGTCCTGATCCGAGGCGGTCCCAATCCCGAGGCCGCGCGGCAATTGGCGGACTTTCTCGTCTCGCCGGATGCCGAGCGGATGATGGCGGAATCGGCGGCGCACATGCCGCTCCATCCCGGCGTCACGGTCCCAGCCAATGTCGAACGCGTCGAGAATATCAAGGCCATGCAGGTCGATTATGGCGAGGTCGCGGACACCATGAACCGGATTCAGCCATGGCTTCGGCAGTGGGTCGGCCTTCCGGCCGGTCGCCAGTGACGCGATCGGTGACTGAGCGGACCTTAATCGTCGGAAGCGCCAGCGCGATCCTGCTCGCAGCCTGTGTTCTTCCGCTGCTGTGGCCGCTCATCGGGCTGGCGACGGGCGGACGCGGCGTCGATCTCGGCCTGATCGCCGATCCGGCGCTGTGGAGCCTGCTGGCCCGCACGCTTGTCGTCACTGCCGCTGTCCTCGCTCTGGCGCTTGGCATCGGCCTGCCGATGGCCGTCCTGGTCGCGCGCACGGACGTGATCGGGCGCGGCGCAGTTCTGGTCCTGCATGCCTTTCCCGCCTTGTTGCCGCCGCTGCTTCCGGCGCTTGGCTGGTTCCATCTGCTGGGCCGTCAAGGCCTGATCGGGAATGAGGCCTCGACGGCCATCCTGTTCAGCGAGGCGGGCGTGGTGCTGACGCTCGGCCTCGCCCTGGCGCCGATCGTCACCGCGTTGACGGCGCTCGCCCTCTGGAACATCGACCCTTCGCAGGAGGAGGCCGCGCGGGTCACGGCGGCGCCGGGCAGGGTCGCGACACGCATATTGCTGCCCGCGGCGCGCCCGGCGATCGCCCTCGCCGGAATTGTGGTTGCCGCGCTGGCGCTGTCTGAGGTGGGTGTTCCGACCTTCCTTCGCGCCCGCACCTATGCCGCCGCCGTGTTCGCACGGCTCGGTGGCGTCGACTTCGCGCCGGCCGAGGCGCTGCTCCTGGCGCTTCCGGTGCTCGCATTGACGGCGATGTTGCTGGTCGCCGAACGGTGGACGGCAGGTGGCCGCTCCTTCGCAACCCTGGGCCTGCGCAGCTTTCGCAAGGCGCCGATGGCCCTCGGTCCATGGCGGGCGCCGGCCAGCCTGTTCTGCTGGCTGGTTGCGGCGCTCTCGGCGGCGCCGGTCGCCGCGCTTGCCTGGCGTGCCGGATGGGACGGGTTTGCCGAGCTGCCGCTCTGGATCGGCAACGGCGTGAGCAACAGTCTTTTGCCGGCCGCGCTCGCCGCAACCGTCATCGCCATTGTCGCCATACCGGTCGGACACGGCCTCGCGCGCCGCGACCGTGTCACCGCCGGGTTGGACATCGTGGCATTCGCTGCATTCGTGGCACCACCGGCGCTTCTGGGCGTCGGGCTCGTCGCGCTGTGGAACCGCCCCGAAACGGGGTGGCTCTACGGAAGCTGGCTCATCATCGCTCTTGGCTATGTCGGCCGCTACGCGGCCATCGGCGTTCGCGCGTTCGCGGCTGCCTGCGCGCAGCTTCCGGCCACCATCGAGGACGCCGCGCGCGTCTTTGGCGTTGGCTACGGATCGCGGCTGGCGCGGATCGTCGTGCCGCTCCATGCGCGCGCGTTCATCGGCGTCTGGTTATTGACGCTGCTCTTCTGCCTGCGCGACCTCGAGACGGCCACGCTCTTCTATCCGCCGGGACAGGAGCCGCTGCCGATCCGCATATTCACGCTCGAAGCGAATGGACCCGAGACGGTCGTGGCCGCGCTCGCCTGCGTGCAGGCGGCTCTGTCGGCGATCGCGGTGGCGCTCGTCCTGCCACTGCTCGGCGCGAGGGCCGCCCGATGACCAGCGCGCTGCGCTTCGACCAGGTTTCGCTCCACTATGGCGCCCGCTTCGCCGTCTCCGACGTGTCGCTCGCGATCGAAACGGGCGAAATCCTATGCCTGCTCGGTCCCTCGGGCTGCGGCAAGAGCAGCCTGGTCCGGCTGGCGCTCGGGCTGACGGCGCCGAGCGCGGGCCGGGTGTTCGTCGATGGGCGGGAAGCAAGCGTCGCCGGCCGGATCATCGTGCCCCCGGAGCAACGCGGCCTGTCGGTCGTCTTTCAGGACCTCGGCTTGTGGCCCCACTTCTCGGTGGAAGCGCACCTCCGCTTCGTGCTGGCCTCACGCCGGATCGCGAAGACGGCGCGCGAGCCGGCGATCGACAAAATATTGGCGAGCGTCGAACTGCTTGACCGCCGCCGTTGCTATCCGGCCGAGCTGTCCGGCGGCGAGCGCCAGCGCCTGGCGATAGCGCGAGCGCTCGTCGTTCGGCCAAGAGTCGTACTGCTCGACGAACCATTATCGAACCTTGACCTCGTTCTCAGACGCGAATTGCTCGATCTGTTCCGCAAGCTGTTCGCCGAGATGGAGGCATCTGTCCTATACATCACGCATGATATCCGCGAAGCGGCCCTGCTGGGCGATCGCGTCGCCGTGATGGAAGCCGGTCGGCTTGTCGCGACAGGAACCCTCGCTGAGCTGAGCGGCCTGAAATCTCCAATTGTCCGGGAAATACTGGATGCTCCCACTTGGGGGACGCGCGGAACGAGCCCGCCCGCCAACCATGACGCATTGCATTCGTCGGAGCGCGCAAATGGATCACCGGATTCTGATCAATAAGTCCTAGTTTTGCATCTCGTACTTTTGGGAATGGCAAGAGCCGAAGTTATCGATTGTCGACATCAGGAAGGATGAACATCATGAAATTGTCTATGTCTGTGCTTGTTTCGGCTGCCGCCATCCTGATCTCCAGCACCGCCATTGCGGCCGAACCGGCCTTGCAGGCGGCCGTCGAGCGTGGTGCGAAGACGGCTGCGACGACCAGCGACGATGGCGTTGTCCGCATCGGCTGGCAGAGGACCGACGTGCCCGTGCGGGTCGATGGCGTTCCATTGCCCGGCGGGTGAGGGATTCGCCGAAAGGCCAAGTGTGGCTTTACATTGGGCCGTTTCATAAACCACCTGTATCGATGCGGTGAAAGCCGCCTTATTCGCCGCATATCATGCGGTGAATATTCTTGCCCTTTGCGGTGAATAATCGCTATATTCACCGCAGAAAGTACGGTGAATATGACCTATATCCACGAACTGCCGGACTGGCCGAACCTGCGCTGGTGCGACGAGCAGCTTGCCCAGCCGCTCGCCGCCGTGCGCCACCGGCAGGGGCGGCTGATCGGGCATATGGAGGCGCTTGGCTTCCCGCTGCGCGCGGAAGCCGTCTTGCGCGCCCTGACCGAAGATGTCCTGAAATCCAGCGAAATCGAAGGCGAAATACTGGATCGGGAACAGGTGCGTTCCTCCATCGCCCGCCGTCTCGGCATGGACATCGGCGGTTTGGTTCAAGCGGATCGCAACGTCGAGGGCGTTGTCGAAATGATGCTCGACGCCACGCAGAACTATGCGCAGCCCCTGACCGCCGAACGGCTGTTCGGCTGGCACGCGGCGCTGTTCCCCACCGGACGCAGCGGCATGAGCCGCATCACCGTGGGCGCATGGCGCACCGCCGAAGCTGGCCCGATGCAGGTTGTCTCGGGGCCGATTGGCCGCGAGCGCGTCCACTACGAAGCTCCCGCATCGGAGCGGCTCGACGCGGATATGTCCCGCTTTCTCGACTGGTTCGAGACAGCCGCGCCGGATCCCGTCCTGAAAGCCGGGGTCGCGCACCTATGGTTTGTCACCATCCACCCCTTCGACGACGGCAACGGACGAATTGCCCGCGCCATCGCCGACCTCGCGCTGGCGCGCGCGGAGGGAACCGCGCAGCGCTTCTACAGCATGTCCGCGCAAATCCGTACCGAGCGCAAAGCCTATTACGACATGCTGGAATCGACTCAGAAGGGTGACCTCGACATTACGCCCTGGCTGTTGTGGTTCATCGGCTGCCTAGATCGCGCCTTCGACGGCGCCGAGGTCATCCTCGCCAGCGTCATGCGCAAGGCGCGGTTTTGGGAGTCCGTCGCGGGCCAGCCCTTGAACGAACGCCAGCGCAAGGTCGTCAACCGCCTGCTGGACGGCTTCGAGGGCAAGTTAACCAATGCCAAATGGGCGGCGATCACCAAGGCATCGTCCGATACCGCCTTGCGCGACATCAACGATTTGCGCCGGCGCGGCATCCTTGAGAAGGAGCCGGCCGGTGGGCGCAGCACCAGCTATTCACTGGTGCTGCCCGAGTCCTGATCCGACCGAGTCGACCTCGTTGCATCTTCCGCGATCTCGTTCCTGAACCGCGGCCCCAACTCCATGCGCCGGTTCAGCATGTCTACAAACCGCTCCCATCGCTCGCGGCCCTGCGCCCTCGCGGCCTGCGTAGCGCCATCCGGAAGCGATGGCGTTGCATTGAGCCAGTTTCGCACAAACAGCGCGAGAGTCTCGTTCGACAGTTCGACATGCCATTCGAGACGGCCAAGATCACGGGTCAACCGGTCGAGCCGGCGGGCAAGTGCTGCTTCAAGTCGCTCGGCGGCGTCGGGCGACAGGAAGGATTCCAGCGCAGCCTCGATGATCGCGGCCTGGCTGGTGTTCCGCGCGGCGGCGTGATCGGCAAGCCTCCGCACCAGATCCGTCCGTAGCCGGATGCTGCGCTTGACGTGGCCTCCACTCACAGCACGATCCCGTCATCCGGGTCGAGCGACGCATTACGGGCATTGCGGCGCATGGTCCGCTCCGCCTCGCGTTTCGCTCGGGCGGCATCCTCATCCTGATTGTCCTCATCGGGCGTTTCTTGCCCAGACATTTCCTTCGCGGGAGGAACGATTTCCTCATGCTCGCCAAGATCGGGCTCGCGGCGGATGCCAGCATTGCCTGCGTCGGTGGCAGCGTCAGTCTGATCGCCTTCCCGGGTGCCCTGCGGCTCCGCATCATCGGCTGCCGCCTTCCCGGCCCCGTCATCAGCCGCGGGCAGATTGGAGGATGGAGCTGGCGGCGCATTCACTGGTATGAGAGTGGACCAGTCATCCTTGGGCCGTCGCTTCGGATCGAGCGGTTTGGGTGTCGGTGGCGGCAGCAATCGCACGGTAAAGCGCGGATCGGTGAAGTAACGTGCCTTCATAGCCCGGATTGGCGGCACGCCCCCCACCATGACAATCTCCTCCTCCGGGGACAGCTGTATGATCTCGCCAGGCGTGAGCAAGGGTCGCGCCGTCTCGGTTCGCGAGACCATCAAATGTCCGAGCCAGGGCGAGAGCCTGTGCCCGGCATAGTTTTTCATCGCCCGCATTTCGGTGGCGGTGCCGAGCGCATCCGAGATCCGCTTGGCGGTGCGCTCATCATTGGTCGCGAAGGCGACACGGACATGGCAATTGTCGAGGATGGCATTGTTCTGCCCATAGGCCTTCTCGATCTGGTTGAGGCTCTGGGCGATGAGGAACGCCTTGATCCCATAGCCCGCCATGAAGGCGAGCGCGCTTTCAAAGAAGTCGAGCCGCCCGAGCGCGGGGAACTCATCGAGCATCAACAGCAGCCGGTGCGGACGGCCTTTGGGGTTGAGTTCCTCGGTCAGGCGCCGGCCGACCTGGTTGAGGATCAGGCGAATGAGGGGCTTGGTGCGGCTGATGTCGGACGGCGGCACCACCAGATAGAGCGAGGTGGGCACGGCCCCATCGACGAGATCGGCGATGCGCCAGTCGCAGGCCCGCGTCACCCGCGCCACGATCGGATCGCGATAGAGGCCAAGGAACGACATGGCGGTGGACAGCACGCCCGAGCGTTCATTCTCCGACTTGTTGAGCAGCTCGCGCGCGGCCGAGGCGACGACCGGATGCACCCCGGCCTTGCCCAGATGCGGCGTCGTCATCATCGCGCGCAGCGTGGTTTCGATCGGACGCCGCGGATCGGAAAGGAAGGCGGCGACCCCGGCCAGCGTCTTGTCTTCCTCCGCATAGAGAACATGGAGGATGGCGCCGACCAGCAGCGCATGGCTGGTCTTTTCCCAATGGTTGCGCTTCTCGAGGCTGCCTTCAGGATCGACCAGCACGTCGGCGACATTCTGAACGTCGCGCACTTCCCACTCGCCCTTCCGGACCTCGAGCAGCGGATTATAGGCGGCGCTGGCCGGATTGGTGGGATCGAACAGCAACACGCGGCCGTGCCGTGACCGGAAACCGGAAGTGAGCTGCCAGTTCTCGCCCTTGATGTCATGGACGATGCAGCTTCCCGGCCAGGTGAGGAGCGATGGTATGACGAGGCCGACGCCCTTGCCCGAACGGGTCGGCGCGAAGCACAGCACATGCTCGGGACCATCGTGGCGTAGATAGCGCTGCGCGAAGTGGCCAAGAACGACGCCATCGTCGCCGAGCATCTTCACTTTTTTGACTTCGCGCTCGCTGGCCCAGCGCGCCGAACCATAGGTTTCGGCCTTCTTCGCTTCGCGGGCGCGCCACACCGACATGGCGATCGCAATGACGATGCCGGCCATCGCGCCCGACACGGCGATCAACGCGCCTGTCTCGAAAATCTTGGGCGCATAGGCATCGAACGCGAACCACCACCAGAAGAAGGCCGGCGGCGGATAGATCGGCCATGACCCCAGCGAGAACCAGGGCTCACCCAGTTCGGGTTGATAGGCGAGTGCGTGCGCGGTCCATTGGGTTGCCGCCCAGATGCCGGTCAGCGTCACGCCGAAGACGGCGATGACCTGGCCCCAGAGGATACGGGTCGCGTTCATGGGATGAAGCTCCTGCTGATGAAGATATCGAGGATCAAAGGCCAAGCCCCCGTCCGCGGCCGAGCGACCAGTCGACGCCGCCACCGGGCGTCATCGTGCCGCTGATGTGCTTGCCCAGATGCTGGTCGAGTGCCGGCCGCCAGGGCACGAGCTGAAAGCCAAGGCCATTGTCGATCATCGCGAACCGGCCCGAGGCGAGCGTCACCCGCTCGCGATAGACGCCGCTCACATAGTCCCCGGCCGCTGACGGTTGGTGAGCAAGACCTGTGCGCCGGGCGATGGCGTCGATCTCCTGGCTGAGCTCATTGCCCTTGAGGGTCGTGATCAGGTCGCGCGCGAACAGGAAGCCAGCCCCGCGCCGCTGTGCGAGCCCGGCGCCTTCGAGATGGAGGGCGCGTGCTTCCATCGCCTCGCGGATTTCGAGTCCGAACCCGGTGCCGGCTGCGACCGGCTCGCGAGCGATGAGCTGGCGATCGAGCCAGGTGGCGCCGGGCGCGTTCACCTGTTCGGCCAGCGTCAGGTCGGAGCGGGTCGCCAGCGACAGGCGCGTATTGCCCCTGGCGTCCTGCCAGCTCCGCGTCTCAACGATCGCCCCGGGTCTGGCGTCGCCGGTCATCTCCATATCGTCGAAGCGCAGATGATGCGTTCGCCCGTCGGCGCCGTCGATCACCGCGTAGGCCGTGCCCGCCAGTTCGTCGTGCAGGCCGCGCTCGACCAGGCGCCCGATGATGGGATCGGCCGGAGCTTCACCATGGAGAGCGAAGCGGCCGGTATCGGGTACGCGGCCGCCGTCGCTCATCGCCCGGTGCATGGTCTTGATGATGTCGGTGCGGATGGAGAGGTCGCGCAGCGTCTTTTCCGCGCCGGGCCTCAGCGACCAGACCGCCGGTCCTTGCCCGTAGGCAAGGCCCAGCCGTTCGAGCTTGCCGGCACGGCCGATCAGCAGGCGGCGCATTTCGGGATCGTCGCCACCACCCGGACGCAGATCGACCATGCCGGTCATCTCATCAGCCATGCGCTGCAGACGGCGATCGAGGCTCGTCCAGCGATCGGCATCAACTTCCCGCTCCAGGGCGGCGCGGATTTCCTGTTCGGTGCGCGGTCCGAGTTCCATCGTGACGCGCTCCTCCGCGCGGGCGCGCATGCCTTCGCGGATATAGTCGCGGTCGATGACGAGATCGGCACCGGTCTCGTCGACGCCGCGCACGAGGACATGGATATGGGGATTGTCGGTGTTCCAGTGATCCACCGCCACCCAGTCGAGGCGGGTGCCCAGATCACGTGTCATGTCGCCCATCAGTTCGCGGGTGAAGGCTTTGAGGTCTGCCATCTGCCCGGCATCTTCGGGCGAGACGATGAAGCGGAAATGATGCCGGTCGTCCTCGCAGCGTTCGGCAAATGCGTCGCCGTCCGCCTGATCGGAGCGGGCATCGAACAGGCTGGCATCGCGCCCGTCGCGCGTCACGCCGTCGCGCTTGAGGTAGGCGATATGCCGCGCGAGCGGCGCCGCGCGAAACTTCGAGCCCTTATGCCTGACCACACGGGCCTTGATGACGACGCGCCGGGCATTGGCCGGAGTGCGGGTGCGCAGCCGCGCAATGCGGCCTCGACCATGGCGCCCCGTGCCCTTGCCACGCGACGGCCCGCGGCGACTGTATCCCGCCTTGGCCGCTGCCCGGCGAACCTGTGCCGCGAGGCTCTGGACCTTGCGTCCCGATCCCTTGCCAGCATCGCGGCTCCTTCCCGGCCGAACCCGAAAATCATCGTCGCCAACCGTCATGTCAGCCCCGAAATTGGCGCTGCCACCCGCCGACATATTGAAATCGCGCCATATTCAGAAAATCGCGCCACCCGGCCGATCAGGGTGCCACCTGAAAATCTCCCCGACTTACAACGACATGACGCCCCACAGGTGGCGCGCCTTTTATCTCGCCATCGACTTTCCCTTTCGATTCCCGTGCGTTGCCTTCTTCTCCGACGCAGTAAATCCCACCCCTGACACCACCAGCGAACGCCATGATCGCTCATTGTTCGCTCCGGCCGGAAAGCGGGACGAAGAGGCCGTGCAAACCGGGCGATGAATGCCGCGGCGGGAGGCCGGAAGGCGACGGGACAGGCGCAGACGCGATGTCGTCCGGCTGCGCGACGGGTCCGGGATCGGTCGCGGTTTCGCTGCCGCCCAACGCCCCGTCGCCGCGCAGCACGAACAGCCCCGCGTCGCGCCAGGATGGCGCAGCCGGCGCGCGTGGAACTGCAGGCACGACGGCGGGCGAAGCAATGCCGGAGGTGCCGAGGGCTGGCGCGAGCTTCGCGACATAAGCGATCGTTTCGGCAGGCAGCGGGCGGCCGCGCTGGCGCCAGTCGTCAACGCGGCCCGGCCCCGCATTATAGGCGGCAAGCGCGGTAGAGAGGTCGCGATACCGATCGACCATCTCGCGCAGGTAAGCCGCGCCAGCGTGAATGTTGGCGCACACATCCCACGGATTGTCGCCGAGGCCATAGCGCGCGGTGAGCCCCGCCCAGGTGCCGGGCATGATCTGCATGAGGCCCATGGCGCCGGCGCGGGAGATCGCTGCCGGATCGCCGTTGCTCTCGGCGCGCATCACCGCCCAGATCCACGCCTCGGGAATGCCGAAACGCTGTGCGGCTTCGACAACATGGGCGGCATAGGGATGCGCTCTCGCGACAGCAGCAGGCGCGGTGGCCAGCGCAGGCGTGGCCGGAAAGAGGGAGACGAGTATGCCGGTCAAGGCCGATGCGCCAGCGAGGCGAACGGCGCAGGACCGGCAGCGCGACGCAAAGCGGATGCGCACGGCTCACTCCGCTTTCGGACGCCGCAGGCGCGGCGACCAGAGCAGGACATGGCCGTCATCGCCGCGATTGGAGCGCAGCAGATTGGCGCGGATCGGGCGGGCGAAGCCCGGACAATCGAGCTGGAGCGTGACGAACGCGCCGGTCTTGCCGTCGTGGTTCCAGCCCGATCCGACCTCGGGACCGATGGTTTCGGGCGCGCCATTGTCGGCGAGATGGACGCGCCAGTCCGGCGCGCGGTCGTGCCCGGTAAAGCCGGTCGGCACGAGCCGCAGCGCCACATCGAGCGTGAGCGTGCGCAGGCGGCCGGCGAACCCGTCACCGTCCTCTTTGAAACAACCTATTTGCATGAGACGTTTCCTTCTTTGCTGGTGAGAGGGGCACCCTGCGCGCAGCCGGAGCGCCAGCGCAGCGGCGCATGCGACGTGTCGCGCGTGAGGATGGGCATCGCACGGCCGATCAGGCCGGAGGCCGGAACGGGTCCGAAATAGCGGCCGTCGAGGCTGTCGGGCGCAGCGTTGAGCAGGAACAGTTCGTCGGTCCTGAGGACGCGGCAGCCGCGCCAGACCGGCAACGGTCGGCCATGGCTGTCGGACGCGCGCGCGACCGCGACGGTGCGCCCGTCGATCGTTACCGTCGCACCGCGGCGGCAGATCAGCGCGCCCGGATGCGCGGCGACATGCTTGAGCAGCGGCACGCCGACGGGCAGATAATGGCGCTCGGCCATGAACCGGGCGAGCGCGGGTGGCGGCGCGACGGCGACCATGTCGCCGACCGCCGGCCGGGCAAACGGATTGATGCGGTAAAGGCCGATGGGCGCACTGGCGCTGGCGTTCCAGAGCAGCAGCTTGGGCAGCGGCAGAACCGCCGCGACCAACGTGACACCAATTACGGCGCCGGCGATGTGCGGTACGAAGCGAGAGAGCGGACGGCGGCTCATTGACCGAGCGCCTTGCGTTTGAGCCATGCCTGATGGCGCTCCGCCGTATAGGCGCGCGCGGGTTCACCGGCGCTCAGCCGGTTATGGGCATGCCGCCAATGCTCGGGCGCGACGTCGCAGGCATCGAGGCCTTCGGCCTCGATGCTGTCGATGGTCTCGAGCACCTTGCGGACCTTCGGCCAACCCTGGATCGAGAGCAGCAACTCGCCGCCCGGCCGCACGAAAGGTGCGGTCGTATAGGACTCGCCGGGACGAACCGCGCGCAAGATGTCGATGCGCGAATGGACAGTGCCGAAGTCATTGGCCGACCAGCGCACAAACGCAACGATGGCATCGGGCCGAAAGGAGACGATGCGCGTCTTGCGGCTGACGATGCGCTCCGACGCGATCCGACCGAAACGGATCCAGTGCTCGAGCCGCTTCTCGATCCAGATCAATTCGATCTCGGTGCAGTCCTTGCGTAGCCGATCTGCAGCGCGCGAGGGGACGTGCCCATGGGCAGGCGGGTGGGTCATGGGGCTTCTCCGGGAATGGGCATGAAGTGCAGCCCGCCCGCCGCCGAGGGGCAACGTGGCGGCAACGCGGGCGTCGGCGCACGCAGCGCGCGCGGCGCGAAATCCACAGCCCCGCGCCGGGTTAGGAAGAATATGAAATATTCTTCTCTATTAGGATGGTTAGAGGGGCGCCGATTTTTCGCAGATTTCTGCGGGTTTCCGAAGCTCCGCGGTTCCCGATAGGACGACTCTCGGGTTCCCGATAGGACGACTCCGGCGGTTCCTGATAGGACGACTCGCACGGGCCTTATCCACAGACCGGGAGCTTGAGCCGGCGCATGGCGGCGTCGAGCGGATCGACCGGAACGGGCGCGAAATTGAGACGCTCCTTGCCCAAGGCATGCTCGATCCTGAGCGTGTAGCCGGGCAGCGGCTGACGCCGCACGATCGCGCGCAGCTCGAAAGCGAAGCGCTTCAATGGCGAGAGCGCGCCCGACTTCATGTGCAGATGCTTGAAGTCGAAGCTCCAGCCCGCCGCCTGGCGGCCGCCATGCTTGCGCACGATGCGGTAGAGCCAGCGTTCAAGACCGCCGGTCAGGTCGAAATAAGCCCGGTCGATCGTCAGCACCAACGCGCGATCGAGCACGCCCGCATAGAACCAGTCGGGCAGGATCAGCTCGATCCCGAGCGGCCTGCCCTGCGCGTCGAGCCGTTCCTGCCACTCGTTGATCCAGGAGAAACGATGGCGGCGGCGCTGGTGCTGCTGGCGGATGGATGTGGCGACGGTCGTCGATTGCAGCCGGTCGAGCGCGGCTTTGAGGCGGTCATAATTGTCACGGCCCGTCCCGCGCCGGATATAGGTCAGTATCTCATGCGGGGTCGTCGCCATGAGCCGCGAGGTCGGCCGTCCGGCATCGCGTGCCTCGACGAGTTGGCTCGCCGCCCAGATCAGGATGTCGGCGTCCCAGATGGTCGCCATGCCATGTTCGGGCACGGCTTCGACCGAGATCCGCGTCTCGCCCATGCGGAAATCGATCGGTGCGATCCGCCGCGATTTGGCAAGGCTGAAGAAGGGCCAGGACATGAGATCCTGCGCGTCGCGCGGCGCCGGATTGGCCGGCACCGAGCGGAACAGGTCGAGCTGCGTGCGCTCGATCCGCGTCACGGCAGAGGATGATGGGCGGCGCGGCACGGCCTCAGCGCTCCGGCTGCACGTCGAACCGCTTGGCGGGAAGGCAGACCCCGGTGCCCGGATCGGAGGTCGAGCGCCGTCGGCCAAGTTCCGCCCAGGCGTCGAGCGCGTCGATCGAATAGACGACGCGGCCGCCCAGCTTGTGGAAATTGGGGCCGGTCCCGTAGCAGCGATGCTTTTCGAGGGTGCGCGGGGAAAGACCGAGCCGCGCTGCGGCATCGGGTGTCTTCAGAAATTGCGGCGAGCGCGGTGCTGCTTGCTCCATGATGTTCCTCCATCGAAGCCGGGATCACACACGGCGGTGATCGACCGGACTGGAGGAAATTGGCGGAGCACTGGCGTCGGGATGGAGCGGCTATTTTGGCCCGTGCATTTTTGTCGCACCGGGCGGATCAGCCACGCAGCAAGGCGCGGTATCCCCCGTTCATGAGGGCGAGCGCCTCGTCGATCAGGCGCTGGGTGCGGCGGCGCTCGGCGGAAGATTTCCATTCATTGCCGCGGCCGATGCTCATCGCCGGATAGACATGGCAGCGGGCGATCTCGTGGGTCGTGATGCCTGTTCGCTCGCGGCCGAGAACGGCATCGAGAATGTCGAGAAGCATGTTAAGGCGGCGCTGCTGGAACGGCGTCGGCGCGAAGCCGGGCGGCAGGCGCATGGGCGGGGCGCCCGCCAGACGCCGATCGAGCCGTTGCACTGCGGCCTGACGCAGATCGATCGCCTCGTCGCGCACGATCACATAGGCAAGCGCGCTGCCTTTGAGCGGATCGCGGATCCAAAGCCGATGCGGCCCGTCGATGTCGCCCAGGACCAGATGACGGCCGGTGGAGAGCATGCGGTCGGCAAGGATGATCGGCCAGGCGTCGAGGTCGAACCGAGCGGCTTCGGCAAAGCCTGCGGGCGCCGTATCGAGGATGACTGTTGTCGGCGCGAGCGACGCCTGCCAGAGCGCTGGTTCGTCAGTAGCGAACGAGCCAGGTGCACAGGGGAAAGCACAATCCCCAGCGCTGGGCCATCACCTCCTGCTCCTCGCTGGAGTCTCTCCTCGAACACATGACGTTTTGATAGTCGCACCGATAGCGGGGATTGCGCCGGAGAAACTCCTGTGCAAATCCGGGCTTGTCGAGAAGGCGTCGATCGCCATTGCTTGCTTGTTTGCCGGACATGCGCGCTCCCCCGAAAGCAGGAGCGCAGGCTGTCGCTTGACGTTTTTGCGGGCCATTCCAACAACTGGGGAAGCGGATCCCCATAAATGGGGATGTCCGCCGGCTCACAGAAAGCCAGCGGATCATTCCGGGCATCAGTCGCGCTCGCGGCGGGCGGGCCGGTTCCAGACCAGGTCATATTCGCCATCCTCGCCTGCGAAGAGCTGCGCGAAGATGGGAGCGACGAAGCTGGGATCGTCGAGCTTGACCGAGAGATAGGGGCGGTCATCGCTGGTCCGCTTGCTCCAGGCCGCACCGACCTCCGTATCGCCGACATAGACCCGGTGGCTGGGCGCATTGCCGCTGGCCTGTTCGTCCGTGACGATGCGAACCGATTTGGCCTGAACCGAGAGAGTGACGATCTGGCCCCGGAGTTCACCCGAAACCTTCTTGAAGCTGCCGATCTTTGCCATGATGTGTGTTCCTTTCACTTCGGGTCCGCGCCAATCACGGCCTCGATGCGCTGGACGAGCCGGCAGGCAAACGGCGCCGCAGCCGAAGGCCCGCAGCGAAGCGGAGGACGGCTCGGACCAGACTTTCTTGGTCCGCGGGGAACGGCGGCACGCCGGGGGAAGAAAGTCTGGGCAGAGCCGTTGCGGCCAGACGGGCGAGCGTCAGCGGCCTGACGGCAACGAACGCATCGACACGAGGCCGTGCATGGCGCGGCGCGGGATCCAGAGGAACGGCATTGGCCAAGACCCGGACATCAAGGATTCGGGTGAACGGGTACTGGAGGATCACCTCGGCTCTGGCCTGGCACTTTCAATATCGCGCAAGGCATCGCATGGGTGCCCGCCACCGGTCTCGGGTCGGCATGTCGGTTCCAAGTGCCGGGAAGACGTCAGTTTGTCGATCGCTCGTCAGCGCAAACCGGCGATCGGCTTCCTTCCCATCAGCGCCATAGCAGCCGGGAGGCATGATCTGGTCCGAAACCGGCTCCGCACGGAAACAGCCAGGCAGGGAGCAAACCCGGCTTTGGTCGGGCGGCGGATATCCGAATCGTTACCGCGCAGTTGTTGCGGGAGCGCCTGCGGCGCCCTGCGCCGGCTGTGAAATCTCCAAGCTGGCGAGCCGGATCCATGCGGTGACCGCGATGATGCCGCCGCCGATCCAGCTCAGCGTCGAGAGCATCATTCCCGGATCAATCGCGAGCCCGATCACGCCCTGGACGGCGTGATAGCCGGCGATGCCGGCGGGGATGGCAAACAGAAGCGCAATGGCCAGCCTGACGATTGGCGAGCGGATGACCGTGAAGAGAAACTGACCGATGACCAGCACCGCGACACCTGCCGCAAAGCCGCCAAGAATGGCGGCGAGATAGCCATAGTCGTGATCGCGCATCCAGAACGCGAGGCTGATACCACTGGCAACCGGCAGCGCATAAACGGCGAGACGGAAGAGCAGCCAGAGGAGGTAAAGGCCGGCGAATAAGCCGAGCACGAGAAAAATGGTCATGAAGAGCGTCCTTTCGAAACGTGAATCGTCGGACGCGCTCGCCACCACCTCCTCAGCGCTATGTTGCGCTCATCGAAATATCGCATGGATGCGTCGGCCAAAACAGAAATCTGTCTTCGACCAGGAGCCGAGTTGATCCACCGATCAGGATGGGAATGGGTCATATTCATGCACCACTTGCGCCGGATTGCCGTCGAACTCGTCCCAGGGCATCACCGCGTAGCCGTCGTCGGTCCTGATAAGGACGATGACCGTCATCAGTGTCTTCGCGAGGTTCCAGGCGAGCGACTGGGCGGTGGAAAGCGGCATCACGCGAACTCCCGTCCGGCAAGCGGAGACCATCCCCGCTCGACAGGTGCCCCGGCGGCCGGGGTCTGGCCGCAATCACCGCGCCGGCTTGCCCAAGCGGCCGCACGCGCATGCGTAGCGGACCCTTTACGGGTTGATTGAGGGAGGCCGGATTTCGGCCACAGGGATCAGCGCCTCACCCGAGCGGTGGAGGTATTCGTTTGCCGGACGGGACCAGGGCTCTCCGCTGCCGCCTCGTCGTTCGGCTGGAAACTCACATCGACTGAGATGAACTTCCTGCGGCCGCAACGAGTGGGAGCCTGATGCTGCTGACCGGCATGATGCGCGACGGAAGATGACCGCGAAGCGACTGCTGCTTAGGGTGCCGGACCGCCTGCAACGATGTGATTCGTGTCCGGCGGACAGTTTTGAAGAATGGAGTGATCTTCGTGAACAATAGTGACCTAGCCGACGCCCTTGCCGCCTCGAACGGCATTTCCAAGTCCGATGCGCGCAAATATGTCGATGGCGTCTTCGCCGCCATCGCGGACGCCGCAGCGAAGGGCGAGGAAATCTCGCTGAACGGCTTCGGCAAATTCAAGGTAAAGGACAGCCCGGCGCGTGAAGGCCGCAATCCTTCGACCGGCGAGACCATCCAGATCGCTGCGTCGAAGAAGCTGACCTTCGCGCCCGCCAAGGCGGTGAAGGACAAGCTCAACGGGTAAACACAGTAATGCCGGGACAGGCTCGGGCCTGTCCCGCATCTGCTGAACGTGGAAAAAGGGGATTGGCCCCGCCCGAGAGCGGGGCCGGAGCCGGATCAGGCCGGCGGATTCCAGATGATGACCTTCTTCGTCGGGTCGTCGCCGGGCGCGTTGGCGATATTGCCGTAGATGGTACCGAACTCGGGCGCGGAGAGCGAGACCGAGACATATTCGGCGCCAGTATTCTGCGAGAAGCGGTTCCAGCCTGCGCCCAGCTCGAAGCCGTTCTTGCGGCTGATGATGCGATAATCGGGTTCGGATTCCTTGGCCTTGCGGGCGTTGGGGATGATGGCGATCGGCGCCGAAACGGTGAGGGTGGCGAGCGTGCCTTCGAGGCTGCCGTCGTTCTTCACGGTGAGGTTAGCGATAGTGGCCATGACAAAAACTCCTTCGGTTGCTCGGGGACCATCCCCGATGGCGCCCAAAGGAGAGCCCGGTTGCCGACGTCACCGTAGCGCAAGCGTAGGGGAACCCCCTCGCGGGGTTGACGGCATTAGGCGGCCGAAGATCGCATGCAGGCGACAAGGAGGGGGCGGTCTCCAGCATCCGGAAGAGCCATCGCTTGGCCATAGCTTGCCGGTGAAGGCGGGTACTGACGGTTCGCTACCTCCGATCATTCGCGCCGACGCCCCATTGCACCCTGCTCGAGGCCCGTCCGTGCCAGCTACACCATACGCTACGGATCGAGCGGGATGCTACGATGTTTTGATTCTGCAACCCGAGGCCGAGTCCCCGGATCGCTCTGCGCCCAACGCAGCGGCCGTGTGGCTCCTTGCCGCTGCGCCGGGTAGTGACGCAATGCTGATGCTATCAGCCCGGCCGAACGAATCCGGCCCGCACCTGCTCGACTTTCGCGCGGGTGACGCAGCCCTCGGCATGATCGTTAATGAGGCCCATGGCCTGCATGAAGGCATGGACCGTGGTCGGGCCGACAAAGGCCCATCCACGCTTCTTCAGATCCTTCGACATGGCAACGGACGCCGGTGAGGTCGAAGCGAGATAGGGAGCGTCCTCGCCTCGTGGTTCGAAGCTCCAGACATAAGCGGCAAGCGAGCCTGTTTCGCGCACCAGTTCCTGGGCGCGGCTGGCATTGTTGATGGTGGCTTCGATCTTGCCGCGATGGCGCACGATGCCGGCATCCTTGAGCAGCCGCTCGACATCGGCTTCGGTGAAAGTCGCGACCTTGCAGAAATCGAAACCGGCAAAGGCGGTGCGGAAATTGTCACGCTTGGTGAGGATCGTGCGCCACGACAGGCCGGACTGGAAGCCTTCGAGGCTCAGCTTCTCGAACAGGCGGTGATCGTCATCGACCGGAAAGCCCCATTCATGGTCGTGATAGGCGATGTAGTCGGGTGACGCCGCGCACCAAAGACAGCGGGGCTTGCCGTCAGCGGGCGTGAACAATGCACTCATGTCGTGTGTCGCAGCGGCGCATCCAGACGGACTTGCAGCCTTTTGCGCATGCGCCTCGTGTTGGCGATGATCTGTTGCACGCGCGATGGCGACAATTCGAACTGACGGGCCAGCGCGGCATAGCTCGCGCCTTCGCTATGAAGCTTTTCGATCTCGGCGTTACGCGCGCTTTTCCACGCCATGGACATCATCCTTGGATCGAATTTCGAAGCCATTCGATAGCCTGCGGCGAGGCGTGGACGCAAGGATTTGTTTTCTATTTGTTCTATGCCAATTGCTTGGCGGCTATCGGGCGTCAGGGCCGCGAGCCAACATTACATAGCAAGATCGATGACTGTTACACCGTTCGTAGACTTCGGTTCCCGCTCGAAAAGCAGTCCTTCGCGGCGTGGACTTGCCTTACCGAAGCCGGTCATCCATTCATCGTTGTCTTGCGGGGTTGTTCGATCGCACCTTTCGGAGGAAAGCCGCGCGGAAAGAGGGCGAACGCCGGATGAACCAGCATGACCTGATGGTTTCAGTGCTCACCGCCGCGGGCGGTGAGTCGATCGAGAGTCACACGAGGCCCGGCTATACGGGCAAGATCGCTGATATCCTGTTCCCGGCGGACGATGTGATCGTCGAGGTCAAGTCGCTCACCACAGATCGGGCGGCATCGGACGAGACGTCGGAGGCGGTTGGCGAGATGTTTTTGCGCCATACGCATATGGGTGCACCGGTGATATTCGGCACAGTGACGGTGAAGTTGCACGATCTGCCGCCCGCGATCGCCATGAACACGCTGCGGATCGCTGGTAAAAGGGTCTTGGCTGAGGCGAAAGCCGCGAACGCGCAGCTCAAAGCGACGAAGGCTGCGCTGGGTCGGCCAGAGGCGATGGGACTGCTGGCACTGATCACCCCGCCATTTCGGCTGGATCGGCATTCGATCGTGGCCTTGGTGGGCGATGCGATGCGTGACAATCGGTGCCGCTCCATCGACCAACTCTTCCTGGTCGAAACCCCTCTCGCGGCGCCGGAGCCTTATCGGCGGTGGGCAAACAGCTTCATGTCTTTGCATTCGCGGCCCGATGGCGATCGAAGCCTACCGCAGCATCTCGCCGAAGCGATCGGACGCGCCTGGGGCAAGATCACCGGACAACCGGCGGGCCGAGGAAATGAAGAGGACTATCACCGCTTCGGAGCGACGTCCTGACCCGCTGAAGAGCGGACGTAGTGCAGGCGAAATCGGCTTCCCGAAACTGGTCGTTCGTTCATCAGGCTATGCCTGTCGTCTCCGAAGCTCGGCGAGCCTCGGATCGCCCGCAACCTCTGCTTGCTCCTCCAATGCATCGAAAAGATCGCCGATCTTGTAGGGCCATTCCAGCGGATCCTCGCCGAGAACCGTCCACAAAAGTTCCAGCAACTGAACAGGGAAACGCTGGGCAATACCATCTTCACCCATGAGGAATGGACCAAGCCGCAGCCCCGAACCCCGGATCGGCTTCAGCCAAGGCAGGATGATCTCGACAATGTCGGCGAAAAGTTCAGGCATGGTAAGCGCCAACTCTGTAAGTCTTCTCGAAATCCGCTGGGTGCGGATGGCGCTCTGACGCGGCCAGACCTTGAGCAGGAAGGGGATAACGCGATCGAGCCATCGCGAATTGGGTTCGCGCGCCCAGCGCTCCAGATAGCCAAGCATCTGCGCGCGCAACTCCTCATCGGCGTGAATCAGAATTTCGCGCAATTCGACGTCGGGTATCAGACGCTCGGGTTCCTGGGCTTCCTCCTCTCCGCCCCAGCCCGCCAGCAGCATGCCAGCGAGCTTGTTGGCATGGTCGCGTCGCTTCACACCGTTTCGTGCCAGCGCGAAGAAAAAGGGTTTGAGACGCTGATAGAGTGGGAGCTGCGGCGTGCGCGCGCCCCAGAAATAGCCGCCCCAAAAAGCTTCGGCGTCCGCATTCGTCTGGTCGGCGAGGTCGAGAAGCCGGGCCTCGACCCATTCGGGATCGATATTGAAGAGCCAGTTCAGGCGCGGCGTGATCATGGCAATCGCGTGATGCCGATGATCCGGCGGGAGCGCGAGCAACTGGTCGAATCGGCTCCGCCAGGAAGCGGGTAGACCCGCTCCGGCCGCGAAATTTGCCTTGGCAGGATCTTTCAGCATCGCATCGACCATCCGGCCTGCGGGGCGATTGAGCCCGTCATCGACCCAACTCGCATCAGGCCGGCGAAATTTCGGTGGCGACGGATGGGCCGCCAGCGCCGCAATCAAGGCGTTCCACACCAGGTCGAAGACCTCCGGGAGCCGGGCGTGCAAGATTTCGCCATGGTCACGAAGCCATTCGGAAATGGGGTGCTTGAGCGCATCGATCTGGTCAAGATCGAGCCGCGCAAGGCGATGGCCTATGGCCGTCAGCATGCGTGGTCGCGACAGTTTCTCACCCCTGGCATTGAGCAGCGAAGTCCAGGCATGCGGCTCAAACTGCCCGTTCCGCATTGCGTTCGTCAGGGCGCCGAGCGCGCGTATGGGCTGCGTTTCGGTCAAGCCCCGAAAGGGAGCGCGCCGAACGCGCTCGTAGAAATCCCGTCCTTCAACCTCGGCGGCGGCCGGGAGTATCTCGCCCAGAGGCAGGTCGGCGAGGGCTGCGGGATCGGTATCGGTTTCGATCGTATAGGCCTCGCCAACCTGTCGCCGCGCTGCTTGACCGGCAAAGCGCGGCTCCCAATCCGCCGCAATGGTTCGCAGCTTCGCTATCTCCGTCTCGAAATCAAAACCGAATGTGATCCCATTGTCGCGCAGCCATTGCAGGCGGTTCAAGCGATAATGCGCATTAACCACGGCCTCGTCAGCGCGCGGCTCGGACCAGGGAAAGTTTCCGGTGAGGAGCCTGCCCTCGATAGCTGACCGGTCGCTGGCTTCCAGCTCAGACCACCGGTCACGCAGGGCATAGAGAAGGTCGCGTTCGTGCTGGTCTGACCAGAATGATTCCTCGTCCAGTGAGCGAAAGATCTCGCCGGCCTCTGTCGGATCGACCAGCTCGGCATGTCCGGCAGCCCAGATCCGCAGGCGAGTGAATACCTCGTTGGCGCCTACAGGCCATTGCAAAACCTCGCGGCGCGCGGCGTCGCGATCGACAGCGGCCAGACGCAGGACAAGATTGGTGAAGGCAACAAGATGCCCGGTAAATCCGTACTCGTCCTCGCTCAGTTCCTTGCCGTCATCCGCTCTTGTGGAATCGAAGAAGATCCGATCGCGCCCGCGCACCTCGCCTTCGAGAACGATCGCATGCTCGATATGCTGACGAAACAAGCTCACTCCATAGGAGACATGCTCGTCTGGAATGGCGAGGGGCTCATGCGGGCGCGGATATTCGACACCGACGTGCACCATTTCACCTAGAGTCAGATCCTCGCGCATGGCCGGTGCGCGCACGCCGAAGGCGGGCTTAACCTCGAGGATCGGGCGGTAGCAATCGAGCAATGTGCGAACGAGACTTGATGACCAGCCTTCGAGTTTGGCGCGCTCTTCCACATCATATCGCACGCGGTCCGGGTCCACCGCACCCTGTTGCCAGGCCGCGAGCAAAGCGCGCCAACCATCGCGCATGACGGGCGGATAGCGCGCTGCTTCGCGGCGCAACGACCATTCCAGTTGCTGCTGGATGTGCGAATGCAGCTGGCCTTGATGTGCGGCCCACCACAAGGCAGCAGGCTGGTGCGCAACTTTCTGCAGAAAGACGCCAAGGTGCCATAGCCGGATTGGCAGCTTCGCGGGCTGATCCGCTCCGCTGCCACGAAACCTTCCCGCGCCGGTTTCAGGCAGGTCACGGCGATCTTCGTCTGTCGATGCGAAGCCGTCCCATGCTCCCGATGGAACCTTCCGACTGGCAAATCGGTCGTCAGGATCTGCGGCTTCGGGGGCCTCATCCGAATCGAGACCGAACGCGTCGAACGGGTCGAAGCGCTCGCTTGTGTCGTCATAGAGATAAAGCTGGCCGGGCTGGCCATAACGCATTGCCGGATCAAGCATCGCGAGCCACTCCGCCGCGGGCGGCTCGGCAGCACCAGCAAGATGGCGTGCGCCCGCTGTGGTGGCCGCGATGTGCGCCATTATACCACGCTGGTATGGCAAGGCAGCTTCCGGGCCGGTAACGCCGGCTGCGATCACTTGGCGGTGCCAGCCATCGACATCGCGGGCGCGCTCAGCCCATGCCCCCAATGTATCCCATAGAGCTGCATGCTGGTTCGCGCTGGAATAGGGGAGCGGGCAGACGCCCTTATGCGCCCATTGCTCGGTCGCCTGGGCGATCTCACCAGCCTGAAAGGCATAGAGTCCATTTGGCCGATCCTCGGATCGATTGAGCGCTTCGAGGAGATACTGCACCGGCGGGTCATCGGCGGAATAGCCGACAAATACGATCTTGAAGCGGCCGAGCAGCGCCTGAATGTAGCGGGTTGCCCAGCCATCGGCGAGATAGGCCCGGCCGAAGTCGGCGCTCGACAACACGAATTCATCGTCGCAGGCACGTCGATAGTCGGGATCGACCCGGCCATGGATATGCACGATTCCGCGAAAATCGAGCTCGCGCCCTGGGTCTGGAAGCCGGGGCGGATTGCTGCTTTCCAGCGTCGGATCGCATTCCTCGAACAACAGGTCGAAATTGGTGGTGACCAGACGTGCAACGCCTGATCGCGTGCGGGCTAGATCGAGCACTGTCCGATGGGCATCGAGCCCATAGCCAGGCTCGGGCTTTAGCGCCAAGGCGACCGCCTCGCGGACTTCGCTCGGCTCGAACTCGCGTTCGAGCATCCCGAAGATGCGGTCCGTGGCGACGAGGCCGGTGAGCCCGCTCGCTTCCTCGAAGGCTTGCGCGCTCTGAAACAGGCGGCGTGCGGGGCTATCGAGGGCGGATCCGAGCAAGGTCAATACCTTCCCGGCGAGCGTCGCGAAATTGGGGAGGCCGGCCTTGGCCTGCGATACTCCGGCGCCGCAGAAAAAGAGCACTTGACCAGCATCGCGTGCGGTGAGCAGCTCGTCCGGGAGCGATGGACCGTCGGCGATGAACCGCATTCCTATGTATCCTTGCCTGCCCGGGCGGGCGAGCTTGCATTGCGCCGGGCTCCGCCGTTCGGCGTGTGAGCGGCGCGGACGCGCGAGTTTGATGGCTTACGCCCAGAAGGGAATATAGCGCGCATTGCGGCGACCTTGGTCCTGTGCCAACGGCTTGATGCGCCCAGCTTCGATCGCCGCGCGGATAACCAAAGAGGCCTGCGGATGTTGGCCCTGGCTCAGGCCCAGGCGCAGCGTCATATTGCTCATGGGATCAGCTATTTCCATTGACGGCAGGCACCTGATAGACGATAACTGTAGCGTCTGCAATACAGGATACGCGGTGTAGCGTGGATTCGATAGGTCCCTATATCAGAGAAAAGATTCTGCCCGCTGACCTATCGGTCAGCAATGCCGCGCGCCAACTCGGGGTGGGCAGGCCCGCTTTGTCCAATCTCCTGAACGGCAAGGCTAAGCTCTCGCGCGATATGGCGTTGAAGCTTGAACGCACCTTCGGTGCCGATGCAAACATGCTTATCCGGCGGCAAGCGGAGCTCGAAGAGCAGGCGGAGAAAGCGGCAACAGAGGTCCGCGCGGCGCGACAGGAGGCTGCCGGCTATCTCAAGATCACATCGACAGAAATCGCCAATTGGGCGGGCACGATTGAAGCGCGCACTCACCTCCCTGTCCTCGTGCGGCGCCTGGTTCATGCCGATGTCGACCCTGCGGCGAAAGTCGATTTTCCCGGCTATGATGCGGGCGAACGCAAGGGCTGGGATGGATCGACGCAAGTCGATAGTCCCGGCCATTGGGTACCTGATAGAAAGGCCGGCTGGGAGCTGTCGGTATCAGGCGATCTGCCCGGCAAGCCGAATCGCGATATTCAAGCGCGTTCCAAGCTCCCGGCATCCGAGCGGGCAGCAATGACATTCGTCTTCGTGACGGCCCAGAACTGGCAGGGCAAGGAGGCGTGGGTTGCCAAGCAGCGCAGCCTTGGACAGTGGCGCGACGTACGCGCCTATGACGCGGTAGATCTTGAGCAATGGCTTGAACGCTCGGCAACAACCCAACTCTGGTTCGCCCGCGAACTGGGCCGAAGCCTGGACGGTATTGTTCCCGTTGCCGAATGCTGGAGGCGCTGGACGGAATCGACTTCGCCAAAGCTGTCGCCCCTGCTCTTCGATGAAGCAATCAAGGAACGGCGCCAGACGCTGGTGAACTGGATCGAAGGCAACAACGAGCATCCGTTTGTGATCGTGGCGGATTCGGCGGACGAGGCATTGGCTTTTCTCGCTCGCGCCCTGCTCGAACCCGATGGCACCGCCGGTGTCTTGCATGATCGTGCCGTGCTCGCAACCGATGCAGACGCCCTCGTCCGCCTCGCGGCGGCATCGCCCGATGCCATCCTGATCGCCGCCGATCGCGAAACCGAGCTCGCTGCGAGCAGCTTCACAAGGCGCAATCGTGTGATCGTGGTACGCCCGCGCACGAGTGTAGAGAACGATGCCGACCTGACCCTCCAGACTCCAAGCAGCGAATGCTTCGGCATGGCGCTCGAAGATATGGGGGTCGAGGAACATCTGCGCGAGCAGCTTAGTGACGAATCTGGTCTCTCCCCTACGATCCTGCGACGCCGCTTGGCGCTAACGCCCGAACTCCGACTGCCCTACTGGGCGAGCGAGAAGGCGCTACTCCGCAAGCTTATGCCCATGCTACTTGCGGGCGCTTGGAATCGTACAGTTGAGGCCGACCGCATGCTGGTCGCCGAGCTTGCCGGAAAATCCTTCGAAGAGGTCGAGGAGGAGCTGATCGACCTGCTTTCTCTGCCTGAGGCTCCTGTCTGGGCGATCGGCAACTATCGCGGCCTGGTGTCACGCAAGGATGCACTTTTCACTGCCGGCGCCGCGCTCAATCAGGACGATATCGACCGCTTTTTCGAGGTCGCCGAGTTCATTCTGTCTGAGGATGATCCTGCGCTTGATCTACCCCCCGAAGAACGGTGGTCGGCCAACATCTATGGCAAGAAGCGTGATATTTCCGGATCGATGCGCGCGGCGGTCAGCGAGCTGCTTGTCCTGTTTGCGGTTTATGGCGATCGTGTGCTCGGGTCGCAGGTCAACCCAGTAGGCATCCGCGTTGACGCCCTTGTCTCCAGGCTGCTCCACGCAGTCGAAGCGCGCAAGTGGCTCTCGCAGCAGTCGGATTTGCCACTTCTCGCTGAGGCATCGCCGCGCGCTTTCCTAGAAGCCGTTGAACTCGACCTGCGATCCGATGACCCGCAGCTCCTGGCGATGCTGCGCCCGGTCAAGAGCGGCGGCTTTGACAGTCCGGACCGAACCGGACTGCTATGGGCACTCGAGGTGATCGCATGGAACGAAGCCCATCTGTTCCGCGTTGCCCGTGTCCTCGCTCGCCTCTGCGAAGTGCCGATCAACGATAATTGGGTGAACAAACCCGAGAACAGCATGGAATCTCTGGTCCGTTCATGGCTGCCGCAGACCGCAGCCAACATCGACCAGCGTCTCGCACTGCTCGACATGATCGTTCGGGAGTTTCCCTTGGTCGGCTGGAACCTCTGCAAGGCCCAGATCGAAACGGGCCATCGCTCGGCCTCCCCTAATGCCACGCCGCGCTGGCGCACCGATGCGGCAGGTGCGGGCGGCGCAACCTATGACGAAGACTATCGCATGCGTCGCCATGCGCTTGATCTCATGCTCGACTGGCGGTGGCTCGACCTGTCCCAGCTGTCGGATTTGATCTCCGAATCAGCCGAAATGACCAACAAGGATCAACTCGCCGTTTGGGCTCGCGTCCAGCGCTGGATCGATAATGGCCCGAGCGACGAAGAACGCGCAACGCTTCGCGAGCATATGCGGCGCTCGGTCCTTTCGCGCCGAAACCGCAAGAAGGTCCGAACCGGCAACGTCGACAAAATCCGCCGAGCGATATTCGAAGCGCTCGCGCCCGATGACCTGGTTGAACGCCATCGATGGCTGTTCGCCGAGCAATGGGTTTCCGAGTCCGGCGACGATATCTGGGACGATGATTTCGACTATAACAAGCACGAGGCACATATCGATGCCCTGCGCCGTAGCGCTATCGCTGAAATTCGCGATGGACTGTGCTTCGACGGAGTCGGACGACTCCTCTCCTCAGTGAACGCCTGGCACACGGTTGGCCACTATCTGTGCAAGCTCACGCCGGATGGCGAGAGGGCGGATCTGGTCGCGACAATCCTGGCACGCCTCGAAAGCTCCAATGAGCGCTACTGGATTGGCTGTCTGCAAGGCGTATTGCAGGCGCTGGCCGACGATGAGCGAGAAGTGATCCTGCGCACGCTAGTCCCCGGGCTGGACGACGCGGCGGCGCTCACTCTCGTCAAATATGCCCCATTCGAAGGGAGCACATGGAGCCTGCTGACCGAACTGCGCCCCGATCTCCAGGTGCCCTATTGGCGTGAAGTCGTACCCTATGGCTGGCGGCAGAGCGAAAGCGAACTCAACCTGTGTGTCGAGCGGCTGCTCGATGTCGACCGCCCGATTTCAGCATTCAATTCCATGTCGCACGAGTTCAAGCGTCTCGACGGTGCAATTCTTGCGAGACTGATGAAGGCTTTGATCCAGCCCACTGAAGAATTGGAGCGCGAGGTCCAGATCAATGCAGGTGCCATCTCGGATGCCCTCGATGCACTCCAGGCTAGTGGGGCCGCCTCTGTTGCCGAGCTTGCGCAGTATGAGTATCTGTTCATCAATGCCCTGACGCATTCCCGGCACGGAATTCCCAATCTCGAATTGCGGATCGAGGAAGCTCCTGCCGACTTCGTGCAACTCGTATCGCTGCTCTATCGCCGCGACGACAGCGGCGAAGACCCTCCGGAGCTCCGAATTCCGGAAGGTCGTGACATGCAGGCGATCGGAAGCAATGTTTACCGCGTGCTCGACAAGCTCAAGCGCACTCCGGGCACTCAGGATGATGGAACTGTCGACAGCACTGCCTTGTTGGCATGGCTCGTAGACGTGCGTGAGCGGCTGCGGCTGGTCGGCCGCAGCAACGTCGGCGACAGTCAGATTGGACAGTTGCTTGGCCGGACGGGCCCTGGCGCCGATGGTATTTGGCCGAATGAAGCGGTTCGCGATGCGCTCGAAGCGTGCGGAAATGATCGAATGATCAGGGGTATGGAGATTGGGCTACACAACAGTCGCGGCGCGACGTGGCGCGGTCCGGGAGGCGGTCAGGAGCGCAATCTAGCGTCGAAATATCGAGCTTTCAGCCGCCAGATGCAGGTCGACTATCCGATCACTTCTCGAATGTTGGAGCAGGTTGCGCAATCGTATGATGGTCAAGCCGAATGGCACGACACTGACGAAGCTGTACGCAAACGGCTCCGCCGGCGATAAGGTTGGCCGCTCAGTACTGAAGCCCTCTCGATCAAAGGAAGCGAAATGCACTGCGATAGCGGGGTCGCTTAGCTCGGTTCCATGCCTGCGGATCGATGCTATTCGGCTTTTCTATCCCGTAGGCCACACTCAAGAAGGATTTAATCGCGTGCTCGATTGCGAAAGTCCCAGACGCGAATGCCCATCTTGCGGGCTTTGTCGGCGAGGTTGTCCTGAATGCCGGTGCCCGGAAACACGATGACGCCCCGGGGCATCTTCTCCAGCATGACATCGTTGCGCTTGAACGGCGCGGCCTTCTTGTGGCGGTTCCAGTCGGGCCGGTAGGGATCCTGCGGCACACCGCGGTCGCGCGCCCAGCAGGCGGCGATGCGTTCAGCGCCGGTCGGCGTCGCGCCGTGCATCAAGATGAGGTTCGGAAGCTGGGCAAGGACCTTGTCCAGCACGGCGTAGATGCGCTGGTGATCGTTGCAGTCGGCGCCGCCGGTAAAGGCGATGCGCACGCCATCGGGATCGAAGACACGCTGCTTCTCCCAGGCGCGCTTGTCGAGCGCCTTGCGGCTGTCGAGCACTGCCGAGGTCAGTGCCTTATGATTGACCATCGGCCCAGAACGCGGCAGCCAGGGCTTGCGGATATGGATGCGGAACTGGTCGGCGGCGGCGTCGCGGAAGAATTCCATCGTGTCGCGGCGTTCGATCATGGTGATGCCTTCGGCGATCTTGCGCTCCAGTTCGACCGACTTCACCTCGCTGCCGTCCTGCTCGCGCTGAAGTCGCTTCTGCGCTTGCTCATTGTCGTCGAGCTCGCGCTCGATCCGCTCGCTGGCGCGGTGGAAGACGTTGACGACGCCCCAGGCGAGATCCTCAAGGTCGGGTTCGATCCGTGTGTCGATCAGGCAGGAGACCAGCGCGTCGAACATCTCGGCGACGGCGCCGCCGGCGATGCGATCGTCCGGCAAGGGGCGATGGTCGGGTTCGTCCTCGAAGGGACGGTAGCCATAGAGCTGCATTTCCTGAAGCAGGTAAGCGGTGGAGCCGGGCTGGGCTTCATGTCCGTCGTCCTGGTCGGTCGCCATCGAAAATCTCCGTCATCTGACAGCCACGCCTCTCGCGGCCTTCGTGGCGACGCCCAGCGGCAGGCAGAGCGGGACAGAACCGCGCCGCTTGGGGCACGGCCGGAGCGAAGCGGAGGATGGCGGGCGGGCGGCTATTTTGCTTCGCGATGCAAAGAACCGGAGGTTCGGCGGAAAATAGCTGCCCTTCCGCCATTGCCGTCCCGATCCGTTTGCCGCAGTCGCCCTCTACCGAAGGCACGAGCGCGCGGCGTCTCGAAGATGCCGGTGATGATGACGATCACCAAAGACCGCGGACGTTCCCCGCATCCCAGCCCTTACCTCCGCATCAGGAAGCGCTCCGCATCCTCCGTCCGGAGTTGATCCCGCAGCCTCGCAATGAGCCGCTCCCGCCCAAAGGTGGCAAGATCGTCGTTGAAATCCCCGAGCCTGGGTTCGAGCGGCATGACCTCGATCCCCGCCGGGACCGCCCGCTCGGTAAGTGTCTTCAACGCCCCCGCGCCGGCGGGGTCGTCATCGCGTGCGACATAGAGCCGACGCAGCATGGCCGGGAACAGGATGGCAGCGAGATGCGCCGCCGAGAGCCCGGCGACCGCGGGCATCATCGGCATGACCTGGCGCAGCGACAGCATGGTCTCGATGCCTTCGCCCACCATCACGACGGGGCCAGCCTGCCCGAACCGGACGCCGTGTCCGAGCAAATGACCCATGGCGCGGCGCGGATAGGCGACTGGAGCCTTGTCCGCGCCGCCCGGTTCCAGCCAGGTCCGGTGGACCCCGGTGATGCTGCCGTCGAGATCGGTGACAGCCGCAATCATTGCCGGCCATGCGGGACGCGTATCGGGTGCATCATCCTTCGACGGACGATACCAGCAGTTGCCGTGAAAGCGCAGCGCCTCGCAGCTGGTGAGATCAATGATCTGCCGGGACGCGAGATATGCGGCGACCGGACTGTCCGCGACCGGCTTCGATGCCGCCCAGAGCCGCCGCGCTGCTTGCCGTGTGCCGGTCGGTGCCTTGCTGCGTTTAGCCGGCTTGTTCTCGGACAGCAGCGGAATGGGCAGGCTCAGATGATGCCGGGCTTCGTCCAGCGTCTCGCGCATGGTCCGGCAGTTCCGAGCGATGGCGATGATGTCGAGCAGATCGCCATGATCGCCGCTCTGCGCATCGGTCCATTTGCCGGCTTGGCCGCGCCCATCGGGGGACGCGACCAAGCGCACATAGAGGCTTCGCCCCGGTGTGTTGTGAACGTCGCCGACCAGCCAGTAGCGGCCTTCCCGGTGCCCGTTGGACAGGTAGCGGCGACAGACGCCCTCCGCATTCTCGGCGAGACGTTCGGCAATGATGGTTGCGGGGCTCTGCATCGTGGGGCTCCTCAGGCGGCCTTGCGCGCGGAGAGCCGTTCGATCGGATATCGTTCGAGCAGCCGGTCCAGCACATCGGCGCCGACAGCCCCTGCCGGCACGTAGAGCCTGAGTTTCCACGAGACGATCTCCGAGATCAAGCCCATGGCCTTGAGACGCTCGACACCCAGATCATTGAACCCGGTGAGCTCGATCCGCCAGTCGTGCATGGCACGGACACGCTGGAGCTTCTGGTCCTGCGCCAGATGCAACACGGCTTCGCCGGACATGAGCATCGACAGCGCTTCCTCGCCGGAGAGCCGTACCGGGCCATCGTCATTGGCGACGCTTGCCGCCCAGGCCGGAGACACACGGCGGCCGATGACACGTTCGCCGTCATCGCTCTGGAGGCGATAAACGCGCGTCGATTCGTCGGGCAGTCGCCTCCAGATCGGTAGCAGCAGGCCGGAGACCATGTGCAGGGTCGAGGTCTCGTGCGTTGGCAGTCCTGCCAGTTCCGCCTCCCATGCTGCGCTGAACGTGTCGCGGTCGGCCTCTTCCCACTGGCTCGCCAGCAGCGTTTCCGCCGGAACAACGCTATCGCTCAGCGGCCAGACCAGGCGCAGGCGCGGATGGACGGCGCCATCGTCATCGGTCACGCTGCGCGCCCGGCGCTGGACGGCGCCGCGGCCGGTCCTGCTATTGACCAGCAGCTTCGCCCCCTTGCCTTCGACCATTGCCAGCGCATCTTCCAATGATAGCGGCGTCATCCGGTCCTTGCGCTCGATGGTCAGAAGCTGCGTCTGCGCGCCCGTGCCCGGATGGGTGTAGATTGGCGTGCGGCCGACGATGCGGAAACTTTCGGCCTGCAGGGTCTCCAGCCCGATCTCGTAGCTGTCCGATGCCCGCGCCTGCTCAATCCGGGCGACAAGCAGACCCTCGAACGCCTCGAACAGCAGGTTCTGCATCGCAACCGTGAGCGCGAGCATGCGGTTGAGGAAGGTGTTGATCCCCGGCAGTTCGTCCTTGAGGCCACCATCGCTGCCCTGCAGCGACAGGCCGGTCGCCGCTTCGAAGCGGGCGAGTGAGCAGCCTTCGACCTTGCCGCGCGCGAGAAGGACGTAGAGCTGGCGCAGCGCATCACGGGCATACCAGCTTTCGAGATTATCCTCGGGCCGGAACATATTCTGACCGCCGGTCTGGCGCTGGCCACGGGTGATCGCGCCAAGACTGTCGAGCCGCCGAGCGATGGTCGAGATGAAGCGCTTCTGCGCCTTCACATCGGTCGAGACCGGCCGGAACAGCGGTGGCTGCTTCTGATTGGTACGGTTGGTGCGGCCGAACCCCTGGATCGCAGCATCGGCTTTCCAGCCTGCTTCGAGCAGATAATGGACGCGGCGGCGCTGGTTCGCGGCGCCAAGATCGGCATGATAGCTGCGCCCCGTTCCACCGGCTTCGGAGAAGACGAGGATGGGCTTGGTGTCATTCTGAAAGGCGTCGGTCTCGTGCAGCGCTGCCGACGCGGGACGGTTCTCGACCGCAAAGCGGACTGTGCCATCGTCATTGCACCGAGGAACAACGCGGCGCGAACGCCCGGTGACTTCGGCCACAATGTCCGTCCCGAAATGCTGGACGATCTGGTCGAGCGCGCCGGGAACGGGCGGAAGCGCCGCGAGCCGTTCGATCATAGCGTCGCGGCGACGCACGGCCTCGCGATTGACGACCGGGTTGCCGTCCTCGTCGTGGACCGGCCGGGAAGAGAGATTGCCGTCCCCGTCGGTGAACGGCTCGTAGAGCTGCACCGGGAAGCTGTGCTGGAGGTAGGACAGAACGCCGTCGCGCGGCGTGATGTCCACCGAGACGTCATTCCATTCATCGGCCGGGATTTCGGCGAGGCGGCGTTCCTGCAAGGCCTCGCCGGTCGAGACGATCTGCACCACGGCGGCATGGCCTGCCTCTAGATCGCGTTCGATGTTGGCGATCACGTTGGGGGTCTGCATGCTGGTGATGAGGTGATTGAAGAAGCGCTGGAGCATTCCCTGATAGGCGGATTTCGCGGCAGCCTTGGCCTGGCGGTTCAAGGTGCCATGGGCAGCGCTGGTGACCCCGGCGGCTTCGAGCGCGGCGTCGAGGTTGTTGTGGATCACCTCGAACGCCGATGCGAAACTGTCGTAGATGCGGACCTGCTCCGAGGTGAGCTTGTGCTCGAGCATCTCATATTCGACGCCGTCGAAGGACAGCGAGCGGGCGGCATAGAGGCCGAGGGCCTTCAAATCGCGGGCCAGAACCTCCATCGCAGCGACCCCGCCATTCTCGATCGCGCTGACGAATTCGCCCCGCGTCGCGAACGGAAAATCCTCGCCGCCCCACAGGCCCAACCGCTGGGCATAAGCGAGGTTCTGCACCGTGGTCGCGCCGGTCGCCGAGACATAGACGACGCGGGCATTGGGCAGTGCGTGCTGAAGCCGTAGGCCGGCACGGCCTTGCTGTGACGGCGCGACATCGCCGCGCTCCCCCTTGCCACCGGCGGCATTGGCCATGGCGTGCGCCTCATCGAACACGATCACGCCATCGAAATTCGGCCCCAGCCATTCGACGATCTGCTCCACACGCGACTTCTTGCCGCCACGTTCCCGCGAGCGGAGCGTGGCGTAAGTGGTGAACAGCACGCCCTCGCCGAGCCGGATGTCCGTCCCTTGGCGGAAGCGCGAGAGCGGCGTTACCAGCAGGCGTTCCTGACCGAGTGCCGACCAGTCGCGCTGCGCATCTTCAAGCAGGCGGTCCGATACCGAAATCCAGACCGCGCGGCGGCGGCCCTTGAGCCAGTTGTCGAGAATGATGCCCGCGACCTGGCGCCCTTTGCCCGCGCCGGTGCCGTCGCCCAGAAACCATCCGCGCCGGAACTTCACGGCGTCTTCGGCATCCTCCGGCGCGGCGGTGACGACATCGAAAGTCGCATCGACCTTCCATGCGCCCGACAGATGTCCACCATGTGCCTCGCCCGCGTAGACGACGGATTCGAGCTGGGCGTCGGACAATATACCGAGCGTTACGAGTTGCGGCGGCAGATGCGGCCGGTAGGAGGGCTTGGGCGGTGCGACCGAAGCCATCGCCGCTGACTGGACCAGCGGCGTCGGATGCGTGGCTGCGCCGGGGATCGTGATCGACTGGAGCGCATAGGGCTCATAGATGTTGTCCCCCAGGCGTTCGGCCGGCGGCATCCAGTCCACGATGTCATAGGCCACCTCGACCGCTTCCGGCTCGGGCGACGAAGGCGCTGAGACGGTCGGTGCAGCGCGCACTTTCGTTCGTGCTAGCGAAGTCGATGCCGTGACCGGCAGGACAGCGACCGGTGACGGTGTGGTGGGCGAGCGCGGCGGAACCTGTGCCTGAACCCAGGCGAGCAGGGTAGCGGTGTCGGGCGCGACGCCCGCGCTTTCGGGAAACTGGCCCGGATCCTCGGCCGGGAGCTTGTCGATGACAGTCAGCCGGGTGTCGATCGTCGTGCCATGTTTCGCATAGACTTTGCCGTCGATCGCGGCGGTGAAGAGGACGCGGCCCGTCTCCTGGAGCCGCGCGAAGGCGTCGCGCCAGGCCGGTGCATCAGGGGCGCAACTCGCACTGGTGATCGCGACCAGGCGGCCGCCCGACTCCAGACGCGCCAGCGCTGAGGCGATATGGCGTAGCGCCGCGTCCTTCATGGTGCGATCGACATGCGCGACCGCCGAGAAGGGCGGATTCATCAGCACGACGCTCGGGCGGACGGCGGATGGTAGCCGATCGTCGATCGAGGCTGCATCATGGCCCGAGACCGGCACGTCCGGAAACAGCAGCCGCAGCAATTCCGCGCGGGTCTCGCCGAGCTCGTTAAGCGTGATCCCAGCCCGCGCCAGCAGGGCATGGACGGCGAGCATGCCGGTGCCGGCGGAAGGCTCCAGCACATGATCGCCGGGATGAATCGCGGCCGCTGTGCTCGCGACGAAGGCAAGGCCGGGCGGCGTCGAGAATTGTTGCAGAGCCAGGGAGGTTTCCGAGCGGCGGGTGTGCGTAGGCATCAATGCCGCGATGCGCTCGATCAGCGCCAGCGCGCTTGGCGTCGCGCGGCCGACAATGGCCTGGCCATAACGGCGCAGGAACAGGATTTCGGCGACCTCACAAGCGTCGTAGGCGCTTTTCCAGTCCCAGGCGCCTTCGGAATCGCTTGCGCCAAAGGCGTCGGTCATGGCCGAACGGAGCTGTGCCGCATCGATGGGACGGCCCGCCTCAAGTGCCGGCAGCATGCTGTGCGCGGCAGCCAAGAGGGTGTCAACCCGCGCCGCAAAACGGGACGCAGCAGCAAGAGGCGCGGCGCAAGGCGCCGCGTCGGACAGGATATGGGTCATGAGTGAAGGCCTCCGGAAGAGCGGGAACAGGTGAAACCCGCCGGATGCTCTCCCTCTTAAGGCCCGGCCGGGTTCCTTCCTCCCGGTCAGGACTCTCCCTCTCGCGCCGGACCAAGCGCGCTGTCTTTCCCGATGCCCAGCATTTTCAACCTGGCCAGTTGCCTGAAGGAAGACAAATCAGCGGGATTCGAGCAGACCGGGGGGTAACCCATCGCTTGACGCGACCTTTAGCGACGCCACCGCCCCGTGCTTGATTCGTGAATTTTGACGAAACCGACCGGACATCCAGGACGGGTAGTCCTGATACTCGGTTAATCCGTTTCCCAACTTGTCCGGATTACCTGCATCCTTATTAAGACAAGACAGGCAGGTCCACATCTACCAGTCATAATTGACCAGTCCCTACCAGTCGTATATGACTGGTCGCTCAATCTTGTCTTGGCGCCGTTTCAGCTACATGTGCAGGATATGGAGAACGCCTTTGACTGACAAGACCAAATCCAACCCTGGGAGCAAACGGCCCGCACGCAACGGGGCATCCGAGAAAAAATGGGGAGCCAAGGTCATCGCCCTCGGCTTTTGCATTCTCCCGTCGCTGCTGCTGCGCGCTCAACGCCGTTTGGGCCTTAGCCCCACGCAACTTGCCGTTCTGATCCAGCTCGCCGATTTCTGGTGGGATGCTGGCCGCAAGCCGTTTCCGAAGAAGGCCGATCTCGCCCAGCGTCTCGGCCTGAGTGAACGGCAGGTGCAGCGTTACATTGCGGAATTGGAGGAGGCTGGGTTCGTCCAGCGAATTGAACGGCGCGCATCGCACCGCGGAAAGATTTCAAACGAGTACGATCTGCAGGGGCTCGTGGACAGGCTGGCCCAGATCGAGCCCGATTTCCGCGAAGCCGCAGAAGAAGCCCGCGCGGTCCGCAAGGCCGTTGCACGCCCCGGTATCCGCCGTCGCGGCAAAGCCGTCGCGACCCCGGCGGAAGGGGGCTGAGTGGCGGTTCGTCTCAACAAGAAGGTGCTTTGCTTTGTCGACGAATATGGAACGGCGGGGACCGCCTCGTTCCATCTCGGCGCGGTGTTCGTGCTGGCCAATGAAGCGGGCCGGCTCGACAAGTGCTTCAGCGATCTGCTGGAGCCCAATGCCAATGAAGTGCATGCTGCCAACATGAGCGACGGCTATCTCCAGGGACTGCTCCATCGCCTTTGGAACAATGCCCCGCAGGACCGGGTCATCATGCTCAACCAGAAATTCACGGCGCAGGATGGCGATCCGCCAGTTCTTTACGCGCGGGCAGTCGTGGAAACCGTGAAGATCGGGTTGAAACGGTTTCGTACGGTCCTTGGCCGAAACACGATTGCCAATGTCGATATCATAACGGACGTCAATCACCATAACGATCACCCGGACTTCATGACCGAATTGGATCGCGCGCGTCTGGATGATGGCCGCTTCAAGGGCGTCAATCGAATCGTTCGTCTGGATTCTACCGCATCCCGGCTTCTTCAGCTGGCCGATGTCGTTGCCTATGCCCGGAAATGGATCGTCGCCGAGGAGCTCAACGCCCAAGGGTTGCGGGATCGTTTCGGCATCGAAGTGCTGTAAAAAGAAAGAGCCGCCCCGAAGGGCGGCTCATGAAAATGTTGAGGGAGAATGGTGGCCGGCAACCAGGGATTTGAGGCCCTGGGTAGCCACGGTGCTCGCCAAACACACGGTCGGGACAAGTCACCTTACAGGTCTCCCTGCCACTCCTATGTACTCGATGTGCCCGCCGATATCAAGGTACGTCCGGGCGGGTATGTCCAGTACACGAGGACATGCACCTCTCATACGCACCAGGCATTAATGACCGGTGAAGGGAGGATATCCCGTTTCCCGGGATCGAGCACGATATCTTTCCCAGTACCCAGCGTTCTCGACCGCCACGGCTACGAGTAAGAAACCAATGGGATTCGTACGGCCGGCTGGAGGCAGTTCGAGACTTGTACATCGTTGAGCCCGGAAATACGGACGATTGCAGGCTGCTATTGACTGTCAAGGCCTACCGGTCAGAATGATTACGGAGCAAGATATGCAGTATATTGGCCGTTTCAGCTTTTCGGATCATCGGCGCGCGAAAGAGGCTTCGCGCGCAAGGGATGAATGCGACCTGCGCAATGGACATGTTCCGCGAGAAGAGCAGCGTGTTGCCAATGGCGTCTTTTCCTCGTTCGACATTGCGGCGTCATCCATTCGCAGACGGCGTCTGATTGGCGACTGAGCGCAAAGAGCTCCTGGCTCGAACGAGACTGTCATCAAACTCGCCTCGGTGCTCCGAGTGACCGCGCCTTGCTCAGGCGGGCGGGATATAGGCTTCGTAGGGATTGCCGGGGGCGAGATGACCGAATGGCGTCATCACATAGTCGCCGTTATCGCGTCCAACGGCGCAGATTACATAGCGTGTCTCGCCGCTTTCCACTTCCGAGCATTCCATCAGCGCCAGATCGCCCGCCTTGGCGGCCTTCACCAGCGTCTCGAAATTGGCGCGGGCGTACTCAGGGATTGCCATGACCGATCTCCCCGTTGGCCTGAGCTTCCGTGTAGAAGCGGTCGAACAGTGTGTTGGTCGATTCTGAACGGATGGTCTCGGCGGTGATCAGCATGGCAAGCCCGCCAAAGCCATCGACCCGCATCTTTGAACAGGTGAAGGCCATCGTCACAGTCAGCTGATCGAGGTCTGGCGAGCGGCGCACAATGTCCTGCAACACGTCGGCCCAGAGGTCGCCGCACATGTCGAGTTCGATGTCATCCTCGCCAAGAATCGCATCGGGCTGCTCGTCGAGCAGCTCTTGTGCAAGACGGCTGGTGTCGGGCTTGGCCCCGTCAAGGGCCGCACGGACGTCGGCAGCGGGCAGGAAGATAAGGTCGTTGGCACCGTCCTCGCTGTAGTAATAGGCGGTCTCGTCAGCGATTTCCTCATCGAACACCTGTGCGAGGAACAGGCGTTCGATCGGCAGCATGGCGCTGAGCGGAATAAACGGTTCGACCACGGTCGGAGTGTAATAGTCGGCCATCGTCTGGCTCCTTGATATGTTTTGCCCCCGGCGATGGGCGCCGAGGGCAGTGGTTGTTTGACAATGCGTGGGCGCCACTTTTCAGGCGGCGACGGCCTCGAACGGATCGAGGTCGCGGTGGATCGGCTGCGCACGGCCCATCCAGGGCTCGGGCCGGATGCAACGGACCCAGTCGGCGAAGCTCGGGATGAACCCCAGATCCTCGCGAACATGCTGTTCCCCGACAAGGCGAACGGGAATTACGCGCCCCGTCGAGACGGTGATCGTCGTTCCGAAGAAGCGCTCGAGCATGAAGATGCCCTCGGCGTGATGACGCAGTGCGCGGTGCCGGAAATCCGCAGTGATCGCCTTGGATTCGTCGAACCACTGGTGGAGCGGCAGATAGTCTTCCGGCTCGCCGCCCCATTTGCGGACCGAAGAAAGCGCATGGTGATAACAATGTCCCATCATCGCCTCCTCACCATTCGTGCGCGTAGGTTTCGGACGCGGTGTACCGCTCATTATAATCGAGCGTGATCGTCCCGGCGGTCACGTCGAACGTGAACTCGCCATAAGCGCCGTCATTGTTCTCCCACCCGCAATGCGTCTGACGCAGCAAGTCGTAGGCAAGATCCTCGATGGCTTCGCTTGGCGAGAGATGGTTGGCCACAGGCTGGTCGGCGCCATGATCCAGCCTCATCACGTCAACGGTGCCGCCGGGCAGTTCGGCCGGCTGATCGCCGATGAAGGCGGCGACATCCTCGATCTGACCACTATCGCCATAGCCATCGAAGGTGACGGTGACGAGCGTGATGCCCGCCGAAGCGAGGCAGGCGAACAGCCTTGCCTTGTTTTCGGGAACGAGCTTTGCGGCGTCGGCTTCCCACTGCGAGAAACGTTGCATGATTGCCGCCATGTCGATGGCGGGCTGGGTTGCGTCGGTCATTGCGGATCTCCTGAAAGGCAAAAGCCCGGCGCAGGGGCCGGGCTTCTGGGGATTGACGAAAACAGGATGAATGGCGGTGCCGGGTCATTCCCGAAGGCCACCGGAGGCGATGTCGGCGATCCATTCGGCCGCCTCGTCGAAATCTGCGTCGTCGTCCTCGAGTCGCCGCGCGAGGGTGATGGCGCCGGGGCGGCCAAGCTGCCCAAGCCGCCCGAGGGCGAGCAGCAGGACGGGCGCTAGTTCATCCGGCGTCGCGGTATCGATCTGGGAAGTTTGCATCCTATGTCTCCTGAAAATGCGAAAGCCCGACGCGAAATACGCCGGGCTCGAATGATGGAAGAGGGGATGGACGGGACGGCCGAAACCGCCCCGCCCAGGCATCAGGCAGCTGCTGCGACGGCTTCACCGTCGTCATCATCAACATCGACCGGCTGCACCTCGTCATCGAGAAAGGCCGGCAGTTCGGCGGCGTCGATCTCCGCTGCCGGATCGTCGGCAGGCGCATCGAGCAGTTCGGGCGTCCGCATCGGCTCGGGAAGCCAACTGGCGTCCTCCAGTAGCCGCTCGGCCTCGTTCGCCATGTCGCCCTTCTTGAGATGGTCGATCATTTCGGCGAACTTCGATCCCTTGGCCTCCGCGACATCGGCGAGGATGCGCGGCTTGGTCACGCTGCGGAAATAGCCCTCGACCGTCGGACGCCAGCCCGCGCCGACCAGATCGAGGCCGACGGCCCGCGCGAGGACATGGCTGTGCGCGATGCGCCGCTCGATGCTGTGCTTCGAGATGCGGCCATTGTCATACTTGGGCACCACCTCCGCTTGCGCGTTCAATGCCTGTGAGGCGCAATGCGCGAACAGGGCGGCCTGTTCGGCCCCGTCGAACTGGAGCAACGCGTCCCACAGATCCTTGTCGCTGTCCGGCAGCCGGTCGGCCCAGCGCTTGTGGCGCTCCGCAATCGCCTTGGCCGGCGCGCCGTCGCGCAAGCCCGAGGGCGCGAAACCGAACGACACCTTGCTGAGCGCCAGTTCCAGGCAGGATTCGCGGCTGTAGGTGTAGAAGGTGCTGAGCACGAAAGCGTGCAGCACCGCCGCGAAGGCCGTGGACGGGTTCTGCGCGAAGGCATCCTGCAGGGCAAGCGTGCGCCAGGCGGTCAGTTCAGCGACGAGGCGATCGGGAAGGGGTTTGAGGATTTCGCCATCCTCCTCGTCATCCCCGCCAGATGTCGTGCCGATCGGCACGACATTGGTCTCGGTCGTGCCGGCCAGCGTATCGCCTTCCACTCCGGCAGATGCGCCGTCGACGCCGCAAACGGCATCGGCTTCACCGTCTTCGCTCTCGATGACCGGCTCATCCTCGGGACGGACATAGCCGCGCTCGATGCAGAGCGATCCATCGACCTCGATCGAGACGAACACGCCGGCTCGCGCCATCTCTTGCGCGTCGAAGGTCAGCGGTCGCTCGACCAGCGCGCCGATCTCGACATCGATGGCAGCAATGCGCTCATGCACCTCGTCCGGCACATTCGGGTCGTCGGACCATTCCGCTTCGATCTTCTCGGCCTCGGCCTCCAGTTCCGCGAGCCGCGCCTCCTCCTCGGGAGTGCGCGGGACTGGCACGCCGTCAATCTCGCGCAGGCCGTTGGTAACACCCCAGGGCAGGTCGACGGCGGTCGCGACCCACTTCCAGCCCTCGGTGCCGATCTTCTCGCCTTCGACCTGAAGTTTTTCGGTGACCAGCCGGTCGAGGAGCGAGGGATCGGTCAGCCAGCCGCCATCGTCCTCCTCGAACAGGTCGCGCATCACGCCGCCGCCGGCCTCGACATAGGCCTCGACCCCGACGAACCGCACCCGCTTGTCCGCGACGCGCACGCTGTTCTCGGTCAGCTTCTGCCGGATATAGGCGCCCGACCGGTTGTAGCTGTGAGCAAGCAGTTCCCAGACCTGCTCCTGGCGCTCATGGTCATCGGAGACGGAAAAGGCCATGAGCTGCTCCAGCGTCATGCCGTCCTCGGCATAGACCTCGTGCAGCCTGGGCGAGACCTTGGCGAGCTTCAGCCGCTGGCTCACGACGGCCGGCGTCACCAGGAAGTGTGCGGCGATCGATTCGATATCCTGGCCCTTGTCCACCATCGCCCGCATGGCGCGGAACTGGTCGAGAGGGTGAAGCTGCTCGCGGAAGGTGTTTTCCGCATAGCTGTCTTCTTCGGCGGAGACGACATCATTGGCTGCCTTGACCACGCAGGGAATAGGCGCGTCCTTCGCGAGCCGCTTCTGCTTCACCAGCAGTTCGAGCGCGCGGAACCGCCGGCCACCGGCCGGCACTTCGAACTGGCCGGTCTCCTCGCCATCCGCGTCGAGGATGGGCCGCACGTTGAGGCTCTGGAGCAGCGTGCGGCGGACGATATCCTCCGCCAGCTCGCCGATCGATACGCCGGCTTTCACCCGGCGGACATTGGACTGGGACAGATGCAGGCGGTCGAACGGAATGTCGCGCGAGCCGCTGAGGACGAGTTTCTGAGGCGCTTTGGCCATGGGGCTTCTCCATGACGGGCCGCCGCGAGACTCTCTCCCGGCTACCAGCCCGTCACGTAGGCCCCCGGCCTTCCTCTTCCTCTCGCGCCCGCCGCAGGCGGGCGGTCTCGGCCTTTGGTGTCGCTGGTCCGGCTGTGCTATTGACGCGCCATGGCCAATGATCTGGACGGCATCAGGGCACAGGCCGATTGCCCGGTCTGCGGGCGGGAATTCAGCGTCAGCTATCGGACTTTGCGACTGGAGCGCACGGTCGAGTGCCCAGGTTGCGGCGAGACCATCCGGCCGATCGACGACACGCCGATCGGGATAGTCCAGCGCCTGATCGACCAGATTGATGGGAAATAATTCTGTCAGGGATCGGGCCAGTCCCGGCGCATTTCCAGCAGATTGACGATCTTCTGATAGCTTTGGTCCGGTCGAATTTCACCGCTATAGCCTGCATCGCGCACCTCGGCCTCCCGCTCCTTTGCCTCGAAGGAGATGAGCCGGGGATCGAAACTGATGCTGTGGAAGAGTCTGTTCGGATCAACCCGGACGTTGCGAACTTGAGGCACCGACTGATCCTTCGGCCAGGTACGTGCGATCAGCATCAGCCGCACTTCCTGCTCATGTGAGAAATATATCCGCTTCCAAAGGAGCGATTCGGCGCGTCCCGGCACGGTCCGGAAGAAGGCAGGTCCGTACCCGTCGGTGTTGCACGCATTGACAATGCGCTGGCCGATTTCGCTGTCTTCAACATAGTCGACACCGCCGATCACGAAATGACTATCGGCACCGTCGGCATGCCAGCCTTCCGCTGCCGACAACAGATGCCGGACGGTCGTTGTGACGATGACGCCCTCCGCATCAGGATCGCTGTTCCGCCGGCTTTGTGGATCAATCCGCACGCGCGAATAAGCGCGAAGCAAGGTGTCCGAACCGGGATTGAGCGACCAGCATTGCGCCCAGACCGGCGCCAGATAGGCGGAGAGCGGTTGTTGTCCCTTCGGCGGAGAGAGCTTGCTTCCCTCCAGCATGCACAAGGCTACCGGATCCTCGCGCGGATCTTCCCAGGAATGGGGCGCGACCAATCCCATTGCCTTCGACCGAAGGACGTCGAGGAAACGGCCGAGCGGGAATATCCGCCGAACCGCCACGTCAAGGTCGGGCAACCGCGCAACATGACGGGATGGATCGGCACTGATTTGCATCAGCTCCACGCTTCATTCCTCCTCTGACAAACACCGCTATGGTAACCAGTGCCAGTGAACAATTTGTCGAGTTCTCGCGCCTTTGGGCCTGGTCGAGCGATATTCGTTTTGTAGACTGTTCTCACGCCGCGTCAGATGATCCGGTCGGCTTCATGAACGGTCATGATCGCGCACGCGCACATTCGGCTAACGGAGGCTACCGTCCGCATCCGGCGCGTCACCGTGGAGGTTCCGTTCGCCCTCGACCAGCGATCCGGCGCGGGAAGCGGCCTCGGCATAAACCGAGAGCGGAAACTCGCTCTCGAAAAGGATATCGCGCTCAATGCCGAGACCGAAGGGAAGCTGGATCGATTCCAGTTCCTCCAGCGCAAAGCTCCTCAGTTCCGGACAGCCGAAGCCGAGATCGGCGAGGCCAAAGAGAATCCCGTCCTCATCCAGCTCCGTGGCGAGCCAGGTGGCGGGGCCAAGGGGATTGAAGAAGCGGACCACCGGCATCAGGTCCGGCGCGCGTTCGCCGCGGCGAAGCGCCTCGCAGCGGGCGCGGTGATTGGCGCGCAGTTGGTCGCGCAATTCAGGTGTGACGAGGATCATGCCGCGATCCTCCCGTCCATGGCCATCGATCCATCCGGGTCGGGATCGGGGTCATCGTCATTGGCGGCGATCTCAGTTTCGGCGCGAAAGGCGAGCAGGTAGTCGGCGGCCTTCGAGGCAGCGCTGGCGGCGCGCAGGATCGCGCGATCGTCCCCGCGAATGATCTCCAACCAGGAGCCAATGTAGTCGGCATGCCGGACCGTGGGCGTAATGCCGAGGGCGGCGCAGACGAACGATGCCGTCAGCTCCGCGCACAACTCTTCCTTTCCATATGCCACGGAACCGAAGACACCGCTCTGATCCCGATTGAGTCGCGTGGCGCCGCCGACCCAATGACCAAGCTCGTGAAACGCCGTCCGGTGCCAGTTCACGGGGTCGAAGAAGTCATCAGGCCGTGGCACCTGCACATAATCGCGCGTCGGCGAATAGAATGCCGAGGGACCGCCGATGCGGAAGTCGGCGCCGGTCGCCGCAATCAGCGCTTCTGCCTGCGGAAGGATAAGCCCTTCCGGGATAGGCGGTGGCGGTTCGCAGATATGTGCGGGCAGCCCGTCGCATTGCTCAACCGAAAAGACGGTGAACCACTTGAGGAAGGGAATGCCGCCCGAAGGCTCGCGGCCTTCGATGTCGGCGCGGCGGTGCTCATCGCGCGGGATGAAGCGGCGTGTGTAAATGACGCCGATGCCCTGCTCGCCGCGCCGGACATTACCGCCAAGCGTGATGGCCTGTCGGAAGGTCAGGAAGGCGTGGGACGCAAAGCCGCGCGAGACGATCGCATCCCAGAGCGTGAGAATATTGATGCCGCTGTAACGCCGCTCGCTGACGGCATTGTAGGGCATACCGACGCTGGCCTTTGCCGATCCCCAGGGCTGGACCCAGGGGATGCGCCCCGCTTCCAGTTCGGCGATAATCCGGTTGGTGATCTGTTCGTAAAGGTTCGTCCGCTCTCTGGCGGAACGGTGGCGTGCATGTGCCATCGCAGCTTCTCCGCGACGGGCCGGCAGCAAGCCTCTCTCGCTGCCCTCAACCCGTCACGGCCAACCGGCCTTACTCTTCCTCTGGCGGGGCGTTACGGGGCGGCAGTCCCGTACGAAGGGGTCCGGGGAGACGCGGAACGCGGCTCACCGGCAGGGGAAGACGTTCCCCTCCATACTCCGCCACAATAGCCATGAGTTTCCGTTGGCACGCGCGTTTGGTGGTGAACTGGTGGTGAACTGACGCAAATAAGCGGCATCCCGCCCCTGCGCCGCGACTCGCAAACTATTGGTTTTCCTGGAAAAACTGGAGCGGGCGAAGGGATTCGAACCCTCGACCCCAACCTTGGCAAGGTCCAGCTTGCTCTTCGCTAGAACCGCCGATACCCACCTAACATACTTAAAAACAAAGAATCTGTTACGATGACTCCGCCGCTTACCACCGGCAGCCGCCCGCATTTTCCTTCTTTTTGCTTACATATTGCTTACACGGCTGTTATGCTGCTGTCTATGTAAGCAGATGACTAGGGCGGTGCCAAGATGGTCAAACTAACAAAGAAAGCTGTAGATGCGTTGAAAGCCCCTGCCTCGGGCCAGGCCTTCTTATGGGATGGTGAGCTGAAGGGCTTTGGCGTGCGAGTGACCAAAGCCGGCATAAAGACCTTTATCGTTCAGTATCGAAATGCCAGCGGAAAAAGCCGGCGGATCAATGTCGGCCGCTACGGCGTGATGACGGTCGAAAATGCGCGCGATCAAGCCAAGATCAAATTGGGGGCAGTTGCTGCCGGGGACGATCCCGCTGAAATCGCACTCAACCCTCAAGACGAAGTCACGGTCGCGGCCCTTTGCGATTGGTATCTCGAGGAGGCCGAGGCTGGACGCATATTGGGTCGGCGCAATCGCGCGATCAAGAAATCGACTCTGTCAATGGACAAGAGCCGCATCGAGACGCACATCAAGCCTCTTCTCGGAGAGCGCATCGTCCGCACTCTCAAAGTCATAGATATCGAAACGATGCAATCCGATATTGCAGCAGGAAAGACAGCCAAGCCGAGGGGAAAAGGCCGAGGTGGGATTACGACAGGCGGACCCGGTGTTGCTGCCCGAAGCGTTGCCACCTTGCAGAGCATCCTCAACCATGGCGCCCGCCTCGATCGGATAGCGGATCATCCGAGCAGGGGCGCACGGAAGCTGGCCGGCAACCGGAAACAGCGGCGCCTCTCCACCACGGAGATCAAGAAGCTCGGAAGGGCCATGAGTCATGCTGCGCGCAATGGCGAACATCCCGTCGCCCTTGCAATCGTTCGATTCCTGCTTCTCACAGGCTTTCGCATTTCGGAGGCGCAGGGACTTCAACGCGATTGGCTGCACGAAGAGCCCGGATATGTGAGCTTTCCGGACACAAAAGGCGATGCACAAATTCGGGCGATCGGACCATCTGCCGCCAAGCTTGCCGCCGATCAGCCCATACGTGAGGGCTGCCCATATGTATTCCCGTCTGACGTCGGCGAAGGTCATTATACGGCAGCGAAGGCCTGCCTTGCTCGGCTATGTGCAACTGTCGGCATCGAAAACGTCACTCCGCATACGCTACGTCACACCTTCGGCAGCGTGGCCGGCGATCTCGGCTTTTCCGAACTCACCATTCGAGCGCTTCTCGGCCATGCCGCTCAGAGCGTTACGCAGGGTTACGTCCATATCGACGAGGCGTTGAAACTCGCTGTCACCCGTACATGTCAGGAAATCGCCCAATTGCTGGATACCCAAGAAAAGGCTGGCTTCCAGGTCGCGACAGAAAGGAAAGCGGCGTGATGAACATGCACCACCCCTGCCTATGCGCCAGTCGAAATAAGAGGTCTCCCTTTAGCCTCCATCATGCGAAGGTCTGCATCGCTAAGGCCGACCCGGGAAGGGGGAACGCTGACGCAATGCTTGACTCCTCGATCGGGAATGTAGAACAAATAGTGAACATACCAGAGTATCTCGCAGGAGGTTCCCACAACGAACGTGCGGTCCACGTCCGCCATACAGTCGCTACGCGCTCAAATCGCCCAAATCGAAGGCCGGCAACGACGCGCGAGAACGGCGCTCCCGTTCGGGATAGCCGAGGTGGACTCGCGCCTTCCGGGCGGTGGCCTAGCCATCGGTGCGCTTCACGAGGTCGCCGGTGGCGGCAATGGCGCGGTTGATGGCGCGGCGGCAGCGCTCTTTGCGGCAGGAATAGCCGCACGCAGCAAAGGCAAGGTTCTTTGGTGCGTGACCAGGCCGGATCTGTTCGCGCCAGCGCTCGCCCAAGCGGGTCTTGCCCCTGATCGGGTGATCTATGTGGAGGCCGGCGACGACAAGACCGTTCTCGCCTGTATGGAGGAAGGGCTGCGGCATGGTGGACTTGGCGCCGTCGTTGCCGAGATCGCGCACCTGTCCCTGACCGCGTCGCGCCGTCTCCAGCTCGCGGCCGAGGGAAGTCAATCGATTGGCATCGCCCTGCGCCGCTGGCGCCGGCAAACCGAAACCGCCGATTTCGGCCAGCCCACCGCCGCAATGACACGCTGGCGCGTGTCTGCACTGCCATCGACCGCATTGCCGGTGCCCGGCGTCGGCCGGCACCGCTGGCTGGTTGAACTCATTCGCGCCCGTGCGGGCGAGAGCGCGGATTTCGAACTGGAGGCATGCGATGCAGCGGGTCGTCTCGCTCTTCCTGCCGACCTGGTCCACCGACCGGGTGCGGCGGAAGGCTGGCAACGCGGCGCCTCCGGTTGAGGCGCCGCTCGTCCTGGTTGGCCGGGAAGGAAACAGGCGGGTCGTGATGGCGGCGGATGCCGCCGCACTGGCCGCCGGCCTTCGCGCGGGCACGCCCGCGGCCAAGGCCCAGGCGCTGGTGCCGGACCTCGTCATGCAGGATGCCGAGCCCGCCGCAGATGCCGAGGCGCTCGAACGGCTTGCCGTCTGGATTCTCCAGCGTTTCGCGCCGATTGCCGCCGCCGATCCGCCGGACGGCATCGTCATCGACACCACCGGCGCCGATCATCTGCATGGCGGCGAACAGATCATGCTGGAAACACTGATCGGCCGGCTCGCCATGTCGGGTGTGGCCGCACGCGCGGCCATCGCCGATAATTGGGGCGCTGCTCACGCGCTAGCGCGTTTTGCCAGCGAACCTGTCACCGTGGCAGCGCGGGGACATGGCACGGCGCCGCTGATGGCCTTGCCGCTCGAAGCGCTCCGACTGCCGGCCGTCATTGTGGCCGATTTGCGCGTGCTCGGCTTCGAGCGCATCGGCGACTTGCTGGCGCAACCGCGCGCGCCGCTCACCCTGCGCTTCGGCCCCGAACTCGGACGTCGGCTCGACCAGGCGTCCGGTGTGCTGTCGGAGCCGATCGAGCGGGTGCAGTCGCCCGATCTCATCGAGGTCCGCCGCGCCTTCGCCGAGCCGATCGGTGCGGCCGAGACCATCGCCCGCTATATCGGCAAGCTGGTCGGAGTGCTCTGTGCAGCATTGGAGGCACGCGGTCTCGGCGCTCGCCGGCTCGATCTCCTCTGCCAGCGGGTCGACAACCGCGCACAAGTGGTTCGGGTCGGCATGGCGGTACCTGTCCGGGATGCGACGCGCCTGACCCGGCTTCTCTGCGATAAGATCGAGACCATCGACCCCGGCTTCGGCATCGAGGTGATGATCCTTGCCGCTACCAGTGCCGAGCCGCTGGAATGCCGGCAATCGGTCAGCACACTGATCGAGGAGGAAACACCGGACGTCACCGGTCTCGTCGATACGCTGATGAACCGCGTCGGCGAGCGCGCCATCTACCGCCTTGCCCCCATCGCAAGCGACGTACCGGAGCGTGCGGTCTGCCGGATACCGGCGGCGGCTCCGGAGACCGGAGCGACTTGGCCCGATCACTGGCCGAGGCCATCGCGCCTGCTCCCCCGGCCCGAGCTTATAGAAACCGTGGCGCTTCTGCCCGATCATCCGCCGGTTTCCTTCACCTGGCGCGGCGTGCGGCGGCGGGTAAAACGGGCCGACGGCCCCGAGCGCGTCTTCGGCGAATGGTGGAAACGCGACGCGGAGCTCACCGCGGTGCGCGACTATTTCCGGGTCGAGGATGATGCCGGCGAACGGTACTGGATCTATCGCGCCGGCGACGGCGAGGACGCGGCCACGGGCTCGCACCGCTGGTTTCTGCATGGAGTGTTCGGGTGACCGGCCCCCGCTACGCCGAGCTGCAGGTCACCTCGCATTTCTCCTTCCTGCGCGGTGCTTCGTCGTGCGACGAGCTTTTCGGCCAGGCCGCCGCAATCGGCATCAAGGCGCTCGCCGTCGTCGATCGCAATTCGCTGGCCGGAATCGTGCGCGCCCATGAGGCGGCGAAAGCCACGGGCGTCCGCCTCATTGTCGGTTGCCGCCTCGATCTGGCCGACGGGATGTCGGTGCTCGTCTATCCGACAGACCGTACCGCCTATTCGCGGCTTTGCCGTCTTCTGTCACTCGGCAAGGGCCGGGCCGGCAAGGCGAAGTGCCATCTCGAATGGGCGGATCTCGCCACTTACGGAGACGGTCTGCTCGCGGTGTTGGTGCCCGATCGCGCCGATGACGAATGCGGATTGCGGCTCCGGCGGCTGCGCGACGCCTTCGGCGATCGCGCCTATCTGGCGCTGACCCTCAGGCGACGCCCCAACGACCAGCTCCGGCTCCACGACCTCGCCAATCTCGCCATTCAGATGCGCGTGCCGACGGTCATCACCAATGACGTCCTCTTCCATGAGCCGGGCCGGCGCATCCTGCAGGATGTCGTCACCTGCATCCGCCACAATGTCACGATCGATGATCTCGGCGATCACCGCGAGCGCCATGCCGACCGCTATCTCAAGCCGCCAGAGGAAATGCACCGCCTGTTCAGTCGCTATCCCGAAGCGCTCGCAAGGACCATCGAGATCACCGAGCGCTGCCAGTTTTCTCTCGACGAACTCGCCTATCAATATCCCGAGGAGCGGGACGATCCGGCCCTGACTCCGCAACAGACCCTTGCAACGCTTACCTGGGCAGGCGCTGCCGAGCGCTATCCTGAAGGTCTGCCCGACAGCGTGCGCGCCACCATCGAGCATGAGCTGCACCTGATCGAGAAGCTCGACTATGCCCCTTATTTCCTCACGGTGAACAGCATCGTCCGCTTCGCCCGTTCGCGCGACATCCTTTGCCAGGGGCGCGGCTCAGCCGCCAATTCGGCGGTCTGCTATGTGCTCGGCATCACGTCGATCGATCCGGGTCGTAACGACCTCCTCTTCGAGCGCTTCGTTTCGGAGGAACGCCGCGAGCCACCCGATATTGACGTCGATTTCGAGCATGAACGCCGCGAGATCGTCATGCAGTGGGTGTTCGAAACCTATGGTCGCGGTCACGCCGCGCTGTGCTCGACCGTCATCCGCTATCGCACCAAGGGCGCGCTGCGCGACGTCGGAAAGGCGCTTGGTCTTCCCGAAGACCTCATCAAGACGCTCTCCGGCCAGGTCTGGGGCTGGTCGGAGGATGGCGTTGCCGAACGCCATCTCCAGGAGCTCAATCTCAATCTCGCCGACCGGCGCCTGAAACTCACGCTCGATCTCGCCCGCCAGCTCATGGGCGCCCCGCGGCATTTGTCGCAGCATCCAGGCGGCTTCGTTCTCACCCATGACCGGCTTGACGACCTCGTGCCGATCGAGCCCGCGGCGATGGTCGACCGGCAGGTCATCGAGTGGGACAAGGACGACATCGACGCGCTGCGCTTCATGAAAGTCGATCTCCTGGCGCTTGGTATGCTCACCTGCATGAAGCGCGGCCTCGACCTGCTTGCTGAGCATAAGGGCATCCGGCTTGATCTCGCCACCATCCCGGCCGAGGATCCGCGCACCTATGCAATGATCCGCAAGGCCGACACACTCGGCAGCTTCCAGATCGAGTCGCGCGCGCAGATGTCGATGCTGCCGCGTCTGAAGCCCCGGACCTATTATGATCTTGTCGTGCAGGTCGCGATCGTCCGTCCCGGCCCGATTCAAGGCGACATGGTGCATCCCTATCTGCGCCGCCGTGAAGGATTGGAGGAGGTTCATTATCCCAAGCCCGAGCTGGAAAAGGTGCTCGGCAAAACGCTCGGCGTGCCGCTCTTCCAGGAACAGGCGATGCGGGTTGCCATCGAATGCGCAGGCTTCACGCCGGGCGAAGCGGACATGCTCCGCAAGTCGATGGCCACGTTCAAATTTACCGGCGGCGTCTCGGCGTTCAAGGACAAGCTTGTCGCCGGCATGGTCGCCAATGGCTATGAGGCCGATTTTGCCGAACGGACCTTCAAGCAGCTCGAAGGCTTCGGCTCTTACGGATTTCCGGAAAGCCACGCAGCCTCTTTTGCGCTGATCGCCTATGCCTCCGCCTGGCTCAAATGCTGGCACCCGGACGTCTTCTGCGCGGCTTTGCTCAGTTCTCAGCCCATGGGCTTTTACGCGCCGGCCCAAATCGTCCGCGACGCGCGCGATCATGACGTGGAAATTCGTCCCGTCTGCATCAACGCTTCGCGCTGGGACTGCCGCCTCGAGCCAACCGAAGACGAAACCCTCTTCGCCGTTCGGCTTGGCCTGCGCATGGTAAAGGGCCTCGCCAATGCCCATGCCGCGGCCGTCATTGCGGCGCGTGGCGACGAGCCCTTCGTCAGCATCGACAACCTCTGGAAACGCGCAGGTGTTCCGGTTTCAGCGCTCACGCGGATCGCCGAAGCCGATGCGTTCCGCTCGGCCTTCGGCCTTGCCCGCCGTGAGGCGCTATGGGCGATCAGGGCATTGCGCGACGAACCTCTTCCCCTCTTTGCGGCGGCCGCCGCACGCGAGGATAGAAGCGGCACCGAATGCAACGAGCCCCCGGTTGCGCTTCGGATGATGACAGCGGGCCGCGAGGTGGTAGAGGATTACGGCCATCTCGGCCTGTCGCTGCGCAATCATCCGGTCGCCTTCCTGCGGCACAATCTCTCTCAGCGCCGGATCGTCACCTGTCGCCAGGCCATGGAGGAACGTGACGGACGCTGGCTTGAGGCCGCCGGCATCGTCCTCGTGCGGCAGCGGCCAGGCAGTGCCAAAGGGGTCATGTTCATCACCCTCGAAGATGAGACCGGCATCGCCAACCTGGTGATCTGGCCGAAGATATTCGAGCGCTATCGCCGTATCGTGCTCGGGGCGACGATGATGGCGGTGCATGGCCGTATTCAGCGCGAGGGTGAAGTCGTTCACCTCGTAGCCCACCGATTGACCGATTGGTCCGCCAGCCTCGCAAGCATCGGTGCGCGCGACGCAGCCTTTCCGCTTCCACATGACGGCGGCGACGAAGTCCACCATGGACCGCCCACGCCGGATGGCCGGAGCCTTCCTCCCAAGGGACTCCGGCCGCGGGACATGTTTGATCCCCATCGCCACATCAGCGAAATCAGGGTGAAGTCGCGGGATTTCCAGTAAGCCGGTTGCTATGGCGGCAGTGCCCACTCTCACTATCGGGCGATTGGCCTGAAACTCGCCGCGGTCGTTCGCGGGTCGAACGTCAGTTCGAACGCTTCGAAGGGCTGCAGGGCGGATGTCAGCGCCGACCAGTCAAACTGCAGCGGATCACTGAACGCGATCGGCAAATATCCTCCTTCCGGCTTGGGGAGCTGTGCGGTGAACCGGACACCAAGCCGCCCCACCTCGGGCACATGCTCATCAAGATCGTCCGAGCGCAGCCAAATCTGAAAGCACACCGATCCTGCCATCAGCACAAAAATCATATAGGGCAAAGGGGCCGTCGCGTCCCGTCGGCGCAGCAGCGTTCCGGCAAGCGCTGGTGGCGAGTTTCCGACATAGGCATGCGAAAACCCGACCAACAAAGGCCCCTTATGCGGCTCGGCATCGTGATCTGCCAGGCTGGCAATGGCTTTGCAGAACCTCGGCAGTTCCGCGCCAGGCAGCATCGACAGACCGATCTTCATCAAGGCTTTATAGGCATAGCGGGGCACAAAGACATCGCCCTCTACCGGCATCGTCAGCTTGAGCTGTCCCGTCGCCTTGTCGATGTCCACCAGCGCGTTGGCATCGCCCTGGGCAGCGACGCTGAGCTGGCGCTTTCCGTTCACAATAGCATGGCGTACTGTTGATCGCGACCGGCTCTGACCGGTCTGGCGCACGCCATTGCGCCCGCGTACACCGCCAAGGGTCAGGAACGGACCGACCGCCTTGCATAGGGCATCTTCATAAATCGAGAATCTCGCATTGCACGCCTTGCATTCATCGAGTGCAAACAATGTTCGGTTGCCGAGCGCAGCCGGCAGCGCATGCGCATTGGTCCGGCTTCCGAAAACACCCGCGCCGGTGACGCCGCAATAACGACATTGGGTTCGCTCCCCGAGGAAGCGCCTTTCGCTGCTCGGTTCCACCAACTCCTGAACGATCGGATCATACATATTCGATACCCTTCTTGCCGCGATGGGCACCCAAAACCCTCGTCAATCCGCGAGCTGACCGCCGCCCGCTGCCGCATGCTCAGCCCAATCGCGCTGGATCTTCCTTTTCGCCCCGCGCGACAGTCTGCAGCGACCCGTCCGGCAAGGGTCGCTGTAGCGCTCGCGCTTCGTTCCACGGCTCAGAGAGCCAACGCGTCCAGTCTCGCGCTGCCGTCAAAATCACCGGCATGGCCTTGGGATGGACGGCGCCGACCTCTTCGTTCGCGTCGGTGGTCAGAAATCCATAGAGATCGCAGCTCACCTCGCCTTCCGCGAGCTTGCGGGTCGACCTCCAACTGGTCCACACCCCCGCAAAGAAAGCGAGTGGGCGCTCTTCGTCCAGCGCAAACCACACCGGCTCGGACTTTCCATCGGGACCGCGCGCGGGTTCGGAAAAAGATGTGAACGGCACGAGGCACCGATTTGCAGGCGCGAGCCATCGCCGCCAATGGGGACTCGCCGTATTACGGATATTGGTGACGCCCTTGTCCACCCGCTTTCCCTTGAGCGCGAACGCCGGCGACGGCATCCCCCAGCGGGCCAGCGCCAGTTCGAGCGCGCCATCGATCGAGCGACGCACGATCGGCGCCGAATAATCAGGAAATACACCCGGCATTGACGGTAAGTTACCAGAATAGTCGTTCATCGCGCCGAACAGATCGCGAATCGCCACCTGGCCCTTGGTCACCGAGTAAAGATTGCACACCCGTTTTGCCCTAACACTTTCGTTCCCCTTGCTGGGTCTCTATTAGCCTACCCAGCGCCCAAGTCGCCGGAATGCATAACATGCCTGAACATCATTCGCGACGCGCCGGGCGTCCCGTCGACACCGCAAAGCGCCAGGCAATCATAGCCTCTGCCAAGCGTATTTTCTTCGAAATTGGGTTGGCCCAGGCTTCAATTGAGCAGATCGCCGCTGACGCACACGTCTCGAAGGTCACCGTCTACAAACATTTCGGTGGCAAACGGGAGCTGTTCATCGCGGCGGTGGAAGACGAGTGTAAACGGATACGCCATCAATTTTCCTTCGACCAATTCGCAGCGGGCAGGCTGGACGAGCAGTTAACGGCCTTTGGCCAAGCCGTTGTAACCTTCATTTCTCAACCTGAGATGGTGCGGTTCAAGCGACAAATCGCTGCCGAGGCGGAAAATGAGCCAGATGTGGGGGCCGCCTTTCTCGCCGCAGGACCGCACCGAGTAACGACGGCACTTTCCAAACTCCTTTCCGCAATGAAAGACGCAAAGGCGCTGCGAATCGGGGATCCAGGGATCGCCGCTGAGCTATTTATCAGCCTGTGCGTCGGTTTGGGGGATCTCGAACGGCGCTTCGGACAGGAGCCGAATCCTGCGCGCGACCGTGAGCGGATAAGGGCTGCAACCGACCTGTTCTGCCGGGCATATGCGAACGACCTGTCCATAAGCGACTGAGTTAATGTGACGTGGCGATGGTTCGTCGCAAGGCGAACTCGGGACTGTCGGAGCCGTCTCGCCCCGAACTCGAGATCGGCAACCGCAAACCGGCGCTGCCCGTCACGCAAGCGCGGCGGCGCGACAAACGGCGAGCAAGTGCGCCTCGATCGCCGCCTTGTCCTCCGGTTTGGCCGGATCGAGCCCCGTCATCCGCCGCACCATGCCTGGCGCCGTGCCGAAGATTCGAACCTGGCCGAGAATGGCCAACGCCTTTACCCGTATCGAGCTATCGTCCCACCGGCCATGCCCGAGCCCAGCGATCAGGGCAGCGAGCCTTTCGCCGACGCGCTTCAGCAAGCGATCGTAGAGAATCTCGAACGCCTCCGTGGGCTCCAGTTGCTCACGCGACACAAAGCGCGCCCAGTCCGCGCTGCGCTCATCCAGCATCAGATCGAGGAGCGCCGCCACGAGCCGGTCGATCTCCGCGAGGAGTGCCTCGTCATCGCTCGCGACCGGCATCGCCGCGCCATCCAGGCTTGGGGCCAGCACCCGCTCCAGATGGTCGGCAATATGCCCGGCCGCGGCGAGATAGATGCCGTCCTTGCCGCCGAAATGATAAGTGATCGCCGACATCGTCGTTCCGGCCGCCGCCGCGATCGCACGCGTGCTTGCACCGTTGCGGCCCATGCGGCCGAACTGGTCGATCGCTGCATCCAGCAGGCGATTGCCGCAAAGCGACAGAGACTCAGGCTTTGCCATAGCCGCAGACTAACCGCCGCCTGCCTCGATCTCAATTGCGCTTATCCGGCGCTGGTGCGGCGTTTCGCCCATTCCGGCCGGCCCGGCGCCGTGTGCGGCGCCATGCTCCCCGCATAAAGCGGAGTTGCGTCGGGGACTCCAGCGCCGTGCCGGCGCAGCAGCGCCGCCATGGTTTCGCGATCGGCTGCCCGCGCGAACGCAAACCCCTGGCCAAGTTCGCAGCCCATCGCCCAGAGCTGGCTGGCCTCGACCTCGGTCTCGATTCCTTCCGCCACAATGGCAATCCCCAGCCTCCTGGCTGTCTCGATCAGTCCCTCGATCATGATCATGCCCGGATCGTCCGGCCAAAGCCGCCCAATCAGCGTCCGGTCGATCTTGATGATGTCGACCGGAACATCGAGCACATGTGTCAGCGACGCATAGCCTTTGCCGAAATCGTCAAGCGCCACCCGCACGCCGGCTGCGCGCAGTCGCGCGAGCTCCCTGGCCACCACACGGTCACGCCGACCCGCGTAGGCGTCCTCGCTGACTTCAAGAATGAGACGGTCCAGCCCTATGTCCGAGCTGTCGAACGCAGCTTCGAGCTTTTGCAGGATGCTGCCGGTGTAAAAGTCCGCCATCGAGACATTGAGGCCGATATGCCCGATCGGCAGGCCGTTATCACGCCACCAGGCAACGTCATTCGCAATGGTCTGCGCCATGTAGCCGGTCAATTCGATGGCGACATGGGCATCCGAGGTGGCCTCGTGAAACGCCTCGGCTGCGATGATCGCCCCGTCCTTGTCGCGCATGCGGCACAACGCTTCAAGCCCGGCAATCTCGCCGGTGTCGAGCCGGACCACCGGTTGATAATGCGCCTCGATCCGACCCTCCGCCAGGGCCTGTGTCACGTCGCGGATCGCGTCGCGGCGGTGTGTGATGCGCGATCCGATCCCCGGCCAGTAGCGAACGAAACCGCCTCGACCCGTCTCCTTGGCATGATAGAGCGCGAAATCCGCTGCCTCGTTCACGGCCAGCGCGGTCGCCTCATCCGGTCCTAGCACGGCCCCGCCGATTGTCGCGCTCGGCATAACTGCGTGACCCGCGCAGCTTACCGGTTCAGCCAGCGCACCGAAAATCCGCTCCGCTGCAGCATCGAGATCGGCCAACATGCTCGGCGCGCGGATGATGACCGCAAATTCGTCGCCGCCGAGCCGGAAGGTGGGGTCGGGCGCCATCACCCGCGCCACCCGCTTCGCCGCTGCCCGGATCAGGGCATCGCCGGCAAGATGGCCGAAGGTGTCGTTGACGATTTTGAGATTGTCGAGGTCAATGACGAACATGCCCCACGACCCCGGCTCATCGCAGGGGATGTTGGCGAGCGCGGCACTCCAGGCCGCCCGGTTCGGAAGTCCCGTCAGCGCGTCAATCGTCGCCCGGCGCTCACGATCGATCGCTTGAGCATGGCGGCGCAGCGCCGTCGCACACAGCTCGACACAGGTCTCCGCCAGCTCGCGCTCATCCGCCTGCGGTCCTCTCGGATCGCGGCAATACGCGGCCAGGACAGCGACCACGTCTTGATCCGTATCGATCACCGGAAACGACCAGCAAGCTTTAAGATCGAGGCCTCCAAGGAGCGCAACGGCGTCCGCGAAGCGCGCATCTCGGCGGATGTCCTCGATCACGACACCTTCGCGCCGGTACGCCGCCGTACCGCACGAGCCGACTTCCGGCCCGATCAACAGCCCATCAAGCGCCGCGCAATAGTCCGCCGGCAAGCCAGGTGCGGCAAGTGGATGGATAAGACCGGCCCGGTCGACGCTTACGATCGAACAAATCAGGTGCGGCGCGGCCGCCTCGAAACTTTTGCAAATCTGTTGCGCAGTCTCATCAAGCCCTTCGCCATTCGCGATCATCCGAAGAATTTGATTTTGAATGCGGAGCAACGTTCAACCGCCTGGAACCTGAGTATAGCAAGGGATGCGACCAAAATAGTCGCAAGCGGTAAACAAAGACCTTCCCTCCAAGCTTAAAATCACTTTAACCATGTACCTGGAGGGGAAGGATTTCCCCCGCGGCCGAGCCCGTAGTCTCGGCCGACCCCTTCAAGCGGGGAGATCCCCGCAACGCCCCCTAGAGCGAGAGTGCGGACCAATTTTCCGTGACGGGTTGAAAGCCGAGGGAGAGGCCCTCCGGTGCCCGTCATGGAGTTTTGTCCCATGACTATGCAGGTTCTCGATGCCAACCGCGGCGCCGATGGCGGCTACAAGGTCGATGTCAGCCGCGGCCAGCGGATCGGCCGTGTCTCGTCCGAGTGGTTCTCGCGCCCCGACGACGAACGCTTTCTTTCCCTTTCCGACCTCGCGCGAACCGTGCGCGAGCGGTCCGAGCGCAGCAAGACGCGTGTGGTGGACAGCGCCCTGGTCCAGGTCGAGGCGAACCGCTCCGACCCGGAACGCCTCGCGCTCATCGTGCCGGGCGCTGATGCGCCCATCGCACCGACGCACTGGAGCTTCGGCCAGCTTGCCAGCCTGGTCGGCGCCCCGGCTGCCTATCTCCGCCAGCTTCCAGCCGCGCTCGCCGGCATCAATCTGCAATATGGCCTGACTTCGCATCGAGCCGAGCAGGTCAAGACTTTCGAGATCGAAGACGGCCGCGTCGAGCTGCGCGCCGTAACCGGCCCCGACTATGGCCGCATCCACGACTATGAGCTGATCGAAGCCATCCAGCGTATCGCCGGCAATGGCACCGGCGATACGCGCTGGAAGGTCCCTGGTGTGCTCGACTGGTCGACCGGGATCTACAACCCCCATGTCGATGTCGCGAAGGACACGACCACGCTTTATGCCTCCGATCGCGACGTGTTTGTCTTCCTCGTCGACGATCTCAACCCCATCGAGGCCGGGCGTCTGCCAGACGGTTCGCCCGACCTGTTCTTCCGCGGCTTTTATGCCTGGAACAGCGAGGTCGGAGCAAAAACGCTCGGCATCGCGTCCTTCTATCTTCGCGCCGTCTGCCAGAACAGGATGCTGTGGGGGGTGGAGGATTTCGAGGAAATCACCATCCGTCACTCCAAATATGCAGCCTCCCGCTTCGCCCATGAGGCCGCGCCCGCACTGCTGAACTTCGCGGATTCCTCACCCATGCCTTTCGTCAACGGCATCAGGGCCGCGCGCGAGCGGATCGTGGCGAAGAACGACGAGGATCGCAGCGATTTCCTGCGTCGGCGGGGCTTTTCCAAGGCCGAAACCGGCAAGATCATCGAGACCGTGCTGGCCGAGGAAGGCCGGCCGCCGGAAAGCGTCTTCGACTTCGTGCAAGGCATCACCGCCGTCGCGCGGCACAAGCCCTATCAGGACGCCCGCCTCGATATGGAAGCCAAGGCCAAGAGGCTGATGGACCGGGCAGCCTGACTTTCCGAAAAACCGGGGAGACGGCTTTCCGGCTCTCCGGTTTTGCACGCTTCCGTCTTCACGCTTCGACGTTCCGCGGCGCGGTCCTCCCAAGTGCGAGGGCCGCGCCTCGCTCCGTGATGGGTTGAAGGCCGAGAGACCGGCTCCCGGCCGCCCATCGCGGAGATTATCCCGATGACGACCAAAGAGCCGGCGGACATCCGCCTACGCGTCCTCAGCCTCGGCGCTGGGGTTCAATCGACTACGCTCGCCTTGATGGCCGCACATGGCGAGATCGGTCCGATGCCCGACTGCGCCATCTTCGCCGATACCGGATGGGAGCCCAAGGCGGTCTACGAACATCTCGCCTGGCTGAAGTCGCCCAACGTCCTGCCGTTCCCCGTCCACATCGTGTCGGCCGGCAACCTGCGCGCCGATCTACTTGCCGGCGCCAAAGGGGAGCGCTGGGCTTCGATCCCGGCCTTCACCCGCAATGTCACGCCCGCCGGCACCGAGCTCCCCGTTTACGACGAAGACGCAAATGGCGATCTCGTTGTCGTCGGCGCCCGCATCCTCAAGACCGAGCGGGTAGGCGTCGGCATGATCCGCCGCCAATGCACCGGCGACTACAAGATCGTGCCGATCCGCCGAAAGGTCCGCGAGCTGCTCGGCATCGCCGGTCGGCGGTCGCCTGCAACGCCGGTCGCTGAACAATGGATCGGCATCTCGCTCGACGAGGTGCTCCGCATGAAGCCCTCGTTCGAAGCGTGGCAGGTCAACCGCTGGCCGCTGATCGAACGCCGCATGACCCGGCACGACTGCCTGCGCTGGCTCAAGCGCAACGGCTATCCTCGGCCACCCCGGAGTAGCTGCATCGGCTGTCCATTTCATTCCGACGATCATTGGCGGCACATGCGCGACCATGATCCCGACTCCTGGGCCGATGCCGTGTGGGTCGATCGCAACATTCGCACGGGTTTCCGCAAAATCCGCGGTGAGGTCTATCTGCATCGCTCCGCCGTTCCCCTCGACAAGGCCGATCTTACGACCGACGCCGATCGCGGCCAGCTCGATCTCTGGCCGAACGAATGCGAGGGGCTGTGCGGCGTCTGATGCCGCGCGTCCCTGCCATCCCGCCGATCCGGTTCTACGCATCGGCGCGCTTGCGGCCTTGCGTCTTTCCGTACCGCCCAGGCGGATCGCCGCCGCAGAGAGTAAGAGGGCTCCGCCCTTTTTCCGTGACGGGTTTCAAGCCGAGAGAGAGGCTCTCGGCGCCCGTCGCGGAGTATATCCCGATGGCTACTGCCGTTCAGAAAATCACCCTCAGCGCCTCGCGCGACATTCCCTTCAACAAGCTCGTGCTCAGCCAGTCGAACGTCCGGCGCGTCAAGGCCGGCGTCTCGATCGAGGAACTCGCCGAGGACATCGCCCGCCGCGGCCTCCTCCAGAGCCTCAACGTGCGGCCGGTTCTCGACGCCGACGGCGGCGAGACCGGCATGTTCGAGATTCCGGCCGGCGGTCGCCGCTTCCGGGCGCTCGAACTCCTCGCCAAGAAAAAGCGGCTCGCGCGAACCGCGCCCGTCCCCTGCATTGTGCGCGAGACCGGCACCGACATCTCGGCCGAGGAGGATTCGCTCGTCGAGAATGTACAGCGCGCGCCGCTGCATCCGCTGGACCAGTTCCGCGCCTTCCAGACTCTGCGCGAACAAGGCTTGAGCGAGGAGGAGATCGCCGCGCGCTTCTTCGTGTCGCTCAACATCGTCAAGCAGCGGCTCAAGCTGGTCTCCGTGTCGGAGAAGCTCCTCGAGCTTTACGCCGACGACGCCATGACGCTCGAACAGCTCATGGCCTTCACCGTCTCGGCCGATCCCGCGCGCCAGGAGCAAGTCTGGGAAGCGATCGAGCATAGCTGGTCGAAGGAGCCCTATCAGATCCGCCGCATGCTGACCGAAAACACGGTCCGCGCCTCGGACCGGCGCGTGCGTTTCGTCACGCTCGAGGCCTACGAAGAGGCTGGCGGCGCGGTCATGCGCGACCTGTTCCAGGATGACGACGGCGGATGGGTCGAAGACGTCCCGCTGCTCGAACGGCTCGTTGCCGACAAGCTGAAGGCCGAAGCGGAAAGCATCGCCGGCGAAGGCTGGAAATGGATTCAGGTCGCCGCCGACTTTCCCTATGGCCACACCCATGGATTGCGCGAACTCACCGGCACGCCGATCGACCTGACCGATGAGGAGCGCGCCACGCGAACCGCGCTGGGCGAAGAATATGACCGCCTCGAATCCGAATATGCCGAAGCGGACGAACTGCCCGATGAGGTGGATGAGCGGCTTGGTGAAATCGAGGCCGCACTCGAAAGCTTCGAGGCGCGCCCGGTCGCCTACCATCCCGCCGAGGTCGTGCGGGCCGGCGCTTTCGTCAGCATCGCGCATGATGGCCGGCTCAGCGTCGATCGCGGCTATGTTCGCCCCGAGGACGAGGCTCCGGTCGGCAGCGAGGAGACTGACGCACCGGGCGCCGGCCATCCCGGCTCCGAGGACGACGCTACCGTTCAACGCACCGTGATCACGCTGGGCGACGAGTCCCAGGACGATGACGAAGAGGAGGATTTCATCAAGCCGCTGCCCGAGCGGTTGGTGACCGAGTTGACGGCACATCGCACCCTCGCGCTGCGCGATGCGCTTGCGGGCAACCCGCATATCGCGATGACCGCGCTCCTGCACAAGCTCGTGCGCGATACCTTCCAGCATATCGCTGCGCCGGGATGCCTGGAGGCTTCGGTGCGCCACGTCTTCTTCCCCGTGCAGGCGGACGATCTGAAGGACAGCGCGTCCGCCAAGGCCGTCGAAGAACGCCAGGACGCGTGGAAGAACGACCTGCCGACCGACGACGACGCTTTGTGGGATCGTATCGATGGCCTCGACGAGACGAGCCGCATGGCGCTTCTGGCCCATTGCGTGTCGTTCGGCGTCAACGCGCTCTACGAAAAGGCCAATCCCTATGGCGCCGGCCCGACGCAGCATGGCGTGCAGCAACGCATCCATGAGGCGAATCGGCTCGCACGTGCGCTCGGTCTCGACATGGTAGCGATCGGGTGGCGGCCGACGGTCGGCAATTATCTCGGCCGGGTGACCAAACCGCGAATCCTCGAAGCGGTGCGCGAGGGCGCCGGCGAACAGGCCGCGCAGCTCATCGACCACCTCAAAAAGGGTGACATGGCGAAAGAGGCCGAAAGGCTTCTCGCCGATAGCGGCTGGCTTCCCGAGCCGCTCCGACTAGCGCCCCTGGATGGGGACGCGGCGGACCGGCCTGACGACGAGACCGAAGCGCTGCCTGCATTCCTTGCCGATGACGACGAGGCAGGCGAGCTCAGCGAGCCGGACGAACCGGCGGCGATCGCTGCTGAATAACGCAAGGACGCGCGGGACGGCTCGCCCCGTCCCGCGCGTCTCCCCGCTTTCCATCCACTCACGCCCGGTCCTCGCGCCGGGCGCTTTCATTTCAGGAGCAATTCCGATGGACACCGACACCCCCAAGCCGACGCCAACGATCGATTATGCCGCCTTTGAGGCAAAACAGAAGGCGTTTGACGAAGCCGCCCGCCGCCTGCTCGTGGGCAACAAGACAGTGCTGTTCGACCTGCTTGCCGAGGCCGGTATCAGCCAGGTTGTCGTCAAATTCGATGGCTATGGCGATAGCGGCCAGGTCGAAGAGATCGACGCTTTCAAAGGCGACCAGCCAGCCGACCTGCCCGACGCCAAAATCGAGATTCAGTCCGCACTCTGGGGCAGCCCCGACGTCAAGCGCGAACTGTGCAGCACCGACGAGGCGATCGAGACCATGGCCTATGATTTCCTCAGCCAGACCCATGGCGGCTGGGAGAACAATGACGGCGCCTATGGCGAGTTCGTTTTCGACGTCGCCGAGCGGTCGATCTCGCTCGACTACAACGAGCGCTACACCGCCACCGAATCCTACAGCCACGATTTCTGAGGGAGGCGACAATGGGCCATTGCTATCATCACGCGCTTTCTTCGGTGCGCAAATGGGGTGGAACGGCGGACGACTATCTGCCGCTCCACCAATGGTTCGACGAACCATCCAAGCTGATCACAGCGGACTTCCGGCACCGCGCGCTGCGCCATCACGCCCAAGGCATATTCGAGCTGGAACGCACCTTTGGAAAGGCGCTCGCGATCTCCACCGGACGCATCGTCCCTGTCCGCCTGATCGGCGAGCAGCATGTGCTCGAGGATCTCGGCTTCATTCCGAGCTTCGCCGACTGGGTGCGCCAGATTCGTCCGCAGCCCTGGATGGGGCGCGCCCAGCCGATCCACAAAATCGTCGATCCGTTTGCGGCCGAAGGCAAGACAAGCGAGCTGGACCAAAACGTGTTGGAGGACGTGCGATGAAACCTGAATATCCGCTGCGGCTGTTTTTCGATTGCTCGACGGCGCATGTCTCGCCCGGCACTCGGACCTGGCTGGAAACGCTCGCGTCAAGCGGCGAGGCGATGATCGCCGCCACGCCCTATGGCTGGTTTCTCTGGGTCGAGGAGACGCCCCCAACCGATCAGCCCGCTGATCTCGCATCGATCATGGGCCACGCGCGGCAGCTTGGCGCCGAATACATCCTCTTCGATCGCGACGCGCCGGAAAACGACGCTTTGCCGGTCTTCGACGATTAGCGCCGCAGCCCTTTCCACCGATCTCACCATCAATCCCGCCCGGCCAGCGCGCCGGGCGTTTTCGTTTCAGGAGTCCCTCATGGCCGACTATTTCACCCATTTCTCCTGCGTGCTCGATGTCGGAACGCTCGACAACGCGGCCCGCGCACTCGATCTCTACAACCGCCTGTCCGACGAAAACGCATCGGAAGATCCGCCATCCGAAGGGTTCGATCTTTCCATCGTTCCCGAACATGGCGGCACCAGCCTCTGGATCCGCGACGATGTCACCGGCGACCCGGAGCATGTCATCCAGTTCGTCAAGCGCTGTGCCAGCGCGTTCGGCCTCACCGGACGGTGGGGGTTCCAATACGCCAATACTTGCTCGCGCCCCCGCGTCGGCGCGTTCGGCGGTGGCGCCCATGTTCTCGATCTCGCCACCGGCAAGACCGTGGCGTGGACCTACACCGGAGGCTGGCTCGACGAGGTGCTCGATGGAGGCGATCCCGATGCCTGAGATCATCGAAACCACCGTCTATCAGCTCGATGAGCTCGCGGACGCCGCCAAAGACGAAGCCCGCGCATGGTATCGGCAGACCGGCTTCGAGCATGACTGGTTCGAGTTCGTCTTCGACGATTTCGAACGCATCTGCGCCATATTTGGAATAGAGCTGCGAACTTACCCGGTCCGCCTCTACGGCGGTGGCGCAAGGCAGAAGCCGTGCATTTTCTTCTCCGGGTTCTGGAGTCAGGGCGACGGGGCCTGCTTTGAAGGGCGCTATCGCTATGCCAAGGCCGCTCCCCGCGAGATTCGGGGCTATGCGCCGAAAGATGGCGAGCTGCACCGGATTGCCGATGCTCTGCAGGCGGTCCAGCGGCGCAACTTCTACCAGCTTCATGCCAGCATCGTTCACCGGGATCGCTACTACCATGAATATTGCATGGCGATCGGAGTCGAGCGCGACAGCCCGACCTGGCAGGACATGACGGCCGATGCAGAAGATGCAGTGATCGAGACGCTGCGCGATCTGGCGCGCTGGCTCTATCGCCAGCTCGAAGCCGAATATGAGTATCAGTCCTCCGACACCTCCGTCGACGAGGCGATCCTCGCCAACGGCTACACCTTCACGGAGAACGGACGCCGGTTCGGATAGCAGTCGTTACCAGACGGCCACTTCCCATTGGCCGTTCACGCGGGCAAAACCGATCGCCCGGTTCTGCGGCGTCGCGTTCGGCTTGGTCGGGTCGAGCACGACCTGGGTCATGCACATCACGCCCGGGCCGATTCCACCGGGCGAGCAGTCGCCGAGCTTCAACGTCGCATGAGAGAGCACCGTCCCCGTGAACAGACGATGTCGGCGCACGGCCTCCGTCGCTTCCTCCTCGGTCGGCTGTGCGATCCCGGCCGCCGCGGCAGGCGACGCCGAGGCGGGCGCGATAGCGGGCCGCAGAATGAATCCGGCCACAAAGCCGATAACGAGGCAGGCGGCCGCCACAATCCCGATCGTGTTTCCTCTCACCACGCTCTCCTCGAAACCCAATGGCGGCGCACTCTCATCATTCCCGATGTCAGCGGAACCGCGGTGCGCCATCTTATGAATAAGCGATCATAGCCCCTTCGGCCTGGCCCCGAAACAACGACCGTCTATCGACCGAACGGTTCGACCGATCTTCTGCACCTGACACCTCCGTGCGCTTGCGGCTTTCCTGGCTGGAGGCGGCGCGACGCAGGTCAACGGACAAGCCGTTCCCGCGCGCCAGGGCGCTGGCGTGACCCCCGCCGCCTGACCGCCCTCCGCCCGTCGTTCGCCGCAACGCGAACTGGAGGCGAGGCAATGTGCAGAGTGTTGAACAAGCATCGGTCGGGCGTTCCGACCGGGGCCGTCTATATCGGCCGGGGCAGCAAATGGGGCAATCCGTTCCGCATTGGTCGGGATGGTGATCGCGCGACCGTCATCGCGAAATACGAGCGCTGGCTCGCGAGCCAGACTCATCTGCTGCGCGCGCTCGACGAGCTGCGCGGTCGCGACCTCGTCTGTTTCTGCGCGCCGCTGCCCTGCCATGGCGATCTGCTTCGCAGGCTCGCCAATGCCAGCCGGGAGGAGCGGATCGCATGGTGGCGCGAGGCGGCACGACCCTCATCGCACGCCGCTGAATGATCATGGCGTCTCGACGGGGATCGGCGCTCGTCCCTTGGCACGTTTGGCCAGCTTGCGATCGAAACTTAGAAAGACGTTGCAATGACCGGCTTTGGCGAGATGGAGCGCGTCGGCGAAATCCATGCCCTCGCTCATCCAGTCGAGCGCCTGCGCCAGGATCGCCGGCTCCTCAATGGTAATGCCCGGCAAGCCGGCCAGCCCACGCAAGCCATCAGCAATCCGAGACGGCGCAATACCATAGCCGCTGCGCAGCACCCACTCGCTTTCGAGCAGCACCGTCGTTGCGATGAAGATATCACCGGCTTCAATCGCGGCGCGTGCGGCCTTGGCCTGGCGCTTGTCGTCGGCGGTCAGAAAACGAACGACGACATTGGTGTCAATCGCGCGCACGCCGCGCCGCCTCCGCCGCGACCGCAGCGTCCATCTCATCAATCGACTTCGCCCGACCTTCAAAGGCGAGCGAACCGAACACCGCTTCGACGGTCGCGGGCGCAAAGGCAGGCTCCGGTTTCAGCAGCACACCCTCCGACGTGCTCTCCACCGTCAGGCGCGTGCCAGCGGGCCAATGCCGCAAGTCGCGGATCGCCTTGGGCAGAATGACCTGGCCCTTGGTTGATATGACAGTCGTCAGCCGATCCTGTGCGGTGGCCACGGCGAACCTCCTTAAATGTAAGACGTAAGTAAGATAGCTTGAAAAGGCGAAATCGGCAACAGCTTCGGCGCATCCGGACAAACCGTATAAGCCGTCCATCAACATAAGTCGTTGGGCGGCTTTGCTTATCTTGGACGAGCGACTTCCTCTGCGCGCCACTCTCCTGCCACGACTTCAATGCCCGTCGCACCGCGGGGATCGCGGGATGGCGGGGCCTGACGGCCGCCGCCCGAGAGGAAGAGGACAGCCGGGACGGATTTGAGCCGGTCCGGTCGAGAGAGAGCGCCGGTCAGCTCGTCCTTCTCCGCTCTCCCGAGGTTCCCATCATGAACAACGCTTCCGCACAGGCGGCCGCTCAGGCCGCCTCGCTCCCGCTCGCGCCGGAGACCCCGCCGGCTCGCGCCGTTCTTGCCGCCGCCGAGCAGGTTCTGCCCCATCTCGAACAGGGTCGGCCGGTCGACGCCGCGACGCTGCGCGCCGCCATGGAGACCGCCTTCGGCGCGTCTGACGCGAGCGGTGCCTGGGACTGGAAGACTGCTTACGACGCCTGCGAAGCCGCCACCGTCCTGTTCCTGCGCAAATACGGAAAGGCGCTCTTCCGTAAATCCGCTTCGCCGGCTCTGCGGCTTTCCGCTCTGGCCAAAATCACCGGCCTTTTGCCGACTCATACGCGCCGGTCCGAGCAGGCGCAGGCCTTTCAGCAGTTTTCTACGCCCCTGCCGCTGGGCCTCGCGGCGCTGACCGCGGCCGCGCTGACGCCGGCCGACCGCGTGCTGGAGCCCTCGGCCGGCACCGGCCTTCTGGCGATCCTCGCCGAGATTGCGGGCGCGACGCTCGATCTCAACGAACTGGCCGAGACACGCGCCGACCTGCTTTCCGCTCTCTTTCCGGCCATACCGCTCACGCGCTTCGACGCGGCCCAGATCGACGACCATCTGGATCCGGCCACCGTCCCAAGCGTCGTCATCATGAATCCGCCCTTCTCGGTGATGGCCAATGTTTCCGGGCGGATGGGCGACGCCGCCTATCGGCACATCGCCTCCGCTCTCGCACGACTTGCTCCGGGCGGCCGCCTCGTCGCGATCACCGGCGCCAATTTCTCGCCGGAGGCTCCGGCCTGGCGAGACAGTTTCATCCGGTTGCAGGAGCGCGGCCGCATCGTGTTCACCGCCGCGATCGCGGGCTCTGTCTATGCCAAGCATGGCACGACCATCGAGACGCGTCTGACCGTCATCGACAAGCGTCCCGCCGAAGACAAAGCGCGCTTTCCCGAATCCGCCGGGGTCGCGCCCGATGTCACGACGCTCCTGCAATGGCTGGATAACCTGCTTCCCCCGCGCATGAGCTGCTCGCTGCCAAGCGTGCCCGTCGTGGCTGGCGCTATGCCCCGCACGGTGCGCGGCTATCTCGCCCGCACGGCCAGGGTGCAGCCGCCTCGCGGCATTGCCGCGCCCGACGGCCTGCCGCTCAGCTACGAGCCGGTCGACTGGACGCCGCCCGAGGGCGCACGCCTGTCTGACTCGATCTACGAACCCTATGCGCTCCAGTCGATCCGCCTTCCCGGCGCGCAGCCCCATCCGACCAAGCTCGTGCAATCCGCAGCCATGGCATCGGTCGCGCCGCCCAAGCCGAGCTACCGACCGACGCTTCCGGCCGCGCTCGTCTCCGAGGGCATTCTCTCCGATGCGCAACTCGAAACGGTCATCTATGCCGGCGAAGCGCATGGTGAATATCTCGCCGGCGCCTGGACCGTGGATGAGACCTGCGATGTGGTTTCCGCAGCTTCCGATGATGCGGCCCACAGCGTCCGCTTCCGCCGCGGCTTCATGCTCGGCGACGGCACCGGTGCCGGCAAGGGCCGCCAGTCGGCCGGGATCATCCTCGACAACTGGCTCCAGGGCCGCCGCAAGGCCGTCTGGATCTCGAAGTCCGACAAGCTGCTCGAGGACGCCCAGCGCGACTGGTCGGCGCTTGGCATGGAGCGCTTGCTGGTCACGCCGCTGTCGCGCTTTCCGCAGGGCACGTCCATCCGGCTTGCCGAAGGCATCCTTTTTACCACCTATGCCACGCTACGGTCCGACGACCGGGGAGAAAAGCTTTCCCGCGTCAAGCAGATCGTCGAATGGTTGGGCTCCGACTTCGATGGAGTGATCATTTTCGACGAGAGCCACGCCATGCAAAACGCCGGCGGCGGAAAAAGTGAACGCGGCGACGTCGCCCCCTCGCAGCAGGGCCGTGCCGGACTCAGGCTCCAGCACGCGCTCCCTAATGCGCGTGTCGTCTACGTCTCGGCAACCGGGGCAACCACCGTCCACAATCTCGCTTACGCCCAGCGGCTTGGCCTGTGGGGAGGGGAGGATTTCCCCTTCGCCAACCGCGCCGAGTTCATCGAGGCAGTCGAGAATGGCGGCGTCGCGGCAATGGAAGTGCTCGCCCGCGACCTGCGCGCACTCGGCCTCTACACGGCCCGGTCGCTCTCCTATGACGGTGTCGAATATGAGCTGGTCGAGCACCAGCTTACTGCTGAGCAGACCCGCATCTACGACGCCTATGCCGGCGCCTTCGCCATCATCCACAATCATCTCGACGCAGCCATGCAGGCCGCCAATATCACCGGCGCGACAGGCACCCTCAACCGGCAGGCGAAAGCCGCCGCCCGCTCGGCCTTCGAAAGCGCCAAACAGCGTTTCTTCGGCCATCTGCTGACGAGCATGAAGACACCGACGCTGATCCGCTCAATCGAGCAGGATCTCGCCACTGGCCATGCCGCCGTCATCCAGATCGTTTCGACCGGCGAGGCCCTGATGGAGCGTCGTCTGGCCGAAGTCCCGACCGAAGAATGGAATGATATTCGCGTGGATATCACGCCCCGCGAATATGTCCTGGATTACCTTGCCCATTCCTTCCCGGTGCAGCTCTACGAGCCGTTCACCGACAGCGAAGGCAATCTCTCGTCTCGCCCCGTCTATCACGATGGACAACCCGTCGAGAGCCGCGAAGCCGTCGCCCGCCGCGACGAGCTGATCGAGCGGCTCGCAGCGCTAGCGCCCGTTCCCGGCGCGCTCGATCAGATCGTCCAGCGGTTCGGCACGGAGATGGTCGCCGAAGTCACCGGCCGATCACGCCGCGTCGTCCGCAAGGGCGAGCGCCTCGTCGTCGAGAACCGCGCGGCATCCGCCAATCTCGCCGAGGCGGCCGCCTTCATGGATGACCAGAAGCGCGTGCTGATCTTTTCGGACGCTGGCGGCACCGGACGCAGTTATCATGCCGATCTTGCGGCCCGGAACCAGCGCCTGCGCGTTCATTATCTGCTTGAGCCGGGCTGGAAAGCCGATGCCGCCATCCAGGGTCTCGGCCGCACCAACCGCACAAACCAGGCGCAGCCGCCGCTGTTTCGGCCAGTCGCCACCGGCGTCAAGGCCGAGAAGCGCTTTCTCTCCACAATCGCCCGCCGGCTCGACACGCTCGGCGCCATCACGCGCGGGCAGCGCCAGACCGGGGGTCAGGGCCTTTTCCGGCCCGAAGACAATCTCGAATCGCATTACGCGCGCGATGCGCTCCGCCAGCTCTATCTGCTGCTCGTTCGCGGCAAGGTCGATGGCTGCTCGCTCGACCGCTTTGAATCGGCGACCGGCCTCCGCTTGACCGACGACAATGGCATCAAGGACGAACTGCCGCCGATCACGACGTTCCTCAATCGCCTGCTGGCGCTGACCATCGAGCTGCAGGGCGTGTTGTTCACTGCCTTCGAACAATTGCTCAACGCCAAGATCGAAGGCGCCATCCGCGCCGGCATATACGATGTCGGGCTCGAAACCCTGCGTGCGGAAAGCTTCGTCGTCACCGACAGCGACGTCATCCATACGCATCCGGGGACCGGGGCGGAGACGCGCCTGCTCACGATCTCATGCCGCGAGCGCAATCACCCCACGACCCTGGCCGACGCCCTCGACCATCTTGGCGATCCGCGCGCGCGGCTGCTGGTCAATGGTCGCTCACATCGCGCCGCCGTTCAGGTGCCGGCATCCGCGATCATGCTCGACGATGGCGAAATCGAGCGGCGCGTCTGCCTCATCCGGCCGATGGAACGGCACTATGCACCCTTGCACATGATGGCCGAAAGCCATTGGCAGGAAGTCGGCCGCGACGCTTTCGCCAAGGCCTGGCATGCCGAGATTGCCGACGTCCCCGAATTCTCCGAAAGCACGATCCACATCGTCGCCGGCCTGCTGTTGCCTATCTGGAAGCGCCTCCCCGACGAATCCACCCGCGTCTATCGGCTCCAGACCGACGCTGGCGAGCGCATCATCGGGCGACGGGTCTCCCCGGCATGGGCGGCAAACGCCGCCACCACGGGGGCCACGACCCTCGCACCTGACCACGCTTTTTCCGCGTTGATGGACGGGACGACCACTCTCGATCTTGCCGAGGGGCTCCAATTGCGTCGCGCGCGCGTGATGGGCAGCTATCGCATGGAACTGAGCGGCTTTACCGAAGCGATGCGGGAGCGTCTGCGCGCCTATGGCCTGTTCAGCGAGATCATCTCGTGGAAACTGCGCTTCTTCGTCCCGGTCGACACCACCGGTCCCGTCGTTCTCGCCAAGCTGCTCGATACCTATCCGGTCGCGCGCATCATCGAGCGGGAGGCAGCCTGATGGCCCGGGAGAACCCGTCCGATCTCGCACACCGCCTTGGCCGCCAGGCCGAGGCGGTGTGCCGTCACTATCTCGCCAGCGGTCGCCGCGAAGGCCGCTACTGGCTGGTAGGGGACGCGCGCAACACGCCCGGCCGTTCCATGTATGTCCGGCTCAAGGATTCTCCCAAGGGACCGGCGGGAAAATGGACCGATGCCGCGACAGGGGAACATGGCGATCTACTCGACGTCATCCGCGAGAGCTGCGGCCTCATCGACTTCAAGGATGTCGCCGACGAAGCCCGGACGTTCCTCGCCATGCCACCGCCTGAGCCGGAGCCGCGCCCCCATGAGCGCCGCACTCCAGCACCTGTCGGCTCGCCCGAAGCGGCTCGCCGTCTCATCAAAATGGCGCAGCCGATTTCGGGCACGATCGTCACGACCTATTTGCACGAACGCGGGATTACGGATTTGCGCGGAACCGGAAGCCTGCACTACCACCCGCGCTGCTACTACCGACCGGATGACTATTCGCCGACCGAGACATGGCCGGCGATGATCGCGGCAGTCACCGATCTGAACGGACGAATCACGGGGGCGCATCGCACCTGGCTCGACCCCCAACGCCCGGATAAGGCACCGATCGAAACGCCGCGACGAGCGATGGGCGACCTGCTCGGCAACGCCGTCCGCTTCGGCCTCGGCACCGAGGTCATGGCCGCCGGCGAAGGCATCGAGACCGTCCTGTCGCTCCGCCAGATCGCCGATATGCCAATGATGGCCGCACTCTCCGCAGCCCATCTCGCCGCTTGCCAGTTCCCCGACACGCTGCGCCGGCTCTACATCGCCCGCGACAATGACCCTGCAGGCGACGGCGCGCGCGATAGCCTGGTCGAACGAGCGGACGCAGCCGGAATCGAGGCGGTGGTGCTGTCGCCGCGGCTCGGCGACTTCAACGAGGACCTCCGCAAGCTTGGCCGCGATGCCCTTGGCGCACTGGTTCGCCCCCAATTCGTTCCACAGGACGTCGCCCGCTTCATGACGCTCGCGGCATAGGTCGGCGGAAGGGCCGGTGGCGGCTGCGAGCCGCCGCGCGCCCGGATGCATCCTGACAGCGGAGAGGACCGCGCCTCGGCCTTCCAAAGGGCGATCGGCCCACAAACGGGCCGAGCCGGCAATGGCGGCGGCCGACTATTTTCCGGCGGCCCTTCGGGCCTTTCCATCGCGAACCAAAATAGCCGGCCTTTGCCATCAAGGGCTTCGCTTCGCTCAGCCTGCCAGCCCGGCCCGTCCGTGGGCTTCGTCGCCATGAAGGCCGCGACGGTCGCGGTCCAACCCACGGAGCATCCCATGACGGAGCGCGACGACCATGAACCGCACCACGACTCTTCTCCCACCGACCATGTCCTCAACGAACTTCAGCTCTATGGCTACCGACCGTTCGAGGACGAGCCCGACCAGCGCCTCCTTCCAGAGGGCAACGAAGTGGCCCGCGCGATCGCCGACATCTTCGATGCGCTGATCTCGACTTTGGAAGACACCCGCCTCGAACCCGACCTCGACGATCTCCTCTGGTCGACCGTCAACACCTTCCAACGCGCCGCGGCGCGGGTCGATCGCGACCTCGACACCAACGAGCAGGCGCAGAAGCGGTCCCAGAAGCAGCAAGACGGCAGCGAGGTAAAATCGGTCGAACTGGAACGTCTCATCGCCGAGGGGAAGACACTGGTGGAGCGCCAGGCGGCATTCGAACTCATGCGCGACGAGGCCGCCGAACACTATGAGCGCCAGGTCGGCAAGGCGTGGCTCCCGCGCAGCGGATCGAAGGTCAATCACCGTAATCTCACCGCGACGATGATCGACAGCCGCGACTTCGTCATGGCGAAGAAACGCGCCGAACAGCAAGTGCTGCTACCTCCCGGTCCCAAGATCGTCGTCACCGGCGGGCTCGATTTCAACGATCATCGGCTCATCTGGGCGAAGCTCGACCAGGTCCACCAAAAGCACCCCGACATGGTGCTGATCCACGGCAAGGCGCCCAAGGGCGCCCCCAAGATCGCATCGCTCTGGGCGAAGAACCGCAACGTGCCCCAGATCGGCTTCGCACCCGACTGGACCAAGCACGGACGCGCTGCCCCCTTCAAACGCAATGACGAAATGCTGGAGATCGTGCCGAAGGGCGTCCTGCACTTCCCCGGCACTGGCATCGACGACAACCTTGCCGACAAGGCCAAAAAGCTCGGCATTCCTGTCTGGAAGTTCGGCGGCGCGTGAGCGCCGCCGCCATGCTCGACTGGAATTTACTTTGGCCCGCACTCGACAATCGCACTTCAGTCCTGGCGATTGACGTTGGTGATCGGCTCTTGTACCGAACGGTACAAGACAGTTCTCCTAAGGAATTCCGACATGAGCCGACCTCCGCTTCCGCCTTTCACAGCCGAAACCGCCACGCAAAAGGCCCGGCTCGCTGAAGACGCATGGAACAGTCGCGATCCGGAAAAGGTCGCGCAGGCTTACACGATCGACAGCGTCTGGCGGAACCGCAGCGAGTTCGTGACGGGGCATGAGCAAATCATCCCCTTCCTGGCACGCAAATGGGCCAAGGAGCTCGACTATCGACTCATCAAGGAGGTCTGGGCCTGGCAAGACCGTCGCATTGCGGTTCGCTTCGCTTATGAGTGGCACGATGACAGCGGCACCTGGTTCCGCTCTTATGGCAATGAAAATTGGGAGTTCGACGATGCTGGGCTGATGGCCCGCCGGATCGCCTCCATCAACGATCGCCCGATTGCGGCAAGCGAGCGTCTGTTCACCTGGCCTCTGGGCCGACGGCCGGACGACCATCCCTCGCTCAGCGCGCTCGATCTCTGAGCATGTCACGCACGGCCACGGATCGGGCCGACGCGCTGCCGGCCTTGGCGGAAGTCTTTCGCGAACATGGCCATGCGGGCGCGAGCCTGTCGCGCATTTCCGCAGCGACCGGTCTGGGCAAGGGGAGCCTCTATAACTTCTTCCCCGGCGGCAAGGACGAAATGATGGCCGCCGTTCTCGCCGATATTGCGGACTGGTTTGAGGCGGCGATCTTTTCCGCGCTGGAGCTGTCCGACGACCCGGTACGGGCGATCGCAGCAATGATCCGGGACGTAGACACTTATTTCAACTCGGGTGGCCGGGTCTGCCTCGTGGGCACGTTGGGTCTCAGCGCGTCCCGTGACCCCTTCACCAAATCGATAAGGCTCTATTTCGCACGGTGGATCGCCGCGCTCGCCACATGCATCGCAAAGGGTAGTGTGCCAGGCAATGAGGCAAGCACGCTGGCTGAACGGACCGTGGCCGGAATTCAGGGCGCCATCGTCCTCGCTCGGGCGCTCGACGATGAAAACACCTTCAGGCGCATCCTTCGCCATCACGAAAAGACGATGCTCGATGCGATTGCAGCGCATCGCTCGCGGCATTCCTAGATCGCACCTCTTAAGATCGGAATGGCTCCAACGCCGCGATGCCCGCGATACGACCATGACCGGGTTCTCATCCAGTCCCATCACAAAACCCTATGCGACCTGTTGCAAAGTGGTTCCGTCCCCAAGCCACGGCGCCGTCTCCGACCTGGCGGTGTCTCTCAGACGCGACGCGACATAAGGCGCCGGTCGCCTCGAACAATCAACCCACGAGGGGGTTCCCCGAGCCAGCTCGGTGATTGCAGCGTCCGGCCCCTATCCCACGACGGCGCTGCGACACCTTCCGCAGAAACGAAACGGAGAACGACCGATGGCAACGAACGCGAACCCCTATCATTCACAGGACATTGTCGTCTGGCCGGACGGGGGCTGGGCCACGCTCGAAGAGGTCCGTCTCGGAGAATTCGCGCACAGGTCGGACGACTATGAAATCGTTCGGCTCGAAGACGGCGACCGGCTCCGCGCGCTGGGCCTCGCCGAGCAGCTCGATATCCGCTCCTGAAACGCGGCGGCATGCAAGCACCGCAGCCTCACACGATTTAACCGACCGTAAAGGTGGGAAGGCGCCATTTCGCGACGCCGCCTCTCAGGTCGGATCGCCGGTAACGGCGATCCGAGCCGCGCGCGCATAATGCGCGAGCTCGCTATCATTCTCGATCAGATCCTCGAGCAGTGCTTTCATATCGGTCTGATCGGAGCTCGACTGAAATGGTCCAGGCTGCCTCTCGATCGCAAGCACCGCGATGGCGAGCGCCTTTTTCACCAGATGCAGGTCGCGTCCCGCAAACTCGGCCATATGCCTATCCTTCGTACTGCCTTCCCAACACCCACCTCACGATAGCCCAAATGCGGATCGGGGCGTGACTCACAAATCGCCCGGTCAACAGGTCATCGATGGACATCGACGTCCGTGGCTCGGTTCGCGGACAACCACCCCCGCCGCGTTGGCGCTGATCCTTGGTCAGACTGATCGCTTGACGCCATCAACCCGTAAAGGGTCGGCTACGCAAAGCGTGCCGCCGCTCCGGCCTTGCCTGCGCGGTGATTGCAGCGCCCAGCCCGACGCTTCGGGCGCCTGTCAGCGGGGGATGGACCTCCGCTCAAGACAGGAGCCGCACCAATGTCCTTCCACGATGCTCACGCCTTCGCCTTCAGCCTCGCCAGCACTCTCATGACGGCGATCGTAATCTTCCGGGCCGGCGACGGCACAGTCTCGGTCATGCCAGCCAATGAATATGACGGCGAAAGCACCGCCATCCTCGATGAAATCGACCCTTTCGCCTCGTGAATACGACAAGGCCGTGCGGCTGAGCGAATTCATTTCTCGGTTTTCGCTCCCGGCACGGCCGATTTTCTGCTACTTCAATTCGTGCGCCGAGGTGGTGGTGGCAGGCGCGACCGTCAGAATACTCTTACGGAGACCACCACTATGATTATCCTGTCCATCCTTGCCTCCTTCGCCGCCATAGGCGCGATCTGCTGGCTCTTGTTCACGCTGGCCGTGTTCGCGCTCCCGGCTTTCGTCGGGGTCACCGTCGGCGTCTGGGCGCACGCCAGCGGCGCCGGCCTGATCGGCGCCTTTCTTGTCGGTGTTCTCGCCGCAGGGGCGACGCTCACCATTGGTCATCTATTGATCGGTTTTCTCCGGCCCTTGTGGCTGAAGGTCCTGGTCGCCCTTGCCTTTGTGGCGCCCGCGGCCGTCGCGGGCTTCCACGCGACCCACGGCATCGTCAAGCATCTCATGCCTTCCGAAACCTGGCAGCTCGCCTTTTCGATCATCGGCGCCATCGCGGTCGGCGTGACGGCACTTCTCCGCGTCACCGGAATGACAGCCCCAGACCCGTCAGCGCAGCAGATCGCCAGAGCCTGAGTCGCCGGGCAACGGTCAGGCGGTCGAGTAGAGCGCGTCATGCCGTGACTCGTCGTCGAACTGTGCGGTTGGGGAAGCGTCGTGCGCAATCACTCGCAGAGCGCAGCGCGGCATTGACCCTCACACGGCTGCTGGCGGGTGGCGCAGCGGCATTGCCGGGAGGGACGGGCCGTGCGCGTAGGCCAGCGGCGCACTGGCGTAGCACAGTTTCCTTGCCGGACGCCAAGGCAGGCGAGCCGATGCCGTAAGCGGCGGCGCCTCAGGTCCAAGGCGGGCAGCCAGTTCCTCCTTGCCGGAGCTCCTGTCTCAAGCGCACCAACACGGTCTCTTCAATGGCCTGATCTGGCCGAACGCCGGCTTCGCCTCGATCGCCTATGCCGCAACAGCGGCGTCACAACTTTCTTCCCCTGGCGGCTGTGCCGCCATTCCGCGCGGAACAAGAAAGTTCCTCCTTTGCTGTCATGCCCCTGACGGGGTGCGTCGTCGATCGCCTCCGGCCTGTCGATCGCCATCGAGACCGCAATGGTGCGGGCTCGAAACGTCGAAGCAAGGAGAACTCACATGGCTACCATCGGCACCTTCAAGAAGACCGCCTCCAACGAATTCACCGGCGAAATCGTCACCCTCTCGGTCCAGGCCAAGAACGTCCGCATCGTCCCCGAAGCTCGCACCACCGGCGAGAACGCTCCCAGCCACCGCGTCTTCGTCGGCCGCGCCGAAATCGGCGCCGCCTGGTCCAAGCAGTCGAACGAGGGCCGCGACTATCTCGGCCTCAAGCTCGACGATCCGAGCTTCACCGCTCCGATCTACGCCAACCTCTTCGACGACGAGGACGGCGAGAGCTTCAGCCTCATCTGGTCGCGCCCGAACCGCCGCAACGGCGACTAAGGCCCCACCGATGCCCCGCCCGAGATCGGGCGGGGCATTATTCTTGTTCCTGACCGAATCGGATTTCACCCGGATAGGCGAACCTCATGGTCGCAAAGCGAATAGCGCTGGAATTCGGCGACGAAAGCGACTATTTTAGTCGTAGTTCTGGCGTGCGCGTGTCTCCGAATGGGAGGTGATCATGCATGATCACCGCCCGACAATCGCGGGCCGCACGCGCGTTGCTGGGTTGGACACAGGAGACGCTCGCTGACAAGGCCCGAATATCCCTGACCGCGCTCAAGCGCCTCGAATCCGAAAACGGGCTCCAGGTGTACGAGACGACGCGCGATCAGGTGCGCCGTGCCCTCGAAGGAAGTGGCATCGTCCTACTCAATTCCGACAAGGGGGAGGGCGTCATGCTGGTCAGGTCCGAGGACATGTCCGCCAGAGCCAGCGCTCGGCCACCGGCCCCTTCGCCGCGCCGCTCAACTAATGGTTAACAAATAGCTCCAAAATGCATATAGTCTGTACGTGAGCAACATGATCCAAAATAGCTTTCTCGATGCACCGCCGCAAAGCGAGACGCTCACGCCCTATGACCGCGAGCATCTTTCGACCTATCTGCGCCTGCTCGACGCCGAAGCCGACGGTGCGCTCTGGCAGGACGTGGTCGAAACCGTATTCGGCCTCGATCCCAGAACCGAGCCCGACCGATCCGCCCAAGTCTATGCCACGCACATCGCCCGGGCCAGGTGGATGACCGAAAACGGCTACCGCCACCTGATCCAGACCCGGTTCCACTGACCGCCCGCATCGCGTGATGCAGGTCCTGCATCACGCGATGCGGGCTTCGTACTTCCCGTCACCGTCCCGAACTGGAATCCTGCGCCTCCAAAATTTTGCGCTTCATGTGCAACTATCGGGGAGGACACGATTATGCCCCAACATGGCACCTGGCGGTCCGCTTCCGCCTATGACTATGTCGAGGAGCTCGATCCGGAAGAACTGGCCTGGGAGTTTCTGCGGCGCAATCGGCAGTACCAGGCCGAGTATCAGCAATTGACCGGCGCGGCCCGACTGGACGCGAGCGCTGACACGGGTATCTGCGCCAAATGGGGGTTACGATTTCGCGACGGACCCGAAGCTACGCGCGATCGATGCCGCGATCTTCTGGGCGGCAGCCGCCGATCCGGGGACACTCCACTTCGCACCGCTATCCGAATCCCTCGCCTATAGCCCGTTCCCAGTTCCTGCCGAGATCGCGCATGAGCGGTCGGCTCCGGAAGGGACGTACCACTATCTCCAGATCAGACACACACGCTTCTACGTCATGGCCGAACATGGCGCCGACCCCAGCGCACCCATCGGACTGGTGATCGCGATCGGTTCCGACACCGATGATCGCATCGAGACGGTGGGCCGCTTCTGGTCCGCGTTGCAGAAGAACAAGCCACGCGAAGACCCGCGCGCGACGCCCCAACGCCGCCATCGTCTCCGGCAGATGTTGCGCGCGATCGACGCCTGGATGGAGGCGGTCCCTTATCGCCGGATCGCGGCCGTCCTGTTCCCCGACGATGACATCGAGGCCCGCTCCTGGGTCGGCAATCCTGTAAGAGAAACAACAATCCGTCTCGTTCGGGATGGAAAGTCGCTCGTCAACGGCGGCTATCGCGCCTTGTTGCGTCGCTCCCGCCGCTCCTGATCCACTGAGCCGCGCATGCGCGGCCCGTGTCGATTTTAGCGAGCGATCTTCGACATCGCGCGGGCGCCTCCGCCTCGCCACCGTGCTCTCGATCCGCCGCTGACCCCCAGCGGCACGAAACGAGACCATGGAGCCTTCTTATGGCCGAGACCGCCGCCGGCTTTCCGCCACGCTACCTACGCTCACCCGAAGCCGCGCGCTTTCTCGGCCTCTCCAACCGCACCCTCGAAAAACATCGCACCTATGGCACCGGCCCCGCCTATCGCAAGCTCGGCGGCCGCGTCGTCTACGCGCTCGACGATCTGCAGGCCTGGGCCGAAAGCGGGACCGTCACCTCGACTTCCGATCCGCGTGGCGCCGTGCTCCCGGCAAAGCCAAAAGCCAACGCCGCGCATCGCGCTGCCGGCCGCAGCTCGCGCTGACCATCACTGCCATGTCGTCCCGGCATCACCACCGCGAGGAACGCGCGCAGCTCGATCTGTTCCGCGCGCTCCCTGGCGATCTCGCGCCGCGCGACGCGCAGGATCTCATGGCTTATCCTTTCTTCTCGCTCGCCAAGTCGAAGCGCCTGGCGCCGATCGACTTCAAGGCCGGTTCCATCGTCATCCGCGTCGAGGCCGTCGCAGAGCATGGCATGGCGACGATATGGGATGCTGACATCCTGATCTGGGCGGCCTCGCAAATCGTCGAAGCGCGCGACCTCGGCCTGCGGCCGTCGCGCCTCATGGCGACGACGCCCTACGAAATCCTCAACTTCATCGGCCGCGGCGTGTCGCTACGCGACTACGACCGCCTGAAAGCGGCGCTGGACCGGCTTCAGTCCACCACCGTAGCCACCTCCATTCGCCAGATCTCCGAGCGGCGGATGCACCGCTTCTCCTGGATCAACGAATGGAAGGAGCGCGCCGACCATCGCGGCCGACCGCTCGGCCTCGAACTGATCGTTCCCGACTGGTTTTACGGCGCGGTGCTTGACGACGCGCTCGTCCTCACCATCGACCGCAATTATTTCGGCCTCACCGGCGGGCTCGAACGCTGGCTTTACCGCCTCGTGCGCAAGCACGGCGGCCGCCAGGAATTCGGCTGGAGCTTCGACTTCCCGCATCTCCACGCCAAGTCCGGGAGCCTCTCGCCGCTCAAGCACTTCGCTTACGACCTGCGCGCCATCGTCCGCCGCCAGCCGCTCCCCGGCTACCGGCTCACCATCGAGCAATGCGGCGGTGGACCCGAAATTCTTTCCTTCGCACCGACCGACCCGGATGCCCTGGGCATCCCGCGTCGCCGACGCCGCCGCAAATCACGTCCTGGGGATAAGCTGTGAATTGTCTCGTGCTATCAGGGACCGGCGCTATCGTGCCATCAGGGACCCGATCCTCGTGCTATCGGGGACCGAAATCGACGAATCCTCGCTGTGAATCAGTACGTTGTCAGCCCTGTAACTTATCTAACCTAGATTCCTTCGGAATCTGTCTAACGCAGCAGCATCATTCGCGTGCTGTGGACACCTCCGCGTTTCGCGGGAGCCGGTCATGATCGTCGCGCTGCTCAACCAGAAGGGCGGTGTCGGCAAGACGACGCTCGCTCTGCATCTTGCCGGCGAATGGGCGCGTCATGGCCAGCGCGTTACGCTGATCGACGCAGACCCCCAGGGATCGGCGCTCGACTGGTCGCAGCAGCGCAGCCGGGAGGGACTGGCACGGCTGTTCGGCGTCGTCGGCCTGGCCCGCGATACGCTCCACCGTGAAGCGCCGGAACTGGCCCGCGACTGCGACCATGTCGTCATCGATGGCCCGCCCCGTGTCGCCAACCTGATGCGCTCGGCGCTTCTCGCGGCCGATCTCGTGCTGATCCCGGTGCAGCCGTCGCCGCTCGATGGGTGGGCCTCGGCAGAGATGCTTTCCCTGCTCAGCGAGGCGCGCATCTATCGCCCGCAGCTCGCCGCCCGCTTCGTGCTCAACCGCTGCGCGGCGCGCACGGTGCTCGCCCGTGAAACCGCCGAGACGCTGGCCGATCATGAGCCGCCCTTGCTCTCCGCCACGATTGGCCAGCGCATCGTCTTCGCCGATGCCCTGCAGACCGGCCGACTTGCCGCCGAGCAGGACGAGGCGTGCCCCGGCGCGCGCGAAATCACGCGGCTCGCGGCCGACGTCGCGAGGATCTGTGCATGAGTGAGCATTCCCCCAAACGCCGCTTCGCGTCTCGCCCCGGCGATGCCGAAAGCTGGATCAAGGCGCCCGAGCGGCACGCGCGGCAGGGTCAAGCTGGTGAGGCTTTCACGGCCAGGCTGACGATCGATGTCACCGCCGACATGCGTGGGCGCATCAAGATCGCCGCGTTCCAGCGCGGCCAGACCGTTGCCGACATGCTGCGCGAACTATTCGAGCGTGAATTTCCATCCCAGTCAGGAGAAGCATCATGACCGCGCTTGTTGCCGCACCTATGTCGGCCGGCGGTGCCGACGCAAACGCGCCGACCGACGACCTCACCCAGGTCGAACTCGTCTGGATCGAGAAGCGGACCGAGCACTGGATCCGCTTCGGCCGCGACGTAGGCGAACAAATCCTCGACCGCCGCAGACGCATTGTCTTCTTCGCTCCCGGCGCGGTGTTCGCGCTCGTGCGCTGGGCATCGAACGACTATGGAACCATATTCTCCCGGCTCGACATCGTGCGCGCCGTCCGCACCGGCGAGGCATTTCAAACACACCCCACCGTAATGCCCGGCGGCGCCGTTCTCTTGCGCGCGAACGGCTGGCCCGACGTCGAGCGCGTGCTCCAGATCATCGATGCGATCGAGGCGGCCGGCATCGATCCGGTGGACGCCGCGCCGGATCATTGGCGCCACGTCCACAACCGGCTGGCCGCCGGCGAAACGCCGCGCGCCTACACGCTGGCTCGCCATCGCGCATTCGGCATGCGCCGGGAGATCGGCGTATGACCCGCTTCGGTTATGTGATGGCGACCTATTTCGCGACGATGGGCGTCGCGATCGCCTCGTTCGTCGCGCTCCCGACGAAGCTCGTCTGGAACGCGTCAGCCAGCACACCCATCGGCCTTTACACAATCGCACCGGATCGGTCGCCGCAGCTCGGCGATCTGGTCGCCGTGCGCGCGCCAGAACCGCTTGAGAGCTTCATGGTCAGGCGCGGCTATATCGGTCGAAGCGTGCCGCTCATGAAGCATGTTGCCGCGATTGCCGGACAGCGCGTCTGCCGCAACGGCCACACGATCACGGTCGATGCCGAACCGTTGGGCGAAGCGCTTGCGCGCGATCGTCTCGGCCGCGCGCTGCCCGTCTGGAAGGGATGCCGCGTCCTCGCCAAGGACGAGCTGTTCCTGATGAACTGGCAGGTCCGCGACAGTCTCGACGGCCGCTATTTCGGTCCTCTGCCCGTCGCTGCGGTCATCGGCCGAGCCACTCCACTCTACACCGACGAGGACGGCGATGGCCGCTTCGTCTGGCGCGCGCCGACGCGGTGACGACGCACGCCTGGTCATCCTCACCGCCCATCCCAAGGAAGAAACCATGTCTCTCATCGGTCAATTCACCCGCGATGATTCCGGCTTCATCGGCCATCTCGACACACTCTTGCTGCACCAGGATATCATCATCCTTCCCGCCGAACCTTCCGAGGCCGAGAACGCGCCCCATTTTCGCGTTCACATCTTCGACGGCATGAACAACGAAGCCGGCCCGGAGATCGGAGCGGGCTGGAATCGCACTGGCGACAAAGCCGGCGACTATGTCTCGCTTCAGTTCGACGATCCGAGCTTCGGGCAGCCTATCCGCGCCAACCTGTTCCAGTCGTCCGACGATAAATCCTCCTGGGTGCTGCACTGGAATCGCCCGCCCAAACGCGGCGAGCGGGATTGAAAAATGCCAGCCTGCCGCAATCAACGTGTCGCCGGGCGGTTCACCGCCGTCCGGCTGACAGTCCTCCTTTTCCTTTCCGGTCTTGTTCTGACCGGCGCTCCTGCCGCCTTGGTCGAGGCGCAGACGCCGCCGCCGACCGCCGGTTCGATCCGCGATCCTTATGCGCCCTTCGTTACCGAGGCGGCGCAGCGGTTCGGCATTCCCGAGGCGTGGATTTATGCTGTCATGCGTATCGAGAGTCGAGGCGATGCGCGCGCGATCTCACCCAAAGGCGCGATGGGCCTCATGCAGATCATGCCTGCCACCTGGACAGTGTTGCGCGCGCGATATGGGCTGGGCAGCGATCCCTATGATCCGCGCGACAACATCCTTGCCGGCGCCGCTTACTTGCGCGAAATGCACGACCGTTACGGCGCACCCGGCTTTCTCGCGGCCTATAATGCCGGTCCCGGCCGATATGAGGCATATCGCGCGACCGGCCGTCCATTGCCGGCTGAAACGGTCACCTATGTTGCGATGATCGCACCGCGGATCGGTGCTCAAGGCCGCATCGCTCCCGTTGCTGTCGCCGCGCCCGACCCCCTCGCATGGATGCGTGCGCCGCTATTCGTCGCCCGCACCGGCAGCAGTCCGGTTGCGGATGACGAGCAGAATTTCAGCGCTTCGATGGCATCCACAACACCGTCGGCTGCGCGCGAAATTGCTCCTGTTGAGACCGCCTCCAGCGACCTGTTCGTGCGCCAGGCGGATGGAGCACGCGGGCAATGATAGGGATGCGGCCAGATCGCGTCGTGGCGAAGCGCAGCGTGGAAGAGGCGGCATGGCGGGGAAGGACGAGCACCACAACCGGACGATGGCAGGATAAAAGGGCGCACATTGTGCGCCGGTCGGTCGGTTGGTTTTCTGGGCGTTTTGCCTGCGCTCCGCACATTGTCCACGCGTGGCACAATGTGCGCTCCGAGCTCAGAGCAGCGGATTTCCGTCATTTTTCGCACAGTGTCGAGCGATTTCATGGCCGATGAACGCGAGTTCCGTATCCGGCCTGGCCGTATCCGCTCGACGCGTGCGCAGGCGGCACGGCCCTTCATCGCGCAAGCATTGGCAGCCGCAAAGAAAGCGGGTGGCGGGGTGTCGCGATCCGGGCGCATCACGTCCGGCAATCGCTCGCGCTTCGGCCACGGCCAGCGCGCCAGCATCCAGGCCAACCGCCTCATCACCGCGCGATCGCGGGGCGCCGTCATCAAGGCGCGCGTGGTACGCCAATCGGCACGCACGGCGCCGCTCGCTACCCATCTCGATTACCTGCGCCGCGATGGCGTCACCCGGGATGGGGAAAAGGCGCGGCTGTTCGGACCGGGAGAGGAGGACACGGATGGCCGCGCCTTTGCCGAGCGGTGCGAGGGCGACCGGCATCATTTCCGCTTCATCGTCTCACCCGACGACGCGCTGGAAATGTCCGATCTGCGATCCTTCACAATGGAACTCGCGGGTCAGATGGAAAGAGATCTCGGCACCAGCCTTGACTGGGTGGCGGTCGATCACTGGAACACCGAGCATCCGCATGTCCATCTCATCGTGCGCGGCGTGCGGGACGACGGCCAGGATCTCGTCATCTCGCGCGACTATATCAAGCAAGGCATGCGCGACAGGGCGCGCGATCTCATCACCCAGGAGCTTGGCCCGCGCACCGATCTCGACATCCGGCGCAGTCTTGAAAATCAGATCGCATCCGAACGCTTGACGCAGCTCGACCGCCAGCTCCTTCGCGACGGTCGTCGCACCGGCATCATCGATGTCGCACCCCCGGCTGGCGAACAGCCCGACGCATTCCACGCGCTCAAGGTCGGGCGCCTGCGCAAGCTCGAAGCACTCGGCCTCGCCGAGCAGATCGGTGCCGGCCAATGGACGATCGACGACAAGGCCGAGGCAACGCTGCGCGAACTCGGTGAACGCGGCGACATCATCAAGCGCATGCACCATGCGTTGACGGCACGCGGTATCGAGCGCGGATCAGCGGATTATGTACTGGCGGCTGAAAGTCTCGATGCGCCGATTGTCGGCCGCCTGGTCGAGCGCGGCGTTGATGACGAACTCAAGGGCAGCGCCTATGCCGTGGTCGACGGCATCGATGGACGGAGCCATCACATCAGGCTCGCTGATCTCAACGCCGCCGGCGACAGTGCTCCAGGTTCGATCGTCGAGCTGCGCGCCTATGACGATTCGCGCGGCCAGCGCCGTGTCGCGCTCGCGGTGCGCTCGGATCTCGATATCGAACATCAGGTAACCGCGACCGGCGCAACCTGGCTCGATCGGCAGAACATCTCGCGAGACCCCGTAGCGCTGTCCGAGAGCGGGTTCGGCGCCGAGGTCCGCAATGCCCTCGACCGCCGTGCGGAACATTTAGTCGAGCAGGGCTTCGCCGAGCGGCAAGGTCGGCGCACAGTCTTCGCTCGCAGTCTCCTCGAGACGCTGCGGCGCCGCGACGTGGAGGCGCTGGGCGAGAAACTCGCCGAGCAGACCGGCCAGTCTTTCCAGCGCACCGAAAGCGGTGAGTATGTCGCCGGCACTTATCGTCGCCGCTTCACGCTTTCCTCTGGCCGCTTTGCGATGATCGACGATGGTCTCGGCTTTCAACTCGTACCCTGGACACCCTCGATGGAAAAGCATCTTGGCCACCACATGTCCGGCGTTGGGCGCGGCGATGGCGGAGTCGACTGGAGCTTCGCTCGCCAGCGAGGACTCGGCCGTTGAGCGCGGGTGTCGAGCCAAGCGCAAAGCGCCAAAGCGCGGTCGGCTCCGCACACCCGCCGTTGTGTATCCGTTAGCCGCCGTTCCCACGATCGCCGGGCGGCAGGTCTTGTCCGCGCTGCTCCTGCCTCCCAGCGTAGTGCTATTTGCGCGGGTTATTGCTCATGTCAGGCACGAAAATTCTCTGGGGCCAGATCCTCATCGTATTCACAATCGTCGTCGCCACGACCTGGGCGGCGACGGAGTGGACGGCATATCGGCTCGGCTTTCAGCCTCAGCTCGGGACGCCATGGTTCGAAATCGCCGGTTGGCCGGTCTATTATCCGCCTTCCTTCTTCTGGTGGTGGTATTTCTACGACGCCTACGCGCCGCCGATCTTTGTCGAAGGCGCCTATATTGCCGCGTCCGGAGGATTCATCGCCATCGCGGTCGCGATCCTCATGTCGATCTGGCGCGCACGCGAAGCGCGCAATGTCTTTACCTATGGATCGGCGCGATGGGCAAACCAGGATGAAGTCGAGGCGGCCGGGCTCCTCGGTCCCGATGGCGTCGTTCTTGGAAAGCTCAGAAACGATTACCTGCGCCACGAGGGGCCGGAGCATATCTTGTGCTTCGCCCCGACGCGATCCGGCAAGGGCGTCGGGCTCGTCATACCCTCGCTACTCACTTGGCCCGGATCCGCCATCGTCCACGACATCAAGGGAGAGAATTGGCAACTCACGGCGGGTTTTCGCGCGCGGCACGGCCGTGTGCTGCTCTTCGACCCGACCAATGCGAAATCGGCTGCCTACAATCCGCTTCTGGAGGTCCGGAAAGGGGAATGGGAGGTGCGCGACGTTCAGAATATCGCCGATATCCTGGTCGATCCGGAAGGGTCGCTCGAAAAGCGCAACCACTGGGAAAAAACCAGTCACGCGCTCTTGGTCGGCGCAATCCTGCATGTCCTCTACGCCGAACAGGATAAGACCTTGGCCGGCGTTGCTGCCTTTCTGTCCGATCCCCGACGGCCGATAGAGTCAACCCTGGCCGCGATGATGAAGACCGCTCACCTGGGTGAGGCCGGCCCACACCCGGTCATCGCCAGCGCCGCCCGCGAGTTGTTGAACAAGTCCGAGAACGAGCGCTCCGGCGTACTTTCAACAGCCATGTCGTTCCTTGGCCTTTACCGCGATCCCGTGGTCGCGCGCGTAACGCGCCGCTGCGACTGGCGCATCACCGATATGGTCGGCGGCAGGCACCCCACGACGCTTTATCTCGTCGTGCCTCCCTCCGACATCAACCGCACGAAGCCCTTGATCCGCTTGATCCTCAATCAGATCGGGCGGCGGCTGACCGAAGACCTGCACGCGAAGACCGCTCGTCACAAACTTCTGCTGATGCTCGACGAGTTCCCGGCGCTCGGCCGTCTCGACTTCTTCGAGAGCGCGCTCGCCTTCATGGCGGGTTACGGGCTCAAGAGCTTCCTGATCGCGCAATCGTTGAACCAGATCGAAAAAGCCTATGGGCCGAACAACTCGATCCTCGATAATTGCCATGTCCGGGTGAGCTTCGCCACCAACGACGAGCGAACCGCCAAGCGCGTGTCAGATGCACTTGGCACCGCAACCGAGATGCGGGCGATGAAAAACTACGCAGGGCATCGCCTCTCGCCTTGGCTCGGACACCTCATGGTGTCGCGGCAGGAAACCGCGCGGCCGCTGCTTACGCCCGGCGAGGTCATGCAGCTCCCTGCCGCCGATGAAATCATCATGGTGGCTGGCACTCCGCCGATCCGGGCGAAGAAAGTGCGCTATTTCGAAGACAGGCGCTTCGGGGAGCGCATCCTGGCACCGCCGGCAACGACGGCATCGCCCAGAGCGAAGGCCGATGACTGGACGAACCTGCCATTGCCTGCCGTCCCGCAAGTCAGAGCCGATAGGAGCCCGTCCGACGACGAAGACACGACCGGTTCGGAGCCTCGGCGCCAGCCTGAGCTCGACCGCACGAAGCCGGTCGAAAAGAAGCCGCCGCTCGAAAATGAGTTCGATTTTGACGCGGCCGATGACGATCAGGAAACCCCGGCGCGCAACAATCGAATGAGCCGGATGATGCAACGCGTGGCACGACAGGTTTCAATGGACCCGAAAGACGGCCTGGAGCTCTGAAGCATGTCAGGTCGAAGGAAGAAAACGCAAATCTCGGTCTATCTCGACCCGGAAGTCATGACGATGCTTGCCGATTATGCGGCTCGCCGTGACCGCTCGCAGTCCATGGTTGCCGAAGCCGCGATCGCCTCGTTCCTCTCTCCCGACGACGCGGAACGACGCGAGGCCGTAATCGCCAAACGGCTCGACCAGCTCGATCGCCGCATGGCCCGCCTCGAACGCGATCTCGGGATTTCCGTCGAAACATTGGCTGTGTTCGTTCGCTTCTGGCTCACGACGACGCCGGCACTACCCGAGCCGGCCGCCCAAGCGGCCCGGGCCAAGGCGGGAGAGCGTTATGAGGCATTCGTAGCCGCGCTGGGCCGGCGCCTCGCCAAGGGGCCAAAGCTGCGGCAGGAGATCTCCGAGGATATTAGTCCCTCCGGTGATTGAGAGGCTCGCCATATCCTGGTGCCGCTGTCCGATTCGCTTTCCTTGCGCCTAAGTTACTCGACCGTTCGCTGAACGGAATCCGCCGATTCCCTGTCTTTCTACGCTACAGCACGATGGCCACGCATCGGTTGTTGAACTCGTCGAATTTCTGCCTCTTCTACTTTTCCCCAATCCATGGCCGCGCGCAGGGCGCGCCCGAACAAGGATGGGGCGACGTGGCGAATGTACAGAACATTACGGAGGCAAGCTCACGCGGGGCGCGCATGCTGCGCACGGCGCTCGGTCCCGCGATCGCCGAATTTCTGGAAGACGCCGCCGTCGTCGAGGTGATGCTCAACCCCGACGGACGCCTTTGGATCGACCGCCTTTCCGAGGGACTCACCGAAACTGAAGAACGGCTGTCTCCCGCGGACGGAGAGCGGATCATTCGTCTCGTCGCCCATCATGTCGGAGCTGAGGTCCATCCCGGCGCGCCGCGCGTTTCCGCAGAGCTACCGGGAACGGGGGAGCGGTTCGAAGGCCTCCTGCCGCCTGTGGTCGCCGCGCCGGCGTTCGCGATCCGTAAGCCCGCCGTCGCTGTCTTCACGCTCGACGACTATGTGGCCGGGGGCATTATGGTGGCGGCCCACGCGGAGGTTCTGCGCCTTGCCGTTGCCGAGCGGCGCAACATCCTTGTGGCCGGCGGCACGTCGACCGGCAAAACCACGCTGACCAATGCCTTGCTCGCCGAGGTCTCCAAGACCGCCGACCGTGTCGTGCTGATCGAAGACACGCGCGAGCTGCAATGCGCCGCCCCGAATCTCGTAGCGATGCGCACCAAGGACGGCGTCGCCACACTTTCCGACCTGGTGCGGTCCTCGCTTCGTCTGCGTCCCGACAGGATTCCGATCGGTGAGGTTCGCGGCGCTGAAGCGCTTGACCTACTCAAGGCCTGGGGGACAGGACATCCGGGCGGCATTGGTACGATTCACGCCGGAAGTGCGATCGGTGCGTTACGGCGCCTCGAGCAGCTCATCCAGGAAGCGGTCGTCACTGTGCCGCGCGCGCTTATCGCCGAAACCATCGACATCGTTGCCGTCCTCGCCGGCCGCGGCCGTTCGCGCCGGCTCGCCGAACTCGCTCGCGTCGAAGGGACCGGCGCCGACGGCGACTACCGCATCAGCCCTGTCACCTCGCCCATCGAAGGAGCACCCGCATGATCAGCCGCATTTCTCGCTTTCGCAAGCGCATCGCCTCGACCGCCTCAGTTCTTCTTTTCAGCATGATCCTGGCGCCGGCGGCGCATGCGTCGGGGTCATCCATGCCCTGGGAGGCGCCGCTCCAGTCGATCCTGGAATCGATTGAGGGGCCAGTGGCCAAGATCATCGCCGTGATCATCATCATCATCACCGGCCTGACGCTGGCATTCGGCGATACCTCGGGTGGCTTTCGCCGGCTCATCCAGATCGTCTTCGGCCTTTCGATCGCCTTTGCAGCATCGAGTTTCTTCCTTTCGTTCTTCTCGTTCGGCGGCGGAGCGCTCGTATAATGCCCGGGCCGATCGATCAGGGCGAGATTCCGGGCTTCGCCGTGCCGGTCCACAGGGCGCTGACCGAGCACATCCTGCTCGGAGGCGCCCCCCGCTCGGTGGCGATCCTCAACGGAACGCTGGCAGCGGCGCTTGGACTTGGCCTGCGTCTCTGGCTCGTTGGTCTGGGTCTGTGGGCGATCGGTCACTTCGCTGCGGTCTGGGCAGCAAAGCGCGACCCCCAATTTGTCGACGTCGTGCGTCGGCACCTGCGCATTCCCGGTCATCTGAGGGTCTGACGCGATGATGAACCTCGCCGAATATCGTCAGACCGCCACGCGCCTCGCCGATTTCCTGCCTTGGGCCGTGCTGGTGGGAGACGGTGTCGTCCTGAACAAGGATGGCAGCTTCCAGCGCAGCGCGCGCTTTCGCGGCCCCGACCTCGAAAGCGCGGTCCCCGCTGAACTGGTCGCGGTTGCGGGCCGGCTCAACAATGCATTGCGCCGCCTCGGATCCGGCTGGGCCATCTTCGTCGAAGCCATGCGGCAGCCGGCACCCTATTACCCCGACAGCCGCTTTCCCGAACCCGCCTCGGCACTTGTCGATGCCGAACGAAAGGCCGAGTTCGAAGAAGAAGGCGCCCATTTCGAATCGGGCTATTTTCTCACATTCGCCTGGCTGCCGCCCGCCGAGGACGCGGCGCGCGCCGAAAGCTGGCTTTACGAAGGCAAAGCCGAACGCGGCGTTGACCCGCATGAAGCGCTCAAGGGCTTTCTCGATCGCACCGATCGCGCGCTCCAGCTCATCGACGCCTTCATGCCGGAATGCGCCTGGCTCGATGACGCGGAGACGCTCACTTATCTTCATGCGACCGTCTCGACCAACCGGCACAGGGTCCGCGTACCCGAAACCCCGATGTATCTTGACGCGCTGCTGGCGGACCAACCGCTCACCGGCGGGCTCGAGCCGAGGCTCGGCACCGCGCACCTGCGCATCCTCACGCTTGTCGGATTTCCCACTGCAACCACGCCGGGAATACTCGACGATCTCAACCGGCTCGCTTTTCCCTATCGATGGTCGACGCGCGCGATCCTCCTCGACAAGACCGACGCCAACAAACTCCTGACCCGCATTCGTCGGCAGTGGTTCGCCAAGCGCAAGTCGATCGCCGCGATCCTCAAGGAAGTCATGACCAACGAGGCGTCGACCCTGGTCGACACCGACGCCGCCAACAAGGCGGCCGATGCTGATCTCGCGCTGCAGGAGCTGGGTGCCGACTATGCAGGCCAGGCGTATGTGACCGTGACCGTGACCGTCTGGGATGCCGATCCAAAAGCCGCAGACGAAAAGCTCCGACTTGTCGAGAAGGTCGTACAGGGCCGCGACTTCACAGCGATGTCCGAAACCGTCAACGCGGTGGATGCCTGGCTCGGCTCGTTGCCCGGCCATCTCTATGCCAATGTCCGGCAGCCACCGATCTCAACGCTCAATCTCGCCCACATGATCCCCCTGTCAGCCGTGTGGGCGGGGCCGGAACGGGACGAGCACTTCGACGCGCCCCCACTGCTCTACGGCAGAACCGAAGGCTCAACACCGTTCCGGCTTTCCCTTCATGTGGGCGATGTCGGGCACACGCTGGTGGTCGGACCGACCGGCGCCGGCAAATCCGTGCTGCTTGCCTTGATGGCGCTTCAATTTCGGCGCTACGCCGGTTCCCAGGTCTTCGCCTTCGACTTCGGCGGCTCCATCCGGGCTGCAGCGCTTGCCATGGGCGGCGACTGGGAGGATCTCGGCGGCGGCCTGGCGGAGGGCGACGGTGATGCCGTTACCCTTCAGCCGCTCGCGCGGATCGGCGACACGCAGGAACGCGCATGGGCGGCCGACTGGATCGCCGCAATTCTGATGCGCGAGGGCGTCGCTGCATCACCGCAGGTCAAGGAGCATCTCTGGACGGCGCTCACATCGCTCGCCTCCGCTCCCGTCGAGGAACGCACGCTCACCGGCCTAGTCGTGCTTCTACAGTCGAACGATCTCAAGCAGGCCCTACGGCCTTACTGCGTCGGCGGGCCTTATGGCAGACTGCTGGATGCAGAAACCGAGCGTCTCGGCGCGGCGTCGGTGCAGGTTTTCGAGACCGAGGGGCTCATCGGGACCAGTGCCGCGCCGGCGGTGCTCGCTTATCTCTTCCACCGCATTGAGGACCGCCTGAATGGCAGCCCGACGCTGCTCATCGTCGATGAAGGCTGGCTGGCGCTCGACGATGAGGGATTTGCCGGACAGCTCCGCGAATGGCTGAAAACCCTTCGGAAGAAAAACGCCAGCGTCGTCTTCGCCACCCAAAGTCTATCGGACATCGACGGCAGTACGATAGCGCCCGCCATCATTGAAAGTTGCCAGACCCGCATTCTCCTGCCGAACGAACGCGCGATCGAGCCGCAGATCACCGCCATCTACCGCCGGTTCGGCCTCAATGACCGCCAAATCGAGATTCTCGCGCGCGCCATGCCCAAACGCGACTATTATTGCCAGTCGCGCCGCGGCAATCGCCTGTTCGAGCTTGGACTTGGCGATGTGGCGCTCGCGCTCTGCGCCGCCTCCTCCAAATCCGACCAGATCATGATCGCCGAAATTCTCGCCGATACGCGCGACGAGGGATTTTTGGCGGCCTGGCTGCGCCGGCGCGGCGTCGCCTGGGCCGCCGACCTCATTCCCAACCTCAACAACCTGGAGAGCCAGCCATGAAACTGCATGTCCCTCGCACGGCACTTGCTGCCGCGTTGCTTACGACGTCGATCGCGACGATCTCGTTCTCCGCAACGCCGGCCCATGCCCAGTTTTTTGGTGGAATCGTCTATGATCCCACCAACTACGCCCAGAACCTGCTCACGGCGACACGCGCGCTACAGCAGATCAACAATCAGATCACGTCGCTCCAGCATGAAGCGCAGATGCTGATCAACGAGGCGCGCAACCTCGCAAGCTTGCCATATTCCTCGCTCCAGCAGCTTCAGCAATCGGTGAGCCGGACGCAGGCGCTTTTGCAGCAAGCCCAAAACATCGCCTACAATGTCCAGCAGGTCGATCAGGTCTTCGATCGTCAATATAAGAATGTGATCCTCAGCGCATCGGATCAGCAACTCATCACCGATGCCAAGACGCGCTGGCAAAACACGGTGGGGGGCTTGCAGGACGCCATGCGCGTGCAGGCCGGCGTCGTCGGCAATATCGACACCAATCGCAGCGAAATGGCCGCGCTCGTCGGACAGAGCCAGGGGGCAACCGGTGCCCTGCAGGCAACCCAGGCCGGCAATCAGCTTCTCGCGCTCCAAGCGCAGCAGCTCGCCGATCTCACCGCCGTTATCGCGGCAAATGGCCGGGCACAGGCACTCGCTGATGCCGAGCGCGCCGCCGCCGCCGAGCAGGGACGAGAGCAGCGCCGCCGCTTTCTCACACCGGGCGAGGGGTACAAGCCCGGCAATGCGCAAATGTTCTACGGCAACGATTGAGCCGTGGACCCAAGCGATGGAAGGGAAAACGACCGCACGCATTGCCGCCGCGATCTTTGTCGGGTTCGCGATTGCGGCGTCGCTGATCCAGCTCTCCCGGAAGGAGGAGTCGCCGATTGCGGCGAGGCCGGCGCCCGTAGTCGTCCCATCCGATCCGCTCGCACAAACACTGCGGCACTGCCGCGACATGGGCATCGCGGCGGAACGCGATCCTGTCTGCCTGGATGCCTGGGCCACCAACCGCGAGCGTTTTCTCGGCCATACCCCGGAACCGCGTCAAGCGCCGGCCGTGCACCCGCCTGCCTCGATGTTCCCCAGCGAAGACGAGGCGTCCCTTAGCAAGGAGTCGGCGCCGGCTCCCCTACCGGAGCAATGAGCATGGGCGGCACGGGCGTTATCGACCATTTCCTCGAGGTCTTCACACGGTACATCGACGGCGGCTTCGGCCTGCTCGGCGGCGAGGTGGCGTTCATCGCCACGACCTTGATCGTCATAGACGTCACGCTTGCCGCGCTGTTCTGGTCGTGGGGCGCGGATGACGACATCATCGCCCGGCTCGTCAAAAAGACCCTGTTTGTCGGCGTCTTCGCCTACATCATCGGCAATTGGAACAACCTGGCCCGCATCGTCTTCGAGAGCTTCGCCGGACTTGGGCTGAAGGCATCGGGTACGGGGTTCACGACCGCCGACCTCCTGCGCCCAGGGCAGGTGGCCCAGACGGGGCTCGACGCCGGCCGGCCGTTGCTCGATTCCATCTCGGGTCTGATGGGCTGGGTCTCCTTCTTCGAAAATTTCGTCCAGATCGCCTGCCTGCTCTTTGCCTGGGTGCTCATCCTGCTTGCCTTCTTCATTCTGGCAATTCAGCTCTTCGTCACGCTGATCGAGTTCAAACTGACGACGCTTGCCGGCTTCGTCCTCATCCCCTTCGGGCTGTTCGGCAAGTCGGCCTTCATGGCTGAGCGTGTGCTCGGCAATGTCATTTCGTCGGGCATCAAGATTCTTGTCCTTGCGGTCATCATCGGCATCGGCTCGACACTCTTCTCCGAATTCACGGCCGGTTTCGGCGGGGCTACGCCTTCCATCGACGATGCCATGGCGATCGTACTCGCCGCGTTGTCGCTGCTGGGACTGGGGATCTTCGGTCCTGGAATTGCCAATGGCATCGTCTCCGGCGGCCCGCAGCTCGGTGCCGGCTCGGCCGTCGGAACCGGTCTGGTGGTCGGCGGCGCGGCGATGGCAGGCAGTGCGGCCGTCGGTATGGCCACGGGCGGCGTCGGTGCCCTTGCAGGCGGCGCCGCAGCGGCGGCACGCGGTGGCTCGACACTCGCCGGCGGGGCGAACGCGGCCTACCGCGCGGGAGGCGCGACCGGCGTCGCGCGCGCAGCGGCCTCCAGCGTGGGTTCGGCTGCGACCAGCCCCTTCCGCCGCGCTGCCGCCTCGATGAAGAGCAGTTTCGAGGCAGGTGGCCGGTCTGTTACCGGCGCAGCCGATCCCGCCGCAGCGGGCGCTAGTGCGGCCTCGGCTACGTCCTCAACACCCGACGGGCCGCCTGCCTGGGCAAAACGCATGAAGCGGTCCCAGTCGATGAGCCATGGCGTCACGCTTGCCGCGCACTCGCTACGCGCGGGCGATAGCCACGGCGGCGGTTCCTCCATCTCCGTTTCCGAAAGCGATCGACCATGAGCCTCTTCAAGCGTCCCACGACCCATTATGGCAAGAGCCCCGAGCCGGTGACACCATATCAGCGTGCAGCCCAGGTCTGGGACGACCGCATCGGAACCGCGCGCGTGCAAGCGCGCAATTGGCGCTTGATGGCCTTTGGCTCCCTGTTTCTCTCCGGCGGCTTCGCAGCAGCGCTGGTCTGGCAATCCACGCAAGGGACGGTTGTGCCCTGGGTGGTCGAGGTCGACAAGCTCGGCCAGGTCCAGGCCGTCGCACCGGCCACCGCGGGCTATACGCCATCGGACGCCGAGATCGCATACCATCTTGCACGTTTTATTGAAGAGGTTCGCGCGATTCCCTCGGATCCCATCGTGCTGCGTCAGAACTGGCTGCGGGCCTATGACTTCACGACCGACCGCGGGGCAGCGGCCCTCAACGATTATGCGCGCGAGAACGATCCTTTCAAGGACATCGGACGGCGCGAGATCGCCGTCGACGTCTCGAGCGTCATCCGTGCTTCGCCGAGCAGTTTCCGCGTGGCCTGGACGGAGCGGCGCTACGAAAACGGACAGCTTGCCGGCACGACCCGGTGGACGGCAATCCTGACGATCGTCCTCCAGCCCCCGCGCGACGCCGACCGCCTCCGCAAGAACCCGCTCGGCATCTATATCAACGCCATAAACTGGTCGCGGGAGCTCGAACAATGAATGCGCGCTCTCGCGAAACCGGAGTGCCGCTATTCCGTAAATCCGCACTCCCGCTTCTCATCATTGCCGCAAGTGCGCTCGGCGGTTGCGCGTCGACCGGCAAACCTCCGCAGATCGGTTACGATTCCAGCGTACCGCCGCTCCCGGCCGCGCCTGAAATGAAGGTGGTCAGGCCCAAGCCGCTCCAGGTTCCGCCGGCATGGACGCCCGCGCATGGCGGCGCCGATGCTGCGACCCCCGCGGGGCGCATCGAAAATGCCAATGCGGCTGCACGGATCGAACCGCGCCGGGACGGCTATTACAATGCAATCCAGATCTATCCGTGGAGCGAAGGGGCGCTCTATCAGGTCTATGCCGCACCCGGGCATGTTACCAACATCGCGCTGGAACCGGGCGAAACCCTGACTGGCGAGGGTCCGATTGCCGCTGGAGACACCGCGCGCTGGATCATCGGCGACACGACCAGCGGCAGCGGCGCGACGCAACAGATCCATGTCCTCGTGAAGCCAACGCGCGATGATATCAGCACAAACCTTGTCATCACCACCACGCGGCGCACCTATATGATCGAACTTCGCGCCGGCAAGACGCTCTTTATGCCTGCCGTCTCCTGGTCCTATCCTGCGCCGCTAGCGGCACCGGACGCAGCCGTGCCGGCGACGCCCCTAATCCCGCCCACGTCTGCACGGCATTACCGATACGCTCTGACAGGCGACACGCCGCCCTGGACGCCGGTTTCGGTCTTCGACGATGGACGCCACGTCTATATCGAATTCCCCGGCGGGATCGCGCAGGGCGAAATGCCGCCGCTGTTCGTGATCGGCGCCGATGGCGAACCGCAGATCGTCAATAGCCGCATCTACCATCACATTCTGATCGTCGACCGGATTTTTGCCGCGGCCGAACTGCGTCTTGGCAGTGGCAAGCGACAGCAGACCGTCCGGATCGTGCGCGTAGACGGGAGACCGACATCATGAGCGAACCCGAAGTCCACGCCGAGCGCGACGACGACGATGAGAACGCAATTGTGCAGCAGCCTTCGACCGATACCAACGCGCCGATGCGGCTTCGGGGGGCAACGCCGCGTGTTACCCGCATCTCGCGCAAGGTCTTGGGCGCCTTCGGACTTGTTGCAGGCGTCGGGATAGGGGGCGCGCTGATCTACGCCCTGCAGACCGCCCATGATGGCGCACCGCCAAAGGAACTCTATTCAACCGACAATCGATCGACCGCCGACGGCCTGGTCGGACTGCCATCGACTTACAGTGACGTCCCGCGGCTAGGGCCGCCTTTGCCCGGCGATCTCGGACGCCCGATCGTCAGCGCGCAAGGCCGCGGACAACCCGTGCCGGGCGCAGCGGCTCCAGCGCCGGCCGTGGATCAGGCGAGACAGCGGCGCATTGCCGAGAACGAAGCTGCGCGCACGAGCCGGGTCTTCTTTCAAAGTCAGCCCTCGGCGTCGCCGCCGGTCGCAGGAGCCGGCCTCGATCTCTCGCAGTTGGCCGGTCCCCCGGCAACGTCCGCCACGCCCACGACGCAAGATCGTCAGCTCGCCTTTCTCAACGCCGCAGCCGATCGCCGCACCGTTGCGCCTGATCGCATCACGCCGCCGGCCTCGCCCTTCGTATTGCAATCAGGATCGGTGATTCCCGCTGCCCTCATCACCGGCATCCGCTCGGACCTTCCCGGTCAGATAACCGCTCAGGTGACAGAGAATATCTATGACAGCGCAACCGGCCGCTTCGTCGTTGTGCCGCAGGGCACCCGCATCATCGGGCAGTACGACAACAACGTGCAATTCGGCCAAAGCAGGGTCCTGCTGGTCTGGAACCGCCTGATCTTCCCCAACGGACACTCGCTTGTGTTGGAACGCCAACCCGGCGCCGACGGCGCCGGCTATGCCGGATTGCAGGACGGCGTGGACTATCACTGGTGGGATCTGGCGAAAGCCGCCGGCTTGTCGACACTACTCAGCGTGGGCACCGAACTCGCAATCGATGACGATGATCGTTTGCTACGCGCGATCCGCAATGGCGGCGAGGATACCTTCAACCAGGCCGGCCAGGAAATTGTGCGCCGGCAGCTCAATATCGCGCCAACCCTCACAATCCGGCCAGGGTTTCCTGTCCGGATTATCGTGACCCGCGATTTGCTACTCGAGCCCTATGGGAGTTGAAAATGACCAAGCTGAAACTTGGTGCCATCGCGGAAGACAAGCCCGTCAAGGTCTCGCTGGAATTGCCTGGAAAGCTGTTTCGGGACCTGCAGGACTATGGTGAGATTCTCGCTCGCCAGGAGGGCGTGACAGCCCCGGACCCTGCGAAGCTGATAGTCGCGATGCTACAGCGCTTCATACAAACGGATCGAGGATTTGCGCGAGCCCGCAAAATGAAGGATCCATCAACGCATGAAAACCGGCCGCAATCATAAGAGCCGCGCCAGCGCCATTCGCACCAGCATGCGAGAGCCACCCGGACGCGATGTTTTTCACGAGTCGTAATAAATAGCGCAGTGCGGGATTCGAGTTGGTCGGCGACCACACCGCGCTCCACGCGAGTTGCTCAAGGTCACCCCGGATCGGCAGGAAGGTCACGCCCTCCGACATGCCCGAAGCGATCGACGCGCTCGCGAGCGATATGCCGTAACCCATCGCAACGATGTTCAGCAGGCTATGCCGGCTGACGTCGTGAACATCGATCTTGGGTCTGAAGCTGGGCGCCGAGAGCTTCCGCACCAGATAGTCGCGGATTTCCGGACCTGCGCCGTGCTGGCTTACGACGAAGGTTTCACTGGCGATGTCGTCCCAGTCTAGTGCCTCGCGCTCGGTCAATTTGTGGTTTTCGGGCAGCGCGACGTAAATGCTCTCCGTCCAGAGCTGCAAAGCCTCCTGGCCGCTCAACTTTGGCGTTCCGGCCATGAAGGATATATCGAGCTCGCCTGTCATCACGCGCGCCAAATCCTGCTGCTGGGATCCCTCATGGAGACAGACCCGTATATGCGGATACAGTCGGTGAAACTCTTTGAGCGCCAGGTGCAAGCGACCGCCGGCAAGCGGCAGCAATACACCCACTTGAAGATCTCCTCGTTCCCCTTGCTGTATCGACGTAGCAAGCTCAATGGCTTGGCCAAGTTGCTGCGCGCCGACCGAGGCCTCTTCGAGAAACAGTTGCCCGGCGGCGGTGAGACGAACACCGCCAGCGCTACGATCGAAGATGCGAAACCCGATGCGATGTTCCAGCAATTGCACGCGCCGCGTCAGCGTCGATTGCGAGATGTTGAGGGCTGAAGCAGCCCTTCGCAAACTTCCATGCTGGGCAGCCGCAACAGCGTACCGCAGATTCCTCAGATCAAGTGCGAGATCCGGCACTGGTCACGCATGCCGAGGCGTATTTTCGGTCCACCCCCAGGGGCTTGCCGATGTTCTCGATCGAGCCGGTGAACGCTGGGACATGACAGCGTCCCAAGCAAGCCGCATAGCGTCCTGTTCGTCATGGGTCGACGCAGAAAGCGTCATCGTGTGTTGATCACCTATCATTATCCGAACCGTGAACGCGATTTCCGAGCATTCCGAGGGCGGCAGCGATCCGAAAGTCCGCAAATCCCGCCTCACTTAAACCGCAGGCGATTTCTTCGGTTGTGATATCGCCGTGCTGAAACAAAACGCCAAATCGGCGCAGAGCCTCAAGCTGCGGGTCAGCCAGGGCATTGGGATAGTATGCACCGAAGATCAGGCCAAACGCGCGGCTTATTTTGCCCGGACGGACAAGCGAACGCTTGCTGTCTCGCAGACCTACCGCGAGGGCCTGAGCGTCAAGCACAAGGACTCTGTTCCTTGCGCGATCCCAAAGACGGTGTGCCTCGAATTCATCGAAAGCCATGGGCCGCTCGCCGTGGGAGGGTTCGGGGGCACGGCGAGCGGCCGGTTCCATCCCGGGGGGCGATCGGGATGGAAGATCGTCATTGAGATTGAGCGGGGTAGCGAAGATGGCATGGCTCGCCACCTCCCCACGCGCGCTAGGGACATCAAAGGCCGCGTGGTGATGGTACAAGCTCACCCCCAAGACCTCCGATCACGCACGAAATCACTGGCAGCCAGCCCCGATCCTCGACGCTCACATTCTTTGGAGCTGACCGCGCGCAGCAGCCAAGCCGATGACAGGAGGATCTCTTCTTGAAGCGACGACAAAGCCACTTTCCAATTGAAGGCGAGCATTCGCCACTCTCCTCAACACGTCGGTTCGCCTAGGAAGAAAGTCGCCGACCTGAGACTCATGCCTAAGCCAACCGAACCGTTCGGTCAATTCTGGAATACGGCTAGCGCTCTGCATACCGCTGATGGGCCACGGTTCATCGCACTAACCGAACGGTTCGGTTGAATGTCAGGCGAATCTCTTCATCGTTAGGGCGCGGTGCCCTTTGAACGCTGGCGCCCCCGGAGGATCGTCCCATGCGCGAGACACACTCGGCTTACGCAAGCCTGAACCCACGATCCCTCGTGATCGACCTGGCGCGGTGCTGGCAATACGCACGGCGCTCCCAACGATCTCCGCTGGCGCATCTGTCTCGCGTCCTCGAACCCCTCGGATGCGAAATGCTGGCGCCGGCGCTGAATATGTTCCTGTCCAGCTTCGAAGCGCAGCTTGGCCGCTCAACGGAAATTGGTTACCGCAATTCCATTACCAGCGATGAGCGCGAACTGACGATTCTCGTGGATCGCATTCTTGGCGACGCGGCCGACTTACCTGCAATCACGCGAAGACTGCAGGATGCTGCTATTGTCGGCAATTTCCCGATCGCTACACCGAAGCAGCGGGCCATCGATCCCGACGCGCAATCTGGCTTCGCAGTACCTCTTCCAATATCGCTCGCGCGTGCGACGAGCCGTAATGCATGACAAGGACGACAATCATCTACGCTGTAGGTCGCGGCTACGAAATCTATCGATCCTTACAGGCTGCCTTGGCGTCCTCGCTGGGGTGGTTCTGTGGCTCAGAAATTGGGTCTCTGACCCATTGGTCGCCGCCATCCTTGCCACGCTCGTCATGCTCGGCATCCTTACAATCTTTGCGCCCCACCATGATCACACGGGATATGCCGTCCAATCCTGGCAGGCGCTCCCAATCAGCAGGCCTCTCTAATGGCTACGCTTCCGCTTTTCCACTCAATGCGTCCCAGGAAGCAGGCTCATGACATCCTCCTTGAACAGCCCGGATCAAGCCGTTTCGGCCATCACACAGCTTCTCGCCGGCGCGGAAAAGCGCACGCTCGAGCTTGCGGATGTCGTGGCGAGTGCGGGTCTCGAGTGGAGCAAGGTCGTCACACTCTTTCCAGATCCCCAGGATATTCTGGTCGAAATTGCGCGCGCCGAGGCCGCACAGGCTTGCCAGCCACTCTTGTCAGCGATCAACGCCCCGCGCCATGAGCCATGGGATATCGAAGCGGTCCTGCGCGAATTTGTCGTCCGGATTGAAGGCAATTATGCAGGCGTCGTAGGCGGCCTGGTGCGCGTCGCGATCACGGAAAGCGCCAAAAATCCCGACCTCCGGAAGCGTATCCATCACGAGGGGCCGGCTTCGGTTCTCGCGGCCCTACGTCAATTCCTGCAGGCCGCCGTTGAGCGCTCTTTTCTCGAAATCGACGACGTGGAAGTCGCCGCCGAACAGTTGATCGGGCTGCTGCGAGCGACCTTGTACGAACGACTTACGCCAGCGCTCGAACATCCAATGTCGTGCGGCGTTGATCCCATCGCGCTGTTCTTGCGCGGCGCAGCTAGACGCAAAGGGGGGAAGAGCGTGTGAAAGAAACTGGACGAACTGAGAGCAAAGCGGCCGCGGCCAGGGCATCTGTACCGCGTCATGGTCGGCAGGATGTCATTCAAGGCGTGGCCCCCGATCTTGCCCACAGCATTGATGAGAATGGTTCCCTCGTCACCGTCCCCCCGGCTGATTGGATCGTCTGTTTCGTTCCGGGTTTGAAAAAGCAATGGTGGCATCGCTTCTGCAACCGCGATCACAAGCACGTCTTCGCATTGCGACCGATGGAAACGGGAAGCTGGGTGCTTGTCGAACCCTGGTGGACACGATTGATGGTGACGGTTTTGCCCTCATCAGACGCCGTCAGGTTTCTTCGCTGGGGCGCCGCCGGAGACATGGTGCGTCTGCGCGAAGCGGTCCCTGGCCGTGGCAATCAGTTAAAGGGCTGGTTCAACTGCGCAGTTATGGTCGGCTTTCTGCTCGGGCGTTCCAGTTGGGTTTGGACACCTCATGCGCTCTACAAGCAGCTTGTCAGCGAGACTGGCGCCGAGCATGAAGATGTCGAGAGCCTGCTCGTCGAACATTTCAGGAAAGTCCTGGATCGCAATATGCGCCGGGCGCTTTCACTCGATGCCCGAATTGCCCGTCGCTCGACTGCCGAAATACTCACCGAGTTGGCACGTAATATTCTCTCCCTGATCATGTCGCGAGAGATCATCGACCTCCATCACACGGCTATCATTGAAGCCGAACGATTTCCCGGCGTGGCACAATGCTATCAGGACCACGCCGAACGGCCCGCAGTTTCGGCAATCGCTGATGTGCTCAGATCCGCCGCCGAAGCGGGCGAGTTTGCGATGGAAGACCCTGATGCATTCGCACACAGTCTCATGGGATTGATGCGCGGTACATTACACCTGGATCTCATGATCGGTATTGCAGCCCAACCCACTCCCGAAGATATTGATTATAGAGCGCGCGCAGCCGTCGACGTCATACTGAAAAGCCTGTGAGAAAATCCCCAGATCGGCCTAGCGCCGTAAGGACGTCAATGCCCAGGATTGGTTATTGATTCGGTGCATCCCATTCAATCAAACGGCGACTTTCGAAGAGAAGAAAACGGTAATAGCCGCTCTCTCGCCCTCGTTCGGTAGCGGCCATGCTTCCTATTTTTCTGCTACACTGCCATAGGCTGCCATGAAGACTCTTACGGCTTCGGTCACAATATGGTCGATTTCTTCATCCGTGGGCGCCTTGCGCACGCCGAAGAGGAAGTCGAGCATGATTTGCGCCTGACATAGCCGATTGAATTGGCTCGCCGCCAACTCGATATCGTCAATCACCAGATGACGTTGTTCAGTGCATCGCTTGAGAAACGCCTTGAGCTTCACATGTCCCGCATGCGGCCCCTCTTCATGAAACAATTCGCTGATTTCCGGGAAGCGAACCGCCTCGGCAACCACGGTTCGCAAAATCTCCACCACGATTGGGTCAGTAGTCAACTTCAAATAGCGAACACCGAAATCATGAAGGACCGATACAGTGTCATCGATTTCCTCAGGAAGATCGAACACCGGCGTTGAGCGGGAACGAATCTCCAGGCGCATATATTCTTCGAAGAGTTGCTCCTTGCTGTCGAAATAGGTGTAAAGCGTTCCCTTGGAGCCGGCGCCAGCCTTGGCGATGTCGCCCATCGACGTCCCGGCAAATCCCTTTTCCAGGAACAGCTTACCAGCCACGTTCAAAATGTGCGTCCGCTTATCGGTTCGCTGCGTCGTTACCATCTCGACCCCAAGTCAAAAAGTCATTCATACCCCATGTCGCCTGCGCGACAAGGCAATTACCATATGACCGAACCGTTCGGTAGGCAAGGCGCGAGGTTCACACTACCGATCCGCCGTGGCAGATCGGCGCGAGTCCGGATCACAAAGAGGAACGGTATGAAGCGTATTTCTGATCTGCCCCCACCGAGTGGCCCGATTGGAGTGTTATTGGATTAAGCTCATCGCCGCCATATTCGGATGGAGGTGGAGCGAAGTGGAACCGGGCGCCGGATATGGCGATGTCGCCGTTTCCAGTGCCGGTGATTGGTAGCCCAGGTTGCTGTTAGGGCCAACGGTGTTGTAATGCCGCCGCCATGCCTTGATCAGCACCTTGGCCTCTGCGAGGCTGTAAAAAATCTCGCCGTCAAACAGTTCGTCGCGAAGCGACCCGTTGAAGCTTTCGTCATAGCCATTCTCCCATGGTGATCCCGGCGTGATGTAGAATGTCTTCACGCCGATCTGCTCCAGCCATTTCTGGACGACGGTTGCGATAAATTCCCTGCCATCATCGAACCGTATATGTGCTGGCGGGCCGCGCGAGATGAACAGGTCAGCCAAAGCCGCCAGAACATCCTCGTGCTTGAGTTACCGTGCCACGATGAGCGCCAGGCATTCTCTGCTGGCCTCGTCGATAGTGGTCAGGATCCTGAATTTGCGGCCGTCATGCGTGCGCCGCTCAACGAAATCGTAGACCCACACATGGGCTGTCCAGCGCGCCCGCTACATGACGCTTGAAACCATGGTTCCCGTCAGCGACGATCCCATCGTCATGCACTCGGCTGTACCTGGCGCATGACCGGCTCATCCCGATGCCGAAATGGGCGGTGGCAAGGAAAACCTACACCACCCCGTGGGACACTATCAGGGGTTCAGACCAAACTTACGTCGTTTGCATGGCTCCGCCGCTTCACAAACTCCAGTTTCCCCGATTGGAAGGGATCTAGGACTTGCGGGCAATTATCTGCACTGTAGCTCCGCTGCCATTGTGAAATGCGCCCTCGTTCACGTCTCGTGTGACTTCTCGCCCAACGATAAGCTCCAATCCTGCCAATTCGTCACGCAGATCGGCCAAGCTCATCATCATAGCGGCATTGATCGGCCCCCCGGTACCATGTTTCAATTGCGCCGGCGTATACGCTTCCAATATGAAAACGCCGTTCGGGCGCAGAGACTGAAAGATGTCTCGATGCACCTTTTTACGCAGGCTTGGCGGAAGATGGCAGAATATTGAAACAATCCCGTCCCAACGGTTAGGCTCCATTTTGTAGTCGGCCAAATCGGCGTGTGCGATACCAACCGTCACATTTTTCTCTACTGCGAGCCTCTTTGCTTTCTCCAAGCCTACTGCAGACGCGTCGAGAGCCGTAACCGTGTGACCGTGCTCCGCCAGGAAAACAGCATTCCTTCCTTCGCCTTCTCCCAGGCACAAAGCATCTCCTACCGGAAGCAATTCCATGCTTTCTCGCAGGAAGTCATTCGGTTCAGTACCGTAGGCAAAATCGTCGGTGCTATATCGTTTGTCCCACATTAATCTGCGCTCCTCCTACATATCGCGAGCGGCAATTCATCGCTTTTCGATCGGGATTTATTCGGATCAGGCAATCGCCATTACCTTGGCCAAGATGGAACGCGGCTTGTGATTAAACGAAGTGTGCCCGGTTATGAGGGACGCTGTAATCGACCTGCGGTCCGTACGGAACGATGCGAGAAGGGTTTATGGACTCGTGGCTCGCGTAATAGTGGCTCTTGATATGGTGGAAATTGACTGTCTTGGCGATGCCGGGCTGTTGATAGAGATCCCGAAGATATCCCGACAGGTTTGGATAATCAGCAATGCGTCGAATATTACATTTGAAGTGCCCAACATAGAGTCTGATTCAAAATTATCCTTCATAATTTCATAGCCTTGCGATGCGGCGAGTGAAGAGTTGTATCGAGGCGACGAAGAGCCATGCGGTTGCCGATGCGATGGTCTGTTCGAAGT
>NZ_FZPA01000023.1 GCF_900188185.1 Sphingopyxis indica | reverse complement strand
TCGAACAGCGCTCCTCAAGCGATAAATGACGGTATCTCGACATGGCACCACCTGCTTGAGGTGTTGCACTTCGTTTGTGAACTCAGGGGGGTCCATGACTTCGGCGCTGCTATGGATCCCGATCAAGCCCGGGATGACGAAAGGACTATCTGTATATCTGGGTGATCCCCGGCGAAGGCCGGGGTCCATGCGTCAGGCGCGGCGCTTGCGCGCTGGACCCCGGCCTTCGCCGGGGATCACCTTATGACGCCACCGCGGGAACGGCTGCTCCCCACCCCAAGTCGGACATCCGCCAAAAAAACCGCTGTCCTACATTATCCGGCTGTGCCAGCCTTCGTCTCGGCTCTTTCGACAGGTAGATAACAGCGGTCACGGCCCGGCTTACGGATGCGGGCGAGAGCCTGCGCGGCAGGTTCGCCTAACGCGAGCCAGTGGCAACCGCACAAGGCTGAACTTTGCTGAACTTTGAAGCGACGAGGCGAACCCAGCCCCCGATTACCTAAGACGGCGATGGAAACTGGCCACCCCAGCGCCGCCCAGTTGCCGGCCCACCGCTCGCGGCATGGGCGGTCTTGCATTTCCCAGCCACCCCCGCCATATGCGCGCCGGGAGTCGGGCGGACGCAGTCTTCGCCAACCCGGTCAGGTCCGGAAGGAAGCAGCCGCAACGAATTCGCTGCGGGTCGTTCCGGCTCCCACCCATTTCCCCCTTCGACAAGATCGCGCCACGTCCCTAAGACGGGCGCATGGACGATTCCGCCGACGACGATACGCCGATGCTGGGCATGGACTTGCCAGAGGCGCCGCCCGCGCCCGCCTCGAGCGGTCCCTACCGCGTCCTTGCCCGCAAATATCGCCCGCAGACCTTTGCCGAACTGATCGGCCAGGATGCGATGGTCAAGACGCTGGGCAATGCGATCGCGCGCGACCGGCTCGCCCATGCCTTTCTGATGACCGGGGTGCGCGGGGTCGGCAAGACCTCCACGGCGCGGCTGATCGCCAAGGCGCTGAACTGCATCGGCCCGGACGGGCAGGGCGGGCCGACGATCGACCCGTGCGGCGTGTGCGAGCCGTGCCGCGCGATCACCGAGGGGCGCCATATCGACGTGATCGAGATGGACGCTGCGTCGAACACCGGCGTCGACGATGTGCGCGAGATCATCGAGGCGGTGCGCTATGCCGCGGTGTCGGCGCGCTACAAGATCTACATCGTCGACGAAGTGCATATGTTGTCGCGCAACGCCTTCAATGCGCTCCTAAAAACCTTGGAAGAGCCGCCGCCGCACGTCAAATTCCTGTTTGCGACGACCGAGGTGAACAAGGTGCCGGTGACGGTCTTGTCGCGCTGCCAGCGCTTCGACCTGCGCCGTATCACCCCCGACATGCTCTTCGCGCATTTCAGTTCGATCCTGCAAAAGGAAGGCGTCGAGGCCGAGGCGCCGGCGATCTGGCTGATCGCGAGCGCCGCCGAAGGGTCGGTGCGCGACGGGCTTTCCATCCTCGACCAGGCGATCGCCCACGCCGACCTTGATGGCGGCGGCAAGGTCAGCGCCGAACAGGTGCGCGCGATGCTGGGCCTGTCCGATCGCTCGTCGATCGCCGGGTTGATGGGCGCGATCCTCGAAGGCAACAGCGGCGGCGCGATCGACCTTGCCCGCGCGCAATATGCGCTGGGGATCGAGCCCGTCGCGATGGTGCGCGGGCTGATGGACCTGACCCACGCGATCACCCTCGCCAAAGTGTCGCGGCACGAAGACCCCGCGCTCGCCGAAGCCGACCGCGAGCGCATCGGCGACTGGGCGCAGAAGCTGGGTTTCGCGCCGCTCAACCGGCTGTGGCAGCTGCTGCTCAAGGGGCATGAAGAGGTGCTGCGCGCGAACAATCCGCTCGAGCATCTCGAAATGTTGCTGCTGCGCGTGATCTATGCCGCGTCGATGCCCGACCCCGGCGAACTCGCGAAGCTGCTCGCGTCAGGCGCAATTCCCGCCGCGCCGCAGGTCGCGCCATCGCCGGCGCCGGCGGCCGATCGGGCCAGCACCGCGTCGGCGCCAGCGGCTCCGGTCGACGCCGCTTCCGAGCCCCCGGCTGCGGCACTGACGGTCGCGCAAATCCACCAGCTTCTCGAATCGACCGGAAATCACCGTCTCGCGGTCGATCTCTACGACCATCTCCGCGTGATCGAACTCGAGCCGGGGACGCTCGTTTTTGCGCCGACCGCGCGGCTGGCGGACAGTTTCGCGCGCGATCTGGCCGACGCGCTGCTCGCGGCGACCGGCAATCGCTGGCAGGTGCGCGCCGGCGGGGGCGAGGGCCGGTCGAGTCTGGGCCAGATGCGCGCGGCGAAACTGGCCGACAACGACGCGCGAATCCGCGAGCTGCCCGTCGTCAGGGCCGCTTTGGCGGCTTTTCCCGATGCCGAGCTTGAACCGCCGGGCGACAACCGGCATAGGTCGAATCCATGAAATCGATCGAGGAAATGATGAAGGCGGCGCAGGAAGCCGCCGCAACGGTGCAGGCGCAGATGCAGGAGGCGCAGGCGAAGCTCGACAGCATCGAGGTCGAAGGCGTCTCGGGCGGAGGACTCGTCAGGATTCGCGCGAGCGCGAAGGGCCGGATCAAGGCGATCGACATCGACGACAGCCTGATCGTCGCGTCCGAAAAGCAGATGCTCGAGGACTTGCTCGCCGCCGCATTCAACGATGCGCGCGAAAAGGCCGATCGGGTCAGCAACGAGGAAATGGGCAAGATGACCAGCGGCCTGCCGCTTCCTCCGGGGTTCAAGCTGCCGTTTTGAATGCTCGTCGCCCCAGCGAAAGCCGGGGCCGCTGGAGGGTCACGCAGCCGCGAGGTGCCAGGCCGGCAATGGCCCGGGCTTTCGCCGGGACGACGATTTCCCGTCCATTCACTACAGCTTCATTGAATGCGCGGCAGGTTACGCCATATTAGCGCCCGATACCCTATAAGAATGGCGGCGCGCCCGGGTCCGGCGCCCGCCCAGGAGCCAAGATGACGCAATCCTTTCCCCTTCTTCCCCTGCGGGACATCGTCGTTTTTCCGCATATGATCGTTCCGCTGTTCGTCGGCCGCGACCGCTCGGTCGCGGCGCTCGAGGCCGCGATGGAAGCCGACAAGGAAATCTTTCTCGTCGCCCAGCTCGATCCGGGCGAGGACGATCCGGCGCGCGACGATCTATACGACGTCGGCGTGATCGCTACCGTATTGCAATTGCTCAAGCTTCCCGACGGCACCGTCCGCGTGCTCGTCGAAGGCAAGGAGCGCGCGAAGCTGCTCGGCCTCGACAGCGAGGACAAGGCGGTGATGGCGCGCGTGTCCCCGGTCGCCGACACGATCGACGACAGCGTCGATACCGCCGCGCTGATGCGCTCGGTCGTCGACCAGTTCGAATCCTATGCGAAGCTCAACAAGAAAATGCCCGCTGAAACCGCGGTGCAGCTGTCGCAGATCGACGACGCCTCGCGCCTCGCCGACTCGGTCGCGGGCAATCTCAACATCAAGGTCTCGGACAAGCAGGCGCTGCTCGTCGAGAATGCGCCCGCCAAGCGGCTCGAGATGGTCTTCGCCTTCATGGAGGGCGAGCTTGGCGTGCTGCAGGTCGAAAAGAAAATCCGCGGCCGCGTGAAGCGGCAGATGGAAAAGAGCCAGCGCGAATATTATCTCAACGAACAGCTGAAGGCGATCCAGCGCGAACTGGGCAATGACGGCGGCGAGGGCGGCGACGATCTCGCCGAGTTGCAGGCGAAGATCGACAAGCTCAAATTGTCGAAGGAAGCCAGGGCAAAGGCCGAAGCCGAGCTCAAGAAGCTGCGCGCGATGGCGCCGATGTCGGCAGAAGCCACCGTCGTGCGCAACTATCTCGACACGCTGCTCGGCCTGCCGTGGGGCAAGAAATCGAAGCTCAAGAAGGACATCGCCAAGGCGCAGGCCGTCCTCGACGACGACCATTATGCGCTCGAAAAGGTCAAGGACCGCATCGTCGAATATCTCGCGGTTCAGGCGCGCACCAACAAGCTCAAGGGGCCGATCCTGTGCCTCGTCGGCCCTCCGGGTGTCGGCAAGACGTCGCTCGGCCGCTCGATCGCGAAGGCGACGGGCCGCGAATTCGTGCGCCAGTCGCTCGGCGGCGTGCGCGACGAGGCCGAAATCCGCGGCCATCGCCGAACCTATATCGGCTCGCTGCCGGGCAAGATCGTGTCGAACCTGAAAAAGGCCGGCACGATGAACCCGCTGTTCCTGCTCGACGAGATCGACAAGCTCGGTCAGGATTTCCGCGGCGATCCGGCGTCGGCGTTGCTCGAAGTGCTCGACCCCGAACAGAATGCGAAGTTTCAGGACCATTATCTGGAGATCGACGTCGACCTCAGCGACGTGATGTTCGTGACCACCGCCAACTCGCTCAATCTGCCGCAGCCCTTGCTCGACCGCATGGAGATCATCCGGCTCGAAGGCTATACCGAGGACGAGAAGGTCGAGATCGCCAAGCGCCACCTGATCGCCAAGCAGATCGAGGCGCACGGCCTGAAAGACGGCGAGTTCGAGCTCACCGAAGCGGGGCTGCGCGACCTGATCCGCTATTACACGCGCGAGGCGGGCGTCCGCACGCTCGAGCGCGAAATCGCGCGGCTTGCGCGCAAGGCGCTGCGCAAGATCCTCGAAGGCAAGGCGGAAAACGTCACCGTCACCCCCGACAATCTGTCGGAATTCGCGGGCGTGCGGAAGTTCCGCCACGGCGTCGGCGATCGCGAGGATCAGGTCGGCGCGGTCACCGGGCTTGCCTGGACCGAGGTCGGCGGCGAGCTGCTGACGATCGAAGCCGTCACCGCGGCGGGCAAGGGGCAGGTGCGCACCACCGGCAAGCTTGGCGAAGTGATGACCGAATCGGTGCAGGCCGCGCTGTCGTTCGTCAAGGCGCGCGCGCCGGCCTATGGCATCAAGCCCAGCCTGTTCGCGCGCAAGGACATTCACATCCACCTGCCCGAAGGCGCGGTGCCCAAGGACGGCCCGTCGGCGGGCGTCGGCATGGTCACGGCGATGATCTCGACGCTCACCGGCATTCCGGTGCGCAAGGATGTCGCGATGACCGGCGAGGTGACGCTGCGCGGCCGCGTTCTCGCGATCGGGGGCCTCAAGGAAAAGCTGCTCGCGGCGCTGCGCGGCGGCATCACGACGGTCCTGATCCCTGAGGAGAATGAAAAGGATCTGGTCGAGATTCCGGCGAACATCACCGAACAGCTCAAGATCATTCCGGTGAGTCACGTCGACCAGGTTCTGGCCGAAGCGCTCGCGAGTCCGGTCGAGCCGATCGAATGGACCGAGGCCGACGAGCTGGCGGCCTCGCCCCCACATGCCCCCGGCGCCGACCCCGAGTCGGCGATTCGGCACTGATCCGGGCCGGTTCCGGAGCGGCTTTTCATCGCAAAATCGCCGATTCGGGGCGCTTTTTCCCCATTTTTGCTTTGACAAGGCGGGGCGAAACAGCGTTAGTGGCGCGCCATGGCCCGGCCATGAATCATCTAACCAACCACATACAGGGGTTCCTTAGGCATGAACAAACAAGACCTGATCGCCACCGTCGCTGACTCGAGCGGCCTCACCAAGGGCGATGCGAGCAAGGCGGTTGAAGCCGTTTTCGACGCGATCACCGCGTCGCTGAAGAAGGGCGGCGAAGTCCGTCTCGTCGGCTTCGGGACGTTCTCGGTCAGCAAGCGCAAGGCGTCGACGGGTCGCAACCCGCGCACCGGCGAAACGATGACCATCGCGGCGTCGAACCAGCCGAAGTTCAAGGCCGGCAAGGCCCTCAAGGACGCCTGCAACTAATCGGCAGGCGCCTTTTGGCGAAATGCATCGGGCCGCGGCGTGAAAACCGCGGCCCGTTTTGCATTTGCGACGCGGCGGGGTGCAAATCGCCGTTGCATTCGGCGTCGCAGCGGCTATGGACGTCCCCGCTTTCGGATGTCCGCCGCATCGGCGGGACCGGAACGGGCGCGTAGCTCAGTGGTAGAGCACACCCTTCACACGGGTGGGGTCGCAAGTTCAATCCTTGCCGCGCCCACCATGATCCGGCCGAACCTCCGCCGAACGCGCCATTCATCGCCTATTCAATGCTTTTGCTTTAGGACCGGCGCCATGATCCGCACGCTGACCCTATCGCTTGCATCCGCCCTGCTGTTCGTCGGCCTGCCCGCGCAGGCGCGCGGCGATCGCGATCGCGAGCAGGACAATCTGCGCGCCGCAGCGGCCCAGGGACAGGTAATCCCGCTGGGCAGGCTGATCGCCGAGGTGCGCTCGCGCCCGCCCTATAACGACATGACCTATCTGGGCGGACCCCAGTTCGACGCCCGGCGCATGGTCTATGCGCTGAAATTCATGGACGGCAATCAGGTCGTCGTCGTCTATGTCGATGCGCGATCGGGGCGCATCGTCGGCCGCCGGCCCTGAGCCGCCGGCAGTCTTTTCTTCATCCTCGCAACCAGATTTTGCGATGGCCGTTCCGACTTGATAGAGCGAATATGAACGGATCGGCGGCGTCGCCGGTCATCGGTTGAAAGGCGCATGATGCGAATATTGATTGTCGAAGACGAGCCCACGCTGGGGCCGCAGCTCAAATCGACGCTCGAGGGGACGGGCTATGCCGTCGATCTCGCGACCGATGGCGAGGATGGCCATTTTCTCGGCTCGACCGAGGATTATGATGCGGCGATCCTCGATCTCGGGCTTCCCGAGGTCGACGGGCTGACCGTTCTCGACCGCTGGCGCAGGGAAAAGCGCAACTTCCCCGTCCTCGTCCTGACCGCGCGCGACAGCTGGTCGGACAAGGTGGCGGGCCTCGACGCGGGCGCCGACGACTATCTTGCCAAGCCGTTCCAGACCGAGGAACTGATCGCCCGCCTGCGCGCGCTGATCCGCCGCGCCTCGGGCAACGCGTCGAGCGAGCTGACCGCGGGACAGGTGCGCCTCGACACGCGATCGGGCCGGGTGACGCTCGCCGGCGAGCCGGTGAAGCTGACCGCGCAGGAATATAAACTGCTGTCCTACCTGCTCCACCACAAGGGCAAGGTCGTGTCGCGCACCGAGTTGATCGAACATATCTACGATCAGGACTTCGACCGCGATTCGAACACGATCGAGGTGTTCGTCACGCGCATCCGCAAGAAATTGGGCGCCGACATCATCACCACCATCCGCGGTCTCGGCTACCAGCTCGACGATCCGCAGGATTGAGCCGTCGCCGATGGCCGACGCTGACGACAGGGCGGACGCTGGCGATCGGCCGACGCAACATCCGGGGATATTGTCGCCGCGCATGACCGGCTCGCTTGCGCGGCGCATGATCGCCATCGCGGCGATCTGGATTTCGCTGCTGCTGATCGGCGGCGGCTTCGCACTCGACCGTGTGTTGACGGGCGCGATCACGCGCAACTTCGATGCAGGCCTCGAATATGTGCTGATCGCGATGATCCGCTCGTCGGAAATCGGCCCCGACGGCGAGGTGCGGCTGATCCAGCCGCTCGGCGATCAGCGCTTCCTCGAGCCCTATAGCGGCCTCTATTGGCAGATCAGCGGCGAGGGGCAGGAGCCTTACCCTTCGCGGTCGCTGTGGGAACGCCGCCTCGACACGTCGGACGAGCATAATGACGACGATATGCACGTCTATGACAGCAATCAGTTTCCCGACGAGGAATTGCGCGTCCTCGAACGCGACGTCGTCCTGCCGGGCAGCAAAACGCGGTGGCGGTTCCAGATCGCGGCGTCGCGCCAATCGCTCGACGAACAGGTCCGCGCGGTACGCGCGACACTGATCCCCAGCCTCGGGATGCTGGGGCTCGGACTGATCGTTCTTGCAGCACTCCAGACCTTCTACGGCCTCTGGCCGCTGCGCCATATCCGGCGCGCGATCGCGGCGATGCGCGGCGGGCAGAACCGCCGTGTCGAGGCGCCACTGCCGCTCGAAGTGCAGCCGATGGTCGACGAACTCAACGCGCTGCTTGCGCATAACGAGAAGCAGGCGGAAGAGGCGCGCCTGCACGCCGGCAATCTCGCCCATGCGCTCAAGACCCCGTTGACCGTGCTCGTCAACAGCGCGACCGGCAACGACAGCCCGCTCGCCGAAACGGTGCGGCGCGAGGCGGCGACGATGCAGCGGCAGGTCGAGCATCATCTGGCGCGCGCGAGGGCGGTCGGGCGGCGCGGCGCGGCGCAGGCGCGCGCCAATGTCCGCGACAGCGTCGACAGCGTCTCGCGCGCGGTCGCCGCGCTCTACCCCGACGTCCGGCTCGACGCGGCGGGCGACAGGGACCTCGTCGTCTGCGTCGAGCGGCAGGATCTCGACGAACTCATCGGCAATCTGCTCGAAAACGCCGCCAAATATGGCGGCGGCAGCGTGTTCGTGACGATCGGGCGCGATGGCGCGATGGCCGAAATCCTGGTCGAAGACGACGGCCCAGGCATCTCCCCCGCCGACCGCACGCGCATCTTCGACCGCGGTGTGCGGCTCGACAGCGGCAAGCCGGGCACCGGCCTGGGCCTCGCGATCGTGCGCGACGTGGCGGAGATTTATGGCGGCAGTATCGCGCTCGAAGAGAGCGAGGATCTGGGCGGGTTGCTGGTGCGGCTCAGGCTGCCGGCGGGGTAGGGTGAAGGGCGACTATGGGGTGGGGAACTGACGTTCGCCTGCTCTCTTTCGTCATCCCGGACTTGATCCGGGATCCACAGCAGCGCCGAAGTCATGGACCCCGGATCAAGTCCGGGGTGACGATGATAAATAGGGCAGCAATTAGTCGCCAGCCGACATCCTGCCCCAGCCTTCACCCTACGCCGCCGTCACCTCCAGCCCGCGCTGCACCGCCGGGCGTGCCAGTCCGGCGTCGAGCCAGCGCTGGACGTGCGTAAAGCGGTCGAAGCCGACGATCTCGCGTGCTTCGTAAAAGCCGATCAGGTTGCGCACCCAGCCGAGCAGCGAAATGTCGGCGATGCTGTAGTCGCTCCCCATCACCCACGCGCGATCCGCCAGCCGCTGGTCGAGCACGCCAAGCAGCCGCGCCGATTCCTTGGCGTAGCGATCGCGCGGGCGCTTGTCCGCATAGTCCTTGCCGGCGAATTTGTGAAAGAAGCCGAGCTGGCCGAACATCGGCCCGACCCCGCCCATCTGCCACATCACCCACTGGATCGTCTCGTATCGGGCATTCGGATCGGAGGACAGGAACCGGCCGCTCTTGTCGGCGAGATAAATCAGGATCGCGCCCGATTCGAACAGCGCGAGCGGCGTGCCGTTCGGTCCTGCGGGATCGTAGATCGCGGGAATCTTGCCATTGGGGTTGAGCGCGAGGAAGGCCGGATCGTGGCTTTCGCCCGCCATGATGTCGATGCGGTGCGGTTCGTAGGAAAGCTCCGTTTCCTCGAGCATGATGCCGACCTTGACGCCGTTCGGGGTCGGCGCCGAAAAAAGCTGGAGCCGGTCGGGATATTGCGCCGGCCAGCGCGAAAAGACCGGATGGTCGGGGGTCATGCTTCGGTCTCCCGCTTGGCCTGCTCGTGGTGGCGGATCACCTCGTCGATGATGAAGCGCAGGAATTTTTCGCTGAACTCGGGGTCGAGGTCGGCCTCGCGCGCCAGGTTGCGCAGCCGTTCGATCTGCCGCGCCTCGCGGTCGGGGTCGGCTGGGGGCAGGTCGATGCGCGCCTTGAGCTCGCCGACCGCCTTGGTCACCTTGAACCGCTCGGCGAGCATATAGACGAGCGCCGCGTCGATATTGTCGATGCTCTGGCGATAGCGGCTCAACTGGTCGTCCATGGGCGGTCTTGCTCCTCTCGTTCGCGGCACGCTTGGCACCGGCAGGGGGTGGGTGGCAAGGCGAAAGTCATTGCAAAATGGCCACCGCGCGGCCAAGGCAGCGCGTGATATGACTGCCGAAATTCATCAGCTTCATGGGCACCGCCCGCCTTCGCTCGACCCGATGATGGCGCTCGTCGCCGCCGACATGAACGAGGTGAATTCGGTCATTCTCGACCGGATGCAGTCCGAAATCCCGCTGATCCCCGAACTCGCCGGGCATCTGATCGCCGGGGGCGGCAAGCGGATGCGGCCGATGCTGACGCTCGCGAGTGCGCAGCTTCTCGACTATCCGGGGCGCCGCCACTGCAAGCTCGCCGCCGCGGTCGAGTTCATCCACACCGCGACCCTGCTCCACGACGATGTCGTCGACGGGTCGGACCTGCGCCGCGGCCGCAAGACCGCAAATATCATCTGGGGCAACAGCGCCTCGGTGCTCGTCGGCGATTTCCTCTTCGCGCGCTCGTTCGAGCTGATGGTCGAGGACGGATCGCTGAAGGTGCTCAAGATATTGAGCCACGCTTCGGCAGTGATCGCCGAGGGCGAGGTCAACCAGCTCTCGGCGCAGCGCCGCGTCGAAACGAGCGAGGATCAGTATCTGACGATCATCAACGCCAAGACCGCCGAGCTGTTCGCCGCCGCGAGCAAGATCGCCGCGGTCGTCGCCGAGCGCGACGAGGCGACCGAGGCGGCGCTCGACGCGTTCGGCCGCAACCTCGGCATCGCCTTTCAGCTCGTCGACGATGCGATCGACTATGTCTCGGACGCCGAAACGATGGGCAAGGGGGTCGGCGACGATTTCCGCGACGGCAAGGTCACCTTGCCCGTCATCCTCGCCTATGCGCGCGGCAGCGCCGAGGAACGCGAGTTCTGGAAACTCGCCATGGCGGGCCACCGCACCTCCGACGAGGATCTCGCCCGTGCGACCGACCTGCTGCGCAAGCATGATGCGATCGACGACACGCTCGCGCGCGCGCGCCACTATGGCCAGCGCGCCGTCGATGCGATCGGCACATTCCGCGCCAGCCAGGCGCGGGCGGCGCTGACCGAAGCCGTCGCCTTCGCGGTTGCGCGCGCCTATTGAGGGGGAGACGAGGCGATGACGATGGGTCCGGCGGCCGAAAGCCCCGACGCCTATATCGCCGCGCTCTCGGGCTGGCAGCGCGACCGGTGCGAAATGATGCGTGCCGCGATCATGGACGCCGCGCCGTTCGACGAGACGATCAAATGGACCAATCTCGTCTTCATGGCGAACGGCCCGTGCATCCTGATCCGCGCCGAGGAAGCGCGCGTGCTGCTCGGCTTCTGGCGCGGCAAGCGGCTGCGCGACCTTGATCCGCGGATCAAGGCGAGCGGCAAATATGAGCTTGGCAATCTGGTCCTGACCGAGACGACCGACGTGACGGCGGAGGAGGTAGCGCGCCTCGCCGCGGCGGCGCATCGCCTCAATGTCGAGCTGGGCAATCCCGCCGCGCGGACATGATGCGGGCCGACCTTCCGATCGACGCAGTGCTGCCCGACATTCTCGCAGCGCTGACGCTCCGCCCCAATGCCGTCGTCGTGGCCCCGCCGGGCGCGGGCAAGACGACGCGCGTCGCACCCGCGATCCTCGACCAGCCCTGGTGCAAGGGCGCTGTGTGGCTGCTCTCGCCGCGCCGGCTTGCCGCGCGCGCCGCAGCCGAGCGCATCGCCGAGGAAATGGGCGAGGCGGTTGGCGGGCGCGTCGGCTATGCGACGCGGCTCGACAGCAAGCAGTCGGCGGCAACGCGGCTGCTCGTGATGACCCCCGGCCTGTTCCGCAACCGCATCCTGGCCGATCCGGAACTGACCGGCGTCACGGCGGTGCTGTTCGACGAGATTCACGAGCGCAGCCTCGATGGCGATTTCGCGCTCGCGCTCGCGATCGACGCGCAGCAGGGACTTCGCGACGACCTGCGCCTCGTCGCAATGTCGGCAACGCTTGACGGCGCGCGTTTCGGGGCGCTGCTCGGTGATGCGCCGCTGATCAGGAGCGAGGGCAAGAGCTGGCCGCTCGAGCTACGCCATATCGGGCGCCGCGCCGAAGACCGGCTCGAGGCGAGCGTGCTTGCAGCGGTGCGGCAGGCGCTCGCGGAAGAGTCCGAAGGCGACATGCTCGTCTTTCTGCCCGGCGCCGCCGACATCGAACGCGCGGCCGCGGCGGTTGAGGATGCGCGCCTGCCGCTCGCGGTTCACCGCCTGCACGGCCAGATCGACCCCGCGCAGCAGCGCAAGGCGCTCGTTCGCGATCCCGAGGGGCGGCGCAAGGTGATTCTCGCAACGAGCATCGCCGAAACCAGCCTGACGATCGACGGGGTGCGGATCGTGATCGACGCGGGGCTGGCGCGGCGCCCGCGCTTCGACAAGGCGGCGGGGATCGCGCGGCTCGTCACCGAGCGTGCGAGTCAGGCGTCGGCGACGCAGCGCGCCGGGCGCGCGGCGCGGCAGGGACCAGGGGTCGCGTACCGCCTGTGGGAAGCGGCCGCGACGGCGGGTATGCCGCCCTTCGATCCGCCCGAAATCCACGAAAACGACCTGATGCCCGTCGTGCTCGATTGCGCGAGCTGGGGCATCATCGACCCGCGCCAGCTCGGCTGGCTCGATCCGCCGTCGCCCGCCGCGATCGCCGAAGCCAAGTCGCGGCTCGTCGCGCTCGGCGCGCTCGGCGAGGACGGGCGGATCACCGCGCATGGCAAGGCGCTCGCCGCCGTGCCGCTGCCGGTGCCGCTCGCGCACATGCTGATCGAAGCCGCCCCGCTCGGCGAAGCCGAGCTCGCGGCGCGGCTCGCCGTGCTGCTCACCGAACCCGGGCTCGGCGGGCGCGGGGTCGACGTCGAGGGGCGGCTGCAGCGCTGGCGCGGGTCGAAGGGCGATCGCAGCGAAGGGGCGTGGCGGCTCGCGCGGCGGCTTGCGGGTGTCGGCGAACGGCTGGCGCCGCGCGGCGACCAGGCGCCGAAGCGCTCGATCGGCGGATGGATCGCGACCGCCTGGCCCGACCGCGTCGCCCGCGCCCGCGCGGGGCAGCGCGGCGAATATCTGAGCGTCGGCGGACGCGCCTACCGGCTCGATCCGACCGACCCGCTCGCGGGCAGCGAATGGCTCGCCATCGCCGATGCGCAGGGCCATGCGGCGGGCGTGCGCATCCTTGCCGCGGCCGCCATCGAACCCGAAGAGGTCGCGGCGATTTTCGCCGACCGGATCGTCGTTCACGCCGCGAGCCGCTACGACGCTGCAAGCGATCGCGTCGACCATCGCCGCGAACGCCGGCTCGGCGCGATCGCGCTGGCGAGCGGGCAGGCAGGGCGCGGCGAGGGCGTTGAGGACGATGTCGCGGTGCGGCTTGCGGCGGTGCGCGAAAAGGGGCTCGGATTGATCGGCTGGGGGCCGCAGGCGCTGGCGCTGCGCCAGCGTGCGTCCTTCGCCGGGCTCGATGCGCTTTCGCCCGGCGCGCTCGCCGGCAGCCTCGATCTGTGGCTTGCGCCGCTGCTTGCGGACTGCCGCGGATTGCGCGACATTGCGGACCGCAAGCTGGTTGATGCGCTGACGGGGTTGCTCGACTGGCCTGCGCGGCAATTGCTCGAAAAGCTTGCCCCCGCCGAATATGCGAGCCCTGCGGGCAGCCGCCATCCGATCGACTATGGCGCCGAGGGCGGGCCGACCGTCAGCGTGCGCGCGCAGGAGATGTTCGGGCTGACGCGGCACCCGATGGTCGGCGAGCCGCCGGTGCCGCTCGTCATCGCGCTGACCTCGCCCGCGCACCGGCCGATCCAGACGACGCGCGACATTGCGGGCTTCTGGGGCGGCAGCTGGCACGACGTCGCGCGCGAGATGCGCGGGCGCTATCCGAAGCATCCGTGGCCCGACGATCCGGCGACCGCCCGGCCGACCCGGCTGACCAAGGCGGCGCAGGCGCGGCGCGATGCGCAATAGCTCTTTTCGGGGCTGCGGCTTGCCGCTAAGGCGGCGGAAACGGCTTCAACGCAGGATATTCAGATGAAAGCGCGGATTTTCCAGAAACCCAAAAACGCGATGCAGTCGGGCCGCGCCGGGACGCAGCGCTGGATGCTCGAATTCGCCCCCGCCGAGGCGCGCAAGGCCGATCCGCTGATGGGCTGGGCGGGCAGCGGCGACACGCGCCGCCAGCTGCGCCTTAGCTTCGCGAGCCGCGACGAAGCGCTCGCCTATGCGGCGCGCAACGGGATCGAGGCAGAGGTCGTGCCGACCCCCGAGCGCAAGCTCAAGATTCAGGCCTACGCCGACAATTTCCGTTAATCTCTCGTCGCCCCCGCCTTCGCGGGGGCGACGATCTCAATGTCAGGGCTTACTCCGCATCCGGCTGGAGCAGCCGGTGCAGGTGGACGACGACATATTTCATCTCGGCGTCGTCGACGGTGCGCTGCGCGGCGGCGCGCCAGGCCTTTTCGGCCGATTTATAGTCGGGATAGAGGCCGACGATGTCGAGGGCGGAGAGGTCCACGAAGTCGAGGCCCTGCGGATCGCTGACGCGTCCGCCGAATACCAGGTGCAATTTGCTCATTGTCGCTTTCCTTGGCGTCATGCGCGGGAAGAGGGGAGGTGGCGCCCCCTACCAGCGCTTCGCCGTAACGGCAAGCGGTGCTCTCGTGCGGCGCTTTGGTCCAAACAATCCGCTTCCCCGAGCCCTTCGACTGCCCTGGCGGGCGCTCAGGATAAACGTCGGCCTTTGGCCGAAGACGAGGGGCCTTTTCGAGCGAAGCGAGAAGCCTCGCAGTCGCTGCCTCGACTTCGCTCGGCGGAGCCCCTCGTCTTCGCTCGGGGAGACGGTTCATTTTCCGGTATGGGAGCGGTCAGTCGCGCTTGCCGCCCTTGGGAAGCAGCGATCCGACCAGCGCGCCGAGCGCGACCGCGCCCGCGACGAGCGCCATCGGCTGTTCCTGCGCAATGTCCTTGAGCTTGCTGTTCGCGCGCTTCGCCTGCACCTTGCCCTTGGCATAGGCGTCGCTCGCGCGCGCCTTGCCCTCTTCATAGGCGTGGCCCGCGGCTTCGCGCGCGGCTTCGGCCTGCTCGCGGCCCTTGCTCGCCAGTTCGCTCGTCGCGGTGCGCGCGCGGCCATAGCCTTCCTGGATGCGCGCGCGCGCCGCATCGGCGGTCGCTTTTGCATTTTCGGCGGCTTTCTCCGCAAGTTCGCTCGCTTTGGCGCGCGTTTCGCGAGCGGTTTCACTGAGGGGTTTCATCGTCGTCTTCCTCCATGTCGGGTTGGGCCTCGTCGGCCATCACATCGTCGCCGGGGCGCAGCCGGGCCATCGCGCGATCGGCAATCTCACCGAGCTTGCGGCCGATCCGCGGCGCCTGCTGCTTGATCGGCTCGCGAAACAGCCACGCCACCCCCGCCACCGCGGCCAGCGCGATCGGCAGGCGGTTCCTGCGGAACTGCTCGCGCACCGCATGTGCGCTGTCGTCGATCGCTTCCTGAACCTGGTTTCTGGCGCGTCCGGCAAGCGCGCTCGGTTTGAACGCTTCGCCCGCGATGCCGAGCTTGCGGCGAAGCTGGCTGCGCTGGAGCATCGAGCGCCGGGCGGCGTTGATGAGGCGCGTGCGCGAGGGCGGCATCATTCCTCCTCTCCGACTTCATGCGCCAGGTCGCGGCGCAATGCGGTGCGCAGGTCGCGCCAATGGTGCAGCGCCCGCCAAGCGGTAAAGGCGGCGAGCGCGATCAGCGCCCCAAAGACGATCAGCGTCGCCGCGAGCGGACCGACACGCGGCGCGAGCACCATGATCGCCCCGAAGGCGATCGCCAGCATCGCGACGAGCAAAGCGCAGGCGGCGACGAAGCCCCAGCCCGCCGTCCATTTGATCGCGTGCCACGCGAGCGATCCGCGTGCCTCGAGCAGCGCCATTTCGGCCTGTGCCGTCGCCGACAGATTGACGACGACGTCGCGCACGATCGCGTCGAGCGGTTCGGGCGGCGGCGCCTCGGCGCGGCCTTCGGGCGCATAGCCGTGGCTGACGCGATCATAATCGCGCGGCGCGGGTTCGGGCGGGATGTCTTGGTCGGGAGCTGTCAAGGCCGGATCAGTCGTTCGACCCGCCCTTCAGCATCCGCGCGAGCACGAACCCGATCACCGCCGCAGCGCCGACCGCGACCGCTGGGCTCTTCTTGACGAAATCGCGGGTCGCGCCCGCCAGCTCGTCGAGGTCCTTCTGGTCGAGGGTCGAGGCGAGGCCCGCCACCGTCGAGGCGGCCGAGCGCGCATAATCGCCATACTGCTTGCCGAACTTGTCGTCGACCGTGCCGGCGCTGTCCTCGAGCATCTTGGCGAGGCTGCTCACCGCTTCGGCGGCCTTGTCCTTGCCGCGGGTCGCGGCTTCACGCGCCTTTGCCGAGGCCTGGTTCGCGAAATTGGTCGCATCGCCCTTCAGCGACGACGCCTTCTTCGACGCCTCGCTCTTGATCGTGTCGCGCGTCGCGGCGAGCTGATCGCGGATCGGATGCTCCTTGGCGGCCTTGGCCGCGGCCGGCTTGCGCGCCGGGGCTTTTTTGGTGGCGCCGGCCTTGGCCGGGGCGCGCGGCGTGGCTTTCTTGGCGGCGGGCGTAGCGGGAGTAGCGGCTTTGGCCATCGGGCGTCATCCTTCTTCTTATCCGGGCGCACGCACGGCGGTCAGCCGGTCGTGCCGGTCCCTTTTCGGTCCTGTGTCAATATATAGCAAGGCGCGCAGAATGGTTCCATAGCGCCGCAAAATTCCTATGCGGCTTGCCTTGCCCGAAGGCCGCCGATAACAGGCTGGCGCCCTTCCATCCGTGCTAGCAGGACGAACTTCCATGACCGCCATCATCGACATTCACGGCCGCGAAATCCTCGACAGCCGCGGCAATCCGACCGTCGAAGTCGACGTGCTGCTCGAAGACGGCAGCTTCGGCCGCGCCGCGGTGCCCTCGGGCGCCTCGACCGGCGCGCACGAAGCGGTCGAACTGCGCGACGGCGACAAGGCGCGCTATCTGGGCAAGGGCGTGACCAAGGCGGTCGCTGCGGTGAACGGCGAAATCGCCGAAGCGCTGATCGGCCTCGACGCCGAGGACCAGCGCGAGATCGACATGGCGATGATCGACCTCGACGGCACGCCGAACAAGGGCCGGCTCGGCGCCAATGCGATCCTCGGCGTCAGCCTCGCCGCCGCGAAGGCCGCCGCCGACGCGCGCGGCCTGCCGCTCTACCGCTATGTCGGTGGGGTTTCCGCTCGAACCTTGCCCGTTCCGATGATGAACATCATCAACGGCGGCGAACATGCCGACAATCCGATCGACGTGCAGGAATTCATGGTGATGCCGGTCGGCGCGGGCAGCATCGCCGAGGCGGTGCGCTGGGGCAGCGAGATTTTCCACACGCTGAAAAAGGGCCTCGCGCAGAAGGGGCTCGCCACCGCGGTCGGCGACGAGGGCGGCTTCGCCCCCAACCTCGCCTCGACCCGTGATGCGCTCGACTTCATCGCCGCGTCGGTCGACCAGGCGGGCTTCAAGCTCGGCAGCGACGTCGTGCTCGCGCTCGACTGCGCCGCGACCGAATTCTTCCGGGGCGGCAAATATGAAATCAGCGGCGAGGGGCTTTCGCTCAGCCCCGAACAGATGGCCGACTATCTGGCGGCGCTGGTCAAGGATTATCCGATTCTGTCGATCGAGGACGGGATGAGCGAGGATGATTTCGCGGGCTGGAAAGCGCTCACCGACCTGATCGGCGACAAGTGCCAGCTCGTCGGCGACGATTTGTTCGTCACCAATCCGCTGCGGCTCGAGCAGGGAATCAAGGTCGGCCTCGCCAACTCGCTGCTCGTCAAGGTCAACCAGATCGGCACCCTGTCCGAAACGCTCGATGCGGTCGATATGGCGCACCGCGCGCGCTACACCGCCGTGATGTCGCACCGTTCGGGCGAGACCGAGGATTCGACGATCGCCGACCTTGCGGTCGCGACGAACTGCGGACAGATCAAGACCGGCAGCCTCGCGCGCTCCGACCGGCTCGCGAAGTACAACCAGCTGATCCGCATCGAGGAAGAGCTGGGCGACATGGCGCGCTATCCGGGAATGGCGATTTTCGGCTGATTCCCCGCGGCGGCGGGCACTATTCGACCTCGAACAGCGCCATGTCGATCGTGAAGGAACCGTCGGGCTCGATCGCGAAATGGCGCGCGACATCCTCGCTCGCCTGCTGCTGGAGCGCGCGAATCGCGGCGGCGTGCGCCGACGGCGTTCGCATCCGCCGGGTCCAGTCGGCGAAGTCCATACGCAGGCGCCCGCGCGTGATCCCGTGCAGATCGAAACCCGCGCGCGCGAACATCGCCGTCCATTCGCCGACGCCATAGTCGCGGACGTGCGATCCGTCGCGCAGCAGCTCGACCGTCTGCAAATGGGTGTCGAGCGCCGCTGTGTGCGGAGCGACGATGTCGACGAAGATCGCGGGTGCCCCCGGTGCGAGCACGCGCCGCGCCTCGCGCAGTCCGGCCTCCGCATCGCGCCAATGATGCGCCGAAAAGCGGCAGGCGAGGAAATCGAAATGGCCGTCGGCAAAGGGCAGCGCTTCGGCGGCCGCCGTCTGTGTCGCGATATTGCCGATGCCGCGCCGCTTCGCTTCGGCGGCGACGGCGGCGAGCATGTCGGCGGAGAGGTCGCAGGCGACGACTGCGCCTGCGTGGGGCGCGATCGCATAGGCGACATGCCCGCCCCCGGCGCCGAGGTCGAGCGCGCGGGCGGGCGCGGCGCTCGCGGCGCGCGCGGCGATCGTATCGAGGTCGGCGCCCGACGCATGGACGGCGCTGGCGACATAGGCATTGGCGGTCGCGCCGAATTGGCTGCGGACCAGATCATCGTGCGTGGCGGTCATCGTCATTATCTCCTTCGATGCCGTCCCTCCAGCCGATCAATTACCCTGTTACAATGGACATAATTATCCTGTTATAAATTGCATCATGCAGACCGCGGAGCAACGCAGACTATTGGGCGCCTTCGTGCGCGGACGGCGTGAGGCGATGACCCCCGTGGGGCCGCCGCGTCGTCGCCGGACGCCCGGGCTGCGCCGCGAGGATCTCGCCGATCTTGCGGGTATTGGAACGACGTGGCTCGCGTGGGTCGAACAGGGGCGCGACATCCGGCCGTCGGCGGCGATGCTCGCGCGGCTCGCCGATGCGCTGCACCTGTCGGGCGCCGAGCGCGACTATATGTTCGCGCTCGCGGACAGGCGCGACCCGGCTGCGCCGGTGGGGCCCGCGGCGGTGCAGGCGCCGCCGGCGATCGCGGCGGCGGTCGAGGCGCTGACCTGGCCCGCCTATGGCCTCGATCCCGCCTGGTATGTCTGCTGCGCGAACGGCGCGGCGCGGGCGCTGTTCGTCGGCCTGTTCGACGCCGGCGATCAGCCGAATCTGCTCGACTATGTGTTCACGCATCCGGCAGCCCGCGGCCTGCTGCCCGACTGGCGCGCGCGGGCGGCGCGCATCCTGTCGGAGTTCCGCCGCGATTTCGGGCGCGGGGTCACCGATCCGCGCGTTCATATGGTGGTCGACCGGCTTTGCGAAATCAGCGCCGAATTCGCGGTCGAATGGGACCGCCAGGCGGTCCTGCCGCACGAAGGCGGCGCGCGGCGCTTCGACCATCCGGCGCTCGGCGCGGTCGAATATGAGCAGCATACGCTCGCCGAAGTCGAGCGCGGCGACTTTCGCCTGATTTTCCTTGAACCGACAAGCGGTGGAAAATGTCGCAAGGCGCCTTGACGCCGCGAATCGCTTGTGATTCAAGGCGGCGATGACGCAGCGCCACAAAGTTCGGAAATCGGTGAATCGGGCCATCGGTCCCACCGTCGCGCTGCTCGCGGTGCTGGCGATGATCGGCTATATCATCTTCGGGCCGACCGGCCTTTATGCCTGGGGCGATTATCGCCAGTCGGTCGAGAAGAAGCGGGTCGTGCTGTCGAAGCTGACCAAGCGCGAGAACGAACTTCAGAACCGCGTCAATCTGCTCGACCGGCGGCGCGTCGACCCCGACCTTGCCGACGAATATGTCCGCGAGAAACTGGGCGTCATGCACCCCGATGAAATCGCCATCCCGATGGACGAGAAGGAATAGAGTAATGCGTCACCCCCTCCTCTTCAGAGGAGGGGCAGCGAGACTTGCGAACTTGTTCGCTGGTCGCAGCGGGGTGGTGCTCGGCGTCTTGCGCGCTGCCGCGCGCCACCACCCCAACCCCTCCTCTGAAGAGGAGGGGCTTAGGCAATGTTGCATACGTAACACCATCCTTCCGGCCGCCCAAGGGGGCGTTGCCAAGCGGGGCGGGGCGGTCCTATAGGGGCCATGCCGTAACGGCTAAACGCAAAGGAAAGCACCTTGGCCAAAGCACCCGCGCGCAAGACCGCCGCGCCAAAAAAACCTGCGTCCACTCCAGCTCCCAAATCGAACCGCGAGACCCCCCGCGAGCCCGCGCCCTATGCGGCGACTCCGCAAGAGCTAGAGACATTCTATCGCGAAATGCTGCTCATCCGCCGCTTCGAGGAAAAGGCGGGGCAGCTCTACGGCCTCGGCCTGATCGGCGGTTTCTGCCACCTCTATATCGGCCAGGAAGCGGTCGCCGTGGGCCTCCAGTCGGCGCTCGACGGCGAGCGTGACAGCGTGATCACCGGCTATCGCGACCACGGGCATATGCTCGCTTACGGCATCGACCCCAAGGTCATCATGGCCGAGCTGACCGGGCGTCAGGCGGGCATCTCGAAGGGCAAGGGCGGCTCGATGCACATGTTCAGCGTCGAGCATAAATTCTATGGCGGCCACGGCATCGTCGGTGCTCAGGTCGCGCTCGGCACCGGCCTCGCCTTCGCGCACAAATATCGCGGCGACGGCGGGGTCGCCATGGCCTATTTCGGCGACGGCGCCGCGAACCAGGGCCAGGTCTATGAAAGCTTCAACATGGCCGAGCTGTGGAAGCTGCCGATCATCTTCGTGATCGAGAACAACCAATATGCGATGGGCACTTCGGTCAATCGCAGTAGCGCCGAGGACCAGCTCTATCGCCGCGGCGAAAGCTTCCGCATCCCCGGCATGCAGGTCGACGGCATGGACGTGCTCGCGGTGCGCGGCGCGGCCGAGGCGGCGCTCGAATGGGTGCGCGCGGGCAAGGGGCCGATCCTGCTCGAGCTCAAGACCTATCGCTATCGCGGCCACTCGATGTCCGACCCGGCCAAATATCGCAGCCGCGAGGAGGTGCAGGCGGTGCGCGACAAGTCCGATGCGATCGAGCATCTCAAGAAGCTGATGCTCGACGCGGGAATGACCGAGGACGCGATCAAGGCGATCGACAAGGACATCCGCCAGGTGGTGAGCGACGCGGCCGACTTCGCCGAAAGCGCGCCCGAACCCGAACTTGCCGAACTTTATACCGACGTGCTGGTGGAGCAATATTGAGATGGCCATCGAATTGAAGATGCCGGCGCTGTCGCCGACGATGGAAGAGGGCACGCTCGCCAAATGGCTCGTCAAGGAAGGCGACGAGGTCAAATCGGGCGACATCCTCGCCGAGATCGAGACCGACAAGGCGACGATGGAGTTCGAAGCGGTCGACGAAGGCACGATCGGCCGGATCCTCGTGCCCGAGGGCACCGACAATGTGAAGGTGGGCACCGTGATCGCGACGATCGCGGGCGAGGGCGAGGATGCGGCGAGCACGCCGGCACCAGCACCCGCCGCGCCCGTCGACGAGCCCGAGGCCGCCGCGCCCGCGCCAGCCGCTCCCAAGGCGCCGGCTCCGGCCGAACGTGCGTCGGACCCCGCGATCCCCGAAGGCACCGCGATGGCCAAGCTCACCGTGCGCGAAGCGCTGCGCGATGCGATGGCCGAAGAGATGCGCGCCGACGACCGCATCTTCGTGATGGGCGAGGAAGTCGCCGAATATCAGGGCGCGTACAAGGTTACGCAGGGCCTGCTCGAAGAATTCGGCGACAAGCGCGTCGTCGATACGCCGATCACCGAATATGGGTTCGCGGGGCTCGGCACCGGCGCCGCGATGGGCGGCCTCAGGCCGATCATCGAGTTCATGACCTTCAACTTCGCGATGCAGGCGATCGACCACATCATCAATTCGGCGGCCAAGACCAACTATATGTCGGGCGGCCAGATGCGCTGTCCGATCGTTTTCCGCGGCCCGAACGGCGCGGCGAGCCGCGTCGCGGCGCAGCACAGCCAGAATTACGCGCCCTGGTATGCGAGCGTCCCCGGCTTGATCGTCATCTCGCCCTATGATGCGGCCGACGCGAAAGGGCTCTTGAAGGCCGCGATCCGCAGCGAAGATCCGGTCGTCTTCCTCGAGAACGAGCTGCTCTATGGCCGCAGCTTCGACGTGCCCGAGGTCGACGATTTCGTGCTGCCGATCGGCAAGGCGCGGATCATGCGCGAGGGCAGCGACGTCACGCTCGTCAGCTATTCGATCGGCGTCGGGCTTGCGCTCGAAGCCGCCGACGCGCTGGCCGGCGAGGGCATCGACGCCGAGGTGATCGACCTGCGCACCTTGCGCCCGCTCGATACGGCGACCGTGCTCGCAAGCCTCAAAAAGACGAACCGCCTCGTCATCGTCGAGGAAGGCTGGCCGACCTGCTCGATCGCGAGCGAGCTTGCGATGGTCGCGATGGAACAGGGCTTCGACGATCTCGACGCGCCGGTCACCCGCGTGTGCAACGAGGATGTGCCGCTGCCCTATGCCGCCAATCTCGAAAAGGCGGCGCTCGTCGATACCGCGCGGGTGATCGCGGCGGCGAAGGCGGTGTGCAATCGCTGATAATTTATTCTCGTCATTGCGAGGAGCGAAGCGACGAAGCAATCCAGGGCGGTCTGGCGCGCTCTGGATTGCGTCGCTTCGCTCGCAATGACGGGATGGAGATGTTAGCCGCAGCGCATGGCGAGCGACGTTCCCGATTTTGCGCCCTATCCCGACCTGCGCGACCCGCGCGTGCTGGTCGCGGTGCCGCCCGGGCGCCGCGCTGCGCTCACGGCGCTGTGGGCGCTCGCCGAGCGGCTGACGGCGCTGCTGCGCGACACGAGCGAGCCGCTGATCGGCCAGATCAAGCTCGCCTGGTGGCGCGACATGCTGGCGCTGCTCGCGAACGATCCCGGCGCGCTGCCGAAAGGCGAACCGCTGCTCGCCGAGCTTCAGGCGACGTGGGGCGGCCAGGGCGGGCTCGATGCACTCGTCGATGCGGCCGAGGCGATGTTGCTCGCCGAAGATGCGGGGCGTGACGGCGCCGCCGCCTTCGGAACGGCGCTCTTCGCGCTGTCGGGCGGCGACGGAATATCCGGACGGCGCTGGGGTCTGCTCTGGGGCGCGGCGCTGCAAAAGGACGAAGCCGGGGCGCGCCGGCTGTTCACCGAAGCTCGCGCCGCCCCCCCGCCGCCGCGCAGCGCCTTTGCCGGGCAGCGCGCGCTGTTGATGCTCGACCGCTGGGCCGCGGCGATCGCCGCGCGCGATGGCGAGCGGCGCTGGCGAAGCGAAGGCTTGCTGCTCTTTCGCCTTGGCCTGTTCGGGCGCTGACGAATAAAGCGCTTCGGGGGTGGAAAAGCCTCTCGGGCATCTCTATCTTGCCTTGATTGCACGGTCGCAGGGGACAATAGATGTTCAATACCCTGGTCGCCTATCTCGACTCGATCAAGGCGCGCGATCCCGCGCCGCGGTCGCGGTGGGAAATCCTCCTCTACCCGGGGCTGCTCGCGGTCGGCATGCACCGCGTCGCGCACTGGCTGTTCGAGGCGCGGCTCTTCTTCCTCGCGCGCTTCATCAATCATCTTGCGCGCTTCCTGACCGGCATCGACATCCACCCCGGCGCGACGATCGGCCGCCATCTGTTCATCGACCATGGCTTTGGCGTGGTGATCGGCGAGACGGCGGAGATCGGCGACAATGTTTCCATCTATCAGGGCGTGACGCTCGGCGGCACCGATCCCGCCAACGGGATCGGCGGCAAGCGCCACCCGACGTTGAGCAACGACGTGATTGTCGGATCGGGCGCGCAGATCCTCGGCCCGGTGATCGTCAACGAACGCGCGCGCGTCGGTGCCAATGCGGTGGTGACGAAGGACGTGCCCGAGGGCGCGGTGATGGTCGGCATTCCGGCGCGCTCGACGCTCGTCGATGCGACCGAATATGCCCGCGAATTCGTGCCCTATGGCACGCCGTGCTGCGAAACCTTCGACCCCGCGACGCAGAAGGTCGAACTGCTGCAATGCCAGCTCGAGCAGCTGCAGAAGCAACTCGCAGCCCTGATTGCCGAGCGCGAGGCGGCAATTGTCGATAACGACGACGAAGCGCCGCAGCGGCGCAAAGGGAGCCGGAACCGGGCCTGATGGGAACGGTGACGCCTTTGCCGCATCTCGTTCGTGCGGCACCGCTGCAAGTCGGGTTCGACCGTGATGAGCTGACCCGCATCCTCGACCTCTACGGCCGCATGGTCGCGGCGGGGCGCTGGCGCGACTATGCGATGGATTTCCACCGCGACGCCGCGATCTTCTCCGCCTTTCGCCGCACCGCCGAGCGCCCCGAATATCGCATCGAAAAACGCCCCGCCTTGCGGAGCCGTCAGGGCCTGTGGGCGCTGGTCTCCGAAGCCGGGGCGATCCTGAAACGCGGGGACGAACTCGCGAACATACTCGCCCCCATCGAACGCAAGCTGATGAAGCTGGTTGCGGACTGACGGCGCCCTCACGCCGTCATCCCGGCGAAGGCCGGGATCTCACCGTCTGAGCATTAGAGCAAATTGCAGGAAATCTGAATCGACCCGTCTCCCCGAGCGAAGACGAGGGGCTCGTTCGAGCGGAGCGAGAACCGCAGCGTCGCAGCCTCGACTTCGCTCGGCAGAGCCCCTCGTCTTCGCTCGGGGAGACGGTGCAGATTTAAGGCTCGCTGCTCTAGGCCCCGGCGAGATCCCGGCCTCCGCCGGGATGACGTTGGAAGTCAGGCCTGAGCCATTGCCCGAATGGTGGCCGGCAGCTGGTTCGCGAGATTCGCGGGCAGCTGGCCGACCACGATCGCCCGCGCATTCTGCCAGAAGGCCGAAAGCAGCAGCAGCGCCGATCCGATCACCAGCGCGGTCAGCGCGACATTGAGTTCGATCGCACCGAAGGTGCGAAAGAGCTGGGTCAACGCGAACAACACATAGGCGAGGGCGGAGACGAGCAGTGCGCGCCGGTCGATCGCCAGCGCGACGAGGCCGAACACTATGTAGATGCCGACCACCATCACCGCGGCGCCGCTCGTGATATTCTCGCCCTCGGTAACCCCCAGCAGAAAGAAGATCGGGTGCGCGATCATCGGAGCGGCGAGCAGGTGCAGCCAGAAGGCAACGTCGCTGCGGCGTGTCTGGCGCGCGCGGTCGCTGCGGTCCCACCACATGGCAAGCGTGAAGACGCCGAGCCCGGCGACGAGCACCAGCGACATGACCAGCGCGTCGGGCTCTTCGGGCATTCCGGTGATCGAGAGGATCAGCGCGACCGCCATCGCCGCGAGCGCCGCGGTGCCCGCCGCGACGGTGATCGGCACCATGAATCGCTTCCAGTGCAGCCAGGTCGCCACCGCCGTGATCAGCGCAATGCCGCCCATCAGCAGCCCGGCGACCGTATCGCCCGGATCCTTGCCGAAAATGGCCTCGCCATGCTCGACGAGAAAGCCGATCATCGTTGCCGCGACGCCGCCGGCGAAGGCGAGCATCAACACGATGCTGGGAAGCGCCATGCGGCGCACCTTCGTGAAATATTCGGCGAGGAACCAGGCCGAGCCCGCGACGAATGCGCCCGCAAGCGCCGCATGGATCGATTCGCCGATCCATCCCACCGCCACGAGCAGGATCACCGCCGCGATGCTGACGAAAATATCGTTGAAGCCGGTGATGAGCCGGAAGGATTCCTCGTCGGCTCCGGGCGCGGCGCGAACCGATGCAATGTGCGACCGGAAAGCCTGCGCGGCCTCCGGCGTCAACACTCTGGCATCGACCGCTGCTTGCAGGTCGCTTTCACTATACATCGGGGTCGTCCTTTATCTGACCGATCCCCTTGCCCCGCTTTGGTATTACATGGGCGTGTTAGTGTGTCAATACAGTAGACTGGCAACCCTCGTCATGCCGGGCTTGACCCGGCATCCATGGCGCCACCGTGCGAGAAATGGACCCCGGGTCGAGCCCGGGGTGACGAGGATGAAGGGACGAAGGCTCAGCCCAGCGCCTGCAACGCCTTCATCACGATCATCGACTGTTCGCTGCCCGATTGCGGGACGATCTCGCCCTTGCGGTCGATGATCTGCTCCCACGCCGCGGCGACGCCCTCGGGTGTGCGTTCGTCTTCGGGCAGGGCGACGCCGGGGGTCGCGGTGACATAGGCGGCGTGATAGGCGCCGGCGCCCGCGCCGACGATCATGTTCGTCGGGGCGTCCTCGCTGACGAGGAACAGCGCGGCGGGAACGACATTTTCGGGCGTGAATTTCTCGAACAGTTCGGGCGGGAAAATGTCCTCGGTCATGCGCGTGCCCGCGACCGGCGCGATCGTGTTGCAGCGGATATTATATTTCGCGCCTTCGAGGTGCAGCGTCTTGGTCAATCCCGCGAGGCCCAGCTTCGCGGCGCCATAATTGGCTTGTCCGAAATTGCCGTAGAGGCCGGTCGAGGAGGCGGTCATCAGGATGCGGCCATAGGCCTGGTCGCGCATCAGGTCCCAGCACGCCTTGGTGACATTGGCGCTGCCGAGCAGGTGGACCTGAACGACGAGGTCGAAGTCCTCCATCGTCATCTTGGCGAAGCTCTTGTCGCGCAGGATGCCGGCATTGTTGATCAGGATGTGGACGCCGCCCCATTCCTCCTTCGCCTTGGCGACCATTTCGGCCATATGCTCATATTCGGTGACGCTGCCGCCGTTCGACATGGCGGTGCCGCCGGCGGCGCGGATTTCCTCGACGACGGCAAGCGCGGCGTCCGAATGGCCCGTGCCGTCGCGTGCGCCGCCCAGATCGTTGACGACGACCTTCGCGCCGCGCCGCGCCAGTTCGAGCGCATAGGCGCGGCCGAGCCCGCCGCCGGCTCCGGTCACGATTGCAACACGACCGTCGAAATTGATCGCCATGATATTCTCCCGCATGATGCGACCCAAAGGGTTGCCGATAGAAACTGGCACGTCCTTAGTCGTTCGGGCTGCGCTGGCAAGGGGCCGCGCAAAATGAGCAATGTAACGAAAATGTCATGCTATGGACGCGCAACTGTCATTTACTGGTCATAACAGCGCCACCAGATTGTCACCGGAACGAAATGGAGCAATTCGAATGCGCCTCGCTATTACCGCCGCCTTGCTGGCGACGACGATGTTCGTCATCCCGGGAGAAGCCCATGCGCAGGCGATGAGCGCCGAAGAGGCGGCCACCTTGCGCGCCGAACTCGCCGCGCTCAAGGCGAAGGTCGATACGCTCGAAGCGCGGCTCGATGCGGCGACCGCAGAGCAGGGCGAGAGTCCGACGGCATCGCCCGCGCCCGCTCCGGCCGTTGCGCCAGCGCCGGCGGCAAGCGCGACCGAGGTGAATTGGAAGGGCGCGCCCGAAATCAAGACCGCCGACGGCTGGAGCTTCAAGCCGCGCGGGCGGGTGCAGGTCGATGTCGGCGGGCTTTACGCGCCCGACGGGGTCGCGGACAATGGCCTGAAGCCCGAGTTCCGGCGCGTCTACCTGGGCGTCGACGGCAAGATTCCAGGCGGCATCGCCTATCGCGTCGAGGCCGATTTCGCCAATAATGCGGTCGAGTTGACCGATGTTTATCTATCCTATGGGACCGGGCCGCTCACCGTTACGGCGGGGCAGGTCAAGCCCTTCTGGTCGCTTGAGGATATGACGAGCGACCTGTTTACCAGCACGATGGAACGCGCCGCTTATACCCAGGCGTTCGGCTTCGAGCGCCGCGTCGGCCTGTCGGCGCAATATAAGCACAAGGCGCTGTTGCTGCAGGGAGGGATATTCGGGAACAACGCCGACGATCTGCTCGATTCCGCCACCGAGGCGGTCAGCCTCGACGCGCGGGCGGTGTGGATGCCGAAATTCGGCGATACGCAGCTGCACCTCGCCGGCTCGCTCCATTTGCGCGATTTCGACAATCCGGCGGCAACCATCCGCTACCGCGCGCGCCCCTTCACGCATACGACCTCGGTGCGGCTGGTCGACACCGGCCAGATCGACGCAAAAGGCGAGCGGGGCATCGGCGCCGAAGCCGCGGTGATCCACGGGCCGTTCCATGCGATGGGCGAAAGCTATTGGCAGACGGTCGATCGCCTCGGGTCGCCCGATCCGACCTTCTTCGGCGGCTATGCCGAATTGGGCATGGTGCTCACCCGTGGCGACCGGCGCGGATATAAGGACGGCGCCTACGACCGCCTGAAGCCGTCGCGGCCGTTTACCGAAGGCGGGCCGGGCGCGATCGAGGTCAATGCGCGTTACGATTATCTCGATCTCAACGATGCGGGACTCGTCGGCGGCCAACAACAGGCGGCGCTTCTGTCGCTGGTCTGGGTGCCGATCGACTATGTCCGCATCGTCGCCAATTACGGCAAGCTGTGGATCGACGATGCGCGCGTCGCAACCGCGACCGGCGATCGGGATTATAGCGTCGATACCGTAGGCCTGAGGACGCAGATCGATTTCTGATTGCGATGGCGGTTTTGGGGTGGGGAGCGGACGTCGGACAAAACCCCTCCTCTTCAGAGGAGGGGCAGCGAGACTTGCGAGCTTGCTCGCTAGTCGCAGCGGGGTGGTGCGCGACATCTTGCGTGCTATCGCGCGCCACCACCCCCAACCCCTCCTCTGAAGAGGAGGGGCTTATGAACGACCCCTCCCGCCCGTCAGCGGACTCTCTCGATCCTTATCACTCTCAGCACAATTCGGGCTTCGAGTCCGAAGTCAGGCGCCCCTTCCGGCATCGAGCGCATAGCCCGCCGAGCGCACCGTGCGGATGATGTCGGCGGTGCCCGGCAGGTTGATCGCTTTCCTCAGCCGCCGGATATGGACGTCGACGGTGCGCAGTTCGATGTCGCTGTCCTGTCCCCAGACGCTGTCGAGCAATTGCCCGCGTGAAAAGACGCGCCCCGGATGCTCCATGAAATGGCGGAGCAGGCGGAATTCGGTCGGACCCATGTTCACGATGTGGCCGCCGCGCACGACCTTGTGCGCAACCGAGTCGAGCTCGATGTCCGAATAGGTCAGCATCTCGCCGGCGAGCGCGGGGCGCAGGCGGCGCAGCACCGCCTGGACGCGCGCGACGAGTTCGCGCGGGCTGAACGGTTTGGTGACATAATCGTCGGCGCCGGTTTCGAGGCCGCGGATGCGATCCTCCTCCTCGCCGCGCGCGGTGAGCATGATGATCGGGACGTTCGCCGATTTGGGGTTGCGGCGCAGCCGGCGGCACACTTCGATGCCGGGCAGGCTTTCGATCATCCAGTCGAGCAGCACGATGTCGGGAACGCGTTCCTCGACGAGCACCAGCGCCTGTTCGCCGTCGGGCGTCTGGCGCACCGAAAAGCCTTCGCGCGCGAAATGCCAGACGATCAGCTCGGCGATCGCCTCGTCATCCTCGATCAGCAGCAGATCGGGTTGCGGCATCAGCCTTCCTCCTGCTCCGCAGAGGCCGCGCCTTCGGGCGTTTCGCCGCGCTCGCGTTCCTCCATCCGCTCGCCGGTGACGACATAATAGACCATCTCGGCGATGTTGGTCGCATGGTCGCCCATGCGCTCGAGATTCTTGGCGACGAACAGCAGGTGCGCGCTCTCGGTGATATGCTTCGGATTTTCCATCATGAAGGTCACGAGCGTGCGGAAGATGCTGTTGTAGAAATCGTCGACATTCTTGTCGCGCACCGTCACCCGCACCGCGAGTTCGGCGTCGCGCGCCGCAAAGCTGTCGAGCGCGTCGTGGACCAGCTCGGCGACCAGCGACGACATCGACATCAACACCGGGATCGCTTCGATCGAGCGCGTCTGGTCCATCAGCGCGACGCGCTTCGCGATATTCTTCGCATAGTCGCCGATGCGCTCGACGACCGACACGATTTTCAGCGCCGCGATCATCTCGCGCAGGTCGTCGGCCATCGGGGCACGCAGCGCGATCGTCTGGACGGTGAGCTGTTCGACCTCGGCCTCGAGCGCGTCGATCTTCTTGTCGCCCATGACGACCTGCGCGGCGAGCTCCTGGTCGCCCTTGCTCAGCGCCGCCATCGCCTGAATCAGCGCCTGTTCGGCGCGGCCGCCCATTTCGCTGATCAACCCGCGCAGGCGGTTCAGATCCTCGTCGAAGGCCTTGACGGTATGTTCGTTGACTACTGCCATCGTTCCATCCTTTTGCGGCTACGGATCAGCCGTAGCGGCCGGTGATATAATCCTTGGTCCGTTCCGCCTTCGGGTTGGTGAAGATGTCGGTCGTCTTGCCATATTCGACCAGCGTTCCGAGGTGGAAAAAGGCGGTGCGCTGCGACACGCGGGCCGCCTGCTGCATATTGTGCGTGACGATCACGATAGCATATTTGCCGCGCAGCTCGTGGATCAGTTCCTCGATCTTTGCGGTCGCGATCGGGTCGAGCGCCGAGCAGGGTTCGTCCATCAATATGACTTCGGGATCGACCGCGATCGCGCGCGCGATGCACAGGCGCTGCTGCTGCCCGCCCGACAGCGCGGTGCCGCTTTCGGTCAGGCGGTCCTTGACCTCGTCCCACAGCCCGGCGCGGGTCAACGCGCGCTCGACGATGCCGTCGAGGTCGGCCTTGCTCGACGCGAGGCCGTGGATGCGCGAGCCATAGGCGACATTGTCATAGATCGACTTGGGAAAGGGGTTCGGCTTCTGGAACACCATGCCGACGCGCGCGCGCAGCTGCACGACGTCCATCGACGGCGCATAGATATCCTCGCCGTCGAGTTCGATCGTTCCGGTCACCTTCGCGCCGGCGATCGTGTCGTTCATGCGGTTGAGCGAGCGCAGGAAGGTCGACTTGCCGCACCCCGACGGGCCGATGAAGGCGGTGACGAGGTCGGTGCCGACGTCGATCGACACGTCGTTGATCGCCTGCTTCTCGCCATAGAAGACGCTGACGCCCTGCGCGCGCATCTTGGGGTCGGCGATGGAGAGGTCGTCTTGGGTCATGATCACCAGCGTTTTTCGAATTTGTTGCGAAGATAGATGGCCAGCGCGTTCATCGACAGCAGCACGATCAGCAGCACGATGATCGCCGCCGAGGTCTTCTCGACGAAGCCGCGGTCGACTTCGTCCGACCAGAGGAAGATCTGCATCGGCAGCACGGTCGAGGGCGAGCAGATGCCGCTCGGCACGTCGCCGATGAAGGCCCGCATCCCGACGAGGAGCAGCGGCGCGGTCTCGCCCAGCGCGCGCGCCATGCCGATGATCGTGCCGGTCAATATGCCGGGGAGGGCGAGGGGCAGGACGTGGTGGAACACCACCTGCACCGGGCTCGCACCGACGCCCAGCGCCGCGTCGCGGATCGACGGCGGCACCGACTTGATCGCGTTGCGGCTCGCGATCACGATCACCGGCATCGTCATCAGCGCCAGCGTCAGGCCGCCGACGAGCGGGCTCGCCTGGCACAGCCCGAACCAGTTGATGAACACCGCGAGCGCAAGCAGGCCGAAGATGATCGACGGCACCGCGGCGAGATTGTTGATCGACACTTCGATCAGGTCGGTCCAGCGGTTCCGCGGCGCATATTCCTCGAGATAGAGCGCCGCGAGCACCCCGGTCGGAAAGGCGATCAGGAAAGCGATCAGGATCGTCAGCAGCGATCCCTTGAGCGCCCCCCAGATGCCCGCCACCGCGGGATCGGTCGCGTCGGCGTTCCTGAAGAAAGGCCAGTGGAAGCCGGTCGAGAGCCGTCCGTCGCGCTTCAGCGCGTCGACGCGCGCGCCAAGGTCGCCCTTCGCGCCCTCTTTGGCGGCAATATCGACATTGCTCGACGCGGGCAGTTCGAACACCGACTTGCCGTTCAGCAGCTCGGGATCGGCCTTGATCTGCCCTCGCACCTCCTTCCACGCATTCTCGCTGATCAGCGCCGACCCGCCATCGCCCAGCGCCTCGTCGGCGGCGAAGGCGACGATGTCGGCCAGCCCGGCGTTGGCGATCGCCTGGTCGGCGTCGGGATCGTCGAGCCGCGCCGCCTCGATCGTCAGCGGCATCGCCTGAAAGTCGATCGGCACCGCGACATGCGTATAGGTAAAGCCCCGCGCGCCGTTACCGACCATCACGAACAGCAGGAAGGCCAGGAAAAAGCCCGACAGCAGCACCGCGCCCAGCCCCAGCGCCTTGAAGCGGCGCTCGGCGGCGTAGCGGCGCGCGATGCGTTTCTGCATCGCGGCGGCTTTCCAGTCGGTCGGGGCAGTCGTCCTATTCATAGGCTTCACGATATTTCTTGACGATGCGCAGCGCGACGATGTTGAGCAGCAGCGTGACGAGGAACAGCACCAGCCCCAGCGCGAAGGCGGCGAGCGTCTTGGCGCTGTCGAATTCCTGGTCGCCGGTCAGCAATTTCACGATCTGCGCGGTCACGGTGGTCACGCTGGCGAAGGGGTTCGCGGTCAGGTTCGCGGAGAGGCCCGCCGCCATCACCACGATCATCGTCTCGCCGATCGCGCGGCTGACCGCGAGCAGGATGCCGCCCATCACGCCGGGCAGCGCGGCGGGGATCAGCACCTGACGGATCGTCTCGTTCGGCGTCGCGCCCAGCGCCAGCGAGCCGTCGCGCATCGCCTGCGGCACCGCGTTGATGCTGTCGTCGGCCATCGACGAGACGAAGGGGATGATCATCACCCCCATCACCACGCCCGCCGCGAGCGCGCTTTCGGTCGAGGCGTTGGGGATGCCGATCGCCACCGCGAAATTGCGCAGCGCCGGCGCGACGGTCAGCGCGGCGAAATAGCCGTAAACGACGGTCGGCACGCCCGCGAGGATCTCGAGCATCGGTTTTACCCATTTGCGCACTGTCGGCGCCGCATATTGGGTCAGATACACCGCGCTCATCATGCCGATCGGGATCGCGACGATCATAGCGATGATCGCGCCGATCAGCACCGTGCCCCAGAACAGCGGGATGCCGCCGAAGGTATCGGCGACCGGCGCGCCGCTCTGCGGGTTCCAGTGCGTCCCGAAAAGCAGTTCGCGCATCGGCACCAGGCTGAAGAAGCGCAAGGATTCGAACAGCAGCGACAGCACGATGCCGAAGGTCGTCAGAATCGCGACGAGCGAGGCGAGCAGCAACAGCGCCATGACGATCCGCTCGACCCGCGTGCGGGCGCGGAAATCGGGGCGGATGCGCGTGAAGGCATAGAGGCCGCCGGCCAGCGCCAGCGCCAGCATCGCCGCGATGCCGATCCACGCATAGCGGTGCGTCGCGGCCGCATAGGGTTCGACCAGCGGCGCCGCGGCGGGCAGGCGCACCTTCGCCGCCTTGCCCTGTGCGACGTCGCGCGCGTCGGACAGGATCGCGCTGCGCTCGAAGCCGAAGGCGGGCAGGCTCTCGGCCGCGGGGCTCGCCAGCACCTGGTTGGTGATCAGTCCCGGCGACACGCTCGACCATATGGCGAGGAAGATCGCTGCGGGCACGAACAGCCACAGCGCGACATACCAGCCATGATATTGCGGCCGCGAATGCAGCTTCTTTCCGCTGCGCCCCGCAAGCATCGCCGACCGCGCCCGCCCGGCGAGCCAGCCGATCAGCGCGAGGCCGAGGATGAGGAGGAGCAAGGCGGCGGCGTTGAAGGTCACTTGGTCCTCGTCATCGGGGCGGTCTGCCGATCCATTCTTGTACCCCCGCGAAGGCGGGGGTCCATCTCCTGCGCTATCGTACTTCTGCGACGCTTGCTGAAGATGTTGAGGGTCGGAGATGGACCCCCGCCTTCGCGGGGGTACAGGGAGAAGGGAACGCTTTTATTTCAGCACCGACCCGTCGAGCGGGGTCATGTTCGTCGCCGCGGCGTTCGCCGCGTCCGACACCGCCTTGGGCGACACGATCAGGCCCTTTTCGGCCAGATAGCCGCCCTGACCCGCGCCCTTCAGGAACTCCGCGACATATTCCTTGAGCCCCGGAACGACGCCGACATGCGCCTTCTTCACATAGATGAACAGCGGGCGCGAACCGGGATAGCTGCCGTCGGCGATGCTGTCATAGGTCGGCGACACGCCCTGCACCGGCACCGCCTTGATCTTGTCCTTGTTCGCATCGAGGTACGAAAAGCCGAAGATCCCCAGGCTGTCGGGGTTCTTGTCGAGCTTCGAGATGATGAGGTTATCATTCTCGCCCTGTTCGACATAATAGGGCGACCCGCGCAGGCCGGTGCAGACCGCCTCATGCTTGTCGGCGTCGCTCGCCTTCAGCGCCTTCATTTCGGGGTTCGCGTCGCAGCCCTTGCCGAGGATCAGTTCCTTGAACGCGTCATAGGTGCCGCTGGTCGACGGCGGGCCGAAGACCGAGATGCCGACCGCGGGAAGCGCGGGGTTCACGTCCTTCCACGTCTTCGCGGTGTTCGGCTTGCCATAGGGGTTCGCGGCGAGCGCCTTGTAAACATCTTCCTCGCTCAGCTTGAAGCCGGGGCCGCGCTGCGCCTCGCCCAGCGCGATGCCGTCGATGCCGACCTGGATTTCGACGATGTCCTTGACGCCATTCTTCTGGCAGGTGTCGAACTCCGACTTCTTCATCCGGCGCGAGGCGTTCGAAATGTCGGGGGTGTCGCCGCCGACGCCCTGACAGAAACGCTCGAAGCCGCCGCCGGTGCCCGTGCTGTCGATCTTGGGCGTCTTGTTGCCCGTCGCTTCGGCGAATTTCTCACCCGCCGCGGTGGCAAAGGGATAGACGGTCGAAGACCCGACCGCGCTGATATAGTCACGCGCGCCGCCGCCCTGCGACGCCTGATCCTGGCAAGCCGAAAGCGCCAGCGCGCAGGTCGCGGCGCCGGCGGCGAGAGCGAAAGACTTCAGCATGGAAATATCCTGTCGGGGGTCGTTACCGAACCAAGCCGCCACCCCCGCGGCGACTCGCTGAGCCGCCAATGGGGGTTTTGTGTGACGTGTATGTGACAGGGGGTGTCATGGAAGTGTCATGAGGGAGTTGTGGCTGCCTCCATCATAAAGAGCGTTTGCGTCCCAGGGGCTTCATGGTGAGTAGCCCACTTCATGTAAAATAACAGGAATGGGTCCGTAATAACGAGGCTATCTTCGCTTGAAACCCACTCAATCGGTGGCTCCCCTTCAATTTTCTCTCGTGCGATTTTACTCATATTGACGAGAGCAGAAGTGATTTCGTGCTTGGCTGGCATCGAAGATGGTATGAGCATTGTTTGTAATGTCGAGCGAATTTCATCGTAGCTGGTGCGAGTTTTAGGTCCTATCGTTGCAACTGCCATTAAAATGGCAGAATATTTGTCCTGCGACGTGCCATCTTTGAACTGGCGAGGCTGCCTTTTCTTTCTGGCATCAGGTCCAGCTTTCAGTTTGCTATATTTAGGAAATCCTTTGCTTTTTGCAATTTCATTTAATGCTATCTCAAGTGATTCCATATTAAGTTTCTGCGTGTCGGCCGACCATCCGAATATCCCATTTTTGATGCAAAATTCGCTGCATATCTCTTGAACTAGCAAGGGGTTTCCAAACCCCTCTGCGCAAATTGCATTGTTCTGCCTTGTTGATGCTCCGACGTTCAGCGCGTCGAATCCTCGTTGCGGGATCAAGGCTAGGTCATTCATATCCCACGGAGGAATTTCGATGTGCTTAGAGCCTGATCCGAAATTAAGTTGAGTGGTGTCAGCGGGTTAGCTTGACGCGCGCCCAAGTCGTTGATTCAGCGGTTTTGCAACGAACCAAAG
>NZ_FZPA01000033.1 GCF_900188185.1 Sphingopyxis indica | reverse complement strand
CTTTGGTTCGTTGCAAAACCGCTGAATCAACGACTTGGGCGCGCGTCAAGCTAACCCGCTGACACCACTCAACTTAATTTCGGATCAGGCTCTAAACGGGGGCAACACCAACGACGATGTTCATCGATGAGCGCATGGGCAGTTGAAATGGAGTAGAGATGCGACGGTGAAGAGATGACATTTCGCTTTCGAGCAGTTCTGCCTACCGGCCAATTCAATGGACGGGATCGAGGGCTGCCTTCTTGTCACGCAACGTCTTAATTACCGCGTCCATGACCGCTCGAATGCGGGGCATGTCACGCATGTCGCTGTGTACGCCCAGCCAGATGTCACGAGTTAGGTTCGGTACATCCTGCTTCAAGCGGACAAGGCCAGGTTCTTCCTCAGCATAGTAGCAGGCGAAGGCGGCTATACCAATTCCAGACTTTGCAGCCCAGACTTGAACGTCTCGGCTATTGGAACGCAATGCTACCTCGGCGTTGGGAAACTGGGCGTGCAGCCACTTTGCTTCGGGAAGGTGGGCTTGATCGTCGAGCACTGTGATCACGCGTGCTTCGACAAGCGCTTCGGCTTCTAGCCATTTTGGGCTCGCATAGAGACCCAGCGCGAGCGAACCGACTTTCCTTGCGACCACTTCATGCCCTTCGAAGCGCGATAGGCGTAATGCTATGTCAGCTTCACGTTTGGAAAGGCTGAGTGATCGCGTATCGGGTACAAGCTCAACGATTATCCCCGGGTGCCTTTCCTGCAAGGCCGCCAAGGCGGGCACGACAAGCTGAGCAGCCAACGTATCGACCGTCGTCATCCGCACCACACCCTCAAGGGCTACGTCCCGCCCCGTAATCGTTCTCTCGGCTGACAGCACTTCGACTTCGATCCGCTCAGCATTGCTGAGCACGCTCTGACCAAGTGGAGTCAGGGCAAAACGTCCAGGCAACCGTTGCAGCAGGCGAGCACCGGTTCGGCTTTCCATCGCGGCAAGCCTGCGCCCCATAGTCGGCTGGGTTACGCCCAATGCTCGGGCAGCGCCGGACAATGTTCCGTGGCGGGCAATAGCGAGAAAGGTGCGGAGGTCGTCCCAGTCCATCCCCAATTATACGAAAACGCATGGACGCTAGTCAATATTTGAGAATTTCATGCCCGTTCGATGAGAGGTAGGAGGTCGCCAACGACATTGGAGGTTCAGCAATGACACAATCTCAAACGGCTTCGCGTGCTATCGCCCTGCTGCGGGTCGCGAGTGGAGGCTTTCTCCTCACTCACGGGCTGATCAAGGTATTCGTATTTACGCCGGCAGGCACTGTCGGCTTTTTTGAGAGCATCGGTTTCCCCGGAATTCTGGCCTATCCGGTCATGGCTGGTGAGGTCGTGCTCGGTTTGGCGCTTGTGTTGGGTTTTATGACACGATGGGCGGCGCTTGCCGCGTTGCCGATCCTGCTTGGTTCGATCATACCGCATGCGGGCAATGGCTTGCTCTTTTCCAATCCGGGCGGCGGTTGGGAATTTCCGGTCTTCTGGTCGCTTGTCCTGATTGTGCAGTCCATGCTCGGCGATGGCGCCTATGCCCTGGGCGATCCCACGAAGCGCAACGGCTAACGCGTTATTGAGGCCACCGTTCGTGTACGCACGAAACATCGGTCCGAACGCGGCCTCAACCCAGCTCGATGCGTGCAACACCCACCGCGCATTTCATTGAGATTCCTGCGCCTTCGTAAACTGACCAGCCCTCACTTCGAAAGGAAGTTACCCCATGCCTAAAGTTCTTGTTCTTTATTACTCGACCTACGGCCATATCGAAAACATGGCTGAAGCTGTCGCTGCGGGTGCCCGCGAGGCGGGGGCCATCGTGGACATCAAGCGCGTGCCCGAAACGGTGCCCGAAGACGTCGCAAGGGGCGCACATTTTAAGCTTGAGCAAGCCGCCCCTGTTGCAACGGTGGACGATCTCGAGAACTACGATGCGATCGTCATCGGCACCGGCACGCGCTTTGGCCGGCTATCCTCTCAAATGGCTGCATTCCTCGATCAGGCTGGCGGCCTTTGGGCACGTGGCGCGCTCAACGGCAAGGTCGGTGCAGCGTTCACTTCGACCGCTTCGCAACATGGCGGACAAGAAACCACCCTGTTCTCGCTCATCACCAACATGCTGCATTTCGGCATGACCATCGTTGGACTTGATTACGGGTTCGCCGGCCAGATGGGTCACGACAAAGTCCGAGGGGGTGCGCCGTACGGCGCGACAACGATTGCCGGAGGAGATGGCAGCCGTCAGCCGGACGAGGAAGAACTTGCCGGTGCCCGTTATCTCGGAGCACGCGTCGCAAGGACCGCCGAGAAACTGTCTGACTGACACTCGGCTTGACCGGGTCGCATTTCGCTTGCGGCCCGGTCACAATTGGAGGATCGACTTATGGGCTTGCTGATCGACGGTGTCTGGCATGATCAATGGTATGATACCCAGTCAACAGGCGGGCGGTTCGTCCGCAAGGATAGCGCTTTTCGCAACTGGATAACGGCTGACGGCAAGCCTGGTCCGACCGGCGAAGGCGGTTTCGTGGCCGAAGCGGGGCGCTATCATCTTTACGTCAGCTTGGCCTGTCCATGGGCTCACCGCACCTTGATCATGCGCACGCTCAAGGGGTTGGAGGGCATGATAGGTGTTTCTGTGGTCCATTGGTTTATGGGCGAGAACGGCTGGACTTTTGAAAGGGATAGTGACGGTCTTGTCGGTGATAATCTGGGCGAGGCGAATTTTCTCTACGAGATCTATATAAAGGCAAACCCATCCTACACTGGTCGCGTTACAGTTCCGGTGCTGTGGGATAAAGCGCAACAAACCATTGTTTCGAATGAGTCTTCAGAGATTATTCGAATGTTCAATAACGCATTCGACGCTGTTGGCGCAGCAAAGGGAGACTACTACCCTAATATACGTCGCCAAAAAATCGATGACCTGAACAAGAGAATTTACGAAACTCTCAATAACGGCGTCTACAAATCTGGTTTTGCTACGACCCAGGACGCTTACGAAGAGGCGGTTGTCCCACTTTTTGATACGCTCGACTGGCTTGAAGACACGCTCTCTTCCCAGAGATATCTCACCGGCGATGTGATAACCGAGGCTGATTGGCGGCTATTTACAACGCTGGTGCGGTTTGATTCGGTCTATGAGCCTGATCCGAAATTAAGTTGAGTGGTGTCAGCGGGTTAGCTTGACGCGCGCCCAAGTCGTTGATTCAGCGGTTTTGCAACGAACCAAAGGAA
>NZ_FZPA01000025.1 GCF_900188185.1 Sphingopyxis indica | reverse complement strand
GCTTCAGGATGCCTTCGCGCAGTCGCCTTCGGTCGCGTTCGCCGCCGTGCTGCACGCCATGGTGCTGTCGGTCTTCTACATGGGCCGCACCGAAAGCTGCATGGAGCTGGCTGTCCACCGCGTCTCCATGCCGTTCCAGGGCGCGGACCTGCGTAACAGTCCATCGGCGGCATCCATCCAGGAACGGCACACCCGCTGGAAGGAGCGTCTCCCCCAATCCGACAAGGATGTGTGGGATGCGCTCCAGCAGCTCGACGGCGGCGAACAGGCCAGTCTGTTCGCCCATTGCGCAGCCTATTGTGTGAACGCGCAGTGGGAGCCGGTTCCCAAGCATGGCGGTGGCCGTGTCTCGGCGCACGGCGTCGCGCGCCGCATCGACCATGCCAATGTACTGGCCCGCGCCGTGGGTCTCGACATGATCGGCGCAGGCTGGCGCCCGACCTTCGACAACTACCTCAACCGGGTCGCGAAGCCGCGCATCCTTGAGGCGGTCGCCGAGGCGACGGGGCCGCAGACCGCCGGGCTGATCGACCATCTGAAGAAGGGCGACATGGCGCGCGAGGCCGAACGCTTGCTCGCCGATGCGAATTGGCTGCCCGAACCGCTTCGGACGCCTGTGATCGAGGAACCGCTGCCGCTGACGGATGAGGCTGACGCGCTGCCGGCGTTCCTCGATGAGGATGACAGCTACGCCGACCAGGAGGGCGACGACGAATACGCTATCGCCGCCTGAATGCTGGTGCGGGACGGGTCGACCAGTCGCTGCCCCGTCCCGCACCGACGTCTCACCTCAATCCCATTCTCAGCCCGGCCACGCGCCGGGCTTTTTTCATTTTCGGAGATAGACAATGAGCAATACGCCTTTTGTTCCCACGTTCGACATGACCGCCTTCCTGGCGCACCAGGCGGAATATGAGAAACGAGCGAGCGAGATTTTTCCCGCCAATAAGGCTGCTGTCCTGTCTGTTCTGGCAGGATCTGGCATCACCCTTGTCACCGTGCGGTTCGATGGCAGTGGGGACAGCGGCCAGATCGAGGAGATTGACGCGCGTTCTGGTGAAAGCAGTGCCGACCTGCCCGACACATCTGTCGAGATCGCCCGCTGTGAATTTCACGACGAGGAGGTCCGCCATGTAACGGTCCCGCTCCCGGATGCGATCGAGGCCATGTGTTACGACCTCCTCGAAAGCAAGCACGGCGGCTGGGAGAACAATGAAGGCGGCTATGGCGAGTTCACCTTTGACGTCGCCGCCGGGACTGTCCGTTTCGATTTCAATTATCGGATCGAACGGTCTGAAAACCATTATTACGAGCTGTAGGGAGGCGACGATGGGCCATTGCTATCATCACGCGCTCTCGTCCGTGCGGAAATGGGGCGGCTCGGCCGAGGATTATCTGCCGCTGCACCAGTGGTTCGACGAGTCCAAGGCGATCACCGCTGACTTCCGCCATCGTGCACTGCGCCACCATGCCGAGGGCATTTTCATGCTCGAACGCTTTTTCGGCGCGACCATCACGGTCTCAAGCGGGCGGGTCGTTCCCGTCCGGTTGATCGGCGAACAACATATCCTCGAAGACCTCGGCTTCATTCCGAGCTTCGCGGACTGGGTTCGCTGCATCCGGCCGCAACCCTGGATGGGCCGCGCGCAGCCGATCCACAAGCTGGTGGACCCTTTCGCGATCGAAAGTCCGCCAGCGTCCTGATTTGTACCCCATCACCTTTATCGAGAGCCCGGCCGCGCGCCGGGCTTTCGCGTTCTTGGAGACCCGATATGGCTGATTATTTCTGTTCCACGGTGGTTCAGCCCACCATTCCGCTGAGCGCGATGACGCCGCTCGAACGATTGATCCTCTCTGGCATCTTCAGCAGTGAAGTTGATGGAGGCGGCCTCTATTTCTACGCCGAACAGGGCGCCAATGACATGCCCGCCTATCCCGTCGACGAGGTCCGCGCCGCGCTCGCCTTGTCCGGAGACGTTGAAAGCGCGGCGGCCAACGCGGTCCGCGCGGAGCTTGCCGAACTCGGCGAAGACGACGCCTATCTTCAACTCGACCTCTCCGTGTCCGGTTGGGAGGTGTTTTTCCAGAGCATCGTCCGACGGACGCCCGCGCTCCCCTATGTATCGATCGTTTCGGCCTGGACCTGCACGAAAATGCGGCCAGACGGTTTCGGCGGCATGGCCGTGCTGATCACGGCCGACGACATCATGGCGCGCAGTACCGAGTCCATGCTCGATGAAATGCTTGGCATCGCAGAATATGGGCCGCTCGGCGTTGAGCCGGGTCTCGGCTCGCATGTCCTGCTCCGCCTCTGCGAGGAGCATGTCCGCGCGACCGTGGAAGTGGTCTTCGAGACGGAAGCGCCGGATGGTCTCCAGATCGCCGATGTGAGCAATGCCGATATCCGTCAGGCATCCCTCGATGTGAAGGCGGCCAGCGATCTCTCCCATGAAGAGGGAGAAGCCGCCTCCAAGGCCGCAACGCGAGCGATCTCGCTCGCCGCCAAGCGCAACCTCGCTGCCCGCTGAACGGTGCAGTCCGGCGGGTTGCTGCCGGCGAACATCGCCTGGGCGCTCTGCGCTCGGGTTTCCCCTCATAGAATGGAGATTGACCCGTGAAGATTTCCGACATCGAAAACGCCAGTCCGGAGGCGCTTGCGCCCTTGTTGCTCGCTACTCTTCAGCGCCTCGGCCAATTGGGCCGTAACGGCGCCGTCGCGCTTGCGCGTCTTGCCGAAAAGGATGACGCAGACGTGGAAGAAGCCGTGGAATGGCTGGCTGATATAGCCGCCGGGTCGCTGCGGGAGTGATCGGTCTGCCGTCGGCTCCGTCTCCGGGCCGGCGGCCAGAGTGAGAGGGTGGCGGGGAAGCGGGTGAGCCGGCCGGCTTGAGAGAGAGCGGTCGGCGGCTCGCTCCCTCGCTGCTCTCCCGGAGACCTCACATGACCGAAAGAACTGGCAACGCCTCTGTCGCGGGCGCGACGACCATCATTCTCGATGGCGACGCGGTTCACGCCATGGCGCCACTCGGGGCCGTCCTGCGCTACTTCGATGGTGCCCCGCAGCCGCCGGCCCGCCACACGCGCAAGCTGCGGGACTGGCAGACGCGCAACAGCACCGGGCGTCTCGTGGAGAAATCACCGTCGGCGGCTATTGGCGACAGGACCTGCTCGGCAAGCTTCGTGCTCCATGAGGGCACCTTCATGTCCGGAATCACGCCGGTCCTTGTCGTGCGTCGTCACTATATGGTCACGACGGACCTTCGCTTCGAAGTCGTCGAATTGCCGCAGCCGGGCATGGTGCGGGTTCTCACCCGTTGGAACGGCAAGGACGAGCTACGGCATCTTGCCGCCAATATGGCGGACGCCGAAAGCTGGGCGTCCCGGAACCGCTATTCCAATCTCGTCCTTCAGCTTGTCGAGGACGAACCCGTCGTCTCGACCATCAGGAGGGCGGCATGAGCCCGGCGCCTTCGGTCCCGGCCACCTATGGCTGCACCGCCGACGGCGATCTCGCCGCGCTTGTCGACGACACCGCCTATGCCGCCATTCCCGGCCCCCGCGGACTCCGGATTGCGAACGCCTGGCGGCTCAGCAAGCCTATGAGCCAATGGCGGCGCGATGATTTCTATGGCGCAATCGCCGTTGTCGCGGATGCAGTAGGGTTTCATGACCATATCGCCGAACTGGTCCAGCACCGGGAGGAATTGCTGCGGTTCGAACGCAAGCGTGGCGATGGCAAGCTGTCGACGCCGTGGGGCCAATCTCAATCGAGTGAGATCTATGCCGATGGGGTGGTCTTCCATTCCACGGCGAGCCATGGCGGCTTCAAGCTCGATCGCGCGCGCAACGCGAGAATGCCCGCGGCCTTGCGGGTTGCCGGGGGCTGGTACGAGGAAGATGCAGAATGGGCGAAGGTCGCGACTGGCTTTCCCGATCTCTTCACGGCCTATGAACGGCGTCACGCTGAGAAGACCCTGCGCGACTATTACCCAAATTGTTGGGAGGCGATCCACGACCGTTTCCTGGCGCCCGGTGAATCCGTCGAGAATGATCGGCGGCTCTTTGGCGAGAAGCACCGGCACGATTGGGTGGTCGTATCGGCGATCCGTTCCAGGGAAAAACCTGGCATGACGGATTGCGTCGCCCGGCTCGGCGGGCGACGCAATCGGGGTCATGAACGGCGCTTCCTGGTTCCATCCGACGAGTATGTCGCCGGACGCTTCGGGTTCGTAATCGACGAGGCCCGGCACCTGGAAGTCTGATTTATCTGGGCGGCCCGTCATGGGGTCGCCCATTTTTTTGTCTGCCGTCCAGAGTTGGACCATATGGCAGGTTCCTACAGAAGCGACGTCACCGCGCCGAGCGCGGTCCCTCCTTCGGCCAAACGGCGATCCAGCGTGCAAAGCCTTGCACCTCGCTCCGCCGCGATCGCCAGATGCAGCGCGTCACCGGCACGCAGATTCAGCGAAAACTGATCGGAGAACAAAGCTGCGGTCCGGAAATTGGCGGAAGCCACCGGCACGATCGTCAGGCTTTCGCTGCAAAGCCGTTGAAACTGGCTCAGCACCTCGGCGCGTTGAGCCGCATCGAGCTGGCCTGTCCGCACCTTGATCGACAAGGCGGACGACATCTCCGTCACGACCCAATCGCTGATGATCAGTTCCTCCGGGTCTTGCCCGGCCAGCCATTCCTGAATCTCCGCCGTGCGGGCCTCGTTCGTCAGCGCCGCGATCAGCAAAGACGTATCGAGATACAGCATCAGTAACGATCACCATCGCGCATGGCGCGCGTGAACCTGTCGGCGCTTTCGCTTTGGACCGGCAGGGAATCGGTCAGTTGGCGCAGCCGGGTGGCATCGATCGCCTTGCGCGGCCGTTTGGCGGCCTCAAGGCGGGCCACAGGCTTCCCACGGCGCAGGATATCGATCGTGTCGCCAGCAGCAGCGCGATCGACCAGTTCGCTCAAATGGGCTTTGGCGTCCGCCAGATTGATTCCATCCATGACTCGCTCCTGACCATGTAGTTGGTCACTTATAGGTTTTTTCGGCGAGAACGGCAACGCCGCAGTCTGGGGGCTGGTGGATGCGGCAAGCATCCACACCGGGCCATCGGAGAGGAAGAGGAAGGCCGGGACGGGGTGAGCCTGGCGGTTTGAGAGAGAGGGTCCGCCGGCTTCGACCCTGACCTCTCCCGGAGATTCCCCCATGACCTTCAATCGCTCCACGGCGCTCGCCGCCGTGCCGACTGGCGCCGCGCGACATTTCGCCGACACCGCCGAGAAGCTGCTTGCCGCCGCGCAGCTCATCCTTCCCCACCTCGAAAGCGGCCGTCCCGTCGATGCGCCCGCGCTGCGCGGCGCGATGGAAACAGCGTTCGGCGGGTCCGACGCCGAAGGGATGTGGGACTGGAAATCGGCCTATGACGCCTGCGAGACCTCGCAGATCCTGTTTCTGCGTAAATACGCCAATACGATCTTCCGCAAACACGCCGATCCGCAGGCCCGGCTCGCGCTGATCGAGAAGATCGCGGGGCTGATGCCGACCCATACGCGCCGGTCAGAAACCTCCCAGGCGCTCCAGCAATTCTCGACACCCGCCGGCCTCGCCTATGTCGCCGGCGTCGCCGCTGGTTTCCAGCCGGGCGAGCGGATGCTCGAACCCTCGGCGGGCACCGGCCTGCTCGCGATCCAGGCCGAGATCGCAGGCGCGCGCCTGATGCTGAACGAGCTGGCCGAAACCCGCGCCGCACTGCTCGACCTGCTGTTTCCCGGCGCCGGCGTCACGACACATGACGCCGCGACCATCCATGACCGGCTCGATCCGGCGATGGCGCCCGATGTGGTGGTGATGAACCCACCATTCTCGGCAATCGCCCATATAGACAAGCGCATGAAGGATGCGGCGATGCGCCATATCGGATCGGCGCTCGATCGGCTCCGCCCCGGCGGTCGTCTCGTGGTCATTACCGGCGCTTCCTGCGCGCCTGACAATCCCGCCTTCACCGATGCGTTTGTCGCGCTCCAGGAGCGCGGGCGCGTGCTGTTCACGGCCGCGATCGACGGCGGCGTTTATCGCAAGCACGGCACCACCATCGACACACGCCTGACCGTGATCGATCGCGTGCCCGCCGAAGATCCGCGCCGCTTTCCCGATGCGCCGGGCGTTGCGCCCAATACGGTAACCCTGCTTGGCTGGGTGCTCGACCAGGTGCCGCCTCGCACGCCTACGCCCGATGCTCCGCCGCCGGTCACGCCGATCGCCATGCCCGCGATGACCGTCCGGCCAGCCCGCGCGACCGTCAAATCCCGGCCCGCTGTCATTGCCGCGCCGATCGAAGCGGTGGAGCTGGCATATGAGCCGAGCAGCCAAGCCGTGCCCGACGCCGGGCGGCTGACCGACGCGATCTATGAGCCCTATGCGCTCCAGTCGATCACCATTCCCGGCGCGCAGCCGCATCCGACCCCGCTGGTGCAGTCGGCGTCGATGGCCTCGGTGCCGCCGCCCGTCCCGAGCTACCGTCCGTTGCTTCCGTCCCATCTCGTGCGCGATGGCATCCTCTCCGACGCCCAGCTTGAATCCATCATTCTCGCCGGCGAAGCGCATTGCGAGCATCTCGCGGGTGCCTGGACGGTCGACAAGACATGGGACGTCATTTCCGCCGCACCGGACGATGCGGGGAATGCCGTGCGTTTCCGGCGCGGCTGGATGCTCGGCGACGGCACTGGCGCGGGCAAGGGCCGCCAGGTCGCGGGGATCATTCTCGACAACTGGCTGAAGGGCCGCCGCCGCGCGGTCTGGGTGAGTCGCTCCGAGACGCTCCACCAGGATGCGATGCGCGACTGGGAGGCGCTCAGCCAGGAACGCCTGCTGGTGACGCCGCTCTCGCGCTTCCGCCAGGGCTCCCCGATCACGCTCGACGAAGGCGTGTTGTTCACCACCTATGCGACGCTGCGCTCGCAGGATCGCGGCGAGAAGGTGAGCCGCGTCAGGCAGATCGTCGACTGGCTCGGCGCCGACTTCGATGGCGTCATCATATTCGACGAGTCTCATGCGATGGCTAATGCCGCAGGGGGGAAGAGCGATCGCGGCGATCAGGCGCCCTCGCAGCAGGGCCGCGCGGGTCTCCGGCTCCAGCACGCGCTGCCGAATGCGCGCATCGTCTATGTCTCGGCGACCGGCGCGACCACCGTGCAGAACCTCGCTTATGCCCAGCGGCTCGGGCTGTGGGGCGGCGAGGATTTCCCGTTCGCCACGCGCGGCGAGTTCATCGGCGCGGTCGAGAATGGCGGGGTCGCTGCAATGGAGGTGCTGGCGCGCGACCTAAAGGCGCTCGGCCTCTATTCGGCGCGGTCGCTCAGCTTCGACGGCGTCGAGTATGAGATGCTCGAGCACGCGCTGACACCGGCCCAGATCGCGATCTACGACGCCTATGCCGGGGCATTCCAGATCATCCATAACAATCTCGACGCCGCGATGCGGGCGGCGGGTAGCAACCTCAACAGCCAGGCGAAGTCGGCCGCGCGGAGCGCCTTTGAGTCAGCAAAACAGCGCTTCTTCAACCACCTCATTACCGCGATGCAGACCCCGGCGATGATTGCCAGCATCGAGCGCGACCTCGAAGCTGGCCATGCCGCCATCATCCAGATCGTCTCGACCGGCGAAGCCCTGCAGGAACGCCGTCTCGCTGACATCCCGACCGAGGAATGGGATGACGTCCGGGTGGACGTAACGCCTCGGGAATATGTTCTCTCGTACCTCGAACACAGCTTCCCGGTGCAGCTTTACGAGCCCTTCAGTGACAGCGAGGGCAATCTCTCGTCCCGGCCCGTCACCGACAAGGACGGCAATCCGGTCGAATCGCGCGAGGCCATCGAACGGCGCGACCGGATGATCGAGCGGCTCGCCTCTCTGGCGCCGGTCCCGGCCGCGCTCGACCAGGTGCTCCATCACTTCGGCACTGACATGGTCGCCGAGGTGACCGGCCGCTCGCGGCGCATCGTCAAGCGGCGCGGATCGGACGGGATCGACCGTTTCGTCGTCGAAAGCCGGCCGGGCTCCGCCAATATATCCGAGACCGACGCCTTCCAGAGCGACGCCAAGCGCATCCTGATCTTCAGTGACGCGGGTGGCACCGGGCGCAGCTATCATGCCGATCTCGGCGCGAAGAACCAGCGCCTGCGCGTCCATTATCTGCTCGAAGCGGGCTGGAAGGCCGACAATGCGATCCAGGGTTTCGGCCGGTCGAACCGCACGAACCAGAAGCAGCCGCCGCTGTTCCGCCCGGTGACGACCAATGTGAAGGCGCAGAAGCGGTTCATCTCGACCATCGCGCGGCGGCTCGATTCCCTCGGCGCCATCACGCGCGGCCAGCGCCAGACCGGCGGCCAGGGCCTGTTCCGGCCCGAGGATAATCTGGAATCCTGGTATGCGCGCGATGCGCTGCGCCAGCTCTACGGCCTGATCTTCAGCGGCAAGGTCGAGGGCTGCTCGCTCGCGGAGTTCGAAGCCGCGACCGGCCTGACGCTCGGTGATGAGGGCGGTCTTCGGGACGAACTGCCCCCGATCACCACCTTCCTCAACCGGATGCTGGCGCTCACCATCGACCTCCAGAACATCCTGTTCACCCGCTTCGAGGATCTGCTGAGCGGCCGCATCGAGGGCGCAATCGCGTCGGGCACATATGAGCTGGGACTGGAGACGCTCCAGGCCGAGAGCTTCAGGATCGTCGATCGCGCCACCATCTACACCCATCCGGGCACGAGAGCGGAGACGCGATTGCTGACCATCGAACGCAAGGACCGCAACCGGCCGGTGACGCTGGACGAAGCGTTCGACCATCTGCGCGATCGCCGCGCCAGGCTGCTGGTCAACGCGCAGTCGGGCCGCGCCGCCGTGCAGATTCCGACGCGCGGGCTGCAATTGGACGACGGGAGCGTGGAAGCGCGCATCCGGCTCGTCCGGCCGATGGAATCGACGCCGATGCCGCTTGCCGCCATGGCGGAAACCCAGTGGCGCGAGGCGAACCGAGGCGAGTTCGAGCGGGCGTGGCAGGCGGAGCTTGCCGATGTGCCGGAGTTTGCGACCAGCACCATGCACATCGTCGCCGGGCTTCTGCTGCCGATCTGGAAGCGACTGCCGCAGGAGTCCACCCGCGTCTATCGGCTCCAGACCGATGATGGCGAGCGGATCGTCGGGCGCCGCGTGTCGCCTGCCTGGGCGGCGACCGCCACCGCGAACGACAATGGCCCGGTGCTCGCAGCCGACGCCGCGTTCACGGCGCTGATGGATGGTCAGGCCATCCTCGAGCTGACGGAAGGGCTTCAGCTTCGCCGAGCGCGCGTGATGGGCGTGAACCGCATAGAACTGGACGGTTTTACCGACACGATGCGGGACCGGCTGAAGGCGATGGGGCTGATCTCGGAGATCATCTCCTGGAAGTTGCGGCTGTTCGTCCCGACCGGAAGCGATGGCCCGACCGTGCTCGCCCGGCTGCTGGAACGGTATCCGCTTCAGCGGGTCGGCGAGCGCCATGCGGCGTGACGGAGGAATGGGAGATGAAGAACTCCGCCACCGACATCGCGCAGCGTCTCGCCGACAATGCCGAGAGCGTCTGTCGCCGTTATCTGTCGAAAGGACATCGCGAAGGCCGCTACTGGCTGGTGGGCGATGCCCGCAACACGCCCGGTCGCAGTCTCTATGTCCGCCTGGTCGCCTCTCCTGACGGAGGGGCGGCCGGGAAATGGACCGATGCGGCGACCGGCGACCATGGTGATCTGCTCGACATCATCACCATCGCGGGAGGCCATGCGCGGCTGCGCGACACGCTGGAAGAGGCCCGGCGCTTCCTCAGCCTGCCGCAGCCATCGCCTCGGCATGAGGGCGCCGGATCGCGGCGGGAACCCAAAGCGCCGTCCGGCACGCCGGAGGCGGCGCAGCGTCTGGCCGCAGCGTCGCTCCCCGTTCACAGCACCCTCGTCACGGACTATCTCGCAGGGCGAAGAATCGCACCGCTGCAAGCCGGCGATCCGCTCCGCTTCCATCCGCGCTGCTACTATCGGCCATCCCGGAAAGATCGTCCCGGCACGCGCCGGGCCTGGCCGGCGATGATCGCGCTGGTCACCGATCTGGCCGGTGCAATCACGGGCGTGCATCGCACCTGGCTCGATCCCACGACGATCGATAAAGCGCCGGTCGCCTATCCACGCCGCGCCATGGGTCATCTCCTGGGCCATGGGGTTCGCTTCGGTGCGGCCGGTCGGGTGATGATCGCCGGCGAAGGCATCGAGACGATCCTGTCGCTTCGCACGATCATGCCGACCTTGCCGGCAATCGCCGGATTGTCGGGCGCCCACCTTGCAGCCATCCGGTTCCCGCCGGATCTTCGGCGCCTCTATATCGCCCGCGACGAGGATTCCACCGGAGCCGCCGCCGAAAGCCTGCTGACCCGCAGGGCTGTCGAGGCCGGGATCGAGGTTATCCCGCTGGCGCCGATGCTGGACGATTTCAACTCGGACCTGCACGGCCTGGGGGCGGATCGGCTGCGGGCGCATCTGGCCCCTCAACTGCGGGACGAAGATGCCGAGCATCACCTTCTCCTGTCCGGCTGAAGGCCGGGAAGCGGGAGTTCGGCATTGTCGTCACCGGCGAAGCTGTGTCGCACCATAGGCGCCATTTTCGCTGAAGAGGCCGCCCCCACGCCTTCATAGAGGGCGACAGGAGCAGCAGGCGTCCAGCGAGCACAACGGACGACGGGGCTATTTTCCGCCGCGGCCGCGAGCGGCCGCTTTGCATCGCGAAGCAAAATAGCCCCGTCTGTCCGTCCTCCGCTTTGCTTCGGCCGCCATCGCGCGCCCGAAAGGGGCGCGCGCACGCTTGGCGCTTGGCGGTGTGCGCGCTGCCCGGCCCGCTGCCTTCCGTCGCCATGAAGGCCGCGAAGGTCGCGGCTCCCAGACGAAGGCGACACCCCATGAACGACAGCAACGACATTCCCGCTGACGAACCCGAACACGCCGAATCCCAGACGGCCTATCTGCTCCAGGAGATGCAGCTCTATGGCTACCGCCCCTTCGAGGATGAGCCGGATCAGCGGCCGCTACCCGAAACCCGCCTCGTCGACGGCGCAGTGGCCGATATGTTCGATGGCATCGTTTCGGCCCTGATTGACACGCGCATCGAACCCGACCTCGAGGATATCCTCTGGGGACTGGTCAACGTCTTTCACAACGGCATCCAGCGGGTCGAACGCGAACTGGACGACAATGAGGTCGCGCAGAAGCGGATGCAGCGCGAACAGGACGGCTCGGAGGTCAAGTCGGTCGAGCTGGAGCGGACGATCGCCGAAGGCGTGACGATGATCGAGCGCCGTGACACCTTCGAATATCTGCGCGACGCCGCCGCCGACCAGTACCGCACCTTCACCAAGAAGCCCTGGCTTCCCCGGTCCGGCTCGAAGGTCAATCGCAAGGCGCTGACCTCGGCGGTCATTGCCAGCAAGGACTTCATCAACGACCGCAAATGGTCCGACAAGCAGGTGCTTATGCCGAAAGGCGTCCGTATCGCGGTCTCATCCGGTCCGGCGTTCAACGATACGCGGCTGATCTGGTCGACGCTCGACAAGATCCGGGCCAGGTTCCCCGACATGGTTCTGATCCATGGCGCTACCGAAAGCGGCGGCGAGCATATCTCGGTCCTCTGGGCCGACCAACGCGGCGTGCCGAGCGTCCCCATCAAGCCCGACTGGAAACTCGGCAAGGCCGCGCCGTTCAAGCGTAATGACGAGATGCTGGCCGCCATGCCCAAGGGGCTGGTGGTGTTTCCGGGCACCGGCATCCAGTCGAACATCCGTGACAAGGCCAAAACGCTCGGCATCAAGGTCTGGGATTTCCGTCATCTGGGCGGCGCGTAAGCGCCGCCCATCGGCCACGTTCGACAGCAATCCGTGTCAACCAATCATTGACACGGACTTTCGTGTCGCCTATCTGTTGACACGTGGAAATTGATAGCATCAGGCACAAGGCGCTGCGACGACTGGTCGAAAAAGGCAGCGCCAGGGGCGTGATCGAGGCGGAACGCGTCATTGATATGATCGCCTTCCTGGTTTCGTCATCCAGCCTGGATGAACTCTCTGTTCCACCAAACTTCGGTTTCCATCCCCTGACAGGGGACCGCAAAGGCAGCTACGCCATGACGGTGACGAAGAATTGGCGGCTGACATTTACGATGGTGGACGACTCCACGATCGCGGATCTTGATTTAGAGGATTATCACTGATGGCTATCAAAGTTCATCCTTCGATCCATGTTCATCCCGGCCCCTGGCTCAAGCGCCAGATGGTCGAGCCGCATGGTATCAATGTGAAGGAGCTGGCGCAGCACTTCGGTGTCTCGCGGCAGAATCTGAGTAATGTCCTGAACGGGCACACCGGCCTGACTGCCGATATGGCGATCCGCTTCGAGAAGGCATTTGGCCTGAAAGCCGATACGCTCATGCGGATGCAGGGCGCCTATGATCTCGCCCAGGCACGGGGCCATGAGGACGAGATCAAGGTGTCAGCATTATCGAAGGCGGCTTGAAACGCGATGTTCGAAGCTCCCAATGCCGCGCGGCTCAAGATATCCATCAACGGGATTGAACCCGAAATCTGGCGCCGCATCATCGTGCCGGGCGCGTGGAACCTCGAACAGCTTCACCTGGCGATCCAGGCCGCGTTCAATTGGTGGAACTATCATCTCCACGAGTTTGAGATAGGCGGACTGCGCTATGGCGATGCCGCTCTTGCCGAGGATGGCTCGGTCGAGGGGGATGCGCGAGTCTTCGACGAACGCGCGGTGCGGATAAGGGATTTCCAGGGCGCCGGGATTGTCTTCAGCTATCTGTACGACTTCGGCGACAATTGGCGGCATCAGGTCGAAATCGAGGAAATGGTCTTTCTCGATACGCCCCCAACCCACGCAACCTGCATCGATGGCGCACGCGCTCGGCCGCCCGAGGATGTCGGCGGCATTTCAGGATATGAGCAATTTCTAGAGGTGCTGGCAGACCCGAAAGACCCCGAATACAGAGAAACCAAGCGGTGGTGCGGCGGATATTTCGACCCTGAGTGGTTCGATATTGCGATTGCCGACAAAGATGTTCGCGGCGCTTTGAAGCCGAATGTGAAGCGGCGTCTTCACCAGCCCAAGCCCAAGGCAACGCGACCTTCATCCACAGGTCGCTGACCGATCCCTTGAGCGCGGCCAAATTGCCAGACAAGGCCGATCGCGCCGCTTGGGCCGCCTCTGTTCCATTCAGAAATGGATATGGTCTGTCATAGCTTCTCGGCCATTCCCGTTCGCTCCAGGGCAGCTTACCCCGTTCGATCGATGCGCTCGGCGCCTTATCGCAGGCGGCGCGCGCGCCGGCTGGCTCGTTAGTCCCACCTTGCTCCGGAAGCTGCCGGAAGCGTCGGCTTTCCCGTGGCGCGCCGGAACGACTACCAGCCATTGAACGGATTTGATCGCAAGTCGGTGGTTTGACGGTGAACCAGGTCAGCGCGAAGTCGCTCGCCGGATATCCGGGGCCTTTGGCCAGTGCCGAAAGCAGGTGTGTTTGTTTCCTGTAGGGCTGCAAGCCGGTTCGCTCCCGTTCGCGAGCCAGCCTTGTCGCTGTTCTATTCGCATCGATCTCCGTCCTGCCTCGACCGAGGGGGCGGTCCCTTCCGACTGGCGAATCCCTAAGTCCGTTCCGTTTCCGCCAGCAACCCCGGCGGCGCCGGACCGAGTTGCCGCTGCGCGGCTGCCCGCACCACTCCCGCGCCTATGGGGTCAGGCCGCCGCCTGAAGGCGGCGATGCGGACGGCACCGGACGGCCTTTGATCGGGCTTCGTCGGAGGGACGGTCCCTCGGACTTGAAGCAACGGAGCAATATCATGCAGAACATCGTCATTCTCGCCGGCAATCTCGGCGCAGACCCGGAAAGCCGCACCACCCAGGGCGGCACCAACATCACCACCATTCGCCTCGCCACCTCGCGTCCCCGCTACAAAGACGGAAAGATCGTCCGCGATGAACAGGGTCGCCGGGTCCAGGACACCGAGTGGCATCGCATCACCTGCTTCAACGGCCTCGGCAAGACGGTACAGGAGCATTGCACGTCGGGGATGAAGCTTCTGGTCCGGGGCCGCATCCATTACACCCAGTGGACCGACCAGCAGGGCAACGACCGCTATGGCTGCGAGATCATCGCCGAAACGGTTGACTTCCTGAGCCGCGGCAAGCCCGCGCAGAAGGATGAAGGTTACACCGGGAACTACAACGACCTCGATGACGACATTCCGTTCTGATCGGGACGGAGCGGCCCGGCGGAGCAATCCGCCGGGCCTCTTTATTTGCCGACGCCCGGAACCAGCCGCCCCGGATCGCCCCCGCGGAAAACCGACCTTGCGTGTCGGTCTGCGTCCAGATGCATGACACGTCCGCCATACCCTGACCATCGCTGCCTGGACCGAAGCGAGACCGGGAAGGATGAGGCAGTGTCCACCCAGCCGGACCCGGTTTGAACGAACCTCCGGCGGTTCCGATTCCTCGCAGGCGCCACCGCCGCTCTCATTGGCTCTGATCCTTGGTCAGACCCATGGCTTCGCCATCAACCCATAAAGGGTCCGCTACGCGCAGCGTGCGGCCTTCGGGCTGCGCCCGTGCGGTGATTGCAGCCATGCGCCCGACACTTCGGGAGCCTGTCGAGCGGGGATGGTCCCCGCGACGAAAGACAGGAGCCCGCAATGTCCAAGTCGCTCAACACCGTATCCGCCTATGCCTGGAGCCTCGCGCGCAGCCTCATGGTCAATATCATCGTATTCCGAACCGAAGGCGGCCTGTTCAGCGCGATGCCGGCCAGCGAATGGGACGGCGATTCGGCAAGCATCGTTCTTGAGTTCGATCCCTTTGCCCGGTGAGACGGACGCGGGGCCGCTCGTCGGCCCCGCGTTCCTTGAATGCGTAGTGGCGGATTTCCGCAGATACGCCGTTACGTAGATACGATTCCCTAGTATATTAGGTGGCCATGGGTTAGGCAGAGCGGCGACGTCCCCCGCATGAGCTTGCGGGAGATCGTCGCCACCAACTTGCGTCACATGCGTCATGCCAAAGGCTTGTCGCAGGAGGAGCTTGCGGACCGTGCCGGGATCAACCGCAACTATGTTGGAATGCTGGAGCGCGAAGAACACGCGGCGACCGTCGATATGCTCGAACGGATCGCGACGATCCTCGACATTGACCCGATGGAATTCTTCCGCAAGTCGAGCTGATCTTCATCCGTTATTGTCGGGACCAACGGTGCGCAGGGTGTTCCACGACCCGCGTCTCCTTTGCGTAAGGTTCTGGCAGTGGGCGCGATTTGCGGGCCGCGCGCGAGGCGCTTATCCCATCGGTCGCATGACCGGGCTCCGTTTTCGGGACAACCGCAACGCGCCCTGGGCGCCAGGTGTCGCGCAATGACCATTCCTGCATTTGACGACGCGCCTCCGCAAACAAGGCGGGTGAACAGTTATGACGAACGCCATTTCGTTACCTATCTGCGCCTGCTCGAAGCGGATGCCGAGGGCGCGCACTGGCATGAGATTGTCCGCGTGATATTTGGCCTTGATCCGGCAACAGATCCCCAGCGCGCCTGGGGCATCTACGAAAGTCACCTCGCTCGCGCCAGGTGGATGACCGAAGTCGGATATCGCCATTTGCTCGAAGGACGCCCCCGGTAGAACCGTCGCCGCCGCCTACAGGGGATCGCTGCGCCGTGCGCGCAGGTTCGCCCGCAAGGCGTTGAATTCATGCGCTCGGGCGGTTCTTCTGGCGTGGGTGAGCGCAGGCAAGCTCGCTCTCCTGACCCCCAATGCGGGATACAGGGAGAGGTGCGATGCCAACTGCCAGCGATTGGCGGTCGCAAGCGATCGCCGGGGCAACCGCCAATTTCGATTATGCGGACTTTGCGCAGGAGTTCCTGCGGCACAACAAGAATTACCGCCGTGACTATGATCGGATGACATCGACGAGCGCGGACGGTGCACATCGGGAGAAGACCCTCGGCGCGGACTTCGTCCGGCGCTGGGGGTTGGTGTTTCCCCATCGACCCTTATGTGTCGGCCGCAGCCGCGCCCGCGCTATGGCGCCCCGACGTCGCGCCAGGCACAGTCGTGCTGGCGCCTCCGCCCCAAGGTTATGCCGCCGCGCCTGCATTTGATCCGGCCGATCTCGGCCCGATCGTCGCCGATCACACCGACCAGAGCGGTCGCCATCTCGTTATCGACGATCCCGGTGGACGCCTGCGCCTGTGGCTGTCTGATCCAGCGATGCGCGCTGGCACGATCATCGCACTCTCACCCGACGGGGACTATCCCTTGCGCCGGGCCGCCGCCGACCGCTTCCTGCGCCGACTTCAGGGAGCGCCGCGCGGCAGACGATCCGCCGCTTTCCGGCCAACGGAATTTCAGCGCCTGCGCCTGAGTTTCCTGCTCCACCTGCTCAGTCTCCTCGCGGCTGGTCTGAGCACCCGCGAGCTGGCCGACGCCGCGGTTTATCCCGGCCTGGAGCTTCACGGTTCCAACTGGCGCGCGGCCAATGAACGCCGGCAGGTTCAACGACTGCGCGACGAGGCCATTCGGCTCAGCGAGACCGGATATCTCGATCTGCTCCGGAGCCGGTAACGCTCTACGCCGGTGCGACATTTCCCGCAGGCTTATTTTACCCTCTCTCCCGGCATAGGCGGCATACGCCAGCCTTGTCTCCAGCACCACGCGCCTTGCCCTCGTGGCCCGCGCTTCGACGGAGACCGATCATGCAGCCTGACGCCCCAGACACTGCGCCGCGCTTTCTGCGAACACCCGATGCTGCGAAGCGTCTGGGCCTCTCGCCGCGCACCCTGGAGAAACATCGCTGCTTCGGAACCGGCCCCATCTACCACAAGCTCGGCGGACGCATCGTCTACACGGTTGCCGACATCGACGAGTGGGCGGCGGCCGGGATGCGGCGCTCGACATCCGATCCGGGACCCGGCCTGGCCACGACAAGGCGGCACGCCAGCGGGACGCGCGGGCGATAATCCATGTCGCTAAGCAAAGCTCCCGCCCGGCAGCTCGACCTGTTCCGCCCGGCCGGCGGTGATGTCGCACCGCGCGATGCCCAGGATCTGATGAGCTGGCCCTTCTTCTCGCTCGCCAAGAGCAAGCGGGTCGCACCGATCGAGTTTCGCATGGGCGAGGTCTCGATCCAGGTCGAGGCGACGCCCGAACATGGCATGGCCACCATATGGGATGCTGATATTCTGATCTGGGCCGCGAGCCAGATCGTCGAGGCGCACGACGCCGGCCTGCCGACCTCGCGCCTCATCGCCGCCACGCCCTATGACATCCTGACCTTTACAAGGCGCGGCACCGGCAAGGCCAGCTATGAGCGGCTGCGCGCCGGTCTCGACCGGCTTCAGTCGACCACGATTGCCACCAGCATCCGTCAAACCACCCAGCGGCGGCGCCATCGCTTCTCCTGGATCAACGAATGGCGCGAGCGTCTCGACGGGAAGGGCCGCGCGCTCGGCATCGAGATGATCGTTCCCGACTGGTTCTACGCCGGGGTCCTGGATCACGCGCTCGTCCTTACCATCGACCGCGCCTATTTCAGCCTGACCGGCGGGCTGGAACGCTGGCTCTATCGCATCTGCCGCAAGCATGGCGGACGGCAGGAACATGGGTGGAGCTTCGACGTCGCTCACCTCCACCTGAAGTCGGGCGTCCTCTCGCCGCTCAAGCGGTTCAGCTTCGAATTGCGCGATATCGTCCGCCGCCAACCCCTGCCCGGATACCGGCTGACCCTCACCTTCGAACTCGGCCGCCACCGGCTGAACTTCACCCCGCTCCCCATCGATCCGCTCGACGCCGTCATGCGGCGGATGGGCTACCCGCCTGTGGATAAGTTGCCATGAGACACGGACTATCAGGAACCGCGACTATCGGACGATCGGGAACCCGATCCTCGGACTATCAGGAACCGAAACCACCTATAACACAATGGAATCATTGCACGATTCCGCCCCTTAACATTGCTAACTCTGAATCCTTCGGATTCATGCTAACGGGCTGCGCCCCTGTGGACGAAGCGCGATGATCGTCGCGTTCCTCAATCAGAAGGGCGGCGTCGGCAAGACGACCCTCGCGCTCCACCTGGCTGGCCAGTGGGCCATCACCGGCAAGCGCGTGCTCCTAATCGATGCCGATCCGCAGGGTTCGGCGCTGGACTGGGCCCAGGAGCGCGCGTCGCAAGGCTTGCCGCGACTGTTCAGCGTCGTCGGTCTCGCACGCGACACGCTGCACCACGAGGCGCCGGAGCTGGCGCGCAGCGTCGACCATGTGGTGATCGACGGGCCGCCCCGTGTCGCGGGATTGCTCCGCTCGGCTCTGCTCGCCGCCGATCTGGTCCTCCTGCCGGTGCAGCCATCGCCGCTTGACGGATGGGCTTCGGCCGAGATGCTGACGCTGCTCGATCAGGCCCGCATCTTCAAACCCGCGATCGCGGCGCGGTTCATTCTCAACCGCTATCCTGCGCGCACGCTGATCGGACGCGCCACTGCCGACAACCTTGCTGACCATGATCCGACTCTGCTGCCGGCCCATGTCGGTCAGCGGGTGATCTTCGCAGATGCGTTGCGAACCGGGCGGCTCGCGTCCGAAATGAACTCGGGCAGCATCGCCGCGCGCGAAATCGTCGCTTTGGCGCAGCAGGTCGGGAGCCTGCTCTCATGAGCGGTCCGGGCAAATCGTCCCGGCGTTTCGTCGCCCGGCCGCGCGGTGTTGAATCCTGGGTGTCCGACGGCGATCGGGAACGAACCACGCCGCCATCACGCAGCGCGAACACCGCGCGGCTCACCATCGACGTGACGCCGGAACTGCGCAGACGGATCAAGTTCGCCGCGCTCCAGCGCGGGCTGACGCTGGCCGATCTGTTGCGCGCCCTGCTGGTCGAAGCCTTCCCGGACGAGGATCAGGAGCGCGCCCCATGATCGCCGCCCGCGATGATCGCACCCGCGTCGACCTGCTGTGGATCGAGAAGAAGATCGAGCGCTGGATACGCTTCGGACGCCCTGTCGAGGATCAGATACTCGACCGGCGCCGTCGCCGTCTCGGCTTCGCTCCTGGCAGCATATTCGCCTTCGTGCGCTGGGCGTCCAACGACTTCGGCACGGTCGTTTCCCGCATCGACATTCTGCGCGCGGTCCTGCCGGGGGAACCCTATCAGACCGTGCCCGGCGTCGATCCCGGCGGCGACATTCTGCTGCGGCTTTCCGGCTGGCCGAAGGTCCAGCGCGTGTTCGAAGCGATCGACGCGGTGGACGCACTCGACATCGATCCCGCCGACACCGCGCCGGACCATTGGCGCCACGTCCACAATCGTCTCGCCGCCCGCGAAACGCCGCGTCCCTACACGCTGGAGCGCCACCGCGCCTGGCTCGCCCGCAAAGGCTCCCTGCAATGACCTATCCGTGGAAAACGCTCGCGGCGGCCGTCGTCGCGGTCAATCTCATCGCGATCTCCATGTGGATCGATCCGCCGCCGCGACTGATCTGGAATGCCAGTCCGAGCGTTCCGATCGGCTTCTACCGCGTGCGGACGGGCGACTCCGTCCCGCGCGGCGCGCTTGCCGTGGTGATGCCGCCGCCGGATATCGCGGGGTTCCTCGCCGAGGGCGGTTATCTGCCGCTCGGCCTGCCACTCCTCAAGCGTGTCGCGGCGCTTCCCGGACAGACGGTTTGCCGGACTGGCGACACCATAAGCATCGATGGCCGGACCGTCGCCGTCGCCAAGGCGACCGACCGGCTTGGCCGCGCGCTGCCGGTCTGGGCGGGCTGCCGAACGCTCGCAGCCGACCAGCTCTTCTTCCTCAACGCCGACCGCGAGGACAGCCTCGACGGCCGCTATTTCGGACTGCTTCCCGCAGCAACCGTGATCGGTCGGGCGACGCCGATGTGAGCGTTCGCCGTGCCGCGAAATCTCTTCCACCCCGCCAAGCAAAGGAGACTGGCAATGCAACCCAATATCTTCAAACCCACCGATGATGGCTATACGGGCCGCATCCGGTTGTTCGGCATCGATGAGGTTATCGCCCTCGTTCCCGCCGAACCGAGCGATGCAGAAAAAGCGCCGGATTTCCGCGTCCTGCTCGACGACGAACATGGCCCCAGAGTCGGCGCTGCGTGGAAGGATGTCGGCGAACGCGCGGGCGACTATGTCTCGCTGGAGATCGAAAGCCCGTTGTTCGCGGGCCAGACTCTGCGCGCGCATCTCTTCCGCACCGACGACGAGGGTTCGGCTTTCCGCCTGTCGGTAAGCCGTCCGCGTGTCCGCGAAGATCGGAGCTGATCCGGTGCGCCCGCGCTGCTGCACATCGCGCCGCCGGGCGCTGTCGCTGGCGTTGCTCGCAAGTCTTGCGAGTGCGCCGGCGACGGCCATCGCGCGCGGCGAAACCGCCACGGCGCAGTCGTCGTCCGCGGTGACGCCGATCGCCGCTCATGTGGCCGAGGCATCGCGTCGTTTCGGTATCCCGGAGCGCTGGATATGGGCGGTCATGCGTGTCGAGAGCGCGGGCGATGTGACCGCGCTCTCGCACGCTGGAGCCATGGGGCTGATGCAGATCATGCCCGGCACCTGGGCGGAACTTCGCGCGCGTTATCGTCTCGGCCGCAATCCCTACGACCCCCGCGACAACATCATCGCGGGCGCCGCCTATCTTCGTGAATTGCACGATCGTTACGGCAATCCGACTGCAATGCTGGCAGCCTATAACGCTGGCCCGGGACGCTATGATGAGCATCTGGCGACCGGCCGCCCGCTACCGCGAGAGACGCGCGCCTATCTCGCCATGCTCGCGCCGATGGTCGGCGGAGCGCCCGCTCGCGCGCTCGCCAGCGCGCCCGCCGATGCGCTGGCCTGGACCCACGCGCCGCTCTTTTCCCGTCCGGTCAGCGTCACGTCCGGCACAGTTTCGACGCCATCCGTAGCGCCACGGGGCGATGCCGGAGAGATACCAGATCCAGCCCCTTCCGAAGTCGAGGATAGCCTGTTCGTCCCTCTTTCCGGTCACCAGCCGTCATGAGGCGCCCGCTCGCAGGCAGGCGTAGTCTGGGGCGCAACGGCGTTCGCTATCGCATACGAGGCCGGGAAGGCAGGGAAATAAGGGGAGCATCGCAAGATAAAAGGACCGCCAGCAGGCTCGGTCCAGATGGTTGGTTGGTCGGGGGTTTTTCGTATGGCTCCGTGAGCGGCCTGCCAGCATGTTTTCGTGAAACTGCCGAAATTCTCGTCAATCCGCGTCTGGCGGGCTTTTGCGCCGATGGTTCCAGCCTCCGATGAGCGGCCCCGACGACGAGTTCCAGGTCAGGCCTGGACGGCCCCGCGACGGAGGGACAAAAGGCCGGAAGCGAAGTCCTTCGTCGGCCAGGTGCTGCGGGCGGCGAACAAAGGCGGGCGCGGCGGTCGCACATACAGTCCTCGCCGGAAAGGGGGCGGCGCTTCCCGCTTCGGGC
>NZ_FZPA01000026.1 GCF_900188185.1 Sphingopyxis indica | reverse complement strand
CAAAACAGCCTCAAGGCCGATCCCGTCGCCGACGCCATCGTCCAGTTGCTCCAGCCAATGCCCGCGTCGCTGCGACGGTCGATCACCTTCGACAATGGCACCGAATTTACCCGCCATCACCGCATCGAAAGGCAACTCGCTATCCAGGCCTTCTTCTGCGATCCGCACGCCCCATGGCAGAAAGGCGGCATCGAAAACGCCATCGGTCGCCTCCGTCGATACCTCCCCCGAAAAACCAGCCTCGACGACTTGCCCCCCAACGCCTTCGACGCCATCATCGCAATCTACAACAATACTCCCAGAAAATGCCTCGGCTTCCAAACCCCAGCCGAAGTCTTCATACCGTTGCACTTCAAATGTGAATCCACACCCGGATCAAGTCCGGGGTGACGATGTTTGATAGGTCCGCTCCCGCCCGAACCCGGCCGGTCCTCAGCCGGCACGTCACAAAAAACCGCCCGCCTGCACAAAGGCAGGCGGGCGGCCGATAAGCTGGTGCGGCAGCGTCAGAATTTGCCGCGCAGCGTCACGCCATAGGTGCGCGGTTCGGCGAGGAACTGCGAGAAGATCTGGCGTCCGCCCGGATATTGCGGGTCGGTGAAGGGTGCGCCCGCGCCACCCGCCTGGAAGGGCGAGTTGAACGCGACCTGCGCATATTGCTTGTTGAACAGATTCTGCGCCCACAGCTCGACCGCCCAGCCCTCGTCGGGACCGCGCACGCCGACGCGCGCGTTGACCAGCGCATAGCCGTCCTGTTCCTTCTGCGGGAACAGGTCCGACCCGGTGTTGTAATCGCTCGTCATGCGGCCGTCGATGTAGACGAGGCCGGTCAGCCCGCTGCTGCCGATCGGCGGCGTCCAGGTGATGCTGCCGGTCGCGACCAGCTCGGGCGCGTTCGACAGATTGTCGCCGGGCAGCTTGCGCAGCGCCGGATCGAGCGGGTCGCCCTGCTTGTTGCCGACCAACTCGTCGCGGAACTTGGTGTTCGAGTAGGTGAGCCCCGCCGCCATGCGGAAGAAGGGCGCCGGAACCAGCGACGCCTCGAGCTCGAAGCCCTCGGCGCGCACGCCCCAGCTCACATCGTCGGCCGCGCAGGCGCCGGTCGTCGCATCGGTGTCGGTGTCGGCGTCGGGACCGCCGGTCAGGTCTCCCGAACAGCCGTTGATCGTCTGGACGATGAACACGCTGCCGTTGAAGGTGTTGAGCTGGAAATTCTTGAAATCCGACCGGAAGAAGGTCAGGCCGAGGCTGAGCGGGCCGGTCGAATATTTGGCGCCGATTTCATAGCTGTCGACGAGCTCGGGATCGAACTGGAGGTTGCCGACGAGCGACTGCGCACCGCCCGACAGTGCAAAGGGCACGATCGGCGATTTGAGCGCCGAACGGTCGAGGTTGAAGCCGCCCGCCTTATACCCGCGCGCGAAGCTCGCATAGGTGAGGAGGTCGGGGGTCGGCTTCCACGACAGGATCGCGGTGCCGGTCCATTCGTCCTCGCTGCGCTGATCGTCGATCGACACACCATTGAGCTCGGCGGTCGAATTGCCCTGGCAGCCGAGGCCGATGAGGCCGCCGGCAAGCGCCTTGGCGGTCGCGTTCGACGTCGGACTGGTCAGATCGTCGAGCACGAGGCTCTGGATCGTCGTGCAGACGGTATTGTCGTTGGTGAAGTCGGCGCTGAACTTCTTCTTGTCGTGCGTGTAGCGCAGGCCGAGCGTCAGATCGAGCGTGTCGGTGATGTGGACGATATTATGCGTGAACAGCGCCCAGTTGGTGCCGTTCTGATAATAGCGGTCGTTGATCGTGCCGAGATCGTTGAGCCCGTCGAGCGCGGTGAACGCCGCGACGATATCGGGACCCGACGCGCCGCTCGCGCCCGCAATCGTCGCCTGTCCGACGCCTGGAATGACGCAGAGCGGGCTGTTCGGCGAATAGAGACCCGCAAGGCCGCCGCCGGAAATGATGCGGCAGTTGGCGAAGCGGCCGTAATCGTTGCCGAAGCGCAGATTGTCGCGGACCGTCAGCTTTTCGTTGGCATAGAAGCCGCCGACGAGCCAGTCGAGCGTGCCGTCGAACGCCTCGCCCTGCAGGCGCAGTTCCTGCGTGAAGGTATGGAATTGGCGATAGGCGTCGTCGCTCGGCGCGCGATAGAGGATGTCGACCGCGCCATAATCGGTGTCCGACGCCTGGCTCGACCGATATTCGCGGTACGCGGTGATCGAGGTCAGCGTCGCGCCGCCAAAATCATAGTCGATCTGGCCCGAAAAACCGTAATCCTTGGTCTCGCCGGCGTAGCTGCGTCCCGGGCTGACCGAGATGTTGCGGCTGTATCCCTGGTTGAAGGCGCTGAGCGGCTGGCCGAGGTCGGCGAGCACCTGGATGATATTGTTCGTCGTCGGGGTCGCCGGAACACCCGGATTGTTCAGATCGCCGATATAGGGGTTGACGCTGTTGTCGACATAGGTCGCGGCGCAGCATTTCTCGTCGCGGAAGGTATAGTCGGCGATCAATCGCACCGACAGCGCGTCGGTCGGTTCGAAGAGCAGCTGTCCGCGCAGGAAATAGCGGTCGCGGTCGTTGACGTCGGTATTGTTCGTGGTGTCGCGATAGAAGCCGTCGCGCTTGACCCAGATGCCGTCGAGGCGCGCGGCGAGCGTGTCGGTGATCGGGCCGGTGACGCTGCCGCCGAGCCGCCAATAATCGTAATTGCCATAGGTGATTTCGCCGGTGCCGCCGAACTGGAATTCGGGCTTTTTCGAATAGATGCTGATAAGGCCCGCCGACGAGTTGCGGCCGCCGAGCGTGCCCTGCGGGCCGCGCTGCACCTCGACCCGGTCGATTTCGCCGAGCTCGTTGAGGCCGATGCCCGAGCGCGAGCGATAGACGCCGTCGATGAAGACCGGGACCGAGCTTTCGAGGCCGGGGTTGTCGCCGACGGTGCCGATGCCGCGGATACGCGCCGAGCCATTGGCTTCGGAGCCGGTCGACGAGACGAGCAGCGACGGGGCGACCTGGTTGAGCTGGCGGATGTCGTTCGCGCCGCTGTTCTGCATCACCTCGGCGCCGACCGCCGAAATCGCGACCGGAACGTCGGACAGCGCCTGCGCGCGGCCCTGCGCGGTGACGATGATGACATTGCTGTCGTCGGCGGCGCTTTCCTGCGGCGCCGCATCCTGGGTGTCGGCCTCGCTGTCCTGCGCGAAGGCGGGCACCGCGCCGACCGCCACGGCGAGCGAGACGCCGAGCGCGCTCGTGCGCAAAAGCCGGGCACAAAGAAGGGAAGATTTCATTTCGGGCACTCCTCTCAAAATTTCATTTTTTCGTTGCCCGGCGAACATATCGAATTGATCCGCAGGTTTCAGCACGCAGAGCCTTGCCCGGCCATTGTTTTGGCCGGAGTGATGCATTTCGGTCACAGTGGGAAAGTCCCGGATTCCCGGATGCTTTTGTGCTTATCGTGCGGCCGTCGCCGCGCTTGCCGTAGCGTCATCCGCCGCGCCGCCGCCGCAGGGAAAGGTAAGAAGGCGGCCGTTGGCGACGAGCATCGCCCGATATTCTCGGGGAAAATTTTCCGCGATCGCCGCTGCATCGACGTCGAGACCGCCGGTAAGGCTGCCGAATGCGGGAAGAATCAGGCGCTGCGCGTCGCCCGCGAAACAGGGCCGCGCGACACTGCGGCCACGCACCGTGCGGCGCAGCTTGGGATGGAAATGACCCGATATTTCGGGACGCCGCTCGGTGCGCTCGCTCTGGTGGCGCAGCACGATGCCGTCGACGATCAGCTCGTCGGCGACCTCCCCGCCCCACGCGCTGCCCGACAGGCCGTCGTGGTTGCCCGCGATCCACAAGATGCGCGCCGCCGCTGCCAGCTTGTCCAGTCGCGCGGCAACCGCCGCCGCGATGCGCGTCGCGGCGTCGCGATCGTGGAAGCTGTCGCCAAGACACCAGATCGCGCGCGCGCCGGTCCCGGCCGCGAGCCGCGCGAGCCGGTCGAGCGTGTCGTGGCTGTCATAGGGCGGCAGCGGCTGGCCGTGCGCCGCATACCAGCTCGCCTTTTCGAGATGCAGATCGGCGACGATCAGCGCGCCGTGGCGCGGCCAGAACAGCGCGCGGTCGGCGAGCGGGACGAAGGAATGACCGGCAAATTCGAGGGCGGGGGCGGCGGACATGCTGCCGCTATGGCGGCGGCGAGGCGCAGCGGCAAGGGGGCTACAGGCTCTGCCGCCAGCCCGCGCTGGCAAAGCGTTGCGGCGTGTCGCGCCGCGCGCCGTCGGGCATGTCGAGCACGACGCGCCGGTTCGGGAAGTCGATCTCTATCCGGTCGAAAAGCGACAGGCTGTCCATGCCGAGCAGCAGCGCCGGGCGTTCGTCGAGACCGAGCGCGGTGAAGGCGGCAGCGTCGGCGAAGGACACCGGCAGGTCGTTGATATCGACCCCCTCGATCGTGATGCGCTTGATCGAGGTGCGCGTTGCCGGAACGTCCTCGCCGGTGATCGCGCCGAGCATCGTCGGCTGGAACGGCACGCTATTCTGTCGCCGCGCGGCGATCAATTTCATCAAAGCCATATTGCCGACGCTCGACTGCGCGCCGGTGTCGACCACGATATCGACGCGGCGTCCGTCGATCCGCGCATCGGACAGGATCAGGCGGCCGGCGCTGTTGCGCGCCGACACCACGATCGCGTCATGGTCGCGGATCAGCGGACGGGCGCGACGCTTGGTCTGCAATATGTCCATCTTCTCGCGGCGAAAGTCGATCAGCAGCCGACGGTCCTCGAGCATGTCGACGCCGATCAGCCCCGCGGCCCCGATATGCCGTCCGGCAAAGGCCGGCGCGTCGAAAGGCGTCAGGTGAAGGCCGGTCATCTGCAGCGACGCGACGCGGTAGCTGGTAGCGCTCGTGGCGTTCTTGCTGATCGTCGAGAGGCGCAGCCGCGCACCCAGGCTGAGCCCCAGCCGGTCGGCGAGTTCGCGCGCGATCACCGTCCGCTCGGCACCGGTATCGACGAGGAAGGAAAAGGGTCCCTGCCCTTCGACCATCACCTGTACCGACATGCGCCGCGTCGCGTCGAGGTCGAAGGGCTGAACGAAGGGCGTTACCTCCTCGATCGGCAGGGTCGGATCGACCACCGAAGTCGGGCCGGCTTGTCCGGGCGCTTCGCGCGTTTCGGGGGCGGGCGGCGGGGCGGGCGTCCCCGGCGTCGCGCCGACGAGCAGCGGCGCGGCGAGCAGCGCCCAAAAAGGTGACCGGACGGCAATCGACGTCATATCGGCATCCCCTCCTGTATTTAACGCGAGTTTACGCCTTCGCGGGCGATCGGGCAAGCGGCCCTCGAACCTCGCCCATCGCGGTTCGCGCGAGGTCGTCGGCGAGTTCGCCGAGCAGCGCGTCGTCGATATCGGCCGCCGCCACATTCTCGCGCCCGATCAGCACGAGCACGGGGACCGCGAGCGGGCTGATCCGGTCGAGCGACCGATGCACCATCGTCCCCGCCGCGCGGTCGAGCAGGTCGCCGAGCCGCGCGACATCGGTGAGCCGCTCGCGCGCGTCGGCCCACGCGGCTTCGAGGAGCAGATGGTCGGGTTCATATTTTCGCAGCACGTCGAAAATCAGGTCGGTCGAAAAGGTCACCTGCTTGCCCGATTTGCGCTTGCCGGGGTGCTGGCGTTCGATCAGCCCGCCGATCACCGCGACTTCGCGAAACGCGCGCTTCAGAAGATGCGAGCCTTCGACCCACTCGACGAATTCCTCCTCGAGGATCGCGGCATCGAACAGCGCTTCGGGTTTCGTCACAGGGCGCAGCGACCAGAGCGCGAGCGCATAGTCGGACGCGACGAAGCCCAGCGGTTGCAGCCCCGCGCGCTCCATCCGTTTCGAGATCAGCATGCCGAGCGACTGGTGCGCGTTCCAGCCTTCGAACGGATAGCAGAGCAGATAATGATGGCCTTCGTGCGGGAAGGTCTCGACGAGCAGCTCCTCTGCGCGCGGCAGCACCGAACGCAGCGCCTGCATCTCGAGCCAGAAACGCACATCCTCCGGGAAACGCGCCCAGCTTTCGGGCTCGGCGAGGAAGTGGCGCACCCGGTCGGCGAGCCGCGTCGTCAGCGCCATGCGCGCGCCCATATAGCTCGGGATGCGCGCGGGGCGGGTCGTCGCGCGGACGATCAGGTCGGTGTCGCGAATCGCCTCGACCTCGAGGCTGATGCCGGCAAAGGCAAAGGTGTCGCCGGGGGTCAGCGTGCTCGCGAAATATTCCTCGACCTTTCCCAGCCGGCGGCCGTTCCGGAAGCGCACGTCGGCCATCGGCGCTTCGACGATGATCCCCGCATTGAGCCGGTGCTGCGCCGCGAGCCGCGGGTGCGATATGCGCCAGCCGCCCTGCCCGTCGGGGGCGAGGCGGCGGAAGCGGTCATAGCTTTTGAGCGCATAGCCGCCGTCGCGCACGAAGCCGAGCAGCCGCGCGAAAATCGCAGCGTCGATCCAGCGATAGGGCGCGGCGGTCCGGATTTCGGCAAGCAGCTCGGCTTCACGGAACGGCGCCGCGCAGGCGAGCGCCATCACATGCTGCGCGAGCACGTCGAGCGCGCCGGGACGGAAGCGGTCGGCGTCGCGCTCACCCGCTTCCACGGCATCCAAGGCCGCGCGCGCTTCCAGATATTCGAAGCGGTTGCCGGGCACGATCAGCGCCTTGCTCGGCTCGTCGAGCCGGTGGTTGGCGCGCCCGATGCGCTGGAGCAGGCGCGACGATCCCTTGGGCGCGCCCATCTGGATCACACAGTCGACGTCGCCCCAGTCGAGCCCGAGGTCGAGGCTGGAGGTCGCGACGAGCGCGCGCAGCCGCCCCTCGGCCATCGCCGCCTCGGCGCGCTGGCGCGCTTCGCGGTCGAGGCTGCCGTGGTGGATCGCGATGGGTAGCGACAGGTCGTTGACCTTCCACAATTCCTGAAAGATCAGCTCGGCGAGCCCGCGCGTGTTGCAGAAGATGATCGTCGTGCGGTTCTTCGCGATCTCGGCCATCACCTGATGCACGGCATAGCGCCCCGAATGGCCGGCCCAGGGCACGGAACCTTCGGGGAGCAGGATCGCGATGTCGGGCTCGGCGCCCGGCTCGCCCTCGACGAGCGCGACCCGGTCGGCGTCGCCGCCAGGCGCAAGCCAGCGGCGATAGGCGTCCGGGTCGGCGATCGTCGCCGACAGGCCGACGCGGCGCAGATCGGGCGCAATTCGCTGCAGGCGGGCCAATGCGAGGTTCAGCAGGTCGCCGCGCTTGCCCGTGGCGAAGGCGTGAATCTCGTCGATCACGACGGTTTTCAGACCAGCGAACATCGCGAAGCTGTCGGGATAGGAGAGCAGCAGCGAAAGCGATTCGGGCGTCGTCAGCAGGATGTTCGGCGGGCGGCTGCGCTGGCGCGCCTTCCTGTCCGAACTCGTGTCGCCGCTGCGGCTCTCGACGCTGATCGGCAGCGTCATTTCGGCGATCGGCGCGCCGAGGTTGCGCTCGACGTCGGCGGCGAGCGCCTTGAGCGGCGAGACATAGAGCGTGTGCAGCCGGTCCGAAGGATGCGCGGCGAGGTCGACGAGGCTCGGCAGGAAACCCGCGAGCGTCTTGCCCGCCCCGGTCGCGGCGACGAGCAGGGCATGGTCGCCGCGACCGGCCGCCTCGAGCATTTCGGCCTGATGCCGCCGCAGCCGCCACCCGCGCGCGGCGAACCAGTCGGCAAAGAGGGCGGGAAGCGGCATAAGTCCGGTGTGGCGCGGTGCGGCGTCCGGAGCAAGGCCTCCCGGCCCTTCCGGGTCTCGCCGCGGGACCGCCGGGTGCGCGCCGCGGACGGCCGGAGCGGCGCAATAAAAAGGGCGCCCGAAGACGCCCTTTCCTGTGCCTGTCCGCCTGGCTCAGTCGCTCGACGGTTCGAGGTTCACGGCGGCGAATTTGCCGCGATCGTCGACTTCAATGTCGAAGGCGACGCGGTCGCCCTCTTCGAGGCCCGCCATGCCGGCGCGCTGCACCGCGCTGATATGGACGAAGGCGTCGGCCTGGCCGTCGTCGCGGGCGATGAAGCCGAAACCCTTGGTCGTGTTGAAGAATTTGACCGTGCCCGAGGTGCGCTCGCCGGTCAGCTGGCGCCGGCCGCGCGCGCCGCCCGGACGCTCGCCGCCGCGGTCGTCGCGGCGCGGGGCGAATTCCTCGACGGGCATCGGCTCGCCCTCGATCTTGAGGTCGATCGCCGAAACCTTGCCGTTGCGCTCGACGAGCGTGAAGCCGAGCGGCTGGCCCGAAGCGAGGCCCTGAAGGCCCGCCTGCTCGACCGCGCTGATATGCACGAACACATCCTCGCCGCCGTCGTCGCGGGCGATGAAGCCGAAACCCTTCGACGGGTTGAAGAATTTCACCGTGCCCTGGCCCTCGCCGACGACCTGCGCCGGCATGCCGCCGCCGCGCCCGCCGCCGAAGCCGCCACCGCCACGATTGCCGCCGCCGAAGCCGCCGCCCCGGTCGCCACCGCCAAAGCCGCCGCGGTCCCCAAAACCGCCGCGATCGCCGAAGCCGCCGCCGCGCGGGGCCGCACCGAAGCTGTCACCGCCATAGGGGGCGGGTTCGAAGCTGTCGAAATTGCCGAAATCATCGCGCTTGCCGCGCCCGCGATGGCCACGGCGGTCCTTGTTGAAACTCATGGAATAATAGTCGCTTTCGGTTCGTCCGCACCCTATTGAACCGGCTCCGTGCGCCGGACGGGGACGCAGTTCACCATGGGCACAGACTCGCCCCGTGCCGCTAACGGCGTAATATATAACCTATTCGTGGCGCTTCTGCGAACAGAAAATTCAAAGGCTCCGTGCGGGATTTTACACGTCTGGCCGCAGCGCCCGCGCCGCGGCGGACGCGATTGAAACCAGTCATTGAGCGGCACCGAATTCCGGCCTAAGGCGAGGCCATGACTGTCTATTTCCACGAAGAGGACCTGCCCGAGGGCGCGCTGGGGCCGGGCGCCGTCGCGGTCGATACCGAGACGATGGGCCTCAACCCGCTGCGCGACCGGCTGTGCCTCGTCCAGATCAGCGACGGTACGGGCGACGAGCATCTCGTGCGCTTCGCGCCGGGCAGCGCCTATGACGCGCCGGTGCTGAAGGCGATATTGGCCGATCCCGCGCGGCTGAAGCTGTTCCATTTCGCGCGCTTCGACATTGCGGCGCTGCAGCAGGCGCTCGGCGTCGTCACCGCGCCCGTCTATTGCACCAAGATCGCCTCGAGGCTCGTGCGCACCTACACCGACCGTCACGGGCTCAAGGAGCTGGTGCGCGAGCTGTTGGGGCAGGATATTTCGAAGCAACAGCAGTCGAGCGACTGGGGCGCCGCCGAACTCAGCGAGGCGCAGCGCGACTATGCCGCGAGCGACGTGCGCTATCTGCACGCGATGAAGGAGGTGCTCGACGCCCGCCTCGCGCGCGAGGGGCGCACCGGGCTCGCGCAGGCCTGTTTCGACTTCCTGCCGACGCGCGCCGCGCTCGACCTCGCGGGCTGGCCCGAAGTCGATATTTTCGCGCACAGCTGACGGGGAGCGATTCGCCGGTGTCCGAACGCGCCGAACTCGATCGCACGATGCGCCGCCTGTGGGCGGCGAAGGGGTCGAGCCACGACCGCGTGGTGCGCATCCTGCGCGTCGGCCTGCCGCTGGTCATCGGCGTCATCGCTGCCGTGCTCGTCTTTTCGCCCTTCACCCAGCGCTCCGAGGTCAGTTTCCTGCTCGCCAAGGACAAGGTCGAGGTTGCGAAGGAACGGATGCGCGTGACACGCGCCGAATATCGCGGACAGGATACGAAAGGCCGGCCCTTCGCGCTGATCGCGGGAAGCGCGGTCCAGAAATCGAGCGCCGAGCCGGTCGTCCGGATGACCGACCTGTCGGGGGCGATCCGGCTCGAGGACGGTCCCGCGACGATCGCCGCCGAACATGCGCAATATAATATGGACACCGAAAAGGTTTCGGTACCGGGCACGGTGCTGGTCAAGAGCGCCGACGGCTATCGCATCAATGCCGAAAATGTCGCGCTCGACCTTCGGACGCGCAGCCTGATCGGCGACAGCGGGGTCGAAGGAACGTTGAACATCGGGCGCTTTTCGGCCAACCGGCTTTATGCCGATCTCGACGGGCGGACCGTGCGCCTGTCGGGCAATGCGCGGCTGAGGATCAACCAGGGAGTGATCAAATGACGAGCGAGCCCCGGCGCCTCTTCGGGTGGAAAAGCCTCGCGCTCGGCGGCGCGAGCTTTGCGTTCGCCAGCCTGGCGATCCTCGCGACCGGCGGCGGCGCCCCCGCGCAGGCGCAGGCGCTCGCCAACCACGACAGCAGCGCGCCGGTCGATTTTTCGGCGAACGTCATCGAGGTGCAGGACCGATCCGACCGCGTCGTGATTTCGGGCAACGTCCGCGTGACGCAGGCGGGCATGACCCTGACGGCGCAGCGCATGACCGTCGCCTATACGCGCGCCGGCGGCACCGACGTGAACCGGCTCGACGCGTCGGGTGGAGTCACGGTGACCAAGGGCGACGAGGTGGCGAAGGGAAATGTCGCGATCTACGACCTCGATCGGCGGCTGATCACGATGGTCGGCAATGTCGAGCTGCGCCAGGGCGCGAATCGCCTGTCGGGCGGGCGGATGGTCATCGACCTCGATTCGGGACGCGCGACGGTCGACGGCCGCGGCGCCGCGCGCGGGCCCGACGGCCGCCCGGTCGAGGGGCAGAACGGGCGCGTCACCGGCACCTTCACCGTGCCAAAGCGAACGACGCAGTAACCCTCTTCCTTTACCCGCGGACAGCTATGTCCGTTCACATATGACGGCAGGGACCAGTCATTCGCGGCGCCGGGGGGAGCCGCGCGAGCAAGGTTGCCCGTCCATGCGCTTTTCCCCCCGCATCCCGCCGCGCCGTCCGAGCTTCGGGCGGCGACAGGATCCCTCCGCCGAAGAAACCGCCGCGCCGCGTCCCGACCCCGACGACCGGCGCCTGATCGACCGGCTGATCAGCTTTGCGGCGAAGCGCGAGCGGGCGTAAGCCGACGGGGCTCCAGAGAAATCTCACGCGAAGGCGCGAAGACATATCTCACACAAAGGCACAAAGAGGTCGCGTGTGCCGTGCGGCGACGGATTCGCCGTAGGCGGTCGAGAAAGGCGCTTCGCGCCAGTCCATTCAGAACGCCTGGAAATAAACGCCCTCTTTGTGCCTTCGTGTCTTTGTGCGAGATTCTCTTTCCCTCTTTCGCGCCCTTGCGTGAGATTTTCACCGATGACGCCGCGGCTTGGCGTTTCGCCCCCGCGCCCCTACATGGGGCGCTCATGCCGCCCGATACGACCACTGCCGCCGACGCGGCGCGCGAACCGCCTGTTCTCGACACGCTGAAGCGCTTCCTGCCCTATCTGTGGCCCGCGGGGCATCGCGGGCACAAGGTCCGCATCCTGCTCGCCGCGTTGATCGTGCTGGCGTCGAAGGGCGTGCAGCTGTCGATGGGCTTTCTCTATGGCGCCGCGATCGACCGCATGGCGCCGGGGATGCAGGCGGGGGTGGCGCTCGCGATCGGGCTTGTCCTCGCCTATGCCGGCGCGCGTTTCGCCGGGGTGCTGTTCGACAATCTGCGCAACGTGGTGTTCGAACGCGTCGGGCAGGATGCGACGCGCGAGCTGGCGATCGCGACCTTCACCCACCTCCACGCGCTGTCGCTGCGCTTCCACCTCGCGCGGCGCACGGGCGAAGTGACCAAGGTGATCGAGCGCGGAACGAAGAGCATCGACACGATGCTCTATTTCCTGTTGTTCAACATCGCGCCGACGGTGATCGAACTCGTCGCGGTGCTCGTCATCTTCTGGACCAGGTTCAGCCTTGGCCTCGCGGGGGCGACCGCGGCGATGGTCGTCGTCTATATCGTCTTTACGCGGCGGGTCACCGACTGGCGCAACGCGCTGCGCACGCGGATGAACGACCTCGACACGCTGACCGTCGGGCGCAGCGTCGACAGCCTGCTCAATTACGAGACGGTCAAATATTTCGGCGCCGAGGAGCGCGAGGCGGCGCGCTATCGCGACGTCGCCGACCAATATGCGCGCGCCGCGGTGAAGAGCGAGAACAGCCTCGCCTGGCTCAACATCGGGCAGAGCCTGGTCACCAATGCCACGCTCGGCGGCGCGATGGCCTATACGGTGTGGGGCTGGTCGCGCGGCATCTACGCGGTCGGCGACGTGGTGCTGGTCAACACGCTGCTCGCGCAGCTGTTCCGCCCGCTCGACATGCTCGGCATGGTCTATCGCGTGATCCGCCAGGGGCTGATCGACATGGAGGCGATGTTCCGCCTGATCGACACCCCGCCCGAGATCAGCGACGCGCCCGATGCGCCCGCGCTGCGGGTGAACGGCGCGGCGGTGGCGTTCGAGAATGTCGTCTTCGGCTACGAACCCGACCGCACGATCCTGAACGGGGTCAGCTTCGCGGCCCAGGCGGGCGAGACGCTGGCGATCGTCGGGCCGTCGGGCGCGGGCAAGTCGACGATCGCGCGGCTGCTCTTCCGCTTCTATGACCCGCAGGGCGGACGCATCGCGATCGACGGACAGGACATAAGCGCGGTGACGCAAAAGAGCCTGCGCGCCCAAATCGGCATCGTCCCGCAGGACACGGTGCTGTTCAACGATTCGATCGGCTACAACATCGCCTATGGCCGCGAGGGCGCGAGCGCGGACGAGATTGCGGCGGCGGCGGAGGGTGCGGCGATCGACGGCTTTATCGCGATGCTGCCGCAGGGCTATGAGACCGAGGTCGGCGAGCGCGGGCTCAAGCTGTCGGGGGGCGAGAAACAGCGCGTCGCGATCGCGCGCACCCTGCTCAAGAACCCGCCGCTGCTGATCCTCGACGAAGCGACGAGCGCGCTCGACAGCCGCACCGAAGCGGCGATCCAGGCGACGCTCGACCGCATCGCCGAACGCCGCACGACGCTGGTGATCGCGCACCGCCTGTCGACCGTGGTCAATGCCGACCGCATCATCGTGCTGGAAAAAGGCCGCGTCGCCGAGACGGGAACGCACGACCAGCTGCTCGCGATGCGCGGCCTATATGCCGACATGTGGGCCCGGCAGCAGGCCGAGAAGGAAGAGGGCACGGTCTAGAGCGCCGCCGGACGGGGACGGTGGCCGGCTATGGGCGAAGGCCCTCCGCTTGCGGCAGAGGAAAGCCCATCCCCCATCGTCACCCCGGACTTGATCCGGGTGTGGATTCACATTTGAAGTGCAACGGTATGAAGACTTCGGCTGGGGTTTGGAAGCCGAGGCATTTTCTGGG
>NZ_FZPA01000029.1 GCF_900188185.1 Sphingopyxis indica | reverse complement strand
CTCTGGCGTAGAGGCGGCGGTGCTAGGCGTTCGTGCCTTTGAACCGAAATGGCGCACCCGACAGGATTCGAACCTGTGACCTTCGCCTTCGGAGGAATAGAACTGAGGGCACGCCACGGTTTGCTATTCTACGTCAATCTACCCCAATACACTGTATTCACTAGTTTTTCCTTCCAGTAGAATACGCCGATGGCACGCTGTCCTAGCCGGGAGTTCGCTCCCATCTGCTTCCGTGGTGCTTCCGTGGAACCAGGCCTGTCGTCGGAGGTGTATCGTAATGGCCAAGATCAACAAGCGGAACGTAGATGCCGCCGTTTTGCGCGAGAAGGATTATTTTCTGTGGGACGATGAGCTGCCGGGCTTCGGATTGCGCGTGTTCGCATCGGGTAAGCGCAGCTATCTCGTGCAGTATCGCGCGCTCGGGCGAACGCGCCGTTTCACGATTGGTCTGCACGGCATCTGGACACCGGAAATGGCGAGAAAGGAAGCGAAAGTGCTTCTCGGACGGATCGCCCAAGGCGACAATCCCGCCGAGGAGAAGCATCTCGACAACAAGGCCATCACGGTCAAGGAGCTGTGCGACCTCTATCTCAAAGACCTCGAAGACGGGCTCATCCTTGGCAAGGGTGGGCGGCCAAAACGACCGGGAACGATCGTGTCCGACACGGGACGCATCCACCGGCATATCGTGCCCCTGATCGGAACGCGCCGCGTCAAGGATCTGACCAAGGCCGACGTGAACAAGGTTCTGAAAGATGTGATGGCTGGAAAGACCCGCCAGAACGTCAAGACCAAGAAGCTCCGCGGCCGATCGATCGTCAAGGGCGGCGCCGGCACGGCGAACCGCACGGTGGGGTTGCTCGGCGGTATTCTGACTTATGCCAAGGACCAAGGCATCATCGACATCAACCCGGCTGCGGGTGTGAAGAAGCCGAAGGACCAGGTTCGCACACGACGGCTGACCGAAGAAGAATATCGCCGGTTCGGCGAGATTCTCGACAAGGCGGGGCGCAATCCCAACTATGCGATGACAGTCGAGATTGCCCGCCTCATCGCGTTGACGGGCGCAAGGCGCAGCGAGATCATTGGACTGGAATGGAGCGAGTTTGACGCGGACAGTAGTTGCCTCCGGCTCCACGACAGCAAGGAGGGCTCGTCGGTTCGCCCGATCGGCCTACGCGTTGTTGAGAGGCTGGAGAATCTCTGCCCCGAGGAGGAACGGACGTATCTGTTTCCAGGGATGCGGAAGTCCGATCAGGCGTTCGGCGGCTTCCCACGGCAGTGGAAGGCGATCTTCAAGGGGACTGAGCTCGAATGGATGACAGCCCATGTCCTGCGCCACAGCTTCGCGAGCATCGGCAATGATCTCGGATTCACCGAAGCGACCATCTCCGCGATCATCGGGCATTCGCGCAGCAGCGTGACGAGCAAATATATCCACACGCTCGATACGGCGCTCATCATGGCCGCCGACACGATCTCGGGCTATATCCACGGCCTGCTGAACGGCATGGCGTTCAAACACACCGCCTACGCATTGGACCGGCAGTCGCGGCAGGCCGCGCTCACGCGGTTCCTGGGGCTTGGCGATGTGGAAGGCAGTGACGAAGCAAACGATGCTCAGCCGATACCGATGGCCGCTTGAGACATTCCCAAGGGTGCAACTCGTGGATTCGATTGGGTTAAGCGCGACTCCCGCTAGCCTCCACCACGGCGTTGCGGCTCTGACACGCAGGAAAGCTGGGTGCCAGAGTGCGGGAGGCGTATTTCGAATTGCTCGGATGCGCTGTGAGCGGTTATGGCGATGAGTGGGGGATGTTTTGGACGATACGCAACGCTTTGGGTACGGATTGAAGTTTGAGAATGCCTTCTTGCGGGAGCGGGGTAAGGCGTTTGAAACCCTGTTCGCTCGCATCATGGCTCATGCTCATCCCGGCGATTTTCAGCCTGTGCGTCCCTACGGCCCTCGGGGCGATCTGAAATGCGACGGCTATCGCGCTAGCGATGGCACGGTATTTCAGTGCTACGCACCCGACAGTATGAAAGTCGATCCCCTTGTCGCAAAGATCGATGAAGACTTTAACGGAGCTGTTGGGCACTGGGCGGCAAAGATGCGGCGCTGGGAGTTCGTTCATAACGACGTGCGGGGCCTGGCCGCCGAAGCGGTCCAGAAGCTGGCAGACCTGGGAATGTCTAATCCGAGCGTGGCACTAGCGGTTTGCGGTGAGGCCGAGTTGCGCTCGATTGTGATGGGGTTGGCCCTTCATCAACTCGAAGATCTCTTCGGCACCGTTCCGTCGGATCGGGCTCTAGAAAGGCTCGATTTCACGGCCTTGCGGCCAGTCCTGCTGGCTATCCAGAGGCAAGAGCCGGATGCCGATCCGCCGCTTACAGCGCCCTCGGCAGCGAAGCTGGAATATAATGCACTGTCTGACGATGCAGCCGGCCTGCTACGGCAAGGTCGTCGCAGGGAGCAGTTGGTCGAGGCCTTTTTCGCAGCGTGGCCTGATCCGGATTTTGGAGAAGAGATCGCGCAGGCCTTTCGGGTACGCTATCAGGCACTCAAGGCGTCAGGCTTGTCGGCCGATGAAATCTTCGGCGAGCTTCAGGCGTTTACCGGGGGGATGACCGGCGAACCCGGCCGACAAGGCGCAGTTCTTGCTGTGCTTTCCTATTTTTTTGAGCGTTGCGACATTTTTGAGGACGCGATTCGAGCTGACGCGACATGATTCTGCCGACCAAACATATCCGTCCCGATCGGGCGCTCCTTGCCGTTGGCGCCGATGTGCTCGGCTGCCTGCGCGAACCGATGACTGTGTCGCGCCTGTGGGACGAGATCAGGTCGGCGCGCGCCGACCGCACGGTCTCGGCCCCGATCAGTTATGACTGGTTCGTGTTGGCCTTGGATCTGCTGTTCATGGTCAAGGCCGTGCAGTTCGATCGCGGCCTGCTCCAGAAGGCCGGATCATGATCCACGGTCTCAGCAGCGATCTACCTACTTTCAAGAGCCTGACCTTCCATCCTGGCCTCAATATTCTGCTTGCGGATAAGAGCGCAGGTGCGACCGATCGGCAGTCCCGCAACGGGGCCGGCAAGACCAGTCTGGTCGAGTTGATCCACTTCCTGTTCGGCGCCAATGCCGGCAAGGACAGCATATTTCGGTCCGAAGCCTTGTTAGGCTACTCGTTCGAAGCGCGGGTCGGTATCGGCTCAGCGCTCATCGATGTGGCGCGCTCCGGTGCCAAGCCGTCGCGCATTACGATCCAAGGCGACACATCCAACTGGCCGATCGCGCCGTCGCTGGAAGTCAAGACCGGCGATCAGGTCATCAGTAACGAAAATTGGCGTACGGTTCTCGGAGCATTGATGTTCGGCCTGAACGCCAATCCCGATGGCGATGAGGCCATTCGATACCGGCCCACCTTCCGATCGCTTTTCTCCTATTTCGTGCGTCGGCAGAACAGCGACGGCTTTCTGTCGCCGACGCAACAATCATCCAAACAGCAGGGTTGGGATCAGCAGGTGGCCATCAGCTATCTGCTGGGTCTTGACGCCAGTGTTCCACAGCAGTTCCAGGAAGTGCGGACGCGCGAACGCGCCATGACGGAACTGCGCAAGGCGGCGAAGGATGGCGGGCTAGGACGCTATTTTGGCACTGCGGCGGATCTGCGCACTAAAATGACCGTTGCGGAGGCCCGCGCCCGTCGCCTGCGGGATCAGGTCAGTACATTCACCGTCGTTCCCGAATATACCGAGATGGAGCAGGAGGCGTCGCGAATAACCCGCGAGATATCAACTCTCAGCGACGACAATACGGCAGATCGGGAACTGATCCTTCAATTGCAGGCTGCGATCGACAGCGAGCTGCCGCCGGCATCGACCAGTCTTGATCGGCTTTATCGCGAAGCGGGCGTCGTGCTGCCTGGGTCGGTCGGACGGCGTTTCGATGAGGTGGAGGAGTTCCATCAGGCTGTCGTGCAGAATCGCCGCTCCCACCTAACGTCGGAAGTGCAGGCGGCAGAGGAGCGTATCCGTAAACGTGACCGGACCCGCGAAAGCCTGGATGGGCGACGCCGGCAATTGATGGGGATTCTACAATCCGGCGGGGCGCTGGAGCATTATGCGCTGCTCCAGCAGGAAGCCGGGCGGGCGGAAGCGGATGCCGAAGGCTTGAGACAGCGCCTCAAGACCGCCGAGGAGATCGAAAGCACCAAGGCGGAACTCGATATCGAGCGCGCGCGCCTGTTGAAGACGCTTCAGGACGATCATCACGAACGTGAGAGCCTGATCGAAGAGGCAATTCTTGTCTTCGAGGATCTCTCAAATGCGCTCTACGAAAAGGCAGGAAGCCTGACGATCAGCGCGACGACCAATGGCCCGCAAGTAGATGTCCGCATTGATGGCCAGCGTAGCAAGGGCATCACCAACATGCAGATATTCTGCTTTGATTTGATGATGGCTGAACTCGCCGCCCGCCGGGGCCTCGGGCCTGGGTTCCTGATCCACGACAGTCATCTGTTCGACGGCGTTGATGAGCGGCAGGTGGCAAAGGCGCTGCAATTGGGAGCGGATCATGCCGAGAGTGTCGGCTTTCAATACATCGTCACGATGAATTCGGATGCCCTGCCGAAGGACGGATTTCGTGATGGTTTCGACGTCGGGAAGCATCTGCTTGACGTCAAGCTAACTGATGCCACCGACACTGGCGGCTTGTTCGGCATGCGCTTCAACTGAACGACTCGCTTCCCGCCATCCCGCTCAACGCCTATACTGATATGCTCAATCTACCGCGCTTGCGCCGCGGAGTCGTATTTGCGCCGCTTGCGCGTCCGGTGGCGACAGCGGATGGTTCGCCATCGCGCTGAGTACCGTCGGATGCGGTGGGCAACTCCGCTCTCTTTCGTCCCAGGCCGCTTGCCTTGGCGAGCGCGCTGCGCCGCGCGGCATAGACGGGCGCCACCATGGGGTAGTCCGCAGGGAGATTCCATTTGGCGCGGTACTGATCCGGCGTCAGACCATAGCTCGTCATCAGGTGACGCTTGAGCGTCTTGAACTTCCTGCCGTCTTCCAGGCAGACCAGATAGTCTGGCTTAACCGATGCTCGCACCGAAACCGCAGACGTCGGAGCTTCCTCCTCCGGCGTCACGCCGAGACCGGCGAGCGCATCATGAACGGAAGAGATCAGAAGCGGAAGATCGGCCTGCGCAACCTGGTTGGAGCCGACATGCGCGGCCACAATATCGGCAGTGAGCGACAGCAATGCCGACTGATCGACCTTGTATGGCTCGGTCATTGCTGCCTCCTCGATTCCGATCCTCAGCCGTTCACTTTGTCTTTGAGCGCTTTGGCCGGCTTGAAGCTGACCTTCGTCGCGGCCTTGATCGTCATCGCCTCGCCGGTGGCAGGGTTGCGGCCCTCACGTTCCGGCGTCTTCTTTGTCGAGAACTTGCCAAACCCATTCAAGGACACCTCGTTGCCCTTGGCGGCGGCGTCGCCGATCGCCGCGAACACGGTATCGACATATTTCCTGGCGTCGGTCTTGGTCAGGCCATGAGCGGCGGCAAGGGTTTCGGCGAGATCATTTCCAGTCATTGCTTACAGTTACTCTCATTGGTGGTTGGAAAAGCATAGGTAGCCGCGCGATGGGCAAAGGTCATCTGCTCATATGTTCGGCGGCGACCGTGCCGAGAGCGTCGATTGTTCAATCACCATAGGAATCGCGATCGACTAACTCGGCATCATCGCCGTCAAGTCCGGTTGAGACCGGACCGGGCCTTCGGCGCACCGCCGGTTGGTGTCGGGGGCGGGGCAGCTGGCGCGTCGAGCTGGATCGCGATCCGCATCGGCAGCAGCATATCGGCGGGCGGCTCGCCCGGCAGACGCTGGCCGACGACAAGGCTGCGCAAGTCGGCGCCAGGCTCTGCATGAGCGAATGGCGTGAATTCCATGCGCGAGACCACGCCGCTTTCATCCACCCAGATCTTGAGTTCGAGCGGCGGCGTCGCCTCGTCCGCGGCGGGGCGGGTCTGGTGGGGATAGGTCCGGAAGCGAAGGGCGGTCTCGTTACCGGCCTCCAGCAGCCGGGTGACCGCCGCCGTCGCTCCTTCGGCGTAGCGCACCCATTCCACCGGTGCGGCCGAGGGGGCGATCGTCTGCGCAGCAACCGGCAGCGACG
>NZ_FZPA01000030.1 GCF_900188185.1 Sphingopyxis indica | reverse complement strand
AGCTCAGAGATGCGAAGCATCTTCCAGGCCGCAGGTTTCACCTATGTACAGAAGCGCCGACAATGGGAAAGCGGCACATGCGGAGACCCGCCGGCGGGGGCGTCCTATGAGGCCGGTGCAATAGGGACAATCGAAGACATCAATGGTGATGGCCGGCCCGAGGTCATCGTGACTGAAGGCGGCGCGATCTGCTTCGGCATGTCGGGTTTGAGCTTCCAGTTGTTGACCCGGCAGCCGAACGGCCAATGGAAGGTTATGACGGCCGGCATCGGAATTCCCGAGTTGCTTGCGACAAGAGGTTCGGACAATTTTCCCGACATTCAGGTCGGCGGACCGGGGTTCTGTTTTCCAGTGGTTCGCTGGAGCGGGGGTGAATACAAGCTCCACCGGCATGAATATGAAGGAAAGCCCTGCTCACCGCCCCGATGAGGGGACGAGTGCCGCGCTTGTGCAACTCTGCCGCAACCCGCTGCGCTTCAACGAATGTGGTATGCGTATTTCGAAGAACGCTTCAGGTGAATCTTCACCACGCGATCGTGGTCAGCATGTCTGAGGATTACGCGAAAGATAAACTGGCACCTTGGAGGTAGCTCGCGGAAGGAAGGAACAATGGTCGTTGATAGCACCGGCCCGCAGATCATCGTCGTCGATGACTTTCTGACAGATCCCGACGGCGTGCGGGCGACGGCGCTCAGGCAGCCCTATGTCAAAATGCACAGCGCCGGCCTGCGTACCGAGGCGCGTTTCCTGCATCTGGCGCCCTATCGCCAAAGGTTCGAGGATTTGCTCGGTCATCAGTTGGCGCATTGGGACGACAATACCGCCAACGGGCGATTCCAGGTTTGCTTCGCCAACGATGCCATCCCGTATCATTCCGACAGTCAGTCTTATGCAGGCGTCCTGTTTCTTACCCCCGACGCCCCGCTGGGAGCGGGCCTGTCTTTCTTCCGCGGGCGCCGGAGCGGTCTGCGCCGACGGTCCAGCGACGCCGCACTGATGGCCTTGACCTTCGGGAGCGATGCGGAATTCGACCGCGGGCACTGGGAGGAGATCGACCGGATCAGCAATATCTATAACCGCCTGGTCCTGTTCGACGCGCATCTCGCCCATGGCGCGAGCGCCTATTTCGGCGACCGGTTGGAGAACGGCAGGCTGTTTCAGAATTTCTTCTTCGATATTGCTACCCGGGATCACGGCGCCCAGCAAAGCTCCTCCGGTCGGTCAAGTTCCCAAGCCAGAATCCAGAACGCGACCGCGTAGAGCGCCAGCACTTCCCTGTCCGACACGGGCTTCCAGGCACCAAGCGCGCGGGTCCTGCGAATCAACCATGTTGCGGAAATGCCCAGATGCCCCAGCGTGGCGGCGGCGCGATCGAAACAATCGGCAATATGAGTGGCATGGCGTTCATAAGCGCGCATCCAAACGCCGTCATAGGCCGTCTTGCCCTTCCGCCGGACAACGGCGTCGGGAAGATAGCTGCCCAGCGCATCCACCAGGATCGATTTGTCGGGCCGCTTGCCCCTTGCCGCCGAGTGCTCCGACCAGAGCTGACCTGCCTGAAATATGCGCAGATCGGAAAACGGCGTCCTGATGGTGACGCCATATCGTTCCTTGACCCATAGGTCCTGCCGCGCGTCATAGACGAACGTGCCGGCTGACCGGGCCATCCAGGGCGATGCGTTAGTGGCCTTTGTGGCTGCGGAAACAATGGCCCAGCTTCGCGCTGAAAACGGTCCTCGCCCCGGTGGATTGCGGACAAGTCCTTCCCTTGAGGTCAGATCCGTCGCGAAGCATTGGTCCCCGCCATGCCCCATATAGATGCGCTGTGCATGGTGCCGACTGGCGAAGCGCGCAACCTGCTCGGCATGGCGGATGCCGGTTACATAGACCGACGGCTCGTCCCAGCGCACAGGCTCGTCGCTGGGCGCGTAGGGGAAAAGCGTTGTGCCGTCGAGGATAGTGCGGGGAATTCCAAGTTCTCCAGCGACACCCGCTTGCACTTCGACCTCGTCGCGGAACTCATAATAGGGATAGACCGATGAGATGCCGTGCATGTCCTGCCGCGCCATCAGTGTGGTCGCGGCAAGCGTGCTATCGAATCCGCCTGAAACCTCCAGGACCGATCTGGTGATCCCGGCCTGCGAATTCCCGTACGCCATGAATGCCGCACGGACCTCTGCGGCAATCTCTTCCCGGCTCACTGTGCGGACCGGTCGTCCATCGATGAGTTCGCAGCGTTCGAGCCGGTTCGCGACGAAATGGTTGATCGAGGCGCGACGCACCCGGTGCCATCCGGCGACTGGCGTTTCGGTGAAAGCGTTCGGCTCATAAGAAGAGTGCTGGCACGCTGCGGCGACGGCCATGATGATTCCACGCCGGGAAAGGCGTGAAGTGTTCGCGACGGGCAGGGCGGTTGTGAAGCGCAGCCCCTTCTCGGTTGGGCAGTAATAGAGTGCAATCGGGCACGCTCCGCCGCGCATAACCGACAAACTGCCATCATGCCGCACAATGAAGGCGATGTCGGTCAGTTCAAGATAAGGCGCGATCGCTTCCGTGCCGGCCATCGCCAAGCGCCTGATGAAGAGTTCGGTCCGCTGATCGATTTCATCGTCATAGAGGCACAGATAGGTGATGCCGCAGCCCGGTAGCGTGACGTGCCGGGTGGCGACCGAAGTGCGGACCTCGAGTTCGGCGTCTCCAATTTCGACATTCGTTGTGGTTGGGCGAAAAAAGGCCGGCATCAGGGCAGCGTGATGGTCCAGGCCGGTTGATAAAGATAATGCTCTGCCACCGGCTCGAACGGCAGGACACCGGCGACCGTGCACCAGGCGTGCAACTTTCGCGTCGGCGCCAGCACACCGATCGCCAGAACACAGGAGTTGCCCGCGGCAAGCGCCAGCCAAGCGGTAAGCAAGGCGCGAGGATAGCAATCGGAGAATCCGACGGCATCTTCCGTGGCGGCAACCGCACGCGCGATCGCTTCTACCGTGTTCTGCCCGCCGTGCGGATGGCTTGCTGAACGGCTCGCTGCCAGCCCGATCAGCTTCGCACTCAGCCTGAACGGCAGGCCATGACGCGAATGATGAAGGAGGTGATAGGCCAACCGCATCCGCCATCCGGACCCAGGGCGAAGATCGTCGCCCTGGCTCGCAAGCGACCAGCCAACGCGGTCGGATGGATCGGCGAGTGCTGCGTCGTCTGGACCGGACAAGCCGATCACCTGGCGAAACACCCTGTCTCCAAGGCGTTCCACAGAGAGCAGGTACAGTTTTCCGAACCGCGGCCCGTAAATCAGGCAGCGGCGGTCATCTATCCTGACAGGCGACCAGCTTTCAGCGGCCGCTTTCCGTTCAGTTATAGGTGCCGGGGTGGCATTGTTCGTTGAAGTGGCCGCTGCCCCCGCGAACGGCGCCGGCAGCCGCGTGATGACAGAACAGAGCCTGAAACAGCGCGCGAAGAAACGTCATGTATTGATCCCCCCTGGGCGATGGATGTCGTGGTTAATCATCCAAAACGATGTATGAGAGTCAAGAACAAACGAACGGCGCCTCGCTTGCGACAGAAAGATGACAACCTCGATGCATTGCAAAAGAAAAAGGTCGCGGAACCAGCGGAGCGGCTGCAAACTTTGCAAGCCTTGGAAACGCAATGGTGTCCGAACCGAGAGCCGCAACGGGGAGCGCTTCAGCGACCATCGGCGGCGCACGGCCCATAAGGTTAAGCTGATCGAGGTGCCTGAATGAACGGGTCACGGTTGTCCGGCCCTGGCCTTGGCGAACTGACGCGTATAGGAACGGGTCTGGGCAGATCTCCATCCATCCTGCGGCATCGACGGCGCGCGACCGCTGTCGATGCGTCGGGCGGAGGTCACGGGATCGCCGCCGCAGGTCTCTTCGCCATCTGACACAACATAGATGATCTGCTCCCTCGGCGTTGAGGAGGCCGTCAGCAGAGCCTCGGCACGATCGAGTCCGGCGGCAAGCGGTGTCCAGTCAACTGCACGGACCCCTTGCAATGCCGCGCGAAGTTGCCCCCTGTCAGACGACATCGGTGCGAGGACGTCGATTGCGGAACATGACTTCGCCTTGCCTTCCTCCTTGTTGTTCCCCTGCTGCCCGAAGGCGGAGGCCACAGGTTCGAATCCTGTCGAGTGCGCCAATTTTCCCTCAAATATCAGTGTCTTATCGGCCATCGGCAATCGTGGTCATTCGAAGCGTCGGCTGGCCACGGAAGCACCTGGCGCTCAACTCCCCCCGATTCTCCTTGGTTTTGCGTGGTTTCTGTAGCTTCTTGGAAGCGCCTCTCCT
>NZ_FZPA01000031.1 GCF_900188185.1 Sphingopyxis indica | reverse complement strand
CTTTGGTTCGTTGCAAAACCGCTGAATCAACGACTTGGGCGCGCGTCAAGCTAACCCGCTGACACCACTCAACTTAATTTCGGATCAGGCTCTAATAAAAATCCCACAATAATGAGAATATCTATGAAATATAGATTGAGGTGGATACCCGGACTTGCAACAGGTGCTATCGCGGTGGCGATAGGAACATTTGTTCATGGTTGGTATACCGGTCACTGGAGTGGATTGGTAGGAGAGTTACCGATCCGGGCCGCTATCATGATGCCTTTCTTTGTGTTAATTTACCCGTGGATTTCATCGAGTGAAAAATTCCGCGCGAAGAAGTGAGATCTGCGGAGGCTCAAGAAGGCCTTGCAAGTCATTGCGCTTATCGGGAACCTGAAGTTGGGGCGTACGACATGAACTCAGTGAATATGTCAGTTTTGTAAGTCGGTGTCGGCAGAAGCGGGGCATTTCCACCATTGCCGTTTCCCGGAGTGCCACAGTCGGTTTCGCAGCCATCGAAGTGAGTGGGAGCAGCCGGCATTTCGATCGAAGTCGGCGTCGGCGGATGGTCCATAAACCGTGCAGAGAAGTGGCAAGCGGCTCTTATACACAAAGAGTCATCTGGTTTCGTCGTGCAGCATGGCCGGTTCTCAGCCAGCGGCCTGTTGTGGGGCCCAGATCAAATGCACCTCCCCTTGAACCGCCCTTGAAACGCGGCTACTCGGCCTCGAATCGCGTAACAGTATAACACCGCGCGGACGCAATATTCTTCAGGCAAGGCGATGGGAATGAGAATCAGGGCGGTGCTTTTAATCGGGATTTCTCTTGTTGCGATCAGCGGCAACGCGGTCGCGCAGAGCGCGTCTACCGCAATGCCGAGCAGCAAAACCGATGCCGCGAACGCGCCGACCGCTCAGGCGACTGCGCCTAGGCCATCCCGCCCGGAGATACCCGCTTCGGACCGCGACATCATCGTCACCGCCCCACTCCAGCAAAGCGAAACCGACGTCCTTCAGGGCACATCGGTGCTGAAGGGTGAGGCGTTGACCCGAGACTTGCGCCCGTCGCTTGGCGAGATGCTCTCGCGTCTGCCGGGCGTGTCGGCGACCTCCTTCGGCCCTTCGGCATCCCGGCCCATCCTGCGCGGTTTCCAGGGCGAGCGCATCCGCGTGCTGACGGACGGTATTGGCGCGATCGACCTGTCCAACACCTCCGTCGATCATGCGGTGGTCATCGACCCGCTTCTGGCCGAGCGCATTGAGGTCCTGCGCGGGCCATCGGCGCTGCTGTTCGGCTCGTCTGCGGTGGGCGGCGTGGTGAACGTGATCGATACGCGCATTCCGCGGACCCGGCCCGAGAACGGCTATCGGCTGAATGGCATTGCCACCTACGGATCGGCCGCGAACGAGCGTTCGATCGCCGGTGCTGCTGACGTGGCGGTCGGTCCATACCTCGTGCTCCACGCCGACGGCTCGTATCTCAAAGCCGATGACCTCAGGATCGGCGGCTACGCGCTATCGCCAGCGGAACGCGCTGCCGCGCTGTCGCAAGTCGGCGTGCCGCAAGACGTGGCACCAGGCGAGGACCCGATCGACTTCGCGGCCTCCGCTGCTATCCGAGGCAAGCTCCCCAACACCGCCGCCGAGACCTGGACGGCGGGCGTCGGCGCGTCGATCATCACCGACACGGGCCAACTTGGCGTGAGCTACAGCCGTTACGACAGCCTTTACGGCGTGCCGATCCGCTATGCGACCGAAGTGGGTCAGGCGCAGGAGTCACCCCGGCTCGATGTCAAGCAGGACCGAGTCGACTTGCGCGGCGAGGTCGAGACCGGGGGCGGATTTCTTGACCGCATCCGCATCCGCGCTGGCCATGCCAGCTACCGCCATTTCGAGCTGAAACCGTCCGGCGAGATCGGCACGGCGTTCTACAGCAAAGGCACCGAGGGGCGACTGGAATTCCTTCAGGCAGATCGCGGTGGATGGCAGGGCGCGAGCGGGGTTCAATATTTCAACCGTTCGTTCAACATCGAGGGTGTCGAAGCCTTCCTGCCCCGCAATGAAACCAATCAGACCGGCATCTTCACGCTTCAGCAGTATAATGCGGGGCCGTTCCATGCTGCGGCCGGCGCTCGTTACGAGTGGAGCGACCAGACCGCCAAGACTTTTGGCAGTGACCCGAGATTCTTTGGCGGGAAGCGCACCTTTGGCGCGTTTTCCGGCTCGCTGGGGGTTGGTTACGGCGTCACCGACGCGATCCGCATCGGCCTGAACGGCTCCTACACCGAGCGCGCTCCGTCAGCCGAAGAGCTGTTCGCGAACGGGCCTCATGCCGGCACGCAAGCCTATGAGCTGGGAAATCCGGACTTCCGGCTGGAACGGAGCTACGGGATTGAGGCGACGCTTCACGTTCACGGCGAGCGCGTCAGCTTCGACGCATCCGCCTATTACAACCGCTTCAACAACTATATCTCGGAGCAGCAGGTCGACCAAGGCGTATGTGAGGCCGCGGCCGCACCGTCGGGCCGCGAAGTCGACCTACCCTGCTTTCAGTACCAGCAAGCAGGTGCCAGCTACTGGGGCTTCGAAGGCGATTTGTCGGCCAAGCTGTTCGAGGTGGGCGGCACGCGCATCAACGCCGACCTGCTCGGTGATTATGTCCGGGCCACCATCATCGACCGCGCCCCCGTGCCGCGCATCCCGCCGCTTCGTCTACTCGGCGGTCTGGAGGCGCAAGGCGACAAGTTCACCGCGCGGGCCGAGGTGGAGCGCGTGTTCAAGCAGGACCGTATCGCCGACTTCGAGACCCCCACGCCCGGCTACACCTTGGTAAACGCCAGTGTGAGCCTCAAACCCTTTGCCAACAACAGCAGGACATCGCTCCTGCTCAGCGCCAACAATATCTTCGACGTAGTTGCACGCCGACATTCAAGCTTCCTCAAGGACTTCGCGCCGCTTGCCGGTCGCGACATCCGGGTCTCGCTAAGGTTCGGCCTCTGACAAAGGTGTCGGGCAGCAGGCCTCCCCCACCTGGGATGCCATTTCAAAAGGTTACAGGAAGACGGGGTGGGGCGGCCTGCCCCACTCCCATAATGGAGAGGTTTGTGGCAGGGACGTTGAGAAACTCGCATCGGGGGCTGATCGAACACACGGCGTTGGGTGCTTCGTTGCTGTGCCTCATTCACTGTCTCGCGTTGCCCCTCCTCTTTGCCGCCCTTCCCGCGCTTAGCAGCGTCATTCCAGTCAGCCGGACCTTTCACCTGGTGATGCTGGCGATTGCCGTGCCGACGAGCAGCTTGGCTCTTCTCTCCGGCAGGACACGACATGGCGCTTGGTGGCCCGTAATGCTTGGCGCGGCTGGGCTTATAGTGCTCGCCATCGGTGTGCTGTCGTTCGGTGACACGCCACTGGAAACGCCGCTGACGGTTGCCGGCGCTATCGTCCTTGCCATCGCGCATGTCGGCAATCTGAAGCTGGCGCGCGCGACATGAACCAAGTGCTTGAGAGAGGGGCGGCCTTGCCCGCCACCCCCGTCGAGCCATATTCTTGCATCATGCGTCACAAGCACGAGCAGCCGGAAGGAGAAGCGCTTACTGAAGCCGCGCGCTCCGCCTTTGAGCGCGTCGGTGAGCAGTGGACCGATATGCGGGCTCAGCTATTCAATGTCATCGTCGGCCTCGACCGACCCGCGTCGGCTTACGACATCGCCGATCGCTTTTCGGAACAGCGCGGCCGGCGCGTAGCCGCAAACTCGGTATACCGCATTCTCGACCTGTTCGTGGCAGCCAACATCGTCACTCGCGTGGAGGTTGCAAACCGTTACCTACCCAATGTCCACCCCGGCTGCGTTCACGACTGCATCCTGCTTTTCTGCGAGCAGTGCGGCAGGATCACGCATTTGGACGACGACAACATCGCGACAAGTATCCGGGGTGCTGCAACCAATGCGGGGTTTCGGCCAACAAAGCCGGTGATCGAAGTTTGCGGCCTATGTGAGGCGTGCAGCAGATAGACCCCACAGATCGACCAATGTCTGTCAAACGGTCGATTGCGCGAGGGCCGCGCCGATCGCGGCTGAGGTGTAAACGCTCGCGCTAAGTGGCGGCATTCTGATCGCGCTATTTGTCGGCGAGCGTCGCTACGCGGCTACCGGCTTGGTCTCGGCCGATCGCACATAGGCGTAGAGTGTTGGCTTGGAGATGCCGAGCATCGAGCAA
>NZ_FZPA01000032.1 GCF_900188185.1 Sphingopyxis indica | reverse complement strand
CCACCAGAAGAAAGCGGGCGGCGGATAGATCTGCCAGTCGCCTATGGTGAACCAGGGTGATCCGAGCTGGGGTTGATGGGCGAGCGCGGCGGCCGTCCACTGGGTCGCGCTCCAGACTGATGTGAGAACGATCGCGAAGACTGCGAGGATCTGGCCCCACAATATCTTGGTAGCCGACATAACCCTTCCTTTCCGGCAAATTGCCTAAAGGTCGGGATCCAATGATTGCGATTACAATATCTTAGCGAGAGCGATCGAAGAAATAGAAACGCTATCGTGCAAATACAAATGATAGCGTAGGCGAATTACGCGCGTCTCAGACTCTATTTGCATCGAATTTCGCCATACGGCTGGACCGATCGTCCGCTGAACCTCGGGAATGACGCAGCATCCAACAGCCTCCCGCATGGACCGATGACCCGGTCACCGAACCAATCCAATCTCGGTGAGAAAGACGGCGAGGTCTTGCTCAACAGCCGCGGCGCGATGAACGGCGTCGAGGTCCAGACGTTCGGCAAGTCGGTTGGCTGACATCCCTTTCTGATAGTCATTCCATCGCCGTCGTAACTCGCGAAGCGCCCCTGCGGTGCTTTGCGGATCAAGGCGTTCACATCCGTCGATGTGATGCAGCAACGTGGCTTCATGGCAGGGCCGTTGCCATACAAGATGAATATTCTCGCGGCGGCTTAGCTGGAAGAGACGCTGATCACGTTCCGGGACGGCGCCGAGCCGGTCGGCATCGAGCAGCACAATCTTGCGATCATAGGGTTCGCCACGACTTTTCTGCTTCTGCGCGATCCTGCGAGCAGCCAGTTCAACGATGCCACATGGATCGCCGCCGCCAGGTTGCAGCACAACCAGATCGAGATGGACCGCAAGTTGCTGATCTTCGATCAGACGGGTGAGGAATGCTCCATAGCCGCGTTCGCTCTCTCCCTCGCAGCCGACAAACAATCGCCTGCGCTGCGGGATGCGGCGGCGTTGTGGCCGCCTCATCCGATTTGGGGAACGGCGCCGTAGGTGCCGCTCAGATATTTGCGATAATAATTGTCGTCGCGCCGGACCGACTGGACGTCGCGCAGCGTGTAGACCTCGGTGCGACCGCGCCGGTCCTTGGTGCAGAACAGCACTTCCTCCTTGATGAGTTCCTCCAGCAGGGAGGCGTTATGGCAGGTCATCCAAAGTTGGGCATCATGCGGATTACGTTCCGGATCGTGGAACCAGCGCAGAATCTCAGGCAACACCAGAGGGTGGATAGCGGTGTCCAGTTCGTCGATTACCGCGAGGCCGCCGGTTTCTAACGCTTGAAGAATGATTGGATAGATACGCAGGAACATCCGCGTGCCGTGGCTTTCCAGTACGAGCGGCATCGGACCATCATGGCCTTCATGAGTGAACAGCGCGATTGGACCGTTGGGACCGGATTCGAGTCGCATCGCCTTGATGCCGAGGTCGATCCGCTCGATCTCACGGTTGAGCGCATCGACCAGCGCCGGATTGCTAGCATAGTGGCGCACCATCTGATCCTCCAGTCCATCCTGCTTCTCGATCAGGATATTGGAGATGACGAGTGAAGCCGCCTGCCAGATGGATGTGGCGAAGGGATGCTTGAGCTGGGCAAGCGTCGAGATGACGCTTGCGTTCGGCCGCAGCACCTTCTCCAGTGCCTGCCGGTAGCCGGAAAGGCCAAAGGCGCTCGCCGCCGTCACCTTGCCGTAACGATCGCGCTCGAACAGGCGAACCTTACGCCCGGTGTCCGGCGGCCAATAATACATCGCTTCAGCCAGCACCTCCTGCGCCTGACCTGCCGCGCCGCCCAGCGTCACCTCATACGCGTACCGGCATTGTGGTCCATTCGGATCATCACTCTCGGGATCAGCAAGGCCGGCCAGCGAGACCGACAGGCGCGTCGGCGCAGCCAAGGATGCTTCGTCATTGAAACGTTCGTAAGGCAGACGCGCACCGGGCGCGATGCTGAAGCTGTCGCGTACGAACCAGGCCACAAAAGACAGTGCGCGCAGCACCGTTGATTTGCCCGAAGCGTTTGGACCGAAGATAGCGACCACCTTGGGCGCCCGCTCCTTGGAACCCGCCCAGATTGGTGCCAACCGTTCGGGAGTGTCGGGCGCGTTTCCAGCCGCGCGCAGGTCGATGACCTGCCGCTCGCGGATGGAATAGAAGTTCTCAATGTCCAAGCTGTATAGCATCTGCGCCGCTCCTCGACCCACAAATAGGGCATTTGTCGCCACATTCAACGAAAATTTGTTAAACTAGGCGCCAAATATCCTTTTTCGATCCTGTTTGACGTCAGGAAAGCAGGCCAAGATTTGCTACAGACCCAGGCCCCGCTGTCGGCCAAAGGTCCAATCAACCCCGCCGCCCGGCGTCATTGTCCCGGACACATGCTGCCCCAGATTCTGCTCCAGCGCGGGGCGCCACGGTACGAGTTGGAACCCGAGACCATTGTCGATCATGGCATAGCGGCCGGATGCGAGCGTGACGCGCTCCCGGTAGACTCCGGCGACATGCTCCCCAGGCGCCGACGGCTGCGGCGCGAGGCCCGTCCGGCCCGCAATTTCCGTCTGCGCCCGTTGCAGCTCACGCTCTTTCAGCGTCTTCAACAACGACCGTGCGAATACTACTCGTTGCCCGCGACGTTGGGCGAAACCCTCCCCCTCGAGATAATCGCAGCGCGCTTCCAGCGCCGAGGCCACCTCAGCGCCGAATCCGCCGCCCAGCACAGGTTGTTCGCGGGCGATCAGATTGCGATCGAGCCAGGTGACGCCATCAGCGCTGATCTGTTGGCTCAAGGTCAGATCCGAGCGCGTCGCGAGCGAATGGCGCCGCTGTCCCCTAACGTCATCCCAGGAGCGCAGCTCGACAATTGCGCCTGGCTTCGCGTCCCCGGTCATTTCGAGATCCTCGAACCGGAGATGATGGGTGCGACCATCGATGCCGTCGACCACGGCAAAGGCGCTCCCTTTGAGTTCATCATAAAGCCCGCGATCAACCAGACGGCCCACGATCGGATCGACCGGCGGAGCGAGGTGGATCGCGAAACGCGATACGTCCGGATTCGGCGTGTCCTTACCCATCGCCTTATGCATAGTCTTGATGATATCGCCGCGAACGCCGAGATCGCGCAGCTTGTCTTCCAGACCCGGCTTGATGGTCCAGGCTGCGGGACCGAGCGGATCGACCAGGCCCAGGGCTTCGAGCTTCTGCGCGCGGCCTATCAGGAGATGCCGGTTTTGAGCTCCATGACCATTGGCGTCCGGGCGCAGATCGACAATGCCGCCATGACGATCGGCGATATCTCTCAGCGAGCGATCGAGGCTGGTCCAGCGATCGGCCTGAACCTCGCGACCGAGTGCGGCCTGGATCTCGCGCTGTGTGCGCGGCCCCATTTCAAGGGTCACGCGGTCCTCGGCGCGATGGCGGAAGCCCTCGCGGATATAGTCCCGGCTTATGACGAGGTCGCGGCCATCGTCACCGCGACCACGAACCAGCACATGAATATGGGGGTCGTCGGTGTTCCAGTGATCGATCGCCACCCAGTCGAGCGAGGTGCCAAGGTCGCGCTGTGCATCTGCCATCAACTCGCGGGTAAAGGCACGCAGGTCCTCCATCTCTCTGGCGTCCTCCGGTGAGATGATGATCCGAAAATGGTGGCGGTCGTCCTCGCAGCGATCAGCAAAGGCGTTCCCGTCCGCCTGGTCGCCAGTCGCGTCGAACAGTCGGCCCGGCGCCCCGTCGCGAGTGACACCTTCGCGTTCGAGATAGCTGGCGTGCCGGGCAAGCGGCGCTGCACGATATTTGCCCCCTTGGTGCCGGACAATCCGCATCTTGACGACGACGCGT
>NZ_FZPA01000034.1 GCF_900188185.1 Sphingopyxis indica | reverse complement strand
TCGAACAGCGCTCCTCAAGCGATAAATGACGGTATCTCGACATGGCACCACCTGCTTGAGGTGTTGCACTTCGTTTGTGAACTCAGGGGGGTCCATTGAGCGCGACGCCGGTGGACTGGGTCCCGGATCAAGTCCTGGATGACGAAAAAAGCAAAGGTCCGCCCACCACCCCAAAAGCAACCAAAAGTCAGCCCGCGCCGCCGCGGAGCGGCCAGCGGCCGTGTTCGACATGGGTGGTCCGGCCCACGATGCTTTCGGTCAGGATGATTTCGCCCACCGTCCAGCCGATCGGCGGGATCTTCTGTGCGTTCAGCCGGTCGCCGCGATAGTTGATCGTGATGTGCGGTTCGGGGGTGGTGCCGTCCATGATCGGCGCCTTTTCGCGCAGCAGATGGTCGACCAGCGCCTTCTGGAAGGCGCGAGCTTCGGTCAGCGGGTCGCGGGTGCGGAGCGTCACCGCCTTGCGATTCTCGATCCGGTCGAAGCGGAGCGGAAAGGGCGCCGCGGCGAAGCTGTCCAGCGCGGCGATGGTCGCGGGCAGCCACTCGGGCGGCGCAGAGTGCAGGTCGTAGAGCGAGATGAGCGTGGCATGGAGTAGGTGGACCCCGCGTGACGGGTCATTGCGCGGCAGCGCAGCGATCGCCGCCTGCACCTCCGGCGGCGGCTTGGCCATGACGTAGAGGGGATTCCGGGCGCGCATGGGTGTGAGTGTAGCATGGTGTGGGGGCGAGTGGTGCCTTCTGCCTTCAAGCCGTCAGGCGTCATACACGTTTTTCAGCATGGCATCGGCCATCCGATTATACTGGCTAGAATGGTAGCTCCCAAACTTGAAGCCAGACAGACCTGATAGTTTCTTTTTGTAGTGGTCAAAATCTGCCGGGCCGTCCCGCTCGACGACCTTTCTAAACAAAATGATGAAAGCGTTTACCGTTGTCACCGTCAGGACACCGCTGCCCTTTTTCGTTTTAATCTCCCATTTCTGACTGTCGAGATTAGCTTTCGCGGCGCCGAGAAATTTTCTCAGCTCGCTGCTACAGAAATCGACATACTCGCTAAGAGCTCCAAGATCGCCCTTTAGGATGGCCGCCGCCATTTCCGGCTTTACATGCTTGAAAAGCGATTCATCTCCACTGATTCTTACCAGCCGGGCGAGCGCGAACGAAACAATCGAAGAAGTCTTAAGAACGCCGACATCAAAGTAGCTCTTCTGTAACAGTCCCTCAAGCGCACCTTCTCTGGACAGGCGGCTTACGATGCGTTTCCCGATGGATTCGTCGGAGAAAGGCCGAACGATGACGGAGATAGCTTGTTTGAGATCGGACTTTGCGGAGTTCTGTGTCGAGTTTATCTCTAAGAACAATTGAGCTTCGAACTCTTGCTTCTTCGCGTCCGACTCATCTTTTGGATAAATTATGCCCGTCGCCAACATATTCTGCCGATCTCTAAAATTTGCTATGTCGGCATCGTCTGTAACTCCCTCATAATATGCAAAAATCCTATGTTGTCCGTCGATAATTCCGACAGAATTGGGCCTGTCCCTTAGCTTTACGCTTACAGGCTTGGTCTTATCTATTGCAGCGGGATCAATATCGATGCCGCTATCATCGTCTAGTCGCGTATCATGCGGGAGGGTGACAACAACATTATTTACAAATACACGCCTTTTTTCTTTTAGATGAGTGCGAATAGAGCGTATCTTCTTTTTGTCGATCATGCGTTGGTAAAGGCCCTCGGAGTCCATCCAGCCATCGCGCCGCAAAACATAGGCACGCCGCAGGAGTGCTTTTGGCGTGACGTAAAATGACACAAGCTTATAACCCGCAGGAAATTCTGAATGGGCTTCCGGGAGTAGTGATCCCGGATAAGGCGATTCGCCGCCAGTTTCTGGAACGGCGCCATTTTTTCCCACCTCTTCAGGTAAGACGCCTAGGAAATTGAAAAGCTCGTGCCTCGCCGATTTTTCTACTGTATCTGCTAAACTACGAAAGTATTGCATGATACTACGCCATGCAAATGTAACGCGAGGCTCAAGCGTTTGATGCGCCGATTTAAGAGTCTGATTCAAAATTATCGTTCATAATTTCATAGCCTTGCGATGCGGCGAGTGAAGAGTTGTATCGAGGCGACGAAGAGCCATGCGGTTGCC
>NZ_FZPA01000035.1 GCF_900188185.1 Sphingopyxis indica | reverse complement strand
TTCGTCGAAATCGAACTCGTTGACGGGCGCCGGCGCCTCACGCACCACCTCCTCATGGTCGGGAAGCCCCGGCTCACGGCGGATATTGGCATTGGCGTCATCGCTGTCGGCATTCTCAGGCGTGGCGGCCGCACCGCCGGATTGACTTGGAGGCGGACTGTCCGGCTGCGGCGGCGGTTCGATACCCGTCCAGTCGTCTGGACGTGGCGGCCGCTGGTTGCGCCGGGGTTTTGGCGCCGGCAGCAAGCGGCGGGTGAGACGGGGATCGGTAAAATATCGCGCCTTCTTCGCCCGCACCGGCGGCGTGCCCGCCACCATGACGATCTCATCGTCGGGTGGAAGCTGCATGATCTCTCCAGGCGTGAGAAGCTGGCGGGCGGTCTCGGATCGCGACACCATCAGATGACCGAGCCAGGGGCTGAGCCTGTGGCCCGCATAGTTTTTCATCGCCCGCATTTCGGTCGCGGTGCCGAGGGCGTCGGAGACCCGTTTGGCCGTCCGCTCGTCGTTGGTCGCGAACGAAACCCGGACGTGGCAGTTATCCAGGATCGAGTGATTGACGCCATAGGCCTTCTCGATCTGATTGAGCGACTGGGCGATCAGGAAGGATTTCATTCCGTACCCGGCCATGAAGGCGAGCGCGGATTCGAAGAAGTCCAGCCTGCCCAAAGCCGGAAACTCGTCGAGCATCAGCAGCAGGCGCTGCCGCTTGGCAGTGGAGTTCAACTCCTCGGTCAGCCGGCGGCCGATCTGGTTGAGGATGAGGCGGACCAGCGGCTTGGTGCGGTTGATGTCGGACGGCGGCACGACGAGGTAGAGCGAGACTGGATGCGGCCCGTTCACGAGGTCGGCGATGCGCCAGTCGCATTGCCGTGTGACGGCCGCGACGACGGGATCGCGATACAAGCCCAGGAACGACATGGCGGTCGAGAGCACCCCCGACCGTTCATTCTCGCTCTTGTTGAGGAGTTCCCGCGCCGCCGAGGCGACGACCGGGTGGACGCCCGCGTCTCCCAGATGCGGGGTTAGCATCATGGCCCGCAGCGTGGTCTCGATCGGGCGGCCCGGATCGCTGAGGAAGTTGGCGACGCCGGCCAGCGTCTTGTCGGACTCGGCATAGAGCACATGGAGAATGGCGCCCACCAACAGCGCGTGGCTGGTCTTTTCCCAGTGGTTGCGCTTCTCGAGCGACCCTTCGGGATCGACCAATATGTCGGCGATATTCTGAACATCGCGGACTTCCCATTCGCCGCGGCGCACTTCGAGCAAGGGGTTATAGGCCGCGCTCGCGGCATTGGTCGGGTCGAACAGCAGCACCTTGCCGAAACGGCTGCGGAAGCCTGCGGTCAGTCCCCAGTTCTCGCCCTTGATGTCGTGGACGATGCAGCTGCCCGGCCAGGTCAGCAAACTGGGAACAACGAGGCCGACGCCCTTGCCCGAGCGGGTTGGCGCGAAGCACAGCACATGCTCCGGGCCATCGTGGCGAAGATAGTTCGTGCCGAGCTTGCCGAGAATGACGCCATCATCACCCAGCAATCCGGCGGCGCGCGCCTCCGTCTCGGTCGCCCAGCGCGCCGAGCCATAGGTTTCTGCATTCTTCAGTTCACGGGCGCGCCAGACCGACATGCCTATGGCGACGGCAATCGATACGAATCCACCTGAGACGGCGATATAGGCGCCGTGCAGAAATATGTCGACGGTATTGCCGAGGGCGATATGCCCCCGCTCTTCGTGCTCGGCGACAAGGATGGTGCGGAGCTCGTCAA
>NZ_FZPA01000036.1 GCF_900188185.1 Sphingopyxis indica | reverse complement strand
GGGAATTATATACTTGACTCCCGAAACAAATTAGGGTAGTTATCTTCTTGTCGGAAGCGGAAACGCTTGGATTTGAAAGGATAACACGATGTTCAAGTTGCAAACACCAGCCAAAACGAAAAGCGGATGGCGCACCCTTGCTGACGGCAACTGGCGCACTCGCGAAAGCGCGGAAGCTTATGGTCTCAAATATCACACCACTAAGGACGGATCGCGCTTGTTCCGCATCGTTGAGGCCTAAGCTATGAGCAAGTCCACGATCAGCACATTCGAGCTGTTCCAGATGTTCCCCGACCAGGAAAGTGCGCGCACCTATTTCGAGGCGCGGCGCTGGCCTGACGGGGCAACGTGTCCCGCTTGCAATGAACCGGAGCGCATCGGAACGCGCAAGGGCGGCTTCTACCGTTGCAACGCCTGCCTGCTCGACTTCACCGTTCGCACGGGCACGATTTTCGAGCGGTCCAAGGTGCCGCTGCACAAATGGCTTTATGCCATGTATCTGCTTGTCACCGCCCGCAAGGGCATCAGCAGCGTCCAGCTTCACGCGCAGATCGGTGTCACGCAAAAGACCGCATGGTTCATGCTGCAACGGCTGCGCGAGGCCTGCGGCAATGACCCTACCGAACTGGTCGGAACGGTTGAAATCGACGAATGCTATATCGGCGGCAAAGAGGCTGCGAAGCACGAGAGCAAGCGCCTCAAGCTGGGCCGTGGCGGCGTAGGCAAGACTGCCGTTATTGCTGGCCGCGAACGCGAGAGCGGACGGGTTAAGGCAGAGGTCCGCGATACCGTCACAGGGCGCAATGCTAACGGTTTCACCAGTCGCCATGTCCAAGCCGGCTCGACCATCCACACCGACGAAAGCGCAATCTACAACCGCGTTGGCGGGCTGCTCTACAAGCATGAGCGCATCAATCACGGCGCTGGCGAATATGTGCGCGGCGATGTGACCACGAATGGTATTGAGAGCGTATTCGCGCTGCTCAAGCGCGGGCTGCATGGTGTCTATCACCACGCCAGCCCTAAGCACCTGCATCGCTATGTTGGAGAGTTCGCTTTCCGGCTCGGTGACGGCGATGTGAGCCACCACACTATGCAGCGCCTTGAGCGCCTGTTCAGCGCGGCCATCGGGCGGCGCATTACCTACGCGGAGTTGATCGCATGAATAATACGAACGATGAAAACCGGCCTTTGACCGAGAAAGAAACCGCGATGATTGACGCGGCTTGGGAGCGCCACAAAGCAGCGAGGTTCGGTAGGACCGTGGCTCTAGAAACCCGTCTGTTAGAGTTCGCAGACTTGTGCTCTGGACACTTCCTCGAAGGCCCTGCGGGCGATGTGGCTTACGACTTGATCCGGCAGGCTGCGGCAGAAATCGCCAGCCTTCGCCAGCGCATTGAGCAATGCCCTGCGCGTCACTCAATGCATGGTTGCCCTGCCTCTTTCCTACGAAAGGAGCGAGAGGAATGACCGAACGCATCAAGCAAATCCTCGACGCTGTAACCGACAAGGTGATGGCTTACCGGCCCGCTGACAAAGGCCAGCAGGCAAAGAAGATCGAGCGCCGCGTGAAGCGCCGCCGAAAGAAACAGGATTAGGAGAATGGGGAGTCAAGTATATAATTCCCA
>NZ_FZPA01000037.1 GCF_900188185.1 Sphingopyxis indica | reverse complement strand
GCTACGGAAGGCCGCTTGCTCTGCTTGCGAGCCTCTTTTTCATGTGGGGGTTCATCACGGTCATCAACAACACGCTGCTTCCTCATCTGCGCAGCGTGTTCGAGCTCGATTATACACAGACGACGCTGATCGAATCGGTGTGGTTCATCGCCTATGCGGTCGCCTCCATGCCGTCGGCCTTTTTGATCGAGCGCGTCGGCTATAAGAGGGCGATCATCATCGGGCTCCTGATCATGGCGGCCGGTGCGCTGGGCATGGTCCCGGCGGCCCGCATCCCGTCATACGAGATCACCTTGCTCGCGCTGTTCGTGATCGCGTGCGGCATCGCGCTCTTGCAGGTTGCGGCCAACCCCTATGTCGCGGTGATCGGACCGCCGGAATCGTCGGAATCGCGCCTCACGCTGGTGCAGGCGTTCAATTCGATGGGGACCTTCTTCGCGCCCTATTTCGGCGGCTACCTCATTCTCAGCCGGACGACCGGGGGCAATTCGCTCGAGGGCGCGCAGCTCACCGCGGCGGAGCGGCTGGCCGACGCGCAGGCGACGCAGCTGCCCTATGTCATGGTCGCGGCGGTGCTCGTCATCATCGCCCTGGTCTTCTGGCGCGCGAAGCTGCCCGCTCTGGGGGCAGCAACCCGCCGCGCCCATGCCTCCGAGCGCACGACCGTCCCGCTGTGGAAGGTCTGGGCGCACCCGATCTACAAGCATCGCAATCTGGCCTTCGGCATCCCTGCGATCTTCATCTATCTGATCGCCGAAATCGGCGTCGCGAACCTCTTCATCAATTTCGCCATCCTGCCCGAGATCGCGGGCATCACCCCCGCCAAGGCAGCCAATTATCTCGTGCTGCTGTGGGGCGGAATGATGGTCGGCCGCTTTGCCGGGGCCTTCATCATGCGCGCCTTTCCCGCCAACAAGGTGCTCGCCGTCTATGCCTCGGCCGCCTTTCTGGTGATGATCGGCGCCGCCACCCTGCATGGGCCGGTCGCGATGTGGTGCCTGATCCTCGTCGGACTGTGCCATTCCATCATGTTCCCGGCGATCTTCGCAATGGGGATCAAGGGCCTCGGTCCGCTGACCGAGGAAGGATCGGGCCTGCTGATCATGGCGATCGCCGGCGGTGCGCTCGTCGTCGTGCAGGGCTGGCTCGCCGACACCGTCGGCCTCCAGAACAGCTTCTGGCTCACCGTCGCCTGCGAACTCTACGTCCTCTTCTACGCCTTGTGGGGCTCAAAACCCACCAACGCCCTGCC